>NZ_JACVMX010000011.1 GCF_014530035.1 Leucobacter sp. cx-328
GTTCATGCCAGGGATAAAAAATTGGCATTTGACAATCAAGTGCACACTATTGAGTTCTCAAGGACCAGACACTCCCCGTACCGACCAAACCAATGGCCCTCCGAAAAGCAGTCCAACAACCAAAACCAAACGATTCCGGTTAACCGCAAACAAAATCAACCAGGCCAGCGATGCTGCCCGGCTGCGTTGCGGCGACAAGGGAATACATTACGCTCAACCACGGCCGAGCGCAAACTTTGGCACATTCTTCGGCGTGTCTGAAAGCTGATTTCGCTGTTTCTCTCGAAAGCGCGTTCGCAACACTCAGGCGGGACCTGGGGAAACCTCAGGTTCGCGTTGTATCCACGGGAGTCTCGGGCATCTGGCCCGCTCGTCCTGTTCGACCTTCAGCCAGACCAGCACAGCAGGCTCATCCTGGCAAAGGAGGCACTTTCTGACGCATGAAACAGCCAGTTTTGAGAAAACGTCCGATTGCGATCCCTCGGGTGGACCTATGCCACGTCCAGCAGTGTGCGGAGTACAGCCCTGCACCTACACACAAAAGTGGGGCGCCCCGGAGTATTCCGAAGCGCCCCACTCATGATGCACAGCCAGAAGCCTTAGCCCAGTCGGTTCACAGGCGAATCGGGCGTACCCGATTCAGCGAGCGTGACAACGTTCTGCGCCTGAATTCGCACGTACTCGATCTCGGTACGAGCCGAGAAGTACGCGATGTGCGGCGTCAGCACAACATCGGGGCGGCCAAGCAGCACGTGATCGGCTGCGGGTGGCTCCTGGTCGAGTACGTCGAGGGCAGCACCAGCGAGGTGTCCGCTGTCGAGCGCAGCGACGAGCGCCTCATTGTCGATGAGACCACCGCGCGACACGTTCGCGAGCACGCTGCCTGCGGGCATGCCTGCGATGAATTCCGCGTTAATCATCTTCGCCGTCGACGGGAAGAGTGGCAGGTGCAACGAGAGGACGTTGGCGCGCGCCTGTACTTCCTCGAGGCTCATGCGCTCGACGCCGAGGGCCTCAAGATCTGCGGCCACCTCAGGGGTGTCAGGCAGCATCGGGTCGTAGCCAATGACCGAGCCGAAGATGGGGCCGGCGATGCGCGCGAGTTCGCGGCCGATCTTGCCGAGGCCGATGATGCCGAGCGAGATCTCGCTCAGGCGCGGCGGAGCCGAAGACGCGCGGTCATTCCAGGTGCCGGGCACCGCAGAACCGGTGTAGAACGGCAACTGACGAACACTGCTGAGGATGATCGCGAGCGCGTGCACCGCAACCTCCTCGGTCGCTGCACCGGGAACGTTGGTCACCCAGATGCCGCGCTCGGTGGCTGCCTCGAGGTCGACGTAATCGAAGCCCATCGACATGAGTGCGATGATCTTCAGCTCGGGAAGCGCTTCGATGATCTCGCGCGTGATCGCTGCGTATCCGGGGAGCAGGGCAACTGCATCCTGCGAACCCGCAATGATTTCCGCTGCGTCACGGGTGCCGAGCACGCGTACCTCGTAGCCTGCTGCTTCGAGCAGGGCGATGCCGATCGCGGGATCAGTGTCGTCGATGTCGGTGTAGACAACGACGGGGCGCTTTGCCTCGGTCATGATTAGTTTCCTCCGTTGATCTGGAAGGTGGCCTGATCGATGTGGATCACCTGCAGGCCGCCGTCCCGCAGCGCAACCTTCACTGCGGCATCGAGTTCTGCTGCGTTTGCCGCGCGGTGACCTGCGCCACCGAATGCGGGAGCAAGTGCTGCCCAGTCTGGCTGTACGAGATCGACCGCGATGGGTGCGATGTCGGCGTCCATCTCATTCTGCTTGATCTCGCCGTAGCCACCGTTGTCCACAACAATGACGGTCACGTCTTCCCGCTGCTCAGTGACGGTGATGAACTCGTTCATCGAGAACATGAGTGCACCGTCGCCAATGACCACGAACGAGGGGCGGCTGGGATCCGCGATTCGCGAACCGAGCGCTGCGGGCAGGCCGTAACCAAGGGTTGCGTAGGTGGTCATGTACGGGGTCGAGTTGGGCTTCGACGCCTTGATGGTGTTGAGCAGGCCCCAATATGCGATCTGCGACGAGTCGGTCGAGACGATCGCGTCGGCCGGGAGAACGTCAGCGATGATCTCAGCGAGCGCAGCGTTCTCGGGCGACAGCTCGCGCACCTCGTTGCGCACGGCGACGAGGGTTTCGGCGGTGCGTGCCGCGCTGTCGAGCGCCGTCCCCTCACCGAGTTCGGCGACGAGCGCCGCGAGGGTTGCCTGCGCTGATCCGACGAGACCGACCGTTGCGTCCTGGTTCTTGTTGATCTGTGATTCGAGCAGATCGATGCGGATCACAGCGCCCTGCGCATCAAGCTTGTCGACCCAGAGCTCTGCTTCGCCGAGCTTCGAACCAACAACGACGAGCACGTCGGCGTCGCGGGCACGATCACGTGCCGCAGCGAGGCGCAGGTTTGCACCGAGCGAAAGCGGGTGGAGCTCGTCGAGCACACCCTTTGCATTGCCGGTGGTGACGACCGGGGCACCGAGTCGCTCCGCGAGGGCGCGGATCTCGGCAACAGCTTCGCGGGATCCGCCGCCAGCGAGGATCACGGGATCTGCGGCGTTCGCGAGGAGGCGAGCGGCCTCGGCGATGCGTGCGGGATCCGCCGCCGGGACCGGGGCAAAGGTACGGGGCGCGAGCTCTGCAGCCGCGATCTCGGTGACCTCCTCGAGCACGTCGAGGGGAACTTCGATGTACACGGGACGGGGGCGAGTGGTTGCGAAGAGCTCGAATGCGTCGTGCACTGCAGCGACGGCCTCTTCAGCCGACTTCACCCGGCGGCCCCACTCGACGATCGCAGAGGCCGCACTGAGCTGATCCTTGGTTTCGTGCAGGGTTCCGATGTCAGCGAACTCGTTGCCGAGTGCCGGGCCGGGGGCCAGCAGGATCATCGGGCGCGACTCGCAGTATGCGGTGCCTGCGGCCGACAGCGCGTTGAGCAGGCCGGGGCCACTCGTGGTGATGACGACGCCGGGCTTACCGGTCTGCAGCGACCAACCGTCCGACGCATAGCCGGCTCCCTGTTCGTGACGCGAGGTCACAGGGCGAATACCAAGCTCAGTGAGCGGGCGGTAGAACTCGAGGTTATGCGTACCCGGAATACCGAACACGGTGTCGATGCCGTAGTTCTTCAGGGTTTCGATGACGACCCAGCCAGTGGTGCGTCGGACGGCGGTCTGCATGATTAGATTCCTTCTGAAATGGTGACGGCAGTCGTATCAGTGCGGGCCTTGAAGGAGCCCGTCACGGGAGCGACGTCCGAGTGCTGGGGAGCAAAGATGGTGCCGATGAGCGCTGCAACAGTGAGCACGCCGAAGAAGCCGATGACGGCCCAGACGCTGCCGGTCGCAAGCATGATCGCCGAAGCGGCTGCGGGCGAGAGACCGCCCCAAAGCGCCGCACCGATGCCATACGAGAGCGACATCGAGGTGTAGCGCGCCTGCGGACGGAACATCTGCGCCATGAGCGTCGACAGCGGAGCCCATGCGCCACTGAGCGTGATGCGCAGGAGCGATGCAAAGAGGAAGATCAGCGCGACGTTGTGTGCTTCGATGACAAGAATCATCGGGATCATGCAGATGAACGACAGGATGATGCCACCAAGCATGACGGCCTTGGCACCGATCTTGTCGCCGAGCATTGCGACGGGCAGGGTCACGATCGCCTCAACCAGTGAAGCGATACTCATCGCGCCGAGGATCACGGAAGCAGAGATGCCAATCTCGGGGCTCGTTGCGTAGTTCTGTACGAAGGTGGTCGCGATGACGTAGCCACCCGACGACATTGCCACGATGCAGATGCCCATGAGAATCGGGAACCAGTTGTTCTTGATCGCGAAGACGAGCGGCGTGGACTGCTTCTTGCCCTCGACCTTTGCCTCGAAGACCGGGGTCTCCTCGACGCGGTAGCGAACCCAGAAGCCGACACCGATGAGCACGACGCTGAAGAGGAACGGAATACGCCAGCCCCAAGCGAGCAGCACGTCGTCCCCCATGAGCGCGAGCAAGAAGAACGCCAGCGACGAGAGCAGCGCGCCAAGCGGGTTACCGAGCTGTGTGAAGCCGCCGTAGAAGTTCTTCCACTTATCAGGAGCACTCTCGACAGCCATGAGGCTTGCGCCGCCCCACTCGCCACCAACAGCGAGACCCTGCACCATACGGAAGAGGATAAGGAGGATCGGACCCCAGATACCGATGGTGGCGTAGCTCGGAAGCAGACCAACGCAGACCGTTGCAACGCCCATCATCACGAGCGTGATAGTGAGTGCGGGCTTACGGCCGAGACGGTCACCGACGTGGCCAAAGATAATGCCACCGAGGGGGCGCATGAAGAACGCGACCGCGTAAGTACCAAACGACGCGAGGGTCGCGAGTGCGGGATCCGCGTTCGGGAAGAACACATGCGGGAAGACGATCGCCGCAGCGATTGCGTAGACGTAGAAGTCGTACCACTCGACCGTGGTACCTACGAGAGCGGCGAAGCCACTCTTTAGCGCGCGTCTATGTGTATTCCCCTGTGTAGGGATAGAGGTTGTTGACATGTGAGCTCCTTTGCCGGATGCCGTATTTTTGGGTTCGAACCAGAAGGTGCGGGGCCGGCCAGCGGTGTTGCCGGCCCCGCGATCAGAGAATTAGCGGGTGTAGACCTTCGTGCCGCCGACCCAGGTCGAGTCGACCTGCACCTCGGCGAGCTCGGTCACGGGCGTCGTGTAAGGATCCGCGCCCAACACTGCGAAGTCAGCGCGCTTGCCAATCTCGAGACTGCCCAGCTCGTCCTCACGGCCGAGCGTGCGAGCCGCGCTGATCGTGTGGCCGCGCAGTGCGGTGTCGACCGATACTGCGAGATCTTCCGAACCGAGCTGGTGCCCACGGCGCGTGATGCGCGAGGTCGCGGCCTGCAGGGCCTCGAGGGGACGGGGCTCGGCGACGGGAGCATCAGACGAAATGGTGACCGGGACGCCAGCGCGCTCGAACTCACCGAGCGGGTTGAAACGCTCGCCGGGGGTGCCGACTGCGTGCTCGACGCCCTCGCCCCAGTTGAAGTGGTGCTGCGGCTGGTTGACGGGCATGATGCCTGCCTGTGCCATGCGCTCGATCTGCTCGGGAGTGGGCAGACCGCAGTGCTCGATGCGGTGACGTGCGTCAGCATCGGGGTGCTCTGCGAGCGCTTCCTCGATCGCGTTGATCACCATCTCGAGCGCGACGGGCGACTGCGAGTGGGTTGCGGTTTGGAGACCAACAGCGTGCGCCCGCTTGATGAGCGCCGTGTAGTCACGCGGATCGTGGTACAGCTGGCCGGTGCGGCAGGGGTCGCCAACGTAGCCGTCGGGAAAGTACGCGGTCCAGCCACCGAGGGTGCCGTCCGAATAGAACTTGATGCCAGCAAACGAAAGGTACTCGTTGCCGAACTGGCCGTGCAGACCCATCTCGATCGCTTCGTCGAGGAGGTGCGAGAGCAGGTACATGCTCACGCGCATCTTCAGGTCGCCGCTCTCAGCGAGGCGAAGGTACATGTCGAACTCGCGACGGCTGACCTGCGCGTCACCGATCGTGGTGACGCCGCCCTTAAAGAAGTCTTCCTGCGCTGCTGCAAGCTGGCGCTTGTGCTCTTCGGGTTCGTCTGCGAGGTGGAAGTTCGGGCCGTGGTGGCCGATCTTCACGCCCTCAAGGCCGGTGAGCATGTTGCACGCCGCGTCAGACAGCTCGCCGGTGAGCTCACCGTCTGCGTCGCGGAAGAACTCGCCACCCTTGGGGTTCGGCGTATCGCGGTCAACACCGTGGAGTTCGAAGGTGTAGGAGTTCACGACACCGCCGTGACCCGATGCGTTCATGAGGTAGACCTCGCGGTCGGTTGCGACCTGGTCGAGCTCGAAGCGGTTGGGGTGGCGCTGCTCTGCGAGGTTGCGCTGCTCGTAGCCGAAGCCGCGAACGGGGCGGCCTGCGGGGAGCTTCTTCGCTGCTTCACTGAGGAGCGCGACGATCTCAGGGATCGAAGATGCCTGCTCGGGGCCGCAATCGACCCAGCTCATCATCTGGCCGTGCATGAGGGGATGCGCGTGCGCATCAATGAAGCCGGGAACCACGACACCCTCGCCAAGATCGACGATCTCGGGAGCAATAGCGCTGATGGTTGCCGCGGTTGCTTCACACGCCGCGACGGTGCCGACCTGGCGGATCCGGTCATCAATGACCAAGAACGCTTCAGGAGTCGTTCCTTCAGTATCGAGCGCGTAAATCTTCTTCGCCACGATGATCTGGGGGGCCGCGATTTCCGAGGCCTTCGTGAATGCCAACTTACGCACTGTGTGAACTCCTTTGTCTGTGTACGAAGACGAGGCTAGCCCCATTCCAAGACAGAATTGCGCGACAAGAATCTCACAGTGCAGATTTGTCAACACTGGGCAGCATAAGGACACCCAGTTGCGACAATTGATGGAGCCACAAAGTCAATTTGTCGAATTACGACACGTCCAGTTCTGATAGCTTGAGCGAGTGCAAGACTTCGACGAAGACCTCATTCGTGCGCTCCAGCTCGACGGCCGCGCGCAATTCTCCACGCTCGCTGACCAACTCGGCGTGCACCGCACACTTGTTGCGAAGCGCGTGCAAGAACTCATCGAGACTGGCGAGATCAGCATTCGCGCCGCAGTACACCCGAGCGCTCTGGGCATGCCAGTACAGGTGAACCTTCGGCTGCGGGTCATCGGCTCCACCACTCACGTGTTCGAAGAACTCCTCACGCGTAACGACGTCGTATTCCTCTCGGAAATCACCGGCCCGCAGCAGGTCATTGTCGAACTCTGGGCTGCTGACTGGGAGACAGCCGCACGCGCCACCAGGCAGATCCGCGCGATTCCCGGCGTTATTGAAATCCAAACGAGCCTGTACGAACAAGTCATTCGACGTCTGCGTTTGAGTCAAGATCCCCGCGTGCCTATGCACACGTTTGACGACTTTGACGTCGAACTCATGGCCCTACTCCAGGAAGACGGGCGCTATACCTTTGGGGAGCTCAGCCGCAGACTGGGAAGATCCGCCTCTGCATGCCGCACGCGAGTCATGCGTCTGCTCGATTCAAATGCGATGCGGATCGGTGCCGTACGCGCGAGGCGAGCTGCAACCAGCTCGCTCCTTGCCGGCGTTGGCATCACCCTCAGCGGCTCAGAAACCACCGCCGAGGCATTCGAGCAGCTCTTCGTGGAGTTGCCAGGCATTGAATTCATCGCACGCACGATGGGAACCTATTCGTTCATCGCAACGATCTCAGCACGGTCGATCCCCCACTTCGCGCAACTTGTCCGCGACATACGCGAACAGCCAGGCGTCATGATCGTCGACACCTGGGTGCACGCGCATATCTGGGCAGAGCGTTACGAATGGAGCCTCGACCGCCTGCTCGGTGGCCGGATGATTGAGCAGGGCGGGTCACTCGCCGATGAAACGGGCCACGGCTCGAACCGGTGACCCATCGATCCCATCAAGCCTGAGGGGCAGCACAGAGAGTTCCACTGAATCTGGGATCTCAGACAGCCCCCTGAGGTTCTCAACAATCACACCGTCATTGCCGAGCCAGAACTGATGTACCGGCAGGGACTCCTTCCCCATAGCGTCAGGACTCAACGTGTCCACGCACAGCACGCGAGCACCGCGCTCCCACAACAGCTCGGCAAGCTCGAGCGCAAGGTACGGGTGGCCAGAGCCGCATCCGTGCCGAAGTGCACGTCCCAGCCAGTGTCGATGCAGACAATCTGCGGGAGCGCTGTCGGCAGGGTTGACGCGTCAGCTGCCACAATCGCCGTGTCCGGGACTGCCGCATCGATCCGCGCAACAAATGCCTCACCCCACAGCCGTGCAAGCGGGATCTCCTCGACCGTGCGTCCGCCAGGAATGACGTGCACCGGGGCGTCAAGGTGCGTGCCAGCGTGCGACCCGAGATCGAGGCGTGCCACCGCAACGCCATCTGCTGCGACGGTGAGCGCCGGCGCGATCGTGACCGCCGGGTCACCCGGGTACACGGGCATGCCGGTAGCGAGCGGGTGACTCAGATCAACAAAGCGCATGGGGCCTTTCGAGTGCTGGACGCTGCTGCGGATCGGCCGCGGTTCGGTGCCGTTCGGTGCCGAAATGACAAAATCCGCGCGACGCACGAGTGCGAGGTCTCCCTCGATCGTACGCCGCGCGGATCAGTCGCGATACAGCTGCGTGACTAGTCGCGAGCCGCCATCGCCGAGACCAGCTCGTAGACAACATGGCTTGCCGACACCGCGGTGATCTGCGCGTGGTCATACGCCGGCGCGACCTCAACCACGTCAGCACCAACGATGTTCAGGTCAGCAAGTCCGCGGATGATGCGGAGCATCTCGCGGCTCGTGAGCCCACCAGCCTCGGGCGTACCGGTGCCGGGCGCGTGCGCGGGATCAAGGACATCGATGTCGATCGAGATGTAGAGGGGCTTGTCACCAACGCGGGTGCGGATCTTCTCCAGCGCCGCCGGAACACCGTGCTCCTCAACGAACTCGGTCGTGACAATCTGGAAGCCGAGCATTGCGTCGTCTTCAAGGTCGCTCTTGCCGTAGAGCGGGCCGCGGGTGCCGCCGTGCATCGACGCAGTCATGTCAATGAGGCCCTCTTCCGATGCGCGACGGAACGGAGTGCCGTGAGTCGTAGGTGCACCGAAGTAGGTGTCCCAGGTATCGAGGTGCGCATCGAAGTGGAGCACTGCGACGGGACCGTGCTTCTTGTTAATCGCGCGAAGGAGTGGGAGCGCGATCGTGTGGTCGCCGCCAATGGTGACGATCTTGTCGACCTTCTCACCGAGCTCGGTAGCTGCGGCGTCGATCTGGTTGACAGCTTCTTCAAGACTGAAGGGGTTCGCAACGATGTCACCAGCGTCGACAACCTGCTTGCGCTCGAAGGGCGAAACGTCCTGCGCAGGGTTGTACGGACGGAGCAGGCGCGAAGCCTCACGCACGTGGCTCGGGCCGAAACGTGCGCCGGGGCGGAAGCTCACACCGGTGTCGAAGGGAATACCTACGACTGCGATGTCTGCTGCGGGCACGTCTTCGATGCGGGGCAGCTTTGCGAACGTGGCGATGCCCGCGTATCGCGGGGTGAGGCTTGCGTCTACGGGGCCTACGGGGGTGTGATCAGTCACTGTCCACATTCCTTTCAGGGGTGTTCATCATTGAGCGTGCGCACCAATATAAGTTTCATGCAAGTAAACAAGTAGACTCTATTAGTGAACTTGATGACAGAATAGACTGAGAATCAACACCACGTCAAACGCGGCTGGCCGACGCTGTCAGCAGACGTGCAACTTCGGAAGGTGGTCGCCATGCGCCCCGTACATCCCACCGCGGGAGACACCCCTGTGCGGATCGGTGCCAAGCTGCGCGCGTCACGCACTTCGCAGGGCATCACGATGGAACAGCTCGCGACGGCCTGCGGCCTCACCAAAGGATTCTTGAGCCGCGTCGAACGCGACGACACGACCCCGAGCGTTCCCGTGCTCGTGCAGATTTGTCAGGCGCTCTCATTGCCGGTCGGCTCGCTCTTCGAGGAGCCAGAGGTGCAACTGGTGTCACTCGCAGACGCCCCCAAGATCAACATGGGCGGTACTGGCGCGGTCGAGCGACTCGTCACGCCGCGCTCCGAACATCGCGTACAGGTGCTGCGATCCACCCTCGAACCCAACGCTAACGGTGGCGTGCAGCTCTACACGGTGAACTGCGAGGTTGAGAGCATTCATGTCATTTCAGGCAGCGTCGACCTGATCTTCACTGACCGCCGCGTTCCCCTTGCCGCCAGCGATACCCTCACCTTCGCAGGCAGCGAGCCGCACACCTGGGAAACGCACGAGGCCGGCGCAGAACTCATGTGGATTCTGGCACCGGCCGCGTGGAGTGGGTCGAACTAGGGCTACACCTACCCCCAAGTCGCATACAGCTGCGGCTGTACATCTGCGAGGTAGTCAGCGGCGATGTCTTCAACAGGCTCTACCTCAGGCAGGTCTGCAAACAGCAGCTGAGTCTCGCGACCGGCACTTGCGAGCAGGAGTCCATCGCGCCCAGCGACCGTGCTCATACCGGTGAAACCCGCGGCCGGATCATCGCCCTGATGCCGGCGCGCAGCGTGATCCGCATATGCCACAACCATGCTGTTTTCTGCGGCGCGAGCGCGCACCAACACCTCGGGGACGTAGCGTGAGAAGCCATCGATTGCGGTCGGCACGAGGAGCAGATCGATTCCCTGCTGTGCCAGATATCGTGCGGGCTCGGGGAATTCGATGTCGTAGCAAATCTGGAACGCGACTCTGCGCCCATTCCACTCTGCGATTGCGGGAGCCGCAGTCGACGGTGTGAAGGCGAGCGGCTCTTCGTCGGCCCAGAGGTGCACCTTTTCGTACAGAAGCACTTCAGCACCCGACGCATCCCACAGGCCGGCTGCGATTGAGAATCCGCCGTCTTCGCGGGCGAGCGGGAAGCTCGCGGCGATCGCAATTCCGGTGTCTTTTGCCATCGCAGAGATTGCTGGGCGGATCGTCGCAATCCGCTCAACCGTCAGCCATTCGGCGAGCGCACGGGGTGCGTAACCAGACACCCACAGCTCTGGCGTGAGCAGCAGTTCGGCACCGGTCTCACTTGCCACCTCTGCTGCACAACGCATCGTCGCGAGGTTTGCTTCGATGTTCAGCGGAACAGCTTCGTCTTGCATCAGCGCAATTCTCATGACTCGACCGTAACACCGGAGGTAGTGCACACCCTGATAATGCGTAACGCCCCGAGACAAAACATGTCACCGAGGCGTTACGTCAGTAGATCTATGCGGATCTACGTGATGAATCTGAGTTAGAGGGTGATTCCCGCCATTGCTTTCTTGCCGCGACGCAACACCGCAAACTTGCCGTGGAGCAAGTCACCTGCTTCGAGCACGCGGCCGTCAGCCTCTACCGCAACGTTGTTGATGTACACGCCGCCCTGCGCGATCGCACGACGTGCTTCGCCGAGGCTCTTCACAAGGTTTGCGTCGACGAGCAACTGCGCAACGCTTGCACCGAGCTCGCCCGCTGCCTGGGGCAGCTCTGAGATTGCGCCGCTGAGCGACATCTCGTCGAGGGTTGCGAGGTCGCCCTGGCCGAAGAGTGCAGCCGAAGCATCGATTGCGCCCTGCGCTGCAGCGCGGCCGTGCACAAGGCTGGTGACCTCGAGCGCGAGGCGCTTCTGCGCTGCACGACGGAATGGCTCTTCCTCAACCTGGCGAGCGTAGTCTTCGATCTCTGCACGCGACAGGAAGGTGAAAACCTTCAAACGATCGACGACGTCAGCATCAGCCTGGTTGAGCCAGAACTGGTAGAACGCGTACGGCGAGCACATCTCGGGGTTCAGCCAGATGGCGTTGCCCTCGCTCTTGCCGAACTTGGTGCCGTCAGCGTTGGTGATGAGCGGGGTGCCGATCGCGTGGACCGATGTACCCTCAGCCTTACGGATGAGGTCGGTGCCGCTCGTGAGGTTGCCCCACTGATCGCTACCACCCGACTGCAGCATGCAACCGTACTGGCGGTGGAGTTCGAGGAAGTCGAGACCCTGCAGGATCTGGTAGCTGAACTCGGTGTAGCTAATGCCCTCGTCGGAATCGAGGCGCTTCGCCACGATGTCTTTCTTGATCATCGTGCCGACGCGGAAGTACTTGCCAATCTCGCGCAGGAAATCAATCGCCGAGAGCGGCGCGGTCCAGTCGAGGTTGTTTACGAGGCGTGCAGCGTTTTCGCCCTCGAAGCTGAGGTAACGCGACACCTGCTCACCGAGCGAGCTCACCCACTCGGCGACAGTCTCGCGAGAGTTGAGCGTGCGCTCTGCGGTGGGGCGCGGATCGCCAATCAGACCCGTCGAGCCGCCAACGAGGCCGAGGGGAAGGTGGCCCTTCAGCTGCAGGCGACGCATGAGCAGGAGCTGCACAAGGTGGCCGAGGTGCAAGCTCGACGCCGTCGGGTCAAAGCCGCAGTAATACGAGAACGGCTGACCTTCGATCAGCTCAGAGAGTGCCTCAGCGTCGGTGGATACGTGGATAAGACCACGCCACTCAAGCTCAGCCCACAGGGTGGGGAAGCTCGCATCGTTACTCTGGGCGGACATCATTGCTGCGCGTTCATCTACTACAGACACACTAGATATCGTACCGTGTGCTGCCGATGCCCGTGTCAGCCTCCACAGGTTTCCTTGGGAAACTGACGGTGGCCCCGGCTACTTAAGTAACCGGGGCCCCGTGAGCAACCCTCACCAAGTTTGGCCAGTCAGTCTTCCGCTGGGGTACTGTCACCACTGCTTTCGTGAGCAGGCTTCCCTTTCTCCCGTTTCTTCTTACTGCGAGCGGAAAGAACACTGCTTCCCCAGAAGAGCACCGAACCAATCACCATCCCCAGCAAGGTGGGTGCCAAAAGCCCTGGAATCTCATGCCATTCACGGGTCCCCATCAGGACTTTCAGTGCATAAATGATGAGCAGAGCAATTGAGCAAGACAGGAACTGGAACACCACTAGGAGACCGATCTCCCGCGGCTTATGCCAGTCGGGCTTCCTCTTCAGAAACTCCCAAATTCTAAGCATAGTCACCGACATTGCTTATCCCAGTTAATTGATGAAGAGGCAGTTGCAGCAGCCAGGCCACAAGCTACTCCCCCGATACCCGCCGTACCAGCACCAATTCCTGCGCAAACCCCGGTCATCCCTACGTTAAAAATCATTTGCCCAGCAAAAGAAGACCAGCATGCTGCTCGCCCACCAATTCTCAGTTCGAAGGCGTTCTTGTTTAATGAATCGCTCGCAGGAGTTACGACAAGCTTGTCTCCGACAACAACAAATTTTCCTTTTTGAGAATGATTAGCGACGTCAATCAAGGGATCGACTGAGGAAAGCAAGACGTTTCCAGCTTCATCTTTAAGCAAAAATGTTCGACCGTCATTCTGTAGGACTACCCGGTCTGTGTCTTGAATTTTCAGATTCGCACTGAGCCCGCGCACGTGGGTCGTGTTCACGGGATCTGGAGATATCAATCTCTCTTGTCCGTCCAGTCCTACGACCGCTATTCCACCCTGTGCGGCTTGGTCATACACATTCATTGAGGCAGACGACGCCGAAGCCGCTGAGGCGGCCGCAGTGGTCGCGCTTCCAATCATCATCGCGGCCATCACTGCCGCGACGACTCTCATACGTAGTTTCATGTCTTCACCAGCTTGTTCTAGGCACCAAGCATTTTGCAGACTGCTCATATGCGGACAGCCCGGGAATGCGTTTGGTGCGAGTAATTGAGAAGTTGAAAACCGGTGTTCAAGGAAATGGTTTCACGCAGTCACTGTGATCCCAGAAATTGATGACTTTTGAGCAACAGAGCTCGTCAAATTCGTGTGTGGCTAACACCTTCATTCGCAAGCAGCACTACTTTGGCCTCTCTTCAAACCGCCCCGAACACGACAGAGCCCCCAACCGCCGAAGCAGTTGAGGGCTCTGGGAGCAACGCTCGCCGGCGCGGGCCGGCGGCGCGAAGCGGAACTTACGCGCGGAACTCCGCGATCCGCTCAGCCAGGAGAGCCAGCTGATCGTCAACGCGCACGCGTGCGGTGCCACCAGCACCGATGCGCGAGTTGACCGAGCCCTCGATGGTGAGGACGTCGCGAACGCCGGGGGTCAGGTACTCCGAGACGGTGAGCAGCTCTTCGTCGGAAGGCTCGTGCAGCTCGAGGCCACGCTCCTCGCAGTAACGAACGAGTTCGCCCGAGATCTCGTGAGCATCACGGAAGATCACGCCCTGCTTCACGAGCCACTCAGCAACGTCGGTCGCGAGCGAGAAGCCCTGCGGTGCGAGGGCTGCCATGCGCTCGGTGTCGAAGCTCATGGTGGCAACCATGCCGGTGAAGGCGGGCAGGAGCACCTCGAGCTGCGAGATCGAGTCGAAGACGGGCTCCTTGTCCTCCTGCAGGTCGCGGTTGTACGCGAGGGGCATTCCCTTGAGCGTTGCGAGCAGGCCGGTGAGGTTACCGATGAGGCGACCTGACTTGCCACGAGCGAGCTCGGCAATGTCGGGGTTCTTCTTCTGCGGCATGATGCTGGAACCGGTCGAGTAGCCGTCGTGCAGGCGCACGAAGCCGAACTCCTTGGTGTTCCAGATGATGATCTCTTCGCTCAGACGCGAGAGATCGATACCGATCTGTGCGCAGATAAATGCGAACTCTGCAACGACGTCGCGGGCTGCGGTGCCATCGATCGAGTTTTCGAGCGGATCGCCAAGGCCGAGCTCTGCCGCTACGAGACGGGGGTCAAGGCCGAGGGAGCTGCCAGCGAGTGCACCGCCGCCGTAGGGCGAGAAGCGCGCGCGCTTTGCCCAGTCACGCAGGCGTTCGAGATCGCGAACGATCGGCCATGCGTGTGCACCGAGCTGGTGCGCGAGCAGCACGGGCTGCGCATGCTGGAGGTGCGTGCGGCCCGGAAGAATTGCGTCGGGGTGAGCCTTTGCCTGGCCCTCGATTGCAACGAGCAGGTCCACGAGCAGGTCGCTAATCACTGCCGCGTGATCGAGCAGGAACATGCGAACGAGCGTCGCAATCTGGTCGTTGCGGCTACGGCCTGCACGAAGCTTGCCGCCGAGCTGTACGCCGGTGATCTCGATGAGGAGGCGCTCGAGTGCCGAGTGCACGTCTTCGTCTTCTTCTGCAGCGACAGCACGGCCGTCAGCTACGCGAGCCGACAGCTCGTCGAGTGCCGCACGCATGTCAACGAGCTCCTGCTCGCTGAGGTAGCCGGCAGCAGCAAGCGCCGTAGCGTGTGCCTTCGAGCCGCGAATGTCATACTGCGCCAGCACCCAGTCGAATTGGGTCGACTTGCTCAAAAGCTGCAGCTCGGGCGACGGACCGCTCGCGAAGCGGCCGCCCCACAGGGCTCCAGCCTCTGCCGCGCGGTTACCAGTTTCGGAGTTCTCAGTTGCCTCAGTCACGTGACCAGCCTATCTGTTGGAAAGTAATGATCCGCGCCCCAGATATCAATAGGGGCGCGGATCAATAAGAAATATTGGAATTCAGCCTGTGAGCTACGCTGCCTGCGACTTCGCGAGGAGCCACACCATGAGCGCCTTCTGCGCGTGAATGCGATTCTCTGCTTCGTCCCAAACGACGCTCTGCGGGCCGTCGATGACCTCGGGAGCAACCTCGTACTCGCGGTATGCGGGCAGGCAGTGCATGAAGATCGCGTCGCTCTTGGCCTGCGCCATGAGCTCTCCCGTCACGCGGTAGCTACCAAACGTCGCAACGCGCTCAGCCTTCTCTGCTTCCTGGCCCATTGAGACCCAAGTGTCAGTGATCACCACATCGGCGCCCTGCACGGAAGCCGCTGCGTCGGTGAAAATCTCCACGCTGCCACCGGTCGTTGCAGCGATGCGCTTCGCGTCCTCCACGATGTCCTCGCGAGGCTGGTAGCCCTCGGGGCATGCCACGCGAATGTTCATGCCTGCGGTCGCGAAACCGAGCAAATACGAGTGACCCATGTTGTTTGCCGCGTCACCAAGGTAGGTCGCGGTCAAGCCACGCAGCTCGCCCTTCTGCTCGCGAATCGTCTGCAGATCAGCAAGAATCTGGCACGGGTGGAAATCATCGGTGAGCGCGTTGATCACGGGAACGGTCGCGTGCTCTGCCATCTCGACGACATTGGTCTGCGCAAAGGTACGCCAAACGATGGTTTCCACCATGCGCGACATAACCTTCGAGGTGTCCTCGATAGATTCCTTGCCGCCGAGCTGCGACGACTGTGAATCCATCAGCAGCGGGTAGCCGCCCATGTCAGAGACACCCACCGCAAAGCTAATGCGGGTACGGGTCGAAGTCTTGTCAAAGATAACGGCAACGGTCTTACCATTTTCGAGCGGACGCTCTGCAAATCGGTCACGCTTCAGACGTGCAGCGAGGTCAAGCACCTCGAGCTGCTCTGCATGGGTCAGGTCGTCATCACGAAGCATGTGTCGAATCATGCGCTTCAGTTTATCGGATCACAGTGACCTTCCAGTGCGAAGCGACGAACCACACCTAGGCATGGCAGAGTTATAGGCGTGACTACGCCAGCTATTCCCGCGCTCATCGCTTTCGATCTTGACGATACGCTCGCACCTTCGAAGTCTCCGGTCGAACCGGAAATGCTCGACGTCTTCGCGCGACTCCTCGAACAAACCTCGGTTGCGGTCATTTCCGGCGGCAACTTTGAGCAGTTCGAAATGCAGTTGGTGGATCGCCTCACCGCATTCTCGGGAACCTCCGAAGCCGCACTCGAACGCCTACACCTGCTGCCCACCTGCGGCACCCGCTACGAGCGTCGTGTCGACGGCGCATGGACCAATGTGTACCGTGAAAACCTCTCGGCTGAGGAACGCGATGCAGCGTTCACCGCGCTGCGTGAGGAGGCTGGGCGACTCGGATACTGGGAGCCTGAGACCTGGGGGGAGATTCTCGAGGATCGCGGATCGCAGGTCACCTTCTCAGCCCTCGGCCAGCAAGCTCCCGTTGCCGCGAAGCAGGCATGGGATCCCACCGGTGAGAAGAAGAACACCCTCCGTGCCGCGGTTGCTGCTCGTCTCCCCCAGCTCGAGGTTCGCAGCGGCGGATCCACCTCGGTCGACATCACTCGCGCCGGCATCGACAAGGCCTACGGCATGCGTAAGCTTGCTGAGCAGACCGGCATCTCACTCGACGACATGGTGTTCGTCGGCGATCGCCTCGACCCCGACGGGAACGACTACCCAGTGCTCGCGATGGGCGTTGCGTGCGAGGCTGTCGAAGGTTGGGAAGACACCGTTGCGCTGCTCGAGCGGATGCTCGCTGCGTAGTTTCTGCCTTTCGGCCTCGGGTGAAGAGCGCGGGCTCAGGCTCAAGGCTCAAGTAGGTTTCACCTTCATCTAGAAATCGGACAAAAACCAGCCCTGGGCAAGGGCGAGCGCAAGCTCACCCCCGGCAGCCATATTGCCTTCTCTCTGCCCACTCGATGCCGCTTCATACCCGCTGCCGCAGTTGAGCTTGCGCCCAACTTTGCTATTTGCCTTTGGCCGCGTTCACTTGCCGAAGATATGTAATCTGCCATCAATATGTTGTTTGCGGGTATTTTTGTCATTTCTTCGGCAGATCGCATATTGAAGGCGCGAAGCAGAGACGACCGAGCACGAGCGGAAACGCAAAGAACCCCCGACCGTTGGTCGGGGGTTCTTTGCTTTGCGTGAGCTTCGCTGCCGGAGCAGCTCTGGGCTTACGCGGTGAGGTTTAATGCAGCTGCGGTACGAGCGAGCGATGCCGCTGCTGCGTCTGCGTCTGCGTTAAGGTCTTCGCCGATCGAGGGGATCTGCTTCTTGAACTGTGCCTTCCAGCTCTGCTGGTACTGCTCAGGGAAGCACTTCTCGAGGACACCGAGCATTGCGCTGACGGCGGTCGAAGCGCCGGGCGATGCACCGAGGAGACCCGAGATCGAGCCTTCGCCACCGGTGATGACCTCGGTACCGAACTGAAGAATGCCGCCCTTGACGGGGTCCTTCTTCATGACCTGCACGCGCTGGCCAGCGGTAATCATTTCCCAGTCCGCGGTACGTGCGGTGGGCATGTACTCGCGGAGGGTGTTCATCTGCTTCTCACGGCTCGCGAGGAGCTCGGTGAGGAGGTACTTCTCGAGCGACCACTGGGTCAGACCGACCTTGATCATCGGGCCAAGGTTGTGCAGGCGGATCGAACCGGGGAGGTCCCACCACGAGCCCTTCTTCAGGAAGTTGGGGCTGAAGCCTGCGTACGGGCCGAAGAGCAGGCTCTCTTCACCGTCGATGATGCGGGTGTCGAGGTGCGGAACCGACATCGGCGGAGCGCCGACGGCTGCCTTGCCGTACACCTTTGCATTGTGGTGCTTGACGATCTCGGGGTTCGAGGTCTTGAGGAACTTGCCCGAGATGGGGAAGCCGCCGAAGCCCTTGATCTCGGGGATACCCGAAGACTGGAGGAGCTGGAGTGCGCCACCGCCACCGCCAACAAACACGAAGCGTGCGTTGGTAATGGTGCGGCCGTGGCCGTTGAGGTTGCGGGCGAATACGTCCCAGGTACCGTCCTTGCGACGCTTCAGCTTGCGCACGCGGTGACCCATGTGCATTGCTGCACCGTTCTCAACGAGCTTGTCGAAGAGCTGACGGGTGACCGAACCGAAGTCGACGTCGGTGCCGCTGACCGAACGGGTCGCTGCGATCGCTTCGCTCTTGTCGCGGCGGTCGATGAGGAGCGGCGCCCATTCAGCGACTACAGCGGGGTCATCGCTGAACTCGATGTTCGAGAAGAGCGGCTGAGTCTTCAGCAGCTCGTAACGACGACGAAGGTAATCAACGTTCTCTTCTCCACGCACGAAAGTCATGTGCGGAGTGGGGTTGATGAAGCTCGTCGGCTCGCCAAGGGTGCCCTGCTCAACAAGCGAGGACCACCACTCACGAGACAGCTGGAACTGCTCATTGATGTCGATCGCCTTGTCGGCGGAAAGCTCGCCGTTCTTGCCCTCGGGCATGTAGTTGAGCTCGCAAAGCGCAGCGTGACCAGTGCCCGCGTTGTTCCACGCGTTGGTGCTCTCCGTTGCGACCTGGTTGCGAGACTCGAAAATCTCAATGCTCCAGTCGGGCTGAACCTGCTTGATCAGGGTGCCGAGCGTAGCGCTCATTACACCGCCGCCAATGAGGACGACATCTACCGTGTTCTTACTCACAATGTGATTCTACCCCTAGCTCGCAAGTCGTCGCGCCTCTGCCAGATTTCCGGCACTCGCATCGATGATTCTGGTGTAGCCCAATCGGCTTGCCTCGTTGGCACGTTGCGTCCCAGAAGTGACGGGGCGGATCTCGCCTGCGAGACTCAATTCCCCGAATGCCGCGAGCTCGTGGGACAGCGGTGTGTCTGTCGCTGCGGAGACAATTGCGAGCGCAATGGCCAGGTCTGCCGCTGGTTCTACAAGCCTTACGCCGCCGACAGTCGAGACGTACACGTCTTGATCATGCAACCGGACACCTGCTCGACGCTCGAGCACCGCAAGGATCATCGCAACACGTGACGGATCGACCCCACTCGTAACGCGTCGCGGGTTGGGCGTCGCGCTCTTGGCGACGAGCGCCTGAATCTCTGCTGGGAGCGCGCGACGCCCTTCCATCGAGACTGTTGTGCAGGTGCCACTCACCGGCCCCGAACTCTGACTGAGGAACAGCCCGCTTGGGTCTGCAACCTCGCGAATGCCGTCGCCTGCCATCTCGAAGCAGCCGACCTCGTCGGTTGGGCCGAATCGGTTCTTCAGGGTTCGCAGGAATCGCAGCGAAGTGTTGGCGTCACCTTCGAAGTGGCAAACAACATCAACAAGGTGCTCCAGCAATCGCGGGCCAGCAATACTGCCGTCCTTCGTGACGTGGCCAACGAGGAACACGGGGATTCCCCGGTCCTTGGCTACCCGGATAAGCGCAGCGGCCACCTCACGCACCTGTGAGGTGCCACCGGCGATGCCGTCGATCTGGTCACTCACGAGTGTCTGTACGGAGTCGACCACGAGGAACGCAGGCTGCACCTCATCGATGTGCCCCAAGACCGTCGAGAGGTCAGTCTCACTTGCGAGGTAGAGCGTCTCTTCGAGTGCTCCCGTGCGCTCCGCACGCATGCGGATCTGCCCCGTCGATTCTTCGCCACTCGCGTAGAGCACCTTTGCTCCGAGACTCGCAATACGCGCGGCCACGTCGAGCAGCAGCGTCGACTTTCCGACGCCCGGTTCGCCTGAGAACAGCACCGCTGCGCCGGGTACGATGCCTCCGCCAAGCACGCGGTCGAGCTCGCCGATGGTCGTCGGGCGGTGCGCAACGCTCGTTGAGTCGAGCTGAGTAATCGGCAGCGCACGGCGCGAATCACTGGGTCGGGTGACACGAGTGGTCTTGGCAAGTGAGGCACCGGTGCTGCCGCGCTCTTCTACGGTGTTCCACTGCTGGCACTCCCCGCAGCGGCCGACCCACTTAGTGGTCTGCCACCCACACTGGGTGCATGCGTATGCCGCGCTTGTTTTTGCCATGTTTTGAGCGTAGCTGGGACCACTGACATTTGAACTGAGCGTGACCCGTTGCGGATTTTTTGAAGAAATATCGCTCTCGATTCGCGTCGCGGCGCAAACATCCCCTAAAGTCGTTCTTGGTGACGTGTCCGAGCGGCCGAAGGTGCAACACTCGAAATGTTGTGTGTAGTGACCCTGCACCGCGGGTTCAAATCCCGCCGTCACCGCCACTAAAAATCCCCGTCTCCTGGGTTTCCAGTTGAGACGGGGATTTTCTTTGCCCGAACTACGGTTGCAGCGATCGGGTGTATGGCGGACGGCTACAGAACTACGGACTCGCGATGGTTGTCATTACGACAAGATCGCCCAGCACCCGTTAGCCAAGTTTTGGTCTGCCACGACCAAATACAACAAGACATACGAGCCCGATCTGAACAACAAGAACACCGCATACGATCAACCCTGTTCCGCATATTGGCAGCCAAGTAATCTGTTCAACGCTGACGATCAGGGGCTCTCTTCCGGAGTAGTCAAACCAAAGTTTTTCGCGGGGCAACAGCAGGAGCACGAAACCGCCTACTGCCATGCAGAGGCCAAGCGCCGCGAGACCCAAACATCTCAACATCTGTTTGTCCGGAGGAAGCGTCCCAGTCACCTCTATGTCATTCCCAGAAATCAGTGCTGGCTCTTCCATTAGTTGACTTTGCATTTAAAAAGCTCAGGCGAAGGACTGAACGCGCGTTTAGTTGGAGAGGTCGAGACTTTCGTATGTTTCGTTCGGGCTCCCACGGTGTAGCGTTTCCACTTTTCGACTCTGTATGTGTAAAAATCGCCGACCGCGTACACGTTGTAATGAATGTCCGCCTTGTTCGTTTTATAGGTTTGACTTGTACACGAGACAGAGACATTAACTTGGGAACCGCTCTCAACTCCTAGACGAGCGGCTACCGCACCACGCGAGATTCCCACCTCAGTTTGAATAGTTCGATACGCAGAAAGCCCCCGCTTCACGGAGCAGCTTCCGGCCCCAATACCGATAATGCATCCACCAATGCGCTGATCATAATTGGGTTGTGCTCGCTGGCGCCTAATGTCTATGACCTTGTAATAGAAATGACGAGCACGCACGACGGGGTCCGCGACGACAGGAAACGCGTCTGGTTGAACACTCGCGATGTCTACCAGCTGAAAGACCTTTTCCCCTTCGAACTCGAATCTCGTCGGTACCGACTGCCCCAAAGCGTCAAATGCCCACGGGGGATCTATGCTCGCTGTTTCATTGTCTTCGGCGTCCAGCACCAAGAACCCTCCATCGTCCTGAGGAACAATTCGGCCGCCATTCCCTGATGAGAAACCGTATTCGAGCCTGCTAGGCGCATCCGCGGATTCCATAACTACCAAGACTCGCAGGTCCCCACTTTCCATTATTTGAGGGATGAAGACCACATCATCTTCATTTTCAATCTGGGCAATCCCCGAACTGGAGGAAATCTGGCTTTGGTCTGTGACAGGTAGCGTGACCCGCACTTCCGAACCTTCTTCGTTCCGCATAACTATGTCTTCAAGTGGGTCGCTCGAAATCTCAATTTCTACACCGTCAAAGTTCTCAACGAACATCCCTGGTGTTTCATCGTGGTTGAGCTCAATTACGCCTTCCAAAAGCCCAACACCCTCAGGGTCAACAGAGGTCTCAAGGATGTCAGCGATATCAGCCTTTCCAGATTCAGCCGCTTCTGTGCCACGCATGTGCGATTCGGCTCTGCCTTCGTCCAAGTCCTGGCCGTGTCGAGGTTCATCCACCGCCAAGGGCAGGAAGAGACTCAAGGCGCTCACAATTCCAACTGATACCAGGGGTCTACAACGCATAAGATTCATCAGTTCCTTTCTTACCCCCAGTTAAAAAGGCTATTCGGAGCGTTGAACGCCAGGTGAAATTGCATCAAAGTGCCGCGATCTGACGAAGGATGGCCATAGCTCTGAAAAGTCGGCCGCCGTCACCGCCACGAAAAATCCCCGTCTCCTGGGTTTCCAGTTGAGACGGGGATTTTTCTTTGCCCGAAACGGCAATAAGCCCTCTGCCCGGCCGCCCGGCTGGCGGGAACCTATTGGGCACCCAGCTGGCCAGCCAGCGAGGTGTTAGTACGTCGTAGCGTACGCGTCGTAGCGCGCCTCAGGGGTCATCGCCTCAACGCGTGCAATCTCCGCACGCTTCACGAGCAAGAAGGTGTCGACGAAGTCCTTCGCGAACCAACTGCGCACGGTTTCGCTCTGTTCAAACGCAACGAGCGCTTCCTCGAGGGTGACGGGAAGCGGGCGGATGCCGTATTCCTCGCGCTGCTCAGCAGTGAAGTCGCTCGACTCGCCACTCACGATCGTGGGCGAAGCGAGGCCTTCACGAATGCCTTCGAGTCCTGCGCGAATGATGCAGCCGAGCACGAGCCAGGGGTTCGACGTCGCATCGGCCGCGCGGTACTCAAGGTTGTACTGCTTCTGGTGGTTCGCGCCGGGGAGGTCGAACAGCGGGCAGATACGCAGCAGCGCTTCACGGTTGTTTTCGCCAAGGAAGACGCCGCCTGCGCTCCACCGGTTGGGCGCGAGACGCTCGTAAGAGAGCGGCGCTGAGGCAGCGATCGCTTGGTACTGCTCCGCATACTTGAGAATGCCAGCGGCGAACGACCCTGCAACCTCCGAGAGGCCACCGGGACGCGTCTGATCGTAGGTGACGAAACGCTCTTCTTCGTCGCGCAGGCTGACGTGTACGTGCACGCCGTTGCCTCCACCGTTCTCCTCAATGATGGGCGAGAAGGTGATGGCTTTGCCGAGCGAGCTTGCAACGTGGCGCGTGATCTCACGCAGGTAGACCGCGCGGTCGGCAGCGACGAGTGCATTTGCGGGTGCCAGCGTGATTTCGAATTGGTTGCGACCGAATTCGGGAAGCCACATCTCGGGGTCAAGACCAGCGTCGAACAGTGCAGCAACAAGGCGACCGCCGAGCTCTTCTTCTTCAAGGTACGACTCGAGCGAGAACGGGGTGTTGACGGGACTGCCGTTGTCATCGAGGAGCATGAATTCGTGTTCGAAAGAAGACACAACGCTCAGACCGGTCTCGTTCTTGAGGTCTGCGATGGCGCGCTTCAGGAAGGTGCGCGGATCGCACTCCCAGGGCTTACCCTCAATCGTGTGGATGTCGGCCAGCACCATGGTGGTCTGCTCGCCGTTCTCGCCGAGCGCAACCGATGCGATGCTCGAGACGTCAGGCATAAGGCGCAGGTCACCGACCGAACCGAAGGGGTTTGGGGTAACGATGCTGCCAAACGCGTCGATTGCGAGGTTGGCAGGTACCCAACCGCAACCGGTGCCAAGGTACTTCTGCAGGTCTTGCTGAGGGAAAGCTCGGCCACGCGCCTTTGCAGCCAGGTCTGCGGTCAGAATGATTCCAAGTGGTTCTTTTCGCACTGTGATTCCTTCGTTGTATTTCTCGTGCCGTGGATCGCTACGTTGCTGATGATCCGCGAACTTCTGTGTGGGTCTTGTGGTGTTCACGATCCGGCCGGCCACACTCATTGTGGCCTGGGGGATGGGAAAATCTGATGTTGATGTCGCTGGGTTACCCCAGCTGGGTTACTCCCAGGAGTCGAACGCCTGGATTCTGCCGAGGGGTGCTGAACCGAGCGCGCCGACAACAGCGGCGACAAGCATCTCGGTGAGCGCGAGCGAGGGGACAAGGGAGTCGAACGGGCTTGGTGCTTCCACCGAGGCAGACAGCAAGAGATCCGCATGTTTCGCCGCTGGTGAGAGCCACGGGTCTGTGATGAGCACAGTCTTCACACGGCTTTCTTTTGCGCGCGCAAAGAATTCGATCGTGCTGCTCTGGTACCTACGGAAGTCGAACCCGATCAGCACATCTCTCGGACCAAAGTCGAGGAGGGCGAGGGACTTGTCTGATTCAACACGACCGACGAAGTGCACATCCGGTCGCAGCATTCGCAGGTGCATGGTGAGGTACTCGGCGAGCATGCTGCTGTAGCGTCCACCGACCGTCCAAATTCGAAGCTTCGGGTTTGCCAGTAGCGCGACAACGTCGTCGAACTCGGTATCTGGAACCTCTGTAAAGGTGCCAGAGAGTTCCCGCGTGAAGACGGTGTTTGCCTGGGCAAGCAAATGATCGTCGCTACGGGTGGTGCCGCTCTTAGCCTCGTACATGTCCATCGGCGAAGCATTGCGCTGTGAGATTTCCTCGCGCAGCTGCTCCTGCATTTGGGGGTACGAGTGCAGGCCGATCCGCGACAGCATACGGAGCACCGAGGGAGCGCTCACGCTCGCCCGTTCCGCGAGCTTCGCTACCGGTTCAAGACCGGCAACCGGGTAGTCCGCAATCAACGCGCGTGCGACCTTCTTCTCTGAAGGACTCATGGTGTCGAGATTCTTTTTCAGAATCCCGGCGAGCGTCTGATTGTCGGTTGCGTGATTCTCCATTGCCTTTCCTTTCACCAACCTAGGTATGGTGCGATATCGGCATCGGTGACGAGGCCGTCTCGCACGTCCGCGATGGCGCGGGTGAGGGTCTCACACGCGCGTTCAACGTCTTGCGCACTGAGGTTCAACGGCGGCGTCAGCTCAATCACATTGCCGCGTACGAGGTAGCACACGACCCCGAGCTGCCACATGCGGAAGATCACGCGCCGCGTGAATTCAGCTGCGGCGGTCAGATCTTCGGGGGTGCGCGGATCAATGAGCTCAATGCCGAGGCTCAGGCCGAGGCCACGAATCTCAAGAATCTCCGGGCGCTGCGCCTGCGCCTCGCGAATCAGGGTGCGGAACTGCTCGCCACGTTCAAGTGCGTTCGCAGCGAGGCCTTCCGACTCGATCACGTTCAGCACCGCAAGGCCTGCCGCAGCTGCAATCGAGTTGCCAGCCGTGGTCAAGAGTGTGCTGGCTGGCGCGACGTCAAGCACCCAAGCCGGCCCGGTCACTGCTGACAGTGGCAGGCCGCCGCCAAGCGACTTCCCAAAGGTCACCAGATCGGGAATGACTCCCTCATGCGAAAAGCCGTGCCACTTGCCTGTGCGGCCGAGGCCAATCTTCACTTCGTCGCAGATCAACAGGGCTCCTGCCGCCTTGGCACGCTCTGCAACACCCGCGAGGAACCCTGCCGGCGGCACCAGTACGCCGCCATCGGACTGCATCGGTTCGACAATCACCGCAGCGATGCTGCCGTCAGCCAGTGCAATATCGAGCGCGGACAACACGGTGTCGCGCGTCTGAGCGTCGCGATCCGCGTCCCCCGTTGCAACAGGGAATTCGAGCAGGCGTGTGCCCGCCGCAGCGGGAAGTCCGTCAGCAATGAAGACGCCGCTCACTTGCTGCGCCGCTCCGAATCCACCGTGGTATCCGCCGGCGAAGGCGACTACGCCAGGCTTACCAGTCGCAGCACGTGCCGCTGCGAGTGCTGCAGAGTTAGCATCGGTGCCGGAGTGCCCGAGAATGACGCGCTGGTCCCCAGGAACGGCTGCGGGCACAATACTCAGGAGCTTCTCCGCAAGCGCGGTCGCCGCGGGACTCATCGCTGAGAGCACACTCGCACTCCCGCCAGCAGCCGCAGCTTCCTGCACGGCCGCCACCACCAGCGGATGCGCATGACCAACGCCGTTGGCGCCCCAGGCTGCCGAAAGGTCGAGCAGCGCGCGGCCAGTGTGATCGGTGACCTCACTACCGCTCGCCGAGGCGATACTCAGCGGGAAAAAGCGAAGCTTTTGGTTTGCCCCGATGAGCTTCGCGTCTCGCTCTGGCAACGCAGCCGTGCCGAGTTCAGTTTCGATAGTCATCACACACGCTCATCGAGCAGGTCGCACGCACCAAGATACGCAGACACCAACGCGAGTGCGACGCGGCGAACCGCATCAGCATCGGGCAGGAAATTCGCACTGTGCAAGCTCGGCTGCGACGGTGCGCCCTCGGTCTCCACGCCGACAAACGCCATGACGCCAGGCAACCGCTCAGAGTAGAACGAGAAGTCGTCAGCACCGCACGAACGCATCGGCTCGCTCACCCGCATGCCTGCTTCGATCAGGCGGCGATCCACAAAGTCGACGAAGTCAGGGTCGTTTTCCAGGACTGGCTCACCGGTCGTGATGTTCACGGTCGCAGTGACACCGAATGCGCGTGCCTGCGATTCGACATATTCGCGGATCGCCTCGTGCACGCGAGGCCGCTCCTCACGGTTCATCGTCCGCAGGGTCGCGGCGAAGCGTCCGCTCTCAGGGATGACGTTTGCTGCGTCGCCGGCTTCGAACAGTCCGACTGTCAGTAGGGCCGGGTGCATCGGCGAGCACACGCGTCGGAGCACCTCATTGAGACCCGTCACGATGTGGGCGAGCACGGGAATCGGGTTTGCTGCTTCGTGGGGGTACGCACCGTGACCACCGCGACCGATAACCACGACGGAAACCTCATCTGCGGCTGCGTTCGTCGGGCCCTTGCCGGTAGCAACCGACCCAACCGGGATGCGGGGGTGCACGTGTGCGGCAATGACGGCCTGCACGTTCAGACGATCAAGTGCGCCATCGTTCACGATATCGAGCGCACCCGAGGGGTACGCCTCTTCACGAGGCTGCAGGAACGGCACGAGTCCGTAGGGCAGATCGCACTCCGCTGCCGCCTGCGCCACAGCAATTAGGGCGGCCTGATGCACGTCATGTCCGCACGCGTGCATCGCACCGTTGGCCGAGGCGAACGCGGCACCGGTTGCCTCGGTCACGGGCAACGCATCGAGTTCTGAGCGGATCGCAATCGCGGGGCGAGCTGCCGGACCGATCAGCCCGATCCGGCCGGCGTCAGCAATGCGCTCCATCGGCACGGGCATGCGCTCTGCAATCCAAGCGGCGGCGGGTTCTTCCTCACCGGAGATGCGGGGTGCGCGGTGCAGTTCCTCGCGGTATTCGGTGGCTACCGCGACCTTTTCAAGCGTGCGGGCGATGAGGTCGCGTGCAAGGTCATCGCGGTTCGGGGTGCTGGTGGTCATGCGGAAACTCCAGGGGCAATGAAGCGCGGTGACTCAGAGAGCTCGTACGCGCGAACGGCGTTGTCGTTGCAGATGCGGCGAATGAGCTTTTCGCCGTCTGCGACGCTCCACTCATCATCATCGATCCAGCCGTTGACGACCCGCAGCAGACCCTTCTTAAAGAGGTGCGAGCCCAAGAAGTACAGCTCGGGAAGACCCCAAGCATCGGAGGAGAAGAGCGCCTTGTCCATCGGCGTCAGCTCGAGGGACTCAGCAATGATCTGCGACGAACGCGCGCCAACATAGTTGATGGCGAGCCCCACATCGCAGTACACGTGCGGGAACACGTGCGCCAGGAAGCCAGCGTTGCGGTGGAACGGGTAACAGTGGAGCAACGTCACGCGTGCGCCACTCGTGCGCGTCATGCGCAGCCACTCAGTGAGGAGCAGCGGGTCGCAGCGGTGCAGATCGACATCGTCATCGCCGAAGCCAATGTGGAACTGGATCGCGCAGCGTTCATCGACCGCGGTCCAGATACCGAACCGGATCAGTACGGCGTCAGCAATCCTGATCGGGGCTCCCGCTTCAATCTCGGCGAACCATGCCGCAGCAGCAAGCTCCACTTCGCGATCACTCGGTCGCACGGGATCAAAGTCGAGGCCGATTCGGTATGCGGCGATCGACTTCACGCCCACTGCGGTGCGCAGTTGCGCACGCAGCATTTCACGGAAGCGGTCCGCAAATTCAGCCGGGGCAGGCTGCGACTCTGCGATCTGCTCAGCCAGACGCTCGAGACGAATGATCTGGTCTGCGGTCGCCCCCGACCGATCCGCCATGCCCTGTGGGGAAAGGATCGTGTCGCCACGGTGCCCGGTCTCAATGAGGTAGCGATCAATACCCGATGCCTTGAGCAGGAGGTCGTTGACCTCTGCCGGTGCGAGTTCTGCGCGACGAGCGAGGTACGCCTCAGCGGAAGCGTGGGGCTCGAGGTCGAGAAGCGGCGCGCAATGACGGCGAATCGCGACCCCGAGCTGTGAATCGAACACGGTCGTGCCAGCCGGCGCATCCCAGTTCGACTCGGTAATCATGCTCTCGAATTCCCTGCGGTCCGGGACGTGCTCGATCACACCGTGACAGTGATGATCAATCAGTTGGACTTCTGCAAACGCTGACACGTCGAGACGTTGAACGGACATCTAGGTTCCTTTTCGAAAGAGCAGTGTGAATTGGAGAGGTTAGTCGAGGTCTTCGACGGAGAGGCGGCCACCAATGCGCTTGGCCAGCTGCGGGCGGGCAAGGATGATGATGAAGCCGATGATGCACCATGCGCCTGCGATCCACGGGAAGTACGTGTACGGCGCCTCCTGGCCAATCACCTGAATGGCGTACACGAACGCAAGGTAGATCAGACCGAGCACCGGCATGATCGCTTCCCACTTGGGAATCTTGGTGCCCTTTGCGCGGAAGATATAGACGATGACACCCACCGAGGTCATGCCGTAGGCCACCACCATGCACAGGGTCGCAATCGTTGCGTACCAGTAGTAGGCATCGAAGGCGGATCCGCCAAAGACGGCAATACCGCCAGCGAGCAGCAGCGCAAGCACGATCGTGGTGACCACTGCAGCGACAGGAACACCGGTCTTCGGGTGTGCGACACCGAGTCGCTTCGGGCCGAAGCCGTCACGTGCGAGAGCGTAGATAAGGCGGGCTGCGGCCGCGGTCGAGCTCAGTACCGAGGCGAATGCAACGACGAATGCAACGAACGCAATGAGCATCGCGTACTCGCGGCTGATGTACATCGTGCTGAGCTGGGTGAGCGTCGAGTTCGAACCAGCGAATGCGGCGACGCCAGCTTCATCAGTTCCGAAGCCGATCGTCTGCGCAAACATCATGAAGGTGTAGAGCAGACCAGCGACAACGATTGCGCCGAGCAGCGCCTTCGGAATGACGCGACGGGGATTCTCAGTTTCTTCACCGAGCGAGGCCCCCGACTCAAAACCAGCCCACGACAAGAACGCAAACACCGAAGCGGTGAGAATGCCAACTGCCGTCGCGTTGCCAGGCAGGAAGGTGCTCCAGTCGATGGTTGCGCCTTCGACCGGACCGGTGCCACTTCCCACCTTGGTGAAGATGACGATTGCGAGCACGAGCATTGCGGCGACACCAATGGCGCCGATGACGAGCAGTACGCGGGTGACGATTCGAGACTCACGCACATTGAGGATGACCACGAGCGCCGAGACAACGAGTGCAACCAAGATCCATGGAATGTTCGCGAGCGCGCCACCGAACTCATCTGCCCACGCTTGGAAGAAGACGCCGGTCGCGCCGAGGATGCATGCCGCGAAGAATAGGTAGGTTCCGAGAAGCGCGAACCCGCCGAAGAAGCCAGCACGCGGGCCAATGGTTGCGCCAGCAAGCGCGTACACCGAGCCAGCGTGACTGAAGTATCCGGTCAGGCGAATAAAGCCGTAGCCGACGAGCAGCGTTCCAATGAACGCGAGCAAGAACGTGAACGGGACTGATTTCCCGACGAGCCCTGCGACGCCGATGCCGTTGAGCGCCATCGCCATGACTGGCCCCATGAAGCCTACGGACAGGGCGGTAACTTCCCAGACGCGAAGCTTACGCCTGCGCGATGTCTGGGTATGAGCGGACTCTGCCGCGAGTTGTTGGTCAGCCATTGCGTGTGAAGACTCCCTTGTCGGTGGATGATCCGACGGGATTGCACCTGCTGTGCCCCATCACCTGCAGCGTAACTTACGTTACAAGAATGACGCAAACAATAGTTATCGTATTGTTTGAAACAATCGCGAGAAGCCCCTAAGGAAACTAAAACCAATTTCATTGACCACACACGTGTTGAGACCTACTGTTAGGTCTAGATACGCGTTAGTAAATCGGAGATTCAATGACGTTTCGCACAGCAAAACTCACTGCGCTCGCAGCCACAGTTGGCGCACTCTTTCTCGGCTTGGCATCGGCACCGGCTTCAGCCACAGTGAGCGATGAAGACACGCCGCTTGTGCTGCAATTAGGTACCATGGGCGAAACTCAGACCTATGTCATCTCTGCTGACGGCAGCACGGCATACGGCTTCGGTGACAACCAGGGGCAAGGTCAGAGCACCACAATAGACCTGGCAACTCGCACAGTGACGGGGCGAAACGCACCGATCGACCTGGAGTTTTACCGCAGCGAAATTGCCAAGACCAGGGTCGCGGTGGGCCCCTATTTTGCAATCTACGGCAACAACAGCGAATATGCACTCATCAAGCTCGGCACCGATGACGTCCAGTATTTCAGTGATGCGCAAGGAAACTGGCCCGGACTGCGGCACCTCGTCGCAGATGAAACCGGTCACGTCACGGCAATCGCTGGGACTGGAAAATTCTTGAGCTTCGATGGGTCAGACTTCACCGAAGAAACAAGATTTAGGCCGGAAGACACGTTTCCCGAGGGTGAAAGCGGAATGTCTGAAGATGGCATGCTGTACTTCGAATCGTACAGAGACACTAATCACGTAGATCGCGTTATTACGGTCGTCGTGGATATGCGAACTGGTGAGACACTTGGCACGGTTGAGGGCGGAATTGACAATCAATTCACGCCGGTGATGTTTGATGCCTCTGGGACTTCGCTCTGGGGAAGGTTTGCGGACGGACCTCAGACACTTGCCAACATCGACTGGCAAACAGGAAACCCAGCATTCCCGTCAGTAGAGCTCACTGAAATTCTCCCGCTGAATAGCACGATGTACGCAGACGGCACCAACCGCTGGTTTGTTGTGGGAACAACTCCCATGGCTGCCGGTGACTTCTCCGACGAGACCTCATTTGGCATGCGCGTGTCAGATAGCTTCCCAATCAACTTTTCCCGCGTCGCGGCTACCGGAGATCTCATCTACCAAGACTATTCAAGCGGTCAGCTTGGCCTGGTTGTTGGGCCAAAGATTGCAGCACCCGGCTCAGCCGCGGTCACTGCGTTCGGCCAAAGTGTGACGTTCTCAGCTGTTGCAGAAGGCCTCGCCATGTCTGACCCCACGGAAGACCCGGCTGGGCGCGTGACGAGTCAGACTTCAACGTTTGGGTCGATTTGGCAGTCTTCCCCAGACGGGGTGACGTGGACTGATATTAAGGGCGCCGACGGCCCCGAACTCAACCTCACCGCCACTGAAGACAGCATCGCGCTGAAGTATCGCCGCCACTTCTTCGATCGCTTCTGGGGGGAGCAGAACTCTGCTCTTGCGGAGATGACCACTCAGGGCCCAAAGATCACGCGTGCCGATGATCTCCCCTCGGTGTCAGCAGAGAAGAGCTACCCCGCGGAAACCATTACCGCAACAGGACAGGCGGGGATGACCTGGTCGAGCAGCGACCTGCCAGCAGGCCTCGCCATGAATAGCAGCACCGGTGAGATCACCGGCACTGCGCCCAAGGCTGGTGAGTACACCTTCACAGTGACCGTGACCGATATTTTTGGCACGGACTCGAAACTCTTCCACCTCAAGGCCACCGAGCCTTCAGTGGTTCCGCCTGTCGACCCGAAGCCAGAGCCAAGGCCCACCCCAACCCCGAAGCCCACTCCAACCCCAGGTTCACAGCAGCTGGCTAACACCGGCTCCGGGGAATGGGGCCCCTTTGCTGGCCTGGCATTTGCGTCAGTAGCGCTCGGCGCAACGAGCCTGCTTCTGAACAAACGACGTTCCGCTCGGGCACCTCAGTAGTTCGCGATACCCGCAGCTTCACATGTCATTGCAGTCCCTCCGCTTCACCGCGCTGGGGCTGCAATGACGTGTGAAGGCCATACATGAACCGACACGCCAGAGCCACCGAAAATACCCCGCTCGATTCGCACTGAAGGTCTCGATCCCGTAATCTCGTTCTTGGTGACGTGTCCGAGCGGCCGAAGGTGCAACACTCGAAATGTTGTGTGTAGTGACCCTGCACCGCGGGTTCAAATCCCGCCGTCACCGCCACTTAAAATCCCCGTCTCCTGGGTTTCCAGTTGAGACGGGGATTTTTTCTTTGCTCTAGGCCGGTGGCGAGGTGCGGCTGCGCCTAGCGCGCTCACCCACGCGAAACAGGCAGTTTCTGCCGAGATCGCCCGTTTCATGCGCATGAAAGTGGCGATCTCGAGAGAACGGGGCCATCTCGAAGGGCTGGGTCGCTGCGGCACCTAAGCAGCGCTTCTACTCAACTTCAGTGCATCCATACTCACGTCTTACAGCGGAGCGCTGGTGCGGCAATGTGTTGGCGCAGAATTATATTGGCACTCAGGTGCTCCACAACTTTTGTTGGGTTGAGCGGTTACATCGGAGTATTCGCAGCGCTCCAACAACGTACCTCGCAAAACATTACGGAGGTACTCAATATGTACTCATTCACCAGACCCATTGCGCGATTGCGCAGCATAGCTATCGGCATCGCGATCCTCATCATCGGCGCCTGGATGTTGTCGTTCCACGTGCCGGCTGCGTCGGCGCTCACTGTCGAAAGCCCAGAAGGACCGATCCACGCCTCCTCAGGGTTTGGCGCAGCAGTGGAGTCCAGCCCGGGTGCCGGCTTTGGAAGATTCAATTCGGTTGACGGCAGTGTCATCCAAACCCCCAACGACCATGACACGACGTTAGAATCGCTTTCGGTCTACGTGTATAACCAGTACCCCGCGAATGAAGATATTCAGTTCCGCGTTGTTGTTGTGCCTTGGAACGCGGAGATCAATGCCCCCGCTGGCGCACTCGTTGCGCTCTCTGAGCCACAGCGCATTCCGCTGACGAGTCTGCCAAGCCCTCACATGCAGCTGATGACGTTTCCGCTTGACGCACAGCTCGCACCTCATACCGATTATTTCGTGGCGCTCACCACACTGTTCGACGCGAATCCCTCACAGTCCGTGGGTACTCCAATCAGCTTGGGATTCAGCACGGGCGGTTCGCACTGGGTGTCGCAGCTTGCACTGACTCCGGACGACCTCACGAATCCGAACAAATGGGTGGGAGCCTTCGCTGGTTCACGATCTGGAACGCTGGCATATACCCTCACTTTTGATGGAGCACCGGTGGCCCGGACCATTACACCGAACTCAGTTCCGCTATCAGGGCAGTCTCAGCTCACCCTCACCGGTGAGAATCTCTCACGTGTCACCGCCGTAACTGTTGACGGCGAAGAGGTTCCCTTTGAGGGCCTCGCGGAACACTCACTTCGGTTTAATGCGCCTCCGCATCCTGCGGGAATTGCCGAAGTGATCGTTACGAACGCATTCGGCAGCTCAGCGCCACTTGAGCTCACTTATACGGCGCCAACGCTATCGATGACGCTCGCAGACATCACGCACACATATGGTGAGGCGGCATCACTCGTAGCCCTGGTCAGCCCTTCTACTGCGGATGGCGAAATCGTCAGTTTCACAGTTTCCGGTGCCCCCGCTGGCGAGGGGACACTCATGGCTGGCAAGGCGACCTTCCAGCTCCCCGCTGCGGCCTACGACTCTGGAACACACGTTGTAGCCGCAGAGCTCGACTCCACAACTCACGGTGTCGCACATGCCACTGCGACCCTGCAGGTAAATCAGGCCGAGACCTCCGTTACGTACCAAGTCGGGAAGCCCAATACGGAAGCGCCAACGCATGACGCTTCATCGGCGCGCCTCACTGCCACGATCGTGGGGGTGCACGGCACCGTTCCCACCGGCGAGGCCGTGCTTCTGGACGCCACAGGCAACGAACTTTCCAAAGCCGAGCTGAATACTGACGGCATCGCGGAATTCGCGGTCCCCGAGTCGCTACAGGGATTCCTTCGCTACACGGGTGATCTGAATCATCTGCCTAGCGAAACCAAGATCAGTATTGCCCCACAGTTGGGAGAGAATCCGAACTCACCTGGAGCTCACACAGGAGCGGCGGCCACCGTGTCCGCGCTTTCTCGCACTGGCGCAGATTCAGGCCCATGGCTTGTGGCTCTCGGTGCCTTGCTGCTATTTGGCAGCGGAACGGTTCTCACCATCAATCGTCTCCGAGCGCGACGCACGCACTAAATGCAAGCGTGACGTACCGTACTCACATCGCGCGGTGCGTCACGCGCCCACCGACGATGGTCACAGCGACAGTCATGTCGTCGAGACGCGCAGCTGGCATGCTCAGCGGGTCGGCGTCGAGCAGTACAAGATCGGCGATGTCTCCGACACCTGGCACGAGCGGGCCACGCATCGAAGACTCGAGCGCGAGTTCGACCGGCACGCACTCCGACGGAGTCCACGCGGTGTCGCCGCGGCGGGCGCGGTTCACGGCTGCGTGGATGCCTTCCCACGGGTCAAGGGGTGCGACGGGTGCGTCAGAGCCGAAGACCAGCTTGGTGCCGAGCGCATTGAGCGACGCGAACGGGAATGCTCGTGGCGCGCGGCCGGGCCACACGCGTTCGGTGAGCTCGCGGTCATCGACGAGGTGCGTCGGCTGCACGCTCGCTTCAACTCCGAGCTGGGCGAAGCGCGCTAGGTCTTCGTTGCGGAGGAGCTGGGCGTGCTCGATCCGCCCACCGATGCCGAGCGCCTCGAATGCGTCAAGCACCTGGGCGCCAGCTTGGTCGCCGATGGCGTGAATGGCGAGGTCGAGCCCACCGTCGCTCGCGCGTCGCATGAGGCCTTGTAGATCGGGGGCCGACACGAGTGAGCGGCCGAACGATCCGTCTTCATAGGGGTCGCAGCACCATGCGGTCGAGGTGCCGAGCGAGCCATCGGTGATGACCTTGAGTGGACCAACCCGGAGTCGGCCTGAGTCGGTGAGCGGATCACCACTGCGGTACGAGCCAGCGAGCGCGCGGTCGAGCTGGTCTGGGTACACCGCGGACTCAACGCGCAGCAGGTCGAACCCGGCTGCCTCGCGGCGAGCCCAGTCGTCGAGGCACCAGCGCATTTCGAGATCAACGACGCCAACGATTCCGCGTGCAGCGGCGGATCGCGACGTCCGTTCGACCAGCACGTCGAGCTCGTCTGCCGGCCGGTTGTCGAGCTCGCGCAGAAGCGCGAAGCAGTCATCTTCAACGATGTGGCCGTCACCCTGCGGCTCCATACCGCGCGAGCGCATTGCCGCAGAGTTCAGCCAGAGGCCGTGGAGATCGATGCCGATGACGACGAGCGGGGTCTCCCCCGAGATCGCGTCGAGCGCGTCGCGGGAGATCGCGTCTGGCCAGCTCGCCGCACGGGCACGCATCGCAACGAACTCGGCAGCTGCGGGCGCAACGGCGCTTACACCGACCTCGGCAAGACCCTCGATGAGGATCGCAATTGCCTCGTTCGCATTGGTCGCTGCACCGAGGTCGAGTCGGGTCGACTGTTCTGCCCACTGCGCGAAGTGGACGTGCTCGTCCCAGAGCCCTGAGGTGAGCCAGCGGCCGTCAGCGTCGATGACGCACGCGCCGTCTGATGCGCCTGCCGGGAGCACTCCGGCAGGGGTCACGGAGACGATCTGCTCCCCCGCGATCGTGATGTCTGAGAGCCCTGCGTGTCCGAGCAGCGTGACATTTCGAATCTGTGCCACAGCGGGCGACGCCCCCATCGACCACGAACCACTCATACGCGAACTTCCTCGTTTCTGTGTGCAATGCGGCCGTTCACGACCGTCAGCAACACCTTACCCTCCGCGAACTCTGCAGCGTCGACAGCGAGCGGATCGTCTTCCCACACGGTGAGATCCGCTATCGACCTGGGAGCCACCAGGCCGTCGGCCGGACGGTCGATCGATGCCCAGCAGTTCACCGTCAGTCCGGCGAGGGCGCGCTCTGGCGCGAGACCCTGGTGCGGATCGACGGCGGGCTTCGGCGAACCGTGCCGGCGCCGGTTCACCGCGGCAGCAAATACGCGCCGAGCATCGAATTCTTCGACGGGCCAGTCAGAACCGAGGGCGACGATTGCCCCGGCCGTGTCGAGGTTGGCTACCCGCCAGCCGTGAGCCGCGCGCACCGATCCGCGCCCCAGCAGGGTTGTCCACATGTCGCAGCCATCTGGCCGCTGGGTGAACGCGTGGATGGGTTGCATGCTCGCCGGAACGCCGAGGGTGACGAAGCGCGGAATGAGGTGATCGGGGATCGTCTCCAGGTGCTCGATGCGGTGCGTGACGTGCTGCGCATGGGCCGGGATCGACTCGATCGCGTCGAGGGTGAACTCGACCGCACGATCGCCGATCGCGTGAGTGGCGGTCGGGACGCCGCTCTCTGCGAGCGCGTGGATCGTCTGGGTGAAAAGCGTGCTTGGGGCCCAGTACGGTTCGAGTCCGCCGCCGCGAGTGTCTGCCTCGAACAGCCAGGCCGATCCGTTGTCGATGCTGCCGTCAAGCATGAACTTCACGCCCTCGATCTGCCACCGACGGCCACCGACGCCCTGCAGCGCGATCATGCGCTGGAGAGTTTCTGCCCACGGGTCGGTCGCGCGCCAGATGGGTGAGACGCGGATCCGCACTGGCAGATCCCCCTCAGCTTCAAGCGCGAGGAGCACGTCGATGTCGCCCTCCTCCATGTTCATCTGGTGGAGCGACGTGTAGCCCGATGCTGCGAACTCCTCGAGCTTGCCGCGCACCGCGCGCACGCGATGATCGAACGGCATGCGCGGGTACAGCTCGGTGACGAGCATCTCTGCGTCAGACTCGATGAGAAATCCGGTCGGGGTACCGTCGGCGTACACCTCAATCGAAGAGTTATTGCCGAAGTCGCGCGGGCCGTCGATCCCGGCCAGTTCGAGGGCCTTCGGGCTCGCGATAATCGAGTGGCCGTCAAACAGCAGCAAGTAACCGGGGCGACCGCCGAACGCCTCCGCGAACGGAGCGTTCGAGGCCTCGGTACCGACAAACATGTCAAATGAAAGCCCGAAGCCGCGCACCCACTCATCAGGGCCGAGATCGCGCACGAACTCGGTGATGCGCGCCGCAACCTCATCGGTGGTCTCACAGTCGTGCAACATGAGCGCCTGATGCCTGGACTCCGCACCAGAGAGCGGATGCACGTGCGCATCAACGAAGCCCGCCGTGATCGTCGCATCGCCAAGATCGATGACCTCGGCCGCCGACGTGTCCCACGCGGCAGCATCGACACGAGTGCCCACAGCGACAATCGCACGGCCACTGATCGCCACGGCGGTCGGGGCTGCGGCGCCCGGAACTGCGGCGAGCGCGTCACCGTCGTCACCTGTGGTCCCGGTGTGCACGCGGCCACCGAGCAGTACGAGATCGGCGCGGATCGGGGTCGTCATGCGTTCTCCTGAGCATCAAGGATCGGGTGTTCGAGGTTCGCCTCAGCATCGGCAGTGCGGCGCAACCGCTGTACCGCTGGGTCAGGCACTGGCACCGCCGCGATGAGTCGTTGCGTGTACTCGTGCTGCGGCGCATGCAGCACTTGCTCGGTCGCGCCGAGCTCCACCAGGGTGCCGCGCTGCAGCACACCAACGCGGTGCGACAGCATCTCCACCACAGCAAGGTCGTGGCTGATAAACAGCGACGCGAAGCCGAGGTCACGCTGCAGGGACGAGAAGATATCGAGCACGCGCGCCTGCACAGACACGTCGAGCGCCGAGGTCGGCTCGTCTGCAATCACGAAGTCTGGGTCCAGTGCGAGCGCGCGGGCAAGGCCAACGCGCTGACGCTGCCCGCCAGACAACTCGAACGGGAACCGGTCTGCGTAGCTTGCGGGCAGCTCGACTGCGTCGAGGAGCTCAAGGGCGCGGGCGCGGTGAGCGCGCTTGCCACCGGGCATGCGGTGTACTTGCATGGGTTCCGCAATGCACTGCGAAATCGTCATGAACGAGTTGAACGATGCAGCGGGATCCTGGAACACAAAGCCGACGCGACGACGCAGCTTCCGCAGCGCTCCCCGACGAATCCTCGTGATGTCCTCGCCAAACACCTCAAGCGTTCCACCGGTCACGTGTTCGAGACCACCAATCGCGCGCCCGATCGTCGACTTACCTGAGCCTGACTCACCCACAAGACCAACGACCTCACCACGGGCGATCTCCAGGCTCACGCCCTGCACCGCGCGTACCGGGTGCTTGCCGAACCCACTGGAGTACGTCACCTCAACGTTGTCGAGCCGCACCGCAGGGTCGGCAGCGCTCGCCGCAGCGGTGCCGGCTGTGCCAGCCGTGCCAGCCGTGCCAGCTGCACCGTCTGCAACCTCGCCGAGCACGCGCGCCTCGCCACCGGGTCCGAGGCCGCTTCCCAACCGGGGTACCGCAGCGAGCAGGTCGCGGGTGTACTGCTCCTTGGGGTTCGCGAACAGTTCGTCAACGGGTGCCACCTCGACAAGGTCGCCACGGTACATGACTGCGACGCGGTCTGCGAGATCCGCCACGACACCCATGTTGTGGGTGATGAGCACGATCGACGCATCAAACTCGTCACGGCACTCGCGCAGTAGATCGAGGATCTCGGCCTGCACCGTGACATCGAGCGCCGTCGTTGGCTCATCGGCGATGATGACGCTCGGTCGAAGCGCGAGCGCCATCGCGATGACGATGCGCTGCTTTTGGCCACCGGAGAACTGGTGGGGGTAGTCATTGATCCGCCGCTCGGGGTCGGGAATACCGACGGCCCGCAGCATTTCGAGCGCGCGGGTGCGACGCGCGGTGCGATCGGTCATGCCGTGCGCACGCAGTCCTTCCTCGAGCTGCCAGCCCACCCGGAATACAGGGTTCAGTGCGGTCGACGGCTCCTGGAAGATCATTGCTGCCTCGCTACCACGCATGCGGCGCAGTTCGGCGGCGTCAACGGTGAGCACATCTGAGCCCTGCAGCACGACTGCACCGCGGGTGCGGGTGCGTGGCGGGAACAGCCCAAGCGCGGCGCGGGCGGTGAGGGTCTTACCCGACCCTGATTCGCCTACGATCGCGAGGATCTCCCCCTGCTCAAGCTCGAGCGACAGGTTCTTGACCGCGTGCACCGTGCCCTGCGGTGCATCGATATCGATAGTGAAATTGGCGAAGGCGAGTGGCGACGCGGGGGTTGCCGCGGCGTGCTTCTGATTCGTGGTCATCGTCCGGCCTCCTCTGAGTTGGTACCGCGTGCGGCGGTGGGCAGCGTGCGCACCCGGCGCGGGCCGACGACACCGAGCAAACGGGAGAAGATGCCGGGCTTGCCGACAAGCGCGCGTGAGCGCTGATCGACGAGGTCACGCAGCCCGTCACCGATCATGTTGAGCGCGAGCACGGTAATGATGAGGAACGCACTTGTGAGGATGATCATCTGAGGCGCCTGCATGATGACGGACTTGCCGTCATACAGGATGTTGCCCCACGATGCCTGCGGTGCGGGAACGCCGGCGCCGAGGAAGCTCATGGCCGCCTCGGTGATGACTGACTCTGCGAAGGTGAAGGTCGCCTGCACCACGAGCACGGACATGGTGTTCGGGAGGATGTGCTTCCACATGATGTGGAGCGGGCCTGCGCCCTGCATGACACTCGCGGTCACAAACGTCTCACTCATCACTGCGAGCGCACGCGCACGCACAAGGCGAGCAATACCGGGCGTATAGACGATCGAGAGCGCGATGATGAGGTTCGAGACGCTTGGGCCAAGGGCCGCCGTCAGGGCAACCGCGAGCAGAATCGCAGGAATCGCCATGAGTCCGTCGCACACACGCATGAGGATCGCATCGAGCACCTTGTTAAAGACTGAAGCAACACCAATGATGACGCCGAGCACACCACTGACGAGTGCAACGACAAAACCAACGATGAGCGAAGTCGAGGCACCCGAGACGATGCGCGCGAACAAATCGCGGCCGAAGTTGTCGAGGCCAAAGATGTGCTCAGCCGACGGTGGCGCAAGACGGTTCGCCGGGTCGACCGCGAGCGGATCGAGCTTCAACAGCGGCGGCAGCACATACGAGATGATGAAGATCGCGAGCACGATGACGATGCCGACCATGAGCTGGGTGTTATCGAGCATGCGACGCCAGATCGAGTTCGGAGTCTTGTCTCGCTCAGGAACTAGCGAGAGCATCTGCGTGCTCGGCACGTCGACGGCGAGCGTCGAGGGCGCGGATCGCCGCAGCTTTTCACCCTCAGGCGCGCGCGGGTCGGTGGGTTCGATGGGGGCATTCATGGTTAGTTCCCCTTTCCGACTCGGACCCGCGGGTCAACGATGCCGTACAGCAGGTCGATGAGCAGGTTCGTCAAGAGATAGATCAGGGTGATGAATAGGATCACGCCTTGAATCACCGGGTAGTCACGACGTGAAATCGAGTTCACGAGCAGCTGTCCAAGACCAGGAATATTGAAGATCGTCTCGGTCACTGCTGCGCCCGTGACGAGCGAGCCGAGTGACAATCCGACGATTGTCAGCACCGGAAGGCTCGCGTTCTTCAACGTGTGCATGAAGAGCAGACGGCCCTCATCGACACCGCGTGACCGTGCCGAGTCAATGTAGTCGGCGTTGAGCACATCTAGCACTGCTGCACGGGTCGTTCGTGTGATGAGCGCCGCAGTGATTGCACCAAGTGCGATACCCGGCATCAGCAGGGTGCGCAGTCCTTCCACCGGATCTTCGAGCGGATTGACATAGCCCGAGATCGGAAGCCAGCGAAGGGTCAGGCCAAAGAGCAGCATCATCGCGAGTGCGAGGACGAAGCTGGGCACCGTCATACCGAGCAGGGTGAACCCTGTCACCGCCTTGTCGAACGCACCGTTGCGGTAGCGCGCGGCAAGCGTGCCAAACGGAATCGACAGCACGACGGCGACGAGCATCGCGATGAGCGCGAGCTGGATCGTCGGCACGGAGTTGTCAGCGATCGCTTGCACGACCGACTTATGGAGGAAGTACGAATCGCCAAGGTCGCCGGTCACGACGCCGCCCACCCACTTGAGGTACTGCACGATAATCGATTGGTCGAGGCCCATGCTTGCGTGCAGTGCTGCAACCGCATCATCGGAGGCTTTCTCGCCGAGAATACGGCGAGCAGGATCACCAGGGGTCAAGTGAATGAGCGAAAAGATCACCACGGAGACCACGAAGAGAACCGGAATCAGGCTCAACAGCCTGCGAAGAATGAATTTGAACATCGGTGTTCCAAAGTCGGCGACTCACATCGCAAATGACAATTAAAAACGGGGCGGCGGCTCGACAGATGCCCAGCTACCGCCCCGTGATCGCTTACTTCCAGGCGGCGTTCCACCAAGTGAAGTGGCCGTCGAACCATGCAAGGTCAAGATCCTTGTTCGCAGCGTACACATTGTGTGCGTCGCCGAGACGGCTCATCGGACGGGTCTCCTCGATGTATGTTTGCATCTCATCGAACATCGCACTCGCGTCTGCCTGCGTCGGTGCCGCACGGAATCGCTTGAGGAGATCCTGGAGCTCAGGTGCATCGGAGTACCAGGCACGGTCGGGCAGGAAGCCGAGGGTCTGCGTAGGGTCAGTCTCAGTGCCGAACGGGAAGACCACAACATCCCACTCGTCACGCTTCTCGCGGTACTTCTCGCTGAACGCGCCCCACTCGTATGCGTCGAGTGTTGCGTCGAAGCCGAGCTCCTTGAGCTGCTCAACGACAACAACTGCCGAGTTGTACGCTTCCGAGTAGTCCTTGTTCGCGAGCACGGTGATGCTCTTGCCAGCAGCACCGGTCTTCTCAAGCGCAGCCTTCGCTCCGGCGACGTCTGCTTTGTTGAAGTCAGCCTTGCCAACCTCGGTGTCCCAGATCGCCTGCTGCTCAAGCGTCATGTTGTGGTGCACGAGATCGTAAAGATCTTCGCTACCGACAGCCGCAAGCATGATCGGGTCGCGATCGAGGCCGTCGTTCACAGCCTGACGGTTCTCAACATTGGCGAAAACGCCATCGGGAGCATCGCTGTACACGAGGTTGATCGGCCCAACCATGTAGGTGTCGAGCTTGATGTTCGGGTCATCCTTGAACTGGTCCAGGCTGTCGAATGGCAGCTCGGTGGTCGCATCGTACTGACCAGACTGCAGGCCAAGGGTACGGGTCTGCGCGTCAGCGACGAAGTTGAAGATGACCTGGTCGAGGACTGCGTCCTTCTTACCAGCGCGGCCGCTCGAAGGCTCGTCAACCGAGACGTAGTCGTCCCACTTCTCGATGACAATCTTCTGATCCGCCTGCCACTCAGTGAGCTTGTATGGGCCGGTGCCAATGATGTCAGCGATGTCCTGGATCGGCTCGTCGCCAACCTTGTCGATGACCTCAGACGGCATGATCGCCGAGTATGCGGTACCGATCGAGGAGAGGTAGAGCAGGTGCATGAAGCTCGCGCTTGGCACGGTGAGCTTCACGGTCGTCTCGTCAACCTTCGTCCACTCTGCGCCGGCAAAGAGCTCCTGTGCTGCAATCGAGACGCGGTTCCAGCGGTTCATCGATGCGACGACGTCGTCAGCATCGAGATCACTGCCGTCCTGGAACTTCACGCCTTCGCGAAGCTTGAACGTGAATTCCTTGCCGTCATCGCTCGTCTCGAACGATTCAGCGAGCATCGGAACAACCTGGCGATCCTTGTCGATCGTGACGAGCGACTCAAACACGGGGAGGGTGATCTCGCCCATGATCGAATCGGTCGAAATCTGCGGATCGAGACTCTCCGGCTGCGCAGGAGTCACGAGGTTGACGACGTCAGTCTTCGCGTCCTTCGCTTCTGAGCCGCCACCGGAGCAACCGGTGAGGAGCAGCGCGCCCGCAGTGATGACGGCAGCGCCGGCAGCGAGTCGGCGCGCGGTGCGTGGTGCAGTGTGCTTCAGCATGCTGTGCCTTCCTTTACTTCTAACTACTTACTTCTGGTGAATCGGGGAATGCTTGAGTGGGGTGATTGAGAGCTTGAGAGCGGAGAATCCGCCAGCGGCCGTCCAGATCGTCCGCTCATCGCGGAGAAGCGTGACGTGATAGCCAGGATCGGTCGCGATGTAGTCGAGCGCAGCAACAGCACCGGCGGATCTCGTCAGTGCCTGTGCCTGGCGGAGCAGCACCGGACCGACGTCTTCGCCGCCGGTCGACTGTGCGGTCTCGGGGAGCGGACCGGTTCCTGGCTCGAATTGCTCGGTTGCGGCGCGCGTAATCACCTCGGTGTCGAAGCGGTACTGGTCGCCCGCGAGCAAGTGATGCCAGCGAACGCCGAGCGCCGTGGCAGCGGCTGCTTCGCTGCTCCACTCTGCCTCTTCGAGATCAATGATGGAAACGCCGCCCGAGCCGATCACCTCGCCGGTGCGTTCCGTTGGCCAGTACAGGAGCGCGGTGTGTTCGTCGACGCCAAACACGAGGCGATTGCCGGTTGCACGGCCGAGACAGACAGCTCGCACTACCCGGTCCCACTCATTGAAGTGTGAGTCGAGCAGCCCTTCTGCGAAGAATCCAAAGCCACCGGCTACCGAGAAACGAGTCTGTTCGTCGTCCTCGTAGCCGGGGGTTACACCGTCGTGCCACGCACGTACGCTCGTTCCGCCCGTCACCATGCCGCTCCCCTGCTGGATCGCAAGGCCTGCGCTTGTTCCAGCGATCACGCCGCCGCGGGCGTGCAGGGCTCGGATCGCGCGCATAACCGCGGTCTCAGTGCGGCCAACACCTGGCGGGGTGCCTTCTGCCGAGCTCCCGGTTGCGGTCTCGCTCGCAGGGTCGCGGAACAGCGCAAAAATGTAATTCGTCTGGTCGCCACCGCCAAAGAAGAGGCCGTCGAGGCCTGCAACCAGCTCAGCAAGCTGCGCGTCGTCTGCGGCCTCGCGAATGTAGGGTGCGCCAGGGTACGGCGCGATAGCCGCACGGCCCACAGGAAGCGGGATCGCCTCGAGCTGATGTCTCGCGAATACCTCGCGGTAATACTCGCCGTCGGCTTCGTCGCTCTCGGTCTCAGGGTTCCCATCGAGTGGCGCAAATGCTGGCTCGGACGCGGTGGTGAAGATACCGATCCGCGGCAGTGTCTTTGCGTCGGTTGCGTGATTGTGCGCTTGATGTGCTTGATGTGCTTCGCGAGTGAGGGCCGCAAAACGCTCGAGCAGGACTGGGTCTTCGTCGAGGGCGCCACCGATAAGAAATAGCGGCCCGGGCAATATGAGATCGGCTGCACGCTGATGGTGTGTGTTGAGCAACGCAGTCTCCATATTCTCGACGATGAGGGTGCGGCGAACCGCAGGTTGAACAAAGTGTTTCATAACTGCTGGGTTTTTTGCAATCTCGAAACAGATATTTCAGATTCGCTCTCGACAATGCACACTTGCCGGTTGATACACTCAGGTTCGACCGCACTGGCCGCGGTTAGCCACTTCGCTCGAGCGCAGTGACCACGCGCTACCGATCGGAGAAGCAGTGAATCTCGAATCCGGAGATACCCGAGCCGAGCAGGTCGAGCGCGAGACTGTTGCGTCACGCATTCGCGAACGCATGGGCGATTACTCTCCCGCAGAACGCAAGGTTGCACGCACATTACTTGCGGCTTATCCGGTCGCAGGGTTCGAAACAGTCGCTGGACTTGCAGAGCTCGCAGGCGTGAGCGGCGCCACGGTCGTTCGTTTTAGCACCCGCCTCGGCTTCGGTGGCTTCCCCGATCTTCAGCGCGCACTCCGCGAAGAGCTTGAGCTTCGCAGCGCGTCTCCCGCGGCGCTGTATGCGCGCACCACCGGTGAGCGATCCGCGCCCCTTGGAGACCTTGCCCAGCTTGGCGAGGGGCCGGCCTCAGACATTCAAGCGACATTTGCTGGGCTCTCACAACACGACTTCGACACAACCATTGAAGCGCTCGCAAACCCCAAGCGTCGCATTTGGCTCACGGGCGGTCGCTACAGCACCTACCTCGCCGAATACCTCGCTTCGAGCCTGGAGCAACTGCGACCCGGCGCACGCATGGTTCCCCAGATGGCAAGCGTTCGCGCGGCGACCATGATTGACCTCGACGCAAAAGATGTCATTATCGCGTTCGACTTCCGTCGCTACGAAGAGCGCACCCGCCAGGTCGTGCAGCACGCAAAGAACCGCAAGGCCACCATCATTCTGATCACCGACGCATGGGTGTCTCCGTGTGCGGGCGATGCCGACGCCGTACTCACAAGCCTGTCGGTGGAGCGCGGCGCATTCGACTCCGTGGTCCCTGTCATGGCACTTATCGAGGCCATCTTCACCGCCACCATGGATCGCATTGGCCCCGCAGCGCGTGAGCGCATGGAAGCGATCGAGCAGTCAGCGCAGGAGCACCAACTCATCTAGTTCGCGCAACAGCCGGGCGCGCAGCGAGAAGTGCGCGGCCATTTTGGCCTGCCAGATTTCAATCTCACACACCGCGCAGCACCCATTTCTCCCAGCATTTCACTTGTATTCCTAAAACGTCGTTGAAACGGACGTTTCTTCCATGTAACGTATGTTGCGGAACTGCAATACTCATTGCAACATCGCAACAAACATTGCGACTATGGAATTCGGAGGCTCGTGCATGCCAGCACTCGACCTACTGCGCCTCGCTGAAGCGGCGCAGGACACCTACGAGCGCGATCTCGCAGCCCTCGTAGGAATTGATTCAGGTTCGCTCGATGCTGCGGGCGTGAATCGCGTCGCTGACTGGGTCGCGGATCGCCTCACTCGCTCAGGCTTCACCATTGAACGCCAAATCACCACCGATGGGATCCACGGCGACGTGATCGTGGCCCGCCGACAGGGCACAGGCTCACGCCGCATCTTGCTATTCGCGCACATGGACACCGTCTTCGAGCAGGGCGACGCAGCGTTGCGACCGTTCTCGATCGACGAGCGCGGTCACGGTCGCGGGCCCGGTGTCACCGACGACAAGGCCGGTGTTGTTGCTGGCATTCACGCCGCAGAGCACCTCATCGCGCTCGGCGAAGAGAACTACGGCGAGCTGGTGCTCGCATTCACCCCCGACGAGGAGATCGGCTCCCCCGTTGGTGCGCCTGCGCTTGCCGCACTCGCTGCGAATGCTGACGCTGGCTTTAGCTTGGAGTGCGCCCGCGAGAACGGGGATCTGGTCATTGCACGCAAGGGTGCGGTTGACCTCGACATCGAGGTGCACGGCGTCGCTGCTCACTCTGGCATTGAGCCCGAGCGCGGCGCGCACGCTGCTCTCGAGGCCGCTCACCTGACGATTTTCCTGCAGCAGCTCGCTGACCCCAGCCGCAAGCTCACGGTCAACGTCGGCATTCTGCAGTCAGGTGATCGCACGAACATCGTGCCCAATCACGCGCTCCTCAAGGTGGAGATGCGCGCGGCCCAGCGCGAGGTGCTCGATGAGACGCTCGCAAAGCTCCGCGCCCGCGCCGCAGCACCCGTGGTGGATCGCACCACCATCAGCGTGCACGAACTCGACTTCTGCCCGCCGCTCGAGGAGACTTCCGCAAGCATGGCGCTCGGTGAAACAGCGGTGGCGATTGCCGCTGAGCTCGGGTTCACACCCGGCCTCGCACGCACTGGTGGAGTGTCCGATGGCAACCGCGTCTCAGCGCTCGGTGTGCCGACGCTCGACGGCCTCGGCCCGGTCGGTGGTGGCGATCACAGCCCTACCGAGTGGCTCGAGCTGGCATCTGTGCCCGGCCGCGTCGCACTGCTCGCGGAACTCATCGACCGCACCGCTCGGGCGTAACTGCTTCTGACAAGGCTGCCCGCGCAGCGCGTCCTCACCCGCGCCTCAACCCCGCGAAACTTGTAGTTTCTGCCGAGATCGACCCTTTCATACGTATGAAACGGGCGATCTCGAGAGAAACGGTCGGTTTCGCGGGGTTGAGTATCGCGGGGTTGAGTTTCGCAGGGTTGAGTATCGCGGGGTTAGCGGCAGAGATGAGGCGTGCTGCGCACCTGGCGCTATGCACCCCGCTGATGGCCGCTCCTAGCCTCAGTGTGAGCCGACGGCCTCGGTACCCTTCGGCGTGAGAATAAACACGGTAATCGCGACAACAGTCATGAGAACGCCGCCAACGAGACCCGCGAGCTGGAGCGATTCAACGAACGCTGCAGCCGCGTGTTCCGCGAGCCCGGGGTTTCCGGTCTCCTCAGCGATCGCTACGGCCGCTCCAAGGGAGTTCTCAGCCTCCACCGCGAGTTCTGCGGGGACGCCCGTGATTGCGCCATTGCCGATCATGGTCGCGCGGTAGAGCAACGCCGAGATACTGCCAAGAATTGCAATACCGAGGGTCGCGCCAAGCTCGTAGGAGGTTTCTTCCAGCGCGCCAGCGTTGCCGGCTTTTTCTTCTGGCGATCCGCTCATGATCAGCACCGAGGCAATCGACAGCGCACCCATACCAACGCCGACGAGCGCGATGCATGCCATCACCATCGTGAGGGTGAGATTATCGGGGCGGATCGCCAGCATAAACATACCCAGCGCCGCAAAGCCGAGCCCGCCAGCGAGCACGGTACGGGTACCGATCAGGCGTGCGAGCGGGGGCGCCGCGAGCGATGCGAGCGCCGCGGTGATCGCACCCGGAACCATGCGCAGGCCAGCCTCGATCGGGCTTGCACCGTCGACGAGCTGCATCCACTGTGCAATGAGCAGCGAGGATGCTCCCATCGCGAAGGTCGAACCGAACGCCGCGATGATACCGGCCGTGAACGTGCGGCTCTCAAACAGTCGCAGGTCGAGCAGCGGCGCATCGCTCTTCATGCTGCGGCGCGCGAACCAGAAGAGTGCCGCAGCGGCACCGAGCAGCGCTGCCCACGCAAGCGGCACGGCAAAGCTTGCCTGCGCGGTGAAGTCCTTGATGCTCCAGACAAGGAGCACCATGCCGACGAACGAGAGGAGTGCGGCGAACGCATCCCAGCGGCCTGGGTTCGACACCTTCGACTCTGGCAGCAGAATGATGCCAGCGATTACCGCGACCACCATAAGCGGCGCATTCACGAGGAATGCCGCGTGCCACGAGAAGTGCTCAAGCAGCAGGCCACCAACGAGCGGGCCAATCGCGCCGCCAAGACCCGACACCGCTGCCCAGACGCTGAGCGCGGTCGCGCGCTCCTTCGAGTCGGTGAAAATCACACGAATGAGCGAAAGCGTTGTCGGCATGATCATGGCGCCGCCAACGCCAAGCAGGGCGCGGATCGCAATGACATGGTTTGCCGTATCGGCAAAGAGCACGAGCACAGACGCCACCGCGAAAATCGCGTAGCCCAGCATGAGCATGCGCTTGCGACCCCAGCGATCACCAATCGCTGCCATCGACACCAGCAATCCGGCGAGGACAAGCGAGTAAATGTCGATGATCCACAACTGCTGTGTCGCGGTCGGGTGTAGTTCGCCAGCCAATTCTGGCATGGCAATGTTCAGGATCGTCATATCCATAATGACGACGAAGAGGCTCGCGCTAAGTACGACCAGCGCGCCCCAGCGGCGTGCGCGCGTGAGCTGAGTCACAGTAAATCCTTTGAGATATGTCAAGCATTGGGAATGCAGAAAATGCGTTTGTGTTGCGGGTCGGCTGCCGCTATCGGATTGCCAACGCCGACGCACTTGCCGCGGCTGACGGGTCGACGGCGGCGATATCCGGGAGATCGCCGAGGGCGCGGATCACCGCAGCCATTTCTGCCTCAACAGGCATTTCATCGTGCAACGCGACGTGCACCATGAGTCCGTTGAAATATTGTTCTAGCGCGGCCGCAGCTGGCGTGCTCACATACTGCTGCAGGATCGCATTGAATCGTGCTGACCAGGCCAGCTCAAGCGCACAGGTTTTGGGGTCAGTCGTCGAGGTAGTGACCAACGCAATGCTCGAACGCACCACATGTTTGTCTGCAAGAAACTCGACCATAATCTGCGTGCATCCCGCGATAAAGTTCGGAGCAGCCGCTATTGTGCGCTCAATACCGCTGAGCTCGTCGGTGAGTTCAACGGCAAGTCGCTGGAGAGCAGCATCGCGAAGTTCTTCGATCGAGGCGAACAAGCGGGTCATTGAACCGAGCGATTCACCAGCACGGGCGGCGACGGCGCGGTGCGTGAGTGATGCCGATCCACTCTCAATGGTCATGTCGGCTGCCGCTTGCAGGATCGCCTGGCGACGCGCTTCTGGATCGCGCTTGCGCGGCTTTGGCTCCACCACGTCGCCCCCTCTTGCAGGTCTACTCATCTGCAGACCTTACGGTACAAATGTAACGGTACATTTGTACCACAGGAGAAGGGTGCGGCGCCAGCTTGCCGAGAGGAAAAAGATTCAGCCCAAGAAATGACAAAGTGCGGGTGACCAAAAGGCCACCCGCACTTTGCGGTGAATCTTTAGAGGGGGCTGATCGATGCAGCCTGGGGACCCTTGGGGCCCTCTTCGATCTCGAATTCAACCTTCTGGTTCTCTTCGAGGTTACGGTGACCGAAGCCGATGATTGCGCTGTAGTGAGCGAAAACGTCACGCGATCCGTCGTCGGGAGCAATGAAGCCGAAGCCCTTTTCCGAGTTGAACCACTTCACGGTGCCAGTAGCCATGTTATTTCCTTCATTTTGGGTCGGTTTACGACCGGGGGTACCGCAGCGACGGCGTCGCCCCGGAGATTGTGGGCGCAGCTCGGCGCAGCGATGCCGCATTCAGGGAAACAACTAACTGCACTGTTAGATCACCCGTGACGCGAAAGAAGCTGAGGCTGTAAGCCTGGCGAGGTACTGCAAAAAGAACTAAAGCCGATCAAGTTGGGTCGCAGAGCGACCGATGAAACAAAAGAGTGCGCAGGCATCTATGACTACGCTCTCACGCGCATGACATATGAGCCGGACGCTGCTTTCAACAGTACATGGGATATCCCGTCAACGCACTGAATTTTTTGAGTGGCGGCCGATGTAGGCCTGATAGGGCAGAAATACCTCACCATGTTCTACCGGTCCAGGATGCCCGTCACGAGAGCCGCAATCTCACTTCGTTCGCTCCGCGTCAGTGTGACGTGCCCGAACAAACGGTGACCTTTGAGCTGTTCAATTACCGCCGCAACACCGTCGTGTCGGCCGACCCGGAGGTTGTCACGCTGCGCAACATCGTGCGTCAACACCACTCGCGACCCGAGACCAATGCGGCTCAGCATCGTGAACAAGACATTGCGTTCGAGGGATTGCGCTTCATCGACGATCACAAATGCGTCGTGCAACGATCGCCCACGAATGTGCGTCAGCGGCAACACTTCGATAAGCCCACGCGCTTCAACTTCTGCAAGCACGTTTGGCGAGACAATCGCGCCAAGTGTGTCAAACACAGCTTCAGCCCACGGACCCATCTTTTCGTGCTGGTCCCCTGGCAGGTATCCAAGCTCCTGCCCGCCCACCGCATACAGGGGCCGGAAGACCATAATCTTCCGGTGTTCCTGTCGCTCGAGCACAGCTTCGAGACCTGCCGCAAGCGCGAGGGCTGACTTTCCCGTACCCGCGCTGCCACCGAGCGAGACGATCCCCACAGCGGGATCGAGGAGCAAGTCAATGGCGAGCCTCTGCTCAGCACTACGCCCGGTCACCCCAAACACCTCACGGTCGCCCCGCACGAGCCGCAGTGATGCTGAACCAGTCGTTCGCGCGAGCGCGGATCCTCCCACTGAAGACACGATGACACCGGTCCCAAGTGGCACGTCTGCTACCTCAGCTACCCCGTCAAGCTGACCCTCAGCCCATAGATCGGCGAGCGCTTGCTCAGCGACATCAACCGTGACGACGCCGGTGTAGGAATCATCAGTGGCAAGCTCCGCGCGGTATTCCTCAGCACCAAGCCCGAGGGCAGCCGCTTTGACTCGCATTGGCAGATCCTTGGAGACAATCGTCACGTTCGGCATTTCGCTCGCGAGGTTGAGCGCGACCGCGAGGATCCGCGAATCATTGTCTCCGAGCCGCATCCCGCTCGGAAGCGCCGTCTCGTTCGAGTGGTTTAACTCGACGTAGACCGTGCCACCCTGTTCCCCCACTGGCACCGGAAAATCAAGACGCACGTGCTGGGCGCGCAACCCGTCGAGCAATCGGAGCGCCGTTCGCGCGAAGTACCCGAGCTCGGGATCGTGCCGCTTCTTTTCCAGCTCAGAGATCACCACGACCGGGATCACTACGGCGTGCTCGGCAAACCTGAACATGGCGCGCGGATCACTCAGCAGCACCGACGTATCAAGCACGTAGGTGCGCTCATCCTGTGGCAGCACCTCGGGCGAGACTGTGCCGGCAAAGTGTGCGGTGCGGTGGGTGCGTGGGAAATCGGTCACGGGGACTCCTTCGAGACGGTTACTTCTCGCAGGGCGGCTATCCCTTTCTCACTGCGGTGAAAGTTCACCGCCCCGACCAGGCACGTTGCCCGATACCGCCAACGGTACGAGCCGAAAGCAGCCCGCAACACCACCGGCCGGTGAACGGTCGGTGAAGTCTCGACACTCACATCCTCAGCACGACCGGGTACGCTTTTACAGGTGAGCCGCATTTTGTTCTTCGAACCACGTATCGCCGGGAATACCGGAAGCACCATCCGATTGGCCGCCGGCACCGGCGACGAACTCCACATCGTGAAGCCGTTGTTCGACTTCGAAGACGCGAAGCTTCGTCGCGCAGGTCTCGACTACCACGACCTCGCAAACGTCACCGTGCACGAGACCCTGGAGGACGCGCTCGAGGTGCTGCTCCCCGCACGTCTGTTCGCATTCACCGCGCACACCTCCACGCGGTACACCGACGTGCAGTACGAACCGACCGACATTCTCATGTTCGGCCCAGAGCCCACCGGCCTGCCAGTCGAGGTGCTTGAGCACCCGGCTGTGACCGCCCACCTTCGCATTCCCATGCTTGAAGGCAGGCGGTCAATGAACCTCGCCAACTGCGCAGCAATCGCAGCGTACGAGGCGTGGCGCCAGCAGGGTTTCCCCGGCGCGAAGTAAGCGCATGACCGCAGCCGTCGTCGGCGCAGGCCCCAACGGCCTTGCCGCTGCTGTCACCCTGGCCCGCGCAGGCGTCTCGGTCACGGTCTACGAGGCGGCAGAAACCATCGGCGGCGGCACGCGCACGCTTGAGATTGTCGAGCCAGGCGTGCTGCACGACATGTGCTCCGCTATCCATCCCACCGCGGTGGCCACTGGCTTCTTCAAGGCCTTTGAACTCGAAAAGCGCATGGAGTTCGTGACACCCGACGCGTCGTATGCAAATCCCCTCGACGCAGCAGGCGGAAGCCCTGACAATCGCGCGGCCATCGCCTACCGTGATCTCGACTGCACCGCAGACGAGCTCGGCCGCGATGGCAAGCGATACGCAGATTTCTACGCCCCACTCCTCAACCGCCTCGACGGCGCGATCGATTTTGCGTTCGGCGGCAGCATGCTGCGCATGCCACGCGACCTTCTTGCCGCCGCGGCAACTGGCCTGCGCACCCTCGAGCAGGGCACTCCACTCTGGAACCAGCGCTTCACCGAGTCTGCCGCACCGGCACTCATCTCCGGCGTCGCTGCACACAGCATTGGCAAGATGCCAAACCTCGCAACGTCAGCGGTCGGTGTCATGCTTGGCGTACTCGGCCACGCAGACGGGTGGCCAGTCCCGGTCGGCGGCTCCCGCGCAATCACCGACGCCCTCGCGGCCGACCTCGTGGCGCACGGTGGCACGATCCGCACCAATCACGCAGTGAGCGACATTGGCGAGCTTGATAGCTTCGACACCGTGTTCTTCGACACGTCAGCGCGCGGCCTCGCGGAAATTGCCGGGCGACGGCTCCCCGCTCGTTACCTGCGCGCGCTGCGCCGTTTCAAGTTTGGCGATGCCGCAACCAAGGTTGACATGGTGCTCGACGGCCCAATTCCGTGGGCTGACGACCGGGTCTCACTCGCGCCAACCGTACACCTTGGCGGATCGCGCGCCGAGGCCGCCCGCGCTGAACTCGCAGTGTCCCGTGGGCAGCATCCCGACCGCCCATACGTGCTGCTCGCGCAGCCGACTGCGTTTGATCCGCGCCGAAATCCCGCCGATGCCAACGCGGTCTGGAGCTACACGCACGTTCCCGCAAATTCCAACTTCGATGTATCGGAGCGAGTGATCGCCCAGATCGAGCGATATGCGCCTGGTGTACGGGACCGCATTCGATCGGTGCACGTGACGACGGCGGCGGATCTCGCAGGCTACAACCGAAACTATGTTGGCGGCGACTTTAGCGCCGGCGCGGTATCGCTGCCGCAGCTCCTCGCACGCCCCACGATTTCTGCAGCGCCGTGGAAGACTCCGGCAACAGGCGTCTACCTCTGCTCGTCAGCGACCCCGCCTGGCCCAGGCGTACACGGCCTGTCTGGCTGGTACGCCGCGCTCAGGTCACTGCGCGACGACTACGGCTTGCCGGCACCCGACCTCAGCCTCGCAGCGAGCCCGCAGTAAGCTCCTCTCTATGAGTGAAACTCCAGGATCCGGGTACGGCAAGCTCCGCAGATTGGGCATGGGCAGCTGGTCGGCCATCGGCATCATCTTGCTGGTCCTGGTCATCGCGGCCGGCCTCGCTGCCTTAAGTAACGTAGTGGTGCCGCTCGTCATCGCGGTCATTCTCGGCACCGTGCTCGAACCGATCGTGACCTGGCTGACGAGGTACCGCATTCCGCGCACGCTCGCCGCGACGATCGTGCTCCTGCTCGCCTGCGCGGTCACGACCGTACTCACGATCATCCTCGTGCGCGGGTTCGTACATCAGATTCCGGAAATTTCGCATCAGCTTGCTCGTGGCTGGGTTCAGTTTGCAAATTGGATGCAGTCCCTGGATCTTGATTCAAGCTGGCTCGATCAGCTGCGCACAGCAGGCGACGACCTCATCGGCAAATTGAGCGGCGGAGCCCTCGGTTTCGTCACAAGTGCGGTCTACGGGACTATCACCCTCGCGCTCGGACTCTTCTTCGCAATCTACTTCCTGTTCTTCGTGCTCCGTGACGGCCGCATGTTCCCTGCGTGGCTCGCACGGATGACCGGCCAGGATCAGGCACTCTTCACCGAGATCGACACCCAGGTGCAGCAGTCGCTGCGCGGCTACTTCAGCGGCACCGCAGTCACCGCGCTCATCACCGGGCCCATCTTTGTGATCCCCTTGCTCATTTTGGGCATCCCACTCGTCATCCCGATGATCATTCTGTACTTCGTACTGTCGTTCATCCCGTTCCTTGGTGCGTGGCTCACCGGTGTCTTCGCAATCCTCATCGCCTTCGGATACGGCGGCCCCTCGGCCGCCCTCATTGTCGGTCTCGGCCTGCTCATCTCGAACGGCCCGGTCCAGAACGTAGTGAGCGCGTGGGCGCTTGGCTCGTCGCTCAAGATCCACCCCGTCACCGTGCTGGTTGCGACCATGGCCGGCGGCGTCATCGCTGGCGCACTCGGCATGGTGCTCGGCCCGCCCGTCATGTCTGCGCTGCAGCGTTCGTACAATGTCGTGCGCGAACACCGCGCGAAGGACACACAGCACACCCCAACATTGGAGTCAGCGTGACCGAGCGCGCACAGCAGGATGCTGACAACCGCGGGCTGGCCGTGGAGTTTCTCACCCGCGAATCTACTGGCCGCCCCACGCTCGCAGATTTCGACGGCACCCCCGTCGCGAAGAGCGTGGTTGTGAAGCAGGGCGACACCTTCGCGTTCGTCATCGCGCCGCTTGCCTCACGGTTCAGCTGGCCGCGTCTGCGCAAGCACCTCGGTGTGAACCGTGTCTCACTGCCAGACGCCGAGGTCGCCTACGAAGCGACCGGCTACCACCCGGGCACCATCAGCCCGCTCGGAGCGAAGATTCCCTGGCCGGTGTATATCGATGTGCGCCTTGCTGGCACGCAGATCATGCTCGGCGCTGGTCAGCCGCAGGTGGCAGCCCGCGTGAACGTTGATGAGTTCGCAGCCGCCTTCGACGCCGAGTTCGTCGATTTGGCGGATCCCATCACCGAATAATCAGTCCTCTTTGCGGTGGACTGAATCAATCAACACCGAAAGCTCATCGCGAAGCGCCATGAGTTGCTCGACCGGCAACCCCAGGCGGTCGACGACGGCCGGCGGCACTGCGAGTGCTTTCTCTCGCAGCGCCATGCCCGCGTCAGTCGGCACGAGCGCAAAGGTGCGCTCGTCACCGTCGACGGGAACGCGCTCAATAAGCCCCGATTGTTCAAGCCGCTTAATAAGCGGTGAAAGTGTCGCGGGGTCGAGGTGCAGCATCTCGACGACCTCACGGAATCGCAGGGGTGCGTCACCCCAGAGCGCAAGCATCACCAAATACTGCGGGTGCGTCAGCCCAAGCGGCTCGAGAATCGGCCGATAAATTCCAATGACGCTGCGGCTCGCTACGGAAAGCGCAAAGCACACTTGGCGGTCGAGTTCGAGTGCATCGTCTGGGCTGAGTTTCACCCCGCAATCCTACCCTCGTTTGTGCACAAACGAACATGCTATGATTTCGTTTGTGCGCGAACGAAGAAGAAGACTCTGGCATGAAACCCCGTGGGATGGCGATCCTGGCTTGGCGCCCTTCCTCCGACGACTGATCTATCAGTTCTCGGGCCCGTCACAGCTGGGCAAGCGTGGCGAACCGGCGTATGTGCGTCCGGCGAACCCCGCCTGCCCAATCTGCAAATCCCCCATGAACCAGCACCACTTTGACCGCGGCGGCCCGGGCAAGCCGACTCACTTCCGCTGCCCGCCCCCACAAGAACGCAGCGAAGAAGCGACTATCTAGGCATTCCCTGTGAGGTAACCACAGAATTGCTTGCAGGGGATTCACAGTAGGCATACAGTGCAATTACACCCCCAAAACATAACTTGGGAGTTCCACAAGAGAGGAAGACCAATGAAGACACCCCTCATCTCCGCGGTAGCACTTGCGGCCGCAATCCCCCTCCTCCTCACCGGATGCGGCGCCGACAACACCAGCACCGACGAAGAAACCGGAACGAGTACTGGCACAAACACAGGCACGAACGACACCTCGCCAGTTCAAGACGCTGACACCCTCTTCGGAGACCTGCAGAACGCAGGCAGCATTCCCAAGGACTTCCCTGCAACCAAGGATCTTCGCGTTGAAGTAAACGACGACGAGTTCGCGATCGCCTGGAAAGGTGACGCAATGACCAATGGCTGCAAGCCTGGCGATGCATCACCCAACTCAACCGCGAGCATCCTGCTCATTGCAGACGGCGCTCTGACCGACATCCAGCAGTGCGGTGGGGTCTGGCAGGCAACCCAGGCAGACGGTTCACACGTAGCCTGGAACTAGCGACGCAAGTAGCTAACTAGCAAAAGCCCCCGGGGTTGCAGATCGCAACACCGGGGGCTTTCTCTATGGGCGGATCGATCCGCGCCACAACTATTCAGCGGAGGGTAGGCCGCAGACCTTATCGAACGCCCAGGTGTAGACGACGGTGAAGACAAGGAAGAAGACAAGCAGGCTGGACTCGATAGCGAGCGCTTCGAGCAGGCTCACGCCAAGGGTGATGGCAACGAGCGGAATAGTGAAGATGAGTACGCCACCTTCATAGCCGAATGCGTGGATCGCACGCATGAGTGGGCCGCGGTGGGTGACTCCGGAACGACGTTCGATGAACTCGAAAATCATGTTCCAGACATAGTTCCAGCCGGTCGCGGTGAGCGTCAGCAGCACCGCGGTCAGGGTTGAGTTGGCTCCGCCATGACCAAGAAGCATACCCAGCACGAAGATCGTGAAGAGCAGGCTGAATCCTTCGTATCCGATAACGAATACCACGCGGCGCAGCACGGGGGAACCCCCGAAGAAGCGCGCAGGCTTCACGCTAGCGGAGACAACAGGGAGCGAAATGCCCCCGGTGATTGCGGCGATCGGGCCGGTCACTGTTGCGGAAAGAATCTCGGCCGGAATGGCATGAGTATTGGACGGGGGTGTGGTTTGCGAAGGCAAACCGGGGGTGTGGCCTGGGGCGGTCACGAGTATCACTCCAAATGATGCAACGCTACGCGGGAGGCAACCGTTACCCCTCTTTTGCACGTATACGTTGGTGAATTCATTATATGGGCACTGATTCAGTAGTCAATTTCAAATTTGACGACTGAAATCGAAGCGTTACTCTTCCCCCAGGCCACTACCAATCACACATTTGCCACGGAACCCGCCTGCTGGAGCTCTTTGCTCCGCCGCCACGCCTGGAGCCTTACCCCCACAAGGCCATGCCGCGGGCTAAACAAATACACCAGCCCGAACACGACTCCCTGCGCAAGCACCACCATGCCACCAGAAGCAGTGTCAAGGTAATAGCTCGTATACAACCCCACCACTGCGCACACTGCGGAAATCAGCGGCGCGATAACGAGCATTCGTCCGAAACGATCCGTCAGCAGATAGGCAGTTGCGCCAGGAATGATCAACATCGCTACCACGAGCACCACGCCGACCGCTTGCAGCGCAACCACCGATGTCACAGCAAGCAGTCCCAACAGCACCGCACCGAGCAAACGCGGATTCAGCCCAATTGCGTACGCGTGCGTAGGGTCAAACGCGTAGAGCGTGAAGTCACGTCGTTTCACTACCAACACCACCAGTGCGAGCGCACCCAGCACGAAGATCTGCACGAGATCCTGACTCGATACTCCAAGGAGATTGCCGAAGATAATGTGATTCAAATCAGTGTTGGACGGTGTCACCGAGATCAGTACCAGCCCAAGCGCGAAGAGCGTCGTGAACACAATCCCGATCGCGGCGTCCTCCTTCACCCGACTCGTGCCACGTACCGCACCAATGAGCCCCACGGCAATGAACCCAAACACCACAGCGCCAATCGCGAATGGCACACCAGCGATATACGCAAGCACAACCCCAGGAAGTACCGCATGCGACACAGCATCGCCCATGAGTGACCACCCGATTAGGACCAACCAGCACGAAAGCACCGCGCACACCACAGATGCAATAAGCGTCGTTGCCAACGCCCGCACCATGAACTCATACCCAAAGGGCTCAGACAGAAAATCAATCACACTCATTCGCCAACTCCTCGCCGCATGACATCCAACCCAAACGCCCGCGCCAAGTGTTCGGGGCGCAATACTTCTTCCGGAGCACCATGCATCAGCACCTTGCGCATGAGCAACAACGCCTCGTCTGCAAGCTCTGGAAGTGCATGTAGATCATGGGTGGACACGAGCACAGTCACACCCTCGGAAGCAAGCTCCCGCAATAGCCGCGTCATCGTTGCCTCCGATCGCTTGTCGACGCCCGCAAACGGTTCGTCGAGCAACAAGACTTTCGCTTCCTGCGCGATTCCGCGAGCAACAAATGCGCGCTTCTTTTGCCCGCCAGAGAGTTGTCCGATCTGCCGATCCGCCAACTCAGTAAGCTCAACTCGCTCCAGCGCGTGAGCGACCGCCGCACGATCAGAAGCACGGGGACGTCGCGTCACCCCCATCTTTCCGTACCGGCCAGTCATGACAACTTCTCGCACCGAGAGCGGAAATGCCCAATCCACTGCCTCACTCTGCGGCACGTACCCAACGACACCTCGTCTCCTGGCGCGAATTGGCGATTCACCGTTGATGAGCACTGTGCCGGCATCGGGCCGCACGATTCCCATGATGGTCTTGAATAGCGTCGACTTTCCCGACCCATTCATGCCGATGAGCCCGCACACGCGACCCGGTTGAATCTCGAGCTCGGCACTGTCGAGCGCAAGCACCTCACCGTAGTGCACAGTGACCCCCGAGACAGCAATTGCAGCAGTGCTCACTTGTTTGCTCCCGTCAGAGCTGCAGCGATGGTGTGCGAGTCGTGCCGAATCATGTCAAGGTACGTCGGCACGGGACCCGAAGCTTCAGACAGAGAATCGACATACAAGACCCCACCAAACTCGGCTGGTGTTGCTTCTACGACTCGCTTCATTGGCGCAGCAGAAACCGTTGACTCGCAGAAGACCGCCGGGACATTATTCTCCTGAACGAACTCAATGGTCGAGGCGATCTGGCGCGGGGTTGCTTGCTGCTCGGCATTCACCGCCCAGATGTATTTCTCAGTGAGCCCAGCGTCGCGCGCAAGATACGAGAACGCACCTTCGCACGTCACGAGCGCCCGTTGCTCATCGGGCAATGGCGCGAGCGCCGCAATCAGATCATCCTGTACTTCCTGCAGCTCCTGCTTGTAGGCCGCCGCGTTCGTCTCATAATCTGCCGCGTGTGCCGGGTCTAGCTCTGAGAATGCTGCAACCATGTTGTCCACGTAGACCTGCACATTTGTCGGACTCATCCACGCGTGAGGATTCGGCATGCCAGCGTACGCATCTTCGCGAATATCGATTTCGGCAATCCCTTCGCTCACAACCACGTGCGGAACATCGATGCCTGACACAAATTGTTCGAACCAGGCTTCAAGATTCATCCCGTTGTCGAGAATGAGATCAGCCTCCGCCGCGCGTCGAATATCGCCAGGCGTGGGTTCGTAGCCGTGAATCTCGGCGCCCACCTTCGTAATCGACTCAACCCGCAAGTGCTCGCCAGCAACGTTCTCTGCAACATCTGCAAGCACCGTGAAGGTGGTCAAGACGACCGGTCGATCATCACTTTCACTGCCAGCCCCAGTGCCGGCGACATCGATATTTGCGCAGGCGGTTACGCCACCAACGAGCAGTGCGAGTGCGCAGCCCGCACCCGCCAACCGACGCCCACGGCTCAGGTGACGGTATTGGATTTCGTTTTGGTTTTGGCCCTGGTTACGATTTCGACTTCCGAACATCACTTCACTGCCCTCATTCACTCGGCAAGCCCACTCAAATCAGGATCTGTTCGAGCAAGCACCCAATCAACATCAACACTCGCAACACTAATGTTCGACGTGCCGAACTTGCAAGTCGCCAGTCTCGTATTTTCGCAAAACAAGACTGCAAACGGTTTCTTGTAATGCCAATTTCCCTGCCACACAGGGACACCAAGAAGCCCCGGCCAAATGGCGAGGTCACCCTCTGCACCACGCCCCCCAGTTGTCAATACAGGCCTCACTAAGGATGAAAATCAGATGCTGTCTATACAACTGAACGCGAGGTAACGCACCCGCGAAGCGTAGGTGCTCCTCGGGCGTGTCGTGGCATCACGCCGGGCTTCTCTTCACACTTGGCTACGTCGCGGCAGCTTCGCCGCGGTCACCACCTTCAACATTTTGGAGCAGTACATCGTGCGGAAAAAGACGGTAGTCGCGTCACTCGGCGCATTCGCATTGGGCGTCTCGGGCGTCTGTGCGGGCATCGCCCCTGCAGCCATTGCGGCCGAAACCACCGAGCCCAAGACTAAGACGCTTGTCATCGGCATCGACGGCGCCTCATTCGACGTGATGGCAAACGCAAATATGCCCAACGTGCAGGCGCTGCAGGCAGCGGGCCTCACCTCGCCAAGCAACCTTGCGGGCAGCCCACTTGGCCCGACCGTTTCGGGTGTGGCATGGTCCTCCATCGCCACGGGCGTGTGGCCGAATAAGCACAACGTCTACGACAACAACTTCACCGCGCCGAACTACGCGCAGTACCCCGACTATCTCACCCGCACCGAGGCCGCTGCAGCTGACCGCAACAGCCTCGTCGTCGGAACCTGGGGTCCGATCTCCAAGACCATCTTCGGCGCTGCGGTCGATGAGCGCGTTGCTGGCGGAAACGATGCCGGTACCACCGCTGCCGTTGTGGATCGCCTCACCACCGGCAACCCCGACGACATCTTCGTCCATCTCGACGAGGTGGACGGCGCTGGCCACAGCACCGGATCCAGTTCGCAGGCATATGTCACCGCCATGGAGCGAGCAGACGCACAGATCGGCGAGATGGTGCGCGCTGTCGAGGCACGTCCGACCTATGCCCAGGAGGATTGGCTCATTGTGGTCACCTCAGATCACGGCCACACTCCCACTGGCGGCCATGGCGGATCGTCGAAGCTCGAACGCAAGACCTTCGTCGTCGCGAAGGGCGCCGAGTTTGCGGCTGGCTCCTGGCGAGACGACGTCAAGATCACCGATATCGCGCCGACGGTGCTTGCGCACAACGGCATCACCGCCGACTCCGCATGGGAACTCGATGGCCTCAACGTCGATGAGATCGTCCCCGACGACTTCGACTCGCTCCGCCCGATCTTGCAGCCCGCAGTTCAGGAGCAGGGTCCCGGCGATCGGCTCGGCTGGACCTCGCAGGCACCCGAAGGCTGGACCGTTGACAACTCGAAGATGCCCACCGGCGGAGCACCTGAGTACAGCGGTTGGACATTCATGACCGACGATTTCTTCTCAAACACTGAGCTCGGCCAGTTCCGTGAAAACAACGTGTTCTCGCGCAACGTGTTCGCCGTCGCCGACTCTGACGAGTGGGACGATGTCAATCCGAAGAGCGGCCGCAACTTCAACTCAACGCTGCAGACTCCCGCATATGAGCTCAATGGCGCAGGCACCGTTGACCTCTCCTTCGTCTCCGACTACGCCGTCGACGGCCCACAGGGTGCGGCAGTCTGGCTACACTTCGATGCTGAGTCTGGCATTCCCCGCCAGAAGCTGATCGAGTACCCCTCGGACGGCACCCGCGAGAACCCCGTCAACAAGATCGAGAACGAGACCATTTCGCTCCCCCGCGATGCTGCTGGCAAGCTCCCGAAGACGATGAGCGTGCACTTCTCATATGACGGCGTGAACAGTGCGTGGTGGGCAATCGACCAGGTGCGCGTGACGCAGCCGGATGCGCCCGTCACGCCCGAGCCGGAGACCCCTGGCCCCGAGACGCCCGGACCCGAGACGCCCGGCAACGGTGGCAACACCGGCGGCGGAACCGGCGGAGCGAGCGGCACTGGCGGCGGATCCGCACCGAACGACGCCAAGCCCGGCGCAGACTCAGCTGACGCGTCACTCGCAAACACTGGCTCAGACGCGGTCTCGGGCTGGGTCATTGGCGGATCCATTACGGCTCTGCTCGCGGGTGCTGGTGCGTTGATCGCGCAGCGGATCCGCCGAACCAACGTGGACAGCTAACACCGCTACCAGCCTCGCCGCCGGTAGTAAAAAGTGCCTTCGGGAAGACCAATCCCAGGGTTTCGGGCTTCCCGAAGGCAATATTTCTTACGGAGGCGAAGTTGGGAGCTCGCCCCGGAGACCAAGCTGTGACTCCCCGAAGTGCGCATCGCAGACTACGATCCTTGTCATGGGCAACTCACAGCACGGCGAGCACGGAAACCACGACAACCGCCCCGAAGCGCCTCCGCAGGGCACCAATGAGGAGCGCGTGCTCCAAATCCACTGGGTTGCGCAGTCGGATCGGCCGGCTCCGATCGCCGCGGCAACTCCTGCCGAAGCGCTCGAGCTACTGAGTGCGGGAAGCCGGGCGTTCGGCTCACTCGGTTCACGCGGCGGCGTCATCAAGATGCACCTCGATCCCGAAGCGTTCGGCTTCGTGAACACCTCCGATAATGATGGCATTCTCAACCAGGAGCCTTTTGCGGCAGTGCTCAGCTGCTCCGATGCGCGCGTCCCCATCGAGATCGCGCTCGGCCGCGGTGCCAACGATCTGTTCGTCGTTAGGGTCGCTGGCAACGTCCCAGGAGCGGCTTGCCTCGGCAGCCTCCACTACGCATCTGAGCATCTGCCCCGCGTGCAGCTCTTCTCCGTCATCGGCCATTCGCAGTGCGGAGCGGTAACGGCCGCGGTCGATGCACTGCTCAACCCCGGCATGTACCTGCCAATCGCACAGCTCGCACCGCTGCGCGAGATCGTCGACTCGATCTTCGGTAGCGTCCGGCTCGCAGCCTACGCAATCGCACAGATCACGGGCAACGCGACTTTCATCTCAGCGGCTCACTCCCCCGAGCTACGCGAAGTACTCATCGCCGTGAGCGCCGTAGCAAACTCTGCACTCGGCGCAAACGTCGTCGCCAGAAACCTTGGCCGCGAGGCGGCGTTCGGTATTTATGACCTCGGTGAGCGTACGATCGGCTCCATGCGAGCCGACGGCTGGGAGGCGGGTCTTCGAATGGCTCCAATGACCGATGCCGACCTTACGGCAGTCATTCGCGAAGCAGCCGAGGGGCATCTCGCTGCTGCTGGATTGGCCTAAGCCACGCGCCAGACCCCGCGCGCTGCCGCTACGACCCGATCCGCCCCTGCGACTGCGCGTACTTGATGCCGAGCTCGAACCGCGAGCCAACGCCAGCAGCAAGCATTGCGTCTGCCACACGGCGGCTCACGGTGCGCATGGAAAGCCCAAGGGCTTCCGCGATCCGCGCATCGGTCCAACCGAGCGACATCAGACTGAGCACGTCTGCGGCGCCGCGGGCATAGGAGTCCCACAGAATTCCAGACGACCAGTGGTCGTCGAACACACGCTGCAGTGGCGCGACAATCGAGGTACGGCGGGTAAGGAAGTAGCTCTCTTCCGAAGAGTCACCTTCGTCAGTCGACAGTACCGCTGCTGCACCGTTGTACACCGCAAATAGGAAGGGTGATGAGCGCACGCGCACCTCAATGCCGAGCGCGGTGATGTACTCCGCGAGCGTATTGAGTGTGCCATCCGCGTCCCGCGGAGGCAGGATTAGCCGCAGTTTGAACCGGCCACTCGCCAGGATGCTCTGGATGAGCTCTGGCTGCATATCGTTCATCCAGTTGTGCTCATCGAACTCCGGCAGATCTGGAATCACGAGGTCCATGTTGAGCTGGCCCTCTTGGTTCTCAACCAGCAGGTTGAACCAGTGCTGCCAGAACCCAGCCTGGCCATACAACACTTGCTCACCGGAGGTGAGTTCCTCGGCATGCAGCCAAACTTCGTAATAAGACAGCAGGAGCTGCAATGACTCCGCAGGGAAGTCGACTTTGCCATACTCTGGCCGCTGCAGAATGAAGTATTCGTCCTGCAGGTACCCGAGCCCCGCTTCAATTAGCCCGTCAACGATGCCGCGAAGGCGCGCGTCTTCCGGGTAGCGACGCAGGCCAAGGCGTCCAATTTCTTCATATTCCCGGTGTAGCTGAGCCGGGAGAAACTGCTTTTCATCCACGGACAAAAATTAACACATGTGTAGCACACGGAATTACGTAACGGCCGAAGAATTCTCCGGCCGTTACGTAATCGCCGCCAGGATTACCCCTGGCACAGCCCTCAGTTAGTTCGCACCCCGACCCTTCCGACGACGGGCGCGGATCATTCCCCACGCACCAGCCGCAATCGCGATCGCAGCAGCCGAACCGAGCAAGAGCGGGTTCAGGTCGGAGCCGGTGCGAGCCAAGTCGGAACCGGGGCCTGACTTGTCTCCCTGGCCTGATCCGCCATTGCCACCATTACCGCCGTTGTCATCGCCGCCGTTGTCATCGCCGCCGTTGTCATCGGCAACAACGGTGAACGGGAACTTCTCGACACTTTCGCCTGCCCCATTCTGCGCGGTCACCGTCAGAACGTATTTACCCGGCTTGGTCGGGGTGCCATCGATGTCGATCTCGTCACCCGCAGTGGCTGCCATGCTTGCCCAATCAACTGGCTCGTCCGATCCCACGGCCGTCACGACCGCGGTCGTGCTGTCTGCCGGGGTAGCGGTTGCGTGCCAGCCGACGTCTTCGCCGACCACAATCGGGGCATCCTGCGACTCGGTATCAGTTCGCGTGAGCTCGATCTGAGGCGCACCAAACACAGTGATCTTAAATGTCCGCGACTCGGCTTCATTCGCTGCACGTGACTGCCCGTCAATACCGCGACCAATCGTGATCTCAGTCGAACCGGCCGTAGTCGGTGTTCCTGCGAGCGTGCCCGTAGCGCCGTCAAAGGTCATGCCCGCGGGCAACACACCCGAAATTCCTAGGGGTTCGCTCCCCGGAACCATGTTCGCGAGCTGCGTCGAGGATTCCTGGCCAAGCGGCAACATGAATTCCTCACCGTCCTCACCGGTGAAGATTGGCTCGTCGGTGATCTGCAGGCTGAAGTCCTTGAAATCCTGCGGCGCATCAGCGGGCATCGCATACGGGGAGGACTCAGTCACACGGAGTGTGTAAGTGCCGGCAGCGACCGGAGTTCCGGTCACGTACCATGCTCCGCTTGCATCCGCCCGCGTCTTCAGGCCCTCGGGAACTGGCTTCGACTTCCCTTCAGCGTCTAGGTATTTGGCCGAGTATGACGCTTCGGTGCCTGACACTTCAACGGTTTGAAGGTCTACAGGGGTACCCGCGCGAACCGAGAAGCCATCACTGTTTGCGAAGAGGGTCGCTTCAGGGTCGACACGGAGCTGCGCAGTGAACGACTCCTCGTTTTCACCGGTCACCTCGAATGTGTATGAACCAGGCCGAGTCGGTACACCGCTGAAGATCTGGGTGTCCCGGTCAAAGACCAGCCCTGGCACGACGCCTTCTTCAACAGTGAGCGCGCCAAATGCCTCGGTGTCAGAGAGCTTGGTTTCGTAGTCGCGACCAAAAATAGCGGTCGCGAGCTTGACCGTTTCGCCAGGGGCAACTGCCAGGCCTACGCTCACGACTGCCGGAGTCGGGGGCGACTCGAAATCTTCGCTTTCATAACGCTCACGACCACCGTGCTCGTAGGCAGTGAAGTGAATCGACTTGCCAACTTCTGCTTGTGTCACGGTGTGTGCCACGCCCGTTGCTGTCGCCAATGGCTTGCCGTCGAGATACCACTGATAGCGAACATCGTTTTTCGGAGACCCGGTCTGCTGAATAAAGTGCGTCTCCGCGGTCAATACGTCACCGACCTGAGGCGTGTTTCGATTATCAGGAATCACGACGCGGAAAGCTGACTCTTGTTCGAGCATCGTCGCAGGCATCGCTTTGCATGATTTTTCGGCGCGCGAGGTGACGAACGCACCGTTCGGAACGATGGTGCCGTCGCTCGTACCTACTGCTACCGTGAGCGGTCCGTTGAAGTACCATACTCGGCCGAGCGCAGCACCTGTCTTCCAGTTCGCGTACGCGTTGACGGACGGAAGCGTGAATACGCTTGAGCCCCACAGTTTCGGTCCGACCGTCATCGCGATGCTGCGCGATACAGTCGTTGAACGCGAGTGGGCGTACTGGAACTGACCGTTGACCTTCACACCCACTTTTGAGCCGCTGGTTTTGCTCTCTAACTCGTAGGAGCCTTCGATGCCTACGCCGACAGTCCACTCGTGTGCACGCTGCTTCTCAACGGCCACGGTCTCAGTGATAGTCGCGTCACCCTTGTTGTTAATGCCCATCGACCAGTCGTTCGCAATGCAATCGAGGCTGAGACTATTGGTGTTGTACACCGTTGCTTGCTTCGCCGGATCGAGCACGATAGCTTCAGGCAGGAAATACCCGTCCTTGGTTGCCTCCGCCCGGTTACCAACAAATTCATTCGCTTTGTTGAGCGGGCGGGCCCAGAGATTCTTCCCGGCGAACGCGCTTGATTTCGGCCGCGACTGGAACGCAACCGCACCAAGAACCATGCGTTCCTGCAGGTAGGACCACTCTGTATGGTTTGCATTGTCGTTCATGACGGAGAACTGCATCTCCGGGTTGGTGTTGGCATTTGCGTCACCGCAATTGGGGGTGACACCACGTGCACGACCGTTGGAGTTCTTTGAGGGGCCACCGTCAAAGCCGTTGCCGGTGCTGAACAAGCAGTGCTTGGGGTACTTCCAGCTCCGAAGCACAAACCGTGGCATGCTGGTGGCACTGCCGCCATTCGCTTCCCACGTGGTGCTGTCGGTCTGATCGTTGAGGTCCTCAGAATCGGCGCCAATTGCAAGCGGCTCGACCACCCAAGATTTGCTTGCGTCGTTGTTGCAGCCGGTCCACTGCACACCGTGTTCGTGGTCGTCATTCTTGCCACCTTTAGTCGCAAGACACTTCTTGCCGTCAAGGCTTTGAATGCGCACCGTTCCGGGGTAAGCAGAGCTCGGCTTCATGCTCCATTTTTTACTCGGAGATGCGGCGAAATGGTCATTCGCCACACCAACCTGGAGTGAGCCGCCTGGGCCTTCGCCATCTGCAGCCTGCGCGGGAGTACCAGCTGGCATCATCGCCAGCGAGATCGCCAACCCGGCGCTAAGAGCGCCTGCAAGCAGCGCGCGTACGACAGTTTTACTGCTGATGCGCGAAATCGAATGAGTCTTGTGGACTCTGTGCATGAGAACTCCTTGAAGTTTCGGAACAAGGAAAATCGTAAACCCGCTGACCCCGGTACGTGCGGGATTGGCGATTTTCTGCCAATCATTTTGAGCGAACGAACGAAATCGTCTCGGCACAATGCTTCCCAGATACGAAAGGGGCGGTGCGCATCGTTTCAGATCGCACCGCCCCTCAATTCATATCGCGAGCAACTAGCTCAGCTTGCGTTGACGTTTCGCGATCAGGGCCGATCCACCAGCCAACGCAAGTAGCACGCCTCCCAAGGCAACTCCCCAGAGCGTTCCGCCTGCACCGGTATTGGCAAGACCAGTGCCGCCGTTGGCGGTGCCATGACCGTCACCGGCTCCATTGCCGCCTGAGTCACCCGATCCATCGTCGCCACCGTCGGTGTTTCCATCGTCGTCAGTGTAGGTTACGGAGCCGGTGACGGATGCCTCACCGACCAAGCTGTACTGATCTGGTTCGCTGAGGTTGAGGCTGAACTCGAAGTCGCCAGAGATACCCGATCTCGGCAACGTCTGCACAGACACTTTCTTGGGCGCTTCCTCGTCTGCTGCCCAGGTGAGTACCTCGTCAACCGCGACATAGTGAGTGTCTGCGATCGCGGTGTTGTCCTGTGACCTCACTCGAACGGTTGCCTCACCAGTCCAAGGATTTACTTCAGCGTTTTCACGCGTCACCGCAAAGTGCAGCTCGGCACCGGCCGCCGCCTGTCCCGGCTCTCCCAGAGAAAGGATGGTTGGCTCGGGGGCGGGGTAGGTCATACGCACACCGCTCAACCAGCCGCGAGGCGGAATCTTCACGCGACCCATATCCTGCCCCTGACCCGAGAGATACAGCGCAAACATGCGGCTCGGATCTCCGGCTTTTCCTGGCTCGGTCTTCACCGTAATGGTCTGCACCTCAGGCCCGCCCTCGGCAAAAGTCACCACCTGGTCAATGGCCTCGTAGTGCTCGCCTGCTTTTGCGTTACCGTCGCGTGATGCCACCCGAACGCTCGCTTCGCCTGTGTACGGACGCGCCACATCATTATTGCGCGTAATTCGGAAGGTGACGTCTTTGCTTCCAGCCTCAACGATCTGCGGTGCGCTAATCGAGAACTTTGTCGGCCCTGGCTCTGGGTACGTAATCGTGCCGTCGCTCGAGAAGCCACCACCAAGCTCCGTCATTCCAGACGGAGTCGGATCTGAAAGCACAAGTTCGAAGCCGAACTCTCCTGACAGGGTGACATCATCGACCGTGCTGACGGTGATGTACTTGTCTGCAGTCTCCCCAGCACCCCACGTAAGTGTCTCGTCTACCGCTGTGAAGTGTGTTCCGCCAATAGCGGTGCCGTTTTCGCTCTGTACGCGAACACTTGCTTGGCCGGTGTATGGGTTGAGGACCGCATCGGTACGGGAAATCACGAAGTCAAGATCGCTGCCAGCCTCAACCGCCTGGTCTTCCCCGATTTCAAACACGGTCATTCCCGGAGCTGGCACGGTGATGTTGAATCGCTGAGTCATCGTATTGCCGAGTGCATCAGCGACACGTACTTCGAATTCTGAGTCACCAGGTGCATCTGGGATACCGCTGAGTCGTCCGTCCACAACCTGTAGCCACGCTGGTGCAGTGTCACTCACCGTTACCGAGTCAGCGGGGAAACCTGCCGTGTAGGTTACCTCGCTCTCCCAAGCCTGGCCGACGGGAACAGTTGCACTGTCGGGGCTCGTAATCGAGCTCCACACTCTGGATCGTTCGACAGTTCCGGTAAACCGGTCGTTCTGCTTGGCCTCATCTGCGAACGTGTATTCAACGGTGTTCCATCCTGGAATCACTTCGATCTGCACAAATGGCAGGTCCGGATCCAGTTCGGGCTCAAGGTTGCCTCCGAAGTCTGGGAAACTCCCATTGCGACGCTCTAGGTCCCCTGTCACGTTGTAACGGTAGGTCTTCGCCCCTTTGGGCACGTAAGCCGTGTCGAGCAAAATGCGCTGTGCGGTGACTGCAAAAGCTCCCTGAGCTGCAGCTGCTGGCGCCTCGGGCAGTCCCTTGAGCGAAGCAATGCTGTTTCCCATTGCCTGCAAGCTGGTCAAACCGGTCAGGCCTGAGAGCGGCTCAATCGAGGTCGCCCCGATGCCGTTCATATGGATGCGGTAAAGCTCTGGCTTATTGCGGATCGCTTCGATGGCATCACCGATCTCACCGTTGTAATTGATCTCGATCGTACGAAGGTCTGGCATGTTTTCGATGCCTGCAAGACTCGTGAGTTTCGCGTAATCCATGCTGATGAACTTCATCTTGGTGAGACCAGCGAGCGGCTCAAGTGAAGCGACGTTCGTGTATCCAGCGCTGAGATTTGTCAGCGAGGTGAGTCCCGCGAGCGGCTCAAGCGAAGCGACCGCCGTTTTATATACGCTCACTGAGGTAAGTGTTGTGATGCTCGCCAGCGGTGAGAGATCTGCAAGCTCAGGGTTCTGGGATGCCGTGAAGTCTTTCAGCGTTGTTGAGCCTGCGAGCGGTGAAAGATCTACAAGCTGTTCGTTTTTGGAAATGTCGAGCTTGCTGAGTTTCGTCAGCGTGCTGAGCGGCGAGATGTCAGTCAGCTGCGGGTTTCCGGTCAACGCCAATGTCGAGATCGTGGCCGCACCTGCAAGGCCGGTCAGACCGGAGTTCGACACCTTGGCATCATTCAGCGTGACACTGTTGATCTTTGGCATCTTGCTCACCGCGGTAAGCGACCCACTGGCTGAGAAATCGTGTTTACCGCCTGCAAAAAACAGGCTGGTCATCTTCTCTGCGTGTTCGATTCCATCAAGCGACGTCACTGCAAAATCACTGCTGCACGACAGGCCAAAAATCGTGTTGAGTTCGTCATGCGTGATCGCGCTGTCAGGCGCTCGACCCCCGCCAAGCTTGGCGTTTACACAGTTGACGAGCTGCGGATCGCCAAATGGCACCGGGTCGGTGCCATTTGGCCCGTCCACGGCGACAGCCGAGGTACTTCCCGCAATTCCTATTCCTGCCGCAAGCGCGAGTGACGCGATTCCGGCAAGCACTCGGCTCCCTCGGTTTCGCCGATGGCTGCGCAACAAACGTTGGTTCTTCACGAGAGCGTGTGCTCCTTCGAGGATCGTTCACCAGAATGAATCGCTGAGCTCACCGCGCAGTTACCCAGGTCAAAGACCTCGATTTCAGCGCAGTCCTTGAGCCAAACTTCAGGCCAATACTAACGGCACGCACATAGCTTTACCAGTGTTTTTAACTAGTTATTCAACAGCTTCAACGACAGACCGCTCAGCGCTAGCGAAAAGTAGCTCCAAACGTTCATTCATTGCTCTGCGTTGCGCTCCTGTTCGTGTGACACAGTCAAGCCGTGACTTCTTCGCCGACCCCGCCTGCGCTTTCCACCGTGCTCGACCAGGTACGTACCGATGCATCCGCCAACCGTTTTGCGCTGTGGGGAAGATCTACTGTCATCGATGAACACACCAAAGTCCCGTCCTTTTCGCAGCCCATCTTTGAGGCATTGCACGCAGCGGCCGGAATCCAAGCCCGATTTCCGGTGGGCAACGCTGGCCTGATCCACGTGTATGGATATTGGTTCTCTGACGTGCTCACGCCGTTTGGATACAAGTTCGACCGCTGGCGCGACGGAGCACTCGCCCACGCCCTAAAACTCCCCTCCCATGCATTTTGGATCGAGAGCCCGGAGCATCCAAGTACCACGGCACTCGATCGAGTGCTTACCGCGATCCACCCGGTTCTCGAGGCCCCCGCAGCAGGAGTGGTGACCGCAGACGCACAGCTGACCCTCGCGTCAGGCACGAGACACAGCCGTCTCGTGCTGTGCCCACCGGCCAAAGCTTCAGCGCTACAACCGGCCGCACTCATCTACGGCATCGCCAGTGCAGCGGCACCGCCAATGAGCGTGCCAGGAACTCCTTCTCCAACCGGTGTACGCCCTGAGTTTCAACTCATCACCGCTTTCCCTTTCTCCGGCGATCCGCAGATTCTGGCCACAGACTTCACGACTGATCCGCGCCCGCGTTGGAATGCTGTCGTCGACCCTTAACCTGACGTTCATCGCCTCATCGACATCTCGTCCATTTGCACTCCTAAGTTTGGATTTATCGTCCAAATCGGAAGGAAGTGCGCATGGCACCGAGTATCGTCTTCGACTTTGATGGCACCCTAGCCACAGGTCACGGCCCAGTTCGCGAGTATGCCCGCATCGTTGCGCCGCTCACAGACGCAGGGTTCGCGGATCGTGTCGAAACAGAGCTCGAACAATTTGACGCTGGACTCTCGAGCTATCGTGACGGGTACGACATCGTCGGTTCGCTCGCCCGTGCATCAGGAATAACGGTTGCCGAGACTCAGACAGCCTACGACGGCAGCCGCGAGGCACTTGGAACTCAGCGGGCTCCCGTCTCAACCATGCCAGATCTCGCAGGGTTCCTCGCAGGTCTCGCGCAGTCTGCGACTCTCGTACTCGCGACCAACGCGCCAAACGTCGGTGTTGATCGTGTGCTCGATAGTTGGGGCGTTCGCGAATATTTCACCGAACTACATTTTGTCGTCGGGAAGCCAGCTGGACTGATCCACTTGGTTTCTCGACTTCGGGAGTCAGGCCCCGTACTCGCCATCGGTGACATCGCAGAGTTCGATCTTGCGCCAGCATCTGAACTCGGCGCAGATACCGCCCTTGTCGGCGCGACCGCGCCGCACTCCCCTGCTTCGGTCACGATGCGCGGCGCCTCACTCGCCGACATCCGCCCCGAAATTGAAGCCTGGGCCGCGACCGCGGCGTCCAGTACCCGTGAGTCACTCGACTCAGAAACCGCCATCGAAAGGTAATCATCCTCATGCGCAAAACACTCTTTGCTGCTGGCGCCCTCACCGTCGCGGCACTCGCTCTCACCGGTTGCAGCACGAGCGGCACCGGCGAATCAGATGCCGCGACCGGCACCACTGAATGGCCAGATTCGATCACGCTCTCACTCGTACCGTCAGTTGAGGGTGAAGATCTTGCTGAGGCGCTTGACCCGCTGACCACCTACCTCTCTGAAAACCTCGGAATCAAGGTCGATGGTGTTGTTGCAAGTGACTACGCAGCAACTGTTGAAGCGTTGGGCGCGGATCAGGCACAGGTCATCATCGCCGATGCCGGATCGCTCTACAACGCGATGGAGCAATACGACGCGAAGCTCGCGCTGCGTGACGTTCGGTTCGGTGCTACTTCATACGCGGCAGTCGGGTACACGAACAACCCTGACAAGTACTGCGCAGACGCACCAGTGCAGGCGAACTACGCAGCGAGCGGCATTGAGCTTTCGTACTGCAATGGGACTGAGCAGGCCGGAGTTGATGCAGCAGGTGCCGGCCCAGCAGGTATCGAGGCGCTGAGCAAGATTTCCAAGGGCACCAAGGTTGCGATGCAGGCAGCGACATCTCCTGCTGGCTACCAGTACCCGATTGTGGCTATGCGTGACGCGGGTATCGACACTGACAAAGACATCACGCAGGTTCCTGTCGAGGGAAACAACAACGCGGTACTTTCCGTATACAACGGTGACGCAGAAGTGAGCTTCGGTTACTGGGATGCTCGTACGACCGTCACCACTGAGGCACCCGATGTCGCTGACAAGGTCGTGGCATTCGCGTACACCGAGATGATCCCGAACGGTGGCGTCGCTGTTTCCTCGACACTTCCCGCTGACTTGGTCGCTGACCTGACCAAGCTCATGGATGAGTACGCGGACTCCTCCGAAGAGGCAAAAACCGTCATGTTTGATCTTGTCGGCCTTTCCGACTGGACCAGCACGACCGATGAAGCAGAGATCGCGCGCTACGGCGAGATCCTCACCCAGTTCAGTAACTAAGGCATCCGCAACACAATGACGCTTCACCCCGATGTGCGCCACGAGGCGACGGCACCTGCTTTAGCTGCCGCCGCCTCGTGGCGCATCGCCCTTGACCACGTCTCAGTCACGTACCCCAACGGCACGCGTGCACTCCAAGACGTCTCCCTTACCGTGGAACCCGGTGAAATGGTGTCGATCGTTGGCCTGTCTGGCTCAGGAAAATCGACCCTGATTCGCACCATCAACGGCCTCGTCCCTATCTCCACAGGCGAAGTGCACGTTGGACCGCACCGTGTCTCGGCTTTGCGCGGCAAGGCCCTCCGTGAAGCTCGCGGGCACATCGGCATGATTTTTCAGTCATTCAATCTTGCTGAGCGCGCCAATGTGTACCGCAACACCTTGGTCGGACGGTTCGCGCATTCTCCGAGCTATCGCACATTGCTCGGCATGCCAAGCGCCCAGGACCGAGACATCGCACTCACTGCGCTTCATTCTGTTGGCATGCTCGAAAAGGTGTGGACGCGCGCTGGCTCGCTCTCCGGCGGCCAAAAACAGCGCGTCGCGATTGCCCGCGCGCTCACGCAAGAGCCGAGCCTCATGCTCGCTGATGAGCCGGTCGCAAGCCTTGATCCGCCCACCGCGCATGCCGTGATGTCTGACCTCGCACGTATCAACGCTGACCGCGGCCTCACTGTGCTCGTCAACATTCACCTGATGGATCTGGCGCGGCAATACACCGCTCGCATGATTGGTTTGCGAGACGGTCGCATCGTGTACGACGGCTCTGCTGCCGAAGCCAGCGACTCAGATTTCGAAGAAATTTATGGGCGTCCCATTCAGCCTCGTGATCAGCTCGGAACGAGTGTCTGAGTTGTCTGACACCATGCCTCAGGTGCTTGTCCTCCCGCCCAAGCCGAAACGCGGTCTTCGACTCGCTCTCATCATCAGCGCGGTCGCTCTGTTCACCGCCGCTACTTGCGTCCCTGCAATTGGTGGCATTGAGATCGATTTCGGCGCGATTGCACGAAACTGGCGCAACGGAGCTGAAAAGGTCGCTCAGCTCATGCAGCCCAACTTCGCGTTCTTACCGCGCACGTGGGCTCCCATGCTTGAAACCCTGCAGATGGCCCTCATCGGTGCAGTGATCGCAGCACTCATTTCGGTGCCGGTGACGCTGTGGGCCGCAGCCCCCACCAATCCCAACGCACTGACACGCGGCCTCGTTCGCACAGTCGTTAACGTCATTCGCGCGGTGCCAGATTTGGTGTACGCAACTGTTCTCGTCGCCATGCTCGGAGTTGGTGCGCTCCCCGGCGTCGTCACTCTGGTGCTGTTCAATTTGGGCGTCGTCGTCAAGCTTGTTTCTGAAGCGATCGATTCCTCTGACCACCAATACATGGAAGCCGGCCGCGCCGCCGGTGGCACCCAGTTCCAGATCAATCATGCCACCGCGCTCCCACAAGTCTGGCCGCTTTTCACCAACCAGTGGCTATACGCCCTGGAACTGAATGTCCGTATCTCCGCGATCCTCGGAATCGTCGGCGCAGGAGGCATTGGCCGTTTGCTCGATGAGCGCCGTGGTTTCTATGCCTACTCCGACGTCTCAGTCATCATTCTTGAAATTCTCGTTGTCGTCATCGCAATCGAGCTTCTTTCTAACCTCGTGCGCAGGAGACTCGTATGACCTCACCTAACCTGGCTTCGGTCGAGTCGTTGCTACCTCCTCGTCCCTCGCGCCTCGCCGCCACACTTTGGTCTCTTGCTGTCGCAGTTATTGTGCTTGTAGCCGCCAGCGGTCTACAGATCACCTGGGCTGACCTCCCTTCGCTGCCAGGGCGGATCGCTAACTACCTCTGGCTCATGTTCGAATCTCCCAATTGGGAGAAATTACCGCGCGCACTCTTCGAAACGTGGCGCTCCATCTCAATGGCATGGCTCGGTGCGATGATCTGCGTCATCATTTCGGTTCCGCTCGGAATGCTCGCCGCGAATTCAGTAGGACCATGGTGGTTACGAACGATACTCAGAGGCGCGTTCGCGGTCATTCGCGCTGTGCCAGAGGTCATCATCGCACTGGTACTCCTGACGGTGACAGGGCTCACTCCGCTCACTGGCGCGCTCGCACTCGGCATCGCGGGTATCGGCACGCAAGGGAAATGGGTGTACGAGACCGTCGAGTCAGTGCGCGACGGCGCACCTGAGGCTGTGCGTTCAGCGGGCGGCACAACTGCCGCTGTAACGCGCTGGGCACTCTGGCCAGCAGTAGCGCCCGCGCTCATGTCGTTTGCACTCTACCGATTTGAAATCAACATTCGAACCTCTGCTGTGCTCGGCCTCGTTGGCGCGGGTGGTATCGGCAGCATGCTCTCGAACTACACAAATTATCGGCAATGGGACACCGTGGGCATGCTGCTCATTGTGGTCATCGTTGCCACCATGCTGATGGATACCGTCTCAGGTTCGATCAGACGGCGACTCATGCAAGGAGGCCACTCATCATGACTTGGACAGGCGCTACAGATGCTCGACCCAGTGCACGTATTGCGACGCTGGGGCCGGGATTGCAAAAGACCGAGCGCAAGGTGGTTGAAGCAATCGCTGCAGACCGCGAACGTGTCGTCGAATTTACCGCCCAAGACCTTGCCACCTGGGCAGGAGTAGGGCGCACCACAGTCATTCGTGCGGCGCAGTCATTGGGCTACGACGGCTATCCCCAGCTCCGAGTAGCACTGGTGCAAGAACTCGCTCTTGAATCGGCAGCAATCAATGTTGCAAGCGAGCACGTCGACGATGCAGCCGCAGATGAGAGTGCGCTGACGGCACTTCGTTCACGAGTCCACCAAATTGGCGCTCGCCTCGACGACACCCTCGCGGCGCTCACTCCGCAGGCTGTCGATGGATTCCTCTCCACTCTTGAACACGCACAGCGCCTATTGGTCGTCGCAAATGGTCTCTCAGGCCCGCTCGGGCTCGCCCTTGTGATGCGGCTCAACGCCGCAGGCCGTTCGGTCGAACACTTCACTGATCCGATTGCGCAGCAGATCGCTGCGCGACAGCTTGGACCGGGTTCTGCGTGCGTTGTCTTCTCTGGTTCCGGCGCAAGTCGGCCCACGCTTGATGCGATGGAGGCAGCGCAAGAAGGTGGTGCGCAGGTCATCGCAATCACCTCATTCGCGCGGTCTGCAATTGTTGCCCGTGCAGATGTGGCGCTCGTCGTTCCTCCGATTAACAACAGCTTCCATGACGAACTCATTCACACGTCGCGGGCAGCACTCATGCTGCTCACGGAAGAGCTCGTCGATATGTATGTTTCACGTCGCGGTGCGCACGGTCGCGCAGCCCGTGACGCGGCGCTCACCGTGCTTGCCAAGGCAATGACCGACGAGGTCTAGCACTCGCAGCACTCGTTTTCTCGGCTGCCAACCACTGAGCCGCTGCTTGTGTCACGGCATGTGCAGGTTCGGCCTGCTCGCACACCGTACCCTTGAGGTATGACGCGAAGCACCGCAGAAACTATCCACGGCTTCCTCGCCGAGATCCGCAGTGGCGAAGCCCCCGAGCGAGCCGACATCTATCTTGCCTCTGAGGTACTCGCGCATCAGGTCGTAGCAGGCATGCAGACGACCCTTGAACGCACACCCAGCAATTACACCGAGCACGTGCACGAGATGATCGACATGTTCGGGCACTTCGAGCTGACGATTGACGAGCTACTCGTCAACGGTGACAAGGCATACGTACGGTGGATCCAGCACGGCCACCACATCGGCGTAATCGATGGGTTCGAGCCCACCGGACGTCCGCTTGAGAGCATCGGGAGCGCCGTCTATCGCGTGGTCGACGGGTTTATCGTCGAGTACTGGATTCAACAGGAGTCCGTAGGCCTGCGTGCACAGCTTGAGGCGCTCGCGGGCGCATAGCTCGTTTGTTCCAGCCATAAGGTCTCTGTCGCAGCTATTGTGGAGCCATGACGGGGCAAGATCGCACGTACCGTGCTGGCGAGATTGAGATCGCATTCACCGATACGCCTGGTCCGACGGGCAAGACTTTCGTGCTTATCCACGGCATTGGGATGGGGCGAGTGACCTTTACCGAGGTTGCATCCGATCTCGCGGTTGACGGCCGGGTGCTCGCGCTCGACCTGCCTGGATTCGGAGATTCACCAGAGCCTGGCACCACCACATCTTTGGAGGAGACCGCACGCGTAGTTACCGAGTTCATCCGGAGTGAGGCACCCGGTCGCGTGCATCTTGTCGGCCATTCAATGGGCACGCAAATTGTCGCTGAAATCGCGCTGCATCACCCAGACCTTGTCGCAAGCCTCGTACTCATCGCGCCAACGGTCAATAAGTATGAGCGCACCGCAACCAAACAGGCGCTTCGCATGGTGCAAGACCTCACTGGCGAGGATCCCAAAGTTATCTTCACCGGAATGTGGGAGTACTTGCATACGAGCCCCCGCTGGTTTGCAAGCAAGCTGAAGTTCATGTTGCACCATCATCTCGAGCGACTGTGCCCGCACATCCAGGTGCCGACGCTAGTGATCCGCGGCGAGACCGATCGTGTGTGTCCCAGAACATGGGTGAGCGAAGTGGCTGAGGCGATTCCTCACGCGCGCATGGAAGAAATCCCCGGCCGCGGCCACGAAGCGATCATCAAGAGTGCGCAACCTGTCGCAGAGATGGTGCGGGAATTCACCACGCCACTGCGCTAGCCAGCCGGTTTAACCAGCCTGCGGTGCGCGCAAGATCTTTTCCATCGCTTTCCCCTTTGCGAGCTCATCGATGAGCTTGTCGAGGTAGCGGATCTCACGCATGAGCGGATCTTCGATCTCTTCGATCCGCACACCGCAAATGACGCCCTTGATTGCCGAACGTGCCTCATTCAGTTTGGGAGCCTCGTCAAAGAACTCTTCCAGGTTTGTCTCGTTTCCTGGGGTAATCAGTTCAGCCAGCTGTGCCTGAGAGTAGCCCGTCAGCCAACAGATGATCTCGTCGACCTCAGCTGCTGTGCGGCCCTTCCGCTCAGCCTTCGCTGTGTAGTTCGGGTAGAGATCCGAAAATGCGAGCTTGTAAATGCGATGTCCAGCCATACCCAGATTGTACGCAGTGAACTCGGAATCGGAACTCTAGCCGACTTCGTGGCACAAGGCGCAATGGTATAGCTCAAACCTATGGCTGCTATAGACCGCCCTCGGCTTGCGCGGCTTCCTGACTTTCCCGAGACTGTTTGAAAGTGCCAGCAATGACGCGGGTATTGAACAAGGGATACAAAGACAATGATCACTCGTAAAAAGACTGCTCTAATTGCCGCTTTTGCAGCGGCACTTCTCACCTTGAGCGGATGCAGCTCAGCTCCAAAGGACGGCGATGCTGCCACTGAAGACGGTGGGCAGCGAACTGTCACAATTGTCACTTCCAACGATGCCCCTTTCTCCTTCGTCGATGATGCGACAGGTGAACTGACTGGCATCGACGGTGACATGCTCAATGCCATGGCTGAACAGCTCGATTGGGACATCGAAGTTGTAGTTACAGACTTCGCCACGATGCCGCAGACAGTTCTTTCGAAAAAAGCAGACTTCATTGCTGATGGGCTATACGTAACCGACGAACGCAAGAAAACGCTCGCGTTCTCTGACACTTGGTATTACCAGGGCGAAGGCATGCTCGTCCCTGCGGATTCAACCCTTAAGAACCGTGAAGACGCGAAGGACAAGACGATCGGCGTCATGACCGGAACCACTCACCTCGAGATCGCGCAATCGCTGACCGGCGAGGGCAACATCAAGATGTACGACTCTCAGGCGAACATGCTCCAGGCAGTGGCCAACGGTCAGGTTGACGCTGCATTCACAGACCAGGCAGTCGTCGCATGGAGCCTCGAACAGAACCCGAACCCGAAGGTCAAGCTCGTCACCCCCTACGAGCCTTACTTCCCCGGCACGATCGCTGCCGCATTCCGCCAGGATGATGACAGCAAGAAGCTGCTTGACGACCTCAACAGCGCTCTTGCAGATTTGAAGGCTACGCCGAAGTACCTTGAGATTCTTAAGAAGTACGGTCTGACCGAAGATAACGCAGCAGAATAATCGCCGTTTGAGCGGGGTACCTGTAAACGGACCCCGCTCAAGCATTTGAAAGGTCCATCATGGAGTTCCTTGAAAGCGTCTTTAGCGTTTTCCCATCACTCATTCGAGCGATTCCAGTTGTCGCTCAGCTCGCAATCGGGGCGATGATTCTTGCTCTAGTCCTAGGTTTACTAGTAGCGCTGGCGCGTCTTTCACAAAGCAAGATTCTGCGCGCAATTGCAACAATCTACGTTGAAGTACTACGCGGCACCCCGTTACTCGTTCAGCTCGTGTACATCTACTTCGTACTCCCAACCGTTGGCATCTCACTGGACCCCATCGCGGCAGGCATAGTGGGTCTTGGGCTGAACTACGCAGCATACCTTTCTGAGGTGTATCGAACTTCCATCCTTGCGATCGACTCGGGCCAGACAGAGGCTGCGCTTTCTCTCGGCTACACTCCAACAAAAACACTATGGAAGATTGTGATTCCGCAATCATTTAAGGTGGCGCTTGGACCGATCGGCAACTACTTCATAGCAATGGTGAAAGACACCGCCCTAACTTCGGTCATTGCGGTCTCTGAGATCCTCAAGACTGCCAACACTTTGAACGCACAGACTTTCCAAACCGTTGAAATCTATACGGCTGCGGCTCTGCTGTATCTCGCTCTGTCGCTCCCACTCTCGCGTCTTGTTATTGTGCTCGAACGAAAGGTCCGCGCTCGTGCCTAATTCGGTCATCAGCATCCAAAACGTCCATAAGAGCTTCCAAATCGGGGAAAAGCCGACACTCTGGCAACGTCTCGTTGGACGCACCTCCACCCGTAAAACACTTGAAGTCTTGAAAGGCGTTGATCTCGAAGTGAGGCCCGGAGAAGTGGTGGTTCTCATCGGTTCGAGCGGCTCCGGAAAATCGACGTTGCTTCGTTGCATCAACAAGCTCGAGGTCATCGACAGCGGTGAGATTCTCGTCAACGATCATCTCGTCGGCTACAGACGAAGTGATGGAAAACTGGTTTCGGAATCGGCGAAGGACACGGCGCGCAAGCGACAAGACATCGCGATGGTGTTCCAGCATTTCAATCTCTTCATGAATAAGACCGCACTGGAAAACGTAGTCGCGCCTCTCCGAGACGTTAAAAAGCTGTCTAAAGCCGACGCGATTAATCTGGCCGTCCCTGCGCTCGAGCTTGTCGGCCTTGCAGATCGCATGGAGAACTACCCTTCACGGCTCTCTGGGGGCCAAAAACAGCGTGTGGCTATCGCGCGCGCGATGGCAATGGAACCAAGCGTCATGCTTTTCGACGAGCCAACCTCTGCGCTCGACCCTGAGCTTGTCGGCGAGGTCCTCGCGGTCATTAAGAAAATCGCTAGCACCGGTACGACAATGATGATCGTGACTCACGAGATGCAATTTGCCAAGGAGATCGCTGATCGAGTCATCGTGATGGACAACGGCCGAATCGTAGAACAGGGTCCGCCGAATGAGATATTCGAGTTCCCGAAGCACACGAAGACCCGTGCCTTGCTCCGCCGCTCAGGCCTCCTCGACACTCCAGAGACAGAAGTCGTAGGAGTCGTTCCGTTAGAAATTGAGGACGACGTCTAGTAATTAATCCACTTTTGCGCGCTTTGGCGTTTTGGTCCGCGGGCTGGAACGCTAAAGCGCGCAGTTCGTTCTGACTAGTCGAGCGGTTTCGCGACTCGCTTCTTCAGAATCGCACTCACTAAATCAATGAGTTCTAGAACCACCGGAGATAGCACGCTGTTTCTCCTCCGAATTACCGCAATTGTGTCATATAGCGGCTGCTCGAATGGGGCAACGTAGATGCCCGTCGGAAAGCTCTTACTCTGGGTGACAGCGTGCGACACCATGGTGTCACCCACGCCCCGTCGCACCAGCTCCAGCGCCGCTTCCAGGTATTCAACCTCAAACTGTGGCTGCAACCGCAAGCCGAGTCGCTGTGCACGTTCACTGAGCTGACGCCTCGTTGGATCATTCCAGCTATAACTTGCGTCATAAAGCACGATCTTTTTACTTGCAACGTCTTCGACCTTCACCGGCTTCGTTACATGTTCAGGGTTACTGCTGGCCCACATGACTTCGTCTCTAATCAATGGAAACACTTCGAGCTCGTCGTCTGGCACCGGCAACACCACGATCCCAGCTTCAAGCTTTCCTTCACGTACGCCTTCGACAACCTCGTACGAGTTTTGGCCGAAAAGCCTTACCTGCACTTCGGGATGACTGCGGTGGAATTCCTCCACCATGTCGGGGAGGAAGTAGAAATTTGCGTTACGGAGCACACCGATCGAAATCGATCCACGACGGGCACCCCGCATCTCAACAAGTGCTTCATCTGCGCGCTCTGAAGATTCAACAATCTGCCGCGCCCATCCCAAGAGTTCCTGCCCAGCGGCTGTGAGCATCAGTTTTCTTCCAGTCCGGATGAAGAGAGACATCTTGTGATGCTCTTCCAACTTCCGAATCAATGCTGAGACTGTGGGCTGAGAGACATCGAGTCTGGCAGCTGCGGCAGTGAAGGACCCGCCATCAACTGAATATACGAATGCCCGCAGCTGAGTAAGTGTCATAGCTTGATCCTATGGGATGTAGAGCTAGTTGCCACGTTGTATTAGACCCAACCGCTTTCTAGCATCAGATCATGAAGTTCACTCAGCCTATTCTTGACAAGTACGCCGGTCATTTCACCCGTTTGAAGACTCCCCTCGATGTGCCAGCCGCACAGCGCGACCCTGAGGTCGTTTCAAAGGTCTCGAGCATGCTCCTCGACATTGAACGTCGTGGCCTAGATGCTGTTCGCGACTACGCGAAGTCCCTCGACAACTGGCAGGGCCCAGATTTCGAAATCTCTGACAAGACCATCGCAACCAGTGGCGATCGAATTCCCCGTGAGCTTCGCGAAGCGATTGACCTTGGCGCAGAGCGCACCCAGGCCTTCGCCCGCCACCAACGCACCAGCCTTCGCGACTTCGAAGTTGAGCTCGCGCCCGGACTGCACACAGGGGTGAAGTACATACCTGTAGGCCGGGTTGGCGCTTACATGCCTGCAGGCCGTTTCCCTCTCACCGCGAGCGCATTCATGACAGTTGGTGTCGCAAAGGCGGCAGGCGTTCCTCAGGTAATCGCGTGTACGCCTCCCCAGCCTTCTGGCCTTGCGAACGACGCCGTGCTCTACACTGCAAAGGTTTCTGGCGCTGATCGCATCTTCCTTTTGGGCGGTGTTCAGGCTCTCGCAGCCATGGCATACGGCCTCATCGACGAACTCCCCGTAGATATGCTTGTTGGTGCCGGAAACGCCTTCGTGGCTGAAGCAAAGCGCCAGCTATTCGGGCAGGTTGCGATTGATCTGCTTGCGGGCCCATCCGAAATTGCGGTACTCGCAGATGAAACAGCCGATCCTGAGCTCGTCGCCGCTGACTTGCTTGGCCAGGCAGAACACGGCCCGAATTCTCCGGCGGCGCTGGTCACCACAAATGAAGCTCACGGCCGTGCAGTCATTGCAGCGGTGGAGCGACAGCTTCAAACGCTTTCCACTGCCCATATTTGTGGACCCGCATGGCGTGACTACGGTTCAGTTACGGTGGCAAGCTCCCGCGAAGTCGCCGTGGCGCTTATGGATGATTTGGCAACGGAGCACCTTGAGGTACTCACCTCTGATGATGCTTGGTATCACGAGAACCTACGAAACTACGGTTCAGTTTTCCTTGGCGAGTGGAGCACCGTTGCGTACTCAGACAAGGGAATGGCAGGAACAAACCACACCCTGCCCACGGCAGGCGGAGCGAAGCACAGCGCAGGCCTCTCGGTCGCACGCTTCCTGAAGCCTTTGACCTTCCAGCGGGTTGAGCGCGAGGCAACGCCGCTTCTGGCTCCCGCGACCGTCACCATCTCAGCTTCGGAAGGCATGTCAGCTCACGAAGCGACCGCGCAGATGCGACTCGATCGCTATAACCGTTAGGAACTGCTCGAACCTCGGTTTACACGCAGTGAAGCCCGGACCGCGATGGCCCGGGCTTCACTGCGTGTAGGCGTTAGCGGTTGTCTGCGACGATCCGCCCCTGACGCATTGTTAGTACGTTGCGCGTCTGCCAGATCTCGCTCGCGGGCGCCGCGAACGGGTTGCGGTCGGTGAGCGCAAGGTCAGCAACTGCACCGGCAGTGATGTGGCCGGCACCGCCCGGGGTACCGAGCAGCGAGTGCGAACCACGAGTGTACCCATCGAGGGCGACCTCGAGGGGCAATGCCTCATTGGGAAGGAGCGGCTCAGAATCAGCGATACCGGGCGCGCGGCGGTTCACCGCAACGTGCATCGCCTGCCAGGGATCGGGGGTCGAGACTGACCAGTCTGAACCGAATGCGACCTCGGTCCCGGCACGCATGAGCGACCCGAACGGGTACTGCCAGCCGGCGCGTTCTTCGCCCAAAATTGGCAGCGTGAGCTCGACCATCTGTGCCTCAAGTACCGCCCACAGCGCCTGACAGTTGGCGGTCACATCGAGCTCGACAAAGCGCGGAATGTCAGCGGGATCCACCACCTGCAGGTGCGCGATATGGTTGCGCACCCCGGCACGATCCGCCGCGGGAACTGCCGCAACCGCGTCGAGCGCGTACCGAGCTGCGCGATCGCCGATGGCATGGAAGTGAGCGTTGAATCCGCGCGCGTTGAGCTTGGGGACGAGCGCCTTAAGGTCTTCGGCGCTGAAGTATGCGAGGCCGCGATTGGCGGATCCGCCGCCGCAGTCACAGCCATCAACATACGGCTCGTTCATCGCGGCAGTGAGGTTCTCTGCCACACCATCGACCATAATCTTGGCAGTGCTCGTGTTGAAGCCGTGTGCGGCGGCCTCAGCGCGACGCCGCTCGAAGTCCGCGACGATCGCGTCGGCGTCGACGGGCGATTCAGGGTTCGACAGGTCACGAGTCACCCAGAGCGCGCCTGAGACATCAGCGTCTACCCCGTCTGCCATCTCAGCAGTGTAAGCAGGGGTGACGTCGGGGTATCCCGCGTATGCGCCCAGAATCGCTTCCTGCCAGGCGGTGATTCCGTAGCCGTGCAGAAGTTCTTGCCCACGCAGCAGGCCAGCGCGGCATTCCTCGATCGTGGTCGGGGGCAACACATGCGAGAAGAGTTCCTGGGCGCCCTCATGCATAGTGCCGCTCGGGGTACCGTCTTCGTGCCGCTCGAAGCGGCCGTCAGCGGGATCCGGCGTATTCGCGTCGATGCCAGCGAGCTCGAACGCACGCGAGTTCGCCCAGGCACCGTGGTGATCCGCGTTGATGAGGAACGCCGGTCGGTCGCTCACGATCGCGTCGAGCGCTTCGCGCGTCGGAGCGCCACCCTCGAAATGCGACATGCTCCAGCCGCCGCCAAGGATCCACTCACCATCGTGCGCTGACGAGTATTCTGCGATGCGCGCGAGTGTCTCTTCAGCGTTGTCACAATCGCTCAGCTCGCAGCGTCCAAGTTCAACGCCGCCAAAGACCGCGTGCACGTGGGCGTCAGCGAAGCTCGCATGCAACAGGCCGCCCCGCGCATCGATGTGCTCGGCGCCGACCGCCTCTGGCAGTGCGGCAATCGCGGCCGAGTCACCGACCGCGACAATCTTGCCGTTGGCGATGAGCACGCCTCGGCCTTCGACCGGAGTACCGCCGAGAAACGCGGTGGCGTTGGTAATGAGTGTGCGGATCATGCCTGAACTCCATTCGATACAGCTGCCTGCGCAGCGTCAGTGGGTGATGCGGTGGTCTGCTTCTGGTGCTGCTCTGCGAAGCGCGACGCGTAGATAATGAGGGCACCGCTCACGATCGCGATCGTCGTCATGACGGTTGCAAGCACGCCTGAGCCTGCGCGGTCAAACAACTGAGTCGACACAAGTGGGCCAAGGGCGACACCGAAAATGTAAACACCATTGACGAGCACACTCACGCCGCCGTCACGCGACAGCGACGCCGCAAGGCCGAAGATGAGCGGCAGCATTGCGCCGAACACGAAGCCCCATACGGCACTCGAGGTCGCATACATGACGGGGGTCGCGAGCGTCATGAGGCCGAGCTTTGCAATCGCGCTGACGCTGAGCAATCCGATGAGCGTTGCGGTGCGTCCGAACCACCGGTGCATGAACGGCGCCATGAGCGCACCAGCAAGCCCGCAGAATACGGAGAGCGCAAAGATCATAGGCACGAAGCTGTCTGAAACCTGCATATCGCTCTCACCAACAATCACGCCAACGAGCCCATAGACGCCATCATCGGTGATCGACCAAGCGCCGAAGCCGAGGGCGAGGAGCCAGCCGATTCGGCGGATCCGCCCCTCGCTCGCGTCGACTGCTTCGGCGACGGGTTTCCCCTCTGCACCGAGCGAACCGGGAGCGTGGGGTGCTGCATCACCGGCTGCCGCAGCAGTCGCTGCGGTACCAACGACGTCAATCGCGGCGGTCGCCTCAGGAACGCGAGGAAGCCAGTGCGCACCAATGAAGCCGAGGATGCCAGGGATCGCGAGGATAAGGAACAGCTCGCGCACGCCGCCGCCAACGAGTGGGATCGTCAGGAAGGCAACCGCGACAACGAAACGGTTGACGATCATGACAATTGTGGTCGATCGGTCGGGATCGGGTGTCGCCGAGACTGCGGCAGTCGCTGCCGAGATCACAAAGCCGGAGCCGATGCCTCCAGCAATCAGGGCGACCATGCTGACGTTTGCGACCGGCCAAATTGCGCCGGACAGGAACGCGAGCATCATGATCGCGAGACCGATACGCGCGATGACCACGCGATTTCCTCGCTGCACAGCGCGACGAGTCAGTAGCACCGCGGCGGCGTTCGCGAGGGTCATGCCGGTAGCGACGAACCCGGCGGTCGTCACCGATACGCCCAGTTCGTAGACGAGCTTTTCAACAATCGAGGGAACTAGGTTTGCTGGCAGGAGCGCAAACACCCAGGTGGTGATGAGCGCGCCCATTGTGGGAGCACCGGCGCGAGCTACGCCGGTTGTGGGTCGGGACATTCTCGGTCTTCCTCTTCGTTGGGGTAGAGCCTGCGCGACGACGGAGTCGCGCATCGTGAATTGCGTGGGAGGTGAGTGTTGGTGGTGCTGGGTGAACCGGTGCGCTACCGCGCGCGTCAGTTCTTGCTCTCGGTGCTGGTCGCCCCACGCAGCAGGCCAGTGAGCAAATCATCGATCGTTGAACGCAGGTGCACGCGGCGATCGAAATCTTCGGGGAGCGTCGCGAGCGCCGCACTCAAGTAGGGGTGCGCCTCTGACGAGATCTCCCCTTCCTGGAACGGCGGTGCGAGCAGGTCGAACGCGGCGCCAACGACCGCGGCATCGATCGTGCCAATGAATGGCAGGATCCGTTCGGTTGCGACGCCGAGACTGTGCAGTGTCTCTGCGACATCCTCATAGAACCAGGTGAGCTCGTCATCGCGGAGCGGTTCGGTCACGAGGTACGGCACGAGCGCGGGAATGCTGCTCGCGAAGTCGGCGTACGAGCGGACGATTGCCGAGAGCCGCTCGCGGCCTGTGATTTCCCCGAGTTCGGCGCGCAGCTGTGTGATCCATTCCCGGCGAAGCAGGTGTACGATCGCGGCCTTTGACGGCACATGGTGATAGATCGAAGACACACGCACATCGAGTGCCCGGGCAAGCTGAGCGAGCGTGAAGTCGCCGTCTGTGCTGAGCACACGGACGGCAGCGAGGATGCGCTCTTCGCTGAGGATGGGGGTGTGGGGTCGCGCCATTGCAATCCAATCGATCGATTGGAATCACAATAACCGAGCGGCGCTCGGTTTAACAAATGTAGCGTCGTTCGGTTTAGGCCACAGCCATGCTTAGCCCCCGAGCCCAGGCACCAGCAGCCCGCTCTCGTACGCGAGAATCACGAGCTGTGCACGGTCGTGCGCAAACACCTTCATCATGATGCGGTTCACGTGCGTTTTCGCGGTGTGCGGCGAGATGAAGAGCTCATCTGCGATCTCTTGATTCGATTTGCCGCGTGCCACGAGCAGCAGCACCTCACGCTCACGCTCAGTCAGCGTTGCGAGTTCTGGGTGCGCGGCCTCGTCCACGGCAGGCGCGGCCGGAGCGGCAACGTATCGCGCGATAAGGCTGCGGGTTGCGGCTGGCGACAGCAGCGCGTCACCGGCGTGCACGGCCTGTACCGCGCGCACGATTTCTTCTGGCTCTGCGCCCTTGCCGAGAAACCCGCTCGCGCCGGCCCGGAGCGCCGCGACGACGTTCTCATCTTCCTCGAACGTTGTGAGAATGAGCACGCGTGTACCGGCCCGATCAGAGTCGGAATCACCCGCGCCCACTGCACTCGCGCCACCCGTACCACCGGCACCCGCCGCCCCCTCACACAGTGCTGCAGTCGCAGAGATACCGTCGAGCTTCGGCATCCGGATATCCATGAGCACAACATCAGGGTCCAGCTCTGCGGCGAGCGCGAGCGCTTCCTCCCCGTTGGTTGCTTCTCCGACAACGTCAATGTCGTCTTCACTCGCCAGAATGTCAACGACAGCCTGCCGAATGAGCGACTGATCGTCGACCACGAGTACGCGAATCATGCGTTGTCCTCTCGTTTGAGCGGCAGTCGAGCTGCGAGCGTAAAGGTTTCGTTGGTGGCGATGTCGACCGATCCGCCGATTGATGCGACCCGCTCACGGATGCCGGTGAGTCCGAGGCCACCTCGCAGCGGATCGGGTTGGTTGCGGCCAGCAGCCGATACTGGGTTGGTGATAGTGACGACCGCGTCGCCGCCATCGATTGCGATGGTGACGGAGGCTGTGCCGCCCGAGCCGTGCTTGTGGGCGTTCGTGAGGCCTTCCTGCACGACCCGGTAGAGCACGCGGCCGGTCGCGCCGGTCACCTGCGGCAGCGCTTCGGCGCCTGTGAGGGTAACCGTGAGCCCAGCGTCACGTACCCGGTCGGTGAGGGTCATGATGTCTTCGGCGGTCGGCTGGGGCGGGGCTGCGCCGGTCTCGTCCTCTGTGCGGAGATAGTTGAGGAGCTCACTAATCTCTGACAGCACCTCGCGCGATGATCGGCGGATGGTGCGCAAGGCAGTCCGGGCTTTCTCTGGCTTGGCGTCGAGGGCGCTGGAGGCCACTCCCGCGTTCAGGCTAATGACCGAGATCTGGTGTGCGACCGTGTCGTGGAGGTCCTGCGCAATGCGCAGTCGTTCCTCTGCCACGCGCTGCTGCGCCTCAGCCTCGCGTGTCTGCTCGGCTCGTTCCGCGCGCTCGGTCGCTGCTGCGGCAGCCTCACGCTTTGAGCGGGTGCTGTCCCCGAGCGCCGCCGCGACCGCGATGCCAGCTGCGATTTGGAAGACGCGCACATCAATCACACCGAACTCCGAGCTCGTGAGACTCAGTGCGACCACGATCACGGTCGCGGTGCCCCCCACGATGAGGGTCGTGCGACGCGTGAGCGTTGCGCCGAGGTTGTATGCGGCGAGCACGACCACGATGCCGACGCCCATGGCGGGTTCTCGCAGCAAGATCGTCAGGCAGTACAGTGCGAGACCCGTCCCCATGACCGTGACGGGCCAGCGCCGGCGCAGCGGAATAAGCGCGCACGCCACGAGCACGATGATGAGTGGCAGCAGGAACGTCAGCGCCGGCTGATCGATACCGCCAGGGCCAGTCAGGTCGCCGGGGTCGATCCGCCCATCAGTGGGACGGCCACCGCCGTCAGCACCGCCGCCGAGCCACCGGCCGCCGCCCGGCATCATCGGAACTCCGAAGAACGAGGTGACGAGCACAACCGCAATCGCGAGCACGTCGCTCCCCCAGGTGGGGAAGCACGCAAGCCAGTGTTGTCCTGCCGCAGCGGCAGTCGGTGGCTCGCGTTTCGTGTGCATACCTCCATTGTGTCGAAGCATCCCGTGCGAAGGAATCATCCGATCGCGGAATCCCACGTACTGCAAACGCAGTACATCGAATGCCCTCGCAGGGGTGACGCGCGCCACAGTGATCCTCGAAAAGCTAGATACAGCTAGAAAACATGCCTCTCAAGGAGCCTTCATTGATCAACACCACATTGGTCCTCGCGGTGATCGACATCGCCGCTATCCTCGTTCTCGTCTTCGGCGTCTACTATCGGCGCCACCGTCGTCGCGACCTGGTTGTCGCGTTCCTCGGGGTGAATGCTGGCGTGCTCGCGGTGACCATGGTGCTCGGCAGTTCACAGGTCGCGGCTGGCCTCGGTCTCGGTCTCTTCGGCGTTCTCAGCATCATCCGCCTACGTTCGTCTGAGATCTCGCAGCGCGAAGTCGCTTACTATTTCGCAGCGCTCGCCATGGGGCTCATCGGCGGCCTCGCTGGCGGCACAAACCTCATTCTGCCAAGCGCCCTCATCGTCGCGATCGTGGCGATGATGTGGTTCGCGGATCACCCCCGCCTCCTCGCCGGCTCCCGCCAGCAGGTCGTGCGGCTTGATCGCGCAATCACCGATGAGAGCGAGCTCACTCGCGTCCTCGCTGAGCGCCTCAACGCCCGCGTCACCGCCGTCACCGTGCAACAGATCGACCTCGTTAACGACAGCACCCTCGTTGACGTGCGCTACCAGCTCAAGCAGGGCGCATGATCAGCGCACGTGACGCCATGACCGCCCGCCTCGGATTCACCTGGCTCACTCCCATTTCCCTCGATGAGATCGTGTCAGAGGCCGCGCTCCTCCAGCGTGTGGACCGCAAGTACCTCCTCCCGGCCGATGCGGCTACTCAGGTGCTCGGTTCGCTCGATCCGCACACGCGAGTGCTCGAGATCGACGGCCAGCGCACGTTCGCCTATGACTCGGTCTACTTCGATACCGATGATTTCGCGGTGTACCGTCTCACCGCGCAGCGGCGCCGGCACCGGTTCAAGCTGCGCACACGCACGTACGTCGACACCGGCGGCTGCTTCCTCGAGGTGAAAACCAAGGACGGTCGCGGAATGACCATCAAGACCCGCATCCCCTGGGACACGGCGGATCGTTCCAAGCTCACCACCCCTGGCCGCAACTTCGCTGCCTCGGTGCTCGAGCCGCACGGCGTCGACGCATCGCTCGTCGCGCAGCTCACCCCCAGTATGACCAGCCGCTACCAGCGCACGACCCTACTCCTGCCTGGCGGGAGCAGAGCCACGATCGACACCGATCTGCACTGGCTTGATGCGGATGGGCGAGAGATCCGCGCCGATGGCAACGTCATCATCGAGACCAAGTCAGCCCAGCGCGTGAGCGATCTCGACCGGGCCCTTTGGCGTGCGGGTCATCGGCCCAGCGGCATCAGCAAGTTCGGCGTCGGCACTGCCGCACTCTACCCGTCGCTGCCCCACAACAAGTGGGCGCGTGTGCTCGGCCACAGCTTCAGCCGCTCTCCCAAATCTGCAATCCCCACAACTCTGGAATCACTATGAATCGCAAGTTACTTGCCGGAATCACCATCCTCAGCGGCGCACTCCTTTTCGCCGGTTGTACCGCTGCAACGAACGCGTCTGGTGACACGTCAACCGCGACGGCGGCCGACCTCACCCCGACCGCAGTCATGGCCGAGAACGCTGACTACACGACCGTCAATACCGACGAGTGGGACACTGCTGACTCCATCGCCGTCGACCTCGCGAAGCCCGCTGGCACCGGCGTGAAGGTCAGCGGATCCACCATCACCATCACCGCAGCCGGCGTCTACCGCTTGTCTGGATCGCTCGCCGGCCAGGTCGTCGTCGCAGCCCCGGACGATGCACAAGTCGTCCTCATCCTCGACGGTGCCGTCATCACGAACACCGGCGGATCGGTCATCGACGTGCAATCTGCCGATGATGTCGCGATCCATCTCGCCGACGACAGTGTGAACGCCGTATCCGACGCGGCATCGTATGCCGAGGACGCAACGGCCAATGCCGCCATTTACTCCGCGGCGGATCTCACGATCAGTGGCGGCGGATCCCTGACGGTCCACGGCAACGGCAACGACGGCATCACGTCGAAGGACGACCTCGTCATCCTCGACGGCGACATCACCGTCACCGCCGCAGCAGACGCACTGCGCGGCAAGGACTCACTCGTCGTCGAAGGCGGAACGTTGGACCTCACCGCAACCACGGGCGACGGCCTGTACAGCAAGGGCGACCAGAGTAAGGACGCCGCCGACATCGATTGGACCCGCGGCTACATTTACGTCTCAGGCGGCACCATCGACATCACCGCGGGCGACGACGGCATTCAGGCGTTCACCGACACGGTGATCGCGGGCGGCACGGTCAACGTAGCCGCAGCGGATGACGGTATCAAGGGCGAGGCGATCGTGTCGATCGGCGTACTCGACGATGCCGAGGCTGACGCCAGCGAGCCCGCCGTGACCGTGTCGAAGTCGAACGAGGGCATCGAGGCGGCCAGCATCGGCATCAGCGCTGGCAAGATCAAGGTAACCGCGAGCGATGACGGCATGAACGCCTCGGGCATGGCAGATTTGCAGGCGCTCATGGCCGGCGAATCAGCTGCAGATGCCGCTGAGGCCGAAGCTGAGACGGCGCCCGCAACCGAGACAGAGGCCGAAGCCAAAACCGAGACCGCCCCCGAAACCGCACCTGGTGGCGGTGGCGGTGAGTTCCAGGACAGCGGCGAAGTCTTAAACATCAGCGGCGGCAAGGTCACCGTCAATGCCGAAGGAGACGGCCTCGATTCGAACGGAAGCCTCACCATCACCGGCGGAACTACCACCGTCTATGGCCCCACTCGCGGTGGCAACGGCTCACTCGATGCCAATGGCGACATGACCGTGGATGGAGGCACCGTGTGGGCCTTCGGTCCTGGCGACATGGAGCAGACACCTTCAGCTGGCGACCAGGACTGGGTCGTCATCAAGGCAACGCTTGCAGCAGGTGCGACCGGCACCATCGTTGACGCGTCAGGTACCGAGGTCGGTAAGTTCACTTCGTTGAAGGCAGCCGCATCGGTCATTCTCTCAAATAACAAGATCGTCGAGGGCGAGACCTACTCGGTCATGGTTGACGGCGAATCAATCGGCGATGCAGTCGCTGGCGAGGGCGGCATGGGCGGTCCTGGTGGAGGCGGCATGGGCGGCCAAGGTGGCCCTGGTGGCGACAACGCCGGTGGCCCAGGTGGCACTCCCCCGACCGACGGCGAGCGCCCAGCGCTTCCCGACGGCATGAGTCCCGACGATATGCCGGAGCCGCCCGAGGGCTTCGACGGTGAGCGTCCAGAGGGTGCGCCTGAACGCCCGAACGATGAGCAAGCGGGATCGACGAATATCGCTGACGTGGTGCAGTCGTAGAGATGACAGCGCAGAGAGGGGCGGGGAGCGCAGCGAATTGCTGCGCTCCCCGCCCCTCTCTGCGCGTTACGCGTCTACATCGCTATGCGCGGCGGCGACGTGCCACCAGCACCGTGCCACCGGCCGCGGCAATTGCTGCACCGCCAAGCACGAGCCACAGCATTTCTGCGCCACCGGTACGAGCGAGCGATCCACCATTGTTGGCGGCTGCATTAGTGACGGAACCTGTGCCAGCTGCCCCGCCGTTGGAACTTGCACCGTTGGTGCCAGATCCGCCGCCAGTGCTGCCGCCGTCAGTACCGTTTCCGTTACCGTTACCGCCATTGCCATTGCCGCCGTTGCCGCCGTTCTCGTCACTCGTATCAAGTACCAGAGTCGCGGCATTCGTCGTTGCGCTTCCCTCAGAGTTCGTGACAACCGCACGGAAGCGGATACCATCATGCGCCTTATTGGCAATGACATTCATGCTCAAACCGTCGGCGGCGACCGACGCAGCCTTATCAATAGAAACCGGCTGCCAGTTTTCGGCGCCCCGTACCGCAGCGCGTGAAACATTCGCATCTCCTGGCATGTCGACCTGCCATTCGACTGTGGGGTTCGGGAATCCAGTCAGCGATAGCTCAAACTTCGCGGTTTCACCGAGACGTACCTTCACGTCTTTGAGTTCAGCGAGTGTGGGTGCACCGACGTAGCCATAGGTTTCATTAACGATGGGTTTCTGTGCAGCACCGCCGACGGCCCATTCCGTGGTCACATCAACCTGCGCCGGCGTATGAGCAGGAGCAGTCACTTCCCAGTGAGTCGCATCAATCTGTTCGATATCGGTTGCCGCTTCTCCCCCGAAGTCGACGCCAGTGACTACAGCTTCCGGGGTATCAAGCGCCACCGGAAGGCCACTGGTCTCGCCGCCAGGGTTCGTACCCCAGAGGTACGCCTCGCCGTCGTCACCCATCGCGGTAATCGAATCCATGCCAGCACGAAGATCGTGCAGCTTCGGGAGGCCCTCAGGCAGGCGTGCTGACGCAGGTTCGTACGGCCTGTAGCTTTCGTCATAACGCGTCGCGGGGCTATCGCCCCACACGTATAGGAATCCCTCACTACTCAGCGCAGCACTGAATTCGTTGGAACCGACGAGCTCCGCTGCGAACTGCGGCAACGTGGGGGTTGCACGGGTGAAACCATAGACTTCGCTGGTCCTATTTTCAACACCCGCCTGCCCATAAGAGTGACGACCTGTGCCGGCGCCCCAACCATCTTCCTTAGTGATCAAGGAAGTTCCGGAGCCGTCGCCAAGCGAAGCACTAATGTTCACAACTTTGGTACCGGCAGGAACGTGGTCACTTACAAGCAACGCCGGCGTGAGCTGGAAGGCAACGCTTCCGTCGGTCGACAGCGCACCGTACATGCCATTTCCCCAACCGTAGAGTGCGCCCTCGTCGGTCAGCGCCAGCATGTGCTCGCCACCAGCTGAGATCTTTGCGAACTTCGTAACCCCTGCGGGCATAGTTGCAGCCACCGGGGTGTAGCTCGCGCGCGTTGTACCCGTGCCAAGCACGCCTTCGGAGTTGACGCCCCAGCCATAAATCAGGCCGTCCTCCGCGAGAACGCTCACGTAGTTTCGTCCGACTCCGACCTGGACTGCAGTGACACCTCCTGGAAGCTCAACAGCGGTTGGCACGTCCGCGGTGTCGTTTGTTCCGTTGCCAGAAAAGGCGTCCCACACATACACCGTGCCGTCTTCAGCGATGGCCGCGTTGCCGACCGTTCCAACTGCAATCTGGGTGAACTTCACGCCCTCAGGCGTGGTAATCCGCTGTGGAGAGAGGTTGGCCTCACCAGCCTGACTATCATTTCCCCAGGTGTACAGCAGGCCGTCAGTGGCAAGGCCAAGACCGTGGCTACGACCTGTTTCCACAGACACCCACGTCGGTCCCTGCGGGACTTCAACAACTACACGTGTTCCACCAGCAGCTGGACCGGTGTTTGGCAGCAATGGTCCAACTGCGGTCGGTGTCGCCTGAGCAGTTCCTGCGCCGGCTAGCAGCAATGCTGCGGTGGCACCGGCTACCCAGAAGCCCTTCTTCAAAACCATGTTCGTAAGCATCCCTCATGTTTGCGGCATAGGCATCACCTTGCTGACGGCAAAACCCTTGCAAACGGTATTGGGAAACAACACTGGTTGTCTTGCGAAATGCGCTGTGTTCCATGGCGAAAACTCGCCATGGCGCAAATACGACAGGGGGCCAGCTGCCTCGGCAGCTCGCCCCCTGAGTTCTGAATGGTTATCGAACTACTCGGCGTAGTAGTCGTTTCCGCGTGAGAACTCCACGAAGGTACAGTCTTCGCCACCGACCGACCACGCATCATGTCCGGGCGGAAGCAGCATCGCGTCTCCTGCCGAGAACTCCTGGTAGGAGCCGTCCTGCATCTCGACACCAAGGGTGCCCGCGGTCACGAGCGCGACATGCGGCAGCTCGCACAGTTCCGTGCCAGCCACCGGCTTGAGATCTTCACTCCACTTCGCGTCGACGTGGAACGTGACCTGGGTCACATCCACACCGTTTAATTCAGCCGCGCGCTTCGAAATACGACCGTACATAGTGGGCTCGATATCTGCCAGAGTTGCGGTCTGCATGAGCGGATCAAAAGACATATCTTCTCCTCGTTGAGTCGGGTGGGATGACAGCCTGAGTCTATGGATCACCACCCGACCCGGGAGAAGCATTACGCCAGATGACGCCGGCCGTTACCGTTCTTTTGAAGCAACGAGCAGCGTGCCTGTGTCAGCGAATTCGCGCTCGATCTCAGCGTTGTGCTTGTACGTGAGTTTGCTCACGATGACTGAGACAACTGTCGCAAGAACGAATGCGGGCAACAGCTCGTACAGCCCGGTGCCCAGCTGCTTCCAGATGAAGACAACGAGCGCACCCGTCACCATGCCCGCGATCGCACCCTTGTTCGTGAGTTTGCGCCACAGCAGACTCAGCAGAACGATCGGACCGAAAGCTGCGCCAAAACCTGCCCAGGCAAACGACACGAGTCCGAGAATGTTGTCATTCGGGCTGATCGCGAGCAGTGCGGCGATGATTGCCACGAGCAGCACGCCTCCCCGGCCAAGCACCACCAGTGTCTTCTCGCTCGGAGCTGGCTTACGCGCAAGCCGATAGATGTCTTCGACCAGGGCCGACGAGCACACGATGAGCTGACTCGACAGCGTGCTCATAATTGCGGCCAGCACTGCGGCGAGCACGAGGCCTGCAACGAGCGGATGCAACAGCGTCTGTGACATCAACAGCACAACGGTCTCTGGGTTACCTAGTTCGCCACCGGTCTTTGCGAAGTAGGCAATGCCGACAAGACCACAGACCACCGCGCCGGCCAATGACAAGAGCTGCCAGCTTGTGCCGATGCGACGAGCACTGGCGGCCTCTGCGGGGCTCCGCAGCGCCATGAACCGCACGATGATGTGCGGCTGACCAAAGTACCCGAGGCCCCATGCCAGGCCAGAAACGACGATGAGGGTGGCGGCACTTGCGCCGAGATCCGCGCCCCCGAAAATGGCCAGGTTGCTTGCGCCAACAGACTCGACGATGGTTGCGGTCTCGCTGAGGCCGCCGATGTTGATGATTGCGATGATTGGAACAACGATGAGTGCAACGACCATCATGAGTCCCTGCACCACATCGGTGAGGGATGCTCCAAGGAAGCCGCCGAAGAGCGTATACGCGAGCGTCACGACGGTGACGAGCAGCATGCCAATGATGTAGTCGCCGCCGAATGCGCTCTCGAAGAAGACGCCGCCAGCTACCATGCCGCTCGATGCGTAAATGGTGAAGAACACCAGAATGATGATGCTCGAAACGATGCGAAGCACGTGCGTCTTGTCGCGCAAGCGGTTTTCGAAGAAGCTCGGAATAGTGATCGAGTTCCGGGAAACCTCACTGTAGGCACGAAGTCGGGGTGCGACGATTCGCCAGTTGAGATAGGAACCGATGAGTAGGCCGACCGCGATCCAGCCTTCGATAAGTCCTGTCGCGTAGATCGCTCCAGGAAGGCCCATGATGAGCCAGCCCGACATGTCAGATGCACCTGCGCTGAGCGCCGCAACCCAGGGTGGAAGCCCGCGGCCTGCAAGCATGTAGCCCTCGTGTGAGTTCGTCTTTCGGAACGCGAGGAAGCCGATGAGTAGCATCAGCGAGAAGTACAGCCCGAGGGCGATGTACAGGTATATCTGGTCGGACATCGTTGTCACCTTTCTAGGGTTTGTCATGCGGCCGACGGTGGCCGACCGCATGACCGTGTTAGATCACGTTTTCTGAGAACTTGTATGGCGTGCCGAAGCGGTGTGCAGTGAGGGAAACCGCTTGTTCGCGGAGGAACGGCAGCATTTCCACCCGACCAGCCGACACCGGAGGACGGCCGTACACTGCGATATCAGGCTTGCCACCCGACGCTTCGTAGATGTCAGCAAGGGCCGCCTCACGTGACGCCCCAGCTACGAGTCTGACGCGGCATCCCGCTGCAGGGCCCTCGACCGCAGCGACCGAGGCGATTCGTTTCTGCCAGCTGTCGCGGCTCTCCACGACCACGAGGACCTTTGCTGCCTGAAGCGTTGCACGCACGGCGTCCGGCAGTTCGGCCTCAGAGCTCACGAGCGGCATGGCTTTGGCCGCAAGCGCCGCACCAAGTGCTCGCAGCACATGTGAAGTTGACGCGTCAGCTGTCAGGCGCATGAGGACGTGATCATGCGGGAGGTAGCGCAGAATATTACGTTCAGCCTGCAACCCCGATTCATCATGCGTGACACCAAACTCACTCGCGAGTGCGGCAGCATCAGAGCTAAATGCAGTCCGGAGCCAAGTGTGATCAGCTTCGCTCGTGGAGCCGCCGGCGGTTACTGTGGCAACGGCGGCGCGATGCAGTTGGGAAACGAGTGGTGACAGCGGGAGTTCTTCCCCGCGCACTGGGGCGTCCTCCCACGCGCCAAGTCCGTACAAGTAGTTCGGTCCGCCAGCTTTCGTCCCCGCGCCAATTGCTGACTTCTTCCACCCGCCGAATGACTGGCGTCGCACGATAGCTCCGGTAATCCCGCGGTTCACGTACAGGTTGCCCGCCTCGACACGACTAAGCCAGGTCTCCAGCTCATCGGCGTCAAGCGAATGCAAGCCACTCGTCAGGCCATAGTCTGTTGCGTTCACCAGATCGATTGCCTCGTCGAGAGTCTTTGCAGTCATGATGCCAAGAATCGGACCGAAGTACTCAGTGAGATGGAACTCACTGCCCGGCTGTACGCCGTCGCGCACGCCAGGGCTCCAGAGCCGATGTTCACCATTGCGATCACGCGCGAGGGAGCTTTCAGTTGCCACTGGCTCCGGCTGAATAAGCCAGGTTTCCCCCGCCCCGAGCTGGGTGAGTCCGCGCAACAGTTTGCCCGCCGGCGCGGTAATCACCGGACCCATCTGTGTGCCGAGCTGCTCCGGCGTACCGACGTGCAACGATGCGATGTCGTCGAGCAGCTGCCCGCGGAAGCGCTTCGAATTGGCCACTGAGCCCACAAGCACCACAAGCGATGCCGCTGAACATTTCTGGCCAGCGTGGCCGAATGCTGACTGGGCGACGTCGCGAGCGGCCAAATCGAGGTCAGCGTTTGGCGTCACGATGATCGCGTTCTTGCCGCTCGTCTCAGCAAGCACCTGCATGTCTTTCCTAAATCCGCGGAACTTCACAGCTGTTTCGTACGCACCCGTGAGAATCACCCGGTCAACCCGCTCGTCTGCGACCAGCACACTGCCAAGCTCGCGCTCATCAAACTGCACAAACTGCAACACATCGCGCGGCACTCCCGCCTCCCACAAGGCTTCCGCCATCACGGCGCCCGATCGAGCTGCGGTTGCTGCGGGTTTCAGAATGACGGCGGATCCTGAAGCGAGCGCAGCAAAAGTTCCACCGGCAGAGATCGCAACCGGGAAGTTCCACGGTGGAATCACCGCAGTCACCGAGCTCGGAACATACTTCGCACCGTCGACGTTGTCGAGCTGCTGCCCGAGCATCGCGTAGTAGTTTGCAAAGTCGATCGCCTCAGACACCTCGGGATCACCCTGGTCAAGTGTCTTCCCGCATTCGGAGCCCATGACTTCGAGGAGGTCCCCACGGCGCCGCTCCAAGTACTCGCCAGCGCGAATCAGAATGCGCGCCCGCTCGTCTGCGCCAAGCGCCTGCCAACCAGCAGCGGCCTGCTCGCTCCGGTCGATGACATATTCAACGGCCGCTGCGTCTTGCAGCGTTGACGCGTCAACGGTATCTACCCCGAGTGTTGACGAGGTCATTCGACTCGCAATCTGGGCACCCCATTCGCGATTGCCGGGAAGATCCGCATCGGAGTCAGGAACGTTTTCAAACCGTCCCTTCCGGCCTGCCTGTACACGGGCAGCGATGCGAGCCTCAAGTTCGACTTCATCGAACTTGCGTCGGTCCTGCGTACGGTTCGGGGTAGGTACCCGATAGTTGTTGTCATTTCCGTCAGCAGTAATAGCTTCGAGCGCACCGAGGGATGCCCGGAAACGCGCCTTCTCTCGCTCGAACAACGTCTTGTTGTGGTCAAGCTCAAACACTGCCGACATGAAGTTCTCTGGGCTCGCGCCTTCCTCCAGTCGACGGATCAAGTATGCAATCGCGACATCAAACTCCTGCGGGTGCACCACCGGCGTATACAACAGCAGCGACCCGACTTCCCGACGAACGGCCTCTGCTTGGCCCGTGGCCATGCCGAGCAGCATCTCGAATTCGATGCCAGACTCGGCACCGCGTTCCTTCGCCAGGAGCCACGCGAGCGCGATGTCGAAGAGGTTGTGGCCTGCGACGCCCACTCGTACATTGCGCACCCGATCAGACGTCAGCGCGTAGTCGAGAACGGCTTTATAACTCGTGTCCGAGGCCTGCTTACTTTCCCACGTCGCGGCGGGCCAACCGTGGACCTCTGCTTCAACGTGTTCCATCGGCAGGTTGGCCCCCTTCACCACCCGCACTTTGATGGGCGCACCACCGCGCGCAACACGATCCGCAGACCACTCTTGTAGGCGCATCATCGCGGCTAGCGCATCTGGGAGGTACGCCTGGAGCACAATGCCAGCCTCAAGCGTGAGAAATTCGGGGCGGTCCAACATTTGCGTGAAGACCGCGATAGTGAGGTCGAGGTCTTTGTATTCCTCCATGTCGAGATTGATGAACTTGTGCGGGACTGCTGCAGCGGCCCGCTCAAACAGCGGCCGCAACTGCTGTTCAATCTGTTCAACTGCCTCGTCAAAGGCCCAGTGGTTGTGCGGGGCGACCGTTGACGACACCTTGATCGAGACATAGTCCACATCGTCCCGAGCGAGGAGCGTGTGCGTGCCCGCCAGCCGACGCGCTGCCTCACGTTCGCCGAGAATGGCTTCACCCAAGAGGTTGATGTTGAGCCGAACGCCCTCGCGCTTAATCTTCGCAATCGCGGGGCCGAGCTTCGCTTCGCTCGCATCGATAATGAGGTGGCTCACCATGCGGCGCAGAACGTTTCGGGCGATCGGCACGACAACACCCGGCATCGGTTTTGCCAGGGCACCACCCAGCGAGATTGCAGCCCGCAGCGGGGCAGGGAGAAACTGCGGGGTCAGAGGCGTCAGCTCGTTGAGCTTCTTCGCCGCCGCGTTGAGATCTTCTGGCCTTACCACTCCGTCGACAAATCCGACAGTGAATTCAAGCCCATTCGGATCTCTGAGCACACCCGCCAACCGCTCTGCCGAGGGGTCAGTGGGGAACGCCGCTGCTTCCCTGATCCACCGCTCTACAAGCGCAATTGCGGAGTCGGCGAGGTCCTGGGGACGGATGCTGTTCATTCAAGGCCTTTCTTGAACACTGCGCGGCAACTGTGCCGGCACTGGTGGGTACAAGCCAGTGTGACCAGGTGGAAAGCATGAAGTACAGCGACAGAATCTTTAAGATAAGGTGAAGAAAAACTTCACAATGTCGTGAAAGGTGTTGCTGTGCTTGAGATTAAGCGACTTCGGTTGCTCTGGGAATTCCATGCTCGAGGAACCATTTCGTCGGTTGCTTTGGCGCTCAATTTCAGTCCGTCTGCGGTTTCACAGCAGCTCGGCATTCTTGAACGCGAGGTTGGAGTGCAGCTTTTGCGCCGCGTCGGGCGCTCTCTCGAACTCACGCCAGCGGGCGAAGTACTCGTTGCCGAAACCGAATCGCTCCTCGCCAGTCTTGAACAGGCAGAGGCCGCCATGCAGCGCGTGCGTGACGAAGTGATCGGCACGGTTCGCGTTGCCACGTTTCAAACGGCGATGCTCACGGTCGTTCCCGGTGCACTGCGGCGCATCCGCGCAGCTCACCCAGAGCTCCGCGTCGAGGTGATGCAGTACGAACCTGGAGCCGCGCTGCAAGAGACATGGGCTCGCGGCTTCGATCTGGTGATTGCTGAGCAGTACCCCGATCACTCCACAGCGCACTTCACGGGGCTCGATCGTGTGGATCTCACGAGCGACCCGATCCGCCTCGGAATCCCGCCGCTCGGTGCGGCTGGCGGGCGCTACGATCACGTGGCAGGGATCGCGGATCTCACCACTGCCGCGTGGGTCATGGAGCCACAGGGCGCAGCGACAAGGCACTGGGCTGAACAAGCCTGCCGTCAGCTTGGATTTGAGCCAGATGTCCGCTTCGAAACCGCTGATCTGCAGGCGCACCAGCGTCTCATCGAAGCTGGCGAGGCCGTAGCGTTGCTCCCAGGCCTCGCCAGAGTCGGCGCTGACACCCAGATGCGCATGCTCGACCTCCCAGGGTCGCCAACTCGCACTATTTTCACGGCCGCTCGGAAGTCACGCGCGCAGAGTCCAGCGTTGCAGGCGGTACGTACGGCGCTGGCAGCCGAGGCAAACTACCTGGTGTTCGAGTGACGAGGTCAGCCATTCCCCATTCAGCGTAATTCTTGTCATTCTGACCGTATTAGTGGCACCATCGAGGCACGCCCTGTGTGCTTCACCGCAGCAGGACAACCGAGAGGATCTCCGTGACCAACAGAAATCGTGTCATTCTGGGCAATCATTCGGTGACGATCGTGCCCCGCGGCATGGATGCCATCTGGGGTCTGCGTCGCTCGATCGCAATCCCCTACGCCGACATCGAGTCTGTCCACGCGGATCAGAAGCGGTACCCACTCGGATTCGCCACCCGCATCGGCCTCGACATGGGCGCAAAGCGTGTCGGCACATTCTTTCGCGACGGCGAGAAGATGTATTTCAACGTCTCTGGGTTCGGCCCGTCGCTGCGGCTCGAGCTGAAACCAGGAGCCGCCTACGCACGCGTGGTGCTCACGGTGCAGGATGCTGACGCACTCGGGGCGCGGATCAGGGAGCGGCTCGGCTAGCTCTCTGCTTTCCCACTGCGCCCAATCCCGCCAACCCCGCGGCCCGGAAACTCTACCAACCCCGCTAAAAGGGGCGTTTCTGCCGAAACAAGGCTCTTCATGCGCATGAAAGGGGTGATCTCGGCAGAAACCGTCTGTTTCGAGGGGTTGGCCCGACGAGGTTTGCAATCAGGCACACAAAATCAGAAAAGCCCCTCTTTCGAGGGGCTTTTCGTCGCATTGGCGACCCTGACGGGACTTGAACCCGCGACCTCCGCCGTGACAGGGCGGCGCGCTAACCAACTGCGCTACAGGGCCGAACAGGTAAGAGCTTATCCGGTAAATCCTTCATGGTTCAAATCCAGGGGAGTTCGCCACGCCGAATATTGGAAAATCTGGGCGGAGATACGCAGCGCTTCGCACTGCGTTTAGTGGGAGTTCAACACGGCCCATGCAATGAGGCTATCGATTCGACGAACATCGGCTCCCTTGCCGAGTTTTACTTTGATGTGACCTGCACGCGTCCAAAGTTCGATCTCTCCATCGCGGTCCAGAATGCCACCGGCGTTCTCAGATGACCACATGTTGATTGAACTGTACGGCAGCGAGTAGATCTCTACTTTCTTACCGGTGATCCCCTGCGCGTCCTTAACGATAAGTCGTTTCGTCGTGAACGTCGCCGAGTCTCGGAAAGTCTGGAACGCGGCAACAGCCTGTTCACCTTCGGCAAGAAGAGCCAACACATCTTGAGGAACTGGAATCTCGTTTCGGAGCGTCCAATTCAGTGCAGGTTGATTTTCCAAGAGGGTCTCCTAAGTTCTGACAGGTTGCCATTTGCCGTTCCCTGAGCATTCAAGATGCTATCTGCCATTGCTACTTGGCGGAGTGCTCCTTTGCCACTGTGTTCACGGCTGCAAAGTACCCGGCGAGGGCAGTGTTCAGGTCTGCCGCCGTCGCGTTCGAATCAGCAGACAGCTCAGCCGCCTTACTTGCGGCGACTTCGACAGGCTTGATATCACCCTTTGCATACGCAAGCTTGAGTCCAGCAATTTTGCTTGGCAGTGCCTTCGTTGCGGCAACGAGCGCAGGTCGAACGGTCTGCACAGATTTGGAGAGCGCCCGAACTTCTTCGATCGCAGTGTTACTTTCTGCCGCCGAGGTCTTTTCTTCGGCCTTTGCCTCGTCAAGTGCAGTACGGAGCTTCTCGAGCTTGTCTTTGCTGTAGGTCTCAGTGAATTCGACCTCTACCTCGGCCACCGGGAGCACGCCGAGCACGTTTGCCGCCTGATCCGCCGACCAATCGATGAGGCTCGCGGGGAGGTTGGCAGCTGCATACGCTGCTTCGTCTTCGCGCAGGGCGCTCAGCGCAGCAGAGAGATCTGCGCCATCGCTCGCTGGCTTCGCCTCATCAAGAATCGCTTGGAGCGCTTTGCCCTCTTCAGCGAGGGCCTTTGCCTCTTCCTTTCCGAGGGCAGTTGCATTGGCGGATCCCCAGTTCTGCAGGTCAGCCGCGAGCTTGGTGGCTTCCTGGTACGCCGCTCCATGGAGTTCATGAGCCGCATCACGAGTCGCCTCATTGTTGGCAATCGTTGTGCGAATCTTTGTCAGACTTTCGAAATCACTCTGGTACTCAGTCTTGTTCGCGAAGTGCAGCGCGAGTGGAACGGCCACGACCGCAGCAACCAGCAGGAAAATGGCGATCGAAATCCCGAGGATCCGGTACCACTTCAGCGGTCCCGTGAATTCCTCGTGTTGGATGCCGACCTGAGGTTCTGGTTCGGGTTCAAACACGAACGGCTCGTCGTCACGTTCGATCCGCTTCGGCGTATTTTCCCGGTCTTGCATGTGCTCCTCACCCTCGTCCTCAGCTATTCACCCACTGAGGGCGTTGTTTAGGAACAAGATACTCTGCACGGCAATGATCAACCTGGAACGCGAAGCCGCACTCACAAATCACTCACCCGCGGCGGTGCCCGGTAAGGAATAATCCAGATATGGCTAAAACTTTCAACCACAAAGAAAAGGGCATCGCCTTCGGACTCACCCTGCTCGGGTTTATCTTGTGTGCGGGGCTGCAGCATTTCTACCTGGGTCGAATCTTCCGAGGACTGCTTTGGTTCTTCACTGGTGGCCTCTTCTTCATCGGCACCATCTATGATCTGTTCACCATCGGTCGACAGGTAGAGCGAGTCAATAGGCAGATGTAGCCCGACATGCCCAAGGCCGCAGAGCGCGGACATTGGGACGCGCCCTGAGGCCTTTAGCGTTCTAAGGTTTTTCCTTCGAAGATAGCTCTTCGTCGCGGGAAGGGAAGGTCGAAAGCGGCTCTCAGAGCAACTGCATTTGAGACGCGTAGCCCAGGAAGGGAGAGACCCGAAATTTGCGCGTGGGACTACTTGCGCTCCATTTTGATAGTCATCGTCGTTCCCACCGCAGTGACTTCATAGCTGAGTACACCATCCGCGTATGAGAACTCCTTCGTGTCCTCGCTTGAAGCCATCAATGCGCTTGCCATTGTCTCGGTATCGCCCTGCGACGTCCACGAGAATGCCTCGTCCGTGTTTTCACTGGGCACTGAGCCTACCCAGTACAGTGAACGCGAATCAGGGGCGATCCAATTCACCGTAATAACACCGTCGATGATTTCTGCAGCGTGGTAGTTTTCTTCACTCTTCTTATTGGACTGCTCCCAGGCCCCATTGAGGTCGAGCGCTGCCGGTGCAGCAGTCTCTTCTTCCCGCGATGCAGTGCTACCTTCAGTCAACGGTGCGCTAGACGTTGAAGAGCACCCAGTGAGCGCGAACAAAGACACAAACCCGATTACAACAAGCTTCTTCATCTTTGAATTATCTCAGCAACGGCTTGCTGTTTTTGCTCCATGACACACGGGCTGAATCGGAGTATCCAATGAGAAAAGGAAACTCACTTCGGCGGCTACCGAAACCCACGAAACCGGGGCATTCTGCCGAAACCATGAGTTTCATGCGCGAGAAAGGGCTCATCTCGAGAGAAACGATCAATCTCGAGGGATTGAGTCCAGAAAGAGGCCTACGAAGGGGTTATAGGACAAAACGTGTGTAACGAATCCTGATCTAGCCGCATAAACACGCCCCTAAACAAGGACCGTCTTACCCCGGCACCATTAACCGTGCCGGAAATCAGTAACACCACCCATTGCGTGAT
>NZ_JACVMX010000012.1 GCF_014530035.1 Leucobacter sp. cx-328
AACCCGACAATGGGCCAGAGCTCTACGGCACAGGACTCGATGCTGCGGAAGGGCTCTGGCTACGTGCTGGATGGGGAGGACGGGCATGACCCGCCCAACCGTTTACACACGTTTTGTCCTATAACCCGTAACACGAGGAGTGGCGTGTGAAGCTGATTCGGAAACAAAACAACCCGGTCATTTCTGACCGGGTTGTGAATGGTGCGCCCTGAGAGACTCGAACTCCCGACCCTCTCGGTGTAAACGAGATGCTCTAACCAACTGAGCTAAGGGCGCTTGCTGTCGACTGCGACCTGTTAACTATAGAACAGATCAACACCCGACAGCGAATCGAACGCGCCTGAAACTTACGAAAGCTTCGCTACCGCGTCACGGTAGGCTGCGAAATCTCGCGCCTGACCAGGCTCTGTTGCGAACGAAGCGAGAATCTTACGGTCTTCACCGATGAGGAAAGTCGCGCGTGTTGCGATGCCTGCTTCGTCGATGAAGACGCCGTAGTCCTGCGACACTGCGCCGTGCGGCCAGAAGTCGGAAAGCACTGAGAAGTTGTAGCCTTCCTGGTCTGCCCATGCCTTCAGCGTGTATACGGAATCAACGGAGACGCCGAGGACGCGAACCTTTGCGTCCTGGAAGATCGCGATGTTATCGCGGAGCTCGCACAGCTCACCGGTGCAGATGCCCGAGAACGCGAGGGGGAAGAAGACCAGTGCGACCGGCGACTCGGTGACGAGCTCGCTGAGGGTAAGCTCCTCACCGTTCTGATCGGACAGGGTGAAATCGGGTGCGATCGTGCCAACCTCGAGGACCATCTTTGACTCCTTTGTGTTCAGTCGTTCTGCGCTCAGCTCGGCAGTGCCGAAGCGCTGAGGCAAGCGTATCGCAGCGTCACACTGAGACATCTCTCGGATTTCCTTGGAGAAGCCTGGATAGGGTGAACGAAGAACAGCATTGTGAAGCAAGGAGTTATCGGGAATGAGCGCTACGAAGTCGGAGAACGTTGTCGTTGAATCAACTGCAGCTACGGCGGACGCCCTGAAGCTCGCGTTTCGAGACCACCCAGCAGGCGTGTCGTTGATCACGGCACAGACCGAAGAAGGCCCTGTTGGCCTGACTGCGTCGAGCGTCGCGTCGGTAAGTGTGGATCCGCCCGCCCTGGTGTTTTCTGTCACCCGAGCCACGGGCAGCGCGGGTGGCATTCTGCGCGCGGATTCGTTCCTCGTGCACCTGCTTGATTCGCGGCATGCGGACCTCGCGCGCACTTTTGCGGTGTCAGGTACAGAGCGATTTACTGCCGAGCAAGGGTGGGCCGAGCTGGAGACTGGCGAGCCCTATCTGCGCAACGTACGTGCCGCGTTGCGTTGCCGGGCTCTCCATACCGAGACCGTCGGCTCATCAGTGGTTGTCATTGCCGAAGTCATTGGTTCGGTGCAGGGCGACACCCACGAGCCGATGGCGTACTACAACCGCGAGTTCCGCGAGTTGGGCGAGTCTGTCTCGAGCAACTAAGGCGCGCATCCGCAACGCAGTGAGGGCCGGCACCGAGGCGAGTAATCGTTCCAGGTGCTGGCCCTCACTGCGTTGCGCTGCGTACGCGCTAGCTTGCGTTCGCTGACGCAGTGGTCGTGATGACAGCGGTGGCTCCCTGCGCCTCGCTATCGACTTCGAGGTTGGTAGCCGGTGAGACGCGCGGATCGGGCATCACCGCATCGATGCAAGGTTTCTCGTGCTTGTTCGCGCGTGCCCACACCACGAAGCCGACTGCCGTAAACGCGCCATAGAAGACGTACATGAATGCCGTGGCGTAGTAACCGGAGCTGAACAGCAGGGGCACGCCGACGAGGTCGACCGCGATCCAGATGAGCCAGAACTCAGTCCAACCCTTCGCCATGCCATAGGTTGCGAGCAGTGAGCCAACGAAGGTCCATGCGTCGGCCCACACCGGATCCCAAGAACCAAGCGCGCGGAACAGGGGAGTGAGTGCGACCGTGCCGAGCACCATCGTCAATGCGAGGCCGATACGTGTCGAATTCGATGCCCAGCGTGGGGTCACCTGGCCGTTGCCGTTGTTGCTCGCGTTCTTCCAACGCACCCAGCCGTAAATAGCGACGGTGATGAACATGACCTGACGCCCCGCCTGGCCAAGCAGACTCGGAAGTTCGTGATCAGGGCTGAGGATTGACCCAAGGAATACTGTGAGCAGCAGCAGATTGCCAACAATTCCGACGGGCCACGCCCAAATGCGGCGGCGCATGCCGCCAAGCGCAGAGGCAAGTCCGAAAACGTTGCCTACGACTTCGCGTACGAGCAGTGACTGCCCGCCGGGGAGCTGCCAGTGCGCATTGAAAAGCTCGACGAGCCAGTGAAAAATGTTCATTCCGTTTCTCCTCTCGATCGATACTGCCGAGGGAGAACGTGCGGCGCGGGGGGAGCGCTGAGAATAGCGATACCCCAAATAGGCCACACGCCTGTGCTTCTTCCATCCAGACTGTAACTGTCGGTACCAGAATTTCACTGGTTCAGCCTCGGCCAGATGGCCTCGGGTCGCGGACTGTGACCGCCGGCTCGGAATTTCACCGACCCCGGAGCACGAGTGTGTTCGCTCTCTAGTGTAAACCCCTTGCGTGGAAACTAAAATTCAGTTTGCTTTGGGCGAAAGCTGGGGATGGCCGGGCGGGAACAGTACCTGAGATCGAATTCCAAGTATTGGTAGCTATACCTTGCAACTATTAGTAAAATTGCAAGGTATAGCTACCAAATTGGAGGAGTTATGGTTCAACGAAGGTCGCCTGCTCGTACTCGTGCGCTCGTACGCATGGGGGAGCACTTGCGTTCGTGGCGAAAACTGCAGGGCATGAGTGCCTCCGAATTGGCGCGTCGCGCGCATATTACGCGCGAAACGTTGCGAGGTATCGAAGACGGAACAGGATCGCCTCGCATTGATTCCCTCTTCGCCGTCGCCAGCGTGCTCGGAGTGGTGGATACGCTGGTAACTGCGCTGGATCCACTCACCACGGACGCAGGCCGCGCGCTTGCCATTGAAGGGCCAAGGCCGCGATGAAGCTATTTGATGAACTCGACGTATATGTAGAGGTTGGCGGCCTCACTGTACGAGCCGGCAGGCTCGGGGCTTCCTTTGTTGGTGGGCGCTCTCTCGGGGGTAGCTGGTTCACGTATGACCAGGACTACTTCTCCGTTGCTGGGGCGTACGAGCTATCGCCTGATCTTCCGCGAACCCACTCCCGCACGTACTCGGGACCTGACCGTGCGCTGTTCTTTGCGTTCCAGGACCTCACACCTGACGACTGGGGTCGAATGGTCATGCGGGCAAAACTGGCGAGCGACAGGCAGGTCGGTCTCAATACTCCAGTTGTTGGGGATTTTGATTACCTTGCGTTGGCAAGCGATGAGAGCCGGCTTGGCGCGATCCGTTTTGCCTCGGTAGGAGGCAGCACGTGGCTATCCGAAGTTACCGTGCCCGAGCTTGAAGTGAACGGCCTTGCGGCCTTTACCGGTGCGGCCGCGAGATTTGAAGAGCACGAAGCCGATGAACGTGATCTCATGCTTCTCGGTGCTCCCGGCACCTCGGCGGGAGGAGCGAGGCCGAAGGTCGCCGCTCGTGTCGGTGGCGAGCTGAAGATGTTGAAGCTGCCTTCCTCGCGTGACGGTGGGCGGGACGGTGAGGCGTGGGAATTTACTGCGATACAGCTTGCTGAGCAGGCGGGACTCGAGGTGCAGACTGGACGTCTATGTCGACCGGCGGGCATGAAATCGACACTCGTGCTTTATCGATTCGATCGCACGGAGTCAGGGAATCGGATTGGCTTCATTTCTGCCCGCACAGCAATGGAGCTGCCTGATCACACCTTCAACACGGCAACATACGAGGACTTTGCTGATTGCGTCGACATGCTCACGGGTGGTGACCGTAATCAGCTGCGGGAGCTGTTCAAACGGATCGCATTCACGGTACTCATCAACAACATTGATGACCACTGGAAAAATCACGGTTTTTTGCGTGGAGAATGTGGCTGGCGACTGAGTCCCGCATTTGATGTGAACCCTTCGCCAAGTATCGGCTCAGTTTCTTCGCGTCAGATCAACTCCAAGGACGACCCGCGAAAGCGAAGCATCTTGAGCTTGGTTGCATCAAAAGACGCGTTCGGGCTTTCAAAAGGCGATGCAGGTCACGCGCTCGCTGAGGTGCTCGCACCCGTACGGACGTGGGAGAAGGTCGCAGCGAGTGTAGGAATCGCTGAGGCCGAAATGAAGTCGATGGCGCCAGCCTTTTCGACCGAACAACAGCAACTCGCCGAACGCGAGATTGCTCGCCTTATCGCCTGAGCTTACGCGCGCTTTACGCGCTGTGCAGCCGCCAGGCGGGCATACTTGGAGCCTCGTCTGCGACGGTCGTGAGTGCGCCATGGCCGGGGAGGACAGCGGTGTCGCTCGGGAGTGAGAGGAGGCGCTCATCGATCGAATCGAGAATCTGTGTCCAACTGGAATAGTCCCACCGAACGGCGCCAGGACCACCGTGGAACAGCGTGTCGCCACTGAAGACGATGTTCAGGGCGGGAACTGCGAAACTCACCGAGCCAGGAGTGTGACCAGGCGTATGCAGCGTGAGGAGTTCGAGGCCGGCGGCGGCGAAGAGCGCGCCGTCGGCGAGCTCGAAATCTGGGAGAGCGTCGCCATGCGTGTCAGCCCAAATGAAGAGGTCGTCTGGATGCAAGTAGATGTGCGTATCTACGATCGCTGCGAGTTCGAGTGCCGCATTCACGTGGTCTTCGTGGCCGTGGGTGAGGAGGATTCCGAGCACGTTACGATCAGCGACCGCATCGGCAATAGCCTGTGCGTCATGGCCGGCATCGATGATAAGCACCTCGGCGTCGTCGCCCAGAAGCCACACGTTGTTTTCGAGCTCCAAGCCTTCTGCTGGACGGCCTGGCAGACCTGCGCCGATCCGCCCACGTGTGATGACCTGTTCGATACGAGCCTCGCTCATGCGATCTCTCCTTGTGCTGTCGAAAATCGTCAGTTGCAGCCTTCGTCGCCCATCGAAGGTTCTCTCTTGAGCGTATCCCGTTGCGGAACGAATTGCACCTGATCTCAGAATCTGTGGAAAAGCGTACAAAAGCGGGCGGCCCCCAGACTGAACGTCTGAGGGCCGCCCGCCGAGTGACGAAACCTTACGGCTTTACGACGATGGTCGGCACGGGCAGTGCCTGGAGCACGCCATGGCTGACAGAGCCGAGGAGCAAGCGGCTCAGTCCACCGCGGCCGCGGCTGCCGACAACGATCATCTGAGCGCCTTCAGCTGCCTGCACGAGTGCCGCAACCGGGGGTGCCTGGACGATGTGTCGCTCAATCGTGAGATCAGGGTAACGCGATGCGAGACCAGCGGTACCAATCGCGATCGCCTCTTCAGCTGCAGCCTGCTGCGCCTTGACGAGGTCTTCGCTCCAGAGATACTCGAGACCCGGGGTGAGCGGGGGCATCCATGCGTACACGGCGATGAGGGGCACGCCACGGAATGACGCAATCTCAGCCGCGTAGTCAACTGCCTTCTGCGAAGCCTCAGAGCCGTCAACACCAACGACAATGCCCGCGGTGGGATCGACCTCGGTGCCAGGGATGACTGCAACGGGGCAATGAGCGGTTGCTGCAACCTTCACTGCACGGGTGCCAAAGAAGGAGCCAGCGAACTTGCTGCCCTCGTGAGCACCAAGCACGAGAAGATCGGCACGCTTCGAGGCTTCTTCTACCTCAAGGATGGGGTGGCCCACAACAGCGGTGCCGCTGATCTCGCCTTCGAAGCCGATGCTACGTGCGTACGCAGCCTCGATATCGAGCATCTGCTGAGAGGCGTCCTGCGCCTCAGAGAGGAAGACCGCGCTTTCCGAAAGGAAAGAATCGTCGGCAACGTGCAGGAGCTCGACAGATGCGTTGCGATCTTTCGCTCGCGACAGACCCCACGCGAGTGCGGTGCGGCTCTGTTCCGATCCGTCGACGCCGATAAGGAACTTCTCAGACATAATGCTCTCCCTTGTGCAAGTTTCGTCTAGTGGTGGGGAATTAGGCGTTGCGCGCCGGAACCTGTGCCGGGTGCGAACCTGCGAGCTGCTCGATGATGCGAACAACCTGGCAGCTGTAGCCGTACTCGTTGTCATACCAGACGTAGAGAATGGCGGTCGACCCGGTCACGATGGTTGCGAGGCCGTCAACGATGCCAGCGCGGTTTGAGCCGACGAAGTCCATCGAAACGATCTCTGACGACTCAACGTACTCGATCTGCGTGCGAAGCGCGCCGGTGAGCGATACCTGGCGGAGGAGTTCGTTGATCTCCTCGCGGGTGGTCTCCTTCTCGAGCTGCAGGTTGAGTACAGCCATCGAGACATCGGGGGTAGGAACGCGGATTGCGTTGCCGGTCAGCTTGCCCTCGAACTCGGGGAGTGCCTTCGCAACTGCCTTCGCAGCACCGGTCTCGGTGAGCACCATGTTCAGTGCTGCCGAGCGGCCACGACGGTCACCCTTGTGGAAATTATCGATGAGGTTCTGGTCGTTCGTGTACGCGTGTACAGTCTCGACGTGACCCTGCTTGACGCCGTACTCGTCGTTGATGACCTTGAGGACGGGGGTGATTGCGTTCGTGGTGCACGAAGCTGCGCTGAGGATGGTGTCAGCATCGGTGATCTTGTCGTTGTTTACGCCGTAGACAACGTTGAGCATGTCACCCTTACCGGGTGCGGTGAGGAGCACGCGTGCGATGCCGTTGTTCTGCAGGTGCTGGCCGAGGCCCTCTGCATCGCGCCAGCGACCGGTGTTGTCAACGAGGATTGCGTTGTTGATGCCGTAGGCGGTGTAGTCAACGCTTGCGGGATCGTTCGAGTAGATCACCTGGATGCGAACGCCATTTGCGAGGATGACGTTCTCTTCAGGGATGATGCTGATGGTGCCGTTGAAGGGACCGTGCACCGAATCGCGGCGGAGGAGGTTTGCGCGCTTCTCGAGGTCGTTCTCCGAACCCTTGCGCACAACGATCGCGCGGAGGTTCAGGCCGTTTTCGCTACCTGAGTGGTCGATGATGATGCGTGCGAGCAGGCGGCCGATGCGGCCAAAGCCGTACAGGACAACGTCGCTACCTGCGGCGCGGGCGGTGTCAGCGTTGTCTGCGAGCTGCTCGCGGAGGAACGACTCGAGGTCATCCGACGCAGTTGCGCGGAATGACGATGCGAGGAGTGCGAGGTCGATCGATGCGGGACCGGGCTGGATGGCAGCAAGGGTCTCGATGATCGCAAAGGTCTCAGTGAGGGGGAGCTCATTGACGTCGATCTTGCGTGCAAAGCTATGCGCGCGGATGATGTCGATTGCCGACTGGCCGACGAGGCTGCGGCCGTGTACCGACATGACCACATCGTGATCGCGGTACAACTGACCGATCATCGGGATCATCCGTTCGGCGAGCTCCTGCTTCGCGTTCCAGGACTCGAGGTGAGTAGCTGCGGGCTGATTCATCTGAACGAGGGGTTCCTTCCCGGGTGGGTTGGCGGAGGTAAACACTTTCCCCGCCGGATACTGATATCAGTCTCCCTCCAGTATCCCATGTGTCGGACGAGAGAGTGACGGAATATGACACCGCGATTCGTCGGAAGTTACGTATTCGGGGGAAACTTATGGACAACACCGATCTTCCACACAGATTTCTACTCACAGTTGTAGTGAATTTCGTTGCTGATCCACCCTGATTTCACGATTCTCACGAAAGGGACTGCAATGTCATTGAAGAAGCGCGGCCTCCTCGCTGCATCTGTCGCAGCACTCGCACTCGTTACCACCTCGCTCGTAGGTTGTGCATCGACCGAGGCTGAAGACGCAACGGTAAAGATTGGCGTTGTTCCCGGCGGTCAGCCGTACTGGACCACCTTCGTCGACGCGGCAAAGGAAGAGGGCATCAACGTGGAGATCGTCGACTTCGACGATTACCCTCAGCCCAACCCCGCACTCACCGAGGGCGAGCTCGATCTCAACCAGTTCCAGCACATCCAGTACCTCGCTGAGCACAATGTTGCTTCGGGCGATGACCTCTCGATCATTGGCTCGACCTTCATCTACCCGATGAACATCTTCTCGGCCAAGTACAAGAGCCTCGATGAGATCCCCGCTGGCGCAACGATTGCTGTGCCCGATGACCCCTCGAACGGTGCACGTGCGCTGCTCGTGCTTCAGAAGTTCGGCCTCATTGAGCTCAAGGACGGCGGCTCGAACACGTCGACCGCTGACGACGTTCTCGCCGACAAGTCGAAGGTCAAGGTACAGACCCTTGCTGCAGACCTCATTCCTTCGTCGCTGCCCGACGTAGACGCAGGCGTTGTCAACAACGACTACGTTGAGCCCGCAGGCCTCGATTTCAAGGATTCGCTCGGCGCTGACGGCGTTGAGGACGAGTCGGTTCAGCCCTACATCAACATCTTCGCTGCACGCGCTGCTGATCTCGACAACGAGACCTACAACAAGCTCGTCGAGATCTACCAGAACAACGCAGATGTTCAGGCAGCTCTCAAGGATTACGTCGGCGAGGGCGCGGTAGCAGTTAAGCTTTCCAAGTCTGAGCTTGCGGAAATTCTGAAGACCGCGGAAGAAGACGTCCGCGCTTCGCAGAAGTAATCGCGAACGAACGCTGCAATATCGGCTAGCGGGGTGCACGGGTAACCGGGCACCCCGCTCCGCCGTTTGCGGCTCGCACGAAAGGAGACGCCAATGACACGCGTCACACTCACAGATGTATCGATGCAATACCCAGGGCGCGGATCGAAAGACGCCGACCCTGTTCTCGCCGTCGACAACGTCTCCATTGACGTTGCATCGGGTGAGATTCACGCGATCATTGGTTACTCCGGTGCCGGCAAGAGTACGCTGTTGCGCCTCGTCAACGGCCTCGAGCGGGCGACTGCAGGCAGCATCACGGTTGGTGGCCAGGAGATTACTGGCCTACCGGAGTCGAGGCTGCGTGATGTGCGCGGAGGCATCGGCATGATCTTCCAGCAGTTCAACCTGTTCCATTCGAAAAAGGTTGCGAAGAACGTTGAGTACCCGCTCATCGTTGCCGGTGTCCCCAAGGTCGATCGACAAGCACGTGTCGCAGAGTTGCTCGACTTCGTCGGTCTGGCAGACAAAGCTGATTCGTACACCGATCAGCTCTCAGGCGGCCAGAAGCAGCGTGTCGGTATCGCGCGTGCGCTCGCAACACGTCCCGGCCTGCTGCTCGCTGACGAGGCGACCAGCGCGCTCGATCCGCAGACCTCGCAGGAGGTACTCGCGCTGCTCAAGCGAGTGAACGCTGAACTTGGCATCACAATCATCCTCATTACGCATGAGATGGAAGTCGTGCGCGAAATTGCCGACCGGGTGACGGTCATGTCTGGCGGAGTCGCCGTTGAGCAGGGCGAGGTGTACGAGGTCTTCTCAAACCCGCAGGCTGAGACAACACGTCGCTTTGTCGCGACCGCGCTGCCGACGCTGCCCGACCAGGTGCACCTCGACAAGCTGAAAGAACGGCACCGCGGCCGTATCGTCTCACTGAAGTTCCGTGATGGCGATGTAGATCAGCCCGTCGTTTTCCAGACGCTCGCTGATCGTGGCGTCGGAGTGAACATCATTCATGGTGGCATCACTGACGTTGGTGGCCGGAGCTTTGGTCGCCTCACCCTTGAACTTATTGGTGACGACGTTCGCGTCGAACACGCTGTGGCCGCGCTCGGCCAGGTTGCTGAACTGGAGGTGCTTGTCTAATGGATCGGCTTCTTGATCTGATTTCTGACGGCAAGCTCCTCGAGGCTGTCGTCCAAACGTTGACGTATGTCTCGATCGCGCTTGGTGTTGGTGGTTTCCTCGGCCTGCTGCTCGGCGTGCTCCTGACGGTGACCCGCCAGGGCGGTCTCCTGCAGAACCGACTGGTCTACTGGGTGCTGAATTTCCTCGTGAATTTCTTCCGCCCGATCCCGTTCGTCGTACTGATTGCGGCGCTCCAGCCGCTTGCGCGCCTGGTGGTCGGTGTGGGCATCGGTGACAAGGCGCTCATCTTCGTGCTGTCGTTCGCTGCGACGTTTGGAATCTCGCGTCTCGTTGAGCAGAACCTGCTCACGGTGTCGCCCGGCGTCATCGAGGCTGCTCGCGCAATGGGTGCAGGCCCGATCCGCACTATCTTCACCGTCCTAATTCCTGAGGGCCTTGGCCCGCTCATCCTCGGGTACACCTTCGCGTTCGTCGCGATTGTTGATATGACAGCGATGGCTGGCGCAATTGGTGGCGGCGGACTCGGGCAGCTTGCCCTGCAATACGGCTATCGACAGTTCAACCCGTGGGTGACGTGGACCGCCGTTCTGATTATCATTGCGCTCGTACAGGTCGTGCAGTTGCTTGGCAACTGGCTCGCACGAAAGCTCCTCCGGAGGTAATGATGTCGGTTCCCGTTCTTGCTGATCTGCGCGCGGTCGCAGAAGACTTTTGGCCCGTTGCAACTGCGGAGTCGTGGGATCAGGTCGGTCTCGTGACCGGTCGCGATGGGCAGCCGATCAAGCGCGTGTTGCTTGCGGTTGACGCGGTCGCGGCGACCGTTGACGAGGCAATTGCGTGGGGCGCTGACGCGCTCATTACGCACCATCCGTTGTTGCTGCGCGGGATCCATACCATCGCAGAAGACACGGCGAAGGGCGCACTGCTGGCTCGGCTGATCCGCGCCGAATGCGCGTTAATCGCAGCGCACACAAACGCCGACGCTCCCGAGTATGGGGTGTCTGATGTGATTGCCCAGCGTCTCGGATTGCTTGCTGCGTCTCCGATTGAACCAGGCGCGGATCCGACAGCTGGTATCGGTCGTGTCGGTGATCTCGTTGCTCCCGTGAACCTGCGTGAGTTCGCGGATCGCGTGAACAATGTGATGCCTCAGACCGTAAGCGGAGTGCGCGTCGCTGGGGATCCGGAACGCAAGATCAGCCGTGTCGCGCTGTGTGGCGGTGCGGGCGATAGCCTGCTGAGTCACCCCGCGGTGCTTGGTGCTGACGTGTATGTGACGAGCGACTTGCGGCACCACCCGGCGCAAGAAGCTATCGAGGCCGCAGCAGTGTCTGGCGGCCCGGCATTAATTGACGTTGCTCACTGGGCGAGTGAGTCACTGTGGCTCGCTGGAGCCGCCGAGCGTTTGGGGGAGCGACTCCCAGGAGTGGAGTTCAAGGTCAGCACCCTGCGCACCGATCCGTGGACCTTCGCGGTGGGTGCAGCGCGCTAATCTTCCAGGCAAATTGCTGCTGGCGCGGTAGGATTGACAGCATGAAGGCTCTCCCGCGTCAGCAGCACTTGCTGCTCGATCTCCAGGCTCTTGACCACAATCTTGCTCGACTGCATCGTCTGCCCGGCCAGCTGCCGGAACGCGCAGAGCTCGCAGCGACCGAGGGTGAGCGTGTTGCAGCACGCGATGCATACCTCGCAGCGCAACGCGAGTCTGACACGGTTGCGCTTGAACTCACGCGCTTTGCCTCAGACGTCAAGCTTGCTGCAGAGCGTCGCGCGCACGATGAGAAGCTGCTCGCTGAGGCGACCGACCCGAAGCACGCGATCGCGATCCAGAGCGAGATCGATGCGCTGATTCGACGCCAGGCTGCCCTCGAAGAGCAGGAGTTCGCTGCAACTGAGGCCGCAGAGGCTGCCGCTGCAGCCCTCGCTGCTGCCGAGGAAGCGTACAACGGTATCGATGAGCGTCGTGCCACGGTACAGGCGCGACTCGCCGCAGCCGAGCAGCAGATTGCCGAAGATCTCGCGGAGGCAAAAGACGCGCGCGCTGGCCTCGCTGCTGAGGTGCAGGGCGACCTCCTTGCACTCTACGAAGAGACTCGTGCCCAGGTGGGTATCGGTGCAGCGCGCCTGCGGGGCAACGTTTCCGAGGGCAGCAACATGGCGCTCTCGCCAGCTGAGATGAGCAACGTGCATGCGGCGCAGGTTGACGATGTCATCTTCTGCCCTGGCTCGGGTGCGATTCTCGTGCGCATCGCCGACGAAGGCTAAGCCTCACTCTGTACCGACCGTCCGATTCGGCCCGCCAGGTGGAGTAAACTGACTCCTGGAATGGGTCGACGGGCGGTCGCGTCATGTGGTGCGTGCATCATATGCCGAGGAAAGTCCGGGCTCCGCAGGGAAGAACGGTGGATAACGTCCACTCGGGGCAACCCGCGAGAAAGTGCAACAGAGAGTAGACCGCCAGGGCTGGTTCGCCAGCTCGGGTAAGGGTGAAAAGGTGGTGTAAGAGACCACCGGCGCCTGTGGTGACATGGGCGGCCAGGTAAACCTCGTTCGGAGCAAGGCCAGATAGTAGGCGATGAGGCGTCCCGCTGAGTCTACGGGTAGGCTGCTAGAGCCGGTCGGCAACGGCCGGTCGAGAGAGATGACCGTCACCGTGTTTCGGCGCGGTACAGGACCCGGCTTATAGTCGGCCCATTCCTTTTCTCGTCGTGTGTGGCGGATCCGCACCGGAACACGCAGTGCGCGCCAGGTGCGTGGGTATACAACAGCGCGGAAGTCGACCGAAGTCGACTCCCGCGCTATTTTTGTACTCGCTTGCCGGTGGGGAGCTACTCCGAAACGGTGAGCAGCTCGAAGCCGTCTTCGCGGATGACAACGGTGTGTTCGAACTGCGCCGTGAGCGATTTGTCGCGCGTGGTGACGGTCCAGCCGTCATTCCACTGGGACCACTCGTGCGTACCGAGCGTGAGCATCGGCTCTACCGTGAAGACCATGCCCGGCTTGATGATGTCTGCGTAGCTGGGCGCCGAGTCGTAGTGGGGAATGATGAGGCCAGAGTGGAACGATGAGCCAACGCCGTGGCCGGTGAAGTCACGGACAACACCGTAACCAAAACGCTTCGCGTAGGTCTCGATGACGCGACCGATGACGTTGACCTCACGACCGGGGCGCGCTGCTTTGATGCCGCGCATCATTGCTTCGTGGGTGCGTTCGATGAGCAGGTCAACCTCTTCCGAGACCTCACCGACGCGGTACGTGCGGTTCGTGTCGCCGTGGTAGCCGTCGAGGTATGAGGTCACATCGACGTTCACAATGTCACCCTCGCGCAGCACAGTGTCATCGGGGATGCCGTGGCAGATAACCTCGTTGACCGACGTGCACGACGAAGCGCGGTAGCCGCGGTAACCGAGCGTCGACGGATACGCGCCAGCAGCGACGACGTACTCGTGTGCGATGCGATCGATCTCCGCGGTCGTGATGCCGGGGCGAATCGCTGCGCCGACCGCGTCAAGTGCGCCAGACGAGATGCGACCAGCTGCGCGAATGAGGTCAATTTCGGCCTCGGTGTATGTGTTGTCGCCCGTGTATGCGGGCGGCGTCCTCAGGCCAACGTATGGCGGGCGCTGAATATCTGCGGGAACGGTGCGCGGAGCAGGATACGCGCCGGGGACAATATGACCATGACTATCGAACGGCATGGCTCTAGTCTAGGAGTTAAGGATCCACAACCGACTCAGAGGAGACTGTCATGAGCAAGAAAGACTGGGGCGTCGACGATTCAGGCGACACCTACTGGTTCAACGACAAGACTGGTGAAGTTGAATTCGGACCGCAGTCGATGGGAATCGATCGCGTCGGCCCGTTCAAGTCAGCTGAAGAGGCTGCGCACGCGAAGGAAACTCTCGCAGAGCGCGCTCGTCAGTGGGCAGCTGAAGAAGAGGAAGACAACTTCTAAGGCGCCCGCCAAGAGTTTTCATGGGTCGCGCAGCGGCGATCCGCACCCCACACTGAGACACTGCAAGGAATCAAGATGAGCAAGCAGCGTGACTACGTCCTGCGCACAATCGAAGAACGACGCGTAAAATTCGTGCGTCTGTGGTTTACCGATGTCGCCGGCGCGCTGAAATCAGTTGCGCTGTCTCCCGCAGAGGTCGAGGTGGCCTTCACAGAAGGCATCGGCTTCGATGGCTCAGCTATCGAGGGACTTACGCGCGCGTATGAGTCTGACCTCATCGCAATTCCTGACCCGTCAACATTCAAGTTGTTGCCGTGGCGCGGCGAAGCCGAGCCGACTGCGAGTATGTTCTGCGATATTCATACGCCGAATGGTGAGCCGTCAGTGGCGGATCCGCGTAACGTGCTCAAGAGGCAGCTCGAGACCGCGGCCGATATGGGGTTCAAATTCTTCACCCATCCCGAGATCGAGTTTTACCTCTTTAAATCGAAGGAGTTTGGTCCTGACGGGCCCGTCCCGGTCGATCGCGCAGGCTACTTCGACAACGTGCCAGGTGGTACCGCTCACGACTTCCGACGCGAGAGCGTGAACATGCTCGAGGAGCTTGGCATTTCCGTCGAGTTCAGCCACCACGAGGCTGGACCCGGCCAGAACGAAATCGATCTGCGCTACGCAGATGCGCTCACGACAGCCGACAACATCATGACGTTCCGCTCAGTCGTGAAAGAGGTAGCGATCGCGCAGGGCGTGCACGCGACCTTTATGCCGAAGCCGCTCGCCGGTCAGCCGGGCTCTGGCATGCACACGCACCTCTCGCTCTTTGAAGGCGACACGAACGCCTTCTTCGACCCGAGTGCCAAGTACCAAATGTCGGTCACCGCACGCCGCTTCGTTGCTGGCCTGCTCAAGCACGCCCCTGAGATTACGGCGGTCACGAACCAGTACGTGAACTCCTACAAGCGTCTGTGGGGCGGCGACGAAGCCCCCTCGTTCGTGAGCTGGGGCCACAATAACCGATCCGCACTCGTGCGCGTGCCGTTGTACAAGCCGGGCAAGGGCAATGCGGCGCGGATCGAATACCGCGCAATGGACACCGCCGTGAATCCCTACCTCGGTTTCTCGGTGCTGCTCGCGGCAGGTCTAAAGGGTATTCGCGAGGAGTACGAGTTGCCTCCGGAGGCGGAAGAGAACATCTGGGAGCTGAGCCAGGGTGAACGCCGCGTGATGGGCTTTGATCCACTGCCGCAGAGCCTGGAGCACGCGCTCGCAGTCATGGAGCGTTCCGAGCTCGTTGCCGAGACACTCGGCGAGCAGGTCTTCGCGTACCTGCTCCGTGACAGTCGGCAAGAAGTTGAGGCGTACCGTCGTCAGGTGACACAGTACGAGCTCAAGACCATGCTGGACACCATTTAAGCAAGATGAGCACTCAGGATCCGGCCCGTGGACGCACCACCGGAGTGACGCTCGGCGCCCTCGCAAAAGTCGGCTTTGACCGGTTGAGCGAGGCGCGTGAGCGGCTCACCGAAGTCGCCGAGGCGGTGCAGGTCGCAGTGCCTGCACTGCTCGACGGTGCAGCATGGGCTGCCGATCCTGATGGTGCGCTCGCACTCACGCAGCGCCTTGCTGCCGACCAGCCTGCGGCGCTCGAATGCCTCGGGACAGACGCGGATCGCTGGCGCCGCTGGTGGATGCTCACCGGCTCCTCCGTGGCGCTTGGCGAATTTCTCTACCGAAACCCCAGCCAGATCTCCCGGGTGACGAGTCAGGACGGAGCTCGACCGAGCCTGGCCCAGGCAAATGCCGAGCTGCGCGCAGCAGTCACCGCAGCGGGCTCTGCCACCGCAGCCGATTCGCCGGCAGTGGTCGATGCTGCAGGGATACTCCCAGGTGAACAGGGGAGTAGCGCGCTCCGGGTTGCCTACCGCACCCTGCTTGCGGAGCTCATGCTCTGGGATCTGCATGAGAGCGCAGCAGGTCGCGCACTCGAAGCATCGAGTACGACCTCGGCTGGGCTCACGATTTTGGCTGAGTCGGCCATTGAAATCGGCCTGCTCGTTGCACGAGCAGGCCTCGAAGTCGGCACTGCAGGAACCCCGGTCTCAAGGAAGCGTCTTGACACACTGCAACTCGCGGTCATCGGCATGGGTAAGTGCGGAGCGCGCGAGCTCAATGTTGTGTCTGATGTTGACGTGATCTACGTCGCGGGGACGGCCGATGAGGAGACGCTTGACGGCGATGCGCTGATCCGCGTCGCCACGAAACTCGCAAGTGAGCTCATGCGAGTGATCCATGACCCGGGACTCGAACCAGCCCTGTGGGAGATTGACCCAAACCTGCGCCCTGAGGGGCGGCAGGGGGCACTCGTGCGCACGCTCGGTTCTATGCGCGCATACTATGAGCGCTGGGCGAAGGCATGGGAGTTCCAGGCGCTCATGAAAGCGCGTGCGATCGCAGGCGACCTAGAACTCGGCCAAGCGTTCGTCGATTTCACGCGGCCAATGGTGTGGGCGTCGGGTGGCCGCGAAGACTTCGTTGGCTCGGTGCAACGCATGCGCGAACGCGTCACTGAGCACATTGCACTCGAAGATGTTGACCACCAGTTAAAGCTCGGACCGGGTGGTTTACGCGACATCGAATTCAGTGTGCAGCTTCTGCAACTCGTGCACGGCCAGTATGACGAGCGCCTGCAATTGAGCGGAACACTCGAGTCACTCGACGCGCTCGTCGCCGGGGGATACGTCGCCCGCAGCGACGGCGATCGGCTCGTGGAAGCGTACCGGTTCTTGCGCGTGCTGGAGCACCGCTTGCAGTTGCGCGACCTGCGTCGGACTGCGCTCATGCCGCGGGACGAGGATGAGCTGCGCATACTCGCCCGTGCAAGCGGCTTCGCCGAGAGCGCCAACGCATTGATTGAATCTTGGGAACAGGTCAAGCGCGACGTTCGTCGTTTGCATCTGAAGATCTTCTATGCGCCGCTGTTGAGCGCCGTCTCTGAGCTGCCAGACGAAGAGTTCGTCCTCGGCTCCGACGAGGCCCGCGCGCGACTGCAGAGTATCGGTTTTCGAGATCCAGAGGGCGCGTTCAGGCACCTTGCCGCGCTCACGCGCGGGACCTCGCGTCGCGCGAAGATTCATCGGAATCTCGCACCCGTGCTGCTCCAGTGGCTCGCAGACGGCACCGACCCTGACTTCGGCCTCCTTGCCTTTAGGCGAGTGAGTGAAGCAAACACCGACAAGCAGTGGTACCTACGTTTGCTGCGTGATGGCTACGAGGCCGCTGAGCGGCTGACGGGTGTTCTTTCTAACTCACGATTCATCGCGGATCTCCTCGAAACCACACCAGACGCCGTCGCCTGGCTAGAACGTGATGACCAGCTCAGGCCACTCATGCTCGATCAGTTGCGCGGCGAGATGCGTGCACTCACCTCTCGCAGAGCAACGCTCGAAGATGCAGGGCGCGCGCTGCGCAATGTGCACCGTCGAGAGATATTGCGCATCGCGATGGGGCGCACGGTCGGGGTGCTCTCCGAGCGGGAGGTTTCACTCGGCCTCGACGCGGCACACACAGCTTTGCTTGACAGTCTGTTGCTTGCTGTACGCGAACACAGTGACGAGACTGCAGTATCGCTTGAAGTGTCGCTCATTGCGATGGGGCGCTACGGCGGAGGCGAGCTTGGCTTTGCATCAGACATCGACTTGCTCGCTGTCTACCGCGCCCCCGAGGGCATGCCTGGCGACAAAGCTCAGCGCGCAGCGGTCAAGCTTGTGACCGAGATGAAGCAGCTGGTGTCTGATCCGCGCTTCTCAGTCGATCTAGACTTTGATCTGCGTCCCGAGGGGAAAAACGGCCCGCTTGCGCGCAGTCTCAGCGCCTACCGCAGCTATTACACGCGTTGGTCGGTTGACTGGGAAGCCCAGGCGCTGTTGCGTGCTCGCGCCGTAGCTGGTGACGCCGCTCTTGGACAGGCCTTCATCGAACTTGCCGATGAGATTCGTTACCCGGCGACATTCACCGATGCGCAGGTGCGAGAGGTGCGTCGCATCAAGGCCCGCGTTGAGGCCGAGCGCCTGCCACAAGGCGCAAGCCCGAAGCTGCATCTCAAGCTCGGTCCCGGCGGCATTTCTGACGTGGAATGGCTCGTACAGTTGCTGCAGTTGCAACACGGGGCGACGACGCCATCAATGCGGACCTCAGCAACGCTCGAAGCGCTGAGTGCCGCCGTTGACGCCGGGTTTATTGAGGCGAGCGATGCCGACCTCCTACGTGAGTCGTGGGAGTATGCCAGCACGGTGCGATCCGCGCTCAAACTCTCATCTGGGCGCGCGAGTGACGTGCTGCCGGTCGACTGGGGGCAGCTTGTCGGCGTCGCGGGAATTCTTGGGCATCCCCGAGATCAGACGTCAGAGCTCAGCGAACGTTGGCTCTCGCTGTCCCGCCGCGCGCGCGTGGTATTCGAACGTGAGTTCTTTGGTTACGAAGAGCCGCCGCTGTACACCGCATACTGAGAAGACACGAGCTGTTCACCAACCAGTTCACGTCGAGCTCTGGTGTTTCCTATGAACCAGGCATACTGTGGGAAACATGAAATATCTGCAGCAAATCCTCGAAGCGCTGCTCGCGGAAACGGACTATGAGGTCGCCGACGAAGCAGAGGCCTGAGCGCGAAAGCTCTCCCAACATACGAGAAAGCCTCGCGGTTCACAGTGACGTGAACCGCGAGGCTTTCTCGTTACTACCTACTTAGCAGCCGAAGTACATCTCGAACTCGTAGGGGTGGGGGCGGAGGGTCATCGGGACGATCTCGGTCTCGCGCTTGAGATCGATCCAAGTCTTGATGAGCTCTTCGGTGAACACGCCACCCTCGAGGAGGTACGCGTTGTCTGCCTCGAGTGCACTGAGCGCAGCCTCAAGGTTCTGCGGTACCTGGGGGATGTTCTGAGCTTCCTCAGGGGGCAGCTCGTAGAGATCCTTGTCGATCGGAGCGATCGGCTCAATGCGGTTGCGGATACCGTCGATACCAGCCATGAGCTGAGCCGCGAACGCGAGGTAGGGGTTACCCGATGCGTCAGGTGCGCGGAACTCGATGCGCTTTGCCTTCGGGTTCGAACCGGTGAGCGGGATACGAACCGCTGCCGAACGGTTACCTGCCGAGTACGCAAGGTTGATCGGAGCTTCGTAGCCCTTCACCAGACGGCGGTAGCTGTTGATAGTCGGGTTCGTGAACGCGAGGAGCGACGGTGCGTGGTGCAGGATGCCGCCAATGTACCAACGAGCGATATCGGAGAGGCCAGCGTAGCCTTCTTCGTCGAAGAACAGCGGCTCGCCGTCCTTCCAAAGTGACATGTGGGTGTGCATGCCCGAGCCTGCATCGCCGAAGACGGGCTTCGGCATGAAGGTTGCGGTCTTGCCCCAGAGCTCTGCTGTGTTCTTCACGATGTACTTGAACTTGAGCAGATCATCTGCCGAGTTCACCATCGTATCGAAGCGGTAGTTGATCTCTGCCTGGCCGGGAGCACCAACCTCGTGGTGTGCGCGCTCAAGCTTCAGGCCAGCCTCAATGAGGCGAACCGAGATGTCGTCACGCAGGTCAGCCTGCTTGTCGACGGGCGAAACGGGGAAGTAGCCGCCCTTGAGTCGGGTCGTGTTTCCGAGGTTGCCGCCTTCGACCTTTGCTGCCGAGTTCCAGTACGCCTCTTCCGAGTCAATTTCGTAGAACGTGCGGTTGGGCTTCGTTTCGTAACGAACCGAATCGAGGATGTAGAACTCAGCTTCGGGAGCGAAGAACGCGGTGTCTGCAATGCCGGTCGAAGCGAGGAAGCGCTCGGCCTTCTTTGCAACCTGGCGGGGATCCTTCGAGAAGATCTCGCCCGTGCGGGGGTTGAAAATGTCGCAGAGGATGATGAGGGTGCGCTCGGCACGGAACTGGTCGATGTAGCAGGTGGTGACATCGGGAATCAGCTGCAGGTCGCTCTCTGCAATGCTTACGAACCCGCGAATCGACGATCCGTCAAACATCTGTCCAACTTCGAAGAAGTCTTCATCAACAGCTGCGCCGGGGATGTTGAAGTGCTGCTGCACGCCCGGGAGATCTGTGAAACGAATGTCGAGGAACTTGACGTCCGTTTCCTGAATGTAATCGATGACTTCTTGGGGCGTTTTGAACATGTGGTTCCTTAGCATCTGAAGACGTACGCGTCGGTACTAGCTTACAGTTACGCGGTGCGGATGAGTACCGTGCCCGCGATTTTGTCGTGGAATCCGCGCTGGTCTGAGTCCCAAACCAAGACGGGAATCACGAGGACGAGCAGGAGCGTGCGCACGATGGGGCGCCACGGTCCGACCCAGGTCCCATTGAGCGAAACCAAGCGCATGCCGGTGAGGCGATGGCCGATGGATCCGCCGATTGTGGGAATGAAAACAATCTGGATGAGGGCGAAGAACACGAGGTTCCATACGCTTGCTAGCTCGCCACCGATGAGCAGGTAGGCGGGGATTGCTGCGAGCACCCAGTCAATACAGATTGCAAGCAAACGGCGACCTACGCGCCCAACTGACCTGGGGCCCGACTCGGGAAGACCGAGCCGTTCACCTGGCCACGTGCTGGGTGCGAGGTCGCCGAACTTCTGCTGCTGTGCCACGACGATTTAGCGGGGACGGCCTGCGGAACGAATACGGTTCGGGTCCATGCCCTTGGGGATGCCAACCGGCGACGCCTGAAGCGAGGAGAGACGGTTGAAGACTGCCTGGACCTCGTTACGGTTCAGCTTCGGCTTCAGCTTAGTGAGTGTCTTTGAGAGCTTTGCGAGGGGGATGCCACCCTCATCGGGGCCAACGTAGAGGTGTACAACCTCAACGTTCATGAGTGCGCGCTTGATCTTGCGCTCTTCTTCCTGAGCCATGCGGCGGGTGCGCTGCAGCGAGCCTTCAGAAATGAGCACGACGCCACCGCGGCCAACAACGCGGTAGACCGCGTCCTGCTGGCGGTTGATAGCGACGGGCACCTCAGAACCGCGCCAGCTGCGACGAAGTGCGCTCTGGACGATTGCGCCGACCGCACCTGCGCGGCCCTCGATCTGGCTGTATGCCATTGCTTCTGCACGGCGACCGAGCACGATCATCGCGACGAGTAGACCAACGAGCGCGCCGGTGACGCACCAGAGGATCCAACCGATCCAGTTCGAGTGCAGGAGGAGTGCGACAAGCACGCCTGCGAGGATCGGGCCAACGAACGACACGATCATGAGGGGCGTCAGTGCCCGATCATGCACGCGTGTGTTCTGGTAAACCTGCACCATTTGCTTGATGCGGCCCGGTGCCTTCTGCTGCTTTTCCTTTGCCATACCTTCTAGAGTACCGCGTATTCGTGCACGGATTTGACACGTTCGCTACGAGCCGTCGGTTCTTTCCACAGGGGTGGTTTTTACTCGTTGCCAAGTGACTTGAATTTCGCGAAACTGGGCACTTTCGTGAAGGGAGAGCATCATGGCTGGTGAGTCGCGTGAGGGGGCCGCAGCGTGGCACGCGGGGCTGATTCTCGAGGTGTTTCGGCTCGCGGCAGCGGCGGCAGAGCGCGACCAGTGTCTTGGTGCGCGTCTCGAGCTGCGGTTTAGTGTGCGGAGCCGGCGCGAGGGTGCAGCAGCCGAGGGAACGCGGTTGCTACAGCACAACTCCTCAGCCGGCATGCGTGGCTGGTGGAGATGGGCGCGGATCACCCAGATGAGTGTTGCTCACATTCGGTCGGGGCATGACCTTGGATGTGAGGCTATCGGAGTGTCGCTTGCAGAACTTGAACGGTTCCTCGCGATCCACGACGAGTGCGACGTCACTGAATTCCTGCTTGAGGGCGTGCGTGTGTGCGTCTCCGAGCTTGCTGATTCTGGGGGAGTGCCGCACGGTTGTGGGCTGTTTGAGTTGCTGTCGCACGAGGTGTGCTCACGACTCACTTGGTAAGGGGTGAGTGTATGCGTGCCGCATGTGCAGGGAGGAGGCACGCGGCACATAGTCTCCCGAGAAAACACGTGAGCCCCCTGGGGTTCCAGGGGGCTCACGTGAGAGAACGGGGGGTATTAGATACCGAGGTCGTTCTCGAAGTTACCTGCCTCGAGGCGCTGCTTCATCTGGCTGAGGAAGCGTGCGGCATCTGCGCCGTCGATGGTGCGGTGATCGTACGAGAGTGCGAGGTACACCATCGAGCGGATCGCGATTGCATCGCCCTCGGGAGTCGATACAACGCCGGGCTTCTTCACAACCGCACCGGTGCCAAGGATGGCCGACTGGGGGAGGAAGACGAGCGGGGTGTCGAAGAGTGCGCCGCGCGAACCGGTGTTCGTCAGGGTGAAGGTGCCACCGCTGAGCTCGTCCGGGGTGAGCTTGTTGTCGCGGGTGCGCGCAGCAAGGTCAGCGATATCAGCGGCAATTGCCGAGATGTTCTTCGAACCTGCGTCACGGAGGACGGGAGTCAGGAGACCACGCTCGGTGTCAACTGCGATCGCAATGTTCTCTGTCGAGGGGTAGACAATCTCGTTCTCTTCAACGGTCGAGTTGATGATCGGGAAGGTCTGGAGGGCCTCTGCTGCTGCAATGGCGAAGAACGGCATGAAGGAGAGCTTGTTGCCCGTCTTCTGCAGGAATTCATCCTTCTTGGCCTGGCGGAGCTGAGCGACGCGAGTCACGTCAACCTCGACCATGGTGGTGAGCTGAGCGGTTGCCTGCAGCGAAGCTACGGCGCGCTCTGCGATCACCTTACGGAGGCGGGTCATCTTCTGGCGGGTGCCGCGAAGTTCCGAAACCTCGTGAACTGCGGGTGCCGCGGCGGGGGCAGCTGCTGCAGGAGTCGTATCTGCAGCGGGCTTGGGCGCGGCAGCGATGACGTCTTCCTTGCGGATGCGGCCGCCAACGCCAGTGCCAGTAACCTGCTCGAGGCTTACGTTGAGCTCAGATGCGAGCTTGCGCACGATCGGCGTTACGTAGTTCGGGTTCGATGCGGGTGCCGCTGCTGCCGGTGCAGGTGCTGCTGCAGGTGCGGGTGCGACTGCGGCCGCGGGTGCAACTGCGGGAGCGGGTGCTGCTGCGGGAGCGGCGGCAGCAGGTGCAGCAGGCGCTGCTACGGGTGCCGCAGGTGCTGCTGCAGGAGCGGGCGCGCCACTGCCGACGCGTGCGAGCACTGCGCCAACCTCAACGGTCTCATCCTCTTCCACGAGGATTGCCTGGAGTACGCCAGCAACGGGCGAGGGGACCTCGGTGTCGACCTTGTCAGTCGACACCTCCAGAAGTGGCTCATCAACTGCAACGGTCTCACCAACAGCCTTCAGCCAGCGAGTGACAGTGCCCTCAGTGATGCTCTCGCCGAGCGAGGGGAGCACGATGTCCTGTGCATCTGCGCTCGCTGCTGCGGGAGCTGCAGCCGCGGGGGCGGGGGCTGCTGTTGCAGGAGCTGCGGGGGCGGGGGCTGCCGCCGGTGCTGCTGCGGCCGGTGCGGGAGCTGCAGGCGCAGCCGCGCCACTGCCGTCACCAATGCGTACGAGCACGGCGCCAACCTCTGCGGTCTCATCTTCCTGTACGAGGATCTCCTCGATTACGCCAGCGACGGGCGAAGGAATCTCGGTGTCGACCTTGTCGGTCGAAACCTCGAGCAAAGGCTCATCAACTGCAACAGTGTCGCCAACGTTCTTGAGCCAACGGGTAACAGTACCCTCGGTGACACTCTCGCCCAGTGCGGGGAGGACTACCGATTCACTCATCGTGATTCTCCGTTTCTAAAAATGCTTCGTAAAAGTTTGTGGTGCGACGCTTAGATTGCGTGCAGGGGCTTGCCAGCGAGCTTCAGCATGGTTTCGCCGATGGTCTCGTTCTGAGTCGGGTGACCGTGAACGAAGGGAGCGACGTCCTCGGGGTATGCCTCCCAGTTCACGATGAGCTGTGCCTCGCCAACGAGTTCGCCGACACGAGCGCCTATCATGTGCACGCCAACGACGGGGCCGTCAACGACACGGACTGCCTTGACCGAGCCGGCAGTACCAAGGATCGAGCTCTTCGCGTTGCCCGCAAGGTTGTACTCGTAGCTGGTGACCTTGTCGGCACCGTACTTTTCTTTCGCTGCTGCTTCGGTGAGACCGACCGATGCGATCTCGGGGTCGCAGTAGGTGACCTTCGGGATATTGACATCTTCAACGATGACAGGGTTCAAACCAGCGATTTCTTCTGCAACGAAGATGCCCTGCTGGTAGCCGCGGTGTGCGAGCTGCAAGCCTGGAACGATGTCGCCAACTGCGTAGACGCCGGGGACGTTGGTCGCGAGGCGCTCGTTAGTGAGGACAAAGCCACGGTCCATCGCAACGCCAACCTCTTCGAAGCCAAGACCTGCGGTTGCCGGGCCGCGGCCCACTGCGACGAGTAGGTAGTCAGCCGAGATTGCCGAGCCGTCTTCGAGGGTGACGGTGACGCTCGAAGCGTCCTGCGTTACCGACTGGAAGCGAATGCCGGTCTTGAAATCGATACCGCGTTTGCGGAATGCGCGCTCGAGCTGCTTCGATACCGACTCCTCCTCGTTGGGAGCAAGGCGAGGGAGGCCCTCGATGATGGTGACCTCTGCACCGAACGAGCGCCAGACGCTTGCGAACTCAACGCCGATGACGCCGCCGCCGAGAACGATGACCTTCTTGGGGACCTCGGCGAGTTCGAGCGCGTGCTCGCTGGTGATCACACGGCCGCCGATTTCCAGGCCGGGGAGTGAACGCGAGTACGAGCCAGTGGCGAGAACAACGTGCTTGCCGATGATCTGATCCGCGCCCACCTGTACGGTGTTCGCCGCAACCAGGCGCCCCTCGCCGGCAATAACGGTCACGCCGTTTGCCTTGAGGAGACCCTGCAGGCCCTTGTGCTTACCTGCCACAAGATTGGTGCGGAATGCGTTCACGCCGGCCATATCGATGCCAGCAACGTTCGAAATGACGCCGTATGCCGCGCCTTCGCGAGCCACATCAGCAATCTCAGCCGAGTGGAGGAGAGCCTTCGTTGGCACGCAGCCACGATGGAGGCACGTGCCACCAAGCTTGTCCTTCTCAATGACCGCTGCGGTCATGCCCAGCTGTCGTGCGCGGATCGCGGTTGCGTATCCTGCGCTGCCACCGCCGAGAACGACGACGTCAAATTGCTGTTCGGTCACGTGGGCACTCCTTATAAAAGCGTTCGTGTACTACATCTTCGTGTATCGATTGCGCCGGGTAAGCGCGCACCCTCTCAGCCTACTACTCGCAGTGCCTTCGGGGAGGAGATTGATTGCAGGGTGTTCGCCGGTGGCGGATGCTCGGTCGTTCTGAGGCAAGCCTCCGTAGAATGAGGACTGTGAGCGAGTCTGTAATTTCTGAGGACAACGCGCAGCTGCGCGCGGACGTTCCCCGCGGCCTGCCCATGGTTGTCGTCCTTTCCGGCGTGAGCGATGCCGGTGGTGTGGTGAGTCAACTAGGTGAGTACTTCGACGAACACAGTTCGCCCCGTGAGGTGATCCGCTTCGATACCGATGTGCTTCTTGACTACCGTGCGCGTCGGCCGATAATCACCTTCAACAAGGACCACTTCGAGGACTATCAGCCCGAAACACTCACGCTGAGTCTCGCGAGCGATGCCCTTGGTGAGCCGTTCTTGCTTCTGAGTGGGTTTGAGCCTGACTTCCGTTGGGAGCGCTGGGTTGACACCATGCTGTTCCTTGTTGATGAGTTTGAAGTTTCTACGACCGCGTGGGTGCATGCGTTGCCGATGCCGGTTCCGCACACGCGTGACTTGCGCGCAACCATCAGCGGATCGAGAGAAGACCTCATAGAGGAGCACTCGATTTGGCAGCCAACTTCCCGCATCGCGGCAACTGCAGTCCACCTGCTTGAATATCGACTCTTTGGCATGGGGGAGAGCGTGGCGGGAATCACATTGCTGATTCCTCACTATTTGGCGGGGAATGAATACCCGGCCGGACTCGTTGGCGCGCTTGATTACCTCATGGCAGCGACGGGAAAACTCTTCTCCACGGAGGCGCCACGCGAACAAGCTCAGAAGTTCCGCACGCGCGTTGACGAACAGATCGGCGAAAATGACGAGTCTGTTTCGATGGTGCAGAACCTTGAAGAGCGTTACGACCAGTACGTACGTGACGCTGAGAAAGACGCTGACTTAGTCAGTATTGATGGCGAGGAAGTGACCGGCGACGATATCGACGGCCTGCCCACGGCGGATCAGCTTGCGAGTGAACTCGAACAGTTCCTTGCCGGACAGATTCCTGGACCCGATGACGAGCCGGGGGAAAACTGGAATCTGGGTCACAACCCACCAGAATCACCCAGTGGCGACGGGTCGCCCGGGGACGTGCAATAATAGGACGCGTATACCCATTCATTGATTCGCGACCAAGAAATTGGCTCACGGACTTGACATGGGTTTTCGAACTGTATGCACATTCTCATTGAGAACGTGCAGACCTCAGACGACATCGAGAGAGGCGGGTTGCGTGGCAACTGCATCCACGAAGGGCACTGACCCTACTGAGAGCGCTGAGACGACCGACAAGGTGAACTCGACCTCCACGGCAGCGGCTAAGAAGACCGCTGCCGCGAAGAAGACCACGACCGCGGCTAAGAAGGCGCCGGCAGCCAAGAAGGCTACCGCGACGAAGGCTGCTGCCGCTGACGAAACGGCTCCTGCAGCTAAGAAGCCAGTGCGTCGCCGCAAGGTGAATGAAGTAGACGCAATGGTTGCCGAGGCTGAGGCGACGCCAGACGTCCCCGAAGAGGACACCCAGACCAAGCCGGTCACCATCGAGCCGCTGCCCACTGGCGCGATTGTGCTCAAGGCTGGCGACGAAGAGGACGTCCCTGCGGTCACGACCGCGATTCCTGGCGCTACCGCTGACCCCGTGAAGGACTACCTCAAGCAGATCGGCAAGGTTGCACTGCTGAACGCGGCCGAAGAGGTCGAGCTCGCAATGCGTATCGAGGCTGGCCTGTTTGCTGAGGAGAAGCTCGCTACCGAGCCCAACCTGCCCAAGAAGCTCACCCGTGAGCTCAAGTGGGTTGCTCGCGATGGCCAGCGCGCAAAGAGCCACCTGCTCGGCGCTAACCTTCGTCTCGTTGTTTCGCTCGCAAAGCGTTACACCGGCCGCGGTATGCAGTTCCTTGACCTTATTCAGGAAGGCAACCTGGGTCTGATTCGTGCGGTCGAGAAGTTCGACTACACCAAGGGCTTCAAATTCTCGACCTATGCAACTTGGTGGATCCGCCAGGCGATCACCCGTGCAATGGCGGACCAGGCACGTACGATTCGTATCCCGGTGCACATGGTTGAGGTCATCAACAAGCTTGCACGTGTGCAGCGTCAGATGCTCCAGGACCTCGGTCGCGAACCAACTCCTGAAGAGTTGAGCCGCGAGCTCGATATGACCACTGAAAAGGTCATCGAGGTGCAGAAGTATGGCCGTGAGCCGATTTCGCTCCACACGCCGCTTGGTGAAGACGGCGACAGTGAATTCGGTGACCTCATTGAGGACACCGAGGCAGTTGTTCCCGCTGACGCTGTTGGCTACACGATGCTGCAGCAGCAGCTTGAGCAGCTCCTTGACTCGCTCTCGGAGCGCGAGGCAGGCGTCATCAAGATGCGCTTCGGTCTCGGCGACGGTATGCCGAAGACGCTCGACCAGATCGGTGACACCTTCGGTGTGACCCGTGAGCGTATTCGCCAGATTGAGTCGAAGACGATGGCGAAGCTTCGTCACCCGTCGCGTAGCCAGCAGCTGCGCGACTACCTCGAGTAAATCGACAACATCGACGCTGACCGCAACGCCGCGATCTCACTACGCGAAACGAGAAACCTTTTATGATCCAGCCGAATGAAGGCAAGCAGCTCACGACGACTGTCGGTGGAACTGAGTACCTGCGCATCCCCATCAAGACGCACGTCATCATGCCTGATGACCAGCTTCTTCCGGTGGTGAAGCAGTACGCTCAGGACGTTGTTGAAGATGGGGACACCCTCTTCATCACCGAGAAGATCGTTGCGATCATGCAGGGTCGTTCGTACAAGCTCGACGACATCAAGCCGCGGAAGCTGGCGACGTTCCTGTCGAAGTACGTAACGAAGACCGCTTATGGAATTGGCCTCGGCATGCCCGAGACCATGGAGATGGCGCTTCGCGAGTGCGGTACCCCGCGCATTGTGTTTGCAGCTGTCGTGGCAGCGATCACCAAGGCGTTCGGTCGCAAGGGTGACTTCTACCGCATTGCTGGCTCGAAGGCACGTGGCATCGATGGTCCGACGAACGGCACCATCCCGCCGTATGACAACCGTGTCGTGCTGGTTCCGCTTGACCCCGACAACGCAGCGCGTTCGGTACAGCGTGAGCTCGGTAAGAACATCACCGTCATGATTGCTGACATCAACGACTTTGGCGGCAATATCCTCGGTTCGAACTCGACCCCCGAGCACGAGCTGCTCGTTGCCAAGATCCTTGGCGACAACCCGCTCGGCCAGGGTACGCAGAGCACCCCGATGGGCATCATTCGCGAAGCATAAGCTGAACGATCGGCTAGTAGCCGCACCCCTCGAACGGGGGAGCTGTTGCTAAAAGCCCCCGTTTCATACGTGTGAAACGGGGGCTTTTGCGTGCAGAGTGTCACGGCGCATCCAGCCTCGCGAAAAGGGGAGCTGTTGCCGAGAACGGTCGTTTCATCCGTGTGAAACGGCCGTTCTCGGGGGAGAGCGTCGATCTTGAAGGCGTGAGCACTTGCGTGCGGCGCCCGGTGCACGTCGTCGAGTCCTCGAGTCCTCGAGTCCTCGAGCTTTCAAGCCCTCAACCCTGTAAAAAGACCCGTTGTTGCCGAAAACCCCCGCTTCATACGCATGAAACGGGGGTTTTCGAGAGAAAGGGCCATTCTCGCGGGGTTGAGCCCGCAGGTGGCCTAGGCGGCCGAGGCAACCTAGGCGGCCGAGGCAACCTGCGGGAACCTAGAACCCGATAGCCTCGCGGTACCGGGGGAGCAGGCCAGTGCGAACGCCCGAGACGCTCGGCTTCGACTGGAAGACGCCGGTGTTGTAATTGCCTTCGATGACGACGGGGCGATCAGGAGAGATCGCGATGTCCCAGCCAACGTAGGGAATTTCGGGCACAATACGTGCGAGGTGGTCAACGAGCTTCAGAACCTTGTCGAAGTCTGGTACTTGGAACCCAACGATTGAGACACCCGAAATTGGGTGGATCTCAAAGGTGCGGTTCTCGCCATCGAATGCAGCGTAGTGCGCCTTGCCGTTGTCATCGAGCATCGTGTACATGCCGCCGTGACTGAAGTTATCTACGGCGCCGCCGTTGCCAACCTTGAGTACGCTGGCAAGCACGTGAACGTCAGTGCCGTCGAAATAGGTCACGACGCGCAACGTGTTGACGCTTCGGTCGTAGAGGCGAGACATCTCGGGATGCTGGGGAATGACCTGCTCGACAAGGAACTGGCGGCCAGCAAGCAACTCGGCATGCAGCTTCGGGTAGTCGGTGATGTCAGACGCTTCGAGGCGTCCGATGCCCTGGCCGCCGAGGCTGTCAGGAACCTTTGCCATGACCGCGCCCTGGCGGGTTACGAACTCTTCGAGCTGCTCGGGGGTTGACTCGCGCAGGTCGAGCCACTCGCGACCGATGTAGTCATTGAACTCGCGATTGAAGTTCGACTTGTCTGCGAAACGTGCACGGTGCTCAGGCTGGTTGAGCTTCTGAGCAAGGTGATTCGACTTCGGGTGCGTCATGAAGGTGCTGCGCTCGGCGCGCGTCAGCATGAAGAAGTCCCAGTCCTGGTAGTCCTGGAACGCAACCTCGTACCGCGCCGAGCTGTACATCATGTCGCAAAGGATGAAGAGGCGCGGCTTTCGCGCGTCCTTCGACATCGACCCTGCGAGACCCCAGAGGCGGGGTAGGTCAACCGCCTTTACGCGGTCAAAAAAGTAGTTGAGGCGGCGGCGAGCTCCGAGTCCCATTGTGCGGGTCACCGAGTTTCTGAGAGACGCGAGGTCTCGTCGTGCCAAGCCTCAGCCATCGGGCGGAGCTTCTCTTCATGTCGCTTTGCGTGGTGGCCGCAGAACAGCAGTTCACTGCCACCAAGAATGGCGCGGACGTAGGCCTGTGCGCCACAGCTATCGCAACGATCGAGCGCGCTCAGGGGCCGATCCGCTGCCGAATCAGTGGCGGTCGCGTCGGCATTGAGCGATGGGTTCTGCTCAAGTGTCGTCATGGTGGCCTCCTTCAATAGGTGTATTCCCATCTATCCAACCACCTTCCCGGAGGCTCGTCTCCCTGGGAGCTCTCGGTTTCGCTGTACGCGTAGCAAATCGGGACCTAGATCGTAATCGCCGCGCTGGATCGTGTCGAGTGTCGGAGGGGTGGCCTAAAGTTGATGAGGTTCGAAGTGAAACGAGGTTATGCGTGGCTGAATCCAGTTACTCCGCGAGGCATTTGACCGTACTCGAGGGTCTCGAGGCGGTACGTAAGCGTCCCGGTATGTACATCGGTACGACTGATTCACGCGGCCTCATGCACTGCCTCTGGGAAATCATCGACAACTCTGTCGATGAGGCACTCGCTGGCCACGGCGATGAGATTGGTATCACGTTGCACGCTGACGGCAGCGTCACAGTGGCCGATAACGGTCGTGGTATCCCGGTTGATATCGAGCCGAAGAGTGGTCTGACTGGCGTTGAACTCGTGTTCACTAAGCTGCACGCCGGCGGCAAATTCGGCGGCGGCGGGTATGCCTCATCCGGTGGTCTGCACGGTGTTGGTGCATCGGTGGTGAATGCACTGTCCTCCCGCCTCGACGTCGAAATTGATCGCGATGGCAAGACTTGGGCGATGTCGTTCAAACACGGCGAGCCTGGCGTGTTCGACGGCGAAGGCCCCGACAGCACGTTCACGCCGTACGAGAACGCATCTGAACTGCGGGTCGTTGGCAAGGTCAAGAAATCTGTCAGCGGCACCCGTGTGCGGTACTGGGCGGATCCGCAGATCTTCCTTCCCACCGCGCGCTTCGAGCCCGAATCGCTCGTTGCACGCGCACGCCAGACTGCGTTCCTCGTTCCCGGCCTCGCCCTCGATATCACTGATGAGCGACCGGAATCGCTGAGCGAGACTGGCGAGGCGCCTGTGCATCGCTTCCAGTACGAGGGTGGCCTCTCTGAGTTCGTAGACTTCCTTGCGCCGGATGCGCCGGTCACCGAGACCTGGCGCGTCGTCAGCACGGCCACATTCACCGAGACCGTTCCCGTCATGGACGAGAAGACGGGTCATCTCGTGTCCCGCGAGGTCGAACGTGAGTGCGAGGTCGACGTCGCGCTTCGTTGGGGCACCGGCTATGACACCGAGATCCAGAGCTTCGTGAACATCATCTCGACGCCAAAGGGTGGAACCCACCTGAGTGGTTTTGAGCAGGGCTTGACCAAGTTCTTCCGAAAGCAGATCGAACAGAACTCGCGCAAGCTCAAGGCCGGCAGCGATAAGCCTGAGAAAGACGACATCCTCACCGGTCTCACTGCCGTTGTAACCGTCCGGTTCCCCGAGCCACAGTTCGAGGGCCAGACGAAGGAAGTTCTGGGTACAGCCCCGATCCGCGCCATCGTCTCGAAGGCAATGAACGCCGCGCTGACCGAGCGCTTTGAGTCGACGAAGAAGCAAGACAAAGCTGAGACGGCACTTCTCCTCGAGAAGATGGTGTCTGAGATGAAGTCGCGCATCGCGATGCGCACGCAGCGTGACACCGCGCGCCGTAAGAGCTCGCTCGAAAGCTCCTCGCTGCCTGCGAAGCTCATCGATTGCCGTTCGAAGGACGTGCAGAGCACCGAACTCTTCATCGTCGAGGGCGACAGCGCACTGGGTACTGCGCGCCCCGCCCGTGACAGTGAGTTCCAGGCGCTGCTGCCGATCCGAGGCAAGATCCTCAATGTGCAGAAAGCCTCGCTCGCCGAGATGCTCTCGAACGCCGAGTGCGGCGCGATCATCAAGGTCGTAGGTGCCGGTTCTGGCCGTGACTTCGACCTCGCGTCGGCGCGCTACGGCAAGGTTATTCTCATGAGCGATGCAGATGTTGATGGCGCGCATATTCGCACGCTGCTGCTGACGCTGTTCTTCCGTTACATGCGTCCGATGGTGGAGGCAGGCCGCGTCTACGCTGCTGTGCCGCCGCTGCATCGTGTGATCGTCCAGAATGCTGGCCGCAAGCCCAACGATGTGATCTACACCTACAGCGAGCGCGAGCTCCAGGAATTGCTCGCTGACCTCAAGCGCCGAAACAAGAAGTACCAGGAGCCGATCCAGCGCTACAAGGGCCTCGGTGAGATGGATGCAGATCAGCTTGCAGAGACCACGATGGACCGCGAGCACCGCATGCTGCGTCGCGTCCGTGTAGAAGACGCACAAGCCGCCTCGCGCGTGTTCGAATTGCTCATGGGCAACGAGGTTGCTCCGCGCAAGGAGTTCATCGTCGAGAACGCTGACGGTCTCGATCGCGATCGCATCGACGCCTAACTGGAGGTCGTGGCGCTTCGGTGCCGGGCATTCCCACTGACCGCGAGTGTCGCGGTTCGCACGCCAGGAGGGGCGCATGTCCACACTTGCTCTTGTACTCGTACTTGGTGCTGCCGTCGCCCACGCGGCGTGGAACATCATCGCGGCAGGCAAGAGCAAGTCCGGACTGCCATTCCTCTGGTGGGGAGCGGTGTTTGCATCGACCATCTGGGTCGGTGTGATTCCGCTCACGGGTGGCTTACGCGGCGCGAGTTGGACTGACTTCCTGCTCGGCGTCGGAATCTCCGGCGTCGTCCATGTCATCTATATGCTCGTGTTGCAACGCGGGTACGCGGCCGGCGACCTTGCGACCGTGTATGCGACGGCACGCGGATCGGGCCCGATTCTCACCGTTATCGTCGCACTGGTGTTGTTCGGTGAGCGCCCCTCGGGACTGGCGCTCGGTGGGGTCGCGCTCATTGTCGCTGGCGTGGTCGCGATCGGCTTGATCGGTCGCCCGAAGGCCGCGATTGCGCAGGTAAGCAAGCGGCGGCGGATCGATCCAGGCTTACTGTATGGCTTACTGACCGGTGTCGCCATCGCGGCATATTCGCTGTGGGACGCGTATTCCGTGAACGAGCTCGCGTTGCCGCCGGTGCCGTACATGGTCGGCTTCCTGGTGGCAGAACTGCCGTTCTTCTCGCTGCTGTTGTTGCGCGACAAACGCTACAAACAGCTCGGTGAGACCTTCAAGAGCAGTTGGAAGCAGCTGCTCGGATTCGGCATCATTTCACCGCTGTCGTACATCTTGGTACTCACCGCCAACACGATGGCTCCGGTCTCGCTCGTCGCCCCCATACGCGAGGTGAGCGTTGTCCTCGTGAGTTTGTACGGTGTGATCAGATTCGGCCAGGATCGCCCTGTGGCGCGCATACTTGCAGCACTCGTGGTTGTGGGTGGTGTCGTCCTAATCGGCTTCTAGCGGGCCGTCTGGCGACGTTCTGGTGGCAGCGAGAAAGGCCGGGTGCGGATCACTGATCCGCACCCGGCCTTTTTGCTCGCTGGAAGGCTTACGGCGCGAGGCCGACGCAGGCCGCTGCGCCGTCGAGTGGCAGGCCTGATCCATCGCGCTTGCCGATCTCGGTCGGAAGTACGCGTGCGGTGCCATCTGCTGCGAGTGCGCGCGGGTTACCGACACCTACCCAGGCTGCGGTGAGCTGGTCTTCCCACTTGAGGAAACGCTGTGCACGTACGCCAGCCGTCGCGCGACCCTTTGCCGGGAACTCTGCCCACTCAGAAATCTTGGCCGAGGAAGACTCGGTGCCCTCGAGCGCGATCGAGCTGCCAGCGATCGTCACAACGTGAGCGTCGGCCCCCTCGGGTACCGCAGTCGCGAAGATGATCTCTGTGCCAGCTGCGACCTTCATGCCCGCCATGCCGCCCGCAGGGCGACCCTGTGGGCGAACCGCGGTTGTCGGGAAGCGGAGTAGCTGTGCGTTGTTGGCTACCGCGGCAAACTCGGCACCGTCAGGAGCTGGCGCGGCCATGACGAGGCGGTCACCTGCCTTCAGTGTGATGACCTCGAGGTCGGGCTTTGCCGGAAGCTCGTTGAGTACCACGCGCTTGACGACGCCAGCGGCAGTGAAGAGGCCGATCGGCTCTTCAGTTTCAAGGGGAACAACTCCGACGATTTTCGCCTTCTTGTTCGGCAGGCCGAGGTACTCGGTCAGGCGTACGCCCGCCGAGAACGCGATGGACGCAGCGGGTACGAGTGGCAAATCAACGGGGGAGAACCGGTGCAATGAGCCGTCATCGAGGATCGCGCCGAGTTCGCCGCGCACGGTCGTGTCGACCTGCGACAGGATTGCGCCGTGCTTAGTGGCACGTGCGGGGCGACGAGTCTGGTCTTCCGCTTCGGGGTCGCGGTCGATGCGCAGGGCGCGACCGGTTGCCGAAAGCATGACGGTGCAGGGCGAATCAGCGACCTGGAGTGCGTCAGGTGACGAGGCCGCGCGCGACGGGCGCGCAACGGCGCCAGTGAGCATCGTGCGGCGCGGGGTGCCGTAGGCGGTTGCCGCGTCGTCCATTTCCTGTGCGACGACCTTGCGTAGGCGTACCTTGCTGCCGAGGATCGAGAGGAGTTCTTCGATCTCTGCGTTGAGCTGGTCGCGCTCGGTCTCGAGCTCAACGCGCGAGAACTTCGTGAGGCGGCGCAGGCGTAGTTCGAGGATGTACTCGGCCTGGGCTTCTGACAACTCAAAGACCTGTTTCAGGCGCTTGCGTGCGCCGTCAACGTCGTCGCTTGTGCGGATCAACTGGATGACCTCGTCAATATCGACGATCGCAATGAGCAGGCCCTCAACGAGGTGCAAGCGATCGCGACGCTTGCGCAGGCGGAACTCGCTGCGGCGGGTCACGACAGAAACGCGGTGGTCGAGGAAGACGCGAAGCATCTCGAGCAGGCCGAGCGTCTGTGGCTGACCGTTGACGAGCGCGACCGAGTTGATGCTGAACGAATCTTCGAGCGGTGTGTAGCGGTACAGCTGCTCGAGGACGGCCTCGGGAGAGAAGCCGGTCTTCAGCGTGATGACAAGCTTCAGGCCGTTCTTGCGATCAGTGAGGTCGACCACATCGGTGATGCCGGAAAGCTTCTTTGCGTCGACGCCCTGCTTGATCTTCTCGATCACGCGTTCTGGGCCGACGAGGTACGGCAACTCGGTGATGATGAGGCCGGTGCGGCGGGGACTCAGCTGCTCAATCGCAACCTTTGCACGGGTGCGGAACGCACCGCGGCCGGTCTGGTACGCCTCGGTGATGCCGTCGAGACCGACGATGGTGCCGCCACCGGGGAGGTCGGGCCCGGGAATGAACTCCATGAGTTCTTCAACGGTCGCCTTCGTGTTGAAGAGCAGGTGCTTGGCGCCCTCGACCACCTCGATGAGGTTGTGAGGTGCAAGGTTTGTCGCCATACCGACCGCGATACCAGCCGCACCGTTGACGAGCAGGTTCGGAACTGCCGAAGGAAGGACCTCGGGCTGCATGAGCTGATTGTCGTAGTTGGGAACGAAGTCTACGACGTCCTCATCGAGCGACTCGGTCATGGCGAGTGCTGCGCCAGCGAGGCGCGCCTCGGTGTATCGCGATGCGGCCGGGCCGTCATCGAGCGAACCGAAGTTGCCGTGACCGTCAACAAGCGGCAAACGCATTGCGAACGACTGCGCCAGGCGCACGAGCGCATCGTAAATTGACGAGTCGCCGTGCGGGTGCAACTTGCCCATGACCTCGCCGACGACGCGCGCGGACTTCACGTGACCCTTTTCGGGGCGCAGCCCCATGTCGGTCATCATGTACAGGATGCGTCGCTGGACGGGCTTGAGGCCGTCGCGCGCATCGGGGAGCGCGCGCGAATAGATCACCGAGTAGGCGTACTCCAGGAACGAACCTTCCATCTCCTGAGAGATGTCGATTTCTTCGATCCGTTCGTTGGCAGCTTCGTGTGCCACGCCTGCGGTGTCAGGGATCACGGGGGCATCGGTCATAATGGAAATCATGCTACCGACTGCCACTGACAACGGTGCGAGGCTTGCCGCAATTCTCCCAAGTGGACTTGCCGCACTCGCCAAGGGACGAGGGGCCGACACGGCCGAAATGACGGCCACCGCGCTCGGTGCGAGCGGCGCCGCACGCGCGGATCAGGCGGCCTCCGCGCAGCTCGCCGATCTCACCCCCGCACTGCAGTCGCTCGTCGTCGTGCTTGTGGACGGTCTCGGCAGCTCGAATCTCAAGGCTCGCGCCGGCCACGCGCCGACGCTGACCTCGCTCGCGCAGCGCCGCATCACCACCGTCGCCCCGTCGACGACAAGTGCAGCGCTGACCTCGTTTACGACGGGCACGCTGCCTGGTGATCACGGGATGATTGGCTATCGGATCCGCCACCCGGAGCTCGGGCTCCTCAGCCCGCTGCGTGACTGGGACGGGATCGACGATCATCGCTCGTGGCAGCTCAGCGAACCGCTCTTCCACGCTGCGGCAACGGCTGGCCTTCGCACCTACACGGTCGGTCGCGCCGCGCACGCAGGCAGCGGACTCAGCCAGGCGATTCTTTCTGGCGCTGAGTACATCGATGGCGATCGCATTGAGGATCGCTTCGTTGCCGCGCGAAACTTGCTGCGGGACGAGACGCCCGCGCTCATCTACGTGTACGTCGACGAACTCGACCGTGCCGCGCACCGAGACGGCTGGCAAGGCGACCAGTGGACGCGGCGCCTCGAGCAACTTGACCGCGCACTTCATGACTTCCTGACCGCCTTGCCAAAGGGCGTAGGTGTCGCGCTCACGGCCGATCACGGCATGGTTGATATCGAACCACACCAGCGCATCATTCTGCAGCGAGATGACGAGATGCTTGCTGAAGTGACGGAGATTGGCGGTGAGCCACGCTTCCGCTCGCTGTATCTGCGTGAAGGGGCTGATCCCGTGGCCGTGGCAGGCGCCATTCGCGAGCACGAGGGTCAGCGCGCGCTCGTGCTCACGCGAGACGAAGCCATCGCCACCGGAATGTTCGGTCCGACGCTCGCGCCAGGCGTGGCCGAACGCCTCGGCGAGGTCTTGCTCATTGCGCGCAAGCAGGTTGCGTACTTTGATGACGCCGCGGATCCGGCCATGCTCGAAATGGTCGGTCAGCACGGTGGCCTGACCGATGAGGAACGCGGTGTTCCGTTGATTCTCGCTGGCGCGCTCGCGGGAACCTCCTTTGCGAAGCTCGTTGAGAAGGTTGCGGCCGCACGGTTTACCAGCGAATAAGAGCTAGTGCACGCAAGAAGGCGGTGAGCACGTGATCTCTCAAGTGCTCACCGCCTTCTTGTGAGGCCTCACTGACCGCTACGCGGGATCGTCCTCGCTGCGGGTGCCGAAGAGGATATCGTCCCAGCTCGGGATCGACGAGCGACCCTTCTTGGTCGCACGGTCGGTCTTCTCAGGCTCGTCTGTCGATAGGTTCTGCAGCGCAGCAGGCTCACCCATTGCAGCGTTGGGGTCGTCAGTGACGCCCTTCGACTGCCAAATATTTGCAGGGCGCAACTTCTTTGGAGCGGCAGGAGTGGGCGTTGGCTCGACAGGCCCGCCGATGGGATCCTCAAAGAGGGGCGGGGGAAGTTCGAGGTACGGGTCATTCGGAACAGGTTCCGGGCGCGAGGTGCGCTCCTCCGCGGGGTCCGGACGGCCCGTGAACGCAGCACTAATGCTCGGCGCCTCGGGAGCCGGCGGAACCGGGCGAAGTACCGGGGGAGCTGGGAGTGATTCGGGCTGATCCGCGCTCTCGTTCGTGTGCTCGGTAGGCAGCTCGCTCACGAGCTCGGCAACGTTGGCCGCCTCGTTTTGGGCGGCCTCGCGCGCGCTCTGCTCGCGATCGCCACGACGACGACGGAGCGCGTCGAGGAGGTCGGCAGTTTGGCTCATATCGATGCGCTCTTCAGGCGCGGATCGGCCAGGCTTGTTCATCGCCCGGTCTTCGATCTCGCGACGACGCTCGTAATCGTTCTCTGGGGTGTCCTGCGGACCGGTCTGATTGGTGGTTGACGCGGGCGCCACGGGCGGGATCACCGGGGTAATGACTGCCGTTGGGTGTGTTGCGGTCGATGTCGCGGAAGGGGCGGGGGACACGGGGGTTATCTCGCGAGTCTCCTTGAGGCCCTCGGCGTGATCGACGAACTCAGGCTCGGGTACCGCGACCGGCTCGGGAGCCTGCGCATCAACCGCGCGCAGCTTGGGGATGAGCTGTGCCGCGACATCGCCCTGCTTCGAGAGGTGGGTTGCGTCGGGATTCAGCGGGCGAAGGGTGCTCTTCTTGTGGTCGAACTCCCACACTGCATCGCGGATCGCATCGCTCGTCGCAAACGCGAGACCGATGTGCCAAGAACCGCCGTCAACCTTCCAGCTGCGCCACTCAACTTCGTCGGCACCAAGCGTCGTAAGGCGGGCCTCAACGGCGTCGCCAAATACGCTCTGTTCACCCTGTTCGCCGTCGGTACGGACGGCGACCTCCTTTGCGAGATCGAGAATGTAGCGCCGCTCAGCGAGCACAGGCTCCTCAAAGCGGGCGACGTCCTGCTCATCAAGCTCGGTAATACGAGCCACTTCGAGGCGGCTCTTGCCTGCGCGCAGGAGTGACTGGATCTCACGCGGGCGAGCGCCGGTATTACGCCGCTCCCGCTTCGTGACCTGGCGAATTTCGGCGAGAAGTACTTCGTCGACTACAAGTCGGAATTCGGTACCGTCGTCCGCCGCGACAATGAGCGCTTGCTCTTCGCTGCGTACTACGCGCAATTCATCCATTTCAGAGGCTCCCTTCGGCACACTTCATCAAAGGGTGCCATATCGAAATAGACACGCGCGGTATTGATATCGGCAAGTGTGAAACCGTGTCATGAGGTGTTCGCTTGCTGTGAACAGACTCGAAAAGTTTCATTTGAGTTTGCGTCAGGGTGTGTTAATGAGGCAGACTATGGCCGCTCAATAGGAGTAATTTCCGACCAAAATCCGTAGGAGATCATGGCTACCGACTACGACGCCCCGCGCAAGGGTGACGAAGAAGCGACTGATTCAATCGAGGCGCTGAAAGAACGCGGTCCGGCTAAGGGCGCATCTTCCATCGACTCGGAAGACGCAGATAACCCGAGTTTTGATCTCGGCGGCTCAGACCTGTCTGACGTCGAGCTCGATGTTGTCGTGCTTCCGCAGCAGGCTGACGAATTCACCTGCACCAGCTGCTTCCTTGTGCGTCACCGCTCGCAGATGGCAGAAAAGGGCGAATTCGGCTGGATTTGCGCCGAATGCGCTGGCTAATCTAAGCCTCACAGCGTAAAACACTGGGTCCCCGTTCCCGGCTTCGTGCCAGGAACGGGGGCTTTTTGCGCTTTCTGGGGGTGTAGTGCGGATTGCGCTCAAGCTTTCGAGGTCTGACTCAACCCCGCATCTGACTCAACCCCGCGAGAGTGGCCCATTCTCCCGAAAACGATAGTTTCTGCGGGTTGAAAGAGGTCTTTTCGAGAGAACAGCCCCATCTCGAGGGGTTTGCCTCGCACATTACCCCTCGAGCCCGGGTTGTAAGGTGAAGTGGCGCTCAGCCTCACTCGTTACGGCCAATTGTGCCGCGCCCTTGGTGGCCGCTTTGGGGAGACGCGGGCCGAGCCGGTCGCCCCCGCTGTGGAACCGAAAGCGCAGCTTGGGGGGAGCGGTGCGTGGTCTGTGAGTCGCGCTCGGACCACGCACTTCTGGCGTCGCTGATGAGGTGCCCACGCGCGCCAATTGAGGTATCGATCAAGGCGGGCGCGCGCAGCGCGACCGCTTCAAATGAGGGGCGGCGCGAAGCGCCACGAGTTCACGATCCGTTGTTGGGGTGGTGGGTGCAATGTGAGTTCATCGGGCACTAGGTGTGCGCTTCTTAGTAACACCAAAGCCCCACCGTAGTGCGCCAAGCGCAGGTGCGTAAAACCCCTTTCAAGCGCCGAACTGTGGAGCGGGGTAGGCCTGCCCCCACTCAAAGAGCATGACGCATCAACAACACACGTACTTACCCCTCAACATGTTTACAATCACTCATTGTTACATGCCCCTGGTGCAAGATCTCGAGGCCCGGAATCGGCAAGAAAGCTCTCCCGATCAGCCAATTGGGTACAAAAAAGCGCGCGCCCCACAACTGTGTGGAACGCGCGCTATGTGAGTTGCAACAATGCAACCTGGCTTAATGTCAAGCTGTGACGGCAGCTACAGCGACAGCTGTGACTGCAGCTGCAACGGCATCGCTAGCCGGCACCTTAGCCAGCGACGCGAGCAGCCTGCAATGCCTCGGCGAGTGCTGCCGGCTTGCGGCTGGTGATGATCCAGTTCGGAGTCGGGTCCGCCGGGTCTGCGATCTCAATGCGTACCCCGCGATGGATCCAACCACGCACTACCAGGTAGTTGCGTGCGTCAGACTTTGGGCCGATGACGTCACGAAGTGCGTCTGCGCCGAGTAGCTCGATGTCACCAAGGTCAGCAAGTGAGATTGCGGCCCGGCCCGCGTAGAGCTTGCCGTCTGCGATCCGCACCACCGGACTCATGAGCACGAGGGCAATGGCGATGATTGCGTACAGGGCAAAGGCCACTGGCCATGCGATGTTGGAATTCACTGGGGTAAGCACGAGCGCGGTTGCCGGAATGAACAGCAGGCACGCGGTGAGGATCCCGATTCCGGGCAGAAGACGTTCGCGGTAGGTGGCCATAGCCCCATTATCCTCTGCCGCACCTGGGAGATGGCGAGTTGCAGCTATTGATATGTGAGTGGTTACGGCGGATAAACGGCCAGATCCGCTAACCTGGCGATGTGACTGATGTCGTTTCTATTCCCTTGCTCGGTGATTCCGCTCCTACGTATGCGCACCATGATGATGCTGGCGCCGATATGCGCGCCTCTGAGTCGCTGGTCATTGGCCCCGGTGAGCGCGCCATGGTCGGCACCGGCGTTTCGATCGCATTGCCCGAGGGGTATGCGGCATTTGTGGTGCCGCGAAGTGGCCTAGCTGCAAAGCACGGCATCACTGTCGTGAACTCGCCAGGCACGATTGACGCCGGATACCGCGGCGAGATCAAGGTCGTGCTACTGAACACTGACAAGGACAAGCCGTTTGAGGTCGTCGCTGGCGATCGCATCGCGCAGCTCATCGTCATGCCGGTGTCCAAGGCGGTATTTACCCCGGTGTCCGAGCTGTCGGAGAGTGCGCGCGGCGATGGGGGATTCGGATCGACTGGTGTGAGTGCGTAACGCACGACGCCACTTATGAACGGGCGCGGATCGCAGCTGTATTTGCGGCTCACCGTTCACCGGACTCAAAAGTTTTGAAGTAATTGAAGGAGAAGTCGCATGACTGACGCAGAACAGAGCGGCGCCGTAGAGGCTGTCGAGGGCCAGCTGGCCGCCGAGATCGATCGCAGCAAGTCCGCGCCTGCGGATCGCGAAACAGCGGGACCATTCGATTTCACCGAGGTTCCGGCAATGCGGCCGTATGTTGATCTCGGAGGCATTAAGGTTGCACCGCGCGAGGGGCTGCAGATGCGCCTCGAAGTCGACGAGCGCGCAAAGCGCGTCGTTGCCGCAACGCTTGGTTATGCAGAATCACAGCTTCAGCTGCAGGCGTTTGCTGCGCCGAAGACCACGGGCCTGTGGCACCAGACTCGTGCCGAACTCGCGGCGCAACTGACGCAGCAGGGCGCGAAGGTCCTCGAGCTCGAGGGCGCGCTTGGTACTGATCTTCTCGTAACGACTCCCGCGGTTGCTGGCCAGAACGGGCCACGCGAGATTCGTTTTATCGGCGTCGATGGCCCTCGCTGGATGCTCCGCGGGCTCATCATGGGAAAGGGTGCGTCGGACCTCGAATCGTATGACCAGCTCATCGAACTCTTCCGCGAGACGGTGGTTATTCGCGGTGATCAGCCGCTCCCTCCCGGGGAGATGCTCGCACTCAAGGTTCCCGCTGGCGCCCAGGCTGGCGCTACCGAGACGCAGGCGTAACGTTCATGGCTGACGGGGCCCAGATCCCAGGCGACGACCACTCTGCGCCTGAGGAAGCCTCGACTTCCGGTCAGCCGCGTCAGGTGGGCGGATCGATGGGCCGCGCCGTCGCAGCAGCTACCAGCGGTGAGGAGCTCACCGCCGAAAGCTTGATGCGCACGATCGGTGGCTGGCGTGGCATCGCCGAGACGGTCATTCCCGCGTTTGTCTTCATTGTGGTCTTTGCGATCACGAAGGAAGCGCGCACGGCTGCCCTTGCCTCCGGCGCGCTCGCAATCGTTGCCGTGGCTGTTCGCCTGGTGCAGCGCGAGACGATCGTCGCCGCGCTCTCTGGCGCCCTCGGGGTTGGTATTGCGGTGCTGATCACGCTCATCACCGGCCGCGGCGTTGACTACTTCCTTTCTGGATTCATCGTCAATGCAGCGTGGTCACTCGGCCTGCTGATCTCGATCATCGTCGGCTGGCCGGCGATCGGCCTGATCCTTGGCTTCCTGCGCGGTGACATGACCGGGTGGCGTAAGGACAAATTCATTCGCCGCGCTGCCGTCTGGCTGACGACGCTCTGGTTGCTGCTGTTCCTCGGTCGACTTGCGGTGCAGTTCCCGATGTATCTGGCCAATCAGGTCGAGATGCTCGGTGTTGCGCGGATCGTCATGGGCATCCCGTTGTTCGCTGCCTGCATCGTCGTGACGTGGCTCGTGCTGCGCAAATTGCCAAAACCTGATGAGGAGCAGTCGCGATCCGCCGACTAATCATCAGATGAATTTGCGTCGAACTTCCTTGAAAAATCAGGGGAGTGGCGCTCGCGCGTCGCGTTCTGTCGCGTGTATAAACAGTGTAAGATGTATCTCGACATCGAGAGACTTTGGGAGGACTCATGGCTTCGGTAAACAGCTTTGGTGCACAGAGCACCCTCACCGTTGGTGGGAAAGATTACGAGATCTTCAAGATCAACCAGGTTGAGGGTGCAGCACGCCTGCCTTTCAGCCTCAAGGTGCTGCTTGAGAACCAGCTTCGCACCGAGGATGGCGCGAACGTAACTGAAGAGCACATCAAGGCGCTCGGCAACTGGGATCCGTCGGCGCAGCCCGACACCGAGATCCAGTTCACGCCCGCACGTGTGATCATGCAGGACTTCACGGGTGTTCCCTGTGTCGTTGACCTCGCAACCATGCGTGAGGCAGTCGTTGATCTCGGCGGCAGCCCCGACAAGATCAACCCGCTCGCTCCCGCAGAGCTCGTCATCGACCACTCGGTCATCTCGGACTCGTACGGCAACGCTGCAGCGTTCGAGAAGAACGTTGAGATTGAGTACGTCCGTAACGGTGAGCGCTACCAGTTCCTCCGTTGGGGCCAGGGTGCCTTCGACGAGTTCAAGGTTGTTCCCCCCGGGACCGGCATTGTTCACCAGGTGAACATCGAGTACCTCGCACGCATCACCTTCGCTCGCGAGGTCGGCGGCGTGCTCCAGGCATACCCCGACACCTGCGTCGGCACTGACTCGCACACCACCATGGAGAACGGCCTCGGCGTTCTCGGTTGGGGCGTTGGCGGCATTGAGGCTGAGGCAGCAATGCTCGGTCAGCCCATCTCGATGCTCATCCCGCGCGTTGTTGGTTTCAAGCTCTCGGGTCAGATCCCCGCTGGCGTTACCGCGACCGACGTTGTGCTCACCATCACGCAGATGCTCCGTAAGCACGGCGTTGTCGGCAAGTTCGTTGAGTTCTACGGTGAGGGCGTTGGTTCGGTCCCGCTCGCAAACCGTGCAACCATCGGCAACATGAGCCCCGAGTTCGGTTCGACCGCGGCGATGTTCCCCATCGACGATGTCACCCTCGACTACCTGCGCCTCACCGGCCGTACCGAAGAGCAGCTTGAGCTCATCAAGGCGTACAGCCAGGAGCAGGGCCTCTGGCACAACCCCGCAGTTGAGCCCGAGTTCAGCGAGTACCTCGAGCTCGACCTCTCGACCGTTGTTGCTTCGATCGCCGGCCCGAAGCGTCCCCAGGACCGCATCGAGCTCACCAGCGCGAAGGAACAGTTCGAGGTTGACCTCAAGAACTACGCTCCCGCATCGAACCCCGCAACCGTCGTAGACGAGCAGGGTCGCGAGTTCACGATCGATCACGGCGCAGTCAGCCTCGCGTCGATCACCTCGTGCACCAACACCTCGAACCCCTCGGTCATGCTTGCGGCTGGCGTGCTTGCACGTAACGCAAACGCTAAGGGCCTGAAGGCTAAGCCGTGGGTTAAGACCACGCTTGCTCCCGGCTCGAAGGTTGTTACCGACTACTACGAGAAGTCGGGCCTCAAGACTGAGCTCGAAGATCTCGGCTTCTTCCTCGTTGGCTACGGCTGCGTGACCTGCATTGGTAACTCGGGCCCGCTCAACCAGGAGATCTCGAAGGCTGTCAACGACAACGATCTCGCTGTCACCGCAGTTCTCTCGGGTAACCGTAACTTCGAGGGTCGCATCAACCCAGACATCAAGATGAACTACCTCGCGAGCCCCCCGCTCGTCGTTGCGTACGCTCTTGCAGGTTCGATGGACTTCGACTTCGACAACGAGGCGCTTGGTCAGGACGCAGACGGCAACGACGTCTTCCTCCGTGACATCTGGCCCGACCCCGTCGAGGTTCAGCAGATCGCTGACAACTCGATTGACAGCGACATGTTCAACTCGAAGTACGCAACCGTCTTCGATGGTGACAAGCACTGGAACTCGCTTCCCACTCCCGATGGCAACACCTTCGCGTGGGACGAGAAGTCGACCTACGTCCGTAAGGCACCGTACTTCGACGGAATGAAGCTCCAGCCTGAGCCCGTCAGCGACATCAAGGGCGCACGCGTTCTTGCAAAGCTTGGCGACTCGGTCACCACTGACCACATCAGCCCTGCTGGTAGCTTCAAGGCAGAGACCCCCGCTGGTCGCTACCTGGTAGAGAACGGCATCGCGCCGAAGGACTTCAACACCTACGGCTCACGCCGTGGTAACCACGAGGTCATGATCCGCGGTACCTTCGCGAACATCCGTCTGCGCAACCAGCTCCTCGACAACGTCGAGGGTGGCTTCACGCGCGACTTCACCCAGGCAGATGCTCCCAAGTCATACATCTACGACGCGGCAGAGAACTACCGCGCAGCGGGTATCCCGCTCGTCGTTCTCGGTGGCAAGGAGTACGGCTCGGGCTCGTCGCGTGACTGGGCTGCAAAGGGCACCAGCCTGCTCGGCGTAAAGGCAGTCATCACCGAGAGCTTCGAGCGTATTCACCGCTCGAACCTCATCGGCATGGGCGTTATGCCCCTGCAGTTCCCTGCAGGTCAGAACGCAGACAGCCTCGGCCTTGACGGCACCGAGACCTTCTCGATCACCGGCATTGAGCAGCTCAACGAGGGCGTCACGCCGAAGACTCTCGCAGTCGAGGCAACCAAGGCTGACGGCTCGGTCGTTTCGTTCGACGCAGTCGTTCGTATCGACACCCCGGGCGAGGCTGAGTACTACCGTAACGGTGGCATCCTGCAGTACGTTCTCCGTTCACTCGTCTAAGTCTCGGGTGATTCGTTCGGAGTATCTTGTACTGAGAATTCCGCGTTAAACGACCACAGAGAGGTGCCCCAGCCAGTGAGATTCTGGCTGGGGCGCCTCTCTGTGTAGTGGCGAGAGTTTCTGGACCTTCACGTTGGCTGGATGAAAGTTGGAAACTTGCCAGACTGTAAACACATTGGATGCTTGCAGGCTTTCACGAACTGGCGCATAATTCAGACAGCGCCGAATGGCTCGGTGCAGTATCTGGAAGGGTCAACGCATGGCGAACGAAGATCTGGGTAAGCAGGCAGCTGACGCGGCAGAGAAGGCAAAGACTTTTCTGTCTGAAAATGCTGACAAGGTGAAAGACGCCTTGAAGAGTGAACAAGCCGAGTCGGTCAGCGACAAAGTACTTGATGGACTTGCTGGCTTTGCCAATAAGGTCACGGGTGGCGAGCACGCTGACAAAATTGACGAGATCAAGCAAAAGCTCGACGGCTCGATCGGTAATGAATAATCGGTGAGTTCTGAGACCACAAGAGGGCTCCCCGCGCGAATCGCGCGGGGAGCCCTCTTGTGTGTGCCATGTGCCGAATCACTCATTGCTGACGGGTAGACTGTGGGGATGCCCGGCGTTCACGCCGGCGAGAGAAGGGACGGGTGGCGAGTGGCGATCCTCGATCAAATCGAAGGCCCTGCAGACCTTGCATCATTGAGCGCTGAACAGTGCGCTCAGCTTGCGGCAGAGATCCGTGAATTCCTGATCAGCGAAGTTGCCAAGACCGGCGGCCACCTTGGTCCGAACCTTGGCGTCGTCGAACTCACGATTGCACTGCACCGGGTATTTGATTCTCCGCGTGATCCGATCATCTTCGATACGGGCCACCAGAGCTACGTGCACAAAATCCTGACGGGTCGCAAAGACTTTTCGCAGCTCCGCCAACGCGATGGCCTAGCCGGCTATCCACAGCGCGCGGAATCCGAGCATGACATCGTCGAAAGTTCACACGCGTCGAGTTCGCTCAGCTGGGCAGACGGAATCTCACGCGCCTTCGCTCGCACAGGCCAGCAGGATCGCACCGTTGTGGCGGTCGTTGGCGACGGTGCCCTCACAGGCGGAATGACCTGGGAGGCGCTCAACAACATCACCGACGACAACGATCGCAACCTGGTGATCGTCGTAAACGACAATGGTCGCTCGTACGCGCCGACCATCGGTGGCATGGCTCGCTTCCTGAACTCGGTGCGTAGCCGCGCGACCTACCGTGACCTGCAGGAGGGGAGCGAGCGCTTCTTCTCTCGCCTCGGCAAGCCCGGTCGCACCCTCTACCGTGGTACGCGCGGTGCTCTTCACGGTTTCCTAAGCCGCGCGAGCGACAACGACCACCTGTACTCAAACCTCGACATCAAGTACTTCGGTCCCGTTGACGGCCACGATGAGCCCGGGCTTGAAGCCGTGCTGACTCAGGCGCGCGAGTATGGTCGTCCCGCCCTCGTGCACGTCATTACTGAGAAGGGCCGCGGATACGCGCCGGCCGAGAATCACGTTGGAGATCAGTTCCACGCAATCGGTCAGTTCGATCGTGACAGTGGCGAGCCAATCTCGAACGGATCCTCGCGCACCTGGACCTCGGTCTTCGGCGAGAGCATCGTTGATGTGGCCGCGAAAAACGAGAAGGTCGTGGCGATTACCGCCGCGATGCTCGAGCCGGTTGGTCTCGTGCCCATGCTCGAGCGCTTCCCGAACCGCGTGTACGACGTAGGTATTGCCGAGCAGCACGCTGTGACTTCAGCAGCTGGTCTCGCGTACGGCGGACTGCATCCCGTCGTCGCACTCTATGCAACGTTCATGAACCGTGCGTTCGACCAGGTGCTCATGGACGTCGCCCTGCATCACGCAGGAGTCACGTTCGTGCTCGACCGTTCGGGCATTACCGGGCCTGACGGCGCAAGCCACAATGGTGTCTGGGACCTCGCGATGTTGCAGATTGTTCCCGGCATTCGTATCTCGGCGCCGCGCGACGCTGACACGCTCACCGAACTCCTCAACGAGGCAACCGCGGTGGAAGACGCGCCCACTGTTATCCGCTACCCGAAGGGCTCGGTTGGTTCCGACCTTCCCGCAATCCGTCGCACGCACGACGGCGTTGACGTGTTGCGCGAAGCGCAGGGATCCGCCGACGTGCTGTTCGTGACGGTCGGCCCGATGGCGCGCGTCGCGCTCGATGCGGCCGAAATTTTGGCGCGCGAGGGAATTTCGGCATCGGTGATTGATCCGCGCTGGGTGGTTCCGGTCGCTGACTCGGTCGTTGAGATGGCTCGTTCGCACCGCCTCCTCGTGAGTATCGAGGACGGCATTCGTGTGGGTGGCGTTGGGACGCGGATCCGCCAGGCACTTCGCGATGGCGCCGTCGACACCGCTGTGAGCGAGCTCGGTACACCCGATGAGTTCCCGCTGCACGCAACGCGCGATCAGCTGCTCGAAGAAGCTGGACTCACCGCAGAGCGCATCGCAGCCAACGTCATCGACCAGGTGCGCGGCACGCGAATTCCCATCGCACGCCCCGAGTAACCGGAGTAGTCTGGCGCAAGGACCCGTCCCCGCCAGAGAGGTGAATCACCGTGACCGACCGTGAAGCCCAGCATCGCGAACTTGCCGAGCGATTTTTGCCCGACGAGCTCATCGCTACGATCAGGGAGCGCGCGGGTGAACTCGACCGTGCGAACGAATTCTTTGCAGCGGATCTTGCGGCGCTCCGCGCCTCGGGGTACCTGACGACATTCGTGCCGTCATCGCTTGGCGGGCCAGGGTTGACGCTTAATCAGGTGTCGCGTCTGCAGCAGCGCCTTGCCGGCGCCGCACCAGCGACCGCATTGGGTATCAACATGCACCTGCTGTGTGTTGGTGTTGCACGCGCGTTGTACGAGCGTGGCGATCATTCGCTTGACTATGTTTTCGAGCAGGCGCTTGTCGGGGAAATCTTCGCGTTCGGTATCAGTGAGCCCGGCAACGACTTCGTGCTCGCTGATTCGAAAACCGTGGCGGTACCGCGGTCTGCTGCTGCGGGTGGTGGATACGTGCTTACCGGCACCAAAATCTTCACCTCACTGACGCCAGCGTGGACGAAACTCATCGTGCACGGTCGCGACGAGTCAGGGGAGGAGCCGCAGCTCATCTTCGGCTTCCTCGATCGCGCTGATGAGGGCGTGCAGGCTGCCGAGAACTGGGACGTGCTCGGTATGCGTGCCTCGCACAGCCGTGCGACCCGACTTTCCGGTGCTGTGATGACAGCCGATCAGGTGATCCGCGCACTCCCGGTCGGCCCAACGGCTGACGTTCTGGTCTTTGCGATTGCGAGTCACTTCCAGTTGCTCGTCGGCTCGGTCTACGCCGGTGTCGCCGCCCGTGCGCTAGAAGTTGCTGCGGCAGGCCTGGCACACCGCAACTCAGCAAAGGCCGGCACCACGCTCGCCGAGGTGCCTGAATTCCGGGCGCGGATCGCAGACGCCCACATGGCCCTCCTGCCCGTGGCCGCGCAGCTCGACGCCTACACGCGCGACATCGACGAACTCACCAATCACGGCGAGCGTTGGCCGTTGATGCTCGTGCACGCGCGCATCAACGCGGGCGATGTGGCGCGCAGCAATGCGGAGGTCGCGCTCGCGTGTGCCGGTGGTGCTGGGTTTGGCGCGATGCACGAGGCGAGTCGCCTATACCGTGATGCTGCTGCGTCGCTGTTCCACCCGCCCGGGGTTGACGCCGCTCGGCCGATGTTTGCTGCGGCGCTGCTCGGGGAGTAGGCCCACGGGGGCGCCCGCCCCGCGCTCGCATTTGTCGTAGATATGCTTTCCGCCGTAAATATGCTGAATTAGGCCACAAACAGCATATCTACGCGCGAAACCAGATCTACGACGAGTGCCAAAGGCCGCCCACGTCGGAGATTTGACCTAAACGCAGAAATCGACCGTTGGTAAGACGAATTCGTGAGAAAACGTCTTACCAACGGTCGATTTGCAGAGGAGGGTTAAACCGCCCCGAAGCGAGAAGTGGCGCCGCGCTGGCCGACTACGCCCCGGCGATACGAGGCGTGTGGAACGTCCCGCCAAACACGCGCTCACTCGCGCCAACGCGGTCGAGGTACGGCGTTGAGCCGCCTGCCTGGAACGGCCAGCCAGCGCCCAAGATGAGGCACAGGTCGATGTCTTCCGCGGCATGCACGACGCCCTCATCGAGCATGATCTTGATCTCGCCAGCGAGCTCGTCCTCGACGCGCTGCAGAATGACCTCTTCGGTCACGGCGGTCTTGCCAAGCGTCAGCGCCTTGCGGCCGGTCTTTGAAAGATCTTCGACCTTGCCGATCTTGCTCTTCACAAGCGGGTCAGTCACATCAGCAAGCTTGTGTAGGTTCTCGGACGCGTAGAACCGCTCGGGGAACGCGGCGACCATGGTGTCCTGCACATGGGCAGCAACCTTCCAACCGACGAGGTCAATGAGTTCGAACGGGCCCATGGGGAGACCGAGGGGTGCGAGTGAACGCTCGACCACCGGCATCGGGGTGCCCTCGTCGAGTGCGCGTGCTGCTTCGCCCATGACCTTTGCGAGCAGTCGGTTCACGACGAAGCCCGGGCGGTCGGCGGTGATGACAGCACTCTTGCCGAGCTTCCGCGCGATGACCATTGCGGTCGAGAGCGAAGCGTCGTTCGTTGCGGGAGTGCGAACGACCTCGATGAGTGGCATGACCGCGACCGGGTTGAAGAAGTGGAAGCCAACAAGGCGTTCGGGGTGAGCGAGGTTCGCGCCGATCTCTTCGACCGAGAGCGACGAAGTGTTGGTCGCGATAATCGCTTCGGGGGAGATGTGTGGTTCCACCTCCGCGAAGACTTGCTGCTTGACCGAGAGCTCTTCGAAGACAGCCTCGATGACCCAATCGCAGTCGGCGAAGTCAGCCTTGTCTGTCGTGCCCTGCACGAGCGCCTTGACCTGGTTCGCGTCATCGGCGCCAAGGCGGCCCTTTGCTGCGAGCTTGTCGATCTCACCGCGAATGTAGTCGAGACCGCGATCAACGCGTGACTGGTCGAGGTCGGTGATGAGCACGGGAACGCGCAGCTTGCGCGCAAACAGCAGCGCAAACTGGCTCGCCATCAGACCGGCGCCGATGACGCCGACCTTCTGGACGGGGCGGGCAAGCTCCTTGTCGGGAGCGCCAGCGGGACGCTTCGCGCGCTTCTGCACGAGATCGAACGCGTAGATCGATGCTGCGAACTGGTCGCCAGAGATAAGCTCGGCGAGGGCGAAGTCTTCGCGCTCGAATCCGCGGACGCGGTCGTTGTCGCGCGCAGCAGCGAGCAGGTCGAGTGCCACGTAGGGCGACGTCGCTGCGGTGCCGATCTTGGCCTTCAGCGTCTCGCGAGCGATCTTGATCGCGACGTTCCACTTGGTGAGACGCTCAAGCTTGCCAGGCGCGTTCGGGCGCTCAACCTTGGTTGCGCCGGTGATGACGCGATCCGCCCACTCGATGGACTCTTCCAAGAAACGGCCGGGGCCGTACATCTCATCGAAGAGGCCGAGCTCGTGCGCCTGCGCGGGCTTCAGCATGCGGTTGTTCTTGAGCGGGTTCGAGATGATGACCTCGATCGCCTTCTCAATACCGATGAGGTTGGGCACGAGGGTTGCGCCACCCCAGCCGGGAATGATGCCGAGGAAGACCTCAGGGAAAGCAAGCGCGGCCGCCGACGAATCGAGCGTGCGGTAGTCGCAGTTGAGTGCGATTTCCATCGCGCCGCCGAGCGCGAGGCCGTTCACGAACGCGAACGAAGGAACACCGAGCGAGCTGAACTTGCCGAGTACGTGGTGACCAAGCTGCGCCATGAGCAGGGCGTTCTCGTGCGTGGCGAGGGTGGAGACCTTGGAGAGATCCGCGCCAGCTGCGAAGATGTACGGCTTGCCTGTCACTGCGACAGCCTGGATTTCACCGGCGGTCGCACGGGAACGCTGCGCGTCGAGCACGGCGCCGAGCGCCTGCAAGGTGCGCGGGCCGAGCGTGTTCGGGCGCGTGTGATCGCGGCCGTTGTCGAGCGTGATGAGCGCGAGGGTGCCGCCAGATGGGAGCTGCACGTCGCGCACGAATGATTCGGTGACGACCTCGTCTACTGAGGCGTCGATGATCGGCGAGAAGTCGATCTTGCTGTAGTCAGTCATCGCGCTTACTTGCCCTTCTTGCCGTTGTAGTGGGGGTTTTCCCAAATCATTGATCCGCCCTGGCCAAGGCCGACGCACATGGCGGTGAGGCCGAAACGCACATCGGGGCGCTGCTCGAACTGGCGTGCGAGCTGGATCATCAGGCGTGTGCCCGAAGCCGCGAGCGGGTGACCGAGCGCGATTGCGCCGCCCCAGGGATTGACGCGCGGATCGTCATCAGCAATACCAAAGTGATCGGTGAACGACAGCACCTGCACGGCAAACGCCTCGTTGAGTTCGAAAATACCGATGTCGTTGATGGTGAGACCGGCCTTCTTGAGCGCTTTCTCGGTAGAGGGAACCGGGCCAAGACCCATCACCTCGGGCTGCACGCCAGCGTAGGCGAACGAGACCAGGCGCATCTTCGGCGCGAGGCCGAGTTGCTTCGCAGTATCTGCGCCTGCGAGGAGCGACATGGTCGCGCCGTCAGTGAGGGGAGAGGACGTGCCAGCGGTCACGCGACCGTGCGGACGGAACGGTGTCTTGAGACCGGCGAGCCCCTCCATCGAAGTCTCGGGGCGTCGGCCCTCGTCTTCGGTGGCGAGTCCCCAGCCGGCGGCGGATCGGGTGGCAACAGGAACGAGGTCAGCCTGGATGTCACCGCGATCGTACGCAGCCTGAACCTTGTGCTGGCTGAGCATGCCGAAGCGATCCGCGCGCTCCTTGGTGAGCTGCGGGAAACGGTCGTGCAGACGTTCGGCGGTAACGCCCATGTTCAGGGCATCCGGGCTCACGAGTTTTTCGGCGATGAAGCGGGGGTTCGGATCCGCATCGAGCCCGAGCGGGTGACGACCCATGTGCTCGACGCCGCCAGCGACCGCGATGTCATACTGGCCAGCAATGATCGCTGAACTCAGGAGCGAGGTGACGGTCATGGCGCCGGCACACATGCGATCAAGCGCAAAACCGGGCACGGTCTGGGGGAGGCCAGCGAGAATGGCCACGGTGCGGCCGAGCGTCAGGCCTTGGTCGCCCTGCTGAGTCGTGGCCGCGATACCGACATCATCGATGCGATCAAGCGGGAGACCCGGGTTCCGGGCGATGAGTCCCTGCAGTGCCTTGACTGCGAGGTCGTCTGCGCGCGTTCCCGCGTACATGCCCTTGTCGCCAGCGCGTCCGAAGGGAGTGCGAACTCCGTCAACGAATACGACTTTTCTCATTGCGGCCACTTTGCCTCCATTTGGTGTTGAACCAGGTCGTGCTTCACATCCTAGGAAGCGCGAACTGGTTCGGTAGAACTCATATGCCTGGTCACTCGAAGTCGAGGCCAGACGCCGTGCAAGCTTTATCCCAAGTCTACAAAGGCTGCCGAGATAATTGGTGCGACACTAGCAATCTGCCAGGGTCGTGCGCCAAGCTCAGCGAGTCGCGCGGCGATGTTCTCCGGCGTTGCAGGGACCGGGGGATTCCATGCCACGCGACGCACGAGTGACGGCGTGATGAGGTTCTCGAACGGCATGCTCTGCGCCTCGGCCTCAGCCTCTACGCCTGCGCGTGCTGCTGCGAGACGTGCCGCAGCCTCTGGCGACTTTTGCTCCCAGCTGCGGTGATGCGGGATCGCCTCGGGATCACGTGGCTTCGGGCCGGGCACATTGCGCGTGGTCTTGCCAGCGAGAATTGCGTCCCACCATCGATTCAGCTCGGTGCGGCTTGCGCGACCGCGGAAAGACTCGAGCTTTGCGAGCTCACCCTTTGACCGTGGGTTTGCTGCGACTGCCGCGACGAGTGACGCGTCTGGCACGAGACGGCCAGGCGCAACGTCTTTTTCGCGAGCGAGTCGATCGCGAGAGTTCCACAGTTCACGGGCGACCGCGAGCTGTCGCGGGCCACGCAGCTTGCCGCCGCCTGCCAGCTTGCGCCACGGCTCGTCATTCGCCGGCTTGGGAGCCTTCGTACGAACTGCTTCAAACTCCTGATGCGCAATTTCGAGCTTGTTGCTCGCCTCAAGTTCCCGGTGGACCGCATCACGCAGATCCGGAAGCACGATGACATCGAGCGCAGCGTATTCGAGCCACTCAATCGGCAGCGGGCGGGTCGACCAATCAACGGCCGAGTGTGCCTTTGCGAGCTTGATGTCGAGCAGTCGCTCAGTGACTGCGCCGAGGCCGACGCGTTCAAAACCGAGCAAACGCGATGCAAGCTCGGTGTCGAAGAGCTGCGCAGGCTTCAGGCCGAGTTCTGCGAGGCTCGGTAGATCCTGATCAGCCGAGTGGAGAATCCACTCTTCCGGGTTAATGAGCTCTGCGAGTGGTTCGAGCGAGTCGAGCTTCGTTGGATCGAAGATGTATGTTCCCGATCCGCGCCGAAACACCTGGACCAGGAATGCGCGATTGCTGTATCGGAATCCTGAGGCGCGTTCGGTGTCGATGCCGTACGGGCCTTCTCCCGCTGCAAGTTCCTTCAGGGCCGTCGCGAGCGACCACTTGTCGCCAACGTTCGTCCAGGTTGCCAGGTCTGTCTTAGTCACGCCCGCCTGCTCGCATCCGCAGCCGGTGGGCTGCAATCGAATCGATGCCCTCTTCGTGAGGGAGCCCTGCCAGGAGGCAGAGTAGTTCAGACCAGGCCTCGGCATGAACGGCAAAGTCGTCGCCGAGTGGCGTCCACGATGCCCGCAGCTCAAGGTGGGCACCGTCGCCCTGCCCCTCAAGCGTGCCGAAGCCGCTCGAGAGCACCTTCGTCGCTGTCCCAGAAATAAACGTATACTCGGCGGATCGCGCCGCCAGCGCATCAAGCAACCACGACCACGCCACGTCGGAGATGAACGGGTCGACGCCAATCTCAAGCTCGAGCGGGGCCTGCGCGTAACAAATGACGCGGAACTCGCCGCCCCACTCTTCTATGGCGTCTGGATCATGCAGGAGCACCAAGCGCCCCACCCCAAAGCCAGATTCAACTGCCGCAGAATCATCGGTCAAGTCATGCTGCTTCAAGCCGCCCGCGAGTGCGAATGACTCGGGGGCGATGCTCTCTGGCGCTGGTGTCTCACGGATCGCCAGCTCTTCGCGCAGGTCGGCGTGCCGCAGCTGTTCAACTGCCTCAGCAAACCTTCGCGAGAAACTTGGGGGTGTTGGGGTCACAGGGGAAGACTAGAGTTTGCTGTGAAAGAGTTCGGATTGCCACGCCGAACGCGTTCGAAACGTTAGAGAGTGGGTCCCAGGTATGGGCAATCGCCGCGGAATCATCGCTGGAGCTGTCGCTGCGGGTGTTGTTGGTGCTGCCGCCATTGGTGGCATCGTTGCTGGCGCAACGGTGCTGGCTCGGCGCGCAGTGGAAGGAGAGCGGCTCACCGAAGATCCGCTCGAGGTCGTAAATGTTGGCGAGGCAAAAGGGTTTCCAGCCGTCGTGTTGAGCGGAGTTGGCGCCGGACTGCGTGGCGATTACACGCTACTTTTGGCGCAGGACACGATCCGCGCCCGAGTCGGCAAGGTGCTAGGGCGCGAATCCGGCAACGTGGTTCGCGAGCTGCTTGCCGTCGATCGAGGTGAGCTCCGTCCTGGGCTTCGCGGCAGGCTGACCGGTTGGTGGTACGCCGATCCGGGAGAACTCGGTTTGCGCGTCGAGGAGATTAGCTACCCGACCGAGCTTGGTGAAGCGAAAGCGTGGGTGATCCGCCCGAAGTTCCCACGGAAGAAACGGTGGGCAGTACACGTCCACGGTCGGGGCGCCGAACCGGTCGAAACACTGCGCGGCGTATTGCCGCTCGCCCGTGCCGGCGTCACGAGCCTCGTGATTGCGTACCGGGGCGACGAAGGTGCGCCCGCGAGCGCGAATGGGCGCTTTGGGCTCGGTGTTTCTGAATCCCGTGACGTGGAAGCCGCGATCGCAGAAGCGCGTCGCCGCGGAGCAGAGCGGGTCACGCTCGTTGGCTGGTCGATGGGCGGTACAGCCTGCATGCTGGCGATGCAGCGGGGTGCGCACCGTGACGTGATCGACGGCATCCTGCTTGATTCGCCTGCGCTTGACTGGCCTGACGTGCTGCGAGTCCATGCTCGTGCAGCTGGTGCTCCCGCGCCGCTCGCTGACATCGGCCTCGAGCTTTTGCGTAACAATGTCGTGAAGTCTGGCGTCGAAGACGGGTTGGACGCTGGGTCGCTGGTACCCGAACGATTTGCCCGCGATCTCGATGTGCCGGTGATGATTCAGGCGAGCCGTGGCGATGGCTACGTGCCGAGCACCGGCGCGGAACGCCTTGCGCAGCTGCGTTCAGACCTCGTTGAGCTGCGTCTCGTCGACAAAGCAAAGCACGTGCGGCTGTGGAACATGGATCGTGACGGCTGGGAGGACGCGGCCTTCCGCTTTGCCTCAACGCTGCCGCGCCCCGCATTCCGCGGTTAGTCGCTGCGAACGGAGCGCTGTCGTGGGTAGTCCTCGGCGGCGCTCCGGCGCTAGACTTGCAGGGATGTCTGCCAACGAATTGCACAGCACTGCCCGGATCGTAGATCGACGCCCAGCAATCTCAGGAACTGAGCTTGTTGCTTCACTCGTTCCGCCCCCGCAGTTCGACCATGCCTCCTTCGAGTCGTACCGACCTGATGATCGCTACCCCTCGCAGGCGGAAGCGCGTGACACGCTTGACGCGTTCTCGAAGCCTGCCGCAGCAACGCGCAGCGGTGGTGGCGGATTCTTCGGTTTCGGCCGCAAGAAAGACAAGGGGCCAGCGGCGGCTGCGCCCGCGAAGCCCGGCGTCTACCTTGACGGTGGATTCGGCGTTGGTAAGACCCACCTCCTTGCGGCGACCTGGCACGCGACCGCCGGGCGGAAGTACTTCGGCACCTTCATCCAGTTCACCGCGCTCGTCGGCGCGCTTGGCTACGAGGGCGCGCTCAATGTGCTCCGTGGGGCGAAGCTCATCTGCATTGATGAGTTCGAGCTTGATGATCCGGGTGACACGATGCTCATGACCCGCCTGATTGGTGATCTCACCGCGTCAGGCTCGCGGATCGTTGCCACCTCAAACACCCCACCCAACGCCCTCGGCGAGGGGCGTTTTGCGGCTGCAGACTTCATGCGTGAGATCCAGGCGATGTCTGATCGCTTCGCGACGATCCGCATCGATGGTGTGGACTACCGTCAGCGTGACCTCGAGAGCGACGCCATTGCGTTGAGCGACGAGGCGTACCAGTTCGCTGTGGCTGACGCTGCGGCCTCAGGCAACCGTATGACTGACGATGTTTTCGGCGAGCTCATCGAGCACCTCGCGACCGTGCACCCCTCAAGCTACGTCGGTCTGCTTGCTGGCGTTGACGCACTCGGCATTCGCGACGTGCACGAGATCACTGACCAGTCGTCTGCACTGCGCTTCGTTGCGTTCATTGACCGTGTCTACGATGCGCAGATTCCCATCAGCGCGACCGGTATCCCGCTCACGAATATCTTCGGCGGCGGAATGATCGACGGCGGCTATCGCAAGAAGTACCAGCGTTGCCAGTCGCGTCTCAACGCGCTGACTGCTGCCACGATCGAAGCGTAGCCTCGCGGCATGTGGACTGATCTCGCTCGGAAGCTCCTCGATATCCTCCTGCCGGGGGAGAAGCGGCGATCTTCGAAGCCTTCGTCGCGACCGGGCGCGCGCACGAGTGCGGGCACGATCCCGGGACAGCCGGGCGGGCGCGGATCAGCCAAGCCCGGACCCAGCCCACGCCCGAGCGCAGGTGCTGCGAACGACGCTCTCGTTCCTGGTCGGGACGGCGACGCAGACAGCATTACGCGTGATCTGACGCGGGCAGAAGCCGAGTCGCTGCGATTCGAGTATTCGCCCCAGCGCGACGGCGACCCCGATCCCGGCGAGGTCGTCTGGACGTGGGTGCCCTACGCAGAGAACGATGGGCGCGGAAAGGACCGTCCCGTCCTGATTCTCGGTCGCGTGAGCGCTACCGCGCTCGCTGGCTGCTATCTCAGCACTAAGCAACATCGTGATTTTGTGCCGGTGGGTACCGGTGGCTGGGATCCGCAGCATCGCCCGAGCTATCTCTCGCCTGAACGCCTCTTGCGCGTCACTCACTCTGGTATGCGCCGTGAGGGGCATGAGATCGATCGCGAAACCTTTATTGCGGCAGCTACAGTTGTGGCCCGCACCCACCACTTGCGCGGTTAGTGCGGGCCACACTGGCTCACTGTTGATCGCTACATCGTGGTGATCTCGCCGCGGTTGGGTGCCTTGATATCGGTGTCTTCGCCCCACTTGCTGTAGTCAAGGGTCGATACGCCGGTGCCAAGATCCATGATGATGCGGCGTGGCAGGTCATCGGGACCAACGTACAACTTGTATTCGACGCTCTTGCCGAGCGCGAGGAGTTCCTCTGGGCCGATTGCTTCGATCTGTCCGGTGCTTGTGAGGAGCTTCTCTGGATCGAGCGAGAGCGTGTACTCGGTCGTCTTCACGCCATCGATCTTCTCGCCACTACCGGTCTTCTTGAGTGACTGCAGTGCGCCTTCAAACGCCGCAAACTGTGCGGCAGGGTCTGTCTGTGCGGTGAGATCATCAATGTTCAGCGCCCCAGACTGGTCTTGCGAAACCTCAACCCACTTGTCGGCGGTGACCTCGCCGAGCGACATGTAGACCTTTCCCTTGATGAGTTTGAGCTCCGCGGTTGTGGAGGTGTTTTCATCAACGGGCATGTCCATGAGCATGTGCATGCGTAGGTCATTCGAGTTCTCTGAGAACTCCATGTCTGCGCTCGCGGTGATCTCAGAACCCTGGCCTTCAATCTTGGTTTCCAGGTGTGCGGATCCCGAGCGGAGCTGCGCCGCGCTGATTCGATTCACAAAGTTCTCGGCGGTGAGCTCGGTGCCGATCTCGGCCTCGGAGACGGTGTCTGCGGGGCTTGTGCCTGCGCCGGAACAGCCAGTGAGGCTCAGGCCAGCAACGAGGGCGAGGGACGCGAACACAGTGCGTTTCTTGAAAGAAGCCATGTGCGTAAGTGTATTGGGGCGCGGTTTGGCTGGCCTGAGTGTGAGGTGGTTTGAGCGGATTGGTAGGTGTGCGCGTAGCAAATGGCTGAGAGGCCGAAGCTGATTTACCGAAGATATGTAATCGGCCGTCAATATGCTGTTTGGAGCCGAATTCACCATATTTTCGGCAGAATGCATATCTACGAAAACCTCGGGTGGGCTTGAGGTAGCGGGCCTCTTCCGAAAGAGAAAACCCCAGACAGAAGTCTGGGGTTTTTGCTGTGCGAGCTATTTGGTCTAATCAGCATGCGACTTTCGAAGCGAGAGGCAAAATGAGTGGACAGTATCCCGATCTTTTCGCATCCTGAAGTGATTAATCAGACAGCGCCATGCGGTCAGTCGTGATCCGTGAACGCTGGCCGCATCTGAAGATAGGTATTCGCGCTGCGCTGGTACGCATCTATTTGTGGAACAAGGCGCTGAAAGTGCTCAGAAGCGCAATGAAGATCGAGGGCCTCACGATCCGGCCATTCCTCAACGAAAATGAAGTGCCCCGGATCCTCATCGTCAACGAAGAGTTCATAGGAGACGTTGAGCGGCTCCGCACGCGTAAGCTCGACGAGCTCACGGTACAGCGGCATCACGATATCTACGGCATCGAGTCGGATGAAGTCCTGGGCAATCATTTTCAGCATGATGAACCCAGTCTCGCAGGATTCCCCGCTGCAAGCTGCCAAGTATCCCTGTGATCTGCCGGGGTCGACCTGGATCCGCCGGAAATCGCCTGTGTTACACCCGGGGGAGTCGAGCTTCAGTCGACGGCTACGTGAATCAGAGAAAACAAGAAACCCCCGGCTATAGAACCGGGGGTTTGTCTGTGCGCGATACTGGGATCGAACCAGTGACCCCTTCCGTGTCAGGGAAGTGCGCTACCGCTGCGCCAATCGCGCCAATGTTATTGGCGAGTTTCGAGTGAAACTCAGGAGAATGATCAGAAACTCTTTTCATTCAGAGCGGATGACGAGATTCGAACTCGCGACCCTCACCTTGGCAAGGTGATGCGCTACCAGCTGCGCTACATCCGCATGTCTTTCAGGCCATCGTTTCCTTTGCCCTGCGACTTGAATAACTATAGAGGTGACATGAAGGGTGCGCACAATTAGGCCAAATTCGGGCGCGTCGCAGAACGTGCCATTGGTGAAAGGAACAACGGGGTCTATGGGGGTTCCTTGTCTTGTGTGAGTATTGAGAAGAGGGAAAGGTTGCGCACGCGCGGCGCACGGCTCCGACCGGTGCGTGCGAGGAGGCATTCATGAGTACTGCACCGTTGCAAGTGGTCTTGGCGCGCACACATGTGTGGGTGCCAGTGGCCCTGTTGTTGCTCGCCACAGTAGTGAGCAACGCCCCGCGACAATTCGGAGAAATCTCGTATTGGATAAGCGTTGCGCTGACTACTGCTGGTTTGGGTGCCATTGCTATTTCGGGCTACTTTCGCAAAGGACTGCTCAGCGCAATGCCCGCGGCCGCGGCGCTATTTTTGGTTTTCGCGTTGTGGCCCGTCTATAGCGGTCTAGTGAGCCTCGCGATTGATCCAATGCAGCCAAATCAAAGTTACGCGGTCGTGTTTGCCTTGGCGCTTCTTGCCGGGTTCGTTGCCATGGCGCTCGCTTGGAAGGCGCAAGTGGCTCCTCGGCACGCTCAGTTCATTGCCTGCGCGCTGTTTGGGTCACTGCTTGGATGCCTGGCTTTCGGCTGGGTGCTGAATTTCGCCGGTATTGATCTTCTGGGCGGCCTGGGTGCGTTTTTAGGGTTATAGGACAAAACGTGTGTAACGAATCCTGATCTAGCCGCATAAACACGCCCCTAAACAAGGACCGTCTTACCCCGGCACCATTAACCGTGCCGGAAATCAGTAACACCACCCATTGCGTGAT
>NZ_JACVMX010000013.1 GCF_014530035.1 Leucobacter sp. cx-328
TTTGGTTTGTGTTGGAGATTCCTTTTTTGGATGAATAATTCAGTGACATTTTTTATGTCAGTGTTTCTATTTGTCAGGTCAAACTCGCATCTTGTCTGCCTTATTCCGGTGGATGGGTGCTTTTTGTTTTTTACGGAGAGTTTGATCCTGGCTCAGGACGAACGCTGGCGGCGTGCTTAACACATGCAAGTCGAACGATGAAGCCCAGCTTGCTGGGTGGAAGAGTGGCGAACGGGTGAGTAACACGTGAGTAACCTGCCCTTGACTCTGGGATAAGCGCTGGAAACGGCGTCTAATACTGGATACGACCTATCACCGCATGGTGTGTGGGTGGAAAGATTTATCGGTTTTGGATGGACTCGCGGCCTATCAGCTTGTTGGTGAGGTAATGGCTCACCAAGGCGACGACGGGTAGCCGGCCTGAGAGGGTGACCGGCCACACTGGGACTGAGACACGGCCCAGACTCCTACGGGAGGCAGCAGTGGGGAATATTGCACAATGGGCGCAAGCCTGATGCAGCAACGCCGCGTGAGGGATGACTGCCTTCGGGTTGTAAACCTCTTTTAGTAGGGAAGAAGCGAAAGTGACGGTACCTGCAGAAAAAGCACCGGCTAACTACGTGCCAGCAGCCGCGGTAATACGTAGGGTGCAAGCGTTGTCCGGAATTATTGGGCGTAAAGAGCTCGTAGGCGGCTTGTCGCGTCTGCTGTGAAATCCCGGGGCTCAACTCCGGGTCTGCAGTGGGTACGGGCAGGCTAGAGTGCGGTAGGGGAGATTGGAACTCCTGGTGTAGCGGTGGAATGCGCAGATATCAGGAAGAACACCGATGGCGAAGGCAGATCTCTGGGCCGCTACTGACGCTGAGGAGCGAAAGCATGGGGAGCGAACAGGATTAGATACCCTGGTAGTCCATGCCGTAAACGTTGGGAACTAGATGTAGGGCCTGTTCCACGGGTTCTGTGTCGTAGCTAACGCATTAAGTTCCCCGCCTGGGGAGTACGGCCGCAAGGCTAAAACTCAAAGGAATTGACGGGGGCCCGCACAAGCGGCGGAGCATGCGGATTAATTCGATGCAACGCGAAGAACCTTACCAAGGCTTGACATATACGAGAACGCTGTAGAGATACAGAACTCTTTGGACACTCGTATACAGGTGGTGCATGGTTGTCGTCAGCTCGTGTCGTGAGATGTTCGGTTAAGTCCGGCAACGAGCGCAACCCTCGTCCTATGTTGCCAGCACGTTATGGTGGGAACTCATGGGATACTGCCGTGGTCAACACGGAGGAAGGTGGGGATGACGTCAAATCATCATGCCCCTTATGTCTTGGGCTTCACGCATGCTACAATGGCCGATACAATGGGTTGCGATACCGCGAGGTGGAGCGAATCCCAAAAAGTCGGTCTCAGTTCGGATTGGGGTCTGCAACTCGACCCCATGAAGTCGGAGTCGCTAGTAATCGCAGATCAGCAACGCTGCGGTGAATACGTTCCCGGGCCTTGTACACACCGCCCGTCAAGTCATGAAAGTCGGTAACACCCGAAGCCGATGGCCTAACCTTTTTGGAGGGAGTCGTCGAAGGTGGGACTGGTGATTAGGACTAAGTCGTAACAAGGTAGCCGTACCGGAAGGTGCGGCTGGATCACCTCCTTTCTAAGGAGCACTCAAACCCTAGGGTTTGTAGATTGCCTAGATCATCACCGAGTGTGTGGTGCTAGGTGCTCATGGGTGGAACATTTGATAACAGGATCAATGCTGAAGTGATTGTGTGGAGTACGCCAGCTTGCTGGTTGGAAAAGCGTGATGGTTTCGGGGTTGGTTCGTCTGGTGCATACTATTGGGTCCTGAAGGTCCAGTCGCCGGCACGTGAGTGTGTGGTGGTGGTCCCTTCTGGCCAGGGGTTACGGAACGTGTTGTTCGTGGCTGCTGGACTGGTCGTACGTTGAGAACTACACAGTGGACGCGAGCATCTGCCACACATCTTTTTGGGTGTGTGGTGATACTGATTTTAATTTTTGGTCCCACACTCGCTTATAGTTTTGGAAGGCTTCCCAGTCTTTCAGGGTGAATGGGTGTGGGTTTCTGATATTCATGTAATTTCAAGTCTTAAAGAGCAAACGGTGGATGCCTTGGCATCTGGAGCCGAAGAAGGACGTAGTAATCTGCGATAAGCCTCGGGGAGCCGATAAACGGGCTGTGATTCGAGGATTTCCGAATGGGGAAACCCCGCCAGGGCGCTTGTCGTACCTGGTGACTCCCGCCTGAATATATAGGGCGGGTAGAGGGAACGTGGGGAAGTGAAACATCTCAGTACCCACAGGAAGAGAAAACAATAGTGATTCCGGTAGTAGTGGCGAGCGAACCCGGATGAGGCTAAACCGTGTATGTGTGATACCTGGCAGGGGTTGCATGCGCGGGGTTGTGGGACATGCCTGGAGACGCTGCTGAGTTTCCGACGTGAGAGTGAAGCTATAGAAGAACCGCTTGGAAGGGCGGGCCGTAGTGGGTGAGAGCCCCGTATTCGAAATGGTTTTACCGCGTGGTGTGTATCCCAAGTAGCACGGGGCCCGAGAAATCCCGTGTGAATCTGTCAGGACCACCTGATAAGCCTAAATACTCCCAGATGACCGATAGCGGACTAGTACCGTGAGGGAAAGGTGAAAAGTACCCCGGGAGGGGAGTGAAATAGTACCTGAAACCGTTTGCTTACAATCCGTCGGAGCCTCCTTTGTTGGGGTGACGGCGTGCCTTTTGAAGAATGAGCCTGCGAGTTAGCGATATGTGGCGAGGTTAACCCGTGAGGGGTAGTCGTAGCGAAAGCGAGTCTGAATAGGGCGATCGTAGTCGCATGTCCTAGACCCGAAGCGAAGTGATCTATCCATGGCCAGGTTGAAGCGCGTGTAAGAGCGCGTGGAGGACCGAACCCACTTAGGTTGAAAACTGAGGGGATGAGCTGTGGATAGGGGTGAAAGGCCAATCAAACTTCGTGATAGCTGGTTCTCTCCGAAATGCATTTAGGTGCAGCGTTGCGTGTTTCTTGCCGGAGGTAGAGCTACTGGATGGCCGATGGGCCCTACAAGGTTACTGACGTCAGCTAAACTCCGAATGCCGGTAAGTGAGAGCGCAGCAGTGAGACTGTGGGGGATAATCTTCATAGTCGAGAGGGAAACAACCCAGACCACCAACTAAGGTCCCAAAGCGTGTGCTAAGTGGAAAAGGATGTGGAGTTGCTGTGACAACCAGGAGGTTGGCTTAGAAGCAGCCACCCTTGAAAGAGTGCGTAATAGCTCACTGGTCAAGTGATTCCGCGCCGACAATTTAACGGGGCTCAAGCACACCACCGAAGTTGTGGCATTCATATTTATAGGTAGGCCTTCGTGGTCCAGCCGTATGGATGGGTAGGAGAGCGTCGTGTGGCGAGTGAAGCGGCGGAGTGATCCAGCCGTGGATGCTACACGAGTGAGAATGCAGGCATGAGTAGCGAAAGACGGGTGAGAAACCCGTCCTCCGGAAGACCAAGGGTTCCAGGGTCAAGCTAATCTTCCCTGGGTAAGTCGGGACCTAAGGCGAGGCCGACAGGCGTAGTCGATGGACAACGGGTTGATATTCCCGTACCGGCTGGTAACCGTCAAAGACCTAACTAGTAGTGCTAAGCAATCCTAAGCTTGGATGGATCCTTCGGGTGATGTTTGAGTGGTGGCTGCGAACCCGAAACTGGGGTGGTGAGCGTGAGGTGTGACGCAGGAAGGTAGCCTGTGCCGGGCGATGGTTGTCCCGGTGTAAGTGTGTAGCTCGTCGGTTATGAATAGTTTCCGGCTTTGGGTGAGACACGATGCGGACCCGTTTGGGGAAGCAGGTGATCCTATGCTGCCGAGAAAAGCATCGACGTGAGGTTGCTGGTTGCCCGTACCCCAAACCGACACAGGTGGTCAGGTAGAGAATACTCAGGAGATCGAGATAATTATGGTGAAGGAACTCGGCAAAATGCCCCCGTAACTTCGGGAGAAGGGGGGCCATCCGCTTATTAGGCTTTACGCTGAAAGGGTGTGGTGGCCGCAGAGACCAGTGGGGAACGACTGTTTACTAAAAACACAGGTCCGTGCTAACACGCAAGTGGATGTATACGGACTGACGCCTGCCCGGTGCTGGAAGGTTAAGAGGAGAGGTTAGGACCTTTGGTTCGAAGCTTTGAATTTAAGCCCCAGTAAACGGCGGTGGTAACTATAACCATCCTAAGGTAGCGAAATTCCTTGTCGGGTAAGTTCCGACCTGCACGAATGGCGTAACGATTCCCCAGCTGTCTCCACCGTAAACTCGGCGAAATTGCAGTACGAGTAAAGATGCTCGTTACGCGCAGAAGGACGGAAAGACCCCGTGACCTTTACTACAGCTTGGTATTGGTGTTCGGTGTGGCTTGTGTAGGATAGGTGGGAGACTGTGAAGCTGGCACGCTAGTGTTGGTGGAGTCGTTGTTGAAATACCACTCTGGTCATATTGGATATCTAACTACGGACCCTGATCGGGTTCTGGGACAGTGCCTGGTGGGTAGTTTAACTGGGGCGGTTGCCTCCTAAAGAGTAACGGAGGCGCCCAAAGGTTCCCTCAACCTGGTTGGTAATCAGGTGGCGAGTGTAAGTGCACAAGGGAGCTTGACTGCGAGACTGACAGGTCGAGCAGGGACGAAAGTCGGGACTAGTGATCCGGCAGTGGCTTGTGGAAGCGCTGTCGCTCAACGGATAAAAGGTACCTCGGGGATAACAGGCTGATCTTGCCCAAGAGTCCATATCGACGGCATGGTTTGGCACCTCGATGTCGGCTCGTCGCATCCTGGGGCTGGAGTCGGTCCCAAGGGTTGGGCTGTTCGCCCATTAAAGCGGTACGCGAGCTGGGTTTAGAACGTCGTGAGACAGTTCGGTCCCTATCCTCTGCGCGCGTTGGAGATTTGAGAGGATCTGACCCTAGTACGAGAGGACCGGGTTGGACGGACCTCTGGTGTGCCAGTTGTTCTGCCAAGGGCATGGCTGGTTTGCTACGTTCGGGATGGATAACCGCTGAAAGCATCTAAGCGGGAAGCCGGCCTCAAGATGAGATCTCCGTAGACTTCGGTCTGTGAGGCTCCCAGTAGATGACTGGGTTGATAGGCCAGATGTGGAAGCGCGGTAACGTGTGGAGCTGACTGGTACTAATAAGCCGATGACTTGATATTCTCCCTC
>NZ_JACVMX010000014.1 GCF_014530035.1 Leucobacter sp. cx-328
GGGTTATAGGACAAAACGTGTGTAAACGGTTGGGCGGGTCATGCCCGTCCTCCCCATCCAGCACGTAGCCAGAGCCCTTCCGCAGCATCGAGTCCTGTGCCGTAGAGCTCTGGCCCATTGTCGGGTTCCGTGAACCGAGGACGAGGTTTAGGCTCGGGCTGAATTGCTTCTGGTGTGATCAAACTGTGCGCTGTCTTGAGCAGTCCTGCCCGTTCAAAGAGCACCCATTCCGCTGCTCGTTTCTGATGCTCGACGTGCATGCCTCGATGGAGCCTGAGTGTCTGTTTGATTGCTGCGTTGATGCCGCCCTCGAGCCCACTGGTAGTTCGAGGCGCTTGGAAGTGCACGTAGGTGAACAGGTGCTGTTTGCGTTGTACATCTACCAGGAGCCGGTACGCCTTACGTAGTCGGTCGTGGGTGTACCACCACTGTTTTCCAGTAGGTGAATCCCAGCGCCCGTCTCGGAGTCGATGCTTTGCGTAGCTTCGCTCGCGCGTGAGTCGGCCATGGATGGTGTGCCATGCGTTGAGTTGCCGGAGCCAGTCGATCGCGTGTTCTGGAGTGTGTACGTGACTGAGTTGTTTGGTCAGGCTGAGGAGTGTCTGGCCTGCTGTGGTGCGGGGATTCCAGGTGAGGTGGGTGCGAACGTTCAACAGGACGTGGAAGATGCAGCGTTGCACGAGGGTGTCTGGCCACACTTCCCTCAGTGTTGCTTGGAGTCCTGGCCCGCCGTCACACACGACCACGAGCGGGGCTGGGATCTGGGTGAGGAGCGCGGTCCAAGCGGCCTGAGATTCTGTTGAGCACCACTGGTACGCGATCGGGGTGTGGGATTCGTTGGTCGCGACCAGGAGACACCAGCCACCAAAGTAGGTGCCGTCCACGATCACACATTTTGGTGGCATGGTGACTGCCGGAAGGGTCGGGGTGATGTTCCAGCACCAGCTTGTTTCTCGTCGGAAGGTGCGGTCAGAAGCGTGGCTGGGGAGTTCTTGTTGGGAGAGTTTCCCGAGGAGCCAGGCGAGAAACTTATCGAGGGTGTGCCGGCGGGAGAGATCGATGCGTTTACGGGTGCTGGAGCTTCCGCAGTTCAAGCATCGCCATCGTCTGGTGCCAGCTGGGGTGAACCCGTTTTTGACGAGCTTGTTTCCGCATATCACGCAATGGGTGGTGTTACTGATTTCCGGCACGGTTAATGGTGCCGGGGTAAGACGGTCCTTGTTTAGGGGCGTGTTTATGCGGCTAGATCAGGATTCGTTACACACGTTTTGTCCTATAACCC
>NZ_JACVMX010000001.1 GCF_014530035.1 Leucobacter sp. cx-328
GCAGCGTGCGTTGGTCACGGTTGGTGATGCTGGTGAGGTTGCGGCTGGTTCTGATGCTCGGTTCCCGGTGACGGTGGTGGAGCCTGGTGATACGTCGTTTGATGTTGAGTTGACCACGGTTGATGGCACTGCTGTTGCTGGTTCGGGGTTCACGTCGACGACGCAGACGGTGTCGTTTGCGGCGGGTGAGACGGGTTCGAAGGAGTTCTCGGTTCCGACGTTGCAGGCGTCTGCGGTTGATGGTTCTGAGTTTGGTGTGAGTGCTCGTGTGGTGTTGGGTGCTGCGGAGTTGGATGCTGATTCGGGTACTGCGTTGTTGCGGGTGTCTAAGGATCCGACTGGTCCGATTGTTGATCCGACGGTGCCTGATCCTGAGGAGCCGGTTGGTCCGATTGTTGATCCGACGGTGAAGCCGACGGGTGAGAATCTTGCACGCACTGGTAGTGATGCTCTGGTGTTGCCGTGGGTGTTGGGTGCTGGTTTGGTGTTGATGGGTGGGGCTGTGGTGTTGGCTCGCCGAAAGGCACGTAACGGCTAGTCCAGGTCTGGCTTGCGCGTTCAGCGGGCTTGTACTCGAGAGTTCTTCGAGTACAAGCCCGCTGTATGCCTGTCTGTCGGGTTGTAAGTGTGCGTTGAGTATTGCATCTGTACAAGATCAACAGGTGTTGTTATTCTCATGCGAGGCTGTGATTTTTCAAGGGGAAAGATATGAAGAAGGCTGTTGTTCCAGGGGTTGCTGCTGCGCTTCTGTTGAGTGCTTTTGGTGTGGGGGTGTCTCCTGCGCATGCTGTTGAGTTGCGGGTGACGTCAGCAGAGGATTCTGGCCCTGGCACATTACGCGAAGCGGTTGAGGCCGCAAATGCGTCGCCGGGTGAAGACACCATCGTGATTGCTGAAGGTCTGAACGTGCAACCGGAGTCGCCCTTTCAGGTGAATGACGCGGTGCGGATCGTGGGGGAAGGCAATGGCGCCGGTATTTCTTTGGAAAGACAATCACCGCCTGCAGCAGGGCTGGAAAATACAAAGATGTTTTCCGTGGCTGCGTCACTCTCGATTGAAAACCTGACATTGGACCTTAAGCCGAAGCGGGGGAAGGCCACTGGAATCGAAGGCTGGCTTGGTTCTACTGTGCCAGCTATTTCGGCCAGCAACTGCCGATTCTTTGGTGATCTTGGAACTTCTGGGATAAGCGTAGGTAGCAGCGCGAGTTCGATTCGTGTGGTTGATAGTACGTTCGAAGGTGTGGGCACCCCCTTTGCTATTAGGGGCAATCCAGAGAACGTCGAGATCGCTCGAAACACAATCACCGATCCTTTCGGTCTGGTTTTTGAATTGGGTGCAAGCAGCGCCGCGAATCAGTAGTTCAGGTTTGTCGACAACAATGTTGAGTTTGCTGAGTATGCTGCCGGTGTTGAATTCTTCACGAGTGCTTCCTTCTCCGATCAAGAGAAGACCCCCGCAGTTATCTCTGGGAATCGGTTTGTTGACCGGACAGATGAGGGGATCTTTGTCCGCTTGGATGCAAGTGATGCTCCTCTTCTAGGAAATCCGAAACCGCAGTTGCTGTTCGAGAACAACAGTGTCGAACGCGATGCGTCCTCGACCAGTACAGTTTCATTGGTCCAGATCGGCTATTCCAAGTACGGCAGGCATGGATCAGTGAAGCTGTCTACGAGCACGATTGACGCGAATCCCGGTGCCCCAGCAGTACTTATTTCGGGCAGAAAATCTTCTACCAACGACTACGCAGAGTTTGATCATGTGACGGTTCGTGGACAGATTAGGACGTCCTACGACGGGGACGTGACCATCAACAATTCGGCGATTGATGGACTTGGCTCACCAGCGGTGAATGCGGATAGCGGTGCTGTTGTCACTGGTGAGGGCAATGTGGTGACTGGTGGGCCGTCTGCGCTTGCGGGTGCGAAGACGGTGGATGACCTGTTGCTTGGTGATCTGGCTGATATCGGTTTGGGCGAGAGTTTTGCTCGGGTGCCTTTGGCCGGTTCCCCGGTGCTTGATGCTGGTGTGGCTGCGCGTTCGGTTGAGGATCAGCGTGGTGTGCTGGGAGCTCGTGCCGGTATGTCTGATGCTGGTTCGGTTGAAGCGCAGCGTGCGTTGGTCACGGTTGGTGATGCTGGTGAGGTTGCGGCTGGTTCTGATGCTCGGTTCCCGGTGACGGTGGTGGAGCCTGGTGATACGTCGTTTGATGTTGAGTTGACCACGGTTGATGGCACTGCTGTTGCTGGTTCGGGGTTCACGTCGACGACGCAGACGGTGTCGTTTGCGGCGGGTGAGACGGGTTCGAAGGAGTTCTCGGTTCCGACGTTGCAGGCGTCTGCGGTTGATGGTTCTGAGTTTGGTGTGAGTGCTCGTGTGGTGTTGGGTGCTGCGGAGTTGGATGCTGATTCGGGTACTGCGTTGTTGCGGGTGTCTAAGGATCCGACTGGTCCGATTGTTGATCCGACGGTGCCTGATCCTGAGGAGCCGGTTGGTCCGATTGTTGATCCGACGGTGAAGCCGACGGGTGAGAATCTTGCGCGCACTGGTAGTGATGGTTTGGTGTTGCCGTGGGTGTTGGGTGCTGGTTTGGTGTTGATGGGCGGGGCTGTGGTGCTGGCCCGCCGAAAGACACGAAACGGCTAGTCCAGGTCTGGCTTGCTCGTACAGCGGGCTTGTACTCGAGAGTTCTTCGAGTACAAGCCCGCTGTATGTTGTAGTGCAAAGTTATGGGTCTCTTTTGTATTTTGCATCTATACAGGGACAACATGTGTTGTTATTCTCATGCCAGGTTAATGAGTTTTCCTGGGGGAAGATATGAAGAAGACTGTTGTTTCAGGAGTTGCTGCTGCGCTTCTGTTGAGTGCTTTCGGAGTGGGGGTGTCTCCTGCGCATGCTGTTGAGTTGCGGGTGACGTCAGCAGATGATTCTGGCCCTGGCACGCTGCGTGAGGCGCTGAGTGAGGCAGATGCGTCGCCGGGTGAGGACACGATCGTGATTTCCGAAGGGCTGGAACTGTACCCGGAATCGGAGTTTCAGGTGAATGACGCAGTGCGAATCGTTGGTGAAGGGAGCGGAGCCAGTATCTCTTTGGAAAGGCAAGAGCCGCCTTCGGCATGGGTGGAAAACACAAATATGTTCTCCCCGTCTGCGTCACTCTCGATCGAAAACCTGACATTGCACCTCGCACCGAAGTCGGGGAAGGCCACTGCAATCAATGCCTGGCTCGGGCAAACTGTGCCAGTTATCTCGGTTCGCAACTGCCGATTCATCGGTGATGTTGACGCTTCTGGGGTAAGTGGAGGTAGCAGCATGAGATCGATTCGTGTGGTTGAGAGTACGTTCGAAGGTGTTGGCACCCCCTTTGCTATTATGGGCAACCCAGAAACCATCGAGGTAGCTCAAAACACGATTACCGACCCCCGCTATCTGCTGTTCGAATATGGTACAAGCAGTGCCGCGAATCAGCAGTTCAGGTTTGTCGACAACGTCGTGGAGTTTGATAAGGATGCTGTCGGTATTGATTTCATGACGAGTGCTTCCTCCTCCGAACAAGAAGAGGTTCCTGCAGTTATTTCTGGGAACCGGTTTGTTGACCGGACAGATAGGGGAGTTTTTGTTCGCTTGGATGCAAGTAACGCTCCTAGCCCCGGGAATGCGGAGCCGCAGTTGCTGTTTGAGAACAACAGCGTCGAACGCGATGCGTCCTCGACCAGTACAAGTCCATTGGTTCAGGTTGGTTACGCCAAGTACGGCACGCATGGTCCAGTAAAGGTGTCCTCGAGCACGATTGACGCAAACCCCGGTGCTCCAGCAGTAGTTATTTCGGGCCGAAAAGCCAATAACAATGACTACGCAGAGTTTGATCATGTGACGGTTCGCGGCCAGATTAAGACGTACTACGACGGGGACGTGACCATCAATAATTCGGCGATTGATGGGAATGGCTCACCGGCAGTGAACGCGGATAGCGGTGCTGCTATCACTGGCGTGGGCAACGTGGTGGTGGGTGAGTCGTCTGTGCTTGCGGGTGCGAAGACGGTGGATGACCTGTTGCTGGGTGATCTGGCTGATATCGGTTTGGGCGAGAGTTTTGCTCGGGTGCCTTTGGCCGGTTCCCCGGTGCTTGATGCTGGTTCGGCTCCGCGTACAGTCGCGGATCAGCGAGGCGTGCTCGGCACGCGTGCCGGGTTGTCTGATGCTGGTTCGGTGGAAGCGCAGCGTGCGTTGGTCACAGTTGGTGATGCTGGTGAGGTTACGGCTGGTTCCGATGCTCGGTTCCCGGTGACAGTGGTAGAGCCTGGTGATACGTCGTTTGATGTTGAGTTGACCACGGTTGATGGCACTGCTGTTGCTGGTTCGGGGTTCACGTCGACGACGCAGACGGTGTCGTTTGCGGCGGGTGAGACTGGTTCGAAGGATTTCTCGGTTCCGACGTTGCAGGCGTCTGCGGTTGATGGTTCTGAGTTTGGTATGAGTGCTCGTGTGGTGTTGGGTGCTGCGGAGTTGGATGCTGATTCGGGTACTGCATTGTTGCGGGTGTCTAAGGATCCGACTGGTCCGATTGTTGATCCGACGGTGCCTGATCCTGAGGAGCCGGTTGGTCCGATTGTTGATCCGACGGTGAAGCCGACGGGTCAGAATCTTGCACGCACTGGTAGTGATGCTCTGGTGTTGCCGTGGGTGTTGGGTGCTGGTTTGGTGTTGATGGGTGGGGCTGTGGTGCTGGCCCGCCGAAAGACACGAAACGGCTAACCACACAACAAGTAAGCACGTTGGGCTGCTGATTTCTCATGAATCAGCAGCCCAACGTGCTTACGCGTGTGCCTAGGGAACCAAACCCTTTCTGGAGGCGTACTTAAGGTCGATACCTTGGCGCTTACCAGACGATGACGAAGCGGGTGATTGCGTCGAGGAGTACGCCGGCCAGGCCCTTTTCATCCTGCATTTCTGCTCGAGCTGCGATTGCTACATCGGGATGGTCTGTGATGATGCCGTCGGCCCCGCGTCGAAGGAGCTCGCGAATACCGTCTTCATCATTCACGGTCCAACTATAAAAGCCAAGGCCCTTTGCTTCTGCTTCGCGTTGCATTTTGTCACTCGCAGTGAACTCTTCAACTACAACGAAGTCGGCACTCGTCTCGGGCAAGCTCACACCAGCGAACGCGAGAATGTAGCCGACAGTGAGGTCGGGACGAATGAGCTTTAGCCGCTCAGCGCTCGGGTAGTCGAGCGTATGGAAAAGATTCTGTTCAAGGGCGTCGAGGTTTTCGAGCTCAGCCACGAGTTGATCGACGTGGTCGTCGGACTCTGCACCGCTGAGCTTGATCTCAATAAGTAGGGGCTGCTCAAGTTCGTTCGCACGCGTGACGTAGTCGGCGAGCGACGCAATCTTGCCCTGATGGCCAAACTGATCGGTCACTGTCATTGCTGTGAGCTCGTCAAACGTGAGGTCTTTCACCAATACGTTCTCGCCAGTGAGACGGGCAAGTGAGGTGTCGTGCATGACGATGAATCCGCCATCCTTCGACTGCATGACATCGATCTCGACCAGGTCGACGCCAGCGGCATGCGCGGCCTCCAGGCCTTCGATGGTGTTCTCAGCTGCCTTGTCGCTAAACCCGCGATGACCGAGAACGAGCGTTTCGGGCGCCTGGGAGAGCTGCTGCATCGTCGTGATGCTCGCGGCACCGAGGCCGAGCGCCATCACGACGCAGACAGTCTCGAAGACGATCTTCGAACGGCGTGTGGATTCGACCGTGAATTCGTCTGCGGCGGGGCTCGCGGCGAGGCCAGCACCATCACCATCGGTGCCGCTCAGCTGCACGAGTGTCGTCCCGAGCATCGCCGTCACTGCGAAGATGACGAGCATGCCAAGCACCTCCGCGACACCGAGGCAGAACGCCGCGATAACGGGGGAGGCTGCCGGCCACAGCACATCGCTCAGGAGGGTTGGCAAAATGACGATGGCAATCGCTGCGAGCATGACGACCACGGCGCCGATCATGATGAGCGCGATCGCGAGTATGAGACGAACACCCGCCCACCCCGCGGTGCGTCGCCAGCTCTGACGCAGCGCACGGCCGCCGGTCGCGTCAGTGAGCACGAAGATAGGGATACTCAGTGCAAAGCGTAGGTTCAAGAACGCCAGCACAATGACAAATGTGTACCAAATGATGGAGCCGACGGGGCTTTTGAGGAGTTCGCCAGAGACAAAATGGGGAATCGAGATGCCCTGCGACAGCGTTGAAATAAATCCAAAGCCGCTGAGCGGCACGACAAGTAACACGTAGCCGAACAGCGCAGCCGATGAAGGCCGCAGTAGCTTGCGAGCCGCAGCGCCAAGCTGGCGTAGTACGGGCCTTGTCTGTAACGACGCTCCAGCACGAACCCGCGCGATCATGATGATGAGCAGCATGAGCTGCAGTGACATGAGCCAGAACGCGACGACCATGAGCGCAACGAGCAGGGCGATCGTGACGCCGATGCCGTCGGTGATGGCAAAGGTGCCGATATCGAGCGCGAGCATGCCGTTCGCACGCAGCGCCTCACGGAACAACCAGCCAATGAGTGGTGCGGCGAGCAACAACATCACCACGTGAATTCCGAGCAGCGCCCACGCGAGTGAGTTCCAACGAGTGCTCACCGTCTTCAGACCGGCACGAAGCGTCGGAAGCGGGTTGATGTTTTGCATCTTTCGATAGTACGCGAGGGTCGCGACGGCCAAGGAACGAGAGATGCGGTGAGCCAGCATGCAAGTGCACGCTAGCTCACCGCATCTCAGCGATTATGCGAGGCGTTAGATGCCAGCACCAACCTGCTGCTGGATCTGCGTGATCGCAACGGTATCGGCGAGGGTCGTGGTGTCGCCCACGGTCTTGCCCTCTGCGACCTGCTTGAGCAGGCGGCGCATGATCTTGCCCGAGCGGGTCTTCGGCAGTTCGCTGACGATGAAAACGCGGCGGGGGCGTGCGATTGCACCGATCTGTGCGGCAACGTGCTTGCGGAGCTCGAGCTCCGCCTCTTCGATTGAGAGATCGTGCTGCTGCGACTTGAGAATGACAAACGCCACGACTGCCTGGCCGGTGGTCTCATCGTCTGCGCCGACAACCGCTGCTTCAGCAACCGAATGGTGGCCAACGAGCGCCGACTCGATCTCGGTCGTCGAAAGACGATGACCGGAAACGTTCATGACGTCGTCCACGCGGCCCATGAGCCAAATGTCGCCATCCTCGTCGACGCGTGCGCCGTCACCGGCGAAGTACTGGTCGCCGAACTGATCCCAGTAGGTTTCCTTGAAACGCTCGTCGTCGCCCCAGATGGTGCGCACCATCGACGGCCACGGGCGGCGGATCGTGAGCAGGCCACCCTGACCACGGTCAACGCGTTTGCCCTGCTCGTCAACGATGTTCACGTCGATGCCGGGCTGCGGAACCTGCGCCGAACCGGGCTTGAGTGAGGTCAGGCCTGGGAGCGGCGAGATCATGATCGCACCGGTCTCGGTCTGCCACCAGGTGTCAACGATGGGAGCCTTGCCGCCGCCGATGATCTCGTGGTACCAGCGCCATGCCTCGGGGTTGATCGGCTCACCGACCGAACCGAGCACGCGCAGCGTCGAGAGGTCGTACTGCTCGGGAACCTGACGGCCAACCTTCATGCATGAGCGGATCGCGGTGGGCGCGGTGTAGAGAATCGTGACGCCGTACTTCTGCACGACGCTCCACCAACGGCCCCAATCGGGGGTGTCGGGTGTGCCCTCGTAGATGACCTGGGTAGCGCCGTTTGCGAGGGGACCGTAGACCACGTAGCTGTGGCCGGTGATCCACCCAACGTCAGCGGTGCACCAGTAGACATCGGTCTCTGGCTTGAGGTCGAAGATGTTCTTGTGGGTCGTGGTGACCTGAGTGAGGTAGCCGCCGGAGGTGTGCAGGATGCCCTTGGGGCGTCCCGTCGTACCCGAGGTGTAGAGGATGAAGAGCGGGTTCTCTGCGGGGAAGCCCTGGGGTTCGTGCTCTTCCGAGTAGTTGGCGATCTCGTCGTGCCACCAGAGATCGCGACCCTCGACCATGTCGATGTCGTTCTCAGTGCGCTTGACGACGAGCACGCGCTCGACGGTGTTGACGTCGGTCTCGATCGCGAGGGCTGCGTCGACGGTCGGCTTGAGCGCCGAGACCTTGCCCTTGCGGTAGCCACCGTCGGCGGTGATGATGAGCTCTGCACGAGCGTCATCGATGCGCGAACGCAGGCTGTCTGCGCTGAAGCCACCGAAGACGACCGAGTGCGCCGCGCCAAGACGTGCACATGCGAGCATCGCGATGACGGTTTCGGGAATCATCGGCATGTAGATCGCGACGCGGTCACCCTGCACGACGCCGAGCGCGGTGAGCATGTTTGCTGCGCGCTTGACCTCTGCGGTGAGCTCCGCGTAAGTGATGGTGCGGGTGTCGCCTGGCTCGCCCTCGAAGTGGATCGCGACGCGGTCACCGAGGCCCGCTGCTACGTGACGGTCGAGGCAGTTCTCTGCGACGTTCAGCTCGCCGTCCTGGAACCACTTCGCGAAGGGCGGGTTCGACCAGTCGAGAATCTCGGTGAATGGCTTACGCCAGACGAGGTTGTCTGCCTGCTGCGCCCAGTACGCCTCGGGGTCTTGTGCCGCCGTGACGTAGATGCTGGGATCCTGCTGGTTTGCCTGTGCCGCGAACTCGCTGCTCGGGGGATAGGTCTCGATGGTCTCTGCCAGGGGCAGGCTTTCGATGGTGCCGTAGTCGCTACTCATGAGTCGCCCTTCGTCGTTGAATTTCAGGTAGAACATCGCGTCGTTGCGTTGACTTACCCGTTGAGGCTGACCTCAGGCTACCGCGATGACGAAGAGTGACTACCTCCGAAAGTTGTTGTTCTGTGGAGACTATATGTATCTGTTCTGAACTCTTAAACGGGACAAAATCCCCGGGAGTGTTCGCAAGTGATCGCACAATACGGGGTGTCAGACACTTATTCACATGCTGCGGCCGACCGGATTTCGCGGTGTGTGCTCTGCTGTTTGGATGTCGAAATGACTCTCTCACTTGGAACTGCGGCACGGTCTGCGACTGACGTTGTGCTTGATGCGGTGCCTGGCGCCGTGCCAGCCGCCGTGCCAGCCGCTGCGTCCAAGCGATCTGCCGCGCTCACGGTCGATGTGCGACGTGCGCTCGGTGGTGTGCTCGAGCTCGTCGACGAACCTGGCGTTCGTGACATTCTCTTGCAGGTTACTGCGGGGGAGGGGCGCCTCTGGGTGGATCGCGCCGGCACCCTCGCTCTCATCCCCAATTGGCGCGTTCCACCCGAGGCGGTGCGCCAGCTTGCATGCACGCTCATCGCAGCCGGCGGCCGTCACCTCGACGAACTTCACCCCTGCGCTGACGTCCGTCTCGGCGACGGCATTCGCGTGCACGCTGTGCTTGATCCCGTTGCTGTCGAAGGCGCGGTCGTCTCGATCAGGATCCCCGCCGCACGAGTCCTGTCATTCGAGGAGCTGTTGCACGCAGGCCTCTGCTCCTCGGCGCGCGGGGCGCGGATTCGGCAGCTCATCATCGACCGGAAGAACTTCCTGGTCTCGGGCGGAACGGGCAGCGGAAAAACAACGTTGCTCACAGCGCTACTCGAACTGGTTCCCGGTACCGAACGGATCCTGACGATCGAAGACGTCGCTGAGCTGCGCCCGCGTCACCCACACCGCATCGCGCTCGAAGCGCGCCAAGCCAATAGCGAAGGGGCAGGTGAGGTCACACTCGACCGGCTCCTGCGAGAAGCACTCCGCATGCGACCAGACCGCATCGTGCTCGGTGAATGCCGCGGTGCCGAACTCGCGACGTTGCTCACAGCACTGAACACGGGCCATGACGGCGGCGCAGGCACCCTCCACGCCAACGGCATCGCAGAGGTTGGAGCTCGTCTCGAATCGCTCGGCCTGATGGCGGGCCTCAGCGCTGAGCTCCTCGCCAGTCAAGTGGCGTCGGCAGTGCACTGCGTTATACACGTGGAGCGACGAAACGGGGTGCACCGCATCGCCGGTCTCGGACGGCCGCGCGTCGGGGAGAGCGGGCGGTTGTGCGTCGACGAAATTCCCTGGTGAGGGCGAAAGTCAAGGCCGCAGCTAGCGGCACGGAGGAGTATGAGGAACTCACCTGGCTGCTGCGCCGATCCGCCTCCCTCTTGCGCGGCGGGATTCCGGTCGGCAGAGTACTTGGGTTCGTGCTCGACAGTGAGCCGGAGGCGGTGACCGCGAGCCCGCGATTGGCAGAAATTGGTGCGCGGATCACGGCAGCCCCGGACGTGCCCCGTGCGCTCGCCGCAGCAGGTTCACCAGCCTGGCGGATCGCGGCCGCGGCCTGGCTCATCGGCGAGCGAAGCGGGGCACCGATGGCGACCGTGCTCGATCGCTTGGCGGTCGCGACGCAGGCATTGATCGACGTTGCTCACAGGCGTGCCGTGCTGGTTGCCGGCCCCTCGGCTACCGTGCGCCTCGTGGCCTGGCTGCCGCCCGCCGCGATTGGGATGGGGCTGGCGCTTGGTTTGAATCCGCTGCCGGTGTTTGTCACCCCGCTTGGCATCACGCTCGTGGTGATCGGGGCGCTCCTGGAATGGTGCGGGGTGCGTTGGGCGAGGCGCATGATGACGAGCGTTGCGCGTGCGGATCGGATCGTAGCGGTCGAGTGTGAACTGTTGTGGATTGCGCTTGCCGGCGGCGCTCCGCCCGGCCTCGCGCGGCGGTGGGTCGCGACCGCGGTCGACGAGGTGGGTGCCGAATGGGTGCCGTTTGTTGAGCTGATGGACACGTCAGCTGCTGGTCGTGTGCTTGCGATGGCGCGGCAAACCGGCGTGCCAGCCGGCGCCCTGCTGCTGGAAGCTGCGTCGCTTGCTCGCGCACACGCGACGACGCAGCTTGAACGAGATGCCGAGCGACTCGGGGTGCGCGTACTCATTCCGCTCGCAGCCTGCATTCTGCCCGCGTTTGTGGCGCTCGGGGTAGTGCCGGTGCTGGTGTCTTTGCTGAGCGGAGTGGGGCAAATTGGCTGAAGAAAACACGGCAGAACACATCTCGCACTTGAACATCAGATGAATGTAAGGCTATGGTGAATTGTTGTCGCCAGGGGCCGAGTTTGGGATCGGCCCCAGCGCGCGACAGACCGGTGTGACCCCCGCGCCGGCATCACCAGATTTGAAACTGAGGAGCGTTCGTGAATCGCCGAATGACCCGATCCGCGTCCGTTGTAGCGCTTGCGCTTACGGCCGCACTGACCATGGCAGGCTGCTCGTCGGCTGACACTGACTCGAAGGCCGAAGACGCTGCGGCGTCGACCGTCACCATCACCGATAACCACGGTGAGATTGAAGTTCCCGTCAACCCCGAGCGCGTTGTTGTGCTCGACAACCACGCCTTCGAGACGCTGACTGAGTGGGATGTTCCGCTCGTCGCAGCGCCGAAGGACGTCATGGGTACTGTCTGGCCGAACTACACCGACGATGAGTCGGTTGCAAACGTCGGCAATCACCGCGAGCCTGACCTTGAGGCAATCATCGCTGCGTCTCCCGATCTCATTATCGGTGGCTACCGCTTCGGTGATTACTACGATGACCTCGTCAAGCAGAACCCCGACGCAAAGGTCATCGAGCTCGCTCCCCGCGACGGCGAAGACGTCTTCTCTGAGTTGAAGCGTGAGAGTACGATTCTCGGCCAGATCTTCGATCACGAAGCGGAGGCAACTGCGCTCAACGACGATCTCGACGCAGCAATCGCTGGCGCGAAGGAAGCGTACGACGGCAAGAGCACCGTCATGGCAGTGAACACATCGGCAGGCAAGATCGGCTACCTCGCTCCCGGTGTTGGCCGTTCGCTCGGCCCGATCTTCGGTGCGCTTGATCTCAAGCCCGCACTTGAGGTCGAAGGCGCATCGGACGACCATAAGGGCGACGACATCTCGGTCGAGGCAATTGCAGCATCGAACCCCGATTGGATCGTTGCACTCGACCGCGACGCGGCATTCGCTGCGGATGAGCGTGAGGAAGGATCGCTACCCGCGACCGAGCTCATCACCAACTCTGAGGCACTGAAGAACGTCACTGCCGTGACCAAGGGCAACGTTGTTGTGCTTGATTCGAACTTCTACCTCACCGAAGATATTCAGGCGTACACCGACCTCTTCAACCAGTTGAAGGTAGCGTTCGCAGGCTAATGTCGCAGCAAGACCACGTGCCCCCGCCTGAGGGGTCACGGCCGGGGGTGTCTACTCATTCGAGTGGACACCCCATCCGGCGTTATACAGCCACCAAATCAATCGCCGAAGTACACGCTTCGGCCAACTCTGACGAAGCTGACGCGGGGGTCGCGCCGGCTCGACGCCTGTCCTGGCAGTTCGCACTTGCCTTGCTTGCGACTGCGGGCCTGCTTATCGCCTCACTCCTCGTCGGCGTCTACGACTTGCAGGCCGACTTCGGCAGCGAAATGTTCTGGATCACCCGCGTCCCGCGCACCCTCGCGCTGCTGCTCGCGGGAGCCGCGATGGCGACGAGTGGCCTCGTGATGCAGATGCTCACGCAGAACCGATTCGTTGACGCCACCACATCCGGCACCACGGAGTGGGCGGCGCTCGGCCTGCTCCTCACCGCGCTCCTCACCCCCAACGTCGGCCTCGTCGGCCGCATGGTGGTCGCGAGCATTTTTGCGTTTATCGGCGCAATGGTGTTCATGCTCATTCTCAGGCGGATCGCGATCCGCCAAACGCTCGTCGTTCCCCTCATTGGCATCATGCTCGGTGCGGTCGTCAGCGCGCTCACGACGTTTATTGCGGCGAAGTACAACCTGCTGCAGATGGTGAGTACATGGTTCCTTGGCAGCTTCACGCAGGTCGTGCGCGGCCGCTACGAAGTGTTGTGGATCGTCGCGGCTGTCACCCTCCTCGTCTTCTTGCTCGCAGACCGCATCACTGTCGCTGGTCTCGGGAAGGACGTCGCGACGAGTATCGGTGTTCGCTACGAAGCGATCCTTATCGCCGGCACCGCGCTCGTGGCGATCGCGGCTGGTGTGACGACGGTCGTCGTGGGCTTTCTGCCGTTCCTTGGCCTGGTGGTGCCGAACATCGTCTCGATGATTCGCGGTGACAACGTTCGCAGCAATCTGCCGTGGGTGTGCCTCGGCGGTATCGCGCTCGTGACCGCGTGTGATCTCATCGGCCGCACGATCATCATGCCGTTCGAGGTCCCCGCGTCGCTCGTGCTCGGCGTCGTCGGTGCCGTGGTGTTCATCACGATGCTGCTGAGGAGAAACAATGGCTAGTATCGTTCAGCTCTCAAGTACGGGTGAGGCGCCAGAATTGGCGGATCCGCCCACTCGCTGGATCACCCGCAACTGGCCGATTCTGCTCGTGTTCGGCATCGCCCTCGCGCTGGCGATTGCGATCGTGACGTACGGAAACCCGGCGCCGCCAGGGAGCTCGGGGTTCTGGTCGATCGTGCAGTCGCGTGGCGAAACAATTTGGACCATCGCGCTGGTGGCGGTCGCGCAATCTGTGGCGACCGTGCTTTTCCACACGGCAACGTCGAACCGAATTTTGACGCCGTCGATCCTTGGCTTCGACGCCTTGTATGTGCTCATGCAGACTGCATTGGTGTATCTGTATGGCACCTCGGCGACGAGCATGGAGGGGATACCGAAGATCATCGTGCAGAGCACGCTCATGGTGCTGTTTGCGACTGTGCTCTACGGGTGGCTCTTCTCTCGCCGCCGTGCAAACTTGCATCTGTTGTTGCTGGTCGGCATCGTGCTCGGGGTCGGCTTTGGTTCGATCTCCTCGTTCCTGCAGCGCATGCTCACGCCGAGCGAGTTTGACGTGCTGAGTGCGCGGCTGTTTGGCTCGATCAGCAAGGGCAACATCGAGTATCTGCCGATTGCATCGCTCATCGTGGGCGCGGTGCTCGTCTTCGTGTGGGTGCGCCGCCGTACCTACGACGTGCTCGCGCTCGGCCGCGACGTGTCAACGAGTCTCGGCGTTCGGTACAAGCGTGAGATTGTGACCGTGCTCGTGTTGGTCGCGGTGCTGGTCTCGGTCTCGGCGACAATGGTTGGCCCGATGACGTTCTATGGCTTCCTCGTGGCGACACTCGCGTATCAGTTTGCTCGTGGCCAAACGCACGCTGAGATTCTGCCGCTCGCCATTGGCATCGGCCTGGTCACACTGCTGGGGGCGACCTTCGTGCTCAAGCACGTCTTCTCCGCTGCGGGCCTCGTGACCGTGATTATTGAGTTCTTGGGCGGTCTGCTCTTCCTCATCATTCTGCTTAGAAAGGGACTGCGTTGATCGAACTCAACGAGATCAATAAAGACTACGAAGGAAGGCACGTTCTCGGACCGATCAACCTCACCATCCAGCAGGGTGGCGTTACTGCGCTCATCGGCCCGAACGGTGCTGGCAAATCAACGATGCTGACGATCATTGGCCGTCTGCTCGAGGCCGACAGCGGGCGAGTGACGGTCGGCGGGCTCGATGTGCACACAGCGAAGCCGCGTGAACTGGCAAAGGTGGTGTCAATTCTCAAGCAGGAGAACCACTTCATGGCCCGTTTGACCGTGCGTCAGCTGGTGACGTTTGGACGATTCCCGCACTCCGGCGGTCGTCAGACCGAGACTGACCGACGAGCGATTCACGCGGCCATCGCGTTCCTTGACCTTGCTGGCATGGAAGATCGCTTCATTGATGAGCTGTCGGGCGGTCAGCGTCAGCGCGCATTCGTCGCGATGGTGCTCGCGCAAGACACTGACTATGTGCTGCTCGACGAGCCGCTCACGGGCCTCGACATGCGGCACGCGGTCAGCATGATGGGCCAGGTGCGTGCTGCGGCCGATGCGCTGGGCAAAACCGTGGTGCTCGTGATTCACGACGTGAACTTTGCGGCGGCCTACGCCGACCGCATTGTGGCGCTCGCAAACGGACAGGTTGTTGCCTCAGGCACCCCGGACGAGATTATCTCGCCCGAGGTGCTTGAGCGCGTGTTCGAGACTCCGGTGCAGGTCGTGCGTCACAACGACCACCCGGTGGCGGTGTATTACCGGCCCTGAGCGTCTCTGACCGTGGGGGTCGCGGCCTCGGCGGGCGCTGGTTCACTGACTACCACGGTCGTGGTGAGCGTATCGTCGCTCTCGACAGTCTCGATGTCGAGGCCCGGCGCAGGCCGGGAGAATCCGCGCGTGAGGAATGCGAGGTAGATCACGCCTGCGGTGAGCCAAATGCTGCCGATGATGATGGCGAGCGTGCTCAGGTGGAAGAGGAGGTACAGGTCGACCGCGACGCCGAGCGCCGGGATCAGGAGGTACCCGAAGAAGTGGGTGCGCAGCGGCATGCTCGAACGGTTCTTCCACCACAGCACGAAGACACAAATGTTTGCAATGGTGAACGCGAGGAAGGCGCCGAAGTTAATGAGTGATGTGGCGTCCCCCATGCTCAGGAACTGGCCTGCGAGGCCAATGGTTGCGATGAACAGGAGATTGAAGGTCGGGGTTCTGAACTTCTCGCTCAGGTGGCCAAAGGCCTTCTTCGGGAATACGCCGTCGCGTCCCATGACGAACAGCAGTCGGCTGCCGCTTGCCTGTACAGCAACGCACGATGCCAGCCCGCCGATGAGCACGGTCGAGTTCACCAGGCCGGCAAAGACGGGGCCGCCGATGACGTTGAGAATCTCAAACCCAGCGGTATCTGCGTTTGCGAATTCCAAACTGGGGTAGGCCCACTGCATGACGAATGCGGAAGCGACAAAGATGATGCCGCCACTGATGACCACTGCGACGATGCCGCGTGGGACGGTTGTGCGCGGATTCTTCACCTCTTCGCTCAGGGTGCTGACGGCGTCGAATCCCAAGAACGAGTATGCGGCGACGGCGGCACCGGCTGCCACGAGTGAGAACGTCGTTGACTCAGGCCAAATGGCTACCGCTGGTGAGACGCCGCTCCCGCCCGCGAACGCGATGCCGAAACCGATGAGGCAGAGTATGCCGGCCATGACGAAGATGAGGAGGAAGCGGTTGAAGCGATCCGCCACTTTCATACCCAGGATGTTCATGGCCGTACAGAACGCGATCACGATGAGGCCCCACGCCCAGGGCGGCAGGAACGGGAACTGGGCTGAGAAGAAGAGCCCAATGATGAGCCAGGCCACCATTGGAAGGAAGAGGTAGTCGAGCAAGATGATCCAGCCGGCGAGGAAGCCGAGCTTGCTGCCGATGGTGCGGCGGGCGTAGGTGTAGACCGATCCCGAAGCGGGGAACTTGCGCGCGAGCTTGCCGTAGCTCACCGCGGTGAGGAGCATGGCGAGCGTGGCAAAGACGTAGGCCATGGGAGTCGCGCCCTGCGAAATGGTCGCGATCACGCCAAACGTGGCGATCACGACTGCGGGGGCCATGTAGGAGAGCCCGAAGACGATGAGACCGGCGAGATTGAGCTGAGGAATGAGTTTCTTAACGGGTGCAGACACTGGCGATCGCTCCTTTGAGATCTGGGGTGCAGGACGTGCACGTATCGCGTCATTGCGATTTCCGTACAAAGTACGGATTGTGCGTCAGGACTAGTACATGCGGAATATGGCCATCCGTCAAGCCCTATTTGCGGAGGTGCAGGCTGAGAAACTCACAGAAAGTTTGCCAAAGCAAGCGCAACCTTACTAACATCAGATGATGTTCGGAAACGTTGATTTTGCTTATGAAAGGCACTCCCTATGCGCACCTCTCGTCTTTTCGCGGTCGGCGCCGCGCTCGCGCTGACCCTCGGCATGAGCGCTTGCTCGTCCGGTTCCTCCGGCGATGCGAGCGCACAGACCGACGCTGGTGCGTCTGCGGCGGGCGATGTGTTCCCCGTGACGATTGAGCACGTCTACGGCGAGACCGTGGTGAAGGAAAAGCCCACTCGCGTGGCAACCGTCGCGTGGGCAAACCACGAGGTCCCGCTCGCGCTCGGAATTGTGCCGGTCGGCATGACCAAGGTCACCTGGGGCGATGATGACAATGATGGCGTGCTGCCCTGGGTTGAGGACAAGCTCGAAGAGCTCGGTGCAGAAACCCCGGTGCTCTTCGACGAGACCGACGGCATCGATTTCGAGGCAGTCGCAGATACCCAGCCCGATGTGATTCTCGCTGCATACTCCGGTCTCACGAAGGAGGAGTACACCACGCTCTCAAAGATTGCGCCGGTGGTGGCCTATCCAGAGGTCGCGTGGGGTACCTCAGTAGATGACATGATCCGCCTCGACTCGCAGGCACTCGGTCTCTCTCAGGAGGGGGACGCCCTCATCGATGACCTGCACGCGCAGGCAGACGCCGCCCTCGCCGCCAACAGCGCTCTCGAAGGCAAGAAGGTACTGTTCGCGTACATTGACCCGAACGACTTCAGCCAGATCGGCTACTACACCGCGAGCGATACGCGTCCCGGCTACCTCCACGACATTGGGCTGCCGTACCCGCAGGTTGTTGAAGACAGCGTCGGAAGTGAAGACTTCTACCTCACCGTGAGCGCAGAGGACGCGGAGAAGTTTGATGATGTCGACCTCTTCGTCACTTACGGCGATGCTGCATTTGTGAAGCAGTTGCAGGCTGATCCGCTGCTTTCGAAGATCCCCGCGATTGCTGCAGGTAACATCGCAATCTTGCCGGATGCAACTCCTATCGCAGCCTCGGCAAACCCCTCGCCGCTGTCGATCTCGTGGGGCCTGCAGGACTACCTCAAGCTGCTTGCTGAACCGCTGACCGCACAGTGATTGCGATCACCCCAGCCGCGGTGCCGGCCGTTGCGCAACTGCAGCGGCCGGCACTGCGGCGCTCTCTGTGGCTCCTTGCCGGCTGCCTCATCCTCGCGGTCGTTGCGGTCTTGTCGGTCTCGTTTGGGGTTCGCTCCGTCACCGCGAATGACATCTTTGCCGCGCTCGCCGGGCACGATGCAACACTTGAGCAGGCCGCGATCATCAAGCGAATCCCGCGCACTGTGCTGGCGGTGTTCGTCGGTGCCGCGCTCGCGATGTCAGGCGCGACCATGCAGGCGGTCACCCGTAACCCGATTGCGGATCCCGGCATTCTGGGAGTGACGACCGGTGCGTCGCTTGCTGTGGTCATTGGAATTGCGTTCTTTGGGCTCGCGCACTCGCTGAGCTTCATTCTCGTGGCGGTCGTTGGCGCTGGTATCACCGCGGTCTTTGTGTACACGGTGGGTTCGCTTGGAGCGGGCGGGGCGACCCCGCTCAAGCTCGCGCTCGCAGGCGCCGCGGTGACCGCGGCGCTCACCTCGCTCATCAGCGCCATCATGTTGCCCCGCGTTGAGCTGCTCCGTGCATTTCAGTCATGGCAGATCGGCGGTGTCGGGAGCGCAGAGTGGCCCAAGATCGCAATGCTCGTGCCGACGCTCGCGGTGGGCGCTGCCATCTGCCTGTTCTGTGCCCGCGGAATGAACTCGCTCGCACTGGGCGACGACATGGCTGCCGGACTCGGTGAGAACGTGCAGCGCACTCGGGTGCTCTCAGCGCTCGGCGCAGTGATTCTTGCGGGTGCTGCGACCGCAATTGCCGGCCCGATTGGTTTCGTTGGACTGGTCATCCCGCACGTGTGCCGTATGCTCGTCGGCCCAGACCATAGGTGGTTGCTCCCGTTCTCTGCGCTGCTCGGCGCCATTCTTTTGACCGGTTCTGATGTGCTTGGCCGCGTGATTGCTCCCGCGTCTGAGGAGATTCAAGTCGGCATCATCACCGCCGTCATTGGTGCTCCGTTCTTTATTTGGATTGTTCGTCGACAGAAGGTGCGTGAACTGTGACCGCAGTCTTGATCGCCGGCCGCCGTGCGAGGCTGCGTCGGCACGCGAGCACGAGCCTCGTGCTCGGTGCACTGCTGCTCGTGCTGTTCGCCATTGCGCTGATGATCGGTAACACGATCTACGGGCCAGGCGAGGTCTTCAGCGTACTCACTGGTGAGATGGTGCCAGGGGCATCGTTCGCGGTAGGGGAATTGCGACTGCCCCGCGCGGTCCTTGCACTGCTCGCGGGGTCATCGTTCGGCATCGCCGGTGTGTGCTTCCAGACGCTCCTGCGAAACCCGCTCGCGTCACCCGACATCATCGGCATTTCTGGCGGTGCGAGTGCGGCCGCGGTCACCGGTATCGTTGCGCTCGGTGTGAGCGGCCCGTCAGTGTCCTTCCTCGCGCTCGCTGGCGCGCTCCTGACTGCCGCGGCCATTTTCCTGTTGTCCCGCAGGGGCGGGTTCGCCGGGACGCGGCTGATCCTCATCGGTATTGGTCTTGCGGCGATGCTGCAGAGCGTGACGTCGTACCTGCTCTCACGGGCGGCCCAATGGGACATTCAGACCGCAATGCAGTGGCTCACCGGCAGCTTGAACAATGCCTCGTGGGACCGCGTGCTTCCGCTCGCGTGCGCGGCAGTCATCATCATGCCGCTGCTCTTGAGCCAGGGCACTTCGCTTTCGATGCTGCGGATGGGCGACGACTCAGCGATGGGCCTCGGCGTTCGCGTTTCGCGGGTGCGATTGCTCGTCATCTTCGGTGCGGTTGCGCTCCTCGCGTTTGCGACCGCTGCCACTGGACCGATCGCGTTTGTTGCGTTCATGGCTGGTCCTATCGCTGCTCGCATCACCGGTCCAGGCGCGAACCTCATGCTGCCGTCGGCCCTCGTGGGCGCGGTGTTGGTGCTCGCCGGCGACCTCATTGGCCAGTTCATGCTCGGCGCGCGCTATCCGGTTGGCGTCGTGACGGGTGTGCTCGGCGCTCCCTACCTCATCTACTTACTGATCCGCACGAATCGCACAGGAGCTTCCATATGACGACGGCGCATACTCTCGCCGCAGACGGCCTGACCCTTGCCTATGGTGATCGAACCGTGATTACTGATCTCGATCTGACGCTTGCACCGGGCAAGATCACCGTCATTGTTGGCGCAAATGGCTGTGGCAAGTCCACGCTGCTGCGCTCGCTCGCTCGGTTGCTCCCACCGCACGCAGGGTCGGTCATGCTCGACGGAACGTCGATCCATGCCCGACCGACGCGTGAGGTTGCCCAGGTGCTTGGTCTGTTGCCGCAGTCACCCATTGCGCCAGAGGGCATTCCTGTGGCGGATCTCGTTGGTCGCGGCCGTCACCCACATCAGCGCGCGTTTGCACGCTGGACGGCGCGCGATTACGAGGTGGTGGCTGAGGCGCTGGCGGCGACCGGCACGTCAGATCTCGCGGATCGCAGCGTCGACGAGCTGTCTGGCGGCCAACGGCAGCGCGTGTGGATTGCGATGGCTCTCGCACAAGAGACCGACATTCTGCTGCTTGATGAGCCAACCACCTTCCTTGACGTTGCGCACCAGGTGGAGGTCCTTGACCTGCTCACCGACCTCCGGATCGCTCGCGGCACCACGATTGTCATGGTGCTGCACGACCTCAATCTTGCTGCCTGCTACGCCGATGAACTCGTCGCGGTAAAGGATGGCCGGATCTACGCCGCGGGTGCGCCGCGCGACATACTTACCGCAGACCTCGTGGAAGAGGTTTTCGGGCTTCCCAATCACATCACCATCGACCCGGTTTCTGGGGCACCAATGGTCATCCCGAAAGGACGACACCATGTCTGTTAAGTCTGCTGCTCGCACGAAGCCAGCGTTTGTGCTGCGCACCGCTGCTGTGCGCGCGATCGAGCGCGTCTCGCCGAGTTTTGCGCGTGTGACCTTCGCTGGCCCAGGCCTTGAAGAGTTTGGCAACCTTGGTGATGTGTTTGACACTCGCATCAAGATCGTGTTCCCACCCGAATCTGGGGTGTTGCCGAGCATTGATGAGGATTCTGACGACTGGTGGGCCGCGTACCTTGCGGTGCCTGAAGATGAGCGCGGATCGATGCGCACCTACTCAATCCGTGAGCTGCGGGTCGATGGGGCCGATACTGAGGTCGTCGTTGACTTTGTGTTGCATCTGGAGCCTGGCCTCACCGGTCCTGCCTCGCTGTGGGCGAGCACAGCGAACGTGGGCGATGAGGTGTTCTTGGTCGGGCCGCGTCGCGGCAGCACCGAGCGTGCCGGCATTGAGTACGCGCCGGGGGAGGCAACGACTGTGTTGCTCGCCGGCGACGAAACCGCGGCTCCCGCGATCGCCCGAGTCCTCGAGGATGCGCCGCGGGACCTGCGTGGCATCGCGTTCATTGAGGTGCCCGAGGGGGCAGATGAATTGCCGATTGCGGCGCCGAGCGGGGTGGAGGTGCGTTGGCTGGTGCGAGGAACACAGGCCCACGGCACGCTCCTGCTCCCTGCCGTACTCGGTCACCTTGGCGATGAGCAGCGCGACCAGATCGTGGTGGAAGACCTTGCAGACGAGCAGCTCGTGTGGGAGACCCCCGTGTACTCGGGCCTCGGCGAAGACATCGAACCGGTGACGGCGGTTGTACAGCGCTACCACTGGATCGCGGGGGAGAGCGGTGTCGTGACGACGCTGCGCCGTCACCTGGTGCGTGATCTCGGCATCGATCGCACGCAGGTTGCATTCATGGGCTACTGGCGCCGAGGTGTGGCAATGCGCGGCTAGCCTCGCTGCAGGAATCAGCGGCGGTGATGGTGGCACCCGTTACTCGGTGTTCATCGAACCTTTCATTAGAAGTATCCGGTTCTCGTAATTCCCGGTCATCTTCAGCGGTTTGAATACTGGTGTTCTCGAATTTCTCGAGGCCTCAGAGGGGCTCCTGCCCCGTTCACACTGTGAAAGGTTCTTCATGCGTAAGAACGTTCTGCCAAAGCTGATTCCTGCACTCGCACTCACCTGTGCTGCTGCGGTTTCTCTCACCGGATGCACCGCAGAAACGGAGGCGGCCGCAGACCCGAACGCCCCCATCACCGTCGCGATGCTTCCCGCTGGTGACGACCCCACCGCGGTGAACCCGACCGAGGTGTTTGCCGAGTTGCTCGCGAAGGAGACCGGCCGTGAGGTCAAGGTCACCGACGTGCCTGACTACCTCAGCGTGGTGGAAGCGATCCGCTCAGATCACATCGATATCGGCATCATGAGTGGCTTCCCCTCGGCGCTCGCGGTCGGCACTGGCAAGGTCGATGCGCTTGTCGCGTTCAACGGTGACGACAAGCCCGTCTCGACTTGCGTCGTACTCAATGATTCGCCGATTCAGAAGATTGAAGACTTCAAGGGGAAGAAGATCGCGTTTGCCGATCAGGCTTCGAGCTCGGGGTACTTCATGCCGGTGTACATGCTGCACGAGGCTGGTCTTGAACAGGGTGTTGACTACGACGCGGTCTTCTCGGGCGGCCACGAGGGCAGCTTCGCTGCGCTCGAGCAGGGGCAGGTTGACGCGGCCTGCACCGCAAATGTGCTCACTCAGATGGGTGAACCGATGTTCCCCTTCAAGGAGGGTGAGTGGCGCGGTATCGGGCAGAGCCCGGCAGCTGGCATTGCTGGCACGATCCTCGGCCGCCAGAGCCTCGACGACGCAACGCGCACGCAGATTCAGGATGCGGTGAGCAAGATCTTCGTTGCAGAGAACGCTGAACAGCTCGGTGCGTACGCGATGTTTGCATCGGCCGGTTTGCAGGTCGATCCGAAGAAGAGCGAGTTCGAGCAGTTCTCTGAGATTGCAGCGGTCGCTGGCGTTGAGCTCGGTGATCTCGAGTGACACTGAAGGCCACCACCCCGTCGACTGTGACCTCGGCAGTTCCGAACACCGCAGCATTGCTGCAGCAGCTCCCACTCGTCTCCGTGAGCGGCCTCCAAGTCTCGTATGGTGATCACCGCGTGCTGCACGGCGTCGACCTCTCGCTGCATCCCGGAGAGATGGTCGCGCTGCTCGGGTCCTCGGGATCCGGGAAGTCCACACTCATGAAGACCCTCACGGGATTCGCTCCCATCGAGAGCGGATCGGCCCGCGTGGCTGGCTATGACGTCGCGAATCTGCGGCGTGGGCAGCTTCGGTCCCTGCGATCTGAAGTTGGTCAAGTCTTCCAGCAGTTCAATCTCATCCCGCGGTTGAGCGTGCTGACAAACGTGCTGACCGGTGCGCTCCACAACGCCGGACCCGTGAACCTGCTCGGGAGCTTCTCACGTGAGCAGCGCGCTCGCGCACTCGAACTCCTCGATCGCGTGGGTATCGCGCACAAAGCGAATGACCCTGCGAGATCCCTTTCTGGTGGGCAGCAGCAGCGCGTTGCAATCGCACGGGCGCTCATGCAGCAGCCGCGTGTGATTCTCGCGGATGAACCGGTCGCCTCGCTCGATCCGAAACTCTCGCACTCCGTGCTGGAACTGCTGCGGGAGATCGCGCACGAGGACGGCATCCCAGTACTGGTGAGTTTGCATGTGCTGCCGCTCGCGCTCGCACACGCAGACCGTATCGTCGGTCTGCGGCACGGCGAGATCGTGGTGTCGGGCTCTGCTGCGTCACTCACCTCTGACCTGCTGAGTGTGATTTACGACGATGAGGATGCAGATGAAAACCACTGAGTCGCCGCGTCAACAGGCCGCCAGAAAGCAGGAGCTTGACCCGCGGGAGCGGGCTCGGCTCGAAGCAGCATTTACGGTTCCGCGCGCGAGGTTTATGCTCGGTATCCCCGTCGCACTCATCGTGCTGGTCTGGTCATTCAACGGTGCGCAGTTCAACTTCTTGAAGCTGGGTGAGGGCGCCGTCAACATGGGGGAGTTCCTCTCTCGGCTGTTCCCGCCTGACTTCAGCAAAATCGACACGATCCTCCGACTGCTGCTCGAGACCTTCCAGATGGCGGTCGTTGGCACCGTGCTTGGAGCCGGGCTTGCGCTGCTTGTGGCGTTCTGCGCCGCATCAAACATTGCTCCCAAGTGGCTGTACTTCCCGTCACGCTGGATCATGAACATTATTCGGTCGGTGCCCGATCTCGTGTTCGCGCTCATGTTCGTGTCAGCAGTGGGCCTCGGCCCGTTCGCAGGCATCCTCGCGATGACGCTCGGGTCGATTGGCTCGATCGGCAAGATCTTTGCGGAAGCGATGGAACAGGTCGATCCAGGCCCAGTCACCGCGATGGAGGCCGTCGGAGCTTCGAAACGCCAGGTCATTCAGTACGGCATCCTGCCGCAGGCCGCACCGCTCCTCACCTCGTACACACTCTTGCTGTTCGAAGGCAATGTGCGTGGAGCGACGATCCTCGGCCTCGTTGGTGCCGGCGGCATCGGCCTCGAACTCACTACCGCGCTCCGGATGTATGACTACGGACATCTCAGCGCCATCATCATCTGCATCGTCCTGTTGGTCACCGCGATCGACCAGGGCTCCGCATACATCAGAAAGAAGATCACATGAGTCTCTCTACGCTTGAAGACACGATCCCCGCAGCAGACACTGACACCGCACGCATCGTGCTCACGGCGCCGGTCAACCTGCGTGATCTCGGCGGCATTACGATTGCGAACCCGGCCGGTACCGGTGTGCTGGCCCAGGGCCTTGCGATCCGCGCCGATGATCTGTCGCTCGTGACCGCAGAGGTCGCAGACTCGCTGGTCGCTCAGGGACTCTCGGCAGTGATTGATCTTCGCTCACACGCCGAAGCAGAGATGACCGGCCGCGGTCCGCTCGCGGCTCGCCCCGTGAGCTACCATCACCTCCCGCTCATGGCCGACATCGGAAGCTCAATACAGCGAGATACACCGCTCACGCATCACGCCATGGGTGAAATGTATATCGGCATGTACGAGTCAGCGGCAGCACAGCTCGTCACTGCACTCAACATCATTGCGTACACCCAGGGAACTGCAGCGTTCCACTGCACAGCTGGCCGCGATCGCACCGGTGTGCTCGCCGCTTCGCTCCTGATGAGCCTGGGCGCGAACGATGCCGATATCGTGACGGACTACGCCAAGACAGGCGAAAACATGCCTGCGATCATGGCGCGAACCGCTGGAGTCATGGCGCCGCTTATGAAGCGTCTCGGCTTCGACCACTCGCAAATGCGAGCGGGATCGCTCATTGAGGGCGGCATGGAAGTCTCGATGGAACGACTTCTCAGCTACCTGCGCAGCACCTACGGCGATCCGCTTGCGCCGCTGCGGAGCGCAGGGCTCTCGGACACGACGATCCTGCGGCTACAGGAACGCGCGGCAACCGTGCGCGGATCATCACAGGACCGTGCGTGACCCTCACCACGACAGGTGACGTGGGCGCACTGGCTGAGCAGCGAGCTCGGCCAGGGCGCCCACGCGTGCACGCACTCGAGGAGCGAGCGCTCGCCGCAGCGGTGTCGCTCATCGACTCAGGCGAGGAAGTGACGGTCACGCGGGTGGTTGAGCTTAGCGGCGTGAGCCGCGCGGCTCTCTATCGGCGTTGGCCGTCGATCACATCGCTTATCGCGGCAGCGCTCGATGTTGGGCATCCGAACTACCCCGAGGTTTCGGATGATGCTGACCTTCGAATGGTGATTACGCAGGGCTTCCTGCCGAGTACCCAAGCGCCAGGCGTCGTGATGACGCGGTTCCAGCACCGCATGCGGTTGATCCTTGTCGATCCGTCGCTGCAGCGCACCTACTGGGAGTCGCATGTTGCGCGACGGCGACGCCCCCTCGAAGAAGCGCTCCGGCGCGGGGTCGCAACTGGTCAGCTACGGCCGGGGCTCGACGTCGAGGCAACACTCGATGCGGTGGCTGGCGTCGTGTACTACCAACTCATCGTGCGCGGCGATGACATCTCCAGCCCTGAAACGCGGCAGCGGCTGGAGACCGCTTTCGACATCATTTGGGCGGGCATCGCGATGCGCGACTAAGCGGCCGGCCGCTGGCATGGCCAGTCAGCGCCGCCAGTCAGCGCTGCCAGTCAGCGCGGCTAGGCCGAGAGCGGCTTGCTCTCAGTCTCGCCAACGATGCGACCGTCGGTGGTCTCGCGGCCGGTCTTCTTCCATGAGGTGTTGCCTCGCAGATGTCGGAACAGCGCGACGGTGATCACCGGGAAGATGAGCCACGAGTAGAGGGTGTACGGGATCACCAGAATGATGTTCGGGAGTATCCAGTACCACTTCTTTGACTGAGAGATCTGCACGATGAGGCCAGGACCAAAGCCGAGACCGAGGAAGAACACCAGAATCCACACGGAGTGGGTGGCGAACGATGCACTCGTAAAGATCGCAAGAATGATGCTCAGCACGAAGCCGAGGCCGTTGATGAGCTGCAAGAGTGGCAGCAGCAGGTAGTACGAGGCGTCAAGCTTGCCGAGGAACGACGTGTTCATCTTCCCGACGCCCCTAATGAGCGGGATGCACTGCCAGGCACCCTGCGCCCAGCGCACGCGCTGCTTATAGAGCTTGGGTAGAGAGTTCAGACCCTGCTGCGAGATGACCGCGCGGCTCTCCTGCTCGCCACGCCAGCCCGCCTGCAGGAGGCGGACGCCGAGGTCCTGATCTTCCGTGAGACGGTGGCGCCACGGGCCTTCCTCATCGGCGACAGTCGTGAGCGCCGAGAGCCGATTGAACTGACCATTGCCACCCATGTTGGCGGTGCCCCACCAGGTGCGACCGATCTGGAACACACGACCGAATGAAGCAAACTCCACGTCTTGCGCCCAGGTGAGCGGTGATCGCTGGTTGTAGATGTGTACGAGCGACTGCACGCCACCCGTCTGCCGGTTATGGAAGTGCGGTGCCACGTGCACGGGCGCGTGGTACGCAAGTCGTCCGTCGGCATCGACGATGCAGAGAATGGTGTTGTCTTCAGCCCACTGTTCCATCCCAGGCCGATGCAGCACGTCGTTCACGAGGTACTGGTAGGCGTTGTTGAGGGCGGCTGCCTTGCCCGTGCGGGCGTGCGGCAGCTCGCGCCGCAACACATGCAGGCGCGGATCATCAAAGGTCGACAGAATTTCGCCAGTGCGATCGTCGGAGCCGTCGTCGACGACGAGGATCATCGCATTGGTTGCGGCGGTTCCCTGGAGACGCGTCACAGCATCGCGGATCGTCACCTCTTCGTTCAGCGCAGGCACGACGAACACCCACAGGAAGTCGGCCTCAGACTTGCCCTCGGCCTTTGCTCGCTTGCGCATCCGGCGCTTGTTCGCGCGCGCACCGTAGGAAAGCGCCCACAGACCAAACGCCGAAATAAACGTCGTAATGACGATGGCGAGCACGATCCAGTAGAAGATCTGTACCCACATCGGCAGACCGTAGAAGGCCTCGAAAATGAACTCAAAGAAGAGGTTGTTCATACTGCGGTCGCCTCCACCTTGAGTCGGGGAGCCGGGTCTTCGTCATGGCCGGAGACCTTGAGCACGGAGAGTCGGTGGACACCTGAGCCGAACGGCGCGGGGTCGACGTCATCGTACATAATGTGGTCGGCCATCTGCACAATGCGCTCTGCCGCTTTGCCGTCGCCGTATGGGTTCACGAGGTTCTGGCGGCGCTCAAGCTCTGCCGAATCGGTGAGCAGGTAGTTGGCCTCTGCGATGATGCGCTCGGGGTCCGTACCGACGAGCGTGACGGTACCTGCGAGCACACCTTCTTCACGTTCAGTGGATTCACGCAGCACGAGCACGGGAGTGCCGAGCGCGGGCGCCTCCTCTTGGATGCCACCTGAGTCGCTAATCGCGAACGCCGCGTGCGCGAGAATCGATGCGAACTCTGCGTAGTCGAGAGGTGCCGTGAGAATGACGTTTTCAATGCCGTCGAGATGCCGGGTCAGCGGGCCAGCAACAATGGGATTGGGGTGACGCGCGACGACGAAATCGACATCGGGGTGCTGCTTGGCAAGCGTTGCGATCGACGCAGCAATGCGCTCGATCGGTTCACCCCAGTTTTCGCGGCGGTGCGCGGTGACGACGATGTAGGGTCGCGTTGATTCGCCGCGGCCGAGCACTGCGAGGCGGTCATTGGAGTATTCGACGTCGAGCCCGGTGGCAATCTTGAGCATGTCGATTGAGGTGTTGCCTGTGACAAAAATGCGCTCGCCTGGAACGCCCTCGCGAGCGAGGTTATTGCGGTTCCACATTGTGGGTGCGAGGTGCAGCGCGGCGATGCGGGAAATGAGCTGGCGATTGAGCTCCTCCGGGAACGGCGAGAGCACGTTCGACGTACGCAGACCGGCCTCGACGTGCACGACGGGGATGCGCAGATGGAACGAGGAAAGCGCGGCAGCCGCTGCGCTCGAGGTGTCGCCGTGCACGAAGCATGCGATGGGCAGGTTTTGGTCTTCGGGCGCAACAAACTCAGCACGGACATATGCGTCAAGCTCCGACACAATGTGGCTGAACAGCGCATTGAGGTTTCCCGGCTCGGGATTCGGTGGGAAGGTGATGTCGGGTTCGACGCCGCCGATTGCGAGTACTCGCCGTGTCATTTCAGCATGCTGGCCGGTCGAAATAACACGCACGTCGTAGTGACCAGCCTGCTGAAAAGCGAGGATCACAGGCAACATTTTGATTGCTTCGGGGCGGGTGCCCACGACGAAAAGACCGGTGCGCTTGCGCTTGGTGTGCGCAGCAACTGAAGGGGCAATGGCTGAGGTGTGTGTCATAGAACACTCCCGGGATTTCGTGCCTAGATAGTTACCTTTAGTCTAGATGTCAAGCCTGAACGAAACGGTATGTAACGATATCGGCGACAGTCGTTGCTCTGTGGGGAATGGCTTATATATGCCATTGGTTGACCAGTGAACTATTTATGTGAGATTATGGCCGCTTCTGCGTGTCGCGCGGCATCGTGGCCGAAGGAAGCTCTATCTTCCGTGCTCTAGTTTTTCGAGTCTGCTGTGGGTACATTGCTCATATGACGGCAGAGCAGCTCGACTACATTCCAGCAGGCACCGTGTTTACGCCGGAAGACCTGACCTTCTACGCGCGCCGTGAGGAACGCTCTCTCGATGAGGCAATCCGTGACGCAGATGTGCTGGTCTCATGCCCGCACTCGGGTGCCCGTATTCCGGCTGAGGTTGCCCCGTTCCTTACCGCGAATCTCACGCGGCGACTGCAGTACGACTTTACTGACATGGCGACGAGCGCGATCTGTCGTCGCTGGGCGGAGATTGATGAGCGGATCATCTACGTCGAAAACCCACACCCGCGCTTGATCCGTGATCCCAACCGGGCGAAGCCGGAGGATCCCGGTGCGCAGTTGCGTGAGGCGATTGAGCGAGTGCGCGCCGCCGGAGCGTGGCAGAAAGTAGACCTCACTGGAGTGGACGCGATCCGCCCAGTGACGTTCTCGTTCTATCCCGTGATCGTGGTTCCAGAGACCGATGCCGAACTCGACCGCCTGGTGGCGGCCTTCACCGACGTCGCGGCGAGCGGCCTCGAAGTGTATGAGCGCACGCGTGATGAGCTCACTGAGCGGATACTCACGGAAAAGCTCGGCACGGGCGGCAACCTCACGAGATTGTCTTTCCACGACACCATGAATACGACGACGACCCGCGATGGTGCGGTAAACGTGCCACGCGCTGAGGCGGATCGCCTGCCCAACGTGGTCTCACTGTCGAACCGCGGTGATGCCCACGGAGAGGAGCGCACCTCGGAAGATCCGATTGTGATGGCGCCAGACCGCATTCGTGCGCTCGCTGATGCGCACCGTGAAGCATTCGATGTGGCTGACTTCTCAGATGTCGCGCTGAACAAGCCGTACCTCGGCAGCCAGGAGATCATCGCAGCTGGTGCCCGTTTCCGTGCAGCGGCGGCCGACGCCGACGCTGCCGGTCTGGTGCTCTCGGCGGTGCAGGCAGAGTTCCTGCGTGAGTACTTGCTCGGTGAAGGAGCGGTGAATGAGCTGCACCAACCCGGCGAAGAGTGGATCGCAGAGGATCCGGCGCGCATTGAGCGGATCGCCCAGGCCTGCAAGCAGGCCTGGGACCTGTATCGCGGATCCGCGCCCCGCTAATCTCCCGAGAAACACCGGAGGCCGGTCAGCGCATGTGAGCTGACCGGCCTCCGGTGTGTGATGGGTCGTTAGCCGCCCCAGATGACGCCGAACAGCGCACCCACCGCGATGGTGAAGCCGGCGAGCACAAGGGTCGGTACGAAGAACGAGTGATCGACGAGCTTGGTACCGAGCTTGGTGCTGCCGGAGGTGTCGAAGTTTGCCGCAGCGATCTGCGAGCCGTTGGTCGGCAACAGGTAGATGCCGGCGAAGGCGCCGGCCCACATGCCGCTGAGGAGGCCGAGCGGGATGCCTGCCGTGATGCCGATCGGCACCACGGTTCTCGTCGCGGTCGACTGGCTGGTGGTGAGCACACAGACGAGGAAGATTCCAAGGGCGAAGATCCAGGGGGCGCCACTCACGAGATCGCCGACGCTATCGGTGATGAGGGCGGTGTGTGCGCCGAGGAACGTATCGGTCAGCCACGCGAGGCCGAACAGTGCGATGGCTGAAACCATGCCGGCCTTGAAGACTGACATCGTAGGGATCTCTGCAACCTTGGGTCGGGACACGAGCAGGATGATCGTGCCTGCCACGAACATGACGATCTCGATGATCGGGGTCATGCCGACCGCGACGCCCTCACTATCGAGCGGGCGCAGATCCTTGAAGAGGCCGAACACGACAATCGCGACAACGCCGAGCAAGAAGATGATTGCTGCCCACTTGCCCTCGCGGGTGGCGGTGACCTCTGCCTCAACGGCCTTCGAAACCGCAGCCGGTGCGGGGATCTTGCCAGCCGCAATGCGTGCCTGGATTTCGGGGTCTTCCGCGATCTCCTTCCCGAGGCGTGCGACGACGAAGCTCGCAAGCACGATGCCGACAATCGCGGCGGGCAGGGTGACCTTGATGACGTCGAGCAGTTCAAATCCCTTGACCTCGGTCAGCGTGATCATTGCGGCCATCGCGGCAGACACCGGGCTACATGCGAGCGCGACACCGGTGGCGACTACCGAGAGCGAGAGCGGGCGGGAGGGGCGGATCCCGTTGCGATACGAGAGATCCTGGATCACCGGAAGCAGCGGGTACAAAATGTTCGATGTGCCAGCGCCGACAGAGAAGAGGAACGCCACGAGCGGTGCCACGAGGGTAATTTGCTTCGGGTTGCGCTCGATGAGTTTGGCGGCGATGGTGACCATCCAATCGATGCCGCCTGCCGACTGCATCATTGATGACGCAAGTACGACTGACAGCACGATGAGGAGTGCGTCTACCGGGGGATTGCCCGGTGCGATTCCAAAGACGAACACGAGGATCGCAACGCCGGTGCCACCCCAGAGACCGAGGCCCACACCGCTCGATCTGGTGCCCATGACAATACAGCCGAGCACAACGATGAGCTGTGTGGAAAAGAGCAAGATGTCAGTCATGCGGAGCACTCCTTCGAACGGTCATGATCCCAAGGATAGGCAAGTAATAGAGAGTTGACTATGACTTCGAAGGAATAACCTCAAATCGTGACTAAGGCCGCGGTTGCAGCACCGCAAAACGACTGCGGCTTGCACAGGAATAGCAGCGCGGGGTGTGGGCGACAACCAGTGTCGCCCACACCCCGCGCGGAGCTGGAACAGCAGCTAGCTGCGAATCACCGGAATCAGACCGGTGCGGCTGCTCGGGTTCGCCTTCCACAGGAACGCGTAAATGCCAGCAGAGGAGACCGCCGTGAGAATTGGGCCCCAGGTCGAACCGAGCGCCGCGTAGTCGGGTGCAAAAGTGCCGAGCTGCAGCATGAGCAGGCCGATCGCAGTGCCAATCGCCCACGCGATGAGGCCGTTGCCGTTGAACGCTCGGTACTTCTTGTCATCGATCGACGCGTGCTCGGGGTTGCGGCCACGATCAAGCAGCACGTGGACGAGCGCGATCGCGACCCACGCGGTGACCAGCACGCCCTGCCATGCCAACGCGAGGAGCAGGTACTGCACGATCGGCAAGAGCATCAGCAGGTAAATAATGACCGACGAAGTGATCACCCAGGCAACGTTCGACATCTTGATGCGCAGCACGCGCTCGCCGAAGGCGCGCAGGTTTGCGGCACCCAGGTAGTAGTTCGCGGTGTTGATGCGGGTCTGAGACGCGATGATCACGATGAGACCGAAGACACCCATCAGACTGACGAGGCCGCCAGCGAGGCCGGTCTCAGACACCTCAAGGTCGGGAATGGTGAAGGTGAGGAAGATACCGATGAACGCCGAGAACCCGAAGGCGAGCACGTAGAAGAGCGGTCCGAACGTGAAGCGCTGGTGGAACTTGATGTCCTTACGCTTGCCGAGGGCAGCGAAGTCCATGGTGAACATCATCATGATCCACACGCCCATGTAGCCGGCGAAGGTGGCGAGCCAGCCCGGGCCGCCCATCACGAATGGCAGCTCAACCTCGGGAGCGTGGGTGAGCCACGCGTCACCAAACCCGTAGACAACGCCAGCCCAGACGACCGCAGCGATCAGGCCAAAGAAGTAGATCGGCATGAGCCAGCCGTTGAGCTTGTCAATAAAGCGACGTGCGCCGCCGATGATGAGCGGCGTGGAGTACGCGACCACGATGAGGCTCCACACCCACATCTCGCCGCCGAACGCTGCCATGAGCGCGTACGCCACGATCGAGCCCTCGAAGACCGCGTAGTAGATGGCGACGAGTGCGAAGATGATCGTGGCGATCGAAGAGCCAGCGGTGCCGAGAATCGTGCGTGAGAACTGGGCAACGGTCGTGCGATTGTTCATGGCATAGCGTGAGAGCACTGCGTTGATTGCGCCGTAGACAATAATCGTGAGCACGATGCCGATGATCGCGTTCACGGTGCCGTATGCAGACGCCATAGCGGCGCCGATGTAGACGAAGAAGAACGCGCTCGCGACGCCGTACCAGGCGAGCGAGAGCGATCCGCGCGACATCTGGTCGTCGTCGTTGCCCTCGCGGGCGAGTGCGTCAGTTGCCTCGACGTCTTGGTTACTGCCGGTGAGATTGAGAGTCATGCGTCATACCTCCATTGGTATGGCCAGTGCCGCTCACCGCGCGCATCATTGCGCACGTGAAAAGCGAGCAGCAAAGAAATGGGGTGCAGCTCACGCTGCGGTGCCTGAAACTGTGCGCGACGACGTTGTCACGTTTCAGGTGTCGGCACACGCCTACCGAGCGAGCGCGTACCGGAGCGCCCGGGGCACTGGCTGTGAACCGAAGTTCGTCAGTCGGTGCCCCGGGCGGGATAGGGCTGGGCGAACGCTAGTTCGTCCAGTGATCCGCTGATCGGCGGATCATCTGCTCGCGGTGCTGCTTGGTGGTCTCGGCGAAGAGCTCACCGGTTCCCCAATCGAGGATGACGCCGTAGCGGCGAATCACATCGAGCATTTCGAGCTTGCCTGAGCGGTACTGATCGGCGATGTCGGCGGCATCGGCTTCGAGCCATGCGCGGCGGTTTTCGCGGATCCACGCTCGCTTTGCGAGGGTCGCATCGCGGTCGATTTCGTACTGATCAATATCGGGGTCAACAGGGATGATGACGACGCCGTAGTCCTCTGCTGCGCGACCGACCGATACGTAGTCGTCGATGACGTCTTCGAGTACCTCTTCTGGCGTGCGGGCGAGCGGATCGCCAAACCCGCCACCACCGGCAGACGGGCGGAAGAAGGTGTCACCGGGTTTGACCGGGACCGACGAGAAGATCGAGCCGAGGAAGCTCTCATCCTCGGTGTCCTTGTTCAACCAGACGCCGTGCGGAATCGACGGCAGGCCACCCTCGATGCCCCAGGTGATCGAACGTGCACGGTCACAGCAGTAACTCATGACGGTCGTGTCAGCGTCGGTGAGCGTGCCGCCCTTTTCGACGCCACAGCCGCCACGGAAGCGACCGGGGCCGCCCGAGTCGGTGCCGATCTGGTGCATCGTCGTGAGCACGGGGGTCAGACGCTCCTGGCCCTCGCACGCCTGCACGGCGAGGCCGACGCCAAAGACGGGAGCGGTTGCGCTCGAGCCATCCTTGGTGGCGCGGCCGCCCCAGCCACCGGCCATCCAGTCGTACCACATGAAGTACGGCTTCTCTTCGGTGCGCGCATCGCGGCCGCCAACGAGCAGGTACTCGAGGTTGAATGCACACGCCATCGCGCGCTCTGGCATGATCTGCGACCACAGCTCGAAGATACCGTTCATGATCTTCTCGTACGGGCCGGAAACGGTGCCGGTGACCGCGAGTGGCCAGCCAGCGTTGATGACGGTGCCCTCGGGGCCGATGTCTGCGGTGACCGCAGCGTAGAAGCCAGAGTTCAGCGGTACGTCGGGGAAGAACGTCTTCGTGCCAGCGTAGATTGCCGAGAAGGTCGTGCCGTAGCCCGAGTTCAGGAAGGCCTTGATCGCTGGGCCGCCCTCGAGTGCGTAGTGAATGCCTTCGCCATCGAGCGTCATGGTGATGTCGATGGGAACCAGACGCTCCGACTCACCCGGATCAAGGTCAAGGTAGTCGGTGGTCTTCCAGGTGCCGCGGGGGAGATCTTCGAGGCGGCGGAGCACGGTGCGCTCGACGTAGTCCTGCGTCTCCTGCATCGCTGCTTCGACGGTCTCGGTGCCGTAGCGCTCGACGAGGCGAAGAATCTCGCGCTCACAGACCGCGGTCGCCTCCGACTGCGCGTGCAGGTCGCCCATCGCCTGTTCTGGTGCGCGGGTGTTGCCCACGAGCAGGTTTGCGATGTCGTGCAGGTAGACACCCTTCGACCAGATGCGCACGGGAGTAATGCGCAGACCCTCACCGAAGTGCTCGGTTGCTGCAACGTTGAACGAGCCGGGAACCGGGCCGCCAATGTCTGCCCAGTGGCCCTTGTTCTGCGCGTATGCGATGATCCGGCCGTCAGAGAATACCGGGCGAATGAACGACACATCGTTGATGTGGGTGCCGCCGCGGTAGGGGTCGTTGACCGCGAAGACGTCACCGGGGTGAATGTCGTCGCCGAACTCTTCAATCACGGCCTTGCACTGGAAGTGCAGGGTGCCAACGTGCACCGCGATATCGCCCGAACCCTGCATGACGGTGTTGCCCTGCGCGTCGCAGAGCGCCGACGAGAAGTCACGCGAGTAGATGACGAACGAGTAGCAGGTGCGAAGAATCTGCTCGCTCATGAGGTCAACACTCGTGGCGAATGCGTTCTTCAGTACCTCAAAGGTGACGGGATCGAGTGCTGCTGCAGGAGCCACGGTCTGCGGCGCCGGTGCCGCGAGCGTGTCAAATGGGGTAGTCATCGGGTGACCTCCTCAAGGTGAATGCGAATGTTGAGCCACTCGTCGATCTCTGCACGAGTGAACGGGGGAACGACCGTGGTCGAGTCAAGCTGGTTGATGATCGCGGGGCCAGCGAACTGGGTACCTGCTGCCAACTCGTCGCGGTCGTAGACGGGGGTGTCGACCCAACCGGTGGTGCCGAAGTAGACGGGGCGACGCTCTGCGGGAGCGCCTGGCTCCTGCACAACGGGCTCTGCGGGGCGGAACGACGGCTTCGGAATCTTGCCAACCGCTGCGAGGTGCAGCTGGTAGACCTCGACGGGAGCGTCGTCCTGACGGAACGCGAACTCGCGCTCGTACTGCTCGTGGAACGTGCGAACTGCCTGCTCAAGCGCGCCGGGACCGGTGCCCATCGGAACCTGCAGCGAACGCCACTGGCCGAGGTAGCGCATCGAAATCTTGCGCTGCAGCATCGCATTCTCGTCGGAGACGCCTTCGTGGCGCAGACGGGTGCTTGCTTCGGTCTCAAGCTCGACGAATGCCTGCTCGATGCTCTCTTCATCTGCCGCCGACGCGAGGCCGGTGAACATCTGCGCGAGGTCGTGCTGAATGTCGACGAGAAGGCAACCCATTGCCGAGGTCACGCCGGGGTTCGGCGGTACGACGACCGAGGGAATGCCGAGCTCATGCGCTACGTCTGCACCGTGTAGTGCGCCTGCACCGCCAAATGCGAGCAGTGCGAAATCGCGCGGATCGTACCCACGACGAATCGAGACGAGACGAACGGCGTCAGCCATGTTTGCGTTGGCAACCGAGACGATTGCCTGCGCAGCTTCCTCGAGGCCCATCTCGAGCGGCTCTGCGATGACGCGACGGATCGCTTCTTCCGAGAGGCTCTTGTCGAGCTGCTTCACGCCGCCAGCGAGCGAGGTGCCGAGGCGACCGAGCACAACGTTTGCATCGGTGTTGGTCGGCTGATCGCCGCCGGTGTTGTAACACGCGGGGCCGGGATCCGCGCCTGCCGACTGGGGGCCGTTGCGGAGAGAGCCAGCAATGTCGGTGTAGGCGAGCGAGCCGCCGCCAGCGCCGATAGTGAGTACCTCGATGGAGGGGAAAATGATGGGGTGGCCGTACTCGACCTGCCACTCCTGCGAGACGCGCAGCTCGCCGTCAGCGACGAGCGCGATGTCGGTCGAGGTGCCGCCCATGTCGAGGCTGACCGCGTTGTCGTAGCCGCACTGCTGCGCGATGTGCTTTGCCGAGATCGCGCCGGCAGCGATGCCAGATGCCGCGAGGCGGACGGGGAACTTCTCGACGAGGCGGGGAGTCATCGATCCGCCACCCGAGTGGAGTAGGAGCAGATCGCCCTTGTAGCCGCCGTCACGCAGCTGGTCAGCGAGACGGTTCACATAGCCCGAAACAAGCGGGGCGAGCACGGCGTTTGCGACAGCGGTGTTGAAGCGCGGGTACTCGAAGATCTCGGGGAGTACCTCAGCTGAGGTGGTGATGGTGGCGTCGGGAATGACCTCTTGGAGAATCTCCCGCATGCGGAACTCGTGCGCGGGGTTCGCGTATGAGTTCAAGAAGCAGACAGCGATGGTCTTGACCTCGCGGCGCTTGAGCAGTTCGGCAAGGTTGCGAGCTTCTGCCTCGTTGAGCTCGTGCACGGTGTTGCCGTCAGCATCGATGCGCTCGGTGACCTCGAAGCGGTCACGGCGGCGAATGTAGGGGTCTGACACGTCGTTGTACGCGTCCCACAGGTCGTCCTTGGTGCCGTCGCGAATCTCGAGCACATCGCGGAAACCGCGAGTGGTGACGAGTGCCGCCGAGGGGAAATTGCGGGTGATCAGTGCGTTCGTAGCGACCGTGGTGCCGTGCGTGAAGAGTTCAACCTTTTCGAGGTCGATTTCACCGCGCTTCACACCATTCATCACGGCGATCATGGGATCGCTCGGGGTGGATGGCACCTTGGTGACGCGCATCTGGTGCGTCTCCTGGTCGAAGATGCAGACGTCGGTGAACGTACCGCCTACGTCTACCGCGACTCGAATATTGCTCATGGGTCCTCCTGAAATTCGTCATTGAGTTCGGGATGCATCCCAGAATCGACGGTTTTTGGCCGCTGGTCACTAGAGAAAACTAAGCTTTCGAACAATCTGATTGTAGTATTTACAGAAATCCCATGAATCTATGAGTTACGTGCTTTGGCGCTTTGCATCAATCGCGAACTTGCATTGGATTCTGTTCGACTTTCACCGCTGAAAGGCCAACACGGTATGAACGACACCGACGTCGCCGAAGCCGAGCGACTGCGTACCACGCTCGAGATCACCCACTCACTTCTCTCAGCGGTTTCCTCGACCGATCCGGTGCGTGCGCTCGTCTCGCGCATTGCGACCCTGTGTCGCGGTGCCGCGGCGGTGTACGACGCTGACGGCACAGTGGTTGCCAACACGGGAGAAGCGCCGGCCAATCTCATTTGGCAACAGGTGGTTGACGTGTCACAACCTAACCTGGCTTTTGAAGTCGGTCGTTGGCACGTGCAAACCCGCAGAGTTGCGATGCAAGACGGCGTGCACGTCATTGCCATTTCGAGCCGCGGCCCTGGCATTCTCGAGCACAACGGTGACCTGTTGCTCGACACTGCAGAGCGTCTCCTCGGTGCAGTGCACGGCATCCAGTACGGTGCGACGCAGCGCGATCGACGCGAGAACGAGCAACTGCTCGCTGCCTTGCACGACGGCATGCTGCCGGCTCGGGAGCATCGGTTCTGGAGTCGCCTCACGAGTTTCAGTTTCTCGGCGTATGCGCCGATCCGCGCTATCGAACTGTCGCCGCGCGAGGTGACTGCCGCGACCGGCACTCACCTCGATGAACTCATTTCTGCAGCCCGTGCGGCGTACCTGCCACTGCTCGTCATGCTGAGGCGACCCGACACGAGTCTGCCCGCCCGAGTGTCAGCGGTTGTGCCTGACTCAGAAAGCGCCCAGCGCTGGTTGCGCGACCTGTCGGCGAACTATCTCATTGGCGCTTCGGCGCCAACGTCAGCGCTCTCCGAGCTCCCTGGATGCGTGCGGGCATCGGAGACCGCCCTCGATATCGCGCGCGGTCGTGCCGAAGCCACGGGCTTGAGTTCACCCCTCGAGCCAGTGCTGATCGATCAGATTGACCTCTCTACCTGGGCGCTCGCATACGTGCCCCCGAGAGAGCTGTTCAAACGCATTGAACGGACGCTCGCCCCACTCGAATCGGTGCAGCTGCGATCGACGCTCGTGACGTTCCTTGCGAGCGATCAGAGCATCGCGCGCACGGCAGAAACGCTCTTTCTACATGCGAATACCGTGCGCTATCGTCTGGCGCGGATCGAGGAAGCGCTTGGTGAAAGCATCTCCTCACCCTTTGTGCTGTCGAACCTCATTCTCGCGCTGTATCCGGCGATCATTGGCCGCAGATCCGAGCTCCAAGAAGAAGCCAGAGATCGCGGATAGCCAAGTGACCTCACAGAAACGGGGGTCTGGGGAGCGCGAGTGCTCCCCAGACCCCCGTGATGTGTACTTCTATGGACGCTTGCGTCGCAGCCCCGCAAACATGCCGCCTGCTGCGAGCAGCGCCGCACCAAACGCGGCAGCGAACCAGGCCTGCACGCCGGTGTCGCCGGTCGACGCAAGCGCGTCGGCCCGATCCGCGCCATCAGCGGAGGGCTGCTGATCGGCAGCGCCCGATCCGCCATTTCCGCCGGCATCCGAGCCGTCGCCGGAGCCGTTCCCGGAACCGTCACCCGGGGTGCCGGGCTCCTCAGGCGTACCCGGCTCCTCGGGAGTTTCGGGATCAACGGGGGCAGCAGCTACCGCAATCGTGTGTTCGGTCGTGACACCGTTCACGGTGACGCGCAGGGTGCCGGTGCCTTCCCCGGTCGCGGTGAGCTCACCGGTCGCCGGGTTTAGGCGCAGCACGCCAGCTGCCGCCTTCTCGCTCTGGCTCACGCTCAGTGCGCGGCCGGACTTACCGGTCTCGACGGTACCGTCATCTACGACGACTGCGTCGCCGCCCCACTGGGCGCTCATTGGCCACTGGACGGGAACGACGCGACTGCCATCCTGCACAATCGTGGAGTCCACGGTGACGGTGTCACCAACGGTCATTGCCGCGGGAAGCGCAGCGCTCGCGCCGAGGGTGAGCGACTCAACGCGCGGCTTCACCTCGGCCTGAAGCCAATTGGTGCGGCTGGTGACTGGGAGCGGATCGGCGCCAACAACGCCAGCACCCGGGTTGATGCCAAGCATCGCCCAGCCGGTGAACCCGCCGTCGCCCGGTGCACCAGACGGCGACTTGCCGCTGTTGCCCGTGAGCAGGGTTGAGACACCGTCGTAGCTTGTCGCATGGAAGACACCTGCGTGGCCGTTGATCGACGCGATCGACTTGCCGGTATCAGCACGGAACTCCGACAGGCGCTCCTGGTACTTCGTCGCCTCAAGGCGATCCGAAATCTGGCTGTCCTTGCTGCTCTTCGGATCATCGATGGGGTGGTGCGCGAAGACGAGCACGCCGGTGATCGTCGAGTCCTTTGCTGCCTCTTCGAGCGCCTGCTCGAAGAATCGCATCTGGGTCTTGTCAGACTTGTTGAACGAGCCCTGCGCGGTATTCAACGTAACGATAAGCGTGCTGCCAACCTGCTGCTTCGTCTTGGTCGGGCCGAACTCCGCAATGAAGTTCTCGATGGGGCCACCCATGACCTCGTGGTTGCCAGGAACATAGACCCACGGCAGCTTGTCGCCGATCTCCTCGTCCAAGATCTTGCGCGCGAGTGCGAAATCCTCCGGCGCTGCCTCGTCGACAAAGTCGCCGGTGATCACGAACATTTCGGGATCCGCCGCGAGAATTTCACGCAGCGTCTGCCGCGCACCCTGCACGTTCGGCCCCTCGGGGTTGCGGGCCACAAACTGCGCATCGCTCATGACGGCGATCCGCTGGCTCCGGTCATCGACGGTGCCGTTCGTAACGATGAGCGGATCGTGCACAACGCTCGCCGTGGGCTGATCAACGTCGGGCGCGACCACGGCCGTGATGCCAGCGAACATCGTTTCACCCGTGTACTGGCGTGCTGCCGAGGTCTCCATCATGCGGATTCGCTCGAGCTTCAGCGGGAACGCGGTGCCGACGGGAACGGTGAACGTCACCTGCTTCCAGCCGGTCCAATCGGTGTACGCGCCATCAATGTTGATCGTCGTGCCGGCGCCGGTCTTCATCTGCAGGCGCGGCCAGGTGTTGTTGCCATCACCGTGTACCCACATCGTGATCGCCTTCGGCTGGCCTGCGATCTCAATCGGCTCGGGTGCCACAGCATACGCGCCGCGGGTGCCGGTTGACGATGCGAAGTCGTAGTTGAGCTTCAGCGCTGGTTCGCCGTTCGGGCCGACGGCGGTGCTGATGTCACCGGTCGCGCGGTCAGAGCGGAACGTCCAATCGGCACCGTTCGCGAGGTCAGAGACGGGCTGCTCGTTGAGACCGATCGTGACCGCGACGTCAACGCGACGGTCGCCAGCCGAGAACGAAACGGTTGCCGCGCCAGACGCCTTGAGCGGAGTGATCGTGAAGGTCACGCCGTCCTTCGACTCCACCGCGACATCCGTGCCGGCCGTGACAGTCAGATCGCTCGCCTCGATGGGGGCGGTGAAGCCGTCGCGGTCGAGACCGGTGATGGTGACTTCCGCGCTGTCAGCCTCGTCGACGAGTGAGATAACGCTCTTGCTGGAGCGCAGCCGCTCAAGATCACCGAGCACACGAATCTCGGTGTTGGCTGTCTTGCCCTCCGCCGTGAACGACACGGGTGCGCGGCCAGGCGTCCTGCCCGTGACGCGTGCAGTATCGCCGTCAACGGCCTCGACGCTCGCGTGCTCGCCACCCACTGCGAACTCGCCAGCCGTCGTGAGTGAGGTGCGGTTCGCGTCGAGACCGGTGCCTGCAATGGTGCGTGAGAAACCGGGGAAGACCGCGTCGGTGTCAGCGAGCTTCGACTCCGGGGCGACCATGACATCGGCAAGACCGGTATCCGGCGCCGTCGACGAGAAGACAAGGCTGTTCGGCACGCTCCGCAGATGCCCGTCCGAAGGCGCGTTCGCGACGCTCAACTCATCGGTGCCAGGCTCGCGCAGGAGGAGGGTGCTTGATCCGCCGCCATCAAGGTTCACCGCGTTGTGCGCGCCGAGTTCGACCATGAATTCACCCAGCTCATCGAGCGCCATGCCGCGTGAGTGGCTCTGTCGGCCATCGAGTGACACGACATAGACCGTGCTGCCGTCGGCGCTCACACCAACCGCGGTGCGCGGTTCGCCGGTGCCAGCAGCGGCGACGACCTGGCCGTCGGCTACCAGACGCTGGTTGCCGCTGATCGCGAGATCGACATCTTCGCTCGCTGCAACGGTGACAGGAAGTGCATCGCCGGGCTTGACCTCGGCGAAGAGGTCAACGGCAGCACCGCGCGCCAGTAGCACGCCGGTGCCAGCAGGAATGGCGGTGGGCCCAGTGATCTCAGCGAGATCGGTGGTCATGCGCGAGACAACACCGTCAACAACCTCAACGCGGAGGAACTTCGGGTCGATGTTTGCCGGGCCGCCGATCGCACGCGAGATGGGGTACTCGCCCCACATCGTGGTGAAGTACCCGATGCCGTCCTGTGGAATGCCGATGTTGTTCACGGTGCTGACGCGCTGCTTCGTGCCAGCGATGTCGACGGTCGCGGCAGACGTGAGCGCCTGAATCGCTGCGAGACCCTGGGCGACGGTGAAGCTCTCCACCGGCGAACCGTTCGTGGTCTTTACACCCTCGGTGGACGACACGTTAGTGCCCTGAGCAACGCCAGAATTATTGATGTCAAAGAACGAGCCGTTCACCGCGGCGACCGCGTGTTCGCTGAGCGTGTGCTCGGTCACCGGCGCGGGGCTCGTGAGGCTTCCTGAATCGCGCACGTCCATGCTGAGGCTCGGGGTCGACAGGTCAGCAACAAGTACGTCGCCCGTCACCCAACCCTCGCCCTGGAGGCGATCAAAGCTGGTGGCTTTGAGGCCTGGAGCGATCTGACGGGTATCAGCCCGAAGCAGGCTCGACTCGCGCCCGCCAAGATCGAGGCCGCCGGTATCGGGTGCCGCATAGCTTGCGGTCACGGGAAGCGGGGCAGAGAGCGCGACGCCGCTCGTGACAAGTCCGAGGCAGAGACCTGCTGCGAGCGTCGTTTTCGTTGAAGTGCGTGAGAACCAAGACACGTTGTTGCCGGGAACCTTTCCTAAACCAAAAGGCGCGCGGATCCAGGTGTAGCTGTCAGGCAGCTCATGACCGCACGCGGTTATTCAGCGTAGGGATGTGAGGTTGCGCAATGGCAAACGAAAGGTTACGGACGTGGGGCCGTTGACGGGCGGGAACACCGGAAGGCCCGGACTCGTGATGAGCCCGGGCCTTCATTGCCTTGCGATCAGCGCAACATGCGCGCGTGATTACTTGCTGTAGTCGTAGAAGCCACGACCGGTCGCGATGCCAAGGTAGCCCTTATCGATGTACTCCTTCTTGATGAGCTCAGCAAACTGACGCTTCTCAGGGTCAGCGCTGTCCTTCGACAGGTTGTAGGGAGTGTTCATACCGACAACGTCGTAAATCTGGAACGGGCCCATCGGAGCACCGGTCGAGATGCGCCAGGTCTTGTCGATGTCTTCGACGCTTGCGACGCCGCGCACGAGGAGCTGTGCTGCCGCGTCAAGGAACGGGACAAGCAAGCTGTTGAGCACGTAGCCCGGCTGCTCCTTATGGATGCGCACCGGCTCCATGCCGATCTCAACTGCGAAGCCAACTGCGGCCTCGAAGATATCGGCGTCAGTGCCGGGGTGCTCCATGATTTCGCACGTGTTGAACTTCCAGATCTGGTTCGCGAAGTGCATGGCAAGGAACTTCGCCGGGCGATCGGTGAATGGCGCAATATCGCTCGGCAGCAGCGTCGACGAGTTGGTCGCGAAAATGGTCTTCGCCGGAGCAACCTTGCTCACCTTCTCCCAGGTCTGCTGCTTAATGTCGAGACGCTCGGGCACTGCCTCAATAATGAGGTCGGCATCGCCAACGGCGTCTGCGAGATCAGACGAGGGGCGGATCCGCGCCTCAGCCGCAGCGAGCTTCTCTGGGGTGGCGCCGGGAACGTCACGCAGGTACGCGGCCTTGAGCTGCTCCCACCGAGCGGGAAGCTTTGCCAAGATGTCATCGTTGATGTCGTAGGCGACGACGGTCTTACCCGCGTATGCCGACTGGAAAATGATCTGTGACCCGAGCACTCCGGTGCCGAGGACGGTGAGATTCTGCATACTTCCTCCAAGATGTTGTCGCATCTCGGTGGGTGCGCCGAGACGCTACGCCGGCGTTGGATGGCAACGACCTTGGCGATACCTAGATTCTCGCAGAATTACCTGATCAGTGTATGTAAAGCTTCGGAAATTTGCCAGGTTTTTCATTGTTGTGTCTTTTGTACAAGTAAACCCAGTTTTCACCCCTTGCAAAGCCAAATTTCCTGTAGCTATCATGACCTCGATGTGTGGCAGTAGCAGGCGGACTTTCAGCTTTTTCAAAGCGATCTCGAGTCTTCGTAAATGTATGGTGGTGAGAACTGCAACTTGACCCACGTGAAGGAACACTGTGAGCCATCGAAGTTCATCCTCTGACCAGGAGGGTCGATCTCCCGACCCCCTCGTTTTCCGAGGGGGTGAGATCAATTGATTGTTGCGGCTCTGACGCTCCTGCTGGGAGTGCTCCTGACACTTGCCATCATCGTGGCCTGCGGCTTCTTCGTCGCCCAAGAGTTTGCCTACATGTCGGTAGACCGGTCACGTATGACCGCGCTTGCCGAGAAGGGTGACGCACAAGCACAACGAGTGCTCGCGATCACCAAGCGCACGTCGTTCATGCTGTCTGGCGCCCAGCTCGGCATCACGGTGACCGGCCTGATGATCGGTTACGTTGCCGAACCGCTGATCGGTGAATCGCTTGGCACGCTGCTGGGCGGTGTCGGAATCGACCCCGTCGTATCGGTGCTCATCGGCACCGCTGCCGCGCTCGTACTCGCGACCATCGTCACCATGATTTTTGGTGAGCTGTACCCGAAGAACCTCGCGATCGCGAGCCCAGAGAAACTGGCTCGTGCCCTTGCGGTTCCGACACGTATCTACTTGCTGCTCTTTGGTTGGCTCATCACCATCTTCGACAAGGCAGCAAACCTGTTGCTGAAGATGCTGCGTATCGAGCCGCTCGAAGACGTTGACGAGAGCGCAACCTCTAGCGATCTCGAAGCGATCATTGACGAGTCCCGTCGAAGTGGCCACCTGTCGGCCGACCTCTCGAATGTGTTTGACCGCATTCTCGACTTCCCGCAGCGCGATGTGGAGCACGCGATGGTTCCGCGCTCCCGCGTTGATGCGGTGCCCGCGCACACCACTGTGGGAGAGATCCGCGCATTGATGGCCACCGGTCATACCCGGTACCCAGTCGTGGGCGAAAAGGATGAGCCAGTCGGACTCGTTGAACTTATCGATGTGCTGCGCGGCGATCACGCGGCCGAGGCTTCAGTCACCGAAGTGATGCGTCCTGTGGTGATTGTTCCGAACGCGATGCGCTTGCCGCTGGCATTGCAGCGGATGCGAGACACCGACAATGAGCTCGTTTGTGTGATTGACGAGTACGGCACCTTCGACGGTATTTTGACCGTTGAAGACCTCACCGAGGAAGTGATCGGCGAACTCTCTGACGAACACGACACCGATGCCGAACCCGCACTCGCGGTTGGCGCGAATGCGTGGCAGCTCGCTGGTGAGGTGCACCTTGACGAGGTTGAGCGCCTGATCGGGCACGACCTCGAAATCGATAGTGACGAAACCGTTGCTGGGCTGCTCCTTCGTGAGCACGGTGACCTCGTGCCCGTTGGCACACGGGTGCGGATCACCCTGCCCGCGAAGCCTGCCGAGATTGCGCAAGGCGTGCAGGTCGATCGCTGGCTCGAGATCCAGGTGACCGAGGTGGAACGTCACGTGCCAGCGCTCGTCATCGTTGAACTCCATGAGAACGCGGATGATGAGTCGTCGAGTGCTGCGGAGTCGAGTGCTGCCGCGCCGAATGTTGATGCTGAAGATGAGGAGGTGTCTCGATGAGTTGGTGGCTTGTCACACTTATTACAGTCGCGCTGATTATTGCGAGTGCCTTCTTCGTGATTGTTGAGTTCGCCCTGCTGGCTGCTCGTCGCCATCGGCTGGAGGCTGAGGCTGACCAGAGCCGATCCGCGCGTGCTGCCCTGCGCAGTATGAACGAACTCACCGTGCTCCTCGCGTTTGCCCAGCTGGGCATCACGATCTGTACGTTCTTGCTCGGTGCGATTACCAAGCCAGCGATTGACTACGCGCTCGCGCCAGTGTTCATCCAGTGGGGCATTCCCGCGGTTGCCGCAGACATTACCGCGTTTATGCTGGCGCTGATCTTCGTTACCTTCCTGCACCTCGTGATTGGTGAGATGGCGCCGAAGTCGTGGGCCATCGCGCACCCGGAGACCGCAGCGAAGGCAACCGCGATCACGGCGCGTGCCATGACCTGGCCGCTTCGACCGTTCCTGCTGTGGATCAACCGCATCGCAAACAAGCTGGTGCAGGCATCGGGTGTTGAACCCGTAGAGAAGGCAGCCGTTGGCGGGCAAGACGCAGATACGATCAGGCAGCTCGTGGCGCACTCGCGCGCAGCCGGCGCGCTTGATGTGCAGTTTGCTGAGCCGATTGCGCACACGATCTCGCTGGCAACGCTCACCGTGCGCGACGTGATCGGTGACGACCAGCGCCCGACCGCTGTGCCGCTCACCGCGTCGGTACGCGAGATGCAGGCGGCTGCCGCTGCATCAGGCCACCTGCGCATTCTGCTTGGCACCGGCCCTGATTGCCAGGTCGCCCACGTGCGTGACTCGCTTACGGTAGATCCCGAGGCTCCTGCCGCGAGTATCGCCCGCCAGCCGGTCGTGCTTGCCGCAGAGATCTCTGCCTATGACGCGCTCGTGCAGATGCGGAAGGCCCGAGAGCAGCTGGCAGTTGTCACTGAGGCGGATCGACTCGTCGGCGTCGTCACCCTTGATGACCTGCTGCGCGAGATCTTGCCTGGCAATCTCGAGAACTAAGGAATAGCGGGGCGGGGTGATGTGGTGCATCACCCCGCGAACGCGGCAGCCGTGAGGCGATACCGCAGTGCAGTGAGATCGCGAATCTCTGTGGGTGTATCGCGAGGGGGACGGTGCGCCTCGGGAGAAGCGTTGGAATGGTGGGGCGGATCGTGCCCCTGATGAGCCACGTCGACAGAGCAAACTGAGCGTAGGCAACCGCGGCATCAGCGATTGCGAAGAGCCGTCGGCAGATCCGCATAGCCATCCAACAATTCATTCTCTTCCCGCACCGCATCGTCGGTACTCGAGAACATTATCGAGAGCCAGGTGCAGGTGCTGGGCTGCCTCTATCATTTCCCTCACTGAGGCCGCCCAACACTTACTCTCAAGCTCTTGCTCTCACACGAAACAGGCCATCGTGTTGCCTATTCGATGACAATTTCCCGACTGGCGGCGCTGAGTCGATCTCCGAGCGCTCTGACTTCTGACTCACCAAGTTTCGAGAGATTAGCCGCCTGTTTGGGGCGAAGCGACGACTCTGGAATCTCAGCGGTGAGCTGGAAGTCGGACAACATGCCCTCAAAATGCTTCATCGCTAAGGCAGCGGATTCGAGTAGGCGTTTCGAGGCCTTGTCAGCAGCCTGGGGCAGCCAGTACAGCTCAAGAAGATACATCGGCAGAGTCTTATTCGCAGCCGCGAGACGCTCAATTGGATCAAGAGCTTCAAGCCATGCGGTTACGAATGTGTCGCAGGCTTCGGGATGCTTCGGCGCTACGTCGGACTCAAGTACTGCGACTACAGAGTCGATGGACATTCGCATTGCAATCGTTAGCGCTTGTGGAATCCTGAGGAGTCCAATCTCGCGCCGCAGCTGCCTGCTATCTGTGGACCCACCCATTGCTGACCTTTCTGGAACGCAAATCGTAAGTTACGGATATGTTCTGACCCCTGTATCTCATTGTGGCGACTCCAACGCTTGGATTTCCCTTATACAGGCTATGTCGGCCAGTTGCCATAGTTCTTGCCATCAAGGTTGCAACAATTGCTTTTGAATGGGCGCCGACTACGCTCCAACGATGCTTCGAACTCATGATGTGTCTCCACTTGTTTGAGTTTTGTTGGAGTAGGAACTTCTTAGCACCGCGTTGCACAGACGTTTTCTTTGCGGCCTGAGCAATTACCCTGCTGCCCTGCCTCAGGAGTGTGACCAAGATGCCCCAGAACGCCGGTCTTGCCTTGTGTGCAGCCGAGTTTGAAGGGGTTTGTGGGCGCTTCTGGTTGAGGCTCTGTCTGTCCTGGAGAGTGACGCTGGCTGCGTGTCTTTGCAGGTATCTGTTCTCGGAAGTTGTCCGAGAATCTGACACTGAGGAAGGTGACCCTGCAATCGAATATGCGATGACGGCAGAAGCACGTGCTGGCGCGATTTCGCTGCTCGAGAGTGAAAGGCCAATGACGACTGAAAGCGCAACAGTCTTCCAGATCTTGTTTCCAAAGACCGGTTGTTTCATGCTTCGACCCACTGCCTCGCTCGGCGCGTAAACGAGCTGCGTGTGAGCTCAATCTGGTGGTGGCAGGAATTAGGAAGTTGCCATGACAAGGCGTTTCGAAGTCTTCCTAAGACAATGGATTGGGGCGTCACTATTCGTTCCTAACGATGAATACTCAGGCGCCCCCGGAGGCCTGAGTTGGGTTTGCCCCCCTGTAAAACTAACGACGCATTCCGCCCGAAACAGGAACTGGCTGTATCTGAATCACATCTGCCGCGCGATGGTCGATTCTGTCCACGGAGAACCCCGCCAAGCCCTTACCTTTCCGTACCCAAGCTGGTAGCCTCGCCCCATGCGGAACGGCAATGATGCACCACGTATTCCTGGCCCTGTGACGAGCGCGAAACTCGCAAAGTGGGACGCCGCCTTTGCGGCAGACCCGACGGCGAAGCTCGCAATGAACGCGGTCACGCGTTCCCCGATCGATGAAGTGGCGCTCGACCGTGAGCGCTTGCTCGGCGTACAGCTGAGCATGTCGAATCGGCTCGACGATTGGAAGGCCGCCGACCAGAAGAAGTCGGGTCGCTGCTGGCTCTTCGCCGCGCTGAATCTGTTGCGCGCCGATGCGCGTAAGAAGCTGAAGCTCAAGGACTTTGAGTTCAGCCAGAATCACGCGATGTACTGGGACAAGATTGAGCGCGCGAACTACTTCCTCGAAGACATGATCGGTCTCGCCGATCGCACCCCGAATGACCGCACGGTTTCATTCTTGCTGGCGAGCGTTGCGGACGACGGCGGCCAGTGGGACATGGAAGTCTCGATCTTCCAGAAGCACGGTGTCGTGCCGAAGGAGCTCATGCCAGAGACCGAGTCGTCGTCGTGCACGGGGGCGATGAACACCTCGCTGCGCACGCTGCTCCGCAAGGGCGCGCGCCTGCTGCGCCAGGCCGTCAATAGCGGCGCGAGTGACGCGGAGGTGTCTGCGCTCAAGGACTCGATTCTGCAAGACACCCACCGCATCCTCACGATCCACCTTGGCGTCCCGCCGCGTAGTTTTGAATGGCAGTGGAACGACGACGAGCGTGAATTCCACGCTGGCGGAACCTTCACCCCGCAGTCCTTCCTCGCGACCTTCACTGACATCGACCTGGGTGACTACGTGTGCCTCGTCGATGACCCGCGCGCTGAGCACCCCAAAGGCCGTGCCCTCACTGTCGCGCACCTCGGTAACGTCGTCGGTGGTCGCCCCGTGCGCTACCTGAACACGGACACCGGCACCATGAAGCGTCTCGCTGCTGCGAGTATCGTCGCTGGTGAGCCCGTCTGGTTCGGCTGTGATGTCGACCCACAGATGGAGGCGAAGCAGGGCATCTGGTCGGCCGGCCTCATCAATTACTCGGCTACCTACGGCGTCGATCTCACGACGACCAAAGAAGATCGTGTCCGCTACGGCGACTCGGCGATGACGCACGCGATGCTGTTCACCGGAGTTGATTTGGTTGGCGGATCGACCCGCAGGTGGCGCGTCGAAAACAGCTGGGGCTCGGAGAAGTTCGACAAGGGCTTCTGCACCATGGATGACTCATGGTTTGACGAGTACGTCTTCGAAGTGGTCGTGCACAAGGACTCACTGCCCGTCGACCTTCAGGCTGCGCTGACCGAAGATCCGATCGTGCTTGATCCGTGGGATCCGATGGGCGCCCTGGCCTGATCCGCCCCCTGTGCGCTGAAAAACTATCGCGCGCAGGGTTTCGGCCGCAGGGCAGCGACCCATCAGGTGCATAGCAACGGCCCCTCAGGAACTGAATCCTGAGGGGCCGTTGCTTTGCCTTGTCAGCTGCTACTTCGCGGTTGCGAATTCGAAGCTGTTGTCTGCGTTCGAAACGAAGCTCGTGATCGACTTGTCAACGACAACGGTCTGTACGGGCTGGACGAGCGGGATGAACGGGCCGGTCTTGGCTGCTGCCTCGAAGAGTGCCTCGTATGCGGGGCCGCGAGCGTCGCCGGTCGCCTTCGCTGCTGCGTCCTTCAGTGCCATGACCTCGGGAGCGGTTTCAGCAACCCAACCTGCGCGCATCGAAACTGCATCACCGGGGGTGAAAGTGAGGTAGTTGGTGGGGTCCGGGAAGTCTGCACCCCAGTTGCCAATACCCATGGGCTGCTTGCCCGAGCGGTAGCCATCGAGCTGGGTCGCTGCGGGAGCGGGCTTGAGGTCGATGTTGATGCCGGCTTCCTTCAGGTGTGCCTGGAGCGACTCTGCGAGGAGCGCGATGTTCACGCCGAGCACGGTCGAATCACTGTTGTAGTGGAAGGGGATCGCTTCGCCGTTGTAGCCGGCCTTCTCGAGCGCAGCCTTTACCTTGTCGAGATCGCGTTCCGGAGCCTTGTCCACGGGTACTGCACCGAGGAACTCGTTGGGGACAACACTTGCCATACGCGATGCGCCCTCACCGGCGAGCTCGAGAACCTTGTCGTAGTCAACCGCGTAGCTCAGTGCCTCACGGAAGTCTTCGTTCGAGGTGATGCCGCTGACCTCGGGGTTGTCGTTCGCGAAGATGTAGATGGTCTTCGTCGAGGGAACCGACGACACCTGCACCGAGCCCTCGGGGAGGCTCGCGACCTGGTCGGGGCTGAGATCGAGCACGACGTTTGCCTGGCCCGACTGAATGTCGGTGAGCTGGGTCTCGGCCGAGACGTTGTTCATGACCACGCGCTTGAACTTGGGCTCGGGGCCGTTGTAGTGCTCGTTATAGGTGAGCACGACGCGGCTGTCTGGCTCGTAGGTCTCGATGACGTACGGGCCTGAACCCTGCGAGTTCGTGTTGAGGAACTGCTCGGCGCCGTCAGACTCATCGGTCGTGCCGCCGTTTTCCTGGACCACCTTCGAGTTGAGGATGCCGAGGTTCGAGTTCGGAAGAATGTACGGGATCGCGGGGTTGGCGGTCTCGCTCGTGAGAGTGACGGTCTTCTCGTCGGCCTTCGCGATGGTGACGCCATCGAGGTAGAACGAGGGGTTGCCCTGCACGCCCTGAAGTCGCTGGAACGACCAGACGATGTCGTCAACGGTGACGGGGTCGCCGTTCGAGAACTTCGCGCCGGTGTCTTCGCACGTGAGGGTCGTGACGAGGTTGTCTTCGCTGATGTCGTACGAGCACAGGCCGTCGATCGGCTTGGTGAAGTCACCGTTGTCGAAATTGAGCACCGTCTGGTAGATCGCGTCATCGACCGTCGAACCGGTGAACTCGAACTGGCGAGCCGGGTCAATCGTCATGAGGTCGAAGCTCGTCTGTACGACGAGGGTGTCTCCACCCTTCTTGTCGCCCGATGCGTCGCCACCCTTGTCGCCGCTGCTGCAGGCCGTCATGGATGCTGCGAGGCAGGTAATTGCTGCAGCCGAGACAATAATTTTTGGATACCGCTTCATTGCGTACTCTCTTCTTCGTTGAATCAAGCAGGTTGGTCTCACCATAGAAACTTGGTGAGGGTAAATCAAGGTAAATCAATAGCTGTTTCCGAACTGAAACATAGTTTGGGGCTGAGTGACTCAGCGCCCACGACCCGTCCGGGCGTCAGATCCCGGGAATGACCCCCTTCCCGTCGACGATCGGAATCGCTCCGAGTAGACGCTTCGTGTACGGGTGAGCTGGAGTGTTCCAGATGGTTTCTGTGGGACCGGTCTCGACGATCTTGCCGGCCTCCATCACCGCCACGCGGTCGGCGATCTCTCGCACAACCGACAAGTCATGGCTAATGAAAATCATTGACGCACCCGACTCAATCGCGAGATCGCGCATGAGCTTCGCGATCCGCGACTGCAAAAATGCGTCAAGCGAGGCGATTGGCTCGTCACCAATCAGCACCTTGGGGCCGGCAGCGAGTGCGCGAGCGATCGCGACGCGTTGGCGTTGGCCGCCAGAGAACGCGTGCGGGTAGCGATCGGCCGCGTTCGCCGGCAGATCGACCGCATCGAGGAGCGATTCGACGCTCCAGCGCCCGGACGGATCGAGCGCGAGCGCGTCTTCGATCTGGGCGCGGATCTTTCGCCGCGGGTTCAGTGAAGCGTACGGGTTCTGGAACACCATCTGGATGCCCATCATCGCCGCGTTCCGCTTCTTGAAGCCGAGCGGCTTGACCTCGGTACCTTCGAAGTCGATCTCGCCAGCGGACGTCTTCTCGAGGCCGCAAATGAGCTTCGCGAGTGTGGACTTGCCACAGCCGGATTCGCCGACGAGACCGAGCACCTCTGACTCGCCGAGCTCGAGCGAGACCCCGTTCACGGCGCGGAAGCGACCGCCGCCATTGAGTTTGTACTCGCACTCGACATCGGTGAGGGTGAGGAGCCGCTTGCGCTCGGCCGCAGCTGCCGGTTCTGCGCGATCAATAACAGTGACTGAGGTCATCGTGCGAGCTCCGTTCCGGGAAGTGATTCGATGAGTGAGCGCGTGTACTCGTGTTGCGGAGTGATGATGACCGACTCGCGATCACCGATCTCGACCACACGGCCGTGCTGCATGACGACGATCTTGTCGGCGACAGATGACAGCACGCCGAAGTCGTGCGTTACGAGGAGCACTGCGAGGTTGAACTCCTCGCAGAGATCGCGCAGCAGCTTGAGCACGCCGGCCTGGACGGTCACGTCGAGCGCGGTCGTCGGCTCATCAGCGATGAGCACGCGGGGCGATGCGATGACCGCGGTGGCGAACGCGATGCGCTGCAGCTGGCCGCCAGAGAACTGGTGCGGATACTTCTTCAGCGCCTCTTCCGGGTTTGGCACCCGGGTCTTCGCGAGCATCTCAGCTGCGCGCCGCAGCGCCTCTTTCTTGCTGATCTTCTCGTGGTGTCGGAGGTGGTCAGTCACTTGCTGGCCGATGGACAACATCGGGTGGAATGCCGACGCCGGGTCTTGGAAGACCATCGCGAGCTGGTTACCGCGCAGGGCGTTGTGCTTCTTGGGAGCGAGGCCGACGAGCTCTTGCCCGTCGAAATCGATGCTGCCCGAGAGCTTGGCGCCATCGGGGGAGAGCCCCATGATCGCCATGCCGGTCTGCGTCTTGCCTGAGCCTGACGCGCCAGCGACGCCCGTGATGGTGCCGGCCTCGAGCGTGAATGACACATCGTGGAGAATGTGATTCGCGCCCGGCCCGTCACCCACAACTAGGTTGAGGTCTGTGAGCTTGATGACACTCATGCGTTCGCCCCCTGAACTTGCTTTGCAGTGCGCGGATCAAGGGCATCACGCAGGCTATCGCCAATGAAGTTGAAGCCCATGACCACCGTGAGAATGCAGATACCGGGGAAGAGGGCGATCCACCACGAGTTGAACTGCGAGACACCCTCGCTGATCATCGCGCCCCAGTCGGGAGTCGGCGGAACCACGCCGAGGCCGAGGAACGACAGGCCAGCCATGGTGAGGATCGCCTCGCCAACGCCAAGCGTCGCGAGCACGACAACGGGCGAGACGACATTCGGGGAGATATCGCGGAAGAGCGAGCGCCACGGGCTGAAGCCCAGGAGTCGGCCGGCCACCACGTACTCGCTGTTCCGCGCCGACATGACGAGCGCACGAGTTGTTCGCGCGTAGCCTGGCCACGACACGATGAGGATCGCGATAATCGCGTTCTTCAGGCCGGGGCCGAGCGATGCGGCGATGACCATCGCGAGAATGATGGTGGGGAAGGCGAAGACGAGATCCGCCAATCGCATGATCGTCTCATCGACCCACTTGCCAAAGTAGCCAGCGATCGCGCCGAGAATAGAGCCGATGAGCGCCGAGCAGAACACCACGAGCAACGCTGCCGGGAGACTCGTCTGCGCAGCCATAATGACGCGCGAGAGCATATCGCGGCCGAGGCTGTCGGTGCCGAGGACGGTTCCGTCACCGGGTGCGGTCAAGCGCGGGAAGACCTGAGCGAGCGGATCATGCGGCGCGATGAGCGGGGCGAAGATCGAGACGAGGATCCAGAACACGAGGATGATCGTGCCCGCGATACCGAGCGGGGTGCGCAGCGACTTCGGGAAGCGCCAACGCCAGCGACGGATGCCAAGGTTGATCGCCTCGGTGATGCTTGGTGTGGTCATTTGACCCTCACTCTCGGGTCGACAAGGCCGTAGATGACATCGACCAGGAAGTTCACGGAAATATAAATGATGCCGATGATGAGGCCGACGCCCATGATGACCGGGAGATCAAGCGCCGTCGCGCCCCTGAACGCGAACTGACCGAGGCCGCCCCACGCAAACACCGTCTCGGTGAGGACCGCGCCAGACAACAGCGAGCCGAAGGCGAGGCCGACGACCGTGATGATCGGCACGAGTGCGCCGCGGAAGATGTATTTGAAGGTGACGGTACCGCTGGGGAGGCCCTTTGCCTTCGCCGCGGTCACGTAATCGAGGTTCATGACATCGAGCACGCTCGAGCGGCTGAAGCGAGCGAGCAGGCCGACCGTGAAGAGTGCGAGCACGCACGACGGCAGCAGCAGGTGCTGCATCGCGTTCGTGAAGGTCTCAAAGTCACCAGCGATGAGCGAGTCAATCGTGTACATGCCCGTCACATGCGGCGGGGGAGTGACCCACGGATCGAGGCGGCCAGCGCCACTGATCACGCCGAGCTTGAACGACAGGATGTAGTAGCTCACGGTCGCCACCCAGAAGGTCGGGGCCGAGATGCCAATGAGGCTGAACGCGCGAACGATGTAGTCGGTCGGCTTGTTGTGGCGGAGCGCGGCGAGGAGGCCGAGCAGCAGGCCGAAGAAGATTGCGATCACGATCGCGCCGAGACCGAGCTCAGCCGAGGCAGGGAACACCTTGCCGATCGACTCAGTGACGGGGATGCGGGTCTGGTTCGAGACACCGAGATCTCCGTGCAGCAGGTTCGTGAGGTAAGTCCAGTACTGCACGATGAGCGGCTGGTCGAGGCCGAGATCGAGGCGGGCCTGGGCGACCTTCTCGGGATCCGCCGAGGCGCGATCTCCGAGGATCGCCTGCACCGGATCGGCGGGAACCAAGTTCGTGAGTAAGAATGTGACGACGGTAACGCCCCAGATGAGGAGCAAGCTGATTCCGAGGCGAATCAGGACGTATCGCAGCAGGGGATGCAGCTTCGGCGGCTGGATCCGTGGCTGCGCACCCGTATCGGTGATGGTCGTAGTTGCCATGGTGCTGGCTACATTCGGTGCGCAGGGGTCAGGGGAGAAGTTGGGAGCGAATGGGTGATGTGGAGATCGCGTCGTTGCGTCATAGTCACTTTCGTTTCTGCTCGCACTCGACGTTGAGGCGGGCTGGGTGCTGACCATGCAACCTTATAAGCGCAGCTTGGTCAAGACATTTGTCACGTATGATCGGGACTTTGATGAAAAAGAGACCAGTTTGTGCCGAAAACGTCATTTATCTGCGGTTTGTCCCAAAGGGATACGATTCGTAACATTTCGAAATTCGGGTGGCCGGTGGGGTGACGTGTCAGCTGGGTTTAAAGGAGCGCTTTCAGGAGCGCGGGAAGATCCGAACGTACGACGAGAGCGAGCGGGGTCTCGCTCATCTTCCCTGAATGAGTGATGACTAGGGCATGAGGAGGGGTGTTATTTTCCAGCCCAGCGAATATGCGCCATGCCTGAACCACCGTCATCTCGCGGGAGCGAACGAGAATCTCATCCTCCGCTTCAGAGAATTTGATGACCTCACCAAGCGAAGCGTGTTCGACGGCGGCTCCCGAGAACGCCTTGTACTCGGACGAAAGCCAGCGGGCTACCGCGTTCGTGGTGATTAGTGCCAAAGCGCCATCGCTCATGCGAACAGGAGCCTGTGAGAAGTTGTAGTCCCGCACTAGGTCGAGGAACTCCGCAGAGTCGTTTGCTTCGTCAAGCACGTTCACTCGTTGACTCGACATCACCGAAGCGACTCGAGGTGGATTCTCGAGCTGGTCCGCGATTCGTTCAAACGCCTCGACGACTCGGTCTCTAGGATCCGCGATCGGATCCCCGGTGTGTGAGCCTCATGTGTGAAGGATCAAGTTGCGCAGTTGTGCATATTCGAGAAGTGCCTCGCGAGTAAGCGCCACTAAAAGTTTGCTTTCTCGCACGCGTTTCGAGAAGGAGACGTAGTCGGTGTCAGACTGCTTTTCTTCGAGCTGCCGGTCAACCCTGTTATATGCCTCGATGAAGCGTGCGGCGTTGGACAGTCTTGGTTCACTCATTGCTCGGTAATCTTCTCTACGTCTGAACTGATTTGGTGCTTTATCTAATCGATTTGGTCGTGATGGACTTCGTCTCCAGGAGCGTGCGGGAAATTAGAGATCTCCGACAAGAGCTCAGCAGAGATAACCCAGGGGTTGTTGTCGTTGCCGATCAGCTCGATCAGTACCGCGTCTGCGTCTTGCTCCAGTACGCGGAACGTATCGCCGATGTTGAAGGACACACCTTGGTCGCTCTCGGCCGCAACTGCAACCGTGAAGCTTGAAGTCAGAGGCGTGCCCTCGTACTCAGTCTGTCCCCGTCGTACCGCGAACAGCTTCACAGCGTATTTCTTGAGAGTGGGGGAGGCCTGTTGGATACCGGCGAGGGCCGCTCCGCCCGCAATTAGCAAGGCACCACCTGTTGCTGCAGCTAATCTCATTGCGTTCCTTGGCCCGCCAACTCGCTTGATGAGGGTTGTGATTACCTGATATCCACCCAAATTGCTCATCATGAACCTCTCCCATAAAACGTGAGCCTAATCCTAGCGAGATGGAGACAAGCCGCTTTGGTATCAGAGCCGGGTAGGCTGCGAGAAAGTGGTGGACGAAAGTCAAGCGAGACAGCCACTGAGTGAACGCGACTACCGCATGATTAAGCAAAGGTAATTGGTATGACAAGCCAGGACTCATGGTGCAACAAGCTGTATTTTCCCAACGGGAGATACAGACTAGGCGGGATGTTCTGTCGTCTTGAATGTGATCATGACGGGGACCATTGGTGCGAGTATCAGGACGAGATAGAGTCTTGACCACTTGAAGAGAGCTTTGGCAACGCTTTATTGCTTTCCGATAAAACTATGTCGATTAAGGAGAAGACACATGGAACGCGAAGAACTCCAAGCCGCGGTTGACGAACTGATGCGCCAGTATCATGCTGAAGAAATCGACGCGAATACGTACTCGCAGCAAATGATGGAGCTGACAGCGGCTGCGCAGGAGGAATGACCGATATGTCGATTCCCGGGCGCAATTGCGACCAGCATAAGTTCGGTTAGCGAAATGTGGTGTTCAACCGCAGAGATCATGTGTCTCCGTTGAACATGGCGAAAAGGTTGTTCGTAGACCTGTCGACCACAGCTTGAGGCGCTGAATCCCTCCGGCTTACTTAGTGTTTGGATGGGAGCGTCGCTCACACCCGCGCTCAGTGGGAAGTTTTGCCGATGTACGCGGTCCTGTGTGGACAAGTGTCTGTGGCGGACCCGCGCCCCGCACCATTGCTGTATCGACTTCGGGCAGGCCCGGCCAACACCGGCTGGCGCTCGCCGAAGCAATACGCACCGGAGGGCCACCATGCCAATTACTACAGTCCCACGCTCGGGAGACGACCCGCGACGCCTGCCTGACTGGTGCAGGCGCATCTCGATCCGTCGGCTGCGGTTCCTATATATGATGCGTCGCCTCTTTCGAGAGGAGCGAGGTGCCGTGACTGCGGAGTACGCGCTCATCATCATGGCAGCCGTTGGATTCGCCGGCCTGCTCATTCTGATCATGCAGTCTGGCGAGGTGCAGGCGATCCTGATGAACCTCGTGCAGCGGGCGCTGAACTCTGGCGGGTAGGGAGCGTGATGCGCCGGCTGGTCCGGCTGCGGTGCCGATTGCGGTGTCTGCTGCGCGAAGAGCGGGGGAGCGCGACCGCCGAACTCGCGATCACGCTGCCGCTCGTGCTGCTGGTGTTTGGCGTGGTGGTCGGCGGGGTAGCGCTCGCCGCACACCGCGTCGGGCTCACGAGTCTCGCTGCCGAGGTGGCGCGGCTCGAAGCGCGGGGCGATGCCGCGCTTGCCCAGTCGCGCATCGCTTCGTTCCCCGGGAACCCCGGTATTCAGCGCAGCCAGAGCGGAGGCATTCTCTGCGTCACAGCCATCACGAGCCCTGGCTCCGGGCTGCTGCAGGCGATCCGCCTCACTGCTCGTGGCTGCGCAGCCGTGATCGAAAGTGACTCATGAGCGTCCCCATCGCGATCGGCTGCGTGGCCGCGATCGTCATCTGCGGCGGAATCATCCTCGCCGCCACCCACCACTCCATCGCCGCGGCCGCCGCCGCCGGCGCTGCAGACTCTGCTGCGCTCGCTGCAGCCGATGCCCTCGCTGGCTATCTCGACGCAGAACCGTGTGCCATCGCCCAAACGGTGGCCGCCGCAGTCGGTGCCTCGATCACGGAATGCGTTGTGAACGAGGTCACTGCATCCGTATTAATAGGGGCGCGGATCCCGACAGCCCTCGGTGGGGTCAACGGGACGGCGCGTGCTGGCCAGCCGGTGACATGATTATGGCGTGCGTCTAGTACAGCCCTGCGCGCGTCCACCCGAGGCGCCTCATCGCGCCGTCGATGCGGTCGTACACGAAGCGACTGTCGAAGTCGACGGCCTGGACGCCGTCGAGCGTCAGATAACGGCCCTTTTACACGTGGCGGACCACGCCGTACTGCTTCTGGAACGACGCCCCAAATCCTAGGCTCTGGGCCAGCGCGCTCACGTACCCGTACCTGCGGGTGGCCTCGTCGAGGTACACCAGGACGTCCATCTCAACTCGGAGCGGCGACAATACGAGGACGACGCCCTGCGTCGGGTTCACACTGACGACCTGTACCTTCACCGTCGCCGGGTCCTGCCACTCCATCTGCAGGGAGGGGCTGCTGAGCGCCAGCACTGCAGTCGCCGCTTCGTCCGTTGCAGGGCCGCCAGGGCCTGGCCGCATCACCATTCCATCGAGCACGCGTGAGACGATCCAGAACACCAGCGCAACGATCAACGACGTGAATCCTAGGATTCCAGACACCAGGCCCCACGGCAGGAGTCGCTCCCACCGGCCAGAAGTCTCGAGTGAGGCAGCCGTTGCACCGTCAGCGCCAAGCCCCAGCCTTGCAATCCCTGCGAAAGGAATACTGCGAACGCGACAAAGAGCACCCCACCGGCGATGCCGACGATCTTGGCTGCTGTCTTCAAAGTTGGCCCCCACTCCTCGTAATCTCACCAGTTTGGCACAGCGCAAGGCGGTGCTTCGTCCTGCGGCTTGACAGCTTCGAGTTCTAGCTGCGCGCTCGGCTGCGCCTGCCGTCGTTGAGGCCATCGCCAGGTATCTTGCTTCATTGCCCAAGCGGTTGCAGCCGGATTCGGGGCCTTGAGAATTCAGCATCCAAAGAAGCATGGTGCGTCATCGGTTGAAACATGTACACCCAACTGTCCGCACCTCGAAGATCAAGATGCGATGCTCGCCGCCTCGCTGCAGCTCAGGGGTGTAGTACCCGCTCTAACCTGGGCTTTCCGCAGAGCCGCTCTCATCGCCTACCTAGCCTTCACCTCACCAAACTGCCAAATTGGATGTCTCGCTAATCGCCGTGTCCAGTTTTCGATGTTTCCAGAAAGCTGGGCGAAGTGGTTCTGTGTTAATTTCGTCGTATATTCCGTCACTCAGTGTGGAGATTCAGGAGGTACGCGATGAATGGCCTAATCGTCGCTTCGGCCCGACGCATAGATGAGATCCGAGCCGCGGATCGAGCGCGAGACTCGATTCTGGAAGCGTTAGATGCTGAGATTTCTGGGGTGCGCCCGCTGATCGCAAGGTCCTGGTACCGCAGCAGGGCCGCTGGTGTGGACGGTTCGACCGATCGAGGCATGTTCGATGCCGGTCGAGTCGACGAGTACACACTTAGCGCTGCAGAACCTCACCTACGCAAGCTCGACGAGGTTGCGTCGGATCTTGGCGGCTACGTAAGTCTGACTGCTCCGAACGGGGCTCTCATCCATCCAAAGTTCTTACGGTCGGATGACAGCTTTCCTGAAGGGTATTTGCTGCTCGAGGAGAACTGCGGCAGTAACGGTGAGGGTCTTGCTTTAGAGGAAGGGCGGGGCGTCTGGCTCGCGCCTGAGGAACATTTCCGCGAGGATATGCGTGGGAACTGGTGTTTTGGCTCTCTCATTAGAGACCCATTCCACAATCGAGTACGTGCGGTCGTGGGGCTAACCTTTCCAGCGGCAGGTTTGTCCCGAATGGACCCCCGTTCGACGCTACTCATGCTCGAGGGCGTGTCTTCTCGAATCGAACAGGAAATCGCAACCAGGACCTCTTCAAAAGAGCGAGCATTACTTGATCAGTACTTGACGATGACTCGACGACGAGGTGATACTCCGATCATCGCGATGGACGGAAAGAATTCGCTGATGAATGCCACTGCAATCTCGCAGCTTCAGGATAATGACTTAGCAATCATCGAGGGCTATGCGAAATCCGTCATGTCTTCTGGCCGATCGAGCACGGTAACGGCGACGCTGGGGAGTGTTGGGTTAGCTGAACTGACGCTGATTGCGGTGCAGCTTCCAGGTGCAAGCGTTGGGGCTATCGTGACGGTGCGGGCTCGAGGCGTTCAGCGGACACTGCGTCGTATGAAGAGCGCAAACGTGATGCCAGAAACTGAGCCAGAATCATTCGCTCTGACTCAGTTGCGTCAACGCTTTGTAGGTGCAAGCGACGAGTTCGAGGCGATGATCGGCATGGCTGCCCGTGCAGTTGAACAGTCCCGGTCAGCGGTCATCATAGGTGAAGCCGGCACAGGGAAACGCCGACTTGCCGGAGCTATCGCTGCTCTCCGCGGCAGCAGCGTGTTTGTTGACGCGCGTCACCGCAGCGGCTCGATGTCGTTGACAGAAGAAGTGACAAAGTCGCTCGTAGCAAGTCCTGACACACTGGTGATCGGCCATGCTGACGAATTGAATCAGCTTGATGGGATTGATATCGTGCGTGCGCTTGGAGCGCACCCAACGACGAAGGTAATTCTTACCGCCTATCGAGCAACTCCCACCACTCTCCGCATTGCTGAGTTTTGTGGAGCTCTCGAGGTCGAAATTGCTCCGCTGCGTAATCGCCGTGAGGACATCCCGCTCTTGGCGAACGCTATCGCTGCTGATCTCGGCGATAAGACGATCTCACGGAAAACGTTGTCGGCCTTTATGAATTCTGAATGGGAGCGCAACATCGAGCAGCTGCGCTCCGTCGTAATCAACACGGTTGAACGTGCCCGTGGTGTCGAGGCGACAATGGACGATCTGCCGATCTCGTTCCAACGTGTGGTTTCGACGGGGCGGTTGTCCCGACTTGAAGAGGCCGAATACAGCGAGCTGCGCAGCGCCCTGCGGGAGGCAAAAGGCAACCGCCGTCTTGCAGCTTCGATGCTGCAGATCGGTCGCTCGACGCTGTACCGACGGATGGACTTCTTCCGGAGTCGGGGTCTCGACCTCTAACTCGATCTGCATTCGCTGCTGAGGCAGCTTCCCGCATAGGCGTACCGCTGAGACCGTGCTTTCCACGGTCTCAGCGGTACGCCTATTTTTGCGCTTCCAGGTGTACCGATCTGGGACGTTTCGAGCACGCCGGTGGGAGATGAAATAGACACGCCCCGCGAACAGAACATTGTTTCGGCCGCGAATGAAACTCGTCACAGAAGAGAACAGGAATGCTGCACATGAACAGCGAAAGACAGGGAACCATCCTGGTTGCGCCCCACCACTTCCCCGATCTCGACCGCGAGCACGCTCTCGCAGAAGAACTCAACTACGAATTGGTCGCCGCGAGCGATGAGGAGGCGTTCCACGAGAGTCTCGTCGATGCGGATGTCGTGATGATCACGCCCTACGCCAAACTGACGGCCAGCGATTTCCCCACTATGAAGCGTTGCAAGGCGGTGATTCGATACGGGATTGGCTACGACAACATCGACGTTGACGCCGCATCTGCATCGAGCATCCCCGTCTCGATCGTGCCTGGCACTGCTTCAGAAGAAGTCGCCTCGCACGCCTTCTCAATGGGCCTGGCACTTGCTCGACGACTTCCCGCAGGTGATGAGGCGATTCGTGATTTCGCTTGGGGCGGCATTATCGGCTACGACACCCCTGTGCTATCGCAACTCGAAGTAGGTGTTGTAGGACTTGGCCGCATCGGTGCACATGCTGCGCGCATGTACGCTGCGGTAGGCGCTCAGGTGCGCGCCTACGACCCGTTTGTTGCGGAGAGCGAATTCGAACTTGCGGACCTCACCGACATTCTTGAGAACTCGGATGTGGTGTCGCTTCATCTCCCTCTCACTGATAGCACCTGGAACCTGGTCTCGGGCAGTGTACTTGCGCGTATGCGCCGGGGCTCGGTCATCGTGAATGTGTCCCGCGGCGGACTTGTTGACGAAGTGGCGCTAGCTGAAGCACTGATCAACGGCCATATCGCTGGTGCTGGAATCGACACGTTCGCACAGGAGCCGCTTGACGCCGAACACCCGCTGCGAAATGCACCGAACACGATCCTGACACCACATATTGCGTGGCGGTCCAACCGATCTACGGGTGCGCTGCAGGAGGGCGCGGTCGACCGTGTCCGCCGCGCACTCACTGGCAAGCCGCTGATCGACCTCGTGAATTGAAGAACTGGGAGCTAACGACGTGAATACAAACCCCGCCATCGAACGCCGCGCTCATGACGTGCTGGTGGAAGATCCACACCTTCGCCGCGGACCGCGCGGCTTTCCCCTGCTGCCAGGCGGCTACGGCCGGTCGACCTATTTCACCGGAGAACCTAGTCCGTACGCGATTCGCGGCACTGGGTTCCGGGTGTGGGACGATCGCGGACGCGAACTCTTCGATGCAAACAACAACTTCACTTCGCTAATCCACGGGAACGCACACCCTGAGATCACAGAAGCCGCCATAAAAGCGCTCTCGGCAGGCTCCAGTTGGGGCATTCCGAACCTTTGGGAGTGGGAGCTTGCTGAACTTCTACTGAAACGGCTGCCATCACTCGACCAGGTCCGCTTCACGAACTCCGGTACGGAAGCTGTGATGTCTGCGCTGCGTATTGCAAGGGGCGCCACCGGACGTGACAAAATCATCGCCACCAAGGGCGGGTATCACGGCACCTCAGACGTCGCGTTGGTGCCAGGCGGACCTGCTTACACCAAGGGTGTACCGCAGGGGGTCATTGACGATGTGACCTCTGTGCCTTTGAACAACATCGAGTTCATGACACAGGCCATTGAATCGGCCCCTGACGAGTACGCAGCAATCATCCTAGATCTCCTGCCGAACAGGGCTGGCCTGATTAGCGTCTCTGAAGAGTTTGTGCGTGCAGCGCGCGAACTCGCCACCAAGCACGGAATAGTGCTGATCATCGATGAGACGATCAGTCTCCGCCTCGGGTACAACGGTTTGAGCGGCGAATATGGTGTGGCACCCGATCTGCTTACGACCGGGAAGCTCATCGGCGGAGGCTTCCCAGTCGGTGCGGTTGCTGGTCGCGGCGAGCTAATGGCACAAGTCGATCCAACCCGCGCGGGCAGCTTGCCGCATGGTGGAACGTTCTCAGGCAACCCAGTGAGCATGGCCGCAGGAGCCGTTGCTGTGCGCCTCTACGACGAGGGGCAGGTGTCCCGTCTGAACAGTCTCGGCGACGCAGTACGCGAGACCGTCAGCAAGCGCATCACTGATGCAGGATGGGAGGTTCGCGGACGCGGATCCTTGCTCCGCGCGGTACCCGCTGGGGCCGAAAAAATGACCGAAGAGTTGCAGCATCGCCTTTGGTGGGCGAGCTACGAACGTGGGCTGCTCGGCTCCCCAGCGAACTTGCTCTCACTCTCAACAGCTATGGACGGCAATGTTTGCGCGGACATTGCTGATCGACTCGCTGATGCCGTTAACTCCGTAGCCGCTGGCACCGACCGCGTCTGATCAGAAAGCAACGAACACAATGAAACTTGTTTCCTACATTCACACCTCTGGAACACGTGGTGGAGTACTCATTGGCTCAACCGTTCATGACCTTGAACGGCTACTCGCGAGCAGCGATGCAGCCGATCGCGGAGCACCGAGCTCTGTCAAAGAGTTCCTTTTAGTCTATGGAGATCGCCTCTCCGAATTCGGGGATGCCCTAGTCAGCGCCAGCGCGAACGAACTTAGTACCCGTGTTGGCCTGATTTCTGAGGTTGGACTCCTTGGCCCGGTGACAGATCCGGCAAAAGTGCTGTGCGTTGGTCTTAACTACAAAGATCATGTTGCCGAGACAGGTCGCGCGCTGCCCAAGTTCCCCGACATATTCACGAAATTTGCCTCTACGCTTATCGGCGCGTTCGACGAGATTCGCGGTGCTGAGATCAGCGACAATCTTGATTTTGAGGGTGAAGTCGCCGTAGTAATTGGGCGCAAAGCATCGATGGTCAGTGAAGACGACGCCCTCGACTACGTTGCCGGCCTCGCGCCGTTGAACGATGTCACCGCACGTGACCTGCAGTACCGCGGCACACAGTGGACAGCGGGCAAGGCAGTCGACGGATCAACTCCATGGGGCCCGGCGCTCGTGACCCTCGATGAGATCGGCGACCCACAGACGCTCGAACTTGTTACGCGTGTGAACGACGTTGAAATGCAGCGCTCGAACACGAGCCATCAAATCTTTCCGATCGCCACGATCATTTCGTACCTCTCAAGTTTCCTCACGCTTGAACCTGGGGATGTGATCGCCACGGGTACCCCACAGGGGATTGGTGCCAAGCGTACCCCGCCCGTTTGGATCACCCCTGGTGACACCGTCGAAATTGAAATCGAACGCGTTGGCACATTGCGCAACCGCGTTGCCTCGGTCTGATCCGAATCTCGGCAAGCTTCCATTACGTAACCTACCCACGAAAGCGCACACATAATGAGTCAAATTCTCACGGGCACCGACGAAGCCCGATATCGCATCGCCGTCGACACCGGTGGTACCTTCACTGACGTCGTTGTTGGCTCCAGCCTCGGGGGCATTGCTGTCGGCAAGGCGCTCACCACCTACGATCGTGTCTTTACCGGATTCGAAGCCTCAGTCCGTCGCGCAGCCGAGTCTGTCGGCTGGGATAGTGACACTGTGCTCCGCAACGCGGATGTCATCGTCTATGGCACAACCCACGCCACTAATGCCGTGCTCACAGGCAAAGTGGCGAAAACCGCACTGCTCACGACAGCTGGATTTGCAGACACCCTGCTACTCCGCGAGGGGGGTCGTCGTGAAGCATTCGACTCCAAAGCTGCATACCCGCCGGCATACATTCCACGAAACCAGACTTTCGAAATCACCGAACGGCTATCTGCCGAGGGTGAAGTGATCGTGCCCCTCGATGAGGAGCGTACCCGCGAGGTACTGCGCACGCTTGCCGCAGACGGAACCGAAGCGATCGCGGTTGGCTTCCTCTGGTCGATCATCAACGATGCGCACGAGCGTCGCGTCGGCGAGTTGATCGAAGAAGAGCTGCCAGGCATTCCGTATACGCTTTCGAACGAGGCAAATCCAACCATTCGTGAATACCGACGTACATCAGCAGCCGCGATTGATGCGTCGTTGAAGCCGTTGATGGCGGCTCACCTTGGCAATCTTCGAGCTGACTTGCTCGAATGTGGCTTCTCGGGCGACCTACTGGTCGTGACTTCTGAAGGCGCCGTGCTTGATGTAGCAGACGTGCTCAACCGCCCCGTGCTGCTGCTCAACTCCGGTCCCTCGATGGCGCCGTTGGTCGGCGCCGCTGCCGCTCCGGATCGCGACACCGTTGTCGTCTGCGACATGGGAGGCACGACGTTCGACGTCTCCCTGGTTGAGAACGGCCTCGTGCGACACACGCGCGAGGCATGGCTCGGAGAACCGTTCGTTGGCCACCTCACAGGCCTGTCTTCTGTTGCAGTAACAAGCATCGGTGCAGGTGGCGGCAGCATTGCGTGGATCGATAACGGCGGGCTGCTGCGCGTTGGCCCGCAGAGCGCTCGCAGTATTCCTGGACCAGCGGCATATGGCCGGGGCGGTGAAGAACCAACTGTGACCGATGCCTGCGTTGCCCTTGGATACCTCGACGCACAGGGATTCGAAGGCGGGTTTGTTCTTGACCGGGAAGCAGCAACGCGAGCGATTGAGAGCCGGATTTCGGGAGCTCTCGGCCGGGACGCTCTTCAGTCTGCTCAGGCAATCCTCGATGTGTCGGCGAACCACATGGCGACTGCGATCCGTCAGTCATCACTTGAACAGGGCGTCGACCCACGCGGTGCTTTGATTGTCGCTGGCGGAGGCGCTGGCGCGATGGTGGCAGCAGCCATTGGTGCTCTGCTCGAAGCAGACACAGTGTTGATTCCGGCAACCGCTGGTGTGCTCGCAGCTTACGGCGCGCATCGTGCGCCGATTGCGACCGAATTCCTCTCGCCATTACACAATGACACCCGTGCATTCGATGTGAAATCTGCGGCCGAGGCACTGCGCGATCTTTCCGGCAAAGCTGCAGGCTTCGCTGATCGTTTCAGAGGTACCGACGCAGCGATCTCTTACTTCGTCGATGCGCGGTACCCCGGTCAGGCTTGGGACCTCCGGGTAATTCTTGATGAAGCGCCTGCCGCGGAACTCGCGGCAGAGATCGTCGAACAGGCATTCCACGTCGAGCACGATCGCCGCAACGGAACCCATGATCCAGACAGCCGTGTTGAGATCATTACCTGGGGCGTACGCGTCGAGATTCCGCGCCCGGAACTGGCCGCACACACTAGCTCCAGTGTTTCCACGCCCGAGGTTCATCGCACTGACGACATCGTGTTCGGCGGTAAGTCCTACTCAACCGCTCGCTACCGCGGCGTGACATTGAGCCCAGGTGAGCGGATTTCAGGCCCTGCGGTCATCGACCAGCCAACGACCACCATCGTGGTTCCACCGGAGTGGGACGCCCAGCTCGACGACCGATCCAACATTTACCTCACACGCAAGGAGGCGTGACATGACACGCGAATTCGACCCGGTGAAGCTCTCTGTGCTCGCCAATGCTTTTGACGGCATCGTCCGTGAAATGACGAGTGGACTGCTTCGTTCCGCACGATCATCAGTGATAAACACCGCGCGTGACTTTTCGTGTGCGGTGCTCACCGCCGACAACCAGCTGCTGGCAGCGGCCGAAGGGGTGCCAGTGCATGTGTTCGGTGCCGGCCCGTTGGGTGAAGACATGGTGGAACTCCACGACGACATCCGTGAAGGTGACGCGTTTCTCCATAACGATCCCTACCGAGGTAATTCACACGCCGCCGACCACTGCATTCTGGTCCCGATTTTTATCGAGGGACGCCACCTCTTCACCGCGGTGACAAAGGCGCACCAGGCGGACTGTGGCAACTCGCTCCCGACCACTTTCTTCGCGACCGCTCGCGACGTGTACGAAGAAGGTGCGCTCATCTTCCCATGTGTGCGAGTGCAGCGTGATTACAACGACATCGACGACATCGTACGTATGTGCCGGGCGCGGATCCGCGTTCCTGACCAGTGGTTCGGCGACTACCTCGCCTCGGTTGGTGCATCACGTATTGCCGAGCGACGTATCCAAGAACTCGCTGAAAAGTTTGGAGCAGACGACCTGGTCGAGTTTGTTGACGCGTGGTTCGATTACTCGGAGCGGCTGACCCAGGCTGCGATTGAAACGCTGCCAAGTACGGAACTTCACGGAGCATCTGCGCACGACCCGTTCCCGGGCACCGGTCCTGAAGGGGTACCACTGCAAGCAACGATTGCGGTGAAACCGGGAGAAGGACGAATCTCTATCGACCTGCGTGAAAACCCCGACAACTTGCCCAATGGCCTTAACCTAACGCGGGCAACGGCAACCGGGGCCGCGCTCGCAGGCATCCTCTCTGGTATGCCTGAAAACCTTCCGAGTAACGCTGGCACGTTCCGACGAATCGAGGTACAGTTGCGCGACGGTTGCGCCGTTGGCGTACCCCAGCACCCGTTCTCATGCTCCTCAGGAACAACTAACCTCGCAGATCGCGTGGTGAATCTAGTGCAGGCAGCCTTCGCGCAGATCGATGACGGATATGGTGCTGCAGAGGGTGCTGCCGGGCAAGCCCCGGCGAAGTCTGTGATTTCGGGCGTTGATGAGCGCAATGGCAACGCTTACGTGAATCAGATCCTTGTTGGCGGCGTTGGTGGCCCTGCAACCCCATTCGTTGATGGCTGGCCGACTTACCAGCGTCCAGTATGCGGTGCGCTCCTTTACCACGACAGCGTCGAGGTCGACGAGCAGCGCTACCCGATCTTGGTGCACGAGCGCACGCTTGTTGCAGATACTGGCGGCGCAGGTCGCCAGCGCGGTGGTCTCGCGACGCGAGTTGTGTTGGAAGCACGCGATGATGAAGTCACCCTGACATACGGCATTGAAGGAAAGTTGAACCCGCCAAAGGGAGTTCGTGGCGGACACGGCGGTTCTGAGCCAGAAGCGTGGGCTATTGACCCTGCATCGGGCGAGCGAAAGGAGATCCCAATTGTTGGTCGCTATGACTTGCGCCGCGGAGAAAAGGTAGTCTCGATTACCCCCGGTGGTGGCGGCTATGGTGATCCGCTGGAACGCGCAGCAACGGCTGTGCTGATCGATGTCGAGGATTTGCGTGTGACGCTTGAAACCGCCCTCGAGGTCTACGGCGTTGTCATCTCCGATGGCGTGATCGACACTGATGCAACGTTTAAGCGACGACGCGAGCTTTTGGCTGCGCGTTGACGGAGTGTCCCAGAATGGGACATGCACAGCCCGGATAGTTCTGAGACTGTAGTACCACTGAACGGGCGGACCGCTAAGGTTCGCCCGTTCGTTTCTCAGGACAGTGAACACTTTGCTGTCCTTCCCACGAGTCGTAACGAAGTGTGCGGCTCATCGAGAAATGTTATTGACGGAGAAAAACATGGAACCCATTCGAGTCGGAATCATTGGCGTCGGAAACGTTCTGAACCAGTACCTCGACAAAATCGGGGTACACCCTGATGTTCACATCGTTGCCCTGGCGGATGTGAACGAGGCAGCGGTCATCGCGCGTGCGCAGGAGTACGGTGTGAGTAAGGCCTTGAGCCCAGACGAACTACTAGCTGATCCTGAGATTGAGCTTGTGCTCAATCTCACCCCGCCTAGGCTTCACGCCCCGGTGAGTTTGCAGGCGATCGCTGCGGGAAAGCATGTGCTGTCTGAGAAGCCGTTCGCTACCTCTCTTGAGGAAGCACAGCAGATCCTCGACGCAGCTAAGGCCGCCGGTGTATATGTCGGTTCTGCGCCGACCACCTTCTTGGGTTCTGGTGCCCAGACCAGTCGCAAGTTGATCGACGATGGTTGGATCGGCGAACCAATTGCGGCATTCGGATCCTTTGTGAATCGCGGCTACGAGCACTGGCACCCGAACGTTGACCCGTTCTACAGTCCAGGCGCTGGACCGATGCTCGATATCGGGCCGTACCTCATTACGAACCTTGTAAATATTTTCGGGCCAGTGCAACGTGTTTCGGCTTCCGCGGCGAAATCTTCAGAGACCCGGCCTCGTCCTAACGGCACCGGTGGATACGAAGGCGAGATCGTGATTCAAACCCCGACACATATTTCGGGATCGATTGACTTCGAGTCGGGAGCTGTTGCCACAGTGATACTGAGCTGGGACGTATGGAACCACAATTTGCCCCACTTCGAAATCTATGGCACGGGAGGCTCAATCTCGGCGCCGAACCCGGATCACTTCGACGGAGCACCCGTTCTGCGTCGCGGTGAAGCACGTGATTTGTCGCTCGACATGACTCCTCCAGGAGGCGGCGACTGGCGCGAGACCGCGTTGACACATCGTGATGATGCGTATCGTGGGATCGGACTTGCCGAGTTCGGGCATGCGATTCGCGCAGGCGTTGAACCGCGAACGGGCGGAGCTTTCGCTTTTCACGTGCTCGAAGTGCTGCTCGCGTTTGAGCAATCATCTCAGGGCGGTCACCACGTCGACATTGCTAGCACCTGCGAACGCCCGCGTCCGCTTCCCTCGGTTGGGCCGCACGAACCTTATCGATTCGACTGATATTAGAACAGTACGCCCCGGCCTCGGCCGGGGCGTACTGTTCTCTCAACAATGGGAGAAGACCGATGCTACAACGTAGAGTTCAGAACAGGTCAGCCCGTGGTCAACTGACTGTTGGCGAACTAGTGTCTAGGCCGCACCTTGGCCTTGAACTCGCTGCGGGGGCTGCCGGACTTGAACGGCGGGTTCAATGGACGCATACGTCAGAACTCGAAGATCCCGGTCCGTGGCTTGAAGGTGGTGAGCTGCTGATAGTCAATGGCTTTGGGATTCCGGAAGATGCTCCTGGCCAGACTGAGTATGTTCGTCGCCTCGCCCGACATCGGCTTGCTGGTGTTGCAGTGAGTGTTCGCGCCCCGGAGCTTACTTCGGAAATGCTCGCGGTTGCGGACGAACTTGGTTTCCCAGTGATGAGGATTCCACGCCAGGTTCCATTCATCGAACTCTCGTATTTCGTCGCCAATGCGAGCGAACGCTCGACTCGAGATCGGCTCGCCAAGCACCTCCATATATTCGATACGCTCCGGTTGCGGAACACGATCAACAGTGATGTCCCAGACATCTACCGCCAGCTCGAACAAATCTCCGGGTACCGGCTTGCGCTTGTTTCTCCTTCCGGCCAGGCATTGCTTGATGAATGGCCATGGGTACCTGAGATCGATTGGGGAGATCGACTCGACTCGACAGACCTGAGGGTTGTGCCAGGTGGTTATCTAGTCCCGCTCGTTGTCGGGGATCGGGTCACTGCCTATCTTGTGGGCATTGAAGACAACGACCTGTTACCTGAGGGGCTTGCAGCGCTTCAGCACGTGAGTACGCTCGCTGCTCTGGACGCCGTTGAGGATCAGCGCAGGCGTGAGTCTGAACACCGCATCGGGGCTTCAGCTTTGGCCAGAGCGTTGGAACAGGAAACGCCGCAGGAGGAGATCGAGCGGGAGCTTTACGAATCTGGACTTGTCAGGGAAGTGCCGTTCCGGCTGATTGCGTTCGGTCGGATTGCGCATGCAGTTCCCGAAACGCGCGCGCGGGATTGGCTCGCGGATCGACGGATTCGCCATGCGATTCTCTGGCAGGAACAACTCATCTGCATGCTGCAATGTGATGACGCGCAGCTCGCCGAGCTCAGTAGCGCTTTAGACGTCTCCATCGGTGCGAGCCCAACGAGTATGAACGTCGCTGAGATTCCGAGAATGCTGCGGCAGGCACGCTGGTCGTTGAGCCTTGCCGATGAGCATCAGGCTCCTGAGATTATTTTTACCGAGCAACAGCTTGGGCTTGCGCGTTGGCTGAATCCAGATGCCAAGACGATAGATCGGATTGCCGAAGATACCCTACGGCCGTTGTTCGAACACGACACTAGTCACGGGTCCGATCTTGTCGACACACTCGCTGTGTATTTCAAACAGAACGGTCGCATGCGAGCGGCTGCCGGTGTGCTTTTTGTGCATGAACATACACTGCGATACCGGTTGAGCCGAATTGAACAACTAACAGGCAAGAGTTTAAAGACTATGCGTGAATCATTCGAGCTCTGGCTCGCAGTAGAAGTTCAAGATCTGTTCGCTCGCAACGAGGAATAGCGCCCCAAACCGCTGGTATCAAAGTGGGACACTTTCGAGTTCATACGAAGTGGGAGCCTAAACCGGTACGCGTCGTCACCGGTCGACGACCCCGCTTCGAACTTTAGGAGAACCCATGAACAGCACGGCCGCAGCCGTCGCAGGTATTGGTGACCCCAAGGCGCCTGTTCGGCGTCGTACCGTCGCCCAAGCGATTATCGAATATCTACAGGTGCAGTACAGCGATTTCGACGGTGAACGCCGTCGTTTGATTCCCGGCATGTACGGAATCTTCGGCCACGGGAACTCTGTCGGGCTCGCGCAGGGCATTGACGAATATGGCGTTGACTTCCCACATTATCCGGGCAAGAACGAGCAGAGCATGGTGCACGCAGCCATTGGCTTTGCGAAAGCATCAAACCGTGCCGCAACACTCGCGTGTACCGCTTCAGCCGGCCCCGGCTCAACGAATATGGTGACCGGTGCTGCAACAGCCACGACGAACCGGTTGCCTGTGTTGCTCTTCCCGGCCGACACCATTAACAATCGGTTTGGCGACCCAGTGCTGCAGCAGATTGAGCATCCGATCGAACGCGATGTATCGGCAAACGACTGCTTCCGGCCGGTGAGTAGATACTTCGACCGTATTACCCACCCTGGCCAGCTGCTTTCCACGCTTCCTGAAGCAATGCGTGTGCTGACAGATCCCGTCGAGACAGGCGCAGTCGTTGTCTGTCTTCCTCAGGACGTGCAAGGAATGGAGTTCGACTTCCCGGAGGCATTCTTTACTCCACGAGTCTGGCACATTCGTCGCCGTTCCGCAGTAGAGGAAGAACTCATCGGTGCGGCTGAGATTATTGCTGCATCGAAGCGGCCAATCATTGTGGCCGGTGGTGGAGTGCGCTATTCAAAAGCGCAGAAGGCGTTGGCTGATTTTAGCGATCGCTTTGGCATCCCGGTCGTTGAGACCTATGCAGGCAAGGGCGCAGGCCCGATTGGTGCGCTCGGTCTCGGCGCTCTTGGCGTGACCGGTACCGTTGGCGGCAACCAGATTGCAGGGGACGCCGATTGCGTGATTACGGTCGGCACTCGTCTGCAAGACTTCATTACCGCATCGCACTCGATTTTCAGTCACCCTGACGTGAAGATCGTGAACCTGAACGTCGGTTCGTTTGACGCGCATAAGATGGGCTCATATCCAGTAGTTGGTGACGCGAAACGCTCATTGCTGGCAATACACGAGAAGCTTGTTGAGATTAACTTCGCTCCGGTTGATTCATACCCGGAGGAGATTGCGGCGGCTCAGGAGAAGACTCGCAAGGCACGCGAGTACGACCTTCAGGATTTTGCCAACGAGAAAATGAGCCAAGCTCAGGTGATCAATGTGCTCAACGAGCGCATCACCGCACAGGATGCGCTTGTGCTTGGCTCGGGCGGTGTTGTCGAGGGTATCCACAAGGCTTGGGATCCTTCCAACGGCGCTGAGATTCACTTCGAATATGCGAACTCCTGCATGGGCCATGAGATCCCAGCTGGACTCGGCTACAAGCTTGCCCAGCCTGATAGTGATGGCGAGGTGTATGTGCTGATCGGTGACGGCACCTATTACATGCAGCCGACCGAGCTCATCACTGCGGTGCAGGAAAAGCAGAAGATCATCGTGATCGTGATTGATAACCGTGGGCACCAGTGCATCTGGCCGCTCCAGGCTGCCAAGGGCGGCGGGCAGGAATTCGGTACTCAGTTGCGCGAACGTAACCCAGTTTCCGGACGGCTTGACGGACCGATCGTAGACGTCGACATCGCGGCGAACGCTGCGAGCATGGGTGCTGCAGCGTGGTCAACCAACACGGTCGAAGAATTCACAGCAGCTCTCGAAGAGGCGAACTCGGTCTCCGGCCCGGCCGTCATCGTGGCAAACGTCGAACAGTTCCGCTATTTGTCAGGAAATGGCGCGTTCTGGGATGTTGGTGTGCCAATGACCTCCCAGCGTGAAGTTACTCGTGAGGGCGTCGCGAAGCATCTCGCCGGACGCGAACGTCAACGCTATTACAGCGCGACGGTTGCTCCAAGCGAGAACTAGGAGCGCGGTAAGTAAACGCAGGGCGGGCTGAATCTAATCGTGATTCCGCCCGTCCTGCATGTGTTTTAACGAGGAAAGAGAGATTATGGGTTCATTCGTTGTTATTAACCCAGCAACCGGTGAAGAGGTAGCTGCATACCCTGCCGCTACCGATGCTCAAGTCGACGCCGGAATCGCAGCTGCTGATCATGCATATCGTGGCTGGGCACGCAACACGACGCTAGAACAGCGAACGACCGCCGCAGCGCGATTGGCAGAGTTGTTCGAGGAACGAGCGGAAGAGTTCGCAGAGACCATTAACTGTGAAATGGGAAAGCCCATTGCGCAGGGGATCGGTGAGACCAGATTCTCTGGAGCGATTACTTCGGCCTACGCCCGCAAATCGGCAGAATGGCTTGCCGATGACGCGGTGGAAGCCGAAGATGGGCTGCGAACCTTCGTACGTTACCAGGGCATTGGAGTGCTACTCGGGGTGATGCCGTGGAATTTTCCGGTGTATCAGGTCGTGCGTTTTGCTGTTCCCAACTTGATTCTCGGTAATACCGTACTACTGCGCCACGCCTCCCAATGCCCCGAATCCGCTCTGGCGCTCGAACGAATCTTCCGTGATTCTGGTTTCCCGGAGGGCGCCTACGTGAACCTTTTCGCGACCCATGACCAGATCGCAGAGATTATTGCGGACGATCGGGTTCAGGGTGTCTCGCTCACTGGATCGGAGCGGGCAGGTGCTGCCGTGGCCGCACAAGCTGGTAAGCATCTCAAGAAGTGCGTGCTTGAGCTCGGCGGTGCTGATGCGTTTTTGGTGCTCGACACCGAGGACCTCGATCACGCTGTGGAGCACGCGGTGCGCGGACGGATGGACAACAGCGGCCAGAGCTGCACCGGGTCCAAACGCATCGTCGTGCTTGACAAGTACTTCGACGAGTTCTCTGCGAAATTTGTAAGCGCACTCGGTGAGCAAAATCTCGCGAACGGTGACTTCGGCCCGCTTTCGTCGAGCGCGGTGACTCGTGAGCTCGCGGAAATGGTAAATGGCGCGGTTGCACAGGGCGCCGAGATCCTCGTCGGCGATGGGGACCCAGTGTGTAACGTCTTTACCCCAACGATTCTCGCTGGTGTCACCCCGGCCATGGATGTGTACCGTCAGGAGCTTTTTGGGCCTGTTGCGCAGCTCTACCGTGTGAGCACTGATGAAGAAGCAATTGAACTTGCAAATTCATCGCCATTGGGCCTCGGCTCAGTCATCATTTGCGATGATCTTGAGCGAGCAGAGCTGGTTGGATCACAGCTTGATGTCGGAATGGTGTTCATCGGCGCGGCAGGCCTGAGCGCAGCTGATGTGCCGTTCGGCGGCGTAAAGAAATCTGGGTTTGGTCGGGAAATGGGACGAGCTGGGCTCTTGGAATTTGCCAACAGGAAAGTTTTCAGGTTCGCAGAAAGAGCCGATCTGCCCCGTGCTACGGCGCAGATCAATTCAAATTCTGGCTGAGTTCATAGCAGGCAGGAAGCTCAAATGAGCATCAACGAAGAACACACAAGAGGAGCACCATGTCCAAATCACGCGCGATCCTCATCGTGCCAGAGGATCGACCAGCACCGCCATTGGAGTCATTCGCGAATGAGACCGAAGTGACGGTGGTGAGAACTGCGGCGGAGTTTCGGGAGGCGCTGCCAGGAACCGAGATTCTCTTCTTGAATGATTTCCGTACCCAGTTGCTCCGAGAAGTCGGGCCAGGCGACTTGAAGTGGATTCATACCTCAAGCATCGGAGTCGATGCGTTACTCACCCCCGAAATTGTTGACAGCGAGATTTTGGTGAGTAATTCACGCGGCGTCTGTGAGCGGCCGATCGCTGAGTGGATACTCGGGGTCATCGTCATGTTTGCAAAGGATCTGCGACGCACCGTAGAACTGCAACTCCAACGGAAATGGCTACACAAGGAGACTGAGCCAATTCTCGGACGAAAGGTACTAGTAGTCGGCCCTGGCCCAGTAGGACAGGAGACTGTGCTGCTTCTGCGTGGAGCAGGAATGGAAGTCACAGTGGTCGGACGAACTGCAAGGATCGACGACCGAATCGGTGAGATTCACGCGTTCTCGGATCTTGACTGTTTACTCGGAGGCGCTGACGATGTTGTGCTTACGATGCCTCTCACAGAAGAAACGCGTGGGCTTTTCAACCGCGAGCGTTTTGCGCGCATGCGACCGGGAGCACGACTAGTGAATGTCGGACGAGGGGCGGTCGTTGTGGAGGCGGATCTCCTTGACGCTATTGACTCTGGCCACCTCGCTGGAGCTGCCCTTGACGTGTTCGAACAGGAACCTCTCCCGCGCGATCATCCGTTCTGGTTGCGACCAACGATTCTTGTCTCTCCGCACGCTTCAGGTGACCTCGCCGGCTGGCGGGGTCGCGTCGCTGAATGTTTCGCCAAGAATCTGCTGAAGTGGAACGCCGGCCAGCCATTGGACGACGTTGTTGATTTGAAACGTATGGGGATCATCGCTGGTTAATTCGATACATGAAATGATGTGAGCCAGATGAATGGGGAATCTGGCTCACACGTGTTTCAGGCTGGGACATTTAGGGATGCCCTGCGGTGTCTAGGGTTGCTCTGCAAGCAAGATTGTTCAATGATGAGGATTCAATGACGCGCGTAATACAAGACTTCTCAGCGGAAGCGACGAGTGCCGGAAATACAACCCCAGTGACGAGCAAAATCTCGCTCAAAGGCAATATGGGAGTGGGCGAGCTCGTAATGAGTGTGCTCGCATTCTCATCACCATTGACCACAGTTGCTGGAACTCTACCGGTTCTACTTATTTTCAGTGGGCAGACCGCCCCTGCAATTTATATGTTACTCACACTGATGTTGGTGGTGTTCTCCGTGGGGTTCGTTCGGATGAGCCGGAACGTGAAGAACCCTGGCGGCTTTTACGCGTTTGTGACTGCTGGAATCGGGAAGCCTGCAGGTCTGGGTGGCGCCTTGCTGGCGCTCGTTGGTTACGTGTTTATTGGGTTCTTTGCCCCATCGCTGTTCGCGATTACGCTCCAAGACTGGGTTGTTAACGCCTTGAACGGACCTGATATCCCGTGGTACTGGTATGCGCTTGGAATCATTGCTGTAACCACGTATCTTGCATACAACCGAATCGATCTGTCTGCCAAAGTGCTTACGACAGTCATGGTCTTGGAAGTCATCGTGGTCGTGGTGTTTGACGTGCTCGCATTTGTGAATTCCGGGGCGAAAGAGCCCGGGGGCCTAGGGCTTGCATTGCCGAGTTTGACGGACGCGAGTATTGGTTTGGCGTTGCTCTTTGCCGTTGGAAATTTCTTCGGCTTCGAAGCCACTGTGATCTACCGAGAAGAGGTGAAGAACCCAGAACGAACCATCCCTCGCGCGACATATCTTGCCGTCGTTGGAATTGGGCTCTTTTACGCTGTTGCGGCCATCGCCTACATTGCCTTCCTAGGCGGTTCAAATGTGCAGGCCGCCGCCGAAGCCAATACAGTCAACCTGTTCGACGACGCGTTACGTGCATTCGCAGGGAACCTATTCGCTGATATCGCAGTGGTGCTCTTGATGACCTCGATTCTTGCCTCAATGCTCTCAATTCAGAACATTGCCGCACGTTACAGCTTCTCGCTAGCCGTTGATCACGTGTTGCCGCGACGCCTAGCGCGTGTGCACCCGGCGCACGGCTCCCCACACATCTCAGCTCTTTCTGTTGGTGCGCTTTGGGCGGTTGCCACCGTGTTGTTCTCAGTTCTCGGCATCGCACCCGAGAAAATCTATCCTGTAGCCAGCGGTAGCGGTACGTTCTCTGTGCTGCTCCTGCTGTTTATTACCAGCATCGCTATTTTCGCGTTCTTCTTGCGTCCATCAGCACGGAAGGGGACAGCGGCTTGGAAGGTGCTTCTTGCTCCGGCGATCAGCGCGGTCTTCTTCGGTATCGTGACGTTCTTGGCGATCAGGAACTTTTCGGCGTTGATCGAAGGTTCAACGTTGATGACAGGAATCTTTATGTCATTCACCTTTGCACTCTTCATCGGCGGCATCGCTTACGCCCTGTATCTGCGTAGGCAGAAGCCTGACGTGTATGCGCGATTGGGCCGCCAGAGCGTATAAGGCCTCAGCGCAGCAGTGCCCCAGACAGGGATCAACATTCCTGCCTGGGGCACTGCTGCGTGTGGGCAGCGGCTTATTCGTCTGCAGTGTCTCAAAGCGGCACAAACTCCTTCGCGGCACTTGCTCGATAGTTATGTAACCGCAGGAAGCTCGCCAGTAACGGCGTCTTGCAGCGGGCCAGAGATCCATCAACGACGAGGATGATATGACTGACGCGCCCTCGGTGACCACTCCATTGGTCGCCCTGAACAACATCCAGAAAACCTTCGGTGCAGTAACTGCGCTTCGCGGCGTGAGTATCGATGTACTCCCGGGAGAGACATTCGCTCTACTTGGGGACAACGCGGCTGGAAAATCGACGCTCATGAAAGTGCTTACTGGTGTGTACCAGCCCGACCAAGGCACAATTCGCATGGACGGAGAACAAGTCGCTTTCTCGAGTCCTGCAGCGTCACGATCAGCCGGCATCGAAATGGTTTATCAGGACTTCGCCCTGGCCGACAATCTCGATGTGCGCACCAACATCTTCCTGGGGCGTGAACCACAGAGGAACGTCCTTGGGCCTTTGGTTCGTGTTGTTGACAGGAAGAAAATGGAACGCGAAACAAATCGCGTACTTGAGCGCCTCGATATTCCGATTAATCCGCGGTTGAAGGTAAAGCGGCTCTCCGGCGGCCAACGGCAGGCGGTGGCCATCGGTCGTGCGCTTGCCTTTGACGCGAAGCTCATCATCATGGATGAGCCAACGGCGAACTTGTCCGTCGCCAAGGTCGACAAGTTGATCGAGGTTACACAGAAACTCAAAGATCTTGGGATCGCGGTAATCATCATCACGCACCGCCTCGATGAAGCGTTCGCAGTCGCTGACCGCTGCGCCGTGATGCGGCAAGGCGAGGTGGTGGGGCGGTACCGGATGGATGAGGTATCTGAATCTGAGATCGCGCACCTGATTTCCCAGGGAAATCTCGACGCGTATGAGTCAGCCGAAACGGATATTCCCGCCGAACGTCGCCGGATAGGCAGCACCTCGGCAGTCACACACTCTGAACAGATTCCGACGAACGGGAGCGACGCATGAATACCAACACTGTCGCAGTCATGCTGCGTGAGATGAAGCAGGACGGTCCAACGCCAGCAACGCGCTTCAAACACTTCATTGGAGATTATGGAATTCTCCTCATCTTCGCGGCACTGCTGATCTTTCTAGCGTTCGCGGCTCCGAACTTCCTAACGCTCGATAACATCGTGAACGTCGTCCGGCAATCGTCAATCATTGGCATTGTCGCGCTCGGTATGACGTTTATTATGATCACTTCCGGCATCGACCTCTCGGTTGGTTCGGTCGTAGGCCTCGCGGGAATGGTGTTTGCGATTCTCGCCCCAGCGAGCGGGTCAGCACTGTGGATCCCACTGATCGTCGGCCTCAGCGTAGGTCTCCTGGTTGGTTTTCTCAGTGCGGCACTCGTTGTGTGGGGAAAAGTTCTGCCGTTCCTAGCAACACTGGCAACCATGGCGATCGCTCGCACTGCTGCTCTCGTCCTCACGGACGGTCAGGTGGTTTCTGGATTGAGTGGCCCTGCAGAATGGCTTGGCGCCGGTTTCATCGGCCCGATCCCAGTACCTGTGATCATTTTCATTGTCGCCGCGTTTATTTGCGACTTCGTTCTCAGCCGAACGAAGTTTGGATCTCACGTATACGCGGTCGGCGGAAACGAAGAGTCGTCGAGAAAGGTTGGCATTTCGGTCAGCCGTGTTTTGTTCACGGTTTATCTGATTGGTGGCGGACTCGCAGCGCTCGGCGGCTTGGTGCTGACTGCGCGTCTCAACGGAGCTGCCCCAACGGCCGGACTTACCTACGAATTGCAAGTGATCGCAGCGGTCGTGATCGGAGGTACCAGCCTCTTTGGCGGCGTCGGCACGATTCGCGGAACCGTGATCGGTGTCCTACTTCTCGGCGTCGTGATGAACGGCATGAACTTGCTTGGTGTTTCGAGTTATTACCAACAGGGCGTGCAGGGCGTGATCCTCGTTCTCGCGGTTCTGCTGACCCGTTGGAAATCTGACTAGAACGCCCACTTGTAATACCTAATTTTGAAAGGAACAGAACCATGAATATGCGACGACGCATGTCTACGGTAGCCGCTCTGATCGCTGCCGCCAGTCTCATCCTCACCGGATGCTCAAAGGGAGACTCCGGGGAAGCCGGGACTTCCGGCAATGAGGAACAGTACAACATTGGCCTAGTTGCGCTTGACCTGCAGGATCCAGATATTGCGCACATGGTCGATGCCATGCAGACAACCGCAGAATCGGAGAACGTGAAATTCCAGGTCGCTGACTCCAAACGGGACGTCTCGAGCGAGCTCAACCAAGTTGAGGATCTGCTCACACGTCAGGTGGATGCGGTCATCTTGCAACCACTCGACGGTGAGGCCAGCCAGAATGCTGCGAAGCGTGTCATAGACGCTGGTGTGCCGCTCTTTATCTTGTTGACGGAATTCGTTGAAGGTTCTGACATTGGATACGAAAGCTACATTGGCATTGACGATACGCTCGCGGGCAAGATGCAGGCCGAATACATGAACGAGTTGATGCCTGACGGTGGAGACATCGTCTTCGCCGCGGGTGCGTACGGTTCTTCGTGGACGGATCGTCGTAAAACAGGTTTTGCCGATGCGATCAACGATAACTTCAAGATCGTCGCCGAGTTCCAGGCGAAAGGTAGCCGTGACGAGGCAAAGCGCAACATGGAAGACGTGCTGCAGCGTTTTGGTGCTGGCAAGATCGACGCCGTTGTCGCGAACAATGACGAGATGGCGATTGGTGCGGCATCTGCCATTAAGGATGCCGGACGAACCGGGGACATCGGTGCGGTAGTCGGCGTGGACGGCACACCTGCCGCTGTAGCAGCAATTGAAGCGGGCGAGATGTCAGCGACCGTACGGCAGGACTCGGCTGGCCAGGGCGAAGAAGCTGTTCGCGTGGTGCACGCCTTCCTTGAAGGCGAAAAGGTTGAGAACCGGTACACGCTACCATTTACGCTAATCACCAAGGAGAACGCGGCCGAATTCGGTCAGTAGGACTGCGCTTCCGCCAGACGGGGTGCTCTTGCAGCAGCAGGGGCACCCCGTCCTGATCTGGCACAGATGGCACAGGTCTTTCACTGCATACACTGCGTGAGTAGGTAGTGATTGGGGTACAAGGATGTCGAATCAGACGATTAAGGCAATGGATAACACGCAGCTACTCACCAAGCTGCGAGCCTTTGGGATTGAGGTTGATGACGCATCGCGCCGTCGATCTGAGTATTCTTTCGACGCCTCGAACTATCGCATCCGTCCCAAAGCGGTGGTCTTTCCGAGGACTGTCGAAGAGATCAGGAATGTGCTTCGTGCAGCAAATGAAGCCGGCATGCCGGTCACTACGCGAGGTGGCGGCACCTCCATGGCTGGTAATGCCATTGGACACGGCCTCATCCTTGATCTTTCCCGGCGTTTTACTGCTGCTGCAGAAGTCAACATCGAGGATCGCACGGTGTGGGCGGATGCCGGAGTAGTTCTCGGTGAGCTGCGCAAGCTCGTTGAACGTACGACAGGCGGCGAACTAACCTTTGCGCCAGACCCGTCATCGCTCAGCCGTGCGACCGTCGGTGGTTCAATCGGTAATGATGCGTGTGGCAACCACTCTGTAGCCTACGGTCGTATGATGCAGCACCTGCGAGAAATTGAGGTGGTCACTGTTGACGGGGCGCACCTGCGGCTCGCACGCGGGAGCATCGAAGCGGTTGATCCGGAAGACGCGCAGTCGACTGCGCGCGCTAAGCAACTCACCACAGAACTCCGTGAACTGGTGCAGGCACATCTCGCTCCGTTGAGGGTCGAACTGCAGAGGATCCCTCGGCAGGTGTCGGGTTACCATCTCGGGCATTTGCTACCTGAACAGGGCTTTGATGCTGCGGCGGTGCTCGCCGGAAGCGAAGGTACTATTGCGGTCATTACTCGTGCATTGGTCGGGCTAGTGCCGCGCCCGGCGGCGGTGGCGCTATTGTGCCTCGGGTACGAAAGCACTATCGAATCAGCTCGCGACGTCATGAAAATTCTCGAGAGTCAGCCGACCGCAGTTGAAGGGCTTGACCGTTCCATTGTCGAGATCATGCGGCACCGGCGCGGCGCGGAGAGTGTCGCCGGGCTACCCAACGGCGGAGCGTTTCTCATGGTGGAGTTCTCAGCCAATGACGTCGACGATGCTCGGGTTCAGTGTGAGCGACTGCTCGAAGCGCTGAGCGTCGAGGGGCGGGCCATAGACTCCGCGGTCGTGACCGATCCGGCTACCCGTGCGAAACTGTGGCGTGTACGTGAGGACGGTGCCGGTCTCTCCTCACGTCGTGTCGACGGTAAACAGACATGGCCAGGTTGGGAAGACTCGGCCGTGGCACCTGAGCGGCTTGCTGACTACCTGGAGGAATTGCTCCCACTCGTTGAAAAATACCAGTACTCCGCGTTTATGTACGGCCATTTTGGAGCGGGCTGTGTGCATATGCGCCTCGACTACGATCTGAGGAGTCAAAGCGGCAGGAAAGACTTCGAAGCATTCACGCGAGAAGCTGCTGCACTCGTTGTCGCACATAGTGGCTCTCTTTCCGGCGAACACGGAGACGGTCGGGCCCGAAGCGAATTGCTCAGCGTGATGTATTCGCCTGAGATGATTCAACTTTTCGCGACCTTCAAGCGAATATGGGATCCCGAAAACCTGTTAAACCCGGGGATCATTGTTAGTCCTGATGCATTCACCGCTTCGATAGCGCTCGCTGGCATGCCTGCTCCGGGGGCAATACCCGGTGGCCAGTTGATCTCCGCTGAAAACGGGACCAAGGGTCTCTCCAACCAAACGCCAACGCAACTGCCTTTGGCTAGCCCGTATGTTGGCAATGCGCATGCGTGTATTGGCGTGGGACGCTGCCGTGCAACCAGCGGCGGGTTTATGTGCCCGAGCTACCGGGCAACCAAGGATGAGAAAGACAGCACCCGAGGTCGCGCGCGTGTCCTTCAGGAACTCACGCGCGCTAACAAGAACAGCGTTGGAGGCTGGTCCTCACCAGAGGTCAGGGATGCGCTCGATCTTTGCCTGTCATGTAAAGCATGTTCAAGTGACTGTCCAACCGGCGTCGACATCGCTGAAGCAAAGTCTGAGCTGATCGACGAACACTACCGGGGGAGGATCAGACCGTTCACGCACTATTCGATCGGCTGGCTACCACGGTGGCTACCGTTCATCGGATTGTTCTCAGGCATCGCTAACGCCGGATCCCGGATCGGTGTGCTCCGCCGCGTTGCCGATTGGCTTGGCGTAAGCGCCAGGCGGAGCCTGCCCACTTTCCGCTCTCGCAGCGAAATCCGTACACGTCTCAAAGAAGCGGCGTTCGAACCAGACGGAGCAGTCCTTCTGTTTGCTGACAGCTTTACGAAAGCTTTCCGGCCAGAAGCGATCCCTGCCGCGGCACGTGTGCTTGGATCTACCGGAACTACTGTTGGATGCACGGCAGAAGCCTGTTGCGGCCTCACTTGGATTTCGACCGGTCAGCGTGATGCTGCACGCCGGCGGCTTGAACGTCTGATTCGACGTTTCGACGACGGGACGGATCGCGACATCGTTGTGCTCGAACCGAGCTGTGCGGCAGCAATCCGTGATGAGGGACCCAAAATGGTCGGAAGCGCTGCAGCTGATCGTGTTGCTGCGCGAGTGCGTTCGTTCTCGGTTGCGGTTGACGAAGCGGTTCAGCGCGGATGGCTTCCGACCGCGCCTGCGCCGGAAGCCGCTGTGCTCCAAACTCACTGCCATGAGCACGCTGTCTTCGGTTCAGGCGCACAGAAACGAGTGTTGGGGGCGTGGGGTGTCCCTCAGATTGTCGAATCTTCGTCATGCTGTGGAGTCGCGGGAAACTTCGGATTCGAGTCGGAACACTTTGACATGTCGATGCAAGTGGCTGAACACTCGCTCGTGCCAGCACTGAGTCAGGCGCCCGAGGGGGCGATCGTGCTTACCGATGGGTTTAGCTGCACTATGCAAGTCTCACAAATCAATCCAGATCTTTCCGGGCAGCATCTGGCTCTCGCGCTTGATCCCGCCAGAGTAGTGATCTCAGATCCTTCGACGACGTAGAGGCTCTGGACATAGCTTCGGCGCTCACGACTGAAAAGACGTGAGCGCCGAAGCTATGTGAGATGCGAACAAAAGTGCGCTACCAGCCGCCCTGCCACCCGGTGAAGAGTCCGAAGGGAAGACGCTGCGGTTCCTCACCAGGAACCGCATGCAGGAAGTCGAAGTCGCACCCTTCGTCTGCCTGCGTCACATGGTCAAGGAAGAGGCGTCCGTAGCCACGCGTGTACTTGCGCTCCGGTAGCTTGAATTCTGCCAGTCGTCGTTCGAGTTCTTCAGCCGGAATGTCGAGGTCCAACCGTTTCATCGCGACATCAAGCACAATAGGATCGCCATCGCGCACCACTGCTAGTGGGCCGCCCGCTGCCGCCTCGGGTGAGACATGCAAAATCGTAGTACCGAATGCGGTACCGCTCATACGCGCGTCTGAGATGCGTACGACATCGCGAATGCCGCGCTTCAATAGCTTCTCCGGGATCGGAAGCATGCCCCACTCCGGCATGCCCGGGGCTCCCACAGGGCCGCAATTGCGGAGCACAAGTACTGATTCTTCGGTGATTTCTAGATCTGGATCGTCGATTCGGTTGCCGAGGTCAGTCATACTGTCAAACACGACAGCGGGACCGCGATGCGTGAGCAACTCTGGACTCGCGGCACTTCGCTTGATCACTGCGCCATTCGGGGCCAACGAGCCACGCACCACCGCGATGCCACCTGAAGTGTCGAAGGGAGTCTCGAGCTTGGAGATGACCTCGCCATCGGGGTCGGGCGCGTTTGCGAAACCTGCTGAGATTGATTCTCCCGTAACCGTGATCGCATCCTGCTTTAGGAATGGTGATAGCTCCTTCAACACTGCACCAATGCCTCCGGCATTGAACAGCTGCTGCACGAGGTACTCGCCAGAGGGGCGCACGTTGACGATGCGAGGTGTGCGCTCGGAGATCTGGTGGAAGCGATCGAGCTCGAGTTCATAGCCAACGCGGCGGGCGAGCGCGAGCAGATGGAGCACGGCATTCGTTGAACCACCGATCGCCATCAACAGCGTGATTGCGTTGTCGAATGCGTCGGGGGTGAGGATCTCACGCGGCGTTGGGCCGCCGGTCAGTGCCATCTCAACCGCACGGCGCCCGGTTGCTTCAGCTGCCTGAGCTCGCCGCGCATGCACCGCAGGAATCGCTGCGGTTGACGGGAGACACATACCTAGCGCTTCGGTGATTGAGGTCATGGTTGAAGCTGTACCCATTTCGCTGCAGTGCCCGGCAGTGGGTTTTGCTGAAGCTTCGAGCTCGTCGAAATCTGACTGTGTCATCCGGCCCGCGCGGAGTTCGTCGGCGTACTTCCAAGTGTCAGTTCCAACACCGAGCTGTTTACCTCGGAAAATCGCGGGCTCTTGGGGTCCGCCGGTGAGCATAATGGTGGGAATATCGGCGCTCGCCGCACCCATGAGCTGAGCTGGCACAGTTTTATCGCAGCCGCCGAGCAAAACGATCGCGTCTAACGGGTAGGCACGGATTGATTCTTCGACGTCCATTGCCATCAGGTTGCGGAACTGCATCGCTGAGGGCTTCATCAAGCTTTCGCCGAGAGAAATGGTTGGGAACTCGAGCGGCAGACCACCAGCCATCAGCACCCCACGTTTTACGGAGTCGGCCAAAAGCTTGAAATGTATGTTGCAATTGACAAGTTCTGACCAGGAATTCGCAATTCCAATAACCGGTCGATCCTTGATGGCAAAGCCGGAGAACCCCTCGGCTTGAATCGCTGTTCGATGTACGAATCCGGTGAGATCATGCGGCGCGAACCAGCGTGCACTGCGAAGGTCGGCCTTGGGTGAGTCTTCCATTTTGTTCTTCATTCCTTCTCATATCGGTGAGAAGACGAAATGCATTTGTGGAGTCAACATGGCGGGTGAACTCCAACGCAGCATCGCGTCGCCAATTGCAGTTCAGTACAGCAACCTACGAGCACTGAAACCTGTTCCAAAATGAGACATCCGCGTGCATTCGACGCCGACGTAATCTGACCTCAGACGCGGCGAGAGCAACGTCGGAACATCGGATTCGAAGACAAAGGGGTCGAAAAGGTGAGCAGTGAACGCATAGGTGTTGGGTTGATTTCAGTCGGCTGGATGGGACGCCTCCATGCGCGGGCATATCTGGCAACACGACAGTTCTACCCCGAACTCGAACGCTACCCCGAATTGGTAATCGCAGCGGATCCAGATGAGTCAGGGCGTGCCCATGCTGCTGATGCGCTCGGCTTCCGCGACACCACCGCCGACTATCGCGAGTTGCTAAAACACCCTGAGGTTGACGTCGTCTCGATCTGCGCGCCAAATTTCATGCACCACGAGATCGCCCTCGCCGCCATTGCGGCCGGAAAGCCGTTCTGGATCGAGAAGCCGATGGGGATCAGCGCAACCCAGTCCAGAGAAATCGCGCAGGGAGCCGCGGCAGCGGGTTTGATTACTGCGGTGGGGTTTAACTACCGTCATGCTCCGGCGGTAGCTGAAGCACGTCGCCTCGTTCGAAGTGGTGAGCTTGGCACGATCACAAATGTGCAGATGCGCCTGCTGACAAGTTACGCCTCAGACCGCCAACAAGTGTTTACCTGGAGATACGAGAAAGAACGCGCCGGTACCGGCGTGCTGGGCGATGTGCTCTCACACGGCTTCGATCTCGCCCAGTTCGTCGTCGGGCGGGTCGAATCACTGAATGCGATCACCGAGACCTTCATCCCGGAGCGCCCGCTCCCATCCGGGGGATCAGCGAATAGCTTTGCTAAAGGAGAGGCTTCCACGACCATGCGTGCGGTGGAGAATGAGGACTACGCGGCCGCGCTGGCCAGATTTGAAAATGGTGCTGTTGGGTATTTCGAATCGACCCGTGTCGGTGTCGGCCCCCATGCTGAATTTGTTCTTGAAGTGTATGGGACCGAAGGTTCGCTGCGGTGGAATTTTGAGCGCATGAATCAGCTGGAAATCGCAAAGGATCTGCGCGGTTACCAGACAGTGCTTGCCGATGCGACTTTCGGGGAGTTCGGCCGATTTCAACCGAACTCCGGTCCCGGGATCGGGTTCAACGATCTGAAGACTATTGAGGCCGCGCTGTTTATTCGGTCAGTCATCGAGAAAGAACAATTCGCGCCATCGGTCGCGGATGGATGGTCGGCATCCGAGCTGGTTGACGCCTCGGTTCGAAGCGCTGCCTCAGGGGCATGGGTGAAGGTTCCGGAGGTTACTGGAGTCACGACCTACGATCGCTGAAGTCGACGTCTAGGCCAGCGCCACCCTAACGCTTCTTAATAGCCCATCCACCGACGACCTCGTTGGGCGCTGGCAGCCGCATCTATTTGATGAGCGAAGCCAAGATGGCCACGTCGACGATGATGCCCGGAATCCTGACTTACAACTCATTGAAATGGGCCAGCTCGACATCTAAATCCAGGCCGAAGTAGGACTCCGGTGCAAGCGGTCAACCCCTGACCGAACGGAATGGTGGCCCCGTAGCACTCAGATTCCCCGCCAGGCGCCGATACCTCGAAAACGAACCCTGTAGCAAGTTACCCAACTTGTGGCCGCTGTCGTCGGTGCCTCGCTCGCGGTATACGTTGTGAACAAGGTAACTTTTCCGTTATTTATATAGAGGTAGCGGACCGCGGCAGTGTTCGGCGAGGTCGTCGGGGTTTGCAGGCGGACTTACTTGATTCGGGCTGAGCTTATTGCCAGAGAATCTTGCTACAGATATGGTGAAATCAATATGACATTCCCGCTTCTCGAGATGAGAGGCGGGTTTGTTCTTTCCAAGCGGAGTGATTCGCGGGGCCCGCGGCGATTCGGAGCGCTCCGGCCATCCAAAATGAGGCATTTCTGTTGGCAGTGCTGGCTGGACGCAAATGCCCGAGAATCGCAAAAGCACTGGGTCAAGTTCTTTGCACAGCTACACCAGCAGTACTATGCAAGAGTGTGTGACCTGCTCCACTGTTGGGGCGCTTGTGTGAATAACGCCAGTCAAGGGTCGCGTAAGCCCGGCTGTGTATCGTAGCCTTGCAGGCACTGCCTACCGCCGTCGTCAGGAGGGTTCCCGTGGGGGAGACAAAGAAACTCGTCATTGTCGAGTCACCGACCAAAGCAAAAACCATTGGTGGGTATCTTGGCGACGACTACGAAGTCATCGCTTCGGTCGGTCACGTCCGTGACCTCGCTGAGCCTTCGGCGCTCCCGGCAGAGCTCAAGAAGGGGCCCTTCGGCAAGTTCGCCGTTGACGTCGATAACGGTTTCGCACCGTACTACGTCGTCAACGACAACAAGAAGAAGACGGTCTCGGAACTCAAGCGTGCTCTGAAGGAGGCGGACGAGCTCTGGCTCGCAACAGATGAAGACCGTGAGGGTGAAGCCATCGCGTGGCATCTGCTTGAAGTTCTGAAGCCCAAGGTTCCCGTGCGCCGAATGGTGTTCCACGAGATCACCAAGGACGCAATCGAACAGGCAAAGGCGAACACCCGTGACCTCGATCACGCGCTCGTCGATGCGCAGGAGACCCGTCGTATTCTCGACCGTCTCTACGGCTACGACATTTCGCCCGTGCTGTGGCGCAAGGTCGCTCCCAAGCTTTCCGCTGGCCGCGTGCAGTCGGCAGCAACCCGTCTCGTTGTTGATCGTGAGCGCGAGCGTCTCGCGTTCGTCACCTCCGAGTACTGGAGCCTCACCGCACGCTTCATGCCCGGCGATGATGCGGTTGACCGCGTCCCATTCGACGCGAAGCTCGCTCGCCTTGACGGTAAGCGCGTAGCAACTGGCGGCGACTTCACCGACCACGGTGAGCTGTCTGAGAAGGCACAGCGCGCAGGCGTTGTCTGCCTCGACTCGGCGCGCGCCAACGCGCTGCAAGCTGCAGCCGAGAACGCGTCGGCAACCGTCGCGTCGATCGAGACGAAGCCGCATACTCGTCGTCCCGCAGCACCGTTCACCACCTCGACCCTGCAGCAGGAGGCGTCGCGTAAGCTCCGCTTCAGCTCGCGCCAGACGATGTCGTTCGCGCAGTCGCTGTACGAGAATGGTTACATCACGTATATGCGTACCGATTCGCCGACGCTCTCGCAGCAGGCAATCGCGGCGGCCCGTTCGCAGGCTGCCGAGTTGTACGGCGCGCAGACCCTTCCCGAGAAACCCCGTGTCTACACGGGCAAGGCGAAGGGCGCACAGGAAGCGCACGAAGCAATTCGTCCCGCTGGCGACAAGTTCGCTCGTCCGAGCGAGCTCAAGGGCAAGCTCACTCAGGGTGAGTTCGCGCTCTACGACCTCATCTGGAAGCGCACCGTCGCAAGCCAGATGGCAGATGCCAAGGGCTCGACCGACACCGTGACCCTCGCTGTCTCGCTCGCAGAGAACGGTGCGCAGACCCGCGCAGAATTCACCGCAAGCGGCACTGTCATCACCTTCCCCGGCTTCATGCTTGCGTATGAAGAAGGCAAGGACGAGAAGCGTGGTGACGCAGAGGCGAACATCTCGCTGCCGCAGCTGCACGAGGGCCAGCCCCTCGGCATCGCGCATCCCGAAGCTAAGGGTCACCAGACGAGCCCGCCGCCCCGCTACACCGAGGCAAGCCTCACGAAGCGCCTCGAAGAGCTCGGCGTTGGCCGTCCTTCGACCTACGCGGCAATCATCTCGACCATCATGGACCGCGGCTACGCGACCAAGCAGGGTCAGGCACTCGTGCCAAGCTGGATCGCCTTCTCGGTCGTCCGCCTCCTCGAAGACCACTTCTCAGAGCTCGTGAACTACGACTTCACCGCTGAGATGGAGAGCGACCTCGATGAGATTGCTGCCGGGAAGACCGACCGCGAACAGTGGCTCAAGGAGTTCTACTTCGGTAGCGACAACCACCCGGGTCTGCGCGGCGTCGTGGACAACCTCGGTGAGATCGATGCGCGCGCGATCAACACGATCCGCATCGATGACCAGATTTCGCTCCGTAACGGCAAGTACGGCCCGTACCTCGAGGTCTTCGACGAGAAGAGCGAGGTTGACGAGAACGGTGAGCTGAAGCCCCGCAGCGTCAACATTCCTGACGGTATGGCACCAGATGAGCTCACGCCAGCAAAGGCGCATGAGCTCGCCGATGCTGAGCCTGCAGAGGATCGCGTCGTCGGCCTGCATCCCCAGACCGGCAAGCGCATCATCGCCAAGAACGGCCGCTTCGGCCCGTACGTTCAGGAGATCCCGAACGACGACGAAGAGCTGCCCAAGGGCGAAAAGCCGCGCACCGCGTCGCTCTTCAAGAGCATGGATCCCGCGACCGTCGATCTCGACACCGCAGTGGCGCTCCTGGAGCTGCCGCGCGTGGTTGGTGCAGACGCGGAGTCCGGCGCCGAAATCACCGCGCAGAACGGTCGCTACGGTCCCTACCTCAAGAAGGGCACCGACACCCGTTCGCTCACGAGCGAGGACGCGATCTTCACGATCGATCTCGCGAGCGCACAAGAGCTCTTCGCGCAGCCCAAGTATGGCGCTCGCAAGGCTTCTGCTGCCCTCAAGGAGTTCGAGGCGGATCCCGTCAGCGGCAAGCCCATCAAGGTCAAGGACGGCCGTTTCGGTCCGTACGTGACCGACGGTGAGACCAACGCGACGATTCCCCGCGGCGACAGCGTCGAGGACATCACCTTCGAACGCGCGGCCGAGCTGCTCGCGATCAAGCGTGCCAAGGGCCCCGCGAAGAAGAAGGCGCCCGCGAAGAAGGCTGCTGCCAAGAAGCCTGCCGCGAAGAAGACCGCTGCCGCGAAGACCGGCGCAGCCAAGAAGGCAGTCGACCCTGCGCGATCCGCCGCTGCGAAGAAGGCAGCAGAGACCCGCAAGGCAAACGCTGCGAAGAAGGCTGCCGAGGCAGCCGCAGCCGCAGCCGAGTAAGGCACCGGCAGAGTGCGCGGAGTATTCATCACCTTCGAGGGCGGCGACGGCGCGGGTAAGACCACGCAGGTTCGCCTCCTCGAGGAGTGGCTCACCGAGCGCGGCCAGGAGGTCGTGCGCACCTTCGAGCCGGGCGCGACGCCGCTCGGCGCCGAGGTACGCCGTCTCCTCCTGCACGGTGGGGACGAGATTGGTGAGATCGATCCGCGCGCAGAGGCGTTGCTCTATGCGGCGGATCGCGCACAGCACGTCGCCCAGGTTGTCCGGCCTGCCATTGCCCGTGGGGCTGCCGTCGTGCAGGATCGCTACATCGATTCCTCGCTCGCGTACCAGGGCGCTGGCCGCGTGCTCGACGTCGAAGACGTCCGCCGCATCAGCGAGTGGGCAGCCGTCGGGCTGTGGCCCGAGCTGACCGTACTCCTCGACATCGACGCTGAGACTGCGGCTGAGCGCCGCCGTGAGCGCGGGGGAGCGGCGGATCGCCTCGAGGCCGAAGCCATCGAGTTCCACGAGGGCGTGCGCGCTGCCTTCCGTGCGCAGGCAGACGCGGATCCCAGCCGCTTCCTCAAGCTCGACGCATCACTGTCGATAGAGGAGTTGCAGCAGGCGATCCGCGCCCGCGTCGCGAGTTTGCTCGACGACTAAGCCAGCGACAATTAGACCATCGGCAGCGCTGCGGCCGACTCGTGATCGCTCACGAGCTTCAGGCCGATCACGCATGCCACAATGCCGAGCAGCAGCAGAATCTTGAGCAGGCTTGCCTGTTCAGCACCGGTGATCATGCCGTAAATTACCGTCAGCGATGCGCCAATTGCAACCCATACCGCATAGCCGGTACCGGTCGGAATCTCACGCAGCGCAAATGCAAGACCGCCCATGCTGATGACCACAGCGACGCCGAAGACAACCGACGGCCAGAGCTTCGTAAAGCCCTCGGACTTGCCGAGAGCGGTAGCCCAGACGGCCTCGAAGGCACCAGAAATAATGAGAATGATCCAAGCGAGCACGCTTACCTCCTGTGGCAAGTCTTGTCGCTGTCGGGGTACTTGACCGTCGTCCCGTGGTTCGGATCAGAACCTTCTTTCACTGTACCTGATTTCGAAGGATTTGGCAGAGCGGCCGGTGCGAGGCAGGCTGCGGCTACTGCCAACACGCATCAGCGGTGAAGCACATTGCCGCAAGCCCTTGTGGCGCCTGCAGCACATTGGGAGTTTGGAAAGCAACCTGCACCGACTGCCCCGGAAGGCTGATCCACATGGCTTCAAGACATCGCGACCGCCAGCAAAGAATTCAAGCCGAGCTTGACGCGGCTCTGGCTGAATTACAAAACCACCCGTATAACCGCACCGAAATTGTCGCGGCTAGAGAGATCATTGACGGCTTAGAGGGCGAAGATGCCAAGACCATTAATGATGAACTGACCGCACAAAACCTGCCTGACCTCGTAGAAGTAGGCAGGGTGACTGCAAGGTACCTCATGTCATTCGCGAGGCTCCACCGAAGGCGCGTGAAGCTTGAAAACAGGCTTCGCCGTATGCAAGCGAAAGAATAGGGGCAATAGGCGCTCTCGTGCCCCGCCAACCCCGCGAAACATCCCCTTTCCCCCGAAACCGGTAGTTTCTACGCGCTGAAACCTCTGTTTTCGGGGGAAACTATCCTTTTCGCGGGGTTGGGGCGGAGCACGGACCGCGCAGCCGCGATCCGCCAACAAAAACAACGAGGCCCCCACTCACCGAAGTGAGCAGGGGCCTCGCCGCAATGCGCCGACTAGCGAACTAGCCGATCACCAGCAATTAGCAATTAGCCGACTGTCGCACCGAAACGCTCGGGGAGCGTTGCGCGAACTGCGCCGCCGAGCTCAGCGAGCGGCAGCGTGAAGCGGTCCTGAACCTCGAGGGCAGCGTCTGCGCCTGCGAGGTCGGTGACACCGATGCGGAGAACGGGGAAGTCGCGACCTGCGCAGAGGCCACGGAACTTGACGTCTTCCTCGTGGGGAACAGCGACGAGCACGCGACCCTGCGACTCCGAGAAGAGTGCAGCGGTTGCGTCGACGCCGTCGCGCTCGATGATCTCTTCGATCCAGACGCGTGCGCCAACGCCGAAGCGGAGTACACCGTCGGTGAGTGCCTGTGCGAGGCCACCCTCCGAGAGATCAACAGCAGCCGAGAGGATGCCACCCTGCGATGCAGCGTGCAGCAGCTCAGCGAGGCGACGCTCGACACCGAGATCAACAACGGGGGGCTTGCCGCCGAGGTGATCGTGGATGGTGCCAGCCCATGCCGAGCCGTCGAGCTCGGTGCGAGTGGTACCGAGGAGGTAGAGGTGCTCGCCCTGGTCCTGCCAGCCCGACGGAACGCGGCGTGCCACGTCGTCGATGATGCCCATGACACCAACGACCGGGGTCGGATGAATGGGGCTGCCAGCGGTCTGGTTGTACATCGAAACGTTACCGCCGGTGACGGGAACCTCGAGCTCGAGGCACGCGTCCGACAGGCCTTCGACGACCTGCGAGAACTGCCACATGACCTCGGGGTCTTCCGGGCTGCCCATGTTGAGGCAGTCGGTGACTGCAGCAGGAACTGCACCCGAAGTCGCGACGTTACGGTATGCCTCTGCGAGTGCGAGCTGTGCACCTGCGAAGGGATCGAGCTGGCAGTAACGACCGTTTGCATCGGTCGAGAATGCGACGCCGAGACCCGACTCCTCGTCAACGCGGATCATGCCAGCGCCATCGGGGAATGCGAGAGCGGTGTTGCCGCCAACGTAGTAGTCGTACTGGTTCGTGATCCACGACACATCAGCCTGGTTGGGTGATGCTGCGACTGCGACGAGCTGCTCGCGCAGTGCATCGTTGTCTGCTGCGCGGGGGAGCGTTGCAGCGGTGTCTGCCTGGAGCGCGTCGATCCAGGTGGGGTATGCGACGGGGCGATCGTAGACTGGGCCGTCTACGGCAACGGTCGAAGGATCGACGTTCACGATCTCTTCGCCGCGCCAGTTGATGATGAGGCGGTTGGTGTCGGTGACTTCACCGAGCACGCTGGTCTCAACGTCCCACTTCTGTGCGACTGCGAGGAAAGCGTCGAGCTTCTCGGGCGCGACGATTGCCATCATGCGCTCCTGGCTCTCCGACATGAGGATTTCCTCAGCGGTGAGCGAGGGGTCGCGCAGGAGCACGCTGTCGAGCTCGATGAACATGCCACCGTCGCCGTTTGCTGCGAGCTCCGAGGTCGCACACGAGATACCTGCAGCACCGAGGTCCTGGATGCCCTCAACGAGCTCACCCTGGAACATCTCGAGGCAGCACTCGATGAGTACCTTCTCAGCGAAGGGGTCGCCAACCTGAACTGCGGGACGCTTGGTGGGGCCACCCTCTTCGAAGCTGTCCGAAGCGAGAATCGATGCGCCGCCAATGCCGTCGCCACCGGTGCGTGCGCCGAAGAGCACGACCTTGTTGCCGAGGCCCGAAGCGTTTGCGGTGTGGAGGTCTTCGTGGCGCAGGACGCCGACGCCCATTGCGTTCACGAGGGGGTTCTGCTGGTAGACCTTGTCAAAGACGGTCTCGCCGCCGATGTTCGGCAGGCCGAGGCAGTTTGCGTAAGACGAGATGCCCGAAACAACGCCGTGCACAACGCGTGCGGTGTCGGGATCATCGATGTCGCCGAAGCGAAGCTGGTCCATGACCGCAACGGGGCGAGCGCCCATCGAGATGATGTCACGGATGATGCCGCCGACGCCGGTCGCAGCACCCTGGAAAGGCTCGATGTACGAGGGGTGGTTGTGGCTCTCCACCTTGAAGGTGACAGCCCAGCCCTCGCCAATGTTGACGACGCCTGCGTTTTCGCCCATGCCGACGAGCAGGTTCTCCTTCATCTTGTCGTTGACCTTCTGGCCAAACTGACGAAGGTACTTCTTCGACGACTTGTACGAGCAGTGCTCGGACCACATGACGGAGTACATTGCGAGCTCGCCCGAAGTTGGGCGGCGGCCGAGGATCTCACGGATCATCTCGTACTCGTCCGGCTTGAGGCCAAGCGCCGCGTAAGGCTGCTCTTTCTCAGGGGTGGCAATCGCATCTGCGACGGTGTCAGGATGATGGCCGGGAACGGCAGAAAGGTCAGTCACGCTCGAATTGCTCCGTTTGTCGAATGTGGATCGGGCGGCTCAAAAGAGAGCTCCATAGACCAGTCTACCTGCCCTGAGCGGTTCCGTGGACCCGCTGTGAAACTCGCGCTGTGACGCGCCTGAGAACGGTGAAAAATCGCATAATATGTAGCTTTTTGCATCTGGCCACGTAAGACTGGAGTTATGACCGATACGAACATCCCGCAGCCGTCAGAGACGGTGAGCCAGCAGCAGTCTCCCGCACCGGTGAGCCCGCAGCGCCGCTCGCGTGCAAAGTCGGAAACCCAGCCGCGCAAGCTGTCGGGCTTCTTGAAGGTGAGCATCGGAATGCTTATCGTCATCACTTTGCTGGCGATCGTCATGCTGTTTGTCGACCAGATCGATGCCAAGTTTGAGCGTGTGTTCGCGACGTTCTTGCTGTTCGTCATCTTCTCGGTATTCACAGCGGTTGACACGTCACGTCACCGAGTCGCCGAGTGGTACGCACCAGTGGCGCTCATTGCCAACTCGTACATTCTCGCGATCTTGCTCGCAGTGATTTGGATGACGCCGAACCACTCGCTCCTGCTCATGGAGTTCTTCTGGAAGGCGCTGATCGTCATCTTCATCGTCCGCCTCGTGCTTGTTCTGAGCGAGATACTGATGACTGTGGCGGATCGCGCAGGCGAAACCGTCCTGCGCTTTGCGTTCATCTCGAGCGCGCTCGCAGTGCTCTCAGGAATCATGTTCACCGCCCCGCTCGGCGTTGAAGCTTTCGGTCTTTCGGTTCCCGACCTGTACTGGCGGATCGCAGTCTCGATTCTGATTCTCACCGCTCTCGGCCTGTCCGTGACGCTGTTGCTTCGCTGGGCGTACAGCTCAGACGAACGTGCGCATCGTCGTCAGCAGGCGCTCGAAGCGCAGCAGTTTGCGCAGCAGCAGGCCGCCGCGTACCGCGCGACACAGATGCAGCAGGCGGGCATTCCCGGCGTTCCCGCAGCGCCCATCGTGCCCGCTGCGTTGAGCACTCCCGCTGCTCCTCCCGCTCCCGCTGCTCCTCCCGCGCCCGCCCCTGTTCCTGCCGAATCGGGCCTTGCGGCGCCGACGCAGCCGGCAGGCGAAGCCAATCCCGCTGCGCCAGCTACCCCCGCTGCGCACGTTGCAGCGGTTGCTGTCGAGTTCCAGGTTGAGCAGCAGGCACCTACTCCTGAGGGACTGCTGCCTTGGCCCCGTTACGCAGATGGCACCCCGTTGCCGATCGGCCCAGACGGTCAGCCTGATTTCTCGGCTCACCAGCGTAACGGCTAGCCAGTGAATTTCTGTCGCTAGGGTCCGCGCCGGCAGGTCATCCGGCGCGTATGGTTCAAGCGATCCGTCAGGTCAGCGCCCCGTGCGTAGCTTCTTTGCGATGCTCCACACGGGGCGCTGATCTGTACCCCGTAGAATCTTCATGTGAATGACGCGCCCCTGATCCGCCGTATTACTGCGGAAGAATATGAGCCCGTAGGCCGATTCCTGCGTGAGGCAAATGAGCAGGACTACGATCTGCCCGAGAGCTATCTCTCGCAGATGCAGCGCACCGCAGAGCGTGATGAGACAGCCGCGGTGATGGTTGCGGTCGATCGTGATTCAGGTGAGTTGCTCGGAACCATCACCCTTCCATTCGCTGGTGAACGGCTGCAGGACGACACAGACGAGGATGAACTCGACATTCGGCTGCTCGGTGTGGCCCATGCGGCACGTGGCAAGGGTGTTGCGAGGCACATGCTTGCGTACTGTGCTGAAATTGCCCGCGAGCGGGGACTGCGTCGTGTCGTCCTCCACACGGGATCGCATATGCCGGGCGCACAGCGGCTCTATGAGCGCCTCGGATACCATCGCATCCCGGAGCGTGACTTTGAGATCTTCGAGCAGGGCGAGCGGCGCTTCGTGATCTCCTACGGGCTCAACGTGTAACAGTCGCTCGCTTCGTGGCCGCCCGACCTGGGACGTGCCCAATCCGGCGAAAATGCCCGATTCTCCCGAAACACCCACTTTCTACACGGAGAAACGGTCCATCTCGGCAGAAACACCCCTTCTCGAAGGGCTGCCTCGGGCTGTCAGGCAACAAAAAACCTCGGCCCGCCAGCCCCCCGAAGAGGACTAGCAGGCCGAGGTAAGTAACCGAGCAAGCCCGGCTAACGCAAGATCTTAGATCTGAGCGAGCGAGCGCAGAACGCTCGTGAAGAAACGGATGCCGTCTTCGCCCGAACGCATTGCGTCGGGCATGTCAGGACCGAAGCCAGCCTCGATCGCGTGCTCGGGGTGCGGCATGAGGCCGACCACGTTGCCGCGAGCGTTAGTGATACCTGCAATGTCATCGATCGAACCGTTGGGGTTGATCTCTGCGTAGCGGAAAGCGATGAGACCATCGCCCTCGAGCTGCTTGCGGGTCTCTTCGTTGGCAATGTAGCCACCGTCAGCGTTCTTGAGCGGGATCGTGATGGTCTCGCCCTGCGTGTACTCGTTGGTCCACGCGGTCGACGCGTTCTCAACGACAATGCGCTGGTCGCGGCGAATGAACTGCTGGTGTGCGTTACGGATCAGGCCGCCGGGCAGCAGGTGCGACTCAACGAGCACCTGGAAACCGTTGCAGATACCGAGAACGGGCATGCCCTTGTTCGCAGCATCAATGATGTCGGTCATGATCGGCGAAACAGCTGCGATCGCACCCGCGCGCAGGTAGTCGCCGTAGCTGAAACCACCGGGAAGAACGATGGCATCAACGTTCTTCAGATCGTGATCTGCGTGCCACAGGGGCACAACCTCTGCACCGGCAACGCGTACCGCGCGCTGAGCGTCGCGATCATCAAGCGAGCCGGGGAAAGTAACGACGCCAATACGAGCGGTCATTATTAACGTGCCTCGCCGTCAACGCTGATCGCGATGACATCTTCGATAACCGAGTTCGAGAGAATCTCGTCAGCTACCTGACGAACCTCTGCAAGAACCTCGTCGGTGACGGGGCCGTCAACGGTGAATTCAAAACGCTTGCCAATGCGAACGTTCTGGAACTTGCCGTGGCCGAGGCGGTTCAACGCACCGGTGGTTGCCTTGCCCTGGGGGTCGAGCAGTTCGGCCTTAGGCATGACATCAACAACAATCGTGGGCAAGGAGAGCCTCCAACTCGCAAGCGAAACAGTCTTCGAATAGTTTAGCCGGATATTTCGGGAGCAATTCCCACGCCTCGGCCAGAGCGTAAACCTAAGCGTTCTGCGGATCGTTTCCGGTCACGCGAACGTACAGTTCGCGGTACCGATCGTGCGTCTGCGAAACGATGCTTTCTGGGAGCTCAGGAGGGGTGCCCTGCTTGTCCCAGCTGGCTGCGAGCCAGTTGCGTACGATCTGCTTGTCGAATGACGACAGGCGATCCGCGCCCGTGAGCGCCTCATCTGCGTACACAGCAGCGTCCCAGTATCGCGAGGAATCGCTCGTCAGTACTTCGTCTGCCAGTACCAATTCGCCGGTGCGCGGATCGCGTCCAAACTCGAACTTGGTATCTGCCAGCACGACTCCGCGTTCTGCAGCGAGCTCGCGCGCGGCGGTGAAAATCTCAAGCGATGCCTTGCGCAGCGCAACCGCAACATCTTCGCCAACAATCTCAACCGAGCGCTCGAACGTGATGTTCTCGTCATGCTCACCGAAAGGCGCCTTGTATGCAGGCGTGTAGATCGGCTCGGCGAGCAGATCGCCATCGGTGAGGCCAGCGGGAAGGTCGATGCCGCAGACAGCACCGGTCTCAAGGTACTCCTTGTAGCCCGAGCCGGTCAGCGCACCGCGCACGACGCACTCGATCGGGTACATCTCAAGTCGACGACTCACGACCGCACGGTCTGCAACCTCAGCAGGAATCGCCGGAACGTCCTCGCCAGAAGCGAGGTGGTTTGGCATGTCGATCTCCGAGAACCACCAGTTCGACAGTGCTGTGAGCAACGCACCCTTGCCCGGAACCGGGGGCTCGAGAACGAAATCAAACGCGCTCACGCGGTTCGATGCCACGACGAGTAAGTAGGGTGAAGCCTCTGCGGTCTCTCCAACGGGTACGTAGAGGTCACGGACCTTGCCCGAATAGATGTGGGTCCAGCCCTCGAGGGGAAGTGGTGCGGGGAGCGTCTGCGTAGTCACCGGTCTATTGTCCCATTTGCGCGGGGTCGTTGCGACACGAGATCTGCGGGCTGTGGATATCTGTCCGCTGTACGGGGCGCGGGTCCGTCCTGCCTCCCCGCGACACGGCAAGGCGCAACTGCGATGTCAGTGGTCCCAGCTACCATCAAAGCATCACGTAATCGCCAGGCGTTGAGTCACATTATTGACATTTCTACAGCCAAAATAGTACGGAGTGTGCAGCATGATTCCTTTGGGTCCAGTCGTAGCTCGAACCCGTACTGTTGCCTCACGCGAGCTAGTGTGGGACTTCATCGCAGATGCTGAAAAGCGTGAGACCTGGTGGCCTGACCTCAACCTCACCGCTGAACTCGGGGCAGAGCTCACCGAGCAGTGGAGCGAGGGCGATGGTGATGCTGCTGTCGGTCGTGATGCATACGGCACCGTTGACGTGTGCTCGATGGGCCACGCGATCGGCTTCCGGTGGCGTGAGCGCGGCGACGAGACCGAAACCGCGGTACTTATCACGCTGCGTGCGTTCGACGGCGGCACGAGTGTGACCGTGACCGAGACTGGCTTCGACAAGCTCCCGAACGGCGCGGCCCGAGCCTCGGCTTCTCTGGAAGGCTGGAGCGCGTTGCTCCGCTACCTCATTGAGGCGCTGGCCGCGCGTGTGCCTAAGCCCGCATCGCCCGCATCCGAGCCAGCGGCCGAACCAGCCGCCTGAATTTCGCCTAGGTAGCGAATCGCGCCTTCGGTAGGACGGTTCACGCCGATTTCGTCTTACCGAAGGCGCGATCCAATACTGAAGCGTTGCAGCGCGGCCCTAAAACTGAAAATCGACCGTCGTCAGCACGAAAACTCAAGAATTCGTGCTGACGACGGTCGATTTCAAGACGCAAGACGAGGGAAAAGCCCGGCCAGAGCCAGGACTCGCCCGCAGCGGGAACCGCCAGTGGCGCCCTATTTACGCGACGCGTGCAGCGATGTCGGTACGGTGCTGCGAACCCTCGAGCGAGAGCTTGCCGACCGCGTCGTACGCGCGCTCGCGAGCAGCTGCGAACGACTCACCACGTGCAACGACACCCAGCACGCGGCCGCCGGTAGCGATCCAGCCGCCGTCTTCGGTGCGCGCCGTCGCAGCATGCACAAGGTGTACGCCTTCGCCTGCGCCCTCGACCTGGCCGGCCTCGGTGATGCCTGCGATGGGGCGACCCGAAACGACAGTTCCGGGGTAGCCTTCGCTCGCGACGACGACAATGACTGCGGGCTCGTCCGCGAACTCGGGAGCGGGAACCTCAGCAAGCGTGCCCTGAGCCGAAGCAAGCAGGTAACGGCTGAGCGGCGAGGTGAGGCGTGCGAGCACGACCTGGGTCTCGGGGTCACCAAAGCGCGCGTTGAACTCGATGACACGGATGCCCTTGGCGGTCACGATCAGGCCGCAGTAGAGGAGGCCCTTGAACGGGGTACCCTCAGCAGCGAGCTGGCGAACGGTCGGCAGCGCGACGGTCTCGGTGATCTCCTGGATGAAGGCAGCGTCGCCACCCGGCAGCCAGGGGAGGGGCGAGTATGCGCCCATGCCGCCGGTGTTGGGGCCTTCGTCACCATCAAAGATGCGCTTGTAGTCCTGTGCGGGAGTGAGAGGAACAACGTTCTCGCCGTCCGCGAAGAAGAAGAGTGAGACTTCCTGGCCGTCGAGGAACTCCTCAACAAGCACCTCACCGTGGGGTGCCCAGGTTGCGACGTGCTCGATGGCTGCGTCGCGGTCTTCGGTGACGAGCACGCCCTTGCCTGCTGCAAGACCGTCGGCCTTCACCACGTAGGGAGCGCCGAACTCGTCGAGCACCGCGCCGGCTTCCTCAGCCGATGCGACGCGTGCAGCACGGCCGGTGGGCACGTTTGCCTCGTCCATGATGCGCTTCGCGAACGCCTTCGAACCCTCAAGCTGCGCAGCAGCTGCGTCGGGGCCGAAGACGGGAACGCCTGCGGCGCGCAGCGGATCCGCCACACCAGCAACCAGCGGCGCCTCGGGGCCGACAACTACAAGGTCGAAGCCGCGCTCAGCGACGAACGCCGACACTGCGGTGGGATCGGTGTACGCAAGCTCTGCAACCTCGACACCGCTTGCCGCGATGCCAGCATTGCCGGGCGCGCAAACGATCTCGTGCTCGGCCTGTTCAGCGAGCAGAGCAAGGACGATGGCGTGTTCACGGGCACCCGGGCCCAGTACGAGAATCTTCACCTCAACAGGATACCCGGGCGGCACACCATTTTCGGCAGCCTGTGAGTTTGTAGGCTGGGGGTATGGCAAAACGGCGAATCTCAGTGGCTGACGGACTTTCTGCGTGCCGTGAAGTGCGGGCGGGAGAATCCGCGAGGACGGTGCGGGCGACCGCAGTGCGCTTCTTGCTGGAAGAGCTCGGGGAGCTTGCCCCTGGCCACACCGTTGAGGTGCGCGTGCCACCGTTTGGTGCTGTCCAATGTATCGAAGGCCCGCAGCACACCCGCGGAACGCCACCAAACGTCATCGAAATGGACGTCGACATCTGGCTTGGCCTTGCTCTCGGCTCGCTGACTTGGGATGCGGCGGTCGCTGCTGGCAGCGTTCGTGCCTCCGGGTCTCGCGCTGACATTCGCCAACTTCTCCCCATCATTCGCTTGTGAGCAACGCTGCCCCGGTAAATTCGAGCGTTGCTCACAGCAACTGGGGCGCGGATCGCTGACCCGCTCATCCACACTTCGGCAGGCCTGAACTGTACGTTCAGCGGAACCTGAGAGAATAGCGCCATGACGACGTCGAGTACTGAACCGACCGCTCCTGAGCAGGCACTGCCCGAGGCGGCACAGCCTGAGGCTGCGCAGGCAGCGGCCGCGCAGGCAGCGCCCGCACAGCCTGAGGCTGCGCAGGTCGAGGAAACGCACGAACCCATCGTGACTGAGACACAGCAGAACGTTGAGCTCGTTCGCTCGGTTCGCTACGGCCGCATTTTGGTCGTGTTCACCGTGATTGGTGGGCTGCTCGCGGCACTCGCCTGCGTGTTCTTCCCGGTGAATCCTGAGCAGCACTACACACTGGTTCAGATCATGGGTCTCATGGCTATGGTTGGCGCGGCAGCGGGCCTGTGCGTCGGTGGTCTCGTGAGTATCCTGTTGAATCTTGCTGCGAAGCGTCGTAAGGGCACCGCAGTTGCTATCCAGTCTGACGTGCAATAATCACGCACGGGGAGCCGGTCATACTATCCGGCGCATGGCCTTGCGTGCCATAATGAACGAACTTGTAATGATCGGAGAACACCGTAATGATCGGTAACCTGTCTGGCGCTCACCTGATCGTCATTCTCTTTATTATCGTGCTGTTGTTTGGTGCACCGAAGCTTCCCGGCCTCGCAAAGAGCCTCGGCCAGTCGATGCGCATCCTGAAGAAGGAAGTAGCGAGCAACACCGAAGACTCCCCGAAGGACGACGCGGCGAAGAGCGAGTCGGCTGACAGCGATAAGAAGGACGAAGCTAAGTAGTTTCTCTGCGCTCGGCGCATGTGTCAACGGCGCATGCGCCTTTTGTGCATCTCGCACTCAGAGCCGAGTGGTGAGGTAAGCACGCCGAAACAGCAGAAAGGCCCGGTCAGGAATTCCTGACCGGGCCTTTCTGCATAGCGATTAGCTCTCCTGAGTTGCCTCAACCCAAGCGAGGTACGCCTCGTCGATGTTGCCGGCGATGTATTCGCCGGTGAAGCAGCTCTCTTCGAGTCGCTTGACCTCGGTCTGGCCGTCGAGGATTGCACGGTTCATGCCTTCGACGGTCTGGAACACGAGGTGATCCGCGCCAATCTCAGCCGCGATCTCGGCTGTGGTGCGACCGTGCGCGATGAGCTCCTTACGCGACGGCATGTTGATGCCGTAGACGTGGGGGAACAGTACGGGGGGAGCAGCCGACGCGAACGTCACCGACTTCGCGCCCGCCGCGCGAGCCATGTCGACAATCTCGCGAGAGGTCGTGCCGCGAACGATCGAATCGTCAACGAGCAGGACGTTCTTGCCCTTGAACTCAATGCCCATGGCGTTGAGCTTCTGGCGCACGCTGCGCTTACGCACTGCCTGGCCGGGCATGATGAAGGTGCGGCCGACGTAGCGGTTCTTGAAGAATCCTTCACGATATTCAATGCCGAGCTTCTGCGCGACCTGCATTGCGCTCGGACGAGCGGAGTCAGGGATCGGCATGACGACATCGATGTCGAGGTTCGGAAGTTCTGCGCGGATCTGCTCTGCGAGCACGTTGCCGAGGCGAAGACGTGCATCGTAGACCGAGATGCCGCTGAGGACCGAGTCGGGACGCGCGAGGTAGATGTACTCGAACGCGCAGGGAATGAGCTCGGCGTTCTCGACGCACTGACGCGAGAACAGCTTGCCCTCGGGCGTAATCATGATCGCCTCGCCCGGAGCGACATCGCGGACGATTTCGAATCCACCAGATTCGAGCACGAGTGACTCAGAAGCGACAACCCAGTCGTCCTGGCCGTTCTCGTCGGTGCGGCGGCCGAGTACGAGGGGGCGGATGCCCTTCGGATCGCGGAATGCGACGAGGCCGTAACCTGCGATGAGCGCGATGGTTGCGTACGAGCCCTCGACACGCTTGTACACGTTCTGCACGGCCTCGAAGAGCTGCTCTGGTGAGAGCTCTGTGCCGCGGATGCTCGACTGCAACTCGTTCGCGAGAACGTTGAGCAGCAGCTCGGTGTCCGAGTGTGTATTGAGGTGACGACGGTCAACGTTGTACAGCTCTTCGGTGAGCTCGCGAGTGTTCGTGAGGTTACCGTTGTGCACAAGCGTGATGCCGTAAGGAGCATTCACGTAGAAGGGCTGTGCCTCTTCTTCGCGGTTTGCGTCACCCTTGGTCGCGTAGCGCACGTGACCAACGCCCATGTTGCCAATGAGGTGGCGCATGTCGCGGGTGCGGAAGCCCTCGCGTACCTGACCCTTGGCCTTAACCGAGTGGAAGAAAGTATCTTCAAGCGTCGTGATGCCAGTCGAGTCTTGACCGCGGTGCTGCAGAAGCAGGAGCGCATCATAGATCTGCTGGTTGGCTGGCTCCGAAGAGACGATTCCGACAATGCCGCACATAGTGGTGTGTTGCTCCCTGTGATTTCAATTGTGGTGAGCGCCGATGCTCCTCGCGTGCGGCGGGAGCGCGGCCTAACTTATCTAGTTTCTCACACCACCAGCTGAGCAGGGTACGCTTGTGGTGTGAGCGAACAGTCATCGATCTATGCGCAGTCCGGAGTAGATACCGCGGCGGGCGACCTTGCCGTCGAACTTATGAAGGCCGCAGTCTCTCAGACGCACGGCCCCGAGGTAGTTGGTGGTGTTGGCGGATTCGCCGGCATGTTCGACGCCTCTGCCCTGCTGGGCTACAAGAAGCCCCTGCTCGCGTCGTCGACTGACGGCGTTGGCACCAAGGTTGCGATTGCTCAGGCGATCGACAAGCATGACACCATCGGCCAGGACCTGGTCGCAATGGTTGTCGATGACATCGTCGTGGTGGGCGCGAAGCCCCTCTTCATGACTGACTACATTGCGTGCGGCAAGGTTGTTCCCGAGCGCATCGCAGATATCGTTCGCGGCATCGCAGAGGCATGTGCCGCAACCGGTACCGCACTCGTCGGCGGCGAAACCGCTGAGCACCCCGGCCTCCTCGGACCGGACGACTACGACGTTGCAGGCGCAGCGACCGGTGTTGTCGAAGCGGATCGCATGTTGCACGCAGGCCTCGTCCGTGATGGTGACGTCGTCCTCGCAATGGGTGCTTCGGGCATCCACTCGAACGGCTACTCGCTCGTTCGCCATATCCTTTCGGAAAAGGGCATCGGCTACAACGATCACTCGAACGAGCTTGGTGCGACCTACGGTGAGGCGCTCCTCACTCCGACCGCGCTGTACACCGGCCCGCTGCTGAAGGTTCTCGAAGATCCCTCGCTCGACGGCGCGATTCACTCGCTCAGCCACGTCACCGGTGGTGGCATCGCTGCGAACCTCGCACGCGTGCTGCCCGTTGGCTCGTGGGTTGAGCTCGAGCGTTCGACCTGGTCACCGCTTCCCGTCTTCCGTCACCTCGCTGATCTCGGTGGTCACACCCTCGAGTCGCTTGAGGGTGCATGGAACCTCGGCGTCGGCATGTTCGCTGTCGTGGAAGAGGCACGCGCAACTCAGGTTGCTGCTGCACTCACCGCGCAGGGCCTCGACACCTGGGTTGCCGGCAAGATCTCGACCTCGGAGCGTGACTTCACTGGCTTCGAGCAGGGCGCAAAGGGCGTCAACGGTGGCGCGGTGCGTCTCGTTGGTAACTTCGCAAACTAACTTCTGACACGAAAGCGGCCCCCGGGATCTTCCCTGGGGCCGCTTTCGTGTGTTTGGCACGGTGCCTATCGCGAACGTGGGGCGCGGATCAGTGCGCGGATCGCGTCAGCGCATGATGAGTGCCGTCGCAATGGCCGCGAGGCCCTCGCCGCGGCCGGTGAAGCCCAAGCGGTCGGTGGTTGTCGCTGAGAGGCTCACAGGGGCGCCTACGAGTTCTGACATGACTCGCTGGGCTTCCTCCCGACGGGGGGAGAACTTTGGCCGGTTGCCGACTACCTGCACGGTGACGTTCACGGGCTTCCAGCCCTCGGCTGCAAGCTTTTCGAGTGCGAGCCGCACGAAGCCGGTGCTCGCTGCGTTTTCGGTGCCAGGAAGGTCGACGCCTACGAGCCCGCCGATGTCGCCGAGGCCGGCCGCGGACAGCAGCGCATCAACGACCGCATGGCAGACGGCATCGCCATCGCTGTGACCAGAAAGCCCGGTCTCGCCCGGCCAATCGATACCGGCAAGGCGCAGCGGCGACTCAGAATCGTACGCGTGCACGTCGAAGCCATTGCCGACACGGATGTCGGGGAAGCTCTGCGCGGTCATTCGCTCACCTCTACTGCGTCGATGTTTGCGGCAAGGAAGTGTTCGAGCACCGCCAGGTCTGCCTTGGTCGTGAGCTTGTGTGCGCGCTGTTCGCCAAGCACGGTGCGCACGGCGCCACCATTACGCTGGACGACCTCCGCATCGTCGGTGGGGAGGGATGCGTTGCGCGGATCCGCCCCCTGCAATTGCGCGGTCTCATGCGCAGCAGAGAGCGTCTCAAAAGGGAAACCCTGGGGTGTTTGAACCGCGACCAGCGTGCTGCGATCGACGGTTTCGTGCACCACGCCATCGGCGTCAACGCGCTTGAGGGTGTCGACAACAGGGAGCGCAGGAACAACAGCCTCGCCAGTGCGTTGCACTTCGGCAATCACGCGATCGAAGAGTGTGACACTCGCGAACGGGCGTGCAGCATCGTGCACAAGAACCGTCTCAATGGTCTCTGGGAGGGCAGCAAGGCCAAACCGGACGGACTCGTGACGCTCACGGCCACCGGGCTGGACCGAAATCTGCCAGTTCGAGTTGGCAGGGAGAATCTTCTGGGCCATCTCGAGGGTCTGCGCCGCGTAGGCCTCAGGAACGACCACCACGAGGTGGCCAGCGTGGGGAAGCGACGTAATGACGCTCATGCCGAACTCGATGAGTGGCCGGCCATGCAGCTCAACGAATGCCTTCGGCACGTCCATGCCAAGACGCTCGCCGCGCCCGGCGCCGACGAGTACGGCCCCAAGTGTGGGCAATTCGTGCGGCGTAGCACCGCTCGCCGCCTGTTCATTGTTGAGAACGCTCATGGCCCCCAGGTTACCGGTGACGGCGACCTGGAGGCCATGAAATGTGTGCGTGTTAGACGCGTGCGCCAAAAGTGTTTGGCGTGTGGCTTGCACCTGTTATCGGGTGCGCCCCAAACCTAAACTTAGGAAGCAAGAACCTCGTCGAGAAGCTCCGAAGCCTTATCTTCATCAGTCTTCTCAGCGAGCGCGAGCTCCGAAACGAGAATCTGACGTGCCTTAGCGAGCATTCGCTTCTCGCCAGCAGACAGCGACTTTACTTCCTGATCGCGGCGCCAGAGGTCGCGAACAACCTCGGAAACCTTGATGACGTCACCCGAAGCAAGCTTCTCGGTGTTCGCCTTGAAACGACGCGACCAGTTGGTTGGCTCTTCAGTGAACGGGGTGCGAAGCACCTCGAATACCTGCTCAAGGCCGTCCTTGTCGATAACGTCACGAACGCCAACGAGGTCGCAGTTCTCTGCGGGAACCTCGATCGTCAGGTCGCCCTGGTCGACCTGCAGCTTCAGGAAGAGCTTTTCTTCGCCGCCGATCTTGCGCGTCCTTGCCTCAATGATCTTGGCTGCGCCGTGGTGGGGGTAGACAACCGTCTCTCCAACCTCAAATTGCATTGAGTCACTCCTTCTTCAGTCCAACGACTAGAATACCACAGCCATGGCTATAGACTTAGGTAAACCTAAGCTGCGCCTGATATGCGCATGTCGGTAAGATAAAATCAAACTGTCGCCCCGGAACTACAAGCGGGCGTGGAACCTACGGCTCGGAGGAACCCTTTGAAGATTCGGATTGCCGCATCGATCGCACTCGCAGCTGGCCTCGCACTCGGTGCAACCGGCTGCAGCCTCATGGCACCGGTGGCTACCGTTGATCCCTACGCTCCCAGCGACGGCATCACGGTGTCGGCTGACGGCGTTGACGTTCGCAACATGATCCTCGTTGCTGACGAGACCGGTGAGAACCAGAACATCGTCTTCGGCTCGGTGAACAACACGGGTGCTCCCGCAACGCTCACGGTGAAGTTCGTTGTCGATGGCTCGGCTTCATCGACCGCTACCTTCGAGCTTGAAGAGGGCCAGCAGCTCTTCGGCAACCCCGAGGCCCCTGAAAGCGTTCAGCTGGTATCGATCGACGCTATCGCTGGTTCGACCGTGAAGGCGTACTTCTCGGTTAACGGCGGTGCTGAGGTCGAGCACAACGTGCCCGTTCTCGATGGCACGCTCAAGGAGTACCAGGCGTACGTTCTCCCCGCAACCGGCATTGCCGTAGACGAGGAAGACGCAGACGCTGCTGACAAGGGTGCTGCTGACAAGGCAGACGCAAAGGCAGAGACTCCCGCAGCGGAGTAATCCTGTCGGGGTTAGCCCCGTTGCAGACACGGTCTGTATCTCCAAAAGCGCCTCGCTCGAAAGAGCGGGGCGCTTTTGCGTGCCTGGGCGCACGCCCGTTGCTGGGCTCGGACGCCCGTTGTCTGGCCTGACCTAGCCGATCGCATGCGGGCGCCGTGAAGAATGGGTGCGCGCGCCGCGCGCTCTGTGTAAATTCAAGCCCAGGCGACTCGGCCCATAGTTGGTTCAGAGCGGCTTCCTCGAACGTGAGGTGCGCTGGCGCTGGCGTGAAGCGTTATGGAGACCCCGAGAAGCGGCTTGAGCGTGTCACGTAGGGTTAACCCCTCGAAACAGGGGGTTTCTCACAAAAACATGCGTTTCTGGCGTATGAAAGTGCCAGCTGTGCGAGAAAGGCCCAGTTTCGTGGGGTTGAGACAAAACCGGGGCTGGTCGCAGGGGCTGCGTCAAGACCGCCGCACCCTCGGGCCTAGCCCCGAGAACACCCAATCACCCGAAGCGGTAGCCGACGCCGCGCACGGTCGAGATGAGCTTGGGTGAGCCCGGCTCTTCCTCCACCTTCGCGCGCACACGCTTGATGTGTACGTCGAGCGTCTTCGTATCGCCGAAATAGTTACTGCCCCACACGCGGTCGATGAGCTGACCGCGCGTGAGCACGCGTCCAGCGTGCCGCATGAGCATTTCTAGGAGTTCGAACTCGCGCAGGGGCATGGTGACCTCTGCTCCGCGCACCGATACCGCGTGCCGGTCGATGTCGAGCCTGATACCGTGTTCCTCAAGGATCGCGTCGCCCGCGGGCTCGGGTTCTGCAACGGGAGTGGGGGCGGATCCGCGCCTCACTGCCGCCCGCACACGGGCGAGCAACTCACGGCTCGAGTAGGGCTTTGTAACGTAGTCGTCTGCGCCGAGTTCAAGGCCGACAACGATGTCGATTTCGCTGTCCTTCGCGGTGAGCATGATGATTGGGACTTGCGAAGTCTGGCGAATCTCCCGGCACACCTCGGTTCCCGGGAGCGAGGGGAGCATGAGATCGAGGAGCACGAGATCTGCGGGCTCGGCCGTGAATGCGCGCACCGCCTCTGCGCCATCGTCGACGACGGTGACGCGGTATCCCTCGCGCTCGAGAAGGAATGCGAGCGGAGTCGAGATCGATGGTTCGTCTTCAACCAAGAGAATGTGTGCGTTCACGCTGATTCTCCCTTCACAATTCGTTTGGCAAGTTTGAGGCGCTTGGCCTGCTTTTCTTTCGCTCGGCCCTTGTGGACCGGGAAAGTGAGAGTAAACGTTGAGCCAACGCCCGGCTGCGACCAGACCGAGACGTCGCCGCCGTGGGCGCGCATGCTGTGGCGTGCGATGCTGAGACCGAGGCCGGTGCCGCCGTCTTCGCCGCGGCGGGTGCGCGAACCGTCGACTCGGTAGAAGCGCTCGAAGATGCGGGTCTGATGCTCGCTTGAGATGCCCTGGCCCTGGTCGGTGACTGAGACCTGGAAGCCGTCGCGATCGACGTACATTCCCACACCGACGTGACCTCCTTCGGGGGAGTAGCGGACGGCGTTAGACAGCAGATTTGAGATCGCAGAGGCGAGCGCAGTTGGACGGCCAAGGATGACTGGGTCTTCGGCTGCCTTGGCGGATCCGCGCGTGACATCCGTCATCGTAATCTCAACGTTGTTCTGCACCGCGTACTCGCGTATCGCGTCAACCTGTTGTTCGACGAGGGCGACGAGATGGACCTCTTCGCGATCTTCCGGACGGAGGGTCGACTGCGCTTCAGAGAGCTGGATGATGTCGCGCGAGAGCTCACCGAGTCGGCGTGACTCCTTGATGAGGCTCTGGGAGAAGTTCTTGACAATTTCTGGCTCGTCTGCGGCCTCGTGAACGGCCTCCGAAAGCAGGCTGATAGCCGCGATCGGGGTTTTCAGCTCGTGCGAGACGTTCGCAATGAAGTCGCGACGCATCGCGTTGACTCGCTGCTGTTCGCCAAGATCCTCCGCGAGGACTACCAAGAACCTGGTTTCTACCCGCACCACCGAAATGCGCACGGTGTCGTGCGGATCGTTCGGATCTGGCTCTTTCGTGTAGGGAGCGCCTGTTGTGAGTACGCTCCGCGCCTGGGTGAGGAAGTACTGACTCTGCAGCTGGTTCGCGTTCACGAACCGTTCAACTCGCGCAATCGAGTTTGCGTAGACGGGTGTCAGTGACGCATCGAGAATGACCGCGAAAGTGTCGATTGCATCGAGAATAGACGTCGCAATCACTGGCAACTCGGGGCGCATGGCTTCAGCTCGTTTGCGTCCGGTCGCGCGAGCGATCGTAATCGCGGCGACGAGTGCTGCTCCGGCGATAACGCCAAGCGCTACCGAGAGAAGTACAAGCGCGGTTGGTGTCATAGTTCTTATCGTAGGGCGAGCGCCGTGTGATCACTGGGAGAAATCTTTGCTGTTCAGTCGTTGTTCACTTTGCGGATAGGTGGGGTTTACCGGAGCCATTCACAGTAGATTGAGGAAACGGGCGTACGTGCCCGAACCGGATCGCGTGCGAAAACGCACCAGCACCTACCAAGAAGGGGTACCGATGCGCGAGGTATTTCAGCAGTCGCTTCAGGAAGTTCAGGAGCGCCTCGTCGGCATCGCCGAACTCGTTGAGCAGTCGATCACGCAGGCGACCGCGGCGTTCGGGAAGTCCGACGTAGCGCTCGCAGAAAACGTCCTTGATGAGGCAGAGCAGATTGGCGAGCTGGTGCTCGCGCTTGATGAGCTCGCGATCGACATTCTCGCGCGTCAGCAGCCCGTCGCATCAGACCTTCGCCTCGTTGTGGGCGCTTTGCGCATGGGAGCTTCATTGCAGCGCATGGGTGACCTCGCCGAGCACATTGCGCAGCTCTCGCGTTACCGCTACCCGGAGAGTGCCATTCCCAAGGGTCTGAGCAAGACGTTCGCGCGCATGGGTGAACTTGACGTTGAGATGGCGCAGCTTGTTGTGAAGCTCCTCTCGACGCAGGACCCCGAGGTGATTGAGGCGATCCGCGATCTCGATGACGATCTCGACGAACTGCACGCAAAGGTCTTCGAAAAGGTCCTGAGCGACAAGCTCGCAAACAACCCGATGGGTGTTGTCGATGCAACCCTCGCAAGCCGCTACCACGAGCGATTTGGCGACTACGCGGTGAGCGTCGCGAAGCAGATGCGTTACTTCCTCGTTGGCGAGCTGGCCTAATCTCCGCTTGATCTGGCCTGACCTGGGGAACAACTGAACGCCGGCGCTTGCGCCGTGCGGGTAAGCTAGTGACGTGAAACAACGCATCTACGACTCGCGCGCGCAAGACGTCGTCGACTTTATCCCCCTTGAAGCGGGCAAAGTTGGCATGTACGTCTGTGGTCCGACCGTGCAGTCGGCGCCGCACATCGGGCACCTCCGTAGTGCGCTCGTGTACGACCAGATTCGTCGATGGCTCGCTGCGACTGGCCACGATGTGCGTTTGATCCGCAATGTCACTGACATCGATGACAAGATTCTCGACAATGCGCGGATCGCGCAGGCCGACGGATCTACCGAAACTTGGTGGGCGCTTGCCTACCGCGTTGAGCGTGAGTTCACGGCAGCATATGACGCCCTTGGCGTACTCGCACCGACCTACGAGCCGCGTGCGACCGCGAACATTAGCGAGATGATCGACCTGATCGCGCTGCTCATCGAGCGCGGTCACGCGTACCAGGCGAACGATGGCACGGCGAACGTGTACTTCGACACCGCGAGCTGGTCTGAGTATGGCGCACTCACGCGTCAGAAGGTCGACCAGATGGAAGACGCGGCAGACTCTGAGCCCATGGGCAAGCGAGCTCCGCAAGACTTTGCGCTCTGGAAGTCGCACAAAGCGGCAGAACCCGAGAGCGCTTCGTGGGATTCGCCGTGGGGCCGTGGTCGTCCAGGCTGGCACATTGAGTGCTCGGCGATGGCTACGCGCTACCTGGGCGAGCACTTTGATATTCACGGCGGCGGCCTCGACCTTCGCTTCCCGCATCACGAGAACGAGCTGGCACAGTCTTCTGCTGCCGGTCACGGCTTTGCGAATCACTGGATTCACAACGGCCTCGTGAACACTGGCGGCCAGAAGATGTCGAAGTCGCTTGGCAACTCGCTGTTTGCGGCCGACTTGCTGAGCTCCGCGCGACCGATTGTGTTGCGCTACTTCCTGGGATCCGCGCACTACCGATCGGTACTCGAATACTCGACTGACTCTCTCACCGAGGCAGCAGCGGCGTTTGGCCGCATCGAATCGTTTATTGATCGCGCGAGTGAAAAGCTCGCTGAATCGGGCACTGGAGTGCCCGTATTCGGCGGCGGCGCAACGGTCGCTGAACTGCCTGAGGCGTTTGCCAAGGCGATGTTTGATGACTTCGCACTGCCGCAGGCGCTTGCTGCGATCCACGACGCCGTGCGCGCGGGTAATTCCGCGATTGACGCTGGCGATGCCGTCACGACGGCTGCTCGCGCCACTGAGGTGGCTGCGATGCTTGACGTGCTCGGACTTGATCCGCGCGCGAACGAGTGGGGTGACGGTGCCGCAGGTGAATCGAGCGATGCCGCTTCGGCCGCTCTTGATGAATTGATCACGGCGCTCATTGAGGAGCGTCGCGATGCCCGTGCCAACAAGGACTTCGCCACAAGCGATGCGATTCGCGACCGACTCGCGTCTGCCGGAATCGCCCTTGAAGACAGCCCGACCGGAACCCGCTGGAGCCTGACATGAGTAATAAAAGTAGCCGTACTGGAGCAGTCCGTAAGAAGGGACTGGGCAAGGGCGTAGGCTCTGGCGGCCAGGGTCGCCAGGCGCTTGAGGGCCGTGGCCCCACGCCCAAGGCAGTGGACCGCGAGTACCACCCCGCACACAAGGAAAAGATGGCGCGTGAGCGTTACGAGGCTGCCAAGGCACGTCGTGCCGGCGGCCGCAACACCGCTCCCGTGAAGCGCAAGTCTGGCGACGAGAGCGAGCTCGTGACCGGCCGTAACGCTGTGCTCGAGGCGCTGCGTACGAAGATCCCCGCGACGACGCTGTACATTGCTGCGCGCATCGAGATGGACGATCGCACCCGCGAGATCCTTCGCCTTGCGACGAACCGCAACGTTCCCGTGCTTGAGATCATGCGTCCTGAGATGGACCGCATGGTCGAGCGCGACACCGTGCACCAGGGCATCGTGCTCAAGGTGCCGCCGATGGAGTACGAACACCCGCTCGACGTGCTGCAGAGCGTCATCGCGAAGAACGAGACTCCGCTGCTCGTTGCGCTTGACGGCGTGACCGACCCGCGTAACCTCGGTGCGATCATTCGTTCGGTTGCTGCGTTCGGTGGCCAGGGCGTCATCGTGCCCTCGCGTCGTTCGGCAAGCCTGAACTCGGCAGCATGGAAGACCTCGGCAGGCGCTGCCGCTCGTATTCCCGTTGCACGTGCAGCAAACCTGACCCAGACCATCAAGGAATTCAAGAAGCAGGGCGTCTTCGTGATCGGCCTTGACGGTGGCGGCGACGTTATGATTCCGAACCTCGAGCTGGCTGACCGCCCGCTGCTCGTTGTCGTTGGCAGCGAGGGCAAGGGCCTGTCGCGTCTCGTCACCGAGACCTGCGATGCAGTTGTATCGATCCCCATCTCGTCGGCAACCGAGTCGCTCAACGCAGGTATCGCCGCCAGCGTTGCGCTCTACGAGATCTCGAAGCTGCGCGCGGAGCGTTCGGCAGAGTAACTACAAAACAGTGACTGCGGTCACGCGCCACCGACCTTTGTCGTGTTCAGCGCGGATCGCAACAGCTATGGCAGAGGCCGCGGTGTTGAGAATCACCGCGGCCTCTAGCGTTCCCTGGACCGGTGACGTGAGGTGCACGCCCTGTACCGTCGGCACCACACGCTTGGCACCCGAACTCGCAAACCTCGTTTCTGCTCGAACCGCTCGCAATTGTGAGAGGTTCTGCGCAACGTCGTAAGTGACAAGTTTTCCCAGTTGGGCGACGAGACGCACGCCGGTGATGACCTCAAACACCATGATGGCGATCCGCGCAATGAGTGCGGCGCTCGGTAATTCTGGTGCGCTCCCGACGATCGCGATCGGTGCGACCGGATCTGGTCGCCACGCGCGAGCGGGCGCGGATCGCCCCGCCCGCACCGTCTGCGTCTCGACGCGTGTGTGCGGCGGTGAAGGGGCAAGCAGTGATTGCGCAGCGGGCATAAGAGGCTCCTTTGGAAGTGTGCGATCGCCGTGCCAGATCCCCGGTTTTTTCTGGTGTGAGCGTTCGCGGCGTGAATGGAGCACCAACGATAAAGGCAGGCGATTAGGGGTCGTCAACGGAACCTTTGCCTTGTGAAATTTCTCCTAGGTGCCGTCTTCTTTCGCTATCTAGCCGCGAGGGCTTGCACACTTGGTTAGGCTTATGGCATGCCAACGTTGCGCTCACTCACCACGAAGTACTCGACTCTTTCGACGGAAGAGATCGATTGGCTAGAGCGCCTTGGTCTTGACCTCCCGCTGCTCGCTGACCTCTCGCTCAGTGACGTGGTGCTGTGGGTGCCGACGGAGGAGAATAGCTACCTCGCGATCGCGCACAGCCGTCCCGCTGGGTCGATCACGCTCTTCTACCGCGACATCATCGGTGAGTTCCTGCGCCACGACTGGCGCGAGGTGGTCGATAAGACCATGGAAACCGAGAAGCCCGCCGCTTCGACCTCGCCTGCTTGGTACGAGGAGCACCCGATGCGCCTGACGGCCTACTCGGTGAGCCGTCGCGACGAGCAGGGTGGCGTGCACGGTCCGTTCGCTGTCCTCACGGTGCACACGAGCGCTGAGGAGACACAGGTCGCCTCGCGCATCGCAGCCGCTTCGAAGGAGATCGCTGAAGACCTCTTCGGAATGGCACAGACGGGTCTCTTCCCGTCCATGAACTCTGAGTGGGGCAGCGCACAGGGTGCGCCGCGCGCCGCTGACGGTCTCGTGCGAATCAATCTCGAGGGCACTGCGACCTTCGTGAGCCCGAACACGCAGACCACCTTCTCCATGCTCGGCTACCGCGACGAGATTGAGGGTGAAAACTTCTCTGAGGTCATTGCCGAGATCGTCAAGGGCCAGTTCGACACCAACGAGTCACTGCCGCTCATCGCGCAGGGCAAGGTGGCGCGCCGTCATGAGATCCACGCACGCGGCCGTTCGGTGACGCTGCGTTCGATCCCGATCTACCACGGCAACACCCGTGTCGGTGGCGTGGTGCTGTCGCGCGACGTGACTGAGGTGCGTCAGCAGGCGCAGGAGCTCATCACGAAAGACGCGACGATCCGCGAGATTCACCACCGCGTGAAGAACAACCTGCAGACCGTGGCCTCGCTGCTGCGCGTGCAGGCACGCCGCGCCCGCAGCGAGGAAGCCAAGCAGGTGCTTGGCCAGGCAATGCGCCGCGTTGCTGCGATTGCGGTGGTACACGATACGCTTTCGACCGGTCTGTCACAGATCGTCGACTTCGACGTCGTCTTCGATCGCGTGCTTGGCCTCGCGGCCGAGGTCGCGTCGCTACACAACACGACCGTGCAGCTCAAGCGTGTCGGCAAGTTCGGCGAGCTGCCCTCTGAGTACGCGACCCCGCTCGCGCTCGCGCTCACCGAGATCGTGACTAACGCGGTCGAGCACGGCCTTGCTGGCCGTGAGGGCGAGGTGTTCATCAAGGCGGATCGCACCGAGGAACGCCTGGCAGTCGAGGTCATCGACTCCGGCACCGGCCTTCCCGGTGGCACCGTTGGTGACGGCCTCGGAACGCAGATCGTGCGTACCCTCATCGAGGGTGAGCTCGGCGGCTCGATCGTGTGGGGCGCTGATGTTGCTGGCGGCACCCGCGTCGCAATTGAGGTGCCGCTGCACTGGCTCGCAGCAGAGACGCGGCCGATTCCCACGCTGTAGCGTGGTGTGGGGGTCGTTCTGAGAGGTACGATAGACGGGTGATTACCCGGCTCAGCTCATTCTTTCTGAAGACCCTCCGCGAGGACCCTGCAGACGCAGAGGTCGCAAGCCACAAGCTCATGGTCCGTGCAGGATACATTCGTCGCCAGTCGCCGGGTGTATTCGGCTGGATGCCTCTGGGCCTGCGTGTTCGCCGCAAGCTCGAGAACATCATCCGTGAGGAGATGAACGCAGCTGGTGCGCACGAAGTGCACTTCCCTGCACTGCTGCCGCGCGAGCCTTACGAGGCAACCGGCCGCTGGGAAGAGTACGGCGACGCGCTCTTCCGTCTCCAGGACCGCCACGGCGCAGACCACCTGCTTGCTCCCACGCACGAGGAAGCCTTCACCACGATGGTGAAGGACATCATCTCGTCGTACAAGGAGCTGCCGGTCACCCTGTACCAGATTCAGGACAAGTACCGCGATGAGGCTCGTCCCCGCGCAGGCCTGCTGCGTGGCCGCGAGTTCAGCATGAAAGATGCGTACTCGTTCGATGTCTCTGACGAGGGTCTCGCTGCAAGCTACGAGAACATGCGCGATGCATACGAGCGCATCTTCACCCGCCTGAACCTCGACTACGCAATTGTTGCGGCTGACGCCGGTGCAATGGGCGGATCGCGAAGCGAAGAGTTCCTGCTCCCCATCGAGATCGGTGAGGACACCTTTGTGCGTTCGGCTGGCGGCTACGCCGCAAACGTCGAGGCATACAAGACTCCGGTTCCCGCTGAGATTCCGTTCGACGGCCAGCCCGAGCCCGTGGTCTATGATTCGCCGAACACTCCGACGATCGACACCCTCGTCGCGCACACCAACGCTGTGCTGGCACGTGTGGACGGCCGCGAGTGGACCGCTGCTGACACGCTCAAGAACGTCGTGCTCGCAGTGACCGATCTCGAGGGCAACCGCGAGGTCGTCGTTATCGGCCTGCCCGGTGACCGCGATGTCGACATGAAGCGCGTTGAGGTTGCATTCCCCAACTGCGAGGTTGAGCCCGCAACAGCCGACGACCTGAAGAAGCACCCCGGCCTCGTTCCCGGCTACATTGGTCCGTCGCTCGACGGCGCTGCTGTGCTCGGCGAAGAGGGTTCGACCGGCGTTCGTTACCTGCTTGACCCCCGCGTTGTTTCGGGCACCTCATGGGTGACCGGTGCAAACATCGCTGAAAAGCACGTTGCGTACCTCGTTGCAGGCCGCGACTTCACCGCAGACGGCGTTGCAGATGTTGCAACCGTTCGCACCGGCGACCCCGCACCCGACGGAAGCGGCCCGATCGAGACCGCACGTGGCATGGAGATCGGCCACATCTTCCAGCTCGGTCGTAAGTACGCTGAGGCGCTCGGCGCTAAGGTGCTCGATGAGAACGGCAAGCTTGTCACCGTCACCATGGGTTCGTACGGCATTGGCGTGACCCGCATCATGGCGATTCTCGCTGAGCTCAACCACGACGACCGCGGCCTCATCTGGCCCCGCGAGATCGCTCCCTTCGACGTGCACGTTGTTGCAACGGGCAAGGATCCCGCGATCCAGGAGATCGCGACCGAGCTCGCAGAGAAGCTCGATGCAGCTCGCATTGAGGTTATCTTCGACGACCGCCCCAAGGTTTCGCCCGGCGTGAAGTTCGGCGATGCCGAGCTGCTCGGTGTTCCCCGCGTCGTCGTCATCGGTCGCGACGCGGCTGAGGGCTTCGCTGAGGTTTGGGACCGTGCCGCTGGCACCAAGGAAAAGGTTGCCATCTCGGAGGTTCCCGCACTGTTCGGTGCGTAAGCCTTTCGGCTCTTACTAGGAGCGCGCTCACCCTTCGGGGTGGGCGCGCTCTTTGCTTAGTTCGGGCGGTCGCGGGTGCGGTTGCGTTGCTCTTGGGGTGATCTGTACTTCGGGTGAGTGAGATTGGCAGCGCGTAGCGCTCAACCCCTCGAAAAGGGGCGTTTCTCTCGAGACGGATAGTTGCATGCAACAAAAGCGGGTCTGTTCGAGAGAAAGGGGTGTTTTCGGCGTAATTGGCACGCTGAGGTGCGCAGGATTGGCTCAACGCTGAGGCGTTCTGCGCTGCTCACAGGTGGGTCGGAGTTCCCCGGAGACGAGTTATCCACAAATTTGACTTCGCGACTTCAAATGTCAGTGGCTTCCACTAACGTCGACGACATCAGCACTACTCCCTGGCGGGGATGGCCGGTGAGCATTGCTGAAGCGTCGCACTGACGCGAGACCACTTTTGGCTGACGGGGGCGTTGCCAAGCCACTTGAAAGGAACGCCCCATGGCAAATGTCACAGTCTCCTACGACGAGCTCAATGCAGCGGCCGGCCGGCTCGATGCTGGCAAGACCGAGATCATCGGCAAGCTGAGAGAAATGCAGCAGCAGATCCAGTCACTCGTGTCTTCAGGCTTCGTCACAGATAGTGCTTCGAAGCGATTTGAGTCTTCCTACGCTGAGTACACAGCATCAACGAACACCGTCGTTGAGAAACTCACCGAGATCCGCCAGTTTGTTCTGAGCGTTGCGCAGGCCCATCAGGAGATGGACGCGCAGATTGCAGCTCGCATTCAGTAGTTCCTCACTCTTTAGGGGTCGCTGGTGCATGCCAACCGTTGGACTACGGACGGCTGCACTGGTGACCCCGCAGGTGATTGTGAATGACAACTTCTTCCACATGGAGGTATTGAAATGGTTCTGCTCAACATCGGGCTGAACGACCTAACTGAAGCGGGAAACAAGCTGGTGTACGGCGGCAACCTGATGGTGCAAAACAACGTCCCCAGACCTCAAGACCTCGCGACCGGCGTGACAGGTATCGGCGGCGAAATTACAAGATTCTTGCTTGCGCTGCAGGTAGCGCGAGCGGCTCTTGCAGATGCTGCGAAGACCACCCACGGCGAGATCCGGGAATTGTGCGGTGAGCTGACCTCACTCGACAAGGAATTTGCAGGCGTTCTAGCGACGGGATTTGCGCTGAGGGGTGACGAGAAGTGAGCATCGTCCTTCCGAACATCCGCCAGCACCTCGGCCCTTCACCCATTAGCGGCAGCACGGCTGAGATGGAGGCGGTGCAAAAGTTCATCACTGACGTGGAGCGCGACGCGTCTGGCTACGACGCTGCGGTGCGTTCTGCGGCAGAGTGGCTTTCCCGTCAGTCGTCCGAGTCTGTTGAACGACTCCGCGTGAGACTACAAGACACACTTTCTTCCGGGGCCAAGCGGGTGATCACGAGCACTACCGATGCCAAGACTGCAATTCGCACCTACGCCGCCGAGGTTGAGGCCGTTCACCGGGAAGCCCGCGCGGTGATGATCGACACCGAGATGGCGTTCTCCTACATCCGCAGGGCGGAAGCGAAGCTCTCTGAGATCGCCTACGAGATCGGTCGGCCTGGCCTGGTGCCTACGTATTGGAAAGAAATCCCAAACCCATTCCCACAACCCCGGCTTGATTCTCGCGGTGATGCAATGGATACGGCAGAGCGGGAGGCGATGATCTCCCAAATGTGCAATATGTACGAGCACTCCTGGACGGTCGCGGCCAGCGAATGGAAGCAGGCGGTTGAAACTGCGACAGGGGCGCCCAGTAAGTGGGGTGCGCTTTGGGAGCGCAGACGAAATGCAGAAGACAAGTTGCGAAGGTTATTGCAAGACACCCCAATTGGGCACCTGATAGGGCTAAGTCAGAACTGCAAGGGCCTACAAGCAAAACGAACAATTGCACTTGGGTTGACCAGCGAAGTCTGGGGCGGGGTCGGAACCCCCGCCGAGTTCGAGATTGATTACCCGTCGTTAAGGGACCTCTTTGGCGGAGAACCTGGAGTGGCCTGGTGGGACTCACCGCCGGCACCCGAAGTCGTCATCTCCTGGTGGTTAGGTCTGACTGTCGAACAGCAAGAGTTTCTCATTCGCGAGCGGTCAATGGTTATTGGAAATCTTCCGGGCTTGTCATTCGTCACAAGAGATAGGGCGAATCGCGAAACCTTGCGAATTATTGCTGCGAACCCGGCAGGAATTTCGGCAGATACCGCGAGACTGTTATCCGGTCTTCAAACCGCCGTTGAAACGAAGCTCTCGGGACGTCTGGCCGGCGTCGAAAGGCACATCGTTTCCCTAAACACACTTGTTGACCCGCCTTGTGCAGCAATGAGCTTGGGAAACCTAGATCATGCGGAACGTATTACGTGGTTGGCAGCTGGCATGGAAAGTAATGCTCCCGCCGCGATTCGAAACTGGAACCAGGTGGGTCGCAACGTATTCGAAGAGCAGAATAGACACTCATCAACTGCTGGAGAACATGCTGTCGCTGTTTGGCTGGGGTATGACACCCCGGCCTTGGGTGATTCAGCGAGCTCCGCAGGAGTATTGGGGTCGGAGAAGGCCTTTGCCGGGGCGCAACGACTTGCAGGTGAAATTGATGGCACTTACCGGAATTCGAGTCATGCTTCGACGCGAAATCTAGTTGTAAATGTAGGTGCTCATTCCTACGGCGTGAACACCGCGTCGATCGCGCTCACACTCACGAAGAGACCAGTGGATTCGTTCACAACATTTGGTAGTGCAGGCGTAGACATGCGTTATGTGGCGAATCTTTCATCTTTGCATGTGCAAGAACGCGAGCCCGGTCAGCCCGCAATCTACGCAGTACATGCGGAGGGCGACGATATTGCTCCTGTAGGGGCCGCATTTTCGGGCCGTAAAACCTTTACGGAACAGCCGCAACGGATACTCGGCTTAGAAGGACCGGCAAGTATGCCTGGAGTACTGGTGTTTTCTGCTGAGGGCGTTGAAAGCCAAGGGCTTCGAAGTACGGACGGTCATGCGGTCATCGGTGATGGCAACGACAACGGGTTCATGGGACATAGCGCGTCTGACGGGCACGGGTATCTGGACCGAAGGACGCAGTCTCTTAACTCGTTTGCGCGCATTACGTCTGATCCAAAAGGAGCTGAAGTAACTGGCGGATTCAAAAGGTCAATCGGAAAGTGAAAGCAAGCTTACGAAAGAAAGAGAATCTATGACGAAAACACTCTTTAGATACCTATGCGTTGGGCTATCCGGGCTTGTTCTTTTTTCTACGGCTTCTTGCTCGGATGCTGGAAATGAGAAGTACTGGGGAAACGGCGCAACGTCAGTTGAACAGAGGCGTTGGATCGGAGCGCAATTTGAATTAGTAATTGGGGTGATCGGTATCGAACGTGGTTGGGTCCAAGGGTACGATCCGCAACTTGTGGAGTGGAGAAACGACGCTGCATCACGCGGGCGGATTCTTGATTCTTTTGGCCCAGGGACGTGCTCGAAAAGATTTAGTGACGATATTGAACGGATGAACTTCATCGGGCTACTCAAGAACAGCGAGTTTGTTGGTGACGCAAGTGACGCTCTACGAAACGTCGAATCCCTGCTAACAGCCTCTGGCTGGGTAGCGAAGTATTCAGAGGGTCCGAGCGTGGGGGAAGCTGTTGTTAGGGCAATCCGAGATGATGGCGCGGGAATCGATCTTCACTCTCTGAAACGCGGCTTGACGCTGTCGGTGACCTCGCCGTGTTCATCGATGCCCTACGACTTCGGCGGTCTAGACCGCGACACAGTACCGAGCGTTCTGGATCCGGTGGTGAATGACTTCCGCAGGCTTCCCAACACGAAGGAAGAGCGCGCGGCTTGGAGCCCAATGCAGAGAGACCCCAAGGAAGAACAGCTAAACCGCGAGCTCGAAGAGGAGCCGAAGCGATGACGCGTCAATTCAAGTTATGGCGGGCAGCTCTGGCGCTCCTTCTCTGCTCGAGCGCCCTGACATTTTCAGGCTGCAGCGCCGCCGAAGAAACGAGCGAGACACGATGGCCCACTGACACCGAGCTAGTAGATCTCAGACGGTGGATGGGAGGCACGTACGACTCCTTGGTTTCGGCGACTGGCATCAGCGACGGGTGGACTGTGAGCTCCTCAACCGGTGACGTTGCGTGGGACGGATCGCTGGAAAACAGGCTGCGTGCGCTTGATGCGTTGCGTCCGGTCGCATGTGAGATGCCCTACGGAATGACCGAGAGCCGGAACCGACTTCATGAGAAGCTCACGTTGGCTGGCGACGGGGTTGACTATGTGGAGTCAGCAGAACGCATGTTTGCGTTTCTCGAAGCAGACAGCTGGCTCGTGGTGTTTTACAACGAACCAGAGCCCGGCCAGTGGGAATACGAAGCATCGGTTGACGGAGAAGCCACAATCAGAATTCACGTCAGTGAAGAATCACTCTTCGTCACCGTGGATTCACCGTGTTCTTCTGCTCTTACGATGTTGGATCTCAACGAGATCGACCGTCAGCCGAGTGTGATGGACGCTGACTCGCAGCGAGGCGTCAGAACGTGAGATCGAATGACACAAACTGGAGTTTAGATCGATGAAGCTCCAGACAACGGTAGTGACGCATGACGGAAACCCTCGCGACATCAGTATCGAATTCGCGGCGACGAGTACAGCATCGGAGGTGAGCTCCGCGCTAATTCGCACAGGTATGACCGGCAACTCTGAGTTGGAAAGGATCGCGCTTCACAATGCCGCACCGCTCACGTTGAGTGTGCGCGCTGCTGGACAGGCAGGGGAGTGGATCTGCGATCCACATTCCCTCATGAGCGGGATGACAAACGCCTTGGGCGCAACCATACGCCCGATGCTTGAGCAAGCGGTCCGTGTCGATGCGGTGCGCGAGATACAGCCCGTAGGCGAAGCGGAAGTGCTCAACGGTGAGCAGCAGGGCGCAAAGTTCAGTCTTGTGCCTGGGGCAAACGTGATTGGACGTGAACCTGGGAGCAGAATTCGGCTGCTTGATCAGAGCGTCTCGCGGAAGCACGCGGTGCTGGAAGTAATGAACATGGGCAGCATGGAGCTACGTGACCTTGGTTCCGCGAATGGCCTTCTCATCGAAAATCAGCAGGTAAAGAGCGTCCGAATTGAAGCGGTCACCAATGTAGAAATAGGCACGATCAGTCTGCGGATCACGCCCTGGGGAGCGCGACCTGTCGCTGCCTATCAACAGGCGCATGAGCCGCACGTGCGAAGCCCCCGCGTGGAACAGAGATTCCCTGATTCGGAACGTGAGCTGCCGGCGGCGCCGAAACCGCCTGAGCCGATGCGCGTGCCAACCGTCGGCCTAATTGCGCCCATTTTGTTGGGAGGGGCGATGTTCGCGTTTACCAAGTCGCCACTCAGCCTTGTCATGATGGCGTTCTCCCCGCTGATGATGCTGGGAACCTGGCTCGACAATAGGTCTACTGGGAAGCGTAGGTTCAGGCGGCAAAACAAACAATTCACCGTTGAGCTTGGACTGGGGAAACAGGAACTACAGGACCTTGCGATAGAGGAGGTCGCAACAAGAAATGAGGAACACCCAAAGAAGCAGATAACAGATCACGCTGTGGCAGTGCGTGGTGAGTATCTGTGGACACGGAGGCCTGAACACGAAGCCTTTCTTTCGGTGAGGCTCGGAGAAGGAATGCTGCCGAGTCGAACACAAGTGAAGCTACCGAAGCGGAATGAAGCCCCGGCAGAGCTCTGGAGCCTGCTCAAGTCTGTGAATGATGCTCACGAGGATGTGGGCCCGGTTCCCGTCGTGGAGAAGCTCACCGTGTGCGGGGCGTTAGGGGTCGCTGGTGAGCTGGCCCATGTGACGCGAATTACACAGGCCCTGGTCACTCAACTCGTGACGCTCCACTCGCCGTTGGAGGTCGGGGTAGTGAGTTTCATCGATGAGCGGATGGAACAGGGTTGGTCGTGGCTGAAATGGATACCCCACACTCGTGCAGCTGAACAAGCACTCGGGCAGTGGCCACTGACTGCGGTGAGAGGTAGTGACGAGAAGAAGGCAACGCTTGACCTCATCTCAACCGTCGAGGAGATCATTGAGCTCCGAAAGGCGGAGACCCGGTCTAGCGGTAGCGCCCGTCTGCTCCCCGCACTGGTGATCTTGGTGCTCGGTGACCCGGGGACAGCGCGAGCACGTCTCATCGGGATCGCTGAGTGCGGACCCAGCGTGAGTGTTCACGTTATCTGGATGGCGGAGAGTTCAACCCAGCTGCCTGCAGCCTGCCGAACGTTTGTCACGGTAGATGCGCAAGGTGCCCGCGCGCACTTTGTTCAGGAACACAAGGTGGTCGCGCTCACGGGAGTCGAAGAGCCAGAACCCCAGGCAGCACACACGCTTGCGCGCATGCTCGCACCCATAGTGGACGCCGCCGGGATTGACCGGGTAAGCGTTGAACTGTCAAACAAAGTGAATCTCAGAGACATCATGCAGCAGGACATTCTGAGCGGGCCGGCCCCCATACAAGTTGCATGGCATCTTTCGGGGAGCCTGCACAGCAGCTGGGGAAGCCACCGTGCAGGCCAGACGGTGGCGCTCGCCGCAACTGTGGGGCAGGGGCCGGCGGGGCCGATCCGCCTCGATTTGAAAGCGGACGGCCCGCACGCCCTGGTCGGAGGGACAACCGGTGCCGGGAAGTCGGAGTTCCTGCAGACATGGATCATGAGCATGGCAGCGACGGTGAGTCCAGAGCGGCTGAACGTCTTGTTGGTCGACTACAAGGGTGGGGCGGCGTTTGCAGAATGCGTGGATCTCCCGCACACGGTGGGACTCGTGACCGATCTCAGCCCGCACCTCGTTAGGCGGGCACTCACCTCGCTCCGGGCGGAACTGCGGAAACGGGAAGAGCTCCTCGCGGAGTACGGAGCCAAAGACCTCGCTGCGATGGAACGCGAGGGGAACCCGGCCGCGCCTCCGGCACTGGTCATCGTTATTGACGAGTTCGCTGCGCTCGCCGCAGAGATCCCGGAGTTCATCGACGGCGTAATCGACATCGCTCAGCGCGGAAGATCTCTCGGACTGCACCTCATCATGGCGACCCAGCGTCCGGCTGGCGTGATCAATGACAACCTTCGTGCAAATACCAACCTGCGGATCGCGCTCCGGATGGCCGACGAAGCCGACAGCAGAGACGTGGTTGGCACAACAGAGGCAGCGCTCTTTCCATCAGAATTCCCGGGGCGGGCGATGCTGAAAACCGGACCCGGTCGTGTGACCCACTTTCAGAGTGGCTACCTGGGCGGGACCGCGAGCGAAGCCGACAAGCAGGAGATCATCATTCGCTCTTTTGGCACGAGCGAGGGTGAGCCGTGGCCGATCAGCCCGGAAGAACGGCGGACGCGGAAACGACGAAAGCAGGCACGAGATATCGAGCGGCTTCGTGATGCGATCATCGACGCGAATCGGGACGAGGGGATCGCGCCGCCGAGGAGACCGTGGCTTGACGAACTACCTAATCGATTGACGCTTCAACAGCTACAGCGGGTGAGAGTTGCCGAATCCGCGTTCGAGAGTTACAAACCTGGCGACAAGCCCCTGATTGGGCTGTGTGACGACCCCGAGCAGCAAGCGCAGTATCCGATCGCGCTGCACTTCGAGGCCGAGGGGAACCTTGTGTTGTACGGGGCGAGCGGCGCGGGCAAAACCACGGCGTTGGTGTCGATCGCCGCGGAACTCAGTGATGCCGACGGCGCTACCCCAGTCGAGATCTACGGGATCGACGCGAGCAACGGAGGGCTCGCGTTACTCGCGACGCTGCCAACGGTTGGTGCAGTTGCGCCGCTGCATGACGAGGAGCTGGTCGAGCGGATCCTGCGCAGGCTCACGGAGTACATCTCCGATCGCGGAAACCGATTCGCCGCGGCGCGTGCGGCCTCGCTCTCGGCCTATCGGACGGCGCGACCGGCGGATCGGTTACCCCGGGTGTTCCTGCTCGTTGACGGCATTGCGGCCTTCCGGCAGGTTACAGAGCGTGACAGCGAATCTGCCAAAGTTATGGATGCGCTCGAGAAAATCATGATGCATGGACGCTCGGTGGGTGTGCACGTGGTGTTGACGGCGGATCGGCCGGCAAGTATCCCGCATCGACTCTCATCCCACGTGCAGCAGCAGTTCACCCTGCGCCTCGCAAACGCGATAGATTACGCCGCCGTCGAGGTGAAAGGGGATGCGCTTGAGGACTCCTGCCCTGGGCGTGCAATGGCCGCTGGCGATACCCGGCTGTTTCAGCTCGCGCTACCCGTGGATGCGCTCGAATTACAAGAGTTCGACGCAGAAATACGTCGTCGAGCAGAGCGCCTGCTCGCCGCGGGCATTGAGCCGGTGGCTCCGGTGAAGAAGGCGCCGACCGAGCTCCTACTGAAGGACCTTGGGGACTGGGTGCCCGGGAGACTTGTGCGGGAGGAACGGGCAGGGATCGGATTGCGGGTGCGCGAACTGTCGCTCGCGACGAAGCCGACCCGTGGGCTGGCGGTTGTTGCGGGCGGGAGCGGGCACGGCGTCTCCGAAGCGGCACTCGCTTGTGTGGCCGCGGCCGCCACCGAATCACAAGAAACCGCGCTGCTCACATTCGCGCAGCCCGGGCTCGCGCACCGACTCCGTTGGGACCGAGTCGTCTCAGGTGCAGACGAGATAGCAACCGTGGCACGAGAACTCGCAGACGAGTGCGCAGTTGATCAAGCCAGCAAAGGACGAATCATCGTGATTGAACGATCCGCGCTCGCTGAAGGCACCGCCGCGCTGGCACCGCTCGCGGCGCTCTGCCAAGCCGCTAAGCGCGCCAAACACGCCAACATATTGGTGATTTGTGAGTTTGAATGCGGATCCGCGGGCGGAGTCTGGGAACTCGCGCAAGTGGTGAAACAGCCGACCTGGGGCGTGCTGTTGCGACCGGAGGAGAACGAGATGCAGCATCCGTTCGCAGGGCTGGGGCGCGTGCCGAAAGGGGAGTATCCTCCAGGCCGCGGGCTTGTGATCGAAGACGGCAAGACCTATGCGGTGCAACTCGCCCGCGCCGCACCAAGCATCGATTGACCAGGCAATGAACAGCGCGGTGCGGTAAGCTGAACGATCTGCTCGGGTGCGGTGGCGCATCCGAGTGACATCTGAATAGACATTTGAATATTTCATAGGAGGCCACGGTGAAGATCGAACTCGTCACTCTGCGACAGATCGAGCGCGAGAAGGAAATTCCCTTCGGCGAGCTGGTCGAGATCATCGAACAGGCAATCCAGCAGGCATACCTGCGTCACGCTGAAAACCAGAAGCTCCCCATCCCGGACGAGCGCGACGTGCGCGTTATCCTCGACCGCAAGAGCGGCGAGATCTCGGTGAAGGTTCCCGAGCTCGACGCTGAAGGCAGCGTCATCGGTGAAGCGTTTGTGACCGCAGACGAATTCGGCCGCGTCGCTTCGAGCGCGGCAAAGCAGGTTATCAACCAGCGACTCCGCGATCTTTCTGACGATGCAGTGCTCGGTCAGTTCAAGGACAAGGAAGGCCAGATCCTTTCGGGCGTCATTCAGCAGGGCCCCAACCCCCGCATGATTCACGTAGACCTTGGCGACGTCGAGGCAATCATCCCTCCTGAGGAGCAGATTGCAGGCGAAGAGTACACCCACGGTTCGCGCATCCGCGTCTACGTGACCGCAGTCGCAAAGGGCCAGAAGGGCCCGCAGGTAACCGTCTCGCGCACCCACCCGGGGCTCGTTCGTCGCCTCTTCGAGCGCGAGGTTCCCGAGATCGGTGAAGGCCTCGTTGAGATCGTTTCGCTCGCACGCGAGGCTGGGCACCGTTCAAAGGTTGCTGTCCGCGCAAAGCAGGCAGGCATCAACGCAAAGGGTACCTGCATCGGCGAGATGGGTAGCCGCGTACGCGCTGTCATGAGCGAGCTTGGCGAAGAGAAGATCGACATCGTCGACTACTCGCCAGAGCTTCCCCGTTTCGTTGCAAACGCACTTTCGCCCGCAAAGGTGACCGATGTGTTCATGCTGAACGAGTCGCTCAAGCAGGTTCGTGCACTCGTTCCTGACTTCCAGCTCTCGCTGGCAATCGGCAAGGAAGGCCAGAACGCCCGCCTCGCTGCGAAGCTCACCGGCGCGAAGATCGACATCCAGCCAGATTCGATCATGAACGACTAAAACCAAGCCCCTTTTCGGAGCCGCCACGCGTAAGCGCGAAGTCCCGAAAAGTAGCGGGTTCGAGGGCTGGCCTAGGATTCAACGTCCCAGACCAGCCCTAGGCCCCGAGCCTGAATGCATGCACTACGGAAGCTGGTAAGATGGACGCGGTTCGAACATGCGTCGGATGTCGTGCTCGTGCGGAGCGCGACGAACTTCTGCGGGTGGCAGTAAGCGACAATCAGCTCATCGTTGATGATCGTGCGGTGCTTCCCGGTCGTGGATCATGGGTACACCCCACCGCGAAGTGTTTGAGCCAGGCAGTGCAGCGTCGTGCTTTTGCACGTGCGCTGAAAGTGTCTGGGCAACTGGACACAACACCCCTAGAGAACAGGCTGAAAACGCTGATGGATAAGTAATGAACGGCTCACGATGAGGCCCGTCCGTTAATAATGGTTCTCGCCTGTCTGGCGTGAACCCAGACAGGAGAAAAGTGGCAAACCCACGCGTAAGCGAGATCGCCAAGAAGCTCGGCATCGAAAGCAAGACTGCTGTTGATGTTCTGAACAACGTACTGAATGAATACGTTAAGAGCCCGTCTTCGACGATCATGCCCCCCACCGAACGTAAGCTCAGCGCTTACGTCGACGAGCACCCCGAGCTCGTAAAGGCACCCTCGGCAGACGCTGCCGATGAAAAGCCCGCTGCCCCCAAGGGTGCAGCAAAGCCCGGCGCTCCCAAGCCCGGCCCCAAGCCTGCAGCGAAGCCCGCTGCAGCGAAGCCTGCTGCCGAAAAGGCAGAGAAGGCTGAGAAGCCTGCCGCTAAGGCAGCAGCGCCCAAGGTGGCTCCGAAGGCTGCGGCTCCCAAGGCTGCAGCTGACAAGCCCGCTCCCAAGACTGCTGCTCCCAAGGCGTCTTCGGCAAAGCCCGGCGCACCCGCGCCCAAGGCTCCCGAGGCAAAGCCTGCTGCTGGTAACCCTGCAGCGGCAAAGGGTGGCGCACCGAAGCCCGGTGCTCCCAAGCCCGCAGCTCCCAAGCCCGCTGGCCCCCGTCCGGGTAACAACCCGTTCGCGTCAAGCCAGGGCATGGGTATCCCGCGTCCTCCCCGCCCCGGTAACAACGCCTTCTCGGGTAACCAGGGTGGCGGCGCACGTGGCGGCAACCGTCCCAACCCGGGCAACATCCCCCGTCCCGCTCAGCGCCCCCAGGGTGGCGCTGGTGGTGGCCAGGGTCGCCCCGGCGGTCCCGGTCGTCCCGGTGGCGCAGGTCGTCCCGCTGGTGGCGGCGGCGGGTTCAACCGTCCCGGTGGTGGCACCGGCGGCGCTCCCGGTGCAGGTGGCGGCTTCGCTGGCCCCCGTCCCGGTGGTGGATTCGCAGGTCGCGGCCGTGGTGGCCGTGGCGCTGGCACCGCGGGTGCATTCGGTCGTGGCGGCTCCAAGAGCAAGGCACGTAAGTCGAAGCGGGCAAAGCGCGCTGAATTCGAGATGCGTCAGGCGCCGTCGATTGGCGGCGTTCAGGTACCTCGCGGCGACGGAACCACTCCGATCCGCCTGCGTCGTGGCGCTTCGCTCTCGGACTTCGCAGACAAGATCAACACCAGTGCTTCGAACCTGGTGACGATTCTCTTCCACCTCGGTGAGATGGCTACGGCAACGGAGTCGCTCGACGAGGCAACGTTCGAGATCCTTGGCGACGAGCTGGGCTACAAGATCCAGGTCGTTTCGCCCGAGGATGAGGATCGCGAGATCCTCGAAGGCTTCGATATCGATATCGATGCTGAGCTCGAAGATGAGGGCGATGACGTCCTCGAGAAGCGTCCCCCGGTTATCACCGTCATGGGCCACGTTGACCACGGTAAGACGCGTCTGCTTGACGCGATCCGCCGTGCAGACGTCGGCGGCGGCGAGGCTGGCGGTATTACCCAGCACATCGGTGCTTACCAGGTACGTACCACGCACGACGGCAACGACCGTGCCCTCACCTTCATCGATACCCCGGGTCACGAGGCGTTCACCGCTATGCGTGCCCGTGGTGCTCAGGTCACCGACGTTGCAATCCTCGTGGTTGCAGCAGACGACGGCATCATGCCCCAGACCATCGAGGCGCTCAACCACGCGCAGTCGGCAGGCGTTCCCATCGTGGTCGCTGTCAACAAGATCGATAAGGAAAGCGCGAAGCCTGACCAGGTTCGTCAGCAGCTCACCGAGTTCGGTCTCGTGCCTGAGGAATGGGGCGGCAACGCAATGTTCGTTGACGTTTCGGCGCGCAACAACATCGGCATCAACGAGCTCCTCGACGCTGTTCTGCTCACCGCAGACGCAGGTCTCGACCTCCGCGCGAACCCCAACAAGGCAGCACGTGGCGTCGCGATTGAGGCGAAGCTCGATAAGGGTCGCGGTGCAGTTGCTACCGTCCTGATCCAGTCGGGTACCCTCCGCGTCGGCGACGCAATCGTTGCGGGCACCGCATACGGTCGCGTTCGTGCGATGGCAGATGAGAACGGCGATGCTGTTCTCGAAGCAACCCCGTCGCGTCCCGTCCAGGTTCAGGGCCTCTCGAGCGTTCCCCGTGCAGGCGACAACTTCATCGTTACCGCTGAAGACCGCACCGCACGTCAGATCGCTGAGAAGCGTGAAGCTGCAGAGCGTAACGCAATGCTCGCTAAGGCACGCAAGCGCCTCAGCCTCGAGGACTTCACCAAGGCGCTCGAGGACGGCAAGGTTGATTCGCTCAACCTCATCATCAAGGGTGACGTTTCGGGTGCTGTTGAGGCACTTGAAGAGTCGCTCATGAAGATCGAGGTCGACGATTCGGTTCAGCTCCGTATCCTCCACCGCGGTGTGGGTGCGATCACCGAGTCGGACATCGACCTCGCAACGATCGACAACGCAATCGTCATCGGCTTCAACGTGCGCCCCGACGTCAAGGCACGCGAGCGTGCTCAGCGCGAGGGCATCGACGTTCGCTTCTACAACGTCATCTACAACGCGCTTGATGACATTGAGGCGTCGCTCACCGGCATGCTCAAGCCTGAGTACGAAGAGGTCCAGTCGGGCGTCGCGGAAATCCGCGAGGTCTTCCGCTCCTCGAAGTTCGGCAACATCGCAGGTGTTATCGTCCGCAGCGGTGTCATCACCCGTAACGCGAAGGCTCGCGTTATCCGTGACGGCGTCGTGCTCGCAGACGGCCTCGCTATCGAGTCGCTGCGTCGCTTCAAGGACGACGTCACCGAGGTGAAGGTTGACTTCGAGTGCGGTATCGGACTCGGCAAGTTCAACGACATTCAGGAAGGCGACGAGATCGAGACCACCGAGATGGTTGAGAAGCCCCGCGCTTAACAGGTGCGAGCGCCCGGTGAGGGGCGCGGATCTTCACTGATCCAAGCCCCTCCGCCGGCTCGATTGCTACAGCTGAGGGCTTGGCCCGGCATTACGCCGGACCAAGCCCTCAGCTGTTTGTATTTGGGGGAGACAGGCTATCGGCAGGTCGCAGTGTGACCCAGCCTGGCGATCCACCAGATGCCCCCGCGTAGCAAGGTCTTTCTGCCGCAACCGCGCATGCAACGCTAGCCGTTGTCAGAACAAGCATGTGGCGTGAGTGTCATCTCGCCACAGGCAACAGGTCAACAGATCAAAGGTCAACATCGCCACCGGTCCAGAACCCTGTGGCTGCGCGGTATCTTCCCCTTGAGATTAGGCGAGGGACGAACTACGAAGGGGCTGGCGGCAGAACCAACAGGTTCCGCGGCCAGCCCCTCAGCGCTGCGCGAAGAAACTACTTCGTCGAAGCGAAGCGACGACCTTCGGGTTTCGAAGGCAGGATCGTGAGGACGAGGTAGCCGATGCTTGCAATCCAGCCCACGTAGTTGAGGAAGGGGATCATCGAAGCGATGTTCAGCAGCCAGAGCGTACCGGGCATGTTTGCGTCGTGGAGACGGCGCCATCCGATAGCGATGCTCGGGATGAGGGTTGCGAGGCCGACGATGCCCATGAGGATTCCGCCGAGAACTGCGAGAACGATCGTGCCGCTGCCAGCGGCAACTGCTGCGCTGTTGTTCATCTCAGAACCGAATGCAGCGGCTGCGACACCCATGAACCCGATGAAGAACAGGATGCCGGGAATCAGGCCGATCAAGAACAGGAACAGCTGCGCGTACCAGTACTCGCTTCGCGACGCACGGCCGCTGAAGTTCGCGTAGTTCTTGAAGAAGCGACGCACTGCATCGCCGAAGGAGGCGCCGTACAGGGGGCGGGTGAGGTCGTCAGCATTGACCGCACCATCGAAGGGCTCGCCGGGGCCGGGAACGGGCAGCTGGCCGGGCGCAGCGTACTGCGGCGCAGCATACGGCTGCTGGGGCTGCTGTGGAGCGCCGTTGGGCTGCTGAGGTGCAGCGTACTGCGGCGGCACGGGTGCTGCGGGCGGCACGGGCGCCGCGGGCGGCACCGCACCAGCGGGCGGAACCTGCTGGTTATTAGGCTGCTCGTTGGGATCGACCGGGGGATCGGGGAAGCTCATTGATTCTGTCACTTTCGGTAGCTGGGGCTGCCTATGGGAAGCCCATGTAATTTAGCGTATGACATCGGCGAGGATGGCGCGAGGAAAAAGACGTATCGTCGCCATTTTGCGACCTGGAATGAGTGGTGCCCCAGGTGCGCCAAGAGCCAAGTGTCGCAAGATCATCTAAAGTGGTGAGTATGAGTAATCCACGTGCCGGAAAAGTTGCCGAGCGCATTCACCAGATCATTGCGCGTCGTCTGGAGAAAGGCCTGCGCGATCCGCGCCTCGGCTTTGTGACCATCACTGATGTTCGCGTCACGGGTGATCTGCAGCACGCGAGCATTTTCTACACAGTGTTCGGCGATGATTCGGCTCAGGCTGACACTGCCGCTGCGTTGAAGGCTGCTACAGGCATGCTGCGCAAGGAAGTCGGCAAGCAGCTGGGCACGCGTCTGACCCCGTCGCTCGAATTCATTCACGATGAGCTTCCCGATACCGCGCAGCACATGAACGAGCTGCTCGCTGAAGCAAAGCGTCGTGACGAAGCAGCTGCCGCACTCGCGCAGGGTGCGTCATACGCTGGTGAAGCTGATCCTTACGAGAAGCCCCGCGATGCTGATGAGGACACCGTCGGCGGCTTCGACGAAGACGCATTCTTTGCAGCATCTGACGATGACGACGATGATGAAGAAGACGAGGCAGGGGGAGACGCCCGCTAGTCACCCCGTCTCACGCTCTGATGCGCTCCGACCTCACTGGCCGGGGCGCATCACTGTTTTTCTGGGTTTCTATGGGCGCGGATCAGCGCCTCCCGAAACCTCCTGTTTCGGCCCGTCGCTTCGTCCCCGGACCTATGAGGCAGCCAAGCAACGAGCAGCTCCAAATCCTGCCCACCCCATGCAGGGTCTTGGTTGATTCAATAGGGCCGCCCGGCCACCTGGCCGCCCCATTCTTTTCACCGACGTAGGCGGTGGTTGGTGGCCCGGTTTCGGCCTGCCGAGGCCGATTTCGCGGGGTCAACCCCTCGAGAAGCGCCCGTTCTGACACAGAGGCCCGTTTCATGCGCATGAAAGGCCTCGTTTCGGGAGAAAGACCCTGTTTCGTGGGGTTAGCGCCGAAAACCCTACGGCAACCGCACGGAGCCTTCGTACTCGACGATGAGGCCATCCGCGATGAGGGAATCGTAGGCGCGCTGGGCCTGATCCGCGGCCCCGGCAGCGTTGCTCACACCCGCAGCATCAGCACGACCAACACCAGCCCCAACGGCAACCTCCCGGGCAACCGGCCCGGATGCGGCGCGCATCGCGGCCATGATGCGACCGCGCACCTGGCGGTCGCTGCCCTCGAATTTGGCCTGCTTGGGGCGCTTCGCCGGGGCGTTATCCGGGAATCCTGATCCGCGCCACTCACAAAACTCTGCGATCGGGCAGGCGGGGCAGGCAGGCTTGCGGGCGGTGCAGACCACCGCTCCGAGCTCCATGGCTGCGGCGTTGAACACGGCTGCCTCAACAGGGTCTGCGGGCAGTAAAGCAGCCATGTCGTCAAGGTCGCGTGCGGCTGGCATGCCTGCAGCAGCTCGGCCATGCACCGCGCGTGCAATCACCCGTCGGGTATTGGTGTCGACGACCGGTTCTGGCGAGCCGAACGCAAACGCTGCGACAGCGCGCGCGGTGTACGGGCCGATGCCGGTGAGCGACAGCAACACCTCTACGTCGCTCGGTACCTCGTCACCGTGCTCTGAAGCGATCTGGCAGGCGGCCTGGTGCAGCCAGAGGGCTCGTCGCGGGTAGCCGAGCCGCTTCCACGCGCGCACCGCTTCACCCGGCGCATCGGCCGCGAGGTCAGAGGGCTTTGGCCACCGCGCCATCCACTCTTCCCAATGGGGAATGACGCGTTCGACCTGCGTCTGCTGCGACATAAACTCTGAAACGAGAATTCCCCACGCAGACGTTGCCGGGTCACGCCATGGGAGATCGCGAGCGTTCGCTCTGAACCATGCGTTCAATACCTCAGAAATTTCGTTCGCAGCCATCGCTCCCAGTGTAATAAGGAGCGTAGGCTCACACCTCGCCGGAGAAAGCCCAGGCGACCGCGGGGTAGGCTATTCGGGTGAGTATTGCAGCGGAATATCCCCAGGGCGGCATCCTGCTCGTTGACAAAGCCGGGGAATGGACAAGTCACGACGTCGTCGCCAGGTCGCGGCGCGCGCTCGGTACCCGCAAAGTCGGCCACGCTGGCACCCTCGACCCGATGGCTACCGGCCTTCTCGTGCTCGGTTTTGGGCCCGCGACCCGTCTGCTGACTCACCTCGTCGGTCTCGACAAGACGTATGAGACCACGATTCGCCTCGGCGCGAACACCGTCACCGACGATCGCGAGGGCGAAGTCCTCGACATCGCAGATGCAGACGCTGTGAGCGCGATCGCAGCCGACAGTGCGCGGATCGCGGCCGGCATCACCGCCCTCACGGGCGCCATTGAGCAGGCCCCGAGCGCTGTCAGCGCCATCAAGGTCGACGGCGTGCGCGCGTACGACCGAGTGCGCGCTGGCGAGCAGGTTGAACTAAAGAAGCGCCCGGTGACGATCCACCGATTTGCTGCAGGCGAGCCGCAGCTCACGGAGACAGCCGTTGGCCCGGCCGAGACTGCAGACGCCACCAGCACCACCGACACGGCACACACCGTCATCGACATCGATGCCGTCGTTGATTGTTCTTCTGGCACGTACATCCGCGCTCTCGCACGTGATCTCGGCGCATACCTGGGAATTGGCGGCCATCTCACGGCGCTCCGTCGCACGGCGGTCGGCCCGTTCCAGGTTGCAGACGCCAACCCGCTCGCCGAGCTCGCTGAGGGTCGCATTCGCACAATTCTCGGCCCGGCTGAGGTTGCAGCGACCCTGTTCCCGACCATCGAGCTTGATGCACAGCAGACGCTCGACCTCGGCAATGGCAAGCGTGTGGAGTTCGGCACGACCGACCATGACGCACCACTCGTTGCCGCGATCGGTCCCGCCATCAACCCGGCGGCAGGCCCCACCGAGCCCGCTGGTGCCCCGCGGCTCGTCGGTCTCATCGAGATCAAGCGCGGCCGTGCCCGCGTCATCACCAACTTCCCGGTTCCCGAAGGAAACGCAGCATGATCCTCTGGTTCACCGTCGTCACGATCGCAGTCTCGCTTGTTGCGGCAGGCGTTTGTGCGGTCGCCGCTGCCAAGAAGCAGGGCCCGAACGACTACACGCTCGGCTCGATGCTGCTCGTTGCATTGCTTCTGCTCGTGCAGATCATCATTTCGATTGTCGCTCCGATGACGGGCAATCACGCGCTTGGCGATCCGCTCGAATTTTGGATGTACCTCATCGTCGCCTTCATCATGCCGCTCGGTGCCGGATTCTGGGCACTCATCGACCGCACTCGCTGGGCAAACCTCGTGCTTGCTGTGATCGGCCTCGCTGTGGCCGTGATGACGTACCGCATGTGGGTCATCTGGGCGCTCGGTGCCTAACCAGCCACACGCACTCAGTTTCGCGCGCGCACCTCAGCTAGACTGCTGAGGTGTCAAACATCGATCAGGTAACCACCGAATCTGGTGAAGCAGCTAAGTCAACGGAGCGCCTAGGCGGCCTGGGTAAAGTCCTTATCGCGGCCTACATTGTGCTCGCACTTGCTGCAACGTTCCGCTCGATCTACCAGATCATTTCGAAGTTTGATGAGGCGCCCGTCGCGTACTCACTGTCTGCGCTGGCTGGCGTTGTATATATCGTTGCGGCGATCGCGCTCATTAAGCGCCAGGGCGTCTGGCGTAATGTCGCGTGGGCTGCGCTCTCGTTCGAGCTCGCCGGCGTCATTATCGTTGGTGTGCTGAGCTACGCGGTCCCGCAGTACTTCGCGCACGCGTCGGTGTGGTCGCACTTCGGCTCGGGCTATGTGTGGATCCCCGTCGCTCTTCCGGTTCTTGGCCTGATTTGGCTGTGGCGTACGCGCCCAGACGCAAAGGCGTAATTCATGCTTACTGTTCCATCGGCCGATCAGGTTCAGCCGGACATGGTCAGCGGCGGCTCCGTGGTCGCTGTTGGCAAGTTTGACGGTATCCACCTGGGGCACCGCAGCATTCTCGCTCGCATGCGTGCGGTTGCTGAGGCCGAGGGATTGACCTCGGCAGTGCTCACCTTCACAGATCATCCCATGCGGTTCTTGAACCCTGAGGCTTGTCCTGTCGCGCTCACGAGCCCGAACCAGCGTCTCGAGCTGCTCGCTGAGATAGGTGTTGAGATCTGCGTTATGGTCGATTTCAATGCTGAGTTTGCTGCTATCCCGGCGGATCAGTTCATCTCAGACGTGCTCGTTCGTGAACTCAATGCGAAGCACATCATTCTCGGCGCAGACTTTAGATTTGGCCACCGCGGCCAGGGCGATGCTGCCATGCTCGTTGCCGCGAGTGAGCAGTACGGTTTTACGGTCGAAGTAGTCGATGGTGTGGCGTGTCCAGGCGTCGGCAACGTGTCATCATCGATGATTCGTGAAGCGCTGCAGGTCGGCGACATGCAGACCGCTGCTGCGATGCTCGGTCGTACGTATGCTGTCCGCGCGACCGTCGTGCACGGTGATGCGCGCGGTCGTGAGATTGGATTCCCTACCGCAAATCTCGGTGGCGAGGTCGAGGGCAAGGTGCCGGCAGACGGTGTCTACGCCGGTTGGGTCGTGCTCGACGGCAAGCGTTTCGATGCGGCAATTTCTGTGGGCAATAACCCGACGTTCACGCCGAATGCAGAGTCTCGTGTTGAAGCGTTCATTCTCGATTTCACCGGCGACCTGTATGGCAAGCCGATTGAAGTGCAGTTCTTGCAGCGCTTGCGTGGCATGGAGAAGTACGACTCGCTCGACGCGCTTCTCGAACAGATGGCAGAAGACGTCGTGCAGACGCGTAGGGTGCTAGAATCTGCGTAGACCGAGGTTTCGGTCGATCAGGTGTTGCGCCTCCGTGTTATTCACGTTGCTAGGCGCGCAACAGCACACCCCGCCGATCAGGAGATCCATTGGCAAGCAACGCTGGTACGCGCAAGTCTGCTGCGAAGAGTTCGTCGCGCTCGAATGGCCGTCGCAAACACACGCATAACGAGGGCATCATTCCGCTGCTCGCCCGTGCGGTGCGCGAGGTGGAGTCATCTGCTCAGCGTGGGAAAGCCACACCGCAGAACCGTGCGAAGTTCCAGGCGATTGCCCTCCTCATGCGCGAAGAGCGTGCCCGTGTGAAGTCTGACGAGCAGGTCAGCGCAGCAGAGCGCGCAGAGACGTTGAAGCGTCTCGACGGCGTCGCCTCGATCCTCGCGAAGACCGCGGCTCGCGATACGAGCCTCATCACCCTCCTCGAGCCGGCAGCAAACGTTCCCGAAGCAACTCGTGCGCTGAAGCGCAAGATGCTCGTGCAAGCAGGCATTGACGTTCCCGAGGAGGTGCCAGCGCCCGTCGAGACCGCCGTCGCAAAGGTCGTTCCCGCTGAGCTCGCAGAACGCCAGGTTGAGCCAGAGGGCATCGAAGCCCGCATGCTTTCCAATCCGTTCCTCGCCCCCGGCCTCACCGCACAGCGCGGCCCGACGCCCGTGGTTCGTCTCGCGAACTGGGAGCTGCTGAGCCCGCTACTCAAGTCGTTCGAACAGGGTGGCCAGGGTGCTGCGTGCATGGCGCTGCCCGATCCGCCCATTCCCGATCGCCTCGCGCCAAAGGGTCGAGAGCTGATGCAGCACCAGGCGAAGTTCCTCGCGAGCGTGCGTGATGGCCACCGCAGCTTCTTGCTCGCTGATGAGCCCGGTCTCGGCAAGACCGCGCAGTCGGTACTTGCGGCGTCGGTCGCAGATGCTTACCCGCTGCTCGTTGTCGTGCCCAACGTTGTGAAGATGAACTGGGCGCGTGAGGTTGAACGCTGGACGCCGCAGCGCAGCGTCACCGTCATCCACGGTGATGGCCGCGACATGGACGCGTTCGCTGACGTCTTCGTCGTGAACTACGACATTCTTGATCGCCACCTCAGCTGGATCTCGCGATTTGGCTTCAAGGGAATGGTCGTCGATGAGGCGCACATGATCAAGAACGTGCAGTCGCAGCGTTCAAAGGCTGTGCTGTCGATTGCTGAGAGCATCCGCGAGCGCACTCCCGGTGTAAAGCCGCTCACGATCGCGTTGAGCGGTACGCCGCTCATCAACGAGGTCGATGACTTCCGTGCGATCTGGCGTTTCCTCGGCTGGACCGACGCTGAAAAGCCCGGCCCCGAGCTCATGGCCAAGCTGGAGAACAACGGCTGGACCCCGGCCGATCCAGCGTTCTACCCCGCAGCGCGTGAGAGCGTGGTGTCGATGGGTATCGTGCGTCGTCGCAAGATTGACGTTGCAGCCGATCTTCCCGCGAAGCGCGTGGTTGACCTTCCCGTTGAGCTTGACGATGATCTCGGTCGCGGCATTCGCGATGCCGAGACGAAGCTCGCTCGCAAGCTCCTCGAACGCTTCACGACCATCAAGGGCGGCAAGCTCGGAGCGAAGCTGTCGGACGATGCGATCATTCGCATGGTCTGCATGCAGGAGCTCGAAGAGGCGAACGCTTCGGCAGACGGCCTGAACGTCTTCTCGATGGTTCGTACGATTGGCGAGGCCAAGGCGTCGCTCGCTGTCGATTACACTGCGCAGCTCGCGCGCTCGGTCGGCAAGGTCGTATTCTTCGCGAAGCATATTCACGTAATGGACCGCGCAGAGGCGCAGCTGGCCGAGATGGGTCTGAAGACTGTGTCGATCCGTGGCGATCAGACCGCGACGTTCCGTCAGGAGCAGATCGACGCGTTCAACAAGGATCCCGAGGTCGCGGTCGCAGTCTGCTCGCTCACCGCGGCAGGTGTCGGCGTCAACCTGCAGGCATCGTCGAACGTTGTGCTCGCAGAGCTCAGCTGGACCGACGCAGAACAGACCCAGGCGATCGACCGCGTGCACCGCATCGGCCAGGTCGAGCCGGTGACCGCTTGGCGCATCATCGCCGCACAGACCATTGATGCGCGGATCGCCGAACTCATCGACGGCAAGGCCGGTCTCGCGGCGCGTGCGCTCGACGGTGCTCCTGCACAGGAAGAGAACGCTGACCCGGTTCAGCTACTCGCGCTCATCAGCGTGCTTGAGCGTGCGATCGCTGAGGCGTAACTCCCACTGTCCTTAGGGAGACACTCCCTATCTGGGCTGTGTAATCGCTAGGCTGGCGCCATGAGAATTGGTGTCTTGTGCTCGGGTGGCGACAGCCCCGGAATGAACGCTGCGATCCGCGGAGCCGTCTTGCGCGGCACCGAGGTGCACGGTTTTGAGATGGTCGGCTTCATTGACGGTTGGCGTGGTTTTCACGAGAACGAGTTCGTCACGCTCGATCGCAGTGCTGTGCGTGGTCTGTCACCGCGCGGTGGTGTGTTTATTGGTACGAGTCGCCGGTCTCCGTTCCCGTCGAAAGACGGTACGGAAGAAGAATTCGCGGATCTGCGCACGAAGATGGACGAGTATGGCCTCGACGGCATGATCCTCATCGGCGGCGACGGAACTCAGCGCGTAGCTGGCCTTCTGGACCGCGTCGGGTTCAATGTGATCGGTCTCCCGAAGACGATTGACAACGATCTCGCGGGGACGGACTACACCTTCGGCTTCGACACGGCAGTCGGTATTGCGACCGAGGCAATTGACCGGCTGCGCACGACAGGAGAATCACACAACCGCTGCATGGTGCTCGAGGTGATGGGCCGAGATGCGGGCTGGATCGCCCTGCATGCCGGCATCGCAGGTGGCGCCCACGTCATGCTCATTCCCGAGCAGCCGGAGACGCTCGACCAGGTGTGTGCCTGGGTAACGCATGTCACCAACCGTGACCGTTCAGCGCTTGTTGTCGTCGCAGAGGGCTTCGATTTTGCGGGCGAAGAACCTGCCGAACTGCGCGGCGGCGCTCATGGCATCGGTGACCTTCTCGCTCAGCGCATTGAAGCTTGCACGGGCATCGAGACTCGTGCGACTGTGCTTGGCCACCTCCAACGGGGCGGATCACCTTCGGCATTCGACCGCGTGCTCGCCACTCGCACCGGAATTGCAGGCGCAGACGCGATCGCCGAGGGGGAGTGGGGCAATCTTATGGCGCTGCGCGGCGACGAGATTGTCGCTGTTCCCATCATGGAAATTGCCGGCAAGCTCAAGCGAGTGCCCGAGACGCGGTACTCAGCCGTGCGCGCAAACTTTGGGTGACCAGGAAAGACGTGTGGGGCGGATCTGAACTATCGGATCCGCCCCACACGTATGAGCGTCGGTAGACGCCGATAAATCTATGCGCCGAGGCGTGCCTGGACGTCTTGCAGCGAGGGGTTCGTTGCAGTCGTTCCGTCGGGGAAGACAACGGTCGGCACAACAGCGTTGCCGCCGTTGACAGCCTTCACGAGCTCTTCCGTGCCCTCGGTGTTTTCAATGTCAACAATCTCGTAGGGGATGCCGGTCTTGTCAAGCATGGTCTTCAGACGCTTGCAGTAGCTGCACCAGCTCGTCGAGAACATCGTGATTGCGCCGCTTTCGGGGGTGAAATCGGCAATTTCAGCTGCACTCATGGCGTGCTCCTTTCAGGGCGTTTCAAGCCAATTCCCAGTTTATGATTCTCTGCCTGTGAGCGCTTGGATTTTTTGGATCTTCGGACGTGCGCGCTCAGCTTGACCTCTGGTTACTGAGGTGGAAACATTAAGTGACGAGCGTATGACGAGATGGCTACATCGGCTGGCTTTCGCGCGCGTCGACATTTCGCATTACATGCAAACGAAAAGAGACCGGTGGAACTCACGATCGTCGTCTTGCTAGTCATCGTGCTAGCGCTTTTCTTCGACTTCACGAACGGCTTCCATGACACCGCAAACGCGATGGCTACGCCCATCGCAACCGGTGCACTGAAGCCGAAGACCGCAGTCGCTTTGGCTGCAATCTTGAATCTTGTCGGCGCGTTCCTCTCAACGGAGGTCGCCAAGACAATTTCAAACGGTCTCATCAACGAGGGCGATGGTGGCGTACTTATTACGCCAGAAATGATCTTTGCGGGCCTCATCGGCGCCGTTGTCTGGAACCTCGTGACCTGGCTGTACGGTCTGCCCTCGAGCTCGTCGCACGCGCTCTTCGGTGGCCTGATTGGTGCCGCGGTTGTGGGTGCTGGCTTCGGTGCAATTAACACTGGCGGCCTGGTCTCGAAGATCCTGTTGCCCGCGCTTGCCGCACCGCTCACCGCTGGCATCGTTGCGTTTGCCGCGACAAAGACTGCGTATGCAATTACTCGTCGTCATGACGGTAAGAAGGACGGCCGCGGCCGCTTCCGCTACGCACAGATCGTGTCTTCATCACTGATTGCGCTTGCGCACGGTACGAACGACGCGCAGAAGACCATGGGCGTCATCACCCTGACGCTTGTTGCTGCGAACATGCAAGATCCTGACACCGGTCCCCATCTCTGGGTCATCATCGCTTGTGCACTCGCGATTGCGATTGGTACGTACTCGGGCGGCTGGCGAATCATCCGCACCATGGGTTCGGGCCTCACCGATGTGAAGCCTGCGCAGGGCTTCGCAGCAGAGGTTTCGACCGCTGCAACGATTCTTGCTTCGAGCCACCTCGGCTTCGCGCTCTCGACGACTCAGGTCGCTTCGGGCTCGGTCATCGGTTCTGGTCTCGGCCGCCGTGGTTCGACCGTTCGCTGGCGCACCGTTGGCCGAATCGCTTCCGGCTGGCTCTTCACGCTTCCCGCAGCTGGCCTCGTTGGCGCACTCGCAGCAGTGATTGCTCACCTCGGCATGGTCGGCATCATCATCGACGCGGTCGTAGGTGCGCTCGTGATCGCGTTCATTTTCTTCCGTTCACGCCGCAACGCAGTGACCGCTTCGAACGCAATCGCTGACGTAGCTGAAGCAGGCCACGCCGTCCGTATTCGTAAGAGCAAGGTCAAGCGCGTTCGCACCAAGACCGGCACCATCCCGCCGCTCACTCCCGTTGCACAGAGCGCAGTGCGTTCTGACAAGGCAGCGCGTGAAGCTGAGAAGGCAGCACGTGCTACAGAAAAGCAGCAGAAGAAGGACGGCGACAAATGACCATCGACTGGATCGCATTCGTTCAGGTCTTCGGAGCAGCGCTCTTCGCGTCGGTCTTCGTAGTCGCCCTGTACTCGTTCGGTATTCGTTTCCTCGCAACGCCGAAGCCTGCGCCCCGTCTTGCCGACGGTTCGAAGGCTCCCAACGGCCCTTCACGAGACGCAGAGGACGACGACCTTGAAGAGGACGGCCGTCCAGGCTGGGCAACTGCCGGCGCATACGTGTGCTTCGCGCTCTCAGCTGTTGTCGTGCTCGTGGGTATCTACCTGATTGTCCCTGCGCTGCACGGCTAATCACACGATTTTTGGGGCGGATCGGCGAATGCTGGTCCGCCTCTTTTCGTTTTGCCGATCCGCGCCCAGTTGCTGTGAAATACATGCGCCACACGGAGTAGCACGTCAGTAGACTGACCATTGTGGAAGAACAACGTGGTGGATCCTCGGGCGAACCGGGAGACGAGCGCAACGCAACTTACGAGCTACCGCTCGGTATTCGTGTTGCCGCGGCCTGGTCATGGCGACTGATTATTATCGCTCTGGCCTCTGCAGCCCTGCTCTGGGGCATTGTGCAGGTACGCATTATTGTCGTGCCCGTCCTGATTGCAATACTGCTGACGGCGCTGTTGATGCCGATCGTGAGCTGGTTCGAACGACGTGGCCTGCCGCGTTGGTCGGGTGTGCTCTCCTCGCTCATCCTGCTGTTTGCGACGCTGTGGGTGTTGATTACCCTCATCGTTTCGCAGCTGAAGAACGGGCTTAACGATCTCGTGACCCGTTCTGAGCAGGTGTGGCAAGAGTCCCTGCTCTGGATCTCGCATAACAGCTGGGGGCTCCCGGTCGACGAGATGAAGAATTGGCTGCAAGATCTCCTCGCAAGCCTTTCGCAGTACCAGGGTGAGATTTGGAGCGGCGCCATGGGCGTCGCAGTCTCAGCCGGTCAGGTCATCACCGGTGCGTTGCTCACATTCTTTACGCTCATTTTCTTGCTCATCGACGGCCGTCGAATCTGGATCTGGGTGATTGGCTTCCTGCCGGCGAAGGCTCACTCGCCAGTTGACGCCGCTGGTCGTGCGGGCTGGCTATCGGTCGGTCAGTACGTCCGTGTGCAGATCTTCGTGGCATTCGTTGACGCGTTTGGCATCGGTCTCGGCGCTGCGATCCTTGGGGTTCCGCTTCCCATTCCGATCGCGATTCTCGTGTTCCTTGGCTCGTTTATTCCATTCCTCGGTGCAATCACGACCGGTATGCTCGCCGCGTTTATCGCCCTCGTTTACAACGGTCCGATTAACGCGCTGCTGATGCTCGGCGTTGTCATCCTCGTCAACCAGATCGAGGGCCACGTGCTGCAGCCGCTCGTCATGGGCAATGCCGTTCGGGTACACCCGCTCGGTGTTGTCCTAGCTGTATCGGCCGGTGCGCTTCTCGCGGGTATTCCGGGAGCGCTGTTCGCGGTTCCGCTCGCAGCTTCTGCGAACGCTATTGTGAACACACTCGTGCAGAAGAAATGGGACCCAAACATAGACCCGGCAGCGGAGTTTCATCGAAGAGACCACGTGAAGCACGAAGCTAAATCTCGGGCGAAATACATTGCGCGTCTGACGCGTGGAGGAGGAAACGCATGACCTGGCAGAACGGTACCCCCGAGCTCGCCGACTTCGAACGGACGCTCGGTGTGGTGCACCAGGTAACCCGTAAGACGCCGCTCGAATCTTCACGCTACCTCGCTGACATTCTTGAGGTTCCGAACGTGTTCCTCAAGTGCGAGAACCTGCAGCGCACTGGTGCATACAAGCTTCGCGGTGCGTACAACCGACTCTCGCAGCTCACTGCCGAGGAGCGTGCGCGCGGCGTTGTTGCCGCATCGGCAGGCAACCATGCGCAGGGCGTAGCGTTCGCGGCACGCGAGCTTGGCATCAAGGCGACCATCTTCATGCCGCTCGGTGTTGCACTGCCGAAGCTGCAGGCAACCCGCGGCTACGGTGCGAACGTTGAGCTTGTCGGCCAGACCTTTGACGCGACGAATGCGGCAGCGCAGGCGTTCGTCAAGGAGCAGGGTGCGATTTTCATCCCGCCGTTCGATGACCCCGCGGTCGTTGAGGGACAGGGTACGGTCGCACTCGAGATGCTCGAGGTTGAGCCCGGCATTGAAAACTTTGTCGTGCCGATCGGCGGCGGCGGCCTCATTGCCGGTATCGCGGTCGCTGCGAAGAAGTGGGCGGCTGAGCACGGCCGCACGATTCGTGTGATTGGTGTGCAGGCTGAGAACGCTGCTCCCTACCCCGTCTCGCTTGAGGCAGGCGAGCCTGTGACGATCCAGACGCGTCCCACCATCGCAGACGGCATCGCTGTCGCACGCCCTGGCACGTTGAACTTTGATCTGATCCGCGACTTCGTTGATGAAGTTGTGACTGTGAGCGACGACGATATCGCGCGCGCAATCGTCATGCTTATTGAGCGCACCAAGCTCGTCGTCGAGCCCGCAGGAGCCGCTGGTGTTGCTGCGATGCTTGCAGGCAAGATCAAGGTCGAGGGCAAGACTGCGACCATCCTCTCGGGTGGAAACATCGATCCGCTGCTGCTGCAGCGTGTTATCGGTCACGGCCTGGCGGCGTCGAAGCGTTACCTCAAGCTCCGCATTCTGCTCCCCGATGTACCTGGCCAGCTCGTGCGCACGGCTTCTATCGTGGCTGAGCACAATGCAAACGTTGTCGAGGTGCTGCACACTCGTCACGCGACCGAGCTTCCCATTAGTGAGGTCGAGCTCGAGCTGCACATCGAGACCCGTGGCTCAGAGCACGGCGTCGAGGTCGTTGAGGCGCTTCGCGCCGAAGGCTACACGGTGCGCGTAGGCGAGCGCTACTAGTCCTGTAACGCACTGTGGGGGTGATCCGAACCAAGCGTTCGGATCACCCCCACAGTGCGTTATTGCAGGTTTAGCTGTTTCGGGTGCGGCGTCGAAGCAAGAAGACGATCGCGCCGCCGGCTACGAGCACGGCCGCGCTCGCGATGCCTACGAGCATCGGTTCGCTACCGGTTCTTGCGAGCTTTGACCCGCCCGTCACCGTGGTGGTCGGGTCGACCGGCTTGATCGGCTTCACGGGTTCGGTTGGTGGGTCAATGACCGGTTTCACCGGGACGTCTTGCCACTGCGCATAGAGGGTCGTAGCGCCAGCGGGAAGAACAAAAGTGTCACCGATGGCGTAGGACTTTCCGGCACCATTGGCAAGCATGTTCCAGCTAGCCAGCTTGGCGTTCAGGAGTTCAAACGTTGACTCGGTCAGCGTGAATTTCTTGTTCGCTGTGCTCTGAATCGTGATGGGATCGCCTGCTCCACCGTTCGGGTTGAGCGTGAGAGTTGCATGCCTCTGCCAGAGGTATGTCTCAGTGTTGTCGTCCCGTTCTCTTGATTGGGTGCGCGTAATCAGCTCTTCGGTGGTGCCTTCCCAATCGCCCGAAACGTCCCACTTGCCGGTGAAATCCTCATCCTGCAGGGGAGAACCGAGAGCGCTCTCGTCAGCCAAAAGCATGTGGTTCGGGATGGTTAGCGACCGAAGCGGTGTGCGCGCAAACATATCCGTCTGGTCGACGCTTTTTCCAAGGGGTGAAACGCCTAAATCGCTCCAGCCACTCAGATCAAGCTCTGTGAGCGAACTTAAACCGGCAAACATTTCATTGACAGAGGCGAAGCCAGTGGTATCCCAGGTCGAGACATCGATGGTCTCGAGTGACGTCATGTCCGCAAACATCCCGCCCATGACTTCAAACTTTGACGTTTTCCAGCCAGACATGTCCAGAGACGTCACCGATGACACGCCATGAAACATCTCTCTAGTCTGGATCAGATTTTCGGTGTTCCAGCCACTGACGTCTAGGGCAGCTACGGAACTCATACCTTGGAACATTTGGGCTGCGGAGGTCAGAGCGCCTGTGGTCCAGCTGCCAACATCGAGCGTCGTGAGAGAGGAAACGTCACCAAACATTCTGAACGCGTCTTGGAGAACTTCCGTGTTCCAACCCGAAACATCAAGCGTCGTGAGCGCAGTCATGCCAGCGAACATTGCTGAGGCATTCTCTAGAGCCCCGGTGTCCCAATCGCTGACATCCAAGGAAGTTAGTGAAGTCGCGTTCCAGAACATCTGGTCGGCATTCACTACATTTGAGACATCCCAGTCGGAGATATCGAGAGATTCGAGTTTCCGGGTTGAGGCGAACATAAAGCCCATGTCTGTAACGCCACTCACGTCAACGTCATTGATGCCCTCAATCGTACGGACGTTGGCTGCCGAGAACATGTATCGAGGAGTTCCAACAATTGCAGTGTGTGTTGGGTCGGTAAAAATGATCTTGTCTACGTTCCAGAGGCTCTTGCTCCAGGGGATGCTGTCGCCAGGAGCAAAGGTAAACGTACCCGGGCCGATGGTGAGAATGTTTTCAGCGATGTTCCACTCAGGAGTGGCTGCTGGTGCTTCGCTGCGCATTGGCGCTGCACTGAACTCGACGTTTCCGGGAGCATTGAGTGCCAACACGGGTGTTCCCGCTGGGAAAGCAGCAATGCCGATCGCGAATACGATCGCTGCACCGCCTACTTTGACTTGCTTCATAAGTTGTACTGCTTCCTTCGTGAGTCGTTTCGCTTTTCGATGAATTGGAGATCAGAGAAAGTGAGTAGCCAAATCACATCATCTGCTCAGCAAAAACTCAAGGATTTAATTGAGAAAGGTATCTGAGGTCGAGTCATGCAGGAATCTTCTTATGCTGCAGCCGTATTCCCCTCTAAGGTGAGGGGTGAAGGGGGCACAACAGAGAGGTGTACTTCCGGTGGAAATTCTGGTTGTCGAAGATGACGAACGGGTGTCTGACGCGCTGAGCGCCTTCATCGGGAAGGCCGGCTACAGCACGGTGCAAGCCGCAGACGGCGCGTCTGCGATTGACGCAGTTTCGCCAGAAACGGCCGCGGTGATACTTGATCTGGGCCTGCCCGATATCGATGGCCTTGATGTGTGTCGGCGGATCCGCGCATTCTCCGGCGTCCCTATCATCATTGCGACTGCGCGAAGTCAGGTCGAGGAACGCATCCGTGGGTTGCATGCGGGCGCGGATGATTTCGTAGTGAAACCATATGACGTGCGTGAGCTTGTTGCCAGGATCGAAGCAGTGACGCGCAGGTCGCGCGCGGTACCGGTCGCCGCTGAACTTGGCCTGGTGATCGATGTGCACGACGTCTATATCGACATCACCAACAGGCACGCCACAGTGGCTTCGGCAGCGGTTGAACTCACACCGAAAGAATTTGAGATCTTGGAGGTTCTCGCGCGGTATCCGGGGGTTGCGGTTCCACGAGATCGCATCATCCGGGAAGTGTGGGGTACCGACTGGGCAGGGTTCAACCGATCGCTTGAGGTACACGTCGGGGCTATCCGTCGCAAGCTTGACCGAGAATCACTCATCGATACCGTGCGGGGGCTTGGGTATCGGCTTGCAGTGAGTTGATCGATGCGTAAGCGATTTGTTGTCGCCTTTCTGACGCCGCTGATCGTCGTGTTGATGACACTCGGCGGCGCATACGGGTGGAGCCTTGCGCGCACTGCAGAACAACAGCATTCCAACCAGCAGTTGGGCGATGCGTCCTACTTCCTTTCGGCGGCGCGGCAGGCGCTCTCCGACAACAACCCTGCCGCGCTCGAAGCCGACATGCGACGATACGGCGACCTCTACGACGCCGAGATTGCCGTGTTCGATCAGACCGGTGAGGTCTGGGCTACGACGAACGAACACGCTGTGGAAACGTCTGCAGAGATGCAGGCCGCGGTCGGCCTCGCGCTGTCTGGTAGACGCGGTGAGGTTGCGGTTGGCCCGCTGCCCTGGTCCCGCCAACCGGCGACGATTGTGGAACCCATCGTGAACGACGGATTTGTCGCCGGCGCCATCTACATTGGTGCGAGCGTGGATCAGACGAACCGCAGCATCTGGGGCCAGTGGCTGCTGCTTGGCGCGATTTCGCTCGTCATCGTCGGCCTCGCAACCCTGGTCATTTTCCAGCTCTCTCGCTGGGTACTTGCTCCGTTGCGGCGAGTAGACGAGGCGATGCAGGCCTTTGCCAGGGGTGAAACGGAGGCACGCATCGCGGACACAACGGGGCCGCCAGAACTCCAGTCCCAAATCAAGCTCTTTAACACCATGGCGGCCGAGATTGACCAGGTGGTCACCCGGCAGCAGGAGTTCGTGCTGAATGCATCGCACGAGCTGCGAAATCCGCTCGGTGCGCTGCTCATGCGAGTTGAAGTCTTGGCTACGGGGCTCGGCGAAGAATGGACTGCCGACATCGAAAAGACCCGTGAAGACGGCAAACGAATGACACAAATCTTGGACACGCTCCTGCGGCTGGCCCGCACTACCCAGTCTGAACCCACGTGCTTGCTGGTTGATCTCGGCGAGATCGCTCACAGCCGGGCCCATGCGTGGCGCGCTGTCGCAAGTCAGCGCCTCATTAAAATCTCGGTGTTTGCCGAATCCGGACTTATGTTGGTCGCTGATCGCACGGTCATAGAGAGTGCGCTCGACGCCGTGCTCGACAACGCGGTGAAGTTCTCGCCGCGCGGCGGGCGCATCGACGTGCGGGCAGAACGTACCGATGATGGGGCGCGGATCAGCGTCCGCGACTCCGGCCCCGGGCTCGAACCCGCTGACCTTGAGCGGGCAAAGACTCGCTTCTGGCGGAACACACGTGACCAGAACATCGCTGGCTCGGGACTCGGACTGTCAATCGCGAATCAGCTGCTGGAAAGCGCGAGCGGCCAACTCGTTTTGAGCTCGCCGGAGGGCGAAGGGTTGCACGTGGAACTGCTGTTCACTGCGGAAGGTGAACGCGAATGACCACACACTGGGTACGCAGATTGACCACGGCGGCGGCGCTGTGCGTGGGGCTATTGTTGTTCACGGCGTGCAGCGGTCCGCATGCCCCCGGTGTCATTGCTGGCGGCAATCCCGGCGGCGTCTACCACGCGTACGGCACGGCTTTGGCGAACGAGCTTTCGACGCACACTGAGCGTGAGGTGACGCTGGCTGAGACTGACGGGTCGGTCGACAACTTGCAGCGCATCGGCCGGGGAGAGGCGCTCCTTGGTTTCGCGCAGGGGGACACCGTTGCAGATGCGCTGGCTGGCGAGGGTGACTTTGCCGAGCCGCTCGAGCTCGCGGCGGTCTCGCGGCTGTATGACGAGTACGTGCACATCGTGGTGGCAGAAAACTCAAGCTTTGAAGCGCTCGCCGACCTTGCAGATGCGCGTATCTCCCTTGGCTCACCCGGCTCTGGCGTGCAGGTGATTGCGCATCGCATCCTCGAAGCCGCCGGCATCAGTGAGCGTGAAGTCGGAGCTGAGGCCGAGACGGAGGCCGACACCGACACCGACACCACACCGCGCTGGGTCACCCTGGGTACACAGCCCGCTGCAGAGGCGCTACGAGCCGGCGAGATCGATGCGTTCTTCTGGGTCGGCGCTATTCCGACCCCCGGCGTCGCTGACCTCGCAGCCGAGTTTCCGATCCGCATTCTGCCAGTGACGCCCGAGATTCTTGACCAGTTAAACGCGGATCACGCAGACGTGTACGGGCTGTCTGAGCTCCCGCGCGGCACCTACGGAATCGAAGATCAGACTCGCACCATGACAATTCCGAACTACCTGGTTACGGGGGCTGACGCGGACCGCGGTGAGATTCGAGAAGTGGCTGAGACGCTGTTTGCTGAGCGCGCCGCGATCGCGCGCAAAGTGCCCGTTGCGGCACTGCTCGATACACGTGAGGCCATCTTCACCGACCCCATGCCGTTGCATCCGGGGGTCGCAGATTACTTCAGATCGCAACGCCGTTGACCTCTGCGAACACCTCGAATTGACCATCAATCTCACCTGGCAACGAGCGAACCTCAAGTAACGCTCAAGGCGTTCCTCAAGATCAGCTCAAAGCTCTGAACTGGAGGAACAACCACCCCTAACGTGAGGGTCTGACCGGTTCAACGAAGAAGCGATCGACCCCCTGATAGCGCGAGGCCCAAAGTGTCTCGCGGTGCCTCTGCGTTGAACCGTCGAATGACCAACGTCTCCAGCGTGACCCGCTGCGGACGAACGAATCCAACGGTGGAGGCAAGATGAGCGCGGAAGAACCGCTTGTCGTCGTAGCGAACGTGCAGAAGCACTATGGCGAGTTTCAGGCACTGACTGATGTAGACCTGTCGGTGCACGCCGGCGAGGTCGTCGTGATCGTTGGGCCGTCAGGTTCAGGCAAGTCGACCCTGTGCCGCACGATCAATCGGTTGGAGACGATTACAAGCGGATCGATCCGCATCGACGGCACAGAACTCCCGGCAGATGGGCGCGGGCTTGCCCAACTGCGCGCCGATGTTGGCATGGTATTCCAGTCGTTCAACCTGTTCGCCCACCTCACGATTCTGGAGAATGTGACGCTGGGGCCGATCCGCGTCCGAGGCATGAAGCAAGCAGATGCCGAGCGCGAGGCGATGGAACTCCTCGCCCGCGTTGGCGTTGACAAGCAGGCGGCGAAGCTCCCTGCACAGCTCTCCGGCGGGCAGCAGCAGCGCGTGGCAATTGCTCGGGCACTTGCGATGCAGCCAAAGGTCATGCTCTTCGATGAGCCGACGTCTGCGCTTGATCCGGAGATGATCACCGAGGTGCTCGATGTCATGGTGCAGCTCGCGCAGCAGGGCATGACGATGATCGTGGTTACACACGAGATGGGTTTTGCGCGCAAGGCGGCTGATCGCGTGGTGTTCATGGCAGATGGCCGCATCATCGAGCAGGCGACGCCAGACGAGTTCTTCTTGAACCCGCAGAGCGACCGCGCCAAAGACTTTCTCTCCAAACTCATTACCCACTAAGCCCCGTGTGCTGGCCACCCCGCGGCCGGCGCACACCATGAAAGGAAGACATCATGCGACGTACACGTCTCATTGCAGGGCTCGGCATTGTCGCCGCGCTCGCGCTCACCGGCTGCGCAAGCGGCAGCCCGACCGATGGTGCGAAGGAGCCAGCAACTGACGGCTCGACCACCAGCAGCACACCGTGGGAGGTCGCGACTGACGTGTCACTCACGGGCAGTCCTACCTATGACGCGATGGTGAAGCGCGGTGGCGTTATTGTCGGCGTGAAGGAAGATCAGCCTGGTCTTGGCTACCTCGATGTAACCACGCAGGAGCGCACTGGCTTCGACGTTGACACCGCTCGCTGGATCGCTGCGTCGCTCGGGTTCGACGAAGACCAGATCGAGTTCAAGGCCATCGCTTCGGTGAACCGTGAGCAGTCGATCAAGAACGGTGACATCGACTACTACGTCGGTACATATTCGATCAACGACAAGCGTAAACAAGACATCGACTTTGCCGGCCCGTACTTCGAGACTGGTCAGGGCCTGCTCGTAGCGAAGGATGCCGAAGAGGTCACCAAGATCGAGGAGCTCGAAGGCAAGACCGTGTGTTCGGCGACCGGGTCGACTCCGATTCAGAACATCAAGGCCAACTTCCCCGGAATTAAGACCCAGGAGTATGACCTGTACTCGGCATGTGTGGAAGACCTCATCAACGGTCAGGTTGACGCGGTCACCACTGACCAGGCCATCCTCATTGGTTACGCAGCACAGTACCCAGATGACATCAAAGTCACAGGTGGCCTCTTTACTCAAGAGCTCTACGGCGTTGGCCTCCCGAAGGGTGATGACGCGCTTCGTTCGTGGATCAACACCGTACTGACCGATGGTGGCGACGTCTGGAAGGCAATCTTCGAGAACAACCTTGGCTCCTCCGGCATTGTTGTCGACCAGCCCAAGGTCGACGCCTACTAGGCGGCACCGGTTTCTTACTGTCCCTGAGTGTGGGGCGGGCTCGCCCCACACTCGACCTGTTTGAGAGAGGACGACCCATGGACGTCATCTTCGGCAACCTCGATCTGTGGGGTACCGCAACGAAGAACACCCTCATCGTGTTCTTGGGTGGTGGCATTATCGCGCTCATCCTCGGAAGCATCATCGGAGCCATGCGGGTATCGCCGGTTCCCATCGCCCGTGGGGTAGGCGCAGCGTACGTTAACATCATTCGAAATACGCCGCTGACCCTGGTGTTTTTCTTCTTCGTGCTCGGGTATCCCGCGCTCGGACTTCCCAAGCTCAGCACGATCGTATTGTGTGTCATCGCGATCGGCATGTATACGGCCACCTACGTCGCAGAGGTGCTGCGCGCGGGCATCTCGACGGTGCCGGTGGGGCAGGCCGAAGCCGCACGCGCCATTGGCCTCCCGTTCGGTCAGGTCATGACGCTCGTGGTACTTCCGCAGGCGTTCCGCTCGGTCGTGCCACCGATGATGAGTGTCTTTATCGCGCTACTGAAGAACACGACGATCGCGGCCGGATTCTCGGTCGCCGAACTCGCTGCGTTGCGGGCCACGATCAACGATGCGGCGGATCGCCCAGGCAGCCCAATGGAAGTACTCCTGTGGGTCGCAGCCGTGTTCGTGGCGCTCGTATTCATCTTGAGCTTTATGCAAAACCGACTTGAGAAGAAGTGGAGGATCGCGCGATGACCGCAATCTTGTACGACGTCCCAGGCCCGAAGGCGGTGCGACGCAACCGCGTGCTCGCGGTGATCACGGTCGCGGTGGTCGTGGCCATCATAGGTGCTATTGTCTACCGCTTCGCGCTGTCAGGCCAGTTCTCTGCCGCAAAATGGCAGGTCTTCACGTACACAACGGTGTGGGTGCAGATCGCGCAGGCCCTCGGGAAGACGCTTGCCGCGTTCGCCGCGGCCGCCGTACTGAGTATGGTCTTCGGGTTTGTGCTCGCGATCGGTCGACTCTCAGACCACGCGTGGGTACGACGGCCAGTGCTCGTCATCACCGAGATCTGCCGAGCCGTTCCCGTGCTCGTCATGATGATGCTGCTCTACTACGGCCTGCCAAGTGTCGGCATCCGTATGGATCCGTACTGGGCAGTCGTACTCGCGCTCATGGTCTACAACGGATCGGTGATTGCGGAGACTATCCGTGCTGGTGTTGAGGCGCTTCCGAAGGGGCAGGCCGAAGCCGGGTACTCGATTGGCCTGCGCAAGAATGGCGTGATGCGGTTGATCCTCCTGCCGCAGGCGATCCGCGCCATGCTCCCGGTGCTCGTCGCGCAGTTGGTTGTCACCATGAAAGACACCGCCCTTGGCTTCATCATCACCTACCCCGAGTTGCTGTACTTGGCGAAGCTCATGAGCAGCTCACCCGGGCGCCCGCTGCTGCAGTCGGCGTTCGTGATCGGTGGCATCTACATTGTGCTCTGCATCATTCTGTCTGCGTGCGCGAGCCTCGTTGAACGGCGCATGCGGCAGTCTCACTCGCGGGTGACGGCCGGTGGCACCGATGAACGTGATCCGCGCCACCATGAGCGCCCCGTGACCGAGGTGCTTGCTGTGCAGTACCTCGAGGATGAGCGCGATCGCTCCTAGAGCGCGGATCACCCCGACCCAAACACGAGAGACGCCCCGGTGGCTGCCAGTTGGCAAGCACCGGGGCGTCTCTGCGTGTGCGGGGGATTAGCCCTGGTAAGTCTCGACTGCGAGCACCTTCACGGGAATCTGGTTGCCGTTGGGTGCAGCGTAGCTGACCTCAGCGCCAACCTTCAGGCCAAGGATGGCCTTGCCGAGGGGACTCTCAGCGCTGTACACGTCGAGGTCAGAACCATCAGCGAGCTCGCGGCTGCCAAGCAGGAAGCGAGTCTCTTCGCCGAAGATCTCAGCGGTGATGATTGTGCCGATCTCAACGATGCCCTGCGCCTTGGGAGCTTCGCCAACGACGACGGTCTTGAGGAGCGCTTCGATGTCGCGGATACGCGCTTCCATCTTGCCCTGCTCGTCTTTCGCGGCGTGGTAACCGCCGTTCTCCTTGAGGTCGCCTTCTTCGCGCGCAGCTTCGATGCGTGCTGCGATGTCCTTGCGGCCGGGGCCCGACAGTTCGTCGAGCTCTGCCTGCAGTCGGTCAAATGCCTCCTGGGTCAGCCAGGTCTGCGTGGGGTCTGCCATGTGATGGGCTCCATTTTCGTGGGGAGTTGTGCCCGCTAAATGCGGGAGCGCGCCCGGTCTGCGAATTTCGCAGTGGACGCGCGGCATGCTCGGGGATGATTACCCGGGCTCCAACCAGGGTATCAGCGAGCGCCGATAAGGTGGGAAGTAATGTCCATGAAGCTTGCGATTGCCGATCACGCCACCCGAGATGACCTTCGAATTTTCCTCGAACGTCTCCAAAGAGCAGGGGAGAGCGAAGTGCGGATCACCACACGTGATGCCGTGCTCGCCGTCTACGGGTGCACCCAAGCACCGTCGTCCCTGCTCGATTCGTCGCCTGTTGTGCTCGTCATGCGAGCCTTCGCGTTGAAAGAGGCGCCAGAGGTTCCTGTCGATGTCGTCGTTCAGGGCCGTGCGTTGCTCGACAGGATCGCGCACATGGGCATGATCGGCTTGAGCCTCGACGTTCCCGACGTGACCGCAATGGCCGCGTGGACCGGCGTGCTGCCGCCCACCGCGGGCTGGGAGCCAGTGTGCGCTATCGATGCGCAGTCGCTCGCGACCGTCGCTGAGCAGGGCATCGAGCGCGTAAACGCTGCGCTGCCAGAGTCCCCGGGCGAAGCGGTCGTGCAGCAGGTGCGCCGTTCGGTGTGGGGCGCGGAAATTGCGCCTGGTCTGCCGGCAGCCGCAGCGTTTGCCGCAGAAACCATGGGTTTCCTGCGGGATGAAGAGACGCTGCGCGTCGTGAAGTCGCGCACCTGGACCCGCATGTCAGGCTCACGCGGGCACGTGTTGATTCGTACGTCGGCGCTGTAGCGCGCCGCGCTACTTCGCGTCGAAGACCCAGCACTCGTGCGCGGCAGCTGAGACGGCGGGGCCGGTCGTCTTGATCGTTGCCGTGACCTTGTGGTTCGTTGCCTGGCCAGTGGGGATCTCAACGATCTGCCAACCGACAGTTGCCTTGGCTCGGTTGAGCGCCTCAACCGAGCATGCGACCTTGGCGTCGGCAGGTGCGGTAACCGAGAAACGCGCTGAAGCGGTCTGGTCATCGATGATGTCCATGCCGATGTTCTGCATGTTCACCTGGTTGTTCTGCTGCCAACCGCCGAAGAGCACCACGGCGAGACCCGCGAGAATTGCAATGACTGCGATGGTCCAACCGACTCGGCGATCGATCCGCTTATTGCGGCCGGTGCCATAACGATCGGCGAGGGCGTCATGCGACGTCACGGGAACCTCCAGCTTGATAGATTTTGGTTGACTACAATGAGTCCAGTTGCCAGCGTAGCGGTCTCTCCCGGGAGAGACATGGAAGGGATGCGGATGACGCTCAGGCTTATCGCGGTGCATGCGCACCCTGACGACGAGTCAAGCAAGGGTGCAGCGACGTACGCGCACTACCTCGAACAGGGTGTAGAAGTGCTCATCGTGAGCTGTACTGGTGGTGAGCGCGGCGACGTGCTCAACGAGCTGGTTGCTCGCGATCCGCGCAGCCGGCGTGACCTCGCTGGCTTGCGCCGCGCCGAGATGGAGCGCGCGCAGGAAATCATCGGCTTCGAGCACAAGTGGCTCGGCTACGAAGATTCGGGCCTGCCTGAGTCGGGCGATCCGCTGCCCGAAAACTGCTTCGCAAAGGTCCCCACCGAGATTTCGGCGGAGGTACTGGTGAGCATCGTGCGTGACTTCAAACCGCACGTCATGATCACCTACAACGAGCAGGGTGGCTACCCGCACCCCGATCACATTCGCTGCCACGAGATCAGCAAGATTGCGTGGGATCTCTCCGGTGACGCAGAGTCGTTCCCCGAGGCAGGCGAGCCGTGGACGATCAAGAAGATGTACTACGAAGAGATCTTCAACTCAGAGCGCGTCAACGCCGTGTACGACTGGCTGGAGGCGCACGATCCTGAGTCGGAGCTGCTGCCGCAGTTCCGCGAGCTGCGTGAGTGGATGAGCAAGCGCGGCTACTCCGGTACCGCGAAGGTCGATGTGAGCCGCTTCTTCGAGAAGCGCGATGAGGCGCTCCGCGCTCACGCGAGCCAGGTCGCTCCCGACAGCAACTTCTTCTTCTGGCCGAACGACCTGCAGCGTCAGGCGTGGCCGTTCGAGGACTACCGCCTCGCTGCATCCCGCGTGATGACAAGCGAATTTGAGACTGATCTGTTCCAAGGAATTGAGGAGAACGCGTGAGCATCTACGCACTGACCACCTGGGCGCTTGAGAGCGAGCCGGAGTTCGACGCGAACGCGGTTTCGCCCGGCGTTGAGGGCTTCATCTTTACGGCGGTCTTCGCGGCTGCGGTCATCGTGCTCGGCTTCCTGCTGGTGCGTCGTATTCGTCGCAGCCAGTACCGTCACGAGGTGCGCGAGGAAATCGCGAACGAGCTGGCTGAGGCTGAGCGCAACGATGAGGGCACCGCTCCGGCTGAGCCCGACGCGAAGCCGACCGCGTAACCCAGCCCATGACTGACCTCGGGGTGCCCATCGGGCATGTTTCGGCGATCCCCGAGGCAGCGACCCCGCAGTCTGTGCTGCGTGACGTCTTCGGCTACGAGGCGTTCCGCGGCGAGCAGGCGGAGATCATCGATCACGTCGTCGCTGGTGGCGATGCGGTCGTGCTCATGCCGACCGGCGGCGGTAAGTCGCTGTGCTACCAGATCCCCGCGCTTGTGCGTGAGGGGACCGGCGTCGTGCTCTCGCCGCTCGTTGCGCTCATGCACGATCAAGTGATGGCACTACGCCTCGCTGGCGTGAACGCTGGCGCACTGAACTCAGCGATGTCGCCAGAGGAGCGTGCCGACGTGGAACGACAGTTCCTCGCGGGCACTCTCGAGGTGCTCTACATCGCGCCCGAGCGGCTTGCCGTGCCAGCGACCGTGGAATTCTTGCTGCGCGGCAATATCTCGCTGTTCGCGATCGATGAGGCACACTGTGTCTCGCAGTGGGGTCACGACTTCCGTCCTGACTACCTTCGTCTCGGCATGCTGGCTGAGCACTGGCCAGATGTGCCGCGGATCGCCCTCACCGCAACAGCCACCCCAGCAACGCACCAGGAGCTCACTGAGCGCCTCCACCTGGGTAACGCCAGGCACTTCGTTTCGAGCTTTGACCGCCCGAACATTAAGTACCAGATCGCGTCAAAGCAGAATGCGCGAGCGCAACTCATTTCGTTCGTACGTGACAATCACTCCGGCGACGCTGGCATCGTCTACGCGCTGAGTCGCAAGAAGGTCGAGCAGACCGCGACGGCCCTGCGCCAGGCGGGCATCGACGCGATGCCGTACCACGCTGGCCTGCCGGCCGAGCAGCGTCTGAATACGCAGCGCCGCTTCCTCAGCGAAGACGGCGTCGTAGTCGTCGCAACGATCGCGTTTGGCATGGGCATTGATAAGCCGGATGTGCGCTTCGTTGCACACATTGACCTTCCCAAGTCCATCGAGGGCTACTACCAGGAGACGGGTCGTGCAGGCCGCGACGGCGCCCCCTCGGAAGCTTGGATGGCGTACGGCCTGCAGGACGTTGTTCAGCAGCGCCAGATGATCGAGAACAACGACGGCGACCTCGCCACGAAGCTCAATCAGACCCAGCACCTCGGCCACATGCTCGCGCTCTGCGAGACGGTTACGTGCCGCCGCAGCTTCCTGCTGCGCTACTTCGGCGACACCTCGCGCCAGGTCGACGAGAACTGTGGCAATTGTGATGTGTGCCTTGATCCGCCAAAGCTCTGGGACGCAACCATTCCCGCGCAGAAACTGCTGTCGACCGTGATTCGTATTCAGCGCGAGCGTGGGCGCACGTTCGCTGCCGGCCAGCACATCGATGTCTTGCGCGGCACCGCCTCGGAGCGCGTGAGTCAGCTGAAGCTGGATGAAATTTCAACGTGGGGGATCGGCAAAGATCTCTCCGTTGCGCAGTGGCGCGGGGTCGTGCGACACCTCATTGCGGCCGGCATTATCGAATCCCGCGGTGAGTGGGGCGTGCTCTACCCCACGGAAGACGCTATCGCCGTCCAGCGCGGTGAGCGCACCGTCATGATGCGCGAGGAAGTGCTTGCGCGTGCGGCCTCGTCAGGCTCGTCACGTGGCGGATCCGGCGGCACCGCGAAACGATCCGCCGCGGCCGCCGAACTCGATCCCGAGCAGACCGAGGTCTTCGAGCGCCTGCGCATCTGGCGGGCTGGCGAGGCGAAGGAGCAGGGAGTGCCGGGCTACGTCGTCTTTGGTGATGCCACACTCGCTGCGCTTGCGAAGCACCAGCCGCAGGATGACGTTGGACTGCTCGCGATCTCGGGCATTGGCGAGGTCAAGCTTGAGCGCTACGGCGCAGCCGTGCTGCAGGTGATTGGCGGACGTTAACCCGTTACCGCAGATAGAACGGGTCGAGGGCGAGCAACAGCGCCGAGGTCCAGTGGCACATGAACGCAAGCACCGTCAGCGTGTGGAAGATCTCGTGGAAGCCGAAGACGCCTGGCACCGGGTTCGGGCGCTTGAGGGCGTAGACGACCGATCCTGCTGAGTAGAGCAGGCCACCGGTGACGACAAGAATCATTGCGGCAGGGCTCGCGCGGTAGATATCGCCGAGGTACATGACAGCGACCCAGCCGAGCGCGAGATAGAGCGGCACGTAGAGCCAGCGTGGGGCGTTGATCCAGAAGACGCGGAAGCCGATGCCGAGCAAAGCTCCAGCCCAGATGACGCACAGCAGAATCACGCCGGTGTTCAGCGGGAGTGCGAGGAGCGCGATCGGCGTGTACGTGCCCGCGATGAGGAGGAAGATGTTCGCGTGATCGAGGCGGCGGAAGAGCTGCTTCGTCGAATCCTTCCAATTGATGCGGTGGTAGAGCGCGGAGACACCGAAGAGTAGCGCGCTCGACAGCAGATAGACCGCCGCAGCCCACTTTGCGATGGGGCCGTGCGCGAGCGCGATGAGCACGATGCCCGCCGCGACCGCGATGGGAAATGTGCCAGCGTGAATCCAGCCGCGCCACGCTGGCTTCGGCTGGCCGTGTACGTCGAGGGCGACAGGTTTGTGCGCGGAGTGCTCGAGTGCTTCGGTGAGGAGGGGGAGCGAGAGCGTGTCAGGCTCTGGGAACCGGCGCTCCTCGTGACCAGGCGTGCCAGAAACGTCGTCGGGCTGTTGGTTCGAAGCGCCTGAAGTGGTCATGTGATGAGTGTAAGTTCTCTACAGTTTTCGATGGGCATATATGTTGGCGACCACCAGCCAATCTTCAGCTCAGCCGGGCTTGTCCAGGAAGCGGACAGATAGACTTTCCCTGTGACGAAAACTCCATCAGAGCCGCGTACCGGGCTGCTGTACCGCATTTATCAGCGGCGGCTCCGGCGCGAGATTGACGTGGCGCGTGTGCCAAAGCACGTCGCGGTCATCGTCGACGGCAATCGTCGCTGGGCAAAGCTGCGCCTGCAAGAGCGCGCGGCGTTCGGCCACCGCGCTGGCGCTCGCAAGATTCCTGAGTTCCTTGGCTGGTGCGAAGAATCGGGTATCGAAGTCGTCACCCTGTACTTGCTGTCGGCAGACAATCTGAAGGGGCGCGACAACGTCGAGCTTGATGACCTCTTCGGCATCATCGCGGAGCTCGCAACGCTGCTCTCTGAGCATCCCGGCTGGAAGGTGCAACACGTCGGTGCGAGCGAGGGCCTCGCACCCGAGCTCGCCGATTCGCTCGTCGCGGCAGAGAAGCGCACGAAAGACCGCACTGGCCTGCACATTAACCTTGCGGTCGGCTACGGCGGCCGCAGCGAGATCGCCGCGGCGATGCGCAGCGTGATTGCTGAGCACGAGGCAGCTGGCGGCTCGATCGATACGCTCGGCGAGCGCATGACACCCGAGCTCATTGGTGAGCACCTCTGGACGAGTGGTCAGCCCGATCCCGACCTGGTGATTCGCACCTCGGGTGAGCAGCGCCTCTCTGACTTCATGATCTGGCAGGCAGCGCACTCGGAGTTCTACTTCGTTGACGCGCTGTACCCCGACCTTCGAGAGGTCGACTTCCTGCGCGCGCTCCGTGACTTTTCCACACGCAACCGTCGGATGGGTGCGTAGATCTTCCCGCCCCGCTAGCCTGGCGGTATGACTGAGCACACGGTTCTTCGCGCCGCAGCAATGCTGACGCCAGCGGGCGTCGTCACTGACGCAGAGATTGCCTGGGATGCCGATGGGTGGATCACCTACGCCGGCCCCGCTCGCACCGATTCGGTGCCCGACCGTGTGCTCGCTGAGCAGCTTCTCATGCCGGGTCTGACGAACGGGCACACGCACTCCGCGATGACCCTCATGCGCGGTATCTCAGACGATGACGGCTTCATGCCGTGGCTCGAAGCAGTTCAGGCAGCTGAGCAGCAGCTCACGCCAGAAGACATCGCGGCGGGCCTCGACCTCGCACTCGTCGAAATGATCGAGACGGGCACAACCGCGTTTGCTGACCTCTACACCTGGGATGCCGCCCTGATCGAGCGGGTGCGCGCCTCGGGCATGCGGGTGTTCGCCTCTCTCGCGGCAACCGCGTTTGATCAGGCGCCCTTCCCAATGGTCTCACCGCAGACCGGCCGCGAGATTCTTGCGGCGACCGTCGCGTTGGCGACGCAGTACGGCGCGGATCCGCAGGTGCGCATCGGCTTCGGCCCGCACGCGCCGTACTCGTGCACCCCGGAGTTCCTGCGGGAGGTGCGTGACCTCGCCGTGCAACACGGGGTGCCCGTGCACACGCACATTGCAGAGTCGGTCGCCGAGGTTGAAACGATTCGCGCGGAGTACGACGCGACGCCCGTGGAGTTTCTCGCCGGGCTCGGTTTCTTCGATGCAGACGTGCACGCCGCGCACTGTGTGCAGCTCGCGGTGGGGGAGCCCGCAGCGCTCGCCGCTGCCGGCGTCTCTGTGAGTCACAACCCGGTGTCGAATCTCAAGCTTGGCTGCGGCATCGCGCCATTCGCCGACCTGATTGCCGCAGGCGTTGAGCTTGCGCTCGGCACTGACTCGGTGGCGAGCAACAACTCGCTCGACCTCTTTGAAGAGATCAAGCTCGCGGCCTTGTTGGCGCGGCGAGAGCCTGGTCAGACGGTGACTGCCGCGCAGGCGTTGCACGCGGCGACGGCAGGGGGATCCGCCGCCATTGGATTCCCAGACGCCGGTGCACTGGAAGTTGGCAAGCACGCAGATCTCATCGCGATCGATCTCGGGGCAACTGCGGCAGCCCCCATCGCGGCGAGCGGGGCGACTGCGTTCCTCGGCTACGGTGCCACCGGGGCAGACGTACGCGAGGTCTGGGTCGCTGGCCGCCACCTCTACACAAACGGAAAGCACCTCACACTGAATAAGCGTGAGGTGCTTGAGCGCGCCAGATTGGCGCGTGAACGTCTAATCGGTTAGGCGGCGATCGCGAGTTCGCGGCGCGTCAGCGAGATGCGTGCGCCCTCGCCAAGCGGCTCTACGTCAACGTCCCAACCGGCGCGCGAAATCGTCGCCAGGTCAGTACGTGCCTCATCGAGGTCAGCAGTTTCTACGATGTAGAGAGTGCGGCCCTCGGCGCGATACACCGATCGCTTTTCAGCCCACGCTGGAATCTGGACGACTCCTGCTTTGGTGTCCTGATCAAGTGCGTGGTACGGAGTACGTGCGATTCGCTGCGGAGCAGAAATGTTCTTGTAGGTGTGCATGAGAAGTCCTTTCTTCTTGTGCAATTGGGTTCGTGTGATTACGGAGAACCAGTGAGCGGTTATACCGCGTGAGGTTCGCCGAAACCGAGCCGGATGCTCGGTGGAGTCGAAAGTCAGGAGCCTGGTGAACGAGAGCGCGTGGGCCCGGGAGGCGGACCAGTCTCAGTTCGAGAAAATGTGCGAAAGCAGCGATTTCGAGTTGTAGGCGACTTCTGTAAGAGAGGAAGTCTGTGGAAGAATTCGAGCTGCGAAACGCAAACTCCGACTTAGCCTGTAAGAATAGAACAGGTCTTCGATGCGTGTCAAGCAAAATCTTTCCACGAAGAACACTTCGAAGCAGAATTTCAACTCAGAGGAGCTCCCAATGGCAGCACAGAACACCCTGCTCGTCTTCGCCCACAGCGATGAAGCGGCAGCGTTTGAGAACGTCCCGCACCTGGTGACCGGTGTGGGTAAGATCAACGCTGCAGTAGGCCTCGCAGATGTGCTCGCAGAGGGAGTCATCGACCGTGTCGTCGTGCTCGGCACTGCAGGCGTCGTAGGCGATGGCGACGACCGCCTCGACCTCGACACGATCTATCAGGTGACCGGTTTTGTGCAGCATGACTTCGAGCTTGAGTCGCCTACGATCGAGCCTGATGCTGAGGTGATTGTTCCCGCAGAACACACTACGGTCATGGCGACCGGTGATCAGTTCGTGAGTGACGATTCGCAGCGTGCGACCATTTCGGGCCTCGGCGCGAAGCTGTGCGACATGGAGGGCTACGCCTACGCAGCAATGTGTGAGCGATTCAACGTGCCGCTTCAGGTATTCAAGGTGCCCTCTGACTTCGCCGACAGCTCGACCACGCAGGACGAGTGGGACCAGATCGTCTTCCATAAGAGCGAGCAGCTGCGCGCGTTCTGGGACGAGCGTTTCGCAGCGTAACCGCTGCGGTCGTCGCGACTACTCAGCCGTGGCGTAGGGCGGAACGAGCCCGAGTTCGGCGATGCGACGCTCGACGAACTCGGGGATGCCCTGTTGTACCGTCTCGACGTCTTCAGGAGTGCCAAAAATCTCGAACCGATAGAGCAGCGGAATCTGGAGCTTGTTCGAGATGATGTCACCCGCGATGCCGAAGGCCTCGCCGAAGTTGGTGTTGCCCGCACCGATGACCCCGATGACCAGGTCACGATTTTCCTTGATGTTCAGAAACTCAATGACTTGCTTCGGGACTGCCTTTGTCGCGGGGCCCGCACCGTACGTTGGCACGATGAGTACTGATGGCTCGGTAATGCGTAGCATCCCCTCAACGCGGGGGCGGATCGGGATGCGACGCGCAGGAATGCCAAGCTTTTCAACGAACCGGTGGGTGTACCCGCTCACCGACGAAAAGTAGACAATCATGCTGCTCCTGACCTCGTGTGTCCCATCAGCCTAGTCCCGTTACTTGGAAGCCCCGGGAGCGTCAGTGACTTGCCGTACTATCTTCGTCATGCACCCGAATCTGGCGTTGTAGCTCGTCGACAAGCGCCGCGAAACGACCATTGCTTTCGGTGATCGCAGCGCGCAGCTGGGCGGTATTTTCTGCGGTCGGAGCCGTCTCCTGAGAGATCGCACAGTCACGCACGAGGTCGAGCTGGATCGCGATCTGTGCAACGTGTAGCAAGACCGGATCATCGTCGCTATTGGTGGCGAGGAATTCTGCCCACGAGCTCAGCGCTCGCGAGAGATCCTGGCGGTCACGCAATGCTTGGGTGCGTAGGGCCTCAAGCTCATCGTGGGTGGGCTGATCCGCCCCATCTCGCGTGGCGAGGGAGAGTGAACGCGCGACAACGATGCCGCGCGAAAGCTCACTGCGTTGCTCATCCGCAATGGCGTGCAGAAACTCCGTCAGCGCAAGTCGATTCACCGGCGCCCAGCGGCGTGCATTGGCGCGCGCGAGCGTGCTGCGCAGGACGAACGCCGTCAGCAGGAACGTGATGAGGCCACCGACAATACCGGAGAGGACGACGACCTCGCTCCAGAGCCCCGTGCGCACGTCGATCCACAGCACCACCAAACACGCGATTACCGCGAGCGCCGAGACAATATTTTGGCGGATCACCTGACGTCGTACCGTCTGTCGCGTCATCAGTCACTCCTTTGAAAAGCCGAACCCCTCGCAGGCCACCATATATGGGGCTGCGAGAGGTGCGAAGGAGGCTGAGCGTGGCGGGGCGTTATGCTCCGACGAGCTCGGCTGGCAGCTGCGAGGCTGCCGCGGTGTCGAGGCACCAGATGACGTTGGGGTGGCGCTGCAGGATGCTCGCGGGCATGTCGGTCGTGACATCGCCGGTGATTGCAGCGGCAACGGCCGCAGCCTTGGACTCGCCGGTAGCGATCACGAGTGCGATGCGCGAATCGAGGATCGTGCCGAGACCCTGGGTGATTGCTTCGGTCGGAACCTCGTCGACCGAGTCGAAGAAGCGCGCATTGTCTGCGATCGTCTCAGGAGTGAGGCTGATGCGGTGTGTGCGTGAATCGAATTCGGTGCCGGGCTCATTGAAGCCAAGGTGACCGTTGCGACCAATGCCGAGAATCTGCAGATCGATACCGCCAGCGGCCTTGATCGCATCGTCATACTCGGCGGCATCAGCGTCAGTGGCCGACGACGGCGGAACACGGACGAACTCAGGGGTCAGACCTACCGGGATTACGACCTCGTTCGTGATGACCGAGCGGTAGCTTTCGGGATGCTCGGGTGAGATACCTGCGTACTCATCAAGGGCGAACCCGCGGACCTGGGAGACGTCGAGCTGCGACTCAGCAACCGAAGTTGCCCACGCGCGATACAGCGGGAGGGGAGTCGAACCGGTTGCGAGACCGATGACTGCCTGTGGATTGCGTTCGATCGCTGCGACGACGTGCGACGCTGCGAGCGCACCAAGCTCCTGCGGATCTGCGATGACGTGAATCTCCATATGGAAACGAGGTCCTCTCCTGTGTGAACTTCACACGAATTGCTGCGTAAAGCTTATGGGAAATGCAGGCGATGCAAGCCGTATGCGCGCTGATAACCCCAAGATAAAACGCAAGCGCCCGGAGGCGGGTAGCCTCCGGGCGCTTGGCTGGCTGGGCTTAGTGGCCCTCTGCCTGCAGGCGCTCCTGCGCCTCGATGATGAGCTTCTCAGCGTCTGCTGCCGAGCCCCATGCGTCAACCTTGACCCACTTGTTGGGCTCGAGATCCTTGTAGTGCTCGAAGAAGTGCTCGATCTCCTTGCGGGTGTACTCAGGGATGTCAGCGACGTCCTGAATGTGTGCCCAACGGGGATCCTTGACCTGAACAGCGATGACCTTGTCGTCGCCGCCAGCCTCGTCGCTCATCTTGAGAACGCCGACGGGGCGAACCTTGATGCCGACGCCGGGGAAGACCGGGTAGTCAAGCAGTACGAGGACGTCGAGCGGATCGCCGTCTTCGCCAAGGGTCTCCTCGAAGAAACCGTAGTCGGTGGGGTAGACGAAGCCGGTGTAGAGCACGCGGTCGAGGTATACCCGGCCAGTCTCGTGATCTACCTCGTACTTGTTACGGCTTCCCTTGGGAATCTCGATGACTGCGTCGAATCCGGCGGCCATGGGCGCTCCTTCAGACTGGTCTGGGCGGTGAACCGCCGTGGTGTGCAAATGTGCAAAAGCGTTCCAATCGTACCCGACGCGAGGTGCGAGTACCTTAGAAGCATGCCTCTACTTGTGCGTTCCGCCGCCGGAATGCGGATCCGTGCCGCGATCCGCCCGGTGCTGCGCGCACACGCAAATGGGACATTCATTGTCGCGCTGTCTGGCGGAGCTGACTCGCTCGCACTCCTCGTTGCGTGCGCAGAAGAGGTCGCCTCGGCGGCATTCCGGGGGAGTGGGGTGCGGATCCGCGCTGCTGTCATTGACCACGGTCTGCAGGCGGATTCCGCCGAAATCGCCGAGCGCGCCGCTGCGCACGCGCGCAGCTACGGTGTTCCGGTCGATGTGCGCCGGATCGACGTGTCGACCGCACCTGGGTCTGGTGGCACTGAGGCGGCCGCGCGATCCGCCCGCTATGACGCGCTTGTCGCGATTGCTACGGAGCGCGCGGCAACGGTCGTGCTCACCGCGCATACCCGCGACGACCAGGCAGAACAGGTGCTGCTCGCGCTGGCCCGCGGTTCTGGGACGCGTTCGCTCGCGGGTATCCCTGCCGAACGCGAGCTCGCACCTGGGGTACAGATTATGCGCCCGTTGCTCACAGAATCCGCGGGAATCACGCGTGCCGACACCGTGGCGTCATGCGCGGATCATGAGCTTGACCCCTGGCAGGATCCGCACAACAACGACACGGTCTTTGCCCGCGTGCGTGCGCGCCGGGTCGCGCTCCCGATGCTCGAGACAGAATTTGGCCCTGGCGTGGCTGCTGCGTTTGCCCGCACCGCCGATATCGCGCGTGAGGATGCCGATGCGCTTGATGCGCTCGCGAGCGAAGCCCTCGTTGCGATAGCGGCGGCGCGCGGTGCAGACGATTCCGGAGATGAGCTTCCCATTGCGGCGGTGGCGGATCTCTTGCCCGCCGTCCGCAATCGCGTGATTCGCGGATTTGCCGCGGCACTGTGCGGTGCGCAACTCACGCGTGAACACACGCAACAGGTGGTTTCGCTTGTCACTGACTGGCGGGGGCAGAGCGGTGTAAACGCTGCGGGTGTTTCCGTGCAACGTGTCGCAGGCAACCTCGTGTTCCTGCCGCACGGCTGATGCTGCAGATGTCCAGCTCGGGCGAGTAATATATATGCATGGATTCAAAGCAACTGGGTGACGATCTCACAACCGTTCTCCACACGGAAGCGGAGCTCCACCAGCGCCTCGCTGAAATGGCACGCGAAATTGAAGCAGACTACGGCGATGAGCCGCCGCTGCTCGTCGGTGTTCTCAAGGGAGCTGTCATGGTGATGGCAGATCTCGCACGCGAACTGCGCTTCCACGCGCAGATGGACTGGATGGCAGTCTCGTCATACGGCAAGAGCACGAAGTCGAGCGGTGTCGTCAAGATTCTGAAGGACCTTGACGCTGACATCACCGGTCGAGACGTGCTGATCGTTGAGGACATCATCGATTCTGGCCTCACCCTCGCGTGGCTGAAGGAGAACCTCGAGAGCCGTGGCGCAAAGTCGGTGCGTATTTGCACCATGCTGCGCAAGCCCGAGGCGCTCAAGGTTGACGTTGACGTTGCGTACGTCGGCTACGACATCCCCGTTGAGTTCGTCGTTGGTTACGGCCTTGACTATGCGGAGGATTACCGCAACCTGCGTGACGTCGCGATTCTCGCGCCGCACGTGTACGAGGACTAATGTAACTGCGCTCCCCGAAGCGGGAAGCAGTGCAGTAGTAGTGAGCGGGTGGGGCCGATGACCCCCACCCGCTCTGTCATTTCTCACATCCTGCACCCAGACACGATCCGCCCTGAGCGGAAACGGCGACGAGATGAAGCCGACTGTCAGCGGTTCGGGATACGCTAAACGACGTGCCGAGACCCGCCGGCACAACGATCCCGGAAAGGCCCGGACTTGGCTAACAACGCAAACCAGGCACCCGCAAAGCGGAAGAGCATCTTCCGCGGCCCGCTCGTCTACTTGATCCTTGCACCGCTCATCGTGTTGCTGGGTTGGTCGCTGCTCTCGGGCAGCGATACCCGTGAGGTATCGACTGATCGCGGTCTTGCGATGATCGCAGACGGCGCGGTGAAGAAGGCCGAGATCGTTGACGGCGATCAGCGCGTGAACCTTGAGCTCACGAAGGCTGACAAGAAGACCGGCACCGAAAAGGTGTACTTCTACTACGTTGAGCCGCGCGGTGACGCTATTGTCAGCGCGATCGATGAGGCATCGCCCAAGGACGGCTTCACCGATAAGGTGCCGAAGCCGAACCCGCTGTGGTCGCTGCTGGGCTTCCTCCTTCCGATGCTGCTGATTGGCCTGCTGCTGTGGTGGATGCTGTCGTCCATGCAGGGTGGCGGCCGCGGGGTCATGCAGTTCGGCAAGAACAAGGCAAAGCTCGTCTCGAAAGACACCCCGAAGGTCACCTTCGCTGATGTCGCTGGTGCAGACGAGGCTGTTGAAGAACTCGGTGAAATCAAAGACTTCCTCCAGGACGCGACTCGCTTCCAGGCCGTCGGCGCCAAGATTCCGAAGGGCGTGCTGCTCTACGGCCCTCCCGGCACCGGCAAGACGCTGCTCGCTCGCGCTGTCGCTGGCGAGGCCGGCGTTCCGTTCTACTCGATCTCGGGTTCTGACTTCGTTGAGATGTTCGTCGGTGTCGGCGCAAGTCGCGTGCGTGACCTCTTCAAGGAAGCAAAAGCGAACGCGCCCGCGATCATCTTCATCGATGAGATCGATGCGGTTGGTCAGCGCCGCGGCCAGGGAATGGGCGGCGGTCACGACGAACGTGAGCAAACCCTGAACCAGCTACTCGTTGAGATGGATGGCTTCGACCCCAAGGCGAACGTCATCATGATCGCGGCGACGAACCGTCCCGACATGCTTGACCCTGCGCTGCTCCGTCCCGGTCGTTTCGACCGTCAGGTCGGCGTAGATGCGCCTGACATGAAGGGCCGTCTGCAGATTCTGCAGGTGCACGCGAAGGGCAAGCCGCTCTCGAAGAACGTTGATCTCGATGTTGTTGCACGTAAAACACCTGGTTTCTCTGGTGCTGACCTGGCAAACGTGCTGAACGAGGCCGCGCTTTTGACCGCGCGCTCGAACGCTCAGCTTATTGACGACCGTGCGCTTGACGAGGCAATCGATCGCGTCATCGCTGGTCCCCAGCGCCGTACTCGCGTCATGAAAGACCAGGAGCGTTTGGTCACGGCGTACCACGAAGGTGGACACGCACTCGTTGCTGCTGCGATGAACCACACCGATCCCGTCACAAAAATCACCATTCTGCCGCGCGGTCGCGCACTCGGTTACACCATGGTGATTCCGCTCGAAGACAAGTATTCGGTTTCGCGCAATGAGCTGCAAGACCAGATCGCGTATGCGCTCGGCGGCCGCGTTGCGGAAGAGATCGTGTTCCACGATCCCACCACCGGTGCAGGCAATGACATCGAGAAGGCGACATCGACCGCCCGCAAGATGGTCACTGACTACGGCATGTCTGCAAAGCTCGGCCCGATCAAGCTCGGTCAGGCACAGCAGGGTGCGTTCCTCGGTGACTTCGGTCAGACCCGCGACTACTCGGAGGGTGTCGCGGTGACGATCGATAGCGAGGTTCGCGACATCCTTGAGCAGGCACACAACGAGGCCTACGAGGTACTGAACCTCAACCGCGAGATTCTTGATGACCTCGCACGCGAGCTCCTTGAGAAGGAAACGCTTGATCACAACCAGATCGCTGAGATCTTTAAGCACGTGAAGAAGCTTCCCGAGCGCAAAACCTGGCTGTCGCACGAGGACCGCCCGGTGTCTGATCGACCACCGATCGAGGTACCCGAAGCGCTGCGTTCTGACCAGCCGATTGCGTCGACTGAAGCGCCCGCAGAAACCGAAACTGGTACGGCAACTGCCGCAACAGACGGTACTGTCGAAGGCGAAGCTTCAGCTGAGGTAAACGACTAAGGACGCATTCCGGTGACTGCACCAATCGACAGAGCACGGATCGCGGCGGCAGTTCGAGAACTGCTCGCCGCGATTGGTGCTGACCCCGAAAGCCAAGAACTTGAGGCGACTCCGACCCGCGTGGCCGAGTCGTACGCCGAGTTCTTTTCGGGTGTCGGCGAAGACCCTGAACAGTTCTTAACCGATGCCATCCCCGTTGAGGGTGGCATCGGTGAGATCGTCATCATGCGCGATATTGAGCTGCGTTCGATGTGCGAGCACCACCTGCTCCCGTTCCGCGGTCGAGCACACGTGGCGTACCGCCCCGGCACCAAGATCGTCGGGCTCAGCGCCCTTCCGAAGGTTGTTGGCAGCCTCGCGTCACGCCCCCAGGTGCAGGAGCGCCTCGGAGAGCAGATCGCGCAGGCACTCGAGAACGGGCTCGCTCCAGAGGGCGTGCTCGTTGTGCTCGAAGCACATCATGGCTGCGTCGCAGACCGTGGCGTGCGTGAGTCACACGCAGTGGCGATTACTGTTGCTGCACGTGGAACACTCGCGGAGCCAGCGGCCCGCGCAGAAGCAATCGCGCTTATCGCGCCTGGCCGTAAGGACTCGTAACCATGACCGAAGCGCTCATCATGGGGGTGCTGAACGTCACGCCCGATTCCTTTAGCGATGGCGGTTCGTACGTTGACCTCGAAACTGCGGTCGCACGAGCTGAACTGCTCGTTGCACAAGGCGCTGACATCATCGATGTGGGCGGTGAGTCTACGCGCCCAGGTTCGACGAGGGTCACTCCTGCCGACGAGCTTGCTCGTGTGATGCCTGTGATCCAGGCGCTCACCGCGCGCGGGTTTTCGGTCTCGATTGACACACTGAACGCCTCGACCGCTGCGGCAGCAGTCTCGGTCGGCGTTGACTATATCAATGACGTCTCAGGCGGTCTCTATGACCCCGAGATGCTTACCGTCGCAGCCAACGCGAGCGCGAAGCTTGACGTCACGTTCATCGCGGGGCACTGGCGCGGCATCCCAGACCCGAACCATAGCCGCTCTGACTACGACGATGTCGTGGCAGAGGTGCGAGAGGCCCTCGGTAGGTGTGCACACAATGCCATCAACGCTGGCGTTGATCCGGAAAACATCGTGCTCGATCCCGGCTTCGGCTTCGACAAGACAGGCGCTCAGGCATGGGAACTGCTCGCCAACCTGTCTCAACTGACAGATCTCGGCTTCCCTGTGCTCATCGGTACGTCACGAAAGAGGATGCTCGGCGAAGTGCTCGCTGAGGTGCCCGAGGCGGCTCGTGACCTTGGGCTCGCCCACGATCGCGACCTGACGACCGCCGTGTCCTCGGTGTTCGCCGCGCAGGCTGGGGCATGGGGTGTGCGCGTGCACGACGCGGCAAGTTCAGCGCAGGCGTTCGCGGTGTTGCGGGCGTTTGAAGCGGCGCCGATCCGCGCAACGGAGCCTGCACTGACCGTGGCCGAAGCTCAGCAGACCAAGACGGCCAGCAAACCGCTCGACCGCGTGACGCTTACCGGCCTTGAGGTGTTTGCGCACCACGGCGTGTTCGACTTCGAACGCGAACAAGGGCAGCGGTTCTTGATTGACGCAGACGTTGCGGTTGACCTGCGTGCGGCTGCATCAGGCGACGACCTCGCGGCAACCGTGCACTACGGCGAGCTCGCCGAAGCGATCGTGGCAGCGGTTGAGAATGATCCGGTCGACCTCATTGAGACAGTCGCCGAGCGCGTCGCTGACGTTACCCTCGGCTTCTCGGGCGTGCACAGCGCTCGCATCACGGTACACAAACCACAGGCTCCGATTGACGCGGTGTTCGCCGACGTTTCGGTGAGCGTAGAACGATTCGCGAAGGGTGTTGCACGTTGAACGCTGCTGTCGATGCCGTCATCCCCGTCGAGGTAGTGCTCGCCTTTGGTGCGAACCTTGGTGATCGTGGAGCGACGATCCGCGCAGCCCAGCGCGAGATAGCCGCGAGTGCAGAAATCATGTCATTCGATGCCTCGCCCCTGCGTGAAACGATCGCGATGACGTTGGCTGGCCCCGACCCGGACGCGCCGCGGTACATCAACGGTGTCGCTCGCCTCACGACCACGCTTGCTCCGCTTGACCTGCTCGACCTTGTTCAAGGCATCGAGACCGCGCACGGCCGCGTACGTGACGTACGGTGGGGCGATCGCACCCTCGACATTGATGTGATTACGTATGGCGAACAGGTGAGTGCTGATGAGCGTTTGGAGGTGCCGCATCCGCGCGCGCACCTGCGCGACTTCGTACTGTCACCGTGGGTCTTGCTCGACGCATCGGCTGTGCTTCCAGGGCGCGGATCAGTCGCTACCCTGCTCGCGCAGACCGGCGACACGACGTCCCCGCTTGATGAGTCGCTGACCGATTCCCACAACGAGGAGGCGTAACGTGCGACCCATGCAACGACTGAGTCAACTGGCACTCTGGGCAGCGCTGAGCATTGGCGCTGCAATTGGACTGTTTGTGCAGTTCTTCCTTGCCTCGCGAGGACTTGCTCCGCTGTCGCCGCCCCTGTCGATGCCGCTTATGCTGGTGTTGCTTGTGGCGCTCCTCCTGATCTTCGGGCTTCGCCTGCGGCAGCAGATCCGCAGGGGAACCGGCGCGGTCAACCCGTTCCAAGCCGTGCGCGTGCTGGCACTCGCGCGTGCTGGGCAGCTCGTGGGCTCGGTCTTCGGGGGCTTCGGCATCGGCTTGCTGCTGTCGCTCATTGGTCGCACGGTGCCGGCATCGGTATCTGTCTGGCTGCCGATGCTCCTGACGGTCATCGCGGGTCTCGCGCTTGCGATTTGCGGTGTCATCATTGAGCGGATCTGCCAGATCCCGCCTGGAGACGACCCCGAAACCACCGACAGCAGCTCGCTGAGTCGTGGTGCCGAGGGCGCTGGAAACGATCAGCCTGCGTTCCGTGACGGTGGTGCTGACTAAGGTAGAAAGCATGACGCACAACGCCATGCCGCCAGAAGTTCAGCAAGATACCCCCCAAGACGGGTGGCATCGAATCTCGTCACGCTATGTGTGGTCAGATTTGATCTTCAACCTGCTGTGGGTCGTTGTGATCGTTGCGGTCGTCGCCGTGATCGTGCGTTTCTCCGGTGATGAAGAAGCATCGAATGGTGCCCTCATCATTGGCGGCATCCTCGTGGCATTCAGTATTTTGAGCGCATTCTTCTCATTCCGCCGTATGCGTTCGATCGGTTACCAGCTGCGCGAGGACGACTTCCTCTTCCGCCGCGGTTTCATGTTTGAGCGAATCGTCGCGGTGCCCTACGGCCGTCTCCAGCTCGTCGATATGAACCGCGGTCCCATCGCGCGCATGCTCGGTCTCGCGACGCTGAAGTTTGTGACGGCATCTGCAGCGACCGGCGTGAACCTCCCAGGACTCGAGGTCGCTGAGGCCGAGGCGCTGCGCGACAGGCTCGTCGAGCTTGCTGAGACCCGCAGGTCAGGACTGTGAGCGAGCAGCAGCCTGGCGCCGTCGCGCTCCCAGGTAAAGCCGACGCTGACGGCTGGCGTCATCTCCATCCACTGTCACCGCTTCTGCGTGGTGGCCTTGCGCTCATTGTTATTGCCGGCATCATCATCGCGAACCTTCGAGACCGTGTCATCCAGTTCTTCATGAATGATGCGTTCTCAGAAGGTGAACTGCCAGCCGGCTCGATCGACGGCTCTGGCGACCCCATTGATTTCATCGTGGAGCGCCAGCTCGTACCGCTCGCGCTCGGTGGCGCGCTCGGGCTCGTGCTGCTCATCGTGTTGTTCTCGTGGATCGTCTGGAAATTCCAGACCTACCGCATCACGACCGACACCGTCGAAGAACGGAGTGGTGTGATCTCGAAGAAGCACCGCCGTGCTCCGCTCGAGCGCGTGCAGAGTGTGAACCTGCAGCGCAGTTTGTTCGCACGCATTCTCGGCCTCGCAAAGGTCGAAGTCGTCACGGCAGGCCAGGGCGGCAAAGTCGAACTGGCATATCTTTCCTTTACCGATGCGAAGCTCGTGCGAGGAGAGATCTTGCGACGCGCTGCCGCGATCCGCGCCGGCAAGATCGCGCCGGCGGCTCCCGGCATTCCGGTTGAGCTCGCGTCCGCTGACCCTGCAGTTGCAGCTGCAGCTGCAACTGCAGCTGTGCACGCTGATCACGCCCAGGGTGAACCGAAGCTGTTGAGTGCGGCGGGCCTCTCAGGTCACGTTGATTCCATTCTCGACACAGATATCTCGCCGGAAGCCATCGCTGAGCAGACCCTCGTGAAAGTGCCGGTCGGGCGTCTGATCGCGTCGGTGCTGCTCGGCTGGGAGAGCGTGTTGCTTATCGCGTTCGTGCTGCTCGCCGGCGGTGGATTCGTATTCGGTGCGTTCAAGCTCCTTATCTCGGGCGATGGGGCGGCAGCCGGAATCGCAGCCGCTGTGCTGTTCACGGCCGTGCCGATGGTGATTGTCTTCGCTTCGATTCTGATTGCACAGTTCAATAAGGGGTACGGCTTCACGCTGTCACGCGGGGCCGACTCCGTACGTATTGGTTCTGGCCTTACCTCGACCGTCACCGAGTCGATTCCCTTCGGTAAAGTGCACGCTGTTGAAGCACGCCAGCCGCTGTTTTGGCGCCCGCTCGGCTGGTGGAAGGTGCGCATTACGCTTGCCGGCCAGACCGTCGCGCAGGGCGGCCAGAACGCGACCTCGCAGAACCTCATTCTTCCCGTCGGCAAGCTCGACGATGTGATTCGCGTCATTGAAACGATCATGCCTGGCCTCGGTGGCGAGCAGGCAGCCGCGGGCCTCGTCGATGCGCTTGTCGGCACTGGCGAGGGATACCTGGGTGCTGGGCCGCGATCCGCGCCCGTGCTCTGGTTCGGTAAGCGCCGCGCGGGTGTGCGGATCGAGACTCCCAACCTCTCGAGTTCTATGACCGCTGTAGGTCTGGCTGCGGCTCCCGCGCACGCTCCGGTGCCGAGCGAGGGGGAAGACGCGACGCTGCGGATTCGCCGCGGTGCGCTGAACCGTGTGCTGGTCATTATGCCGCTTGTTCGTGCACAGTCGGTGAGTTTCCGACAGCCGTTCGTGCATCGGTTCCTCGGGCTTGCGTCGGTGCAGGCACACACCGTGCTTGGGCCTGTGCGCGTAGAAATGCGGGGCCTGGCCAATGCTGACGCTCGCGCGCTGTTCACGGATCTTGAGCACGCAGTCCTTGATGCGCAACTACAAGATTCACAGCAGCGAGCTGCACTACGGAGGAATCACGCATGAGTTTCGGAGCGAGTCGCCTCGGCGTCGGAATCGTTGGCGCAGGAAACGTCGGCCCGGTGCTTGGTAGAGCCCTCGCCGGAGCGGGGCACGCCATCACCGGCGTCAACGCGACGGGGGACGAAGCGCGTGAACGCGTGGAAGCAATGCTTCCTGGAGTGCCGATTCTTGAGGTACCCGAGATTGTCCGGCGATCTGAGCTCGTGCTGTTCGCGGTCCCTGGCAGCGAACTCCCTGGAATCATCGAGGGGCTCACGAAGCTCAGCGCATGGCAGCCGGGGCAGCTTGCGATCCACACGGCGCCCGAATACGGCGCCGGGGTGTTCGCTGCTGCGCCGGGGGTCATCCCTATCGCACTTACACCCGCGATCGTCTTCACCGGCACGAGCCTCGACCTTGCCCGATTGTCAGGTGCGGCCGTCGCCGTGACCGCTCCCGCACCGGTGCTCCCGATCGGTCAGGCACTCGCGGTCGAGATGGGGGCCGAACCCGTGGTCGTGGCGGAGGCGGATCGCCCCACCTACGCTCGCGCACTCGACGCCGCACTGAGCTCAGCACGGGCAGCTGTCGCGACCCCAGCTGCGATTCTCGCGAGCATCGGTATCTCTCGCCCCGACCTGTTGCTCGGTGGTGTCGTGACCTCCGCGATTGACGAAGAACTGCGAAATGTCGCGGGTATCGAGGCTGAACCTCGGGAGCCAGAAGAAACCTGGGGCGAGCGCGGCTAAGATGGTGGGGTGCGTTGACACGAGAGTGTTCGGCGCGCTTCAAAATCGATTTGACGGAGGAACCCGCCCATGAGCGAGCAGACCGCGCCCACCACCCCGGCCGAGACCGAGGAAGATGTCTTCGAACAGAAGCGGGTGCGACTGGAGAAGCGTGACAAGCTCAACGCCTCCGGTGATCTCGCTGGCGGCGCATACCCCGTAGCTGTTCCCGTAACCACCACGATTCCCGCAGTGCGCGCACAGTGGGGTCACCTTGAGGAGACCCCCGATACCGCTTCGGGTGAGATCGTTGGCATCGCAGGCCGCGTCGTGTTCCAGCGCAACACTGGCAAGCTGTGCTTTGTGTCGCTGCAGGCAGGCGACGGCAGCCGCATCCAGGGCATGGTGAGCTTCGCCGAGGTCGGCGAAGAGTCGCTCGCTTCGTATAAGGAGCTTGTAGACCTCGGTGATCACCTCTTCATCCAGGGTGAGGTTATCTCGAGCCGCCGCGGTGAGCTCTCGATCATGGCGACCGGCTGGCAGATCGCATCGAAGGCGCTCGCTCCGCTCCCCAACATGTACGCAGAGCTGAACGAGGAGACTCGCGTTCGCGCGCGCTACCTCGACCTCATCCAGCGCGAGCAGGCACGCATCAATGTCGTGACTCGCGCACGCACCATGGAGAGCCTGCGCAAGACCTTCGCATCGCACGACTTCCTCGAAGTCGAGACCCCGATGCTTCAGACGATGCACGGCGGAGCTTCGGCTCGCCCGTTCATCACCCACTCGAACGCGTTCGACATGGAGCTCTACCTGCGCATCGCGCCCGAGCTCTTCCTCAAGCGCGCAGTTGTCGGTGGCCTCGAGCGCGTCTTCGAGATCAACCGTAACTTCCGTAACGAGGGCGCTGACTCGACCCACAGCCCCGAGTTCGCAATGCTCGAGTCGTACCAGGCGTACACCGACTACAACGGTATTGCTGACCTCACGCAGGAGCTCATTCAGAATGCAGCGCTCGCTGCAAACGCTGGCACCGAGCGCGAAGGCTCGCACGTTGTGAAGTGGGCAGACGGCACCCTCTTCGACCTCGGCGGCAACTGGGACCGCATCTCGATGTACGGCACCCTCTCTGAGGCATGCGGCAAGGAGATCACCCCCAAGACTTCGGTCGAGGAGCTCCAGACGATCGCAGATGCCGAAGGTGTCCAGGTAAAGCTTCCCAACCACGGCAAGCTTGTCGAGGAACTCTGGGAGCACTTCGTAAAAGACGGTCTCACCGCGCCGACCTTCGTCATGGACTTCCCGGTTGAGACCAGCCCGCTCACCCGACACCACCGCTCGATCGACGGTGTCGTTGAGAAGTGGGACCTCTACGTGCGCGGCTTTGAGCTTGCTACCGGCTACTCGGAGCTCATTGACCCCGTCGTGCAGCGAGACCGTTTCGTCCAGCAGGCAGCAGAGGCCGCACGCGGCGACGATGAGGCAATGGGCGTTGACGAAGAATTCCTGCGCGCGCTCGAGCACGCAATGCCGCCGTCGGGTGGCATGGGCATGGGCATGGACCGCCTGCTCATGGCTCTCACCGGCCTCGGTATTCGCGAGACCATTCTCTTCCCGCTCGTGAAGTAAGTTCTTTGCTGGCTGGCGCCGTCGGTTCCCCGTGTGGGAGCCGGCGGCGCTTTGCGTTGTGCGGCGCTTGTGGTCCCGGCCGCCTGGCCTCGCCCTCGCTGCGCGCCTGGCCTACCGACTTCTCGCCGCCACCTTCACGAGATTGATGGTTTCTGTCGAGAAGGGGTGTTTCTGCGCGTTGCAACGGGTGATCTCGGCAGAAACCGTCTGTTTCGCGCGGTTGAGGGGAAGAACTGGAACGCCTACTGCCGTAGACACGCGGTGGCGCGAGTTCACAGGATTCCCCCGGGGCGGCTGGCTAGGCTTAGGAATATGGATAACTGGTGGGTGAACGCAGTCTGGTCGCTGATTCCGACTGTCGTGATCGGTATCTTCTTCTGGCTGGTCATTCGACTCATCCTCCGCGCAGATCGTACAGAACGACGCATCTATCGCGAGATTGAGACGGAAGAGCGCGCCAAGGCTGGTCTGCCCGCCCGCGAAGAATAGCCGAACCCTGCCCTCCACCGATACAGTTGACAGGAACTGTACCGGCAGGAGGGCATTTTGGTGGCGGATGTGAACTGGGCTTACGTCTGGGCAATTTCGATCCTTTCGATCGAAATCGTCATTCGAATCGTTGCCCTCTTTGTCGTCCCGCGAAACCGCCGCCCAACCTCGGGGATGGCGTGGCTTCTGGCCATCTTCCTGCTCCCGATTCCGGGACTCATTCTCTTTCTCATTATTGGCAGCAAACGACTTCCCAAGAAGCGTGAGCTGAAGCAAGAGGCGATTAACAAGTTCGTCTCGGGTATTTCAGAGATCGACGGTGGTCGGCTCACGACAGATCCAGAGGACCTGCAAATTGGCGTCCTGAACGCCGTCGAACTCGGCAGCTCACTCGGCGCCCAGCCGATGCTTCGAGGAAACCGCGCAAGTATGTGCATCGACTACGAGCGATCGTTCGCGTGGATGGCAGATGCGATCCGCTCGGCGAAGCGCTACGTGCATATTGAGTTCTACATTCTCGTGCATGACGCTTCGACCGACGTGATTTTCCAAGCGATGCGCGAGGCCCGTGCACGGGGCGTCGAGGTTCGCGTGCTGCTTGACCATATTTCTGCGGTGCGTAACCCCGGGGCGAAGAAGACCCGCGAAACCCTTGACGAAATCGGTGCGGAGTGGGCTTACTTGCTTCCCGTTCGGCCGTGGCGCGGTGAGTATCAGCGCCCTGACCTGCGCAACCACCGAAAGCTCATCGTGGTTGACGGCCGTGTTGGCTTCATGGGATCGCAGAACATCGTTGACTCGAGTTACAACAAGAAGTCAAACATCCGCAGGGGGCTGCACTGGCGCGACATCATGGTGCGCGTCGAGGGACCAATCGTGCTCGGCCTCGAGGCAGTGTTCCAGGGCGACTGGTACCTCGAAACCGGCGAATACCTCGAACACTTGAACCTGCCCGAGCTCACGCCGTCGTTCCCCGGCACGCTCGATTGCCAGATCGTGCCGAGCGGTCCGGGATACGCGGCCGAAAATAACCTTCAGGTCTTTGTCTCGTTGCTCTACACCGCGCAGGACCGCATCAGCATCACGAGCCCCTACTTCGTTCCCGAGGGGTCGATCATGAATGCGCTCCGCGCAGCGACTGCACGCGGCGTCGAGGTAGAGCTGTTCGTTTCTGAGACCGGCGACCAAGCCATGGTCTATCACGCACAGCGTTCGTACTATGAGGAGCTGCTTCAGGCAGGGGTGCGGATCTGGATGTTCCGTCCGCCATACATCCTGCATTCCAAGCACTTCACGGTCGACCGGTCGGTCGCTGTGATTGGTTCTTCCAACATGGATCAGCGCTCGTTTGGTCTGAACATGGAGATCTCCATGGTGGTCTACGGTGAAAGTTTCATTAGCGATCTTGACCAGGTCACCGAGTACTACCGCGACAATTCACGCGAGCTCACGATCGAGGAATGGTCAAAGCAGCCGCTTCGCTCGCAGCTACTCGACGGACTTGCCCGCCTGACGAGCGCGCTGCAGTAGCGAGCCCCTACGTCTACGGCTAGCCTCGCCAAACACCGTCGTTCCCCCGAGATCGCCACCTTCAGGCGCCAGAAAGTGACAATCTTGGAAGAAAGTGTTGATCTCGCGAAGTTCTGGGCGCGACTCGGGCGCTAGCTGATATAGCTGCCGAACTTCGGAATTCGCTGCAACAACCATGCAACGCAAGCACTTGGCACCAGAATCGCAAGTGTCAGCAAGGGGACCGAGATGATCGTCGGCGCGAATGCTGCTGTGAAGTCGAACTGCTGGTACAGCCACTGGAAGAACGGGTGCACCAGGTAGATGCCGAAAGAGAGCTTACCAATCAGTGCAATGATCGGATGCGGGGGTACGTCTGCCTGGAAGCCGCGTTCACTCAGAGCACGCACGCCGATGAACACCGCAATAGCTGCGACCACCACATTTGGTGTGAGGTAATCGTAGAAGAACGCGTTTGGAGTCCCCGCCCCCTGTGAGACGAGCGCCGTGAGAGCAGCGGTGGCGACGACACCGCAGACGCCGAGTACGCTGATGAGTGCGACACGCTTGAGGGTGAGTAGCATCGTGCTGAGGAGATAGCCCAGAACGAAGAAAAGTGTGTACCCGAGCACAAGGTGCATGCGAGTCGTTTCGAGCACGCCAGCGATGAGGTAACCGACCTGCGGCAGATGTGTGAGCAGGGGCAGCACCGAGGCGAAGATGAACGCCAATACAACGAAGTACCAGGCATTCTTTCTGTCTGCTGTTATCGCGCGGAGCAGCGGCGTCACCAAATACAGTCCACCGAGGACGAACAAGAACCACAGGTGATAGTGGCCGAGCACGAACTGCTCGACAAGCGTGCGAAGTGAACCAGTGCCGCCCGGACCAAACGTGGCGAGCCCTGCATAAAACGCTGACCAAAGTACGTAGGCGACCAAGATGCGAGGAATGTACTTGCGGAAGATCGATGCCAACGTAATGTTGCGCGCTGGCTGGAGGAACAGTGCGCCACTCACCATGAAGAATACCGGAACACAGAAGCGGACGATGCTGTCATAAACGTTGAGCACCTGCCAGTCGAGGGTGTCAACAGGAGTTCTGTACCAGTTCCACGCCGCAGCATGCAGCAGTACGACCGCAATGATTGCGAGCGAGCGCAACGTATCAAGGTACGGAATTCGCTGAGGTCGAGCTGCCGGAGGTCGGGGAGCGATCGACGAAGAAGCGGTCATGATGCAGCAGCTTTCAGCTCAGAGAGTACAGTTCACCGACAACTTGCGCTGGGAAGCGCAGGTTGTCCGTCAACTAGCGTACTGAGTGCACGATGAATCGTTACGCTAGCGACAGCCCGGCCGTCGTTCTTGCGCGCCTGACCGAGAAGGGGCTAGCGAGGTTGCCGGTGCCGACACCATCCGAATCACGCCGCAACAACCAGATCTCACCGTTCAAGATACGGGGGACTTCGGTGTTGGTGATCCGCGCCAAACCTGCTCGCAGCATGGCGCCGTGAGCGACGACGATCGAGCCGGGAGCGGTCGTCAGGACGCGCTCGAATTCGCGGGCGGTGCGATCGGCGAGCACGTCGAGGGATTCTGCTCCCGGGATGATGAGGCCTGGCCAGCGGTCCATCGCTTCTGCAACATCCAAGCCTTCGGCTGGACCAAAGTCGCGCTCGATGAACGCGTGGTCAATGGCCGGGGGAGTGAGGCCGAGGGATTGCGCGATGATGGCCGCGGTCTCGTGCGCGCGGCCGAGCGGCGACGAGACGACGGAGTGCCAGGCGACTGACAGATCAAGCGCGGCAAGTAGCTCGCCTGTCGCTCGCGCCTGGGCGCGGCCGGTCTCGTTCAACGGTACCTCGGTGCGGCCCTGGATGCGGCGGGCGCTATTCCAATCGGTCTCACCGTGGCGAACGAGTGCAATTACCTCGGGCGAATCAGCGGGCGTGAACTCAGTCATGCCGCAAGGCTAGCTGGTTCGCGCGTCTGCGTCGAAGGCTGGGGCATTGGTGTCGGCTGGGAGTCGGACGGGTACAGCGTGCCGCCGGTGATCTCGATGCGCACGCGATCGCCGACCGCTGCGCGAGTTCCGCTCACTCTGCTGCGCAGGGAAAGGCCGGCCCAGTCGAGCATGATGTCGTCACATTCGCGGCCGAAGAGTGCGGATCGTACGATGGCAGGCCCTGCCGGGTCGAGCACCACACGCACGTCTTCTGGGCAAATCGCGAGCTCCACGGCACCGCACGCGAGTGTGGAGTCGAGCACTTCGGCAGGAACTCGCAGCTCGTGTCCTGCGGCAACGAAGCGGTGACGGGTGAGCGCCCCCGGCACGATCGTCGCGTCGGCGATGAACTTGGCGACGAACGGCGTCGCGGGTTGCGCAAGCAATTCGGCTGGGGTGGACTGCTGTTGGATGCGTCCGCCGTCGAGTACGACGACCCGATCCGCGATCGCGAGCGCTTCGCCGCGGTCGTGCGTGACAAAAATGACCGTGAGGCCGAGCTCCCGCGTGAGTGCACGCAGCTCGAGCCGCAACCGATCGCGCAGCGGCTCATCGAGCGCCGAAAGCGCCTCGTCGAGCAACAGCACCCGGGGTCGCGCGACGATGGCGCGGGCGATCGCCACTCGCTGCCGCTGCCCGCCAGAGAGTGTCGCTGGGTTTCGCTTCTCGGTGCCAGCGAGCCCGACGAGTTCGAGCACCTCGGCTACTCGGCGGTCCCGCTCGGCGCGGCTGACACCAGCGCGCTTGAGCGGGTAGGCGACATTGCGCCCGACGTTCCAGTGCGGCCAGATCGCGTGCTGCTGGAAGACCATGCCGAGCCCACGATGCTCTGGCTCAATCGCACGGTCTGCGCTTGCGACGATCTCGTCACCGATGCGGATCGTGCCAGCGGTCGGCCGGGCAAACCCTGCGACGGCACGCAGCAGGGTGGTTTTGCCAGAGCCAGAGGGGCCGACGAGGGCGATGAACTCGCCGTCACCGATGGTGAGGTCGATATCGGCGAGACCGAGATGACCGTCTGGGAATGCGAGACTGACGGATTCAAGGGCGACAGATGACATGCGTAAACCTAACGAGGGGTGCGCGCGGTGAGGCCGAGTCCGGCCAAGCCGACGAGCGCGACGATGAGCGACAGCGCCGAGGACGCGTTGTACGCCCCGGCCTGTTGCAGGTTGAAGATGACGACACCGAGAGTCTGTGATCCCGGCGAAAGCAGCAGCACGGAGAGCGTGAGCTCGCGCACAGCGGTGAGGCCGACGAGGACGGCCCCAGAGATCGCGGCGGGCACGGCCATACGGCAAGAGATGTCCCAGAGGGCGCGGATCCTGGAGGCGCCAGAAATTCGTGCAGCTTCTTCGGCAGTGGTTGGCGTTGCAGAGAGCGGCGCACTCACCGACTGCACCACGAGGGCGAGGAATGAGGTGAGGTAGGCGCAGAGGATGATCCACGGGGTATCGCGGAGCCCGATGTACGGCGCGATGACGAGCCATGCGACGGCGATCACGAGCCCGGGGATTGCTTGTGGCAGGAGCGCGAGCCCGAGCATCGCCGGGTTTGCGCGGGACTGGGTGCGGGTGACGAGCGTGCCGATCGCGAGTCCGAGCACACCGCAGATGAGCGCGGCGGTGATTGCGAGGAACAGCGAGTTCGAGACACCGGTGAGCGTGCCAGACGCGGTGAGTGCGCGGGCGAAGCTGTCGAGCGTGATGTTCTCTGGGGTGAACGGTACACCCGGTGCGGGCAAGAGCGCCTGCATTGCGAGGGTCACGAGCGGCAGCACGGTGAGTGCCGCGATGCTGAGCGTCGCAATCACACCGACCAGGCCGCGTGCGCGACCGAGGGGCAGTAGCGCGGGGGCTGCGGCCTGCACGTCAAGCTCGACCCTGGTCTGCGCGCGCAAGAGATCAACAATTACGCCGAGCAGTGCGATAACGAGCAATACAAAACCGATGGCGGCAACGACCGCGAGCGGGTCTTCGACCGTGCCCGACTGCAGGTAGCGATACACGAGCGTTGACAGGGTCGCGTACTTTCCGGGCGACCCAACGAGCGAAGGGATGCCGAAGTCTGCGAGGTTCGCGACGGCAACGAGGGTGAACGCTGACAACATCGCGGGACGCAGGAGGGGGACGGTGACCTCCCACAGCGAGCGGATCGCCGAGGACCCTGCGATGCGGGCTGCCTGCTCGAGATCCGCCGGGACGCGTTTGAGGGCTGCGGTCACGATCATCATGGCGATGGGGAAGCTGTGCAGAGTGAGTAGGAAGATGACGCCGTCGCCGCCATAGAGATTCCACAACGGCTGACCGAACTGACTCTCCCACCACCGGTTGAGCGCAGAGCTCGGGCCGAGGAGACTCAGCCAAGCGATCGCACCAACGAACGGCGGAATGAGCATGGGGCTGAGCGCCAGCACACGGAGTGCGCGACGCCCAGGAAGATCGGTGCGTTCGAGCAGGATCGCGAGGAACGTGCCTACGACGACCGCGAGCGCACCAGACAGGGTGGCCGAGACGAGCGAATTCACCGCTGCCTCAAACACAGTCGACGAGAGCAGTTCACGCCACCCGCCGCCCGTCGCCGCAAGTACGATGATCGCGCCGATCGGTACAACGACGAGCGCGGTGAGTGCGAGCCAGAGTGCTCCGCGCGTGAGCGTCAGCCCATCAGCGCGACGCACCCCGGCACGGGGGAGGCCCAGTCGAGCCACCCCCGCAACCGGAAACGTATTACTGGAAGAGGCCATTGAACGTCTGTACTGCGTCAGCCTGGGTCGCGCGGATCATCTCAAGATCGGGCGAGAGGAACGTGATGTCGGAGACCTTCGGCGCACCCGCGGGGCCGGTGACGTCTTCGCGGATCGGCAGGTACGACTGCGTTGCCGCGATCTCCTGGCCCTCCTTGCTGATGAGGAAGTCAACGAAGAGCTTCGCTGCCTCGGGCTCGTCAGTGTTCTCGAAGATGCCTACGGGCTGGGTGACGTAGGGGACACCCTCCGACGGGTAGACCGCCTCGATGGGGGAGCCAGCAGCCGAGAGGTCACGGACGAGCGAGTCGACCACGATGCCTACCGGGTTGCTGCCGTCAGCGACTGCCTGCGAGACGGGGCCGTTGCTGTCAGCGATGAGCGGCTCGTTCTTGGCGAGCGCCTCGAGCCAGGTCTTGCCCAGCTTGTCATTGTCAAGCCAGACCGCAGCGTTGTACGCTGCCGCACCCGAAACATCGGGGTTCGGCATCGCAATCTTGCCCGCGTACTGTGCGTCGGTGAGATCCTGCCACGAGGTCGGCGCGTCAGTGACGATGTTCGTGTTCACCGCGATGACGGTCGGCAACAGGCGGGTGCCAACGTAGAAGCCCTCGGGATCTGACATCTCAGGCATGATGTTCTCGGCTTCAGCTGACTCGTACTGCAGCAGCAGGTCACGCGCCGCGTAATCCTCGAATGTGGCAGCGTCAGCAGCGAGCAGCAGATCCGCGCCAATGTCGCCCGACTTCTCCTCGGCCGCGATACGAGCGGTGAGGTCACCGGTACCCGCGCGGAACACCTCGACCTCGATCTCGGGGTGCACGGTGCCGAACGCTGAGACGAGCTCGTCGATCTTCTCCTGCGGCTCCGAGGTGTACAGGGTGAGCGATGCTGGCTCAGCGTCCTTCGCGGGCTCTGCGTCAGCAGCCGGCGACGAGCAACCCGTCAGCGCGATCGTGCCGAGAGTGAGCGCGGCAATCGCACCGAAAGCGTGCTTGCGAATCATGTGGTTCTCCTAAATAACAAGAAATGAGATGTACGGGAAAGACAGAAAGAACAAACCGTCAACGCTCAGTAAGCGCCGCGGAAGCTGATGCGCTCGCCGCAGAGGTGAGCGGTTTCCGGAAGAGCGGCTGCGGTTCACACAGGCTCACGGTGGCGACGCTGACCTCGTGAGACGTCAGTCTGACGAGCGAAAACATGGGGGAGTCGTGGCCGGCGACGGAATTGGGATCCGCGTCCATCACCTGGTGATAGGCGAGCGAGGGGCCGACAAAGACCGGGATGCCATCGGCGGTCGCACTCAGCGGGTGATGGAAGTGGCCAGCAAGGAGGGCGCGCACGTCGCTTCCGCGCAGCACACGCAAGAGCTCGTCAGCATCGCGCAACCCCTGCTTGCGGAGCGCCGGCAACGGCGAATCAAGCGGCGCATGATGGATCGCGATGATCGTTCCACGGCCATACGGGGCGCGGATCGTGTCAGCTAGCCAGGCGAGCTGCTCGCCTCCGAGACTGCCCGTGTGGGAATCGAGCCGAACGAAGCGGAAATCCTCGATGTGCGTGACGCCGAAGTGGCTTGTCTCGTGCCCGGTGAGTGTGCGAGCGGCGACCGGATCATCGTGGTTGCCGAGCACCGTGAGTACGGGAGCGCCGAGCTCGTGCTCGAGTCGGCGGCACGCGAGTTCAAATGCTGCGTACGCGCCAGGGTTCTCGCGCTGCACGAGGTCGCCGGTGATAAGCACGACCTCCGGTGTGATGCCCGCCTCGGTTGCGTAGTCGCTCACGCTCCGTAGGCGTGCAAGGCCATCGACCGCACCGTAGAGTTCACCCGACTCCGTCGCGTGGACATCGCTGAGGTGCAGCACCGTGAAGCGACCGGTCGCGCGACTCATCGAATTGCTCCGGCGAGGGCGCGGGACTGCAGCGCGTTGAGCGCCTCCCGCGGTGTGCCGTTCGCGAGCAGGTATTCGGTGGCGCCGCCGAGCGCGTCGAGCTCATCGAGTGCGAGGCTCAGGGCTGCGGCGGGGCTGTCGAGGTGGAGGCGTTCGGCGGCTGCCCGATCCGCTCCCGCAATTCCTAGGCCGTTGAGCTGACGCGTCACCAGGTCGATGCGCTGCGGGCGGACGCGGTCACCGGAGAGCTCGTAGTCGGCAACGACCGTCGCGCGGTCATCGCCAGCTGCGAGCCGGGCGAGTGCCACGACGAGACCCGTACGGTCCTTGCCCGCTGCACAGTGCACGAGGCTGGCTCCCTCGGTCACTGCGAGCTGCGTGACCGCGAGGGCGAGCGCCCGCCCGCTGTTGCGGAGGAGGCCGAGGTAGACCGCTTCGAGCGTGCCATCGGCCGGCGGGGCTGCGCCGTACAGTGGCACCGAGACGACCGGGAGTGAGTGACTGCGCGGCGCGTGCTCCGAGGTCTCGCGCAGGTCAATGATCTGAGTGACACCGAGGTCGCGCAGCTGGTGTTCGTCGGCTGCGGTGAGCGTATCGACCGCTGCGGTGCGCACGAGCCAGGGGGTGCGCGGATCGCCAATGCTGCGTGCGTTGTAGGTCCCCTGCAGGGTGAGCTCGTTCACCAAGTGCGTCTCCAGATTCTTCGTGTGATTCGTGATGCACCGCCGTTTCATGTGGGATGAAATGCGTTACAGGAATCACTCTCACGGGTGCATATGACCGCTCGGTGAATCGGGAGGGAACCCGGAGTGAAGACTCGGGGCGTGGTGTGAACTTGCTAGTCAGCGGAGTCTGACAGTGCCGTAGCGACGACGTCAAACATGCCGGTTGCGTCGCCGCGGCCTGCGAGCTCCGTATACGCGGTAAGGAGCGCGTGCAGCGCGACCGAGTGGTTCACACGCGAGAAAAATGGGTCAACTGCCTGCTGGGAGCTGCGCGATCCTGTCGCGATGACGGTGTCGGCAAGCTCTGGAATCGGTGCGTGGGAATAGCTGCACACCACGATGACGGTGGCGCCAGCCTGCTGCGCCGCGCGCACGGTCGCCAGGGTGTGCGCATTGGCGCCGGAGTGCGTGAGCGCGAGGCACACGTCGTCGGGGCCGAGGGTGTGCGCGGTGAACTGCTGCGCCAAAATGTCGAGTGGTGACTCGACGGGGCGTCCAACCGTTGCGAAACGCATTGCCGCATCTTGGAGTGGTGGTGCAGAGAAGCCATTTGCCGTAAACATAATTCGGTTGGCGCCCAACAGCGTCTGCGCCGCCCGCATCACGGTCGAACGGTCAATTGCCGCCGCGCTCAGCCGCAACGCTTCCTGCGCCCCAGTGAACGACTGCGTGACGGCATCCAGGCTCGCGCTCGTCCCCGCTGACTGCAGGGGAGCGCCCTCGCGCGCCAACTCAAGTCGCAGGTGCTGGTACCCGCGGAACCCGAGCCGCTGGCAAGCGCGCACCACCGTAGCGGCAGAGGTGCCAGCGGCGGCCGCCAATTCCTGCGTCGACCAATCAGGGATTTCGGCGCAACGATCCAAGATCACTCCCGCCACAGCGCCCTCACTCGGGCCCAGGCTCGGTTTCAGGGCGCGGATCAGTGCAAGTGTTGGCGGGACAACGCCGGCTGGCGAAGAAACTTCAGAGGATCGCTGCATGGCAGCACGGTAAGTAGCTTGCGTGATCCGCGCATCCTCGCACGCCGTGCGTTGCCAGCTGTTCACCGGCCGGACAGTCTGTTGGGAAATTGAGGGAAGCTTGCACGCCTCTGGCGAACAAATCCCCACGCCGCAATATCACCGCGTAGCCTGGTTTTATCGACCGGGAGGCTACCGCCATGTGTCCCCGGAAACAGGAGGTATTCGATGTTTGAGAGATTCACAGACCGCGCTCGCCGCGTCATCGTTCTCGCCCAAGAAGAGGCGAAGATGCTGAATCACAACTACATCGGCACAGAGCACATTCTGCTCGGCCTCATCCACGAGGGTGAAGGTGTTGCCGCGAAGGCGCTTGAACAGCTCGACATCTCGCTTGATGCCGTGCGTGAGCAGGTGACCGAAATCATCGGCACTGGCCAGCAGCCGCCCGCCGGTCATATTCCCTTCACGCCGCGTGCGAAGAAGATGCTTGAGCTGAGCCTGCGTGAATCGCTCCAGCTCGGCCACAACTACATTGGCACCGAGCACATTCTGCTCGGTCTCATTCGTGAGGGCGAGGGCGTTGCAGCTCAGGTGCTCGTCAAGCTCGGTGCAGACCTGAACCGCGTCCGTCAGGCTGTCATTCAGCTGCTCTCGGGCTACCAGGCCGGCAAGGAGAACGCCACGGTTGGTGCTCCCGAGCAGCAGAACGACACCAAGGGCTCGCAGGTGCTCGACCAGTTCGGTCGTAACCTCACCCAGGCAGCTCGCGAAGGCAAGCTTGATCCGGTCATTGGCCGTGAGAAGGAAGTTGAGCGGGTCATGCAGATCCTCTCGCGCCGTTCGAAGAACAACCCCGTCCTGATCGGTGAGCCTGGCGTGGGCAAGACCGCAGTTGTCGAGGGCCTCGCGCAGGCAATCGTCAAGGGCGAAGTTCCCGAGACGCTGAAGGACAAGCAGCTCTACGTGCTTGACCTGTCGTCGATGATCGCCGGTAGCCGATACCGCGGTGACTTCGAGGAGCGCCTGAAGAAGGTCACCAAGGAGATCCGCAACCGCGGCGACATCATCATCTTCATCGATGAGATTCACACGCTCGTTGGCGCTGGCGCTGCCGAGGGTGCGATTGACGCAGCAAACATCCTGAAGCCGCTGCTTGCTCGTGGCGAGCTGCAGACCATCGGTGCGACCACGCTCGATGAGTTCCGTAAGCACTTCGAGAAGGATGCAGCGCTCGAGCGCCGCTTCCAGTCGATCATGGTGAACGAGCCTTCGCTGCCGCACACGATCAACATCCTCAAGGGTCTGCGTGACCGCTACGAGGCACACCACAAGGTTTCGATCACCGACGGTGCAATCGTCGCTGCCGCGAACCTTGCTGATCGCTATGTACAGGACCGCTTCCTTCCGGACAAGGCAATCGACCTTATCGATGAGGCAGGCGCACGCCTCCGCCTCTCGATCCTGTCGAGCCCGCCCGAGCTCGTCGAGTTCGACGAGAAGATCGCGGTCGTTCGTGCCGACAAAGAAAAGGCCATCGAGGAGCAGGACTTCGAGAAGGCTGCCGGCAAGCGCGACGAAGAGAAGAAGCTGATCGCTGAGCGTCTCCGCATGGAGAAGCAGTGGCGTTCGGGTGACGTCGAGTCGGCTGCTGAGGTCGATGAGGGACTCATCGCCGAGGTGCTCGCACAGGCAACCGGTATCCCCGTCTTCAAGCTCACTGAGGAAGAGACCTCGCGTCTCCGCTTCATGGAAGAGGCGCTGCACCAGCGCGTTATCGGCCAGAACGAAGCAATCTCGGCGCTCGCAAAGACGATCCGCCGCCAGCGCGCAGGACTCAAGGACCCGAAGCGTCCCTCGGGCTCGTTCATCTTCGCCGGCCCTACCGGTGTCGGTAAGACTGAACTCGCGAAGGCACTCGCTGAGTTCCTGTTCGACGACGAAGATGCGCTCATCTCGCTCGACATGTCGGAATACGGCGAGAAGCACACCGTTTCGCGCCTGTTCGGTGCCCCTCCCGGGTTCGTTGGCTTCGAAGAGGGCGGCCAGCTCACCGAGAAGGTGCGCCGCAAGCCGTTCTCGGTCGTGCTGTTCGATGAGATCGAGAAGGCTCACCCTGACATCTTCAACTCGCTCCTGCAGATCCTTGAAGAGGGTCGCTTGACCGACGGCCAGGGCCGCATCGTTGACTTCAAGAACACCGTCATCATCATGACGACCAACCTTGGTTCGACCGCGATTGCGGGCGGCCCGGTTGGCTTCCAGATCGAGGGCGACGTTCGCCACGGCTACGAGAAGATGAAGGGCAAGGTGAACGAGGAGCTCAAGAAGCACTTCAAGCCGGAGTTCCTCAACCGTGTCGATGACACGATTGTCTTCCCGCAGCTCACCAAGCCCGAGATCCTCAAGATTGTCGATCTCTTCGTCAAGCAGCTCAAGGACCGCCTGCTCGACCGCGACATGTACATCGAGGTTTCGCAGGCTGCTCGTGAGCGCCTCGCTGACCTGGGGTACGACCCCGCGCTCGGTGCACGTCCGCTGCGCCGCGCGATCCAGCGCGAAATCGAGGATCAGCTCTCCGAGCGCATCCTTGGTGCAGAGCTCGTCGCAGGCGACACGGTCGTGGTCGACATCGAGGAGGAGAGCGGCAAGTTCACCTTCGAGACCAAGAGCGCGAACCCCAAGTCGCACGGTGAATCGTCGGCTTCCGCAGCCGCAGCCGCAGCATCGACCGCACCCACCCCGGGCGCGACCGACTAAGGCTCATCTGCTAGCTCGCTAGCCAAGTGCGAAGGCCGGTATCCCCTCGGGGTACCGGCCTTTTGCTTTCCCTGGCACAGGCGGTCGGGATCCGCGCCCCAATCGAGCCAGGGAAATGGGTGCGGATCCGAGCAATCACACGAAAGAGTAGACTCAGCTCATGGAAATTCAGGCATCGGCAGTAACCATTCGCCAGGCGCGCACGCAGGACGTGCGCGCAATGGTGGCGCTTATGGAACCGCTGATTGCCCGACGTATTTTGCTCGGTAAAGATCTTGTTGATCTGTACGCTGCGGTTCCCGAGTTTCTCGTGGCGGTCGACGACAACGAAAACGTTGTCGGCTATGGCGCAGTGCACGTGATGTGGGAGCAGCTCGGTGAGGTACGCACGCTCGGCGTCTCTGAAGAGTGGCTCGGCAAGGGCATCGGCCACATGCTGCTCGATGCGCTCCAAGAACGCGCACGCGCGCTTGGTCTTGAGCAGCTCTTCTGCTTGACGTTTGAGACCACGTTCTTCGAGCGCCACGGTTTCTCTGCGGTCGAAGAAAACGAGTCGCTCGTTGCGGCTGACGTCTACGCCGAGCTGTTGCGCTCGACGGATGAGGGCATCGCGGAGTTCCTGGATCTCGCCCGTGTAAAGCCGAACACGCTCGGCAACACGCGAATGATCAAGCGCCTCTCTGCGTAATCGCGGTAGCCTGATTTCATGCCAGGCAACGCACGACAGACCCCAGGACAGGCCCCGACCGGCGGCCTGGACAAGAGCGTCTATCGGCGTCGGCGGATTGTCGTGTTCGGCGGCCTGCTGGTCGTCATTGCGCTCATCGTGCTGCTCATCATGTCGTTGAGCGGCGCGTTCGGCGGTTCTGGTGCCCGCGATTCCGGTTCTGGCGCGCAGAAGGTCGATGTTCCCGCCGACATTACCGCGCAGGAGAAGCAGAAGTCTGCGACGGAAAAGAAGGAAGGCGAGCCAGATGCGTGCGCCCAGGCGCGCGTCATGGTGACCGCGGTGGTCGACCACGACTCGTACGACCCTGGCGAGCTTCCGGAGCTCTCACTGACCGTTGAAAATACGAGCGAGGTTGAGTGCATCATTGACCTCGGCACCGCTGCGATGACGTTTGAAGTCTCTAGTGGTGACGATATTGTCTGGCGCTCGACCGATTGCCAGACTGATCAGACCAAACGCCAGATCATCCTGGTGCCTGGCAAGCCGCTCGAAACCGAACCCATCGTCTGGGACCGCACCCGCTCAGATCCTGAGACCTGCGACGTGACCCGCGACGATGTGATCGGCGAAGGCGCGACCTACCACCTGCGCACTGCGGTCGTCGGGACGACGAGCAAGGCTTCCGCGCAGTTCTTGTTGTACTAGACGGCACACTTTTGAGTTCGACTTCGCTTGCTGACTCAACCCCGTAAAGCAGGGGCGTTTCACACAAGACGGGGTGTTTGAACGGGGTTCGCCGGCGGCAGACCTGAAGGAAACTCTGAACAGCCCGTTCTGAGTGGCTTCTCGGGCATCCTGTCCGGTTTCTTGCACCGGACAGCGTTCGGCCGCTGTTGAAGGGTGTTGACGGCCATCACCTGTCAACGCTTGCGATACAACATCATGTCGTGCAAACTCACGTGATGGAGACCGTAGCTAGCCGTGCCGTTGATACTCCTGACGGGCCAGTACAGATAGTGATCTTGTGCGTGAACGGATCGCACCATGCGCCGGATGAGGACCCCGAGTACGCGGAATTTGTCTACGAGGTATGGGCCCCCGACGAGAAACTCTTTGCACGTCAAAGAATCTTTGGAGCCGATTCAATGCAAGCCCTGCTTCTCTGCATTGCTGCGTGTGGTGATCTATTAAGCAGGTACTACCCAGCGGCCTCCTGCCTCGGCTCAGACGGGCATGGGTTGTTGCAGACCGACCTTTCGAGCGGCCTCGAATGGCGAGCCACGGTGCGAATGGCGCTTGAGTAAAAACCTCGGGACGGGCCACGCAATTGCCCGGCACATCACCTTACTGCGCGAAGGTCTGCTCCTCGAGGCGCAGCGCGATCCAGATCTCGGCTCGGTCGTCGGGTTCCGAGAGTGAGCGCCCGATGAGTCGCTCGATCCGCTGCATGCGGTCACGCAGCGTGTTTCGGTGAATGCCGAGAGCTGTGGCAGCCGGGCCGCGCTGACCGTCGGCCTCGAACACGGCGCGGAGGGTGACTCGAAGCGTCTCGCGATCCGCCACCGTGAGCTCCGTTGATTCACGCGCGAGTGGACCAAGCACGCGCGCGGCAAGTTCGGCGCTTGGCGCGGGGTAACCGCCAGCGACCCCGCCATCCGCGGCGTTGCCCGGCAGCGTCATGAGGGTTTCGAGGACGGGGGAAGTGCGGTCAGCCCAGATGGTCTCTGGTACGCGCGGGGCGATGTAGAGGGGCGCGGTGGTCGACAGCGTCGGGAGCTTGGCGAGCGCGGATCGTCGACTCAGTGGTGCATCCTCCGCGGAGACGGCCCGCCCGAGTACGACATCGAGGCCGTGTGCGTGTGCCGCTTCTACCGCGGCATCGATGGCAGTTGATGTGTCAGGCACGAGCTGCCAGGCCTGCGCGATACCGGGCGCGGAGATGTGCGGCAATGCGGAGGTGATGAGGCGCTCGAACCCCGAGCGTGATCGTGAGCGCCACTCGACGAGATCTTCGGCGGATCCCTGCACAGCAACAGCTCGCACGGTCGCTGGCAGCGGGTGCGAGGGGAACAACACCGACAGCGCGGCTGGCGCTTGGGTGCCGGTGAGGAGGCCCTCAGTGAGCCGTGCCCACTGCTGACGTTCGCGCGCCTCGGCGGCGCTACTGCCGCGGATCCCAAGCCCAAGCACGATCGCGCCCGCTGCGATGACTGAGCGCCCCTCTGGAGAGAGCGGCGTGCCCCCCGATATGTGGAGCTGGAGCGATCCCGCAGAGTTGAGTGGCACCTGCTCCATCGCCTGGACCGAGCCGGGTGCTGCCCCGTGCGCTGAGGTTTGTGCTGCGGCGAATCCACCAGTGGCCGCGAGTACACTGCCGTCAATGCTCACGACGCCAAGCTGACGTCCGGTCGCCTGCGCGATGCTCGCGAGCACTGCCGCCGGCTCCTGCTCGCTACGGGCACTATCGAGAAGCCGCTCCTGGATGCGGAGCGCGTTTCGGGTTTCGCGCAGCTCGTCAGTGCGCAGCAGCTCGGCGATCGCCTTGCTGATCGCGATGAACGGCGTCGGGAGGGCAATTTCGAAGAGGGCCACCTGGTACGTGCTTGCTGCCTGCACGAGTTGCGCCGGTACCTGGTCGTGATTCACGCCGATGCCGAAGCCAATCGCGGCGACCTGCGCTCGGCTGAGGCTCGCAACGAAGTCACGCCAGCGCGGATCATCACCATCGAGCGCGAGGCCCGTCGTCATAATGATCTCGCCACCCTCGAGATACTCCGAGAGGTTGAGGAGCTCGGTGACGGATCCCCAGGTGAGCTCAGGATCGCGGCGGCCAGCCTGGATGAGGCGAAGCCCCAAACTGGGAATCGCGAGGAGCTGCGACAGTGTAGCCATGCTGCCATCATTGCACAGTTTATGCGATACAAGTTGTGCACTTTGTCACACAATGACGTCGAGGTCAAACGTACACTGGAGATGTGACCGACGACGTACATGCATCCCAGGGGCCGCTCAGCGGCATTCGAGTAGCCGACTTCTCGCGAGTTCTCGCGGGTCCGCACGCCACGATGATTCTTGCCGATTTCGGCGCAGACGTCATCAAGATCGAAAGTCCAGAGGGCGACGGCACTCGGCAGTGGAACCCGCCGACGAACGCGATCGGCCAGAGCACCTACTTTGCGGGCGTGAACCGTGGCAAGCGCTCGGTCGTCTGCGATCTTCGCTCGGAAGAGGGCAAGGCACGCGCTGCCGAGCTCGCGCGCACCGCTGACGTGGTGATTGAAAACTTCAAGCCTGGCACGATGGCCAAGTTTGGCCTGAGCTACGAAGAGGTAGCAGCCGAAAACCCCGGTGTCGTGTACTGCTCGATTTCCGGTTTCGGCGATGCTGAGGGCAAGAACCTTCCCGGGTACGACCTGCTCGTGCAGGCCGTTGGCGGACTCATGAGCATCACCGGCCGCGCAGACGCTGACGGGGGCGAGCCAACCAAGGTCGGTGTCGCACTCGTCGACATTCTCACCGGCTTGAATTCGGTCATCGGTATCCAGGCCGCGCTCCGTGCGCGTGAGGCGCCCGGCACCGACATGACCGGCCGTGGTCAGCACGTCAAGGTCACCCTGCTCGGATCGCTGCTTTCGGCGCTCGCGAACCAGACTTCTTCGACCCTCGAGACGGGCGTCTCTCCTGGCCGTATGGGCAATGCTCACCCGTCGATTTCGCCATACGAGACCTTCGCAGCCGCGGATCAGTCCATTGCGCTCGCAGTGGGCACCGACGGCCAGTTTGCCCGGCTGTGTGACGTGCTCGGTATTCCTGAGCTGGCGACCGATCCGCGCTACGCGACAAACGTAGATCGCGTGGCAAACCGTGTCAGCCTGCGTGAAGCGCTCGAGGCCCGCCTGAAGACTCGTCCCGCAGCAGAGTGGATCGACGAATTCACCGCCGCGGTCATTCCAGCAGGCCGCGTGAATACGATCGCGCAGGCGCTGGAACTTGCAGACTCGCTCGGCCTCGAACCCGTCGCCGAGACGCACGCACTGGATGACGAGGGTGTTGAACGAACCCTCCGCTCAGTTGCCACCCCAATCTCGTTCTCTGCAACGCCCCCGCGCTACGGCACTCCGCCTCCCCGCGTCGGCGAGCACCAGAACGCGGAGTGGCTGCCGCGCTAGGCACCGATCCGCGCCCCGTTCTTCCCTAACATCACCGGTATTCACACGGTAGTGAGCCAAAGGAGCATCATGACCACCACGATTGACCAGCTGTTCAACGTTTCCGACTTCGTGACCGAAGAGGAGCGTGAGTGGCAGATGAAGGCGCGTGAATTCGCGCAGACCCGCATCAAGCCGATCATCGACCAGGCATTTGAGGATCGTCGTCTTCCCGTCGAGCTGCTGCCAGAGGTCGGCGAATTCGGTGCGTTCGGCATGTACATGAACGGCTACGGCCTGAAGGGCGCATCGTCGGTCGCATACGGCCTCGTGGCGATGGAGTTTGAGGCGGTTGACTCTGGCTTCCGTACGGCGCTCTCGGTGCAGGGTTCGCTCGCAATGGGTGCGATTTACAAGTTCGGCTCGGAGGAGCAGAAGCAGCAGTGGCTGCCCGCAATGGGCCGCGGCGAGGCTGTCGGCTTCTTCGGTCTCACCGAACCCCAGGGCGGATCGGACCCCAACACCATGCTCACCACCGCACGTCGTGATGGCGACGAGTGGGTACTCAACGGTAAGAAGCGTTGGATCGGCCTCGCAACCATCGCCAAGGTCGGCGTCATCTGGGCGAAGGACGAAGAAGGCATCGTGCGCGGCTTTGTCGTGCCCACCGAAACCCCCGGCTTCAAGGCGACCGCGATTGAGAACAAGCTCTCGATGCGCGCCTCGCTGCAGACCGAGATTGAGCTGACGGATGTGCGTCTGCCGCTCGACGCAATTCTCCCAGGATCGAAGGGCCTCTCGTCGCCGTTCAAGTGCCTGAACGAAGCACGCTACGGCATCGCCTGGGGCGTTATGGGCGCAGCACGCTCGTGCCTCGAGGTCGCTGTCGAGCGCTCGCAGACCCGCCAGGTCTTTGGTGCTCCGATCGGCTCGAAGCAGATCATCCAGGCACAGCTCGCAGATATGTTTGTCGAGTACGAGAAGGGCTTGCTGCTTGCACTGCACCTCGGCCGTCTCAAGGACGCGGGCAACCTCTCGTACGGCCAGATCTCGGTCGGCAAGCTGAACAACGTGCGTGAAGCGATCAAGATTGCGGGCACCTGCCGCGGCATCCTCGGTGGCGACGGCATTACGAGCGACTTCCCTGTGATGCGCCACATGGCGAACCTCGAGTCGGTGCGCACTTACGAGGGCACCGACGAGGTACACCAGCTCGTCATTGGCCGCGAGTTGACCGGTATCGCAGCGTTCTAGTTTTGGTTGCGGGCTGGACCCCGCGCTAACCCCTCGAAACTAGGGGTTTCTGACACAGAGGGCACTTTCATACGTATGAAAGTGCCCTCTGTGCATGAGCGGGCTCATCTCGCGGGGTTGAGGTGGGCCGGCGTGCCTCGTATGGGCGCCCTACCTCGCAGGCCTTCGTTCTCCCTCGCAGGCCTTCGTTCTCCCTCGCAGGCCTTCGTTCTCCCTCGCAGGCCTTCGTTCTCTGAGCCAAACTGCCGCTCTGGTGGGCGGATATGGCAAGCGGACACAGGCCGGACCTTTGTACTCCTCTGCCGCACCACAGGAACGTCGCTGCCCGCACGCCCGCCGCAGATTGGACCTGCGGTCGAGCGGCCCGTAAAGCGCTGAGCAAGGCCAAAAGGTTAAGTCACGGTGCGCGCAGTCCCGCACCATAGCCGGAAGCCCGCGCCCACACAGCTCGCTCCGCCGCCGCAATGGCCATTGTGAGGGGAAAAGATGCCCGGCCACAGGCCGGACCTCTTCTTTCCGTGGCAGAGCCACAGACGGGCAAACTGGGCGCCACCGCAACTCATTGGCCTAGCGGCTGGCGGGGCTTGACGACGGGCGCAGGGGCCAATCCAGTGAAAACCAGGCCAAAACACGCCCCAACCCCTAGTTAACCCCACGAAACAAGGGGTTTCTCGCGAAACTACCACTTTCATACGCAAGAAAGACACCTTCTCGCGAGAAACGGCTCATTTCGCGGGGTTGGCGCCAAAGCAGGGTCCCGCTAAGCGCTAAGGGCTAAAAGCAGTGCCTAGCCGAGCGGCGGGAACAGCGCGCCTCGATCGAGCACAGTTCCGTCGGGCTCGGTGCGCATCCACTCGGGGTACACGACACCAAAGTTGGCACGCAGATCTTCGCGGGTAAATGAGGCGTCGCCAAGCCAGTAGCCAATGGCTGTTGCGAGCGCGCTCGCAAGTACCCAAGCGACCATGTCGATGTCGATGTCTGCGGGGGTGGTTGCCCAGTTGCGGCGTAGCTCAAGGTGCCACAGCAGCGACTCGTATGCGTGCTTGGTGAGTGCTTCGCGCACGGTTCCGTCGAGGGGATCCTCGAAGCCGAGACGGTAGAGGTCCTGGTTGTCCTCAACGTGGTCGACGAGGTGAGTGAAGCCCTCCCACATCTCAAGGATACGAGGGGTCGACTCGTCGGCGTACGCGTTGCGCGTCTCGCGACCACTGTCAGTTTCGGCGAGCATTCCACCGATGACGTCGGCGAGCGTCTCAGACGGGGTTGCATAGTGCTTGTAGAACGTCACACGGTTGATGCCAGCCTCAGCAGCAAGCTCAGAAACGGTGACGGTGCTGATATGTTTTGCGCTCGCGAGGTGCAGTACGGCCCGGTGGAGGGCAGCCCGTGTTCTCACTACGCGCGCATCAGTCATGGTCTCAAGAATAGTCCAGAATGGGCATGGAACATTGAGCATTGCGCGTTCTACGCCCAGTGTGTGATGAAGGAAATTTCACGCTGAGTAGCCGTTTATGCAAAAGGAGCCTGGTTACGCGTAGGTAACCAGGCTCCTAGTGTGACGAATTACGGCACTGAGAGTACGAAATTACTTCGCGACGCCCGGGTGCGTCATCGAGAGCAGATCGAGTGCCTTATCGAGGTCAGCCTCGGTAACCTCGCCACGCTCAACGTAGCCGAGGTCGATGACAGCGTCACGCACGGTAATGCCCTTGGCAACCGAGTGCTTTGCGATCTTCGCAGCCGCTTCGTAACCGATGAGGCGGTTCAGCGGGGTGACCGTTGAGGGGCTCATGCCTGCGAGTGCTGCAGCGCGCTCAAGGTTTGCCTCGAGGCCCTTGATGGTCTTGTCTGCGAGAACGACCGAAGCGTTCGAGAGCAGGCGAACCGACTCGAGGAGTGCGGTGCCCATGACGGGGATCTGCACGTTGAGCTCGAAGGTGCCAGAAGCGCCAGCGAAAGCGATTGCTGCGTCGTTACCGATAACGCGCGAGCAGACCATGAGGACTGCCTCGGGGATAACGGGGTTGACCTTGCCGGGCATGATCGACGAGCCGGGCTGGAGATCGGGGATGTGGATCTCGCCAAGGCCGGTGTTGGGGCCCGAGCTCATCCAGCGAAGATCGTTGTTGATCTTCACGAGCGAAACGGCGATCGTGCGCAGCGCGCCCGAAGCTTCGACGAGGCCGTCGCGGTTCGCCTGCGCCTCAAAGTGGTTGCGTGCCTCGGTGATGGGCAGGCCGCTCGAAGCTGCGATCTCAGCAATAACCTTCTCGGGGAAGCCGAGGGGAGTGTTGATGCCGGTGCCAACCGCGGTGCCGCCCTGAGGAACCTCAGCTACGCGGGGGAGAGCTGCGTCGATGCGCTCGATGCCGTAGCGGATCTGTGCAGCGTAGCCACCGAAGACCTGGCCGAACGTCACGGGAGTTGCGTCCATGAGGTGGGTGCGGCCGGGCTTGACTGCGGTCTTCCACAGTTCAGCCTTCTCCTCGAGCGCCTCAGCGAGATGTGCGAGCGAGGGCTTGAGCTGCTCGATGAGCGCGCCAGTCACAGCGATGTGTACCGAAGTGGGGAACACGTCGTTTGACGACTGCGAAGCGTTGACATGGTCGTTCGGGTGCACTGCATCGCCGCGGTGCTTCGTCGCGAGGTTCGCGAGAACTTCGTTCATGTTCATGTTCGAGGAGGTTCCCGAACCGGTCTGGTAGGTGTCTACCGGGAACATGTCGTGGTGTGCGCCACCAATAACCTCGTCTGCCGCTGCAACGATCGCGTCTGCGACGTCTGCGGGGAGGATGTCGAGCTCCTTGTTGGCAATTGCAGCCGCGCGCTTAATACGTGCGAGCGCAACGATCTGTGCAGGCTCAAGACCCGAGCCCGAGATCGGGAAGTTCTCAACTGCGCGCTGGGTCTGCGCCGAGTAGAGCGCATTCTTCGGAACGCGCACTTCACCCATGGTGTCGTGCTCGATGCGGTATTCGATCTGTTCGGTCACTGTCATCCTTTGTTTGACGAGATGAAAGAAGGGGAATTACAAAAGCGTGTGAGGCTCAATTAGCCAATCAGGTCGCTGGTCTCGATATTGAGGCGACCAACAGCAGTGTAAGGCACTGCGCGGCCTTCGAGAAGGCGGTACTGGCAGCCCACGACTGCGACCTCGCCGCGGTCGACCGCAGAGCTGATGGTCGGCGAGTTGCGAAGCAGCTCATTGACAGTCGACTGCAGGTGTAGGCGGCCAACGGTGTTCGCGTCGATCTCACCAGGAACGACGTAGGGCGACTCGTGGTGATCACGATGCCAGAGCGACTGAACCGCTGGCTGGATCGGCGCAAGCGTGTTACGCACGGCTGGGCTGACCTCACCTGGTTCGCGGGTGGTCTGGTCGATCGCAGCCGCGACTGCGCCACATGAATCGTGTGCGAGCACGACGATGAGTGCCGAACCGAGATGGGAAACGGCGTACTCCATCGAAGCGGTGATCGACTCTGCGACGACGTGCCCCATGTTGCGGGCAATGAACATGTCGCCGAGGCCGCAATCGAAGATGATCTCTGCAGCGAGGCGCGAGTCCGAGCAACCGAAGAGCGCAACGTCTGGTGACTGCTGGTTCACGAGCTCAGAGCGTCGCTCGACGTTCTGGTTGGGGTGGTTCGACGTACCGCTTACGAAGCGGTCGTTCCCTGCAATGAAGGTGTCCCAGGCTTCTTGCGGTGTGACACGTGGTGCGGTCATGCGGCTTCCTTTTACTGTGTTTCGGCGGATCCGCCCGTCGCCTGATCAGCGGGCTCGGCGAGCGAGTCCATGACCTGGGTGGCGAGCACACGAATGGTGCCGGCAGTATCAGTGCCGGAGACGATGACCGCGTCGTTGCCGACAGCGCCTGAGAGTGCGAAACGGATGTTGCTCTTGTCGATTCCCCTGTTCGGGTAGTCGTAGAGCGTCCAGTCAGTGCCCGCGAGGGCTTCCTGGCCGGTGGGAGCGAGCGCCTCAAGTACCTCGGTGTTGAGGTAGGTCTCAACGCCGGGAACATCAAGTACGGGTTCGCCGGTTTCAGTGAAGATCTGGGTGACGGAGGCGTATGCCTCGTCAGCGGTGGTGTAATGAATGCGCCAGACGTAGAAGCCGTCCTCGCGCTTCAGGCTGGCCGACTTTGCTTTCCAGCCAGCGTCAACAGCGGGAACGGCAAGGTTGTCGTTGAGGCCGGGGCCTGACTGCTCAGCGATCGCTGCGACATCGACCGAGCGCTGATCGAAATCACCGGTGCTCTGCGGCATCATGAAATAGATGACGAGCATGAGCCCGAAGCTCACGAGCAGCGAAAAGACCAGGTTGTTGAGGGTCTTGCGGCTCTTGTACAGGCGGCTGTTCTCGGCCTTGCGGGCTGCCGTCTCATAAGCGGTTTCAGGCCTGCCGAGTTCGGCAACGACTACTGGAGCCTTCGACTTCTTCGCCATCGTTAGTTGCCGGCCTCCATCGGTGCAGCTGAGTTTCGTGCGGCCTCAAGGCGCTGGCGAGCACCAAGGAGCCATTCTTCGCAGCGCTGCGCGAGCAGTTCGCCGCGTTCCCAGAGCTGGAGTGACTCTTCGAGCGTGATGCCGCCCTGTTCGAGTCGGCTGACGACCTGAATAAGTTCGTCACGAGCCTGTTCGTAGCTGAGCGTGCTCGTCTCGCTGACAGCAGCGGACCCCATGTCTGACATGCTCTCCAGCTTACTCGCTTCGGCTGAAGATTTACATGCGGGCGCGGATCCCCGCCAGCAGTATCTCGATCCCAGCCTCGTACGCTGGCCAAGCTGTCTCCGCGAGGTCTTCCGCCGGGTCGTGTGCGAGGCGCGGCAGGCTTGGCTGTGCGCGCACGATCAAGAATCCTGTCGCAAATGCGTCGGCGGTGTCGAGGATGATCCGCGCGTTTTCCTGGGAGAAACCAAGTGTGCCGAGGTGGGTGACGATGCTGTCGAGATGTTCGGTGACGTGCGCGGCTTCCGCCGGTGCGAGTGCGAGGAGAGCGAACGATCGCGGGAAGCGCAGCGCGAGATCGAAGTACGCGCGAAGCGTTGCCCGCATCACCGATTCCCAGTTGCTGCTTGAAGCGTGGATTACCCCTGGGATATCGAGCTCAGTGATCAGATGTGCGACGACAGCCGCCTGGAGATCATCGCGATTCTTGACGTGCGTGTAAAGCGACATCACTGCGCAGTCGAGGTCGGCGGCGACCGCGCGCATGGTAAGTCGATCCGCGCCATCGGCTTCGATGCGTGAAATTGCGGTCGTCACAATGATCTCGCGGGTGAGTGTGCCGCGAGCGGTCGTCTGTCGCCGCGTTGCCTCTTGACGGTTTGCCATGTCTGTAGGTTAATAGATGCACACGTTCCGTACTAAGTACGGTTTGCAATGTCGCAACATGAATGGGAGTCACTTTGGACCTGCATCACCTCACAGCATCGGAGGCGGTTCGTCGCTTCCAGAACCGCGAACTTTCGCCCGTTGACCTGCTTGATGCTGTCGTCGCGCGTGGCGAGATGACCGAGCCAACGGTCAACGCGATCACGGAGCAGTTCCTTGACGAGGCTTATGATGCCGCCCGCGCATCAGAAGCACGCTACGCGGCTGGCACCGCACGCCCGCTCGAGGGCGTCCCCACGATTATCAAGGAGGAGCAGCCGATCGCCGGTCGCACGAACGAGGAGGGGTCGCTTCTCGAAAAGGGTGTGATCGCTGACGTGACGCACCCGATTGTCGAGCGCATCTTCGACGCGGGTGCGGTTGTGCACGGCCGCGCGACGACCCCCGAATTCTGCTGCGCGCCGGTCACGCACACGAAACTCTGGGGCGTGACGCGTAACCCCTTCAACCCGGACATGACCCCGGGCGGATCCTCAGGCGGCTCCGGCGCCGTCCTCGCTGCCGGCTCAACGACCCTCGCTACCGGTTCAGATATTGGCGGATCGATCCGCATCCCCTCGGCGTACTGTGGCGTCGTCGGTTTCAAGCCGCCGTTCGCCCGCGTGCCGGGTCTCGCGCCGTTCAACAGTGATACCTACTGTGCTGACGGACCCATGGGGCGGTCGGTCGCGGATGTGGCCTTGCTGCAGAACGTGATTTCAGGGCCGTGGCGCGGTGACGCGGCTTCGCTGCCAAAGATCAATGTCTCGGCGAAGGTGCAGTCGCTCGCTGGCATGAAGATTGCGCTGAGCTACACGCTCGGCGGCTATGACGTTGACCCTGACGTGATCGCGAACACCCAGCGCTTCGCCGAGGCGCTGCGCTCGGCTGGCGCGACCGTGACCGAGGTAGATCTGCCGTGGGGCCCGAAGCGTGTGAAGGACGTGTCGTGGGCGCACTTCGGCGCGATCATGGGCGCATTCATCGAGAGCATCGCGAACGATTCGCCCGAACGTGTTGCGCAGCTGATGCCGTACACCCGCGCGTTCGCGGCCTCGGCGAAGACTGGTGGCGACTACGTCGAGGGTCTCATTGCCGAGTCGGCGTTCTACGAGCCCTTTGGTGAGCTGCTTGAGAAGTACGACGCACTCATTTGCCCGACGACGGCAAACACCGGGTTTGCGGCCGACGAGCCCTGCACCGACTCGGAGAACGTCTTTGGCCAGCTCATGACCCTGCCGTTCAATATCGTCGGCCGTGCGCCCGTGCTGGCCGTGCCGTCGGGGAAAGCCTCGAACGGCGTCCCGACCGGCGTACAGATTGTTGGCCGCACCTTCGACGATCAGACGGTCTTTAAGGTCGGCGCAGCAGTCGAAGCGGAACTCGCGCTGTGGACCGCGGCTGACTGGTGGCCTTCGGTCGTGTAGCGGCCCGAGTGGATGTTGGGCTCGCTGAGCGCTGATTGAGTGCAGATTCAGCGCAGATTCGGCCCTGAGTAAGCAGGCTGGGGTGCAGTGCGCCCCGGCCTGTTTCGCTGCGTTGCGTCCCGTTTCGCGCGGATGAATTGGCAAAGGATATGCTTACCCCTGGCATAGTGAGCCGTTTGTTTGCTGTGAAAACGCGCACAGAAACCCCACGGAAAATCCGGTGGGGTGGCGCACCTGGACTCATTCAACAGGAGGAATGGCGTTGGAACCCACGCTCAATCGGAGGCTCGGCGTCGCCGGGATCGTGTTTATGGTGATTGCCGCGGCAGCACCCATCACGGTCGTCGCCGCAAACTTCCCGATCATTATTCTGAGCTCGAGTTCCATTGGCGTTCCGTCGATGGTGCTCGCGGCAACGGTCATCCTGCTGCTCTTCGCAGTTGGGTACACCTGGATGACTCCGCGCGTGCCCGACGCTGGCGCGTTCTACTCGTACGTTGATCGCGGCCTCGGTCGTCGCACCGGCCTCGGCACAGCCGCGATTGCGCTCGTGTGTTATGTGCTGCTCACGGTGTCGATGACCTGCTACCTCGGTGTGCAGGCGGGCAACCTCATCAACCTGTGGTTCGGTGTGACGCCGCCGTGGTGGCTCATCTCCGGCATCATGATCGCGATTGTTGCCTTCCTGGGCTACCGCGATATTGAGCTCTCGGCAAAGGTGCTCGGCGTTGTGCTCGTGCTCGAGGTCGTCGCGGTGCTCGCAATCGACCTTGGCGTGCTCTTCTCTGGCGAAGAGCTCTCGATGAAGCCGCTCTTCCCGAGCGAGGCGCTCGTTGGTGCCCCCGGCCTTGGCCTGCTCTTCGCGTTCCTTGGCTTCTTTGGCTTTGAGGCAACCGCGGTCTTCCGTAACGAGGCGAAGAACCCCGAGCGTACGGTCCCACGCGCAACCTATATCGCGGTTATCACGATCGGTGTGCTGTACTTCATCTCGTCGTGGCTCGTGATTTCGGGCCTCGGCGTCGATACCGCAGTGGCGGATTCGAACGCGGCCCCCGACAGCATCGTGATCGCCCTCGCAGGCAACGTTGTCGCACCGATCTTCGCTGACATTGTGCAGGTGCTTGTCGTGACGAGCATGTTTGCGTGCATGCTCTCGTTCCACAACATCGTCACGCGCTACCTCTTCACGCTCGGTCAGCGCGGCGTGCTGCCCAAGCGCCTCTCGGATGTGCACCCCAAGCACCACGCGCCCTCGCGTGCATCGCTGTGGGTCACGATTATTACCGCGGTTGTAGTGCTGGTCTCGGCACTCGCGCAGCTTGATCCGGTGACCCAGATTTACACCTGGTACTCGGGAGCGGGCGCCGTTGGCGTCATTTTCATGATGGCACTCACGAGCATTGCGGTCATCGCGTTTGGCCGCTCCAGCAAGGCTGCCAGTGATACTCGACCGCCGGTCGGCGTGGTCGTTGCGGCGGTACTTGGCGGCCTCGGCTTGCTCGGCGTACTCGCGATTTCGGTCTCGAATCTCCCAGTTCTGGTTGGCGGCGTCACGGAGTCGTTCATCTGGGGTGGCGTGCTCGTTGTGGTATTCATTGGCGGCATGTTCTTGCCTGGCCGAACCTCGGTAGAGCAGGCCGCGCTCGTGGAAGAGCGTGCAGCGCATGCGGCACCGGTTGGGATAGATGACTAGTCGCTAACGACCGGCATTAATCGCGCGAAAGCGCCGAACGTCACCTGATGTTCGGCGCTTTTCTGCACTCTGACGAGCGTTTCTCATGCGTTGTGAACATCAGAGTGGTCGTTACGTGAATTCGTAGCAATTTGTCACACATCTACGTGGATCACCGAAGGGTCACAATACTGGAGCTATGACACAGGCAAACGTTACCGGGGCACACCTCGTAGGCAGCATCAACTTCGACACCGCTGAAGAGACCATGCGCACTGCGGCGGCTCACCTCGGCGACCACCTGAAGCGCATTCCCGACGGTGAAGTCGGCGAGCGATTCCACTGGATCGCGTTCCAGCCGGGTCGCCTCGCGAAGACCGAGGGCCTTGAGCAGGTCGGTGATCAGCAGATCCTGCTGCGTACGCTCGACCTCCGCCAGATTCGCCTCTCGGAGGGCGTCAATGCCGCCGACCTGAAGATCGCCAACCTCGGTTACGCCGATGCTGCGCTCGAATCGTACGCAGTGTTCGCCCGACTCCAGGAGGAGGGCGTGATTCCCGCTGGCATCCGCTTCCAGGTCTCGCTGCCGACCCCGCTTGCGACTCTCGCTAGCTTCGTGCGTGAGGAAGATCGCGCGGATCTCGAGCCCGTCTACGAGGCTGCTCTCGCGGCCGAGCTCGAGCAGATCCTCGCAGCGATTCCCCACGACAAGCTTGCAGTGCAGTGGGATGCTGCGCTCGAGTTCGCGATTCTCGAGCAGACCGCATACGCGGAGCGTGGCGGCAAGCGCTACGAGTGGTTCGACGACGTTTGGACCGGAACGAGCGAGCGTCTTGCGCGCCAGCTCGATCGCATTCCCGCTGACGTCGAAGCTGGCGTGCACCTTTGCTACGGCGACGTCGCTGAGAAGCACTTCGTTGAGCCCAAGGACGCAGCGAACCTCACCAAGTTCGCAAACCTCGTCGCTGCAGCGACCCAGCGCGACATCAACTGGGTGCACCTGCCCGTGCCGATCGAGCGCGACGACGCAGAGTTCTACGCGCCGCTGGCTGAGCTTGCACTCGCACCCACGACTGAGCTCTACGTCGGTCTCGTGCACCGCGAAGACGGTGCGGAAGGTGCATCGCGCCGTCTCGCTGCTGCTCGCCAGCACCTCACGCGTGACTTCGGCGTCGCGACCGAGTGCGGCTTTGGACGTTCGCCCGAGGGAACGACGGTTCCGCTCTTTGAGGCGCACCGCGCAGTCGCTGCCGCCTGGTAGTGGGATTAGCGCGTCAAAGGTTTCAGCCGCAATCTCGCAACGAAATCGGTGACTTGGTCTTCGAGCATCTGTGTGCTGAGATGCTCGGGGCTGACGACGCGCACCACGGCAGCGCCGATATTCAGCAGGATGATTTCTGACACGATTTGTTCATCTGACTTGGTCGTGACAATGTCGCCATCCTCGCGCCCCTGGCGTAGAAATTCGCGATAGCCAGTTTTCCAATCACTGAGGTAATGGCCATAGCCCTGCTCAAGCTCTGAGCTAAATGCACAGCGCTCCCAATAGGAAAGAAGCACGCGGGCAGTGGTTGTCGACTCTTCGTCGACTGGCAACGTGTATCGCATGGCGGTCTCGAGCGCTTCGATACCGCGCTTGCCGCGCACATGCCCTTCCAGACGCTTCTGCAGGCTGCCGAGCGAACGCGCGTACGCGCCCTCGATGATCGCGTCCTTGCCCGAGAAATAGTGCTTGAGTGCCCCGTTGGCGAAGCCTGCCCGTGTCGCAATTTCACGCATTGTGGCGGCTTCGATGCCGCCCTCCACGATGAGCTGCCAGGCCACATCGATGATGTCTTCGCGACGCTTATCGTGATCGATGATCTTGGGCATTCGTCCTCGCTGACTGAACTGGGGCTGTGCTTGATTGGCGGATCAGAAAGCCGCTGACATGCGACACAGGCATGGTTATATTCAACATCGTAGACGAAAACCCGCCGTGCCGGACTCGTGCACGTCGGTGGATCGCCAACAGTAGAGGCCAAAAGTCGCGTAATTGAATAGTGACTCCGGACCTTGACGAATCGCACAAGGCACTAGCCGAGAAAAGTGTTGGGCCCCGGTACTCGTTTGTAACGAGTACCGGGGCCCAACGGTGTGAGTGCAACTCCGGTGAGAGTGCGACCTCTGAGCGACTGCTTAGAGGGTGTTGCCGAGCTTGAAGCCCTGCTCCTTGTCGCCGTCACGGGTGTACGAGAACCCGTCGGCGCCGATGGTGACAGCCATCTCCGAGTCATCGGTACGGCTGATGACGGGCTGGGGGTTGCCGTCAAGGTCGAGAACGAGCGAAGCGTCGGTGTACCACGACGGTACGACCGGGTTGCCCCACCAGTCACGACGCTGGTTGTCGTGAACGTCCCAGGTGATAACAGGGTTATCGGGATCGCCGGTGTAGTAGTCCTGCGTGTAGATCTCGACGCGGTGGCCGTCGGGATCGCGGAGGTAGAGGTAGAACGCGTTCGAGACACCGTGACGGCCGGGACCGCGCTCGATGTGATCGCTCAGGCGGAGTGCACCGAGCTTGTCGCAGATCGCGAGAATGTTGTGCTTCTCGTGGGTTGCGAACGCGACGTGGTGCATACGGGGGCCGTCGCCACCGGTTGCAGCGGTGTCGTGCACGGTGGGCTTGCGGCGCAGCCATGCAGCGTAGACGGTGCCCTCTTCATCCTGGATATCCTCAGTGACGCGGAAGCCGAGGTCCTGGTAGTGACGGACCGCACGGGGAACGTCAGGGGTGACCTGGTTGAAGTGGTCGAGGCGGACGAGCTCACCGGGGGTGTGCAGGTCGTAGCGCCACGAGAGACGCTCAACGTGAGTGGTCTCGAAGAAGAACTCGTACGGGAAGCCGAGGGGGTCGACCACGCGAACCGAGTCGCCGATGCCCATGACGAAGCCCTCAGTATTGCGGCGAACGTCGCAGCCGAGCTCGGTGTAGAACTCAACCGCGCGGTCGAGGTCCTCTGCCGAACGGACGCGGTACGAGAACGCAGCCACAGCAGCGATCGGGCCCTTGCGGAGCACGAGGTTGTGGTGGATGAACTCCTCGGTCGAGCGCAGGTAGACGACCTCGTCGTCCTCAGCGGTCACGTAGAGGCCGAGTACGTCGACGTAGAACTGGCGCGACTTCGCGAGGTCGGTAACGACGAGCTCCATGTATGCACAGCGGAGGATGTCGGGCGCCTGCGACTTGGGAGTCGAGACCGGGTTGTCGGTCTTGATCGGTGCTTCTTCGGTTACCCAGAAACCGGACGAGGTCTTCTCACGACCCTTGAGATCTGACATTATGCTTCCTTGCGTAATTCGTAATTGATGAGTGGCGGATCGGCTACTTGCCGAGTCCAAACTTGGGGGAGTGTGCTTCGTTCAGCGTGATGTGCACAGCCTGCTGATCGGTGTAGAAATCGATCGAGCGGTAGCCGCCCTCGTGGCCGAGGCCCGAAGCCTTGACGCCGCCGAAGGGGGTGCGGAGGTCGCGAACGTTGTTCGAGTTCAGCCAGACCATGCCAGCCTCAACCGACTGCGCGAAGTTGTGCGCACGCTTGAGGTTCGAGGTCCAGATGTACGCTGCGAGACCGTACTTGGTGTTGTTCGCGAGTGCGAGCGCTTCCTCGTCGGTGTCGAACGGTGTAATCGCAACGACCGGGCCGAAGATCTCTTCCTGGAAGATGCGTGCATCGGGAGCGACGTCTGCGAAGACGGTCGGCGACACGAAGTTACCGGTCGGGAACTCTGCGGGGCGGCCGCCACCTGCGACGAGACGACCCTCGGTCTTGCCGAGCTCGACGTAGCTCATGACCTTTGCGTAGTGCTCGGGGTGCACGAGCGCGCCAACCTCAGTTGCGGGATCGCTGGGGAGACCAACGACAACGTTCTTCGCGCGCTCTGCGTAACGCTCAACGAACTCGTCGTAGATGTCGCGCTGCACGAGGATGCGGCTGCCAGCGGTGCAACGCTCGCCGTTCAGGCTGAAGACGCCGAAGACGGTTGCGTCGAGTGCTGCGTCGAGGTCAGCATCTGCGAAGACCACTGCGGGGCTCTTGCCACCGAGCTCCATCGACAGGCCCTTGAGGAAGGGAGCCGAGTTGCCGAAGATGAGCGAGCCGGTGCTGCTCTCGCCGGTGAACGAGATGAGCGGAACGTCGGGGTGCTTGACGAGCGCGTCGCCAGCCTCTTCACCGAAACCGTTCACGAGGTTGAAGACACCGTCGGGGATGCCTGCCTCGCGGAAGATCTCGCCCCACAGCGACGCCGAGAGGGGAGTGAACTCTGCCGGCTTCAGCACAACGGTGTTACCGGTTGCGAGCGCGGGGCCAAGCTTCCACGACTCGAGCATGAAGGGAGTGTTCCACGGGGTGATGAGACCTGCAACACCGATGGGCTTGCGGTTCACGTAGTTGATCTGACGACCGGGCACCTTGAAGGTGTCGTCGTGCTGCGCAACGATGAGGTCTGCGAAGAAGCGGAAGTTCTCAGCCGCACGACGCGCCTGGCCCTTCGCCTGGGTGATGGGCAGACCCGAGTCGTAGCTCTCGAGCTGTGCAAGCTGCTCGTCGCGCGACTCAACGATGTCGGCAACCTTGTGCAGAATGCGTGAACGCTCGCGGGGGAGCATCTTGGGCCAGGGACCCTCGGTGAATGCGCGGCGTGCAGCTGCAACAGCAAGGTCAACATCGGCCTTCTGGCCTGCAGAAGCCTTGATGTAGGTCTCGTTTGAGACCGGATCGAGCACGTCGAATTCTTCGCCGCCAATCGAGTCGACGAACTTGCCGTCGATAAAGTGGCGGATCTTGTCGGGGAGGCCGGCAGGCTTTTCCTGAATCATGATTCCTACTTTCTTGGAGGATGAAAATTGAGGTGAATGAAAACTAGGCGACCGCTTCAGCGGTGTCGTGGCGCGTCTCCTCGCGGTACGCGAGCACTGCGTTGAGAGTGTTCAAGCGGTGCGCGCGAGCTGCGAGTTCGATGTCGAACGGGTCAGCGTGCGATTCGAGGAGGCGGAGAAGCTCGTCGTGTTCTGCGACGGACTCCTGGGCGCGACCGGGCACGAAGCTGAACGACGAATCGCGCAGTACCTTCATGCGGTTCCAGCCGCGGTGAACAAGATCGAGAATGTGCGGGTTCGGGCAGCTCTCAAAGAAGACCGAGTGGAATTCCTTGTTGAGTTCGGTGAACCGGCGCGGATCGAAGCTTTCAAGCGTCTCGCGCATGCTCTCATTGATCGCACGTGCGCGGGCAATCTGCTCCGGCGTGACCGCGGGGGCAGCGAGCGAGGTGGCGGATCCCTCTACAAGCGCGAGCGTCTGCATGGTGTGCAGGTACTCGGTCTCCTTGAAGAGTGCGACCTGGGCGCCGACGTTCCGTTCAAAAGTCACGAGCTGCTCTGCCTCGAGGCGGCGGATCGCTTCGCGAACCGGCACCACGGACATTTCAAGCTCGGAAGCCAGACTCGCAAGCACGAGGCGGAAACCGGGGCCGTACTCGCCGTCCTCGATCCGCGCCTTGATCTTGAGGTAGGCCACCTCAGACTTTGAACGTGTGGTCATGGTTACGCGCCCTCGCCAGCTGCGAGCTCTGCCTCGTAGCGCGCACGCCACTCAGCATTCATTGGGAACAGGCCGTCGACCTTTGCGCCGGCAGCAACCTGGTCAGCAACCCATGCGTCCTCTGCCTCCTGCTTTGCGGAGTCGCGCGCGACCTCTTCGAGCAGGAACGGCGGGATCACGATGACGCCATCGCGGTCGCCCATGATGACATCGCCGGGCTGGACAGCTGCGCCGCCGCACGCGATCGTGACATCGGTCTCCCACGGGACGTGACGGCGACCGAGCACGCTCGGGTGTGCGCCCTGCGAGAAGACGGGAATCGCGAACTCTTCAACAGCCGAGTAATCGCGCACGCCGCCATCGGTGACGATGCCAGCTGCGCCGCGGAACTGTGCGCGCAGTGCGAGCACATCGCCGACGGTGCCGGTCTCACGAACGCCGCGAGCTTCAACGACGAGCACTTCGCCCTCGTTGACGCTGTCGAACGCGCGCTTCTGCGCGTTGTAGCCGCCGCCGTACTTCTTGAAGAGGTCGGGGCGGAACGGGATGAAGCGCAGTGTTTTCGCGATGCCGAGAATGCGGTCGCCCTCGTGATTCGGATGCACGCCGTCGATGAAGATGTCGACGTAGCCGCGCTTGCGCAGCGCTGCCGACACCGTTGCGACCGCAACACCGTCGAGTAGCTCGCGCAGCTCTGCGGTGAGGGGGTGCGCCTCGACGGGCTTGTCGAGCGGCGAAGCCTTGCCAGCGGCAACTGCAGCCGAGTGCTCTTCCTCGCTGCCCCATGCTTCGACGCGCTGCAGATCGTTGATCGCGGGCTTCGAGCCGAAGTCGCCGAATGCCTGGGTGCCCTGCGTGACGGTGGTCACGAGGCGACCGGTCGTCGGAGCGCCCGGTGCCGTGGGGGCGTCAACCTCGACCTCAACGACATCGCCTGGAACGACGACCGACGAGCCAGCGGGAGTGCCGGTGAGAATCACGTCGCCGGTCTCGAGCGTCATGTGCTGCGACAGGTCAGCGACGAGCTGGCCGAAGGAGAACTTCAGGGTGTCGCTGGTGTCGTTCTGAACGAGTTCACCGTTGACCCAGGTGCGTACGCGCCAGCTGTCCTGATCGATGCCGTCGGTTGAAATTGCGACCGGGCCGATCGGGGTGTAGCCGTCGCCACCCTTGTTGCGAACGTTCGATCCCTTGTCTGCCGAGCGCAGGTCGTAGAGGCCGAAGTCGTTTGCTGCGGTGACGTGCGAGACGTGCTTCCAGCCGTCTTCGGGGGTGACCCAGTGTGCGGGCTCACCGATGACGAGTGCAACCTCGCCCTCGAATCCGAGCAGTTCGGTACCGGCCGGGCGCTCAATCGTTGCGCCGGTCGGTGCGAGCGACGAAGCGGGCTTGAAGAAGTAGGAAGGGAACTCAGGAGTGCGACCGCGCTGCGCAATGCGCGACGGGTAGTTGAGATGCACAGCAATGATCTTGCCGGGGGTCTCAATTCCGAGTGAATCGATGCCGAACGTCATGACAACCTCTGCTTCTTTGCTTGATGATATTTCTTATCGTATACGATCTGGTTGGATTTGTGAAATGGCAAATCCTGGGAGCTTGCTAATAGCTCGCGCGAGGGGTGGATCCGCCGCCATCCCCACGGAAACTGTCGACGAGCGCTTCAGTCTGGCGAGCCAGAATCGCGACATCTGCGCCGACAGCGACGAAGGAAGCGCCGGCCGCAATATACCGATCCGCGTCCGCGCGCACGAATGCATTCACACCAACTGGCTTGCCAGCAGCCTTCGCCGCTGCGATGACGTCGAGTACGTTCGCGACGACATCGGGGTGGTTCTGCTGACCCAGTAGGCCCATTGATGCGGCGAGATCAGACGGCCCGATAAAGATCGCGTCAACGCCATCAACCGCAAGAATCTCGGCCGCGTTGCGAACCGCCTCTGCCGACTCGATCTGCACGGTGAGGCTGATGGTCTCGGATGCGCGACCGAGGTAGCCCTCGACGCGATTCCAGCGGGCGGATCGCGCAAGCGCCGAGCCAACTCCGCGGACGCCGCCGCCGACACTGCCGTCGGGGTAGCGCACCGCGCGCACGATCTGCTCGGCCTGTGCTGCCGAGTCGACCATGGGAATGAGCAGGTTCTGCGCGCCAAGGTCAAGGAACTGCTTGATCGTGACGGTATCGCCGTAGGGCGGGCGCACGAGCGGAGCGACCGGGTAGGCCGACATCGCGTAGAGCTGTGCGAGCACCGACTCGAGGCCATTGGGGGAGTGCTCTGCATCGAGCAGCACCCAATCGCAGCCGCTGCCGGCGACGATCTCAGCCGTGATGGGGCTGCCTGCGCAGGCCCACAGGCCGATGAGTGGGCGGGCGGTCTCAGGTGCGGCCGCTTCGGCCGTTTCTGCGAGACGCTGTGTGAGCGTTGTGGGGAGGTTTAGATGAATCGGCATGTGATCGATCCCAGTTCTGCGTAATCAGCGTGGACGGTGTCGCCGCGCTCCACCCACATGGGCTTCGTAAACGAGCCAGCAAGAATGATCTCGCCCGCCTCGAGTGACTGACCGTGCTGCGCGAGCTTGTTCGCAAGCCATGCGACGCCGAGAGCGGGGTGGCCGAGGATCGCACCTGCCACGCCTGAATCTTCGATGGTCTCGTTGCGGTACAGGAGCGCCTTTGCCCAGGTGAGGTCAACCTCGTCGACCTTGACCGGGCGGCCGCCGATGACCATGGCGCCCATCGCTGCGTTGTCACTGATGGTGTCTACGATCGTGCGGCCCTCGAGCTCGAGGTGAGAGTTGAGAATCTCGAGTGCGGGAACCACGTACGCGGTTGCGTCGAGCACGTCAAAGATGGTGACGTTCGGGCCCGAAAGCGGCTTAGAGAGCACGAATGCGAGCTCGACCTCAATGCGAACGTTTGAGAAGCGATCGAACTCGATGACGGCGCCCGACTCGTGCACCATGTCATCGTGGATGACGCCGTAGTCCGGCTCCGAGATGCCAGTGGCGACCTGCATTACCTTCGAGGTGAGGCCAATCTTGTGGCCCACGAGCTTTGCGCCGTTTGCGATGCGGCGATCCGACCATTCCTTCTGGATGGCGTAGGAGTCTTCGATGACCATGCCGGGGTAGCGGCTGGTGAGCTTCGGGAGGATGGTGCGGTCACGATCCGCCTGCACCAATTCCTCTGCAATTGCCTTGATCTGTGCCTGCTCGAGCATGTGCCCTCCCAATCTGCGACTGCGCTGCCGCGTAAGACTTGATCAAATCGTATACGATTCGCAGGCTCTTGTGCCAGCTTGAATTGGAGGAAATGTGTTCGATAGTTAAACATTGCCCTGGACGGGAATTTTCTCCGATCGGAGATGTGTGAAATGTGATTTGCGCCCGCGAAAGATCAGCCTTACGATGTTTGGAATCGTATACGATCCACTGGTTTGGTGGACAGTATGCACAGGCGCTCAATGGGTGGCGCCGCAATGTGGCGGCAATAGGGCGCTGTCACATTCACCACACATCCAGACAAGGAAGTCGGAGCAACGATGTCATCATCAGCTGTCACACCGGCGCAACAACGCGAGTTGCGCAAGGTGGCCGCGGCCACAGTAATCGGTACCACCATTGAGTGGTACGACTTTTTCCTCTACGCAAGCGCAGCGGGACTCGTCTTTAACAAGTTGTTCTTCGAGCCCGTCGGTTCGGAGTACGGCACCATCATTTCGTTCTTCACGGTCGGCGTAAGTTTCCTCTTCCGACCGCTCGGCGCTTTCCTGGCCGGCCACTTCGGTGACCGTCTCGGCCGCAAGTCGATGCTCGTGCTCACCCTGGTTCTTATGGGTGCCGCGACGACCCTCATCGGTGTGCTGCCAACCTACGCCCAGATTGGCGTAGCGGCACCGCTGCTGCTCGTGTTCCTGCGCGTGCTGCAGGGCCTTTCAACCGGTGGCGAGTGGGGTGCGGCAGTGCTCATGGCCGTTGAGCACGCCCCCGCTGGCAAGCGTGGCCGCATGGGCGCGTTCCCGCAGATCGGTGTGCCGATCGGCCTGCTGCTCGCATCGGGTGTGCTCGCGCTCATGACGGGTGTAATCTCGCCAGGCGAGGCTTTCCTTGAGTGGGGCTGGCGTATTCCGTTCCTGCTGAGCATCGTGCTCGTCATCGTTGGTTTCGCGGTGCGTCGTTCGGTTGAGGAGAGCCCGGTATTCACCGAGATCTCGGAGCGCAAGCAGCAGACCAAGGTTCCCGCAGCGCAGCTCTTTAAGAAGCACTGGCTGCTCGTGCTCTTCGCGGCATTCACCTTTGCTGGCAACAACGCCGCTGGCTACATGACCACTGGCGGCTACATCCAGAACTACGCAACCACCCCCATCGAAGAGGGTGGCCTGGTCGGCATGGAGCGTACACCCGTGCTGCTCGCCGTTGCCGGCGCCTCAATTGTCTGGCTGGCAGTGACCTACTTTGCCGCAGTAATCTCTGACCGCATCGGTCGCAAGAAGACCTACATTATTGGCTGGATCGCGTTCCTCGCGATCATCTTCATCCTGTTCCCGCTCGTCAACACGGGCAACGTCTGGCTACTCTTCCTCGGTCTATCGCTCTTCGCGATCGGCAACGGCTTCACGTATGGCCCGCAGGCGGCGTACTTTGCGGAGCTGTTCCCCGCATCGATCCGCTACTCGGGCGTCTCGATCACCTACGCGATTGGTGCCATCCTCGGTGGTGCGTTCGCTCCGATGATCGCGACCTGGCTCGTGAAGAGCACCGGCAGCGCATCGTCTGTCGCGTTCTACATTGCTGGTGTGCTCGTCGTCGCGTTCATTGCGACCATGCTGCTGCGTGATCGTACGGACATTCCGCTCGATCCTGACAGTGAAGAGATCCAGGAAAAGGGTCACTTCATCTGGGAGAAGGCGCACAACGCGTAATCTCGAGAACTGTTTGACGGAGGCCCGGTGCATTGCGCACCGGGCCTCCGTTGTGTGTGCGGTGTGCGGTGTGCGGTGTGCTGCGTGCTGCGTGCTGTGTGCTGTAGCTTCTCGCCCTCGTCTGGAAATCGACCGTCGGCCAAACGAAAACTCCGGTTTTCATGCTGACGACGGTTGATTTCTCGGTGGAGGTCAACGGCTGCCGCGGTTGGCCTTTGGCCAGTCGTGCTGTGGGTTGAGTGCTTTGCCTTGCCAGTAGCTCGCTGACGGTATCACCTAGTTACGTGATGGCCATGGGAGGCGGATGCAGATTACTGAGTTGGGGTTCGCTTCACGAACCAGGCACCAATTACCGCGAGAACTGAGAGCATCGCGCCGATCAGAAACGCGAACGCAATACCGTCAGCGCTTGCGGCAATGGCGCTTGCTCCTGATGCAGCTGAACTTGCTGACCGCACGCCGAGCACCGTTACAAACAGGGCTGTTCCAATGGCGCCGGCCACCTGTTGCACTGCGCCAACGGTTGCTGATCCGTGTGAGTAGAGCTGCGGAGTAAGCGAGCCGAGTGCACTCGTCATCAGCGGAGTCATCATCATCGCGAGCCCAAGGGACAGTCCAATATGGGCCGCGGTGACGAAAATCGGCGAGGTGTTCTCGGTGAGCTGGGTAAGCGACCACAGCACGGCACTCGCCAACATTGAACCGGGAATGACAAGAGGGCGTGGCCCGTAGCGGTCGAAGAGACGACCAACAAGTGGGGCGATAAGCCCCATAATGAGGCCACCGGGAAGCATGGTGAGCCCCGTAGCTACGGGATCGAGGCCGAGTACATTCTGAAGATAAATTGGAAGCAGAATGAGCGTTCCAAACATCGCTGCCATCATGATCGTCACAAGCGACAACGAGAGCGCAAATGGCCGTGAGGCAAATACTCTGAGATCAAGGAGCGCTCGATTTGCACGCTGAAGTACTAGTTGACGCCAAACGTATAGTGCGAGTCCGATGATGCCTGCAGCAAGCACAAGTCCGCCGGTTAACAGGCCGTCTGCGTTGCCAGATCCGATGGTTGAGAACCCGTACACAAGCCCACCGAAGCCGAGAGCTGAAAGCGGGATGGAAATTGCATCAAACGGCGTTTTTAGGGTCTCGCCAACGTTGGGCAACCGCAAGAAGCCTATGAGCAGCATCGCCAATGAAATCGGCAGGACGAACCAGAACAGCGCGCGCCACGAGAAAGCGTTGAGAATGAGCCCCGACACGGTCGGGCCAAGCGCAGGCGCGACCGCCATGACAATGGTGATTCGTCCCATAAATCGGCCACGTGACTCCGCTGGGATGAGCGCCATGATCGTGGTCATCAGCATTGGCATCATCATTGCCGTGCCGCCTGCCTGAATGGCCCGAGCGACGAGTAGTAGTGGGAAGGTTGGAGCGAGTGCTCCGAGTAACGTGCCTGCGGTGAACAGCGACATGGCGAGCGTGAAGATTTGACGTGTGGTGAAACGCTGCAGGAGATAGCCCGTTGTGGGGATCACGATTGCCATCGTGAGCATGAATGCCGTTGTCGTCCACTGCGCGGCGTTCAACGTGATGCCGAGGTCGGCCGTGAGATGCGGGAGTGCCACGCCCATCACGGTTTCATTCAGGATCGTGACAAATGCTGCACCGAGGAGAAGCCAGATTGCTTTGGTGCTGCTGACGTGAGTGGTGTTAGCACCAGTGGCAGGCAGGGGATGTTCTGGGGCGAATGCCCCAGACGAGTGCTCGCTCACAGTGTCACGAACCAAAGAACAGCAACAGTGATTCCAAGCAGCATGAGAATGATGTTCATGTAGAAGGGCTCTTTGAAGCGGCGGTGGGCGAACACTGCGAGGAACTGGATGACTGCCAGACCAATAGCAGCGATTGGCCCGAGAATGGCGACGAACCCGATGAGTGGGAACACAATCACGGCGATGGCGCCAAGAACTTCAGCGGCTCCAATGAACTTCACGCTGCCGGGGCTGAGCTCCTGCAATGTAGGCATTGGCATGTCTGCGTGCGGCTTTGCGAGCTTCATGCCGCCGGCCATCAGGAACATGAACGCGAGGATTCCTGAGAGCACCCAGGTGATGATTGAAAGAACGAGCACTGCGTCTACTCCATAAGTAACTAAATGTAACTGAGGTACAGTGAGTAAGTATCGGTTACGGGGTGGCAGGCACTGCAACGTGACTGAGTTACTCCCGTGTGACTGACTATGGGTTCACTAAAGCGGAAATGGAAGACTGATGAGTGGTCAAAACGTTACGGTGTATGGCGTAGAGACGCCGGACAAGCTTGGTGGGGAGACAGCGGTGTTCGCCGAGGGCGCAGCCTCCGACCATCAGCTGGTCAGGTCAGCGGGGCATGATGAACCGCGAATGCAACATATTTGCGCGGTCGATGACCAACAGGCCGAGGTGTTTCGGTCGATCCTTGCACGCGTGGGTGATAAATGGAGCATGATGCTTATTGGCATGCTGCAGCAAGGCCCCTACCGTTTCACTGAGCTTAAACGGATGACTCCGGGTATCTCGTCGCGAATGCTCACCTTCACGCTGCGGCAGCTCGAACGCGACGGGCTCGTCGAGCGGACGGTGTATGCCGAGATTCCGCCTCGTGTCGAATACCGAGCAACCGTACTCGGGAGCACGCTCGTCGGACCAGTCATGGCAATTGCCGAATGGGCATTGACTCACCAAACCGAAATTGTCGCGTTCCGTGATCGATATGACCATGCGCAGGATGAATCGTCCTCCGCTCGATAGGACGGGAAGGGTCGGTTCTGGTCGGGTTGGGTCAGTCCTGGTCTGATCTGGTCAAGCAAATACTGCCGCGGTTGGCCGTGGGCCAACCTTGCCCTTGGCAAGATTGCTGCGGGTGAGCTTTGGCCGCGGTGTTATCTGCACTGGCGGAAGGTGCGGCGGGGATTTGCCGTAGATATGCGTTCTGCCCTCAATCGCGTATTTTGTGCTCCAAATTGCATATCTACGGCCGATTACATATTTACGGCAAATCACACTGTGCCCGGCGCGCAGGCAACAGCAGACGCAAGCCAACACGCCATCGGCAAGGCTCGGCGATAGCCGCGCCGCGGCAGACCCATATGCTGCGCAGGCCTGGCGGGTGGCATCCCCAAAGACCCGTGGGACGAAGGGCCGATCGACTCACCGTGGGTATGCAAAAAGACCTTCGGTAAGACGAAAGCAGCAGAATTCGTCTTACCGAAGGTCGATTTCAAGCCGAAGGCAAAACCACCCCAACGGCGAGCGAGAGCAGGCCCCGGGCACAGCCCGGGATCCCGTATTTAGTGGCCACCGCCCGTGTAAGGGCCGGTCTTCGCGAGGCGTTCCATGTGAGCAGCCAGTGCGAAGCGCGGATCGATGGTGTTGTCTTCGCCCGTGACGAGCTGCGCGGCCCACTCGCCGATCTGCGGAGCGAACTTGAAGCCGTGCCCCGACAAGCCTGTTAGCGTCACGACGCGGCCGCTTTCGCTGCGGTCGACGACGGGCAGGCGGTCAGGAGTGTACGCGCAATGGTGCACGCTTTCGCGTACTGGCTCGGGGTTGATGCCGTCGAACAGCTCTGCTGCGCGCTGGCCAATCTTGATGAGCTCCTCGCGGGTGTGGTGCTTTGGCACCTCAGCAACATCGCGGAACACCGGCCACTCCGGGTTCGTGCACGCCTTGAATGCGTAGCCGTCGAAGCTCGGAGCACCGAAGAAGTGCACGGGGCCGGAGTCGCGCAGGAACACGGGGAACCTGTCTGGCACAAACGCTGCGGGGTCGCGAGGCATGAACCAGGTGAGGCCAAGCACCTGCAGACGGAGGAGTTCGTCGAGCTCGGGGGAGAGGCGCGTCGACCACGAACCCGAGGCAACGACCACCGACTGGGTAAGCCACGAACCCTGGGTGGTGCGCACGACGACACCGTCTGCTCGCTCTTCAATGCCGATGACCTCGGTATTGAAGAACAGGCGTGCGCCGTTGCGCTCAGCGACGTCGAGGGCACTCATGACGGCGACCTCGGGGCGCAGCCCACCGCCCTGCTCATCGAAGAGCGCGATGTCGTCGTCGCTGATGATGTGCTGCGGGAATTCTGCGCGCAGTTCCTCTGCCGAGAGCACGCGGTGCGGGAGGTCGAATTCCTTGACGGTGCCGAGCGCGACCTGCAGGTCGGGGAAGTCAGCGGGAGCAATGCTCAAGCAGCCGACCTCGGTGTAGATGTCGCGGCCTGAATCTGCTTCGAGCTCGCGCCAGAGCGTGCGCGAGCGCTGGATCATGCGAACGTAGGTGCCACCCTCGTGCACCGCGGTGCGGAACACGCGTGACTCGCCAGCGTACGAGCCGTGCGAATGCACGCGGCCGTACTGTTCGATGCCGACGACGTCGAGCCCCTCACGCTTGCTCAGCTGCCAGAGTGCCATCGAGCCGACAGCGCCGGTGCCGATGACGAGGACGTCAGTTTTCTGAAGTTCCATTTCTCTTTCCTCCGTAAATCTGTGTGCGTTGTGTGATGAAGGGCGCGGATCGTGTCCCACGGCCGTGATCTGCGATCCGCGCCCCACTGGGTGGTTAGGCGAGTGCGGGCTTGTCCCACAGGTTCAGCTTGGTGCCGATGCCCTGCTCGAGTGCGTTGCGGTAGATCTTTGTTGCCCAGGCTACGTCTTCGGTGGGCATGCCGCCGACCGAATAGATGAAGATCTCATCGTCGTGCTTGCGTCCGGGCGTCTTGCCGATGAGGATCTCACCCATATCTTCGAACTGCTCGGGCTGCATGCGGCCCTCGCGGATGCGGTCGACAAGATGCATACCCCAGATGCCAACGGTCTCGTGTGCGGGAGCGGGAAGCTCCTCAGCCCATGCCTGATAGATCTTGCGTGCGTCGGCGACGTGGCGCGAGCGCAGGGTGAGTTCCTCGTCGAGGGCGAGGTGTGCCGAGCAGCAAATGAATGCGCCGGGCTTGACCCACTCGCTTGCGACGTAGGGGTAGTTCTCGGAGCCCATCGGGCTCGGCACAGCGATGCTCACGATGTCTGCGTCGCGCACCGCGTGCTCGATATCGGCAACCTGCTCAACGATGAGGTGCGGGAAGGTTTCGTTTGTCCACGCTGCGAACGCGTCGATGCTCGACTGGCTGCGGCCGGCGACTTTGACGGTCGTGATGCCGGGGCGCGCTGCCACAAATGCCTCAAGGGAGGTGCGGTTCATGGGGCCGGGGCCGACGATGCCGACGACCTTGGCGTCTTCGCGCGCGAGTTCCTTGGCGCCAACGCCGGGGATCGCGCCGGTGCGGTACGCGCTAAGCAGGTTGGCGCTCATGATCGCGAGGGGTGCGCCGGTGTCCTTGTCACTCAGGGTGAACATGAGGATGGAGCGGGGAAGCCCCTTCTTCTTGTTCTCGACGTTCGAGCCGTACCACTTGCAGCCGACGGTCTGGAATTCACCACCGAGATAGGCGGGCATTGCCATGAATCGGCGGTCGGGGCCATCGAGCGGCATACCGGCAAACGGTGACTCGGTCGGGAAGAAGATCTGTGCACCGTGCGAGTTGTTCTCGCTGCCGGCCATGCGGTAGTCGCCAGCTGCGAACAGTTTGAGGAGGTCGCTCATGGTGTCGACGCATGCGGCCATGTCGGTCACGCCTGCCGAGATCATGTCCTTCTCATCGAGGTAAAGGAAGTCGATCTGGGTGTCGGTCATGTGTATCTCCAATGATCTGTGGTTGGCGTGTGTGGGGCGCGGATCGGGACTGCTGATCCGCGAAAACTGTGGGGCCCTGTTCTGCGGTGTGCGTGGGCACGGTGTCGCAACAGTGCGAGCTGAGCGTTATGTCTCGAGTTGCGCTGCAGACTTGATGATCTGGCGCAGGTAGTGCAGTGCTGGTTCGATCTCGCCGGGATTCACGAGCTGTTGGAAGACCATGCCGTCAAGCGCGAACCAGATCGTTTCGGCGAGGCCGGCTTGGTGTAATCCGAGGTGCGCGAGTTGGGCTGAGATCGCCTCGCGGTAGGTCTCGTAGTAGCGGTCGACGTGTGGCCGCAGTTCCGGGCGGCGGCGAGATTCGAGCAGGAGCTCGTACTGGAACGCGTGAATGTCTTCTTGGCGGCGGGCGAGCGTCTCGAGCCCGGCGGCGAAGTCGCGATAGCTTGCAGACGGCTGACGCATGCTCGAGGCTTCGAGGCTCTGGTCAATGGAGTAGTCGAGTGCCAGCGCGATGAGTTGGTCTCGGCTGCCGAAGTGGTACCTGACGAGGCTGTGCGAGACGCCTGCCTCTGCCGCGATTGCGCGGTAGGTGAGGGCGCGCAACCCACCCTTCGCGACGACGGTGACCGTCGCGCGAAGGAGGGCGTCGCGGCCCGGCTGAGCAGAGGCGACCTGCTCAGCCGGGAGTGTGGTCGTCGACATTACTCGCCCACAACCTCGATGAGCTCGGTGCCGTACGCGCCTGGCTCGGTGCCGTGACCGATCTGCTGGTACAGCTCCGGCTTGCGCTTGCGCAGCACGTTCGCCCAGATCACGCCGATCACGAGTGCCAACACGATGATGCCTGGCAGCAGGAAGGTGGTGAGGTCGGGCTGTTCCTGATCAAGCATGAGCTGGAAGTTCATGAGGATCATGATGAACATCGTCACGAGCAAGATGCCCGAGAGTGCGGGGGCAATGATCCGCACCCATGCGCTCTTGCCGTGCGGCATGCGTCGGAAGTACCCAATCACCGCAAACGCCGCGAGACCCATAAGGAGCACGAGGCCGGCAGCGCCGGTGTTCGTGAGCCAGGTGAACATTGTGAGCACGGGGAAGAGGAATGACATGTCGCCAAACATCGCTTCTGCGCCGCCGAATGCGTCGCCTGCGAGCGCAAAGCCAGCCACGACGACTGCCGCGATGATGGTCTGCGTGACCGAGCCAGCCCAGGGAGCGCCCGACTTCGTGGTGCGAGCGAAACTCTGGGGGAGTACACCCTCGCGACCGAGCGAGTACAGGTATCGGGCGACCGCGTTGTGGAAGGCCTGGAGCGCCGCGAAAAGGCTCGTGATGAACAGGATTGTCATGATGTCAGCGATGAGAACTCCGACGTGGTCGGTCATGAAGACGAACATGAGGTCAGGGCCGAACTCGCGCGACGAATCTACGATGGCGCTCGGACCGATGCCGACCGAGAATGCCCACGCGCTGAACGCGTAGAAGAGGCCGATGATGGCGACCGCTGCATAGGTGGCGCGGGGGACGGTGCGCTTGGGATCCTTGGCTTCCTCACCGTAGATCGCGCCCGACTCGAAGCCCATGAATGCGGCGACGCCGAAGACAAGAATGAGGCCAAGCTCGGGACCAAAGAGCGCTGCGGGATTCAGTGCAGCGGTGGTGACGCCCTCGGGCGCGACCGTGAACGACACAATGTCGAAGATGATGACGGCAACGAACTCGAGTGCGACGAGAACGCCGAGCACCTTCGCGCTGAGATCAACGCGGTTCACGCCGAGAATCGCAACGACAATAATGCAGAGGCCGACCCAGACCCACCACGGTGAGGCGAAGCCAAACTTGGCTTCGAGGAATACCGAGAGCTGGAATCCGAAGAGGCCGTAGATGCCGATCTGCATCGCGTTGTACGAGACGAGCGCGATGAACGCGCCGCCGACGCCGAGCGCACGGCTCAGGCCCTGCGAAACGTAGGCGTAGAACGCACCGGCGTTGGTCACGAAGCGGCCCATTGCGGTGTAACCGACGGTGAACAGCGCGAGGATCGCTGCGATAAGTAGGAAGCCAAGCGGGACGCCGAGCGAACCGGTGACTGCGAACGAGGTGGTAACGCCGCCAGCAACCACGGTGAGTGGTGCAGATGCGGCGATGATCATGAGCGTGATTGATGGCACGCCGAGCACGCGACGGCTGAGGCCTTCGTCACCGGCCTCGGTCGCTTGCGAAAGCTGTTGGTCTTGCAGGGTCATCGTTGATCTCCTTCACGGGCTGGCAACGCTGCCGATGCGCTCCATGTAGCGCGCGAATCCCGTTCTTCTCAACGAGTGTAAATACGGGACTGTCCAACTGGAAAGTCGATCCGTGTGCTGGCAGTGCACGGGGTATGACAATCCGTGCAGGGTTCTTGGGCGAAGCTGATCCACGCCCCAGAAACGCACGAAGGGCGCCGTAGGAATTCCCTACGACGCCCATCTGAGCGATCGGTGCGATCCGCCACCAACGCGGGTGCGGGTACGGATCGGGCCCGCGCTCCCGACCTATGCGACGGTCGTGAACACCTTGCTCACGATGCGCCAGCGGCCGTCGATGCGCACGAGGCCGAACTGGTTGTGGAAGTTCGCACCGAGGTACGCCGTTTCTTCCAGAATGGCCTGCTTTATTCTTAGCCGCTGATGACGTGGGGCTCGGCGACGGCCTTGAGGCCCTCGACGCCGAACTCACGACCGTAGCCCGACTGCTTCGCGCCGCCGAAGGGAACCATAGGGTGGAGTCCGCCGTGCGAGTTGATCCAGGTCGTGCCAGCCTGCAGACGCGACGCGACCGCAATGGCCTTCGCGCGATCGCTCGACCAGACCGACGAACCGAGACCGAACTCGAGCGCGTTTGCCTGCGCGATGACGTCGTCAAGATCGGAGTAGCGGATCACCGGAAGTGCGGGACCGAACTGTTCCTCGAGGACGAGCTCCTGCTGGGGGTCAATGTCGGTGATGATCGTGGTGGGGTAGAAGTTGCCCGGTGCTTCACGGTCAGGGTTGCCACCGAGCGCGACGGTCGCGCCCGAAGCCTTCGCCGACTCGACAAGACGATCAACAACCTCGAACTGCTTGCGGTTCTGCAGCGGACCGAGCACGTTCTGCTCTTCAAGGCCAACGCCCATCGGGACCGCGGCGGCAAACTTCACGAGCTCGGCGACGACCGCGTCGTAGACGTCATCGTGCACGTACAGGCGCTTGAGTGCTGCACAGGTCTGACCGGTGTTGATGAAGGCGCCCCAGAAGAGATCCTCGGCAATGGCTGCCGGATCCACGTCGGGAAGCACGATGCCAGCGTCATTGCCGCCGAGCTCGAGCGTGAGGCGGGTGACGTTGGGAGCCGAAGCCTCGATGATGTTCTTGCCGACCGGGGTCGAACCGGTGAACATGATCTTGCCGATTTTCGGGCTGCGGGTCAGCGCGTCACCGACGGTGCGGCCGGGGCCAGCAACGATGTTCAGCACGCCCTCGGGCAGCACCTGGTTCATCACCTTCACAAGTGCGAGCACCGAAAGCGCGGTCGTATCTGCCGGCTTGATGACGACGGTGTTGCCTATGCGCAGCGACGGCGCGATCTGCCAGATCGAAATCATGAGCGGCCAGTTCCACGGCGAGATTGCGCCGACGACACCGATCGGGCGGTAGTGCATCTCTGCATAGCCCGACTCGTCATCAATGAGTACCTCGACGGGAAGCGGAGTATCAGCGGGAGTGCGGGTCCACGCAACGCAACCGCCAACCTCGAACCGAGCGTTCGGGCCGTTGAGTGGCTTGCCCTGCTCACGTGACAGGAGTTCAGCGAGCGCCTCAGCCGAAGCCTCGATCGCGTCAGCTGCCTTGTGCAGGTAGGCCGAACGCTCCGCATCGCTGAGCGCCGCCCACGCGGGCTGCGCAGCTTCGGCGGTATCGATTGCTGCTTCGAGATCCGCGATGCTCTGCACCGGTGCGTCACCGATCTTCGCGTCGGTCGCCGGGTCGAATACCTCGCGGGTTTCACCGCTGGTCGGGGTGATCGCTGCAAGCAGCTTCTCGTAGGTTTCCATTGGAGCCTCCACTTTGAGTCCTGTAGTTGCTACCAGGCTACGCTTCAGGTCGCAGCGAAGGCTTGTCGCCGCAGGAAGCGTCGTTGACTTTCCGTGCCGAGGTTGAACTTCCGGCCGCAAGCAGCCCGGCGTGCGTGAAAGCCTGCCAGGAGACTCGCGAGCACCGTCGCCGCGATAGAGAGGACTCACCAATGCCGGAACAGTCGACCACCGAAACCTCACCGAAGAGTGTCATCGTCGTTGGCGCGGGATCTGCAGGATCGGTCGTTGCCCGCCGTCTTGCCGATGCTGGCGTCACCGTCACCATGCTCGAAGCTGGTGGTGAAGACACGAATCCAGCGATCCACGACCTCAGCCGAGCTGGCGAACTCTGGCACAGTGCAGACGACTGGGACTACTACACCACCCCGCAGGCGGGAGCTGCCGGCCGCCGCATGCATCTGCCGCGCGGCAAAGTTCTCGGCGGATCACACGCCCTCAACGCCATGATCTGGGTACGTTGCTCACCCCTCGACTTCGACCACTGGGCAGAGCTCGGCAACGACGGTTGGGCGTGGAACGACGTGCTTCCTGTTTACCGCGACATCGAGAACTTCTCTGGCGGAGCATCCGAACTGCACGGTGACCAGGGCCTGCTCGACGTCACCGATGACTATGAGCTGTCACCCATTCAGCAGTCGATCATCGACGCGGGCATTGAAGAAGGTCTTGCGCACAACCTCGACTACAACGGTGACTCGCTCGAAGGAATCTCGAAGCAGCAGGTCACCATTCGCGACAGCGAGCGTCTGAACACCTACATGGCCTACCTCAAGCCCGTGCGCGATCGGGTCACCGTAGAAACCGGCTGCCGCGTCGACGAGCTCCTGTTTGCTGAGGATACGGCTGACGTGGCAGGGAAGGCTGCCGGTGCTGATCCGCGCGTCATTGGTGTGCGGATCACCCAGAACGGAGAAATCCGCGACCTGTATGCGGATGAGGTCGTGCTGGCTGCAGGTGCAATCGACTCACCGCGCGTGCTACTGCGCTCGGGCATCGGCCCGGCGGAAGAACTGCGTGCAGTGGGCATCGAACCGCGCGTTGACCTGCCCGGCGTCGGCAAGAACCTGCATGATCACCTGCTCGCGCCGGTCATCTTCGACACCGAGAAGCCCATCGATGTACCGCGAGCTGGCGTCTCCGTCACACAGAGTCACCTCTTCTGGAAGAGCCGTCCCGAACTCGACCGTCCCGACACTCAGCCCATCAACTTCTCCGTGCCCATGTATGGTGAAAACCTTGAGCCCCGCGGCGACAACGCCTTCTCGCTCATGGCTGGTCTCGTCACGCCAGCGGCCCGCGGCGAGATCACGCTCTCTGGCCCCGGTGCAGACGATCCCATCAACATCGATCTCGGCGCCCTCGGCCACGAAGACGACGTCGCTTCACTCGTCGCTTCGGTACGCCAGTGCCGCTCAATCGGCCGCCAGCCCGCGCTCGCCGCAAGCGTTGTAGACGGCGGTTGGGGTGCAACGGAGATCTATCCCGGCCCCGAGATCGGCGACGGCGAAGACCTCGTCGAATACGTACGCCAGACGGTCGCGACCTACCACCACCAGGTTGGCACGTGCAAGATGGGGATCGACGAGCTCGCAGTGGTGACGCCGCGCCTTTCGGTGCGCGGTGTCACCGGATTGCGCGTCATCGACGCCTCGGTAATGCCTCGCGTCTCAACCGGCAACACCAACGCACCCTCGGTGCTCATTGGTGAGCAGGGCGCGAAGTTCTTGTTGGCGGGGGAGCGGTAGAAAGCGTACCTTGTAACACTGCGAAGAGCTGGTGGCGCACACGAGATCAGTTCTCTGGTGATCCACCAGCTCTTCGAGTGTCTGGAGCGACTGAGCGACTGAGCTTACGCCGCAAAAACCTTTCGCCCAGCAAACCACGTCTCCCGTACTGTGGTCTGCACGAGCTCACGCTCGGGCTGCGCGAACGGGTCGCGGTCGAGGAGTACGAAGTCAGCCGACTTGCCGACCTCGAGCGAGCCGGTCTCTGCGTCCAGTCCCATCGCGGTCGCGCCGTTGATCGTGAATGCGCGGATCGCCTCGTCCAGCGTGATCGCCTGCTCAGGCCAGAGCGTGCCGGAGTAGGCGCCTGTTGGATCCTCGCGGGTGACTAAGCCGTGGATGCCTTCCCACGCGTTCGGCGAGGGGGATACAGGCCAGTCGGATCCGCCAGCAACAAGCGCACCAGCGTTCAACAAAGACCGGTTGGGCTGCATGTGCCCGGCGCGTTCGTGTGGGAGCACCTCGCTAATGGCCTGAGCAATGGGGCCAGGAACCCAGATGAACGGTGAGATATCGGCCGCTACGCCGAGTTTCGCGAAGCGAGGGACATCGTCGGGATGGACGAACTGGCCATGTGCGACTTGGTACTGGGGCTCGGTAATGCCCTCCGTGCGGAGCTCTTCGACAACGTTCAACACGGCGTGCACCGATGCGTCGCCGGTACAGTGAATCTTTGCGGAAAGGCCAGCTTTAGCCACACGTCGTAACCAATCACCGAGCTCGTCGTGTGAGAGCAGCGTCTCGCCATGGAAATGATCGCCGTGGGTATCATCTGGGAGATATGGCTCCAGGAACGAAGCAGTACGGGTTGGTGGCACTCCATCGAGGAAGATCTTTACAAAGTCCGGTCGATGGTGCTTGGTGCGGAACTGTTCGCCCGTAAACACAAGGTCATCGCCCACCTCTGAGTAACCAAAGATCTCGTCGTTGACAAGGAGCGAACTCACCACCCATGCGTTCAACTCGTCGCCTTCGTCAAGGGAGCGAAGCGCCTCAAGAATGTGAGTTGATACACCAGCGTCCTGGAAAGCGGTCACCCCGAAAGAACTGAGAATCTCAATGCCGCGGCGCGATGCCTCGCGCTCCTGCGCGGCAGTGAGTGCACCCTGCGCTTCGGCTGCGAGAGACACGGGCAATGCCGCGGCTTCGAGCAGTACGCCGGTCGGTTCGCTGTTCTCAAGGAGTACGCCAGGCGTGGCCGGGTCGATGTCGGCAAGTTCCATGGCTCGGGTGTTCGCCCAGCGGTTGTGGAGCGAATCGTCTGCGAGCGAGACCGGGCGGCCGCCCGCTGCCTCATCAAGTAGTTCGAGCGCGTCACGGGTGTTGACGGCGTCGAGTCGGTCGCTCGCCCATGGCCCGCCGGTGATCCAGGCGTCGGCTGGCAAATTCGATGCATACTCGCGCACCGCCGCAATGATGTCGTCGAGCGTTGCCCCCACCGGAATCGCCAGCTCGTACAGGTCGGTCTTGCCCGCGAGGAAGTGGTGATTGTGGACGTCGACCAGGCCGGGCATGACGAATGCACCGTCAAGCTCACGAACCTCGGTCTGGCCGGTTGCGTAGCCGGCGATCTCTGTGGCGGATCCGACTGCCAGCACCCGGCCCGCCGTGATCGCGATGGCCTCTGCCCACGGCTGCTCGGTGTTGGCGGTGTAAACCCGGCCATTCGTGAGGATCAAATCTGCGGTGGGGTGAGACATCAGCGGCTCCAGGATCGTGGCTGCTCCCAACATTGGGAGGCTATACGAAGAATTAAATTCTCCACGCGTAGAACTTAGCACATTGCGGGGTCATTTGCCGGAGATATGCAATCGGCCATCAATATGTTGTTTGGGGCCTGATTTGGCATATCGACGGCGGATCGCAGATGCACGGTAACAACCTGCGAGTGTGGCGGATCCGCCGAGGCTACAGGTGGCGGAACTCGCTCGGCGCGACCCCATATGCCGACTTAAATACCCGGCTGAAGTGCGCTGCGTCGGGGAAGCCCCAGCGGCTGGCGATTGCCGAGACGGTGCGATCCGCCAATACCGGATCGAGCAGGTCGGTACGGCAGCGCTCGAGACGGCGCTCGCGGATCCACGTCGACACCGTCGTTCCCGACTGCTTGAACAGTGCGTGCAAGTGGCGCGTAGAAATGAAGTGGGCACCGGCGATCGAGCCAGGCGACAGCGTGGGAGAACCGAGGTGGAGCTCGATGTAGCTCGTGATTTTCTGGAGCATCACCTGGTGCGGATCGCGCTGCGCGGGGTCAGCGTCAAGGATGCTCGAGAACAGCGTGCTCATCAGATCGAGGCTCGTGTGCGCGAGCTTAGCGCGCAGGCGCTCGTCAAGCGGAGACAGCTGGGTAGGGAACTGAGACAGGAACGCGGTGACCACCGGGGCAAGGCCACGGTTCTCGGTGTTCAGCGACGTAGCGGTGAGCTGCTCGGTGAACGATATGGGAAGCTCGAGGCGATCTTTGGGGAACATCATGATGAGGTTCCGGAAATCTTGGTCGAACAGCAACGAGTATGGGCGCGAGGTGTCATAGACGGAGAGATCACCGGCACGCAGGACGGTCTCGCGCCCATCCTGCACGAGAATGCTCGAACCAGACAGCATGAGACTGACCTTGTAATACCCGCTCCCACCGGCCGCGATGGTTTCGGCGGTCCGCTCCACGAGGTGTGGGCGTGCGACGACCTCGGTGAAGACGACGTCGTCTGCGTGCTCGGCAGAGGTACGGCCCACGAACGGTTCGTCTCGCTCGGTGGTGATCTTGAGAGGTACAAATGAGGAGCTGATGAGGCTATTGAACTGCTCGATGCCGCTGGTGGCGTCGGCGTGCTGCTGGTGGAGCTCGTATGACGGCTGATGCGCTGCTTGCTCTGCTCGCCGCTGCGTTGCGGTCTGGGCAGCTTCGTTCGACGCTGGCCGCGACTGTGCGATCTGCATCTGTACTCACCTCGTTGTTGTGCAGTGCGATGGGGCAAGCCCACCTTCCTTGCCGAGAGACTACACCCAGTTCCTTGGAAGGTCACCTTTAGGTGTGACACAGGTGGGGACAAGGCTCGTCGGGGTCGGACCAGAACAAGCCCGCACGTGAGCAAACCCCGCGAAAAGGGGCTTTTCTCTCGAAAACCAGGGTTTCATACGCATGAAACGGGTGATCTCGACAGAAAAGCCCCTTTTCGCGGGGTTCGCCGGGTTCGCGGGGATTCGCGGCACTCGTGCCACAAAGGCCAAGACGCGAACTACTCCACGTCGAGCCCGTTCACGCGCTGAATCTCGCGCTGATACTCGGCGACGACCGACTGCGAGACGCGGCAGTCGAGCACGATCGTGCCGCGCGCGCCAGCTTCGGTCCAGTCGCGGAGCGCGTCGAGATCCGCCAACGACGACACCACGACGCCAGTCGCGCCGAGCGCGGCAGCCATGCCGGCGAAGTTCGCGTCGGGGATGAGCATGGGCGCCTGGTCGAGACCCATCACGCCGTACAGGTGCACCTCGGCGCCGTACGCGCCATCGTTCCACACGACAACAACGAGGCTGGCAGAGGTGCGGATCGCGGTCTCCAGATCAGCGAGCGCCATCAGGCCGCCGCCGTCGCCCGTCGTGAGGACGGTCGTGCTCTCGGGAGCTGCCGCTGAGACGCCTGCGACCGTCGAGAAGCCGAGACCGATGGTCTGGTAGGCGGTGCCGACCATGATCATGCGCTCGGGCGATGCGATAGGCCAATACATGTTCGCCCAGCCGAGGAAGTGGCCACCATCTGAGGTGACGTGGCGATCCGCGGGAAGTAGCTCGCCAACGCGCGTTGCGACAGCGCGCGGATCGAGTCGCCCATCAGCGCACACGCCTGACGGGTGCTCGTCGAGGCCCGAGCTGCGATGGCGGCGCTCGCCGCCGGGTTCGAGGCCAGTGACGGTGTCGCGCCACGGCGCGGAGGTAGGTGGGGTGGCCGCGATCCGCGCCCCGAGCTCGGCAATGACGTCGCGAGCGTCGCCCTGCAGGAGGACGTAGTCGATGGGGGAATTGGTCTTGGGCGCAGGGACATCCGCCGCATCAACGCGGATCACGCGCGTGCCAGCGCCGAACAGATCGCCGAAGCGCATGGTGAACTGGTTGAGGCTGGCACCAACGACGAGTACGACGTCGGCTGATTCGATGACCTCCATCGCCTGGATCTGGCCGAAGCCGCCGGTGACGCCGAGGTCGGTGGCCTGGCCTGCGAAGAGTCCGCGGGCGAGGGCCGTCGTGGAGGTGATTGCGCCGAGATGATCGGCGATCGCGTCGAGCTGGGGTGCGACGCCAGCGAGGTGCGCACCGCGGCCCGCGATGATGACCGGGCGGGCGGCCTGCGACAGCGCGAGCGCCGCGGCATCAAGCTGCGACGATGCGACCGGCGCCACAGCGGTGGGATCGAGGGCGGGCAGACTTGCATCGGCCGCGGTGCCTGCGGCTGGGTGATCCGCGCCCGTTGCCTCAGCGGGGGCTGCGACCAGGTCGTACGGAATCGCGAGGATCACTGGTACCTGCGCCTGGAGCGCGTAGGCGACGGCCTCATCGACCGTGCGGGCGACGTCTGCGAGGCCGAGCGTGAATGTGCGCACGCCGATAGCGGTCGCGTGCATGGTCTGGTTGACGTCCCAGGGGCGTGGGCCGGAGCTCGGCTCATCTCCCACGACGACGAGCATCGGGGTGTGGGCCTGCGCGGCTTCGGCGAGGGCGGTGAGGGCGTTGGTGAATCCGGCGCCATAGGTCGTCGTGGCGATTGCGATCTTGCCACTCACGCGGGTGTAGGCGTCGGCTGCTGCAACGGTTGCCGCCTCGTGGCGCACCGCGGTGTATGGGACGCCGACCTTGCCGAGGTGATCGATGAGGTGCGCATTGCCGTTGCCCATGAGGCCGAAGCTGCGATCAGCGTGCTGGGCAAGCGCGTGAGCGAGAGTCTGCGTGAGGGTAGGTGTCAGCGTCTGAAGAGGTGAAGACATCACAGGTCCTTAGGGTCGAAAAAATCGAGCGAAGAGATTCCGTGTATGTCTCGTCTGCGGCATCAGTGCCGTGACAGCAGTGCCCCTTTTTCGCGCACCTTACCCGGCCGGGCCGGGATACACCTGGCCGAGCTGGACGAACTCAGTGTAGAGGCAAATTATTGATCAGCGGTAGTTCTGCGAGATTTTTGCTGCAGCGCTATGCAGTGTGTCTACGATTTCGTCGACAGACTCTGGAAGTGTGAAGTGCACGATTGCGAGGGCTGCTGGGGGTTCGCCAACGATCCGCAGCGGGACGGCGAGGCCCGAGACTCCGTTCACAACCTCATTGCGACTTACCGCGTACCCGGCTGTGCGAGCGTCGATCGCTGCGTCACTGAAATCGGCGGATCCCAGCAGCTCCAACCGCTCTGGGGCTGACAGTGAGCTCTCGATCGCGTGGCCAGGGGCGCCGCGATCGACCGAGTGCCGCACGCCAGGGTCGCGCGCAATTGAAACTTCAACACTCGATGGCTCGACCGTTGCGAGAGTGACCACCTCATCGGCGTCGAGCACCGTGAGGAAGGCCGTCATGCCGAGCGTATACGCGACGTCGGTGACGACCGGCAGGGCGGCGGCGTGCAGTTCGGGGGCGACACCGCGCGACAGGGCGGTGAGTTTTGGGCCGAGGCGGATCCGCCCAGCGTCATCACGCACCACGAATCGGCGGTGTTCCAGCGTGCGCAAGATGCGATACGCGTTTGAGCGGTGCACGCCGAGGCCCTTCGACAGCTCGGCGATGGTGAGCGGGGCCTTCGCATCGGCGAGAAGTTCGAGCGCTTCGAGGCCGCGCAGCAGGGTGAGGGACATCGCCGCAGCCTCTGACTGAGTCGGGGCGGGGGTGCTGTCGGGTGACGTGCTGCGTGCGGGCGCCGTTGCCATGAATTCTCGATTCTTCGCCGGGAAAGTTGTGTCATCTCAGAATGCGATTTATGCTGAGTGTGCGATTATCGGAATCGCTGTTCGATAATCGAACAATATCGTAAACGAAGGCTGTTTGCGATACGAAATGGAGAAACAATGCAGTTCCACCACCACGGTTATGTGTCGACCGATCCGCGCGTACGCCCCGCAGCAGGCGTTGGCCTCGACCGCCCGACAGACCTGCCCGATGAGATCGACGTACTCATCGTTGGCTCCGGCCCCGCCGGCGTCGCAGCAGCGGCTCAGCTCGCTGAATTCCCGAATGTGGTGACTCGCATCGTTGAGCGCCGCGACGGCCGACTCGTGCTCGGTCAGGCAGACGGAATTCAGGCGCGCAGCGTTGAGACCTTCCAGGCGTTCGGATTCGCCGAAGAGATTATCCACGAGGCGTACCAGATCACCGAGACTTCGTTCTGGAACCCCGACCCCGAGAACCCCGCCAACATCATCCGCACGGGCGTCACCCCTGACGATCCCGCTGGCATCAGCGAGTTCCCGCACCTCATCGTGAACCAGGCTCGCGTTATCGACTACTTCGCCCAGTTCGCCCGCCAGGCACCCGCCCGTGGCGAGGTCGACTACGGCTGGGACTTCGTTGGTCTCGAGGTCGGCGAAGGTGAATACCCGGTTGCGGTGACCCTCCGTAAGGTGTCGGGCCACTCCGGCGCTGGCCTCAACGCTGAGCGCTCGGCTGACGCGAACGACGGCGAGACTCGCGTCGTGCGCGCCAAGTACGTGATCGGCGCAGACGGCGCGCGCTCGAGCGTTCGTCGTTCAATCGGCGGATCCTTGCAGGGCTCCGCCTCCATGCACGCCTGGGGCGTCATGGACGTACTTGCAGTCACCGACTTCCCCGATATCCGTAAGAAGAGCATCATCCACTCGGAGTCAGGCAGCATTCTGCACATTCCGCGTGAGGGCAACCACCTCTGCCGCATCTACGTTGACCTCGGCGAGGTCGACGAAAACGATCACGGCAAGGTGCGCGAGACAAGCCTGGAGCAGATCATCGCGCAGGCCAACTCGATCATGCACCCGTACAGCCTCGATGTGCGTGACGTTGCATGGCACAGCGTCTACGAGGTCGCACACCGCCTCACAGACCGCTTCGACGATGAGACCACTTCGCCTGACGGCAAGTGCCGCGTCTTCCTCATGGGTGATGCCTGCCACACGCACAGCGCGAAGGCCGGCCAGGGCATGAACGTCTCGATGCAGGATGGCTGGAACCTTGCATGGAAGCTCGGTTACGTCCTCTCTGGCCTCAGCCCCGAGTCGCTCCTCAAGACCTACTCGGAAGAGCGCCAGGTCGCTGCGAAGAACCTCATCGACTTCGATCACGAGTGGTCGTCGCTCATGGCGAAGAAGCCCGAGGAGTTTGGCTCGCCCAAGGAGGTCGAGGAGTTCTACGTGCGCACCGCCGAGTTCCCCGCGGGCTTCATGACGCAGTACGAGCATCCGATGACCACTGGGTCGGCGGATCACCAGCACCTCGCAGCCGGCTTCCCCCTCGGCAAGCGTTTCAAGTCGGTCATGACGACTCGTGTTGCTGACGCGGTCGACATTCACCTCGGACACCACCACCGTGCCGACGGCCGCTTCCGCGTCTACGCCTTCGCTGATGCATCGGGCGAGCAGCTCGAGCAGTGGGCATCGTGGATGTTGAACGACGAGGCCTCGCCCGTGCGCAAGTTCACTCCCGCCGGCGCTGACATTGACTCGGTGCTCGATGTGAAGGCGGTCTTCCAGCAGGAGCACCACAGTGTCGATATCTCGAAGGTGTCGAAGCTCTTCCTCCCCGCGTCAGGCCCGTTTGGTCTCACCGACTACGAGAAGATCTATGCGGCACACCCCGGCGAGGGCACGGACATCTTCGACCTGCGCGAGATTTCGCGTGATGGTGCGGTCGTGATTGTGCGACCTGACCAGTACGTTTCGGCGGTGCTCCCGCTCGACAAGCCTGAGCTTGTAGCGGAGTTCTTCGCAGGGATTCTGACCCCGCAGGTCTAGTGAGCTGAGCTGGCCCACTCGGCCAACTCACCAGCCCAGCCTCGCGGCCGCGCAACCCCGCGAGATCGACCCGTTCTCTCGAGAGCACGAGTTTCTACGCGTAGAAACCACTCTTCTCGGCAGAAACGGTCAATCTCGCGGGGTTTGTGCTGGCAACTGCCGTTCCCAACTGCAATCGCTGCGGTCTCAAAAGGAAACCCCACCAAGCTGCCAGGGGCTAATGGTCACGCGCCAGCGAAATGCGGGGCGCTAAGCTGCATGCCCACAGCCAAATGAAATTCACCAGGATAGGCAAACGTGGCGCATACTGCGCCGCCTCCCAGCTCAGAGGGCGCGGCCTGCGGCCGCACGTGATTCCTACAGCCAGCGCACATTTGAGGTGGAGCGGTGCTCAGTACGCCTCAGCAGGTGCCGAATTGGGGCGCGGGCCTGGGGCTACCCCCTCGAAAACCACCCTTTCTCCCGAAAAGGCCCCTTTCTTGCGTATGAAACACCTTGTTTCGGGAGAAACGCAACTGTTCGCGGGGTTCGCGGGGTTGGCGGGGTTCGCGGGTCAGGCAACAGTGAGGAGCCAGCGGGCAGCGCGCAAAGACTACGCAGCCCCGCCAGAGGTCGCCGCGATCCGCCCACCGGCCACGGTCACGCGCAAGGCAGCACCAGCCGGCGCATCCTCGGGCGATGAAACCACAGCACCCGGTACGCCAGCGGAGTCAACCACCTGCGCGATCGCGTACCCACGTGCCAGCGTGCCCTGCGGTGATAGAGCTGCCAGCCGCGCGGCAAGGTGTGAGCCCTCGCGCGATCGCTCCTCGATGCCGCGCTCAACGAGCTCCTGGCCGCGCGCGATCCAGCGCACAAGTTCTTCAGACCGTTCGTCGACCAAACGCTCAGGCGTCGCCAAGACGGGACGCCCGCGCAGCTGCGCCACCCGATCCGCCTCGTGCGTGAGCAGCTGGGTAATGCGCGAGGTCATGCGTGAGCGCGCTTGGTCGATGCCGGCGAGCTCTTCGCCCACATCCGGAACCACGCGCTTCGCCGCATCAGTCGGGGTGCTCGCGCGCAGGTCGGCAACCTCGTCGAGGAGGGGGCGATCCGCCTCATGGCCAATCGCACTCACGATCGGCGTTTGCGCGTTCGCTGCCGCACGCACGACGCTCTCGTCGCTGAACGGCAGGAGGTTCTGGAAGTCGCCACCGCCGCGGGCGACGATGATGACGTCGACTTCGGGATCCGCGTCCAACGCGATAATTCCCGCGGTCACCTCGGCCGCAGCGCGATCGCCCTGCACCGCTGAGTAGTGAATTTTGAACTGCACGCCCGGCCAGCGCAGTGTCGCGTTGCGAATGACATCTTTCTCGGCGTCGGAATCGCGACCGGTCACGAGGCCGATCTTGCCAGGCAAGAACGGCAGCTGACGCTTGCGTGACACGTCAAACAGACCTTCACTCTGCAGCTGGCGGCGCAGGCGCTCGAGGCGCTCAAGTAGCTCACCGATGCCAACGTGTGACAGGTCGAAGACCTGCATGCTGAGCGATCCGCCCTTCACCCAATAGCTCGCCTTGACGAGCGCGATCACGCGATCGCCGGGGGCAAACTCGCCCGTGAGGCGTGATGACACCGAACGCCAGATGTTGAAGCTGATCGTGGCGTCCTGAGTGAGGTCCTTGAGCTTGCCGTAGACGTTGCCGCCACGCACGTTCCACTGCGTGATCTCGCCTTCGATCCAGACCTGACCGAGTCGGTCGATCCACCCCGCGAGCTTTTCGCTCATGAGCCCAACGGGCCACGGGGCATCACGGGTCGCTGGGGTCGTTCCTGCTTCGGCCATGACACCCAGAATACCCGCGTAGTATCTAGGGTTATGAGCGACGTTCTGACTTCTGCATCCGCCGACTCTCCTGCTGTGAACCAGCGCACCATCGGTGCCCCTGTGGTCAGCCTGGCAATGCCCCGTATGCGCCGCGTCGAAGGACGCCTGAAAGTGACCGATGTTGACGGTCCCAAGCAGCTGTTGCTTGCGGCTCCGCGCGGGTACTGCGCGGGCGTGGATCGCGCCGTTGTCGCCGTAGAGAAAGCACTCGAGCGCTTCGGCGCGCCGGTCTACGTGCGCAAGCAGATTGTGCACAACGTTCACGTTGTCGAGACCCTCGAAAAGATGGGCGCGATCTTCGTCGACGAGATTCACGAGGTGCCCGAGGGTGCGAACGTGGTCTTCTCGGCGCACGGCGTCTCTCCCGCTGTTGTGCAGGCTGCTGACGATCGCGGTCTCCACGCAATCGACGCAACCTGCCCGCTCGTGACCAAGGTGCACCGCGAGGCGGTTCGTTTCGCAAAGCAGGATCTCGAGATCCTGCTCATCGGTCACACCGGTCACGAAGAGGTCGAGGGCACTGCGGGTGAGGCTCCCGAGCACATCACGATCGTGAACTCGCCTGACGACGTTGACACCCTCGAGGTGAAAGATCCAGAGCGCCTCGTCTGGCTCTCGCAGACCACACTGTCCGTCGATGAAACCATGGAGACGGTGAACCGCCTGCGTGCGAAGTTCCCGAAGCTCCAGGATCCGCCAAGCGATGACATTTGCTACGCGACGCAGAACCGTCAGGTCGCGATCAAGAAGATCGCACCCCAGGCCGATCTCGTGCTCGTTGTCGGCTCGAAGAACTCGTCGAACTCTGTGCGGCTCGTCGAGGTCGCCCTCGAGTATGGTGCGAAGGCTGCGTATCTCATTGACTACTCACACGAGGTCAAGCAGGAGTGGCTCGAAGGCGTCCGCACTGTCGGTGTCTCGAGTGGCGCTTCGGTGCCCGAGAGCCTTGTGCAGGATCTTCTCGACGACCTCGGCGATGCCGGCTACGACGACGTGCGCGCGGTCGTGACAGCGGAAGAAGACCTCGTGTTCTCGCTGCCCAAGGAGCTCCGCCAGGATGCCTCGGGCAACAAGGACGCTCGCGCCCTCGGCGGTCGCGTCCGCCGGTAATCTGCGCATGACCTGACTTGCGGGTCGCGGATCTTTTCCTACCCACAACAGCACGGCTCTCCGCACACAGGAAAAGGCCCAGGTTCTACTTCGAACCTGGGCCTTCTTTTGTTCGCCGACGTGGTCGAGGGGGACGTGTGTCGGAGCCTGTTTGTCACTGAGCGCAGCCGCCGCGATGGATTTTGGAGTAAAGCGGCGGCTAAGCCAGTTTGACCGTGCCGGGCAGCTGAAGTGAGGACCGCTAGGGGGGTGAGTCGTTCACCTCAGGGTGGTGTGGGTGGGTATGCCGCCCGCCTCCGAAGACAATGCAACCGGGCGACTAGGGGGTCGTGGTTGGCTGCGCTTGCCAGGATTTCGTGCACACTAAGAGCGTAAGCGCCTAGCTCGCCAAACAACGACTGTTTTTTGTGATGTGAGTAGTGGATCAGATGGCTTGGGTACTGCGCCAAAAAGCCTAAGTAGCCGGTCTCTGCTGCTCTGAAACGCTGAGAGGCGGGCAGCTTCCCGATGGATGCTGCCCGCCTCTCAGCGTGTGTGCGTGTATTACTACGGCTGCGTGGTCGTCGCCATGTAGTCGAGCATCTTCTGCACAGCGTCAGGATCGCTCAGCGCGGTCATCAGCTCGGGCATGCTCGATACTGCGATGGTGGTTGCAATGAAGAACCCGATCGACACCACAACGCCAGCCACGAGCGGGACCCAGAAGGTCACCTTCTTGGCGCGCAGGCGGCGGATCGAGAAGATCAGCGTCAACGCATAGATCGCGAGTACGACGAGTGCGCTCACCGTACCGAGCGTGCCGATCGATGCGGGAACTGCCGAGCTCGACACCTCAAGCGCTTCAGCGATCATCGCGAACGATGAGCGCAACACGAGCATTGACTGCGCGGTGAAGAGCGCACCCATGGCGCCGAGCACCAGCAGGATGATGGTGAAGACCTTGTCTGCGCCACCCTTCTTGGGCGTCTGCGTCTGGTAGATCGGCTGCGGAGCACCAGCGGGCTGGCCTGGCTGCTGCGGTGCGCTTGCGCGGTACGGAGCACCGGGCGCCTGCTGTGCTTGCGGAGCCTGCGCTGCAGGCTGCTGCGGGGCAGCCGCGGGGATCGGTGCACCGGCACCAGCGCCAGCGTTCGAGCCGGAGCCGAGGTTGTGCGGGATGCCGGGCAGCGGGCCAGCCGCCGAGGTCGCCGTATCCACGGACCCCGCGGGAGCAGCTTCAGCGTTTTCTTCTCCGGGAGGAGTCCACTGCCAACCCTCTGGCGCGTACTCGCCAAACTCGGGCTTCGGGCGCGCAGCTGCGGGCTGTGCGGGCTTTGCCTGATCCGCGCCCTGTTCTGGCGTTACCGGGGTCGTGGAATCGTCGGTCATGCGCTGATCGACTTTCCTGCCGAACCGAGCTGCTCAGCAGCGAGCGCGATGCGTGCTGCCATGCCCGACTCCGAGAGGCGGCCGTAAGCGCGGGGGTCGTACGCCTTCTTGTTTCCGACCTCGCCGTCGATCTTCAGCACGCCGTCGTAGTTCTTCAGGATGAAGTCAACTGCGGGGCGGGTGAACGCGTACTGGGTGTCGGTGTCGATGTTCATCTTGATGACACCGTGCGAGACTGCCTCGGCGATCTCTTCTGCCGACGAGCCCGAACCGCCGTGGAACACGAGGTCGAGGGGCTTCTCGCCGGTACCGTACTTCGCCTGCAGGCCGTCCTGGATCTCCTTGAGGAGCGAGGGGCGGAGCTTCACGCCGCCGGGCTTGTATACGCCGTGCACGTTACCGAAGGTGAGTGCGGTGAGGTAGCGGCCCTGCTCGCCGAGGCCGAGTGCCTCAACAGTTGCAACTGCGTCTTCGAGGGTGGTGTAGAGCTGGTCGTTGATCTCAGCAACGATGCCGTCTTCTTCGCCGCCGACGACGCCAATCTCAACCTCGAGGACGATGTTTGCTGCAGCCATGCGGGGTAGCAGCTCCTTCGCGATGTCGAGGTTCTCAGTCAGGGGCACAGCCGAGCCGTCCCACATGTGCGACTGGAAGTAGGGGAGGCCGTCACCGTTCTTGACGCGCTCTTCGCTCGCAGCGACAAGCGGGAGGACGAAGTTCTCAAGGTGCTGCTTGGGGCAGTGGTCGGTGTGCAGTGCGACGGTGATGTCGTATGCCTTTGCGACCTCTTCTGCGTACTTTGCGAACGCGAGTGCGCCGCCAACACGGTTCTTTACGGTGTGACCAGCGAAGTAGTCAGCGCCGCCGAAGCTCACCTGAATGATGCCGTCCGAGCCTGCCTCAGCAAAACCCTGCAGTGCAGCGTTGAGCGTCTGCGAGCTGGAAACGTTTACTGCGGGGAACGCGAAACCGCCGTTCTTAGCGGCGTCGAGCATTGCTGCGTACTGCTCCGGTGATGCGACGGGCATGTGTCTACTCCTTGACGTCGAGGGGTTCCGGCGCTTGGCCGGTATCTTTACTCAGTCTACGCGGTAGGATTAGAGACATGAATGAACCTGTATCGCTCGGCGATTGGCAGCCGGACCGCAATCTCGCTATGGAGCTCGTACGCGCAACGGAGGCCGCAGCGATGCGGGCTACCCCCTGGATTGGGCGCGGCGATAAGAACGCAGCTGACGGTGCTGCGGTTGACGCAATGCGTCGTTTCCTCTCAACCGTTAACATGCAGGGCACCGTCGTGATCGGTGAGGGCGAAAAGGACGACGCCCCCTGGCTCTACAACGGCGAGGTCGTTGGTAACGGCCACGGCGCTGAATGTGACGTTGCAGTTGACCCGATCGACGGCACCCGCCTCACTGCAGAGGGCCGCCCCGGCGCACTCTCGGTGATCGCAGTTGCAGATCGCGGCAGCATGTACGATCCCTCGGCTGTCTTCTACATGGACAAGCTCGTATGCGGCCCCGAGGGTGTTGGCGTTGTCGACATTCGCAAGCCCATCGGCGAGAACATTCGCGCTCTCGCAAAGGTCAAGGGTGTCGAGGTTTCTGACATTCGTGTGGCCGTGCTTGACCGCCCCCGCCACGCACAGCTCATCGCAGATATTCGCGAAGCTGGCGCAGGCACCCGCCTCCTCATGGACGGTGACGTCGCAGGTGGCGTCAACGCCGCGCGCTGGGACTCGAACATCGACCTCTGCGTCGGTATCGGCGGCACCCCCGAGGGCATCATCACTGCGTGTGCAGTGAAGGCGCTCGGCGGCATGATCCAGGGCCGTCTCGCACCCAAGGACGAGGAAGAGCGTCAGGCAGCAATCGCTGCAGGCCACGACCTCGACCGCGTGCTCGAGGCAAACGACCTCGTCGCAAGCGACAACTGCTACTTCGTAGCAACTGGTATCACCGACGTTGACTTCATTGGTGGTGTTGAGCGCCGCGGCCCGTTCGTGCGCGCAGAAAGCATCGTGATGCGTGCTCACTCGGGCACCATCCGCCACATCACCAGCGACATGGATCCCAACCGCTGGGAGTAATTTCTGGCGCGGGCGCGGGCGCGCTAGCGCTCCTTGCTTTGGGTTTGCGGTTCAAACCCGCGAAATCTAAGGATTCTGGTTACTTCGACCGCTAACCCGTCGAAAACTAGGGTTTCTGTCGAAAAGGCCCCTTTCATGCGTATGAAAGGGGCCTTTTCGTGTGAAAGGGGCTGTTTCGGCGAGGTAGCCCTTGTTGACACGCGCAAGCTCGCGCGAGCGGGAGCCAGCGCCGCTCATCGGTGCGCCAAATTCCCTCAGGATGTGAAGTATCGGTGCGGCCGCTGGCCGCGCCCTTCTCGTTAGAAGGTGGCGCAGTATGCGCCACGATTCCCTAACCCCTGAGTGAGCATTGAACTGTGCAATCGTTACTAGTTGCCTGGGCCGCGACATTGCTTCGGTGTGCTGCTGAGATAGGGAGATCCCAGCGGAGGCTCTCGATTAGCTAAAGGTTGAGCAGGCTGAGTGCGAGCTGCCACTGCCGCTTCGCGGCCTTGCCACTGGCTAGTTGGAATCTGTGTGGCGGGGGATATCAAGGGCCGCCTTCTGGCCGACCGCAGCGCCGCGGAGTACCCAAGCCAACATCCAGATCGATGTACCAAGAGTGGATGCGAGGAATACGGCGATGCAGGCCTCTTGTGGAGCTCTTGCTGCAGACATGGCTCCGGCAGCTAGGGCGCCGAGGCCGCCGACGATGCCGCCGTATCCGCCAATTCTTGTCTGCTTCTCACTCGCCTTGTGGGCGGCGAACCAGGCTGCGTCCGATGCCAGCGTGGCGGAGGTGCGGATACCAGCGAACTGGTTTCGCTTGAGCGCACCAGAAGCGCCGCGACGTGCGAGCCAGAACAGTAGGAAGCCGGAGGCGACGAGCAGGAGGCCTACGCCTGCGAAGGTGATGCCGATGCCTGCTTCGTCGCTCATACCCTCCACGCTAGTAGGCTGCGGAGGAATATTCCATCGGGTAGGGCTGGTCTAGAACCCAGGCAGCGTATCAGCTGGCTCGGACGCAGACGCAGACGCAGGCGTAGACGCCGACGCAGACGCCGACTCGGGGTCGGCATCGAACCGAAGCTCGGGGGCAACCAGCGGGCGCACCGCGTCTTCGAGCTGAGCTGGTTCGGTGCCAATCTTGTCGCCGTTGAGGGCGCTAATCTTGCGCGCGGTAGGGAACACCTGGCGTTCGAGGGAGCCGACGTATGCGTTGTAGTCCTGTACTCCGCGGGAGAGCGTACGGCCCAGCTTGTCGAGGTGCGTTGCGGTGCGGCCGAGACGGGTGTGCAGCTCGCGGCTGAGATCGAAGAGCGTGCGCGCCTCAGCGGTGAGCGACTCCTGGCGCCAGCTGTGCGCGACCGACTTTAGGATCGCCCAGAGGCTCACAGGGGAGGCGAGCGCCACGCGGCGCTCGAACGCGAACTCAAGGAGCATCGGGTCGGTGTCGAGGGCGCTCGACAGGAGCGACTCGCTCGGCACAAACGCGATCACAAACTCGGGCGAATCGGGCAGCGCCGATGCGTAGTCACGGGCGCTCAGCGCGATGATGTGCTCACGCAACGCCTTCGCGTGTTTTGCGAGCAGCGCGGTGCGACGGGCCTCCGCCGCAGCGTCGTCAGTCACGCCGGCAGCCGCGATGTGCTGCGCCTCGAGGTACGCGTCGAACGGTACCTTCGAGTCGATTGCGATGGCCTTGCCGCCTGGCAGGTGCACGACCATATCGGGGCGCAGCTCACCGCGCTCGGAGGGAAGCCGGTGCTGCACGTCGAAGTCGACGCGTTCGAGCATGCCAGCAGCTTCGATAATGCGGCGCAGCTGGGTCTCACCCCAGATGCCGCGGGTGTTGTTCGAACGCAGTGCAGCCGCGAGCGACTCGGCGGTACCGCGCAGCTTCTCTTCAGCGCGAGTGGCCTGGCGCAGCTGCTCAGCAAGTTCGCCGTGCTGCTCAGCGCGCTGCTGTTCCATCGTCGTCACGGTGTGCTCAAGCTTGCCGACCGACTCACGTAAGGGAGCGAGCTGCTGGAGCACCCGCTGCTCTTCTTGGTCAAGGACCGCGCGCCGGCGCGCGTCCTCCTGCATGTCTTGCAGCCGCTCTTCGAGACTCATCACGCGGGCGTCTGACGCAGCCAGCTCTTCGCGCAGCAGGCGCGCGCTGGACTCGGCCTCAAGCTTTGCTTGCTGCACGGCAACCGCAGTGTCGCGCGCAATGGACGCCTGCTGGGCTGCAAACGCAGCGGCCGCAGCACGACCGCGTACGACCGTACCCACGACGAACCCGCCGCCGACGCCGATGGCGAGGGCAAGAAGTACGAGCAGTGAGATGGTGAGACCTGTCATGGAAGTATGTTCCCATGAGCCACTGACATTTCAAGATTGAGGCTCGCGAGCTACGGTGATCCGCCGCCTCAGACTAAGGAAATTACAGCTTGAGCGGAATGGCCTTCAGCGGAGTCAGCCGCAGTCCGACCTTCTTCGCGAGTGCCGCCACATCAGCGACCTCGTGGCGTACCGCGGCGTCAGAAATGATCGCGGCGCAGGCCTCGGCGTCTGCGAGTGCTTCGTGGTGGGCAAACTCCGCGAACCCGGCCGCAGCGGCGGCGAGGGGAAGCCGGTGCGAGGGGATATCGTACGTGCGGCGCGAGACCTGCACGCTGCACAGATACTTCAGGCGCGGAGTTGGCGTCACCGTCTCCGCACACGCGCTCTTGATCACGCCCATGTCAAAGCTCGCATTGTGTGCGACAACGACGTCATCGCCGATGAACTCACGCAACTCGTCGAGCTGTTCGGCCCAGCCGCGCGCCTCTGAGACCATCGCCGGGGTGATGCCGTGAATCTTGATGTTGAAGGGCAAGAACTCACCATGCGACTCAGGCGGAGAAATCAGCCAGCTCGCACGGTCAACGACCTTGCCGTCTCGAACACGCACCATGCCCACGGCACATGCCGAAGACGGGTGGCTGTTGGCAGTCTCAAAATCGATCGCGGTGAAATCTACGGGCACCCGAAAAGTCTGACACAGCCCCCTGACATTTGGAATCGTGCGCCCATTAGGCTTGATCCGTGACCAGACTGCCGAAGCTTATTGCCACAGACCTCGACCACACACTCCTCAACGGTGAGGGCCATGTCTCGGCTCGCACCCGGGCAGCGCTCGACGCGGCACGCGCTGCGGGCATCACGGTCGTACCGGTGACGGCCCGCCAGCCCATCGCCCTCGTGGACATTGCGCGTGAAGCGGGCTTTGAAGAGTGGGCGCTCTGCTCAAACGGCGCATTCGGCATCCACCTGCAGACGCGTGAGCTGCTCTTCGCCAACGAGATTCCCGCACGGGTGGTGGCGGAGATTGTGTCGGCGATCCGCGCCCGTATTCCGTCAGTGGTGTTTGCGGCAGTGCGCGATGCGGGCGAGGGGTTCCTCGCGCAGCCCGGATATGCCGCACTCGCAGATATCAGCGATCACAAGCGTGTGCCGACCGAGATGGATCTGGGCACGCTCGCAGAGATCACCAGTGAACCCGCGCTCAAGCTCGTCATGCGCGACGGGACGCTTTCGGTCACAGAGATTTTTGATGCGGTGGCGGATCTCGACCTCGACGGCTGCGAACTCACCCTCTCTGGCGCACCCTTCGTCGATGTGATGGCCGAAGGAATCACCAAGGCAGCAGGTCTGGCTGAACTGTGTGATCACCTCGGAATTGCGCAGGATGAGGTGTACGCATTCGGTGACGAACTCAACGACGCAGAGATGATCGCCTGGGCCGGTCACGGCGTCGCAATGGGCAACGCGATTGACGTGGTGAAGGCAGTTGCAGACGAAATTACCGGCACGAATGATGAAGACGGCCTTGCCCAGGTCGTCGAACGGCTGTTGGCCAGGTAGAATCGTTTCTCGTGGCTCTTACAATCGGCATCGTGGGACTTCCCAATGTGGGCAAGTCGACCCTGTTCAACGCACTTACGCACAACGACGCACTCGCTGCGAACTACCCGTTCGCGACGATCGAACCGAACGTAGGTGTTGTGAACCTGCCGGATCCGCGCCTCGACAAGCTCGCGGAGATCTTCGGCAGTGAGCGGATCCTTCCCGCTCCCGTCAGCTTCGTCGACATCGCAGGTATCGTGCGCGGCGCAAGCGAAGGTGAAGGCCTGGGCAACCAGTTCCTCGCAAACATTCGTGAGGCAGACGCAATCGCGCAGGTCGTGCGTGGCTTCTCTGACCCCGACGTTGTGCACGTCGACGGCTCGGTCAACCCGGCCAGCGACATGGAGACGATCAACACCGAGCTGATCATCGCCGATATGCAGACTGTCGACAAGGCTCTCCTGCGTCTTGAGAAGGAACTCAAGAACAAGAAGGTCGAAGCTTCGGTAGTCGACACCGCAAAGGCAGCACAGGCTGCGCTGAACGACGGCAAGCTGCTGTCGCAGACCGATATTGATCTCGCTGAGATCCGCGAGCTTGGTCTGCTCACCGCAAAGCCCTTCCTCTACGTATTCAACGTTGATGAGGGTGTTCTGCAGGACCAGGCAAAGCTCGATGAGCTTGCTGCACTGGTTGCTCCTGCACAGGCAATCTTCCTCGATGCAAAGATCGAGAGCGAGCTCATGGAGCTCGACCCTGAGGACGCAGCTGAGCTGCTCGCGTCGACCGGCCAGACCGAGAGCGGTCTCGACCAGCTCGCGCGCATCGGCTTCGACACCCTCGGCCTCCAGACCTACCTCACCGCAGGTCCGAAGGAAGCACGCGCATGGACCATTCGCAAGGGTTCGACCGCGCCCCAGGCTGCTGGCGTCATCCACGGCGACTTCGAAAAGGGCTTCATTAAGGGCGAGATCATCTCGTTCGAGGACCTCGTAGAGACCGGCTCGATCGCCGAGGCTCGCGCGAAGGGCAAGGCCCGCATGGAGGGTAAGGAATACATCATGCAGGACGGCGACGTCTGCGAGTGGCGCTTTAATGTCTAACACCCTGCCTCCGTGCCCGGAGTGTGCAGAGTCGTACTCGTACGAGCAGGGCGCGCTGCTGGTGTGCCCGATGTGCGGTCACGAGTGGTCCACTGCAGAGCCTGGCGCTGATGCAGCTGACGGTTCAGGCGAGTCTTCAGCAGACGTCATTCGTGACGCCGTGGGTAATGTGCTTTCGGACGGTGATACCGTCACACTCGTCAAGACCGTTAAGGTTTCTGGCGGTGGTGGTGGCACCATCAAGGTGGGCACCAAGGTTACCGGTATCCGTTTGAACGCTGGTGGTGCTGGCGGTCACGACATCGATGCCCGTGTTCCCGGTTTCGGCAACATGCAGCTCAAGTCGAGCGTGGTCAAGCGCGCGAACTAACTCGACGCTGGTATCCGCCGGCCTACGGCTTCTAAGTCTTGAAGCCTCGAAACCTCGAAGTCTCGAAACGAATCGTTTCATACAAAAAGACCCCTTTCATGCGCATGAAAGGGGTCTTTTTGTCAGAACGGGCCGGTTTCGCTGCAGTTGCAGCGGGCGTTACCCAACCCGCTCGCTACTTCAATGACCGCAGCGCCCGCTTCGTAATGTAAGCGGTGGCCGCTGTCGGACTCTCCGCGTTCCAGCGATCGCAAATCGCACGTGCCCACTCGGGGGAGTCCTTGGAGGCGTCGTTGATCCAGTTCGCGACCGAGTCTTGCACGTAGCGGTGCGGATCTGAGCGCAGCGGTTCAAGCAGCGGTTCACCGAGCTGTGGTGAAGTCTTGAACTCGGCAATGTGCTTTGCCCACACGCCTCGTGGCCGTAGGGATTCGCTGGCGAACCGGCGGATGTTCGCAGACGGTTCACCCGTCCACGGCGTGAGCTCGCGAATCGAGACCTCGAGTTCCTCCGTCATTCGTGGCCTGACCGCCATCCACACCCATTCGCGTACGGTGAACAGATGGTCATCGGCAAGCGGCTTCACTGCGTCCAAGAGTGATGGCACGCTGTGGTTGGTGTCGGCGGCAATCGCGAAGCACGTCCAGCCGCGCACGGTGTCCGAAGGGTGCTGCGTCAGAGCGTGAATTTGATCCGCCCCCAGATGCTCGTGCAGCGCCTGACCGATGGCGGTCATGCGCTTGAGGATGCCCAGGCCCTGCGCTGCCTCCGCTGCGAGAGCAAGGTCGCTTGGTGCATCGGGGATGGCGGCGGCAAACAGCGCGGGGTGGTCGATCACGAGCGCCTCTGTGAGGGTTCGCGCCTCGGCCTTGCCGGCGTTGAGCGCGGCGAGATGCTCTGCGGTGACGTCGCTTTTCTTTGATGCTCCAGGACTTGCCATGCTCAGTTCATTGCTCCTCACTGCGTGACTCACGGTGATCTCAGCCTAGATGGTGTGGTGGGCAGTCAGCTCCCGCCAAAGCCGTAGCGCCTAACCTAAGGGTGAGCACACTTGGACCAAAGGCCTCACTACAGATGACGAAGCAGACCTCGAACTCGCGCATAACCTTCACCCGTCTCCCAGCAATACCGATTGAGCAAGTGACGGCGCTGCTAAACGAGCCGCGCAACAGCAGACATATGCCGCTCGCGACGACCTTTACCCCAGAGCAAGCTGCCGACTGGGTGCGGGACAAGGATGCGCAGTGGGCGATTCACGGCTTTGGCCCGTGGGCAATTTTGGTGAATGGTGAATTTGCTGGTTGGGGCGGGTTTGAAGCTGAGGCAGGCTCTGCCGACTTCGCGCTGGTGCTGCTGCCGGGTCATTGGGGGATGGGTGAAATGATCACCCGTAAAGCGTTGGAAACAGGCTTTGTAGAGTTTGACGTTCACACGGTGACGATCGCGCTCCCGTACTCACGTCAGCCGACTAAGGTCGTCGGACGTCTAGGGTTCAACGCTGACGGAGAAGTCATCTATGGCGGCGAGCGATTCAGGCGCTACAAGCTCAACCGGCAAGACTGGCGCACGGCGTAGGCCGAGTCACCCTTCTACCGAAACCGAACCAATCACCCAAATCTCGTCACAAGACATCGAATTAGCACTGAATTTCCTCAGAAGAGTGAAATATTCTCGTTTCTCAGTTACCTTGATGGAACTGCGGTGCGCGAAATCACCAGCGCCACCCAGAGTTTGTAAGTACCGAATGAAATTTCACCGGGCGGTACCGGGCCGAAGGTCCCAGCGGATCCTGGCGCGACCGCCTGTCGAATCACGATGGAGTGCGGCGAGAAATGATGAAGAACGAGGCCGATGGTTCACGCGTGAACCGCAGTGAGTTCTTGCGGGATGTTGCGCGTCGCGCTGAGACTGACGTGAAGCTCACGACGGAGATCGTCAATGCGGCGCTCGCTGAAATCGTTGAGGTGGTGAGCCGCGGCGACCACCTGACGCTCACCGGTTTTGGCCGCTTCTACCCGCAGCAGCACAAGGGGCATCGCGTGCAGAGTGTCGCTGAGGATGGCAAACTCGCGGGCACTGACGCGGTCGCGCACGTCGATGACTATACGGTGCTGAAGTTCTCTGCGACCCGCACGGTGAACCGGAGCCTCGCGGCCGAGTTGCCTGCGTCATAGGGGCGCGGATCCGCGCTTCGCGCTACCGAACCACACACTCCGCGACCAAACAACACGCAAAGCTACCGAACCCCCGCTTCGCGCTACCGGACGCTGAGCGTCTCTCTGCCGATCTCGACGAGCCCTGCGTCGCTGACGATGAGTGCTACGTCTGCCTCAGGGGCAGCGAGCGTGTATGCAATCGTGCTGGACGCGGTTTCCCCCGCGGGAATCTCAGCGCCCTCCGCTGCCTCCGCACCTGCCGCCACCTGCTCATCGGGCAAGGCTGCGAGCGTGAGCTCGGTTGGTGCTTCCGCGCCAGTCTCTTGCACCGCACGGAAGTGATTGAGCCAGGCAGTCAGCGCATCGAGGACCTCGGCAGAGGTGTTCGTGAGGTCATTGGAGACCACAAGAAACGCCCCACGTTCGCCGGGAATCACGCGGGATTCGGTGATCGCAATTGTTGTGCGAGAAGATATCAGGGTGCGGTCGGAGTAGCTCGTCGGCCCTGCCTCCGTGGGAACTTCCGTCTCGATGACGCTGTGCTCACCGTCACGTGAATCGCCCTGGAATCCGTGCAGCCAGTGGCTGAGAGGGCGGTCAGGCCTGCGACAACGGTGATCGCAGCGTTGCGGTGCGGGTTGATTTGCGCCTGTGCCTCCACCCGTTCGGGCGCTCAAGACACCCAAAACGTTATCGGACTGAGTGCATTATTTACTCATATACGAGAATGTTTGCCCCCAAACATTCGTTACGCTTGTTGTGTAACAGTACTCTGTGCGAGCCACCATGCGCGCACACTGGAAGATGGGGTGTTTGGTGAAGCTGAGGCAGATCCTTACGGGTGTCCTTGCGAGCGTGTTGGTCGCAGCGTTGGCGTTTACGGACGTTGCAACTTCCGCGGGCGCAGCCGCTGCGGCGGCACCCTCCCCATCGATCACCCTGAACGGCACCGTCACCGAGGGTGACCCCGGTGCGCTCACCTCGAAGTCGATCATCTTGGCGACCGGCAACGAGGTGAAGGTGAACTATCGCCTCGTGCCGAACTATTCGGCCGGCCAGGCATCCGGTGTGCGGGTGACGCTGTTCATGCCGTCGCTTGAGCACGTCGACGGCGAGTACCAGGTGGTCGCGCGTGACGCAGCCCCGACGCCGCTCGGTGTGCAGGGACGCGTGAGCTCCGGCGGCGAGTGGAACGTCATCTCTGACACCACGGTCAAAGGCGGCCCGCTCGTTCTCGAGTACGACGGTGACCTGCGTGGCGGCGCGAACCCTGCGTTCGATATCTTCCTGACGACCTACAACGACGGCACGAACGGTGTCTACGGTGGCATCCCCGAGGGCACCCCATTCGAGATCAACGGCTTCGTCTCCTATGACATGTTCGACCGCGCCGAAGGCAGCGAGTGGGAGACCCCCGGCCAGCTCGACGACGAGTCGCGCGTTGCGATCATCTCGTCCGACCTCAAGTGGGAAACGAAGATCGAGCCGTACGCATACGGCAACGGTGACACCTCGGTGCCGATGTGGGATCGCTACCAGTACTTCGATTACGTCTACACGGTAGATAACGTCTCCACGAACCCGGGATCGAACATCGAGGGGTACACGGGAACCTTCGACATCGACACGACCGACAACATCAACGGCATCATTCCGTTCGATATCAACCGCTTCAGCTACACCGCAGACGGTAAGACCGAGCCGAACACCGACCCCGAAGCGACCGAGGGCGAGTTTATTGGCGTGCCTGGCAAGGGCGGCGTCTTGATCTATGACATCACCGAGTGGGACGGCGAAAGCGAACTCACGGAGGAGATCCCGTACTCCTACTCGGGCGCCGGCATGATCTCGATCAATCGCGAGCACGGTGCAGCGAAGCAGGGGCTGAAGCCCGGCGAGAAGCACAAGTTCATGGTCTCGCTACCGATGAGCCGCCAGGGCTTCCCGAACCTCCCCACGAACTTCAAGCTCACCGCGATCACCAACGTGCTCTTCGCCAAGACCGCGAACTGGACCAAGACGCACACGGCTGTGCGCGAGGTTGATGTGCCTCGCTATGGCCTGACCTTCACGCACGCGCCCGAAAAGGCCACCGTGGAAGAAAGCCAGCGCACCTACACCGAGATCTCCGCGATCAAAAACACCTCGAACGCTCCGATCTTCAACACCGACCTCTCCTACACGATCGACCCGGGCTTCGTTGCCGATAGCGTCACGCTTGAGTTCCCGACTGAAAAGTCCGATCCCGACCTCAGCAAGTCCACCCTGACCTACACCTACACCGATAAGAAGGGCGCAGAGCAGACCGGCACGCTCACCGGCACCCTGGGGGAGTCCGAGCAGGGCGCGGATCATTCCAAGCTCACCTTCGATGTCTCGAAGCTGTATGCGCTCGACTGGAATCGCGAGCTGTCGTTCTCGTTCGTGAGCGGTCGCCTGAACCCTGGCAAGACGCTGCCGTTGACGATCCGCGTCTATGGCACCGCGCCGACCGCTGGCACCATTACAGATCCCGCGGCAGTGACATACAACGAGCGCTACGCGAGCAACGACGACTACGCAGAGGACACCGTCTACACCGACGTGCCGCACACGGTGCAGCGTGATGCCGTCTTTACGGTGGTCAAGCCCAAGCCGCAGGACGTGCTCAAGCCCGTCGTCGATGTCATCGGCGTGTACGGCAACGCCCGCACGAAGAGCACGACTCAGGTGCCGTACGAGGCGCCGTTCCAGGCGGAGTACCAGCTGTCGACGGGTGGCGTTCCCGCGGCCTCGTTCGAGTACACGATGGATCTCAGCGCGCCAACGGTGGCCCCTGGCGTCGCGAAGCCGACGAAGATTGCGCTGACCGATGCGCTGTTGGGATCCGCCACTGATCTCGAACTCGCCTTCATCGATGCGGCCGGTAAGAAAGTCACCACCGCAGACACGACGGTGACGCTCGGCGACCTCGCACTGACCGACGTCGCGAAGATCGTGATTTCGGGCAAGATGCTCACCCTTGCGAGCGCAGAAACGATTGCCGTCGTCGACTATTCCTCTGCGCTGGCGATGGGCGGATCGCAGACGCTCCAAGCATCCTTCGCCGGTAGGCAGGTGCCGCCCGATACCGCAACCCGCACGGCATCGAAGACCAATGTGGTGACGGTTCCCGAGGCGAAGACTACGGTGAAGATCGAGGGCCTGAACCAGGTCACGAAGTCGACCGGTGCTGGCAACTCGTACGACCAGTGGGTCGATCGCCAGTGGTACTGCTCGACGAGTGGGTGCGGTTCAAAGACCGACTACACCCTTGATCAGGGGTACAAGTCGCTCGGCGGCTTTGCGGCGTCGATCACGCGCCCCACGACCGCAGCGACGAACAACGACCAGACGACGGTCGTGAGCACGAAGTTGCCCGCGGAGCAGTTCGACATGTACTACATGAAGATTCGCAGCGATCTGCAGCCCTACCTGCGGTCGGTCGATATCTTCCGAACGATTGATGGCAAGGAAGTCCTCTGGAAGACCGTGCCCGCCGCCGACTGGACAGCAAACACCACCGAAGGTAAGTTCTGGCGGATCGCCACAGCAGACCCCCGGGCAACAGACCTGAGCGAGACCTTTGCAACGGTCGACGCAGAGGGGCACACGTATTACAAGGCGCCGTTCGCTGCCGACGTCGTTCCCGACCAGCCCGTGAGCCGGGTCGCCTTCACGCTTGACTTCTCGCGTGCTGACGCGAATGCGCTGCCGGAGCTCAAAGGCACGACGAGTCGCGTGGTCGAGTTCATGGGCCGCTTCTATGCGACGACGACGGATACGAAGAAGCCCACCTCGGTGACCGCTGCCGACACCTTCGGCACGACGGCGGCGACGTTGCGCACCCACGTTGCAAACCCGGTGTATTCGATCGTGAGCCACCCGTTTGCGAAGTCGAGCACCGGCGCACAAGACTCCACTTCGACCGCGTCGAAGACCGTCACGATGGGCACCGAGGCGAACTATCTCGCGAGCGTCTGGAACGTGAATACCGCCTCGTGGTACATCTACAATGGCCACGGCCCTGACGTCTACACGCCGGTCGCCACGGAGTTCGACGAGTGGCTGTACCACTACAACCCAGAGTCGTTCCACGACAGGTTGACATACGAATTCACGTACCCCGCGAGCCCGAAGGACGACAAAGAGTACAACTTCGAGGCGACGCAGATCACGCTGCCGAACGTCAAGCTGCTGAACTCCCTCACCGAACTGCGCGTGACCTTCGGCAATCAGAAGACCGCGACGCTCACGGTTGACGATGACCTGCGCAAGGAGATCCTCGCGCAGCCGCAGCTCAAGCTGGTCTATGACAACTCGCAGCCGGCGGGTATTCACCGTGTCAACGACACGACCTTTGCAATTTCAGCTGGCGTCACAGCCACGTACCCCAAGACGTTTGAGGCGAGCTTCGAGAAGATCGCAGGCATCGGCGATACGACGGCCGAACTGCAGGGAGGCGCAGGGGACAGCCTCGGCGCAGACCTCAAGGAGATCGACGTCAAGGTCGGCGGTGTCGTTAATGGCAATAAGGCACTGGTTGGCACGACGGCGCTGTACCGGGAGTCGAACGGTACTGCTCGAACCAAGATGGACGAGACGAAGGCGACGCTGCTCGGCGCGACGCCAACGCTTGGCGGCACGCTCGACATGACCTTTGATGCGCTCTCGGTTTACGACTACGAAACCGACGGCATCACTCCGACGACGAGCACCGTGCACATGGGCATGGCGAACTCGGCTCAGGCAGACGTGACGAGTTTCACGATGAACATCGTGCCTGACGCGTCATTCCGCTCGCAGCAGCTTGAGATTCCTGCGGCGATTTTCGACGCAGACTGGCGCACGGCGAGCGTGAAGATCACGCAGCCGAGCGGCAAGCCCGTTGAGATTCCGCTCGACCGGTTCAGCCTGAACCCCGACACTCATCGATACGAGCTCGACCTCGTTGCGCTGTTCGAGGCGCAGGGTGACGAAGCTGCGCTGCTGACGATGAAGACTGTCCCGGTCACCTTCGGCGGCAAGTCAGACCTCCTGCAGCTCGCAATCAGCAACATCAGCATTGATTTTGCCGCGGCGACTGATGAGACCCGCATGTGGGGTTCCTTCGCTCGCGAAACCGACCCGACGCTGTCGGCGCGCATGATCGACGGCAGCTACGCCTTCCTGACGGGAATCTGGGTCGACGAGACTGCAGCCGGTCATGACTGGAACTCGAAGCCCTCGTTCCGTGCAGAAGGCACCAAGCTCGACGCAGGAAACTACGCCTACACCTCGTTCCGCGTGCACGTGACTGACATGAAGAGCCCGCAGCGCTTCACGGTCAACGCGGGCGGCAGCAACTCGGGTATGACCCCCACGCTCTCAAAGACGACGTCGGCGGCGCCCGTGCTCCACAACCGCGTGAGTAGCCTGCAACTGCTCGGCATGCACCTGAACGACGACCTGTCACAGGCCACGGGATCCGCGAACTACCTGTTCGACGCTGATACTGACGGTCCGATCGCGGCCAACAACATGGTGGTGGGTGACACCGCGAAGGTGCTGTACGAACTGCGCAACGCCTCAACGGCGGGGAACGGCAGTACTCCGGTAGCTGACCCTGCCGCGCACTTCACTGCGCCGCAGGGCCTCGATATTGCCGAGGTTACGGTCGTGCAGCCCGGTGACTCGGAGACCCTCGACGGCGTCATCGCGGCGGCGGGCCGCACACCGGTCAATGTGGCAGCAGACCAGTTCACCGTGACCGACAAGACCGCGAAGAAGCGTACCGACGTGACCTTCTCAGGCGTCACGGTAGCGGCGCAGGAATCGGTGTTCGTGCTCGTGAAGTACGTCGCCGTGAACGACTACGCCAAAGATCCCGCCAAAGAGCTGGGCGCGACCCAGAAGCAGACCGTCTACCCATACTCCTATGCACGCCCCGGCTACCAGCATCACCTGCAGAACTACGTGGTGACCGGCGTGACGGGTGACGGTATCACCGGTAACTCCTCGGTCACGGGTGATTACGACGGCGATAAGACCAACGAGTACCTCGCACGCACCTACGGCATGACGACCTACGCGAACCCGACGGGGCTCACGCTGAAGTCTGCTTTCACAGAGGAAAGCCTCTCGGGCACGGGCATGATGCTCTCGTTGTCGAAGATCAGTAACAAGATCGTGCACAGCAATACGAACGCGACGCTCGATATCACGCTCGATTCGCGCGCCCGCGGATTCACGCTCACCGAACTGCCCACTCCGACCTACCCCGAAGGGTTCGTCGGTGAGTTCGATGCGCCGCAGGTACTGATCCGCGTCAATGGCCAGTGGGTGGCATACGACAAGAATGAGCACTCGCTCGCAGGAATCAATGAACTGCGCGTTGACTACGGCATCTTGCCGGCTCGCGACGAAGCCGGTGCAGAGTTCCAATTGCCTGATTTCACCATCACCGGCACTGGCCACTGGCAGGCGACCGGGGGAGCGGCGACCAAGAGCTCGGTCATCGCTTCGTCGGCCGTCCTCACGCTCACGCACCACGATGGCGCGCAGCCGGAGAATCCCGCCGTCGCGAGCTACGCAGTTACCGCGACTGACCAGCAGACGATCTACAAGGCGATTCCGGTCGTCGAGTTGAACCTGCAGTCGTTCGACACCGCTGACGAGGCTGCCGCCGAGTACACCGATGTATCTGCTGCACAGCTCGGCAAGACCTCGTACCTGCCCGGTGACGACGTCCACCTGAAGCTCACAGCCCGCAACGCAGACACCCCCGCGGCAACCAACACCGGATTCGGCAAGGCACCCCTGCTCGAGCCAATCATGTACGACAAGATTCCCGAGTACATCACGAGCGATCTTGACGCGTTCATTACCGGCGGCACGCTCGATGCTGCGGCCGCAATCGCGGCTGGCAAGCTCACGATCAACCGGTACGACCGCGCTGGCAAGCTGATTTCGGGGGCGGATCTCCCCGCCGTCACCGTCGAAACCGTCACGGGTCTTGACGTGGGCGGATCGCAGACCTTCGCAAACAATCGCCACAACGATACGTACGGTCTGCTCTCCTCGACGGAACCGAATGACGCCTCGGGACTCACTGCGAAGAACCCCGCGGCGAAGATCGATTTCCAGCTGGTGACCTACACGTTCCCCACGAAGCTGGGCCGTGGCGAGCGGATTGAGATCATGTATGCGGGCACGATCCGCGAGAATGATCTGCCGGTGGCGACCTACAAGGACGGGCACGCCGTCTTTGCACCGCTTATGAGTTGGTACAGCGGAAACACCCCCGTCGCGAGCAACATGCACCAGACCAACATGGATATGGCTGCGTTGCTCCACGATGCCGGTATCACTGGCACCCGCAGCGATGAGATGACGGCGACCGAATTCCTGTCGACCTCGTTCGCGTGGCAGCCTGGCAGCAACACCGAGCGCAGGCATCCGGCAAGCAGCAGCGGCACGCTCGACACCTACTATGACTCCTCTGCGAACAGCTCGATGAGCCACAAAGCATTCATGCAAGAGCGCGTCGCCACCACATACACGAACCCGCTCTACGAAGCTGCGACTGGTGGCGAAGCTGACGATAACTTCGCATATGTTGGCGTCTCGCGCGTCAATGACGGCAGCGTACGTCACGGCGAGCGCGTGCTCTGGGCTCAAGACAATCTGCAGCTCAACCGTGCCTGGCTGTACGGCGCGAGTGAGATGCTGCCCGACGTGCAGCGGAAAGCAAGCGGCGTAGACGCGGCGAACTTCTACGAGTTCGACGGCTCGCTCCGGAAACCAGACAATAACATCACGGAGTACGCGTACGACGACTACACCTATGCGGTTGAACTCCACGAGCAGTTGACCGTGCGGTTGCACGCGGCAAACCTCGGCGACCGCAGCATCGAGAGCGGTATCGAGTACCTCGAGGTGCTGCCAGAGGGCATCTCGCCCTACGACGGTCATGGCGAACTGCTCGGCGTGACCGCGTATGACGGCACCGGCTCCGCAATTGACGCTGACCGAGTGACGGTTGACGTCGTGCAGTCACCGCGTCGCGACCACGGCTATCGCGCCCCCGCCCAGCAACAGGAGGCTGGCAGCTACGCAGAGACGACCCGCGATGAGGTAGTGCCGTATGTGGTCCGCGTGCAGGTGACCGGTGAACTCGGTGGCATGTTCAACGCGTCGACGTCGACCATGCAGTCGAAGTACCAGTACGTCGACCTGCGCGTGCGCGTTGAGCACGAGTCGTCGCAGCTCGTCGACGGCAAGTTCACCTGGTACGACCAGCTCACCGTCACTACGGTCGATGAGGAGCCCTATCTTGAGGTCTACGACAGCTCGTACGGTGGTTACCATCGTGCGCCTGATATCTGGAACCCCCTGAAGTTCCCGAACGACGGCATGCAGCAGGGTATCGACGTCGTCGACCTTCTGTGGTCGAACTATTCCTATTCGACGTACCTCGCGCTTGAACCGTGGGGCATGTACATCAGCGGCATCAACTCGCAGGGCACGACGACCGAGCTCGATGGTAAGCCTGCCATCGTGAACGGCGATCGCCTCGCAATGCGTGCACCGACGTTGCGTGTGTGGAACAACACCGAAAAGGACGCCGACTCGGCAACAGGCGGTGCCTCGTCCTTTGACAAGACCCTGCAGAACTTCACCGCCGAGCTGTACGAAGAATTCACCGTGCACTCGACCGTCGAGAACCAGCAGGTTGAAACTGACCCCGCCTACTTCACGAGCGGGTACACCGAAGACAAGTGGAAGCATCAGCCGCAGACCACGGGTGGTGCCCGTGGCACCTGGTTCGACCCGACCGTTACGGTCTCGCTGCCCTACGGCATCGTGCCAATGCTCGCCGACGGTCAACCCGCCCGGTACACCGGCAAGGTCGATGATCAGCAGGACATCGTATTCACCGCCGCAATCAACGACGTGACCTACAAGTCTTCGACGCAGGTCGCTGATGTGAGCGAGCACCTCACTGTGAAGGTCGAGCGCGTCGCGAGCAACGAGGGCGAACGATTCGTGCTGCACTTCACTGCGAAACGCACTGCAGCGGCACAGGCCGCGCTGCACGCGGTGAAGTTCGGTCAGTCGTTGACGGTCTCGCCGCGGGTGAAGACCATCGATGGCCCGGCGCCTGCCGCGGCTGACGACGCATCTCCTGAGGTCGCGTCTGCTGACGACACCAAGTACCAGCAGATTCTCACTCTCGCACACAGCGAGCGCCCCTCGTTCAAGCCCGTAGTGGTCGCTGCAAAGCCGACCGGATCGGTGCCGACCGGCGCTCCCGCCGACCGTGACCGCCTCGACTCCACGAGTGAGTGGTTGCACACCCCGACGAACGGCAAGGCCAACAACCTCGGTGTTATCAAGATCACCGAGCGCCTAATTTCGGCGACGAAAACCTTCCTGCAGAACGACAAGATTTCGCTGCACTCCGGCGGATCCTGGGACGTCGAAGCCGCACGCCTGATTCCCGTTGAGGTGCCGACGTCGGAGGTGAACGCTGGCGCGTATGGCGGCACCCGCATGGTGCTGCGCCGGCCAACGATCGTGAACAGCACGAAGACTGGTCTCACGAAGGACGGTGAGTTCGTCGAGACTCAGCTCGTCGACGCAGCTGGCGATTTCTGGCTCTCGCAAGAGATCACGAACCGCGCTGCGACGAGTGAGAACCCGTACGAGATGATCACCGGTTCTGGCGACGTCCACAATTCACGGTTCGTGCTGAGCGCGTACGTCTCAGCCTTCGCAGAGCGGATCGGCGACCCCATGCTCGTCGTTGACGACAAGGTGCTCGCTCCCGCGGAATACGAGAAGCTTGGCTACGCGGTCAAGATGCTCACCTCAGACGAACGTGCTGCAGCTGGCAACAACGACCGTCAGCTCATCCAGTGGCGCGTAACGACACCGCCGAACGCGATCGGGACGAGCGGCAAGCTCGCATCGGGCGCCTCGATCACCGTGCGACACAAGCTGCGGCTGGTTGACGGCTACGAGGACACGACTCCGAATGAGGAGCCGACCTGGCACGGCGACGCACTCAAGATCGACTCGTACGTCTCGCTCATCACCGATGACACCTCACTCATCGCTGGCGACCAGCGCGAGGGCGATTTCATCGTCCAGAACGCAGCCTCGATGACCTACGAGACGCGCGTCGCTGAGCACGAGGGCCTCGTCGATTACGACAACGACGACAAGCTGGAGACGACGTTCGCGCACAACCCCGCGCGCATTGAGATCATCAAGCCGCGTGGTGAGGTACGCGTGAACACCACCCGTCCCCGCCTCGAGTATTCGAATGGTCGCACCGGCGACCCGTACTTCAACTCGTCTGACACGATCGAATACATCGTGACGCACGCGAAGAACACGGGCTCTGGCCTCAAGGAATTCGCGTTCGAGCACACCCTGCCGACGAACGAGTCGAACGACCCGACGAACTCGCTGAGTACCGAACCCGTGAACAACACGTTGCTCTACGTCTCGACGGGTTTGTGGGAGATTCCTGCGGAAACCACCGAACTCCTTGCAGAAGCTGGCAAGAGCATCGACGATGTCTTCGAGACTGAGGTGTTGGTCTCGAACGAGCTCGCCGAGGCCGGGTATGAAGCTGGCACGTGGAAGTCGCTCGGCACGAGCTCGATCCGCGCCAATACTGAATTCAAGGTGCCCGCGGCTGATCGGCTTGGGAAACGCAAGATCCGCGTGATTGTGCGTTCTCTCGACCCTGATTTCCTCGTCCCGAAGGGCACCAGGCTCGCCATCGATGCGGATCCCGCAACCGACGGCAGTCAGGAAGTTACTGAGACCGACCCCGAGAATCAGAGCATCACTGAGTACCCGACGAGCGTCACTGACAACGCGATGCGGATCGGTCTGCGCGCTGCTTCGGAGCGCAAGGCAACGATCTTCATCTACGACACCGTGCAGATGTGGGGCAACTACGTAGCCAACGCACGCTTGCAGCTCGACAACAGCGAAGCACGGGCATACCTGACGCCGTCGCGCCCCGTAGTCAACGTCTATCACGACGCAACCTACTACCGGTCGGACTCAACGAAGCCAACCGAGGAACGCTATGGCTGGTCAGAGAACACCGCGATTAAGCCGGATGTTTCGCCGCACCTGAAGTTCCGCGGTGAGATAGTGAACGCCGACGAGTCGATGTGGAACCCCGATACCGAGGGAAACACCTACGCTGAAGACACCCTCATCAATCCGACGGTGTCGTTCGAACTGCCGTCGGTCATGACGGTCGGCGACGACTTCACCTATGTGCCCAACGATCAGATCACCGCTTCGCATCCGCTGAGCGATGATCACCGCTCGCGGTACGGTCTCACTGACAACGATGCCTACCTGTGGACGTGGAAGCTCGTTCACGCGGATGGCACCGAGGCGAGCGCTGACTCACACATCAAGCACACGAAGATCCACACGGGCTCCTGGCCGGGTATGGACCGCAACGTCGTCACCGTGTGGTTCGACGGCACCGTTTTCCCCGGCGATAAGGTCGTGGTCGATTTCATCGGCAAGATCGACGCCTACACTCCCGGTGCGAAGTCTGACGACCTGAAGTCGAAGGTCTACGTCACGAACAGCACCGGTCTCGTGCAGCCGTTGAACTCTGCGCAGAACAGCGGCAACCGCCTGGGCTACATGACTGACCGCTACGACCTCGACGCGAACAAGCTCTTTAATGAGCGCCTGGTGTTTGCCGAGCGCGTGCTGTTCGAGTACGAGACGTACGACAACTTCGGCAAGCGCAAGGTTGCCTACTCAGACCTCAACCGCGCGGGAACGGTCTGGCCTCAGAGCACTCCCGTGCGCGAGGGCGGTACGCTCACCTACGAGCTTGCAATGGATAACACCAAGGAGCCGGGCGGATCTACCGCGTACCCGTATCCGATCATGTACGACGTGCTCCCGTTCGCGGGGGACACCTCGATCATGAACGCGGCGACCTCGCGTGAATCGATGGGCTCCTCTGAACTCGACCTCACCAGCATGACGCTGCGCCGCGAGGGCGACGGCGGCGGGGTGTACCCGGTCTCCGAGTACACCGTCTACGTTGGCCCGTTCAAGATGCAGGGCGGCAAGGTCGTTGCCGCTGACATGCTCGAGAGCACCACGGTCGGCACCGAGGCGTTCTACGATTCACTCGGCGTACCCGGCGCTGCTTCGGCGGTACGTGACGCGCACTTCGTGACGCTCGCTCAGTTCACGGCGGCGGTTGCCGCTGATCCCGCGTTGCTTGGCGAGGCGCAGACGCTGCTCACCCTGTTCAACACCAAGGACGCGTCGCTGCCGGGCCAGAGCAAGCTCAAGCTCAGCTACGACATGCGCTCGCCGCTGAACGCTCCGGCGTACATCGAGACCTGGCAGCCCGAGGCGAAGCCTGCAGATGTCGGCCAGTGGAACTCCTTCGTCGGTACCCAGCGCAAGACTGGCTTCAAGCCGCAGGAATCGAACAAGGCCGGCACCTACGTGACCGAGCGAAAGGCCTCAGTCTCGATCGGTAACTACGTCTGGCACGACGTGAACTACAACGCGAAGCAGGACGAGGGCACGATCATCACTGATGACAACGGTCGCGAACTGCTGCAGCCTTCGAAGGACATCAACTTCGATGGCACGGTTGATGACCCCGGTATCAACGGGGTGAAGGTCACGCTGCTCTCGCCGAACGGACGCCTCGTAGATTACGCAGGCAACTCCGTTGCGAGGCAGGGGGGCGAGTGGACTGTCGTGAACGACGAAACTGGCAAGGTCATCACGGATGATCTCGGTCAGACGACCCCGTCTGACGGCCCGCTCGTGACGACCACGCGATCCGACATTCACGGTAACGCTGGCTACTACGTGTTCTCGAACATCACGCCTGGCAGCTACCGCGTGATGTTTGAATTCCCTGCGGCCTACGACCGGTTCTCGGTCACGACCAAAGAACTCATCTCTGGCGCAGGCGTGACCGTTTACGAGCCCGGCTTCGCAGCGAGCATCCCGGCGGCCAACGCCAAGGAAGCGCTTGTCGCGATCACCTCAGCGCAGGAGATCACCACCGAGAGCGTCGACAAGATTCGTATGGGCTTCGACCTCGGTGTTGGCCAGCTTGCTGACTTCGGTGGTGTCATCTGGAACGACGCGAACCGAAACGGTGTGCGTGATGCCGGCGAGCAGGGTCTCGCGGGCTACCGCGTTGCACTCAAGGACGGTTCGGGCAAGCCCGTGCGTGACGCACGCGGTGACGCGCTGGAGACTGTGTCTGCGGCAGACGGTAGTTACCTCTTCACGGCACTGCCACGCGGCGGGAACTACACGATTCAGGCGACGCATCCCGGCGGCACGTATGACGTCGAGATGCCGGTGACCCCGATTCTGTTGACGCACGATCCGCTCGCCCAGACGGACGACAACGACGGCTTCCTCCGCAAGAGTGATTCCGGCGCACGCCAGGTCGTGACGAACACGTTCAGTTTCGATCTGGAGCGTCTGTTCGGTGCTGACTTCGCGGCGATCAATGCGATCAATGTTGGTTTCACCGAACGCCAGGACACCGCCGTTATCGGCAACCGGGTCTGGAACGATCTCAACCGTGACGGTATCCAGGACGCTGATGAGCCGGGCATCGCCGGCCAGCAGCTCGAACTTGAGCAGTACGTTCGCGCGGGCGACGAGTGGGTCAAGCAGGACGGCTTCACCCGCATCACGGTGTCGGGCGCCGACGGGTACTACTACTTCGCCGACGTTCCCGCGTTTAGCGGCGAAGACACTGACCCGATCGAATACCGATACCAGGTCGTCGTACGTGAGCTCACCCGCGGCTTCACCTTCGCACCCACCCAGACGGGCAACGACGCTGAGGCAGACTCCGACTTCTTCCTGAACGGCACAATGCACGAGGGAGCCGTCGGCGCGAACCTCATTTCGTTGCTGGACATGGAGGGCGGATCAGCACTCGCTGTCGACACCAGCTCGGTCGATTTGGGCCTCATAGCGCACGCCACTGGCGTGATCGCTGGCGAGGTGTTCATCGATGCTGACGCTGACGGGACGAAGACCGGCGATGACCGAGCTACTGAGCGATACACCGCAACGCTGCAGGTGAGCGTTGACGGGGAAACCTGGACCGACGTCACCTCGCAGCACGGCGTGAACGCGTACCGGTTCGAGGGGCTCGCGATCCACCATGAGGACCGTGGTGTGCTCAACCAGTACCGGGTGGTGATCACTGAGATTCCGCTGTGGCTGCAGCTGACTGCGCAGAATGCCGGTACCGGAGACGGTGCTGACGCGATCGACAGCGACTTCGCTGAGACCGTGCGCGATGGTGCAGCAACCGTGACCGCGGTGTCTGATGTCTACGTGCTCGGCGAGCTCGCAGAGGGACACCTGTTGCCGGTTGACACCCGCGAGGCCATCACCCACGAGGACGTCGATCTCGGTCTCATCGAGCCCGCAATCACCATCGGTGGTCGGGTGTGGAACGATGCGAACGCCGACGGAATTCAGGACGCCGACGAAGCCGACCAGGGTGGCAATACTGTCACCCTGTGGGAGCGTGTGGACGGCGAATGGCGCCACGCGACCGATCGCAACGGCGTTATGAACGTGACCGTCGGCACGGACGGCCGGTACCGCTTCACTGTGAGCCCCACGGTGTACGACGAGGCCGATCCGCGCTTCTTGCAGCCGCGCGAATACCGTGTCAGCACCGACCGACTCGGCTACCAGGAATGGTCGCCGGTACACATCGGCGATGATCGTGCGCTCGACAGCGACATCGCGTTCGACGAGGCCATGGACGGTGCGGAGGGCGGATCGCTCCACCGCGGATTCACCGACGCCTTCAGCATCGTCGACACCGATGGCGCATCTGGCGCGATCGTGGCGAACACCGTGCGCGACGACCTGACGAAGGACATCGGCCTGGTCACCAACGCGCATCTCGCCACCATCGGCGGCGTGGTGTGGAATGACGCAAACCAGGACGGCGCGCGTCAGGCTTCCGAGGGGATGATGGCGGATCAGGAGCTGACGCTCTGGGAACGCATTGACGAGGAATGGGTTGTCGTTGAGGACCGCAACGGAAACTCCACGCGAGTCAGTGGCGTCGACGGCTCATATGAGTTCGTCGTGTCGCCGACCGACTACGCGGAGATCTCCGCGGGCTACCTCCTGCCGCGCGAGTACCGTGTGACGACCACGGTTCCTGCTGGGTACGAACTCAGCCAGGGAGCGGAAGTCACTGCGAGCTTCGATGGTGAGAAGGTGGTGACCCTCACAGCGCAGATTGTGACCGTCGGGGAGGACGGCCGGATCCTCGTGCGCGAAGTGACGAACGACCTGTCACTCGACTTCCCGTTCGTGTTCGTACCGGTGGTCTTGCCGAGTGAGCCAGACGGAATCGGCGGCCTCGTGAACACGGGGGGTGGACCACTCGTGTTCTGGGGAGCAGCAGCTGCGATCGCGTTGCTTGGCGGTGGCGCGCTCGTTCTGTGGTCGCGTCGTAAACGCCCGAGGCACGCCGCGCGCTAGCGCCCAACTCAGCAGTAGCGCTCAACTCCGCAGTGGGCGCTCAACTCAGCAGTGAGTGCTCAATTCGGCAGTGAGTGCTCAACCTCGCGAAAGGGGCCGTTTCTCTCGAAACGGCCCCTTTCTTGCGCATGAAACTATCGATCTCGGCAACAACGCCTCTGTGTGCGAGTTTCGCCTGGAACTCGACCTCGCAAACTTCGCCAAAAATGCTGTGTGTCTTGTAGCTTTGTGCTGCATACTGATCTGCACACGGCTCAGCGCAGCCACAAAAAACTACGTCAAGGGAGACGCCATGGCGCACTCAATTGCAACCTATATTTCACTCGACGGCGTGACCGGTGAGGCGATGCAGCACTGGCACGAGGTCTTCGGCGGAGAGCTGAACATCATTCGTTACGGCGACATGCAGCTGCAAGGCATGCCGTTCGAGCCGCCGGCAGATGCTGTCGCACACGCGACGCTCACGTTGCCCGGCGGGGTGATCGCTGGTGGTGACTCAATGGATCCGGGCACCGAGTATCCGGTACGCGACACCGCGTACTCGATGCTGTACACAACAGATACTCCCGACGAAGCGCGGGCGCTCATTTCTGCGCTCCTCGAAGGTGGCGGCGAGGCCGGCATGCCGTTCGAGAAGGCGCCGTGGGGCGACTGGTATGGCCAGGTGTTTGACCGCTACGGCGTGATGTGGTCGTTCTCGTGCGAGGAGGCCTAACGATGGCAGCAGCCGAGAACACTGCAGACTCAGCGCCAGCGGCGAAGGGACCGAAGTCTTACTTCCCGTCTATTGAGACCAAATACGGGAAACCGATGACTGAGTGGTTCGCAATGCTCGCTCCCCATACCGGAGAAAAGCACATGGCACAGGTCGCGGCTTTGAAAGCAGCAGGTATGGGGCACGGACACGCAAATGCCGTCGTGCACGTGTTCCGAGCCGAACACGGTGGCGCTGGCGAGTAACCGCGTCAGTTCGGTTCGGTTCGGTTCGGTCGGTGCGGGGTGGTGTGGCCAGTTTGCCTCACCACCCCGCACCGGCAAATAGGGTCTAAATCGCGAGCGCGAGGTCGTCGAGATCACCAACGCTGCCACCCGCTGCGAGCGTCTGCTCGTAAGCCGCGAGTCGGAACTCGTCGATCTGGGTGTTCGTTGTACCGCGCTTCCAGTAGCCGAAGACCGCGACGTCGCCCTTTGCAAGCCCGCGTTCCTTCCTAAAGTGCGAGCGAATGGTCTTCATTTCGTCGCGCTCGCCTGCAGCCCACACGACAACATCTGTGGTGGCCGGAATGCTTGCAATGTGAGTGTCAAAGCCATGCCCTGGCGCGATCCGCGTCAGGGCGATGCCTGGCACACTGGGCAGCTCAGCGAAGGCTACTTCGTCATCGGTGGCGACCCAGCCGCGTCCCCGCAGCGGCTCACGCTGCGTGTCCTCGGCTGCAGCAGCAAGAATGGCATAGAGCGCAGGGAGCGAAGTCGCGTCGGCAAAGATTGCGAGCTCACGTCCCTGCGAATCAGGGAACACAAAGTGTGGGCGAGGCCCGCCAAACTCGACGGTGTCGCCGATGCTGAGGCTGTCGAGCCAGCGCATCATCGGGCTCGCGCTGCCGTGACGCACCACATCGACATCAACGGTGCGATCTTCTACGTTGAACGAGCGCACCGTGTAGACCCGGGTCTCTGAGTCGAAGCGTTCGTCAAAGTAGAACCGAAGAGCGGCGTTCGGACGCTGCCACAGGGGCTCATCGTCAAAGTTCGGGACGGCGAGCACGACGCGGGCGAGCTGCGGGCTCACCTCGATGATTGCGCGCACGGTTGCGGTGTCGAGCTGGAGACCGCGGTTGTGATCTTCTGACTGAATTGCGGCTGACTTCTGCAGCGGTTCGGTGGACTTCATCTGATGCTCCTGTGTGTTGAAAAGCGAAACGAATGGGAGTTAACGAGCAGATCAGCTGCCCGCTGGGGTCGTGACGAGCGCGCTTGCGCGTCGGTCACGGGGAATCACGAGGGGCCTGCCGGTTTCCGGGTCAGGAATGACGCGGGCCTCGAGGTCAAACACCGCGTGCAGTAGCTCTGGCGTGATCGTTTCAGTTGGTGAACCGGTGGCAACGATCCGCCCCTCGCGCATGGCAATCACGTGCGTGGCATACCGTGCGGCGAGGTTGAGGTCGTGCAGTACGGCCACCAGGGTGCGGCCACCAGCGTGCAACTGCGAGCAGAGGTCGAGTACGTCGAGCTGATGCGCGACGTCGAGGTAAGTGGTGGGCTCATCGAGCAACAACACCGGGGTGTCTTGGGCAAGCGCCATCGCAATCCAGGCGCGCTGCCGTTGACCTCCACTGAGCTCATCGACGAAGCGGTGAGCGTGCTCGGTCATATTGACCTCGGCGAGTGCGGCCGAAACCGCCTCCTCGTCTGAGACGCTCCACTGGCGGAGCAACGTTTGGTGCGGGTTTCGACCACGCGCAACGAGGTCGCCAACGGTGAGCCCGGCGGGCGCCAGTGGTGGCTGTGTGAGCATTCCGATGCGGCGAGCGAGCGCCTTCGGACGGACCATCGCGATATCTTCACCGTGGAGCGACACGTGTCCCTGGAGCGGGCGGATCATGCGAGCGAGTGACTTCAACAACGTTGACTTCCCGCAGCCGTTCGGACCGATGATGACCGTAAAGCTGTGGTCGGGAATCGATACGTCCAGGTTGGTGATGATCGGCTCGCCTGCGTAGCCGAGCGAAAGTGATGCGGCAGAGAGCGCGACGGAATCGAGAGGAATCATGAGAGTGTTTCTGTATTAGATGCGACGGGCGAGGAGCCACAGCAGATAGAGGCCGCCGAGCACGCTGGTGATCAGGCCGACGGGGGTGCGCATACCGATGTTGAGGTTCTGCGTGAGAAGATCGGCTGCCACAAGCAAGAGCGACCCGATAAGGGCTGAGAGACCGACGAAGAGGCCGGGGGCACGCGTGAGGCGGCGCGCAATCTGGCCGGCAGCAAACGCGATGAATGCGATGGGGCCCGCTGCTGCGGTGGCGAGAGCAGCCGCCAATACCGCAATGAGCATGGCGAAGAACCGAGTGCGTTCGACACGGAGCCCCAGGCCAGCGGCAGTCTCGTCGCCCATCTCGATGAGGGTGAGGCCACGAGCGCACACGCTTAACAGCGGGAGGCACACGCACACCGCGAGCACGGTGACAAGGGCGTGCGGCCAACCTCGACCGATGAGTGATCCGGCGCCCCACAGCTGGGCAAGGGTAGCGTCGCTGACGTCAGCACGGGCGATGAGGAGCGAGGAAAACGCGCTGACGACGGCACCGACGCCAATGCCGACGAGCACCAGCCGATAGCCGCCGGTCGTGCCGTTGCGTCGGGACAATACGTAGACAACGAGGGCTGTCAAGATTCCACCGATGATCGAGGCGACAGCGGTGGCGAACAGGCCGCCGCGGAGCACGACGATCTGGAACACCGCGGCTGTCGCTGCGCCAGCTGTGAACCCGATGATGTCGGGGGAGCCAAGTGCATTCCGAGAAATCGATTGGAACGTGGCGCCACTCATTCCTAAGAGTGCGCCCACCGCCCCAGCAGTGATGACACGGGGGAGCCTGCGACCGAACACCGAACGAGTGAGCGAGGGCTTGGCGTCGCCGCTCACGAGGGTGGCGAGTTCGCCTGCAGAGAGCGGCTTAGTGCCGATCACCAGGGTTGCGGTGACGAGCATGAGTAAGACAGCGATCGCGATGGCGCTCACCCACACGGAGCGCGGATGCACGCGAACGGAGTATCCGTTTCGACGAATGAACGTTCCCGTCACCGGGGCGAGTGCGGTGAGGTCAGTCACAGTGCAGACACCTTTCGAGAACGGACGAGTGCGATGAAGACCGGGCCGCCGAACAGGGCTGCGGCGATACCGGTCTGCAATTCCGCAGGAGCGACAATCCAGCGGCCAAGCGTGTCAGCAACAACGAGCAACGTCGCGCCAACGAGCGTCGCGAGGGGGAGCAGAAGTCGGTGCTCATTGCCCGTTGCGAAGCGAGCGATGTGGGCGGCCCCGAGACCGATGAAGCCGATGGGCCCGACAGCAGCCGTCGCGGCGCCAGCGAGGACGACGACTGCGATGGCTGCCGCGATCCGCGCCCCGGTGACGCTGGTGCCGAGTGACGCGGCAACGTCATCTCCAAGCGCGATGGCATTGAGTGGGGCCGCGAGAAACATCGTGAATATCACTGCGACGAGAATGAACGGCAGCACGGTGAACAAGACATCGAACCCGCGTCCCTGGAGCGAGCCGATGGCCCAGAACCTGAAAGAGTTGAACGCGGTTTCGTCGCTGAGCATCACAACCTGCGTGAGCGAGCCAATCACAATGCTCACTGCGGTTCCCGCGAGGGCGATGCGTACTGGGGTTGCTGCGCTTCCGCGCGCGGATCCCAGCGCATAGACCACCACGGCAGCGAGGGCCGCACCGATGAACGAAAACCAGAGGTAGCCCGCGGGTGCGCTCACACCGAAGACGCTGATAGCGATGACGACGCAGAGCGCGGCGCCAGCGTTGATGCCGAGAATGCCAGGGTCAGCGAGCGGATTTCGGGTGACCGATTGCATGAGCGCGCCAGCAAGGCCGAGCGCGGCGCCGACACTGATTCCGAGGAGGATGCGCGGCAAGCGGGATTGCACGACGATGAGATGTTCGTTGTTTCCGGGGTCGTACGACACAAGCGCCGTGAGGACCGTGCGTGCTGGGAGCGGGTGCGAGCCGACTCCGATACCAAGTACGGCGGTGGTGAGGAGTAGCAGTAGCGTGAGCGCGAACGCGGCCGAAGCCCGTCGGGCAGGGGAGGCCTGCCCGACGGGAGCGGTCGTTGGTGAAAGAGCCATGGCCTACTTGGCGAAGGTGTCGACGATGAGTTCTACCGTCTGCTTGGCGCTGTAGTAGTCGAGGCGGAATGACTGCGAGCCCAGGCTGTACACGCGATCGTTTGCGACTGCCGACTGGTTAGCGAGCAGTGGGTCGCCCGTGAAGTCAGCGACCGGGTCGCCACCTCCCATTGCGACGATGAAGATGCTCTGTGCCTGTTCGAGGCCAGCTGCCATGTTCTCGCTGGAGAGGACGTCGACGTCGCGGCCGGCCTGACCCTCAGCGGCAAACGCGTCGTTCGCGCGCTCATAGGTGAAGCCGAGCGACGAGAGGAGCTGTGCCTGCGGGCTCTCCGGCAAGAACTACCAGGCGCCCTCTGCGCCCATGTAGACGAGTGCCGTGGCGGGCTGTTCAGGGAGCGTGAGCTTTGCTGCCTCGCCGGCAACCCAGCTGTCATACTCGGCAAGACGCTCAGATGCGTTCGATTCGAGACCGGTGATCTCACCGAGTTCCGTTGTGAGCTCCTGCCAGGTGACGCTGCTGTAGTCGAGCAGCACGGTGGGCGCGATCTCCGAGAGCTGGTCGTACGCGTCGCTCGTCGCGTCGCCACCGTTCGCTGAGCCGATGATGAGGTCTGGTTCGAACTGATCGATCGCGTCGATGTCGAGCGTGAGGTTTGCGTATGCGACCTCGACACCGCGCTCGTCGGCGACATCTGCCCACTGAGTGAAGAAGCCCTTGTCGTCGGTGAGTGGGGTGACCGTTGCCGCACCCGCAGCGACGAGCGGGGCATCAATAGCGAGGAGGCTACCGGTCAGCGACGGCGAGGTCGACACAATGCGAAGCGGAGCCTCATCAATCGTGGTGCTCCCTGCTGCGTGATCGATGGTGCGAGGCCAGTCGCCGCTTGCGGTGTTCCCTGCGGTGGTGTCGTCGGTGGTGGTTGCCGGTGTGCCCGAGCAGCCAGCGAGGAGCAAAATGGCTCCCATCGCGGCGATGAATGTGGGCAGTCGTCTGGCCATGCTGAGTGCAGCCTTTCAAAGATATGTACGTAATTCTGCGCGGTTCAGTAGCCCGCGATAACATCAAAGTTAGCCTTACCTAACTTAGATCTGTTGATAGGAAACGACATCGTGTTACCCGCTCCCCATGGGGATCCTGTTCGAATGCGCGAATCGGTGCTGTTTGTTGTGCTCGCTGGGGCGGCCCGATTCCGCACCGCCGTTGGTGAGGCCATCGTGCGCGCCGGTTGCGGCATATGGATTGCAGCTGGTGACATGCTTTCGATCCGTGTTGAGCACGGAGATGTGGTGCTCCCCGTGCCTGCCGTCGGGGTAGGGGCGACGTCCGGGGTTCGCGTGACTGTGGAGCGGCGCCTCCTGCCCGAACTTGCGCGCGCGTTCGGAGGCTCACTTGGTTACCTCGATGCGTCGCCGTCTCCGGTGGAGGTTCACGGTGCTGATGAATTGGCTGTGCCCGAATTGGTGTGGCCGACATCGAAAGATCTCCGCGCCTCCGCCGAATTGCTCGCGGCTCACCCAGAACTTGACGTCGCTGAGTGGCTCGCGCGCTCCGGATTGGGGTGGAGTCAGCGCACCGTACAGAGAAATTTCCTCGCTGAGACCGGCATGACATTGGCTGGCTGGCTACGTCGCTCTCGGGTGGTGGCTGCTGTGAAGCTCATTCAGGAGGGTCGATCGCTCGATTGGGTGGCGCACCAGGTCGGCTATTTGAGTCTCGCCGGATTTATTCGCGCCTTCACGCGCGAGGTTGGTGTGACGCCGGGGCGCTGGCGCGAGGAGGTGCTGAATGGCGACCCGCGGTCACATGAGGGGCGGGTGGTGTTGCCGCGTGTGGTGCGCGGGCACTCGCAAGGCACCTGGGTGCGAGCGAATGGCGCTCACGTTGCCGTGTGGGCAGCGGTGGGCGGATCGCGGCTGATGGTGCGCGACCGGACCATTGAGTTGCGTGAGGGGCAAGCGGTCGTTATTCCGGCCGGAATGCCAAACTCGCTAGAAATCCCGCCAGGCTCGATCGTGCTTCCGGTCGGGTTCCGGTCAGGCGCTACTGGCGGGGTAGGAGAGCCGCTCGTTCCCGCGCAGCTGGGCAACATTTCTGACGTCAATGATGCTTGCCGCATACACCGCGGTCGGTGCGGTTGGAATTGACGCGGAGCGGGGGTTTTGTGCGGTGCTCACTGGGTCGACCGTCGCTGAGGTAACCGCGGGAGACACGGTGCTCGCAAACTTTGCGAGCATGAGTGCGCGCTCGCCGCATGAGTCGAACCTGCGGCTTTCGGATCGACTGGGAATGGATGAACGAATGCTGCAGCGGATGGTGGGTGAGCGCGCTGGGGTCTCGCTTGTGGTGTTGCGCAGGCTGCTTCGAATGACGGGCGCCAGGCACATGCTCGGTGCCGGGGCAAAGCCATCCGAGGTGTCGCGCGAGGTGGGATATGCGCATCTGCCTGCGTTTACGCGAGCATTCCGCGCTGTTCATGGCGCCCCTCCCGCTGAGCTTGAGGTGCAAGATCTGCAGTTCGCGCGATCGGCGTGGGGGCAGCGGGCGCAACGGAACCCTGAGTGGGGTGATCGGGGGCAAAGCGTGCGTCATGTTAGCTAATCTGATGTTAGTTAGGCAAACCTTACTAACGTCAGATATGGTTACGACGTTCATATTTTCGCCACCGAAAGGCACGAATGTCATCCCTGTCCAGAACCCACTCGTTCTCCGCCAAGCTTCGACGAACCGGACTTGGCGCGCTCGCTACCGTGAGCGCCGTCACGCTCCTGCTCACCGGGTGCACCTCGGAATCCGCAAGTGAGGCGAAGTCGAAGTCTGCTGACAGCGGCATTGTCCTGACAGATCAGCGAGGCGAGACTGTCGAACTTCCGGCAAACGTCGAGAAGGTGGCGTTCACGGTGATGCCAGCGCCGTCGATCTTCGCTGCGGTAGATCGCTCGTACGATCGCATCGTTGGTATCAACGAGTCGACCCTGCAGGCAAACCAGGGTGGCATGTTCGCGACGATGTTCCCTGAGTCTTCGAGCACGACCACGGTTGCTGGCGCAGACTTCGTGCCGAACGTTGAAACCTTGCTCACGCTGCAGCCTGACGTTGTCGTGCAGTGGGGCGATCGCGGTGATGACGTCATCGCACCGATCGAGAATGCCGGCATCCCGGTCGTTGGCCTGAAGTACGGCACGCAGGAGGACCTCGAGACCTGGCTCACGCTCTTCTCTGAGATTGCGGGCAAGCCAGAGCGTGGCGAAGAGCTTGTGGCGTGGCAGCACGAGCAGATTGCCGAGATGCAGGAGCAGGTTGCGGCGCAGAAGACTGAGCGCCCGCGCGCAATCATGCTCTCCGCAGCGGCAGACAGCTACTCGGCGACGACCGGCAGTGGCTACGACGGCTTCCAGTTCGACCTCGTCGGTGCTGACCTCGTCTCGCAGGACTTCGTCTCGGACACCGGACAGGTGAGCCCAGAGCAGATCCTCGAATGGAACCCCGAGGTCATCTTCCTCAGCGCATTTGACGAGTCGACCCCCGAGCAGATCATGGCTGACTCGCGCCTTGCATCGGTCCAGGCGGTCAAGGATGGCCGTGTGTACAAGACCCCGCTCGGCGGCTACCGCTGGCAGGTTCCTGGCTCGGAGTCGCCGCTCATGTGGGAGTGGATGTTCCACCTGCTCTACCCGGAAGCCGGCAACGTTGACCTGCGCGAAGACACGATCGATGCGTTCGATGATCTCTTCGCCTACGACCTCTCAGAGGACGAGCTCGATGGCGTCCTGCGCTTCGAAGACAACGTGTCGGGTGCGAACTATGACCAGTTCCTCCGCTAACTCGGCAGCTGTGACTGGCGGTGCCGGCGCGACCGGCACCGCCTCCTCGGGCGCGCCAGTCGGCACCGACGTGACACCAGCGCCGGCTGCCCGCCGCGTGATCCGCCCCAGTACGGTCATCGCAGCGCTCGCGGTGCTGCTCGTGCTCGCGATCCTGGTGTCGCTCTCGGTCGGCCGCTTCGCGGTGCCGGTGACGGACACCGCCCGCATTCTGCTCGGAAGTTTCCTCCCGGTCGATCAGACCTGGACCGATCAGCAGGGCACCGTTGTGCTCGACGTGCGTCTACCGCGCGTACTGCTCGGGGCACTCGTCGGTGCGGGGCTGGCGCTGAGCGGCGCCGCGATGCAGGCCGTCTTCCGCAACCCGCTCGCGAGCGCGCAGGTACTGGGTGTCTCATCCGGCGCTTCACTCGGCGGCGTGCTCATGATCCTCGCCGGACTCGGCGGCGCCTACCTCGTCGGTGGCGCGTTTGTCGGCGGGCTCGTTGCCCTCGTGCTCGTTCTGCTCATCGCGCGTGTGACTCCCGGGTCGCCGCTCCTTATGGTGATTCTCGCGGGCACGGTCATCGGCGCGATGTTCAACGCCTTTGTGTCGATACTCACATACGTTGCCGATCCGAACGGTGAGCTGCCGTCGATCGTGTTCTGGCTGATGGGCTCGCTCGCGACGGCGAGCTATTCGAAGCTTGTCCTTGCTGCGTTCCCGATCGTGATTGCTGGTGCCGTAATTCTCGCTCTGCGCTGGCGCGTCAATCTGCTCTCGATGGGCGACGAAGATGCGCGGGCATTGGGCGCGGATCCTGCCCGCACCCGCATGGTTCTCCTGATCGCAGTGGCACTCATCACCGCGGGAGCGGTCGCTGTCACCGGCGTTATTGGTTGGGTCGGTCTCGTGGTGCCGCATTTGGTGCGAATGCTCATTGGAGTCGACAACCGTTTCGTGCTTCCCGCGAGCGCACTACTTGGCGCGAGCTATCTCGTACTCATCGATACGCTCTCGCGCACACTCACCACTGCCGAAATTCCCATTGGCATTCTCACGGCAATCATTGGTGCCCCGTTCTTCGTGGGGCTCCTTATTAAGAATGGAAAGCGAATGTGGGGCGGCAATGATTAGGGCAACCGGGCTGGGGCACCGTTATGGGCGCTCAGCTGACTGGACGTTTCGCGATGTAGACGTCACCATTCCCGCCGGTGAGGTTCTGGCGGTGCTCGGTCCGAATGCGCGCGGTAAGACCACGCTGGTCTCAACGCTTGCCGGGCTGCGGGTTCCCGCTTCCGGTGAAGTTGAGCGCGAGGGACACGTCGGATTTGTGCCACAGAGCCACGCGAGCGCGTTTGCCTTCCCCGTGCGCGAGGTCGTGCTCATGGGGCGCGCGCGACATGTGCGTGCAATGTCGACCCCGGGCAAGCATGACCGAGAGATCGCAGACGCTGCGCTTGAGCGCATCGGCATCTCGCATTTGGCGGATCGCAGTTACCCGCGCCTGAGCGGCGGTGAACGGCAGCTCGTGTTGATTGCGCGTGCGCTCGCGTCAGAATGCAGCAGCATGGTGCTCGATGAGCCTGCGTCTGCACTCGACCTGCGGAACCAGGCGCGTGTGCTGCGTGTGCTCCGATCGCTCGCCGACGAAGGCATGGCCATTGTGATGACCACGCACCACCCTGACCATGCGTTCCATATCGCGGAACGCTCGCTCCTCATTGTCGGCCCAGATGACGTGCGCGTCGGTGCCACCGGGGAGCTCCTCACCGAGGAGCTGCTGTCTGAGCTGTATGGGCTTGGGATGCAGACCGCCGATGTGACGACCCCGAGTGCGCTGCGGCGCCTCATCGTTCCTGATTTTGGCCCGGCCGTACCTGCGGCTTGGTCTGATGCGGCGCGACCCGCGCCCACAGTAGAAGGAGTGCGAGTGTGATTATTCGCGCAGTAATGCAGGAGACGCCGCCGCTGCCGGTGGCCGCGTCTGACGAGCCAGTGGCGCTTGACGTGTACCGGCTGCCAGAGACCGACCTCAGCCGGGTGACCGGCATCATCATCGCGGGTGACGCCGATCAGGTGTTTCTTGCTGAGCAGCAGCCGCTGCTTGATGGTTTTGTGGAGCGCGGTGGACGCGTGCTGGTGAACGGTCACGTGCAGCGATCGTTCCTGACAGGACTCGCGACCTGGCGCAAACTCGCGTTCGCTGGACCACGCGACCTGCGGCTCACGCGTCTGCACGAGCACCCGGTATGGGAAGGAGCCGACCCTGATCTGTTCCTCTTCAGCACTGGTGAGCCTGGCCCGCAGACGCTCGAACGCCTGCGGGAGATCGGTGTTGCTGGATTCTACGGTTGCGGCTACCCCGCCTGGCTGCCTGAGAATGCCACGGTCATTCACGGCCTAGGAGAGCTCCTGGCGCCTATCGACTATGAGTATTCGCTCGGCGCAGGACGGGTGCTCGTGCACTGCGGCAACGACCTTACTCACTTCATTTCGGCAGATCGCGGCACGGCTCACATGGGTGCGCAGCTCGCCGCATGGCTCCGTGCTGAAGACGAACAGAAAGCAGGTGCAGCATGACCCGGCGAATTGCCTTTGTTCACGGTGGATCGCACGCCCAGCTCGCAACGCTCACCGATCCTGCGCTCGGCATCTACAACCTCGCTCCAGTACACATTCGAGATCTCGCGCGTGAACTCGGCGACGAGCTACTACGGGTGCGCAACGCCAAGGCGGGGGAGAGCGCGGTGGACGTGCTATCTGAGGCCGATGCGATCTTGGTGAGCGACCGACTGCGTCAGGATCTACTTGCCCTGGCAGGCCCAGCGCTGCTCGAACGGTTTGCGGCGGGTGTTCCCGGTGCTGTGTTCGGGGAAAACCGTGTCGGTTCGTGGTTTCCCCAGCTCGTTGAACACGAGCGTCCGACCATCTTCTGGTGGTGGCGCACAGGGGAGCCGCACCGCAAGCGTCGCGTCGCGCGCGAGCATCCTGCGCAGCGACACTTCTCCGACCGCTCGGTGATCTGGCATTCCCATGGTGTGCTTGAGCTTCCGACGGATGCGACGAGTCTCGTCGACCTGGATCACGTTGACGGCAGCGTTGACGGCTCGATTCTTGCGGTGTGGGAGCCTGCCAACGGTGCGCGAGTGCTGGTCAGCACAATGGACCCCGTCTACCACCACGGTTCAGGGTTTATGCCCGGTGCGACGCAGCTGCTCTATCGATCGCTCGCCTGGCTGGCAGATGAGATCGCCGCGGGAGACGCGACCAACGAATCAACCGCAACAGGGCCAACGGCAACGACTCGTGAGATCACGCTGTGGGAAAACGGACTTGCCCACACAATCACGTTTGCTGACTGCATGCGGTACCACGGGCCAGAGTTCCCGGGTGGTGTCGCGCACGCGTTTGCGGCTCTCGGTCGCGCCATTCCTGCGCTCGAAGCGCGACTCGAATCTGGTCGAGTGGATCGCCGAGCCCTGCGGATCCGCACCCCGTTCGGTGGCCCGGGTGCGCGTGATGCATTCGAACTCATGACGCGATCCGTGACCGGTGACCGATACGAGATCATTCCCGACCTCGCGCGGCCAGAACGTGGCACGACCCTGCAGCGTTACGTGTTTGAGTTCAGCGTTGGTGAGGTGACGGTGACGAGTGTGATTCGTGACACAGATATTGTCGTGCCCGAGTTTATTGAACTCACTGCGCGCCCCGGGAAAGGTGAGGCCGAGCTCGAACGGCTCGAAGTGTTAAAGCGTGAGATGCGTGACCGAATTCTCGCACTTCCCCCAGAAGAGGTCTACGACCTCGAGGGGTAGCCACGGGCAGACGGCTTTGCGAGTTGAAGCTGTCTCTGCGGGTCACTACTGACGACACGCCGTCGAAATGTGGGGGAGTGCGCCTGATTGATGTGAGCGCATAGAAAATCACGGGAGGTCGTAACAAATGTTCCGGCCTCCCGTGATTTCCCAGAATCTGTACCTAAAATAGTTCGTTGGGTGGGGCCGTTGCGGCTCCGGATCACGGCTGGGGAGCCGAGGTCCATTGCGAAGGTGAATCCTGTGCGGCGCATTCTGCGTGACGCGATCTGGCGCCAGTTTTGAGCGCGCAGATGGCAGATATCCGCAGGGTTCACCTTCGCACGCTGTTGTCTGGTCCGCGCCGCTGGAGGCCAGTTGAGTGATCGTTGAAAAAACGATACCTCCTACATTTATTATTTTCAGGATCACCGGGTAGCGTGGAACGGTGATCGAGAAGCTCTCAGGCCCCATTCGTTCCACCCTTATCTCTGGCGATCAGGAAAATTCTTCCGCCACGGAATCTCCGGGTGGTCCGCGCCATCGCATCGTCTTCCTGCACGGTCTCTTCGGTCGCGGGAAGAACTTCACGAAGGTTGCGCAGGCACTTTCGTCGCACGCAGACAGCCTGCTCATTGATCTTCCGAATCACGGCGCCTCCGGCTGGACTGAGCACTTCGTATTCGAGGAAATGGCTGACCTAGTCGCTGCGCACATCCTCGAATCCTTCCCAGGTGAAGGCCCCGTCGATCTCATCGGCCATTCAATGGGTGGCAAAGTCGCAATGGTGCTCGCACTTCGTCACCCGGGGCTCATCCGGCGCCTCGTGATCATCGACATTTCGCCCGTTGGTAGGGGCGCGGATCGCGGCAACTTCCGTCACCTCTTCGATTCGCTCCTGAAGATCGACCTGGCAACGCTTCCCGACCGCCGTCACGCAGAAAAAATGCTCGAAGAATCGATTGAGTCGGCATCCGTGCGATCGTTCCTGCTGCAGAACCTGAAGCGGACCGACGATGGCTTCACGTGGCAGCCGAACCTTGCACTGTTGAGTCATGAGCTGCCCACCATCATGGACTTCCCAGATATGACGGGCCGCCAGTTCCGTGGCCCTGTGCTCTGGATGCGCGGGGAAAAGTCGAGCTACGTTACGGACGAGGATCTGCCGGCAATGCGCGAGCTTTTCCCGCGTGTGCTCCGCGTCACAGTGCGGGATGCGGGTCACTGGGTGCACTCGGAGCAGCCTGACGCGGTCATCGCATCACTCACACGATTCCTGCTGTAAGTATTTGCGCTCGCAGCTGACTCTCCGTAACTTCCGGGTGTGATGTCAGTGGTCGGTTGTAGCCTGACGTCATGAACGAACACACGCTTCCATCGGGCAGTGAGTCGCTTGCGCTCCCCACCGATCTTGTCGGTGATGAGATTTCGATCTCGCCGAGTGAGCTGCGGAGCCTTGGTGACCGTTTCCAGAAATTTCACCTTGAGTACCGCTTTGCGATGCAAGAGGTCGAAACGAAGCTTGACATTCTTCGTGAAGAGTTTCTGCACATGCACGAGTACCATCCGATCGAGCATGTCTCGAGCCGGGTAAAGAGCATTGACAGCCTGCTCGCAAAGGTCGAACGTCGTGGCATTAGTCCCGACATCGACTCCATCCGTCGCGAGGTGCGAGACATCGCTGGCGTGCGCGTGACCTGTGCGTTCCGCCGCGATGTGTACAAACTATTTGACCTCCTGACACAGCAAGACGACGTGACGGTGCTCGAAGTTGAGGACTACATCGTTGACCCGAAGCCGAACGGCTATAAGAGCCTGCACGCGATTATCTCTGTACCGGTGTTCCTTTCAAGCGGTCGCGTTGACGTTCCTGTTGAGGTGCAGTTCCGCACGATTGCAATGGACTTCTGGGCAAGCCTTGAGCACAAGATTTATTACAAATACCAGCGCCATGTGCCAGACGGCCTGATCGATGAGTTGCGAAGTGCCGCTGTGACGGCATCTGAGCTCGACGAGCGTATGGAACGCCTGCATACGACGTTGCACGGTGTGCCGACGGAGACCACTCCCATCCGATTGCCCGATCCCAACCAGCGTGAGTACCTTGCATGAACACCTCGTCTTTGACTGACACAGACACTGGCACAGCGAAAGATGCCGCTATTGGCGTGCACCTGCCAGGCGGTTCTGGTGGAGTATGGAAAATCGCGACCGCATCTGGCGAGATGCGTGTGCACCGACCAACCGGCGCATGGACGCCGGCGGTACACGAACTCCTTCAGCATCTACATTCGCGCAATGTTGCTGGTGTTCCGCAGCTTTTCGGTATTGATGCCGATGGGCGTGAGGTGCTCGAGTTTCTGCCAGGCAACTCGGTCGACCCTGACGGTCAAGCCGTGTCTGACAAGGTACTTGCAGAGGCTGCTGCGTGGCTTCGCACATTTCACGATGCCGTTGTTGATTTCACTCCGACCAGCGATGTCTGGCGGCCCGGTACGCGTTCACTTGAACCGGGTGAGATTATTTGCCATAACGATCCAGGGCTGACGAACTGGGTGGTCACCGGCGATAAATTCAGCGGAATGATTGATTGGGACCGTGCGGCTCCTGGTCGACCAATTGATGATGTCGCGTTTCTCTGCTGGAGCGCGATTCCGCTGATGCGTGAAGCACCAATTGCAGACGTCGCACGCCGAATCGAGCTCGTGGCACGCTCATACGGGGGGATTGATCCGCTCAATTTGCTCGACGCCGTGAGTGATCGCATGGAACTCATTAGCGAGCGCTGGCGTGCCGGAATTGCGGCGGAAGATCCCGGCACGATCGCCCTGCGTGACTCAGGAATCATGGCAAAACACGAAGCCCGAGTGGCCGGGTTCAATGCGAGAAAACCGGGAATTAGCGTGGCGGTATCTCAGCGTTTACGCGCCTGACCGTCAGCGTTTGTTCAGCAGTATGAGTAATCTTGAAGTGTGAGTAAGGATCCGCTCGAAGAACTGTTTGGCCTGTTGGATGAAGCCGCTGAGGCTGACGCGCAGGCAAATCAGCCCGTTTCTGCACGCGAACGACTTTCGCAAGAACAGTCGGTGCGCACGCACGAACGGCAGCCAGATATTCCCCGTGCAGAGGCACAGCCGAAGCAGAAGCGTCGCTCGAAGCGCGGCGCCGCAGCTCTGATCGCCCAGGCTCAGACCGAGGCGCCCACCGCGGCTTTGCCGAACCCAGCGCCAGCTGCACCGACGACTCCGATCGCGCGCACGGCCCCGGTTGCAGCTCCTGCCGCCGAAGTTGCAGCTCCGACGGCTCCGCTGCCGACGCAGACTGCTCGCACAGCTGCTGCACCGGCCGCTCCGGCACCCGCGGCACCCACCGTGCCGCTCTCGACGTCCGCCGCTGCGGCAGCGCCGACCGCGCCACTTCGTTCGGCGGCTCCTGCCGCTCCTGCCGCTCCTGCCGCTCCCGCAGCGGCAGCGCCGAGAGTGCGCCCCGCGGCTGCACCTCGTGCGGCTGCACCAGCACCTGCTACTCCCGCGCCAGCATACGCTCGAAACGGTGGCAGTGCTGGGAATGGCGGTAGCGTTGGCGGTAGCACCCAAACCGTTGACGATACGCCGCAGGACGCGCGTGCGAAGTTCATGCCTTGGGTTGTCGTTGGCGTGGTTGCCCTCGTTGCGATCATCGGTGCGACCTTCCTGATCGGTGGCCTGCGTGGTGGTGCCGAAGAGGTAACCCCCGCGCCCGTTGAAAAGGTTGAACCCGTAGCTCCGACGCCGGATACAAACGTCTCTGAAGATGAGAAGCCTGAAGAGGTTGTCGAAGAGCCCAAGACCGATGAGGCTCCCACCGTCGAAGTTGGCGCGACTTACCCGATTCCCGTTCCCCAGTGGAACGCGAGCTTCGATCTTTCTGATCGCCTCGGTTCATCATGTGGATACAACATCGAGGGTGAAAACCTCGTGATGTGTACTGATCTTGTCGAATCGTTCCCGGAGAGCTGCTCGGCGCTCCGCACAGGATGGGGCATTACTCGCCTTGCTGACGGCAAGTTCGAACTGCTTCGTCCTGAGGGCACCTGTGCCGATGCAAAGGCGCTCTATGACAACGTGTGGGGCCTCATGCAGGCAGCTGCAGACAGTATGAAGACTGCGTAATCGCTCGACATTAGAGCTGAACGGCCGGACTTATGTGGGTCCGGCCGTTTTGCATTGTCTGGCTTGTCGGCCAACCTCCCGAGACAGCGTCGTTCTCTCGGGAATGGGCGCTACACGCGCATGCAACCCCTCGTTTTCTCAGAAACGGCTAGCGTCTGGCGGCCAACACAAGCCCGCCAAACCCAAAAAGTCTCAGAACCAAGAAAATTCGAATTCCACCTTACATTTTGTATAACTCTGCATGAATTGCGGAGAAATGCGCAGGAAGATTCGTGGAAACGACAGTTTCTGTCACGACTCGATCACGCTTGGAACCGCACTTGTCATCGAAATTTTTCTATTCGATACGATGAAGGAGTCAACGGCTATTGACCGCACTGCTGCGGTTTGCCTGTGGCGGCGGGCCTGGACGACCTCGCTCTGTCTGACACACGCACCAAATAGCCACCCAAAACAGAAAGAGAGAAGACTGTGAAGCGATCTCGAATTGGCCTGAGCCTTATTGCTCTGGCTGCAGCAGGCGCACTTGCGCTGTCGGGCTGCTCGTCGAACAGCGGCAGCGGAGCTGCTGGCGATGGCATCATCATTGCGAACGGCACCGAGCCGCAGAACGCACTGATCCCGACCAACATTAACGAGGTTGGCGGCGGCAAGATCGCCGATAACATCTTCTCGGGCCTCATCCACTACACCGAGACTGGTGCGGTTGAGAACGATATGGCTGAGTCGATCGAGACCACTGACTCGAAGACCTTCACCATCAAGATCAAGCCTGACGCAAAGTTCAGCGACGGTACCCAGGTCAAGGCTGAGAACTTCGTCAAGGCGTGGAACTTCGGTGCTGCACTCGACAACGCTCAGCTCAACAGCTACTTCTTCGAGGACATCGAAGGCTTCAGCTGGGACGAGAACGTTGCAGAGCTTTCGGGCCTGAAGGTTGTCGATGACACCACCTTCACCGTGACTCTCAACCAGCCCGCAGCTGACTTCCCGATCCGCCTTGGCTACACCGCGTTCTCGCCGCTTCCTGACGTTGCGTTCGAAGACATGGAGGCATTCGGCCAGGCTCCCATCGGTAACGGCCCCTACAAGCTCGCTTCGGACAAGGCTTGGGCTCATGATGAGCAGATCGAGCTCGTCAAGAACGAGGACTACTCGGGCACCCGCGAGGTTCAGAACAATGGCCTGACCATTAAGTTCTACTCGACGCTCGACGCAGCATACGCTGACCTGCTCGCTGGCAACCTCGACGTTCTCGATGAGATCCCCGATACCCAGTACGCAAACTACGAGGCAGACCTCGGTGACCGCGCTGTGAGCCAGCCTGCTGCGCTCAACCAGACCTTCACCATCCCTGAGACCCTTGCGCACTTCGAGGGTGAAGAGGGCAAGCTCCGTCGCCAGGCGCTCTCGATGGCAATTGACCGCGATCAGATCACCGAAAAGATCTTCGACGGCACCCGTACCCCCGCAGTTGACTTCACTTCGCCCGTCATTGACGGCTGGAGCGACTCGCTCAAGGGCAAGGAAGTTCTCGAATTCAACCCTGAAGAGGCAAAGAAGCTGTGGGCTGAGGCCGACAAGATCTCGCCTTGGACCGGCACCTTCGAGATCGCGTACAACGGTGACGCAAACCACCAGGCTTGGGTTGACGCTGTCACCAACGGCATCAAGAACAACCTCGGTATCGACGCAGCGGGCAAGGTTTACCCCAAGTTCGACGTCCTCCGCGAAGAGGTCACCAACCGCACCATCGGCGCGGCATTCCGTACCGGCTGGCAGGCTGACTACCCGGGTCTGTTCAACTTCCTCGGCCCGATCTTCGGCACCAACGCTGGCGCAAACGACGGCGACTTCTCGGATCCCGAGTTCGACGCGCTGCTGAAGCAGGGTTCGACCGCTGACACGGTTGAGGACGCGAACAAGGCGTTCAACCAGGCTCAGGAAATCCTCCTGCAGGATCTCCCCGCAATCCCGCTCTGGTACCAGAACGTGAACGGCGGCTACAGCGAGAACGTTGACAACGTAGCCTTCGGCTGGAACTCGGTTCCCCTCTACTACGAAATCACCAAGAAGTAGCTAAGAGTTCAGGAGAGGCCCCGAATCTTCGGATTCGGGGCCTCTCTCTGATAACAGCCCCAGCCGAACTCGACTCTCGGTTTATTAGGGTATTAATCTGTAGTAACACTGAACTTACGCATCAAAATTCTTGAGAGGATGCGCATTTTGGCTTTTCCAGTCATGCCGGAGAGGAGTAGCTCGTGCTGAGATACATCCTTTTCCGGCTTCTCCAGGTGATCCCAGTCCTCCTGGGCACCACATTCCTGATCTACTTCATGGTCTTCGCTATGCCGGGCGACCCGATCCTTGCAATGTTTGGCGACAAGACGCCGAACCCCGCAGTGGTCGCGCAGCTCAAAGAGCAGTACCACCTAGATCAGCCCTTTATCGTCCAGTACTTCTTGTACCTCAAGGGCGTCCTCGTCGGTGACTTTGGCATGAGCTTCTCAGGTCAGCCGATTTCAGAGGTTCTTGCGCGTACCTTCCCCGTGACGGTGAAGCTCGCGATCATCGCAATCGTTGTTGAGCTGTTCGTTGCAATCGCTGTAGGCCTGTTCTCAGGTCTGCGCAAGGGCGGCATCTTCGATAACGTGAACCTCATCATCGGCCTGCTCCTCATGAGCGTGCCGATCTTCGTGATCGCCTTTGGCGCACAGTTCTTCTTCGGTGTGAAGCTTGGGTGGTTCAGCCCCACGGTTGGTGCTGGCGCTCCATTGCAGGATCTCTTGCTTCCTGGCCTGGTTCTGGGCGTCAGCTTGTACGCGACGAGCATGCGACTGACGCGTGCTTCGGTCATCGACACGCTGAACCAGGACTTCGTGCGCACCGCGTACTCGAAGGGTCTGAGCCGCGGTCGTGTCATCCCGGTACACGTGCTCCGCAACTCGATGATTCCTACCGTGACGAACACAGCCACCGACTTCGGCATCCTGATTGTCGGCGCAACGGTCACCGAGGGCATTTTCAACGTCCCTGGCGTAGGTAACGCACTGTTCCAGGCAATCATCAAGGGCGAGAACGCGACCGTAGTGTCGTTCGTGACTGTCATGGTGCTCGTCTACCTCGGCGTAAACCTGCTCGTTGACCTCCTGTACGCAGTACTTGATCCGAGGATCCGATATGCCTGAGTCCCAGAAGCCTAATACTGAGCACTACGTCGCTCCGTTCGAAGACACCCCGGTTGCCGCTGTCGATGCGGTTCGTATCGACGCCAAGCGTTCAAACCTCTGGCTTGACGCGTGGCGCGATATGCGCGGCCGCCCGATGTTCTGGATCTCGGCCGTCGTCATCGTTATTGTCGCCCTCGTGGCGCTCTTCCCGACCTGGTTCACCAGTGTCGATCCGCGCGCGTGTGATCTCGCGTTCTCGAAGAACCCCGCTGCTGCTGGGCACCCGCTCGGCTTTGATGCCCAGGGCTGCGATATCTATTCGCGTGTTGTCTGGGGTGCAGGCACTTCGGTGTCCGTCGGCCTGATCGTGATTCTCATCACGTTCGTGATCGGTACGTTCATGGGTGCGCTCGCCGGCTTCTTCGGTGGCTGGGTCGATACCGTGCTGTCGCGTCTGGGTGACATCTTCTTCTCGATTCCCTACATCCTCGCTGCAGTCATCGTGATGACCGTCTTCGCTGACTACCGCAACGTGTGGGTTATTGCGCTTGCGATCGGTGGCTTCTCATGGCCGGTCTCGGCGCGTATCCTGCGTGGCGAGATCCTTCGTGTGAAGAACTCGGACTTCGTTATGGCGTCTGAGTCGATTGGCCTGTCGCGGATCCGCACCCTGATGTCACACGTGCTCCCCAACGCGATCGCACCGCTCATCGTGGTGACGACGCTGTCGCTGTCGGCGGCGATCGTGGCTGAGGCTGTGCTCTCGTTCCTTGGCGTGGGTCTTCCCTCGTCCGAGTTCATGAGCTGGGGCAACGACATCAGTGCGGCGCAGCGCGATCTGCGCAACTCGCCTGAGATTCTCATGTGGCCGTCTCTCGCTCTCGCGACTACCGTGCTCGGTTTCGTGATGATGGGCGAGGTCGTCCGCGACGCGCTTGACCCGAAGGCGAGGGCTCGTCGATGAACGAAAGGACCAAGTCGCAGATGGAACCGCTGCTGAGCGTACGCGACCTGCGTATCTCGTTTGGTGCAAAGAAGAAGCAGACCGAGGTCGTACACGGCGTTGATTTCGACGTGTACCCCGGCGAGACTGTTGCAATCGTGGGTGAGTCCGGTTCGGGCAAGTCGACGACCATGCACGCAGTCATCGACCTGCTTCCTGGCACAGGTGCAGTAACTGGCGGATCGATCAAGCTCAACGGGCGCGAGCTCGTGGGTCTGAGCCGTCGTGAGATGGAGTCGCTGCGAGGCCGAGAGATCGGTCACGTTCCGCAGGATCCCATGTCGAACCTGAACCCCGTATGGTCGGTTGGCTTCCAAGTTGAGGAAGCGATCCGCGCAAATGGCGTTGCGAAGGGCCGCAAGGCAATTCGTGAGCGTGCAGTCGAGGTACTCGAGCAGGCTGGCCTGAAGGACGCTGACAAGCGCATGCGTCAGTACCCGCACCAGTTCTCTGGTGGTATGAAGCAGCGCGCGCTGATCGGCATCGGTATGTCGGCAAGCCCGAAGCTCCTCATCGCAGATGAGCCGACTTCGGCGCTCGACGTGACCGTACAGCGCGTCGTGCTTGACCATCTTGCATCGCTGACCCAGAAACAGGGCACCGCGGTTGTCTTCATTACGCACGACCTCGGCCTTGCGGCTGAGCGTGCTGAGAAGCTCATCGTCATGTACAAGGGCAACATTGTCGAGGCTGGTCCGAGCCGCGATATTCTGCAGCGCCCGCAGCACCCGTACACGAAGCGCCTCGTTGCTGCTGCACCGAGCCTCGCGTCGCGTCGAATCGGTGAGGCAGAGGGCACCGGTGTTGCAGCCGGTGACGCAGCGTTCGACCTTGCAGCCATGGCAACCGCTCGCGCAGAGAACCTCGAAGTGTCGAAGACCCCCGTTATCGAGGTTCGCGATCTGACGAAGATCTACAAACTCCGTAAGGGTAACTTCGGCACGGAGGACCTCGCAGCCGTGAAGAACGCGAGCTTTGTGGTGAACCGTGGCGAGACCATGGCACTCGTTGGTGAATCGGGTTCGGGTAAGTCGACAATCGCCAAGATGGTGTTGCAGCTTGAGAAGCCGACGAGCGGTGACATCCTGATCGACGGTAAGTCGACGGCTGGCATGCACGGTCGTGAACTGTTCAACCTGCGCCGCCGCTTGCAGCCGGTGTTCCAGGACCCGTACGGTTCACTCGATCCGCTCCACAACATTGGCAACACGATTCTTGAGCCGCTCAAGATTCACGGTGTTGGCGATGCGGCAAGCCGGAAGGAACGCCTGAACGAGCTGCTCGATCAGGTCGCACTACCGCGTGAACTCGCGACGCGTTACCCGAACGAGCTCTCGGGTGGCCAGCGTCAGCGTGTGGCTGTTGCTCGTGGTCTCGCACTCAAGCCTGAAATTCTCGTCCTAGACGAAGCTGTTTCTGCGCTTGACGTGCTGGTCCAGGCTCAGATCCTCGAGCTGCTTGCTGAGCTGCAGCGCGATCTCGGTCTGACCTACCTGTTCATCACTCATGACCTCGCAGTGGTTCGCCTCATTGCTGATCGTGTGTGCGTCATGCAGCAGGGCCAGATTATCGAGCAGGCGACGACCTCTGAGGTCTTCGATAACCCGCAGCACGCGTACACGCAGAACCTGCTGAACGCTATCCCTGGTCGAAGCATCGAGCTGGGCATCAACTAAGCGGAGTTTCACAAAAAGTGGCTGATTGGCGTTATGCGCTCATCAGCCACTTTTTGTTCCCAGGTCGCCTAGACTGTGATCGAACAAGCCTTTTCCGAGAAAAGTTCAGAAAGGCTTGTGTAGAATAGTGCGTCGGCTTCTTTCAGGCTGCTGCGATCTCTCGCACGGTCATAGGCACCCGCCGCCGACCCTCCGCATGTCTCGTTAGGATCCCACCTTTATGGCTCTCGCAACACGCGAAGACCTTCGCAATGTCGCTATCGTCGCACACGTCGATCACGGCAAGACCACCCTCGTCAACGCAATGCTGACGCAGACGAACTCGTTCGATGCGCACGAAGAAGTCGGCGACCGCGTCATGGACTCGAACGATCTCGAGCGCGAAAAGGGCATCACGATCCTCGCGAAGAACACCGCGATTTCTTACGAGGGTGACCACGCGACCAACGGCCCCGTCACGATTAACGTGATCGATACCCCGGGTCACGCTGACTTCGGTGGCGAGGTTGAGCGCGCACTCTCGATGGTTGACGGCGTTGTGCTGCTCGTTGACTCGGCTGAGGGCCCCATGCCCCAGACCCGCTTCGTGCTGCGTAAGGCACTCGAGGCTCGCCTTCCGGTGATCCTCGCTATCAACAAGACCGACCGTAGCGATGCTCGCATCGAGGGCGTCGAGAGCGATGCTCAGGACCTCCTCCTCGGCCTGGCTTCGGACCTCGCAGAAGATCACCCCGACATCGACATCGACTCGGTGCTCGAGGTTCCCACTGTGTACCTCTCGGGCCGTGCAGGCGTTGCTTCGCACAACCGTCCCGCAGACGGCACCCTGCCTGACAAGGAAAACCTTGAGGACCTGTTCCAGGTCATCCTTGAGCGCGTTCCTGCTCCCACCTACGATGACGAGCACGTTCTCCAGGCACACGTCACCAACCTTGACTCGTCGCCGTTCCTCGGCCGTATCGCGCTGCTTCGCGTGCACCACGGCGAGATCCACAAGGGCGAGAACGTCGTCTGGATCAAGCACGATGGCACCACTCAGAACGTGCGCATCACCGAGCTCATGCTCACCAAGGCACTCACCCGTTACCCTGCTGAAAAGGCAGGCCCCGGTGACATCGTTGCAATTGCTGGTATCGAAGACATCACCATTGGTGAGACCATCGCAGATGCAAGCAACCCGATCGCGCTCCCGACCATCACGGTCGATGAGCCCGCGATCTCGATGACCATTGGTGCAAACACCTCGCCGCTCGTTGGCAAGGTCAAGGGCCACAAGCTCACCGCTCGTATGATCAAGGATCGCCTTGATCGTGAGCTCATTGGTAACGTATCGCTGCGCGTTCTCGACACCGAGCGTCCCGACGCTTGGGAAGTACAGGGTCGTGGCGAGCTCGCTCTCTCGATCCTCGTTGAGAACATGCGTCGCGAAGGCTTCGAGCTCACCGTTGGCAAGCCCCAGGTTGTGACCAAGCAGGTCGACGGTAAGACTCACGAGCCTTACGAGCACCTCACCATCGATACTCCTGAAGAGCACCTCGGTGCAATCACCCAGCTCCTCGCTGCTCGTAAGGGCCGCATGGAGAACATGGTGAACAACGGCACCGGTTGGGTCCGTATGGAGTTCATCGTTCCTTCGCGTGGCCTCATTGGCTTCCGTTCGGAATTCATGACCGAGACTCGCGGCACCGGCATCGCAAACGCGATCGCACACGGCTACGCAGAGTGGGCTGGCCAGATTGTGACGCGTCACAATGGTTCGATCGTTGCTGACCGTGCGGGTGTTGTTACCCCGTTCTCGATGATCAACCTCCAGGAGCGTATGTCGTTCTTCGTCGAGCCGACGCAGGAAGTCTACGAAGGCATGGTTATCGGTGAGAACTCGCGTTCGGAAGACATGGACGTGAACATCACCAAGGAGAAGAAGCTGACGAACATGCGTTCGGCAAATGCTGACAACTTCGAGTCGATGACCCCGCCCCGTCGCCTCACCCTCGAGGAATGCCTCGAATTCGCTCGTGAAGACGAGTGCGTTGAGGTCACCCCCGAGCACGTGCGTATTCGTAAGCTCGTACTTGATTCGACCTTGCGTGCACGTACCGCTTCGCGCAACAAGAACCAGAAGTAATTCGCTTCTGCGCTTGAGCGTTCTGGCTGGCTAGCCGCTGGCTGACACTGTGCCCGGTCTCCCTGTTGGGGGACCGGGCACAGTGCGTTTGAGGAGGAGAGTGGCGGATTGTCGCGGATCGCCCGGGTTTGTATGAAACGCGGCCTCGTTTTCGTGTTTTCGGTGTCGACCACTAAACTAAAACCTGCGTGCAAACGCAAATCGGGATGTGGCGCAGCTTGGTAGCGCACGTCGTTCGGGACGACGGGGTCGCAGGTTCAAATCCTGTCATCCCGACCACTAGGCCGCGGAAACTCAACGGTTTCCGCGGCCTTTGAGGTTTCTGAAATTGAACCGTCCACGTAAAACCCATGTAAAACCCGATCCCGACACCCTCCCTGGGGCATGGCTCTCCAACCGAGAATGGTTGCTCCAGGTTGACCCTGTTTCTTGTCTGACTAGCGCACCTCGCTGGCATGGATACGAAGCCCACCCCTCACCGCTCCCTCGAACCGCTGTTCGACATCACCGAGCTTGCCGACTATCTCGGGGTTCCGGTCTCGACGCTCTACGACTGGAGGGCACGCGGACTCGGCCCTCGCGCCTACCGCTTCGGCAAGCGGCTGAAGTTCGCGCTCTCCGATGTGCAGAACTGGATGGAGACGCAGCGCGATCCCGGCAGCCTCGAATCGGATCGGGGGTGAACTGATGAGCAGGCCACGTCTCCCCATCGGTACCTTCGGTGACATCTGGTTCATCTCTAGGCCGAACAATCGCGTTGAGGCGCGCGCAAATATGCGAGATTGGGATGGAGTCACCCGCCCCGTGCAGGCCACCGCTGCGACGAAGAGAGCTGCCGAGGCTGCGCTTAAGGTGAAGCTCGCTGAGCGCACTCAATTCCAGCCTTCAAACCTGACCCTCACGCCAGACAGCCCGTTTACTGAACTCGTGACCTACTGGCTTGAAGACCTGGAACTTGAAGATCATCTTGCCAAGGCCACCAAGCAGCTCTACGAGCGGAACATGCGAACTCTCGTACTCCCCGCGTTCAAAGACTTCACGCTGCGGGAGATTGGCGTTGCTCGCTGTGACCGGCACATTAAACAGCTTGCCCGCCAGAGCTACAATCGCGCGAAGCAGGCGCGCAACGTCATGCGTCTCGCTTTCGGGCTTGCCGTGCGGCATGAGGTTCTGCCACGTAACCCGATGGACGGCATCGCCAAACTGCGGAAGCCACAACACACTCCTGATGCGTTGACCCCGGCTGAGGTAAACGCGGTGCGTGCCGCAATCGCTCATTGGGAAACTGGCCTTTCATCGTCTGGCCCAAAGCCTGACGGTCAGCTTGGGCAGATTGTTGAGGTGCTGCTGGGCACTTCCAGTCGTATCGGAGAGGCGCTGGCTTTCCGGCGTATGGATGTCGATGTGGCTTCGGCTGTGCCGACGATGGAGGTTGCGGGCACGATCGTTTGCCCGAAGGGTGAGCCGGTGCAACGCCAGGATCATCCGAAGACCTCGAAGTCGAAGCGCACGGCAGCGATTCCTTCGTTCACTGCCGAAGCAGTACGCAGCCGCCTGAGCAAACTCACCGATACCTCGCGAGAGGCACTGCTGTTCTGCTCTCGCGAGGGCACTCCGCTCTCTCCGGCGAATGTGCGCCGTCAACTTCGTCAGGCTTTGAACCTGGCAGGACTCTCGGGTATCACTCCGCATATGTTCCGCCGAACCGTCGCCACCGCAGTGAGCGAGGCGGCAGACGTGGAACTTGCCGCCGAACTGCTCGGGCACACTGATCCAAGAATCACGATCCAGCACTACATTCGCCGCAACCAGATGGTGAATGCGAAGACTGCCGAGATTCTTGAGAGTGCATTCGCGAAGCCAGAGTAGAACTCAGGAGGAATGGTTGAGGCCCCGAGACAAACATCGGGGCCTCAGCCATTTCTGCAGTTCAGTTGGCGTCGCTTGGCTCACACGGGGTTGCAGGAACGTGAAGACTCATCTTCAGCGAGAAGCTTGAAGTAAGCATCTTCGTCGGCACGGCGCGAAGCCACATCGGCTTTGACGAACTCTACGAAGTCGGAGTCGCGGTCAACGATGGGGGCCTCCGCCGCCGCAGGGTACGGGGTGTCGCCCGGCCAAGTGGTTTGCCGTGTGGGGCGGTCACGGTCGATGCGGGTGCCGGAGGCCTGCACCCATTCGCGCAGGCGCATCCGAGCTTCAGTGAAGTCGCGGTGCCAGGTGATCGGGCCGCTGGCGTGCTGTTCAGGATCGTAGGCACCGAGCCAGTGACAATGCAGCGCCGAGAGTTCCCATACCAACTCGGGGTGTCGGTGCCACAGCGGGGGCAGCACTGCCGGTGTGAGACCGTAGGAGAGTTTCAGCCAGGAGACCCAGCTGTTGAGTTCGAGCCACTCGATCTCGGCTTGTTCGCTGGTGAGTAGGTTCCAGTTGATCGGTCGCGGAGGTGCGCTCACTCTGCCGCCCGCATTCACCGGGGTACCGAGACGTGGCAACTCTCGTGATGTCGATGCCGATGAATCTGGTTCGACTGCCTCCGGGGCGGGAGGAAGTTCACTCGGATCCATGACGTCCTCGCTCATCGACTCACGCCGACTGATGCCGCGTTCATGTGCGTGGTGCGGCGCGGCTCAGGATGCGCGCTAACTGCCGTCGAGTGCTCCTGCGCGGTGCTGAGTGCCTGCCTCATCGCGGTCTGCTCTACCGCACGCTGTTCGGTGCGGGGGCTGCGGTCGACCGTGTAACGGGTGCGTCGGGTGTTGTGGCCGATCTGCTTGATCTCGAAGCGTTCCTTGCCCGTCTGCTCGCTGACTCGCACCACCCCCTGCGCGATGAACGAGTCGCCCTTGTGGTACTGAGCGAGGATTGTCTCGGCAGCACCCCAGTACGCGGTGAGCGCGTGAAAGGTTGGCTCTTCCTTGATCGTGCTGCCCGTCTCGGGATCGTGAACGAATCGCTCGGTGCCGTAGCGGGCATAGATTTTGGGTGCGCCGTCGCGGGTCTTGCTGGGCTTCGGGTCGGTTGCAAAGAACCCGACGATCGCATCGAGGGTTTCGATCGGCTCAGATGCGGGGGCCGGTTCGCTGCTGTCGTTCATTGGGGTTCTCCTTGCCTGTAGCACCGCGCCTCCGCGCGGCAACAAGGAGGTGAGGTCGCCACCCCGAGAAGCGATTACCGCCCGATCTGCAACCCAGACGGTCTCGGCGGCACCGGGGCGAACGCGCTGGGAGCAGCAGCCGGAGCATGGGGTCGCTGCTGCTCGGGATCGGAGCGCACCCCGCCCAGTGGCTGATACGCGCGCACCGCCTCAACCGTGAGTTCCGGGCGAGACGGCGAAGCCGAGACCCGCTCAGGCTCTGGGGAGGGTTCCTCCGGGGTTTGCCGCTGCATAACGGCGATCTTCTTCTCGACCTTCTCGAGGTCGGCCTCAGCCGCAGAGAGCGCGAGGGCATGCTTGAACGGTTGCCCGAGACGCTGCTCGGCATCCTGCCGGGTCTGTTCGGCTCGCGCTAGATCCTGTTCGGCTTCGGCCAACAGCTTCGGGAGTGCAGCCATACGATTCTCGATCCGCTGGATCAGACCGACACCGCCTTGCAGGAACGAGTCTCGGGTGACAGTAAACGATCCCCTCGGTACTCCGTGCAAGCTGGTACGCACGAGCACGTCTCCGGCCATTTCGGGCACGAGCTCGCAGCTGATGTCGAAGCCGCCGATCCGCCCGATCACGCCGTAGTCCTGTGCTTGGTGACGCCCTGCGTATTGCATGTTCGCTTGCCTTGCCCATCCCATGAGCGCGTGGCCGGCATCGCTACGCGAATCGTAGAAGCGGCCTTGGATCGTGATGCGGAACTTCTCGGCCGTGGTGTCGATCATGTTCGGGATCGCTGCCCGTATCCCGTCGATGTCATCGGCAGCACGGGCAGCGTCTTGAACTGCCTGGGAACGGGTGTATTCGAGCATCCGCTCGTTGTTCTGGTGCGCCCGGTCGAGTCGTCGCAGCCGGGTAACTTCACTCTGAAGATTGGCCTGATCGAGCAACAGTGGGTTGCCGGACGAGATGGCTTTCGCCTCGGCAGCGGTGAGCGAGGCTGAGTCGATTTCTTCGATCTCGCGTACGTCCAGCCTGCCGCGCATCACCTGTGAAATGAACTTCGCTTTACGCTCAACGCCCTGCCACATATACGAGTCGAAAGAACGCTCGGTGACGAGCCTGACGATTGCGACTTCCTCATTCTGGTTGCCTTGCCGCAGAATCCGGCCCTCGCGTTGCGCAATATCAGAGGGTCGCCAAGGGCAGTCGAGGTGATAGAGCGCGATGGCTCGTGCTTGAACGTTCGTGCCGACGCCCATGCGTTCGGTGGAACCGAGAAGTACAGAGATGTGTCCGGCGCGGGCAGCCGCGAACAGGCGACCTTTCTCGAGGTCGTTGCGGGCCTCGTGAATGAACCGGATACCCTCGGCAGGCATCCCACGGTAGATGAGTTGGGTGCGCAGTTCCTCGTACACGTTCCACCGCTCCTTGTTCGGTGTCGAGAGGTCGGAGAACACCAACTGCATCGCACCTTTGATCGGCGATGGCTCGCCGGTCACCGTATCGAGGTACTCGGTATCTCGGGTGTTCTCCCAGGTGCGGAAGATCATGTCGGCCGCGACGTCGACCTTGGTAGGGCCGGAGGGATCGTCAGAGATGGTCAGCCGCATATCGAGTGCGGCTTTCCTGCCGTCGCTGGTGACCGAGAGCATGTTGTCCTCGCGCGGGTCAACACTGCCGGAGGCAATCATCTCGGCACGTTCACCGAGGGTCTTCACGAACGCCACCAGTTCGGACGATGGGGCTACGCCTCTGGTGAGCGGGGCACGGTTGCCATCGTCGCGAATGCGAATGTCGGGAACGGGGAGCTTCAGATCTTCGGCGGTTTTCACGTCGGCGAACGTCGACCACATGCGGAGCATTTCGGGTACGTTCTGGAACTTCGCGAATCGCGTCTTCATCCTGAATGACGCACCCGTGGGAGACATCTCCATCTGCGTGACTGTCTCGCCAAAGGTCGCCGCCCATGCGTCGAAGCTCTCACCGATTCCGGCAGCATGGAACAGGTCTGGGCGCAGGTAGCGCTGCATCACATACGCTTCGGTGATGGAGTTCGAGATTGGCGTCGCCGTCGCAGCGGTCACGATCCTTGTCTTCCCCGTCGAACGGAGATACTCGAGCTTCATGTGAAGATCGGAAGCGCGCTCTGACCCGGTGATCGAGGCGTCTCGAATGTTCGACGGTGTGGCAAGGTTCTTGAAAAGGTGCGATTCGTCCACGATGACGTAGTCGATACCGGTGTCCTCGAAGTTGATGCCCGGATCGCGGGGTTTGTCTGCGAGCTTCTTGAGGCGTTCCTCGGCCATTGTGAGGGCGCGCTGCATCCGCTTCACACTGATGCGATCTTCCTTGTCGGCGGCTTCGAGCGCGGTGCGGAGAGCGTCGAGTTGCCGGTCACGATACTCATGTTCGGTATCGACCCGCAGTGGCACGCGCTCGAACGCGGAGTGCGTCATGATGATCGCATCCCACTCGTTCGCCGCTGCCCGCGCGACGAACGCTCGCCGCCGATCCCGCGTCACATCCTGGCTCGACGCTGTGAGAATCTTCGCGTTCGGATACAACTGCAACCACTCACGCGAGAACTGCTCCAACATATGATTCGGCACCGAGACAACGGGCTTGTTGATGAGGCCCATACGTCGCATCTCCATCGCCCCGCACACCATCTCAGCGGTCTTCCCTGCACCGACCTCATGGAAGAGACCGACGGACGGTTCTGCGACCATCCGGGCTACCGCTGCGCGCTGGTGCGGGCGCAGCGTGATCGTGTTCGCAGCAAGCCCTGGAAATGTGAGATAGTCGGCAGCGCCCGTGTAGTCGCGGAGCGCGATGCACGCGAACCTGCGGTTGTAGCCGTCTACCAGGGTGCGGGCGCGCTCGGGGTCTTCCCACACCCATTCAGCGAACCGCTCCTGTAGCTGGTTCGCCTTTTCCTGTGCGGCTGCTGTCTCGGTGGGGTTGAGTACCTGCCGTTCTTTGCCCTCTATGTCCTTTTCGGTGTCGTAGACGAGGATGGGTCGCTGCTCAGCGAGCGCTTCAAGCAGAACGGGCGCGGAGCGACGCTCGGTGCCCCATTCGGAGGTTGATCGGATACCGTGCCTGCCGCCCTTCACCTGCCACATGCCTGGCACCGGGTTCTCGACCACGACATCACGGGCCTGCAGAAGCTCGGTGAGGAACTGCTGGTGAATCTGCGCGCTGATCCACACCGCTCCGATCCTCGGCGTGATGTCTTCAGCGCCGAGCGGTTCGGGCTTCACTTGTTCCAGTGCGGTGATGTTCACCGCGAACTCGGGATCACGCTCTGCACGCTGACGGGCAGCGTCGAGCTTTTCGTAGATGTCACCCGAAAGGTACGCCGGGGCGTGGATCAGTTCATCGGTCACCGGATCGGTGAACACCAGGCCGTCAAGTGCGCCGCGAGCCTCCGGCTCGCTCATGCCGAGCAGATCGGCGATCAGGATCAGGTCGATCCCGCCGGTACGGTCGAGACTCACCGCTACCGCGTCCGCAGGGGTCTCCACTCCTTGAATCTCAGGCCTGGGCACCACGACCCGCTCGCTCAGCAATGTCGCCGGAGTCGCTTCTTGAGTGGTTTCCTCGAAGTTCTCGAGCGCGAGCACGAGCGGCCCGAACGGGTCGCTGCGCAGCAGTCTGATCGGGGTCGGCACCGTGCGCGCGTACTTCGGGTTGCCGTCCTCATCGAATCGCCCGGTACTGCGCAGCTTGTAGCGATTCAGCGCCCCATAGACGCCGACATACTTCTGGTAGGAGCGGCGTAGCTGTTCGCGTGCCTGATCGAGTTCAGGGGTGTCATCGAGGGAGTGCGCCTCCATCGTGAGCAGCGTCGACGCTTGATCCCGCAAACTGAGTAGCGCTCGTAGCTCTCGCGCCGCTGACTTCGCGACCTTGAATGGCACGACTGCGCCTACGGCGACCACGCCGAAGCTGCCATTGTCGTGCGGCACGATTGACCCATCCCATCGGCCAGGCTCCGACGGCACGAATGCCGCGCGCCTTGCCTCGACCTCCGGTGCGGCCTCGGTCAGTGTCAAATCCTCGCGACGTGCTTGGAATGTCAGCTGGTCGAGTGCGTTTTGCAGGTGCTCGGCGGCGTGCTCGTGGTCGCCTTTCACGACGAGGGTGAGTGCCGAATAGAGGCCGTGCTGCATCCCGATCTCGCCGAGCACCATCTCCGGGTGTTCGTCAAAGTAGCGGTTCAGGTTCAACGGTTTCCCGTCGAAGTCGAGCTGCGTCACCGTCTCCCAAGTGAGATCGCGCGGTGGTTCACCGTCTGCGCGGCGACGGAACAGTAAGAGGTCGGTGACGATCTCGGTGCCCGCGATCCTGCGGTGCGCTCCGCTCGGCATCCTGACCGCGCCGATGAGGTCAGCGACTGCGTTCATCTCCCGGCGTGGGCCAGGGTTCCTGGCGTCGAGCGTGTAAAAGGAAGTGAGTACCGCCATCAGCCCGCCAGGCCGCAAGAGCCTCAGCGACTTGATGATGAAGTGGTTGTGGATCGCATACTCAGAGGCGTTGTACACCCGGTCATGCAACTGGATCTTCCCGTAGGGCACGTTGCCCACCGCAACGTCGAATGTGCCCTCGGGGAATCGGGAGTCTGCGAACGACTCGGTGCGAATATTTGCGTCGGGGTAGAGTGCGCGACTGATCGCCGCCGTCATCGGGTCAAGCTCCACGCCAGTCGCATGGGCACCTTCGGGTGCGAGACCGATGAACGTACCGGATCCGCTACCCGGTTCGAGCACGCGACCGCCCGAGAAACCGAGGTCTCCTAGCGCCCGCCATATCTCACGCACGACATCGGGGTCGGTGTAGTGCGCGTTCATCGTCGTGCGGGCCGCAGCCCGCCACTCGTCTTCACTGAGCAGTTCGCGCAGCTCGGCGCGCTCTTTCTCCCACTCCGGTTTTGACGTATCGAACACGTCTGCCACCGCACCCCAGCTCGACCAGCGTGCGAGCATCGTCTGCTCAGCCTCCGTGGCCGGCCGTTGCTCCGCTTCAAGCTGCCGCAATAGCCGGATCGCGGCGATGTTTGCGTGGTAGCGGCTCTTCGCACCGCTCGGCGGGCGCGCATCTGCTGCGCCCGGCACAAACCGGGGTGCAGCCAGACGGGGCGCTGCTGGCTCGAGGGTTTCGGCTACTGGACTTCGCGGAGGAAGCGAATATTCGCTGCTTCTTCCATGATCCCCTGATACTCCTCCAGGTAGCGGTAGGGGTTCTCCGATCCGATCAGGCCCTCGAAGAACCACATCGGGATCGCCCATTCCTGAGCTATCTCTTCCAGTTCCTCGGTCGAGTAGATCGGGTACGGGCTGTCCTGAATCCGATCGACGATCATCATCAGCCCCTCGTCCATCGGCCGGGTGTCCTCCCACTCCTGTCGAGCCTCGGTCAGAGTCAGCGAGGGATCGCTCATCCATGCGAGTTGATGAGCCATGGCGATCTCCTCCGCTATCTTCCGGGCCGTGGTCAGCAGTGCGACCTGGGTGAGATAATCCTCCCTCGCTTCGGGCATTTCCGCCAGCATCACGCGCGCCATGTCCTCGCTCAGCGAACTCACTTCCCCCAGCACTTCGGTTCCAATCTCCGAAAAGCGTGTCTCCAGATCCTCGCTCGAAGCCGCCAAGGTCTTCATGTGGTTCGGGGCGTACCTCTCCCAATGTGCCCTGATCCGGTGCGCGTAGTGCGTCATTGAGCTCACCTGCTTCTCGTGTGCCAGCTTCAGCAATCTGTGCGTCAGCGGTTGTTTCGTCCAGACCCCAGAGGTCGAGCTCAAGCTGATCTGGTGGCGGCTGCCGTCTACGCCTCGCCATCGGAAGCACCGCCTCTCAACGTGGATTCGAGCCGCGCCCGATCCGAGCGAAGCTGCGCCGCATCGTTACGCGCTGTCCAAGGCCGCAGATCGGTAATGATCGGGGGTGCGGCACGCAGCAGCGTCACGCCCGTACCGAACGGGATCATGCGCAGCTTCTCTGGCGGCATGATCGGCACCCTGCGGATCGACCGCTGCGAGGAACGCTCACCGAACGCGCCCATCGTGATCGAATCGGTGTGCTCATCGCGTTCACCCAACAGGGCGGAAAGGTCTTGCAGGTCGCGCGTGTTCGACGCGCCACCGAGAATCACTTTCACGATCGACGCATCCCAGATCGCGTTCGCAGAGTTGTCACCCCATTTCTCTCGCGCCTGCGCGAGCGATTGCAGAATCGGCACCGTCGTAATGCCGGTGCCACCGCCCTCAGCCATCAGCGTCGGAAGCGACGGTAGCGGCGCGATGTTCGCTATCTCATCGAGCACCAGCGCCAGCGGAGGGTCGAGCCGGGCACCAGCAGAGACCGCCGCCTGACGGCGGGCGGTCTCCACGATGTCTTCCACAAGCGCCGCCACCAGGGAGGCTGACGCGCCAGCCCCGGCTCCGGTCGCAAGCAGATACAGGGTACCCCGATCAGCGAGGAACTGCGCCGGATTGAACTCTTCCCCAGGGCTGGGTGAGACGGTATCGAGCACGCGCGGGTCGGCGAGCGCGGCAAGACTGAGCGCGACACCCTGCCAGATGCTGTCGCGTGTTCTCGGGTCAGCGTCGATCACGCCGCCGAGCGCGTTAGCCCACCCAGACGCCGCATGAGGCGTGCTTTCAAGGATGGTGACGGCCTCAGCGGCAGCGGCAGGATCGAGCGTCCACCTGAACAACTCTGATGTGGGCCGCTCGTCGAGTGCGGCAGCGTGCAGCAGCGACTGCAACGCCACCCGAGTTTTCGCCTCCCAGAAGCCGCCATTCTCGGTATCGCCAGAAGCCAGCCCGGTCGCGGAAGCGAGGCCGGTGGCGCGGATCATCGCGGTGAGAGGGTCGGTGCAACCCCGCACCGGCGACCATCTCATTCCCGCAGGAATACCATCGGCGAGGCGTTGCGGATCGAACACCGCCACCGGCCGTTCGCCTCTCCTGCGCGCCTCGAGCGTCGCCGTCACATTATCCGGTCGCGTCGACGTCGTGACCACCGCGCCCGGAGCGTCAAGGATCATGTTGATCGCGAGATGCAAGCCCTTTCCAGAGCGGGGCGGGCCGAGCACGAGCATCGAGTCTTCGACCGACGCCCACACAGGTTTGCCGTGAGCGGAACCGAGACGGTAGCCAACATCAGAGGGTCGAGGAATGGCGAGCGTGGGGCGCAGGTTTGCGGCCCGGCGCATGAGCGCTTTCTCGGATGCTTGCGCCTCGATGTCTGCGCGGGTCGCGACGCCAACGATCCTGCGAGGATCGGCCTCTCGTCTTTTCTGGCCGCGACGCACAAGCGTCCACACCCACAATGCGATGCCGGAGATGAGACCCAGAAAGACGGCGGAGATGAACCAGTACACGACCGGGTTCAACCCTGGCGCGCCGAGCGCCGTACCAGGGTCGCCGGGAGTGAAGAGCACTCCGGCACCCGCCGCAATCCCAGCCTCCGGTGCAGGGTGGCCGGTCGCCCACGCGGTGACAGTGCCTGCGGCACGCAGCACGAGTGCAAGCGCGAACAGGGCGGCGAGGCCGACCATCGCGAAGTTGGTCAGCTCGTGCCCGTACCCGCCGACTTGCCGGTTCATGGTGTCGCCCGAACGAGTTGCATGGTGCCCGAGACTCGCCCAACCAGCAGCATCTCCTGCACGTTCGCCGGTATCTGATCCTGCGCCACAACCGCGTTGACCTGCCCGTCTGGGGCGGCGCTGCCGTAGCCGATGATCGGCGCGATCGCGACATCCTCGCCAGCGAGAAACCCGTGCCCTTGCACCGGCACCGGAGGCACCTGCCCTATCGGCACCGGAGCAGACACGGGAGCGACCGGAAGCGGCGCAGGGGCGCGCGGCGGCATCACAACGTCAGTGAATGTTGCGCCGTCGTACTCGGTGACGGTGACCTTGACCGCTGTGCCCAGGCTCGTGGTGATCGCTTCGAGCACTGCCGAGAACGCCTCCCTGCGCCAGGCCGGAGCATACGGTGGCGGCTCGTACACTTGCCCGTCGAGCAGCACCGTCATCGCCCCATCGGGCCGCACGCTCATCTGCACGAGCGGCAACCGAACCGGAGCACCAGCGGCGGCTTGTGGGGTGGGCTTCGCACTGTGCCGCTTCACCCGAACACCATCCGTTCGGAAGCACGACGGGCAGGGAAGAACAGGGGGCTGTGACATCTCATGCCAGGCATGTGCGACGGCAGACCCGAACCCGAAGAGCGGGAGTGCCGATGCAACACAGACGGGAGGCGCAACCGAGTTTCGGCTGCGCCTCCCGCTGGGGGTTGGGGATGCTTAGTTCATGAGTTCGTCGAGTTCGTTCTCCTTTCCATCAGTACCAGTGGGGTCTTCGGCTGCGGCTTCGCGTTCGCGCTGCTGAGCGAGGCGACGCCCGAACAACATCACGCCCGCTGCGGCGAGGATCGCGACGCCTGCGCCGATGCCGAGCGCCCACATGCCGCCGTTGTCGCCTCCGGTCACCGCCAGCTCAGGCGGAGCGGTGGGCTCGGTCACGACCTTGGTGGTCTCGTTCGGGGCACCGCAATGGCCGCGATGCAGCACGTCACCGTCCGGGCCGTACAGGGTCTCCACCCAGTAGTAGGTGCCGACGCGATCAAACACCACATCGTTCGAGCGGTAGTCGCCCGGCTCGTCGACCTCGATGGCCTCGGAGGTGAAGACCAGCTCGTCTGCGGTGCAGAGCGCCTCGCTGCCGTCCTGCCGGTAGGCCTCGAACTTCAGCGTGGAACCCTCGGGCACCTTACCTGTGACGGTCGCGACATCGTGAGCGGGATCACCGAGCAGCACCTCGGGCACCGCGTTCGTGACCACGCTCACTTCCTCAGGCTGCCCAGTGACCACGGTGGTCTCACCCGGAGCACCGCAACGCCCCTCGACGATCACTTCACCGTCTTTGTCGTACAGGGTCTCGACCCAGTAGACATGGCCGGGCTGGTCGACGCTCGTGGTGCCGGAGCGGTAGATGCCCGCCTGGGTGACAGGAATCTGCTCGCTCTCGAAGAACGGTGCGTCGCACTGCGGCTCAGCCTCGGGATCGACCGGGCCATGCGCCCGGAACACGAGGTATGCACCTTCGGGGATGTCGGTGCCCTGCACGAGCGCGAGATCCTCGAACGGTTCACCGACGCGCGCCTCGGGTGTCGCCTGCGTAATCACCGAGACCGGCTGCCGATCATCGGGCACGAAGAACCGCTCCCGAATATCGCCCGGCGAACTCGTGTGCGGCTGCACCCGGTCATCGCCCGCGAAGTGCGACACGATGACGTAGTAGCCGGGCTTCACCGGCTTGATCGCATCCTCATCCGTGTACCCGAGATGGTAGGTGCCGTTTCGTGCGGGCGTCGTGATCGACGTGAGCACCGGAGCATCCTCAAGATCGAGGTCATCGGTCAGCTCGTCCTCGGTCTTGAACGGCCCGTACACGGTGTGCACGACCTCGTCATGGTCGGCACCCCAGTAGCCGTCGCCCTCGAACTCGCTGTGATTCTCGGGGAACCCGCTTACCTCGATCCGGTCGAACGCGCGACCGCCTTTGAGATGCACGTTGTACTCCTTGACCTCGGAGACGATCTTGATCGGCCAGCGCACCGAGTGCGTCTCGATGCTGATGCCGTAGTCATCGGCCCAATCGGCGGCGAGGTAGGGGCGCACCCATTCGGGCTGGTCAGCGCGCTTCATCTCCCACACCCAGGTCACAAACCCCGCGTTCGGCAGCACGATCTCAGGGCTGGTGTAGGTGCTGGGGCCGGTCGCGGTGATTGTGACCGTCTCGATTACTCGCGCGTCAGCGGGCACTTGGCCGGCCTGTGCAGGGGGCAGCGTGCCGGGCACCTGATAGGCGGTGCCCTTGAAGATCACGGGGATGTGCTCGCCGTTGTGCTTGAGCCAGACCCCGTTGCTCGAGGACACGGTGATCGTGTCGGTCACCGTGTCGCCGGGGTTCACGAGCCGCTGGTCAGCGCGCGAGACCGCCTCGGGCTGGAACGGCACCACCGACGTCTCCGGCACGAGGCCGAAACGATCGGTGAAGCTCTCGGTGATGTACTTCGCGTTCTCGCCCTGCGCTGCTTTGTCGATCGACCAGACCCAGGTGTAAAAACCTGACTCGGGAGCGGTGATCGTGCCCGGCGACGTGTAGTTGCCGGGGCCGGTCAGGGTGAGCTTCTCCGTGCCTGCGACAGGCGCACCGCTCGGCGGCGCGTTCGCCTCGGCGGGCTGCGCGTCGAACGGGCCGTAGAGCGTACCGACGGCCTCGACCGGGATCGGGGAACCGTTGATGCGAATCCACGAGTGCTTCGTCACCGTCACATTCACGCCGTCAACGAACTGGTCGCCCGCCTGTACGAACTTCGATGCGACCTGCGTGGTCAGCTCGGGCTGGAAATCGAGCGGGATCACGGGCGACTGCGCGGCGGCTTTCACCGGCTCGAAGCTCGCTGCTGCGAGAATCCGCTGCTCGCCGGGAGTGTAGAACATATCCACCCCGGCACCCAGACCCGCAGCCTGTGACGAGAACGACGCACTCACACGGTACTCCGGCGCACCCTCAGCGGGGGTGCCGGTGATCGCGTGCGTGCCCGCACCGAGTGTCGCAGTAGTCGCACCGTTCGCAAACGTCGCATTGGTGAGCGTTACCGCGCCCGTGAGTGATCCTGGCGTGGTGCTGATCGTGAGGCGACCCTGGTACTGGTCGCTCATCTCGATACTCATCGACGCGGATGGCTTCGCCACCTCGTTGTCGGCGGCGGCCTGTCGCATTGCTGCGAGGTTTCCGAGCACCGTCGACCGCGCACCAGCCGGTACACGCTCGATGAAGTGTGCCTCGCCGCCGCGCGCGGCATAGGTGTCGTGGTCGGCGACATCCCACACGAACAGTTGTACCGCAGCCGTGATCGCCGGGTCTGACGATTCGCCCCAGGTGGCCATCACATAGTTCAGCTGCGCGAGTTGCCCCTCGGAGAGATTGTCGAGGGTGGTCTTCAGTTCGGGATGCTCGGTGTTCCCGTAGGGCGGCAGCGCGTCGATGTCCATGCAGTATGCCTGACGGCCGTGTGAGGAGAACGAGCCGAGCCACAACTGCTCATTCCCATATCCGACGCCCAGGGTCGCGGCCTGCGCAGCTGGGGCAGGCATCATGACGAGGCTCGATACGAGCATCAGCAGCGCCAGCAGCAAGGTGGCGAACTGTACTCGGAATCTTCGCTCCTGGGGATCGACCCTGGGCCGATCATCCGGTGGGCGGGTGGACGTGTAAGACATAGATCGCTCCTGACTCCTGTGTTGACAGGCCCCGCAATATGGCGGTGACCCGACAGCGAGGTAAGACAGAAACCCCGAGCACGAAGAAACGGTCTGAGAAGCACAGCACTTCTCAGACCGTTTGCGGAGATGAGCTTTTAATCTCTATGCGTTGAAGTTCCCGACCCGGTTCTGTGCCCCAGCGGCCTCGCTTCCCTTGTGGTTGCAAGTTCCCGTCACGCCTGACGCAAAATGAAAAACCTTCACTCTCAATGACGGTTCGTCGGTACGATTGACGTATGGTCGCCTCTCGTGAACTGCCGGGGTCATGAAGCTCGTCGCGCTGCGTGGCGGCGCTGCCGACGAGGTGCTGCGGACTGCCCAGGACGCGGAGGACTTCGAGCAGGAGATCGTTGACGAGCACGCGATCGCGATGGCTGCCGCTGGCCTCAGCGACGGCCATATCCAGGGCACCCGCCGGATCATCATCGAGTTCGCCCGTTCGCTGACGGGCCCGTTGTGGGAGGCGGGCTGCGCCGACGCGGACGCGTTCCTGGCCGAGCAGCGGCGCATGGGCCACGCGGTGAGCACGCGGGCGGGCAAGGCCGGGGCGCTGGCGCAGTTCTACGAGTTCGTCATCGCCCGCTATCAGGGCCAGATTCACCGCATGACCGGGGTGGTGGTCGAGCAGCCCATTGATGACTTCAACCGGCAGTCCGGTGCGTCGCTGGGCAAGGTGCGCGTGCCGCCGTCCGATGACGAGGTCGACGCGCTGTTCACGGGCTGGCGGCAGTCGATCCCGGACGCGCGGAAGTATCTCCCGGCCGCGCGTGACTACTTCGCCGCGTCGTTGTGGCGGCGGGTCGGGGTGCGGATCAACGAGACGGTGATGCTCGACATCCGCGACTGGCGGCCCGACCTCGGCGGGCTAGGGAAGCTGCATGTGCGGTTCGGGAAGGGCTCGCACGGGCGCGGCTTCAAGGCCCGCCTGGTGCCCGCGATCAACGGGGCCGACCAGCTCATCGACTGGTGGCTGGCCGAGGTGCGTCACCAGTTCGGCGACGACTGGGTCAACCCGGATGCGCCGATGCTGCCCTCCGAACGGTTCGATGAGGACCTGGGGCGCTGCGCCAGAGTGAGCGACTACTCGCTGCGGCGCGGCCTGACAATCCAGACCGAGCGGTTCCTGCCCGCGTGGGCGGGCCGGTTGACGCCTCATGTGCTGCGGCATTACTGCGCCTCGTCTCTGTATGGGAGCGGGATGGACTTGAAAGCGATCCAAGAGCTGCTGGGCCACCAGTGGCTGTCCACGACGTCGGGGTATGTCCACGTGCGTAGCGAGCATGTCGAGCTGGCCTGGCGCAACGCCAACCAGCGGGTCGAGGCCCGCTTCGCGGAAGAAAGGTGAATCGCCTGTGCAATGGAATTTGAGAATGCGAGCCGCCGAGCGCGGCATCTGGAAGTCCGCCGAGATGCGCCGCCGCCTCGCCGCGGCAGGACTGGAGATCAGCGCCGGGAAGATGTCGGGCTGGTGGGCCGGAACCCCCGCGACGATCCGTCTGGAAGAGCTCGACGTGCTCTGCTCGATCCTCGACTGCGCACCCTCTGACCTGATGACTCCCGAGCCCCAGAAGGTTGCGGCGAGGCGTCCGAGACAGGCCGAGACGGTGGGCGGTGAGAAGGAGGTCGGCCCGACGGTCTCGCCCCGCTTCGGTAAGCCCCGTTCCGAGCCGCCGCTGTGAGTCCAGCGCCGGGGCCGGAAGCGCGGCTGCGGGTACCGCCCTTGTGCAACCGCTGCCAGGTCAACCGCGTCGCGTGGAGCAAGCCCCGCATCGACTTCTGCTACGACTGCATGCCCGGAGGCCCGTTCCCGCCGCCACCCTGCGAGATGTGCGGAACGACCACCGACTACTTCAGCCAGGGCCTGTGCCAGCGCTGCCACCCGCGCAGCCCCCACAAGGTCGGCTCCTGCAAGAGCTGCCTCGCGTGGGGCGTGTATCCGCAGCACAACTGGATGTGCTGGTCGTGCCGCTGGTGGCAGACCCACTACCCGAAAGGGGTCTGCAACTACTGCCATCGCGATACCTGGATCGGTGACCGGGGTGCGTGCCGTCTTTGCCTCGAACAGGCCCGGATGCTCCAAGAGCCCGGCCGCGCCCTCGACCTCGCGGGCGCGAACAAACACGGCCAGCAGCTCTTCTTCGCGAACATGCACTTTCAGCGCCGCCGTACTCCGCGCCTCAAGCCTGCGAACGGGTGGAAGACGCCCGGCGGGTGGGGTCGCCCCGGCCCGCCGCCGAAGAAGCTCGCCCTGACCGAGTGGGTGCAGCCCGTCCTCATCGACGTCGCCCCTGACCCCGAGCTGCTGCTCCAGCGCGCCCTGATCGAGAACAGCGAGCTGACCCGATACTGCAACGCGATCGTGCACGAGCACGCCGAACAGTTCGGCTGGTCTGTCCGCCAACGCAACGACGTGATCCGTTCCCTGCGCCTGCTGCAGACCCTCCGCGACAGCCCGACCGCGAAGATCCGCGCCTCCGACGTGCTCCAACTCCCACGCTATGACGGCAACATCGTCTCCACCCTCGACGTGCTCGACGCCGCCGGGCTGCTCATCGATGACCGGCCCCGCTGGATCGACACCTACTTCGCGAACAAGACGTCGCTGCTGCCACAGGTGATGCAGGAGCAGCTCGAGGTCTGGGTGAACGTCATGATCGACGGAGCGACGGCCGCGCCCCGGCAGCGCTCCCGCGACCCGCTGACCGTGAAAGTCCATATCCACGCCGTCGTGCCGGCCGTGACCGCGTGGGCCGAGGCCGGCCATCAGTCGCTCGCCGAGATCAGCCCCGCTCAGATTCGTGACGTGCTGCCCGAGAGCGGGAACCCGCGTGCGCTCATGGAGCGTGGCCTGCGGTCGCTGTTCAAGGTACTCAAAGCTCGCAGGCTCCTCTTCCAGAACCCCACCCGCGGCATGACGTTCACCAAGGTCAACGGCAACATCCCGATGCCGCTGGACACCGCGCTCATCCGTGAGAAACTGAACTCGCCCCACCCCGTGATCGCGTTGGCCGTCGCTCTCGTTGCGTTCCACGCCCTGACCGCGAAACAGGTCTCCGAGCTGCTGCTCACCGACATCGTCGACGGGCGATTGAACGTCGCAGGCCGGAGCATCCCGCTCGCCGCTCCCGTCCGCGAACGCCTCGCCCGATGGCTCGACTACCGCCAGAACAGATGGCCGAACTCGCAGAACCCGCACCTCATCATCCACCAGCGCTCCGCGCCCAGGATGATGGCCGCGAACCGAACCTACCCCTGGCAGCAGGCCGGCATCCGCCCGCAGGCCCTCCGCGAAGACCGCATCCTCGCCGAAGCCCACGCCACCCGCGGCGACGCCCGCGCGATCAGCGACCTCTTCGGCCTCAGCATCGCCGGCACCGACCGCTACATCGACACCCTCGCACACCCCGACCTCACCACCAGCGACCAGCCAGGGTGACGCCGCCGCGCCGGGTCGATTCCGGCCCCAGGGTCGTGCTCTCGCGGACGGTCAGGAGCCAGGTGCAACGGTGGCCGATCCGTCACAGATCTGCGGTGGCGCGGCTCGTGCGGGCGGCGCGGAGCCCGTTGAGGATGACGATCACCTCAGCGATCTCGTGCACCAGCACCACCGCGGCCAGACCCAGGACACCGAACAGGGCGAGCGGGAGCAGCACGACGATGATCATGAGCGACAGGATGATGTTCTGGTTCATGATGTGCCTGCCGCGGCGGGCGTGAGCGAACGCGCGCGGCAGGAGGCGCAGGTCGTGACCGGTGAACGCGACGTCGGCGGACTCGATCGCGGCATCGGAACCTGTCGCGCCCATCGCGATGCCGATATCCGAGGCGGCCAGTGCAGGGGCGTCGTTGATGCCGTCACCGATCATCGCGACCGAGCCGTGCCTGCCCAGCTCGCTGATCGCGGCGGCCTTGTCCTCCGGGCGCAGCTCGGCGCGCACGTCCTCGATCCCGGCCTGCGCGGCCAGCGCGCGGGCGGTGCGGGCGTTGTCACCGGTGAGCATGGTCGCCCCGACACCCTGGGTCGCGAGGGTGCGCACGACCTCTGGGACCTCGGGGCGCAGCTCGTCGCGGACCCCGATCGCGGCGACCGGGAGTCCGTCGCGGTGCACGATGACGACGGTCATGCCCTGCTCCTCCAAGCCGGCGACCTGGTCCTTGAGCGTCCCCGCGTCCAGCCAGCGGGGGCTGCCGACGGTGACCTGGGCCCCGTCGAGGGTGCCTTCGATGCCGTGCCCGGCCTGCTCGGTGACGTCCAAGGCGGCGGGGGCTCCGGGTGAGGCGGCGGTGATCGCGGCGGCCAGCGGGTGGGTGCTGTGCTGCTCCAGGGATGCCGCCCAGGCCAGGGCCTGCGCCTCGTCCACCCCGTCGGCGGTGAGAACGGCGGTGACGGCGGGCTCGTTGCGTGTGAGGGTGCCGGTCTTGTCGACGGCGACGTGGCGGATCACGCCGAACCGCTCGAACACGGCACCGGACTTGATGATCACGCCGAGCCGGCTCGCCGAGCCGATCGCGGCGACGACGGTCAGCGGGACGGAGATCGCCAGCGCGCACGGCGACGCGGCGACGAGCACCACGAGCGCGCGGGTGATCCACAGCCCCGGGTCGCCCAGCAGCGAGCCGATCAGCGCGACGAGAGCAGCGAGGATCAGCACGCCAGGCACGAGCGGCCGGGCGATGCGGTCGGCCAGGCGGGCGCGGTCGCCCTTCTCGGTCTGCGCCTGCTCCACCAGCTCCACGATCGTGGTCAGCGAGTTGTCGGTACCCGCCGCGGTCGTCTCGACCTCCAGGGCACCGGCGGTGTTGATCGCCCCGGCCGACACCGCATCGCCGGGCTCGACTTCCACCGGGATGGACTCGCCCGTGATCGCGGAGGTGTCCAGGCTCGACCGGCCCGTGCGGACGATCCCGTCGGTCGCAATCCGCTCACCCGGACGCACCAGCATCAGCTGACCAACGGCCAGGTCCTTTGCGGCGACCTCCACGGACGCGCCATCCCGCCGGATGGTCGCGGTCTCCGGGACCAGCTTGAGCAGCGCCCGCAGCCCGCCGCGGGCGCGGTCCATCGCCTTGTCCTCCAACGCCTCGGCGATCGAGTACAAGAACGCCAACGCCGCGGCCTCCCCGACGTAGCCGAGGATGACCGCGCCGATCGCGCTGATCGTCATCAGCAGCCCGATGCCCAGCTTGCCCTTGAGCAGCTTGCGGATCGCGCCCGGGGTGAACGTCGACGCGCCCAGCAGCAGGCCGATCCAGAACGCCACCAGTGCCGGGATCTCCGCCCCTGCCCATTCCAGGACCAGACCGGTGCCGAAGGCGACGCCGGAGAACACCGGGACCATGACCCCGCTGTCCCGCCACCACGGACGCTCCCGCCCTTCCTCGGCCTCCTCAACGATCAGAGTGTCGGGCTCGTCGCAGCCGCACGCCGCGCTCACGCGCCCGCTCCCGTCCCGCAGCAGCCCGGCACCGTGCACTCGGCGTCCACGCACGGCGCGTGCTCGTCCACGGCCAGCGTCACGTCTACCAGCGCCGTGAGCGCCGCCGCGAGGTGCGGGTCGGCGATCTCGTAGCGCGTCTGCCGACCCTCCGGCTCGGCGACCACGATCCCGCAATCCCGCAGGCACGTCAGATGGTTCGACACGTTCGACCGCGTCAACTCCAGCTCACGCGAGAGCACCGCCGGGTAGCTCGGCCCGTCCAGCAGGGTCATCAGGATCCGGGAACGCGTCGGATCCGCCATCGCCCGACCCAGCCGGTTCATGACATCAAGACGCGAAGCAATAGTCAGCATGTACTGAACTATACAGTAAGCACTGAACTATTATCGATGATGGCGAACCATGCACCCGCGACCCAGCAGCGGCACTCCCGCCCCCGCGGAGCCCTCACGACACCCGCACCGGCGGGCGCGGTACAGTCGCAGAGGAGGCAGTTCCTCGAACATCCACCCGCACCCACACCAAAACGACGGCACGGGCGGAAGTTCCCGCCAAAACCGTCAATATTCACCGGAACATCTAGGTTTTTTAGCCCATTCGCGTGGTGGTGTCGAACGCTTCGAGTTCGGCAGGATGCAGTTGGTGCTGCGAAACGAAGCTCCTGCCTTTGATCTTCCACAAGCCTTGTCCGACGCCGAGACCGGGCAGCAGCGACTGTTCGGTTCGGGTCAGGCCGAGTGCCTGCGCGGTCGCGCCTAGCTGGTCGGGTTCCTGCCGGTAGATCACTCGAGTCTCGGCGTTTGCGAGTAGCGACGAGGCGAGCGCGCGCATAGCTGAGCCGCTATCGCCTACGTTGTCGAGGTCGCTCAGCTTGTGGAACACGAGCACGTTGGCGATTCCGTAGTGGCGGGCGAGTCTCCACTGGCTGTCCATGCGGCGAAGCAGTGAGGGGTAGGCCATGAGCCGCCAGGCTTCGTCGTAGATCACATACCGCTGCCCGCCTGCCGGATCGAGCAGCGCACCCTCCATCCACGCAGACGAGCAAGTCATGAGCACTGAGGTCAGTGCGGAGTTTTCGACCATGCGCGACAGGTCGAGGCTCACCATTGGCAGCGACGGATCGAAGCGGACGGTCGATGGCCCGTCGAAGATGCCCTGCAAGTCGCCCGCGACGAGTCGCCTGAGCGCGTGCCCGAGTTGGCGACCGTCTTCTTTGAGCCTGCCGTCAGCGTCGCTGCCAGGCTCGAGGATACGGTCGACCACTTGCGGCAGGATGGGCGTGCCGTGCTCACGCATCACCGCGCCAAGCGCGTGGTCAATGCTGGTGTGTTCCAGTGGGGTGAGGGGGCGGGAGAGCATAGTTTCTGCAAGTGCGCCGACGAGTTCACGGCGACGCGCGGTGACCTGAGCCGCCCAGTCTTGATCGCTGATCCCTGCCGCACGATAACCCTCATCGAGCGGATTGAGGCGGTGTGGCAGGCCACGTCCAAGAATGATCGCGCGCCCGCCGACCAGCTCAGCGACGGGAGAGTGCTCGCCTTTCGGATCGCCGGGCACATAGACTCTGCGCCCGAACGGCAGCGCTCTCGTGTAGAGCGATTTCACGAGCGCCGACTTGCCGCTGCCCACGATTCCCGCGATCACAATGTTCGGGGCGGTGATGAGGCCGCGCTGGTAGAGCGTCCACGGGTCATACACGAACGAGGCACCGGAGTAGAGATCCTGCCCGATGAACGCACCGTCTGAGCCGAGGCCGACCTCGGCAAGGAACGGGTACTGCGCCCCGAGCGTCGCCGTCGTGTCTTGATGCTTCGGCAACCGAAACCTGCCAGGAGTGCGCAGCGACTCAGGATACGGCTCGCCCGCTGCGGGGAGATAGACCGTGTTCCGGCGCTCCTCCCGTTCGGCCTCGCGCCTGGCTCGCAGTTCGGCATCTTCACGGGCGCGCGCCTCGTAGCGAAGCTGCGCAGCCGCCCGGCGTCTGGCTTTCTTCAAGCGTCGACGCTCGGCGGTCGGGGCGACGAGCACGCTCGCGTGCAGACGCTCCTCGTCACTCACCGCGACAACCCCGCATCGAGGCTCTGCGGTGCGGCCGTGCGGGAAAGGCCGTGCGCGGCTTTGGGCGCAAGGGTGCCCGAATCGAGCGGCTCCGGCCTGAGATGCGTGGTGACGCTCGCAGCGGGCGGAGCATCGGGGCGATGTGGGGTCGGCCATTCAAGGAGCGAGAGGTGTTCGGAGGTGCGACCCAGGCGGGTCTCGGCACGGTCGACAAACTCTGCGGCTTGGAGAAGGTCACGGGCTGCTTCTTCGATCACCGCGACACCAGAGACGATGGTGCCGCCGGTTCGGATGATCGCCTCATCGTTCCGAGCGATCGCACGCGACGCGAAACTCCTGAACACGTCGGGCAGCAGCCGAGAGATGCCGAGCAGTTCACGGTTCAGATCGTAGAGTTCGCGGAGTGGGGTGTCACGAACGGTGTGCGCGAGGTAACGGAGTGCATCGTAGGCGGCGGTCGCCGCTTCGCGCGGGGTCTCATATTCAGGCATCAGTGGTGTCCAATCAGTCGGGGCGGGTTCAGATGGGGCGGGCGAGCGGGAGGGCTGCGGCGGCGAACGCGCGGGCCTGCTGCCCGACCAAACGACGGCATTCGCAGGAGGCTTGGATTGCGGCCTGTTCGACCGCGGCGACCGCTGCCTCGAGTTCCTCGCTGGTTGAAGCTGTGACCGAGATGAGGCCGGTGACGCGGGCGAGGCCGTGCCCGGCAGAGAGGTCGGCCTCTTGCTGCATCACGTCGACGTACTCGGCAGCAGTCGCAGCGTCTTCGATCTGCCCGATCTTCTGCCGCTGCGTCTTATCCGAAATCAGTTCGGTGCGTTTGCGCCGCAGATCACGCGCCGCTTGATCGGCGCGCACCGGCAGGTAGTGCAACGAGAGAGTGCGCAGGATCCCCGACGAGAGCACGAGGGGTGAGAGGAAGCCTGGGTAGACCTGGCTCCTGGGCCATTCGCTGACCCACAACACTGCATGATGCGCACTGTCAGACCTGATCGACTCCCACCGTTCTGTGACAGCGACCGGGCCAGCGGTAGCGAGGTCGCGTCCGAGCTCGCCGTGACGTTCGAGCGCGGCAGCGGTCGCGGGATCGTAGGCTGCGCGCAGCACCATTGCGACATCGCCTGGGGTGAGCCACCCATCAACCTGCAGGTCTGCGGCACGAATCGCCGCGACCAGGGTGTGCATCTCTTGCCGCAGCACCTGTGCAGCCCCGCGCACGCCGCCGCCTGCGGTGCGGATCGCGCGTGCCGCGAGGCGCATATCGAGCGAGAGCGAGACGGTCGTGGCGTGCCGTTCCCCGGTGGGGCCCGCCCGGTCGATGAGTTCGCCATAGACGGTCGCCGCCCACGAGCCGTCAGCGTTGCCGTGCTCCTGCCACCATTGCGCAAGCCCGGTGCCGGAATCGGGCAGGGTGCGTTCCGACACCTGGATGCGGGCGATCCTGCCCGACCTGCACGCGGAAGCGAGCACTCTGCCCCAGCCGTCGACGCGGCGCTGCTGGTCGCCTGGATCGAGCAGCACGAACGCGGGGTGGGAGACTCCGAGGATTGCCGTCAAGAGGTGCTGGTGCGGGTCATGGATCATCGCCGCCCCGGTCTCATCGTCCACCCACTCCCGCAACGCGGCGGCATCGCCGGGAAGCGCGAGCGTGCCCTCGGGGCGAAGCCGCATAAGGGCACGTCGATACTCGGTCTGTCCGCTCGCTTGCTTCTGCCACCACCGCAGCACGATCGGCGCCCACTCGACGATCTTCCGCCCGCCAATCGGTACAGTCGCGGTGACAGCGGCAAGCCCCCAAACCGGGGCAGTCCAGGCAAGCCCCGCACCACCCGTGACGTAGAGGCCACCGACTGCGGCGACGAGACCGATCCCGAGCGTGACCAGCTGGGGCAGGGAGAGACCGAGCATCACGCCCCGCTTGGTGAGGCGCGAGAACTGCACGGTCGACAACTCGAACTCAGACATGACCGCTCCTTACGCTTTCGGGGTCGAACTATCGCCAGGGTTCGTGCTTGGGCCAGGCGGCAGCGCGCGAGGCGGCGGTACCTGCCCGTGGCGTGCGGGAGGCGGAGCCGAACTCTGCCCCGGCGTGCTCGCGCCCTCCATCTGACTGTCAGCCTGCTGCGCGACCTGACTGCCAAGCTCCGGGCCGAGGGTCGCGGCCTTCTTCGCCGCTGCCGCACCGAGCGCTATCCCAACACCAATCGGCCCGCCCGCAGCACCCGCGCCAACGCCCGCCCCGGTGCCAGTCCCAGCACCTGTACCTGCACCAGTACCGGCTCCAGCGCCAGCACCGCCTCCCGGCGGGGGCGGCGGGGGCGGCGGATTACCACCACCGCCCCCGCCAGAGGGCGGCTTATCGCCGCCACCCGAGCCGCTCGAATCGCCGAGAACACGAGATGGATTCCCAGGCATCCGATTCGGCACAGGCACCGGTCGGTTGAGCGCTTGCTTCGCTTCGGACTCGGTGGACATGGCGTGGTAGTAGTCGGTGCCGAGCCACGAGATCGCCTTGTAGGTGATGTACGGGGCGAAGGCGGCAACCGCGAGGAGCACGATCCCCGCGAGCGGGTCAGTGAGCGCCTGGATGTCGAGGGCGATGGGCACAGAAATCTGTGCAATAGCGACCAGTAGGATCACGGTCAGCACGAGTTTCGAGACGATGAGCGCGACCACGAACATCAGCCATTTCCCCGCCCACCCGCGCGTGGTATCCCAGGAGAACCCCGCCAGTGCGAGCGGCGCGAGCGCGACCGTCAGCAGGAGCAGGCTCTTTCGCACGAGCAACGAGAACCACACGATCGCAGTCGCCGCGATTGACAGGCCGCCGAGGAACAGCGTGACGATTGCTCCGATACCTGGGGAACCGAGGTTCAACGTAGTCAGTGCGGTAATGAGCATCGTGATCTTGTCGCCCATTGACTGCATCGAGTTCCCGGTCGCTTGCACAATGCCGAGGCACAGCTGATCCACGATCTCTAATCCCAGCGCGACGAGCGAGACCGCGACGAACGAACCGAGGATGCTCTTCCCGAGGCCGATCCCGGCACGGGCGAGACCACCGGGTTCTCGTTTCACCACAGCGGTGATGAGTTGGAAGCAGGCCAGCAGCAGAGCGATCATGACGCCGATGCCGAAGATGAGATTGTAGACGCCGACGAACTCGCCACTGGTGACGTCGACCATCGTGGTTGAGTCGAATACGATCCAGAGGCCTTGGATGAACCAGGCCGCAGTCTGGCCGACACCATCGGCGATCCACTGGATCGGAGCGGCAGCGACCATCGCGGTGGTCTCATCTGCGGCATCGCACAGCAGCGAGAGAATGGGCTGCTCACACAGACTCATTAGAGACTCTTTCGTTCATCAGATCGGCGGGTGGCGGTTAGACCGACTGGCCGACATCCCAGAAAAAATTGATCAAGGTCACGGCCGCCCCGCACAGCACGGCTGCGCCGCAGCAGATCAGCACACCCGTCTTCCCTCGGCCCGCCAAATGCGGGTTCGACGAGTTCGCACCAAACGCCCAGACCACGGCACTGATAATCAAGCCGAGCGCGGACAGGATGAGTCCGAAAGTCATGACTGCGCCGACGATCAATCGGAGGGCGTCGACGCCCGGCAGCCCGGACGAGTTGGGGTCGATGTCGATCATGGGTGAGGCTCCTCACAGCTCTCAAGACGGGAAGGGAACACCGATGAGGTACCTGCCGAATCCCGAACACAAGTCGGGCCTGACAGTGACGCTCATGCGTCTGCCAGGCCCGAGTGGTGAGGGCGGTTAGAGGGTGGAGCCGTAGCTGAGGAAGAGGTTCACGATTGCGACAGCAGCTCCGGCCATGAGTGCACCGCCGAGTGCGACGAGCACACCGACGCGGCCGCGCATCGCGGTGTTCGGATTCCCGCCCCAGGTACCCAGCGCCCACGCCACACTCGAGATGATGAACATGAGAGCGCTCACAATGAGCACGAACATGAGCGCAGCACCGATCACTTCCTCGAAGCCGCCCAGATCGAGGGAGCCAAAATCGGGAAAGACATTCATGCCGCGACCGCCTCGCGCGAACCCTCTTCGGCCGGTGCATCGCCGTCTTCGCTGCCGGGGTCGGCGTCCTCTTCATGGGTGGTGCAGCCTGCACGGCCGGGAGCCTCGCTGCCGGGGCCGGTGAGGTCGATCGCTCCGTGTGCGGCGAGCCACGGCTCCGGGTCGATGGCCTGCCCGTGCGTGCCACCGGGCCGCACTTCGAGATGCAAATGCGGCCCGGTCGAGTAGCCGCTCGATCCGACATCGGCGATGTGCTGGCCAGCGGTCACCCGATCGCCTGCAGAGACATGGATGCCGTGCGCCCACATATGCACATACGCGGTCGCGATCCGCTCTCCGCCGATGGTGTGCTCGATCGTGATAAGGCCACCCCAGCCGCCGTCGATCCCGGCGAAGGTGACGATGCCGTCAGCGACGGCGAGAATCGGTGTGCCGTCAGGGGCCGCGAGATCGAGACCGTAGTGGTAGCTTTGCTCTCCGCTGATCGGGTCGATGCGAGGCCCGAACCTGTCAGTGACGACGTAGGTGCCTTGCGCCATCGGGAACACGATGCTCTTCGACTCGGGCGGAGCCTCGGTCGATACAGCCCCGCCACCGCCTCCGGTGGTCTGCGTGGTCGGCACCGTGCAGTTCCCGTTCCCTGGCACGGCGACCAGCACCAGGCTGAGCAGCCCTGCGCTCGGAGCGAGCGCGAGCGCCGCGAGAAACGCGAGGATCTTCTTCATCACCGACCTCGCTTACCGCAGCGGCGTATCGAGTGCCGTCAACCGCAGCAGACGGCACTGCTCATACGACGGCTTACAGGCCACGAACATGGTGAACGCGACCGGATGCTCGGTCGTCACCACTTCACCATCCCAGACCCCGGATCGGTGCCTCGTACCGTCGACGGTGTAAGCGATCGTGCCGGGCTGCAGCGCATCCTCTCGGGCCTGCCGTACAACGTCGGTCCAGCCATCAGGCACGCCAATCGTGTCGATCTCGAGGTGCTGCCGAGTCTCGTACTGTTGCAACTCTTTCCAGGCCGCGTTGTTCGGCAGGTAGGTAGTGAGGTCTTTCACCAACCCGTTGGTTTCCAGATTGTCGGGATCGGAGCCTTGATCGAGGATCGACTGCACATAGTCGACCGGGAGATACCCGTCGTTCGTATCCCACGCGAAGATCGCGGAAGCGACCGATTCCGCGAAGCGATCAGCGTCCCCGGTCTGCGCGACCTTCCCGAACACTGGCCGGGCCTGCTCAGCCGGTTCCGTCGCATCGGGGGCTGTGGTGGTGCCGACCATTGGTGTCAGCTCGTCGTCGGGTGGGCCGAGCAGCAGCCCAATCGTGGCGATGACGAGGACGAATAGGAGCCCGGTGCCGAGCACCGTAGCCACGATCATGCGCAACCGACGCGCCCGCTCAGAATCAGTGGCCGGTTGCTGCGGTAAGGGAGTGCGACGTTTCATACCGCACAGGTACGAGACTGCACCCCGGACACCGGCTCAGGTCAGGCGGCAGCGCGGGCGTTCTGGAGTTCGGTGGCGAAGCGCATCGTGCCCTCAGCGATGGAGACGAACAAGTCGAGCTGCTCGCCGGAGAGCTCTCGCACCATCTGCTCGACATCGTAGTACCGCCACCAGCCGTCGAGTTCGCTCCAAGTCGCCCAGAACGCGCGGGAACTGCGCAGCTTCGGCACCTCATCACCCGCTGTGACCGCAGTGCGCGGTTTGGATGGGTGCTTCGAGCCACTGCTCCCTTTCACTCGTTCAAGGGCAGCTCGGGCGAGACGTTCCATCTCAGCGGCTTTCAGATCCGACTGGCGGGCGCGAGCCGCCTCACGGCCTGCGCTTTCGCGCACGCTCTCAGGCTGGGTGGGATCGGCCGCGATGCGATCGAGCTCGTCAAGCGACAGGGCGGCGTTCATGCGCTGATGCGAGGCCAGTACCCCGGCCCCATCCCGAATCCGGGCAAGCTCGGCCTCGGCCTGGCCGCGAACCGCCGCCGAGGCGGTGCCGTCAGCGGCGAGGTCTTCGATGCGGTTCACTCGTTCGAGCATCTGATGGGAGTCACGCCCGGTGACCATGCGGGCTGCCTGTTCGCGTGCTTTCCCGTATTCGTGTGGTGCTGACGGTGGTGGTGAATCACCACCACCGGAGATTCCTGCGAGTCCGGGCTGCGCGCCGAAGCGAGTCGCGGCTTGCCGCAGCGCGGCTTCTTCCTCGAGCACGGCCTTCAGTTCGCGGTAGAGCGCGGCAGCTTCCAGGGTGGTGAGGGGCTTGTGCAGGGCATGATCGGCGTGTTCGCTGAGCAGCTGGCCGAGCCGGTCAGAGAGGCCTGAGCGCACCCATACGTTGATGGTGCGCCAGCCGAGTTTCCGTGCGGCAGCGACCCGGCGCACCCCGATCAACACGAACCCTTCCGGGGTGATCGTTGGCGGTTGCAGCAGCCCGTGCTCAGACAGCGACTTCGCCAGCAGGTCGAGATCGCCAAGGTCGCTGCGATGCCGGGTGCCAACCAAGAGCGAGTCGAGCGCCCGATCCAACTGAATCCCGTACTGGCCGCTCATCACGCACCGCCAGGTTTCGGGGCAGACTCCACGATCTGCCGCACCAGGTGTTCGTCACTCAGCAGTTCGGGAAAGCTCTCACCGATGACGATTCGCATGAACAGGCCACGGCCCGCGTTCGTTGCTGCGTAGGCCGGGTTCTGAGTGCCCAGCAGCACCGCGACAACGGTGTTCCAGGCATCCTTCTTCACGTCGAGGAGCGCGAGGGCGAGACGGTCGCGGCGCAGCACGTCGAACGCGCTCGTACGGCTCCCGAGTCTCTCAAGGCCTTCGTAGATGTACCAGATCACATTCCGGGCCGTTGATTCCGGCCAGCAGAGCCGTGAGAACAGGAATACTGCCTGCTCGATCATGGTCACCTCGGGAGAAGGTTCTTCTTCGCCTGCGTCCTCAATGCGAGGCTCACCGACTTGGAACGCTGGGTTCCATTCGAGCAGCGCCTGGTCGCGGTCTGCAAACCGTTCCGCATCATGATTCGCGGAGACCTCAGACTTGCGGGCCTTGTCGACCGAGCAGAGCAGCCCCTGGCCGCGCTGCTCATAGATGCACGTCAGCCGTACCGCCTCGGTGACCACGGCCCACGGGTTGTCGGCGCGGGCGGTGCCGGGTTTCCGCATCGCCTCGAACGCGGCGGTCACTGCCTCCCAACGGTCAAGGCCGTACTTGCGGGCAAGACGCGCATACTTGCCTGCGGTGAACTTCGCGAGCTCATGCGCCTCGGTATCGTGCCGCCACGCGCCGGGGCCAGCCTCCTGCAAACGAATGAGCAACGCCCGCAGCCCCTCCGGGGTCTCGAACTCGTGATCCTCGGGCGAAGCAGCGGCGATAAGTGTTCTGGTCATGATGGCGCACCTCCTACAGGAGACGTGCGATCCTCATCCCGAACGAGCAGAACCAATCTGAGAGCGATACCGTGCATGATCCATCACCGTCACCATCAGCCCCGAGAAATCGTTTCGGGTTCCGGCATCGAGCGGTGCGGCGCATCCTGACCAAACGGGTTCATCGGAGCGAGATGCCAGGTGCCCTCACGCACCTCCCGATGGAAGTCTCCGACCTTGCCTCGGGCACGCTCCGAGAGCGCGGCGGTGAGATCCATGCCGCGAGCGGTCACTCGCGCCCCGGCCTCCGCGAAGAGGTCGGTCGGGCGTTTCCACGCCACCCGCACCCCGGCCGGTTTCTCCGGTTCCGGGCCGACAATATCGGCAGGATCATCCGTCACCCGAGCATCGAAGCCTCCCTCCAACTCGAGCGCATCCTCGACCACTTCGGCGTCGTAAATGAGTTCAGGGGAAGGTGTGTGCCGGACGAGTTTGGTATCTTCGATCAGCTCGGCCTCGATGATCTCTTCCTCGGCGTAAAGGTCAAGATGGGACGGAAAACGATACGGCGACATCGCGCCGGATGCAGGGGTGGTCATGATGGGGTCTCCTGTTCTTCGACGGGTTTGAGTAGCCAGCGGCCGACGGTGCTGCGATCAACACCGAACAACCGGGCAATCTGGGAGTTGTTGAGGCCGAGACCACGCAGCGTCGACGCCACGGTGCGCCGCTCTTCGGCATTGACCTCGGCAAGCGGAGCCTCAACGTCAATCTCGGGGTCGGGCGCTGGCTGGTGAGTCTCTACCGCGCGGAGTTGTGCGTCTGCCTGCGCTGCTTCTGCGGCGACAGATTCATGGTGGGCGGCGACCTGGAGCACGGTTCGGGAATGACGAATCAGGATCGCCGTGAGATGTGTCGAAGCGACCAGCACGATGGGAGGGACGGAGGCGACCGAGCCTGCGAGCAGTCCCGAAACTTCGGGGTCGGCTGCCACCAGCGCGTGAACCGCGTTCGCGGCGACCGATACCCCCGCACCGAGGATGAGCAGTAGCCACGGGTACCAGATCACGCGGGTGCCAGCGAGGGTGAATACCGCGACCGTTGCCACGACGATGATGCCGTCCACGATGAGCGGCCACAGCCAGGCGAGGTCGCGGTCGATGCCGCTGCGCGCGGCGAGGTCGTGCAGTGCGGTGAAGCTCAGCACGAACGCGGCAGCCGCCAACAGCACCGTGCCGGTCTCGGCGGCGAGCACCGCAAGCCTCAGACCACGAGACGAAATATGCGGGCAATTCATCTCAGCGCCCCAACCCGGCCGATGATGCGGCAGAACGCGATGCAGGCTCATAGCTCCAAGACCGCCGTGCTGCCGACGCTGCTGCATCGGCTTTTCTCGGCCCGGTCTTCTGGTATGCCGACTCAACCGTGCGCGTGATCTCCTGCACCCCAAGCCCCGCCTGCTCAGCGGCAGGACCCAGCACTGAGAGTGTTTCCGGCAGCGCGTACCCGTCTTCGACCATGCGGCACGCCATATAGAACAGGCCAGCGTTGCGTTCGCCCTCAGCCAGCCCCGCAACCCAAGCCGCACGCCGCTCAAGACTCACCCCGCGACGCTGACCACTGAACTGCGATGGAGGAAACTGTCGGCGAGGACGAAGAGGTGCCAGGAATCTTCGAAGCGTGACCGCATCGACCGGCGAGGTCGCGGCGACGCTCTGCGCACTGAGCGCATACACCCCGCTCGAACCATCAGGGTACGAGACCCTGGACGGAGGAACGAGAACATAGCCGCCCTCGCCACGGAAATCTATCTGCGCTGATGCTGCCTGCCAGTTCCGCTGCTCCCGTGCAGGGCTAGCAGGATAGTAGACGTGCAGGCCACCCGAGGGGGTCGTAACGAGCGCCGTCCACCCGTGCAGCAGGCCAGCATCACGAGCACGCTTGAACGATGCCAATCCGAGGTCAGATTCGCCGTGCCGATCAACGTCAACAACCTCAACACCCGACGCCCTGCCGGTCGGCACCGCGACATTCGCGTCAGGCCACCGCCGCCACCACGCCTCGACTTGCTTCAAATTCGTCGTGGCTGCTTGAAAGCCACCCGGCACGAGCGGCCGCTTCGAGCCGGGCACACAGGGAAACACCGGTACCCCGGCCTCGGTAAGACGAAGTGTGGCATCGTGCATTGTCAGGCCGTTGAGCTCCGCGAAAAGCCTGCCGGTATTCATCAGACACCCCGCGCCCTGCCAGCGGCCAGCAACTCATCGGCCGCTGCTTCAGTGGTCGCCGCCTCGATCGGCTCTGCCAGTTGCTCGTTGAGTTCTTTGAGCTTCGCTTCACGCGCGGCCCGAGATTCTCCAACAGTCCTTTGTGGTGCATCCATGATCCGCCTTCCTCTGTAGCGGGCTGCGCAAACGGTTGGCAGCCTTGTCACCATGAGGTGCGCCGGGAAGAGCGAGGATTGAGGAGAATCAATGACCGTCAAGCTCAACGCCGAACCCGACTAGTCCTTCCTGTCCTATCAACGCACAAGCCGAGAATACAGGTTTCTGCCCGCATGATGCGGTGAACGCAGCTATGAATGCGGAGACCACCACTATTGCTGTGGTGGTTGCTCCCATTGCAGGCATATGACTCGGTATCTGCTGGGTGTCACTCCGAGCGCGCGACGAAACTGTAGGGAAGCGTAACCCACGTGTCCCCAGCCCACCCGTGCCGCGATCTCAGAGACCGTGAGATTGGTGCTTCGCAGGAGCAGCGCCATCTCTTCGACTCGGAGCCGTGCAAGGTACTCGAAGGGGCTGCTGCCAAATGAGGCCACGAATACGCGCCCGAGTTGAGACGGTGAGAGATGCACCTGAGTGGCAAGGTCTTCGAGGGTCCAGCGCTGACGCAGGTTTGCCCGAATCAGCTCCGCAGCGACGCGAGCCTCATTCCGCAGTGCAAGAAAGCGGCGCTGCTCGATTTGATCAGTGCGCCACTTCTCAACTTTCATCGCCTGTTGCCCCGAACTCAGGAACGGTAACAGTGCGTCAAGGACCAGGGAGAGCACCGATTGCGCACGGTAGAACCGCTCGGAGGCGATGCCCTCCTGGCTCATGACCGTGAGTTCATCGAGCCAAGCCGCGATCTGTTCCAGTTGTGTGTGCCCGAGATGGAACTGTTGGGAGTGATTCGTGAACAGCACATCGAAAAAGTGCTTTACTTCCAGCCGATCGACAAAATGTGTGGCGCATTGCCAATACACCAAGTCGATGAGGTAGTCACGGTCAATATAGAGCGTCGATACTGTGACTCGAGGTTCGGGGGCAGCGCAACAGAGCGTGTGTGCTGAGACAACAATCACATCACCGGGGACAACTCGCGCTGTGTTCGCGCCGCACGCAAGTGTGGCAATTCCCTCTCTGACCAGGATGAACTTGACGCAGTCAAAGGCCGCCGGCGGCACATCTGACGCGATCGTCATCGTTCGCGCGGCAAAGGGGGTCAAGATGCGGCCTCACTGCCGTTCCTCACCGTTGTTCATCGTTTCGGTGTGAACGGAGAACGGTTGCAGCGGCGTTGGATCGGGAACGTTCAGCATGATGCGCTCACCACTGTGCGAGTCGAGGTAGAGGTCGATCTTGAGACGAAGATCCAAGTAGCTATCCCCGAGGACATCGTAGGGGCTACCCAATCGGGCGTTCAGTGAGTCGTAGGTGTCTTCTGCAAACCGCAGCGCATTGAGCAGCAGATCCCACTCTTGAAGCGATAGGGCTAAGCTCTTCTCCATCACCTGAGCCTCACTGTTTCACGATCGCGGATCGCATGAAAACACCAGCCGAATACCAGTGAACCGGCGAACGTCACCCCTGCAGATGTGAGCAGCGGGGTCAGCGGCAGGTCGAAACGAAGAATGGCAGCCACGATTACTGCCCACAGGATGATGCTGGTTACTGCAAGGCCGCACAGGGCGACAACATCAGACACTCGGATGTCATCAAGCTGATGCGCGTCGTCGTCCCGTTGATGATTCATATCGTCGCCGTCATTCGCTACTACCCAATCGCACACGAGATCACCGGTGCGCGCTACTTGTGTCGCTCGTTCAGCAGGTCTCTGATCTCGGTCAGCAAATCGAGCTCAGTCACTTCGGACTCGGACTCCTGCCCCTGCGCGTGACGCTCGTTGAGCTTGTTGATCGGGAGCACAAACACGAAATAGACCACAGCGGCGACGATCAGGAAGTTGATGATGGCCGCGAGGATCGCGCCGAGTCCGAGAGTAGCAGCGCCACCCGAGGTGGTCGGAATCTCGATCAGGAACGCATTCGCGAGGGAATCAGCGTTAAAGACCGCTCCGATGAGCGGGTTGAACAGCTGGTCTACCAGCGCGGTGACAACGGTGGTGAATGCGGCACCGATCACCACCGCGACTGCAAGGTCGATCACGTTACCGCGAGCAATGAAGTCTTTGAATCCTTGAAACACGCTCAGTTGCTTTCTCTTAAATGAAAGGGAGTAAAAAGTTGACGGGCTCCATCCTCATTTGGGATCGGAGAGGATGAAGCCCGTCTGGTCCAGTAGCCATAACCAATCAGAGCTACGTCTTAAGTGAGCTTGTTGCGACGAATGAACATTGCCGATGCACCCACACCGATCAGACCAATCGCGAGCATGAGAGCGCCCGCTGCCGAGATTCCACCGGTCGTGGCGAGAGGGGGAGTTGTCGAGTTCTTTGAGCAATCGATCTGTTTGAGATCAACCGTGTAGGTTGCCGTGCCATCGTCATTCATGGTCCAGCCCTCTGCGGCCTTCAGTCGGTATCCGTCTTGAGCGGAAGCCGTGACAGTTACAGTGCTGCCCGCTTTCACCTCACCCTTGCGGGTGTACGAGATACCCTCGGTCTCAGCAACCGTAACCGTGGGATCAGTCAGATCACCAGGAACCTCGCACACGGCGTCAGTCACGGCAGGAGCAACCGGAGCAACCTCGACAGGAGGGGTCACGTCACAAGGAACGTCTTTCAGCTCGACCGTGTAGGTTGCAATCTTGCTATCGTCACTGAGAGCCCACCCATCAGTAGCAGCCAGCATGTAGCCTTGCTCAGCAGTAGCGGTAACGGTGAGGGTGCTGCCTGCCTTGATGTCGCCCTCAACATCGTAGTTCACGCCCTCAGTCTCAGCGACCGTAATCGTGGGATCAGTCAGATCACCAGGAACCTCGCACACGGCGTCAGTCACGGCAGGAGCAACCGGAGCAACCTCGACAGGAGGGGTCACGTCACAAGGAACGTCTTTCAGCTCGACCGTGTAGGTTGCAATCTTGTTATCGTCACTGAGAGCCCACCCATCAGTAGCAGCCAGCATGTAGCCTTTGTTAGCGTAGTCGTCGTCCAGCGCCGCAATGACGACAACGGTCTCGCCCACAGCGACAGTTCCGTCAAGGGTATAGGTGATGCCGGCGGTGTCTGCCAGCGTCACCGAAGGATCGGTCACGTCTCCGCCGGGAACGGTGCACACGGCCTGCTCTACCATCGGAGCTACGGGAGCGAGGTCGCAGGCTTCAGCGGGAGTTTCGAACCAGGTGAAGAATGAGAAGTCTCCGTCGTTCTTCCAGTTATCGTGGCTGTACTCGGGATTCGTATCTTGATACTCTCTTTCCCAGTTCGCGCCGAGGTCGCCGTCTGTCCAGGGGCGGAGTTCGCCTCTGCTGATCCAATCGAGCACCGCAAAGTGAGCGCCATCGTCCAGAATGCGGTAACTGTCAATTTGGTAGATGCCGCCACACTCGGCCTGATCATAGAAGTTAGGAATGGTGTTGGGAGCCATGCCATCGGTGATCTGAACGTAGTCGACTAGCGTCTGCGATTGGCCATTGGGAAACGGGTTCCAGGGTGCACTTCCGCCTTCAGGTAGCTTCCATACGAAGGTGATGTCGTACGGCTCGGTGAACTCGTCTTCGACTGCCGTTGCCGCTGTGGAACCAGCGAAACCCATACCAAGAGCTACCAAAAACGCCAGTACAATCGCCAGAACTCTTCGCACCCAGTAGGGACCGGTTCTGGTTCTGAGGTGTTGAATGTGGTTGGCGGGTCTACTGAGATTCATGGTCATTTCTTCCGTTAGTGCGTAGTCGGGCAGGAAACTTTCAAAATAAGAAAATGTCTTAACCCGCAAGTGGTTGGCGGGCTTCGTCCTCATCGGGGATTGAAAGGACGAAGCCCGCCAAGTCGGCCAGGAGGAGCAGAGCCAGCATGATGGGGGGAAACTGGGTTACTCGCTGCCTGACCTGGCCGGGGCTCAATTTGGGGTGGAGGCAAGGGGGAGAAGCCTCAAAGGGGTTGAGCCCCGGCGGTCTATCAGTTAGGCGTTTCCGCCTTCAGTTCCAGCTACGACGCGGTTGCGTCGTCGGCTGAGCAGGAGAGCCCCGCCACCCAGACCGAGGATCAGTGCGAGGGCGATTGCCCCACCCGCGAGCGTCCCACCGGTAACGGGGAGCGACGGGGGCACTTCATGCTCGGTCTCTGCCGGAGGCGGAGTGATCGGCGGCAGCCCTGGAGGTGTAGCGTTTCCAACCACGAGGTTGTAGAGCTTTACATCCTTAGCATTCTCGTTCACCTTCACCGAATAGTTGAGCTCTACTCGTTCACCAATCTCGAGAGTCCCCGACCACTTCAGGGTGGTGCCCACGAGAACCGGTGCGGTCGCGCTGGTTTCGGTGCCGTCTGCGGCGATGATTGTCGCAGACGGAGTACCCGACAGTGCACTGTGGTTCAGCACCTTCGACAGGTCGTCGGTGATGTTCACCGGATCGAGTTTGGTCGCACCAGTGTTCGTGCCGGTCACGGTGTAGGTGACGACCGAGCCTGGCTTGACCTTGCTCCCCGAAGCCGGGTCGCTGGTCTTGTCGATGGTGAACCCAGGGATCGGGTGCTCGGTTTCTACCGGGGGCGGAGTGATCGGCGGTTTGCCCGGAGGCGTTGCATCAGATTCGGCGTGGTTATTGAGCGTCTTGCCCTCGAACCCGGCCTTGACCTTGACGGTGTAGACCACCTGCACCTGCTCGCCCTTTTCGAGCTTGCCGCTCCAAGCGAGCGTCGTACCGTCGATGCTCGGAGCCGATGTCTCGGTTCCGTCAATCGTGGCAGTTGGCTGGCCCGTGAGCTCTGCGAACTCGAGCACCTGCGAGAGGTCATCCGTGATGTTCACCGGATCGAGCACCGTCTCACCGGAGTTGGTGCCGGTCAGCGTGTAGGTGATCTCGTCACCGGCCTGAACGGCAGTGCCGCTCACCGGGTCGGCGGTCTTCATGAACGTGTACCCGGGGGTCGGGTGCCACGTCTCAACCTCAGGCGGCGTGATCGGAGGCAGACCCGGGGGCGTCGCTTCAGACTCAGCGTGGTTGTTCACGATCACGCCGACAGCGTCATCGTTCAGGGTCACCGTGTAGGTGATCTTCACCGACTGGCCTTCCTTCAACGAGCCCGTCCACTTCAGATCCGTGCCGTCAACGGAGGGCTGAGGTACAGAATCCTCTCCTTCAATCGTGGCCACGGGATCGATCGTGATGTTCGCGTGGTTCAGTACCTTCGAAAGATCATCGGTAATCATCACTGGATCGAGGACGGTCTTGCCCGTGTTCGAACCGGTCAGCGTGTAGGTAATCGTCTCACCTGGAACAACCGTTGTACCTGACTCAGGATCCGAGGACTTGGTGAACTCGTAATCCGGAGTCGGGTGCTCAGTCTCGCCCGGGGGCGGGGTGATCGGCGGCTTGCCCGGAGGCGTTGCTTCAGATTCCGCATGGTTGTTGATCAGAACACCGTTCGCGTCGTCGTTCAGCGTCACCGTGTAGGTGATGGTGACCGACTGGCCGACCTCCAACGAGCCAGTCCACGTGAGCGCTGTGCCATCGACGACCGGAGCCGGAACACTATCTTCACCGTCGATCGTCGCTACGGGATCGATCGTCAGCTCAGCGTTGTTCAGCACATTCGACAGGTCGTCGGTGATGAGAACCGGGTCGAGCGCTGTCGCGCCAGTGTTCTCACCCGTCAGTGTGTAGGTCACTGTGCTGCCGGGTGCGACCGCAGTAACGCTCGCGGGGTCGGAGCTCTTGGCGAACTCGTAGCCCGGAATCGGGTGCTCGGTCTCCACTGGAGGCGGAGTGATCGGCGGCAGCCCCGGAGGCGTCGCCTCGGACTCAGCGTGGTTGTTGAGGATCTTGCCCTCATGCCCCTCGCCAACGGTGACCGTGTACGTCACGGTGACTGTCTCGCCAGGCTTCAGCGTGCCATTCCAGCTCAGCGCATTCCCGTCACGCTCCGCAGCGGGCACATTGTCCGCACCTTCAATGACAGCCACCGGCTCCGACTTGATCGTCGAGAACTCGAGCACCTTTGTCAGGTCATCAGTGATCTCAACTTCAAGATCGGTCTTACCAGTGTTCTCACCCGTGATCGTGTAAGTGATGTCGTCGCCAGCCACAACTGTGCTACCTGACACGGGATCCGAGGTCTTATCGAACTCGTAACCCGGAGTCGGGTGTTCAGTCTCGCCCGGGGGCGGGGTGATCGGCGGCTCGCCCGGAGGCGTGGCAGTCGACTCAGCGTGGTTGTTCACCAGTACGCCAGCAGCATCATCGTTCAGAGTGACCGAGTAGGTCACTCTGACTGACTGGCCGGGCTGCAGACTCTGCAATAGCGAGAGCCAGGTCAGCGTCGTCCCGTTGACCGACGGCTGCGATGCGGCGTCCACTCCGTCGATCTGTGCAACTGCGTCCCCGTTGTAGGTAGCGTTGTTCAGCACGTTCGACAGATCATCGGTAATCACCACCGGTGACAGCGTGGTCTCACCCGAGTTGGTGCCGGTCAGCGTGTACGTAATGGTGTCGCCAGGGTTCACCGCTGTACCCGACTCAGGGTCAGAGGTCTTAGTGAACTCGTATCCTGGAACTGGCTTCGTCTTCAGCGCCATATCGAGCGTGAAGTTGGTGAAATCATCCGTGGTACCCGGGGTCACCGTCATACCACCAGTGTTGTCGTCCGTGGGCTCGTCACCGGTGATCGTCGAACCGTTCACCGTGGCGGACAGCGTGATCAGGCCAGTTTTCACCGAGCCGTCCGATTGCTGCGCACCGTTGTGGTCGGTACCCTCATTCGCATCGTTGTTCGGGTCAGCCTCGTAACCCTTGTCCTGAGCGATGTACCCGGCGAGCGGGCCGGCCGGTGTCGTTTCGTCACCGGCAGCGAACTCAGAGGCCGGGATCTCAGCGTAGTACTTGCCCTCGGGCAGGTCATTGATCACCCAGCGACCGTCGGCGTTGGTGGTGGTTTCACCCACCTTGTCACCGGCCTCGTTGTAAACGTTGACCTTCACACCTTCGGGCGCGACAGTGTCGGTGCCTGCGGTGTACTTGCCGTCGTCGTCGGTGTCGAGCCAGATCAGGTCGCCCAGTGAGAACCCGACCACGCGTACGAGCACCTGGTTTGAGGTCAGCAGCTGGAAGACGCCGTCCTTGGAGGCCGTCTCACTGAACGCCGTGAAGCGGTTCGCGTAGAGATCACCCGCGGCGTTATCTGCCTGGTTGGTCTTGAAAGTGATCTTCAAGCCTGACGAAGTGCCCTCGTTCACGTTGCCCAGTCGATTTGCCGCGACGAACTTGAAGGCCGTCGCGTCAGCCGTGAAGGTCGTCGACCAGATCGACGGATCGATGTCGTCGTTCAGGTTCTGCGGAACATTGGCGGGATCGATCGTCGTGTAGTAGAACGTACCGTCGACGTCGGCTGTCGGAGCAGCATCGAGCTTGCTCGTTCCCTCGTAATCCGAAGCCGGGTTACGGTTGACGTTCGCAGAGTTCACCTTGTCACCGTTATACGGCAGCACATCGATGACCGTCGGTGCCGCATAGCGGAGCGCCTCCGCGAAGTTCTTCACCTGCAGCGTGTAGACCTGATCCTTATCTTGCAGATCAAGCGGGGCGTCGACCGTCTTCTTCAGCTGCAGGCCACCCGGCTGGGTCACCGTCACGGTGTGGTCGTCATTGTGGCTCTGCTGCACCGCGATGATGCCATCAGCCTTGATGTTGACCTTGTTCACCAGACTCGAGTTATTCGCCTGGAACGGGTCGACGTGGGTAGCCACCTTGAACGAACCGATCGGCTCGTTCGGTGTGAGCGTACCGAGCTGCCACACCAGGGTGGTGGTTCCGTTCGCGTTGACCGTGACGCTCGAAGGCATAGTTGTACCGAGTTCTTCGGTGCCCGCTGCATCGTATTCCACCCCCTTGGGGAGGGTGTCGGTGACAGTCACATTGTTCACGGGCGCCGGATCATCAGAGACTGCGGAGAGTGAAGGATCGATCTGCCAGATGACAGGCGTGCCGGCCTTCGCGCTGCCGGTTACACCAATGTCGCTCGCGCCGGTCGCGTCTTCACCGTTCACCGTACCTTCGATGGTGTACTTCGTGATCGCCATCGTTGCACGGGTCAGCGTCCAGCGGTCACCGAAGGCATGCTTGACATCGGAGCCATAGGTGCCGTCGTTAGTGGTGCCGGAACCTGGAACGTACGGGTGATTCTTCACCACCCAGTCGCCTGCGCCGTAGGTCGGGCTCTTGATGTTGCCGAAGTTGGCAGCAATCGTACCGGCGGGAATCTCTTCACCGTCGTTCGGGCCACCGTAATAGGTGTTGCGCTGCTCGAGCACTGTCAACATCTGCAGACGGTAACCCGCCGGAGCCTTGTAGCCATCCTTCGTCTTCATCCAGACAGCGTTGACCTCGTCAATGCCGCCGGGGACGTCGTTCGGGTTGTCGTACCAGGTGATGCTGGCGTCTTCGGTGATCGAGTTCGTGCCGCTAGCTGCCGTGGCCTGATTAGTCCAGTCGCCTTCATAGCGCGCTTGATCCGAATCGAAGTTGCCGTTATTCGCGGTGTCGCGAGCGACATCGTCGGTCAGGTTAACGTGAGCGTACTTGAACGTGAAGTTGTCCTGATAGGCCAGTGCCACGTTGCGGTTGTCACCGTTGACCGTGTTCGTGCCAACCGAATAGAGATCATCGGGGATGACCGGCCCACTCGTGTCGTTCGGATCGTTCGGCTTATCAGCGTTAAACGGCGCAAGCTTCATCATCGAGTTATCCCAGACATCGATCATCTCGACGTCAGGAGTGTCGAAGTTGAACAGTGCCTGCACCTTAGAGGTGAACGCCTGCCCTGGCTGCACCTGGCCCGCACCGGCCTGGCCTGCCGACTCGGGCATGTTTGCCTCGCGCATGTTCCAGCTCATGCGCTGGTCAACGAGGGTCTTGCCGCCATTGCCGGGAGAGATCTCGATGTTTGCGGGACCGGATACGTTGTTGCTTCGGCTGGTGCCGTCGGGCATCGTGTCACAGTTACTGCTGCGATCATCACTGGGGCCTGCCTCGCAGTAGCCAGGCTCATCAGCCGAGCCGTAGTTGCTCGCACCAGACTTGCCCTTGGGGTCGAAGTCGCCAACGCGGTTCCAGATGTTTACCTTGCCGGTGTAGTCACCCATGACGTCGTTCATTGCGTCGACCTCGTCGAACGGAATGAAGACGCGCACAGTGTAAGCCGCAACATAGAACTTGTCGGCTGCAAGTGCGGTGCCATTCTGAGACTTTGTCGGGTAGCTGGAGCCCGATGTATCGATGCCGTCAAGTGTGAATTTGTAGTTGCCGGTGTCGGCATCGCCTACGCGCTCATACGAGCACGTGCCGGAATCCACGACAGAGTTTTCTGCAGTTGTCACACCGCCGCCAAAGATCGGGGTGCCGACCTTGCCATAAACAGTCGAGCCACCAGGGCCAACCGAGGTGTTCTGGGCGTTCAAGCCGTCAGGGCCACAGTGCATCATGTACCACTTGAACGGTGTCTTCAGTGTGTTGCTGCCGTCCGCGGTATTCGCCCAAAGTGCGTCTTCGAACGTTACCGGCTGCTCAAACGCTTCATTGCCGACCGTACGGTCAGTCGTGATGTTGATCGAGTACGAGACCTCGTAGCCCCTCATTTCAGTCGGGGTGCCATTGACGTCGACGGTCTTCGTGCCGAGCTGCCACACCCAGGGGCGCTGCTTCTCAATATCGTACCGCGGGGCAGCGGTGATCTCGAAGGGGCCGAACTCGTGCGGTCCGTCGGGGCGTGCGGTGGTGACACCGTTCTCATCAGCGCCATAGGTGCGCACGTTGGTGGTGAATGTCGCGCCGTTTTCTGAACTGCCCGAGACGAATACTTGCGTATCAAGCTGGTGGTTCGCCTTGTCAACGCTGGTCGCACCGAGGTTGCACTTCAGCACCACAGAGGTGGTGCCGCTCGGAGGATCCTGCCGAGGCTGCAGGACATCTCCCGAGGGAAGCGCTAGAATCTCGCTGCCGGTGCCACACGAGTTTGGCATCTGACCGAATGTGGCGACCGCACCTGGCTCCAGCACCAGCTCCTGTTCAAACCACGCGTCGAATGAAGATCCGAGATCCTGTTCGGCGCTCGCGGTGATTGACCAGGAGTGGTTGATCACGTCGGAGGTACGCACACGGTTATTGCCGTCACCCGCATCTTGACCCGGCTCGCTATCGTCAGCATCAAACGGAGCGGTGCCCGTGTAAATGGTGTAGCCCCCGAACCCATCCGGGTCGTTCATCGCGATCACATCAGTCGACCAGGTTGGGTATACGAGCGCGTTGAGCTCAACGTCGTTTGCGTCAGCTGGAATCGTCGCGATTGACTTCTGTGTTGCATTCGCGTCGCTGTTGTCAACGACTCTCTCAAAGTCATTGACCCCAGCGGTTTTCGCTGTAGGCGTGAGGTAGTTGTCGCCGCCCAGTCCATCGGCATTGATCATCACCGTGTAGGGGCCGGCAATTCCCGAGACGTCTGCCGTCTTGAATGACCAATTGCCGTCCGCGTCGGTGGTGGTCTCCGCCTTCTGGGTGGGATCTGCGCCAATGAGCGTCACCTTCACGCCCGCGAGGGGGGTGTCGTTCTCGCCCGTCGGCTGGCTCGTATTAACCGCACCGTTATTGTTCGAGTCAACGTGGATCACGCCGTGGGCAAGATCGCCGGGTGCAGCGATTGCTGCTGAGGGCATACCAACACCGAACGCCACCAGCACGGCGGTCGCTAGCGCAAGAGTCTTCCCGCCCTGCGCCTTGAGATTTCGCCCGATCTTGGAACGTCTCTTATTTAACAACTGTTCCTGTTTCATCTACCTTTGCCCCCATCGAATCCCGGAGAATCGTCGAGTGTGTTCTTTACCGCCCCGCCGCAGAACGCGCACGAAGCAGAGCGAAGTCCATTTCGATTGAACTCTGTAGCGCTCGTGGAATCTGCCCCATTGGGGGAGATTCCCCCAGGGGAGTCACCCACCAGGCGTAAAATCCCCCAGACGTGTCACCCATTCCTTCGGCTTGCTGATCTGGAAGCGTGGATAATCTACTTATTCAAACAACTCGAATTATCGGGGGGGGGGGTAATATAGACCCTTTTTCTCCACTGGAGATTGAAGACATGACTGTTCAACACTCGCTCCTGTCAGCACCTGAGAACGTGGCTGCTTCATGGCGGGCACACATCCCAGGTCTTGATGTGTCTCCTCATATTTCGCGGCCTCGTCTTGTCCAGCAAATACTCGCTTCCACAGGGCGGTGGGTTTCCGTGCTCGGGCTGCCTGGTTCGGGAAGATCCACTGTTCTGTTTCAGCTGGCCACCCATTTGGAACACATCGGTTCCCCATACGTGGCTTCTTTCTCCGCTGCGCAGTCGCTAGACCTCGTCGGTGTGCTTGCAGCCGGTGTGCCTGAGGGAAGCGCCGTGTTGGTCGATGATTTTGACCTCGCTACTGATCCTGACCGTTTACGTGATGCACTTTGCGGCTTCCTTGCTGTCGACCCAAGCGGGCGTGTGATCACCACATCTATTGACGATCTTTCATGCGACAGGCTCGAGAGACACTCAGAAACTCTCAAGCTCGATTTCGTGGCGGGGGCACACCTGCTCTTCACCCATGAAGAAATCAGATCTCTGTTCCTGGCGACTTGTGCGGAGCACAATATCGTCTTGGTTGATGAGCAAAGCATCGAAGCTTCTGTCCGACGAATCGAAGAGTCCTCGATGAGGTCACCCTTTTCTGTGCGTATTGCGCTCCAGCAGGAGATCCGGTCACTGCCTGACCCGCCATCCGTCGTGAGGGGGAGCGCTTTAGCTGCGGCCGCGTCAGCAGTGCAGTCCAAATTGCTCGAGACGATACCGCAACGACGGCTTCGAGACGGCTTGCTCGGCAAGCTGGCCATCCTGGAACTCATGCCGCGTTTCACCCAACGGCACATCGGCAAACTATTCCCAGCTATCTCTGCTGCAGAGGGTCATGAAATTCTTGGCCTGCCGCACCTTGATAGCGAACTTTCTATAAACGAGATCGATGTTGCGTGGGTTGCAGCCTACTGGCCAGCACTCATTGAGAAGCGACGCCTGCATCGGGAGCAGCGCATCAAGCTAGCCGAACAGCTCCTCGCCCTGGATGAACCCGGGGCGGCGTTCGATCAGTTTGTTTTGGCGCAGGATTATCTACGCGCAGAGATGCTTCTCCGCTCTCAGTTCTTGACAGTTTTTGAAACCACTGCACCTGAGACGGTTGCAGCGCTTGCCAGCACTGCACGTAAGCACTACAAGAGCTACCCACTTCTGTACACGTTCCACGCGCTCGTGATGCCATACACAGTTCAAGCGCAACTCTCGGAGTGTGCGCAAATGTTGCGTGGCTTTGTGAGCCAACTGAACGAAACAGACAGGCACCTCACCAACGCCGTGCGCGCTGTTGTGCACGATCGTCTGCAAGACACTCAGGCGGCGAGAGAAACAGCCTGGGGCGTCATTGAAGCTGTGCAGGCGCAGATCGATGAAGAAGACTCGTCTGAGATCAACTCATCCCCGGCAGAAGCGAGTGTGATTGCAATTCTCGCGCTACTGTCTTGTGGCGGTTTCCCGCGCAGAGAGCTACTTCTCCCGAAGAGCGAGAGCGGTGACTACCTTGAGCACCGCAGGTCGCTAGCATTCTCTGCAATCAACGCAGCCCTCTACGAACAGTTCCCCAACGAAGAATCTGCCGGAGCATTGAGTGATGCCTATCGTTCGCTCGTGTACCCTCCCTCACGCTGCCTCACCGACATCGCGGTCTTTCAAGAGTACGACGAGCAGTTCAGACGTATCCTTGCATCTTGGAAGGACGCTGAAGAAACAGATGTGAGGGTCATCGAGCGCCCAGAAGACATCTTCGCGTTAAGCGACCTTGAAGATTCATCGCCCTCAATCCTCAGAGATGTCGCGATGCTCTACAAGAGACTCACCAGCACCACGGCAGCACCACCTGCCTCGAAAGAAGCGTTCCAGACTATTCCGTTACCGTTTAGGCACGTGGTTGAGTGGCAAGCAGCTCTCTATCAAGGCGACACCCTCGGAGCAATCACAGCTATCGACCAAATCGATGATGGCTGGGGTGAACGACTGATCGCCATACGCGTAGTACATAGATGCTCAGCAATGTTGTACCAAGGTAACACCGAGGGTGTCCAGCTCATGCTAGATCGCTCAGACGCGGTATCAGAAGCGCTCCTCGCACAAACCATCACCCTCATGCCCGCAGCAAGCGGACAAGCACTAGCCGCCCTATCCCCTCGCTTGGCTCGTATCTTCAACGCAGCCTCCACAGTCGGGTTGCTTGGTACCGGAGCGTTGCGAGAAAAATCTGTCTATACTCCAAGCCTGTCACCAGCTGAACTCAGAGTACTGCGACACCTCGCTGACGGGCTCAACACCGCACAGATTGCAGACCGCCTGCACCTCTCCGCTGAAACAGTGCGAACCCATGTCAAGCGAATGGCTTCGAAGCTCGGCGTTCGCGGACAGGCAGCAATCTTGCAGCGCGCCAGAAAACTCTCTCTGCTTTCCTGACTTTGAGTCAGCCTCAGGACTCCGCAACCTTCGCCCGACTTCGCCGTCACATATCTTGCAAACATGGCTGAAGTGCCGCGAGCCGACTCTGATTTGACCGCGTAACGCGGGGCAGTGGAGGCCACCTTTCGAGCGTGAAAGGTGGCCTCTGATGACGGTTTCGATGCGTCGTATGACGGCGGGTGACGGGTACAAGTACCTCCTGAAGTCGGTCGCCTATGGCGACGGCGATAGAGCCATGTCGACCCCGTTGACGCGCTATTACAGCGAAGATGGAACCCCGCCTGGCAGGTGGCTCGGTTCGGGTCTGAGCGGCCTCGCGGATGGTCAGATAGTTGCCGGTGATACGGTGACCGAGGCGCAGCTCCAACTGCTCATCGGGATGGGGCGAGATCCGGTATCTGGTGACGCGCTGGGGCGACCTTATAGCCAGTTCCAGACGCTCGATGAGCGCGTTGCCGCTCGCATTGCCGCGCTCGATCCTGAACTCACGCCATCGCAGCGGGCCGAAGCGGTCACGGTGATTGAGGCGGAGGAAGCGGCGAAGAAGAGCCGTAAAGCGGTCGCGGGCTTCGACTTCACGTTCTCGATCCCGAAGTCAGCGTCGGTGTTGTGGGCGGTGGCTGATGGGGGCACGCAACAACTCATTTGGGAGGCGCACCATGCCGCGATCAGTGATGTGTTGCAGTTCATGGAGCGCGAGGTCGCTGCAACACGGGGTGGTGCGCGGGGCCCTGACGGTGCGGTGCTGCAACTCGATGTTGCTGGGGTTGTTGCAGCCGCGTATGACCACTACGACTCCAGGTTGCACGACCCCTACTTGCATACGCATGTGGTGGTGTCGAACAAGGTGCAGCACGCCCAGACCGGGCGTTGGCTCGCGCTTGACGGGCGACCTCTGCACGCGGCAACGGTCGCGCTGAGCGAGTTGCATGAGGCGATCTTCGCTGACTCACTCACTCGGCTGTTCGGGGTCTCGTGGGAGTCACGCGAGCAAGCTGCTGGCCGGAATCAGTCGTGGGTGATCAGTGATGTGCCGGAGGAACTGATCAAAGCGTTCTCGAGGCGCGCACGCGATATTGAAGTCGAGAAAGAACGCCTCATCGTAGAGTTCGTGGCACGTCACGGTCGCAGGCCGTCGTCGGCTCAGGTCATCAAGCTGTTGCAGGAGGCCACGCTCGCAACACGCCCCGAGAAAGACGTGCGCTCGCTTGATGATCTCACGAGCGAGTGGCGGGATCGTGCAACAGTGATCCTCGGCGAAGATGCGGCGGCGTGGGCGATCCGTGTTGCGTGGCAACACGACCCCAGAAGCTCAGGTCTACGGTTGTTGCGCGCCGATGATGTTCCGCTCGACATGATCGCGGCCCTCGGGCAGCAAGTGATTGAGACGGTGGGTGAGAAGCGTTCGACCTGGCGACGCTGGAACCTCATGGCCGAAGCCGCCCGGCAGTCGATGTGGCTCAGGTTCGCGTCAACCGAGGATCGCGAGGTCATCGTCGGCATGATCGCGGATGCCGCCGAGCACGCATCCCTGACGCTCACTCCGCCCGAGCTTGCCGTCACTCCCGTCGAGTTTCAGCGCGCTGACGGCTCCACAAGATTCCGGCCGAAGCACTCGACACTGTTCTCATCGACGGCGTTGCTTGCGGCGGAGGATCGGCTGACCGCGAGAGCACGGGGCATGGCCGGCCCCAGGCTCGCGCTCGACACGATCGAGCGGTTCGCGAGTGAACCCGATGATGAGGGGCGCACGCTCGGCCCCGACCAGCGCGACGCGCTCGCCCGGATCGCGGTCTCAGGCCGCACCGTCGATGTTCTCGTGGGGCCTGCAGGTACTGGGAAGACTACGACGCTGGGCGCTTTGCGTCGTGCCTGGGAATGGAAGCACGGTGAGGGGTCAGTGGTGGGGCTTGCCCCGTCAGCAGTCGCGGCAGGCGTGCTCGCTGACGAACTCGGTATCCCGACCGACAACACCGCGAAATGGCGAGAAGTGTTCGAGCGCACCGGGCAGACCTTCACACGCGGTCAGCTGGTGATTCTTGATGAGGCGTCGCTTGCGGGCACGCACTCGCTCGATCTCATCACCCGTGAGGCTGAGCGGGTCGGAGCGAAAGTGCTGCTCGTTGGAGACCCGGCACAGTTGCAGTCGGTCGGCGTGGGCGGCGCGTTCTCCCTGATCGTGAACGACCGCGCTGAGGGCACGCCGGAGTTGACGGAGGTGTGGCGGCTGCAACACGACTGGGAGAAGCGCGCCTCGCTCGAGTTGCGCCACGGCCGCGCACCAGTGATCGACACCTATATGGAGCACGGCAAGATCCGGGGCGGCACCATTGACGAGATGGCCGAGGCCGCGTACCGGGCCTGGTGGGAAGACCGGCAGGCCGGGCGAGGAACGATCCTGATCGCAGAAACCGTCGAGAACGTCACCGAACTGAACCAGCGGGCACGCCGCGACCTCATCGCCCACGGCTTCGTCGCCGCCGAACGCGAGATCGAACTGGGCGACGGCAGCCGCGTGAGTGTGGGAGACACGATCATCACGAGGAAGAACGACCGCCGCCTGCGCTCGGCACATGGATGGGTGCGCAACGGTGAACGTTGGGTGGTGACGAACGTGCGCGATGACGGTTCGGTCTTCGTGCGGCCACCCACCATGCGGCGCGGGGGCGGGATCTTGTTGCCCGCCGCATACGTTGCCGAGCACGTCGACCTCGGCTACGCGGTGACCGCGCACCGTGCCCAGGGCGTTACCGTCGACACCGCACACACGCTCGTCGAAGCCACCACGACCAGGGAAGTGCTCTACGTCTCCATGACGCGCGGCCGCTACTCGAACCGAGCCTATGTCGCCACCGATCGGCTCGATCCCGCGCACAGCGTGCCGCAGCCCGGCGAGAACCCCGATGTGACCGCCCGCACCGTGCTCCAGGGCGTGCTTCAGCATGTCGGGGCTGAACTCTCGGCACACGAGACGATTACTGCGGAGCAGGAACGGTGGGGCGGGATCGCGCAGCTTGCCGCCGAATACGAGACGATCGCTGTCGCCGCGCAACAGGACAGGTGGGCGCGGTTGCTTGCTGCATCCGGGCTGACCTACGCGCAGGTAGACGAGGCGGTGAGTGCGGAGACGTTCGGGGCGCTCGTCGCTGAGCTCCGACGCGCAGAGGCCAGCGGGCATCCGGTCGATACGATCATGCCGAGGCTTGTGTGGGCGCGTGGCTTCGCGGACGCCGACGATATAGCCTCCGTGCTGCACTACCGACTCGAACAAGCCGTAACTCGGCTCGGCGTTGGTGGTGCGCTGCCGCGCGCTCGGTTCATCGTAGGACTACTGCCCGAAGCGGTCGGAGAGATGAGCGCCGATATGCGTGCCGCGCTCGAGGAGCGGCGGGAACTCATCGAAGCGCGCGCCGCCGCGATCCTCGACACCGCCCTCGAACGCGGCGAGCAGTGGGTGACCGCTGCTGGTGCCCCGCCGAAGAATGAGCAGGATCGGGCGCGCTGGCGATCAGGGCTGATGACCGTCGCCGCATACCGCGACCGGCATGGCATCGACCCCAGGGAGGCGCAGCCGCTTGGAGTCGAGCCGGAGAGTATCGGGCAACGCATCGACTACGAACGCGCTGGGGCGGCCCTGATTCGTGCCCAGCAGATCGTTCACCTAACTGTCCAGTCTGAAGTGCCGAGGCCGACAGCCGGGCGCGAGCATCGCGGCCCGACGCGATAGCGATGGGCCACCGACAGCGGAAGATGCGAGGATGTGTAGGTGGCTGCTCAACTGGACGACCTGACCGTGCTCGCGCGTTTCGTGATCCGCGCACGTCGGGTAGAAGCTCATTCTCTCGTGCAAGACGAAAAGACCTTGTTGGGTTATGCAAAGGGCACGTTCAAAGTCACGCTTGGCTTTGATGGAGCGGCAACTATCAGGCGGCCACTCCCAGATAACGAAGAAGAGTTCGAATCCTTGGTCGCGAGGATCAGACCGCTGACGCTGAAATCTGAACCAATCTATTACGCCAAGGTGCTTGGAGCTCTGGAACGAGTGTTGGAGCAGTGCGACCCAAGTGCAGAGGTTCTATCTGAATGCCAAGCGTTGAGAGCTTCTTGGGAGGCCGCCGAGCTTCAGGGAACCCAAGTACAGGGATACTCAGTGCAGCGCTCACGTCATGATGGTTCGGAAGCAACCAAGCATGTCTCCGATACACAACTCGCTGCCGCGTGGGTATACGCAGACCTTGTCCATGCCGATGCTCAAGGCCCCAAAGCCGAGGCGCTTGCTTTCGATCTTGACGAACGATACGCAGCCGCAGTGCTCGTGTTCTGCGGTGCAGCCGTGCGGGTGGTAAGGACACTTCGCCTGATCGAGCATCTGAAAGCCGCAAACATACTCAACCTTGCTGATGAACTCTGGTCTCAAAAGGTTACGGTCGACACTACCGAGATCGTCGAGGAAGCGGAGGTGTTCATGGCTCCTGTAGGGGCCCCGATGCCAAATCTCATGACTTCGGTCGAAATGGGAGAAGACTGGAAATCAATCTCGGTGACTGAGATGCTCAGGCTTGAGATAGCAAACCGAGTAACAGTCCTCCTGCGTGACGACGATCGCAACATAGAGTCCAGCGACGCGGCGGTCATAAGGCGAGAAAATGGCGAAGACTTGATGACCTGGGAAGCCCTCATCGCTGAAAGCGTCCTCTGTCGTTTGGTCTTTGAAGCCGATTCAGGCGAGATTCGGTCGATTCGGTCGATGGAACTTCAGTTCCTAGATCACACTCATTCACTCAAACTCTCCGCCCATGAATTCAAACTGAAGATGTTCCAAGCCAAGACGTTAACCCTCCAGGTTGGAGACCAAAACTGGGTGACTCTGCGAGTTCCAGAGGCCTCCGAGGAAGAGCTATTCCAGCAGCAAGTTCTCTTTGAAACGACAAGAGACATTGTTCTGATCGAGCAAATCGCGAACAGAAGGTTCAAAACAAGTAGCGAGCCCTTCACGAACGACGATCGCATGGCGTTGAGAGTCGCACGTCTGGCCTGGGAGGGCAAGATCACCTATTGGAATCAAGGGCCGATAAAGGTCACGACCGAAAACGGGCTGCCACCCTCTCAAATTCAAATACCCGCCCAAACTCTCTCAATCGGTGGCGCGGAGATCCCTACCCCTGAAATACGATTGCGCCACCCAGACATGGACATCACCGAACTGCAGCCTGAGCCGCCGCTCGAACCAGGAGTGAAACTCTATGAGCTCCGGCCCCCTGCGCAAGCATTCTTCCGGGTGTGGGCACCAGAGCAGATGCAGGTTTCAAGTGACGCTGATCTCACTTCGCCTGTTCCCTGGGGCCTGCTCGGGATACAGGAAGCCGAGCCTCCCGAAACGGATGCCGCGTCGGTCGACTCAGACCAGCAGGAGCAATGAACCGCGCACAAAGCGAGGTTACCCAGTTCTTTGATCCTGGGAGGGCTGTCGAGTTGGAGAAGCGTTGAATCGCTCTGCTTCGCGGAATCTCGCTTTGGTGAGGAAAAGGAGGCTGATCGGCCCCCACACGAGGAACTTGATCGCGTTCCAGATGCAGAGAATGAACACGAGATACAGCCACTCGGGAGCCCCCACCCCGATCAGAGCGAGAGCGCCGCGTGCGATCAACAGGTAGGGAACCGAGAACAGCATCGCCAGGACGCCGTAGCGAAGGTTCTCACGGCGGCGCAGGAACCAGATCAGCCGGTTCGTCGGAGCGTACCGCTGCAACAGATCATTCGCGAAGCTGCTGAGATGCCAGATGAGAGCGAGCATGACGAAGTCCTTTACAGATCTACCGGCGGTCAGATTCGTGTAAAAGCACTTCGCAGCTAAAGCTGCTCCGTCGTACCCCAGGCGGGGCTTGTTTGCCGTGTGCTCCTACTATACGCCCGAAATCTTGAAAGCGCAGTAGTTGGTGAGCTGGAGGCCGGTACTGCTGGAACGTTCGCTGCATCCCAGTAGAAGCTGTGAGCGTGGGCAGAATCGCCCACCAGGTGGGCGTGAAGTGGGCTAGACTGTAGACACCACGGCTGGCCGCTAGTTCCGACAAGGATAGGCGGCCAGTTCTTTTTCTAGGCAGGGTCATGGCAGACAGCACCTACGAGAAACCCTTTCTCACAGTCGAACAGCAGATCGACCAGATCAAGCAGCGCGGCATGAAAATCGGGAGCCGTGATGACGCGCGGAACGCGCTGCGGCGCATCGGGTACTACCGGCTGTCGGGCTACTGGCATCCCGACCGAGTGCCTGCCGGGCCGGGAGAAAAGCGGGCATCCGAGTTCCTTCCGAATACGCGACTCAGCGATGTGCTCGACCTCTATGCCTTCGACGAGCAACTGCGCGCTGCCCTGCTCGAAGCGATCGCTCAGATCGAGGTCGCATTGCGGTTTGAACTTGGACATCCGCTCGGCAGGAACGGCCCGTTCGCGCACCTTGACGACTCCCACTTCAACTCCGGATTCACGAAGTTGCGCGATCGGGTGTGCAAGTTGCCCGGCTGTGATGGCGACTGCCGCTGGGAAGAATCAGACCACCACGAATGGGTCGACCGGCAGCGCCAGACCGAGCAGGTCTCGACTGAGGCGTTCGCGGCGCACTTCCGCGAGAACTATGGCGAACCTCTGCCGATCTGGGTGGCAACCGAAACAATGTCATTCGGCAGACTCACCCGGCTGCTCGATGGTCTGGACTCGGCCGAGCGTGAACTCCTCGCGGCTGAGTGGGATGTGATCGACAGCACCGGGCAGGGTGACCCGTCGGTGCTATCAAACTGGATGGAGCACCTGCGCCAGGTGCGCAACATCTGTGCGCACCACGCCCGCATCTGGAACCGCAACATCAACGCGACTATCGCCGTGCCCTCCGGTATGCCGGAACTACAACATCTGCTTCTCGAAGTCCCGCGCGGTGACGAGTACACACCCCCGATGGTGCGCCGCATCTACGGCACGTTCGTGATCCTCACCCATCTGCTCGCTGTGATCGAAGCACCCGTCCGCTATCGAGACCGACTCCGCACACTACTCACAGGTTTCCTCGCTGCGCGTCCGCAGGCAGAGGCGAACATGGGTTTCCCCGTAGGCTGGCAAGCGCATCGGATCATGGCTGAGGATTATCGGCGGGATCAGCAGCGTGCTGCACGGTTGGCGATGCTCAGAGCGATCGAAATGTTCGGTTCGGGTGAGGCAGCTGATGCGTTGAGCGCTGTGCCGGAAGGGAAACCGCGCAGGTCGAGAGTGAACTACTACCGCAAGAACGGGGCGCTGCTCTCAGTAATGTGGAACGCTCGCCGAGCATACCCCGCGTTCCAGTTTGATCCAGCGACGGGCGTTGTGCCTGAATTGGTAGTCCTCGCCAACCGGCGTCTGCTCGACGGCGGGAACGTCAATGATGACGGGCATTGGGCGGCGCTCGAGTGGTGGCTTACCCCGAACACCTCGCTGCCAGATGAAACCAGCCCAGCAGAAGCGATGGGCACTGGCGCTCTCACGCGCGATGCGCTCGACCGGCTCCTGCCGCCGCGTGACGATGAGTAATGCGAGCATTACCGAGTGATCCTGTTGGGAGCCTGGGCTGATCGCGGAGACTCCATACCTGCCGTGGCGAGCGTAGAGCGCAGGGGTTGCACATCGGTTCGGATAGTCGTTGGTCTGTTGAGCGCGGTCGATGAAAGGTCATAGCCGCCCCAGGGCGAGTATCCGGCGACGTGTCGAGTCGCGTATCGTGCGCGCTCGGTGATGATCGGCGCACCAGATACTTGCATCTCGGCTGGGTAGTGCGCTTCGATCCATTTGCGACCCAACTTGGTCAAGCCACTGCCATCGCGCACCCGAATCTGCGCGGGCACCACAGGCAGCTCACGCCAGTTCGGGATCGCGTGATTGTGCCACCCCTCGACGCTATCGTCTTCTGAGTCGCTGACCTGATGCCATCCGCATGGTTCGCAGACCGCGAGATACATGAGGTCGCCCGGCCCCTCGCACTTCGGCTCGGGGCGCAGGTCAGCTGAGAACATGACGAGGCGGTGATCGCCGTACTCGGTACCACCATTGAGCCAGCCGTAGCCGGTGTGCCACATATGGCTATGCGGGATCGACCCGAAACGGCCATTGAGAAGCTGCCATTGCTCAAATGCGGCCTGTAGCTCGCCCGGCGGGTAGTAGTCGGTGGTGAAGTGGAGCGGCGCGCCGTGCCACTCGGGTGGGTTCGCGCGGAGATCCTCACGCACGAGTTCGTCAAGATCGAACGCAAGCTGGCTATCGTTGTTCAACGTCTATTACCACCACTCGGAGCCTGAACTATCTGGTGAGACTGTGCTCGCGAGTAACGGTGTGTCGCAGGGTATTCTGCGCAAGTGTCGCCGTGAGAAGACCACGCGGTGGTGCATCTAAAAGTTCGGTGATGTCGGTGTGGCTTTGCACGAGGGTTGCGCGGCCCTCGCGGATGAGCGCGTTGGTGCCGTGGCTAGCAACATCGGTTGCACGCCCCGGTACTGCGCCGACAGGTCTGCCATAGGCTGCCGCATGGAACGGGGCACCAGTCCAGCGGTAGTCCCAGCCGGCTTGTTCCTCAACAACGGTCGTCATGCCGGAGAGCGCAGCAAGGAGGCCATTCGCGGTCAACGCGCTGGCATGTCGCATGTCGCTCGGCGGGCGATCCGTGACGAGCAGGCCGGTCGCTGCCGCCTGTTCCAGCCAGTCGTAGTTTTCGATCTGTGATTGATTGATCGGATCGGGCATGACGAGAATCACGCGGTCGTTTTGCTTGAGTGCGGAAGTGATTGCGGCCTCAGCGATGCCGTCATCGGGGAACGAAACGATAGTGCGCCCATCTGCGGCGAGATCAGCTGCCAGTGCTGTGGCCATCTGCAGTCCATATTGAGATGGATTGGGGGTGCCAATAAGCGCGGCGCGGCTCGCCAACGAGTCTGCGAGCAAACTCGTGTCTCCCTGCGTCCACAGCGCGAGCGGCGTGCGGTGATCGAGAGGATCAAGCGCAGCAGGCCAATGAGGATCACCGGGGATCAGAATATGTTGCCCGAGTAGTTCACTTTGCTCGATTCCTTCAAATACCTGCACGGGGTCGGCGACATCGAATCGCCGCCGCCACAGGTGCAAGTCGGCGCGCTGCATCCCGACGATCAACTCGTTGCTCAGGGCAAACCGGAGTGTATCGAGACCGTTCCCAGCGAGCCGGAGCACCGTGTTGGTCTGAAAATCGCCGGTCTCGGTTACTGACGTGATCACCGCACGCGCGGTTCGCTCATCGGTTACGCTCTCAAGCGTCCTATCGGCCATGTCGCCCTCCTGATACACGGATAGTGTGTCGGGAAGGTACGACAACGGTGACGAGCAACGGGGCGGCCACTTACTACGCCCGTGGGTATCGCGTGTTGCAACTTCTGAGTGTGTCTGGGGGCGAGTTGTGGACTGCGGCCGCCGCGAGCCCGAATCTTGTGCTGACGAAGGGGTTAGGTCGTTATCGCCTCGGTATTCTTGTGTCATGTTGTTGACTGGTGCCTTCGTTGATTTGGCTGGATATGTGGTCGGACGTGACTCATGCGCTGTCTTCGACGGCCAGAATTCTGATGTCGGTGTTGTGACCATGCGCGGAAGTATCCAAGCGCACGCCTCGGGCTCCTCTGCGGTGTCACGTCACCAGACGGAGAAATGACTATGCTCCAGAGCTTCACCAGCGACGTGGCCTTTCGCGGCCTGAGCAAAACCCCATTCGACGGAGCCTCACCCTGCAGGCTAGGTAAGCGAACGGTGATCTACGGCCGAAACGGCACGGGAAAGACGAGTCTGTCAGAAGCTCTCAGGCTCGCGGAGGGTTCCGGACGCGCTGACAGTGCCACTCTTCAAGCCCGAATCATTGCGAATGGTTCGTCTTCAGGGATACGCCTTGAGCCCGGTAGCGCACCGTTTCGGCTGTTTGTCTACAATCGCTTTTACGTTCAGGAGTCTTTGCGGCTTTTCCTTAGCGGTGATGGTCACGCATCACCGATTGTGCAGCTCGGCATTGACAACATTAAGGCCGAAGCCGAACTGAAAGAGCATCAGGCATATTTGGCTGTGCTTGAAGCACGAGAAACCTCTATTCGTGAAGCTGTGAAGCGTATCGAACGTGATCGCGAGACGCTTGAGAAAGAAACCAAAGCTGAGATCATCTCAGCTCTCGCGCCAGCGGACGCAGCGTATTACAATCCAACCAGGTTCCAAGTCACTCAGGTGAGAAAACTGCTCGATGATCAGAGCGCAGCTGCCCTATCGAAAGAGGAACTCGCTTCAGAGTTGAACGCGGCAACAGCCGCCCTGTTGGGTCAGGTCGACCTATCTCCTGCGCCCGAACAAATAGCGTCGAACCTGCATCTGACGGTCAACGATGAACTCCTTAGCGCGCACGTGGAATCAGTGCCTTTACCTCGGTTGACCGAGAATGCTGATCTCTCGACTTGGGTCGAAGATGGATTGGCATTTCATAGCGAAGGTGATCTTTGCGAGTTCTGCCAGAACGGTATTGTCAACTCCGATGTTCTCGCGGCATACCGGCGGCATTTCAGTGCGGCTCTCGACTCTCTACGAGAACGACTTGGAAAAGCAATCGCATACTTTGAGCGTCAGCGTGATGCTCTAGATACTTGGCTCCAGAGTATCCCCAGTGAAAGCGAGTTTCTGCCGGACTTCCAGGAGCGCGCTAAGGATGCGATGGCTGATGTGAGGAAGGATGTCGAGGCTCTCCAGATTGAGATTGGTAAAGCGATTTCCGCCATTCAGAGACGGCAAGCCGATCCTCTCCGTGTGAGGCCGGATGCAGACCTCCTCACAGAGTCATTCGCTGTAGTGGATGTTGCCGGGCTCAACCAAGTTCTGACTGAGAATAATGCGGCTTGCGGGTCGCAAGCCGCGCGCATAAAAGGGGCGCGTGCATCCGTTGAGCTGCATTTTGGCGCTCAGAAGGGTGCCGAATACCGATCTGCTGCACGGCGCCTGGAGCTAGCCCAAAGGGCACTGTCGAGGCTTCAGCAGCGAACTGTTGAGGTGGATGCAAAACGGCTTGCGGCTCAACAAGAACTGCAAGACGTCGGGCAGATGGCGAACCTTATCGACGTGGATCTTCGAGAACATTTCGGTCATGCACACTTGAGGGTCTCGGTCACGCCGGACGGAACTGGCTATGTTGTGACGCGCTCCGGGACCGTGGCTACTCATCTGAGCGAAGGCGAGCGAAACGCTATTGCCTTTACCTACTTCTTGCGCTCGCTTGAGGAAGAAGACGTCGATCCCGAGCAGGCCATCGTGGTGATTGACGACCCAGTAACGAGCCTCGACAAAGAGTCACTATTCGCTGCATTCGCATTCGCCCGCGAGCGTACAGAACAGTTCATTCAAACTATATTTCTTACCCATGACTACGAATACTTCAGGTTGAACCTCATCGATTTAAAGAACCGTTGGGGGAGCTCTCAAAAACGCATTCGCATGAACGACGCTACTGAGAAGCAAATGCCCGAAGTCTCATTCTTGGAGGTTCGCGCAGTCTCGCAGGATGCGAACTCGCGACATGGAGAGGTGCGAGAACTTCCTCGAAGCCTGGTGCAACACCCTAGTGAATACCACTTCTTGTTCTTTCACGTGGCAGAAACATCTGTGGGAACTTCGCAAGAGTATCTACCGTTGGTCGGAAATGCGGCTCGGCGACTTCTTGAGGGTTTCCTCTCCTTTCGCGCCCCGGACAAAATCAATTTCCAGGAGAAGGTCAACGCTGTCGCAGCGAACGCGTCTATTGATGGAGCGTTGAAGGAGCGCGTCGTCAAGTTCCTCCATAGTCAATCCCATCGAGAAGAACCCCGGCCTTCGTCAGCGCTCGACTTTCCTTCGATTGAGGCGGAACTAGCCGCTACGTTGAAGTTCATCCATGCTGCAGACGGCCCCCATTTCGAAGCGATGTGCAAGTCAGTGGACCTCGACCCGGTCGCGATCCTTCAAAATTTAGCCGCGCAGCAGGTGGCGTAGACACGGAGAAACCTGCGTCGGCCCAAGCGATGTGGGCCACGGGAAACCCATGCCAATCAACCGTGACGAGTCAGAAATGACCGGGTACACTCGGAAGTGGCGTAGCGCCAATTCCCTAGATAACACCAGGGAACCGTTGCTATTCGCATGGTCTCGAAACTATTCGTGACCAGGGGTTTTAAGAGACGGGGTCGCAGGTTCAAATCCTGTCATCCCGACTGCTAACCCCCGGAACTTCATTGAAGTTCCGGGGGTTTTCTAGTTGGGAGCATACGTCCCAATTGTGCGGCGGCCTGCGCTGGCGAGGCGCCTCAGCACGTCCGTCCGTGAAGAGAGTGCACTTTGCGGGAGCCGGCGCCTCCGGGTATGAGCACGAGGTCAACCGCACTCGCCCCGTGCCCCGGTTTTCACGACCTAGGATGAGGGTGAAGTGGAATCCTCGGCGCTCGAATCTGCCAGCTGCGTGGGGCCGCCATGTGTATCTGGCAGGGCTCGCGTTTCAGGCCGTTCAGAAGGCACAGCGCCGCACGGCCACCAGTCAGGGCTGCAGCAGCAGCTGCGGTTCGAACACAGAGAACGGCTCCCCTCTCGAAAGAGGGGAGCCGTTCATGTATCAGGCGAGGGAAGTTGCCAGCTTACTCGGGGAGCAATACCGCAGGGTCGACGTGCACGTGCAGCAGGGCAACGCGGCCAGCCTCGACAGCAGCGATCGCACGGGTCACAGCGCCCGAGATCTGGTCGTCAGCCGAGATGTCTTCGGCGTGTGCGCCGTACGCTGCCGCAAGACCAGCGAAGTCTGGGCTCGTCACCTGCGTACCGGAGACGCGGCCGGGATATTCGCGTTCCTGATGGACGCGGATCGTGCCAAACTGCTGGTTGTCCATCACGACAGCGAGGAACGCGGCACCCTCCTGGACCGCGGTAGCAAGCTCCTGGCCGTTCATGAGGAACTCGCCATCACCCGCGAGCGCGAGGACGTTGCGGTTCGGGCGGGCGAGCGCCGCCGCGGTCGCCGCGGGAATCGAGTAGCCCATGGAGCCATTGCGGGGACCGAGCTCCGACTGGGGGCTCGTCGTATGTACGAGTGCACCCCATGCGCCGTGGTTGCCAGCGCCCATGGTCACGATGGGGTCGGCGAACTGCGCAGCGACCTGTGAGATCACGCGGGTCATGCTTGCGTAGCCATCGGGTGCAGCGGGGGCCTGTACTTCGCGGCTTGCGAGGTAGGCGGTGCGGAGCGAAGCGGACCAAGCCGTGCGCGACTCAGATGCGGCGATGCCGAGCGCCGAGATACCTGCAAGTGCCGCGGGCAGGACCTCTGGGGTTGCGAGGTAGTGGCGGTTGACACGTCCCATGTGACCGCGCAGCGCCGCGTCACCGCTGATGACGATCGTCTGTGAGCCGGCCGCGCGGGTGATGCGGAACGAGTCGGTTGGCGTATCGGTGAGCGTGCCACCGAAGCACACGATGAGGTCTGCCTCTTCGAGCGCCTTGGTCGCGTGGGGAGCTGTGCCGAAGGCGCTCTGGCCGATGCACGCCGGCGAGGTCGTGGGGATGCGCCAGGTGCCATGCCAATCGTTGATGACGGGCAGCTCATGCCGCTCAGCAAAGGTTCGTACGGCGGTCGCCGACGCGTCAGTCCAGCCTTCGCCTGCGAGGAACAGCAGCGGTCGCTCGGCGCCAGCGATGCTCGCTTGGAGCTCGGCGATGTGTTCGGGTGCGATTGCTCCGGTTGCTGTGGCGTACGGCTCAACGAGCCCGCCAGCGAAACCGCTTGCGACGACGTCCTCCGGCAGGCCGACGATGACGGGGCCTGGACGGCCGCTCCGGGCCGCGTGGAATGCCTCTGCGACGACTTCGCTTGCGCGATCCGCGTTGTCCAGAATCAGCACCCGCTTGGCCTGGCTACCAAACCAGGCGCGCGGATCAAATTCCTGGAACGCTTCGCGGTCACGGTCAGGTACGGGAACCAGGCCGACGAATAGTACGAGCGGAGACGCATCCTGCCATGCAGTGTGCACCGCGACAAACGCATTAGCTGCGCCCGGTCCGCGCGTCACCATTGCAACGCCAACCGAGCTTGTTGCGCGGCCGTAGGCGTCGGCCATGTATGCGGCGCCACCTTCCTGGCGGCAGACGACGTTGCGAATTCCTGTGTCGCGGAGTCCGTCGAGTACTGCGAGGTAGCTTTCACCGGGAACGGTGAAGACCCGATCTACCCCGTGCAGTTCGAGTGAGCGAGCAATCGCCAAGCCAACATGGCCCTCGTGAGTCGACATCCTTGTCCTTCCAGTCGATCAGTGGGCACAGATTCGTGCCATCGATCAGGAGCTTAGACCGACAGAACTATGACAACAACGACCAGAAAGGTCGACCCACTATGCGCTTTTGTTATGCCAGGGAAGGATGTAGTTTCGCATGAAGTGCGCGAGTCGGGTGGCGAGGCCCGCGAGCTGATCGGCCGCATAGTGTTCACGTTGCCAGCAGGCATACAGTGTGATGCGTAGTTCGGCGCCATCGGCTGTGGTGACCGGCGCAACCCAGAGTGGGGCGTCGAGCACCGAGGTGGTGATGACCACGCCGCGCCCCGAAGTAGCGAGCGCCAGCGCGGTCATATCTGAGGCTTCGACAGTATGGTTGCCGAGTGAGATGCCGTCCCGGCGATAGGCCCGGTCAAGCTCTTGTCTGCTCATGCTCGTGCTTGGCGGCAAGATGAGAAGTTCCTTGGTGAGATCCGAGATGCGGATCGAGCCGGGGTTTCCCTTGGCAATCGGGTGATCTGGGTGCGCGGCGGCGATCACCGGGAACGAGCCGAGGGGGAGCGACGCCACTTGGCTGGATGGCGGTGCGGGCGAGACCGCCAGATCCGCCCCCTTGAATAGCGCGCTCTCAACTTCCGCGTGGTCGACTTCTCTGCAGAGGAAGATCGGGTCATCTGCCTCGAGGGACTCAATGAATGGGGCGAGCAAGCTGTCTGCGGTGGCGCGAGCACTGGAACACACGAGCTGTTCTAGGTGGCCCGCGCGAAGGCTCTTGGTGGCGCGTTCCGCAAGACTTGCCTGGTCGAGCAGGGTGCGGGCGATCGTCTCCAGGCGATGTGCCGAAGGGGTTGGCTGGAGGCGGCCACGCTCGCGGTTGAAGAGCGCAAGCCCGAGCTCATCTTCAAGCGTGCGAATCTGGCGACTCAATGCTGGCTGCGCCACATGCAGTGCATCTGCAGCAGCCATGAGGGTGCCATGATCAATGACTGCCAAGAAATAGGTCAGGCGTCGCAAGTGCAGCATAACTATCACAATTCGGTATAGAGACCATGCGTTAATGGTCGTAGACAGTATGGGGTGTAGCAGGAATTCTAGTCTGGAACACTGGCGACGTCGCCAGCGCAAGACACCCAATGGAGGGAAACATGGGGAAAACCGAGATTACCGCCGATCAGCGGCGACGCAGAGCCGTCGTGGGAGCGTTCGTTGGCACCGCAATTGAGTGGTACGACTTCTTCATCTTTGGCACCGCAGCCGCACTGGTATTTGGGCCGGTGTTCTTCCCGGTAGCTGACCCAGCCATCGGCGTGCTCGCGAGCTTTGCCACCTTCTGGGTTGGCTTCCTCGCGCGTCCCATCGGCGGAATTCTCTTCGGCCACTTGGGCGACAAGATTGGGCGTAAGAAGGTCCTGGTGACCACCCTGTTCTTGATGGGTATTGGCACGACCGCGATTGGCCTGCTGCCCACCTACGCGCAGGTCGGAATGCTCGCGCCGATCCTGCTTATTCTCCTGCGCGCAATGCAGGGCCTCGCTGTAGGTGGCGAATGGGCGGGCGCAACGGTTATGGCGACCGAGAGCGCTGAAGGTGGCAAGCGAACTGGTGCAGGCATGTGGGTACAGCAGGGGTCGCCCGCTGGCTCGATCCTCGCAACGCTCGTCTTCCTGCTCGTTGGAAATCTGCCTGACGAAGCGTTCATGAGCTGGGGCTGGCGCGTGCCGTTCCTGCTCTCAGCTGCGCTCCTCGTGGTCGCGCTCGTGATCCGCTCACGCGTGGAAGAATCGGAAGACTTCACGAAGACCCAACAGCAGAAGCAGGTTGTGAAGGTGCCGCTGTTCGAAGTATTCCGCGAGATGCCTGGGATCGTCATCTTCGGTATCTTCGCCAGCGCACTCGGTATCTCGGCGGCGTTCTTCCAGAACACCTTCCTGGTTTCGTGGTGGACAAACGAGCTTCAGGGCGATCGCCAGACAATTCTGCTGCTCGTCTTTATTATGGCCGTCGGCCAGTTCATCTGGCAGCCCATCTCGTCGCTCATCGCGACCAAGATCGGCCGTGACCGCGTCATGTACTACGGCGTTCTACTTTCGATTGCCATCACGATTCCCTACTTCTTCGCGATCCTCAGCGGAAACATGGTGTTCCTCGTCATCACGATGTTCATCCTCATGATGGGTGGCGCGGCATACTACGCAATGCTCGCCGGCTTCCTCTCGTCGATGTTCCCACCGAACGTTCGATACACCGGCGTCGCGCTGGCGAACGGCCTCTGTGCAGTGCTCATCGGTGGCGCAACTCCCGTCATCGCCCAGGCCATTCTCACCGCCTCCGGTCCGTGGGGAGTCGCAGCGTTCTACATTGGCATTTCGGTGCTCACGATCATCGGCATCTGGGGCGCGACCCGGTCGCTTGCTCGCTACCAGGCCCGCGTCGGAGCCGCGGCTGATGCAGACGACGCCAAAGCAACCCACCCAGCGCAGCCTGCTGCCCGGTAACCCCTCCGCCACACTGAAAGGACATCAACATGCGCGTAGATGCGATTTATGAAAACGGACGAATCTGGACCGGTGACGCGGATCGCCCAGAGGTCACCGAACTCGGTGTGCTGCACGGTCGACTCGTATGCGTGGGAGACGTGTCGGAGCTTGTATCTGACGTGCGGATCGACTTGGAAGGCAAACGCGTCATTCCTGGTCTGCACGACGCGCACCATCACCTCGGTCTGACCGGTCGCCGACTGCTCAATGTCAACGTGCGACCTACCGCGATTTCTTCACTCGCAGAACTGTACGAGCGGATCGCGGAGCGTGCGGCCGAGACCCCCGCTGATGGTTGGGTCTTTGCGAGTGGGTACGACCAGAACTTCCTGGGTGGGGAGCATCCCACTGCTGAGGGCCTCGACCGAGTTGCCGGTGGTCGTCCGGTGCTGCTCGAGCACGTATCTGGCCACATGATCGTCGCAAACACTGCCGCGTTCGAGCGTGCAGGATACCCCGGTCGCGAGAACTACCCTGAGATTCCCGGTGGACGAGTCTTCCGTGACGCGGATGGCCTTCCCGAAGGACTGCTGCAGGAAACTGCAATGGACCCCGTGCGTTCGGCCGGTGCTGCAGCCTCTCGTGACCCCGAGGTGGTCGCTGAAGCGCTCCGTCTCGCGAGCGAGCAAGCCGTGCGCTATGGCTTGACGAGTATCACCGAGCCCGGCGTCGCAATCGATGGCGCGATTGGCGCCGGCACTATTGAGATGGATCACTATCTCCGGGCCGTGGCGAATGACACGATTTTGCCGCGCATGACGGTCATGCCGTTCCACACCGCGCTGCACTCGATCCCCGAGGCTCCTGAAGGCATGAAGTCGTTCGACTGGGGGATCCGCACCGGACTCGGCGATGATCGTCTGCGCATCGGTCCCGTCAAGATCGTGTCTGATGGCTCTCTCATTGGTCGTTCCGCGGCTGTGCACGAGTGCTACTGTGGCGAACCTGACAACTACGGCGTACTGCAGGTAACGCCTGAGGAACTGCACGACGCGATCCTCGCGTATCACCGCGCAGGTTGGACGGTCGCGACCCACGCGATCGGCGACCGTGCGATCGACAACGTGCTTGATGCTGTGGCTGAAGCCCAGGCAGCAGTGCCGCGTGAGGTGCGTCACCGCATCGAGCACTTCGCGATCGCGACCGACGAACAGGTCGCTCGCGGTGCGGAGCTCGGGCTCATTCCCGTACCGCAGGGCGTATTCATCTCTGACTTCGACGATGGCATTCTCGAGGCGATTGGTGAAGAACGTTCGGCGGGTACTTACCGCATGCGTTCGTTCCTCGACGCTGGCATGGTGGTGCCTGGATCAACTGACTCACCCGTTTCAGACGCGAATCCATTCGTATCGATTCACGATCTCGTGAACCGAGTGACGAGCGGAGGCAAGCCGTTTGGTCAGCACGAGTGCGTCACTGTCGAAGAAGCTGTGGTTGCCTACACCTACGGTTCGGCGTACGCGGTTGATGCTGATCACGAGCGCGGCCGAATCATGGATGGTCAGCTTGCTGACTTCATCGCCCTGAGTGATGACATCTTCGCAATTGACCAGACTACGATCCGCGACCTGACGGTCGAAACCACCGTCATCGGTGGCAAGGTCGTCTACGCGGCCTAACGCCAAAACCGCAAGCGCAGGAGGGGCTGGTTCCGTGTTCTGGAACCAGCCCCTCCTGCGCTATGTGAGAGGTTGATCTGCGGAAACTGGATTCGCATATGACGTACCTGGCCTCCTCGACACCGTCGCGCGTGAGGTCGCTAGTCTGCGCCGGTGACCGTCGTTGGGTTCTCGGCGTCGGCGAAGTTCGCTTCGGAACCGGGGGGCGCGAATGCCTCCTGATAGATCCGCCAAATGTCGGCCGCGCTTGCTTCGGCGCCGGATGCTTCGGTAGACGCCTGCACCGCGAGTGCCAGTCGCACCTGTTCATCGCGCGAGAGTGCGACACCGTATTCGGTCTCGAGTAGATACGCGATGCCGCCCTTGCCTGATTGTGAATTCACGCGGATCACGGCATCGTAGCTCCGCCCAATATCTGCGGGATCAATGGGGAGATAGGGAACGCGCCATGCGGTCTCCTGCTCTGAGGTGCCGAGTGCTTGTGCGCGCGCTCGGTGCTCGCTAAAACCCTTCTTGATCGCGTCCTGATGGGTGCCGCTGAAAGCGGTGTGCACGAGTGAGCCAACGTATGGGTGTCGCGCGTGCACTTCCAACTGATTGCAATACTCAACAGTGCGGCGTACCTCGTCAATGTCAGAAAAATCGATCATCGGATCCACACCCTGTGCGTGCAAATTCAGCGCGAGCACCGCGAGGTCCACATTGCCAGTGCGCTCGCCGTTGCCAAAGATGCAGCCCTCGACCCGCTGTGCGCCGGCGAGCACGGCGAGCTCGGCACAAGCAATTCCTGTACCGCGATCGTTGTGCGGATGTACCGACAAGATCACGCTCTCGCGACGAGCGAGGTGCTTGTGCATGTATTCGATCTGATCCGCATAGACGTTAGGCGTCGCGATCTCGACGGTCGCCGGGAGATTGAGAATCACCGGGCGCTCCGGTCGCGCATCCCACAGGTCCGTCATGGCATCACAGACGTCGAGTACATAACCGGGCTCGGTGAGATTGAACACCTCCGGCGAGAATTCAAATCGCACGTTTGGCATATCTTCTGCGAGATCGAGCACGTCGCGACCGCCGTTGAGAATGAGCCCGTGCAGACTCTCGCGGCTGTGGCCGAGTACGTGCTCACGCCAGGTTGGGGCGGTCGCGGTGTACAGGTGAATGACGACGTTGTTGCGGATCCCCTGAATCGACGCCACCGTTCGCTCGATGAGGTCCCGGCGGGCGGCCGTGAAGACGACGATCGTGACGTCCGGGGGAGCGATGCCGGTATCGGCAATCAACCGCACGAAATCGAAATCTGTTCTCGATGCCGATGGGTAGCCGACCTCGATCTCCTTGTAGCCCATGGCGACCATGAGTTCGAAGAATCGACGCTTGCGCGCGGGATCCATTGGCTCGGCCAGCGCCTGGTTGCCATCGCGCAGGTCGACCGGCACCCAGAGCGGGGCGGAGGTGAGCGTGTGGCGTGGCCAATCCCGTTCAGTGAGCGGAACGTCGACGCGGGAGAACGCATCGGTGTACCGGTATGACGGCATCTGTGACTGGCGCTGGGTGTTCCAGCGCGGTGCATCGGCCGGCACCGGGCCCGCTGGGGTGGAAATCGTGGGGAATATGTTGGTGTGCATTGTGAGTCCTTTGTGCGCGGATCGCCAGACCGGCCCATGGCTCAACCCCACGACGGGGAGCCGGTCTTGGCTACGCCCCGCCGTGGCGGCGAAGAAGAAGGAAACTCAAGCGGATCATGTGAACACCGTATCACAACTCCTCAGACAAGTAGACAGGTGGACAAGCTGACAAGTTATGCTGGACGCATGGCACAGGTAACGCGCGTCTCGCTCGCTGATCAGGCAGCCGAGCTGCTCCTCGAACGCATCCGGAGCGGCGAATGGGAAATCGGTGCAAAACTCCCGAGCGAAATGACGCTGGTCCCTGAACTTGGCGTCGGCCGATCCACGGTGCGCGAGGCGATCCGCCAGCTTGCTGGCCGCGGAATCCTCACTTCTCGCCAAGGGGCCGGCGTCTTTGTCACCGCGTTCGAGGCGTCGGAAGATCTTTCCGATGTGCTACGCCGTGCAGACATCGCTGCCGTGCTTGAGGCGCGGATCGCGATCGAGACCGAAGCCGCCGCGCTCGCCGCAGCACGACGCACGGGCGCGGATCTCGATGACTTGCGTGCGGCCCTCGCCGAACGCGAACGTGACTTCCCAGACGTGGTGAGCCTTGTCGCTGCCGACACGGCGTTCCATAGGGCCGTGATTGTTGCCTCGCACAACCCCGTTCTTGTGGAACTCTTTGACAGCTTCGCTCCCCGGCTGCGCGACGCGATGGTCGAGATGCTTGAGCTGCCGCGCGCAGGCGGGGTTGGCAGCGCTGACCGGGGCCACGAGATTGAACCAGACAATGAGGCCCACGAAGCGTTGATCAAGGCAATTATCGAGCGTGATGCCCAGACTGCGGCGCGAGAGAGTCGCTCGCACCTTGAGGAGTTGAAGGTTCGCCTATAGCGCTAGCGGGGTTACTCAGGGCGATCCAACGCACGCAGACTCCAGCGGCGCGCTCCCCGGATCCACCTCGTGTGTCACCTGTGCGATCAAGGTGTAGTTGCCAATGCTCCCGTAATCGCTGTATGCGTTCGCAGCCCCTCGTGTGACTTGAGAAGGATCCCCATAGCCAATTCCCTCGACTGTCAGGAAATAGGTTCCGGCTCGCAAGGCAACGGTGATGTCTGAGTTGAGGTCCTCTGAATGTCCTTCAGCTAGCACCTGGCCACACGCATTGATGAGTGCGAGCTTCGAGTGTAGGTTGGGGCCAATCGCTGCGACCTGGGCAAGCGCGGTGAGTGTGCCACCAGAAGTCTCGAACCTGTAGACATCGACATCGTCGCGGGTAATGATGACTCCCTTCTGCACCTTTTGTTCAGCGATGTCACCCAGGAGCCACGCCGTCGACGCATTGTTTCCCACTTCGTCAGTGATGAAATCTGCCCGGTCAAGGTAATGCCAGACAGGGAAGACCCGTTCGCCTGTGTCGTCGCAGCGAACGCTTGCATTCGGGAGATAAAGCTTTTGTCCGCTCTTTGGTGGCCAAGGGTCTTGTGGCTTGTCCCTGCACACACCGCCCAGTACCGGGGTGCCATCCGCTAGCTCAAGCGCCATGAGGCCACGTCGAATGGCCGTGCTGTCCGTGATGAGTGCGAGGTCATCCTCGTGATTTGTTGCGTGCGCATACTCGCCATTTGACCATTGAGTGATTGGCTGTGGGTAGGCGGAACCCATGATTGGTGCCCAGACTCCACCGCGACCTCTGTAGTACTCGTCTTCCTTGAAACCATCGTGCATCACGCCGAAGTTGTGACCGATCTCATGAGATACCAGCTCTGCAACGTTCTTTGCCGCGGTGGCTCGTGACATACCGCCGTATATCGCACCCTTGGTAAATACCAGCGCCCCTGTAAGCATTCGTGAACCGGCGCCGCCAAGGAAGGCGAGGCCGCCAGTGCCTTTCGCGTGGGGGAATGTGTCGGTGTACGTGTCTGTGATGACCGCCTGAGCGCCATATCGGTCGTCGGTGACTGACGTCTTGAATAGATCGTCATCGCTTGGTCGGGTGGTTGTGACATTGACGTTAAAGGGTGCGTAGTCCTCTGCCACACGGGCCCACACCAGGTATCGGAATTCTGTGGTGGCCATGCTGGCAGGTTCGAACCAGATACGCTCGATGTTGCTCAGCAGATTCCACTGTTGACGTTCGAAATACGCGCCATCGAAATTGAGAAAAATCGTGACGGGTGCATCTGGTCGAGACCCGGTCTCAGGGGTGCCGGGAATATCCGCCACGGCAACCGCCCCGTCTGCAGGGGCACCGTCTGCTTCGATTACGTCTGCGAACTCTTGCGATTGCAGTACCTCGGGCGACAACGCAGGGTCAATCGCAAACACAAAACCGTCAGGCATGACCTCAATCACGCCATCTTCTTCAAGTGCTTTAAGCTCTTCGCGCGTTCTATCTACGTTTGCGGCGGCAACTTCAAAACGGTCTTCGTTGTCGGTGGCGGCCGACGCCCGCGTGGTCTGCAGCGCCATTAGTGGAGGTCCGGGCAAAGCGCTGCCAGTGGCGCAGGCGACAATGACCCCGATCGCCAGTACCTGAGAGATTCGTCGTGCAATGATGTGATTCATGGCTTCCCAAGGTTGAAGTTCAAAATCCTTCGAAGCGCTGCCCTTTCAAGCCGGTAACGCACCGCGCGACGAAGGAACCAAGATGAGGCACCCCACAGGTGCGTCATATGCTGCATCATCGGCCCTGAAAGGGCGCTGCCGATGGGCGTGTAGGAAGCCTAGTTTCTTCGAAATGCGCGTGGCCGAATTGCGTCAATCCGGCGCTCGAAACCAATCACGTCGCGGGACTAGCGCTCGGAAACCACCCCACCACTCACCCGCACTTCGCGATCGCACAGTGCCTGCACAGCCTCGCGGTCGTGCGAGATAAACACAATCCCGTGGTCGTTGCGCAGCCCCGCGAGCAGCGCGAGCACGCTCGCCCGATGGTGCGGATCAAGCGCCGAAACCGGCTCATCACACACCAGCACGTCCGGCGAAGCCGCCAGCGCCCGAGCAATCGCCACTCGCTGACGCTCACCGCCAGACAACGTATTGGGGGAGCGCTTGAGCAACCCAGGCGTCAAACCAACGCGAGCCAGCAGAGACACCACTGTGTCAGTCGAACCGGGTCGCAGGGAGGTCCGGATGATCCGCGCAACACTCCAGCGCGGGTCGAACGTCGCACGTGGGTCCTGCGGAATTAATCGCACCCGCACCTGCCCGCCTGGTGTCGAGACGGTGCCGCTGTCGATCTTTTCCGCGCCAGCAATGATCCGCCCGAGCGTGGTTTTGCCGGCGCCAGAGGGGCCGGTGAGTCCGATGATCTCACCGCGGTGAATGTTGAGTGACGCGTCATGCAGGCCAATCGGCCGACCGTCGCGCTTTCCAAACTCACGAGTCACCCGATCGAGCGACATGAGCGGCACGGAACCGGCCTCACCGCGCGCACCCTCGCCTGAACCGCCTCGTAGCTCAGGCATTCGCAACCTCGTCATCAGCTTTGCCGCGGGCCGGGACCGCGCATCGGCCAAGACTCGGGCGGTTGGCCCGCTGTCGACGATCCGCCCCCGTGCGAGCACGGCGACGCGGTCAGCGATGCGAGCGACCGCGGCAAGGTCGTGGCTCACGATGATGAGCGCGGTTCCAGCGTCGCGCAGCCGTGCGAACTCGTCGAGCACCTCGACCGCGGTGTCACTGTCGAGCGAGGCAGTGGGCTCGTCAGCAATGAGTAGCGGCGGCTTGCCAATCATTGCCGAAGCGATGAGCGCCCGCTGTCGCATGCCGCCCGAGAGCTGCGGTGATCGCAGTCCAAGCAGCGCCTCGGGCTCGGGGAGCCCCGCGCGGGAAAGCGCATCGATGATGGCGGATCGGCGATCCGCACCACGTGGCCCGCCGTGAATGGCGAGCGTCTCGCCGACCTCATGCTCGATGGTGCGCAACGGATCGAGCGACTGGAGCGCGTCCTGGAGTACGAGGCCAACCTCGCGGCCGCGGATACTGCGCCAGGTGCGCTCTGAAGCGGCTGACACATCTTGTCCGCCAATGCGGAACGCCTGCGAAGTCTGTCGCCATGCCCCGTGCCGCGGAGTGAAGCCGAGCAGGGTGCGGGTAAGGAGTGACTTGCCCGCACCAGATTCGCCGATGATTGCGAGACATTCGCCAGGGGAGACCGCGAGTGACACGTCATCCACCAGCGGTACGCCGTGCAAACGGACAGAGAGGTTTTCGATGTGGAGGGCGTGGGTCATGACGGGTTCCGTTCGGCAAGGCGACGGCCGAGTACGGTCAGCGTCGTAGCGGTGAGCACGATCGCGAGGCCGGGGAAGACTGTCATCCACCAGGCCGAGCCGAGGTAGACACGGCCGGCGTCGAGCATCGCACCCCACTCTGGCGCTGGCGGCGCTGCGCCGAGGCCAAGGAAGCCGAGCGCCGAAACCCACACGATGGCCTGGCCGACACCGAGCGTCGCCGCCGAGGCGAGCGGCCAGAGCGAGTTTGGTGCAATGTGGCGGACGAAGACCGTGAGCCGCGGGACCTCATCGAGGAGTGCCCATTCCACGTAACCGCTCGCGGCGATCTCTCGCACGCGAGCCCGAAGCATGCGCGCGTATCCGGGAATGGTGGCGATGCCGATGGCGAGGATCGCGGGCGCGGATCCGCCCCCAAACACCGCAATAAACAACAGCGCGAGCACGAGCGTTGGCATGGCGAACATGACCTCGAACAGTCGGGAGAGCACGAGATCGAGCCAGGCTGGGCTCAGCGCAGCAGCGAAGCCAAGTGCGGCCCCGATGCCCACGCCGATTGCGGTTGCCGCGACACCGATACCCACGGAGTCGCGGGCGCCATGGACCACGCGGGTGAAGATGTCTCGTCCCGACTCGTCCGTGCCAAACCAGTGTTCGAAGGATGGCGGTTGCAAGCCGGCGGCAGGGTTGATGCTAAGCGGGTCACCTGGCGCAACAATGCTCGGCCAAGCCAAGACGAAAGCAACGACGCCGAGAACGGCAAGCGCAATCCACTCGACCACAGAGAACCTGGCCTGCGGAGCCACAGCAAGTAGACGCGTCGACTGGGATTCAGCCTGGCTCATGCGATCACCTCCCGTGGACGAACGATCCACTCGGCCACATCAGCGAGGATCATCACCGCAACGTAGAACAACGCGATCACCACGACCGCGCCAACGACGACGGGCACATCCCGCACGGTTGCGGCCTCCTGCAGTAAGCGTCCAAGGCCTGGTCGCGCGAACAGTACTTCAACGACGACCGCACCGCTGAGCAGTGAGCCGTATGCCCAGCCCGATAATGCAATTGCTGGCAACGCAGCGTGCCGCAACGTGTGTGAGAAAAGTACCCGCGTCTCGGAAGCGCCGCGCGCTCGCGCAGTGGTGGCAAATGGTGAGTTCGTTGCTTCGGTGAGCGGGCCGTAGAGCACGTGCGCGAGATATCCCGCGACCGGAACGGCGAGCGTCACCGTTGGCAACACGAGCCCGCCAGGTCCGGTACCCGTTGCTGGTAGCACTTTCCAGGTCATGGCGAACGCCAAGATGAGGAGTGCCCCGAGGAAGAACTGTGGGGTGACGCTCGCAATCGTTTCGATCGCGGTGAGCACGGCGCGGATCGCCCCACCAAACCGACCCCGCGCGTTCACCGCAATGACGACGCTGACAAGCGCCAAGGCCCAGGCCAACACAAAGCTCAGTGAAGCCAGGACGAGCGTGGGTGGAACGTGTGCGGTGAGGAGATCAGCGACTGGCTGCTTGCGGGCATACGAGTCGCCAAAATCGAGGGTCGCGATCCGCCACAACTGCAGGAAGTACTGCACGAAGATCGAACGGTCGAGACCGTATTCGGCTCGCGCCTGTGCGGTGGCCTCGGCTGATGCTTGCGAGCCGGGCCCACCCATGATCGCCTCGAGGGGGTCGCCCGCCGCGCGGAGCGCGAAGAACACGATGGTCGCGGTTGCCCAAACGACGAGCACAGCCGAGAGCAGACGGCGAATCACCGCGCGAACAACACGGTGTTCGCGCGGTGAAGCTGCCAGCTGACTAGTCAATTACTGAGTGAACTCCGTGTTGATGAACGTCGGCGTACTGATGGTGCCGAGCGTGGTGACTCCCTCGACCCCGTTGGTGAGGAAGTGGTTCTGCTGATCATAGAGCGGCAGAACGGCGAATGACTCGAGCACGCGCTGCTGTGCATCTGCATAGATTGCTGCGCGCTCGGCTTCGTCCTGAGTTGCTGCGGCCCGTTCGAGGAGCGCGTCGACTTCTGGGTCTGTGATTTCTGCGAGGTTTGAGAAGTAGCCGGAGGGTGCCGGGACAGTGTTGCTTGAGTGGAAGATCGTGCGCAGCACGTCAGGTCCGACCTTCGTGTACGGTGCGCTCACGGCCTCGTACTCGTGCGCGGCAAGCTTGCCGTACCAGGTCGACAGATCGACCGGCTCGAGCACAACGTTGAAGCCGACCGCTCCTGCGTTCGCCTGGATCTGTTCGAACAGCGACTGTTCTGCCGCGGTCGACTGGTTCGTGCTGACCGGGAATCGGACGGTGAGTTCCTTGCCATCCTTGGCGCGGATCCCTGCTGCTCCGGCGGGCTTCCAGCCTGCATCGTCGAGCAGCTTGGCAGCCTTGGTCGCATCGGTCTTGAAGAGCTCGGGCAGTGAAAGGCCTGCGGGTTCAACACTCGACAGTGCCGAGTATGAGCGGGTGGCCGTGCCCTGGAAGAGGGATTCGATGCCGGGTGACGGATCCGCCGCCAAGACGAACGCCTCACGGACTCGAATGTCATCGAACGGCGCCTGCGCCGAGTTGAGCTCGATGCGGTTCGATGCGCCGGGGCGAGGCGCATCGATGTGACCGAAGTCTGCGGCCTTCGCAGCGACGATGTCTGCTGGGAGCGGGTTGTCAATGACCTGCACTTCGCCAGACGTAAGGGCAGCGTAGCGGGTCGCGGCATCGGGGATGAAGCGCCAAACGATCTTCTCGAGCTTGGCAGCGCCGTCGTGGGTTGCCTCGGGGATGGTCGAGACATAGTCGTCATTGCGCACGAGCGTGATGCTCTCCTGCGGTTCCCAGCTTGAGACCTTGAACGGACCAGTGCCTACTGGCTCAGCGCAGTTCACGTCTTTACCGCGCTCCATGCCCGCGGGCGACTGCATTGCGGTCCACTGCTGGCTGAGCGACTCGAGCAGTGCCGAGTCTGGGGACGAAAGCGTGAAGCGAACGTGAGTGGCATCGACGGCCTCAGCCTTCACAATCTTCTGTACCGCGAGGTAGCCGGTTGAGGAGCCGGTGTCTGGGTCTTGCAGGTGTGCAATGTTCGCGATGACGGCTTTTGCGTCGAACGGGGTGCCGTCGGTGAAGGTGATGCCACTCTGCAGCGTGAAGTCCCAAACGAGGCCGTCTTCGCTCGTGGTCCAGCTCTTCGCGAGCCACGGGGTGATCTTGCCATCAGCGGTGCGGCCAGTGAGCGGCTCGAGGTACTGCGTCGAGATGAGCGCCTGCGGGTAGTTGCCGCCAACGTGGGGGTCAAGGCAGGTCGGCTCCGCGTCGCCGGTCGCGTAGGTCAGGGTTGAAGTGCTGGTCGCGGTTGACGTACCGCCTGCGCAACCTGTGAGCAGTAGCGCGGGGATCGCAATCAGGGCAGCGGCGCTGGTGCGGACCGCATTGCCCGGACGGCGTGACGCAGAATGGAGAACATTGTGAAGCATTTGGTGGGCACGCTTTTCATATTGTTGGACTGAGTGCAATTAAGTAGCTTACGGGATCCGTGAGAGAACACAAATTGGTGCGGAAATCTGATTGCTCGCTAAGCTCAAGCACTATGAGTGCACCAGTTTCTCGAGGCCGCCCGCAGGCTTCCACCCGTGAGGTTCTCGCAGAGGCGGCGTGTGAACTGTTTCTTGAACGTGGGTACGATGCCACCTCGGTTACTGATCTCGCGAAGCGTGTGGGGGTAAGCCGCTCAAGCTTTTTCAACTACTTTGATGGCAAAGATGCGATTCTCTGGTTTGCACTCGACGAGCGCATCACGCACCTGCTTGATGCCCTTGCTGATGATGCTGGCACGCTTGATGATGCACTTGGAATGTTCGGTACTGGCGCAGCCCCCGAGAGTCTGCTCATTGCGATCGTGAATGCTGACGCAATGGGGGTTGGGAATGAGCTTGCGCAGGGACGCGCGGTGCGGCAAATGCGCATCGCCGATGCGCTCGTAAGCAAGCTCAGGCGTACGGGAGTCGAAGGTCGAAAGGCTGAAATTATTGGTGCCGGAATTGCCGGCGCCCTGCTAGCTGCTGTCTGGGAATGGGCGAAAAGTGGATCCGCGCGCCGTGGGCTTGATGAAGTACTGGCCGAGTCTTTGAAGATCGTGCGCGAGATATTCGCTGGAGCAATCTGATTTCTTCTCTACAGCGTACGGATTTCCGGCTAGCCTGAATGGAAACCTCAGGAGGAACCAATGAGTCTTCGCGTAGCCGTATTTGGACATGGCGCAATCGGTGGCCGCATCGCTTCCGAACTCGCCGCTGGTAACGTTCCCGGCGTTGAACTGGCTGGAGTCATCGTGCGACGTTCGGGCTCAGGCGGTGGGCACCTCGAGATCACGCTTGACGATGCGCTCGCCGCGGGTGATCTGATCGTAGAAAGCGCAGGAATCCCCGCGGTGGAGGAGTATGGTGAGCGCATCATCGCCGCTGGAGGCGACCTTCTCCTCGTGTCTCTTGGCGCGCTCGCGGACCCAGCGCTCCGGACGGCGCTCTACGCGGGTCCAGGCGAGCTGTATCTCAGTACCGGTGCGATTGGTGGACTCGATTTGCTTGTCGCTGCGAGCCGTGATGGCGGTGTGAGTGAGGCAAGCATCACCTCTACGAAGAAATCATCAACCCTTGCTCAGCCTTGGATGAGCAATATGGAGCGCACACGTCTCGCAACTGCGACCGAACCATTCACGCTTTTCGAGGGCAGTGTTGCAGAGGCAGTGCAGCTCTTTCCGACCTCGCTCAACGTTGCGTGTGCACTCGCCACTGCCGTTGACATGTGGGACACAGTATCGGTGAGATTGGTTGCGGATCCGCAGGCCAAACTCACCCGGCACTCGATTGCAGCGCGTGGCTCAGCGGGCTCCTACTCTTTCGATATCGTCAATGAGCCGTCGCCCGCAACGCCGACGACGAGCGGTGTGGTTGCGGAGGCGATGCTTGCTGGAATCCGGCGGCTTGCTGGCCAGAACGGCACATTCATTTAGGGAAAGCGTTCGATTTCTTGTGAAAAACCTGTGTGTTGCGCGACACTTCGTCTTGGTATTTGTAGAGCCTGGCGTTTAAGCTTTTCTCACAGGGGGGCATTCATTTCACTCGAAAGATGGTGAACGCCTTGAAGAACACATCAGGTCGGTTTGGGAAGAAACCGACCAATTCCGCTCTGCGCGCGACCGCAACGACACTTGCTGTCACGCTGTCATGCAGCGCATTCGGGCTTATGGCCGCAGCAACACCCGCACAAGCGTCCGTCTATGGCGAACGACTTGTCACAACCATTGGTTCTTGGGGTGCTACGCCCGGTTTTGGCCCCGAAAACTCCAATGGACAAGTGCGTGCCGGACGCGACCAGCCCAACGCATTGTTTGAAATTCCGGCAATTGATAAGACGGGTCCCATCACGTACAGCGATGCCCACCGTTCTCGCACGTACTGTCTCGCAGCGGATCAGACTGCTGTGGGCGTCGAACTCACTTGGGCTGAAGTTGGCACTCGCAAGTGTGAGAATGTGAAAACCGTCCGCCGCGGCAAGCTCAATCAGTTTGGTTTCGTTGGCGCGGTCGGCTCGAACTGGGGTAAGAAGCTCGGGGTGCTGCCGGGCAGCGATGGAATCGGTTGGACCGGCAACCAGCAGTACTTCAATATTGAGGCTGTATCTGACCCGAAGACTGTGACTATTCAGGGCCCGGTCTCCACGAGTCTGTCGCAGAAGCCGGAGATCTTTGGCCGCGGGACGATACGCGCAACGATTCAAGTGTGGAACTCGACGACTGGTGTGCTGCTTGGCACGACGACAGTGCGCGATGACGGCTATTGGTTCCTTGATGCTGGGACGGTGTTCCAATCAGGACAGACCGTCGAAATTACGGCGAAGCAGGTTGCTCGATACAGCGTCAAAGCCTCTGAAGCTCACGCCACCTTTACCGTGTCGCAGCCCGTGACGATTCGGCTACGTTCTATTAGCACCCAGAAACAGCAAGCGGTGGTCTTTGGCACGGCGACACCGAATGCAAAGGTGCATGTGCGCGCAGACTCGACGGGCGAGGAAGCCTTTATTCTGGCGGACGCCCAAGGAAAATGGCGGGACCACACCTTTACTGGCCTGCCAAGCGGCAAGACCACCTTTACGGTTGTGCAGTACATCGATACGGTGAGGCCGGTACAGGGCGGATCGGCATCGATTGGGTTCAGCATTGAGGTGCCTGCTGTCGCAGAAAAGCCGGTGACGCCTGTTGTGCCAGAGAAGCCGGTTGAGCCGGTGACGCCTGTTGAGCCAGAAAAGCCGGTCGATCCTGTCGATCCGGTCGTCCCAGACTCGTCCGTTGTTGAAACGTTTGATCACGATCCAGGCGATATCACCACGGAGACAAGCGAGGAAGACGAATCCAGCGTCGAAGCAGTGACTGACGATGCGGTAGAACAGTTGCCGCTCGGCCCCTCCGCCAAAGCTGTGGAGGAAGCTCGCCTTGAAGAGGCGCGTCTCGCGGCGCTCGCCGAGCTTGAGGAAAAGCGCCTGGCCGCCGCACGGGAGGCCGAAGCGAAGCTTGCCGCTGAGCGGCGCGAACTTGAACAGAAGCAGCGCGAGCTTGAGAAGCTACAGCGAGAACTTGCCGAAAAGAAGCCCGAGACCGAGCTTGATCAACCGGCCGAAAGCGAGACGAAGCAAGACGTTGAGATCGGGTCTCATGCTGCCATTCAACCGGAGCCAGATGCCTCGCCAGAGACTGAGGACTCAAAGGCTGCCACTGGCGTGACTGCTGATGTTTCTGCCGAGGCAGATCGCCTTGAAGAGGCGAAACGAGTGCTTGAAGCCGAAAAGCGTGCCCTTGAAGAGCGCGCGGCTGCTGAAGCAGCCCAGCAAGAGGAGGGTGAGCAACCGCACGATATTGCACAAGCCGTCGCAGAAATCGATGTTGTGGCAGAAGCGGAGCTTGTCGCTGAAACGCTGCCAGCCGCTGAGAACGCTGAGGCCGCTGAGCCTGTGCCTGCTGAGCCTGTGCCCGCGCAGGTCCCAGCGAACGACGTGGCCGAAGCAGTACCCGGAGTAGACAAGCCAGTGTATTCGCCTGACAATACAACATTGCCGGCAGTAGGTCGCGTAGAGCTAACAGCCCCCTTGGAGCAGGCCGGTGGACGAGTCACGATAAACGTTCAACCGGCAAGGGCTCAGAATGTCGCTCCCGCGCCCCAGCCAGTCACCACGCTTGTGCGAGCTCAGGCTGAAGCAGCGCCGGTTGCCGCGGTACATACACGCGAATCGGCACGATCGGTGGCTTTGCCGATAGCAGCCTCGGCCCCGACCGCTCCGAAACCCGCGGCGGTTCCGATGAAATCTGTTGTCGCAGACAAAAGCGCCGCAATCGCGAGTGTTCGAGAGTCTGAAAGCGTGAACATGGGCGGTATTTACGTGCTCGGCTTCGGAGTGCTTGCAGCGGCTGGTGCGGCCGCATGCTCGCGCGAGGTGCTACGTCGACGCAATACTGCCGTGAACCAGGATGATGTCTCAGCCGCATAGCGTCGATTCGCGTGAAAGGTGGAAGGTGGGCAGGCGCAATCCTGCCCACCTTTCATCTTGAGCTATCGATTCTGAGCAGTTGAGCTCAAGCCACCCGACAGTCGCTCGCCTCAGCCTCAACTGAGGCATACGACTCGCGGCCAAACAGCGGTACGTCTACGAGCTCTTGCACCATTTGACTGACCTTGTGCTCCGGCTCGATTCGAAGCGCCTCAGAAATGTGCTGAAGTGCAATTGACTGCAACCCCGACGTCCACCAAATCCAGCTACTGAGTGCGAGCACCCGCGGCCGATCAGCTTCGGCGATTGAGGGGAGTACTTCAGTCATGCGTTTTCGCAGGTTCACGAAGATGTGTGGGTGCTCACACTCAGGTGAGAAGCTCGCCAGTATGGCGAACACGGTCCATCGATGGTTATCAACATCGTGTGGTTCATCTTGGCTGCCCAGTGGTACAAAGTCGAATGAGGTGTGGCCCCCGCCACGTACGATCTCCTCAGGGGATTCTGGCCGGGTGAGTAGCGCGAGCGCGAGTGCAAACCATAGGTCGGAGTCAGCTGAGAGCCGCAGCAAACGAGCGATCATGCGCGGCGGCATTGGGGTATCAAACTGCAGAAGCGCTCTGGTGACAGCGCATACTTCGCGCATGCGGCGATGAGCCTCGGGCACTGACCCGTGCTGTGAGCCAGCGGCCGGTAGCTCCTTGAGCTCGCGCCTGACTGAGGCAACCAACGCGACCTTTGACTCATTCGGTGCTGGAATGTCGCCCATATCTGTGAGGCTTGGCGGCGAAGAATCGCATGACGCGCGTTGCGAACTACCTGGCCCGCCAGTGCCAGTGTTGTGCGCCGACCCACGCAAATCGTCGCGCACTTCAATGGCTGAAAGTGGTCGACCACTGAGCGGGAGCTTCGGGTCGTCATACGCGCCCCAGCCATCGGCAGCAACGACGCACAGGTCACGCAGTACTACTCCGTCTCGCATGAGGCAACGCTGCAGGCGGTTCGCGAAACCGCGGTGCGGAGCACCCCCGCTGCCAGCGAAGGTCGCCGTAGTTGAAACGACGAGAACCGGTTCAGACGTTGCGTCAAAGCGGCTGCTGAGCTCGCGAATCATGTCGCTCACCCCTTCAACATATGATCGCTCAATGGCGCCGCCGAATGACTCTGGGAGATCAAGCCGTGCTGATCGCTTTGCGCGCTTCCCGGAGAAAAAGACAATGAACAAGCAGTTTGTTGCGGTGAACCCTGTGAGCTGGGGGAGTACTCGAAGGAAATCTGCGGTGCTACTGCACCTGATGGTTTCTGAACTGTTGGATGTCATGCACTGATCATTGCGAGCTCGATGAGGTGGCGATCAGTTGTGCACAGCGCGAAGGCGAGAAACGACAAAATCGGCGCCCACAGAAGCCTGTGAGCGCCGATAGTCGGAAAAGCGAAACCTATGCGGCTTGCTGCGCCTCAACCTTGGTGAGGTCAGCTTCGAGCGCAACCCAACCAAGCATCGCGCACTTCACACGCATGACGAACTTTGAGACGCCCTGCAGTGCAACGGCGTCGCCGAGCAGGTCTTCATCGGGCTCACCTTCGCCGCGCGCCTGGATCATCTCGCGGAATGCAGCAATGCGGGTGCGCGCCTCGTCCATGGTGAGCTTCTCGTCGCGCACGAGCTGCGCGAGAATCGAGACCGAAGCCATTGAGATTGAGCAGCCCTGGCCTTCCCAGGAGAGCTGCGAGATGTGGCCAGTCTCGGGATCGACCGCGATTGCGAGGTCGAGTTCGTCGCCACAGCTCGGGTTGAACTCGTGGTGCGACGCCGTAAGCGCCCCCTCAGCCGGCGTTAGCTCGCCCTTACCGATGGGTCGCTTCGAATGATCGAGAATGACCTCTTGGTACAGTCCGTCGAGCGAATTCACGCGGACACCTCCACTCCAAAGTACCGCTGAGCGCCGCGGAGCGCGTCAAGGAAACGATCGACCTCGTCCTTGGTAGTTGTCATGTGCACGCTCGCACGCGTCGATGACGCAATGCCGAACGCGCGGTGCAGAGGCTGTGCGCAGTGGTGGCCGACGCGCACAACAACGCCCTCCTGATCGAGGAACTGGCCTACGTCGTGAGCGTGCAAGTTCTCGACGGAAACTGCTGCGAGCGAGGTGCGCTGCGCAGTCGAGTTCGATGCTGGGCCGAGTAGGCTCACGCCGGGGATCTCTTCGATGCCTGCGACGAGGTGTTCGACGAGCAGATCCTCGGTCGCGGCGATTCGCTCCATGTCAGCAGCAACCAGGTAGTCGACAGCCGCACCGAGCGCCACGATCTGAGAGACAGGCTGCGTGCCGGGCTCGAAGCGGAGGGGCGGAGGCATGAACTCGGCACGCTCCATGGTGACGCGGGTGATGGCGGATCCGCCAGTGCGCGACGGGGGAAGCGCTGCGAGCATCTCTGGGCGACCGTACAAAACGCCAATGCCGTTCGGGCCGAGCATCTTGTGGCCGGAGAACGCCGCGAAGTCGACGCCGAGCTCTTCGAAGTTGACGGGGATGTGGGGGACCGCCTGGCAGGAGTCGAGCACGGTGACCGCACCAACCGCGCGTGCGAGCTCGACGAGCTCTGCGACGGGCACAATATAACCGGTGACGTTCGAGACGTGGCCGAATGCGAAGACGCGAGTGCGCTCGTTCAGGGCCTCGCGGGCGTCATCGACTGTCCAAGTGCCGTCGGGGCGAACCGGGATGTACTTGAGCGTTGCACCCGTCTTTGCCGCAAGTCGCTGCCACGGGATGAGGTTTGCGTGGTGCTCTGCCTCAGTCACGAGGATCTCGTCACCCGCGCCCAGCGCGAAGCGCTCGCTGCCCTCGGTGAGCGCGCCGAGCGCGGTGCTCGCCTCACCCATGCCCAAGGCCACGGTATTGAGTGCGCCAGTCGCATTGCCGGTCCACACGATCTGCTCGGGAGTAGCCGCACCAACGAACGCGGCAACCTTCGCACGTGCGCCCTCGAACGCCTCGGTCGCGGCACCAACGGCACCGCTCGTGCCGCGGTGAACCGCAGCATTGAGTTTCTCGAGGAAGTAGCGCTCGGTATCAAGAACCTGCGTCGGACGATGCGACGTCGCTACGGAATCGAGGTACGCAGCGCCGCCCTCGCGGTCCTGCGTAACAAAGTACGGGAAGTCAGCACGGAAGCCGGCGACCTCTGCTGGCGAAAAAGGCTCTCTGGACATGTTCTCCATTCTTCCATTGAACCCAACCACGGGGAAACAGTTTCTATTCCCTCCGTCACGGTTGGTAAAAACCTAGTCGTTGGTACCCGCACGGGAAGGGGCAGGCGTCAGGAACCAGTTCACCGCGCCGAGGATTAGGCCGAACACCCCTGCGAAGAGCGGCAGCATGAGCGAGAGACGCACCTCACCAGTGGCCTGCAGCTCACTCTCTGAGATTGTGCCGGTGAACGCGGCAGCGAGCGACTGGCCGAGGATGATGCCCGAACCGAGCATTGTCATAACGGTTGCCGAGCGACCGTGCGGACTGCGGGCGGTGCCAAAGGTGTAGAGCGTCACGAGCAATGGGCCGACACCGATACCCATGATGGTGAGTGCGAGGATGATCCGCGGCATACCTGCGTCGTGCGCGGTAGCGAGAATGACCCCGCCCACGGTGACAAAGACCGAGAATACGAGCCAGCGCATACGGAGCGTGAAGCGGGGTGAGAAGAGCGAGACCGCGAGGGCGAGAACGGCGGATCCGACGCCCATCGCGCCATATACGAGACCCGCGGCTTCAGGGTCGCTGTGCTCCTGCATATACGCGGTGAGCGAGGTAAGGGTGGTACCAAAGACCAAGCCAACACTGGCGATGCCAAGCACAATCACGATGAGACGTGGGCGGAACAGCTCGCTGACGGGTGCAGCCGGCTCTTTCTCGGAGCTTGTGGTCGGTGCGAGCTTGGCAGATGGGTGCAGCGCGAATGCCGTGACGCAGAGCAGTGTGAGTACTGCAGCGGCAATGATCGGCGCACCAGCGTTGAAGGTCGTTGCGAGCAGGCCAACGATGACGGGCCCGAACACGAACACGACCTCATCTGCCGCTGACTCGTACGCGAGTGTGCTCGACGTGACTTTGCCCTGGCGGTCAACCGGGAGGAACCGGCGGATGATCGCAACCAGGCGCGCACGCGACATCGGGGAAGTTTGAGGGCTTGTCGCGCCAACGGCGAAAGCCGCAGCGAAGACAGCAAGATTTGGCAGCTCGCTGTATGCCACCCACACCAGCGAGACGAGGGCAGCGCTGTGGAGAACAGCAGTAATGAGGAGTACCGGGCGCTGGCCGTAGCGATCCGCTGCCGCACCAATGAGTGGCCCGATCGCGGCAGAACCGATGCCGACCATTGCGGAGCCGAGACCACCAAGCTGCATCGATCCGCGCGCGGAAACGACGATCGTCAGCACACCGATCACCATCATGGCGAACGGCAGACGTGCAATGAGCGCGAGCGGGAAGTATGTGAAGCCGGTCTGAGCGATCAGGCCGGGACCCTGAGACGACGAGGAAGCGTTGGTGTTGGGCATAGCCTGCCCAGACTAACAGCGTACGATGGGAGCATGATCGTCCTTGCTGCGACCCCTATTGGAAACCTCGGGGACGCCTCCCTCCGTTTGCGCGAGACCCTGTCGAACGCGCGGGTGATCGCTGCTGAAGATACTCGGAAGACGATTCATCTCATGCGCCTGCTCGAGATCGAGAACCGACCCGAGCTCATCGCGCTGCACGACCACAATGAGCATGAGCGCGCTGCGTCGCTTGTGGAGCGTGCCCGCACCGAGGAAATCGTCCTCGTAAGTGATGCCGGTATGCCGACTGTCTCGGATCCCGGATTCCGCGTCGTCCAGCTCGCCGCTGAACAGGGCGTCGATGTCACCGTGATCCCCGGACCTTCGGCTGTCGTCTCCGCGCTCGCAATCGCGGGCCTGCCGACCGACCGCTTCGCCTTCGAGGGCTTCCTGCCCCGCAAGGCCGGCGAGCGCGAGCGCATGATCGCCGAGCTCGCTGGCGAACGTCGCACTCTCGTCTTCTTTGAATCACCGAACCGCATCGCGAAGTCGCTCGCTGACCTTGCGACCGGTTTTGGCGCGGATCGTCCAGCAGCGGTCTGCCGCGAACTCACGAAGATGCACGAAGAGGTTCGCCGTGGTGGCCTCGCAGAGCTCGCCACCTGGGCAGAAGACGGCGTGCGCGGCGAGATCGTGCTCGTTGTCGGTGGCGCCCCCGAGACGATCATCGACGAAGCTTCGGCGCTCGACGCCGTGCTCGCACGCGCAGATGCCGGTATGCGGTTGAAAGACGCAACCCGCGAGGTCGCTGCTGAGACCGGCCGCTCCGCCAGAGAGCTCTACGAAGCAGCGCTCGCAGCGAAGCCCGCTGGCAGCAAGCCAGGTAAAGCACGTAAGTAGTGTGCGGGGCGCGGATTTCACATCGAGCCTGGGCCCGTCTACAAGGAAACCGCAAGACCAATAGCCGCAGGAGGCACGAAACACATGGGACGCAATTCACGGCAGCAGACACCCAAGGCACCCGCTGTTCCGGTTGGGCTGATCCGCACGGAACTGTGGCGCTTCGCTATTCCCATTCTGTGGCTCGGCATGGTGCTCGCGATCTCATTCCTCGAAGCGCCGCTGAAATTCCAGGCGGACGGCATCACGATTCCGCTCGGGCTTGGTATCGGCCGCTTGGTCTTCGCAGCTCTCAATACCGCTGAGGGCATCCTGCTGCTCGCGTACACCGTGCTCGCGTTCTGGCCAGCGGCCTACCGCGCCGTCGGCGTACGCGTCTGGGTCTGGCTCGCGCTCGCCGCCGTGTTCGTGTTCAAGGTATCGGTCGTTCGTCCGCCGCTCAACGCCCGCACCGATCAGGTCATCGCAGGTGCCGCGCCAGGCGAGTCGCCCTGGCACTACATCTATATCGGCGCTGACATTGTGACCGTGCTGCTCTTGCTGCTGCTCACCGCGCTGTCAGGAAAAGCGCTCATGCAGCGCGTGACCCGGGCCGCATAGAGGTTTCTTAAGTTTCCCAGCCACTTCGCCACTCAACTACGAGAGAATAGCGAAGGCGCCCAATTCTCTACGAGTAAGGACACTCAATACTGTGAAGCGCAAACACGTCATCGTTCCCGCTGTGGTTGCGACCGCGGCACTTCTGCTGACCGGCTGCTCGTCGTCGAACGGCCCGAGCAAGGATGCACGCGGCGAAGCCTGCATCGCGTCAGGTTCCGTCAGTGACTCGATCAAGGTCAAGACGAGCGAAGATACTCCGTCGCTCGAAACCAAGACCCCGATCAAGGCCACTTCGGTAGAACGCACGGTTCTCAAGGCAGGCAAGGGTGATGTCGTCGAAGACGGCGCATCGATCAACATCTCGTTCCTCGTGTACAACGGTGCTGACGGTGCGGCAATCAACGGTGCGAGCGAGACGCCCGTGCAGAACACCCCCGGTCTCTACACCGGCACCGAGTGGGTAGATGACCTCATCCGCTGCGCCGTTCCCGGCCAGCAGGCGGCACTCACCATGCCCGCAACAGACTTCTTCGGTGAAGACCTCGCAGCAGCAGGTGCACCCGAGGGCGTGAAGAAGGACACCGCGATCGTGGTCGTCGCCGATTTCACCGCAGCAGCAGACACCGAGCCCGACACCGGTGGCAGCTCGGACTCGCTGAGCCCCGATCAGTTGCTCAAGAAGGCAGAAGGCACCGCAAAGGCGGCGCCCGAGGGCTTCCCCAAGGTTGAGCTCGCAGAAGATGGCGAACCCACCATTACCATGCCTGAGGGCGTAGCCGCTCCCACCAAGCTCGAGATCGCAACGATCATCGAGGGTGAGGGAGACGTCGTCAACCCCGGCGACACCGTATACGTCAACTACAAGGGTGTCATCTGGAGCACCGGCGAAGAGTTCGACTCGAGCTGGAGCCGTGGCGAGCCCACCCCGTTCCCGACGACCGGCGTCATCCCCGGCTTCCAGAAGGCGCTCGAAGGCCAGAAGGTCGGCTCGCAGATCATCTCGATCGTTCCTCCCTCGGAAGGCTACGGCGCAGACGGCCTCCAGCAGATGGGCCACGCGCCTGACGCGGTCATGGTCTTCGTCCTCGACATCGTCGGATTGCTTCCCGCGAAGTAGTCAGGTCTGACCCCGCCAAGGCGGGCGTCACGCAGACGAGAGACGCGCCTCATACAATTGCTGTATGAGGCGCGTCGTTATTTTGGGGTCAACTGGTTCGATCGGTGTGCAGGGGCTCGATGTGATTCGGGCGAACCCTGACAAGTACGAGGTCGTTGGCCTCGCGGTCGGCAACAACGTCGAGCGCATGCGCGAGCAGGCCGCAGAGTTCGGCGTGCGTCACTCCGCGGTCGGCGCTGACGAAGCCGCCCAGCTGGTGCGCGATGTTGATGCCGATGTCGTGCTCAACGGCATCACGGGTTCGGTTGGCCTCGGCCCGACCCTCGCAGCGCTCGAGAGCGGTCGCACGCTCGCGCTCGCAAACAAGGAATCGCTCATCGTCGGTGGCGATCTCGTCACGAAGCTCGCGAAGCCGGGCCAGATCGTGCCCGTCGACTCAGAGCACTCAGCGATTGCGCAGGCGTTGCGCTCTGGCGAGAAGCACGAGGTGCGCCGCCTCGTGCTGACGGCGTCTGGCGGCCCCTTCCGTGGCCGCAGCCGCGCTGAGCTCGCTGACGTGACCCCCGCGCAGGCGCTCAACCACCCGACGTGGGACATGGGTCGCGTCGTCACGACAAACTCCGCCACGCTCGTGAACAAGGGTCTCGAGGTCATCGAGGCGCACCTGCTCTTCGACGTGCCGTTCTCGGCTATTGACGTCGTGGTGCATCCGCAGTCCATCGTGCACTCGATGGTCGAATTCGTCGACGGCTCCACCATCGCGCAGGCGTCGCCGCCCGACATGCGTCTTCCGATCGCGCTCGGACTCGAATGGCCGAACCGCGTTCCCGGAGTTGGCGCACCCCTCGACTGGACCAAAGCCACCTCATGGGACTTCCAGCCCCTCGACGCAGAAGCCTTCCCCGCCGTCGACCTCGCGAAGCACGTCGGTCAGGCACGACTGACCTATCCCGCGGTATTCAACGCGGCAAATGAAGAGGCCGTTGATGCATTCCATGATGGGCGGATCGGTTTCCTCGACATCGTCGACACCGTGCGTGAAGTTGTCGACCAGCACGAAGCACCCGCGACCCTCACGATTGAGACGCTTTCTGAAGCTGAACGTTGGGCACGTGAGCGTGCGCAGGGCGTCATTGCCGCTCGCGGGAAGTGAACGTAGGGAAAGATCCGCGCCACTCGGCGCAGCCACAGTGTTGAGCGGTAGCCTGACACGGTGATGGACATTCTGCTGTACGTGCTCGGCATGCTCATTCTGGTTGTCGGCCTCGCCCTCTCTATCGGGTTGCACGAAATCGGACACCTGCTTCCGGCGAAGCTGTTTGGGGTGCGGGTTTCGCAGTACATGCTGGGTTTCGGCAAGACGATCTGGTCGAAGCGCAAGGGTGAGACTGAGTATGGCGTCAAAATGATTCCGCTTGGTGGTTACGTCGCGATGAGCGGCATGTACCCGCCGAAGAAGCCTGGTGAGGCGCCGCGCGACTCAACAACCGGCTTCATGAACTCCGTCGCCGAAGAGGGCGCGACTGCGGTGCGCAGCAAGGGTATTGGTGCGCTCGTTGACGATGCGCGCGAGGCGAGTGCAGAGACGATCGTCGACGGTGAAGACCACCGCAGCTTCTACCAGCTTCCCGTCTGGAAGAAGATCGTCATCATGCTCGGCGGTCCGTTCATGAACCTCGTGATTGCATTCCTCTGCTTCACGGTGTTCCTCACCGCCTTCGGTCTGCCGCAGAACACGACGACGCTTGGCAGTGTCAGCGCATGTCTTGTGCCAGCGAACAGCTCAGCAACAGAGTGCACGAACGAGTCACCCGCGGCCCCCGCTGCCGCGGCCGGCCTGCAGCCGGGCGACCGCTTGCTCGCACTCGATGGCGTTGAAGTTACTGACTGGGCGCAGTTCCGTGACACGATCGGGGAAAAACCAAACCAGGCAATCGAAGTGCTCGTCGAACGCGACGGGAGCGAGCAGACGTTCACGCTCGTCCCCGCGTCGAATGAACGCACCATGACCGATGCCGAAGGCAACGTGTTGAAGGATGCAGACGGCAAGGCGCGTACCGAGCTCGTTGGCATGGTTGGTGTGACGCCAGCCAGCGAAATGGTTCCACAGAGCATCACCGAGGTGCCCGCGTACGTTGGCAACAACATCGTGCAGGTGGCAAACGTGATCGTACGCATGCCCGAGCGCATGGTCGCTGTCTGGAACGCGGCGTTCGGACCAGACGAGCGTGAGGTTGACGGCCCCATCAGCGTCGTCGGGGTTGGCCGCCTTGCAGGCGAGGTTGCGTCTCTCGATGCGCCGGTATCTGCACGCGTGCAGACGATGGTCGGCCTGGTCGGCTCGCTGAACGTTGCGCTCTTCGTCTTCAACCTGGTGCCACTCATGCCGCTCGACGGTGGCCACATCATCGGCGCGCTGTATGAGGGCGTGAAACGCCGTCTCGCAAAGCTCTTTGGCAAGCCAGATCCCGGCCCGATTGACACCGCCAAGATGGTCCCCATCACTATGGTCGTGGTGGTTGTGCTTGGCGCAATGACCGCGCTGCTTATCTACGCAGACCTCGTCAAGCCAGTCTCGCTCTTCGGTTAACACCTCAGACACAGCCCAGATCGCTAGACTAGTGATGTGGCAGCAGTAAATTTGGGAATGCCGAAGGTCCCCGAGGTGCTCGCACCCCGGCGAAAGTCGCGCGAGATTAACGTCGGTTCGGTCAAGGTCGGCGGCAACGCACCGATCTCGGTGCAGTCGATGACTACGACGCCGACGACCAACATCAACGCAACGCTTCAGCAGATCGCTGAGCTCACCGCAGCGGGTTGTGACATCGTTCGTGTCGCGTGCCCGTCGCGCGATGACGCAGACGTGTTGCCGATCATCGCGGCGAAGAGCCAGATTCCGGTGATCGCTGATATTCACTTCCAGCCGAACTACGTGTACGCGGCGATCGACGCGGGCTGCGCAGCAGTTCGCGTGAACCCCGGCAACATTCGTAAGTTCGATGATCAGGTGGGTGAGATCGCGCGTCGCGCGAAGGCAGCGGGTACCTCGCTGCGTATCGGCGTCAACGCCGGCTCGCTCGATCGTCGTCTCCTCGAGAAGTACGGCAAGCCGACCGCAGAAGCACTCGTCGAGAGCGCTGTCTGGGAGGCTTCGCTGTTCGAAGAGCACGACTTCCATGACTTCAAGATTTCGGTCAAGCACAATGACCCCATCGTGATGGTGAAGGCCTACCGCATGCTCGCCGAGCGCGGTGACTGGCCCCTCCACCTTGGCGTGACCGAGGCCGGTCCCGCATTCCAGGGCACGATCAAGAGCGCAACCGCGTTCGGTGCACTGCTCGCTGAGGGTATTGGCGACACGATCCGCGTATCGCTCTCAGCTCCTCCCGTTGAGGAGATCAAAGTCGGCCTGCAGATCCTGCAGTCGCTGAACCTACGTGAACGCAAGCTCGAGATCGTCTCCTGCCCCTCGTGTGGTCGTGCGCAGGTCGACGTCTACACGCTCGCTGAAGAGGTCACCAAGGGACTCGAAGGCATGACCGTGCCGCTGCGCGTTGCCGTCATGGGCTGCGTCGTGAACGGCCCCGGTGAGGCGCGTGAGGCAGACCTCGGCGTCGCGTCGGGCAACGGCAAGGGCCAGATCTTCGTGAAGGGTGAGGTCATCAAGACAGTTCCCGAGTCGGAGATCGTTGCGACCCTTATCGAAGAAGCGAACCGCATCGCAGAAGAGATCGGTCACAAGACCGAGTCGGGCGCGCCTGACGTCTTCCTCGGCTAAATGCTTTTCTCAGGCCCCCTCGCGCACACGCTGCGAGGGGGCCTGAGTCGTACCCGGGCAGCTGCTAGGGTGCGAATATGAGTAAGCGACGAATTGCGGATCTTGGTCTCCACGCTGTTCTGAACGAGGAGATTGATCGGATCTTGACCGACGCTGGCATCGAAGCTGACAAAGATTTGGTGGCGCGGATCATCGCATCCGGTCTCGGTCTCGGCCAGGACGAAGCGAGCCGCTTGAATCTCAAAATCTCGGCGGCTGCGCTTGAAGAAATGCGCAAGGCGTTTCGTCTCTTCTCACCGTTCGTGGACAAGCCCAAGGCGACGATCTTTGGTTCGGCACGAACGAGTCCGACTGACCCGCTCTCGCAGCAGGCGGAGGAAGTTGCGCGCCAACTTGCTGACGCCGGGTGGATGCTCGTGACCGGTGCTGGCCCCGGAATTATGGCGGCTGCAAACCTCGGCGCCGGGCTAGACAACTCGCTTGGTGTCTCGATCAGCCTGCCGTTTGAAGCGCCGTCTGAAACCGAGCGCGAAGATCTTCGTGTCACGATGAAGTACTTCTTCACGCGCAAACTCATGCTGGTGAAGGAATCAAGCGCGTTCGTGGCGCTGCCTGGTGGTTTCGGCACCATGGACGAAGTGTTCGAATTGCTCACGCTGCAGCAGACTGGCAAGGCAGAGCCCGCTCCGATCGTGCTGCTCGACAGCTTCGGCGGGAACTACTGGGAACACTTCCGAACGTTCATCATCGATGAGCTGGAAGGCGGCGGTTACACGACGCCTGGTGATCTCGACCGCGTCCTTATTACGCACTCCGCTGACGAGGCTATTGCTGAGGTGCTGCGGTTCTGGCGCAACTACGATTCGATCCGTTGGGTCGGCGATGTACTCGTGTTGCGTCTGCGTGCGATGCCGAGTGACGCCGAAATGGAGTCGCTCAATGCGCGTTTCGGCAACCTGTGCGCCACTGGCGGAATCGAGATCACTGAACCGTTGCCGCCTGAGGTACGTGATGCAGATCAGCTCCACCTTCCGCGGATCAAGCTCACGCTTGAACCACGAAAGGTGGGGGAGCTGCATCGCCTCATTCGAATGCTGAACGACCTGCCCTCGGCTATGAGCGCGTAGGCGCTACTTCACGTACTCGGCGAGGTGTTGGGCAGTGAGTGTCTTGCCCTCGGCGATCAGGTCGGCAGGCGAGCCCTCGAACACGATCTTGCCGCCGTGCGTGCCAGCACCGGGGCCGAGATCGATGATCCAGTCTGCGTGTGCCATGACGGCCTGGTGATGCTCAATAACAATGACACTCTTGCCAGCGTCAACCAGCCGATCGAGCAGCGCGAGGAGGTTCTCGACGTCTGCAAGGTGTAGACCGGTGGTCGGCTCATCGAGCACGTAGAGGTCTGCGTCTTCGAGCATGTGGATGGCGAGCTTCAGGCGCTGACGTTCCCCGCCTGACAGCGTTGAGAGCGGCTGGCCGAGCGAGAGATAGCCGAGGCCGACATCGACGAGCCGGTCGAGGATCTTGACGGCCTTGGGAACCTTGCTCTCAGCAGCGGCGAAGAAGTCTCGCGCATCGCTCATTGAGAGTTCGAATACCTCGGCGATGTTCTTACCGCCGAGCGTGTACTCGAGCACGTCTGCTTGAAAGCGCTTTCCCTCGCACACCTGGCACACGTTCTCGACGGTTGCCATCATGCCGAGATCGGTGACGGTCGTGCCGGTGCCCTTGCACTCGGGGCAGGCACCCTCTGAGTTTGCGCTGAAGAGCGCGGGCTTGACGCCGTTCGCCTTGGCGAATGCCGTGCGCACGGGATCGAGCAAGCCCGTGTAGGTTGCGGGGTTCGAACGCTTGGAACCCTTGATCGCGCCCTGGTCAACCGCGACGACCCCTTCTTGATTGGCGACATAGCCATTGATCAGGGTGCTCTTGCCAGAGCCAGCAACGCCAGTTACCACGCAGAGCACGCCGAGCGGAATGTTGACGTCGACCGATTGCAGGTTGTGGCGGTCTGCGCCACGCACCTCAAGCGCGCCAGTTGCCGAGCGCACCGACAGCTTGAGCGCCGCACGGTCGTCGAAGTGACGGCCGGTGAGGGTATCGGAGGAGCGAAGCTCTTCGACGGTGCCTTCGAAGCAGATTTCGCCGCCACGGGAGCCCGCACCGGGGCCAAGATCGACCACGTGATCGGCAATCTCCACCATTTCTGGTTTGTGCTCGACGACGAGCACGGTGTTGCCCTTGTCACGAAGCTTGAGGAGCAGGCCATTCATGCGCTGAATGTCGTGCGGGTGGAGGCCGATCGAGGGCTCGTCGAACACGTAGGTGGCGTCGGTGATGGGCGAACCTAGGTGACGAATCATCTTGGTTCGCTGCGACTCACCGCCCGAGAGTGTGCCTGCTGCACGGTCAAGGCTCAGATAGCCGAGACCAATTTGCACGAATGAGTCGAGCGTATCGAGGAGCTTCGCGAGCAGGGGAGCGAGCCCCGGCTCGTCAATCGAACGCACCCACTCTGCGAGGTCAGAGATTTGCATAGCGCAGGCGTCAGCGATGCTTTTTCCGTTGATTTTCGACGAGCGCGCGCCAGCGTTCAGGCGGGTGCCCTCGCACTCCGGGCACGTGCGGAAGACGATCGCGCGATCAACGAATGCGCGCACGTGCGACTGCATCGCCTCGCGGTCTTTTGCCAGCATCGACTTCTTGATACGGGGAATCATGCCCTCGTACGTGAGGTTGGTGCCGTCGACCTTGATCTTGGTGGGCTCTTTGTAGAGCAGATCATCGAGCTGCTCGGGCGTGAAGTCACGGATGGGGATTTCCATCGGGAGGACTCCGCCGAACACGCGGCCGTACCAGCCGTCCATGCTGAAACCGGGCACCTTGAGTGCACCGTCACTGAGCGACTTCGAGTCGTCGTACACCTCGGTGAGGTCAAAGTCACTGACCGAGCCGCGGCCTTCGCAGTGCGGGCACATGCCGCCGACGACCTCGAAGCTGCGGCGTTCCTTGACCTTCTTGCCGCCCTTTTCGAACGTCACCGCGCCGGCACCTGAGATTGAGGCAACGTTAAACGAGAACGCATTGGGGGAGCCCAGATGCGGCGTACCGAGGCGCGAGAAGATGATGCGCAGCATCGCGTTCACGTCGGTTGCCGTGCCGACGGTCGAGCGTGGGTTTGCACCCATGCGTTCTTGGTCAACAATGATCGCTGTGGTGAGACCTTCAAGCACGTCGACATCAGGTCGATCTTGGCTCGGCATGAAGCCCTGCACGAAGGCGCTGTAGGTCTCGTTCATGAGACGCTGCGACTCTGCCGCAATCGTCGCAAATACGAGTGAGCTCTTGCCTGAGCCTGAGACACCGGTAAACGCGGTGAGGCGCCGCTTCGGGAGCTCAATGCTCACATTCTTCAGGTTGTTCTCGCGGGCGCCACTCACGATGATGCGTGTGTGGCTGTCAGCAGGGTGCAGCTGGGATTCGGTGCGATCGGTCATGGAAATAGCGTACTTCGGACCACTGACATTGAGCGGTACGAATTCACGTTTTCCTCAAGGCACTGGGATAGCCTCAGAGAGTGATCGACCCCATTGCGTCTGCAGCGCCTAGCACGTTCGTGCCCAGCGTCAAGTCGTGGCACGTCATTGCTGCGGTGCTGACGGTGCTCGCTGCTCCCGCGTTCTATGTCTTCGGTGACATCTGGGCCGGTGTCATCTTGCTCGGGCTTGGCCTCGCCGCGGCCTGGTACGCCGACCGTGGCGGCTGCGTAGACACGGCGACCGGTGCGAGTTGCTCGGTGCCGCTGCCGCGATCCGCGCCCGGTGAAGCACGCCCGCCCAGCCTGTTGCGTGACCTGTCGCTCATTGCGATAGGGCTCGGGATTATCAGGCTGATCCCGCTCGCGGCGGAACTTGACAACTGGTCGATGGTGCGGTTCACCCTCGCGCTCGGTGGCGCGGTTCTGGTGCCGTACCTGGTCTCGCGGTTTGTCTATCTCGATCGCGCGACCGGATTTCCGTGGCGACCGGGTCTGCCCTGGGGGCGCCTGCACTGGACCTGGCTCGCGGCCGTGGTCGTGCTCGCGTGGCTCATCCTGCCGTGGTACTTCATCACGTCGGGGGTATACGTGAACTGGCCCGTCGCCGACGATGCGAACCTCATCACGCGCCTGTTTGTTGGCGTTGGCGCGGTCGGGATCTGGGACGAACTCTTCTTCATCTGCACGGTCTTCCACGTGCTGCTGCGCCACTTCCCGGTCTGGCTCGCGAACATGCTCCAGGCGGTGGTGTTCGTGTCGTTCCTGTGGGAGCTTGGCTACCGGTCTTGGGGGCCGTTGCTCACAATCCCGTTCGCGCTCGTGCAGGGAATTATTTTCGTCCGCACCCGCTCGCTCGGCTATGTGGTGACGGTGCACCTCATCTTTGACGCGATTGTGTTTGCAGTGCTGGTGCACGCTCACAATCCGGGTATGCTGAATATCTTCCCGCTCGTGGGGTAGCGGGTATTGGCGGATCAGCGCCAGTGGCTATTGGCCCGCGAGCAGCGCCGCGATCCGCCGAACAGCGAACTCGTAGCCCTGCACGCCGCAGCCCACGATCACGCACTTCGCGATGGGGGAGACGTAGGAGTGGTGACGGAACTCCTCGCGCGCGTGCACGTTTGAGATATGTACCTCTGCGACGGGCAGTTCTGCGGCGATGAGCGCGTCGAGAATCGCCACCGACGTGTGCGTGAACGCTGCCGGGTTGATGACGATCGCCTCGCAATCCGTGCGCGCGGCATGAATCGCGTCGATGATGTCGCCCTCGTGGTTTGACTGCATCGCGCGCACCTCGAGGCCGAATTCGGCAGCGGTGTTGGTGACGAGATCAACTACGTCTGCCAGGGTCTCGTGGCCGTAAATGGCAGGCTCACGCGTGCCGAGCATGTTGAGGTTCGGGCCATTCACGAGCAGGATGCGGCGAGTCATAATCCCCATGTTAGTGCGCTCGCTTTGCGGTGTCTCAGTAAGCCCGACTACCGTTGTTCTTTGTGAGTGAAGATCAGAACCAGAATGTGGCCGCAGAGAACGAACACTCGGCCCGCCACAACAACCCCGAAACGTTCCGCGATGCCCCGGTGTCGTTCGTGCGCCGTAACGGCCGGACGACCGATTCGCAGGAGCGTGCGTGGGAGGAACTGAGCCCCCGCTTCCTGCTCGACATCCCGCACGGCCCCGCAACCGCGAGCCTCGCTGAGGGTGTCACGGGCGACCCCGAAGAGCTGTACGGCCGCAAGTCTCCGCTCATCGTTGAGGTCGGCTCGGGTCAAGGCCACGCGATCCTGAACGCAGCAGAGAACAACCCTGAAACCAACTTCCTTGCGGTTGAGGTCTACACGGGTGGCCTTGCGCGCACGATGATTCGTGCTGAGCGCCTCGATCTCGACAACCTGCGCCTCGCAGAGGTCAACGCACCCGAGCTGCTCGAGCGTTACCTCCCTGAGTCGTCGGTTGACGAGGTGTGGGTCTTTTTCCCGGACCCCTGGCCCAAGACCAAGCACCACAAGCGCCGCCTCATTAGCCCTGAGTTCGCTGCGATTGTGCACCGTGCGCTGAAACCCGGTGGCATCCTGCGCACCGCGACTGACTGGCAGGAGTACGCGGACCACATGCGCGAGGTCATGGACGCAGTACCGCAGTTTGAGCGCGCATTTGCGGGCGAATGGGCCGAGCGCTTCGACGGTCGCATCCTCACCGCCTTCGAGCAGAAGGGTCTCGACAAGGGCCGAGATATTCGCGATCTCACTTATCGTGCGGTCTAAGCGCCACTGAATGCATGGGGGCGGATCCGCCCCAGCGAACGAAATCCCGCCCGGTTCCAGCACGTGGACCGGGCGGGATTTCGCGTCTTTTCGGGGTGCGCTATCCCTGACTGACAGCGTGGGTAACATGATCCGCCCACTATGAATGTCATTAATATGTCGGACATGCTTGTGAAATCTGGCTTATGTTTCCAGGTATGTCCGAACCACACCAGACGACTCCAGAGTCGGTCTCGCAGCGCCTTGACGCGCTGCCCTTCACCCGTAAGCACCGCAAGATTCTTGTCGGCTCCGGCATTGGCTGGGCGCTCGACGCGATGGATGTCGGTCTCATCTCGTTCATCGTCGCCGCGCTCATCGCGCAGTGGGAGATTACCAAGGGCGAGGCTGGCCTCGTCGCTTCGATCGGCTTTGCTGGCATGGCGATCGGCGCAAGCTTCGGTGGCCTGCTCGCTGACAAGATCGGTCGCCGCCAGGTGTTCGCGATCACGCTCCTTATCTACGGTCTCGCAACCGGTGCGAGTGCGCTCGTTGGCGGCATCGGCGTTCTGCTTGTCTTCCGCTTCTTCGTTGGCCTGGGACTCGGTGCCGAGCTCCCGGTCGCATCGACGTACGTCAGTGAGTTTGCGCCGGCACGAATCCGCGGCCGCATCATCGTCATCCTAGAAGCGTTCTGGGCTGTTGGCTGGACCGCATCGGCACTCATTGGTTACTTCGTAGTCCCCGCATCTGACAACGGCTGGCGCTGGGCCTTCGCGATCGGCGCGATTCCCGCGGTGTACGCCCTCATTGTGCGCTGGGCACTGCCTGAGTCGCCGCGCTGGCTCGCCGGCCGTGGCCGCCTCGACGAGGCTGAGAAGATCGTTGCTGACTTCGAGAAGTCGGCAGGCACCGCACGTATTGCACAGGCTGCTCCCGAGGTCGAAGAAAACCCCGCAGAGCAGATTGGTGCCCCGGGCAAGTCACGCGTTGGGGCGCTCTGGTCGAAGGAATTCCGTGGTCGCACCGCGGCGATCTGGACCGTCTGGTTCTGCGTGAACTTCGCCTATTACGGTGCGTTCATCTGGATCCCGAGCATCCTCGTTGATGCTGGCTTCCCGCTCGTGAAGTCGTTCGGCTTCACCCTCATCATTACCCTCGCTCAGCTGCCAGGCTACGCCGTCGCCGCATGGCTCATTGAAAAGTGGGGCCGCCGCCTGACGCTGTCGGTATTCCTTGTCGGATCGGCCGCCTCGGCGATCGCCTTCGGCACCGTGCACAGCGAGCCTGCGATCATCGCCTCTGGCATGGCGCTGTCGTTCTTCAACCTTGGCGCGTGGGGCGCGCTGTACGCGGTCACCCCCGAGCTGTACCCGACCTCACTGCGCGGCACCGGAGCTGGCTGGGCCGCAGGCGTCGGCCGTATCGCGTCGATCATTGCGCCGCTGCTCGTGCCTGTGCTGCTCGTGGCTGGCGGATCGGGCGTCACCTTCGGCGTCTTCGCTGTCTTCTTCTTCATTGCGGCCGCGGCCGCTTGGGGACTGGTGGAGCGCGGTGGTCGAGCGCTTGATGCGCGCTAGCGGATCCGCCCACACATAACGAGGAGGGGCAAGCACCTAGCGGTGCTTGCCCCTCCTCGTATTCCAGCAACGCAATTAGGCGTTGCAGCTGCAGCGATCTGCCTCAGCGACGCCCGCAAGCGCCTCCTCGATGTGGCTGCCGCAGCCAGCCCAGGTCGGCTTGTTGCAGTTCTCGCAGGTAACTCGTGCGCACATGGTGTGATTCCTTAAATATTGTGTGAGTGATTAGTTGGCGGAGTCGGCGTTTGCCGCTTCCTGCTCAGAAATCTGGCGACGGACATCGTCCATGTCGAGGTCGCGAGCGCCCTGAATGAGCTGCTCAAGCTGCGGGCCAGGCAGTGCGCCGGGCTGCGCGAAGACCAGAATGCCATCACGGAAAATCATCAGCGTCGGAATCGACGTGATCTGGAACTGAGCCGCGAGCTGCTGCTCAGCCTCGGTGTCGACCTTGCCGAACACGATGTCGGCGTGCGTCTCTGAAGCCTTCTCGTAGGTCGGCGCGAAGTTGCGGCACGGGCCGCACCATTCTGCCCAGAAGTCAACGAAGAGGATGCCCTCGGCGTCGACAGCTGCCTGGAAGTTCTCAGTGGTGAGCGTTTTCGTAGCCATAATGATGATCCTTGCAGAAAGAGATAGGAAAAGTCAGTGTAAAAGCGGGTCGGCCGCTCGAAAAGTGCCCGCTGGGGTGACTTAGCGGCCGAACAGGCGCGCGAAGAAACCGGGGCGGCTTTCCTTGGCCGCATTGATTTCGGCCTGGGTGTGCTTGCCGTTGCACCACTGTGCCGCGGGAACGCCGCGCTTGACGGACGAGATGTGCTGGCCACAGCCAGCCCAGGTGGTCTTATTGCAGGTGCGGCAGGTAGTCGCTCGGCACATAGTGGGCGGATCCTTTCGGGGATGGTTCCCGCGCGGTCGCGGGGGTCGGTGTTCGGTGAATTAATAATACCCCTGGGGGTATAAGTTGTGTCAAGTGGGATGGCGTCAATCGGGGGAGATTGTGTGCGGGTGGCGTGGCGGCTTCTTGAAATGCGGTAGGCTCGTTTTGCAAGTGTCCGCCTCCGTAGCTCAGGGGATAGAGCATCAGTTTCCGGTACTGAGGGTCGGGGGTTCGAATCCCTCCGGGGGCACGAGCAAGATAGAGGCTCTGGCCAGGTATTTATTGCCCATCCAGAGCCTTTTTCTATGTGCTTGTGCCGTTCTGTGCGCTAAGCCTCCCCGAACAGGGCCGCGAAGCGATCCACCGCGGTGCGCTGCATGGTTGCAGTGACGTGGCTGTACAGATCCATCGTGATCGCGATAGACCCATGCCCTAGACGTTCCTGTACGATATTTGGATGCTCGCCCAGTGCTAGCAAGATTGTTGCGTGCGAGTGCCTGAGCCCATGCAGCGGCATCTTTGGGAAGGTGTCTTCCTCGAGGGTTTTGTGAGCTTGAGTGATGCGCCGCGTCCTAGTGTCTGTAATGCGTTTAGAGTTGCGCAGCTCACCAGCCTCATTGCCGAAGATGTTCACGCCGGGGCGAACTAGCTCACGGGAGATTTCGGCCTTCGTAGCGCGTAGTACCTTGATTGCCACAAGCAGTGCCGCATCTGCGTCAACGATACGCGCTCGCCCGCTCTTGGTTGACTTCGCCTGACCGCGTTCGGCGCTATCGGCAGCGCGTCTGATCGAAATGCGTGCTGCCTTGTGGTCAACGTCGCTCCAACGCAGCGCCAGGGCTTCACCGCGCCTCATGCCCGTGCTCGCGAGGGCTAGCCAAAGGGGGTGAGATTGGTCTTTGTATGTGTCGCGGTTCCATTCCAGGAAAGCCTTGAGCTGCGGGGCTGTCCACGTCACCATTTCTTCGCGCTCAGCGCGAATGTCCCTACCGGTGGGAAGCTTCACAATCTTCTTGAGGCGTGCCGGGTTCTTGGTGAGAAACCCGTCTTCCATTGCTGCGTCAAGGCTCGCTGCCAACGTGATTGAAGTTTTGTTGACCGTATTTGCGCTGAGTGGTGCGCCGTCTTTGCCCCCGCGCTCACGAAGAATCTTGTAGAGCTTTCAGACTGAGGGGCCGGTGAGCTTGTCAATCGGCCTGCTGCCGATGCATTGGGGAGATGTAGTTGTTGAACTGGCGACGGTATCCAAGCATTGTTGCGGGCGCGAGCGTGAGTGAATCTAGCCACTCCGCGCCGTACTTCTCGGGCGTGGGAACAGCGCCGTGGAATTGCTCATAATTGCTTCGCTTGAGGATCGCCTTCTGCATGGCTTCATCGGCACTCTCCACGTCTGGGAAGCCGCCACGCACAAGCCGCTTCTGGCCTTGCGGATCATCGGATGGGTCAACCGGGACGTAAATCAGGAAGCGCCAACGCTAGCCAGCCTTTGTCATGTAGGGCAGTAGTGAGCCTTCGCCGCGGCGACATGATCGCTTCGTCCCAACATTCGTAAAGCAGGCGACACCGCAAACCTCAGCCCGGGCTCAGCAGAATACGTCGTCAACTAAGGCACAGCAGAATACGTCGAAGAGGGAGTAAGAGGGAGTAAGAGGGAGTAGGAGGGTGGGGCGGTAAGCAACTGAACTGCTCCTCTGAAATTGGAACTGATTTATTCAGTCCAACTCCAGGGGACTAGTTCACAATCGTCCAATCTTGAACCCAGGATGCTTTCGACTCAGAAGGAGGCCCCAATCTGAACGAAGACTAGTGAGATTGAGCGGACGGCGCCTCCCGCTGAATAGCTACATGATGCGCGGAGGAACCCTCAGGGTCGCCGGTCGGATCCTCATCCACGCGAACAAACTCAGGGGCCCGAAACGATTCTCCGGCCTCAAGCGATTCGGGATCGATCATCCAAGTTCGGGTCTTATCCTTCGAACGCTCCCAACCAGCTAGTTCCCCAAACCGGAATCCCGCACCTCTAAGCGAGGCAGAAAGCCGAAGTTCAACTGTGCCTTCAGGTACGGGAGCGGGATTCTTAACCCCTGCTATGTGGCGATTCAATCCATTTGCATGTAGGGACTTGCATCGGCTGCACTTGCAACCGCATCCAGATACGGGGTGGGCCGGTGGCTGACAATCCGAGCAAGCACAAGTGCAGTCACTGTGTTGTTGCTGCTGTTTTGAGCGCTTAAAATTGTCGAGTCTCATGAATCCAAGGACGCATGCGGCTGCAACTAATACAATTACAACGGACGCTAGCAGTGCAAGGCAGGGAGAGAGAGGGGTGTCCCCGAGCTTGATGTTCTTGGCCAAGCCTGGGCCGGCTGCAATGAGGGCAAACGCTCCGGTGATGACTGCGGTGACATCTAGAAACCGCTTCGCGATCGGATACTGCGCAAGGTCTGATGCTGATTGGAATAGTTTGATAGCTCCAGTCAGCGCTGCGAGCCCTAAGGCGATCATTCCAGAGACGTAAGTTAGCCATTCTGCTGAACTATGTACGGTAGCGCTGAGTATCATGTCTGGATCCTATCTTGAAAGCAGTGATCAGCTATGTAGTTGCGTGTTGCCTCGATTTGCCTTGAGATCAAGACTTCGCTGGCAAACACTCGTCGCGATCATTGGGAAAGTTGGGTTTCCCTAGTGCGGTGCCTTGTCCTGCATGCTTGGGCTTGGCTGGGTGGGGGTACCTCCCAGGGGCCAGGGGCAGCACCCGCCGGATAGCAAGTCTCATTCTGCATGCGCTCTGTCGGTGTTTTTCAGCGCGGTTTTGAGCGCGCGCAGGATCGTCTCTGGCGGCATTTTCGTAGGCTGGTTGAGGGTTTATGCCTCCCGGTCTTTTCTGTAGCGTCGTTGGTTTTCGGCATTGCCACCGTGCATGAACTTTCGCATGATTCCGCCACTTATCCGTTACAAATGGCGAGATTGTGGCATAGATAAGCGTTGCGGGTTCTGCTAAGGTGACCTGCATTTGATGCGCGCTGATGCTCGTTACTGTTCGGGCGCTTGCAGAGTCGCAGCGCACCGTAAAAAGCGTTTACATAGTGGACAGTTCCCGCCGAATGTAACGGCTACGAAGCGCTTTGTGTGCGCAAAAGGTAAGATTCCGCTGCAGATCACGGGCCGCATTGCCAGCTCCATCAACCCCGAGACGTGGGAGACAAGGGTCGAAGTCTTGGCCTCAAACGTGGGCAGAGGCGGGGCGACGCCTCGGTGTTGATGAAGTACAAACCCGTCAGCCTATTCAGGTGTTCGTAAACGCGGCGCCTGGTATGGATGAGCAGGGGTTGACGCGATGCATTGTGCGCGAGTTGGAAGACCGGCTCTGACAGTGACCCTATAGCGAGAAGCCCTCGCATCTACTCTTCGGAGCGGGTGCGAGGGCTCTTTGCGTGCTTCCGGAATGCTCTAGGTTTACAACTACCTACTATTTCTCTGCTTACGAGTTCGAGTCCTCTTGTCGTTGGCGTGCACCCATTCTGGAGCGTCCTGCGGACGTCCGATTATCCATCTACGTGAAACTTGGGCAATGTAATTGGTCACCGAAAAGCTGAGGTCGTGCTGTACTTCCCCGACTACCAGCAACATAAAAGGGGAGAGCGGAAAGACTACTGTCGTCAGGTGCTCGTCACGCTTGATACAGATCACAGCGCCGTCACCTGTCATCATCGGATGGGGCTGCTCGACTACCGCCCAATTCCAATTCTCGATTCCCGCATCCCGAAGCGTCACATCGCTAGCGTTCAGATCTTTATGAAGCGAGATCATATCTCCGAGGTTGAACTCGACCTCTTCGAATTCATCCGAATCAAACGATCCGCGTATCACGGAGACTGATAAGTCATTTTGGTCCGCGTAAAGGCCGCGTTCGATAAACATGTCCATAAAGTCCGTCAGGTCTCTACGGTCAGACTGACTGAACTCGGGGTTGGTGCATGCGGCTCGGATTGCCCGTATGCCCCTTGCCTCGATCTGGGAGTAGTGCGCTTCCCTATCGTGTTTCAACACGGCAGTTTGGTAGGCGTACTTCACTATCGTCGCATTTGAAGCGCGGAGGATTAAGGCTCTCTCGTTCTGAATGTCGGCCACATAGATATCCCCGTTCTTATCAGCCCAAGGCAACATGTACGACCTTGGAATGATGTGCGCACGTTTCACTTGACTGCTGCTCATGAAGACATGCTGTCAGATTCAGACACATCGTGACGGGCACGTCCCCCGGCCCGATTTTTCCACACTGGCGGAAACCTGCACTCTGCTGTGCTGTTCGTGTCAGTGAATGTCGCATATGAAGGGTTAAGCCCCAATCCTTGTACTTGCTATCGTCGAATCATGGACGAGTGGACACAGGTATCAAATCAAGATGATTCAGCTAGATTTGAGCTTCACGATGGGAGCTCGAACCCATTGATTTTCATCGGATATAACCCGAGCACGGCAACCCCTGAAAAGTTGGATAAGACACTTGAGAAGCTGCGTGGTCTTGCTTCAAGGTTTCAGTCCGAGGGGACAGCAAACGGGTTTGGTGTGATTGGCGGGCTTCGGATGTTTAACGTCTATCCCGAGCGATCACCGAAGCCTGACAAATTATCTGATCCGGTGATTTCTGAGCTTCACACGGAAAATATGGCCCATATCGCAAAGTCGGTTGACGGGAAAGAGCTCAAGGTGGTTGCTGCGTGGGGAGCGCTGATTGAGAAATACAGGAAGCCTTCCTTGATCCCGCAGTTGATTGAGATTCTTGATTTGGCTGAACTCTCTAATTGCAGTTGGTGGAGTTTGGGGCCGTTAACGAAAAATGGGCACCCGTGGCATCCACGTTTTCGCGATGAAAATGCGGAGCTAACTCCGTTCGACCTTGGCGCCTACAAGTTGGTACTGCGTCGGATCCTTAAGGAACGTGCGAAGTAATTGTGGGAGAGTGGTTGTGAAGGGTTTGGAGATACTTCGTCTGTTTCCAAGCCCTTCACCTGTTTCAGGTGCGTCCCTAAACATCGGCACCATTTTCGCGGCGTCTAATGAATGCCCCCGCCTGTTTTCCCAAACGGGCCTCTCCAATGTGGGAGCGTTGAGTGTAGCCTCCGAGTATGGAGTTAGAAGAGGTGTTTGGCGTTTTGATCTCGGCCTTTGCGGGCTCGCTAGCCGCCGTATTGGTGTCATTTTGGATAGAAGCAAATAGGCAACGGGGCAGGGCGAAGGCTGACCTCATCTATGCGATTAGTCGACACTGTGAGCGCCTTGGCCAGTATTCCTCCGAGTTTTGGGCAGCTGAGGCGTTTGCGCGAACGAAATTTCAAGGTTCGGTTATTCCAGGTGCGCCCGAAAAGCCTTCAATTCGTATTTTGGAGGCGGCGCTTCTTAGCGCAGGAAGCTCAATGGTAGGAGACGCGAAGATGGCTTTAGCGCAAATCGTGAAGCTCGCGAAAGAGGCCGAATCCCAATCGCCAGAAAATCGAGAAGTCATTGCTGAGTGGGAAGCTGAAGCATCCAGGCTTAACGATCTTGCGATCCTCATCGGCCAATGGGACGGGCGTAAGGCGGCGTTACCGACACCTGCGGATCTAGGTCATGCTGCTGTTATGTCCTGATCCCATGCGCTAAGTCATGCACTACCGGCCAAGTATTCGCATGTTTCTCGATGTCAGTTCGGCAGAACACGGGCGTTCGAATCGTTGATTTCATGCTGATTCTTGCTCTTCGGTGTTTTAGCTTGCCGCTATGCCGTCGGGGGTCGAATCCCTCCGGGGGCACGAGTAGGTGCAGAAAGGCCCCTCAACTTCGTTGAATATCAGCGAGAGTTGAGGGGCGTTTCTTTGTTTGGGAGCTTTGTGCCCTATGCGCCATTTGGTTGCGGGACGACTTTGAACATTGGGGCCACTACATCGAGGATCTCGGTGAGGATTTGTTCGCCGCGTTCGGCATTGCCACCGAAATTTCCGGAGGCAACGAGATAGGCGCCACTGGCGGCAACAGCGCGTCGGCAAGCCGAAGCCTGACCGTCGTCCCATGACTCGCAAACGAAGGAATCCTCCGCGTGGCCAGCGTCTGGGGCGACCTCGATCTCAATCAGCCCAGGGTGCACGTAGCCTTCGTACGAGGCGTAAGGTCTAGTGTCGTAGCCCCAGCACTGGAAAACGCCACCGCTGTTGATCTCCTTGAGATGCTATATTGCCTCTTCGCTCGCGTATCGAATGTGCCAGCCGGCGTCCTCTATTCGGATGGGAATTTGGTCGCTGCAAGTTCCCGAGTCCTTGGCCTCGGGCTGTTTTAGAAGCGTGTATTCGCCTACCTGTAGGGGAATGTTCCGGAGGCGGAGCAGTTCATCCTCCGAGTAGGACGGTGCTTCGACCTCTTGTGCTTCTTCCTGAGCAGGCGCAGTAACCTCCTCTGACGCTTCAGGGGAGACATTTTCTGGTTTCGGTGAAGCTTGACCGTCGTTTGCGGTGAGGAGTGAGCAGCCGGCGACTAATAGTGTCGCGCTGGCCGCAAGTGCGGCTGCGAGTAGAGCGGGCCTCTTCATTTGAGAGCTCCTTGTCTGGGTGCCAGTGTTGGATTGTCAAGCTCGAATGCCTGAATTGTAAGCGTCATCGACGGAATCCAAAAGGGTCTCAGTGGATGGGTTGAATCTCAATCACCTTCGGTGGTAGTTCTAATTCAAACGAGGCCTTGATCGGTGGGCTCAAACTTGCGCGTGCCGATCGCTAAGTGGTCGAGATGTGAGCGCGCAGCGCCAAGCGGGATCTGTCAACACCGCTGTGCCGGGGTATCCTCGCGCCCGCAAAACCGAAATTATTAGGCAACACTACTTAACGTCTGATGTATCTGATAGGCTTCATCTGATGAATCCAGATTTGGTGACCTCAATTTCGGAAAACACCAGATCGCAGTACGAAAATCCTCGACTCTCGATTTCGTTTTTAGGCAAGCTTTACCTTATGCTTGGCGTCGCCTGTGTATCTACTATGCGGGAATTGATGCCCGTGTCATGCGCGGGCCGCGAACGAAATGGACCTCATGAGACAACGACATTTGCGGGGCAAAATGAGCCCCGCACTCGCGCTCACAGTGTGCGCGGGACTCGTCGCAACCGCAGGGTTGACCACCGCGTCGGTGCTGGCAACCCCAACACCCAGTGCCGCAGCAGAAGCAGACTTGACCGAGCCTGAACTGCTCCGCGCATGGACAGGTGCGAAGAAGGGCGCCGTCGGCACCGGCCTCACCCCGGAGTCATGCGACTTCACCGGTGACGGCAAGGACGACATCATCGCGAGTGCCTGGCTGTGGAAGCGCGCACCCTTCGGTGACATCGGCGCCGTGTACGTCATCCCCAACGGCACCGACTCTGGTCAGCTCGACGACCCGACCACCGGCATCACCCGCATCGAGGGCCCGCAGAAGACCGACATTTCGGTCGGCTTCCGCGTCTCATGCGGTGGCGACGTGAACGGTGACGGCTTCGACGACCTCCTCATCGACGAAGGCGAAAGCTCACGCGTCTGGGTGGTCTACGGCAACGGTGAACCAGAGAACATCTCGCTCGAATTCCTCGGCGACCGCGGATTCATCATCGACCGCGACGTCGACGTCGACGCCGGTTACGACACTCAGCTCGCTGCCGTTGGCGATCTTGACGGTGACGGCTTCGATGACATCGGCATTCTCTCGCCCCGTGCAAACGGTGGCGTAGGCCAGGTGACCATCGTCAAGGGTCGCGACGGTATCGCAACCGTCCACACGGAGAATGATGACGAGGTGCTCATGCGCCTGAACAACTCCGGCGTCAAGATGATGCGTCTCGCGTTGGCTGGCGATGTAGATGGCGATGGCACGGACGATCTCATCGTCGGCGCACCTGATGCGGCAACGGAAGCTGCCGGCCGTACCTACACCGGTGTCACCTGGATGGTGTCGGGCACGAGCCGCGGTGACGTCGACCTCACCGGCGACTTCGACGGCTTCAAGGTCGAATGCCCAGCGCTCGTCCGCAACCGACTCGGTATGTCGCTCGCGACCGTGGGCGATGTGAACGGCGACGGTTTCGATGACTTCATGATCGGTGGCCCCGGAATGAGCGTGCAGGGCGGATCAGCGATCGTGCTCGGCAGCGATTCGCACGACACCGTCTACACAGACCCCGAATCAACCAACAAGTTCTCGGTCTACAGCGGATCAGCCGACGAGCTGACCGACCGCGGCTGGTGGATCCAGGACACTGCCACAGGAGCATCGAACCTGCTCGGTTTCTCTGTCGCCGCGGATCCCGCACGCGAAGACTATGTCGGCACGCTGGTGGTCGGTGAGTTTATCAAGCACCAGGCATTCGCGCTTCCGACCACCGCACTTGGCGACGACAAGGTTATCGACCTTGCGCAGCTCGGCGAGGACGAAAAGGTCGTCTACAACGACGGCCAGAAGTACCTGGGCCGCACGATCAGCATCGTGCACCAGTTTGGAGCCGACACCTGCACGCAAATCGCGCTCGGCGGTGACGGCAAGGACGGCAATGGATCTTACAACCTCTTCACCGTGCCGTGGGCACAGGATGCAAACTGCCAGGCCACCGAGGAGCCAGGTGAAGAACCCGGTGAGGAACCTGGTGAAGGCGGCAGTAACGGCGGCACCAATGGTGGCGGCGACCAGGGCGGCGGATCCACGCCAAACGACAGCACCAACAACGAAGCTGGCGGATCCGCCAATACCAACAACAACGCAACCACTGGCGCACTGAGCAACACCGGTGCCGAGCTCGGTGGTTGGCTTACGGCTGGCGCCGCACTGCTGCTGATCGGTGGAGCAGTGCTCGCTATCCAGATCCGGAGGAAGACCCGATGAGTATTTCACTACGCAAGACTGGCAAGGTCGCGGCGCTTGCCGTGACCGCGGTCCTCATCGGTGGCGCGCTCGGTGCGACCACGGTTCCGATGGCGGCGACTGCGGTCGAAGGATCCGCGCTCCCGACCTGCTCCACCACCTTCCACGACTCGTTCCAGGCGACCGCCCAGGACGGATCGAAGTACCCCACCTGGCACCCCGCGACTGCGACCGATCCCGCCACCGGCGTCGAGTGTTCCTTCGGCCACGAACACGGTGACGATCCAAGCACGTCAAACATCGCTGCGTGGACGATCGAGAAATTGGGCGGATCGGCAACCGGCATCACCTTCGGTTTCGCTGCACACATGTCGATGATGATCGAGGGATCTCCGCATCGGCACGAGGATCATTACGGGCACAAAGTGTTTGTGTTGAACGACGTCAATCTCGTGCGCGAAGATCGTGAAGGGTACGTAACTTCGTCTGCAGGCACGCCGGTCACCTGCGACTACCTGATCTACACGCATCAGGGATCACACTCAAAAGATGCGCTGAGTAACAACCAGCACGAGATGCTGTATTCGACGAAATGCAACGATGGCACCGAAATGGTCGTGAACACGCTCACGGGATACGGCAACGCGAACGAATACACCGCGAACTGTGACCTTCGCACAGTCACAACTGGCGGATCCGCGCTCCCCAACGGCACCGGCGGCGGCCGCGAGATTCCCGATGCGCAGTGCGTGCAGCAGACGGCTGGGCAGTTCTGGGGTCCGTACGAACTCTGGAAGTCGGATCACACCATCGCGGCCGAGAACGGTGAGGCGCTCGTACGCTTCGATCCCTGGTTCGGCGTGCGCAACCCGTCACGTGTGGGTGGCGGGAGCGAAGCGCTTGCGACCGTGTCACTCTCGGACGCAAGCTGGACAACCTGGCCCTGGAACACCGTGACCGAGGGCGTACAGAAGGAAGACCCCGCGTCGCCCTTCGATGGCGCGCAGCGCGACGTCTACGTGCAGCACTCAACGCTGAACAATGCCGGCGGATCAACCACGGTTTACACCGATGCGTACGGCCAGCGGGCTTCTTCGACGCCGTTCGACGGTGCGATCACGCAGTACGTTGGCGCGGTCTCGAACGCGGATCAGGCCGAGAGCGAGCGCGTAGCTTCGGGCTTCTCGACTGACTACGGCAGCGGCAACGGGGTGCACGCCTCGAACTAAGCTTCGACGAAAAGTGAGAGCCCCCTGCAATGCAGTCTGAGCGTCATGTTGTAGGGGGCCCGCTCGTGCGCTGGAGTGTTAACGATGTCGCTTAGCTCCTATGGAAGTAGGCGGTGTTTCCTGTCTTTGTTCTCGCTACGGATGCGTGGGACCATCTTCCTCGACTGATACCCCATGCCTTTTCGGTCATTCCATACCCATTGCGTGCAGTTGACCCGTGGCGCTCACGTGGATGGTAATAGTCAGAATAAGTGGAAAGCCGGCCTACCCCATACGACCAGGTGCCTCCTTCGGCACCTCTAGTGACCGCATTTGCGGCGCTGCCGCCGGTGAGAGCAGCGCCTCCAATCGCGAGTACAAGGATCATGGCCTTCGTTTTGGTGTTCATTGCTTCACTTTCTGCGATGTGACTGCTTTAACGGAATGGCGCAGCTGGGACCTCTTCCAGGGAAGCACTGCTTTTGGTTCAGCGGTGAAAAGCCGTGAAATGTGCGCCAGTTCTCAGCGAGTATAGGTTTCCGCTTTCGGCGTGAATGGCAGGGCGAGCAACGCTTTCACCTGTCTTGGGAATGCTGTTTTTTGGCGTTCAGATTGCATCATCTGGGTGGAAGGCACGGTCTAGCTATTACTTTCTTGTAGTCACACGCACCAGACCGTGAGGAACACAATGAATGTTATGAACTATGCCAAAATGCCCGTCTTCATTGGCGTTCTTGGGATATCTGTTGCGTTCTTGGTCGGTTGTAGTTCGGTGGCTTCAAATACAGATTCAAGTGAAGTAGTCGCGCGTGATGGGACGACCTTTGAAGGGGCCTGGGCAGCGGAATTTGCAAGAGAATACGAACGCACTTCGGGTCAGGAAGTACGCGAAATTCTGAGTGATGGTCAGATTGCCGATGCTGAGCTGCAGTCGACAACAGAATCGTTTCGTTCCTGCCTAGAACAACTTGGAATAACCATTGTTGATTTCAGCAGTCCAACTGAAATCACCTACAAAGCTCCAAAGAGCCTGGGTGGTGCGGCACGTGAAGATGAACTTGTCACAGCTTGCCTGGATGAGACAGGGCAGGAGGTGGTCTCGTATCTTTACAAGGCGACCAGGGAGAACCCCACTAACAAGGACGAGCAGGAAGACTACGTCGCCTGCCTCATTCGGCTCGGAGCAGTCAGCCCAGATTTCACCGTTCGCGATTATCAATCTGCGTTACCACGTGACTGGTATACGGTGCCTGAAGAAGAGGGTGATGTGGCGCTCGATAAGTGCTACGCGGACCCGAAAGGCGCCAGATGACGAGCCGCCGCTCAGGCTACTTGCGCCTGGACGATCGTGACCTCGTGATGGACTGGCGTGTTCACTGAGCGGGCGATGAAACAGTAGTCAGCGACGCGAGCGTGAAGTTCCTCGGCGAGCTCGGGGTCGCTTTCGGCGGTGATCGTCACGGTCGGGTTGAGCGTGACGCTCTCAAACTGTCCCGCACCAGACATCTCTTCGATCATGACGCCAGTGGGTGATCTTCGTAGGCAGTTACAACCACGCCTGCCTGCGCGGCGAGGCCGAGGTGCCAGAGCATGTGGCACTGCGACAGGGCTGCGATGAAGAGCTGTTCGGGGTTCCATCGATCCGCGTCCCCTCTGAATGCTGGATCAGCCGAAGCTGCGATGGGTGGGAGGCCGAACGCCGAAATATCGTGATTACGCGAGTAGCCGCGGTGCTGCTTTGTGCCTTCTCCGGTGTTACCCGTCCACGTGATGGCGATTTCGTAGTTGTGGGTGCGCATGGTGTCCTTCTTAAATTCCAGTGAGAGCGTCGCGAGTTGCGAGAATGTGAAGCTCGGCAGCTTTGCGGGCTTCGCCTGGTTTGCCGGCGTTAAGCGCGTTGAGCATGGCGCGGTGTTCGCGGTCGACACTGGTGTCGAGCTCGGGGTGCCAAGTGTGTGCTGTGTGCTCACGGTGATGCGATCCCACCATCCCTCGAGAGTGCGCATGATCGCGGAGACCTGCGACGCTGAGCCGCGAGGTAGACGGCCCAGCCTTCAAGTCCAGCTCTGGCAGCCAGGTGCTCGGCCATCTCAGCCGAATCCATGATGCGCACACGAACACCCTTACCCTATGCGGTTACCAGGCCGGCACCTTCGAGGAGTTGCAGAGCTGCGGAGCTTCGATAACGACCGTCGTGACATGCCTTACATATAGGGGTGTTGCGGCGCCGTTCTGTGCATAAAACGACACGTGTTTTTCCACGAGCGGCGTAAGTCTTTCATGACTTGCGCGTCACGTCAATGGCGATACTCGCAAAAAGTGGCTGATCAGCGCAGATATTGCCAAAAACGTATCAACTGATACGGTGGAGAGGTTGCCAGTGTGTGAACGGTTGAGACTTCGCGCGTCTCCCGAACGCTGAGCGCTTCCCGTTTCGAACCTCCTTCGATCATCTCGCTGTTGTTTTGGACCGGGTGGCAGCTCGCGCTGCACTGGCGGCAGCTACGAATGAATGTGAGTGAGGTAGATAAATGCAAAGGAAGAAAGTAGCTATTATTGGCGCAGGTCCGAGCGGTATGGCTCAGATGCGTGCGTTTGAAGCAGCGGAAAAGCAGGGTGAGGCTATCCCCGATTTCGTGTGCTTCGAAAAGCAGTCCGACTGGGGCGGTCAGTGGAACTACACTTGGCGCACCGGCGTTGACGAGTTCGGTGAGCCGGTGCACTCCAGCATGTACCGCAACCTGTGGTCGAACGGCCCGAAGGAGGGCCTTGAATTCTCCGACTACACCTTCGACGAGCACTTCGGTCGCCCGATCTCGTCGTACCCGCCACGCACGGTGCTGTGGGATTACATCGCAGGTCGTCTCTCGAAGACCAACCTGCGGGACCACGTGCGATTTGAAACCATCGTGCGCCATGTTTCATGGGATGACGACACCCAGTTGTTCACGGTGCATTCCGAGCACCTGCCTACGGGAGACACCAAGGCGGAGACGTTTGACAACGTGATTGTTGCGAGCGGACACTTCTCGTTCCCGAACATGCCAGAGATTGAGGGCGTTGAGACGTTCCCAGGCGTCTTGAGCCATGCGCATGATTTCCGCGGTGCAGAGGGCTTCGATGGCCTCGATGTGCTGGTCATCGGCTCGAGCTATTCGGCTGAAGATATTGGCACGCAGTGCTTCAAGATGGGCGCAAAGTCTGTCACCGCGAGCTACCGTACCCAGGCAATGGGCTACGAGTGGCCGAAGGGCTTCGAAGAGCGTCCGCTCGTGCAGCGATTTGATGGATCGATCGCGCACTTCGCAGACGGCTCAACGAAGCGGTTTGACGTCGTGATCTTCTGCACTGGCTACGTGCATAAGTACCCGTACCTGCCGACTGAGCTCGCGCTCTCGGGCCCGAACACCGTGTATCCGGCGGGCCTCTACCGTGGTGTGGTCTGGGACAAGAACCCGAACCTGTTCTACGTTGGCGCGCAGGATCAGTGGTTCACGTTCAACATGTTCGACGCGCAGGCGTGGTTTGTGCGTGACGTGATTCTCGGTCGTCGCGAGCTTCCCACCGCGAGCGAGCGAGCGCAATCGATTACTGACTGGACGACTCGCTTCGAAGCAATTGGCGGCGACGTTGAGAGCATCGAGTTCCAGGGTTCGTACGTGCGTGACCTCATTGATGCCTCCGACTACCCAGATTTCAACGTCGAAGACGCTGCTGAGATCTTCATCAGTTGGAAGGGCCACAAGGCAAAGAACATCATGGGCTACCGTGACCTGACGTACCGCTCGGTCATCACGGGTACTCATGCGGCGAAGCATCACACCGCGTGGATGGATGAGCTCGACGACAGCGTCGAGCGCTACCTTGCCACCGATGTGGAGGCTGCCCGCGAGGCACGCAGCGCCTAAACCACGTAACGAGGGCGGCGGATCGGCGCTGACAAGCGAAATGTCAGCCGCGATCCGCCGCCCTGAAAACGTGTCTAGCTGAGCTGTACGGGAGGGCCGAGGAAGAGGAGCACGCTAAAGACGACGGCGAGCAGCACAACGACGAGGCAGATTGCAAGGATCGGGCGACGTAGTACCCACGCCTGGATGTGTTCGAAGAAGCCGACGGGATCTTCGCCGCCCTTGGCGAGACGCCAATCGCCTGCGAGCTTGCCCTTCTTGTCGATGGTGAGCTCGAGTGGCAATGTCGCGAACGGAATGATCGAGAGCGTGAGAGCCAGAATGCCGAGGCCAGCGCTCCACTTCTGGTTGATCCAGACGAATACGGTCACTGCGCAGTACGACAGGAACACGAAGCCGTGAATGCCGCCTGCGACGGAAACCGCCTCCTCAGTGACGCCTGTTGCGCGCAAGATGAGTGCGGCAATCAGTCCTGCCCAGGTCACCACCTCCGCCGTGGCAAAAATACGAAACAGGGCGCGGGGAGTCACAGCGACGCGAACAGACATGATGCCTAAGTTACTTGAGTATTTCTGTGGATGTTTTCAGTTCGTTTTGATCACACGGAAAGAATGGCGCGAGAGTGGCGGTAGACTGTGTGTTTGTGACGCCACAAGAACTCTCTGCAGTAATCGCCCGTATTCTCGCCGACATCGTCTCCGCAGGCGATAGCGGAATCGAGGTGACGGAAGCAGACACCCAGGTCGAGCGTCCGAAGAACCGAGATCACGGTGACTGGGCTTCGAACGCGGCAATGAAGTTTGCCAAGCGGATCGGCCAGAACCCCCGCGAGCTCGCTGAGCAGATCATCGCTCGTGTTGCCGAGGTAGAAGGCATCGCAAAGGCTGAGGTTGCAGGCCCCGGCTTCATCAACATCACGCTCGACGCTGCGAGTGCGGGCGAGACCGCGCGTCGCGTCGTTGAGCAGGGTGCGGCATACGGCACGAGCGATACGCTCGCTGGCCAGCACATCAACCTTGAATACGTGAGTGCAAACCCCACCGGCCCCCTGCACATGGGTCACACCCGTTGGGCAGCACTTGGTGACTCGACCGCCCGCGTGCTTCGTGCTGCTGGCGCAGACGTCACGACCGAGTACTACATTAACGATGCTGGCTCGCAGATGGACAAGTTCGCGCGCTCGGTGCTCGCGGCTGCCCTTGGCGAAGAGGCGCCCGAAGATGCGTACCCGGGTGAATACATCCAGGCCCTCGGTAAGAAGGTCGCTGAGAAGGTTCCGAACCTCGCAGAGCTGCCGCGCGAAGAGGCGCAGCACATCGCGCAGGAGCTCGGCTACGAGCAGCAGCTCGCAGAGATCAAAGACTCGCTTGAGCGCTTCAACGTGCATTTCGACGTCTTCTTCTCGGAGCGCACCCTGCACGCCAAAGGCGAGAACGGTGAGCCCAGCCCGATTGAGCTCGCTATCGATCGCCTGCGCGAGCAGGGCCACGTCTACGAAGACGATGGCGCTATCTGGGTTCGCACCACGACTTTCGGTGATGACAAGGACCGCGTCTTCACGCGCGGCAACGGCATCTACACCTACTTCGCTGCTGACGCTGCGTACTACCTGTCGAAGAAGGATCGCGGCTTCGGCGAGAAGATCTACCTCCTTGGTGCAGATCACCACGGCTACATCGGCCGTCTGACCGCAATCGCTGGCGCTGCTGGCGACAACACCGAGACCGATGTCACCGTCCTGATTGGCCAGCTTGTGAACCTCAACGGTGCGCGTCTGTCGAAGCGCGCCGGCAACATCATTGAGCTCGACGATCTGCTCGAGTGGCTCGGCAGTGACGCGCTTCGTTACTGGCTCGCACGCTACCCGGCTGATTCGCCGCTCGCGCTCGAGGGCGAAAAGCTTCGGAGCCGCACCAACGACAACCCGGTCTTCTACGTGCAGTACGCACACGCTCGTACCTGCGCAGTTGACCGCAACGCGGCAGCGGCAGGTGTCGACCGCAGCGCATTCGCACCCGAGCTGCTCACTCACGAGACCGAGACCGATCTCCTCGGCAAACTGCAGCAGTACCCCGGTATTGTCGCGGGCGCAGCAGAGCTGCGTGAGCCTCACCGTATTGCGCGCTTCCTTGAAGAGTTCGCAGCTGCGTACCACCGCTGGTACGACCAGTGCCGCGTGCTTCCCATGGGCGAAGAGCCTGTTGAAGACCTGCACCGTACCCGCCTGTGGCTCAACGACGCTGCTGGCCAGGTGCTGCGCAACGGTCTTGACCTGCTCGGCGTAACCGCTCCCGAACGACTGTGAGCGAGCGCAAGAAGCTGAAGCGCGGTACCAGGGTAGCCATTGGCGCCGCGGTTGGCGTTGTGCTTCTTGCTGGCATCGGCGAGGGCGCACTTCGCATGATTATTCCGGGAGTGCTTGAGGGCATCGTGCGCGATGAACTCTCACTCCCGACTGATCAGGAAGTTGCCGTAGATCTCGGCGGATCCGCACTCTGGAACGCCATTCGCGGCGGCGTTGGCGACGTCACTGTTGCGATCGACGATGCTCCTATCGCTGAGGGAACTCCGATGAGCGCGATCGCGCACGCGGATTTCGTGCCGTTCAACCCTGAGAAGGGCGAGATCACGGGCGGTACCGCACAGCTCACCGTCAAGCGCGACAACCTTGGCAGCATCATCAGCCTCGCTACCTCAGGTCTGGTTGATGACGGCCGCGTCGAAGACGGCGTGCTCGAGCTGAGTAAATCAGCGCCGGTGTTTGGTCAGGACGTCACCGTTTCTGCATCGATCCGCCTGTCAATCGACAACGGTGACCTGCACGTCGAGCCAGTGAGCGTGCAGGCAGCTGGCTTTGATTTCAATGCCGCTGAGCTGAAGCGTGCGACAGGCTCGCTCTTCGAACCCGTCATCGAGCCTCAGACGATCTGTGTTGGCGAGTACCTGCCCGCAGGTATCAAGCTCACTGATCTGGAGTTCGCGAAGTCGGGCGATGTCACGCTCAGCACGCGTTTTTCGCCTGACATTTTGGCGGATCCCGCAGCGCTCCAGCCGGGCACCTGCCCGTAACGCGCGCCGACACGCAACGCGGTCGCAAGTCATATTTCAACACCATGCGAGATCGGCATCTGCCATCCCGCTAAACTAAGAAAGTTCGTTCTGAGCATCCGCTCCGTTCGCACGGCTTCAGGGGCCAATCCGGGTCCGCTCGCCAACCACCGCAGATGGTGGTGTGTGAGCGTTGGAACGAAGAAAAAATCCCTAAAGCCTTCCGAACACAAAGGAGCGAACGATGACAGAGACCGCGGTCACCCAGACCCCAGCCTTCAATGCCAACGCAATTGATGCGCGAGTGTTCCCTCCTTCTTCACGACGGGGTTCGCAGTGCGAACAGCTGAAGATCGGCGAGATCCGCGCCACCGTGCTCACTGAGCGGTTCGGTTCCCCGCTCTATGTTGTTGATGAGCAGGCGGCTCGGTCGAAGGCGCGCGCCGTGCGCGAGGCACTGCAGCGTGAGGCAGAGCGCGTCGGCACTGAAGCAACCGTGTACTACGCAACCAAGGCGTTCCTCTGTGTAGAGGTCGCGAAGTGGATGATCGAAGAGGGCCTCGCCCTCGACGTCGCTTCGGGCGGCGAGCTACTCGTCGCGCTTGCGGCTGGCGCAGATCCCGCAAAGATCGGCTTCCACGGCAACAACAAGTCCGTGGCTGAGATTGCACGCGCGGTTGAGGTTGGCGTTGGCACGATCATCCTCGACAGCGAGATCGAGATCGAACGCGTGGCAGCCGCAGCGAAGGCTGCTGGCAAGGTGCAGCGCGTTCGTCTGCGCGTGAACAGTGGTGTCCACGCATCGACCCACGACTTCCTTGCGACCTCGCACGAAGACCAGAAGTTCGGCCAGCCGCTCGCTGCAGCGACTCGTATCGTTGGCCAGATTCTTACCCACGACAGCCTGGACTTCGTTGGCCTGCACTGCCACATTGGTTCGCAGATCTTCGCAACCGACGGCTTCCGTGAGTCAGCTCGTCGTCTTCTCGGTGTATACGCCGAGCTTGCTAAGCTCGCTGGTCGTCCGATTCCTGAACTCAACCTCGGTGGCGGCTTCGGTATCGCATACACGAGCGAAGACGCAGACGCTGCTCCCGATGTTGCGAAGATCGCAGCCGAGCTCGCAGACATCGTCGCCGCTGGCGCCAAGGAATACGGTCTCCAGATTCCCAAGCTCGCTTTCGAGCCCGGTCGATCGGTCATCGGCCAGGCAGGCGTGACGCTGTACACCGTAGGCACGACCAAGGCGGTCCAGCTCGGTGGTTCTGACGCAGAAGCAAACCCCGCCGACGTGGCCCTCGCGCCCAAGCTCGGCATCACAGGCGCACCATCAGAGCGCCTGTACGTGAGCGTTGATGGTGGCATGAGTGACAACGCTCGCCCCGCGCTCTACGGCTCGGATTATCACGTGCGGATCGCTAACCGCGTGAGCACCGCTGCCCCCGCGCTCGTGCGCGTCGTGGGCAAGCACTGTGAGTCCGGCGACATTGTTGTGCAGCGCGACGTGCTGCCTGGCGATGTGAAGCCGGGGGACACCCTGGCAGTTGCAGTGACGGGCGCTTATTGCTGGGCGCTGTCGAGCAACTACAACTATGTTCCGCGGCCGCCGGTCGTCGCAGTGCGCGACGGAGAAGCACGCATGATCGTGCGCGGTGAGACCGAAGAAGAATTGCTCGCCAAGAGCGTGTAACACCCCTTACGAATACACAGGAGTAATAAGTGAACGAGTACCGTGACCTTCGTGTCGCGCTGCTGGGCTGCGGCTCAGTAGGTGCACAGGTGGCCAGGCTTCTTCTCGAACACGGCGACGAGCTCACTGCTCGCGTCGGCGCAAAGCTGACGCTTGCAGGCATTGCCGTTCGAGACGTGAATTCGAAGCGTGACGTCGATCTTCCCATTGAGTTGTTTACGACTGACGCTGAGCGTCTCGTGCAGGGCGCCGACATCGTCGTCGAGCTCATGGGTGGAATTGAGCCTGCAAAGTCACTCATTACGCTCGCTCTGCAGGGTGGTGCTGATGTCATCACCGCAAACAAGGCACTCATCGCAGCGCACGGCAAGGAGCTCTCAGCGACCGCTGAGCAGGTGGGCGCACAGTTGCTCTTCGAAGCTTCCGTTGCAGCAGCAATTCCCATTCTGCGTCCGCTGAGCGAGAGCCTTGCTGGCGACCACATCACCCGCGTCATGGGTATCGTGAACGGCTCGACCAACTACATCCTCGACCGCATGGATCGCTTCGGCGACTCGGCGGAGGCTGCAGCAAAGGTTGCGAGCGATCTTGGCTTCCTCGAAGCAGATCCAACGCTCGATGTCGAGGGCTTTGACGCTGCGCAGAAGGCGACGATCCTCGCGAGCATTGCGTTCCACACCGAGGTTCCTGAGTCGGCAGTGCACCGCGAAGGCATCACCAAGATCACCGCTGAGCAGATCGAAGCTGCGAAGCACGCTGGTCTCGTCATCAAGCTGCTCGCGATTGCAGAGCGCCTCACCGGCACCGACGGTACCGAGGGTGTCTCGGTTCGTGTGTACCCGGCGCTGTTGCGTCGCGATCACCCGCTCGCGACGGTCTATGAGGGCAAGAATGCTGTATTCGTAGAGGCTGAAGCAGCTGGTGAACTGATGTTCTACGGCGCAGGCGCAGGCGGTGCTGAGACGGCCTCTGCCGTGCTCGGTGATCTTGTCTCGGCGGCTCGTCGACATGTCGTCGGTGGTCCTGGCATTATCGGCTCACTGCACGCTGATCTCCCGGTGTTGCCGGTGGGTGAAGTAATCACCGCGTATCAAATCATGCTCGAGGTTCGCGATGAGCCCGGCGTACTTGCGAAAGTCGCGACCATTCTTGCAGAGAATGGTGTCTCGGCAGCTAGCGTCGAGCAGAACACGAGTAAGGGCGCGGCAGGTCACGCAGCCCTCATCATCGGCACGCACTCGGCGCGCGAGGCAGATCTCGCAGCAACAGTCGCAGCACTTGCAGATGATTCGGCAGTATCCCAGGTACTCAGCGTACTTCGCATGGAGGGCGCAGCATGAGCGTAACTGCAGCAACCAACTCTCAGCTCTCACTACGCGTGCGTGTGCCTGCAACGAGCGCTAACCTCGGCCCTGGTTTCGACACGCTTGGACTCGGCCTCGCGTACGGTGACGAACTTGTCGTCACCACGCGTGAGACACCTGGCGCAACCGTCGAGGTGCACGGTGTTGGTGAGGGCGAAGTTGCCACCGACGAGTCGAACCTCGTGGTGCGCTCGGTTGCCTACGTTTTCGAGCAGGTCGGCCGTGAAATGCCTGGCCTGAACATCGTGGCAAACAACCGCATCCCGCACGGCCGCGGTATGGGATCTTCGGGTTCTGCAATTGTTGCTGGCGTGATGATCGCCGCAGGCATTCTTGAGCACGACGCGGTTTCGCCACTCCTGCTCACCGAAGATCAGCTGCTCAGCTTTGCGACCGCACTTGAAGGCCACCCAGATAACGTGGCACCAGCGCTGTTCGGTGGGCTCACCATCGCGTGGACCAACGATGCAGGACCGCGCTTCAAGCGACTGCTCGTGCATCGCGGTGTCGCGCCACTCGTGCTTGTCCCGTCGTTCAAGATGTCGACCGAAGAGGCGCGTAGCTTGCAGCCGAAGCAGGTGCCGCACGAGGATGCAGTGTTCAATGTCTCGCGATCCGCGCTCCTCATCGCAGCGCTGACGCAAAGCCCTGAACTCTTGTTTGAAGCTACCGAAGACCGATTGCACCAGAACTACCGCGGCCCCGCAATGCCCGCGACACGCGACCTCATTGGCGCGCTTCGTGACGCGGGATACCCTGCGGTGGTTTCTGGCGCTGGCCCTTCGGTGCTCGTGCTTGCGAATGGTCCGGCAGAGCGGCTTGCCGCTGCAGATCTGGTGGCGAAAGTCGCACCAGACTGGCAGGTTCTGACGCTCGCTGTCGATATTAAGGGTGCTACAGTTGAGGTGATCCCGGCAGATCTCGCGTAATATGCGCTTGTGTTTACGGTTCTCCCGTCAGTCCGTGGGTCGTTCATACCAGAGCGATTTTTGCTCTGAGTTTCCTCGCATGAATATGCACATTGGAGGCAGAGCCATGGGCCGCCTCCGCGATAACGTTCCGAAAGGAAGAACGTGGAAGAGAACACCGTAGACACTGCTGTCACTGTCGAAACAACAGCAAATGAAACCACTGAAGCGGCTGAGAAGCCGGTTCGCCGCCGTGCGTCGCGTCGCGTCTCTGCAGCTGCTGGTGCAGCTGCAGAGGTCGCGCCCGCGGCCGACGCGGCACCAGCTGAGGCAGCTCCGGCTGGATCAGCTACCGATGAGGCTCCGGCCGAACCAAAGAAGCGTGTGAGCCGTGCTCGCAAGAAGGTCGAGCCTGAGGCTGAGACCGCGACCGAGACCGCCGCGCCCGCAGCGAAGGCAGCACCTGCAGAGGCTCCCGCAGCATCTGAAGCTTCGGCACCCGCTGCTGATGAGGTTCCGGCCGAACCGAAGAAGCGTGTGAGCCGTGCTCGCAAGAAGGTCGAGCCTGAGGCTGAAGCAGCCGTTGAGTCGGCTGAAGCTGCGGCTCCCGCAGCGAAAGCCGAGGCAAAGACCGCAGCTCCCGTTGCAGACGCAGAGGCCCCTGCGGCTGAAGAGAAGCCAAAGCGTACTCGTCGCCGCCCAACCAAGGCCGATGCAGCTACCGAGGCACCCACTGCCGAAAACGAAGTAGCTGCTGAAAAGCCCGCTACCGAAAAGGCAGTGAAGAACGGTCGCGCCAAGCAGACTGCACAGCCCGCAGAAGCCACCCCCGCAGCAGCTGAGGTTGGCGAGCAGGCTACCGCTGCCGAGGGCGACGATAAGCCCGCGGAAGAGACAACTGGGCGTAACCGCCAGCGTCGCAACCGTAACCGCGACAACGCTGAGCAGACTGCAAACGAGTCGAACGAGAACAACGAAGACTCGAAGCAGCGCCAGAACAAGAACTCGAAGAACGACAACGCGAAGAGCGATAAGAACGACAACTCGCGTTCGAGTCGCACTCGTCAGCGTGACCGCAAGCGCCGTGGTAACGACGACATTGAGCTCGAGATCGCAGAAGACGATGTGCTGCTGCCGATCGCGGGTATCCTCGATATCCTCGACAACTACGCCTTCGTTCGCACCAGCGGTTACCTCCCCGGTGTGAGCGACGTGTACGTCTCGCTTGGCCAGGTCAAGAAGTACAGCCTGCGTCGTGGTGACGCAGTCGTTGGTGCGATCCGCCAGCCCCGCGAGGGTGACAACGGCAGCCGCCAGAAGTACAACGCGATCGTCAAGATCGATTCGGTCAATGGCCGTGCCGTTGACGAAGAGGCGAAGCGTGAAGACATCACCGAGATGACTCCGATCTTCCCGACCCAGCGCATCGCGCTCGAGGTTGGCGCAGATCGACTGCTCAGCCGCACGATTGATGCCGTCGCTCCCATCGGCCTTGGCCAGCGTGCGATCATCACCGTTCCCAAGAAGCAGTCGGGTGTTCAGGTGATTTCTGAGCTCGCAGCCGATATCTCGGCAGCAGCACCCGAGGCGCACCTCATGGTCGTCCTCGCAGACGCGCAGCCCGAGGCAGCCACTGCGCTGCAGCGTTCGATCCGCGGTGAGGTTGTAGCCGCAACATTCGATCGCGGTGCGGAAGACCAGGCGACAGTCGCAGAGCTCACCATCGATCGCGCACGCCGCCTCGTTGAGCTGGGCCACGACGTCATCGTGCTCGTTGACTCGCTCAATCGCCTTGCACGTGGCTACGCACAGGCACAGCCTGCAAATCACCGCCCGGCGCTCGACGTTATTGATGAGCAGACTCTGTCGCAGCTGAAGAAGCTGCTTTCTGCCGCACGCAACCTCGAGAACGCTGGCTCGCTGACGCTCATCGCGACGCTGCAGGCAAAGGCTGAGACCGCACTGGACGCGACGCTCCTGCGCGAACTCACGCCGCTTGCAAACTCGGTCATCACGCTCGCAAAGGACGCACCCTACGGTGTCGCAATTGCGAACGCGAAGAAGTCACACACGCAGAACATCGGCGCGATGCTGTCCGCTGAGGAGATCCGCGTACGTGACGCGATCCGCGCAAAGCTTGCCGACGCAGACGCAGACGACGTGATTGCACGTCTGCGCAAGGCGAAGACGAACTCGGCACTCACCGCCTAACACCGCATACGCGGCGGTACAGACGGTAACCCAATACGGAGAGGCAACATGTTTGAACAGGTTGCGGGGCTTCTCGCAGAACACGAGGAACTCCAGGAACAGCTCGCTGATCCCGCGCTGCACGCAGACGCGGTACGCGCAAAGCGAGTAAACCGACGCTACGCTGAGCTGAGCAAGATCAAGACTGCCCACGAGCAGTGGATTCAGATTGCTGAAGATCTTGAGGCAGCGCGCGAGCTTGCGAAGGAAGATGACGCCTTCGCTGAGGAAGTGCCCGTGCTCGAAGAGGCACTTGCAGCTGGCCAGGAGAAGGTGCGCCGTCTCTTGATTCCGCGCGATCCCGACGACGCTCGTGATGTCATTCTTGAGATCAAGGGTGGCGAGGGCGGCGCTGAGTCGGCGCTCTTCGGGGCTGACCTGCTGCGCATGTACATGCACTACGCAGAGTCCAAGGGTTGGAAGACTGAGATCATCGAGGCTGACGAGAGCGATCTCGGCGGCTACAAGAATGTTCAGGTCGCAATCAAGGCGAACCCCTCCGACCCCTCGCAGGGCGCATGGGCACACCTCAAGTACGAAGGTGGCGTGCACCGCGTGCAGCGCGTGCCTGTCACTGAGTCGCAGGGCCGCATCCACACTTCGACCACCGGCGTGCTCGTGTACCCCGAGGCCGACGCGCCTGAAGAGGTCGAGATGCACCAGAACGATCTCAAGATCGATGTCTACCGTTCCTCGGGTCCCGGCGGTCAGTCGGTCAACACGACCGACTCAGCTGTGCGTATTACGCACGTTCCGACCGGCATCGTTGTGGCAATGCAGAACGAGAAGTCGCAGCTGCAGAACCGTGAAGCGGCAATGCGCGTCTTGCGTGCCCGCCTGCTCGCGCGTCAGCAGGAGGAAGCGGCGGCCGAGGCCTCGGCGCACCGTTCGACTCAGATCCGCACCATGGATCGCTCCGAGCGCATTCGCACCTACAACTACCCGGAGAACCGCATCGCGGATCACCGCACCGGCTTCAAGGCATACAACCTTGACGCGGTGATGGATGGCGCGCTCGAACCGATCATCGAGTCTTGCATTCGCATGGACGAGGAGCAGCGACTCGCAGATCTCTAACGAGATTTCCCATTTGAACGGCGCATGATTGCTCGTCGTGCTCCTCCGGCTCACAGTTCGGAGGAGTACGATGAAGGTCATGCGCCGTTCGAATACCCTCTTACCTTGGGTGGTGTGGGGCGTAGCAGTATTCAGTTATGTCGTCGCCGTCGTTAACCGTTCGTCACTAGCTGCCCTCGGGCCGCAGGCCCAGTCTCACTTCGGCATTGACGCAACAACGCTCGCAATGTTCCCGGTGATCCAGCTCGCGGTATACGCGGGCATGCAGATTCCCGTGGGAATGCTTCTTGACCGTTTTGGATCGAGCCTGATGGTTCTCCTCGGCGGCGCATTCATGTTCATCGGCCAGACACTGATGGCCACGGTCACTGATCTTCCACTTGTCGTCGTGGCTCGTATCCTCGTCGGAGCGGGTGACGCGTGCGTGTTCGTAAGCGTCATGAAGATTCTTCCTGAGTGGTTCCCCATTCGGCAGATTCCGGTTGTGAGCCAGTTGACCGGCCTCCTTGGCCAGGCGGGCCAGCTCGTTTCGGTGATCCCGCTCGCGCTCGCAGTGGATCGGTTTGGCTGGCGTGCTGGCTTCCTCGGAATCGCAGCCGTTGCTTTGATCGCGATGATCTTGATCGTTGTTGTCATGCGCGATTCGCCGTATTCGCAGACTATCGGTGAGCGGATCATTGGCAAGGAACGGGTTCTGCCTGACTCAGCGCACACCAAGGCGCCACTCACAGGTGTCGTCGCGGCGCCGCCGGCGACGTCGATGCTCCCTGTTGTGCGTCAGCGCTTCGATCTCTTCAAAATGGTGCAACGGTCTCGTCAGATTGTGTCAATGCCCGGTGTGCGCCTCGCGTTTTGGATGCATTTCACCTCGCCATTCGCGATGAACGTCTTTGTGCTTCTTTGGGGCACGCCGTTCCTCGTCGGTGGACTTGGCGTGGAGCCTGCAACCGCCAAGGGCATGTTGAGTCTGACCATCGTTGCGTCGTCGTTTGCGTCGCTCGTACTCGGACCCGTGAGCTCGCGGTTCATGGAACGTCGCGTGGCAATCTATACCGGCATTACGATTGCGATTATTGCTGTGTGGACTGCCGTCATCCTGTGGCCGGGCAACCCGCCGATGCTGCTGGTCTTCGCCTTGCTCGTTATTATGCCTATCGGTGGCCCAGCTTCGATGCTTGCCTTCGAGGTGCAACGTTCGCACACCCCAAAGAGCTTTGTCGGCTTCGGTACTGGCTTGGTGAACACGGGTGGCTTCATCGCCAGCCTCATCGCTATTTACCTTGTCGGGCTCGTGCTTGATTTGGAGGGTGCTGGCACCCCCGAAACCTATTCGCTTGACGCGTTCAAGCTTGCGTTCGCAGTCCAGATACCCATCTGGTTGTTCGGTCTCGGCATGGTATTCCTTGAAGCTCGACGTACCAAGGGCTGGATGCGCCGCCACGACCGCAAGCTTCGCTAGCGTTCTTCCTTGCGTGCGCTCGCGTGCGCCTCAACGAACTCTTCGAGGAGTTCGACGAGTAGCCGTGCTCGATCCGCGCCCATCAGACTGAACGCAGTGTGGTACTCCTGGTAAAAGTACCCAAGGCTCTCCTCGAACTTGGCCTTGCCCAGGTCGGAAACGGTGAAGACGTACGCTGGACCGACCTCTCCTCGGCTCCGACTGAGGTACTCATGTTGCAGTGCCGCGTTTGCCTGTCGGTTAATCGTTGACTGCTCGAGGTGTAGCTCATCTGCGATTTGCTTGAGTGTTCGGGGGATTCCGTCAATGAGTAACGCAATGATGCGGAGCTCTGCAGCGCCGAGTGGCAGATGTGAGACGGCGACGCGGCGTTCACGCTCGTATCGGGTCGTTGCTGCGGCGAATCGCTCGGCGCTTTCCTGTAGGTGCTCTGGGGAATGTGGCATGGCGGAGTCCCTTCGATGGTCATTGCGACAATACCAGGTGTGTAGAATACATAATCTATCCATTATGTAGCTTACACAATGGTGTGATTTCGAAAGGACCTATGTCTTCCACGCATAACATCGAGACTGAGGAAGCGTATTCAACGGCGCGTTCGCGCCTCATTATCCTGGTGCTGGGCTTCTCAAGCCTGTGTGCATCGCTCATGCAGTCACTGGTTATCCCGGTGCAGAGCCAGCTCCCTGAACTGCTCCATACGTCGGCAGCAAATGCGTCGTGGGTGGTCACTGCAACGCTGCTTGGTGGAGCGGTGGTCATGCCAGTCGCAGGTCGCCTCGCAGACCTCATTGGCAAGCGACCCGTGCTCATTGCAACTGCATCGCTCATGCTGCTCGGCTCGGTGCTCTGCGCCGTGAGTGACGTGTTCGGTATTGTCATCGTTGGCCGTGTGTTGCAGGGCTTTGCGATGGGATACATCCCTGTAGCGATCAGCCTGGTGCGTGATGTCACCCCACCGCGGCTCGTGAACGGTGCCATCTCAGGTATCTCTGCGACGCTCGGTGTTGGTGGCGCCCTGGGGCTGCCAATTGCTGCGTGGATGGTGCAGTACTACAGCTGGAACATGCTGTTCTGGCTCGCTGCGACCCTCGCAGCGATTATGGTGGTGCTCGCGGCCACGCTCATTCCGGGCGTTAAGCCGGCGAAGAGCGGTCGGTTCGACTACCTCGGGGCTATTGGTCTTGCGGCCGCACTCGTTGCGATTCTCGTTGGCGTCACCAAGGGCAACGAGTGGGGCTGGGCTTCAATCTCGACACTCGGCCTTATCGGCCTTGGAGTCCTCTTGCTCCTCGCGTGGGGCTTCTTTGAACTCAAGCAAGACGAGCCTCTCGTCGACCTGCACACGACCGTACAGCTCCCGGTGCTCTTCACGAATCTTGCTGCACTGCTCGTTGGCTTCGGCATGATGGCGCAGACAATCGTGATGCCACAGTTGCTTCAGTTGCCGACTGAAACGGGATATGGCCTGGGTCAGAGCATGCTGCAAACCGGCCTCTGGATGGCGCCATCTGGCCTCATGATGCTGCTCTTTTCACCGATTTCGAGCAGGATGCTCACCCGTTGGGGCGGTCGAGTAACGCTTATTATCGGCGCGATCGTGCTTGCCGCTGGCTATGTGTCTGGCTTCTTCTTCCTCGAGCAGCCGTGGCAGTTGACGCTCGCAGGGTGTATTGCGTGTGCCGGTGTCGGTATCGCCTACGCATCCATGCCGACGCTCATTTTGGCAAACGTGCCGCGGCACGAGGCAGCGTCGAGCGTGGGCGTGAACTCGCTGATGCGTTCGATGGGTGGCGCGGTAGCCGGCGCAGTAATGGCCATCGTGTTGACGAGTCAGCTCAGTGAGCTTGGCGCGCCGACGGAGTGGGGGTTCAAGCTGTGCTTCCTCATCGGTGCGGGGGCGGCGCTCGGTGGCGCGCTCCTTACTTCGTTTGTGCCGCGCGGAAATCCTGCGCAGCACTAGGTCGGCGCGGATCCATACAGCAGCGGCCCCCGGTTCAATCGAACCGGGGGCCGCTGCTGTATGCGGGGGATCGCTAGATCACGTAGAAATCGGCTTCGTCTGGGCGCGGCACGAGTGGCGATCCGCGCCTCCGTCGTGGCTGGGCAGGAATGCCAGTAAGCGTCGTCCAGGGTTCCGAAGATCGCACGACGACCGCGTTCGACCCGATCGCCGAATCGTGCCCGATCTCAATGTTGCCGAGGAGCTTTGCGCCCGCCCCGATCACGACCCGATCGCCGACGGTTGGGTGGCGCTTGCCTCGATCGTGACCAGTGCCGCCAAGAGTGACACCGTGGTAGATGATGACGTCATCGCCGATAATCGCGGTTTCACCGATCACCACGCCCATGCCATGGTCAATGAAGAGCCGGCGACCGATCGTTGCGCCAGGGTGAATCTCGACGCCTGTGAAGAATCGTGCGATCTGCGAGATCGTGCGGGGGAGTGTGCGTGCCCCGCGGCGCCACAGGCCGTGTGCGGCGCGGTGCCACCAGACTGCGTGGAGCGTCGAGTAGAGGAAGAAGATGGAAACTGACCCACGCGCGGCAGGGTCGCCGACCTTTGCCGCGTTGATGTCTTCGCGAATGCGCGAGAAGAAGGCCATCGGAATCTCCTGGGGGGGTAGTGCTGACTTACGCACGAAATCGCAAGGCCAGTCACCTCGTGGTGAAGACCTTGCGATTCGTGGTTGAATTGCGATCATTCAGGGCGCGGATCGCCCCGCAGATTACGCGTTCAGGTGGTCGTACAGAGGGGTCGAGAAGTAGCGCTCACCGAAGTCTGGAATGATAACCACGACGGTCTTGCCTGCGTTCTCGGGGCGCTTCGCAACTTCGACAGCGGCCCAGACGGCTGCGCCGCCCGAGATGCCAGCGAGGATGCCCTCGCTGGTGCCGAGTGCGCGGCCCTTTGCGATTGCGTCTGCGAGTTCGACATCGATGACCTCGTCGTAAATCTCGCGGTCAAGGATTCCGGGAACGAAGTTTGCGCCAAGGCCCTGAATCTTGTGCGGACCAGCGGTGCCCTTGCTCAGGAGCGGCGAGTCGATCGGCTCGACAGCGATGACCTTGATCTCGGGGTTCTGCTCCTTGAGGTAGCCACCGGTGCCCGAGATGGTGCCGCCGGTACCGATGCCTGCGACGAAGATATCGACCTTACCGTCGGTGTCGTTCCAGATCTCGGGGCCCGTAGTTGCGCGGTGAATCGCAGGGTTTGCGGGGTTGTTGAACTGGCGAGCGAGCACTGCGCCGGGAGTCTCCGCGGCGATTTCTTCCGCCTTTGCAACTGCGCCCTTCATGCCGAGGGGGCCCTCAGTGAGTACGATCTCTGCGCCGTATGCTGCGAGCATCTTGCGGCGCTCGATGCTCATGGTCTCGGGCATCGTGAGGATGACTCGGTAGCCACGCGCTGCCCCGACGAATGCGAGAGCGATACCAGTGTTTCCGCTGGTTGCTTCGACAATGGTGCCGCCAGCGGGCAGCTCGCCCGAAGCCTCAGCTGCGTCGATGATGGCGATGCCGATACGGTCCTTGACCGAGCCTGCGGGGTTGTAGAACTCAAGCTTTGCGAAGACCTGTGCGCCTGCGTCTTCGGTGACGCGGTTGAGTCGCACCAGGGGGGTATTGCCAAACGCCTGGGTGATGTTCTCGTAAGTACGTGACATGTGGGTCGAACCTCTTCTGAATTGATAACGCGAAGCTACTGTAACTATATCCAAAACTAATGTCATCTTTTACGTCTCGTTATGGATGAGTCGAAAAGTTACAGGTGGCTCAAAGCTTGTGGGAAAGTTGTACCCATGACTAATGCCGCGGCTCCCTCCCTTGATTCCCTGTTGCATGAGGTTGCAGATCAGCTCGCCGCAGCCGGAATCGACCAGGCACGAATCGATGCCGAGGTGATGCTCGCCCACGTGCTGGGTGAATCACGCGGTCGACTGCAGGCGCTCGCAATTATGGGCAAGCGAACCACCCCTGAACAGGTCGCGCGCATTCGTGCGATGGCTGATGAGCGCGCGGATCGCGTCCCCCTCCAGCACCTCACCGGCAGGGCGCCGTTCCGCCGCATCGAGCTGTCGGTAGGCCCAGGCGTCTTTGTGCCCAGACCTGAGACGGAAACTGTCGTTGATTGTGCTCTTGCTGAGCTCGAACGCGCACTTGCGCTCCCTGAACGCGCCGGAACAGGAGCGCCAATTGTCGTCGATTTCTGCACGGGAAGCGGAACGATTGCGCTCGCGATTGCGAATGAGGTCTCTGACGCCCGCGTTTGGGCGGTGGAAAAAAGTGTGGAAGCGCATGCATGGGCGACGCGAAACGTTGCGGAATGGGGCGATGGACGTGTCACTCTCGTGCAGGGTGACATTGCGGCACTGGATCCTGAGGTCGTCGAATCGCTCACGGGGCGCGTCGATCTTCTGGTATCGAATCCGCCATATGTGCCCTCCGGCATGATCCCGAAAGATCCTGAAGTTCGCGACCACGACCCGGAGCTTGCACTCTATAGCGGGGAGGATGGCCTCGATCTCATCCGTATCATTGCGCGCGTTGGTCTTGGTCTGGTGCATGACGGCGGATCGCTCGTGCTCGAACATGCAGAGCATCAGGGGGAGGCGATCCGCGCCATTCTCACCGCAGCTGGCTGGCAAGATGCCGCAACATATGAAGATCTGACCGGCCGTGACCGGACAACGCTCGCACGGCGATAGCGTCCCGGTTGCAGACGTGGCGCGCGGTCAGGTACGCGCGAGTAGAATGAGTAGTTATGGCTGACCTCTTTGACTGCTCCGAACCCTCACAGCTCCTGAGTGGCGTGCGTGCCGCGCGTCAGGCAATTGGGCGCGGCGAGCTCGTGGTCCTGCCGACCGATACTGTCTACGGTGTTGGCGCAGACGCGTTTTCGCCAGAGGCCGTTGAGCGTCTACTCGCGGCGAAGGGCCGTGGTCGACAGTCGCCGCCACCCGTGTTGATTCCGAACACCGATACGCTCGCTGCGCTGGCCCGTGAAGTGACCGAGCCCCTTATGGCGCTCGCTGATGCTTTCTGGCCGGGCGCGCTCACGATCATTACGCACGCGAACCCCGCTCTTGACTGGGATCTCGGCGATACCGGTGGCACCGTTGCGCTGCGTATCCCGGCGCGCGACCTCACTATTGAACTGCTGCGGGAGACCGGTCCACTCGCGGTTTCGTCGGCGAACCTCACCGGTGAGCCGGCAGCTACCAACGCTGATGAAGCACAAGCAATGCTCGAAGACTCTGTCGCCGTGTACCTCGAAGGGGGAGTGGCTGATGGGCTTTCCTCGACGATTATCGACGCTACTGGCCTGAAGAGCGACGGAACTGGGGCAGTGCGTGTGCTGCGTGTGGGTGCAGTCTCTCCCGAAGCGATCAGCGACGTCCTCGAACTCGCTGACGTGCAGGTGGTCATCGCGAAGAAGGCGCAGCGCGTCGCACCTGCGGATTCCGCGAACACAGCTGATGCCCCTGCAGCTGATGCCCCCGCTGCTGACGCATCTGTGGCTGATGCATCTGTGGCTGATGCCGCTGCTGACGCAGCAGGCGAGGCGGCTGAAGGCTAAATTATGACCCCGTATCTTGTCGTTGCAGGCGTCGCGATTTTCGTGACGTTTGTAATGTCGTACGTGGTATTGCGACTCAGTCGTCGCTTTAACCTAGCCCCGGAGATCCGTGCGCGAGACGTGCATGCGACGCCGACGCCGAGGCTCGGCGGCATTGCGATGTACATTGGCTTGCTCGCGGCGTTCGGTGCCGCATACTTCCAGCCAGAGTTTTCCCCGCTTTTCACGCAAACGTCGATGGTTTATGCACTCCTCGGCGCGTGCACGCTCATCGCTGCGGTCGGAGTGCTTGATGATTTGCTCGAGCTTGACTGGATGGTCAAGCTCGGTGCCCAGTTCGTGGCCACCGGGCTCTTGGCCTGGAGCGGCGTTCAGATTGTCTCGCTGCCTTTCGGCGACACGCTCATCGTTGGCTCGCCGACAATGAACTTCGTAATCACGGTGTTCCTTATGACGCTGGTGATGAATGCGGTGAACTTCATCGACGGTCTCGACGGTCTCGTCGCAGGCGTAGCGCTCATTGCGAGCACGGCGTTCTTCATCTACACGCGCTTGCTCAACGCACAGCAGGGGCACGTCGATTCGATCATCTTTGCCGGCCTCATTGCGCTCATCATTATGGGTATCTGCGCCGGATTCCTGCCGTATAACTGGAATGGCGCCAAGATGTTCATGGGCGATACCGGCGCGCTGCTTGTTGGTCTGCTGATGGCAAGTTCAACGGTTGCCGTGACTGGGCAGGTAAATCCTGCGGCGCTCGATATCAAACTTGTTATCGCGAGCTATATTCCGATCATTCTGCCCGTCGCGGTGCTCGCACTGCCGCTCGCTGACTTCACCATGGCGGTGTTGCGCCGACTCCGGGCTGGAAAGAGCCCATTCGAGGCGGATCGAAAGCATCTCCATCATCGCCTGCTGGATATGGGGCATTCACCCGTTCAGGCGGTACTGGTTTTTTACCTCGGCACGGCAGTCGTTTCAGTCGCTGTGCTCTTAGTGTTTACGCTGCAGAGCTATGTGATTCCTAGCATTGTTGCAGTGGTTGGCACCGCAGCCTGCCTGGTGCTGCTGATGTTCCCCGTACAACGCTTGCGGGACGGCGCGGTGCGCCGAGGCTTGATACCTTGGAAACCTAGCGCCCACAAAGCGCCTGACCATACTTCCGTCATTTCTGCGGCTCCCGCAGCATCAATGACGAACGAAAGGACTCCAGAGTGAGCTCACCATTGCAGCCCGGTGCCGCAGAACAGGGTGCATCAGAGTACCCCATGCCGACGTCACAGCCGATGCTGTTGCGAGGTATTCGCTGGGGCATCATCACGACGATCGCCGCGATGGTCGTATTCGCTGGAGTTGGCTTCCTGGTCTCAGACACGCGCGGACTCTACGGCGGTCTGATCGGCGCTGCGATTGGCGGCGTCATGTTGTTGATGACTGTCGGAAGTATCGCATTCGGCAATCGCTTCGTTGCGAGCCCAATGTATCTCCAAATCTTCTTCATGATCGTGCTTGGTGCATGGATCGTGAAGCTCATCGGCTTCGTCGTTGCGGCGTTGCTGTTGAAGAACCAGCCCTGGCTGGATCCAAAGATGCTCTTTATCTCACTGGTCGTAACGGTGCTCGTTTCGATTGTGCTTGATGCGATCATCGTGGCGCGCGCACGCGTGCCCTATGGCGTATCACTCCCTGAGTAAGACAAAAACACCAATATTTCGCGTTTTGTTTGTGCAAAACGCGGTAAGTCCAAGCCCCGAGTTTCACCCGGGGCGAAATATTGCTAGGATATGTTCGTTCCCTGCCGGGCTTTGACGCTGTAGAGCGCGAGTCGCGGGCCGGGGCACGATCATCGTTCGAGCCGTGCGGTCAAGCCGCACCGAATCAGGAGAATGGCGCTGTTCGCTAAGGCTATGCACCTCGTTGCCCCCGGTCCTTTCAGTCTCGCAGAGGGTGGCTTCCACGGACCATCCCTGGATGACTTCTTCCCCCCAGCGGTTCTCTTCGAAGGTACCCCCTTCGAGATGAACCGCATCATGATCATTCGAATGATCATGGTTGTAGTACTGCTGGTCCTTTTCTGGCTGGGCACCCGTAACCTTCGAGTAATCCCGGGCCGCGGCCAGGGCGTACTCGAGTTCGCTCTCGACTTCGTTCGTAAGAACGTCATTGAGGAGCAGCTTGGTATCAAGGAGGGTCGCCGTTTCGCGCCCTTGCTGATGTCAATCTTCTTCCTGACGTTTGCGTTCAACGTCACGGGCATCATCCCGGGCTTCAACATTGCCGCATCGTCGGTTGTTGGTTTCCCGATCTTCATGGCACTCGTCGCGTACGTTGCCTTCATTTACGCGGGTCTCAAGAAGCACCCGGGTAAGTTCCTCAAGAACTCGCTCTTCCCCGCAGGCGTGCCCAAGGTTATGTACATCCTTGTCACCCCGGTTGAGTTCCTGTCGACGTTCATCATGCGTCCGGTCACTCTTGCACTGCGACTCCTCATGAACATGCTCGTCGGCCACATGATCTTGGTTCTGCTCTTCGCAGCTACCAACTTCTTCATCCTGAATGCTGGCGGTCTGTTCCCGCTGCTGGGTGTTGGTACTTTCGCCTTCGGCTTCGCGTTCACGCTCTTCGAGCTGTTCGTTGCTGGCCTTCAGGCGTACGTCTTTACTCTGCTCACCGCTCTTTACATCCAGCTCGCGCTGGCTGACGAGCACTAATAAACCCCTGAGTTCGGCTCCCGCCGCACTCATAACGGAAGGAAACACTTAACGTGTCTGTTCTCGCTGAAATCTCGGGCAACATCGCAACCGTTGGCTACGGCCTCGCAGCAATCGGCCCCGCAATTGGTGTGGCAATCGTTGTTGGCAAGACCATCGAAAGCACCGCTCGCCAGCCTGAGCTCGCTGGCAAGCTCCAGGGCATGATGTGGATCGGTATCGCATTCACCGAGATGCTCGCGCTTATCGGTGTTGCAACCTACTTCATCTTCGCTTAATCACCCCACCTTTCCCTAGTCTCGAAAGGGAGGCAAGATGAATCAGGCAGTGCAGTTTGCTGCAGAAGGCGCGGCTCAGAACCCGCTTCTGCCCGCAACGTACGATATCGTCTGGTCGGCGATTGCGTTCATCATCATCCTCGTCGCTTTCTGGAAGGTCTTCCTCCCGAAGGTGCAGGTCATGCTTGACGCACGCGCTGAGGCTATTGAGGGCAACATCGCGAAGGCTGATGAAGCTCAGGCCCAGGCTGAGGCGGCTCTTCAGGAGTACACCGCTCAGCTTGCAAGCGCACGACAGGAAGCAGGCGACATTCGCGAGTCTGCTCGCGTCGATGCAACCAAGATTGTTGCAAAGGCCAAGGACGACGCAGTTGCTGAGGCAACCCGTGTAACCCAGGCTGCTCAGGTTCAGATCGAAGCAGAGCGCCAGAGCGCAGTCGTTTCGCTCCGCAAGGACGTTGGCTCGCTCGCAATCGACCTCGCTTCTGGCGTGGTTGGCGAGTCGCTCACTGACGACCAGAAGGCTTCGGCTCTGGTTGATCGCTTCCTCGCTGAGCTCGAGGCTTCTGAGAAGGCGGCTAACTAATGGGAAGCGCGTCACGCGAAAGCCTCGCGGCACTGCGCGCGAACCTTGGTTCGGCAGCCGATCAGGGCGTCGGAACGTCGCTGCTCGTAGCAGCTGGTGAGCTTGAAAAGGCTCCCGCTCTCGTTGCAGCACTCGTCGATGCTTCTGCTTCGGCAGCTGCGAAGTCGGCGCTGGTTGCTCGCGTGTTCGCGCAGCTTCCCGCTGGCTCGCAGTCGATCCTCAGCGCCGCCTCGGCGCTTGGGTGGTCGAACAACGACGAGTTCGTAGCGGGCATTGAAGAGCTCGGCCTTCGCGCCGCAGCTCAGTCCTCGAACGAGATCGTCGACGAGCTGCTCGCTATCGCGGGCGTCATCGACAGCGATCACGAACTCGAGCTCAACCTCGGTAGCAAGCTCGCTCCTGCAGCAGACAAGGTTGCGCTTCTGCGTCGCCTTGTCGAGGGCAAGGTCAGCGAAACCGCTATCGCAGTTGCAACGCATCTCGCAGCATTCCCTCGCGGTCGTCGCCTTGGTGCGGCACTCCGTGAGGCAGCGCGCATCGCGGCAGATCAGGCGGGCTTCGAGCTCGCTACGGTCACCGTCGCCGGTGCGCTCAGCTCCGCGCAGCAGTCACGACTTGCTTCGATTCTCGAAGCAACCGCAGGCCGTCCGGTAAAGGTCACCACGGTGACCGATGCGACCATCATCGGTGGTATTCGCATCCAGATGGCTGACGACATCATTGACGGCAGCGTTCAGGCACGCCTGGACGATCTTCGTCAGCGTCTCGCAGCGTAGAGCACAATATACCTAACCCGGGGGCGGCGCTTCCGGACCAGACAGAGGAAACGAAATGGCAGAACTCTCAATCAGCCCGGATGAGATCCGCGACGCGCTGAAGGATTTCGCAGCGTCGTACGAGCCGGCTCAGGCAGGTAAGACCGAGGTCGGAACGGTCATCGACGCCGCCGACGGTATTGCTCACGTCGAGGGCCTCCCCGGCGTTATGGCAAACGAACTCATCCGCTTTGCGGATGGCACCCTGGGCCTTGCTCAGAACCTTGAAGAGAACGAGATCGGCGTTGTCGTTCTCGGTGAATTCGGCGGCATCGAAGAGGGCATGCAGGTCACTCGCACCGGCGAAGTTCTCTCGGTACCCGTCGGCGAGGGCTACCTCGGCCGCGTGGTGAACCCGCTGGGTGAGCCCATCGACGGTCTCGGTGAGATCGCTGGCATCGAGGGCCGTCGTGCGCTCGAGCTCCAGGCTCCCGGCGTTATGCAGCGTAAGTCGGTTCACGAGCCGCTGCAGACCGGTATCAAGGCGATCGATGCGATGATCCCCGTTGGCCGTGGCCAGCGTCAGCTCATCATTGGTGACCGCCAGACCGGTAAGACCGCAATCGCGATCGACACCATCATCAACCAGAAGGCTAACTGGGCTACCGGCGACAAGTCGAAGCAGGTTCGCTGCATCTACGTCGCGATCGGCCAGAAGGGCTCGACCATTGCTTCGGTAAAGGGCGCGCTCGAGGACGCAGGCGCAATGGAGTACACCACCATTGTTGCTTCGCCCGCATCTGACCCCGCAGGCTTCAAGTACCTCGCACCCTACACCGGTTCGGCTATCGGCCAGCACTGGATGTACGACGGCAAGCACGTTCTCATCATCTTTGATGATCTGTCGAAGCAGGCTGAGGCATACCGTGCCGTTTCGCTTCTCCTCCGTCGTCCGCCGGGGCGCGAGGCATACCCCGGTGACGTCTTCTACTTGCACTCGCGCCTCCTGGAGCGTTGTGCAAAGCTCTCGGACGAGCTCGGTGCAGGTTCGATGACCGGTCTTCCGATCATCGAGACCAAGGCAAACGACGTTTCGGCATACATTCCGACCAACGTGATCTCGATCACCGACGGCCAGATCTTCCTCCAGTCGGACCTCTTCAACGCTAACCAGCGTCCCGCAGTTGACGTGGGCATCTCGGTTTCGCGTGTTGGCGGCGACGCACAGGTGAAGTCGATCAAGAAGGTCTCGGGTACCTTGAAGCTTGAGCTCGCTCAGTACCGTGCACTCGAGGCGTTCGCAATGTTCGCTTCGGATCTCGATGCAGCAAGCCGCAAGCAGCTCGAGCGTGGCGCACGCCTCACCGAGCTCCTCAAGCAGCCCCAGTACTCGCCGTACGCTGTTGAAGAGCAGACCGTTTCGATCTGGGCTGGCACCAAGGGCTTCCTTGATGACGTCCCCGTTGAGGACATCCTCCGCTTTGAGCGCGAGTTCCTCGACTTCCTCGGCCGTAACTCGGACGCGCTTTCGAACCTCGCTTCGACGAACGTCCTCTCGGACGAGATCGTTGCAGAGCTCACCGCGAAGATCGAGAAGTTCAAGAGCGAGTTCCGCACTGCTGAGGGCAAGACCCTCGCAGAGCAGTTCAACGCCCTTGACGAGTCCGAGATCAAGCAGGAGCAGCTGGTCGTCAAGAAGTAGTTGCTGACAGGGTGGGGGCTTCGGCCCCCACCCGTCACCTCAACTTTTAGACACTAGCCTCAAGCAAACAGGAGAGACATGGGAGCGCAACTTCGGGTCTACCGGCAGCGAATTAAGTCTGCCCAGACGACCAAGAAGATCACCCGTGCGATGGAGTTGATCGCGGCTTCGCGCATTCAAAAGGCACGAGCCCGCGTCGACGCATCGAACCCCTACACCGACGCGATCACTCGCGCGGTGTCGGCGGTCGCCACGCACGCGAAGACCGATCACCCGCTGCTCACGGAGGCCGACAAGGTCACCCGCGCCGCTGTGGTGATTTTCACCTCCGACCGCGGACTCGCTGGCGCGTTCAACTCGCAGGTTCTCCGGGAAGCCGAAGAGCTCAGCGAGCTGCTTCGCTCAGAGGGCAAGGAAGTTAGCTACTACCTCGTTGGCAACAAGGCCAGGGGATACTTTAACTTCCGCCGTCGTTCTTCGGAGCGCATCTGGGCCGGCGATACCGAGAACCCCACATTCGAGACTGCACAGGAAATCTCTGAGGCTGTCATCGAGGCGTTCCTTCGCCCCGCAGAAGAGGGTGGCGTCCAGGAAATTCACCTGGTCTTCAACCGCTTCATCAGCATGGTGACTCAGGCCCCGCAGGTTACCCGCCTGCTCCCGCTGCAGATTGTTGACGGCGTCGACGAGAGCGTAGAGGCTCAGCCTCTGTACTCGTTCGAGCCCGAGGCAGACGTCGTTCTCGACAAGCTGCTCCCTGACTACATCGAGTCGCGTATCTTCAATGCGCTCCTTGAGTCGGCAGCTTCGAAGCATGCGGCGACGCAGAAGGCGATGAAGGCGGCAAGTGATAACGCGGATTCGTTGATCCGTGATTACACCCGCCTCGCGAACAACGCTCGCCAGGCTGAGATCACCCAGCAGATTTCTGAGATTGTGGGCGGCGCTGACGCGCTGTCCAACTAAGACACGCACGAAGAGAGAAGAGACATGACCGAAACCGCCGCAGTGGCGAATGAGGCCAAGGTTGTCGGGCGTATTGCTCGCGTAACCGGCCCCGTCGTCGACATCGAGTTCCCGCACGACGCAATTCCCGGCGTGTACAACGCGCTCGAGACCACCGTCGACATGGGCGAGGGCGCAACGCCTTTCACGCTCGTGCTCGAGGTTGCTCAGCACCTCGGTGACAATCTCGTTCGCGCGATTGCACTGAAGCCGACTGACGGCCTCGTTCGTGGCCAGGAAGTTGCTGACACCGGTGCACCGATCTCGGTTCCCGTTGGCGACATCACCAAGGGTAAGGTCTTTGACGTTGCAGGCAACGTCCTCAACCTGCCCGATGGCGAAACCATCGAGATCACCGAGCGTTGGGGCATCCACCGCACTCCTCCTGCATTCGACCAGCTCGAGTCGAAGACTCAGCTCTTCGAAACCGGCATCAAGTCGATCGACCTTTTGACCCCCTACGTTCAGGGCGGCAAGATTGGTCTGTTCGGTGGTGCAGGCGTTGGTAAGACCGTCCTCATCCAGGAGATGATCCAGCGTGTGGCTCAGGACCACGGTGGTGTTTCGGTCTTCGCAGGTGTCGGCGAGCGTACCCGTGAGGGTAACGACCTGATTCACGAGATGGAAGAAGCAGGCGTCTTCGACAAGACCGCACTTGTTTTCGGCCAGATGGATGAGCCCCCCGGGACGCGTCTTCGCGTTGCACTCTCGGCTCTGACCATGGCTGAGTACTTCCGTGATGTTCAGAAGCAGGACGTTCTCCTCTTCATCGATAACATCTTCCGCTTCACGCAGGCTGGCTCGGAGGTTTCGACTCTTCTCGGCCGCATGCCTTCGGCAGTGGGCTACCAGCCGAACCTCGCGGACGAGATGGGCATCCTCCAGGAGCGCATCACCTCGACCCGTGGTCACTCGATTACGTCGCTTCAGGCAATTTACGTGCCTGCGGATGACTACACCGACCCGGCTCCGGCAACCACCTTCGCGCACCTCGATGCAACCACCGAGCTGTCGCGTGAGATCGCTTCGAAGGGTCTGTACCCCGCGATCGATCCGCTGACCTCGTCGTCGCGCATCATGGATCCCCGTTACTTGGGCGAGGATCACTACCGCGTGGCTACCACCGTCAAGCAGATCCTGCAGAAGAACAAGGAACTTCAGGAGATCATCGCCATCCTCGGTGTCGACGAGCTCTCGGAAGAAGACAAGATTACGGTTGCACGCGCACGCCGTATCCAGCAGTTCCTCTCGCAGAACACCTACATGGCGAAGAAGTTCACCGGTGTTGAGGGCTCGACTGTTCCCCTCAAGGAGACCATCGAGTCGTTCGATGCAATCGCAAAGGGCGAGTTCGACCACGTTGCAGAGCAGGCGTTCTTCAACGTTGGTGGTATCGGCGATGTCGAGGAGAACTGGGCACGTATGCAGAAGGAAATGGCTTAGTCCATGGCTGCACTCAACGTCAGCGTGGTCTCCGCAACCAGCAAGCTCTGGTCGGGAGAAGCCACCCAGGTGGTCGCGCGGACCGTCGAAGGCGAGATCGGCATCCTTGCTGGTCACGAGCCCTTCCTCGCACTGCTCGCTCAGGGCGAGGTGCGTGTGAAGACTGTTGCAGGCGAGACCATTACGGTCAACGCTGAAGACGGTTTCTTCTCGGTCGACAACGACAACGTGACCGTGGTCGCGGGTACGGCAGTTCTGGCCTAACCCTCCCACGCGGTTACCGCAGGGCCGGTTCGCTTTACGCGACCGGCCCTGCGCCATTTCTAAGGAAAAATGTATGCGAGTTCTTCTGCCACCGTCTGAGACGAAACGTCTTGGCGGATCGGGTCTCTCGGAGACCCTGTCCTTTGCAGAAGATCTCTCGGCAGCACGCGCTGCCGTGCGTTCGGCGCTCATCGACTTGAGTGGCGATGAAGATGCGGCGATCCGCGTCCTAAAACTCGGCGTGAAAAACCGTGGCGAAGCCGCGCTCAATCTCGCCCTCAGCTCGGGGGAGCTACTTCCGGCGATTGAGCGCTACACCGGGGTGCTCTATGACGCGCTCGATGTCGACTCGCTGGCTCCAGGGGCGCGAACATGGGTTGACGCGCACGTGTTTGTGCAGTCGGCGCTCTTTGGGCTTATCGCGGCGACTGATGCGGTCCCAAGCTACCGGCTTTCGGCATCAACGCGGTTGCCGGCGCTCACAAAGCCGCTCAAGCGCACCTGGCAGGACGCTCACGCCAATATCTGGGACGAGGCTCCGTACGTACTCGATCTCAGAGCAAAGGATTACGCTGCGCTCGCTCCGCTTCCTGTGGGCGTTGGTGACATGGTTGAGGTGCTGAGTCGTGCCGAAGACGGCACGCTTCGCGCACTCAATCACTTCAATAAGGCTGGTAAGGGCTCGCTCGTGCGGGAACTTGCCCAATCGCAGGTTGACGTTCACTCCCGTGGCGAGCTGCTCAGTTGGGCTGCTGAGCGCGGGATTGAACTCAGTGAGGCTGAGGATGATCCGAAATCATCACCGCTTCGCCTCATTACCAACATTGGCGCGCCAGGTGTTCGGTAGCGCGAGATTCACAGAGAATAGAATGACAGTCCAGAATTCAGGAGGAGAACCGGTGATCGGTCGTGGAGAGAACGCTGTAAGACGGAGGCTTCAGGTCTCGGCGTCGAGCGAACTCGAAGTCGAACTATCATGGTTCTCGCTCACCGACGTTGGGCGCCGCCGCGAGGTAAATCAGGACAGCTATGTTGTGGCACCGCCGGTGTTTGCAGTGGCAGACGGCATGGGCGGTCACTCTGCTGGCGAAGTTGCTTCGGCAGCCGTAGTGAACCGACTTGCTGAGCTCAAGGACGATTGGGACGCAGGGGAGTCGAACATTGAAGCGCTCCTCACCCAAGCAGTGAGTGACATTCAGGTTGACGCTGGTGACACTGACCTCGGTGCAGGCACGACCGTCACCGGCGCACTGCTGTCGAGCGAAGATGACATGCCGGTTTGGCGTGTCTTTAACATCGGTGATTCCCGGGTCTACCAGTATTTCAAGGGTGCGCTGAGCCAGATCACTGTGGATCACTCCGTTGTACAGCACCTCATTGATACAGGAGCTATTACTGAGGAAGAAGCTGAGACGCACCCGCATGCCAACGTGATCACGCGTGCAGTTGGATTCAACGAACCTCCCGTTCCTGATTACACCTCGCTTGCAGCGATCGCTGGACAGCGTCTTCTGCTGTGCTCTGACGGTCTCGTAAAAGAGCTCACCGATCTCGGCATTCAGTATTTCCTCGCAAACACGAGCACGGCTGAGGCTGCGGCGCAGGCACTCGTGAAGGAAGCGCTTGACAACTCGGGCCGCGACAACGTCACGGTCGTTGTGATCGATATTCATTCTGTGGGTGACGTGGTTGACACCGGCAGCTTCATTCTCGAGGACGAGGCCGAGACTGAGGAAAACGCCTAGTCATCAATTGTCTACGCGCGAGCAATGTGAAACATATTGCCCCGGAAGTGACATGTTAGCCTGAAAGTTCCATCTCTGTCAGAAAATTGACAGATTGCAGCGACACTCAGGAGCGTGGCATGACAAGTCTCGAAGCACCAACCGGTCAGTATCTGAAGCGGATCTTCGAGAAATCAGGGTTGGTGACGGTCGCCTGGATCATGCTCATCGTCTTTGGTGTCGCACTCGTGATGTCGTTCATGATCGTAGGTGCGCTGCTCTCACAGGGGAGTAGTGGCATATTCACTGGTGGACTCGGCACGATCCTTGGAATGATCGCGACCGGCATGGCCGGCGTGCTCGGTGCGGGCTGGACCGGTGAGGGCGGCGTATCTGCGTTCTTTGCTGACGTTGATGGCTCGATCACTGTTTCGTTGTTCTCACTGACCACGCTTGCGCTCGTGGCTACCGGCGTTGTGCTTGTGCTTCGTAAGCGAGCACGCGGCGATGTGCCTGCACCCAATGTTGGTTTTGCTGCGATCCGCGCTGGTATTGAAGGCTTTGCGATTAGCATTATATTCACGCTCGCGCTCAGTCTTATTCGCGTGAACCTTGTGAATGTGCCCGGTGTCTCGGGTCAGATGCACGGCCGGCCGATTGCAATGCTCTTTACGCTCGGGGCTGTTCTCACGGTGACGACCCTCATCGCGCGCGAGGTGTTTAACCCTGCGAGTAAGTTGCGTCCGCTGCTTGCAAACCCGTTCGTGCGTGAGACTCACGTGTTCCTTGCCGCGACCGCAGCTACGTTCGTGCCGCTTACCCTCGCACTGCTCGTTGTTGCAATGGTGAAAACCAGCCCTATCGTGGTGCTGCTCGCGATTCCGTATCTCTTGAATCTTCTGCTCGCAGCCGTCTCATTTGGCTACCTCGGCGGCGCGGTTGCAGAGGTGCCGATGGCAGGCGGCGAGCTGCTCATGGTGTGGGACCTTGGTGTCTGGCCGACCGTGCTCGTATACCTGTCCCTAGTGTTGAGCATTTTCATCAGTGCCGTCGCAGTTGGCCTGCGTCGTCAACGCGCAGTGACCCTGCGTGCTTCACACATCTGGCAGCTTCCGGTCGGCGCGGTTGTCTCCTGGCTCGTGATTGTGTTGTTCATGCTCCCGATCTCGTTGACCGCGGGCGTCTCGATGTTCGGTTCGATGCGCACCGTGATTACGGTCACCTGGTGGGTGCCGTTTACCGCTGCGCTCGCTTCCTTTATCGTGGCGCTGCTCGCTGAGGTTGCTCCGCGTTGGGTGTACCTTGTGAACCCGACGATGCTGCGGTTGTTTGCGCCGCTTGTGACCGTGAATCACTGGCTCTCGGGGGCGCCGGTTGCTTCCGCGGCTGCGCCGCAGCAGGGCGCTCCGTATGCGCCGGCCGAGCCGGCAGCTCCCGTGGCTCCATATGCACCGGCTGCTCCGTACGCTGCGCCCATGCAGCCTACGGCTTACCCGTCGCCGGGGGCATACCCGCCAGCTGGCTACGACCCGAACGCATTACAGTATCCGCCACAGGTGGGCCACTCTGCCCCACCTGTGGCTCCTGTGGTGCACACAGTGCCGGTTGCTCCTCAGCTGCCAGTGGCGCCCACTGTGCAGGTACCGCCTGGTATGCCCACTGCTGATCAGGCTGAGACCACTCCGCTGCCCGAGGACCTTGCGGCCACGTTCACCGAGCAAGCAGCCGCACCAGCCCCAGGCGACCCGCTACCGCCGATCGACCAACAGCAGCAACTCACGCAGCCGCTCCCGCCACTTGGCGCGGCTCCCGGCCAGTCCTACGTTGACGCAACGCCGACGCTCGACCTCCCAGACCGCCAACCGATGACGCCAAAGAAGAAGCTTGGCCTGATTCTTGGCCTGGCTGGCGCGGTCGCACTCGTACTCATCATTGTCGCGAGCGTCGTGACGCTCAACGTGATCAACTCGAGCCGCAGCCCCGAAGCGGCGGTCAAGAGCTACCTGACGGATATCGCGAAGGGTGACGTTGAGGCAGCGACGCGAACGGTAGACCCCGGTATTCGCACTGCCGACCGAGGGCTGCTGACCAATGCGGTTGCCAACTCGGCGGATCACCGTATCGAGGTCATTGACGTGTCTCGCAACGAGTATGGCTCTTCCGAGAACGGTGCCTCGCACGTAGTTGATGCCGAGCTCAGTATTGATGGCGAACGCCAGAACGTGCAGTTTGCGGTGACCCGCGCAGGTAACTCCTTCGGCTTCCTGCAGAACTGGACGGTCACTACGCCGTTCATCCAGAAAGTGCGATTCGAGTCAGACGTGGAATTCTCTGCACTTGAGATCGGCGAGAAGAAGCTCGAAGTTCAGGCAGAGCCAAAAGGGGATGAGTGGCTGGATCACTACGTCTTCGAGACCTACCTGTACCCAGGTGAGTACACGATTAGTATCCCCGATACCGAGTTCACTGATTTCAGTGCGGAAACGGTGACGGTGATTCCAGAGAGCATGGAGCTCTACGAGTTGGATTACTACGAGCCAATGGATGTGTCCATTGAGGCGACCGGAAGCAAAGCGCTGCAGGCTGCCGTGCTTGAGCTCGCCAACGCTGAGTTCAAGAAGTGCGTGACGATCCCGACCAACATGGAAGACTACTGCCCGTACGATGTACGCAACAAGGACCTCGCCGTGCTTGAGCTGGGCTCATTGCCCGATGGGATCGAGGAGTTCACGCTCAACGAGTTCATGACGACCAAGGGGGTCATGCGCACTCAGCAGAACAAATCGATGTGGAACGATCCACTACTCGAAGAGCACGAGATCGTGATCTCTGGCAGCTACAAGATCGTCGACGGCAAAGTTGTCATCGACGACGTTCGTGCCCTGAGCAATTCCTATTGGGATTGGTAGGTCACTAGCCAGGTGAAATAGGTGTGGCCCCTGAGATCAATGTTCTCAGGGGCCACACCTATTTGCGCGTATGAGTTACGCAGCTGCGAGGGCCTCGTCCATAACGGTGATGACCTCTGCAATGAGCTCGTCGGTCATCTTGAGCGACGGCAGCAGGCGGATCGCCTGGTTGTAGACACCGGTCGAGAGCAGCAGTACGCCGTTCTTTGCCGCGTAGTCGACAACGTGTGCAACGAGATCAGCGTCGGGAGTCGTGGTGCCTGGCTTCGAGAACTCGATAGCGAGCATCGCGCCGTGACCGCGTACGTCTGAGACAGCTTCGTACTTCTCCTGGAGGCCACGCAGGCCAGCCATGAACGAAGCTTCGATGCGCTGAGCCTCTGCAAGGAGGTTCTGTGCCTCGATCTGCTCGAACACTGCAACGGCAGCTGCGCACGAGACGGGGTTACCGCCGAAGGTGCCGCCGAGGCCGCCGGGCTGCGACTTGTCCATGATTTCTGCACGGCCAGTGACGCCAGCGAGGGGGAGACCACCCGCGATGCCCTTTGCGGTGAGAATTAGGTCGGGCTGCACACCGAAGTGCTGGAACGAGAACATCTTGCCCGAACGAGCGATACCCGCCTGCACCTCATCAGCGATGAAGACGATGCCGTTTTCGCGGCACCACTCAGCGAGTGCGGGGAGGTAGCCGTCTGCGGGAACGACGAAGCCGCCCTCGCCCTGGATGGGCTCGAAGACCAGGCAAGCGAGGTCTTCAGCGCCGGCTGCCTTCTCGAGGTAAGCGATGGTGCGTGCTGCAGCTTCTGCGCCGGTCAGACCGTCGTGAAGCGGGTACGAGTTGGGAGCCTTGTAGATGTTGCCTGCGCGGGGGCCGTAACCCTGTGCGTAGGGTGCACCCTTGTGGTTCATGCTCGAGGTGAGGAGCGTACGGCCGTGGAATGCGTGCTCAAGCACAGCAACGCCGGGGCGGCCGGTGTGCTTACGAGCGATCTTCACGCCGTTCTCGACTGCCTCGGAACCCGAGTTCACGAGGACGGTCTTGTACTTCTCGTCTGCCGAAGCGTACTTTGCGAGGTACTCAGCGACCTGCACGTACTGCTCGTACGGGGTCATGGTGAAGAGCGTGTGGGTGACCTTACCCATCTGCTCGCGTGCCGCAGCGACGACAGCGTCGTCGGTGTGGCCGATGGTGGTGACGCCGATGCCGCCACACACGTCGATGATGCTGTTGCCATCAACGTCGATGATGATCGAGTCGTGTGCACGCTCGATGTAGACGGGAAGGAGGCTGTGAACGCCGGGCGGAACTACTTCCTGGCGACGTGCGTGCAGCTCCTGCGAACGGGGGCCGGGGATATCGGTCACGACGTTGCGCTTCTGGGGGATGGTGTTTTCCGTAACGATGGCTTCGCTCATGCGCCTAATCTTACTCCTGCGACCCGAAATTCCAGTGCGTTACGGGCGCGATCGTAAAGAACCGGTGCGTAAATGTGTGGTGTCGGACGCAGACGATAGAATGGTCGGTATGTCCAACGCTTCATCGTTCTTCTTGACGACGCCCATTTTCTACGTGAATGACGCCCCTCATATCGGGCACGCCTACACGGAGGTCGCTGCGGACGTCCTCGCGCGCTGGCACCGCCAGTCTGGCGATGACACCTGGTTCCTCACGGGTACCGATGAGCACGGCCAGAAGATCCTGCGCACGGCAACCGCAAACGGTGTTGAGCCCAAGGAGTGGGCGGATCGCCTGGTGGAGTCGGCATGGAAGCCGCTCCTTGACACGATCAACATCTCGAACGATGACTTCATTCGCACGACCGATAAGCGCCACGAAGAGGGCGTCGCGAAGTTCCTGCAGAAGCTGTACGACGACGGCCACGTGTACGCTGGCGAGTTTGAGGCGTTGTACTGCGTTGGCTGTGAAGAGTTCAAGCCTAAGAGCGAGATCGTCGACGGCGAAGGCGCATTCGAAGGCGAGAAGGTGTGTGCAATTCACTCCAAGCCTCTCGAGCTGCTCCAGGAGAAGAACTACTTCTTCAAGATGAGCGCATTCCAGGACCGCCTGCTTGCGCTCTACGAAGAGCGCCCCGACTTTGTCCAGCCTGCAAGCGCACGCAACGAGGTCATCGCATTCGTGCAGCAGGGCCTTGAAGACCTTTCAATCTCGCGTACCTCTTTCGACTGGGGTATCCCCATTCCCTGGGACTCGTCGCACGTCACCTACGTCTGGTTTGACGCACTCCTTAACTACGTCACCGCGACCGGCTATGGCGTAGATGAGGCAGAGTTCAACCGCCGCTGGCCCGCAACTCACATCGTGGGTAAAGACATCCTGCGTTTCCATGCCGTGATCTGGCCCGCGATGCTCATGGCTGCTGGCCTCGAGGTCCCCGCAAACGTGTTTGCTCACGGCTGGCTCCTCGTTGGTGGCGAGAAGATGTCGAAGTCGAAGCTCACCGGTATCGCACCGAATGAGATCACCGACACCTTTGGTGCTGACGCGTTCCGTTACTACTTCATGCGTGCGATCTCGTTCGGCCACGACGGCTCGTTCAGCTGGGAAGACCTTGACGCTCGCTACCATGCAGAGCTCGCAAACGGTTTCGGCAACCTTGCCAGCCGCACCCTTGCGATGAACCGCAAGTACTTCGGCGGAGTTGTGCCAGAGGCCGGCCCAGAAGAGGCAGCAGACGTCGCGATCCGCGAGCTTGCCGCACGCGTTGCTGGCGAAGCAGACGCTGCGATCGAGAAGTTCATGATCCATGACGCACTGTCGTCGGTCTGGCAGCTGGTTGATGAGCTCAACGGCTACATCACCCTGCAGGAGCCCTGGGTGCTTGCAAAGGACGAGGCAAAGCGCGACCGTCTCGGCCGCGTGCTGTACACCGTCAACGAGGGCCTGCGAGCACTCGCTGTGCTCCTCTCACCGGTCATTCCTGAAGCAACTACGAAGCTCTGGACTGCACTCGGCGCTGAAGCGACCCTCGGAGCGCTCGCTGAGCAGCCACTCCGTGAGGCAGGCACTTGGGGTCAGCTCAAGCCCGGCACCGAGCAGCATCAGCTTGCAGTTCTGTTCCCACGTATCGAAACGGACGCAGCGGGCGAGTGAGTCAGGCTACTTCCGGTTCTCGGGGCGAGCTGCCAGCGATTCCTGAATCGCTGCCGCTCCCGGTATACGACAACCACACCCATCTTGAGTTCGAGTACGGGTTCACCGTGCTCGAACCTGAGGACGCCCTCGCACGTGCGGCTCAGGCTGGCGTGCGAGGCATTGTCCAGGTCGGCACCGACCTGGAATCCAGCCGCTGGAGCGCGGCGCTTGCGGCGCGTGATCCGCGCGTTCTTGCTGCCGTTGCGCTGCATCCGAACGAGGCTCCCGAGCTGGCTTCACAGGGTGAGCTGTGCACACACCTTTCAGAGATCTCGCGGCTGGCGAGCGAACCACGCGTGCGGGCGGTCGGCGAGACCGGCCTCGACTTCTTCCGCACGGGAGAAGACGGTCGCGCCGCGCAGTACGAGTCGTTTGAAGCGCACATTGATATCGCGAAGGCGAACAAGATCGCGATGCAGATTCACGATCGTGATGCGCATGACGAGGTCGTTGCAACTCTGAAGCGTGTGAGCGCTCCCGCTGGCACGGTCTTTCACTGCTTCTCTGGTGATGCCGAACTCGCAAAGATCTGCAACGACAACGGCTGGTACATGTCGTTTTCGGGCACGATGACGTTTAAGAACGCGCCAGCGCTGCGCGAGGCGCTCGCGATCGCAGATCCAAAGCTTGTGCTCGTGGAGACGGATGCTCCGTTCCTCACGCCCGAACCGTTCCGCGGCCGTCAGAATGCGCCGTATCTTATGCCGCACACGGTGCGACGCATGGCAGACGTCCTTGCGCAGCCCCTCGATGAGCTGTGTGCACAACTGGTAGCGAATACCGAGCGAGTCTATGGCTCGTGGGAAGAGACTGAAGATGAGTGAGCGACTGCTCGGCCCCGCTGAGGTGCGTGAACTGGCTGAACGCCTCGACGTTTCGCCCACGAAGAAGCTCGGACAGAACTTTGTGATCGACCCGAACACGGTTCGTAAGATTGTCCGTCTTGCCGGGGTAGAAGCTGGTGATCGCGTGATTGAGATCGGCCCTGGCCTCGGCTCGCTGACCCTTGGCATCACCGAAGCTGGCGCAGACGTGACCGCAGTGGAGATCGATCCGCGACTTGCTGCAGAGCTTGGCGCCACGATCCGCACCATGCAGCCTGAGGTCTTCGAAGACCCAGAGGCGCCGCGCTTCCGCGTGATCCGCAGCGATGCGCTTGACGTGACCGCTGAGACGTTTGCTGAACTGCCCGCGCTCGAGCGTTTGGTCGCGAACCTGCCGTACAACGTGTCGGTGCCGATTCTCATGCACTTGCTTGAACTGATCCCGACACTGCGCTCCGGCCTCGTCATGGTGCAGGCAGAAGTCGGCTACCGCATCGCTGCAAAGCCCGGCTCGAAGGAGTACGGCGCACCGAGCGCGAAGGCTGCGTGGTACGGCGACTGGGGCATTGCCGGCACCGTGAGCCGTCGTATCTTCTGGCCAGTTCCCGGCGTTGATTCGGTATTGGTCGGTTACGAAAAGGCCGCTGAATCGATGGGCACCGAGGCTGAGCGCGTGCTCACCTTCTCGCTCATCAACGCCGCATTCGGTCAGCGCCGCAAGATGATCCGTCAGTCATTGCAGGCAGTGCTCGGCAACATGGAAGCGACCACGGCTGTCATTGAACGCGCCGGAATCGCTCCGACTATCCGCGCTGAACAGCTCAGCACGACTGATTTCCTCGCTATTGCACGCTCGGTTACAGTCGATGCATGACATGAGCCCGTCGTGCGCTACGGTGGCCATATGTTGACCACTCAGCGACGGTCTATCACCGTACGAGCTCCGGGAAAGATTAACGTCTTCTTCCGGGTTGGCTGCCTGCAGAAGGACGGCTACCACGACGTAGCTTCGCTGTATCAGGCCGTATCTTTGTTTGAAGAAGTCACCGCAACGCACGCAGACGATTTTTCGGTCACCTTTGGGGGCCCGATTGATGTCCAGGCACTCGAAGTAGATGACTCGAACCTTGCGATCCGCGCGGCGAAATTGCTCGCCGAACGTACCGGCTACACCGGTGGCGTCAGACTCGCGATTATCAAGCGCGTCCCCATTGCGGGCGGTATGGGTGGCGGATCCGCTGACGCGGCAGCAACCCTGCTCGCCTGTGACGAGCTCTGGGGCACCGGCCTCGGTCGTTCTGGGCTACTTGAACTTGCTGCCGAGCTCGGAGCCGACGTCCCGTTCGCGCTCGAGGGCGGCACCGCGGTCGGTACTGGCCGCGGCGACCAGCTCAGCCCCGCACTCGCGCAGGGCAGCTTCCACTGGGTACTCGCGCTCTCTGACCTCGGTCTCAGCACGCCTGAGGTGTACCGCATGCTTGATACTCACCGTGATGATCACTTGAGTGCACTCGGCCCGCAGCCTGAGTATGTCAAGGTCGAGACCGCGGTGCTGCAGGCAGTGCGTATCGGTGACCCCGAGTCTCTCGCTGACTCGATGCACAACGATTTGCAGGCAGCAGCGCTTCGGCTTGCACCTGAGCTCACCGAGCTTCTCGAACTCGGCGAATCGCACGGCGCCCTCGCAGGCATCGTTTCTGGTTCAGGGCCGACCATTGCGTTCCTTGCACACGATGCGCAGTCGGCCGCCGAACTGTGTGGCGTGTTGACGCGCCGCGGGATCCGCGCACTGACCGCCACCGGTCCCGTGCCTGGCGCTCGCGTAATCGAGTAAATACTTGGGAATAGATCGCGGCACATGCACGTTGGAGCAGATGTGAGCGAAAAGATTCGTGTAGACATTTGGTCCGACATTGCATGCCCCTGGTGCTACGTAGGTAAGCACCGTTTTGAGGCGGGTGTTGCGGCTTTCCAAGCAAGCAACCCTGACGTGGCGTTCGAAGTTGAATCGCACAGCTTTGAGTTGGCCCCAGATACGCCCCTCGATTTCGTTGGAAACGAGATCGACTTCCTCGTGAAGCACAAGGGCATGCCGCGTGAGTCTGTCGAGGGAATGCTCGGTCAGATGACCGGCCTCGGCGAAGACGAAGGCATCACCTTCAACTTCGGCGATATCCAGCACGTGAACACTGCCCGCGCACACCGTGCGCTGCACTTCGCGAAAGAGAACGGTCTGCAGCACGAGTTGCTCGAGCGTCTGTTCCGCGCGTACTTCACAGACGGTGAAAACCTGTCAGACGTTGACGTCATCGCGCGTCTTGCGAGCGAGGTTGGCCTCGACGCAGACGGGGTGCGTGCGGCGCTGAACGATGAGACGTACGCTGAAAAGGTAGAAGCCGACATCACTCGTGCCCGCATGCTCGGTGCGAACGGTGTTCCGTTCTTCCTCATCAACCAGAAGTACGGCATCTCTGGCGCGCAGGCGGCAGACGCATTCGCAGGCGCATTCGAGCAGGTCGTGCAGCTTGAGCGCGACGCTCAGTAGCGTTCACTAACGTTCAGTAAAAGGAGACACCAATGAGTGACACCAAGAATTTCATTGCAGCACCAGAGGCTTCGGCACCTGTTGCAGAGGAGACCACCGAGGCAGCGAATTTCGGCGCGGCAGGCTTTGCCGACGCTGAGACCCGCGAGATTCTCAACCTCCTCGGCACCGACGTTGAGAACGCCGGCTCGTGCTGCGGCGGATCCTGCTGCAGTTAATTATTTCCGCACCGAAGTTGCCGCACGAGCCGATCCTGGCTCGTGCGGCATTTTCATTGCCGCGACCGGCCTAAACTGGAGGAGCTATGGCACATCTTTTGGGGGCCGAGGCCCTACACCTCGAAGTACCGACCAAGGTTATTTTTGACTCGGTGACGCTTGGCGTCGCTGAGGGCGACCGCATCGGCATCGTCGGACGCAACGGTGACGGTAAATCATCGCTGCTCATGATGCTCGCCGGTCGTCGCAAACCTGACTCGGGCCAGGTGACGATGCGTGGCGGCACGACTATCGGAGTGCTCGACCAGGCTGACCAGTTCCCGGCTGACGAGACGGTCGGTCATGCGATCGTCGGTGACCGTCCGGAGTACGAGTGGGCAGGCGATCCGCGCGCCCGCGAGGTCATTGCCGGCTTGGTCGCGGATCTGCCGTGGGAAGCCCCCATCTCCTCGTTGTCTGGTGGCCAGAGCCGCCGCGTCGCGCTCGCGCGCTTGCTCGTCGGTGATCACGAGATGCTGTTCCTTGATGAGCCGACGAACCACCTCGATGTCGAGGGCATTGCTTGGTTGGCGGATCACCTCAAGCGCCGCTGGCCTCGCGGCCAGGGTGCGCTCCTCGTCGTGACCCACGATCGCTGGTTCCTCGATGAAGTCTGCACTGCGACCTGGGAGGTGCACGACCGTCTCGTCGAGCCCTTCGAGGGTGGCTATGCGGCCTATATTCTGCAGCGCGTTGAGCGTGACCGCCAGGCGGCAGTCGTCGAGCAGAAGCGTCAGAACCTCGCGCGCAAGGAGCTCGCGTGGCTTCGTCGCGGTGCCCCAGCGCGTACTGCGAAGCCAAAGTTCCGCATTGATGCGGCGAACGAGCTGATTGCTGACGTCCCCGAGATCCGCGACAAGGTGTCGCTGCAGTCGATGGCGGTGAACCGCCTCGGCAAGGAGGTCGTGAACCTCCTCGACGCTGGCGTCTCGTACGACGATGTGATGACGGGTGACGAGCGCGTCATTCTGAAGGACATCGAGTGGCGCCTCGCTCCCGGTGAGCGCACCGGCATCCTCGGTGTGAACGGAGCTGGCAAGTCAACCCTGCTCGGTCTGATTTCGGGCACGGTCGAACCGACCGAGGGCACTGTCAAGCGCGGCAAGACCGTGCAGGTCGCGACGCTCACCCAGCGCCTCGATGAACTGGTGGATCACCAGAACGAGCCCGTACGTGAAGTCATCGGTCGCCTGCGCTCGAACTTCACCGTGGGCAGCGGATCGAAAGCCCAGGAGCTTTCGCCTGGCCAACTGCTTGAGCGCATGGGCTTCACCAACGCTCAGCTGTCGACCCCCGTCAAGGACCTGTCGGGCGGACAGAAGCGCCGTCTGCAGCTGCTCATCATTTTGCTCGAGCAGCCGAACGTGCTCATCCTCGATGAGCCGACGAACGATCTCGACACGGACATGCTTGCCGCGATGGAAGACCTTCTCGATTCGTGGCCAGGCACCCTGCTCGTCGTCTCGCACGACCGTTACTTCCTCGAGCGCGTGACCGACCAGCAGTACGCGATCTTTGACCAGACGCTGCGCCACCTGCCCGGTGGCGTCGAGCAGTACCTTGAGTTGCGCGCGGCTGAGGATGCACGCGCAGAGGCTGGTTCTGCCGGTGGTTCGTCGGCGTCGTCGTCGAGTGGCGGATCGGCTGCTTCCTCTGCTTCGGCCTCGGCTGAGCCCGCGCTCTCGGGCGCGGAGCGTCGCGCCGCCGAGAAGGAGCTCAGCTCGATCGAGCGCAAGATGGAGCGCCTGCAGAAGGACATCGTGAAGACCCGAGACGGCCTCGCGACCCTCGACCAGGCGAACTACTCACTGCTGAATGCTGAGATGGCTAAGATTACTGCGGTTGAGGCTGAGGTTGAAGAGCTCGAAATGCGCTGGCTCGAGCTGAGCGAGCAGCTCGGCTAGTCTCCCTGCGCTTTTGCGCTTTTGCGCCTTTGCGCCTTGCGCCTTTGCGGGTCAACCCCGCGAGATCGATAGTTTCTCCCGAGAAGGATAGTTTCTGCCCGCAGAAACCCCTGTTTTCGAGAGAAAGTGGTCATCTCGCGGGGTTGACTTGTCTGTACAGCCCGCAACGACTTTGGCCCTGTGAAATAACGCAGGCCGCCCTGTGGACAGCCCATGCGGTTTCTTGTCAACGGCCTGTTTTGAGATGCTGTGGGCGCCGAGGCAGGTCACAGCATGCGAAGTGGGGGAGCGTTACGCCTGAAGCCGTGCCTCGAGTGCAGCGGCGATCTGCTCAGCGGTAGGCGCTCCCTTGAGGCCAGCTTCGGTTGGGTAGACCCGGCAGGCGAGCTGGTCGGTGCGCCCGCCTGACTCGAACAGATCGCTGCCATCGACGATGATAGTGGGTGAGCCAGCGAAACTGTGCGCTGCAGCACCTTCGGGTGTGCGGATGGTCACGTCAGCCACGACGACATCACTCAGGCCGATGGCCTCGAGCGCGCTTCGCGTGTGGGCAAGTGCTGCCTCTGCGCTTGGGCAGCCGTCGATGGAGAGAACCTGAACCTTCATGCTCCGAGTGTAACCCTGCGTGGGTGAGGCAACACCAAGAAAGCGTCACCGTCGAATCGAGACGGTGACGCTTTCTTGGGCCGCGTCGAATGCTGTGAATCTCAGCTACCTTACAGATGTATTCGTTCAGAGAAGGTCACACGCCCTGACGGGCATTCCCGCAACGCGATGGTCAGGCGAACGGCGACTGCAAAGGTGCGGGCGGATCTGCCAAAACACAAAACCCCCGGGCCTCATGCGAGGCGCCGGGGGCAGTGGTGATGCGAAGCAGGATTAGCGGTTTGCGTCCGCGTCCTCGTCGTCAGCTTCAGCCGCATCGAGCGGGTGAACCTGCGTCGGGATCGCGGCGGTCAGCGGACGGTTCTCCTTGATGAGCTTGCGCTTGCGCAGCTGCCACAGGATGGTGAGTAGCAAGAACCAGAACGGTGTCGCGAGGAACGGCGCGCGGGTGTCAGCGCCGTAGAGCAACGTGCCAGCGATGAAGACGAAGAATGCGAGCACGAGCCAGGGGGTCACGAGTCCGAACGGCATCTTGAACTGTGAAGCCTCATGACGTTCAGGGAACTTGCGGCGGTAAACGATGTAACTCACGACAATCGAGCCCCAGGTGAAGAGCACGAGGGTTGCGCACATCGACGAGACGAAGGTGAAGGCCTGCACGACGTTGTCTCCTGCGAAGAGCAGCGGCACTGCCGAGAAGAGGAACACCGAAGTGAAGAAGACCGCCTTCGACGGGACGCCTCGGTTATTCACCCAAGCAAAGCCGCGTGGTGCGTGACCATCCTTTGACAGGCCGAAGAGCATGCGAGTACCGGAGTAGAGTCCCGAGTTTGCACTCGATGCAGCCGAGGTGAGTACGACGAGCTGAATAGCAAAGGCCGCCATGCCGAAGCCTGCAAGTGACAGCGTCGACACGAAGGGACTCTTTTCAGGGTCGATCTGGTCCCACGGGGTGATGCTCATGATGACGCCAAGCGCGAGCACGTAGAAGAGCATAATGCGCATGACGATCGAGTTGATCGCCTTCGGGAGGTTCTTGCGCGGGTTCTCGGTCTCAGCGGCTGCGGTGCCGACGAGCTCAACGCCGATGAAGGAGAAGATACCCATCTGGAAGCCGAGCACGAAGCCGCTTGCGCCCATCGGGAACATGCCGCCGTGCGCCCACAGGTTGGTGACCGACGCAGTGTTACCCGAGGGAGACTGGAAACCAATGGCGATGAGGATGATGCCGACAGCAATGAGGGCAAGAATCGCGACAATCTTAATGATTGCGAACCAGAACTCGGTCTCGCCGAAGAACTTCACGGGTTGCAGGTTCAGTAGCAGCAGCACGCCAGCAGCAATGAGCGCTGGCAGCCAGGCTGGGATAGCGGCGTTGAACCACTGCACGTAGGCCGTAATCGCAATGATGTCTGCGACGCAGGCGATGACCCACGAGAACCAGTAGTTCCATGAGACGAAGAAGCCAGCCCACGGGCCGAGCAGATCCTTCGCAATGTCACCGAACGTGTGATAGTGGAGGTTTGACAGCAGCAGCTCGCCGAGTGCGCGCATGATGAAGAAGACGAAGAAGCCGATAATCATGTAGACGAAGATGATCGACGGGCCGCTGACACTGATGAGCTTGCCAGAGCCGAGGAACAGGCCGGTGCCGATGGCGCCGCCAATTGCGATGAGCTGCAGGTGGCGGTTCTTCAGCCCGCGCTGCATCTCTGTTGGTTGGGTGGTCGAGTGTGAGGTATTCATGACACTCCTTTGTGTTAAGTCAGAAAAAATTAAGGAGTCTGGGGTTGCCGCAGCCAGCGCAGGCAACCCCAGCTCAATCACACGACGACGCGGAATGTGTCGAGTGCAGGGTCGTTTGCGCCCCGGACATAACCGGAGGCTGCGGCAGCGGTGGCGCGCAGGAAGTCCACGGCAGCCTGACTGAGGATTTCACCCGGGAGCACATTCGGTACTCCGGGGGGATACGCCGCGAGCGGGTCAGCCGAAACTCGACCAACCGCGTCCTGATAGGAAACGGTCTCTACGCTACCAAAGAATGCCTCGCCAAGCCCCATCGCGCGCTCGCAGCTGGGCGGCAGGGTGAAGGGACGTTCCGGCTCGATCTCTGCTTCGGGGAGTGCCTGCAGCGAGTTCCAGAACCGATCAACATCGAGCGGCGACGTTGCGCCGATGAGCAGCAGCAGTGCTGACGGAGTGGAAAGTTCGCAGTAGATACGGTGATCGCTGAGCAGGAGTGAGTGTGCGTCATCGCCACGAATGCCGGCGCCGCGGGTGTCGATTGCGACCTTCAGGGGGTCAATCGCGATCGTGCCGGGGCTTGCCAGGATGTCTGCCGTGGCGTCGCGGTAGCGGCGATCGTTCTTGATCCGCGCCCGAATCTCGTTCGCCGATGCGACCGCAAGGCCGACGCGCTCCTGGTTCATGACGATGTGGCGGCGTGCTTCGTCGATCGAGGCGAGCAGCAGTGCGCTCGTGCTCGTCGACTGGTGCGAACGTACCACGCGATCGGTGAGTGATTCGAGCTTTTCAGCGAACGGGCCGTGGCCGAGCTGCAGCATTGCCGACTGCGTGAGCGAGCCTGCAGCCTTGTGGGTGCTCGAAACAACGAGGTCGGCACCGAGGCGCGCGGCATTGACCGGCAACTCTGGGTGCAAGCCGAAGTGTGAACCCCACGACTCGTCGACGATGAGCGGGACACCGTGCTTGTGTGCCACCTCAGAGATCGCCGCGACGTCAGAGACCGCACCGAAGTAGCTCGGAGACACGATGAATACTGACGACGCCTGCGGGTTCTCGGTCAGTGCGGTGTCGACCTGCTCAGCGGTGACGCCGTGGTTCGAACCGAGGCCGGTATCAACGAAGCCGTGCACGAAGTGCGGGGTGATGCCCACGCGCGCGATGCCGTCAATCACGCTGGAGTGCATGCTGCGCTGCACCACGATGTCGGTGCCGAGGCCGCGCGCGACGCTTGTCGCGATGTGGTTGCCGCCGGAAGCGCCGGTCGTGATGAACCAGGTGCGCGATGCGCCCCAGGCCTCAGCGGCGAGATCCTGGGCCTCCATGATCGGGGTGACGCGACCGGGGGTGGTGAGGCGCCAGGTCTCCTGATCGATGCTGCTGAAAAGCATCGGGAAATCAAGCGTGAGAGCGTGTTCGCCAACGAGCGAAGCTACGCCGGGCGCATTTTCTGCCTTCGCCTGGTGGCCGGGTACGTGAATACGCTGCCAGTCCTGCTGCGCGAGCGAGCGCAGCGCATCTGCGTAGGGGGTAACCGAGTGACGTTCAAGGAACGCGGATCGGTCACCTGGGGTGTCTGAGTCTTGCATTGCCATGCAAGCAGATTCTCACCAATGTTCAACGTACGGAATATCAGACACCCCGAGGGGCGTGTAATACACCGTATGTCATACGATAGGAGTGTGATGAATCTTCAACAGTTTCGTGTGCTGCTCGCGGTGCGCGATACCGGCAGCCTGACCCGTGCAGCGGAGTCGCTGCACTACGGCGTGCCCACGGTTGCCCACCATCTCCGCACACTCGAGGCGCACCTCCAAGCGCCGCTTGTTGAGCGCACCAGGGGTGGCACGACGCTCACGCCCATTGGCGAGTTCTTCGCAACGGAAATGGCTTCCGTGCTTGATCGCCTCGATGCGGCAGAGCGCGCAGTGGCGGATCGCCGTGACGCCGGCGTCGTCACCCTGCGCGTCGGCACGTTCGCCTCGATCGGTTCCCGGCTCCTGCCGCCGGCCATGGCCGAACTGCAGCAGCAGACCTCGGTGCGGATCGAGATTACTGAGGGTGAGCCGACCGAGATCGTGCGCCTGCTTCGCGCGGGCGACCTGCACGCCGGGATCATCTACGACACCTCGGATGAGCCGGCATTCGAGAGCCCGGATCTCAGCTCGTTGCCTTTGCTCTCTGAACCCTATCGCGTGCTCGTTGGCGAGGGGAGCGAGTGGGCAAAGCGTGGCATGCTCGATCTCACTGAACTCACCGATGTCGGATGGATGACAAGCCGTGCAGGTGATGAAGCATCAGATCGCGTACTCAAGCGTGTGTTCGGTGGAATCGGCAGCGAGGTCCGTGCACTCGTACGCACGGACGATGCATACATGATCCATGGCCTTGTTGAATCGGGTCTCGGCCTTGCCCTCACCACCAGAGCGGCAGTAGATCTCGACTTCGACGTCGACCTGCGCGCCACGGTTCAGCCGCTTGGCGATCGACGCGTGTCTTTCGTCACGCGCAGCGAAGGTGCCCCGCCTGCGACCCAGTGGCTTGGTGAGATTATGCAGCGGATCGCGGCAGCGCGATCCGCGCCCCCTGAAATGCACCCAGCGCATGGCAGAGCGCAGTGAACACGCGAAAATGAACGCGATTCGCCACAATTTCGCAACTGTGGAACACTTGTCCCAATCTCACCGTCGAGTAGGAGGCGAAATGACCAAGTTCGAGATTGTCGAAGCGTCGATCGAGGATGTGCTGGGTGCGCTCAGTGCAGGAAATACCACCAGTGTGGAACTCGTTCGCGCATCGTTATCGCGAATTGAGGCGTACGACACCGGCGCTGATGGCCTCCACGCGGTCGTGGTCATGAACCCCGATGCGCTCGCTCAGGCAGAAGAATCTGACCGCCGCTGGGCGGCAGGCACTGCGCGCGCGCTCGAAGGCGTCCCCTTCACCGTCAAAGACTCGTACATGGTTAAGGGTCTGACCGTCGCATCGGGTTCGCCTGCGTTCGAGCACCTCACCGCGCAGTGGAATGCCTTCTCTGTTGAGAAGCTCCTGGAGGCAGGTGCAGTGCTCATCGGCAAGACCAACATGCCTCCCATGGCAGACGGTGGCATGCAGCGTGGCGTCTACGGCCGTGCGGAAAACCCGTACAACCGCGACTACCTCGCCGCGGCATACGCGTCGGGTTCGTCGAACGGTTCTGGCGTCGCAACGACCACGAGCATGGGCGTCTTCGGCATGGGTGAAGAGACCGTATCGTCAGGCCGTAGCCCCGCTTCGAACACAGGCCTCTGTGCCTACACTCCGTCGTGGGGCGTGCTATCGATCCGCGGCAACTGGCCGCTGTTCCCTGCGCGCGACGTCGTCGTACCGCACACCCGCTCGATGCCGGACATGCTCCGCCTCCTCGACGTCCTCGTGCAAGACGACGAGAACACCCGCGGCGATTTTTGGCGCAACCAGTCGGTAGTGACCCTGCCCAAGCCGAGCGAGCACCGCCCCGAGAGCTACCTCGCGCTCGCCGCAGATGCGTCGCTCGCTGGTAAGCGCTTTGCGATCCCGAAGATGTACCTCGGCAAAGACCCGAACTTCCCAATCGAGGTTCGCCCCTCGGTCATCGCGCTCTGGGAGACCGCGCGTGCGCGCTTCGAGGAGCTCGGTGCGACCGTCGTCGAAACCGACTTCCCGCTCATCGAGCGCTACGAAGGTAACCGTCCAGGTCAGGAAAACGTTGGCGAGCTCGGCGTGCTGCCCGAGGGCTGGATGGACACCGAGTTCACTGACTTCCTCGCGTTCGGGTGGGACGACTTCCTCCGCGCGAATGGTGACCCGACGATCCCGAACCTCGGTGAAGTAGATCCTGACACCATCTTCCCGCAGCCGCCAGGCACCTTGCCGGATCGCTACGAAGAGGTTGCGGACTACGAGAACCGTTACCGCGCGACTGTCGCGTACGCACGTGCCGGCATCCCGGATCCGCGCACACGCGACGACTTCGCCGATGGCCTCCGCGCGCTCGTCCAGCTGCGCGAAGATCTCTTCGAGAAGTGGCTCACTGAGAACGACCTCGACGGCGTGGTGTTCCCCGCAAACGCTGACGCTGGTCGAGAGAACGCAGAGCGTGACATCGATGCCGCTGATCACGCGTGGTCAAACGGCGTCTTTTTCTCGAACGGCAACTACGCGATTCGCCACCTCGGCGTGCCGACGGTGACCGTCGCGATGGGCATCATGTCTGACATCGGCGTTCCCGTCGGCTTGACCTTCGCTGGTCGCGCGTACTCGGACCCCGAGCTGCTCGCATACGCTGCCGCATTTGAAGCTGGCGGATCGGGCTCGCTCCGCCAGGCGCCGGCAGCAACCCCCGCCCTGTAACACCGGGCGACCTCATTGCACGAAAGTGGGGGCTGATCGTAGAAAATTACGATCAGCCCCCACTTTCATGTCTGGAAGTGAGAACCAGAACACGTCACCACTGAGGGGTCAGACGCCCTCGACAATCTTGATTGGTTCGGTGATTGGTTCATAACGGTCAATGCTCTGCCCGAGCTTGCGAAGCAGCGCGGCGAGGCGCTCACGTTCACCGCGTGACACGCCGCCGAGCATCTGTTCCTCAGCATTGGTGAGTCGGGTCATTGCGGCGTCAACGAGGGTGAGTCCATCAACCGTCATTTCGACGAGAACGCCGCGGCCGTCGTTGGGGTCGGTGAGGCGGCGAACAAGCCCGCGCTCAGCCATGCGGTCAATACGATTCGTCATCGTTCCGCTCGACACCATGGTCGCGCGCACGAGATGCTTCGGACTTTGGCGGAACGGCGCGCCGCTGCGGCGCAGCACAGAAAGTACATCAAATTCCCACGAACTCAAACCCGAACGCTCAAACGCCTGAGCGCGAGCTCGATCGAGGTGTTTAGCAACGCGGGAAAGGCGGGAAAACACCGCGAGCGGACCGAAATCGAGGTCTGGGCGAGCGTCCGTCCAGGCTGTGATGATTCCTGAAACTTCGTCCTGTGCGTGCATGATCTCTATTATCCCCGCAACACGTCACACGCGCATGTGCGTTTTCTGGCAGACTGTAACGCGTGCATTTCGCACGGTCCGCCTTAGTGTAATGGCAGCACGACAGCCTTTGGAGCTGTGAGGTTCAGGTTCGAATCCTGGAGGCGGAGCAACCAGGGGTAAACTGGTGGGTGCAGTTTGGCGCTCAGTAGGCATCAAACAGCTGCAACAACACGTTGAACGGCATTCCGGTTAGGGAAGGACCAATCAGTATGGCAGAGCACTCGCTCGCGGTCATTATCCTTGCAGCGGGTCAGGGTACCCGCATGAAGTCGACGCTTCCGAAGGTGCTGCACCCGATTGGCGGTCGTTCGCTGATCGCTCACGTGCTTGACACTGCTGCTGGTCTCGCACCCGAGCAGGTCATCGCAGTCGTTCGTCACGAACGTGAACGTGTGGCGGGCGCGATTCTCGAGCACGCTGATGCAACGGTGATTGTCGATCAGGACGAGATTCCTGGCACCGGCCGCGCCGTTGAGCAGGCGCTCGCTGCGCTTCCAGGTGATTTTGACGGCACTGTTGTGGTGCTCTCAGGCGACGTTCCCCTCATCGACGTGGCAACGCTTGAGTCGCTCGTTGCGGGTCACCGCGACGAGGGTCGTGAGATGACGATTCTCTCTGCGATCTTCAACAACCCGACTGGCCTCGGCCGCATCCTCCGTGACGAGACCGGTTCGATGACCGGCATCGTTGAAGAAAAAGACGCGACAGACGCGCAGCGCAAGATCACCGAGATTAACGGTGGAATCTACGTATTTGCGCGGCGCTCGCTTGAGGCTGCCCTCGCTCAGATCGATACGAACAATGCGCAGGCTGAGAAATACCTCACCGACGCAGCGAGCCGCATCCTTGCTGGTGGCGGTCGTGTTGACGCGGTTTCAACTCATGATCACTGGCTCATCGCCGGTGTCAATGATCGCGTGCAGCTGTCGGCTGTCGGTCGTGAGCTCAATGCTCGTACCGTCGAGGCGCACCAGCGCGCTGGCGTTACAATTCAAGACCCGACGACGACGTGGATCGATGCAGACGTGTCGATCGCGCCTGACGTCGTCGTGCTTCCGAACACCCACCTGCAGGGCGCGACGACGATCGCCACCGGTGCGCAGATCGGGCCAGACACCACTCTCGTTGATTGCGAGGTTGGTGAGGGTGCGAAGATCCGTCGGAGCGAAGCAACGCTCGCAGTGATCGGCGCTGGCGCAGAGGTTGGTCCCTTTAGCTTCATTCGCCCTGGCACCGAACTTGGTGCGAAGGGCAAGATCGGCGCATTCGTTGAGGTGAAGAACTCGCAGATCGGTGACGGCAGCAAGGTACCGCACCTGAGCTACATCGGCGATACCGAGATCGGTACCGGCAGTAATGTCGGTGCCGGCACGATCGTCGCAAACTACGACGGAGTCAATAAGCACCGCACGGTCATCGGAGACGCAGTGCGCATCGGCTCCAAGAATGTACTTATCGCGCCGGTAACGGTCGAGGACGGCGTGTATACCGCTGCCGGTACAGTAGTGCGTAAGGGAGTGCCGGCTGGTTCTCTCGCGATGAGTGTCTCCCCGCAGCGAAACATCGTTGGCTGGGTAGCCGAAAATAGGTCAGGTACCGCTTCCGCAGAAGCGGCGGAGCGAGCAGAACATGCGAAGGGCAGCGTAGAGTAACTCACATGAGCAAAATCGAGATGGCGGGTCAGAAGAAGCTCGTCTTGATTACGGGACGGGCATACCCCGAGCTCGCGGAACAAGTTGCCGCAGAGCTGGGAGCCGAGCTTGTTCCCACCGACGCGCGTACCTTCGCCAATGGCGAGCTGTATGCACGTTTCGATGAGAGTGTCCGCGGCGCTGATGCGTTTGTGATTCAGTCACACACGAACCCCATCAATGAGTGGCTGATGGAGCAGCTCATCATGGTTGATGCCCTGAAGCGTGCTTCGGCAAAGCGCGTCACCGTGGTAGCGCCGTTCTACCCGTACTCGCGTCAGGACAAGAAGGGCCGCGGCCGCGAGCCGATCTCGGCACGTCTCGTTGCTGACCTCTTCAAGGCTGCAGGCGCTGACCGAATCATGTCGGTAGATCTGCACGCTTCGCAGATCCAGGGCTTCTTCGATGGCCCCGTTGACCACCTCTTCGCGATGCCCGTTCTTCTCGAGCACTTCAAGAAGACCATCGACCGCGATGATCTGTGTGTGGTTTCACCCGATATGGGTCGTGTTCGCGTTGCTGACGTATGGAGCGACAAGCTCGATGCGCCGCTTGCGATCATCCACAAGCGCCGTGATCCGCTCGTTCCAAACCAGGTCACCGTTCACGACATCGTTGGTGATGTCAAGGACAAGTGGTGCGTGGTTGTTGATGACATGATCGACACCGGTGGCACGATTGCAAAGGCTGCTGGTGCTCTCAAGGCGAACGGCGCTCGTGGCGTCACCATCGCTTGCACACACGCAATCTTCTCGGGCAAGGCTACTGAGTACCTCTCGCAGGACTTCATTGACCAGGTTGTTGTCACCGACACCCTCCCGGTTCCTGAAGAGAAGCGCTTTGAGAAGCTCACGGTCCTCCCGATCGCTCCGCTGCTCGCAAAGGCGATTCACGAAGTCTTCGAGGACGGCTCAGTGACGTCGATGTTCGAGGGCGCTGCGTAAGGTTTCCTGAATGACACAGACCCGGTACACCACATGGTGTGCCGGGTCTGTGTTGTTTTCTGGGGCGAAATCATCATGGCGTCGGAAACGGTCTGCGCACGGATCCGTTGCGCAGCATAGTTTTTCGATGTCAAAACATCTATCGGGTGAAAGTGTTTCGGTATCGAGACATTCCCGAGCGAAAATAGTAGTTGCTTTTGGCAACTATCGGAGTAATCTTATGGCTATGGAAACCGGATCGCGCGACCAATCAGTTCGAGAACTTCTCGAAGCTGTTGTTGCTCTCGTGCGACAGTGGACATCAGACAACACCCAGCTTGCGTATGCACGTGAGCTGGGTTTTGACGTTTCAGCGAACGATGTTCGGGCGCTCTACTCAATGGGTCTCGCTGGGGGAGAGTTGCGCCCTGCTGAGTGCGCAACGTACCTCGGACTCACTCGGCCAACAACGAGCAAGCTGCTCGCACGGCTCGAGTCGGCGGGCCTGGTGGAGCGTGCTCGCTCATCTCAGGATGGTCGCTCAATCGTCGTTTCGCTTACTGAGGCTGGCGCGGCAATGTATGCCGCTTTGGTTGAGGCAGGTGTTGAACACGTTGCGCGAGCTACTGAAGATATGACTTCCGCAGAGATCACACGGGTCACTGCGGCTGCAAGCAACCTCGTGCAGAGGTTGCGCGAATAAACCAGATGGCCACATGGCGGTCTGGGGCCCCAGCCGGGGGCAAGGAAGAACGTTCGCCACAAGCAAGCGTTATTTACTAAGGAGAAAATCATGGCTCGTACATATGTTGTGACCGGTTCGGCTTCGGGTATCGGTGCGGCTACGGCAAAGACTCTTCGCGATCGCGGTGACCGCGTGATTGGTATCGACCTTCGTGACGTTGAGATCGAGGCTGACCTTTCTACCGCAGCGGGCCGCAAGGACGCAGCCACCCGTGCAATGGAGCTCGCAGATGGCGTCATCGACGGTGTCATCGCGTGCGCTGGCATCTCGGCGCCCATCGCCAAGACCGTTTCCATTAACTATTTCGGTGTGACCGAGCTGCTTGAGCACCTCGTTCCCGCACTCAAGAAGTCGGACGCTCCCCGCGCTGCGGTTGTTTCGTCGATGGCGTCGCTTCAGGCAAACTCGGCCGAGCTCGTCGAAGCCCAGCTCGCTGGCGATGAGGCGCGGGCGCTTGAGATTGCTGAGACCTACGTGGCAAAGGGCCCCGAGGCTGGCTACACCACCTACCCTTCATCGAAGCGTGCACTCGCTCGCTGGGTGCGCCGTGAGTCGATCACCCCGACCTGGGCTGGTAATGGGATTGCGCTCAACGCGGTTGCTCCCGGCACCGTGATCACCCCGATGACCGAGAAGCTCCTCGCTACGCCTGAGGGTCGCGCGATGGTTGACGCAAACGTTCCGATGCCCCTGAACTACCACCAGCCGGCTCAGTCAATCGTTGATGTGCTCGTGTGGCTCACCAATGTAGAGAACACTCATATGGCTGGCCAGGTCATTTACTGCGATGGTGGCGCTGATGCGTCGCTTCGCGGGGACGACATTTGGTCGTGGAACGACTAACTTTCAAAGTCGTGTAAGATTGGTTGCTGTACTTCGGCGAGGGGCGTTCGCGCCCGTTATCGACGCGGTCACGGACCCTTCTGGGCCTGCTGCGTGTACACCACCGGCGGGTTACCGTCAGAGACACTGGGCATTGCGCCCATAAGGAAGGAAGTCCCATGACTGAGACGAACAAGCTTGTTGCAGAGCTCCGCGAGAAGTTCGGTAAGGGTGCTGCTCGTCAGCTCCGCGCTGCAAAGCGTACCCCCGTTGTCGTTTACGGCCACGGCACCGATCCCGTTCACGCTTCGGTTGATACTCACCCGCTGAGCCTCATCATCCGTCAGGCAAACTCGATCATCGAGCTCGACGTGAACGGCAAGTCGACTCTCGTTCTCGTAAAGGATGTCCAGAAGGACGCAGTTACGCAGATCATCGAGCACGTTGACCTCCTCATCGTGAAGAAGGGTGAGACCGTCGAGGTAGAGGTTCCCCTCCACATGGTTGGCGAGCCCTTCTCGGGCAACAGCGCCCTCCAGGACCTCAACACCATCCGCCTGAGCGTTCCCGCAACCGCTATCCCTGACGCAGTTCAGGTCAGCGTTGAGGGCCTCGAGGGTGGCGCACAGGTTCTCGCAGGCGATGTTGAGCTCCCCAAGGGCGCAACCCTCCTCGACCCCGCAGACCAGCTCGTTGCTCACGTTTCCGCACCCCGCGGTGGCGCAGCAGGCGACGAAGAGGCTGCAGAGTAATTTCACACACTTCGGTGTGTGAGTGAACCCGTTGAGTGGGCGCTAGCCCACTCAACGGGTTCTTCTCGTATCTGAACCGACTCGAGAAAGATGACGCAAAATGTGGTGGAGACGCCGGAAAGTGACTGCAGACGTGGCGACAGACAACTGGCTGGTCGTAGGGCTCGGTAATCCGGGCGCGAAGTACGAGGCAACGCGACACAACGTGGGGCAAATGGCCCTTGACGTTCTCGCGAACCGTATGAGCGCAAAGTTCTCCCCGCACAAGACCAACTCTCGAGTGGCAGAAGGGCGACTTGTCCCGGGTGGGCCGAAGCTCATTCTTGCGAAGTCGAACGGGTACATGAACACTTCTGGTGGCCCGGTTTCGGCGCTCGCGAAGTACTTTGACATCGCGCCTGATCGTCTCATTGTGCTGCACGATGAGCTCGACATTCCATTTGACACCATCAAGCTCAAGACCGGTGGCGGTCACGGTGGCCACAATGGTCTGCGTGATATCGCGAAGGCGCTCGGCACTCCCGAGTTCACTCGCGTGCGTATTGGCATCGGTCGCCCGCCGGGGCAGCAGGACGTCGCCGACTTCGTGCTCAAGCCATTCGGTTCGTCTGAAAAAACCTCGCTCGCCGTGCTCCTTGAAGACGCGGCAGACGCCACCGAGCGCGTCATCACCGACGGCTTGCTCGCTGCACAGCAGCGTTACCACGGTGCAACCGGGGGAGCGAAGTGAGTCTCGCAGGGATCGAAGGCCTCCTCGAGGCATCGCCATCGTTTGCGCGTGCGCTTGAGGAGCACTCGACCGATGCCGAGTTTTCTGCGCTGGAGGGATTGCGCGCGCCGTTGCTCGCTGGACTCCTGCGCAAGCGTCGCGCTGCAGGCGACACCGGGGCCCTGTTGGTGCTTGCGGCGACAAGCCGCGAGGCCGACTCGCTGCGGAGCGCGCTCGCATCACTCGTCCCCGAGGCGATCACCGCTGAGTTCCCCGCATGGGAGACTCTTCCGCACGAGCGCCTGAGCCCGTCAGCCGAGACGGTCGGCAAGCGGTCGGAGGCATTGCGCGTCCTGCAGTCAGCGGGCGCGGATCAGCCAGTCATCCTCGTCGCTTCAGTACGTGCGGCACTGCAGCCGATCTCGCCCCACCTGAGTAACGCGCTGCCGATCGAACTTCGTGCTGGCCAGGACTCCGTCGGCCTGGACGTCATCGCTGCAGAACTCGTGCAGTACGCGTACACGCGTGTTGACATGGTCACCCGTCGCGGTGAGTTCGCAGTGCGCGGCGGCATTCTTGACGTCTTCCCACCGACGGCTGAGCACGCGGTCCGCGTTGATTTCTTCGGCGATGAGGTTGATCAGATTCACCGCTTCGCAGTTTCGGATCAGCGTAGTGCAGGCGATCCGCTGCCCGGCATTGATCTGTGGCCCGCACGCGAGCTTTTGCTCACCGACGAGGTGCGCGAGCGCGCTGCTGAGCTGTTGCCAAAGTTCCCCGCACTCTCGACGCTGCTAGAGAAAATGGCACAGGGCATCGCGGTTGAGGGTATGGAGAGCCTGCTCCCGAACCTGGTTCCCGGACTCATTCCGCTGACCGAACTGCTACCAGCCGGTGGCGCAGTAGTGGTTGCGGCGCCGGAGCGCGTTGCGTTGCGCGCTGTGAGCCTTGCAGAGACAAACCGCGAGTTCCTCGAGGCGGCATGGCACGCAGCAACGGCGGGCGGCGAGGCCCCGGTCGATACTGATAACTCTGGCCTTCTCACGATGCAGCAGCTCCGCGCGGCATCGACTGGTCGCCCCTGGTGGACGATCTCGACCTTCATGCAAGACGAGGCAGAAGACCTCGGCGGAGCAGTCGAAAGCGACGCCGCGATTGCCGTGCACGGCGCGCTGATTCCGCGCCCTGCTCCCGGCGTTGAGCCGACCGCTGCCATGATGCAGCGCCTGAGCGCGCGACTCAGCGAAGGCTGGGGTGCGGTTGTTGCCGCGCAGGGCATCGGCCTGGTTGAGCGCGCACGCGACCTGTTGAGCGAGGCCGGCGCAGCGGCGCGGATCGTCGAGACCCTGCCAGAGGTCCTGGACCCTGGCGTGGTCCATCTCGTGACCGGCACCGCGTGGCAGGGCTTTGAGAGCCCCGAAGCGAAGCTGCTGTTCGCGACCGAGGCAGAGTTCTTCGGCCGCGCAGCTGCCACCGCCGCGGTCAACAGCCTGAAATTGCCGCGTCGCCGTGCGAAGAACGTCGTCGATCCGCTCAAGCTCGTCGCTGGCGACTTCGTCGTGCACGAAACCCACGGCATTGGCCAGTTCGTCGAGCTTACGCAGCGCATGGTGCCGAGCGGCGTCGGCCGCGACGCAACCAAGGCGCTGCGCGAGTACCTGGTGCTCGAATATGCATCGTCGAAGCGTGGCATGCCCAAGGACAAGCTGTACGTCCCGACTGATCAGCTCGATCAGCTCTCGCGCTACGTAGGTGGCGAGGCTCCCGCGCTCTCGAAGATGGGCGGCAGTGACTGGTCGAACGCGAAGAAGAAGGCGCGCAAGGCCGTCCGCGATATCGCGGTCGAGCTTGTGAAACTCTACTCCGCACGAATGGCGGCCCCCGGCTTCGCGTTCTCGCCAGATACCCCATGGCAGCGTGAGCTTGAAGAGGCGTTCCCGTATGCGGAGACCCTTGACCAACTCACCACCATTGACGAGGTGAAGCGCGACATGGAACGGTCGATCCCCATGGATCGCCTGCTCGCGGGTGACGTTGGGTTTGGTAAGACTGAGGTCGCGATCCGCGCCGCATTCAAAGCAGTGCAAGATGGCAAGCAAGTCGCGATGCTCGTGCCGACGACGCTACTCGCGAACCAGCACTTCGAGACGTTCCAGGATCGCTTCGCTGGCTTCCCAGTACAGTTGCGTGCGCTCAGCCGTTTCCAGACTGACGCCGAGGCGAAGGAAACCCTCGAAGGTCTCGCCGCCGGCACGGTCGACGTCGTGGTCGGCACGCATCGGCTGCTCTCAGGCAAGGTCAACTACAAGGACCTCGGCCTCCTCATCATTGATGAGGAACAGCGCTTCGGCGTCGAACACAAAGACGCGATGAAGAAGCTAAAAACGAACGTCGATATTCTCGCGATGAGTGCGACGCCGATTCCGCGAACGCTTGAGATGGCAGTGACCGGTATCCGTGAAATGTCGACACTTGCGACCCCGCCGGAGGATCGTCACCCGATCCTCACGTTCGTTGGCCCCCGTAGTGACAAGCAGATCACGGCAGCGATCCGCCGCGAGCTGTTGCGCGAGGGCCAGGTGTTCTTCGTGCACAACCGCGTCTCATCGATTGGCCGGACCGCGGCGAAGATCCAGGAACTCGTGCCAGAGGCACGCGTCGCGATCGCGCACGGCAAACTGTCTGAGCACCAGCTCGAGCAGGTCGTGCAAGATTTCTGGGAACGCAAGTTTGATGTGCTGGTCTCAACGACCATCGTGGAGACCGGTCTCGACATCGCAAACGCGAACACGATCATCATCGACCAGGCAGACAAATACGGCCTGAGCCAGCTGCACCAGCTGCGCGGCCGCGTTGGCCGCAGCCGCGAGCGTGCGTACGCCTACTTCCTCTTCGACCCAGACAAGCCGCTCACCGAGCACGCACACGAGCGCCTGGAAACGCTTGCGACGAACAACGAACTCGGTTCTGGCATGCAGGTCGCGCTGAAAGACTTGGAACTGCGCGGCGCTGGCAATCTGCTCGGTGGCGAGCAGTCGGGTCACATCGCTGGTGTCGGATTCGACCTCTACCTGCGCATGATCGGCGAGGCCGTGAACACGTTTAAGGGGGAGGACGTCACCGGGCCTACCGAGCTCGTGCTCGAGCTTCCCGTTGACGCGCACATTCCCGAGGACTATATCGAGAGTGAACGCTTGCGTCTCGAGGCGTACCAGAAGTTCTCTGCCGCCTCGCATCCGCAGGCGCCGGAGGAACACGTGAGCGTCGTTATGGACGAGCTCATCGACCGATACGGTAAGCCGCCGGTTGAGGTCGAGCGCCTTGCGACGGTCTCGAGCCTGCGTCGCCGGGCCGCACGTCTCGGTCTTTCGAAGGTCATCGCTGCGGGTACCACCTTGCGTATCGAACCGGTCGAACTGCCCGGTTCACGTCAGATGCGCATGCGTCGTATGTACCCCGACGGAAAGTACACCGAATCGACCAAGCTGTTGCAGATCCCGCTGCCTGGGGCGACCGCGTCTGCGCGGAGTCCGCTCGCGGGCGTTGGCCAGCGCAAGTTTGGTGACGAGCACGACATCGCTGCGTGGACGGGTCGCGTCTTTGCGACGCTGCTGGAGGCGGATCCGCCCCCTACCGACGCGCCCGCAGCGTAGGGCGCGAGCGCCGCACGCCGGGAACGCAGAAGGCCCGGGACTGACGTGAATCAGTCCCGGGCCTTCGTTGCGTTTGCGCTGTGAAATTAGCCTGCGTTGCAGAGCTTCCCGAGCTGATCTGCAGCGGTCTGCAGCTTTGTGGAGTGGTCGTTGACCTTCTCCGAAAGCGCGAGGCTCTGTTCCTGAGCCTTGGCTGCCTTGTCCTGCAGCTCCTGGACTGCAGCTGCATCGGACATGTCGAGGTTGCTCGTGTCGCCAAGACCAGCGAGCACCGAGAAGTCAAACTCGCCGAAGAGGTCAGTGACGGCGCCGAACTCGGTGACGAAGTCGTCGAGGGGAGCCTTGACCTCTTCGTTGGTGATCTTGCTCTGCGCGTCCTTGAGCGAGGCGAGCATGGGGTCGAACGCTGCCTTGATGTCGACGTCCTTGCCGGCGACTGCGTCGGTCATGAACGACTGTGACTCGGTCGCGAGGTCAGCCGATGCGTCGGTGAGCGTCACCTCAGCGATCTTGCATGCCTCTGCGACGCTCTGGCCGCCTGCACACGAAACGAGTCCGAGTGAAAGGCCTACAGCTGCGACCGCGAGGGTGGTGCGACGAATCGAAAAAGTCATGAAATCAGTTCCCTTCAGCGCACGGCAGATAAGTTCTGGTGCCGTACGTATTCAGCTTAGAGGGCAGACCATTTCTGGCAGTGGGACGCAAAAATATCGAGTCTTGTCTTTAGCGGAGAGATACAGTCTTTATATGGTGACTCACTCCGAAACTCCTGCAAACCCAACAAATGTAGTAGAAGCATTGCTTGGTGCATACGAGACTGTGCGCACCATGGTGCGCCCGGGTGGTTGTGCCTGGCACGCGGATCAGAGCCATGAGTCACTGACCCCATTCCTCATTGAAGAGACGGCTGAGTTTGTTGACGCGATCGAGCGCGAGCTTCCCGCTGCCGAAGTCGCTTCGGAGCTCGGAGACGTGCTCTATCAAGTGCTGTTCCACTCGGTGCTCGCGGAGCGTGACGGTGAGGGGTATGACCTCGCCGCCGTTGCGGCGGGTCTCAACGCGAAACTCATTGCACGTCACCCGCACGTCTTTGCAGACCGTGGCTATATGTCTGTTGACGAGCTTAACGCTGAGTGGGAACGACTGAAAGAGGATGCGGCTGGCGAAGCTCGTGGTAGCAGGGGAGTACTTGACGGCATCCCCGCAGGTATGCCGACTCTCGCCCGTAGCGCCAAGGTCATCGAACGCCTCAAGCGCGCAGGAGCGTTGATCACCGGCGGATCCGCGCCCAGCGAGCGCAGCGAAGCCGAGATCGGTGCTGATCTCCTCGCCCTCGTACGTGAGGCGAACCGTGCCGGCGTTGATCCGGACCGGGCCCTGCGCATTGCGACCAACGTATTTGCCGCGGAACACCTCGCTGCAGCAGCAGAACCCGCTACAGAATAAGCCCGAGCCGCCGCGCCTCAGCGACCGCAGCATGCCTGGTTGATGCGTCAAGCTTGCCCATCGCCGTATTGAGGTAGCTCTTGACCGTGCTCTCAGCGAGATCGAGCGAGAGCCCAATCTCGGCGTTGGTCTGGCCGAGCGCGGCATGCGCGACAACATCGGTCTCACGGCGAGAGAGGTGGATCGGTGCCTCACCAATCTCGGGCGGCCGACCGATCGCGGTCAACTGCGTCTCAATTGCGGCAAGCCGCGCACGCAGCAGTGGATCGGTGATATCAGAAGCCAGCCCGCGCAGATCTGCGTGCACACGGCGAAGATCTTCCTGCACGTGCCCGGGAAGCGCTGTCGGGTTCGCCCCACCCTCACGCATCTCCCCGAGCCGCACTAAGACCCGATCCTGGACACGGATCTCGGTCGCGAACTCAGCTGCAATCGAAGCTGCAGCCTGCACAAACGAGGACGATGGTGGCGCCTCGCCGCGGGTGCCGCCATACAGTACGGCCCGCGCGGTCTCCCCAAGCACGACCGGCATCGCAAACAGGGTGACAATGCCCTCACCGAGAATCTGTGGGTCGTAGTCGTGCGTGATGTTCCTGGCCGCGGCATAATTTACCGTAAAGCGCGGTCGCAGTTCGCTCATTGCACGGCCGCCGAGACCTCGTTGCAACTGCACACGCATCCCTTGGATATCAGGGGTGCGATGACCAGTCACTGCCGTGACGGTCGTGCCGCCGTCATGCTCGTACCCGCCGAAGGCGATCGGGAAACGTGTAGCGTCGGCAAACGCCGCCACGGCGTCTTCGAGCGTGCGTTGTGTGGCGGAATCAGTGAGTCGCGTCATCGGAACTCCCAACTTACGGAGGTACCTCATGGTAACGCCATGCATCCTGCGGAAGGAAGACCCGCCGTGCGCGAATTATCCCGAGAACGTGAAAGAATGGCAGGCATGGCAGCACAGGTGAACCCCCCGCGCGGCATGCGCGACTTCCTCCCCACCGATAAGGCCCGACGCGAGCATGCGCTCAGCGTCATCAAGGGTGTGTATCGCGCGCACGGCTTCGACGAGATCGAAACGCCCGTGATGGAAGACTGGGCGCGCCTGCATGCTGGCCTCGGCGGCGACAACGAAAAGCTCAGCTTCTCCATTATGAAGCGCGCCATCAAGCCTGAGGCGCTCGCCGCAGCGGCTGAAGCTGGTGACCCCGATCAGCTCGCAGATCTTGGCATGCGTTTCGATCTCACGGTCCCGCTCACGCGCTTCTACGCGAGCCACCGCGCTGAGCTTCCCCCGGTGTTCCGCTCGATCCAGATCGCTCCGGTCTGGCGTGCAGAACGCCCGCAGAAGGGCCGCTATCGTCAGTTCGTGCAGGCAGACATCGACATCATCGGTGAAGCCGGTCAGCTCGCAGAGATCGAACTCGTGACTGCGACCTCGCAGGCGCTCGCAGCGCTCGGCCTTGAGGGCTGCATCATTCGTGTGAACGATCGCCGAATTCTGTTTGGTCTGCTCGAGTTCTGCGGTTTTGCGGCAGAAACGCACGATCGTGCACTCATCACGATCGACAAGCTCGACAAAATCGGTGCAACTGGTGTCGTCGAAGAGCTCCGCGAGATTGACGCCACCGCTGCAGAACGCATCGGTGCGGTACTGGCCGCAGTCGAACCGGCGCTTGAGGGTGACGGTATTACACTGTCACGATCCGCCATCGAAGCAGTACTTCCCGGGGTCGCAGCCAACGAGCGCGCAGCATCTGGCATCGACAACCTCGCCGATCTTGGCGATGCGCTCGACGGTGGCCTACCGGCTGGGGTTGAGGTTCGCTTCGACCCGACCCTCGTGCGTGGCATGGGCTATTACACCGGCACCATCTTCGAGGTCGCCCACCCCGGCTCTGGCAGCTCGGTCGGTGGCGGCGGTCGCTACGACGGCATGGTTGGCCGATTCCTTGGACAGGACGTGCCGGCGGTTGGTTTCTCGATCGGCTTCGAGCGCGTGGTAGACCTCATCTCGCTTCCCGCACAGGTTGGTCCCGCGGCTCTCGTACTCGTGTACGACGCTGATGTGGACTTCGCAGACCTGGTTGCGCTCAAGCGCGAGCTCGTCGCGCGCGGCCACCGCGTCCGTCTCGAGAAGCGTCAGAAGAACATGAAGACGCTGCTCGCTCGGGTCGTTGACGAGGGCTTCGCAAGCATGGCAAATGTGCGCGCTGGCGTCACGAACGTCGATGATCTCGAGATCCGCTCTCTCGGCGAGTAACGACTTCTCGCGAGACACCGTAAACTGTTTCCCGTGGGCTTACGCCCGCACATACTTTCCGCGTCGCCCAGCTCATCTGGGCGACGCATCCCACGCACCGGCACACATTACGAGGAGTACATGGTGGCATACATCGACGCAGTGATTGCGCGCGAGATTCTGGATTCGCGCGGCAACCCGACTGTTGAGGTTGAGGTTGGTCTCACCGACGATTCGGTCGGCCGCGCAGCGGTTCCGTCCGGCGCATCGACCGGTGCGTTCGAAGCATACGAACTGCGCGATGGCGACAAGGATCGCTACCTTGGCAAGGGTGTGCTCAAGGCTGTTGACGCAGTCTTCGAGGAGCTTGCGCCCGCAGTTGAGGGCATCCCCGCTGATGATCAGCGTCTCGTAGACGCTGCCCTCATGGAGGCAGACGGCACTGACAACAAGAGCCGCGTTGGCGCGAACGCTATCCTCGGCGTCAGCCTCGCAGTTGCGCACGCTGCAGCTGACTCGGCACAGCTTCCCCTGTACCGCTACCTCGGTGGCCCGACCGCGTGCACCCTCCCCGTTCCCATGATGAACATCATCAACGGTGGCGCACACGCTGACACCGGTGTTGACATCCAGGAGTTCATGGCAGTGCCCCTCGGCGCTGAGAGCTTCTCGGAAGGCCTGCGCTGGGGCGTCGAGGTCTACCACTCGCTCAAGGCACTGCTCAAGGAGAAGGGCCTGAACACCGCACTCGGAGACGAGGGTGGCTTCGCTCCCGATCTCCCCAGCAACGCAATCGCGCTTGACCTCATCCTCGAGGCAATCAAGCGTGCAGGCTTCGAGCCCGGCCGCGACATTGCGCTCGCGCTCGACGTTGCGTCGACCGAATTCTACGCAGACGGCGTCTACACCTTCGAGGGCAAGACCCGTACCGCGGCTGAGATGTCGGCGTACTACGCAGACCTCATGGCAAACTACCCCCTCGTGTCAATCGAGGACCCCCTGGCAGAGGACGACTGGGAGGGTTGGAAGACCCTCACCGACGATCTCGGTGACAAGGTGCAGCTCGTTGGTGACGACCTCTTCGTCACGAACCCCGCACGCCTCGCAGAAGGAATCGAGAAGGGCACCGCTAACTCGATCCTCGTGAAGGTCAACCAGATTGGTACTCTCACCGAGACCTTCGACGCAGTGCAGATGGCGCAGCGCGCTGGCTACACCGCTGTGATGTCGCACCGTTCGGGTGAGACTGAAGACGTCACGATTGCTGACCTTGCTGTCGCAACCGACTGCGGCCAGATCAAGACGGGTGCACCGGCTCGTTCGGACCGTGTTGCAAAGTACAACCAGCTCCTTCGTATCGAAGAAGAGCTCGGCGACGCAGCTCGTTACGCAGGCCGCGCGGCATTCCCGCGTTTCCAGGCGTAAGTAGCGCTAGATAAGGGCGAGCACGGTGAAACGCTGGACCGCAGATTTTTCGGCTTGGGTGTCGAGTCTGCGTGTGAGCGGTGTCACCGTGCTCGCCGTTGTCGTGTTGGTGCTTGGTGCGTTGATGCTGAGTCCCAACATTTCGACGTTTGTGCAGCAACAGCGGGAGCTCTCGCAGTTGCGCGCAAGTGTCGAGGAGCACCGCGCAGCCGTCGAAGAGATCGACGCTGAGCGTGCACGCTGGAAGGATCCGGCGTACGTCCGATCGCAGGCGCGTGATCGCCTGCTGTACGTGATGCCGGGGGAGACCCAGCTGAGCATCATTGATGACGTGCTCATCCCCGCAGAGTCAGACGAAGAAACCGAGTCGACTTTGACGGAAACCGAGACGAACTGGGCCCGTGAATTCGGCGCCACGTTCCTCATCGCTGGCATGTCTGAGCACCCAGATAAGGCCGCAGCTGCTGAAGAGGCTCCCATTGAGGAAGCGCCGGCAGCGGAGACGCCGGTCGAGTAGCGGCTCTCGCCACACCTGGCGCACGTGCGCAGCGTGTTTGCCCCAAGACTTTTATGACACAGGAGAAGCCACATGCCTCGCCCCCCTTACGAAGCTCCCACTGCTGAAGAAATCGCGATCGTCAGCGAGCAGCTCGGCCGCGAGGCACGTGGAGTCGTCGGTATCGCTGCGCGCACGGCAGACGGCACGCCCGCTGTTGTGGCGACCTCGCCGCGTCTGCCTGACGGTTCGCCGTTCCCGACGTTCTACTACCTGTGCCACCCCGAGATCGTTGCCGCTGCGTCGCGTCTTGAAGCTGCCGGTGTCATGAACGAGTACAACGAGATGCTCGCTGAAGATGAGGAGCTGCGTGCCGCCTACCAGCGTGCACATGAGCAGTTCGTGGCGGATCGCGACAGCATCGGTGAGGTCCCCGAAATTGCAGGCATCAGCTCAGGCGGCATGCCCGTTCGGGTGAAGTGCTTGCACGCGCTCATGGGCCACGCGCTTGCAGCCGGCCCCGGTGTCAACCCCATCGGTGATCTCGCTCTCGAACGTTCGGGAATCTCGCACTAATACGCGATCGAGTTCTTGCCGCAATAATTGCGGAAACAACTGTATTCGGGTATTAATTTCGTAGAATCGTCCGTTTTCCCCAGTAATTCTGAGGAATACGCTCCTCTGTGTATTTTTACGGGTACAGTTGATTGTGTTGGGCGTATTATTGCGCCCGCTTCGTCTGGATAAATTACCCGCGTGAGAGCGCGGGTTTGAACGTGCTCACAGCATCAAGGAGACTGCTTCGTGTCGAAGAAGATTCTGATCGTTGGCGGTGGCTACGCCGGTTTTTACACTGCATGGAAGCTCGAAGGGCTTCTGCGCGCCGGTGAAGCTGAGGTCGCGATTGTCGATCCGCTGCCGTACATGGCATACCTGCCCTTCCTCCCCGAGGTAGCGGCTGGTTCGATCGAGCCGCGTCACGCGGTTGTCGCTCGCCGTCGTCACCTGAAGAAGACTCAGGAAATCGCGGGCAAGGTTACAGCAATCTCGCACGCAACGAAGACCGCAACGATCACCCCGAACATTGGTGAAGCGTACGACTTCGAGTACGACGAAATCGTTATCACCACCGGTTCGGTGTCGCGTACCTTCCCGATCCCGGGCATCGCTGACAACGCAATCGGCATGAAGACCATTGAAGAGGCTGTTTACGTTCGCGACCGCATGGTACGCAACTTCAACCTCGCAGCTCAGCTTCCCAAGGACTCGGCAGAGCGCGCACGCCTCCTGACCGTTACTGTGGTTGGCGGCGGCTTCGCTGGTATCGAGAGTGTTTCGGAGCTTCGCTCTTTCGCAACCTCGCTGCTGCGTCGTTTCCCCGAGATCTCGTTCGACGAGACCAAGTTCCACCTCGTTGAGGCAATGGGTCGCATCATGCCCGAGGTCACCGAGAAGCTCGCTGACTGGGTAGTCAAGGACCAGACCCGTCGCGGTGTTGATATTCACCTCAACACGCAGCTTCAGTCGGCAGAGGGCGGCAACATGCAGCTCTCGACTGGCGAGAACTACGAGTCGGACCTTATCGTTTGGACCGCAGGCGTTATGCCCCGTCCGTTCCTCCGCGGCACCGATCTTCCCATCGGCGCGCGTGGCCACGTCATCGGCAGCCCCACCCTTCAGGTCACCACCGAAGAGGGCGAGATCGTTGCTGGCGCATGGACCGCAGGCGATACCTCGCAGACCCCCGACATCTCGTCGACCCCTGGCCCCGGCGGCTTCTGCGTTCCGAACGCACAGCACGCAGTTCGCCAGGGTCGCCTGCTCGCGAAGAACATTGTTGCTTCGCTCCGCGGCGAGGGCGTACGCGAGTACAACCACAAGAACGCAGGCGCAGTTGCAGGCCTCGGCATGAACGCTGGTGTGTTCAAGTCGGGTGGCAACTTCGCAATGAAGGGCTACTTCGCGTGGCTCGCACACCGTTTCTACCACGGCCTCGCAATCCCGACCTGGGAGCGCAAGTGGCGTGTATTCGGTGGCTGGATCGGCCACTTCTTCCTCGGCCGTGACATCGTTTCGCTCGATGCTACGCAGGAGCCCCGTGCGATCTTCGAGGAGTTCGCAAGCCGCCCCAAGCCCGCTGCTGAGTAAGTAGTACGCCATGATGACCAGTCCGATGGTGATCGGTCATCGTGGCGCCCCCGGCTACCGCCCCGAGCACACTGAGTCGTCGTATCGACTCGCCTGTGAGCTCGGGGCGGACGCCGTTGAACCAGACGTCGTCGCGACTAGCGACGGCGTCTTGGTCGTTCGTCACGAGAACGAGATCTCTGGCACCACTGATGTCGCCTCGCACCCTGCCTTCGCAGATCGGAAGCGCACGAAGACCGTTGATGGCGTGCGCCTCACCGGCTGGTTCACCGAAGACTTCACCTGGGACGAGTTGCGCACCCTTCGCTGCACCGAACGGTTGCCGCGGGTGCGCTCGGCCAACCGCCGTTTCGATGGTACTGAACCCATTCTCCGCTTGCGTGACGTGCTTCGTATCGCCGATCAGGAGAGCTCTCGTCGCGGTCGGTACGTCGACCTTGTGATCGAGATTAAGCACGCTGCGTACTTCCGTACCCTTGGTTACGATCTTGGAGCGCTCGTGCGCTCAGAGCTGACGGTGACCGGGTGGGCGGATCGTCTCCACCGCGTCACCATCGAGTGCTTTGAGCTGGGTGTGCTGCGTGATCTCGCTGATCTGCGGGCACAGGGAGCGAAGCTTGTGTTCCTCGCGGAGGCAAAAGGCACCCCTGCGGATGATCTGCGGGGGAAGTCGTTCCGGTGGTATTCCACCAACCGTGGCTTGCGGTATCTGCGTCAGCATGTTGACGGCATTAGCCTGGACAAGCGGGCGCTCCTGCAGCGCGCAGCCTTCGGCCGTGTTCGTGTGAGTTCGGTGGTGCGCCGCGCACACCGGAAGGGCCTGCTCGTCTTTACCTGGACGTTGCGGCCTGAGAACCGATACCTGCACCGCCGCTTCACTGGCCGCGGGGGACAAACGGCACATGGGCAGTGGGCACGCGAGTTTCGTCTGCTCATGCGGTCAGGACTTGACGGGGTATTCGCCGATCATCCTGACCTTGCCATCGCGGTTCGCGAATCGATTACGCGCTAGCGCTCATTTCGCCCGCGAGGTTTACCGGCATGAGCGTCTTCACCTCAGCCGCAGCGTAGCCTGCGTCGATGAGGTAGCCAAGCTTCGCGACCGCAGCTTCGACCGTGAGATCTCCACCGTCGATGACGCCGGCATTCGCGAGTTCCGATCCGACCGCATACCGGCCAAGCTGCGCGGAACCCTGCGCACACTGCGTGATCGCGACAACCGGCATGAGATCAGCAATGGCGCGGATCGCGTCTCGCATACCGTGGCGCGACGTCGGAGCGTTGCCTGCGCCATAGCACTCGAGCACGAGCGCTGCCGGATCCGCGCCCACTGCAGCAGTGAGGTCAGCCGGAGTGACCGCGGGCGTGAAACGGTAGGTCAGCACACGGGCTGCTTCGCGGCCGTCGGCCTCTGGGCGCAGCGGTGGGACGCCTGCGGTGTTGGGATCGAGGGCACGCTCGGCGCGGAACGCCTTGAACGCATCAGCGTCCGCCTTCGTCGCGCGCACCGCGGGAAGAATCTCGCCGCCAAACGCGATTGTTACGGGTGCGTGGCGGCCTGCCTTAGCCGCGACGCGGATCGCGAGACGCAAGTTGTCAGCCGCGTCGGTATCGTCGGCAGCATGGGGGAGCTGGCTGCCAGTGAGCACCACAGGAGTGCCGAGATCGGCGAGTTCGAATGCGAGGCGAGATGCCGTATATGCGAGCGTGTCAGTGCCATGTGTCACGACGACGCCGCGCGGCTTCATCGCACCGACCCGGGCGCGCACCGCACGCGCGATCTTCGGGGCGGTCTCGGCGTCGGCGTTGGCGCTGTCGATTGCGGGTTGCAGGTGATTGATGCGGATCTGAATCCCGAGTGGCGTCGCGATGTCCCGCGCGAGCTCCTCGAGAATCTCAGGGAACTCAGGATCGGGCGCGAGGCCAGAAGAGGTCTCCCGCATCCCGATGGTTCCGCCGGTGGCAAAGATCAGAATCGTCGGAGGTTCTTCAGGCGCGATGTGCATGCCCCCTATTCTCTCGTATTCGGAGGGACGTGTGAGGGGTGTGTTGGCGCCCTCCAACCCAATGTCAGTGGTGCGGCCTAAACTGAGAACCACAATGAGTGAATTTGAGCTGCTTGATCCGTCCGGTCTGCCGTTTGGCTCGTCTTCTGCACAGGGGGCGGGTGCAGGTGTTGACGCGCTGCTTGACGGGCTAAACCCTGAGCAGAAGCGCGCGGTCATCGCGCGCGGTCCCGCGCTGCTTATCGTTGCGGGTGCCGGTTCAGGCAAGACGCGCGTGCTTACGCATCGCATTGCGCACCTCATTCGCGAGCGCGAAGCCTGGCCGAGCCAGATTCTCGCAATCACATTCACCAACAAGGCGGCGGCCGAGATGCGCGAGCGCATCGAGTCGTTGCTTGGTGAGGGTGCCCAGGGTATGTGGGTCTCAACGTTCCACTCGGCATGCGTGCGTATTTTGCGGCGTGAGGCAGAGCACTTCGGGTATGTCTCGGGCTTCACGATTTACGACTCTGCAGATTCCCGCGCACTGCTCAAGCGCATTATTAAAGAGCTCGACGCCGATACGTACGGGTTCACGCCCGCAAACGCTGGCTCGAAGATTTCGCGACTGAAGAACGAGCTGTCTGACGCTCGCGCCTACGGTGCGACGGCGAACATGAGTGATCCGCGCGATCGCATTTTTACCGAGATTTTTACGGCCTATGAGAACGCGCTGCGCAAGGCGAATGCGTTCGACTTTGACGATCTCATCGGGCAGACGGTGCAGCTGTTCCGCTCGCACCCTGAGATTGCTGCGATCTACCAGCGTCGGTTCCGACACATTCTCGTCGATGAGTACCAGGACACGAACCATGCGCAGTACTCGCTCATTCGTGAGCTCACGAAGCCGGTCTCGCCCGAGCTTGTGCAGCGTCTTGCGCCGCCTGCGCGTGCGGCAGAGGTGGACGGCACTGGCCAGATTCCTGCGGCAAGCCTCACCGTCGTTGGTGACTCTGATCAGTCGATCTATGCCTTCCGAGGCGCAGATATTCGGAACATCGTTGAGTTCGAGCGCGACTATCTCGGCGCAGAAGTCGTCAAGCTTGAGCAGAACTACCGTTCTACCCAGAACATCCTCTCGGCAGCAAACGCGGTGATCGGTAACAACTTCGACCGACAAGAGAAGCGACTCTGGACGGCCGAGGGCGATGGCCCGAAGATTATCGGTTTTACCGGGTACTCGCAGCACGATGAGGCGCGCTTCGTCGCCGATGAGATTGAGACGCTGCGCGGTGAAGGTCACGCGTACGGCGACATTGCGGTCTTCTATCGAACCAACTCCCAGACACGTGCGTTGGAGGAGCTGTTCATTCGCTCTGCGATTCCATATCGCATTCTCGGTGGCACCAAGTTCTACGAGCGCGCTGAGATTAAAGACGCGATGGCCTACCTGACGACCGTCGCAAACCCGTATGATCCGATCGCATGGTCGCGTATGCTCGGTGCGCCAAAGCGCGGAATTGGTCCGATGGCCGAAGCGCACCTCGCAAACTTCCAGGAAGACAACGGGCTGAACTTCCACGAGGCGATGCAACATGCCGACGAAGTGCCAGGTCTCGGCCCGAAGCTGCGTGGCACGATTGTGTCCCTCGCCGAACTATTGCAGCGGGCAAAGCGTATGGCGCTCGGCGGCGGAGCTACCGATAACCCTGAGGAAGAAGCGAAGCCTGCTCCCGTGGGCGACGTACTGAAGCTCATCCTTGATGAGACACAGATGATCGAGAAGCTGCGCTCGAAGCGCGATCCGCAAGATGACGCGCGTGCAGAAAACCTTGAAGAGCTCATTGCCGTTGCGCGAGAGTTCGATGTTCAGCAGCCGGGTGCGGGGCTCCTCGCATTCCTCACGGAGGTGAGTCTCGTAGCGGCTGCAGACGACCTTGACGATCAGAGCGGCACAGTTTCCCTCATGACGCTGCACACTGCAAAGGGTCTCGAGTTTCCCGCCGTTTTCATTACCGGTGTCGAAGAAGGCCTGCTCCCGCACCAAATGTCGGTCGACGAGGTCGGTGGTATCAACGAAGAGCGTCGATTGATGTATGTCGGCATAACACGAGCTCGAAAGCAGCTGTACATCACGCTCGCTTCCACTCGCGCGACCTTCGGCGACATCGCGGTGGCGATGCCCTCGCGCTTCCTGCAAGAGATCCCTGAGGGGCTCATCGAATGGCGCCAGTCGCCAGGGGAAGTGACCGGTCGAGGTGGCACCGAATCACGAGCGCTGAACGCCCCGCGCGCCGCTGGCGGTGCAGCTGGATGGAGTCGATCACGGAACACCGACTCGAACGTTACCTTCGGCCAGAGTGGCCGTGGGGGCACGGGCGCAGCCGCGATTTCTGAGCCAGCGAGCGGAAACATGCAGTCGGCGCTCGACAAGTGGCGTGAGCGCAAAGCACAAGCGAAGGCAGCGCAGGAGGCCGGGGGCGGGTTCCCCAATATGATCGGTGGCTCGAGCCACGACAACGGCGACCTCGTGCTGGAGATTGGCGATCGCGTCAAGCATGCGAAGTACGGTGAGGGCCGTGTCGTGAGCATGAGTGGCGCCGGTTCAAAACGGATCGCTCACGTCGATTTTCCAACGGTTGGCGAGAAAAAACTCCTCGTCAAGCTCGCGCCAATCGAGAAATTGTAGGTTTCATTTAAGTATGTGATCTGCGGGTTCATCGCTGCTAGGCTGGCCGAAGTCGAGCCTTTCGACGTCGAAGCAAAGACGCCTCGAAAAGCTGTTTTTCGAACGACCTAAGGACAGTTACGTGGATCTGTATGAGTACCAGGCACGAGACCTCTTTGAGCGATATGGGGTGCCGGTACTTGCCGGTATTGTCGCCGACACCGCTGAGGAGGCTCGTGCAGCTGCTGAAAAGCTTGGCGGCGTTGTTGTCGTCAAAGCCCAGGTGAAGATCGGTGGCCGCGGCAAGGCCGGTGGCGTGAAGGTCGCACGCACCCCCGACGAAGCATACGAGGCGGCGCAGGCCATCCTCGGCCTCGACATTAAGGGTCATCGAGTAGACCGTGTCATGGTTGCCGCTGGTGCAGACATCGTCGAGGAGTACTACTTCTCGGTGCTGCTCGACCGTGCAAACCGGTCTTACCTCGCGCTGTGCAGCGTTGAAGGCGGCATGGACATTGAGCAGCTCGCCGAGACGAAGCCTGAGGCGCTCGCTCGTATCGAGGTGTGTCCGATCGATGGTATCAACGAGGCAAAGGCGCTCGAGATCGCCCGCGCAGCGAACTTCCCTGAAGAGCTCGTACCTCAGGTCGCGCAGGTATTTGAGAAGCTTTACGCCGTGTACTCCGGTGAAGACGCTACGCTCGTCGAAGTCAACCCGCTCGTCCGTACGAGCGCTGGTGACATCATCGCGCTCGATGGCAAGGTATCCATTGACGAGAACGCAGAGTTCCGACAGCCAGATCACGCTGGGTATGTCGACAAGGCCGCTGAAAACCCGCTTGAGTGCAAGGCAAAAGAGCTTGACCTGAACTACGTGAAGCTCGACGGTGAAGTTGGCATCATCGGTAACGGCGCTGGCCTGGTCATGTCAACGCTCGACGTCGTCGCATATGCAGGCGAGAACTACGGCAACGTGAAGCCGGCAAACTTCCTCGACATCGGCGGTGGGGCTTCAGCTGAGGTCATGGCGAATGGCCTCGACGTCATCCTCGGAGATCCGCAGGTTCGGTCGGTGTTTGTCAACGTGTTCGGCGGCATTACCGCGTGCGATGCCGTGGCGAATGGCATCGTTGGCGCCCTGGAGAAGCTTGGCGATTCAGCGAACAAGCCGCTCGTGGTCCGTCTTGACGGAAACAACGTTGAAGAGGGCCGGCGCATTCTCAACGAAGCACATCACCCGCTGGTCATTCAGGCAGCGACGATGGACGAGGGCGCAGCAAAGGCTGCAGAGCTCGCCAACGTTGCCGAACTCACCAACGCTCGCTGATCCGCCGACGAACGTACCGAAAGAGGCAACACTATGTCGATTTTTCTGAACAAAGATTCAAAGGTCATCGTCCAGGGCATCACCGGCGGCGAAGGCACAAAGCATGCGGCTCGCATGCTCAAAGCGGGCACCAACATTGTCGGCGGCGTGAATGCGCGCAAGGCTGGCACCACGGTAAAGCACACCTACGCAGAGGGCTGCGAGATTGAGCTCCAGGTCTACGGCACCGTCGCCGAAGCGATGGCCGAGACTGGCGCCGACGTCTCGGTCGCGTTCGTGCCACCCGCGTTTATGCGCGAGGCAGCGTTTGAGGCGATCGATGCTGGTATCGGCATGCTCGTGATCATCACTGAGGGCGTGCCAATTAAAGACACGGCTGAGCTTTGGGCGCATGCGAAAGCAACGGGAAGTAAGACGAAGATCATTGGCCCGAACTGCCCTGGTGTGATTACCCCAGGTGAATCGCTCGCGGGCATCATCCCTGCAACGATCACAGGCAAGGGGCCGATTGGCCTCGTCTCGAAGTCGGGCACGCTCACCTATCAGATGATGTACGAGCTGCGTGATCTTGGGTTCTCGACCGCGATTGGCATCGGCGGCGACCCCATCATTGGTACGACTCACATTGATGCGCTCGCAGCGTTTGAGGCAGATCCTGAGACGGAAGCGATCGTGATGATCGGTGAGATTGGCGGTGATGCGGAAGAACGTGCCGCAGAATTCATCAAGGCCAATGTGACGAAGCCGGTTGTTGGGTACGTTGCCGGTTTCACCGCTCCCGAGGGCAAAACTATGGGGCACGCGGGCGCGATTGTGTCGGGCTCACGAGGCACCGCACAGGCCAAGAAAGAAGCGCTTGAAGCGGCTGGTGTGAAGGTTGGTAAGACGCCAACCGAAACCGCACACCTCCTTCGCGAGGTATACGCAGCGGTCGCCCGCTGAAAACTTTTGATGCGGTGTGAGCCCGGGTTCTCTCCTGAGAACCCGGGCTCACACTGTTTTCCGCGGCGCGTATCAACTGTGATGTCAGAGGCCGCGGATAGACTCAACGCACAATGATGAGAAGCATCCTGACGGCCGTGGTTTCGGCGATCGAGGCGTGTGCCGTAGGGCTTGCCGCGTTCGTCGTGATTGTTTTGGGCGCGCTCCTGGTCTGGTGGCAGGCGTTTGACCTTGCCGCAGATCCTGGTGTCGTCTTCGAGGGAGCCGCATCACTGTGGTCTCTTGCGTTCTTCGTGCCGCTTGGCTTCGAAGTGCCTATTGAAACAATGGCGGCTCTTGGGCTCCCGCACGAGGCGATCACCGTGATCTTCTCTCTTGCGCCACTCGGCGTCACATTTGGTGTCGTGGCGTTAGCAATTCGTGCCGGGTGGCGCTGGGCCGGCCGTGGCCTGGAAGCCGGCCTTGGCGGCGTCGTGGGTAGCGGCCTTGGTATCGGGGTGTTTGCGACGGTCATGGCACAGTTCTCGGTGAGCTCGATGTGGCCGATGGCCGGGCGCATCCTCATGCCAGTCATGGTGTACCTCGTCAGTGTCGCGGTAGGTTCGCTTGCCTATGTGCTGACGAAACGTCCCGCGACGTGGCAGGCAATACTCCGTCGAACCGAGAAACAGCTTGCAGAGTTCAACGTGCCCAACGCGGCATCGTTCGGTGCACGGTTTAACGAGACGATCTTTATCTCTGCGCTGCTGTTCGTCGGCTTCGCTGGCCTCGCGGCCTGTGGGGTTGGCATCTCACTCTTTGGTCAGTTTGCCGAGGCGATCGCCATCACCCAGGGGCTGCAGCTCGATGGGTGGGGAGTTGTCAGTATTTGGATCGCAGAGCTCTTGTACCTGCCGGTCGCTTGGATCTGGGGAGGCGCATGGCTGACAGGTGCGAGTGTCGACCTCGGCGGTGGAGGCTTCTCTGCCTTTGGCAGCCCTGATGCGCTACTTCCTGCGTTCCCGCTGTTTGCTGCGTTGCCTGAGGGCTGGGGTGCGCTCGGGCTGCTTGTGCCGCTCGGCGTAGTACTCCTCGGTGTCATCGCCGGGCACGCGGTTACCCGCCGTTTCGAAGGTCGCTCACCGCTCTCGCTGCTTGGCCCCGTGCTCAGCGCGTCTGCGCTGGTCGGTCTGGCGTGGGTGCTGCTCTCGGTGATGTCTGCGGGCTCACTTGGCCCAGGCACCCTCGCTGAAGCAGGTCCGAACGGCTGGGCTGTGGGCGGGTTGCTTGCTGGCGAACTCGCGTTTGGCGGTGTCATCGGCCTGTACACGGCCCAGGCTGGCATTCTCAGCGGCCGCACCGACTCACAACATGAACACGCCCCTCTGGGGGCCGTTTCCCCTCATCCAGACGGTGAAGACGCGACGGTGCAGGCAGCTCGTGCAGAACGTAGCCGCACCCCCTGGTGGACGCTCGGTGATCGTGCGGGCCAGCCGGAGACCGGGCCGATTACGACTGAACCCGGTGACCGACCAGCTGGCAATCTCACGGGTGGCACCGACGACAAAGACACCGATGACGAAGGCGTGACTGCGGCGGTGACCGATGTGGTTGTCGACGCGTCACGAACGACGACGGGCCAGGCAAGCTCGGCAGACATGGGCGTAACCGCGGCGAAGGATGCCGAGGCCACCGACCCCGAAATGCGGGACACGGGTGATTTACCAGCACCGATCTCGCTGAGTGCATTCGCAGAGCGGCAAGCCACAGAAGCAGCGGAAGCCGCAGAAGCTGCTGAAGCAGCCGCTGAGGAAGCTGCTCTGGCCGATGCCGCGTTTGCCGGCATGGACTACCACGACAGTGGTGCAACGGCTCCCGGTGATGATCACTACGAAACCGAGACCCTCGGGACGGCAGACTTCGGCACCTCGTTCTTCGGTGGAGGAGACGACACCGTTGATGCGACAGAAGGCCTCGATACGTCGGACGAACAGCGAGAGACGCCACTGTACGACCGCGAGGCTGAGGCCCGTGCCGAGGCCGCGGCTGCAGCCGAGCGAGAACTTGAGCGTCAGCGCGCAGCTGCCGGGCCAGCACAGAAAGCCGCAGAAGAAGAAGCTGCGATCGCCGCATACTCGTGGGACAGCGAGCCTGATTCGCCGCAGCCTGACGAAGGGTCGCATCGGGGTTGGCGAAAGGGTCCAAAGAAGCGCTAGGGTAAGAGGCGTTATCCACGGGAATCCTGACGCGCAGGGTTGAGAGGAAGCTCGCGAGCTTCGACCGTTCAACCTGATCTGGTTCATACCAGCGGAGGAAGGAAGCCATAACTATGCGCGCCTACAACCCCATCGTTCGTCGCTCGCTCACCGCATCTGTTGCGGCTCTTGCACTGATCTCACTCAGTGCGTGCTCGAGCGCTCCCGAAGCCAAAAGCAACGATGTCACGATTATCGTGCACGACAGCTTTGTCGATGGTCCCGAGTTCGAAGCAGCCGCAAGCGCGGCAACCGGCTACGACGTGAAGGTCGTCACCGCGGGTGACGGTGGCGAGCTCACGAACAAGCTCGTACTCACGAAGAACGCTCCCATCGCAGATGCTTTCTTCGGCGTCGACAACACCTTCGCATCTCGCCTCGTCGAAAACGAGGTCGTTGACGCCTACGAGCCGCAGGACATGCCCGCATCGGCAATTCAGCACGCCCTCGCGACAGACGGCGCTCCAGCCGGCAACGCAGACCGCCAGTTCGCGATGGTCGGTATCGATCGCGGCGCGACCTGCATGAACATTGACCCCGCCTGGTTCGCCGAGAAGCAGCTCGCTGAGCCTGTCACCTTCGAAGACCTCGCGAAGCCCGAGTACCAGGGCCTCACCGTGCTCATCGATCCGCTCTCGTCGTCGACCGGTGCATCGTTCCTTGCTAGCACAGTCGCAGCGTTTGGCGAGGACGGCTACAACGCTTATTGGCAGAGCCTCGTTGACAATGACGCCCGCGTCGCGCAGGGCTGGGACGAGGCGTATTACGGTCAATTCACCCAGGGGGGCGAGGGCACGTACCCGATCGTGCTTTCGTACAGCTCGTCGCCCGCTTGGACCGTGACCGAAGATGGCAAGGCCACCACGACCAAGGCCCTCCTCGAGACCTGCTCCACGCAGGTCGAGTACGCGGGCGTGCTGAACGGCGCAGCGAACAAGGAAGGCGCAGAGGCCGTCGTTGACTACCTGCTGTCGTTCGAGTTCCAGCAGCAGATCCCCGATGCAATGTACATGTACCCGGTTGATGAGGCCGTCGAAATGCCTGAGGCATGGGCGTCCTTCGCGCCGATGCCCACGGCTGAGCAGTCACATGACCTGCTCCCCGCTGAGATTGAGGCTGGCCGCGAGACCTGGCTGAAGCAGATCAGCGCAACGCTCGGCCTGTGACAAGGAACCCCTGGCGAGCAGCGGGGTGGGCGATCGCGGTTGCAATTCCGCTCGCCTTCCTCGCACTCTTCTTCCTCTGGCCGGTCGTCGCACTCATCGCGACGGGCCTCGTCGAAGATGGTCGGGTATCGCTTGCGGCGTTCGGTGACGCGGCGGCGGATCCGCGCACCTGGCGCGTGCTCGGCAACACCCTCGCGCAGGCCAGCAGCGCTACCGCGATCGCGCTGCTGCTCGGCTTGCCGGCAGCGTACGTGCTGTACCGCCTGGAGTTCCGCGGCCGCGGGCTCCTGCGCGGGTTCCTCACGGTGCCGTTCGTTCTTCCGACCGTTGTCGTCGGCATCGCATTTACCTCGCTGTTCGGACCGGGCGGATCGCTGAATTGGCTCGGCCTTGACGGATCGTTTCTCGCGATCGTCCTCGCGCTCGTGTTCTTCAATATCACGGTCGTCGCGCGCACCGTCGGTGGTTTCTGGTCGCAGCTCGACACCCGCAGCGCTGAGGCCGCCCGGATGCTCGGCGCGAGTCCCGCGCGCGCGTTCGCAACGATCACGCTGCCGGCGCTCGCGCCCGCGATCGCATCGGCCGCGGCGCTCGTATTTCTCTTCTGCGCAACGTCGTTCGGCGTCGTCTTGATTCTCGGTGGCCGCGAGTTCGCAAATATCGAGACTGAGATCTACCGACTGACGGTGCAGTTCCTCGATCTGCGCGGAGCGGCCGTGCTGTCAATTACCCAGTTCGTCATCATCGTGCTGGTGCTCTGGGTGTCGGCACGTCTGAAGCGAGCGGGCAGCCGCTCGGGCGAGCAATCGGCGAGCATTCGCCGCGAGCGGGCAGGTGCACGCAGGGCGCGGATCACCGACCTCCCCGTCATCCTCATCTTTACGGCGACCGTGCTCTTCGTGCATCTCGCGCCACTCCTGTCGCTGCTGCTGCGCTCGTTGCGCGCGCCAGACGGGAGCTGGAGCTTCGCGGGGTACGTATCACTCGTGAAGCCGCACGAGACCTCGCCGTTGCGGGGGAGCGTTTTCGACGCGATGGGACTGTCGATTGGCATTGCGCTTATCGCGACCGCGATTGCGGTGCTGCTCGGCTCTCTCGTCGCCCTCGTACTCTCGCGCAAGCCGCGCGCCCCCGGGCTCAAGCGGGCGATCTCGCTGTATGACGGCGCCATGATGCTGCCGCTCGGCATCTCAGCTGTGACGCTCGGTTTTGGCCTGCTACTTACGATGCACCGGCCGCTCGGCATCGGCATCGACCTGCGTACGTCGACCGTGCTCATCCCGATCGCGCAGGCACTTGTTGCGTTGCCGCTCGTGGTGCGCACCATCCTGCCGGTACTGAACAGCATTGATCAGCGCACGCGCGAGGCGGCGATGATGCTTGGTGCGACACCGATGCACGTGCTCCGCACGATTGATGTGCCGCTGCTCGGGCGATCCGCTGGCCTTGCCGTTGGCTTTGCATTCGCTGCATCGCTCGGTGAGTTTGGGGCGACGTCGTTCCTCGTGCGTCCGGACGCCCAGACGCTTCCCGTCGCGATCGCGGCCCTTGCATCGCATCCGGATCCTGCGAGCTACGCATCAGCACTCGCTGCCGCGGTCGTGCTTGGCGTGGTGACTGCAACGATCATGCTCCTCGCGGAGCGCATGAGATTTGATACTGTCGCCGCAGGCGGAACAGGAGGCGAGTGGTGATAACCCAACCGCGCAACAGCAACACCGGCCTCGCGGTCGAAAACGTCACCGTGGGTTACTCCCGCGACATTGATGTCGTGAGCAACGCTTCGTTCACTGTGCCGCAGGGCGAGGTTGTCGCGTTGCTCGGCGCATCTGGCAGCGGCAAGTCGACCCTGCTACGCGCGATCGCCGGGCTCGAACCCGTGCGTGCCGGGCGAATCACCTGGCACGGCACAGACCTCGCCGATGTCGCCCCGCACAAGCGAGGCTTTGGGCTCGTCTTCCAAGATGGCCAGCTCTTCACCCACCGCACGGTCGCGGAGAACGTCGCGTATGGTCTGCGTGTGCAGCGCATGCCAAAAGAGGAGCGCGAGGCGCGCGTCACCGAGCTGCTTGAGCTTGTCGGTTTGCCCGGCACCCACGCCCGTCGGGTGACCGAACTGTCGGGCGGCGAGCGACAGCGGATCGCGCTCGCGCGTTCCCTCGCCCCCAGGCCAGGGCTCCTGCTCCTCGACGAGCCCCTCTCAGCGCTCGACCGCGAACTGCGCGAGCGCCTTGCGACCGACCTCGCTGCGATGCTCCGCGCGACGCACACGACCGCGATTCTTGTCACACATGATGAGGGCGAGGCCGACGTGATCGCCGATCGCGTGCTCCGCGTGCGCGCGGGCGCCGTCACTGAAGCGGCGCCCGAGGCTGGCGCTGCAGCGGTGGGGGAGCAGGCGTGAGCCGCGGGCAGGCCGTGAGCGCTGCGGTAGCCGAGCGGGTGCTGCGATCCGCGCCCCGTGACATGCGCGCGGGGATCGTTTTCATCGATGGCCATTCGGGCGCAGGCAAGACCACACTCGCGCGCGAAGTGCAGGACGCGCTCGCGACTCGCACGGGTGTCGCTCCGCAGATCGTGAGTATGGACGAGCTGTACCCGGGTTGGGATGGCCTCTCAGCCGGTAGCGCGAGCCTCGCCAGGGTCATCACCGACGGCGCTTATCAGCGTTACGACTGGCACGCCGCCGCCTTCGCAGAGACGCGGGCGCTCGCGACCGACCGGCTCGTGATCTTTGAAGGGTGCGGATCCATTTCGCCCGACGCCATCGAAGCCGCAGCCGCTCGGGGCTGGTCGTATGCGCTGTGGCTCGCACTTCCGCAGAAGACCAGGAAAGCGCGCGCGCTCGCCCGGGACGGCGAAATGTTCGCTCCGCACTGGGATGCGTGGGCCGCACAGGAAGCTGAGCTCTTCGCGCGCACGCAGCCGCTCGCAGTTGCCGACGAAGTGATCCATCCCGCGTGACCCGATACGTACGAGCGACCGCACAGTGCACGCATTGGGCGCGGATCGCCCTGGGCCACACAAGGTAGACTGTCCCCGTGCTGAAAATCGCCGTGCTTATCTCTGGAAGTGGCAGTAACCTCAAGTCACTCATCGACGCCACCAATGATCCCGCGTACCCCGTGCAGATCGTGTGCGTCGGTGCAGACACCGATGCCGCTGGCCTGGCCTACGCAGCGGAAGCTGGGATTCCGAACTTCATCGTTCGCCCTGCCGACTTTGCGAGCCGTGCAGACTGGGGCACCGCGTTTGCTGAGGCGATCCGCGCCCACGATGCTGACCTCGTGGTGAGCGCAGGTCTCATGCGCATTCTGCCAGCGAACTTCGTCAACGAGTTCTCGCCAGCGCTTATCAATACGCACCCCGCACTTCTCCCGCTGTACCCGGGGGCGCATGCGGTGCGCGACGCGCTTGCCGCGGGTGCGACCGAGACCGGCGTCACCGTGCACATCATCGACGAAGGCGTCGACACTGGCCCCGTGCTGCGACAGGCAGCCGTGCAGATCGCTCCTGGTGAGATCGAAGCCGACCTCCACGAGCGCATCAAGCAGGTCGAGCGACCACTGCTTGCCGACACCATTCGTGCGATCGCGGAGGGCGAGATTCGCCTTGCCGAGGTCGCAGCAGCCCACTAGACGCCCGTTACCGACCGTAAGGAATCACATGGCAGTTCAGAGCCAGGACCCGAGCCTCTACGAACACCGCGACCGCATTGAGGTGCGCCGCGCGCTCATCTCGGTGAGCGACAAGACCCGCCTCACCGAGCTGGCAGCAGCACTCAACGACGCTGGCGTTGAGATTGTTTCGACCGGTTCGACCGCGTCGACCATCCGCGACACCGGCATCCCCGTGACCGACGTCAAGGACGTCACCGGCTTCGCCGAGGCACTCGACGGCCGCGTGAAGACCCTGCACCCCGCTGTGCACTCGGGCCTGCTCGCTGACCTCCGTCTCGCGGATCACCGCAACCAGATGGAAGAGCTCGGCTTCAAGCCTTTCGAGCTCGTCATCGTGAACCTCTACCCGTTCGAGCAGACCGTTGCAGCAGGCAAGCCCGCAGCTGACGTCATCGAGAACGTGGACATCGGAGGCCCCGCAATGGTTCGCGCAACCGCGAAGAACCACGCGAACGCGGCAATCGTTGTCTCGCCGACCCGCTACGACGAGGTCATCGCAGCAGTCAAGGAGGGTGGCACCACCCTCGAGCTGCGTCGCTCGCTCGCAACCGAGGCGTTCATTCACACCGCAAACTACGACGGTGCGGTTGCAAACTGGTTCCTTGAGCAGGAAGAAGCAGGCTGGAATGCCGATGCTGCTGCCGCAGCCGCTGCTGACTTCATCGACGACGAGGGCGAAGAGTCGCTCGACGCAATCTTCGAGTTCGACGAAGAGACCGGCGCAAAGGGCACCGTTGGCTTCGAGGTCTTCGGCCTCCGCGAGTCGGTGCTCCGCTACGGCGAGAACAGCCACCAGCGCGCAGCACTCTTCGCAGAGCACGACGGCGTTGGCATCGCACAGGCGACCCAGCTGCACGGCAAGCCCATGTCGTACAACAACTACGTTGACGCAGACGCAGCGCTCCGCGCAGCATACGACCACGAGCTGCCTGCAGTAGCGATCATCAAGCACGCGAACCCCTGTGGCATTGCGGTCTCGGCTGAGGGCATCGCTGCGGCACACAAGCTTGCACACGAATGCGACTCGGTGTCGGCATTCGGTGGCGTTATTGCTGCGAACCGCACCGTCACCAAGGAAATGGCAGAGACCGTTTCGGGTATCTTCACCGAGGTCGTCATCGCACCGGGCTTCGAGCCCGAGGCGCTTGCGATCCTCACCAAGAAGCCGAGCATCCGCCTGCTGGCACTGCCCGCAGACTTCTCGCAGAACCCCCTCGAGATGCGCCAGGTTTCGGGCGGCTTCCTGCTGCAGGACGCTGACCGTGACTTCAAGCCCGCATCGGACTGGGAGCTCGCAACCGGCGACGCAGTCGACGCTGCAATGCTCGCTGAACTCGAGTTCGCATGGCGCGCATGCCGCGCAGTGAAGTCGAACGGCATCCTCCTTGCACAGGCTGGCGCATCGGTCGGCGTTGGCATGGGCCAGGTCAACCGCGTTGACTCGTGCCGCCTCGCAGTCGAGCGCGCAGGCGAGCGTGCCAAGGGCTCGGTTGCAGCTTCGGATGCGTTCTTCCCGTTCGCAGACGGTCTCCAGGTACTCATCGATGCGGGCGTTCGCGCGGTCGTACAGCCCGGTGGCTCGGTTCGCGACGAAGAGGTCATCGCTGCTGCGAAGGCAGCTGGCATCACCATGTACTTCACGGGTGAGCGTCACTTCTTCCACTAAGCCGTGCGCTGGTGCTGAGCGCTAGCGCTCAGGAATGAGGCGGTCGTCGGGGGTTCCCGGCGGCCGCCTTTGTGCGTGGCTTGTGCGTGGGCGTGCTGCGTGCGTATCACGGCTCGAGTGCATCACCACAGCAGCTACTCAGGGGTTCGGGAGGAACCCCATGCAATTTGGACATACGATGTGAGTATGGAAATTATCAGGAACATCCTTCTCGTCCTGCACATCATTGCGTTCGCTGGCGTTGTTGCTGGCACTGTTGGCCAGCTCCCCAAGGTTAAGGAAGGCACCGCTCGCATCAGCGGCGGCATCCTCCACAGCAGCCTGCTGCTCCTCATCACCGGTCTTGGTCTCGTCGGCATGTTCTATGCACGTGATCTCGAGCCGAACAACGCGAAGATTGGCGTGAAGACCCTCGTGCTTCTCGCAATCATCGTTGTGACGCTCGTCAACAAGAAGAAGGAAAAGGTTTCGGGTGCCGTCATCGGCACCATCCTTGGCCTCGCTGTGGTCAACGTCGCGCTGGCGGTCGCCTGGTAATCACGCATAACCGTGCGCTGCTTGCTGGCGCGAGCAGCGCAATAGCGTACCAATGCATTGAGGGCCTGTCCTGGAGAAATCCGGGACAGGCCCTCAAGCGTGTGTGGGATGTGGCGCTGCGATCCGCCGCCATGCTCTTCCCGTATATATGCGATCTGCGCTACATCTGCGAAAAATAGGCGCAAACATCATATTGACGGCCGATCACATATGAACGGCAAGTCCGGGGTAAAGCCAACCTAAGCACTTACTGGCGCTCGAGCGAGCCAACTTCATTCAGCTGATCGTCAACGAAGACCAGCTTGCCGTCTTTCACGATGGCCGTGAGGTCGGGAGTATTCGACAGCCAGGTGTCGACACCTTCGCAGTACATGCGAGTCGACATCATGTCCTCAAGGGTGATCGTGCCGTCGTCGTGGAGTGTGTATTCGCCCGAGACTCGATTACAGCCGTCGGTACCTTGATAGGTGCCCGTTCCGCCTGAAGCCTTTGCGATCTCGAGTCCCGGTGTGCCCTCGCCCTCGGGGGTACCCCAGGTGCCAGACACATCAGACGCGCTCGCCGAGCACGCGGTGAGCGTGAGGAGCGCAGCAGCGCTTGCCGCGAGTGCGAGGGTGGTGAGCTTACGGTTCGTCATGTCTCAGAGCCTAGCTCGCCCACCCCCGCCCGCGCAGTAATTCAATGTGAATTAGTTGCTGATCATCAGTAAGCGCAAAAGAAAGCGCGAGCGCGAGTTATGCGTTCGTCGACTTCGGCTGCTGCTGAGTGATGCAGTGGATGCCGCCGCCGCGTTCGAAGAGCGGGCGGGCATCGATACCGATGACCTCACGGCCGGGGTAGACCTCACGCAGCACGCCGAGCGCCTGGTCGTCAGCTGGGTCGCCGAACGAACACGCGAGCACAGCTCCATTGATCACGACGTGGTTGATGTAGCTGTAGTCGACCCAGCCCTCTGCGTCCTTGAGCGTGGAGGGCGCGGGGAGATCGATGATTTCGAAGCTAGCCGAAGTGTCGTCGCGGTACTTCTCAGCGGCGAGGCGGTTTGCCTGCGCGATGATGTGGTCGGGGTGGTTCGCCGAGTCTTGACGGTGCATGAGCAGTGCGTCGGGAGTCGTGAACGCTGCGAGGATGTCAGAGTGACCGCGCGTGCCAAACGTATCGTGGTCGCGGGTGAGGCCGCGGGGGAGCCACAGCGCCGACGTCGTGCCGATAGTGCGGTTGAGCTCTGCCTCAACCTGGGCCTTTGTGTAGCCGGGGTTGCGGTGCGGGTCGAGCTGGACGGTTTCGGTAAGCACGACGCGACCGGTGCCATCGACCTGGATGCCGCCGCCCTCGTTCACCATCTCAGAGTTGATGAGTTCTGCGCCTGCTGCCTCGGCGACGATGCGGCCGATGTGCTGATCCTTGTCCCACTCGGCCCAGTCCTGGGCGCCCCAGCCGTTGAACACAAAGTTCACTGCGCCGAGCTTGCCATTCTCATCGAGCACAAAGCTGGGGCCGATGTCGCGCATCCATGCGTCGTTCAACGGAGCTGCGAGCAGCGTGATCTGTGAGGACAAATGCTTCTTGGCGATTGCCCCATCTGCAGGGTCGACAACGACCGTGACATTCTGGAACTCGCTTGCCGCGTTGGCGACCGACGCCCACGTCGCGCGTGCTTCATCAGCTTCGACTTCGGTCTCACCGAGCGTGTATCCACTCGAGGGCCATGCCAACCAAAGGCGTTCCTGTTCGTTCCCCTCAATGGGCATCTTCCAGGTAGTCATGTGGTGTTCTCCTTGGAGTCTCGCGGCGCCACCTCAAAGTAGGCAAGCAGGCCGCTGAAAGACAGTGTAGTCATTCCAAAACGAATGCGATTCGAATACGATCGACGTGCGTTGCAAATGAAAGGCTAGGTTTCTTTAAACATCTACGTCATAATCTTTTATGCACCATGCGTGCGAGGTTTCAGCGACGAAGCCTTATCCGCCAAAGATGATGGAGAAAAGCGTGACGAAGAATGTTGCCGTTGAAGAAGTTTTTGCCCGCATCCCCGCTGCCGGCGATCTCGCAGCGCCGCTGGGGGTGTCAACGACCGGCCCGACGCAGACGTGGCTTGAAGAGTTCACTTCGGATGCGGAGAAAGGGGTTCACACCGGTTTTTGGCGCTGTGATCCGGGAGTTTCAGAGTGGAACTTCGTCGACATGGGTGAGGTGATTCACGTGCTTTCAGGTGCCATGGTGGTCACTGAAGCGGGCGGTGAGCCTGTCACTCTCGGTCCCGGTGATGTTGCGTCGTTCCCAGTCGGCTGGCGTGGAACGTGGGAGATCACTGCGCCGCTCGAGAAGTTCTATGTGATGCTCTAGTGAGCTCGTAGTGGGAAAGTCGGGATGCAACGCGAGTTGGATCTCGGCTTTTCTGCGTCAACGGGCATAAATATTCATGCACAACTGCATGATTGACTGCGACCGTGACCAGATCGTATCCCGATTATTCAATTCATCACTAGCCAAACAAAACATCTAGATGTAGGTTGTACCTGTGATTCCAATGGCGGAATCGCGCTTAACTGACGAAGCCGTACAAGGGAGTACCAAAGACTATGTCAGAGAAAAACGCTGTGGTGACGGAGCACCACGACGAGGACGCCGCGCATCTCGCGTCTCTCGGTTATTCGTACGACGCGAAGTTTAAACGAGACATGACCTTCTGGGGCAACGTCTCGCTCGGCTTCACGTACCTGTCGCCGATTGCTGGCGTCTACTCGATGTTTGCCATCTCGCTTGGCACGGCCGGCCCGCCAATGGCTTGGGCTGTCGTTATCGCCCTTATTGGCCAGTTCTTCGTGGCGCTCGTGTTTGGCGAGGTTGTCTCAAACTACCCGGTCTCTGGTGGCGTCTACCCCTGGTCACGCAGGCTTTGGGGTCGCAAATGGGCATGGATGAATGGTTGGATCTACGTTGTCGCACTCGTCGGCACGATCGCCGCTGTTTCTTACGGTGCTGCGCCATTCGTGAGCGCTGTGTTCGGTGCCGAAGCGACGACACCGGCAATGGTGCTTATTGCTCTTGGCACACTCGTTATCGCGACACTGCTGAACTTCTCGGGCACCAAGGTACTGAGCTGGGCAGCGCTCGTCGGCCTCATCGCCGAAATGATCGGCGCCCTGGTGATCGGTGGCTACCTCCTCATCTTTGGTCGCCAGTGGGACTTCTCGATCTTCTTTGACAACTTCGGCATTGGTCTTGACGCACCTGGTGGATACCTCGGTGCCTTCGCTGCGGCTGCGCTTATTGGTATGTACGCCTACTACGGCTTCGAGGCCAACGGCGACGTTGCTGAGGAAATCAAGAACCCGAGCTACGTAGTTCCCCGTGCGATGCGAGTCACGCTTTACATTGGTGGCTTTGCGACCATCCTTCTGACGTTCTCACTCACCATGGCGGTACCGAACTTCCTCGCGGTAGCCGATGGCACTGTTGCGGACCCGATCGCCGTACTGTTGCAGGAAGCATTCGGTCCGGTGTATCCCGTCGCCATGATGGTGATCGTTATCGCCTTCATCTCGTGTCTCACGAGTCTGCAGGCTGCGGCAACCCGTCTGATTTACTCGATGAGCCGTGACCACTTCCTGCCGGCATCGAACTTCCTCTCGAAGTTCAACGAGAAGCGCGCGGTGCCTACCCGCTCGCTGCTCATGGCCGCACTGTTCCCTGCGATCATCCTCGTACTCTCGCTCTTCCTTGAGGATGCGCTGACCGCGATGGTGAGCTTCGGTACGGTCGGTATTTACATCGGCTTCCAAATGGTGGTGTTTGCGGCTCTGAGAGCTCGAATTCTTGGTTGGAAGCCAGCGGGCAAGTTCCGTCTTGGTGCCTGGGCGCACATCGTCAACATCATCGCGTTGATTTGGGGCGTCGCTGCAGTTGCCAACATCCTCTGGCCGCGGCCGACAGGCGGCGGTTGGGCAGAGGACTATCTCCTCATCATCACTACCGTTTGCGTGATCGGTTTTGGTTGGATCTACATGCTCGTCTCGAAGGCACACACCAAGGGTGATGCGCCAGCTGGCGACGCAAGTGGGCCGATCAAGGTCGTCGTCTAACGTTTTCTCCTCATGGCATGGGTGCGCCCAGCAGTCTTGCGCTGCTGGGCGCACCCATGCCCGCTCCACTCGAAAGGCACCATGCACCAGCTCGCAATCGACCCAGCTCAGTTCGATCACCCGGAACACGAACGACTGAATGGCCCGGTCGTGGCCATGATCGTGTCGCTCGGGTTCCCCGGAATGAATGCCGCTGCCGCACAGATTCAGACCGCCACAACCGCTCTTGCATTCGATGCGGTACGAGCCGCAGGTGGTCGTCCGCGACTCGTGACCTATACGACCGGAGCGCAACTGCAGCCAATCGCAGAGGTGTGCGAGCAGGCAGATGCGCTGGTGTTCCTCGGCGGATCCGACGTCGACCCCAGCTGCTACGGCTATGCGGGTGCCCTGCCTGACAACCTCTACGGGGTCGATGGTCGTGGGGACGAATACTGCATAGATTTGTTGCGGGAGGCCGCCACCAGAGACCTCCCAACGCTCGCAATTTGCAAGGGATCGCAGCTCATGAACGTCGCCTTCGGTGGCACGCTGTACCCAGATCTCGCGGAGTGGCACCTGCACAAGGGGGATGGAAATCCGCTGTTCATTGATGAAGAGGTGATCCTAGAGCCGGATTCAGTGTTGGCACAGATCTACGGTCGCGACCGCCTCATCGTCCGCAATGGCCACCACCAGGCCGTTGCTGAGGTGGCACCCGCGCTCGCCGTCATGGCACGCGCGCACGATGGCCTCGTTGAGGCGACGAGGCATCGCGAGGCCACCTGGATGGTTGGGGTGCAGTGGCACCCAGAAGAGCCGGGTGGCAACGTGGCAGATCGTGACCTCATCTTCGCCGAGCTCGTCTCGCAGGCCCGCTAGTCACCGATGAGTCGGTTCGCTGCGAACATGATGTGGGAGTCGAGTACGCGATGACCTGCTGCCCAGTCGTCACCGAGGAGGCTGCCCACGCGGTCGATCCGCTGGCGCACGGTGTTCTCATGCACGTGCATCGTACGCGCGGTCTCTGACACTGAGCGTCCGGAATCAAGGAACACCGTCGCCGTATTCACGAGGGCGGTGCCGTGGGTACGGTCGTATTCGATGACCGGCCCGATGAAGTCTTGAATTGCCAATCGCGTTGGCTCGATCGTGACCTTTGAGAGGAACGCGCCGATTGCCCCAAAGGTGAGCAACGAGACAAGGGTTCGCGGGTGGTTTGATCGGCGTGCTGCCTCGAGCACGCGATTGAGCAGCGCAAACTCGTCTGGCACGACTTCAAACATATGCAGTGCGGGGGAGTGCCCGACGAGCATCGAACCCCAGTGTCGCGCACCGCGAGACTCAAGTTCGGCCTGCACCCGTGCAAAGGCAGCTTCTGGCGCAAGCGCCACGATTTGCTCACCGATTTGTGCGTGTAGCAGCGTCACGCCGAAGTTGAGTTCCAGGCGGTGCTGGAAATCCCGGAGCGACGACTCTGCGCCATCAGCGATGAGGATTCGGTACGGGTGACCCGTTGTGATGCCGAGTTCGCTGAGCTGCGTCACGACGGTCACATCGAGTCCGCCGGGGGGCGGCGACAGTACCTGTTGAATGAGTTCTTTCCTGCGGCGCGCGAGGTCGCCGCGTTCGCGATCCTGCGCGCTCAAGAAGACACCAAGCACGTGGGCGCAACGACGTAGGACGAGTTCGTCGCTGTCGGAGATGGCGCCATCAACCATGACCGCACCGACGAGCTCGCCTCTTCGGGTCGCGGCCATGATGGTTTGTTCGGTGCCGCCCTCACGCATCACGCTCATGGGGTCGCCGGTTTTCGCTGAAAGGGCGAATAGTGGGCGCTCGCTGTCACCAATTTCCGCGGCGGCCTCGCGCATATCGAATCGGACTGTCATGTCAACGAGTTGCGTCTCGCGGCCAATCGCGCGTTCCATGCCTGAGCGGAGCGAGGCAAGACCGCCGCCGCCAGCAATCGCGTCCATCAGTGATTCGTCTGCACTCGTAATTCTGCGCTGTGTTTCCAGTTCGCGTTCGCGGTCTGAAGCCGAGCCGCGGAGCTCGGAAAGTGAGGCGGTGAGCGAATCGACGCGATGCATGTTGTCGATCGCAACGGTGGCAATATTTGCTAGCGTCTCAGCGATAAAGACCTGTTCATCAGTGAACTTTTTTGCGAACCGGTTCGCGACGAGCAGTGCGCCGATGACCTTGCCACGCGACTTCATTGGCGCACCAAGAATGGCCTTGACGCCCTCTGCCTCAACGACACGGTCGACCTCGCTGTCATGCGTGAGGACGGTGTCACTGGCGTAGTCGCTCGTCTGCGCCGGGCTGCCCGACTCTGCAACGCGACCCAGCACGCCAGCGCCAAGTGGCATGCGGAGCGTGCGGTACGCGTCGGTGCGCACGCCCGCGGTTTCCACGATGTGAGTGAAGCCGCTGCCGTCGGTGCCGTTCAAGCTGATGTACGCCATATCGACATCAAGAAGCGAGCGGGTGCGGGCAACGAGCTGTTGCAGTGCGGCTGAATCATCACGAATCGCTGTGATTGCGATAGCAAATTCAGAAATTGAGCTTGTGAGTCGCTGCTGGCGCCGAGCCCATTCGACGAGCGAGTCGTAATCAGCGGGTGGCGTGTCGGCGGTGATCATGTAGAAAACTCTACATTCGATCAAAAAGAATAGATAGTTACACACATGATTTGCGAAAAGTGGGCGGCATTCTCGTAAGTGTTAACGGCGACGCGGTCGTCGTTCTCAACACGAAGCACAACATGAATCAACAATTAGGAGGCGACGATGAGCAGCACAACGACGAAGCGCACCATTCGTGGCGCAGTGTTGAACCAGTTGGGCGCAGAAGCTCCGTACACCGCAAGCCGACCCATCACTATCGATGAGGTTGAGCTCACCGGTCCTGCAGCTGGAGAGGTCCTCGTTCGCATCGAAGCGGCGAGCATCTGCCACTCGGACCTGTCGGTTGTTAACGGCTCGCGTCCCCGTCCCGTTCCCATGCTTCTCGGCCACGAGGCAGCCGGCATCGTAGAAGAGATCGGCGACGGCGTCACCGACGTTCAGCTCGGCCAGCGCGTTGTCCTGACATTCCTGCCCCGCTGTGGCGAGTGCGCAGAGTGCCTGACCGACGGCCGCCTGCCGTGCTCGGCAGGCTCGAAGACCAACGAGGTCGGCACGCTCCTCAGCGGCAGCGAGCACCTCACCCGCAACGGCGAGAGCGTCAAGCACCACCTCGGTTGCTCTGGCTTCGCTGAGTACGCGGTTGTTGACCGTCGCTCGATCGTTCCGGTCGGCAGTGACGTTCCCGCAGACATCGCAGCTGTTCTCGGCTGTGCGGTGCTCACCGGTGGCGGTGCGGTACTGAACGCGGCGAAGCTCACCTCAAATCAGTCGATCGCAATCGTTGGTCTCGGCGGCGTGGGCATGGCCGCACTCCTCACTGCTCTCGCAGTGAAGCCGAGCAAGGTCATTGCTGTTGACGCGAACGAGCAGAAGCTCGAGCTCGCGAAGGAGTGGGGCGCCGATGAGGCGTACACCCCGCAGCAGGCAGCAGAGCAGGGCATCATCGCTGACGTCGTGATCGAAGCAGTGGGCCACCCCCGCGCATTCGAGACCGCGTACAAGATGATCGGCTTCGGCGGCACGCTCGTGACTGTTGGTCTCCCGGCTCCCGGCGCGATGAGCGAGATCGAGCCCCTGAAGCTCACCGCTCGCGCACAGTCGGTCATTGGCTGCTACCTCGGCTCGGCCGTACCTAGCCGCGACATTCCCAAGTTCGAAGAGCTCTGGCGTGCAGGCGACCTGCCGCTTGAGCGCCTCATTAGCGGCACCATCGAACTCGACGAAATGAACGAGGGTATGGACGCTCTCGCTTCAGGCAACGTGCTGCGACAGATTATTCGCATGCCGGCAGCCACCGCATAACTTTTCAATTTTTCTCTTCATCACGTAGTACCTCAAAGGAAATAATCATGAGCACTCCTCAGCACTTCCGCGTAGCAATCCTCGGCTCCGGTTTCGGTGGCCTCGGCATGGCAGCACAGCTCGTTCGCGCAGGCGAGAACGATTTCGCAGTCTTCGAGAAGGCCGACGGAGTCGGCGGCGTATGGCGCGACAACACCTACCCCGGCGCAGCTTGCGATACTCAGGCACACGTCTACTGCTTCACCTTCTTCCCGCACACCCGCGTTTCGAAGATGTTCGCAGGCCAGGACGAGATGCTCTCGTACCAGGAGCAGCTCCGTGACGCGTTCGGCATCGAGAAGCACATGAAGTACAACTCGGAGATCACCGAGGCTCGTTGGATCGAAGAAGAGGCACACTGGCTCATCTCGCTCGCAAACGGCGAGCAGTACACCTCGGACTTCTTCGTACCGGCTTGGGGTCAGCTCAACGCACCCAAGATCCCGAACTGGAAGGGCCGCGAAGACTTCAAGGGCGAGCAGTTCCACTCGGCTAACTGGCGCCACGACCTCGACCTGACCGGCAAGAAGGTCATCTCGATCGGTTCGGCAGCTTCGGCAGTGCAGTACGTTCCCTTCGTTGCAGAAGAGGCTGGCCAGCTCGAGGTATTCGCTCGTTCGGCAAACTACATCCTGCCCCGCGACCAGATTGAATTCACCGAGGAGCAGCTCGACGCGTTCGAGGCTAACCCTGAGATCTTCGAAGAGTCGCGTCGTGCGATCCACGATCTGCGTGAAGCAGGCTTCGAGCGCACCCGCCTGAACACCGGCGGCCAGGCTGAGGGCGCGAAGGAGTCGCTCGACTACCTCGCATCGGTCATCGAGGATCCCGAGCTCCGCGAGAAGCTCACCCCGACCTTCGAGTTCGGTTGCAAGCGCATCCTCCGCACCTCGGCGTACTACCCGACCTTCCTCCGTGACAACGTTTCGCTCGTCACCGAGGGCATCGATCACTTCACCGAGAACGGCATCGTCACCACCGATGGTGTCGAGCACGAAGCAGACGTCGTCATCTACGGCACCGGCTTCTACTCGCAGAACTTCCAGGGCAACATCCAGATCATCGGCCGCGACGGCGTAAGCCTCGCTGACCGCTGGGGCACCGAGGACGCTGAGGCGTACGTTGGCCTCACCGTTGACGGCTTCCCGAACATGTTCCTCATGTACGGCCCGAACACCAACCTGAACCACAACTCGGTTGTCACCATGCTCGAGATCCAGCAGGCATACGTCAACGACGCGCTTGCAAAGACCGCTGACATCGAAAAGGTCTCGGTTGACGTTCGCCGCGAACGCCTCGACCAGTTCAACGAGGCAATGCAGGAAGAGATGAACGGTTCGGCGTTCTCGAGCGATTGCTCGAGCTGGTACAAGAACTCGAAGGGCAAGGTCATCAACAACTGGTCTGGCACCGTTGAGGAGTACCGCTCGCTCGCTGGTGAGTTCAACATGGATGATTACCTCGTTCGTTCGGCAGTTCCGGCAGCGAACTAATGACGATCGTTCCGATCAACGTGGTGGCCGCGGACCAGCGAGAGCTGGTCGCGGCCTTCCGCGCATCCGGGGGCAAGTCGTTCCAGGACGCAGAGACGATGGCAATCTCGCGCCAGAACTATGAGGTCTCGAGCAAGGCAAATGGTCTTGCACCTGACCCCATCGCGCACATCGAAGATGTGACGGTTGGTGCTGGCGACGACGCGTTCAAAGTGCGGGTCTACGATCCGCGCCCCGAACGCAACGCAGCTGACGGCGTGATCGTATTCGCGCACGGTGGTGGCTGGGTTATCGGCTCGCTCGAGACTCACGACACTGCTTGCCGCCGACTTGCGAGCCTCACCGGCCTGCCCGTCGTGGCGATCGACTACCGCCTCGGCCCGGAATTCCCGTTCCCTGCGGCGCACATCGATTCCGCGCTTGCGGTCGAGTGGATCCGTGACGCGGCAGCCGAGCGCGGTTGGGACGCCCAGCGGATTGTGACCTGCGGCGACAGCGCCGGCGGTGGCATCGCGACCGCACTTGCATTCGAACCTTCGATGCAGGTTGAGGGCACGACGATCGCGGCTCAGGTGCTGTTGTACCCGGTGCTTGATCTGTCAGCTGAGTCTGCTGGCTACGCACGTATCACCGAGGGCTTCCCGCTCACGGCAAACACGATGCGTTGGTTTGCGCAGGAGTTCCTTGACCCGTCGACGGCAGACGCGGATCGCGCAGACCACCGCGTCTCGCCGCTGCTCGCAGCGCGCGAACCCGGTGCAAAGGCACAGCCGCCAGCGTGGATCATCACGCTCGGGCTCGATCCGCTCGCGGATGAGGCGCTTGAGTACACGCAGCTCCTCGCGACCTCGGGTACGCACGTCGAACTCACGCACCTGCCGGGTAACGCGCACGGCATCTTCACCTCGGCCGGTAAGATCCAGGCCGGTGAAGAGCAGCTTGCTCGCGCAGCGGAGTTCATCACTCGCATGGTGTGATGCGCGCCGCGTGTGTGGCATGAACGAGTGAGGGGGTGGGTACCTGCAGGTACCCACCCCCTCACTCGTGTGGTGCGGATTATGCCGCCGCCCGGAGTTCCTCGAGCGCTGCAAGCACGCTGGGAAGCCATGCGATTGCTACGTCACTTCCCATGTCCCACGATGATGCATCATGTCGGCCGTATTCGCCGACGCGTGTGGCGCCCTGAGCGGTGAAGCGACGGTCGATATGTTCGCTACCCTGGCTATAGGTTTCTTCGTAGAAGGTGTCGCCGAGACCAAACATCGCGTACTGCAGCCCGGTGAGATCTGGCAGCACCTGGTCGAATGCTTCAGCGAAGGGAATCGCGGTGTTGGGAAGGTCGCCCTCGCCGTGTGTTGAGCAGATGACGATGGTGAACCGGTCTGGTGTGAGATCGGCTGGGTCAAAGTTCTGGAGATCGTGGACCACAACATCGTCGTTGGAGTCACGCAGATGCGCACCGAGGTCTTCGGCGATGAGTTCTGAGTTTCCGGACTCGGTGCCGTAAAGAACAGTGAATTTCATGACTGGTTGGTTCCTTTCGAGGAGACGTGAGATGTCTGAATTACCCGCGGGCAATCTTGACCATGTGCGTGTGATCGGGAAGCTTGTGGCGCACGCGATTCGCGAGCGCGGTGCTGCGTTCGTGTGCATCCAGGCGAAGCCAGTCGTCGTAACTGACGGCGCGGTCGCGAACGGTGCTTGGCAGTCCGGCGAAGCCGGTCTTGCCAACTGGGCTGAGTGTCCCGCTCGCGATGTCGGCGAGAACCTCGTCAGCGACGCTCTTCGCGCAGGCGCGGTTTTCGGGAATGGCGCCGTTTGGGCCGCGCTTGGCCCAGCCGGTTCGGTACAGGCCAGCAGCCAGGCGGCCGCTCGTCGCCGGCGTTGCCGTGAGCGCGCTCAATGGGTTATCGGGGTCAGAAGCAAAACCGACCGCGGTGATGACAGATGTTGCTGGGACAACTGTGGTCTCGTTGCCGACGGCAAACTCGACACCGGTCACGTGATCCGCGCCCAGGATGCGTGTGGGGATCGCACCGAAAAGTACCTGCACCTCGGGGCCAGGCGCCTGCGCGCGATCGGGGGAGAACAGGTCGGCAAAGGCGGCGGAGCGGGCAACCGCTGTGCGATCTGCTGTGGGATCTGCGGCAGTGGCCGTTGCCGACGAGTAGCGCGCACGGGGGAGTGCGCCGAGTTCCTTGATCATCTGCGGATCTCCCTTGGAGTCAGCTGCACGAGACCTGCTCGCGAGCGTCACGCGATGCGCGGGAGAAGACAGATAAGCGCTGAGATAGGTGTCGTTGATGTCACTCGCGTCGTAGCCGGTGGCATCCTTGACCAGGAAGCGCAGAATATCGAGGGCAACATTACCCGCCCCAATAATGACAACGTCTGTCCCGAAATCTGGTTGGAGCTCTGCCGATTCTGGGTGCGAATTCAGAGCGCGCGTGATTTCGCCTGCGCCGTGTACACCTGGGAGGTCGGCACCTGGAATATCCAGCTGGCGATCAATTGTCAGGCCGGAAGCCAGGATGACCGCATCGAAGTGCTCTTGCAGATCGGCGAGCGTGAGGTCCCTGCCGATTTCGATGTCTCCGGCAAAGTGTGCGGCGCCGCTCGTGAAGAGTCGTTCAAACTGGCGCGTGATGGCTTTTGTGTGCTGATGGTCCGCAGCTACGCCGTAGCGAATGAGCCCGAATGGCGAGGCGAGGCGATCAAAGATGGTGATGCTGCTTTCTGGCAGGCCGCGCGAGAGCGCTTGGGCGAGGTAGCAGCCGGAGGGGCCTGCTCCAATAATCGCGATGTGCAGGTTCGCAGGTGACGACATCTCTAGCTCCTTTGCTTGAGTGGTTCGCGTGCAATGGCACTAGTGTACCCATAAAGATTCGTTCAATGAATGTTTTATTGATCAAAATTCTTGAAAGGTAAAAGTTTCGTTGAATTTGCTTGCAATCTAAAACATTCATGGATAGCTTATTGCTGACCGGCCGCAATGATGCGACGGCGGCCGAAGCATGATTTATTCGACAAAGGAGTACGAATGACTGGCCAAGATACCCACACAGACGTGCCGTATTTGGACATCGCTTCACCAGCATTTGCGATGAACTCTGAAGAGGTCCGAGATGCACGTGAGCAGAGTTGGTATGCAAAGACCAACTACGGGTACGGCATCCTCCGGTACAAGGAAGTGACCGAGCTACTGAAGCACCCGAGCCTGAACCAGGGCAGTGCAAAATGGCCGGAGCATCACGGGGTGCACACCGGTATCTTCTACGAGTGGTGGGCGAAGAACCTCCTAGTGCTTGAAGGGGATGAGCATCACCGCATTCGCCGACTCCTGAACCCTGCTTTCTCGCCTGCTGTTGCGCGCCGACTTGAGCCTGAGTTCGCTGACATTGCGAACGAGCTGATCGCCGAGATGAAGGCGCTGCACGCTGCCGGGAATGAAGTTGACTTTGTCGCTGCGTTCTCTGAGCCGTTTGCGACACGTGCGCTCTGCGCAATGATGGGACTCGATCACAAGCACTGGAAGTTCATTGCTTCTCGCGCGAACACCGTCGGTTACGCGCTGAGCGTTTCTATTAAGGAAGATATTGAGGCGATCGATGAGGCAGTGAAGGAGCTCTATGACTTCGTTGATGAGCTCATCGAGGAACGCCGGGCGAACCCTGGCGAAGATGTCGTCTCCCGACTCGTGCAGTTCTCACAGGCCGATGACAAGCTCACGACCGAAGAACTGCGAAACGCGCTCGTACTTATGCTGTTCGGTGGCATGGACACCACCCGTAACCAGATCGGCCTGCTCCTGCAGACGTTCATGCGCAACCCCGACCAGTGGGAATTGCTGGCAGCGGATCCCGCAAAGTACGCCAAGCCAGCGCTCGAAGAGGGGCTCCGCGTAAACCCCACCACTCGCTGGGTGACGCGCGAGGCAAACGAAGACTTCGAATTCAAGGGGCTGCAGATCGCAAACGGCACCACGGTGCATCTTTTCACGATGTCGAGTGGAACCGACCCCGAAGCGTACCCGGATCCTGATATCGACCTCAATGCGACTGACCGGAAGCAGCATCACACCTTTGGTGGCGGTGTGCATCACTGCCTCGGCCACTACATCGCGCGCGCAGACATGAGCGTTGCGCTTCCGCTACTTGCTCAGGCCTTCACCGATATCACCTGCCCCGGCGGCGATGAGTGGCTTCCCGATTCGGGAAACCACGGTCCAGTAAAACTCCCCATCACATTCACCGTACGCTAACGACGCGACACGGCATTACGAACCTTCCAAAGACGAAAGGGACCTCATGTCTGATCTGAAAACGGGTGGCAGCTTCGGCGCTGCCATGCGTGAAATTCTCGCGGATGACACCGCGTTCGCGCGACATCAAGCCGCCAACCTCCGACCAGAGGTCGTGCAGGCGCTCAGCGACAAGATCCGCGAATCCGGGGTGAAGTACATCTACTACATGCTCCCGACGCTTGGCGCACGCACGGTCGCGAAGGTGGTGCCAGCAGAACTCTACGAGCGCATGCTGAAGAAAGGCATCGCCTTCCACCGCACCGCACTGACAGATCTGCAGACGAGCCGTGAGGGCGAACTCATCGGCGGCGGCGTAGACGCACACGAGTTTTGGGGTCTCCCTGAACCAGAGACCTTCCAGGTGCTGCCGTGGGATACCGAGGTCGCTCGTATCTTCTGCACCGCATACGATCCGCCCCATCTTGGTGCGGGCGGTGGCCGGCTCGTGGCGCTCGATACTCGTGCGCTCCTCAAGGCAGCGATGCGTGGCTTCACCGAGCGCACCGGTCTGGAACTTCGCTCGGGACTCGAACCCGAGATGACCTGGATCGGCCCCGGTATTGAGCCAGTCTCGAAGGAAGACCAGAGCCCTGCGTACCAGGTGGAGAACCTGGAAAAGATGCGCCCGGTATTCAAGAAGGTGTACGGCTACGGCAAGGCCCTCGACTTCACGATGATTCAGGGTGATTACGAAGACGACGGCCAGATTGAGCTCAACTGGGACTATGACCGTGCAGACCTCACCGCAGAGCGCATGACCACCTACCGCCAGATCTGCAAGCAGACGGCACGTGAACTCGGACTCCAAGCGAGCTTCATGGCGAAGCCGTACAACGGCAAGATGGGTAATGGCTGCCACCACAACCTCAGCCTGTGGAAGGTCGACGGCGACGGCCCAGCCGAAAACGTCGTTGAAGACGGCCGTGTCGAACTGCACGCGACGGAGCTTGCGCGGCACGCGATGGGCGGCATGCTTCGGCACACCCCCGGTTCGATGTTGGTGATGGCATCGACTGTGAACTCGTACAAGCGCTTCTGGGACGCTGGTCAGTTCGCGCCGTCGGGAGCCGATTGGGGCCTCGATACCCGTGGCGTTGCGATCCGCATTTCTGCCAACGGCCGTATGGAATACCGCCTGCCAGACGCGAGCGTGAACCCGTATCTCTCGCACCTGTACTTGCTGGCCGCAATTGAGCACGGTCTGGAGTCGCGGATCGATCCCGGCGAACCGGGCCAACTCAGCGACGAAGCAAATGGTGGTCTCGTGCCGAACACGCTCGGCATGGCAATCGAGGCGTTCGAGGCAGATGAGTACCTCATGAACGCAATGCCAGAAGAGCTGACGCGCATCTTTGTGCAGCTCAAGCGTGACGAATGGGCCCGCTACTGCGGCGTCATTACACAGTGGGAATTTGATCAGTACTGGGAGGCAATTCCGTGAGCACCAACAACGAACGAATCATCAAGCTGGCATGCATCGATTCAGAGGCACTGCCGCTGTTCTCGAAGAGCCAGGACGGCAAGACCCGTGGCGGCTACGAGCCGGAGGCTGCCGCGCTGGTCATGTCGCGGCTCGCGGGCGGCGCGGCCAGCGTCGAGTGGATCATGGTCCCGTGGGACGACATGATCCCGACCGTACGTGCCGGCGGCGCAGACGCGGTCTGGTGTGGCCAGGGCATGACGGCAGAGCGCGCAGCGCTCGTCGATTTCACCCATCCGTACGCCGTGTTCAATGAGACCTTGATCGTGCGCGCAGATGACCCTGCACGCTCGGCCGATGATCTTGCCGGGTACAAGATCGGTGCAATTACCGGATCGACGAACATGAAGCTCGCTGAAACCTTCCCCGGCGTCGAGCTTGTCCACTTCGGCGCGAGTGACGACGTCTTCAAAGACATGATCGAGGCGACCCGTTCGGGCGAGGTCGACGGCTTCGTTGACGACGACGTCGTCATGATTCCGCTCGGGCAGGAAGACCCCGACTTCGTCGAAGCATTCACCGTACTCACGGGGAACCGTTGGGGCATCGGTGTCGCACCAGGCAACGACGAGCTGCGAACCGAAATCAACGCAGCCATCGAGTCGGCCATCGCAGATGGCTCACTCGAAGCCGTCTGGAAGAAGTGGATGCCGCTTCTGCCATTCCCGCTGAAGAACGCGGCGTAATGGTACAGCACACACAGACGCAGGCGGTGCCGCGAATCGGGGTGACCGGCATGTGGTCGAACCAGGTGCACGGACTCCGATTCGACGGCAGCGCCGTCGCCGGCGCGGTCCTGAAATCAGTGATCCGCGCCGGCGGTGAGCCGCACACGCTCTTTGCGCTGAGCAGTCTCGAACCCGCGGAGCGCCTCGTCGGCCTCGACGCATTGCTCGTGCCGGGTGGGGCAGACGTCGCACCTGCCCGCTATGGCGAGGCAGTTGGTGAAGCCACGCTCACCGCTGACTTTGCGGAGCAGGATGAGTTCGAAGCCGGACTCCTTGCCGCAGCAATCGAGATGGGGCTTCCCGTGCTCGCGATCTGCCGCGGATTCCAGCTCCTTAACGTCGAGCAGGGCGGCAGCCTAGTCCAAGACGTTGCACCAGACAGCATGCATCGCAACTCGGTGCACGACGTCACACTCGAACCCGATTCACGCATGGCAGACGTCCTCGCCGCGACGCAGCTGCCGGTGTCGTCCTATCACCACCAGGCGATTGGGCGGATCGGTGCCGATCTGCGCGTGGTCGGTCGCGCACCCGATGGCGTGGTCGAGGCATTTGAGCATGTGGCTGCACCAGTTTTGGCAATGCAGTGGCATCCTGAAGACACCGCAGCTGAAGACGGGCGCCAGCAAGCGCTCTTTGACTGGCTCGTGACCAGCGCACAGCGCTACCGAGAGGAACAGGGACGATGACCGCACGCGTACTCGTTGTCGAGCATCAGAAGAACGCTGGCCTTGGTCAGCTCGCACCGCGCCTGCGCGCAAACGGACTCGAGCTCGTCACCGTTGGACCAGACACCGGGGAGTCTGTGCCCGGCTCGCTCGATGGATTTGACGCGCTCATCGTGCTCGGTGGTGCCATGGGACCGACCGAAGACGAACGGGCTCCTTGGCTCCCCGCCACTCGCAGTCTCATCACTGAGGCGATCGACAGTGAGACCCCGATGCTCGGCATCTGCCTCGGCGCGCAACTGCTCGCGACGGCGGCCGGCGGTCATGTCCGCACGATGCCTGCTGGTCCAGAAGTCGGCCTGTGCAAGGTCGAATTCGCTGAGTCTGCAAGCGCGGATCCCGTGTTCGGTGGCATTGCAAGCTCATCACTTCCGGTTGTGCAATGGCACTGGCTCGAAGCTGACACCTTGCCGCTGAACACCGAGGTCCTGGCCTCAAGCGATGCGTGTGCGAACCAGGCATTCCGCGTGGGATCGAAGGCATGGGGCGTGCAGTTTCACCCAGAAGCGCTTGGCCCAACCGCAAGCGACTGGGTCGATGAGGATCCTGACAGCCTCGATGAACTGGGGCTTGATCCGCGCCAGATCATCGCAGCGGTCACTGATGCCGAACCGCGGCTCGGAGCGGCATGGTTGCCGATCGCGGATCGCTTTGCCGCGGTCGTCACGCAGGCGAGCTAGACGGCGTCACAGAACATCGCTAAACCAGCACAACACGTGCTCATCAGCTACTCGGCGAGCAGCAGCTCAAGCCCGATACTCAGCGGTTCTACCGGTACCCGGCGGAACCCAACGAGATCGTGGGGGATCTGCGTACCTGGCAGGTAATTCGCCGAATTGCTGATGAGCACGTTGTTGTGCGTGCCGATAAGAATTGCGTCGGTGGGGCAACCGAGCAGCAGCGGCAGCAGGCTCTTTTCGAGGTCTGCGAGCTGAATGTCATTTCCGATGACGCCGATGCGAGTGCCGTTGAGCGTCGCCGGCAGGGTCAGCGTGGTCACGTATGCTTCCACACCGAGGTAGTCGAGGTACGGACCCACAAACACCGGGACGTCTTCGTGGAACGCGCGAATAAACCACTCGTGGTGTTCGTAATCGTAGTAGCGGTCACCGCCAGGCACGACGCCAAACGAGTAGCGAGCAAACCGCTGCTCATCCTCTCGCACCCACCACTCGATGTGCCCGTTCTCGGTTCCCATTGCAGATCGTGAGAAGATGAGCCCACAGCCGTCTACTGATGCGTTGTCTTCAAGGTACTGTTCAGCGATGAGGCGAAGCTGACGCTGCATCCTTGCCGTCACATCGATCAGGCCATCGGTGTTCAGCTCGATCTTCGCGAGGAAACGATCTGACAGATCTGCCAGGCGTGAGAATCGATCGGTGAACCAAGCGTTTACCGCATCGACGGTTCCCTGGGTGCGCAGTGAAGCGGTCATTGCTTCCCCTTCGTGCCAGAACGGACATCCCCGGCTGCTGGGGGCACTACCTCGCCACCATCAAGCTGTTTGCGGTTGAGAGCAAGCTTGCCGTTGATGATGAGGTGCATGTTGCCGTGCACATGCTCGACGGCGAGCCGCTCTGCAGTCTGCGCGTCCTGCTGTTCGATTGCCATGACCATCGCGAGGTGCTCAGTGAACGCGAGGTGCGTGGACGCGCTGCAGACCTCGTCGCACCAGAGGAACGGGGAAAGCTCAGACTGAAGTCGCTGTTCGGACGCAAGGAGTCGCGCCGACTGGCTCAGCACCGCGATTTCAAAGTGGAAGCGGCTGTCAGCCATCGCACGGTCACGCATGGTGCGCGCATCGCGGGCCTGAAATGCAAACTCTGCGAGGCGCGTACGCTGTCCGAGTTGTGTGCGCTCTGCCGCGAGCCGTGCGGCCATTCCAGAGATCGCAGCGTGCTCATCAAAAAAGTCGCGGAGCGCGATCACGCTCGTGCGCACAAGCGACGCGCACAGTTCTTCTGGCTTGGGAAACGGGGTCTGCACGATGAACGTGCCGCCACTGCGCCCGCGACGCGTTTCAACGACGCCCTGCTCACGGAGCTGGGCGAGCGCCTTCCGTAGGGTCGCCACAGCGATCCCAAACTGATGCGCAAGATCAATCTCAGGTGGCAGCCGTTCACCCACGCTGAGCATGCCCATCGAGATCGCCGATGAGATGCTCTGCGTCACCGCGGCGACGCTCGACGACTGAGCATCAGCGTCGAGCGAAGCCGCGGTCTGACCGAGTGACGGTTGCCCCCAAGCGTTCACCTGAGAATCAGTCCTCGAAGCGAGTAGCTTGCTCGATAATCTGAGCCTGCTCAAGCGCGTGGATCTTTGCCGAACCGGTAGACGGTGCCGCCGAAGCACGGCGTGACACGACCGAGAACGAACGCTGATCCGTCATGTGGCGGGGGTACCACTGTGCGATGAAGGGCCATGCGCCCTGGTTCTGGGGCTCGTCCTGTACCCACACCAGCTCAGCGTTCGGGTACTTCGCCAGGATCTGCGACAGTTCTGCACCGGGAATGGGGAAGAACTGTTCAAGGCGCACGACTGCGATGCGAGGATCGGGGTGCTTCTCAAGTTCGCCGAGGATATCGTAGGTGACCTTGCCAGAAGTGAGAACCACGCGCTCTACGGCTGCGGGATCGGTGATCCGCGCATCATCAATGACCGGCTGGAAAGCGCCGGTCGTGAAGTCTTCAACGCTTGAGGTCGCATTGCGCAGGCGCAGCATTGACTTCGGGGTGAAGACGACGAGCGGTTTGCGCGGTCGAGCGTACGCCTGGCGGCGCAGCAGATGGAAGTAGTTCGCTGGCGTCGACGGATGGCAAACCGTCATGTTGTCCTCAGCGCAGAGCTGGAGGAAACGCTCAATGCGTCCTGACGAGTGGTCGGGCCCCTGACCTTCGAAGCCGTGGGGGAGCAGCATGACGACCGACGAACGCTGACCCCACTTCTGCTCTGCAGACGAGATGAACTCATCGACCACCGACTGGGCGCCGTTGACGAAGTCACCGAACTGCGCTTCCCAGGCGACGAGTGCGTCTTCACGCTGCAGCGAGTAGCCGTACTCGTACGCGAGAGCTGCGTACTCAGAGAGGAGGGAGTCGTAGATCCAGAAGCGTGCCTGCTCTTCTGAGAGGTTGAGCAGCGGGATCCATTCTTGGCCGTTTGCGCGGTCATGGAAGACCGCGTGACGCTGCGCAAAGGTGCCGCGTCGTGCGTCCTGGCCAGCGAAGCGTACCGGGGTGCCCTCGATGAGGAGCGACCCGAGCGCGAGCAGCTCGCCGAAGCCCCAGTCAATACCGCCGTTTCGGCTCATCTCGTGACGCTTCGTCAGCAGGCGCTGCAGCTTCTTGTGCACGGTGAAGCCCTGTGGCGGGTTGATGTGCGCGTCGCCGATCCGCTCAACGATCGAACGATCGACGGCCGTATCAAGTACCACCGGGGGAGTGACGGGCTCCGGTGTGAGGTTCGTCTCGGGGACGATTGTCTCAATGATCGGAATCGAGCCGGTCTGTGCCGCATGCGTCTCCATGAACGCAAGCTCGAGTCGGTTCTGGAAGTCTTGCTTTGCCTTCTCGTACTCTTCTTCAGTGATGTCACCACGGCCGACGAGGCCTGAGGTGTACAGACGACGCGTCGAGCGCTTCGCCTCGATGAGGTCGGTCATGAGCGGCTGGGTCATCGACGGATCGTCACCCTCATTGTGGCCGCGACGGCGGTAGCAGATGAGGTCGATGATGACGTCGACGTGGAAGCGCTGGCGGAACTCGTACGCGAGGCGCGCAACGCGAACAACCGACTCGGGGTCATCACCGTTGACGTGGAAGATCGGCGACTGCACAACCTTTCCGACGTCTGACGCGTACACTGCCGATCGCGAATCGCTTGGCAGTGTGGTGAAGCCCACCTGGTTGTTGATGATGATGTGGATCGTGCCACCGGTACGGTAACCGCGCAGCTGCGACATTTGCAGGGTCTCGTAGACCACGCCCTGACCCGCCATGGCGGCATCGCCGTGAATGAGGATCGGGAGAGTGGTGAATGAACCGATCGGCTTGAGATCTTGCTTCGCGCGAACGATACCTTCGAGGACACCGTTCACCGTCTCGAGGTGCGAGGGGTTCGCAGCAAGGTGAATCGGAACCTGGGTGCCGTTTGGAGCTGTGAAGACACCGGTTGTGCCGAGGTGGTACTTCACATCGCCAGAGCCGGTCGAGGCTTGTGCACCCTCGAACTCACGGAAGATCTGGCCGTACGTCTTGCCCGCAATGTTTGAAAGCACGTTCAGGCGACCACGGTGCGCCATGCCGATATCGACGCTGTCGACACCGTCTTCTGCGGCGTCAATGAGCATGGCATCGAGGAACGGAATGACCGACTCTCCACCCTCGAGACTGAACCGCTTCTGGCCGACGTATTTCGTCTGGAGGAAGGTCTCAAAGGCCTCAGCCTCGTTGAGCTTCTCGAGGATACGCATTTGCTCGTCGTGATCGGGCTTCGCGTAGGGAACCTCGAGCTGCTCGCGGATCCACATGCGCTGGGCCGGGTCCTGGATATGCATGTACTCGACGCCGATCTTGCGGCAGTACGAATCACGGAGCACACCAAGAATGTCGCGGAGCTTCATCGAACGCTTGCCGCCGATTCCGCCGGTGACGAACTCACGGTCGAGGTCCCAGAAAGTCAGGCCGTGTGACTCGATCTCAAGGTCGGGGTGTGTGCGCTGTACGTACTCGAGCGGATCGGTATCAGCCATCAGGTGGCCACGAACGCGGAACGAGTTGATCAGCTCCTGCACGCGTGCCGACTTGTCGACCGCGCCCGAGATATCAACGTGGATGTCCTGGCCCCACTGTACGGGCTTGTACGGAATACGGAGCGCTGCGAAGACCTCTTCATAGAAGTCGTGACCGCCTGTGAGTCGTTCATGAATGAGCTTCAGGAACTCACCAGAACCAGCGCCCTGAATGACGCGGTGGTCGTAGGTACTCGTGAGCGTGATGGTCTTGCCAATGCCAAGGTTGTTCAGGATCTCTGGCGAAGAGCCCTGGAACTCAGCCGGGTATTCAAGGGCGCCTGCGCCGATGATGCTGCCCTGGCCGGGCATGAGGCGGGGGACCGAGTGTACGGTGCCGATACCGCCAGGGTTGGTGAGCGAGATCGTGGTGCCCTGGAAATCAGCTGCGCCAAGCTTGCCGCCGCGAGCGCGCTGCACGAGGTCTTCGTACGCATCAAGGAATGCGTTGAACGTAAGCGTTTCTGCGCGCTTGATTGACGGGACGAGGAGGGCCCGGTCGCCGTTGGCTTGGGGCACGTCGATCGCAATGCCGAGACCGATGTGAGCCGGCGAGATGACGGCAGGCTTGCCATCTACCTCACCGTAGGCGACGTTTTGCGCGGGGAAGTTCTTGAGCGACTGGATGATTGCCCAGCCGATCAGGTGAGTGAAGGACACCTTGCCACCACGGCTGCGACGCATGTGGTTGTTGATGACAATGCGGTTGTCAATCAGCAGCTTCGCGGGAACCGTACGAACGCTCGTTGCGGTCGGGACCGAAAGGCTTTGGTCCATGTTCTTTGCGAGGGTGCGTGACATTCCACGGAGCGGCGTCGTCACAGGGGCCGAGTCTGCTGCGGTCTCGGTGGGCGCTGCGGCGCTCGCGCCGCGATGCGGGGCATCCGCCGGGATCGGGGTGAGGCGGGGTGCCGTGTTCGTTGTGCGAGCAGGCGTTGCCTGCTGCGTCGGAATCGGCGTTGTCGCTGTGGGAACCGCTGCAGCTGCGGGCGCAGGAGGCGCGGGCGGTGCAGGAGGTGCGGCGGCTGCGGGCGCGGCAGCAGAAGCCGCGGTCTCCTCAGCTGTCAATGCTTCAAGAACCGGCCACCACGATGCATCTACGGAGTGTTTGTCGACGATGAACTTCTTGTACATCTCATCGACAAGCCAAGCGTTTGCGCCGAAGTCCTCGGCGGATCCGTCGTGATCAGTCGTGCTCGTGTGCTCAGCCACAGCTACTTCCTCTCATGTCGCGCTCGTAACAGGGCGCGTCTTTGATGCCACAGAAGGAGCTACGGCGCTCCTTCGCGTCTCTAGCCTACGGGGTTTTGGGGTGGAAAAAGTTTGGAAACACCCATCTATTTTCAGGATCTGACTGGTAATGTTTTTTGAATCATGGACGCAGGCCCTCGAAGATCGTCAGACCCCCCGAGTAGTAGCCGTGCATTTGCACGGCATCAGTTCCCCCATTGGGGGTGGCGATGAACGAGTGGTGGCTCCTTCTCGTCGGAATCCTCCTCACCCTCGGAACAGGCGTGTTTGTTGCCGCCGAGTTTGCGATGGTTGGCCTGGATCGGCACGACCTCGAACGGCGCAGAGACGCAGGCGAGACCGGTCTCGACCGAGTCATTCGTGCGCTTGCGCACACGTCTACAAACCTTTCTGCGGCTCAGCTTGGCATCACGCTGACCACGCTGCTCGCTGGTTACACGCTCGAGCCAGCGGTCAGTACATTGCTGCAGGTGCCCCTGACCGCCATGGGCGTCTCGACATCCTTCCAGAGCGTGATCACGGTGCCCATTTCGGTTGCGATTGCGACCGTCTTCTCGATGATTATCGGCGAACTCGTTCCCAAAAACTTTGCAATCGCCATGCCGTTGGCAACAGCGCGACTGGTGGTTCCGCTACAGAGCGCATTTACTGCAGTGTTTCGGCCAGCGATTGCTGTGCTGAACGGCAGTGCGAACGCGCTGTTGCGTTCCGTTGGTATCGAGCCAGTCGAAGAGTTGAGTGGTAGTCGCAGTGCTGAGGAGCTCTCATCACTCGTGCGTCATTCAGCGAGCGCAGGTCTGCTCGAAGCTGACACCGCGACGCTGCTTGATCGCACCCTGCGATTTGCCGAGCTGACCGCGGCAGACGTGATGACTCCGCGACTCAAAATGGAGAGCATTCAGCGTCTTGAGCCTGCAAGCGCGGTGCTTGAGCTGTCTGGCCGCACTGGTTTTTCACGCTTCCCCGTCATTGACGAGGATCGCGATGACGTCGTCGGTATCGTGCATGTGAAGCAGGCTGTCGCCGTTCCCCGCGAGAAGCGTGCCGACGTCCCGGTTGCTGCACTTGCTGAAGACGAACTGCGCGTACCCGAGACCATGCGTCTCGACCAGCTGCTCGGCGAGCTTCGTGAGCAGGGCTACCAGACCGCCATTGTCGTTGACGAATACGGTGGCACCGCCGGCTTGGTCACCCTCGAAGACCTTGTCGAGGAGATCATCGGCGAGGTCGCCGACGAACACGACCGAGCATCGGCTGGCGTAGTCGGATCCGCAGAAGAAATGACCTTCCCCGCCGACCTGCGTCCTGACGAAGTTCTCGCACAGACCGGCATCGAAATCCCTGACGACGGTGAGTACGACACGGCCGCTGGCTGGGTGCTCCAGGAACTGGGGCGGATCCCCGAAATCGGCGACGAGGCACACCTGCCGAGCGGAGCAACGCTCCGGGTCGAACGCATGGAAGGCCATCGCATCGCGCGTCTTCGCTACATCGCGGCTCCGCTGCCAAAGGAATACGAAGACGAACTGGTGACTGAGCGAGAGGAGGAACGACGATGAACGACTGGGCCGGAATTATGTGGCTCGTGGTGCTGCTCGCCGCGAACGCATTCTTTGTTGCCGCGGAATTCGCTGTGATCTCTGCGCGTCGCTCGCAGATCGAACCGAAGGCTGAGGCCGGTTCGAAGCGAGCCATCACCGCGCTCTACGCGATGGAGCATGCGACGCTGATGCTCGCGACAAGCCAGCTTGGCATTACCGTGTGTTCGCTGCTCATTCTGAACGTGTCTGAGCCGGCAATTCACCACCTGCTGCAGGGCCCGCTCGCATGGACTGGCATGTCGGTAGCGACCGTGAACATTGTTGCCTTCGTTCTGACGCTCACCCTCGTGTCATACCTGCACGTCGTGCTCGGCGAAATGGTGCCGAAAAACGCGGCGTTCTCGATGCCTGACAAGGCCGTGTTGCTGCTCGCTCCGCCGCTCGTGTTGGTATCGAAGGTGTTTAAGCCGCTCATTGCCGGCCTGAACGCGATCGCGAACGGTGTGCTGCGCCTATTCAAGGTTGAGCCGAAATCAGAGACCAACAGCACGTTTACGCTCGAGGAAGTCGCGAATATCGTGAGTCACTCGACGCGCGAAGGAGTGCTGGAAGATCGAAGCGGCGCGTTGTCTGCGGCATTCGAATTCACGGCAAAGCATGCGGGCGATGTGCTGGTGCCGCGTACGGAGCTTGTGACGATGCCGCTGGACGCGACGCCAGCTGATGTTGAAGCTGCGGTTGTGAAGCAGGGCTTTTCCCGATACCCGATCGCTGACGAGAGTGGTGCGTTGCACGGCTACGTGCACATCAAGGACCTTGTGCGCATCCAGGATTCGCGTATCAACGATCCAATTCCCGCAAAGCGTATTCGTGACATGATGCGGGTTCCCGCGTCGATGGATCTCGAAGATCTCCTCGCTGAGATGCAGGCGAGCGGCATTCACGTTGCCCGCGTGCAAGACGTGGCCACCGCCGAAGACCTTGGTGTGGTCTTCTTGGAAGACGTCATTGAAGAACTCGTTGGTGAGGTGCACGACGCGACGCGTCGCCAGAAGTACGCCTAGTTTCTGCCGCCGCTTGCGGAGTGGGTCAACCCCGCGAAAAGGGGTGTTTCTCCCGAAAAGGCCACTTTCATGCGTTTGAAAGACCCTATCTCGACAGAAACACCCCATTTCGCGGGGTTGGCGCAAGAAACTTTTCGCGGGGCGAGCGCAAGAAGCGTTTCGCGGGGTTGGCGCAAGAAGCGTTTCGCGGGGTTGGCGCAAGAAATGCGGATCCTAAACCGCAACCCCGAGCAACCGTGTGAGCTGCGCGCCAACAAACTCGAACTCAATCAAGAACGCATCGTGACCGAAGGGTGAGTCCAACCGCACGGCTCGATCGCCGTCGAGGGCGCCCGGTACGTGCAACGCGATCTCATCTTGACCGTCGAGCGTGAACAAGCGGTCGCTCGGAATGCCGATCACCAGCGTGGGAACCGTGATCGTGGTGAGCGCAGCACGCACACCACCACGTCCGCGACCGACATCGTGTGAACTCATGGCCTGCACGAGTGTGAGGTAGCTGTTCGCGTCGAAACGGCGGGTGAACTTATTGCCGTGGAAGTCGAGGTACGACTCAACGGCGAAGCGCCCACCCTTGCCAAGTGGACTCACAGCAGACTGCCATGACCGGCCGAATCGCTCGTCAAGTTCGCGGTTACTGCGGTAGTTGAGCAGCGCGAGGCGGCGCGCGGTAGCGAGACCGTGGTGTGGGCCGATGCCGTCTGGGGCGTCGTAGTAGTTGCCGCCGCGGTAAGCAGGGTCAGAACGAATGGCTTCGAGCTGTACGAGGTTGAGGCCGATCTGATCCGCCGTGGTGACGGGCGGTGACGCGATCACCGCGAGGCGATCTGCGCGTTCGGGGTACATGATGGCCCACTCAAGGGCGTGCATGCCGCCCATAGATCCGCCAATTACTGCAGCGAATTTCGGTACACCGAGCGCTTCGGTGAAGCGGGCTGCCGCGTGTACTTGGTCACGAACGGTGAGGTACGGGAAGCGGCCTCCCCACTCGCGGTTGTCAGATGCGAGCGAGCCTGGTCCGGTCGATCCTTGACAGCCGCCAAGCACGTTGGGTGCGATGATGCAGTACTTGTCGGTGTCGAGGTGCTTGCCAGGGCCGACGATTTCTTCCCACCAGCCGCTTGTCGCGTGGCCGGAGCTTGCGGGGCCAACGAGGTGACTGTCACCGGTCAGCGCATGAAACACGAGGATTGCGTTGTCTCGCGCCTCGTTGAGCTCGCCGAAGGTCTCGTACGCAATGCGCACGTGAGGGATCGTCTCGCCCGCCTCGGTATCGAGCGCTCCAATGTTCAGGAACTGACGATCGCCAACGGGGTCGCCGTCCCGCCAGCCGCCGGAAATCGGCGGACGACCCATGAGCGCGCGCAACTGCGCGTCGGTGATGAAGTCTGTGGGAAATGAATCCTCGGGTGTCTGCCAGTCCATACTCCCTATTGTGGACTGGTTCAGAAATTCGCGTGACATTGTTACGGAACCGGGTTGGGGCAGTGGTGGCGGATCCGCACACCCCACCACACACAACGACGCGGGCGCTGCCCGGGCCCCAAATGGAGCTCAGGCAGCGCCCGCGTGCAGCGTGCGTAGCCGAAGGTTACGCGTTGTTTGCGACGACCGCGCGAGCGGCTGCGAAGCCCTGCTCGAGGTCTGCCGTGATGTCGTCGATGTGCTCGAGGCCGACCGAGAGCCGGATCAGACCGGGGGTCACGCCGCCCGACAGCTGCTGCTCAGGGGTGAGCTGCGAGTGGGTCGTCGACGCGGGGTGGATGACGAGCGAACGCACGTCGCCGATGTTCGCGACGTGGCTGAAGAGCTCAAGCGAGTTCACGAACGCCTTGCCCGCTTCAACGCCGCCCTTGAGCTCGAACGAGAGCACTGCGCCGACGCCCTTGGGTGCGTAGGTGTTTGCGGCTGCGTAGCTCGGGTCGGTCGGGAGACCTGCGTAGTAGACAGTTGCAACGTCAGCGTGCGAATCGAGCCACTCAGCGGTGTCCTGAGCGTTCTGGGTGTGGCGCTCCATGCGCAGCGACAGGGTCTCGACGCCCTGCAAAAGCTGCCATGCGCTGAGGGGAGCGATTGATGAACCGAGGTCACGAAGGAGCTGAACGCGTGCCTTGATGATGTAGGCGATGCCGTCGCCGACAGCGCCGGTGTAGCTCACACCGTTGTACGAAGCGTCAGGCTCAGTGAGATCGGGGTAGCGCTCGACGTGCTGTGACCAGGGGAACTTGCCGCCGTCGATGATCGCGCCACCGAGGGTGGTGCCGTGGCCGCCGAGGAACTTGGTGACCGAGTGGAGCACGATGTCAGCGCCGTGCTCCAGCGGGCGAATGAGGAAGGGGCTCGCCACGGTGTTGTCGACGATGAGGGGCAGGCCGTTTTCGTGTGCAACGTCAGAGACGGTGCGGATGTCGAGCACCTTGGTGCGCGGGTTCGCGATCGACTCTGCGAAGAAGAGCTTCGTGTTCGGGCGAACTGCGCGCTGCCACTCTGCGGGATCGTCCTGGTTCTCGACGAAGGTGACCTCAATGCCGAGCTTGCCCAGCGTGTACTTGAAGAGGTTGTAGGTGCCACCGTAGATCGAAGCCGACGATACGATGTGATCGCCTGCACTCGCGATGTTCAGAACCGCGAAGGTCGAAGCTGCCTGGCCGCTCGACAGCAGGAGTGCCGCGGTGCCGCCCTCGAGTGCAGCAAGGCGCTGCTCGGCAACGTCCTGCGTGGGGTTGGTGATGCGCGTGTAGATCGGGCCGAACTCAGCGAGTGCGAAGCGGTTTGCTGCCTGCTCGGTGCTGTCGAACACGAATGCGGTCGTCTGGTGAATCGGCAGCGCGCGCGAGCCCGTCGTTGGGTCGGGCTGCTGGCCAGCGTGGATCTGCTTGGTCTCAAAGCTCCAGGCGGTCTGTTCAGTCATGTTGGATCCCCCGATAGTGAAAAGATGTGGGCGGTGTAGGTCTGAGTAAGACACTATGAGGTTCCCACACAACCGGCAACGCAATACGACACGAAGTGTAACCTTGAGCCAGAATCCCGACCGGGTGCTGTTTTGCACGAATGGAGTCCCCATGCACAATCGCGTTGTTGTCACAGGAGCTAGCTCAGGAATTGGCGCTGCAACGGTGCGTCGTTTCGCCGAGTTGGGATGGGAAACGGTTGCCGTTGCGCGCCGCGCAGACCGGCTGCAGGCGCTCGCTGTAGAGACTGGTGCGCACGTCATCGTCTGTGATGTGACTGACGAGGCCCAGGTTGCTGCGATGGCTGCTGAGGTCGCGCGCACGGGCGGCGCGAACGCACTCGTGAACAACGCCGGTGGTGCGCTCGGCACGGAGCGGGTTGAGGATGCCTCAAACGATGACTGGCGCGCAATGTTCGAGGTCAATGTGATCGGTTTGCGTACGGTGACTGCCGCCATGCTGCCGATCCTCCGCGCTGCGACGGAGCAGGCGGATCCCGATGCCACCGGCGTCGATGCCGGGCACGGGTGGGCCTCCATTTTGAACCTCACCTCGACTGCTGGTCACAGCGCGTACCCCGGTGGCGGTGGCTACAACGCGGCGAAGTATGCTGCCCACGCGGTCACCGAGGTGCTGCGACACGAGCTTGCTGGCGAGCCGATCCGCGTCATGGAGCTGGCCCCCGGTCTCGTGCACACGGAGGAGTTCACGCTCAACCGGCTGCGCGGCGACGCCGCAGCTGCAGAGCGGCCCTATGCTGACGTCACCCCGCTGCAGCCGGAAGATGTCGCGCGCGTGCTCGTGAACGCATTCGAACAGCCGCCTCACGTCAACCAGGACCTCATCGTGATCCGCCCGGTCGCTCAGTCGAGTGTCTTCCACACGCGTCGCGGCCCGCTCGCCGCACGCATCGCAGAGTGACGCAGATGGCAGCAACACTCACTGATCTCGTCGCCACCGGCCGCATGGCGCCAGACTGGGCCGAGGCACTCGCCCCGGTCGAGGCTGAAATCGCGGCTGCGCTCGAATTTCAGGCTGCCGAGCGGGCGGCGGGAGCAGTGGTGCTCCCGGAAGAGGCGCGGATCTTCGCCGCCTTCACCCAACCTCTCGCAGACGTGCGAGTGCTCATTGTTGGCCAAGACCCGTACCCGACACCTGGCCACGCGATCGGACTGTCATTTTCCACTGCGCAGGAGGTGCGGCCGCTGCCGCGCAGCCTTGCGAACATCTATCGTGAGCTCGCGACTGACTTGGAGATTGCACCGGCGGATCACGGCAACCTCACGTCCTGGGCTGATCAGGGCGTGCTGCTCCTCAACCGCGTGCTCACTGTGCGCGCGGGAGACGCAGGCTCGCACCGCGGCCACGGCTGGGAGGCAGTGACTGAGGCCGCGATCCGCGCCCTCGCGAAGCGTGGCGGCCCGCTCGTTGCCGTGCTGTGGGGCGCTGATGCGCGCAAGCTCGCACCGTTGCTCACAGGCGTCGAGATCGTCGAGAGTGCGCACCCGTCGCCGCTGTCGGCGTCGCGCGGGTTCTTCGGCTCGCGACCGTTCAGTCGCGTGAATGCAGCGCTCAGTGCGCAGGGGAGTGACACGATCGACTGGCGCGTGCCGCAGGCGACGCTGTGGGACGACTGGGCGTAGCTCGTCACTGACTAGACCGGCTGCAGACCGGAAAGATGCTCGAACACGATCTGCGTTTGCGTTTGTGCGAGCGCAGGACGGTTGCTCAGGTGTTCGGCGATAAGCGCGCGCAACGCTGAGACGCTCTCGCACGACACATGGAGCACGAGATCCTTTTCGCCGCCGATGAGGAACACTTGCTGTACCCCAGGCACCGAGCGCAGGTCTTCTGCGAGTACCGGGACCTGGTCGCGCTGATCCGCGCGCACGGCCACGAGAATGAGCGCGCTCACCGCACGGCCGAGGGCTTCTGGGTCAATGTCGGCTTGGTATCCGCGGATCACGCCGCGCTCCTCGAGCGCTTGCACTCGGCCGTGGCAGGTGGACGTAGGGATTCCCACCTGCGCAGCGAGCTCTTTGTACGGCATACGTCCGTGGCGAGCGAGTGCGGTCACAATCTTGCGGTCGATGTCCGTGAGGTGAACTGTGCTCAAGATCGACTCCTTATCCACGTCATGTACTGAAATTTTTACGAATTCTTGCTAGTTTTCCGGAATCCTTCCGAAATGGCCAGACCTAATTCGGACATACTGGCAAACTAAGGCAACCAACTCGAACCGCAACGGAGGGAATTCGGTGCCACTCTACGATCTCAGTCCCATCGTGACACCGGAGACCCCGCATTGGCCGGGCGACCAGGACTTCACCCGTGCCGAGCGGTGGCGCATTGCCGATGGCTCATCGGTCAACGTTGGTACCGTCACGACCACGACTCACATCGGCGCTCACATCGACGCCCCAGCCCACGTCGTCGATGGCGCAGCGACGGCCGAGAACATTCCACTCGATGCGTGCATCGGTGACTGCCTGGTGATCGATGTCGCCGATCTCGTCGACCTTACGGTTACACCGCACAGCCCGGCACCGGTGGCTGCGATCCGAGTGCGGATGGCACAGCTCCTACACCGCACACAGCAGATGCAGCCCACTGCGGCGAGCGCGGTACCGATGACGGTCGAGCGGGTGCTGCTGCGGCACCGATCCGCACCGGGAAACGAGTGGTTGATTGCATCTCCTGGTCTCGACCCTGAGTTCGTGGCCTGGTTTGCGGAGCAAGGCGGGCGCCTGATCGGCATCGACCTTGATTCGTTTGATCCGCTCACCTCGAAAGACTTGCCAGCGCATCGCGCGGCCATCGCTGGTGGCGTCGTCATGCTCGAGGGGCTTGCGCTCGCCGCAGTTCCTGAGGGCGTTGGCGATCTTGCGGCACTTCCGGTCGCGTGGGCTGGCGCCGACGCTGCCCCGGTGCGCGCCGTATTGCGCACGTAGCACGAACCGATGCTGTTTCAGCTGTAGACCTACTTCTTGGCCGTCACACGGCCGACTCACCCACCCCAGACGAAGGAGTCATCCATGACCGTTTCGACAATTGTTACCCGCGAGGACTGCGTTGCTGCTGACGCGACCGATCCGCTCGCGCAGTACCGCGACAAGTTCACGCTGCCCGAGGGCGTTATCTACCTCGATGGCAACTCTCTCGGCGTGCTTCCGAATGACGCGAGTGCGCGGGCGAACGACGTGATCTCGCGTGAGTGGGGCACTGACCTCATTGCAAGCTGGAACACGAATGACTGGTTCGATCTCCCCGTCCGTATTGGCGGGAAGATCGCAGGTCTCCTCGGCGGCACGGCCGGTGCCTGCGTGGCGACTGACACCACCTCGATCAACGTCTTCAAAGCCGTTGGTGCTGCGCTCGACATCCAGGCGCAGGATGCACCGGCCAGGAAGGTCATCATCTCGGAGCGTGAAAACTTCCCGACTGATCTCTACATGGTGGAGGGGCTCATCAAGTTCCTCGACCGTGGTTACGAACTCCGTCTTATCGACGACGAGGCGTCACTTGATGCCGCACTCGGTGACGACGTCGCCGCGGTGCTTTTGACTCAGGTAAACTACCGCTCGGGTCGCCTGTGGGACATGGCGCGCGTGACTCGCAAGATCCAGGACGCTGGCGCGCTTTCGATCTGGGATCTCTGCCACTCTGCTGGCGCGGTCCCCATTCGACTCGATGCAGCGAACGCCGACTTCGCTGTCGGCTGCACATACAAGTACCTCAACGGTGGCCCCGGCTCACCCGCCTTCATCTGGGTCGCGGATCGCCACGTTAATCGCGCATGGCAGCCACTCGCGGGCTGGTGGGGCCATTCGAAGCCCTTCGATATGTCGGTGTCGTACGAGCCGAGTCAGGGGATCCGCCGATTCCTTGTGGGCACGCAGCCGATCATTTCGCTCGCAACCATGGAGGTCGGCGTCGATATTGCGCTCAGCGTCGACGAGGCGGAGCTGCGCAAGAAGTCTCTCGCACTCACGTCGCTCTTCATCAAGCTGGTCAAAGAGCGGATCCCGAACCACCCACTCACACTGGTGACGCCGCTCGACGAGGACGAACGTGGCAGCCACGTGAGTCTGCGTCACCCCGAGGGATTCGCGGTGATGAAGGCACTCATTGCAAATGGTGTTATCGGTGACTACCGCGAACCTGAGGTGCTGCGTTTCGGTATCACCCCGTTGTACATCGGGTATGCAGATGTGTGGGACTCGGTGGAGACCCTGCGTCGCGTGCTTGACGAGGAACTCTGGCGGGCGCCCGAGTTCCAAATCCGCGGCGCGGTGACCTAAGCCGTATCCCTAGCTGTGTGTTCGGCCGCAATGGTGCGGTCGAACACGAATGGAGAAAAACATGCAGGAATTCAAAGACATTCAAACGCGCGAGATCGGTCTCGCGAAAAGCCTGACCTCAGGTCAGCTGGGTATGATCGCGCTGGGCGGCGCGATTGGTACCGGACTGTTCCTTGGCAGTAAGTTCGCGATCGGGTTTGCCGGTCCGAGCGTCATCATCAGTTACCTCATCGGCGGCTTCATCGCGCTCATGCTTATGGGTGTGCTCGCTGAGATGACGGTGAAGCACCCCACCTCAGGATCGTTCGGCGCCTACGCCGAGTATTACCTTGGCCCAATCTGGGGCTTCCTCACCCGTTACATGTACTGGCTGTGCATTGTGCTCGCTGTTGGTACCGAGGTGACTGCCATTGGCGAGTACATGCAGTTGTGGTTCCCTGGTGTTCCACCGTGGATCTGGGTGGTGGTTTTCTCGGCCGCGCTCATCCTCGTGAACGCGATGAACGTGAAGAGCTTCGGCACCCTGGAGTACTGGTTCTCGACGATTAAGGTGTTTGCGATTCTCGCGTTCATCATCATCGGAATCTGGCTGGTCTTCTTTGCCGGCAAGCAGGAGGAGTACGGTTTCCAGAACTGGACCTCCGACGGTGGCTTCATGCCCAACGGGTTTACGGGCACCTGGTTCGCGGTGATCGTGGCGATCTTCAGCTACCTGAGCATTGAGATGATCGCGGTGGCCGCTGGCGAGGCGAAAGAACCTGAGAAGGCCGTGAAGAAAGCGTTCCGCTCGACGATCTTCCGTCTTGTGATCTTCTACTTCCTCACGCTCGCACTCATTGTGTCGATTGCACCGATGCACGAAATCCTTGAGGGTGGCAGCCCCTTCGTGACGGTCATGCAGGTCGTTGGTATCCCGTTCGCGGACTCGATCCTGAACTTCGTGGTCATTGTCGCGGCGCTTTCGGCGATGAACAGTCAGCTGTACATCTCGACGCGCATGATGTTCTCGCTTGCTCGCGCTGGTGAAGCACCCAAGGCATTCGGCAAGGTGGCCAAGAATGGCAGCCCACTGAACGCGCTCGCGCTCTCCACGGCCGGTATTGCAGTCGCAACCATCATCTACGTGCTCGTTCCTGACCAGGCGTTCACGCTCATGTTCGCGATCTCGATGTTTGGTGCGATGTTCACGTGGTGTCTCATCTTCATCACGCACATCGCGTTCCGTCGCTACCACGCGAAGCGCGGCGAGACGCTCGACTACAAGATGAGCTTTACGAAGATCGGCGCCTGGGTAGGCGCGCTCATGATGATTGCTGTCGCAGTCTCGACCGCGTTCACCCAGGAGTTCTGGGCGACCCTGCCTTTCGGTGCGGGTAGCCTCGCGCTCACGATCATTGCCTACTTCGTACTTCGGAAGAACCGGAAGACCACCCCGATCACCGTGGCGCGCGGATCGGCGCCCACCGAGTAACGTTGGTCAGTTGCTGGCAGGGATCAGCCAGCGGTTTCGATCCCAACAGAAGGGCCGCCTCGAGCAAATCGAGGCGGCCCTTCTCCTGTGTGCGGTGCAGTTATTCCTTGTCAGAAGCGGCGTCTGCCGCAGCGCGCTCAGCGATATCGGCTGCTGATGGCTGCACCACATCGATGCGTTCGGTCTGGTCAACGAGCTGGAAAGGCAGACGGCCTCGCGCAGGCACGAAAAGCTTGTAGCAGACCGCGAGGAGTGCGATCCAGACGAGGCCGACCCACAGGGCAGGGCGTGACTCGGGCACTATGCCGACCATCACGATGACGAACAGGATGAACGCCACGGCAAGGTACGAGCCGACTGGCCAGAGCGGCACGGGGAATTCGCTCGGCAGGCGATGCTCTCGTTCGACCTCGCGCTTCATGCGAATGTGCGCGATGAGAATCACGAGCCACACGAGCACCGTTGCAAAGGTGGCGAGTGCTCCGAGCAAGAACAGTACCTGATCGGGGTAGAGGAAGTTGAGCACGACGCCAATGAGGAGCGCGATGATCATCGCGAGCACGGTCATGATGGGCACGCCGTTACGGGTCGTGCGCATGAACCCCCGAGGCGCGTGGCCCTGCTCGGCAAGGCCGTGAATCATGCGACCAGCACCATAAACATCTGCGTTCATTGCCGAGAGCGCGGCCGTAATCAGAATGACGTTGAAGACCGCTGCTGCTGCCTGGAACCCGATCGACTCGAAAATCGACACAAACGGGCTTGTGTCACCCGTGATGTCGACCCACGGCTGGATGCACATGATGACGCCGAGCGTGAGCACGTAGAAGAGCAGAATCCGCACGGGGACCGAGTTGATCGCCTTCGGCAGCACCTGCTTGGGGTTCTGCGCCTCACCAGCCGTGATGCCGATGATCTCGATGCCACCGAACGCGAACATCACGATGGTGAAGGACGCGAGGAAGCCGCCGATGCCGTGCGGCATGAAGCCGCCGTGGTCGACAAGATTGTGCAGACCCATGTTCGAATTCTCTGCGCTGCCAAAGCCGAACAATATGATGCCGATGCCTGCGGCGATAAAGACGACGATGGCAGTGACTTTGAGGAGTGAGAACCAGAATTCAAGCTCGCCAAAGACCTTCACGCTAACGAGGTTGATGGCCGCGAGGAAGAAGATGACCGCGAGTACCCAGATCCATTGCGAGACATCTGGGAACCAGAACCTCATGTAGACGCCGACGGCCGTGGCATCGAAGACCGCGACAAGAAACATCTCAAACGCGAAGCTCCAGCCAACGAGGAACCCCGCGAACGGGTGGATATAGCGCGAGGCGTACTGACCGAATGAGCCAGAGACCGGGTAGCGTACGACCATCTCGCCGAGGGCGCGCATGACCATGAAGACCGCGGCACCGCCGATGATGTAGGCGAGCAGTACTGAGGGGCCTGCCGTTTGAATCGCGCTTGACGATCCCATGAACAGGCCCGTGCCGATGGCTGAGCCGAGTGCCATGAACCGAATGTGACGTGCGGTGAGACCGCGCTTCAGTGTTGCTTCCTGAGCTGGGGTGTCTGTGTGACCCATGTTGCTTCCTACTATTTGCCGAGGCGCTCGGCGAGACCGGCTGCTGCTTCGAGGACGCACAGGGCGGCGAGCCGCACGGTGCGCTGATCCGCGCTATCGGCAGTGGCATCAACCTCAGCGAGATCGATACCACGCACGCGAGCATCGGCCGCGAGCAGTCGGGTGATGCTGCGGAGTTCGTGTGCTTGGATTCCGCCGGGAATCGAGGCCGGACAACCAGGTGCGACCGAACGATCGCAGACGTCCACGTCAAGGTCAACGTGAATCGGGCCACCTGCCGAGCCCGCGATGCTGAGAGCCTCTTCGACGATAGCCGAGATTGGGCGTTCGAAAAGTTCAGTGCGGTGAATCACGGTAATTCCGAGCTGCTGCGCTCGTTCTCGGTACGCTCGGGAATTCGCAAAGTCGGCGATGCCAATCTGCACGATGCGCGTGGGGTCGAGACCTGCTTCAACCAGGCGGCGCACGGGTGAACCGTTGGAGCGACCATCACGAAGGTCGTGGTGTGCGTCGAGGGTGATGAGCCCTGCGGTTGCGAGTTGGCCGCCAGCGACGCCGAGTGCTGCGGGCACGGTGAGGGCGTTATCGCCGCCAAGCGCGACGACGAGCTCTGACCTTGCAGCGAGCGCTTGGACAATCGCCGCTGCGGCGATCTCGCCTTCCTCCGTATCGGGGGAGTCGACGTCACCGGCATCGAGAATTCGGAGCGCTTCGTCGAGCACGAGCTCTCGTTCTGCACCGCGAGTGTCTGGTGCGCCTGCGGCGACAACGTGGCTGGAGTAGCGCTGCAGGGCGGCGCGGATAGCAGCTGGCGTCTCGTGCGCGTTCGTGGGAGATAGGGAGGTCGCCGAGGTCGGAATTCCGACGACGATGAGGTCTGCTGGTGCGGTTTCGGCACTGGCCCAGTTGCCCGTGCGGGGCCACGCGGGATCATGGGACAGGGGCTTCGGAATTACGGCATCGTTGCTCATGCTTGTGACCGTAGCATCGGCGTGCTGTGGTCGAACAAGGGGGCGAATCCCGCTTTCGTCTGGGATCCCAGACGTATCGAATCGGCGGGGGCGTAACGCATAGCCTCAATTCTAGGGAGCTAAACGCCTTGTGTCTGGGATCCCAGACACAAGGCGGGAGTTTCTTGTGGAATAGGGGCTCGCACGCGCTCACAATCAGACGTATGAACAATCACACCGAAGCTGTCGTCCTTGGCGCCGCCCCCTTGACCATTGCAGACGTCGTGAGCGTCGCCCGCGCAGACGCGCGAGTTGAGATCGCCGCGGCAGGCCTCGCTCGCGTTGCCGCGAGCCGTCAGGTCATCGAAGACCTTGCGAACGATAGTCGTCCGCACTACGGCGTCTCGACCGGCTTCGGTGCACTCGCAAAGGTGCAGATTCCCGTTGAGAAGCGTCAGCAGCTCCAGCGCAGCCTCATTCGCTCGCACGCAGCTGGCACCGGTGCAGAGGTTGAGCGTGAGGTCGTTCGCGCGCTCATGCTGCTGCGCCTCAACACCCTTGCCTCAGGCCGCACGGGTGTGCGCCCGGTCGTGGTCGACACCTACGCCGCGATCATCAACGCTGGTATCACACCGGTCGTGCACGAGTACGGCTCACTTGGCTGCTCGGGAGACCTCAGCCCGCTCGCGCACTGTGCACTCACACTGATGGGTGAGGGTGACGTTCGAGTGAGTCGCGATCCGCACACCGCCCCGATCCCCGCAGCCGAAGCGCTCGCCGCAGCTGGCATTGAGCCATTGGTGCTTGCTGAGAAGGAAGGTCTGGCGCTCATCAACGGCACGGACGGCATGCTTGGCATGCTGTGCCTTGCGCTCCACGACCTTTCGACGCTGTTCGTGACCGCTGACATCGCGGCCGCAGCAAGCGTCGAGGCGTTGACTGGCACTGACGCAGTATTCGCGGCGGATCTGCACGAGCTCCGCCCGCACCCCGGTCAGGGGCGCGCAGCTGCGAACATGCTCCGCGTGCTCGAAGACTCGACCCTTGTGCAGCGCCCGACCGAGGGCGAGTTCACCCGCGTGCAAGATGCCTACTCGCTCCGCTGCTCACCCCAGGTGCACGGCGCCGCTCGCGACACCGCTGAGCACGCTGCGCGCGTCGCAGCGATCGAGCTCCGCTCAGCGATTGACAACCCCGTGGTGCTGCCCGACGGTCGCGTCGAATCGAACGGCAACTTCCATGGCGCGCCAGTGGCATACGTCCTCGACTTTCTCGCGATCGCTGTTGCTGACGTCGCAAGCATCTCGGAGCGTCGCACCGACCGCTTCCTCGACGTGGCTCGCAACCACGGCCTGCCGCCGTTCCTCGCGGCAGACGCCGGCCTCGACTCTGGCCTCATGATCGCGCAGTACACCGCTGCCGGCATAGTGTCGGAACTCAAGCGCCTCGCGGTTCCCGCCTCGGTTGATTCGATCCCGTCATCGGCCATGCAAGAAGACCACGTGTCAATGGGATGGCATGCAGCGCGCAAGCTGCGCCGCGGTGTCGACGGGCTGTCACGCGTGCTCGGTATCGAACTCCTCGCATCGACACGAGCGCTCGACTTCCGTGCGCAGGCTGAGGGAGCCGGTAATCCCGCGGCAGTGACACAGGCGATCCACGCTCTGTTCCGCACCGAGATCAGTGCGCCCGACACCGATTCGTTCCTGTCGCCCACTATCGAGGCGGCGTACTCCTTCGTCGCGACCGGTGCCGTGCGCAACACTGCAGAACAGGTCATTGCTGGCCAGTTCGCCTAGCCTGCTGGTTCCCGTTGGGTGCCCTGTGATTAACTCACAGGGCACCCAACGCATTCAGTGCCGAACACAAAGCGAGAGCATGAACGAGCAACACCCCACCGCGGCAACCCGACGAAACGGAGACCCGGCGGCTCAGCTGGTGGCGACGTCGAAGGTCCCTGCCGCCGACCAGACGCTTCGAATCTTGAGCTTGCTTGCGACCTCACGCGGACCGATGGCCGCAACGATGATCGCGTCACAACTCGACATTCCACGCTCGACCGTCTATCACCTGCTCGGCACACTCCAAGAACACGGCTACGTCTTGCACCTGCCAGAAGAACGGCGCTACGGCCTTGGTATCGCCGCGGTTGCGCTGAGTTCTGCGTACGAACGTCAAGAGCCCCTCACACGCATCGGCCGGCCGCTGCTCGCCGCACTCGTCGACCGCGTTGGCGTGAGCGGTCACCTCGCCGTGCCGCACGGGCGAGACGTGCTCTATGTGATTGAGGAACGCGCGGCTGGGTCACCCCCGCTCGTCACCGACGTTGACGTGCGGTTGCCCATGCATCTCACCGCCAGTGGTCGTGCGATCCTCTCGATGATGTCGAAGGCGCAGGTGCGAGCGCTCTACCCGAGCAGTGACGCGTTTGTGAGCCGGAGTGGCTCACCTGGGCAGATCGATCGGTATTCTCGGCTCCGCTCAGTTCTCGATGACACGCTGAACCGAGGCTACGCGCTTGAGCGAGGAGACATCACTGACGGCCTTGCCTCAGTCGGGCTCCCTGTCCTTGATCATCGCGGCTGGCCCGTCGCGGCAATCGCGGTGACGTTTCCCGAGCAGCGCCTCACCGAGGCGCAAGTCACCGCGCTCGCTGCAGACGTGCGAACGACCGCGGAGGCGCTGTCAGCGCGCATCCACGGTCGTCGAGTTGCCTCGTAGCGCAGGTTCTGAGTCGTGCAGGGCTAAATGATTCGTTCGCCCGCGCGCCAGACACCAGCGGTGAGCGGCATGCCAGGGCGATACGCGAGGTGCGTCACCGATGGGGCGTTGATGAGGTGGAGATCAGCGCGCGCGCCGGGCGCAATCACGCCGACCCGCGGCTGTGCGACACCGCGCGGATCGAGCCACCCATCTTCGTGCATTCCCAGCGCGATTGCGCCACCGAGGGTCGCTGCGCGCACTGCCTCCTGCACAGTGAGGCGCATCTGCAGCACGGCCGTCGTGACGCAGAACGCCATCGAGCTCGTGTACGAGGTGCCCGGGTTGCAGTTCGACGCGAGCGCGATCACGGCGCCGGCATCGACGAGCTCGCGAGCCGGCGCGAGCGGCATGCGCGTCGACAGGTCACACGCGGGCAGGACCGTCGCGACCGTCCCGCGTGATCCGCCGGTCCACGAGTCAGCAAGCGCGTCGATATCGCCAGGCGTGAGAAACGCGACGTGATCGACGCTGAGTGAGCTGTGTTCGACCGCGAGCTGCACGCCGGGGCCATGCCCGAGCTGGTTGCCGTGCACGCGGGTTGCGAGTCCGTGCGCCTGCGCAGCTGCGAGCACCTCACGAGACGCGTCGCCGTCGAATGCACCGGTCTCGCAGAATACGTCAACGGCGCTCACATGGGGTGCGACCGCGGTCATCATCTCGCCAGTGACGAGGGAGAGGTAGGCGAGCGGATCCGCCCCAGCAGGAACCAGGTGCGCTCCCAAGAACGTCACCGCGTCGGCAACCGTTCCCGCGACTCGTGCGGATCGCAGCTCGTCAGCGACCGTCAGACCGTAGCCAGTCTTCGTCTCGAGCGTGGTGGTGCCGCCGCGCCTGGCTTCATCGACCAGGCGGGTGAGGTTCGCGGTGAGCTCGGCGTCGGTCGCAGCGCGGGTGGCGTCAACAGTGACGTTGATGCCACCCGCGGCGTAGGAGTCACCTGCCATCCGGGCCTCGAACTCAGCCGTGCGGTCGCCAGCAAAGACCATGTGGGTGTGCGAATCTACCCAGCCAGGGAGCACCGCGCGACCGGCGGCATCAACGTGCGTATCTGCCGCCGGGGCGTGTGGCGCCTGCCCGGTCCAGGCGATCCGCCCACCTTCGATGACGACGGCGGCGTCGTGCAGCCGGCCGCTGTTCGCATCATCGTTGGTGGTCAGCTCGCCGATATTTGTAATGAGGATGGAGTCAGACATCGTGCCTTCTTCGGTGAGTTACCAGCTCTGATCAGTGTTGCGGATCACGGGCTCCATGGGAACCCTGACGCCGCGCTCTTTCGCGACATCGACCGCGCGCTGATAACCGGCATCGACGTGGCGGATCACGCCCATACCCGGGTCATTCGTGAGTAGGCGCTCGAGCTTCTGTGCCGCGAGCTCGGTGCCGTCAGCGACCGAGACCTGGCCTGAATGGATCGAACGGCCGATGCCGACGCCACCTCCGTGGTGCAGCGAGACCCAGGTCGCGCCGGAGGAGGTTGCGGTGAGAGCGTTGAGGAGGGGCCAGTCGGCGATCGCGTCTGAGCCGTCGGCCATGGCCTCGGTTTCTCGGTAGGGCGATGCGACCGAGCCGGAATCGAGGTGGTCGCGTCCGATGACGATTGGTGCCTTGAGTTTGCCCTCAGCGACGAGTTCGTTGAACCGGACGGCTGCGCGGGCGCGATCGCCGTAACCCAGCCAGCAGATGCGAGCGGGCAGGCCCTCGAATTCGACGCGCTCCTGAGCGGCGCGGATCCAGCGGTGCAGGTGCGCGTTCTCAGGGAAGAGTTCGAGGATTGCCTCGTCGGTGACGCGGATGTCTTCTGGGTCACCCGAGAGTGCTGCCCAGCGGAACGGGCCAAGGCCCTCGCAGAAGAGCGGACGGATGTATGCCGGAACGAAGCCAGGGAATTCGAAGGCGCGGTCGTAGCCGCCCTTGCGAGCTTCGTCGCGGATCGAGTTGCCGTAGTCGAAGACCTCTGCGCCAGCGTCTTGGAATTCAACCATCGCGCGAACGTGTGCGGCCATCGCGGACTGCGCATCGGCGGTGAAGGTCTTGGGGTCGGCTGCCGCGCGCTCCTGCCAATCGGCGACGTCGTACCCGACAGGAAGGTATGAGAGCGGATCGTGCGCCGAGGTCTGGTCAGTCACGATGTCGATCGTGATTTCGCCAGCCCGGTGGCGGCGGAGAATCTCGGGGAAGACCTCCGCTGCGTTGCCAACGAGGCCGACAGACCAGCCACGCTTTTCGTCCTTCGCCTGCTGCACCTTGGCGAGCGCTTCGTCGATATCGGTGACGACCTCGTCGAGGTAGCGCTTGCCAGCGCGGCGCTGCAGGCGCGTCTCGTCGACATCGACGATGAGGCATGCGCCGTCATTCAGGGTGACGGAGAGTGGCTGGGCGCCGCCCATGCCGCCGCAGCCACCCGTGAGGGTGATGGTGCCTGCGAGTGATCCGCCATACTTCTTGCGCGCGATCGCGGCAAACGTCTCGAAGGTGCCCTGCAGGATGCCCTGGGTACCGATGTAGATCCATGAGCCGGCCGTCATCTGGCCGTACATCATGAGGCCCTCTGCCTCGAGCTTGCGGAACTCTGGCCACGTTGCCCAGTCGCCGACAAGGTTGGAGTTCGCGAGAATAACGCGTGGTGCCCACACATTCGTGCGGAACACGCCGACGGGCTTTCCTGACTGTACGAGAAGTGTCTCGTCTTCCTCGAGGTCGCGAAGGGTGTCGACGATAGCGTCGAATGCCTCCCAGCTACGAGCTGCCCGGCCAGTGCCACCGTAGACGACGAGATCGTCAGGACGCTCTGCCACCTCGGGGTCAAGATTGTTCATGAGCATACGAAGCGGGGCTTCGGTCTGCCAGCTCTTTGCGCTGATGTTGGTGCCTCGCGGGCTCCTCACTGAGCGTGCGCCGGGGAGTGTCATGGTGTTCCTTTCCTGGGAATGTGACTGCTTCCATGACACCGTGCTTCTTCGCCTTAAACAACGGGGGAGTGGCCGTAGTTGTCTGGGATCCCAGACGCTTGAGGCCTCAAAGTTGCTGAATTCGAGCCGAATTTTGGCTGAAAACGAGCCGAATAAAACACTGACATGCTGAATGCTCGATATTTTCGCGGTAAGCTAATATGATGACCTCTTCTGAGAACGCCGCGACTGAAGCCGGCGAAACTGCTGCTGCCCCCGAGAGCGAGCGCATGACCTTTGCAGACTTGGGCCTCGAGCCCAACGTTCTGCAGGCTATTACCGATGTGGGATACGAAACTCCCTCCGCCATTCAGGCCGCGACGATTCCAGTGCTCCTTGAGGGCCGCGATGTCGTCGGACTTGCCCAGACGGGTACCGGTAAGACCGCTGCATTTGCACTCCCGATCCTTTCCCGAATCCAGCCTGGTGAAGGCGCACCGCAGGCGATTGTGCTTGCCCCGACCCGTGAGCTCGCGCTCCAGGTGTGCGAAGCTTTCGAAAGCTACGCAACTCACCTCCCGAAGGTAAAGCTCCTTCCCGTCTACGGTGGCCAGGCATACGGCCAGCAGCTGTCGGCACTGCGCCGCGGCGTTGACATCGTCGTGGGTACCCCCGGCCGTGTCATGGACCACATGAAGCGCGGTTCGCTCGATCTCTCGCAGATCAAGTACCTCGTGCTTGATGAGGCTGATGAGATGCTGAAGATGGGCTTCGCTGAAGACGTCGAGACGATCCTCGCTGACACCCCGACTGAGAAGCAGGTTGCTCTCTTCTCGGCGACGATGCCCGCTCAGATTCGCCGCATCTCGCAGAAGTACCTGAACGACCCGCAAGAGGTCAAGATCGCTGGTAAGACCCAGACGAGCTCGACCATCACGCAGCGTTACACCGTGGTGTCGTACATGCAGAAGCTTGACGCGCTGACCCGCGTGCTCGAGGTTGAGAACTTCGACGGCCTCATTGTCTTCACCCGTACCCGTGGCGACTCGGAGCAGGTGGCTGAGAAGCTGCGCGCTCGCGGTTACTCGGCAGCGGCGATCAACGGTGACATCCAGCAGGCGCAGCGTGAGCGTACCGTTCAGGCGCTGAAGGATGGCAAGCTCGATATCCTCGTTGCGACCGACGTTGCAGCTCGTGGTCTTGACGTTGAGCGCATCAGCCACGTCATCAACTACGACCTCCCGATCGACACCGAGTCGTACGTTCACCGTATTGGCCGTACCGGCCGTGCGGGCCGTACCGGCGACGCGATCAGCTTCGTTACTCCTCGCGAGCAGCGTATGCTCAAGGCAATCGAGCGCGCTACCAAGCAGCCGCTCACCCAGATGCCGCTTCCTCGTATCGAAGAGGTCAATGCAACGCGTCTGACCCGCTTCGATGATGAGATCACGACGGCTCTCGGCGAGACCGCTCGTATCAGCCGCTTCCGCGAGATCATCGAGCACTACGTGCGTAACCACGACGTTGCTGAGGCAGACGTTGCTGCAGCACTCGCTGTTGTTGCACAGGGTGACACCCCGCTCCTCCTCACCGAGGCAGATGACGCAAAGTTCGATCGCGATCGCAAGCAGGCGAGCCGCTTCCTGGAGGACACGGGTCGCGACGACAACCGTGCACCTCGTCAGGACCGTGGTCCCCGCCAGCGCCGTGACGATCTCAAGACCTACCGCATCGAGGTTGGCCGTCGCCAGCGCGTGCAGCCCGGTCAGATCGTCGGCGCCATTGCGAACGAGGGTGGTCTGAGCCGCGATGACTTCGGACGCATCCAGGTGCGCGATGACTTCTCGCTCGTCGAGCTCCCCGCAAACATTTCGGAAAGCGCACTCGAGTCGCTCAAGTCGACCAAGATCGGTGGCAAGGCCATCGAGATCCGCGAAGATTCAGGCCCCAGCCCGCGCGGCAAGGGTTGGGACTTCAAGGGTGATCGTGACCGTAACGATCGCGGTGGCGACCGTGGTGGTTACCGTGGTGGCGATCGCAATGACCGTGGTGGTTACCGCGGTGGCGACCGTAACGATCGCGGCGGTGACCGTGGTGGTTACCGCGGTGGCGATCGCAATGACCGTGGTGGTTACCGCGGTGGCGATCGCGACAACCGTGGTGGCGGCAACAGTTGGGATCGCGACAACCGTGGCGGCGGCCGTGACTTCGGTAACGACCGCGCAGACGGCAAGCGCAAGCCGCGCTGGTAAGGCGTTCAGCGTCGCTCACTGAGCGATGACTTCAAGCGGCGGGTGAGCTTCGGCTCCCCGCCGCTTTTGCATGCCCGGGCAACCGTCGAGCGCACCCGCGCTTGGCAGCGCAAGCCAAGTGCGTACATGCAAAGCGTGCTGGCTTCGTTACCGAGCGTCGCGCTCTGCCGCGTCCAGCAGCGCGTTGATGCCCGCGAGGAAGATCGCCTGGTCATCGAGTTCGGTCAGTCTCGAGGAGTAGTGGGCAATGTGCGGATAGGTGCGCGGATCAGCGTGCAGCGGTCCCTCGACCCAGCGCTCCGGCCCACTCGGTTCGCCGGATGTGCCGCCATCATCGGCGCGTGCGCGCGCGATGCCCGACGACATGGAGAGTGTGTATGAAGAGATGAGTGAATAATGCTGGAGTACACCGACTTCGTCAAGGCCACATGTGGAAAGCGCGCTAAGGATGAGCTCCATTGCGCCGAACTCACCGGGGCCGTGCGTGGTGAGCGTCATCGCCTCTGCTGCGATCGCCGGATGCTCGCAGTACTCGCGAAGGGTGCCATCTGCGAGTCCCTGGATGCGACCGCGCCAATCGTCTGGCGTGGCGGTAATGCTCGCGAGCGCGCGTACGTGGAGCTCATCGAGCAGCGCCTCCATGAGGTGGCTCTTGCTGCGGAAATGACGGTAGACCGCTGACGGATCAACTCCAAGCTCAGCGCCAAGGTGTTTGGCGGAGAACGTCGAGGAACGCTGCTCTGTGGCGACTTTCAGGCCTGCAGCGATGATCTTTTGTGTGTCGAGGCGAACCTTTCGCGGCCCAGTGCGCACGGTTCGTGTTGCGGTCGTCATGTCACCCCTTTGTCTTTCTGCCAGCGTAGAGCATCTCACGCATGCGAACTAAACCTATCAATGTCAGAAAGGTTGTCAATGCCTTTGACAAAAAGAATGTTTCCCGAATAAGCTCCGAATCAACCTGATTTCAGAGTCGAAAGAGGAAGCATGAACGTTGACGTTCTGTTCACCGGCGGAGCCGTGTTTACTGGTGAGGGAGATCCGCGAACGGATCTCGCAATTGGTATCAGCGGCGACCGTATTACCGCGATCGTTGCCGCGAACGATGCCACACGCATTACCGGGCCAGACACCAAGGTCATCGACCTGGCTGGCGCCCTGCTCTCACCCGGGTTCCAGGACGCGCACATTCACCCGATCGGCGGCGGCGTTGAAGCGCTGCAGTGCGATCTAACCGAGTCGGAGAACGCGGGTGATAGCGTGCGCCTCATCTCGGAGTACGCAGTCGCGAACCCAGATGAAGTCTGGATCCTTGGCGCGGGCTGGTCGATGGACCACTTCGAAGGTGGTGCCCCCACACGTGATCTCATCGATGCGATCGTGAGTGACCGACCAGTGGTGTTGTCGAGTCGCGATCACCACAGTGTCTGGGCTAATACTCGCGCAATTGAGCTTGCCGGCCTGACCGCGCAAACTGCAGACCCAAAGGACGGTCGTATCGAGCGCGAGTCGGACGGATTCCCCGCAGGTACCTTCCACGAAGGGGCAATGAATCTCTTCAATGAGGTCAAACCCGAATCGTCTGCGGATCTCACCTACCGAGGCCTCCTGCATGCACAAACGGAACTCATTGCGCAGGGCGTGACCGGTTGGCAAGATGCGTGGGTGGGTTCGGACGGACCTGGCACTGGCACACTTGAGGCGTATGAGCGCGCGGTCGCGGAAGGCACCCTGCGCGTGCACGTGACCGGCTCACAGTGGTGGGAGCGCGATCGCGGTCTCGACCAGATCCCCGAGATCATCGCTCGCCGCGACGCGAGCGTCGCAAGCGGCACCTCGAACCGTTTCAACCTCGGCACGGTCAAGATGATGGTCGACGGTGTTGCAGAGAACTTCACCGCGTCAATGCTCGACCCATACCTCGACGAACACGGCGAACACACCTGCAATCACGGCATCGCCTTTATCCCCGCAGAGATTCTCACCGACGCGGTACAGCAAATCGACGCGGCCGGTATGCAGGTGCACTTCCACGCCCTCGGCGACCGCGCGGTTCGTAACGCACTCGACGCAGTCGAGGCGGCACGAAAGGTGAACGGCCCGAGTGATGGCCGTCACCACCTCGCCCATCTCCAGGTGATCGCTGCCGAAGATACTGCGCGCTTTGCCGAAGTCGACGCCGTTGCCAACCTGCAGATGCTGTGGGCAACCCACGAAGACCAGCTCGACACACTTACGTTGCCTTTCATGAGCGAGCGCGCGGCAACTCGCCAGTACCCGTTCGGCGATCTTGTCCGTGACGGTGCGCGGCTCGCTGCGGGCAGCGATTGGCCGGTTTCGACGGCGGATCCGCTTGCCGCGATCCACATTGGTGTGACGCGCGTTGGCCCCGGAATCACCGCTGGCCCGCTCGGTGGCGCGGAACAGTGCCTCGCGCTGTCGACCGCATTTGCCGCATACACCTCGGGCACAGCATACGTAAACCACCGTGACCACGACACCGGCTGGATCCGTGAGGGCTACCTCGCGAATCTCGTCGTGATCGAACCTAACCCGTTCGCGCTCGCGCCGGCTGACATCGCAGATGCCGCCGTCACGCAGACCTGGATCGAAGGCTCCCAGGCCTTCGCCCGCGCCCAGTAGGGCACCCCACTTTCAACGCATTGGCACAGTGGAGTGCCGCAGTTTTCGAAGGAGAAAACAATGTCAGTTTCAGCATTTACCCGCGGGCGCCGCGGCGCTGCGGTGATCGGTGCAGCGATTACCGTCGTTGCGCTCACTGCGTGTTCTGGTTCGGGCTCGGGCGGTGGGAACAGCGAGCCAGTCGACTGGAAGCTCACCGAGCAAACGGCAGCGCCGTCGGGTGAAATCGATCAGATCACCTGGGCGAGCTACGCGGAGCCGTTCTCGCTCGATAACGCGTACGCCTTCGATTACTCAGATAACCAGGTTCTTGCGAACGTGTGTGAATCGCTGTTGCGGTTGAACCCCGATTTCAGCCTGACTCCCGGTCTGGCTGAGTCGTTCTCAAACCCAGAGCCGACGAAGTGGGTGTATCAGATTCGACAGGGTGTGAAGTTCCATGACGGAACTGAAATGACTGCTGATGATGTCGTGGCAACGATGTCCCGTCACATTGATCCAGAGGTCGGGTCGTCGTGGTTTAGCGTCTACCAGTACGTCACCTCTATTGAGAAGACCGGCGACTGGGAGGTGACGGTCACCACGTCAAAGCCTGACTCACAGTTCAACCTCGGTATGGGCGGATCCGCAGGTGTCGTCGAGTCTGCGGCGACACTCGCCGAACTCGGTAGCGACTACGGAAACTCCACGGGCGGCGTGAATTGCACCGGCCCATTCAAGTTCGACAGCTGGAAATCAGGAGAGAAGATCTCGCTGAGTCGCTTCGATGACTATTGGAATGAAGAACTCAAGGCGAAGTCTGAAAAGTTTGACTTCGTATTCATGGGGGACGCAAACGCGCGAACCAACGCTTTGAAGGCTGGCGACGTAGATGGCACGTGGCTCCTCCCAATGGATTCGATCCGTGAGCTGCAAGCGAAGGGCTCGGGAGACGTCCTCTTCGGTATGAACACCTCTGTCGCAAACATGGTGGTCTCAAACCTCGACGGGCCCCTTGGTGACGTGAACGTGCGTAAGGCACTGCTCATGGCGCTCGACCGCCAGGGAATTCTCGACGCGGCATACAGCGGCGTTGGTGAAGTGACTGATGTGTACACCACCGAGTCGGTGTGGAATGATGCTGACCCTGCGGCCCGCGAGCGGGCGTTCACCGACATTGAGTCGTACGGTTTTGACGTTGAAGCGGCGAAGAAGCTCGTTCAGGACGCAGGGTTCGAGGGTGCAGAACTCACTATCGTGAGTGCTCCAATCAGCCAAGAATTCACCGTCATCTCGCAGGCAACTGTTGCTGCAGCCAAATCAATCGGCCTGAACGCCAAGATCGACACGGTGACCCCGGCGGCCTACACCACGCTGTTCGCTGACCCTGCTGCGCGTGAGGGCGTGGACCTCTTCTACACGAACTGGTACCTATCGAGCCCGGATCCCGCGGAAATGTTCGGCATCCTCCGTACCGGCGAATTCAGCAACTATGGCAACTGGTCGAACCCAGAGTATGACGCACTCGTCGAACAGGCTGTCACCACCATGGACGTGAAGGAACGCAGCAAGGTAAACGCAGACATGCAGCAGCTGGCAAACGCTGAGCTTCCGTGGTTGCCGCTTGTTGAAGTACCGAATGCCATGTACATGGGCGAACGCGTCACCGGACTCTCACCCTCGATCAACTTCCTGTACTACCCCTGGGCGGCAACGCTCGGCGCACGCTAACGAGGACTCCGAATGGCATACGCACGCCGCATCGCCTCGAAACTCGGGGCGTTGCTCTTGACGCTGTTCCTAGCGTCGCTCCTGGTCTTCTTTTCCAGGTTCTTAGTACCTGGTGACCCCGTCCGCTTCCTCCTCCGTGGCCGCAAGCCAAGCCCGGAGGCGGTTGCGGCCGTCACTGAACAGTTCGGCCTGGACCTGCCGCCGTGGCAGCAGTACATCAATTGGCTTTTCGGAATGTTCCGGGGCGACTTCGGCCGCTCCCTGCAGTTCCGACAGGACGTAGCGGTCGTCGTCGGCGACCGACTCCCGGTCACCCTCGGCCTCGTCGCTATGTCGGCAATCATGATCGCGATCATCGGCATCACGGCCGGCGTCATTGCCGCATTAAACAAGGGCAAGTTCGCGGATCGCGCGACGCTCATCTTCCTCACCGTACTTGGCGCGATCCCATCGTTCGTCGGGTCGATCGTGCTCATCGCGGTCTTCGCGGTGACCCTCGGCTGGTTCCCGACGTTCGGTTCAGGCGAGGGGTTCTGGGACACGGTCTATCACCTGATCTTGCCCTCCTTCGCGCTTGCGATCACCTTCGTGGTGCTCGTCGGTAAGGTCACTCGCTCGTCGATGATCGAGCAGGTTGGCAAAGAGCACGTGGAGGTCGCGACGAGTCGTGGTCTGAAGCGTGGTGTCGTGATCCGCCGCCACGTGTTCAGGAACTCGATCGGCCCGATCGTGACCGTGAGTGGTTTGCTCGTTGCGGGCCTCCTCGTCGCGAGCACGATCGTCGAGACGGCGTTCGGCGTTGCGGGCCTCGGCTCGCTGCTCGTACAGTCGGTCGATCGTCTCGACTTCCCGGTCGTGCAGGCGATCACACTCTTCGTGGTGACCGCGTTCGTCGTAGTGAACGCAATCGTCGATCTCTGCGAACCCCTCATTGACCCCCGAGCTGCGGCAGGAGCTGATGCACGATGACCGTCCCGAATGCAACAACTGCCGTTCGCGTGATGCGTGCCCCACGGGTACGCCGAGCGAACTGGCTCTTCACTGGCAGCGTCGTCGTGCTTGCGGTATTCACGCTCGCGGCGATCTTCGCGCCGATCGTGGCACCGTATGACCCGGACGAAGTCGACTTCCTCGCGTTCTATTCCGGCCCGTCAGTCGCGCACTGGCTCGGCACCGACGGCCTTGGCCGCGACATCCTCAGCCGCATGGCGTTCGGTGCTCGCACCGCGCTCCTCGGTCCGTTGCTTGTCGTGATCTTCTCGACGATCTTCGGCATCCTGCTCGGCCTCCTCGCAGGCTGGCGCGGGGGCCGGATCGACGCCGTGCTCGGCCGCATCTTTGACGTGATCTTCGCGTTCCCCGCGCTGCTCATCGCGATCATGGCGGTTGCGCTGTTCGGCAAGGGCTTCGTCGCTCCGGTCACCGCAATGGTGATCGCGTACATCCCGTATGTTGCGCGACTCACCCGCTCGCTCATCGCGGCTGAGCGTCACCGCCCATACGTTGCCGCGTACCGCGTCGCCGGCTTCGGCGGGGCATGGATCGCGCTGCGCCGCGTGCTCCCGAACATTACGCCGATCGTTGGCGCGCAGTCGACCCTGAACTTCGGATACGTGCTCGCCGAGCTCGCTGGCCTGTCGTTCCTTGGCCTTGGAGTGCAAGCGCCGATGTCTGACTGGGGTGCGATGATCAACGAGGCGCAGGCCGGTATCGTTGGCGGGCACTTCCTGCCCGCCCTCGTTCCCGCCATCGCGGTTGTCCTCGTCGTCGTTGCCGTGAACATTATCGGTGAAGAACTGTCCGAACGTATCGGAGGAGGTGTGGTCGCATGACCCTGCTCGAAATTTCAGGTCTCACGCTCGACCTGCCCACTGGCAAGCGCTTGCTTGATGACATCTCAATCTCGGTTGCGCCGGGGGAGACGGTCGGCCTCGTTGGCGAGTCTGGCTCTGGCAAATCGCTCACTGCACGTTCGGTGCTCGGCCTGCTGCCGCAGAACGCTCGCCTGGGCGGCAGTGTGCGGATCGACGGCCACGAAGTGCTCGGCTCCTCCCGTGCCACGCTGCTGGACGTGCGACGGCACAGCGCATCGATGGTGTTTCAAGATCCGCGCTCAGGCATCAACCCCATGCGCACGATCGGTGACTTTATGACCGAGTCACTTCGCCTGTGCCAGAGAGTACCTGCCGCCGAAGCGCGGGCACAAGCGATCGAACTCCTGCGCGCAGTGCGGCTGCCGCGCCCCGAGGAACACCTCGACCAGTATCCACACGAGTTCTCTGGCGGAATGCTGCAGCGCGTCATGATCGCGGGTGCGCTCACGAGCTCGCCGAAGCTCCTCATTTGCGATGAGCCGACTACCGCACTCGACGTCACAACCCAGGCAGAGATCATCGATGTGCTGCGCGAGCAGCGCGATGCGCGCGGCATGGGCATGCTATTCATTACGCACGACCTCAACCTGGCCGCATCCATCTGCGACCGCGTGACCGTCATGCAAAAGGGGCGGATCGAGGAGCGCGGTACCGCGCGACAGATCTTCCTTGACCCGACAACCGAGTACACCAAGCGACTGATCGCTGCGACACCGAGCATTGCGGTCGACGGTGTGGGGTCTGCCGGAGAAGCGGCTGCGGTACTGACTGACGCTGGTGCGGTTGGCGCGCATGGTGCTGGTTCTGCGGATGGTGGTGCGAGTGAGCCCATGGTCTTCGCTGACAAACTCACGAAGACCTACTACCCGCGTGGCAAGGCTCCAGTGACCGCGGTCGCTGAGGCCTCCATCGCGATTCCGCGCGGTGGCGCACTCGGCGTCGTGGGGGAGTCTGGCTCTGGCAAGTCCACCCTGGCGCGCATGATCATCGGACTCGAGCAGCCGGACGGCGGCGAACTCCGCATCGCTGGTGCATCGCGCACGGCGGTCCCGCGCAACCGGGCTGAGCGGCTCCAACGGGCGCGAAGTGCGCAGATGGTGTTCCAGGATCCGTACCTGTCGCTCGATCCGCGAATCCCTGCCGGCAAGGCAGTCGAGGACGCGATCACGCTGCACACCGGAGTGAGGGGCGCGGCCGCGCGGCAGCGTGCGATCGAACTGCTTGACGCGGTTGGGCTTGGTGAGGAGTTTGCTGCGGCACATCCGCGCACACTTTCCGGTGGTCAGCGGCAACGCGTGGCAATTGCGCGCGCAATTGCGATTGATCCCGACGTGCTTGTGCTCGATGAAGCGACGAGTGCGCTCGACGTATCCGTGCAGGCTCAGGTGCTCGATCTCCTGGCGCGTGTTCGGGAGGAGCGCGGGCTGACGATCCTCTTCATCAGCCACGACCTCGGCGTTGTGCGCCGCGTGTGCGACGAGACCGTCGTTATGCGACGCGGTGAGATCGTGGAATACGGCGCGACCGAGGGGATTCTGACCGACCCGCAGCACGAATACACGCGGGCGCTGTTGGCGTCTGTGCCGCAGCCGGTCTGGGACTAGTCCCGGCGCCCGGGTCGTCCTTCGTAAGGGCTTTCTTGCGAGGGTCGTCTCTGCGAGGCGTCTGGTATCCCGGAATTGTGTGGTGCATGAGCGGTGGTTGGTGGCCGGTGGCGGTCGCCAACCACCGCTCATTTGTTGAGCTCGCGCTTCTTGGGCTCGAACTGAAGTTCACACCGGAGCTCGACGTCGAAGGCGCACAGCACAGTGGGGCCGCTACCTATCAAGCACATTGCCAGCTACTGGCCCTTGCGTAGCGCTCCACGAACTATTGCGTTCTCACTGGTGTGGGCTTTGTGGCGCATACTGCGCCGCTGTCGAGAAAAGAGGGCGCGGCCAGTGGCCGCACCGAACATCCACAGTCTGAGGGAAAGTGGCGCGGGGCTGGGTTGTGGTGGCTGCTCGCCACGCCGAGACCCCTGCGTCACCACGACGAAAAAGGCCGTTTCTCACTTAGGAGGCACTTTCATGCGTATGAAAGGCCCTGTTTCGGGAGAAACAGTCGATCTCGCGGGGTTGAAACGCAAGGGTTGCGAAGCGAGCGGCGCGGGGTTCGGACGAGACACCGAGGGCCGCGGCCCACGGCCCCCAGAAGCCGTGACCCTACAGCGCAGTGAACCGCGACTGTGGCACGATGTCGCGCGAGATTCGGCAGTCGAGCAGGATGGTGCCCGTCGCGCCGGCGGCAATCCAGTGCTCCAGCGCGGTCAGATCAAGCAAGGTGCGCACCGTCACTCCGCGGGCACCAAACGCGTTTGCGATGCTCGCGAAGTCTACGTCGGGGATGAGCATGGGAGCTTCATCGAGCCCAAGCGCACCGTAGTGCGCGACCTCAGCACCGTAAGCGCCATCGTTCCAGACGACAATGACGGAACTCTGAGAGTTGCGCACGGCTGTTTCGAGGTCAGCGAGTGCCATCAGCCCACCGCCATCACCAGTGCTGAGCACCGTCGTCGTGGCGGGCGCAGCGGCAGCAACGCCGGCAATGGTGGAGATGCCAAGGCCAATCGTGTGAAATGTTGAGCCCACCATGATGAGCCGCTCGGGCGAACCGACAGGCCAGTACATGTTCGGCCAAGTCGAGGAGCGGTTGCCATCGACCGTGATGTGGATGTTCTCTGGGAGGATGTCGCCTATGCGTGCCGCGACCGAGCGAGGATCGAGCTTGCCGTCAGCGCAGATACCGTCGGGATGCGCATCGAGGCCATTCTCACGCACGCGGAGCGCGCCGCCAGGTTCGAGTCCCTCGACGGTTTCGCGCCAGCCCTTGGACGTGCCACCAGCGGTGGCGTAAGCGCCAGTAAGGGTCTGAAGGGTCGCCTTGGCGTCTCCCTGGAGCATCATGTGGCGCTGGTCATGCACCCCAGGAGGGGCAGCGAGCTGCTGCTCATCGATGCGAATGATCTTGGCGGCTGAGCCAAAGATTGAACGGAAGCGAGCTGAGACGCGCTCGAAGCTGGCACCAACAATAATCACAACGTCTGCAGACGCGATGTACTCACCAGCATTTGGCTGGGCAAAACCACCAGAGACGCCGAGATCAAACTCGGGACGTGGGAATACGTTGCGTGCGAGTGCGGTCGTGGCGGTGAGTGCGCCGAGGCGGTCCGCGATGACACCGAGCTCTTGCTGAGCGCACGCGAGGACAGCGCCATGACCGGCAAGTACGAGCGGCCGCTCTGCTGCGAGCAATGCGGAAACCGCGTTGTCGACCTGTAGCTTTGTCGGTGCGATCTTGGTGGGAGCAGTAGAGATCGACGGCTTGGTCGGAGCGGCTGCCACCGAGGCGAGCAAGCTGGCGAGCACCGCGGGGTCGTTTGCATCGATTGCCTCAGACGGCATGCGCTGAATATCGACGGGGCCAGTGGTGCTGCGCGTCGGGGCGACGACGAGATCGCAGGGAACTGCGAGCACGACCGGGCGACGAGCCCGAAGCGCGTACGAGACGGCGCGGTCGACGATCTCGTCAATGCCGCGTACCTTGAGCTCGTACGTGCGCACGCCGAGTGCTGCTGCAAGCATCTCCTGGTCGACATCCCATGGACGACGGCCGTCTGTCGGTGCATCACCGACCACCATAAGTAGCGGGGTGCGTGCGTGTGCTGCCTCAGCCAGTGACGTCAAAGCGTTGGTGAAGCCGGGGCCGTAGGCAGTCGTGGCGATGGCGAGGCGGCCACTGATCCGCGTGTACGCGTCTGCAGCTGCGACCGCGCCAGCCTCATGGCGTACCGCGGTATACGGGACGCCGAGGTCAACGAGCCCTTGGACAAGATGTGCATTGCCGGTTCCCATCAGGCCGAAGCTGCGACCGGCGTGCCGTGCGAGGGCAGACGCGAGTGCACTGGAGAGGGAAATAGAAGAGGAATGCGACATCGTCATCCTTTGTAAAACTGCGTGTTGCTACGAAGTGTAGCGGGCTGAATATGCGGAGAGGGGCTCAAAATCCGAAACGGATCTCGAGCCCCTCATTCGCTATGCGGGAAAGCGCTTACTTCGCTGCGAAGCGGAAGAGCTTCTTGTTTGCGAACTCAAGCATGCCGACGCGGCCAAGCTCGCGGCCGTAGCCCGACTTCTTGACGCCACCGAAGGGAACGTCTGCACCTTCGAGGCCTGCGCCGCCGATGAAGACCATGCCTACGTCGAGCTGGTTACCAACCTGCTCAGCGCGGTCGAGGTCGTCACAGATGATGACCGAACCGAGGCCGTAGGGCGACGAGTTAGCGAGCTCGATTGCCTCTGCATCGCTCGATACGCGGTAGAGCTGCGCAACCGGGCCGAAGAGCTCCTGGCTGTACACGTCCATTGCGGGAGTGATGTTGGTGAGTACGGTCGGGGTGTAGAGGTTGCCCTCGGGGGTGTTGTTGCCCACGAGAACGTCTGCGCCCTGATCGAGTGCGCCCTGAACCTGTGCGGTGAGACCCTTGGTCGCAGCAGCCGACGACATGGGACCGAAGTCGCCTGCCTCGTACGACTGGCCTGCAATTGCAGCCTTGAACTTCTCGGTGAACTCGTCGAAGTACTTGTCCATAACGACGATGCGCTTCGAGCCGTTGCATGCCTGGCCGGTGTTCTCCATGCGGCCGCCAACAGCGTGCTCAACTGCGTGATCGAGATCATCGGTGTCGAGAACGAGGAAGACGTCCGAACCGCCGAGCTCGAGAACGCACTTCTTGAGCTCGCGGCCTGCCTGCTCAGCAACGATTGCGCCTGCGCGCTCCGAGCCGGTCAGCGAGATGCCCTGGACGCGATCGTCTGCAATGATGTCAGCGATCTGGTCGTGGGTTGCGAACACGTTGACGTATGCGCCCTTGGGGAAGCCTGCGTCAAGGAACAGCTGCTCGAGCGCGAGAGCCGATTCGGGGCACTGTGCAGCGTGCTTGAGCACGATGGTGTTGCCGAGAATGAGGTTCGGCACTGCGAAACGTGCAACCTGGTAGTAAGGGTAGTTCCAGGGCATGATGCCGAGGATGACGCCGGTGCCCTGGAAGCGGAAGAAGGTCTTGAGACCGTCTTCTACCTGGAGCTCCTCGTCAGCGAGCCATGCCTCAGCGTTGTCTGCGAATGCAGCGGTGATTGCACCAGAGAACTCAGCCTCGCCAACTGCCTGCTCGAGGGGCTTGCCCATCTCGCGGTTGATGATTGCGCCGAGCTCGTCCTTGCGCTCGTCGAACAGCTCTGCTGCGCGCTTTGCGAGTGCTGCACGCTCGGCAACAGTCGTCTTGCGTGCCCAGTTCTGGTATGCGTCCTGTGCCGAGGCGAGAGCTGCCTCGATCTCGACTGCGGTTGCTTCCGGGTATTCCGAAATAGTTTCGCCCGTGGCCGGGTTAATGACGGCAAAAGTGCCCATACTTGACTCACTCCTTAGTGACTCGTCGGTGGCTTCGGTGAAGCAAGTCTCCCATACTTCGGAGGGTGATGCTAGGCACCGCGCCTTGCCTTTTCGGGGAGGATCAAGCTTGTGTCTGGATGTTATCAGTCGAATCGATGGGTTTTTACAACTGAATCCGAAGAAGGCGACCAAATCTGGTGATTTGGTCGCCTTCGCGGCTAATTGAGAGGAATCGGAATTGTCAATGTTCCGGTCTCGGCTGGTGGTTCGATGTCGCGTCCGAGCATGTCTGGGATCCACTTCATCGTGCACGCGGCAACAACCGCGCTGATCAGGAGAAGTGTCGCAGAGACGAGGATTGCGCCGATTGCGCCACTCGAGTCGATGGCAATGCCGGCAATTGCCGAACCGATTGCGACACCAACGAGCTGACCGGTGCCGATCCAGCCGTACGCCTCAGCGGTTTCTGAGAATTTCACGGTTGTTCCGATGACACTCGAGATTGCTGCAAACACGGGCGCGGTACCCATGCCACCAATAAAGAGGACTACGCACAGGAACCACATTTCCTGGCTGATGAGCGTCGCGAGGGTGCCAGTGAGCACGATGCAGATGCGAAGCAGCATCGACCAGGGGCGCATCTGGCGGTGGCCGAAGAGCAAGCCGCCGACAAGCGAACCGCCAGCGAAGCAAGCGAGCACGATGCCTGATTCGATGCTGCTGCCGTGGGAGCCTGCATCACCGGGTGGCGTGAACGCGGCAATGATGCCAGCCTCGATTGCCGCGAAGGACGCGACAAAGAAGAAGCCAATGACCGTCGTGATGATGACGGTGGGGCGCCGCAGTACGGCGCCGAAGCCACGCTTTGCGCGCGGCAGCTTGACGGTGCCGAGGGCGGGACTGGAAATGAACCAGGCGCCGCCGAGCAGCATGAAGCCAGCAGCCGTGCACAAGCCAACGGTCGTGCCGAGCTGGGAGGTGATAAAGACTGCAACGACCGGACCGAGGACCCAGATGAGCTCCTGCGCAGCTGCGTCAAGCGAGAACAGGCCAGCAATTTGATTGTTCGGCACGAGTCTGGGGTAAATCGTGCGCACGGCCGGTGTCACGGGCGGCGTGAAGAGGCCGGTGAGTACTGCGAGCGCCGTCAGAATTAGCAGGGGCAGATGCACAAACGCCATGACGGCAAGCGCCGCAGCGCACAGCAGCGTAGTGATCGACAATACGGGTCGCATGCCCCAGCGGCCCATAAATCGACTCGCGAGCGGTCCAGAGACCGCCTGACCGACACTCGCCGCAGCCAGCACGATGCCTGCAGACGTATAGTCGCCGTACATCTGTTGCACATGCAGCAGCAAGATGATCGACAGCATTCCGAAAGGGAACCTCGCGGTGAGCTGGGAAACGATCACACGGTAAACTCCCGGATTCCGTCCGAGATCGCGATAGATGCCCATCACAGAATCCTACCGCTCCGCGGGAGCGTTTTTCGCCACTATGCCGACTCGGCAAGCACCTTTCTGATGCGCTGCAATGAAACTGATTCAGAAGTTCGCAACTGCTGCGCGAAGAGACTAATACGGAGTTCCTCGACCAACCAACGGGTATGCACAATTTGCGGGAGTGCGCGCGGGCCGAGTGGAATGGTACCGCCTGCATCCGCGAACATCGCAAGCGCCCGATCCACATCGTTCTGCCAGGCCCTGTCGCGCCCGGGATTCTCGCGGAGCCCCTGCATACGAATCTGCACACCCTCCAGATACACGGGAAGACGTTCGAGCTGGGCGAGCCCGGTCTGCGAGACAAACCCGTCGAAGACGAGCCCATCAACCTGCTTTGCGGCATCGGCCACCTGACTCAGTACCTGAATCGCCTTCGCGCCGTCGATCGCCTTGCGCGCGAGCCGCGCGCCGTCGAGCACGCGGGCCGTGAGCGCAATTGCGCCGTAGATCTCGTCGAGCAGGCTGCGCGCGTAGTCGTTCGCGATTGCTTCGAAATCTTCGGCTCGCCACACGAGGCCATCAGGGCAGTGGCGGCGGATCACGCGGTCTGCGACCGCGAGCGAGACATCGGCGATCGCGGCGTCGAGCGTGCGGTACGGGCCAGCACCGAGCAGCAGCTTCTCCTGGTTCGAGAGGTGCTCGCGGACGTAGCTTGCTGGTGACGGCGAGCTGAGCACGAGCAGGCGGCGGATGCCGCGGCGCGACAGGCGTACCTGCTCCGACTCGTCTGCCACGAGACCGAGATCGACGCTCGTGCGGCGATCGACGATCGCCGGGTACGCGCGAACGACGCCTGCGCCCGATCCACGCCCCTTGGCGAAGCCAGTGTCAACGTACTTCGGAAGATCTCCGAAGTCCCAGGTGGTAGCTCCGCGTTTATCGAGCGTACTCGTCGGCATCGCGGCAGCTGCGACCTTGGCTACACCCTGGTTCGCTTGCTGCTTGTGCGCTGCCTTCAGCTCTGCAAGATCCTTGCCAGCACCGATCGTGCGACCGCGCGCATCAATGACGCGGAACGTTGGGGTCAAGTGAGCAGGCAGCCGCTCAGTATCGAAGTCCTTCGGCGACACCTGCATGCTCGCGCGACGACGAATCTCGTCAGCGAGCAGCTGGGTCAGTGAGGCCTCACCGGCATCGAGCTTGGGGCCCACTGCTTCAAGTAGCGTGCGCGCCCAATCCGCTGCGGGCACGACATGGCGGCGGATCCCCTTCGGGAGCGTCTTAATGAGCGCCGTCACTAGCTCCTGGCGGAGTCCAGGCACGAGCTTCTCAAAGTCTTCGCCGTCGAGGCGGGGGAGCAACGGCAGCGGGACGTTAACGGTCACACCATCGTCTTCGGCTGTTGGGTCGAAGCGGTACTTCAACTTGAGCGTCTGATCGCCGTGACGCCACTGGCGCGGGAACTCGGTCTCGTCGACGACCTCGGCATCGTCCTCAACCAGGTCTTCGCGGCTGAGGTGCAGGAAGTTCGGGTCAGTCGTGCGCTTCTTTTTCCACCAGCCCTCGAAGCTGCGGGTTGACGTGACGTCCGCGGGGATGCGAGCGTCGTAGAACTCGAAGATTGCCTCGTCGTCTGAGACGATGTCGCGGCGGCGCGAGCGCTCCTCGAGTTGCTCGAGCTCGCGGCGCAACTGACGGTTCGCGCGGTCAAATGCCTGCGGTGAATCCCACTCGCCTTCGACGAGTGCGTGGCGAATGAAGAGTTCGCGTGCGTGCTCCTGATCGAAGCGAGCCAGCTGCACGCGGCGGCGATCGACGATGGGAACACCGAACAGTGTGACGCGTTCATAGGCGACGGCCGCACCCTGGTTTTTCTCCCAGTGCGGCTCGGACAGGTTGCGTTTCGCGAGCGGGCCAGCGAGCTCCTCAGCCCATGCCGGGTCGACGACCGCGTTCGAGCGTGCGAACAGGCGTGAGGTCTCGACGAGCTCGACGCTCATGATGACCTCGGGTGGGTTCTTTGCGAGCACCGAACCCGGATAGAGCACGAACTTCGTCCCACGCGAACCCAGGTATTCCTGCGCTGGCTTGCGCTTGCCGGTGCCGGCCACATTGCGACCACCACGGCCTGGCACGCTGCGATCCTGCTTGTCATCGCGCACACCGAGCTGCGAGAGCAGGCCAGCGAGCACGGAACGGTGGATAGCTTCGCCTGATCCGCCCTCAGTCTGTGCGCTCGGAGTGAGCTTGCCGCGTGGTACTCCAGCGATACGGGCGATCTGGCGGTACAGATCCATCCATTCGCGCACGCGCAGGAAGTTGAAGAACTCTGCCTTGCACAAGCGGCGGAAGGCACTCGATGAGAGTTCTTCCTGCTGTTCAAGGAGGTAGTTCCAGACGTTCAGGAGCGTCATGAGATCGCCCTGCGGATCCGAGAACCGACCGTGCAGCTCATCTGCCTTGCCGCGCTGTTCCTGCGGGCGCTCGCGTACGTCTTGAATTGTCAGGCCGGCAACAATCGCGAGGACGGCCGGCACGACGTCGTGCTTGCGCGCTTCGACCACCATGCGAGCGAAGCGTGGCTCAATTGGCAGGCGTGATAGTTCGCGACCGATCTGGGTGATCTTGTGTGAGGCGCCGCCACGACCACGGCCGCGGGAGTTCTTCCCAATCGCTTCGACCGCACCGAGTTCAGCAAGCAGACCAAGGCCGTCCGCGATACCGCGCTGATCGGGCGGCGTGAGGAACGGGAACTTCGCAATGTCGCCGAGGCCGAGCGACAGCATTTGCAGAATGACCGATGCGAGACCTGTTCGGCGAACCTCTGGCTCAGTAAATTCTGGACGCGCGAGGAAGTCTTCTTCTGAATAGAGGCGGATCGCGATACCCGCGCTGGTGCGGCCAGAACGGCCGGAGCGCTGATTTGCGCTCGCCTGCGAGATCGCCTCGATGGGGAGACGCTGCACCTTGCTGCGCGCTGAGTAGCGCGAGATGCGCGCAGTACCTGCGTCGACCACATAGCGGATGCCGGGAACCGTCAGCGAGGTTTCGGCGACGTTGGTTGCGAGCACGATACGGCGGGTGCCACCCTGCCCACGCTCGAAGACGCGGTGCTGTTCTGCTGCAGAGAGTCGACCATATAGGGGGAGGATCTCGCTGGGCCGAGCGCGGTTGTTGCCGACCCTGCCACGGAGCGCATCGCTTGCGTCGCGGATCTCGGCCTCACCCGACAGGAACACGAGGACGTCGCCGGGCGACTCCTTGCCGAGCTCTTCGACCGCGTCGCCAATTGCGTCGAACATGTCGCGCTCGACGGTCACCACAGTGGGAGCACCACCCTTGGGGTTCGGGCGCTCAACCTTCTCGACGAGCGGCCGATACCGCACCTCAACCGGGAACGTACGACCGGAGACCTCAATAATGGGAGCCGGTTCGCCCGTCTGCACGTCAGCGAAGTGCTTCGCGAACGACTCCGGATCGATCGTCGCCGACGTGATGATGACCTTGAGGTCAGGACGACGGGGGAGCAGCGTCTTCAAATACCCGAGCAGGAAGTCAATATTCAGCGACCGCTCGTGCGCCTCGTCAATGATGATCGTGTCATAGGCCTTGAGATCGCGATCGCGGTGGATTGCGTTGAGCAAGATGCCGTCAGTCATGAGGCGGATCTTGGTATCGGCCGACACTTGATCGGTGAAGCGAACTTGGTAGCCGACGAGACCACCCAGCTCAGAGCCGAGCTCCTCTGCGATGCGTTCTGCAATGGTGCGTGCAGCGATCCGCCTCGGCTGTGTGTGCGCGATGCGCTCACGGCCGAGCGACAGGGCGATCTTGGGAAGCTGGGTCGTTTTACCCGAGCCGGTTTCGCCAGCGACGATCACAACCTGGTGATCGCGGATGGCGTCGGCAATTTCGTCTCGCATCTGCGATACGGGAAGCTCAGATGGAAACTCAATGCGGGGCGCGGGAAGTGTCATGACAGTGTCCATTATTCCAGGTGTCCCGGTTTACTGTCTGAAGCGGGATATTACGTCGGCGCGCCAAGATCCGCCTGGGAATCTAATAGGATGGGTCGCATGTCCAAGGTTCTTTCTTCTCTTCCCGTAGGCGAGCGCGTCGGCATCGCCTTCTCCGGTGGTCTCGACACCTCGTGTGCTGTGGCATGGATGCGCGAAAATGGCGCGATTCCCTGCACCTACACCGCTGACATTGGTCAGTACGACGAGCCCGACCTTGATGGTGTCGCAGCGCGCGCCAAGGAGTACGGTGCAGAGATTGCCCGACACGTTGACGCGAAGCGTGCACTCGTCGAGGAGGGCTTCGTCGCGCTCCAGACCGGTGCTTTCAACGTCCGTTCGGGCGGCAAGACCTACTTCAACACCACCCCGGTTGGTCGTGCTGTCACCGGCACCCTCCTCGTGCGTGCAATGAAGGAAGATGACGTCGACATTTGGGGCGACGGCTCGACCTACAAGGGCAACGACATCGAGCGTTTCTACCGCTACGGTCTCATGGCAAACCCGAGCCTGCGCATCTACAAGCCATGGCTGGACAGCCAGTTCGTTGAGGAGCTCGGCGGCCGCGCAGAGATGAGCGAGTGGCTCGTTGCAAACGGCTACCCGTACCGTGACTCGACCGAGAAGGCATACTCGACCGACGCAAACATCTGGGGAGCGAGCCACGAGGCAAAGCACCTCGAATTCCTCAACAACGGCCTGGACATCGTCGAGCCCATCATGGGTGTTGCAGCATGGCGTGAAGACGTCGAGGTTCTCACCGAAGAGGTCTCGGTTCGCTTCGAAGCAGGTCGCCCGGTTGCGATCAACGGAGTTGAGTACGACGATCCCGTAGCGCTTGTGTACGAGGCAAATGCAATCGGTGGCCGTCACGGCCTCGGTATCTCGGATCAGATCGAGAACCGCATCATCGAAGCGAAGTCGCGTGGCATCTACGAGGCTCCGGGTATGGCTCTGCTGCACATCACCTACGAGCGCCTCGTCAACGCAATCCACAATGAGAACACCCTCGCTTCGTACCACAACGATGGTCGCAAGCTTGGTCGCCTCATGTACGAGGGCCGCTGGCTCGATCCCGAGTCGCTCATGCTTCGCGAGGCACTGCAGCGCTGGGTTGGCTCGGCAGTGACCGGTGAGGTCACCCTGCGCCTCCGCCGTGGCGACGACTACACGATCCTCAACACCGAGGGCCCGAACCTCAGCTACCATCCCGAAAAGCTCTCGATGGAGCGCACCGTGGGTGCCGCGTTCGGTCCCCAGGACCGTATCGGTCAGCTCACCATGCGTAACCTCGACATCGCTGACTCGCGTCAGCGTCTCGAGCAGTACGCGGCACTCGGCCTCGTCGGCGGCGCTACGGCAGCACTCGTTGGCAAGCTCGAAGCAGGCGGCGCATCGGAGATCGCGAACGCTGTTGGTGGGATCGACCAGGAGGCCGACACCCTCGGCCTCTCGGCTGCGTTCGATGCAGGCACCGACTAAGCCTTAGCTGCTTTTACGGGCAAACCCCTCGAAACGGGGCCTTTCTCTCGAAAACGATAGTTTCAACCCGTTGAAACTATCTGTCTCGGCAGAAACGGCCCTTTTTGAGGGGTTTACTCGTGTTTGGGGTGTGCGTGAGTGGCCCCTCCCGCCCTTGCTCGGACTCAGCTAGGAGCGGTCAACGAGCTTGCGCAAGCTTCAGCCGGTGTCGGCTAGGTCAGCGGTGTGAGGCGGAGCCACTTTGACCCGCATGGCGGACAAACCTCCCCATCCCCAGCCTTCGCCGGGGAAAGAATGGGCCGGCCTCGCGGCCGGGCGGCCTTATTGAATCCACCAGGCCCTCTGTGGGGTGAGGGCGTGCGTGTTTTGCCCTCGCAGCTCGCGGTTTCCGCGGCCGCCGGGCCAACCCCTCGAAACAGGGTGTTTCTGCCGAGAACTATAGTTTCAGCCGGCTGAAACTAGCCATCTCGGCAGAAAGCGCCCATCTCGCGGGGTTGACCCAGGCAAAGCAGACAAACCGCACCCACACCGCCCCAAACACCAACCCGCGCCACGCGCACCGCACCCGCCGGCGCAAAAAAATATTCGCAACAGCCCACCCGGTTATTGCGAATACTTTTACCCCTTGTTGCTGGGGTGTCACCCTTGAAGAGGGAGGAGCTTAGGAAGCTCGGCGTGCACGTGCCGCACGACGCTTCAGTGCGCGACGCTCGTCCTCGCTCAGGCCGCCCCAGACGCCCGAGTCCTGACCAGTGTCCATTGCGTACTGGAGGCACATCTCGGTGACCGAGCAACGTGCGCAAACTGCCTTTGCGCGTTCGATCTGATCTACTGCCGGGCCGGTGTTACCGACCGGGAAGAAGAGCTCGGGGTCTACGGTGAGACAAGCGGCCTTCTCGCGCCAATCCATACTTATTTCCTCCTGTTTGGTTTTCGCACAGGCACGGAACAGGAGAGGCAGATAGCCTTACAGTTGCGCGCTGCACGTGAACACGTGAATGAGCATGCTCACGTCAGTGTGCGCGGAACTCGATGATGTATATATCGTTGCATGTAAATGAACAGTAATCAATAGTTTATTTCTCGTAATTTTCGCCAGGAGTATTTTTCAATGTCTGAAGACGTCACCCCCAGCGACTACGAGGTCGCGCTGAACGCCTCAAAGTCCCCGAAATCACGTCTCGGGTGGACCATTTTGCGGCTCATCCTCGTACTCGAGTCGCTCGCTGGACTGGTTGTCCTCTGGCAGACTTTCAGCGGTGTTCTTGGCGATACCGGTGCCCCGGCCGGCCTCCGTGCCAGCATCATTATTTCGGTCGTTCTTAGCTGGATCTGGGTGGCAGTGACCGCCTACGGTGCAGTGAAGGGGACGCCGAGTTGGGCGCGCGGATCTGCCATCACGATCCACATTCTGATGTTTTCAGCGGCGGTCGGCATTCTGCAGGGAATCCTTGGCACCGTGGCCGTCGGCATAGCACTGCTTCTCGTTGCCATCATTGCGATCATCGGTACTGTCATTGCGCGCCCGACGCCGCCCGAGCCACTTGACGAGTAACTGTCGCCATAACTCGCAGCCTGCTCCGCAGGAGTTACTGTTTGCGATTCTGTGTAAGCACGGCCCTGCGCGAAAGCTCGATTGACCAGGCACCGCCTGCCAAGACCGTTGGCGCGAAGCACAACACGAGTATCTCGCAGAGTGCTGGCATGAGTTGCATGCCCACCCAAATCGCAACGGCTGCGACGGCTGTGGACACGGCCGCGGGGAATGCCGCTGCTCGGGCCAGCCTAAAACGCGCCCGATCGGGGCGACCGTCGTGGTAAACAGCGGGAAGCAGGCGCAGCCCGAACAGCGCTATAAGCACGCCTATGCAGAGTGGCGTGAGCCACTCTGCCAGGACGTTGACTAGGGTGTCAACGCTCAACGCTCAACGCTCAACGCTCATTGCTTCCCTTGCGGACAAGGCGCGGCTTACACCTCGACGATCTTGCGAATGCGCGCAACGTGGCCGGTGGCCTTGACGTTATACAGCGCCTGCTCAATCTTGCCATCGGCGTCGATGATGAAAGTCGAACGAATGACGCCCTTCAGGAGGCGTCCGTACGAGTTCTTCTCACCGTACGCACCGTACGCGACGAGCGTTTCCTTCGAGGGATCGCTCAGCAGTGGGTAGTCGAGTGCATCGCGCTCTGCGAACTTTGCCTGCTTCTCGACGGTATCGGGAGAGAGCCCGAGTACCTGGAAGCCTGCGGCTTCAAGCGGTGCTGTCGAATCACGGAAATCGCATGCCTCTTTCGTGCAACCCGGCGTCATTGCGGCCGGGTACACGAAGATGATGACGCGCTTACCGCGGAACTCTGTGAGGGTGCGAACGTTGCCGTCCTGATCCTGCAGCGAAAAGTCGGGTGCCGCCTGGCCTGGCTCGAGAATGATGCGATCGGTCATGCTTTCCACTCTATGGCAAAAGGCGGCGAAGCGACTCGACGCGCAACGCGCCCATCGCGTCGAGTCGCTCGTCTGCGATCGCGAGGTCGAGCTCGCAGTCAGGAGCGTCCTCGCGGTGCGTACAGCCGCGGGGGCAGCTGTCAATGAGCGTCGCGAGGTCGACAAAGCCGCTCAGAATGCCCTCAGCGGTCACGTGGCCAAGGCCGAACGAGCGCACACCTGGCGTGTCGACGACCCAGCCGGGATCCACGTCTGCGTCCTCGCTCGAACCGACGCCGCCGCGCGGCATCCGGAACGCCACCGACGATGACGAGGTGTGGCGGCCGCGGCCGGTCACTTCGTTCACGTGTCCGGTCGCACGATCCGCCTCGGGTACGAGCGCGTTGATGAGCGTTGACTTGCCGACTCCTGAGTGGCCGACGAAGACGGTCGTCTTGTCTTCGAGCTGGGCACGAATCGCGGCGAGCACGCCGTCGGGTGCGTCCTCTTCCCAGTCAGCTGGCGAGCTGCGGAATACGGGCACCTCAAGGCCAGCAAAGTGCGCGAGGAACGGCTCTGGGTCAGCAAGGTCGCACTTGGTGATGCACAGGATCGGTGAGATGCCTGCGTCGTACGCTGCGACGAGGTAGCGGTCAACGAGGCGCACGCGCGGTTCGGGGTTTGCCGCTGCGATGACAATGAGCATCTGATCGACGTTCGCGACCATGACGCGCTCGACGGTGTCGCTGTCGTCCGCGCTACGGCGCAGTAGAGTCTTGCGATCTTCGAGACCGACGATGCGCGAGAGCGACCCCTCTTCGCCGGAGATGTCGCCGACGAGCTGCACACGGTCACCGATGACGATCGGGGTGCGGCGCAGCTCACGGGCGCGTGCCGCCGTGATGGAGCGTTCGGTGGGGTCGTGCGGATCCGCGTCCTTCGGCACAAGCGTGGTGTACCGGCCGCGGTCAACCGCGGTGACCATGCCGATGACGGCGTCTGCGTGTTCCGGGCGACGCTTCGTGCGGGGCCGGTTTGCCTTCGGGTTCGGTCGGCTACGAATGCGGTGATCCGCATACTCCGCGTAGGGGCCGTCGAGATCGTCGTCGTCAGAAGTCAGCCAGCTCATACGGTCAGTCCATTGCCGAGGTCGAAGAACATGGGTTCGGCTGGCTCCTCCGAGGACGCGTCGATAACGGTCCCGGTTGCGAGCGCGGTCCAGAGCTCGGGGAACTCCGGCAGCGTCTTTGACGTGCAGGCGATGTCGTCGATCATGACGCCGGGTACGCGCAGACCGATGAGCGCACCAGCCTGTGCCATGCGGTGATCAGCGTATGCGCGCCAGGGGCCACCGGTGATGGGAGCCGGGGTAATCGCGATGCCGTCTTCAAGTTCTTCAGCATCGCCACCGAGTGCGCGGATCTCTGCCACGAGGGCGGCAATTCGGTCAGTCTCGTGATGGCGGATGTGACCAATGCCGGTAATCTTGCTCGGCGAATCAGCGAGCGCTGCGAGCGCCACGAGAACGGGAGCGAGCTCGCCAGCCTCGGGAACGTGCAGCTCAACACCGGAGATCTTGCCCGTGCCGGAGACCGTCAAGCGGTCGCCATCCAGGCTCACCGATGCGCCAAACTTCGGCAATAGCTCGCGCAGGTGATCGCCGACCTGGGTCGTCACGGCGGGCCAGTGTGGCACGGTCACGGAGCCACCAACGACGAGCGCAGCGGCAAGGAACGGCGCCGCGTTCGACAGATCAGGTTCGATCGTGAGATCGAGGGAGCGGATCGGTCCAGGTGCCACACGCCATTCACCCGTCGCGGGGGAGCCAGCGTCGACACCACGAGCGCGCAGCGCTTCAAGGGTCATCTCGATGTGCGGGACGCTCGGCAGGCGGTCTCCGGTGTGGACCACGTGAACGCCCTCATCGAAGCGTGCGCCAGAGAGCAGCAGGCCAGAAACAAACTGGCTCGAGAGTGAGGCGTCGAGCTCGACGCGGCCGCCTCGGAGGCTGCCGGTGCCGTGCACGGTAAAGGGAAGTGCGCCGCGGCCATCGTCTGCAATGTCAGCACCGAGGGCCGAGAGTGCCTCGAGAATGGCACGCATTGGGCGCTTGCGGGCGTACGGGTCCCCGTCAAACGAGGTGGGGCCGAGCGCGAGGGCTGCGACCGCGGGAACGAAGCGCATGACCGTGCCGGCGAGTCCGCACTCGACCGAGGTCGATCCGCGCAACTCTGCAACCGGGGTGATGCGTAGATCGGGGCCATAGGGGCCGCTGCCAGGCAACTCCTCGATCACGGTGCCGAACGAGCGAAGCGCCTCAACCATGAGGTTTGTGTCGCGCGAATGGAGCGGGGCACGCAAGGTGCCAGTGCTGTCAGCGAGTGCCGAGAGGATAAGTTCGCGGCCCGTCAGCGACTTTGAGCCGGGAAGCGGTACGACCGCCGCGAGCTCGTGAGCCGCAACCGGTGCAGCCCATGCCTGATCGCCACCGTCGAGTGCATCGCTTGAGCGCGCCTCGTCGCCGTCATTGCCTGAGTTCATTTTTCCGACCAACATCACTGCCGAGTCTATCCCGCGGGCCGATGCTGAAGCCATTGCGCACGCATACGTGACGGTTTGCAGCAAGATCCGGGTAAACCGCAATAGGATCGGAATGTGAGTGAAACCGAGACCCTCAAAGCGCGATTCGCCGAAGATGCGCTGCCGTTGCTCGACCAGCTCTATGGTGCAGCGATGAAGATGACGCGAAACCCAGCCGACGCGCAAGACCTGGTGCAAGAGACCTATCTCAAGGCATTCGCGGCGTTTGCCCGCTTTGAACCGGGCACGAACCTCAAGGCCTGGCTCTACCGCATCATGACGAACACCTATATCAACAGCTATCGCAAGAAGCAGCGAGAGCCGCACCTGGGAGTCGTTGAAGAGCTCGAAGAGTGGCAGCTTGGTGGAGCCGAATCGACTACCGCAGCACCCACATCGACTCAGTCGGCAGAAGCAGAAGCGATTGATCGGACACCAGCGAGCGTGGTGACTGACGCGCTTGCTTCGTTGAAGGAAGACTTCCGCATCGCGGTCTACCTCGCCGATGTTGAGGGCTTTAGCTATCAGGAGATTGCGGAGATCGTTGGCGTTCCGATTGGCACGGTCATGAGCCGCCTCCATCGCGGGCGCGCCAAGCTTCGTCAGCTGCTTGGGGAATACGCGAGCGAGCAGGGCGTTGGACTCAGTAAGAACACAAACACATCAGCGAAGGGAGTATGACGATGCAGAACGACACCGTCAACGACTGCGGCTGTGAGACGGCTCGCGCCAAGCTCTATGACTGGCTACGCGGCGAGCTGTGCACCGAAGACTCGGCACCTATCCGTGAGCATCTCACGAACTGCGCGAACTGTCGGAGCGAGCAGTCAGTGTGCGAGAGCCTCACCGAGGTCATTAAGCGCGTCTGCGAAGACGAGCGTGCAGATTGTGCGCCCGCTGACCTGCGTGACGCAATCCTGCGAGGGCTCCAGGCTTAGCGCCTCCGCTCGCCTAGCCGCGCCAGGTAGTTGGCGGCAGCTCGAGTCGTGCCGCGAGCAGCTCTTGGGTGTAGGGGTGCTCGGGCTGTGTGAGGATCTGCGCGGTCGGGCCGTCCTCCACAATGAGACCGTTGCTCATGACGACCGTGCGTTCCGCGAGCTGCGGCACGATGCTGAGGTCGTGCGTGATCGTGATCATCGTGAGGCCGAGCTCCGCCCGCAGCTGCGCGAGCAGCTCAAGCACGTGTGCCCGCACGAGCACGTCGAGCGCGCTCACTGGCTCGTCACCGACGAGGAGCTCTGGGTGGTGGATGAGGGCGCGAGCTATCGCGATCCGCTGCCGCTGGCCGCCGGAAAATGCGCGCGGCAAGCGATCAACGGCGTCTGCCGGGAGGCCAACGCGTACGAGCATCGCGCGCGCCATCTCCAGCTGTTCTTCGCGACTGCACGGCTCCGCTGCCGACTCCAGCGGCTCGGCTACTGAGTCACCAATCGTGCGTCGCGGATTGAACGACGAGTAGGGGTCCTGGAACACGAGCCCGGTTCGGCGCCGCAACCACACGAGGTCGTCGGTGCGCGGATCGACCTTCCGCCCGTCGAAGGCAACCTCGCCACTCGTGGGCTTGCTCAAGCCAAGCAACTGACGCGACAGCGTCGTCTTGCCCGAACCTGATTCGCCAACGATCGCGACGCTCTGGCCGCGAGGCACCTCAAGCGTGACGCCAGCGAGCGCGTGCACCCGATTGCGCTTGCCGAACAGGGTGTGCGCAGGCGTACGGTACACCTTGGTGACGTCGCGTGCAGCGACGAGCGGCTGAACACCGTTCTCGGTCATGCGGGAGCACCTCCTGCCGCAGCGATGAGCGCGCGAGTGATCGCGTGCGCCGGCCGTTCCAAGATTTCGAGAGTGGATCCAGACTCAACCACCCGGCCAGCGTCGAACACGAGGATGCGGTCAGACACGAGCTGGATCGCCGCGATATCGTGCGAGATGCACAGGAGCGAGCAGTCGCCGCGATCAACGATGGTGTTGAAGAGGTCGAGCACGCCGCGCTGCACCGAGACATCGAGTGCGGTGGTGGGCTCATCAGCGAGTAACAGACCTGGTGAGGCTGAGATCGCAGCGGCGATGGCCGCGCGTTGGCGCTGGCCACCAGAAACTTCATGCGGGTAGGCGTTGACCATCCGAGCGGGATCCTTGAGACTCACCTGGGTCGCGAGGCGGACTGCAGCGGCCTGACGTTCACTTCGACTCAAACGGTAGTGCAGGGCGAGTGCATCGGTCATTTGCGTACCAAGGGTCTGAAACGGGCTGAGCGCCGTCTTGGGTTCCTGGAACACCATGCCGATCTGGTCGCCGCGCAATTTCGCGAGCTCTCGCTCTGACAGCGAGAGCAGCTCGGTCGTTGTGCCATCGGGCTGCCCGATCTGCACCGAACCGGTGGCCGTCGCCTCATCGGGAAGCAGCCCGGCGATGGCGAGCGCGGTGAGGGTCTTGCCCGAGCCTGATCCGCCGATAATACCGACGCGCTCACCAGCTGCGACCTCGAAGGAAACGTCGTGCACAACGTCTGTGCCGGCGATCGAGATTGAGAGGTTTTGCACACGCAAGGTGAGTGACTGAGTCATTGTCGTGCCTCCTGCTGGTCTGCGTCACGGCCGCCCTTTTCGAGCGCGTCACGCAGCGCGTCACCGAGCAGAAAGAATGCGAGCACCGTGATCGTAATTGCGAGGCCTGGCCACAAGACCGACAGCGGATGCACTGAAATGTAGCGCTCCATGTCAGCGAGCATGCGGCCCCACGATGGGACATGGTTTGGTGCACCGAACCCGAGGAAGGACAGGCTCGATTCCGCGAGGACCGCGAGGCCCATGGAGAGGGAGAGCTGCACGAGGAATACCGGTCGCACGCCAGGCAAGAGGTGGCGCGTGAGGATTTTGCGGCGGGGGAGACCCGCTGCGCGCGCGGCGAGCACATAGTCCTCGCGGGCGATTTGGTGCAGATCGGCGCGGAGCACGCGACCGATGGAGACGCCAAACGCGATACCGAGCGCGGCGATCACGATGGGGATGCCGCTGCCGAAGACCGCGCTGAGCATCGCCGTCAGCAGGATCGTGGGGAACGCGACCGCAACATCGATGAGAACTGCGACGACCTCGCGAACGGGGCGCTTGCCGAGCCCGCCAGGGACGGCGAGCAAGAAGCCGATAGCACTCGCGACGACACCTGTGCCGAGCGCGACACCGAGTGAGACCTTGCTGCCGGCCATCAGGCGCGCGAAGATGTCACGGCCGCTGCCATCAGTGCCGAGCGGGTGCGCGGCAGAGGGCTGCTGCCAGATCTGCGAGGCGCTCGCGAAATTTGGACCTGCCGGGAGCCAAAACAGCGAGATGATCGCCACGAGCACCACGAGCGAGAGCACAATCACTCCCGCGCACCCGGCCGGGTTGCGCAGTATTGACTTCAGAGTGCGGATCATTCGCCTGCCCCCTTCAGTCGCGGGTCGAGCATGCGATGCACGACGTCGACGATCGCGCCGATCACGAGGATGAGGCCCGTGAGCACGAGCAGAATGCCCTGCACCTGCGGGAAGTCTCGGTCGCCGACATCAGTGAGGAGCATGCTGCCGAGGCCGGGAAGAGAGAAGAGCTTCTCGATGACGACCGCACCAACGATGAGCGCCGCAACCTGCAGCCCGAGCATCGAGACGACGGAGAGCCCGACACCTGGCAGGCCGTACTCGAGGAGGGCGCGGAGGCGCGTGCGACCCCGGGCCATAGCCGCGCGTACGTGCTCTGCCTCGAGCGCGCGAAGTGTCGCGCTGCGCACGAAGCGGAAGAGGATCGCGCCCTCCATGAGACCAATTGTCAGTGCGGGAAGGATAAGTGCTCGCAGCGCGGCGAGTGGATCGCTCCAGCCCTCACGCGGGAAACCCTGGGAGGGGAGCCAGCCGAGCCACTGCGACAGCACGAGAATTCCGAGCAGACCAGCCCAGACAACGGGTATCGCTGAGGCAAACGTGCTCGAGACGGTCACGATCTTGCCTGCTGCAGTGTTCGCGCGATACGCGGCAAACACGCCAAGCGGCAACGCCACGATGAGCATGACGATAAGTGAAAGGGCGGTGAGGGGAAGCGTTACTTCGGCCTTCTCCACCAAGCTCGCAGCGACGGGCTGGCCCGTCAGTGCGGAGGTGCCGAGATCACCGCGCAGTACGCCTCCCATCCAGGAGGCGTACTGCGTCATGAGCGGTTGGTTCAAACCGAGTTGCTCACGCAGCTCTGCGATGCGCTCAGGTGAAGCGTTCGTGCCACCGATCACCTGGGCAACGTCGCCTGGCAGCACGCGCAGTGTCGCAAAAATTACGACGCTGGCGAGTAGCCAAGCGAGGACGAGGAGTCCTGCTCTGGTGAGGATGAAACGAGTCACTCTACGAGAGTACCGGGCGATGCCCGTGGCTAGTTGACGGTGACCTCAGCAAGGTTCACACGGCTGTTGGTGTTCACCTCGGGGAAGCCAGTGACCTCGGTGCTCACGACGTTGGTCGGCGTGTAGTTAAAGAGCCACTTTGCGGGAGCATCCTGCGCGACCATCGTTGCTGCTTCCTGCAGCAACTCGTCTGACTTGTCTGCGTCCGTCGAGGCGAGTGCCTCTGCGTAGAGCTTCTGCACGTCAGCGTTGTTGTACCCGAAGTAGTAGTCGGGATTCGCGTAGTTTGCGAAGTCACGAGCTTCGGCGTGGTCAACGTAGCTGAGCTGGTAGTCACGGTTCTGGTAGACCTCGGACAGCCAGGTCGCAAACTCGACCGACTTGACCTTGACCGAAACGCCTACTGCCGCGAGCTGGCTTGTGACGAGATCGAGCGAGGTCGTGTCGTAGTGATTCGGTGCGGTGATGGTGAGGCTGAGGTTCGGGTGGCCTGCCTCGAGCAGCAGGGCACGTGCACCTTCTGGATCAAAGGCGTTGACGTCAGTCAGATCTGTGTAGCCGGGCTCGAGTTCGGTGATCGGACTGCCGATGACCTTCGCGTCACCGTTCTGGGTGCCGAGGAGCGCGTCGCTGTCGATCGCCATGCTGAGGGCCTGACGAACCTTCGGATCGTTCAGGGGAGCCTGCTGCGAATTGTAGGCGAGTGTGAAGACATCGGAGCTGTCAGCACGGACGAGGGTGAAGTTCGAGTTATTTTCGAACTCAGCGCGCAGCGGCGGGAGCAACGCAGTGTGGACGTCGAGGTCGCCTTCCTTCAGTGCGTTGACCGCAGCACGGCCCTCAGGGAAGAAGCGGAACACGGCGCGGTCAAGCGTTGCTGCCTCGCCCCAGTAGTCTGCGTTGCGAGCGAGGGTCAGGCTGTCGCCCTTCTTCCACTGCTCGAACGTGTAAGGGCCGGTGCCGTTTGCAGAGCTCTGCAGGTTGTTGGTCGCTGCGGTCTCGAGGATGAGGCCGGACTGGTTCGCGAGAACCCACAGGAGCATGCTGTTCGGCTCGGCAAGGGTAATCTTCACTGTCTGCTCATCAATCTTGGTGATCGTCGGGGTGAAACCAACGGTCGTGTCCAAGAGTGAAGCGGTCAGCGAGTCAACCACGTCGTCGGCAGTCATGACGTTGCCAGAGTGGAACTTGACGCCCTGCTGCAATGAGAAGGTGTACTCGCGGCCATCGTCGCTGACCTGGGGCATCTCAGTTGCGAGAACCGGAACGATTTCTGCGACGGAGCCAGGCTTGATGCCGACGAGGCCCTGATAGACGTTGTCGATGAGGATCTGGCCGGTGGCAACACCAGTGTTCTCTCGAACGTCAAGACTCGAGGGCTCGAGTACGAGCCCGATGGTGATTTCGTTGTCTGCTGCGTTCTTTGTGCCGTCTGGCTTGCTGAAGAAGAACACTGCTGCGCCGATGATGAGGGCAATAACTACGATTGCGATGATGATGATCGGCGTGCGCGACTTGCCACGCTTGGCGTAGCTAGGCGCTGCGGGAGTGGTTTCACTCACGTCTGGTCTCCTTGGAACATGATTGCTTACGACCGAGCGGCCGCAGACAGGGATATGACTGTGCACGGCGCTTCACTGCGCGAGTGGATAACAGCAGACATTACGCGTCAGACTGTCTCGCTGCCAGTGTGAAGTCGCAGTGTTGCAGTGTTGTTATCTCGGATCGAGCTCTTGGATGTGGTTCGCAAGGTCACGCGGAACCGCTTCGTGAAGGTTGTGAGGGCCCTCGATGGTGGCAATTGACGCGAGTGGCAAGCGCTCCGTCCACTCTCGTGCAAGCTCCTGCGAGACCATGCCCGCAGTTGCGGGAAATAGGACTACGCGACACGTCAATGCTTCGAGTGCGTCCCATGCGCCTGCGTAGGGGCGCGGATCGGCCTGCGCGGCAGCTGCCGGCGCTGCATCGGCCGTATCTGCGTTCCCGGGGTCTGCCGCGGGAGCAGAGGGCAGACCTGCGAGATGCGCAAAGTGGTGCGTCCATTCGAGACGACCGTCCTCGCGGAGACGCGTGTTCAGTGTGACGCCGCGGGTAAGCGTGGTGCGGTCGGACCCAATGCCGAATGCGATCGCGCGGTCTACAGCTTCGTCAACGTTCGTGAACGAACGCTGGCCCGTAATGAATTCCGCGACACCCGCGCCATCGGTGCTCGGAGAGACACTTGGCGTAATGTCGACGATCATGAGTTCGCGCAGCATGCCGGGGCGTAGCTTCTCGAACTCAGCCGCTGCATAGGTGGCAGCGAGCCCGCCGAGTGAGTGGCCGAGGAGCTTGAACGGGGTGTCAGGCTGATCATCTGCGAGTGCCACGAGGAACTCGACGATTGCCGGCGCGATGATCTCGGGGCGATAGTCGGCGTCTGCTCGCCAGCTGCTCCGGCCGTGGCCAGGCAAATCTACCGAGATTGCTGGCCGGTCAAGCGCGAGCAGCATGGGGTCAAAGCTGTGCGCATTGAGTCCTGCGCCGTGGAGTACGACGAGCTGTGCGGGCTGCTCAGGGGAGAAGCGGAGGGCGCTGAGCGATCCGCGCCCATCGGCAAGCTGGAATTCCGTGCGAACAACCGCGGGAAGAGCAGTGGTGCGCTCGACCCGAGCTGCGTCGCCTGCGAGGAACCGAAACTCTGAAGCATCATTGGACATTCCATGAGCGTACCGGAGCGTCAGCTCGAACTACCGGATGTAACCGCCGTCTTCCAGACCAGCCTCAATCTCGAAGCGGTTCTTGAGCGGATCGCTCCCCGCAAGCGCATACAAGACTGGCATGGCGAGTCCATAGTGGCGCCACTGTTCCTGGTGGACGCGCTCATGGCGCAGCACCGCGGGGGAGACGTTGCGACCCGTGAGATAGCAGCCGCCGACGCATACTCCGCCGCGTTTGTACGCCCACTGTGGCAGCCCCTGGAATACCCACAGGCCGTCGATCTTGCGTACTTTGCCGGTAGACATGAGGAACCCCCATGTAAAGCCGACAGCGGTGGCATAGGCATAACCGAACTTAGCGAGCGGGAGCGGCTTACTCATGCGCCGCCACCTGCGGTGAGCGCACCGAGGATGCGAAGCACCGTTCCCTGATCATCGGCAGCCTGTTCTGCGCTCGCAGGAGCAAACCCGCAGATCGCGGCGCTCACGAGCGGGGCAACCTCACGTGCGGCGCGGATCGTAGAAACGACGTCGGCAACGCTCAGCCCGAATGGCACCCCTGAGGTGACGGAGTCGAATTCGGCGGGATCGAGGACGTCGAGATCGACGTGCACGTACAGTTGGCTCGGCTGCACATCGCGCAGCCAGTCGGTCACCTGAACCGCCAGCGGCAGATCAGGATCGAGCATGAGGTCGGCCGCGGTGATTTGGCTGAGACCGGCAGCTTCAATCGCCGCAAACTCGGCTTCGTCCGTGTCTCGAGTGCCAACGAGAAGTGTGCGCTCGCCAGCAACTGGCGACGTGAACGCAAGGTCGGGTGCGCCGTCACCGAGTGCGTGTCGCAGGGTCATACCAGCGGCTGAGCCGGTCTGTGTGGTGTCTGGGTGCTGCATGTCTGGGTGCGCGTCAAACCAGATGACTGCGAGGCGCTCGTGAGTCGCGGCGGTGTGCTCGAGCACGCCAAGCGCAGAAGCGCAGTCTCCACCGAGCGCGATAACAGGTGCAGACGCATGTCGCATCGCATCGCGCGTTGCATCACGAGTCGCGATAATGCTGCTGAGGCGTGAGATGCTCGTTCCGAGCGCATCACCGGCCTTGTCTTGAACAGACACCTCGGTGATCGCGCTCGAAGGCAGATCTTCACGGAGCGAACGCGCCCCATCAACGATGCGGAGCGCGCGCGACGCTCCAGAACCTTGCCACTCTGGGATAAGGAGGAAACTCGCTGACATCGTCGTACCTCGTTGTTGCAGCTGACTGTGTGAACACAATCGTACGCCCGGCTCCTACGAATTTGCTCCGTCCACCGTAACGAAATCGATGAGGTGTTCGACGCGACCGACGAGTTCGGGTTCGAGATCGCGCCAGTCTCGGACACGGCCGCGGATACGCTGCCACGCCTCCGCGGTATCCGCGATGTCGTCCGAAGGCCAGCCGAGGGCGCGGCAGATGCCGGTCTTCCAGTCGGTACCGCGCGGAATATGCGGCCATGCCTGTAAGCCGACACGAGCAGGCTTGACCGCGGCCCAAATGTCGATGTACGGATGGCCAACGATGAGAACGTGCGCGCCGTGCGGGCCGCGGGCGATGGCTTCCGCGATCCGCGTCTCTTTGCTGCCAGTGACGAGGTGGTCCAGGAGGACGCCAGCGCGGCGACCCTTTCCAGGCGCGAAGTCACGCAGCACCTCTTCGAGATTGTCTGCACCGTCGAGCAGCTCGACAACCACACCCTCAACGCGGAGGTCGTCGCCCCAGACCTGCTCGACAAGCTCGGCGTCGTGCTTGCCCTCGACGAAGATGCGGCTCGGCATTGCGACGCGAGCTCGTGCCTGAGGCGCTGCGAATGAGCCTGAGGCAGTGCGCGCGCGGGATGCCTGCTTTTGCGGCATCACCAGCGTGACGGGCTTGCCCTCAATCATGAAGCCGTCCTGCATCGAGAAGGTACGCACCTTCCCACGGAAGTCCTCAAGCTGCACATAACCATCGCGTGCGCCTACGACGGCGCCGCACCACTCGGTCTCACTGTGTTCCACAATGAGACCCTTCGCGAGGGGCACCACCTGGCGCTGTACGGGGCCACGGCGGGCCTTCATAGCTGCGACTGGGTCGAGGTCATAGCGTTCGTCAAACATCACCCCCCAGCCTACGGCTTCGATGCGTCCTCGCAATGGAGACACAGGTCGGGTATAGCCTGGGGCTGTGGTCGACGAGGAACAGCGCGTAAAACGTACATCAATGTTTGTTGATGTGAGCCCCCTGCGCGAGAGTCCGGCGTTCGCTCGACTGTGGATCGGAAGCTCGGTCGCACACATTGGTTCGCAGGTTACGATCGTTGCCGTTGGCCTACACATCTACCAGCTCACTGGTTCAACGCTTGCGGTCTCACTGGTTGCGCTGTGGTCACTTGGGCCCATGATCGTCGCCGGCCTCGTTGGCGGCGCGCTCGCTGACCGCTACGACCGGCGACTCGTCGCGCTCGTGACCGCGATCCTTGCCTGGACGAGTATCGGCACCATGACGGTCATCGCGTTCCTCGGCGTCGAGGTGACCTGGCCGTACTATGCGCTCGCTGCGGTGAATGCGGCCTCCGCCACGATTCTTGGTGCGACTCGCGGTGCCATCCTCCCGCGCCTGCTTCGCCCACAAACACTGCCAGCCGCCGCAGCACTCAACGGGATCACGATGGGACTGTCCGTCACCGTCGGCCCAGCAGTAGCAGGTGTGCTCGTTGCCACGGTCGGAGTGCCGTGGACCTATCTCCTTGACGTTGTCCTCTTCACCGCGGCCTTCCTCGGGATCGTTGGCTTGCCAAATATTGCTCCGGAAGGCGACCGATCCGCGCCGGTATTCCAATCGATGCGCGAGAGCCTACGGTTCCTGAAGCGCGCGCCCAACGTCCGCGCCACGTTTATCTTCGACATCATTGCGATGACCTTCGGCAGCCCCCGCGTTGTCTTCCCCGCGGCTGGCGCGCTCATCCTCGGTGGCGGCCCCATTACGGTCGGTGCTCTTACGGCAAGCTTCGCGGTCGGTGCGCTCGTGAGTTCGCTCCTGTCTGGCCGGCTGGGTGGCGTACGGCGCCAGGGCCGTGCGGTCACGGTCGCGATCGCAGTACACGGCATGTGCGTCGCGCTCTTCGGCCTCGTACTGCTCGTCTCAACCCTGACACTCGGCCTCGGTCTCACGGCGCCGGTCCACGAGCTCACTGAGCCGCGCATGGTTGCGATTGTGCTCGCGGGCCTTGCTCTTGCCGGTTCCGGCGCTGCAGACAACGTCAGCTCCATTTTCCGCACGACCATCCTGCAAACTGCAGCACCAGACGAGGTACGTGGCCGTATGCAGGGCATCTTCTTCGTCGTGGTCGCTGGTGGGCCCCGCGTTGGTGACCTCTTCGCCGGCGCGATCGCGACGGCTGCCGCAATCTGGGCGCCACCACTCTTCGGCGGACTTGTCATCATTACCCTCATGGCAATCCTCAGCCGGATGAGTCCAGGCTTCCAACGGTATGACGCGCGCTCGCCGCAGCCATGAGACACCCCGCCTCGTCTGGCGACGATCGCGAGAGAATATCGGTGGTAGCTGCTAGCGTGCAAGATATGGAACCCGCGATTGAAACTCCGGTGATTGTCCGACGCGATGGGGCGATCACTCGCATCACGCTGAACCGACCGCGGGCGATTAACGCGCTCAACTGTGAGACGCTCGAACTGCTGCGTGCCGCGGTGACAACGGCGAACGCAGACGGTTCCTCCGCAATCGTGCTCGATGGTGCTGGCGAGCGTGGGCTCTGCGGCGGCGGAGATATCAAGGAGATCCGCGCGACCGACCAGGCAGCGTTTTTCTCACTCGAGTATGGCGTTGACTATCTCATTCACACCTCCGCGGTTCCCGTGGTTGCGTTCATGGATGGCATCGTGATGGGTGGCGGCATCGGCATTTCTGGTCACGCTGCGCACCGCGTCGTGACCGAGCGCTCGCGACTCGCAATGCCCGAAGTGCGCATTGGTATCGTGCCAGACGTCGGCGGGCACCTGTTGTTGGCGAATGCACCAGATCGTCTCGGTGAGTACCTGGCGGTGACCGCGGGTGAGTTTGGTGCGGCCGATGCGATTGCGCTTGGCTTCGCTGATGCATGCGTGCCGAGCGAGCAGCTCGAAGCACTTGCAAGCGATCTTGCGAGTGGGACCGACCCAGCCGCCGCGATCGCAGCGCTCAGCATTGACCCTGGGGCGCGCCCGCTTGCCGCGATCGCTGAGTGGTGGTGTCCGCTGGTTGAAGACGTGCTCGTCGCGCACGATCCGCTCAGCGATCCTGTGCTCGCCGCGCAGGCGCTCCTCGCAGCGCTTGACGCAAACCCATGCGAGGTTGCCCGCGAGACAGCCGATGTCATGCGTGGGATGTGCCCGACATCCCTTGCGATCACGCTTGCCCAACTCGCCCGAACACGAGCTGAATCGCTGGACCTGGCTGCGGTGCTGCGCGACGATTTCCGCGTGCTGACGCGTATCGGGAGTCGGTATGACTTCATTGAGGGCGTGCGGGCGCAGGTTATTCACAAGGACCGCAATCCGGCATGGCAACCGAGCTCTCTTGACGAACTTGACGCAGACGAGGTGCGTTCACACCTTTCACCAGCTTCCGCCACCGAGGCAGAACTCGAACTCATTCCATGCAGCACACGCTAAATTCGGCTGGCCTGCCCATTTCATTAGACCGAGAGGCAGAGGCTCCGCTTCCCGTGCAGCTCGCCGCAGCTTTGCGTGATGCGATTGACCGCGCGCTCGTGCTGCCTGGCGAAAGCCTGCCTGCGACGCGTGCGCTCGCGACCCGACTCGGTATTGCCCGTGGCGTCGTCGTTGCCGCATACGAGCAGCTCATCGGCGAGGGCTACCTCGCTGCACACCGTGGGAGAGGCACCGTGGTGAACCCCGATCTCGCGGGCGGGCCAGGTTCGGTCGAACGCGTTGTGCGAGAGCGATCCACGCCGGGTGATCATGGGGGAGCAGCGGCAGTCAGCGCGCCAGGCATGCTCCTGGCTGCGCCGCTCCCACTCGCGCCTGGCAACCCGATTGCGAGCGCGATCGAGAGCCCGGCCTGGCGTGCGGCCTGGCGTGATGCTGCCGCCGAGGCGCTTATGATCGCGCCAGCGCTCGGCGATGAGGGGCTGCGGGCAGAGGTGTCCGATCACCTGCGACGCATGCGTGCCACCGTGCGTTCACCGGAAGAAGTGATCATTACGGCGGGTACGCGTGATGGCCTCGGGTTGCTGCTGACGGCGCTCGGTTCAACGCGCGGTCGTGACCTCGTGGTGGGCGTTGAAGATCCCGGCCTCCCAACGCTGCGCGGAGTGGCTTCGCGCTATGGTGCGCGTGTGGTGGGGCTGCCAACCGATGCTGAGGGCCTCGACACCGCTCGGCTGCCCGAGGGCATTCTCGATGTGCTGATTGTGACGCCGAGCCATCAATACCCGCTCGGCGGTTCGCTGTCGCTTCCGCGTCGCCGTGACCTCCTTGCATGGGCAAAGCGCACGGGCGTCGTCATTGTGGAGGACGACTTTGACTCAGAGTTGCGCTTCACCGGTAGCCCGTTGCCGGCGCTCGCTGCGCTCGATGATCCGGTGAACGGCTCGGTCGTGCTTCTTGGCACGTTCTCGCGTACGGTCGCGCCAGCGATTTCGGCAGGCTACCTGGTCGCCCCTTCGCACCTGCGGAGTCAGATCGCCGCGGTGCGCAATGATCTCGGTGGCCCAGTTTCCGCTGTCGTGCAGCGAGCGCTCGCTCGCTACCTTGCGAGCGGCGAGCTTCGTCGTCATACCGCGCGCCTCCTGCGACGGTATGCGGATCGCAGAGACCGCGTCTCCGATCTACTCGCCGGCATCCCAGGGGTGCGCGTGCGCCCGATGGACGGCGGGCTCCACGCAGTCATTGAATTTCTTCCGCACTCGGCCGCTGCGACGGGACATTCGCTTGCTGAACTTGAGCGCTTGGCGCTCGATGGTGCTGCAGATCAAGGACTCGGAGTCGCTCCGCTCGGTGCGTATTGGCAGCGCGCAGGCGCGGGACGATCTGGTCTCGTGATCGGGATGGGTGGCTCAGATGACAGCACCTTTGTTGCCGGGCTCGCAGCACTGCGGATGTTGCTCACCGAACTCTTCCCCCGCACTGCGCGAAACTGATGCTCGGAACGCCGCAACCGAAAAAGGGGCTGCAGCGAGTAGCCTAGAGGGGTGCGCGTCGATGATCTCTCACCCAGTATGCAGAACTACCTCAAGGTTATTTGGAGCCTTGAGGAGTGGTCTGACGATCCCGTCACGAACTCGGCGATCTCAGAAGCTGCTGGTGTGCGGTTGTCGACCGTGTCAGACGCTCTGAAAAAGCTCTCTGACCTCGAACTCATCGACCATAAGCGATATGGCTCGGTCTCTCTCACTGACCTGGGGCGGCAGCATGCGGTGTCGATGATCCGCCGTCATCGCTTGCTCGAAACGTTCCTTGTTCGCATGCTCGAATACACGTGGGACGAAGTCCATGACGAAGCTGACAGGCTTGAACACGCGGTTTCAGACGAGCTGATCGACCGCGTCGATCGAGTGCTTGGCTGGCCCACTCGTGATCCACACGGCGATCCGATTCCTGGTGCTGACGGCTCGGTACATCGTCCGGACGCGGTGCAGCTCGGTGACGCGCCTGCGCCGTGCCGGGTGCGCGTCGAACGCATCTCAGATGCTGATAACGCCATGCTCCAGTTTTTCCAGTCACGCGGCATCGTCGTTGACGCAGAACTTGAGATGCTGCCTGGCGAACCCTTCTCGGAAACCGTCACCGTGATCGTTGGCGGCGTGCCCGTGAGTCTTGGAACGGCGGCAGCAAGTGCCGTTTGGGCGTCGGTCTTGTAACCAGAACCGGTGAATAGGGAATAATCTAAGCAGTACGGCGTCGTAGTAGCGCCGGCAGTCTCAGGAGAGGGGCAGCGTGTTCGGTATCTTTTCGAAGCGCCAGAATGGCAAGCGTGGTGGTTCCGCAAAAAAACCACCGCGTCGTTTGCCGCGCCGTGTCCTTGCGCCCGTAGAAGAGATTGTTGAGCAGGGCCTGCTCGTCGCTGATGTCGCCGTTCGCATGGAAGTGAAGAACAGCATCATCATGAACGCGTTGAAGCGTCATGAAGATTACGACAAAGAGCGGATCCGTACGCTGGTGCACGATGCCGCAATCGAGCTCGCTGAAGAGCGCGAGAAGGACGCACGACACATCGCTCGGATGCGCGATGAGATCCGTGACACCGGCCGCAGTGCGTGGATCGAGTCGGAGTACGGAAACGAAGACAACCGTACCCTCCGTCACCGCCAGGAAGTCTACGAGCGCGTCGCAGAAGAACTACGTAAGCGCGCCGCCGACGAGAACTATCTCAATGACACCTCAGAGCGTGCGCGATCCCTCGCTTGGGACGAGGTAGGTGACTCGCTCAAGGAGCGTGCATCGCACCCGTACTACGCGGGCGGCGGCAGCGCCGATTACCAGGAGCACCGCGACGAGCGCATCCAGCAGCTCATCGACAAAGACCTGACCGAGTTGCTCCACGACCACGCGCCAAAGCCTGAGAAGGTGCGACGCGCGTTCCGCCGCAGCGCAAAAGACGACGCCTAGGCTCGTCGGTACTCGGGGTGCTTCTTGAGGTACCCGTCGATGAACCAGCACGATGCCAGGGTGCGGCGATCCGCGGCGATCTCGGAGGAGACTGCTGCGTGTGCGAGCAAGCCAGACAGGCCGGTGCCGCGCAACTGGGGATCAACGAATGTGTGATCGAAGTCGATCGTGGCCTCCGGTGTTCCGGCCTCGCCCGCGAGGGAGTAGTGCGCTTCCCCGAGTTTGCGGGTCTTCGTGCCGTCATTGGCGTACAGGGCAAACTCGGACTTTGCGGGCTCATGGACTATCGTGAATCCGTCGGCTGCCGCAGCTTCTTCTGTGAGGTATCTGGCCATGCGCCAAGCATAGCCCGCGCTAACCTAGCTGTATGAAGCGTTTCACTCAGGCTCTCGTTATTGGTTCGGCCGTTGCGTTGAGTCTCGGGTTGGCGGGATGCACGAAGTCTGAACCAGAGCCTCAGGTCAAGCTATCTGTTTCGGAGGCCGCGGCTGAATATCTCGATGCTGTGTGTCCGGTGAATTCTGCGTGGGACGCTGCCGACGCTGAAATTGATCGTCTGCGGATCGCGGTCGCACGCGGTGAGGACGGCATTGATACGCGCCTGTACGCCGACGCAATCACGAAGGTTGGCGAGGCGAGTAGCACGGCCGCGACGCAGCTTACATCAGCCGACACTGTGTGGCCAGGTGCGGCGGGACCGCTCGTGGCGAAGGTCTCGTCTTCGTTAGTAGCTGATGCGAAATCGGCGCCAGGAGCGGCAAAGCTTGAGGCAGAGCAAGTCATCGTCTACGAATGGCCTGGTGCGGAACGTGCCGGCGCCGCAGCAGCTACCGTGCGTGAGGCGCTGGGCTTGCCTGACGATGCCGTCGCCGCGTGCGATGCGCGTGCGGAACAGATCGCCGAGGAACGTGCCGCGGAAAAGGCAAAGAAGGCCGAGGCGGCTGACACTGGCACGAAACCTGAGGCGCACAAGGGCGAGCCGAAAAAGCCGTAACTCACAGGTGTGACACGAACTCGGCTTGCGCGCGAGAACCGTGTCGCGCCCAAAAGAGTGCGACACGCCTGAAGGCTGCGGGCTGTTCGAACAAGAATTCGACTCGACACCCGAATTTATCGTAAGGTTAAAGACTTATGTCTGAAACCTCCGAACCAACGTTTGGCCCGGTCGAGCGCCTCGCAGTGTGGCTGCTCCTGGGTTCTTCATTTGTCGTAATTCTCAATGAAACCGTCATGGGTGTCGCGCTGCCAGTGCTCATGGCTGACCTAGGAATCTCTGCTGCGGCTGGCCAGTGGCTTACCACGGCATTCCTCCTGACCATGAGCGTCGTGATCCCGATCACGGGCATGCTCATTCAGCGCGTGCGCACCCGCACGCTCTTCGCTGTCGCAATGTCGCTCTTCACGCTCGGCACGCTGCTCGGTGCGCTCGCACCCGGCTTCGGTGTGCTGCTCGTGGCGCGCGTCGTGCAGGCGAGCGGCACGGCAATCATGATGCCGCTGCTCATGACGACCGTCGTGACCCTCGTTCCCGAGCGCCAGCGCGGCGCAATCATGGGGCGGATCGCAATCGTCATGTCCGTCGCACCCGCACTCGGCCCGACCCTGTCTGGCATTGTGCTCCAGTCGCTGAGCTGGCGCTGGCTGTTCATCATTATGTTGCCGATCGCGATCGTTGCGCTCATCATCGGCGCCCTCCGGATGCCGAACGTTGGCATCTCGCGAAAGGCCCCGATCGACATCCTCTCGGTCATCCTGTCTGCGCTCGCATTCGGTGGCCTCGTTTACGGCCTGAGCGCTGTCGGCGCGGCCGCCAACGGCGCAGAAGGACTGAACCCGCTCATCCCCGTTGGCGTTGGAGTCGTTGCGCTCGCACTCTTCGTGTGGCGCCAGCTATCGCTGCAGCGCGAGGACCGTGCGTTGCTCGACCTACGCACCTTCAAGAGCCGCCCGTTCGCGCTGTCAGTCGTGCTGTTCGTGGTGAGCTCGATGGCACTCTTCGGCTCGCTCATTCTGCTTCCGATTTACGTGCAGAACGTGCTCGGCTTTGCGCCGCTCGAGACCGGACTCGTCATGTTGCCCGGCGGTCTGGTGATGGGCATGCTCGGCCCGATCGTTGGTCGCATTGTTGATACACGTGGCCCCCGTGTTGCACTTGTTCCCGGCATGATCGTCACCGCTGGTGCGATGTGGGCCATGGGACTCTTCACTGACACGACCAGTATCTGGACCGTTCTCGTGGTCTATCTTGTGCTCAGCATTGGGTTGGCCGGGGTCTTCACGCCGCTGTTTGCAGTGTCGCTTGGCTCGATCCCGATGCAGCTTGCATCGCACGGCAGCGCGATGATTTCGACGCTGCAGCAGGTCGCCGGTGCTGCCGGCACTGCGCTGTTCATCACCGTCATGACGCTCGTGTCGGTTTCAGCTAGCAAGCAGGCGGGCGCGACCGCAACCTCCGCTCTCGCGCAGGGCACGCAGACGGCGTTTGTGATTGGTGGCGCAATCGCGACCATCGGTGTGGTGATCGCGTGCTTCGTGCGCCCGGCTACACCGTCAGCGGCTGTGGCAACTTCGACCGGCAATATCCCGGTGAGCGGCGAGTAGAGTTCGCTCGTCTGACCCTGCGTGATCCGCGCCTCTGATGTGACTAATCAAGGTCGTGGATCGCGCGCCGCACCGCCTCGGAGAGGTGCATGATCGGAGCATCAGCACCCTTCGGGGCAGGTGCGGCAAGTACCAACTCGCGCGTGAAGCGTGTGGAGTTGATGGGGCGCAACACGACGCCCTCGGGTGGGTTTGCCCGCATGAGGCTTGGAATAAGGGCAACGCCCATTCCGGCAGCAATCAGGCCAAGGACGACCGCGTAGTCGTCACTGCGTACCGCAGTAGCAAGTGACCGTCCCGCACCGACGACCTCGCGCACGATCTCGTCGACTGCGTCGCCAGGAGTGGAGCCCAGTACCCAGCGTTCGCTCGCGAGCTGGGGGAGATCCGCTTCATCGATTGACTCGGCCGCAGCGAGTGGATGTGCCGTCGGCAACGCGAGAAGTAGCGGATCCGTGAGTACGTGCAATGAGCGCACGTCCGCGCGGAACGGTACCTCGAAGCCCGGGATGCGGTAGAGCAGCGCAGCGTCGAGCTCGCGCCGGTTCACCTGCTCGACAAGGTTCGGCACCTCGGCGAGGGTCGTATCGATTTCAATTCCACGATTGCTGAGCAACGCGGCGATGCCCGGAAGCAGCCGCGCGGCCGCGGTTGGGAACGTTCCGAAGCGAACCTTCGTGCGCCCAACAGCCGCGAGATCGCGGACGTCGGTGAGGGCGCGATCTGCGAGGTTGAGAATTTCTTCACCGCGCTCTCGCATCAGGTGACCGGGTGCTGTCAGCTGGCTCCCGCGACTGCTGCGCGTGGTAAGTGGAATGCCAGCGAGGCGATCCAGATTCTTGAGATGGTAGTCAACTGTCGGCTGGCTCCAACCAAGGCGAGTCGCGGCGCGCGCGACCGACCCTTCCTCAGCAACGGCGATGAGGGCTTGGATCTGACGGAGATCGATCATAGTGCTCCATATCTTATATGGTGCTCGCCAGGAAAATCACGCTTCCGTGGGTAGAAAAACTTGGCCACTCTGGAAGCATGAAGACTTCGATGAATGCTGCTGGATTTCGTGCGAGTGAGGGTGCTCGCATGGACGCTGTAGCGCAGCAAGAAATGCCGTACGTTCGCGCGATCGAGCGATACGCAGCATCTCACCCGGAAAACGTGATGGTACCTGGCCATGGCTGCGATCCCAACGTTGGTGGCGCGCACCTCGCAGAGGTATTTGGATCGCGCATCGTTGCGCTTGATGTCCCGCTCATGCTCGAGGGCATCGACCTCGGTGAAAACTCGCCCCTCGAGCAGGCGCGTGAGCTTGCCGCTGACGCGTGGGGAGCAAAGCGCACCTGGTTCTTGACCAACGGCGCATCGCAGGGCAACCGTACTGCGGCGTTTGCTGTGCGGTCACTCGGCGAGCGCGTGCTCATGCAGCGCAGCTCGCACTCGAGCTTCACCGACGGCGTGCTCCTCGCAGGTCTGCTTCCTGCGTTCGTTAAGCCAAACGTTGACGAAGAACACGGCATTGCTCATGGCCTTACGCCTGCAGCCCTCGACGAGGCGCTCCGTGAAGAACAGGCTGCCGGCCGCGAGGTATCGAGCGTCTACGTTGTCTCGCCGAGCTACTTCGGTTCGACCGCTGACGTAGCGGGACTCTCAGCCGTCGCGCACTCCTACGGTGCCGCCCTCATCGTCGACGGTGCTTGGGGCGCACACTTTGGATTCCACCCTGAGCTTCCTGACTCACCGGCACGTCTTGGCGCAGACCTGGTGATCTCGAGCACGCACAAGCTGGCTGGCTCGCTGACCCAGTCTGCGATGCTGCACCTCGGCGATACCGAGTTCGCGGATCGTCTCCTCCCGTTCGTAGACCGCGCCTTCACGATGACCGCGTCGACCTCCTCGAGCGGTATCTTGACCGGATCACTCGACGCAGCCCGGCACGCACTTGCCAACGGTGAAGCAGCGGTTGGCGAGTCGATCCGCCTGGCTGGTGAATTCCGTGAGCGGCTTCGTGCAAGCGGCCACTACACGGTGATCAGCGACCACTTTGATCGTTTCGATGACATCGTGGAGATTGATCCGCTCCGAATCCCGATCGACGTTTCGGCGCTTGGTCAGAGCGGACACTGGGTACGTGACCGGCTCACCAACGAGCACCAGGTGTACTTCGAGATGTCGACTGCGACTTCGATCGTCGCCGTATTCGGTGCGCTCGCTGCGCCAAACCTTAACCGGATCATGGCGGCACTCGAAGCAGTTGCGGCTGAAGCGATCGCGTTGCGAGACGCCGCAGGTTCGGAAGCCGTAGCTCCCGAGAAATTCCCGTCGCTGCCTGATGCGGGCACCCTGCGTATGCTGCCCCGCGCCGCATTCTTCAGCGAGGCGGAGCTAGTACCAGCAGCTGAGGCAGTTGGCCGTGTCTCGGCTGACACCCTCGCCGCGTACCCGCCCGGCATTCCTAACCTCGTGCCAGGCGAAGAAATTACGCCAGAAACCATTGGGTTCCTGCAGGCAGTCGCAGCGTCACCCACCGGCTACGTGCGTGGTGCAGCTGATGCGAACGTGAGTATGTTCCGCGTCGTGCGCGACCCGCTTACCGCGACTGCGAACTAAGTAACTGTTGCGGAAAGGCCCCGACTCTTTGTGAGCCGGGGCCTTTTTGTGCGTTGGGCTGGGGGCGCGTTGCGTGGGGCGCGGATCGGTGGCGGTTCGCGGATCGGTGGCGGTTCGCGCTGTGCGAATCTGGCGCCTGGAAACAACAGAGCGGGCGGTCAGCTTATGCCGACCGCCCGCTCTATTACCGCGGAAAACTTAGTTCTGCTTCTTCTTCTCGAAGAGGTTACCGAGACCGGTCGACGCGAGCAGTACAACAGCGAGGAGTACGAGCATCACGATCGAGATCGCGACCATGTTGTGCGCGTTACCAGCGGTCGAGTACATCGCGTGGAAATCGATCTTCTCGCCCTCGGTCGAAGCGAATGCGGGAGCTGCGATGAACACCGAGGCGATTGCGGCGGTGACAGCAGTGGCGATGCGGGTGAAAATCTTCACAGTATCTCCTCGTAAATCTTTAAGCCGACGAGAATGTCGACACCTTACTATTCTGCCCTGAACTCGCCCAGTTTGCGAACTGCCACGCATAGGCTGTTCGGTATGTCTGAAACTTCAGCGCCAGAAAGCGCGCTTCGCTGCCCATGCCGAAGCGGATCCGGCTACGCAGAATGCTGCGAGCCGATCCACCAGGGTAGTAGTGAGGCGCCATCGGCGGAACGCTTGATGCGCTCACGCTACTCTGCCTTCGCGCTTGAGCTCGCGTCGTACCTGCTGCACTCGTGGCACCCAGACACTCGCCCCGCTTCGCTCGAACTCGACGAGGGCGTGAAGTGGCTCGGCCTCGTCATCGAAGACACCGTTGCCGGTGGCCCCTTCGACGCTGAGGGCATCGTCGAGTTCACTGCGATCGGGCGCGACGCCGACGGCCGGTTCGAGCAGCGCGAGCGGAGCCGCTTCTCGCGTGTTGACGGGCGATGGATGTATGTCGACGGGATTGGGGCGTAGGTTTTCCCCGCCCTAACCCCGCGAGACCGGGCCTTTGCCCGCTAACCCCGCGAAACAGGCACTTTCTCCCGAGATGACCCGTTTCATGCGCAAGTAACTAGGGTTTTCGGCAACAACGGTCGATGTCGACGGGTTGGCGGCCGAGAACAGCTCAAACACAAAAGCGCGGGTGCACACCGATTCAACGGTGCACACCCGCGCTTTGCTAACTGAACTTAGTTGCCGGAGGGGCGCTGAGCGCGGCGCTGGCCGCCGCCCTGACGCGACTGGCCACTCTGGCCGCCGTTGCCGCCCTGCGAGGAACGACCGCCGCCACCCTGGCTACCCTGGCGAGAGCCCTGGCCACGACCCTGGCCGCGCTGCTCGGATCCGCCCTGCGCCGAGCGACCCTGCGAGGAACGGCCGCCCTGACCCTGGCGCTGACCGCCCTGGCCCGATCCGCCCCCCTGACGCTGGCCACCCTGGCCGCCGCCACCGCTACGAGCGCGCTTGCGCTTCGCGTTGGCTCCCTGGGACTTGCCTGCACCCGCGGGGGCGTGGCCTGCTGCGCGCTGCTGTTCGGCCTGAGCCTCTGCGCGGCGACGCTCGGTCTCCTTGGGGTTCACGCGGGGAGCGACCTCGCCGATGAGGGCGAGGATCTCGGGGTCAATGTTCTTCGCGAGGGTGTCGACCTGCTTCGGCGTGACGCGGATCTTCGCTGCGCGCATGATCGACTTCATCTCGCCGCGCTGCTCGGGGAGCACAATCGTGACGACGTCACCCTCGTTGCCCGCACGTGCGGTACGACCCGAGCGGTGGAGGTACGCCTTGTGCTCGACCGGGGGGTCGATGTGTACGACGAGCTCAACACCGTCAACGTGAACGCCACGAGCTGCGACGTCAGTTGCGACGAGCACCTTCGCGTCGCCCGAGACGAACTCTGCGAGGTTACGGTCACGTGCGTTCTGTGACAGGTTGCCCTGCAGCTCGACTGCGGGAATGCCCGCCGAGGTGAGCTGCTTCGCGAGCTTCTTTGCCTGATGCTTCATGCGAGTGAAGAAGATGCGGCGCGCAGTGCCCGAGGCGAGTGCCTCGATAAGCGCTTCCTTCTGGCCCTTGCCTGAGACCTCAAATACGTGGTGCGTGAGGAGGGGAACAGGGCTCTCAGCAGAATCGACCGAGTGCAGGATCGGCTCGTGGAGGTACTTCTTCACGAGATTGTCTACGCCGTTATCAAGCGTTGCCGAGAAGAGGAGACGCTGACCCTGCTTGGGGGTCTTGTTCATGATGCGCGTGACGACGGGCAGGAAGCCCATGTCTGCCATGTGATCCGCCTCATCGAGGACAGTGATCTCAACGCCCGAAAGATCGACGAGGTTCTGGCGCATGAGGTCGTCAAGACGGCCTGGGGCTGCGACGACGATATCGACGCCGGCCTCGAGCGCTGCCTCCTGGCGGCGCTGGGGAATGCCACCGAAGATGGTCGTGACCTTGACGCCAACCGGATCGGCGAGCATCTTCACGGTCTCAGCGATCTGGGTGACGAGCTCACGGGTCGGCGCGAGCACGATCGCGCGGGGGCGGCTCGGCTTGCGCTTCTTCGCAGCGTCATCTGCGAGGTTTGCGACCAGCGGGATGCCGAACGCAATGGTCTTGCCCGAGCCGGTGCGACCGCGGCCGAGCACGTCGCGGCCTGCGAGCGTGTCGGGAAGTGTGTCGCGCTGAATCGGGAACGGCTCCGTCTTGCCATTCTTCTCAAGTGCGGCCGCGATAGGCGCGGGAACACCGAGATCGATGAATGAGGGAGTGTTGGGGGTCTGTTCGGTCACAGAAACCTTTCAAAAGGGCAGCGTGTAAAAGCCTAAGACAAAGTAAGGCCTGCAGGAGGCCGAGCGATCGCTGCTGGGTCGGCGAGTGCGCGGAACTGCGCATCCGTTCGCCGCGGAGGAAGTTGCACCCGATCGGGCGCCCACGCGTTACCAATGAGGCAACTGCGCGTATAACATCAGCGACGATAGGGGCCGTCAACGGACGCCCCGTGCCCTCAAGCCTACGTCATTGCTCTCGTTGGCGCGATGCCTATGCTGAATTTGGGGTGCGGATCGCGTTCGCTCGTCGTGCTCAACCAGCAATGTCGGTGGTACCCGGTAACGTCGACAGCATCGACTCAACCGAAGGAGCTGACATGTTCATGCAGCGGCGAAATGACGGCGGAACGCGCATCATGACGAGTGCCAGCGATCTCACCGCTGCGAGCATGTGTGAGTTCGCGTTTCTGCGGCGGGTCGACGCGAAGCTCGGTCGTGCGGTCATTGTTCCCGCTGATGATGATCCAATGCTTGCGCGTGCCGCTGGCCTTGGAGACGCCCATGAAGAGCGAGTGCTCGAGCAGTATCGGGTTGCGCTTGGTGCCGGCAGTGCCGGTTCAGCGGGCGGCGTGGTCGAGATTGAACGGTGTGATCCGCGCGATGAAGATGCGCTTGCCGCGGCGGCTGCGGTGACCTATCGGGCCCTTGCCGGCAAGGCTGAGGTGGTGTTCCAAGCCACCTTTTTCGACCCTGCTCAGAAAGTTGTGACTGCTGAGTTAAGCGAAGAGAGCGACTCAGCCGGTGATCTTGAGCTCGGCTTTCTCGGCTTTGCAGACTTCTTGCGTCTGACTCCGGTCGGTGAGTATGAGGTGCAAGACACCAAACTTGCTCGAAAAGCGAAAGTCACCGCGCTCATGCAGCTTGCTGCCTACGCTGAGCAGCTTGAACGCATCGGCATTCCGGTGTCGTCTGAAGCGGTGTTGATCCTGGGTGACGGGGCAGAATCACGGCATAAGATCGCCGACATTGCGCCGGTGTTCCGCGCGCGACGGGACCGTTTGCATCGGCTGCTCTTCGAACGCGTGCTCGCGGTGGGTCCAGACGGTGAACGGGCGAGCGCTGCAGCGATTCAATGGGGCGACCCTGAGATATCTACGTGTGGTCGATGCGAGGTGTGCGAGCCTGAGGTGCAGGCCTCACGCGATCCGCTCCTCATCGCGGGTATCACCCGCCGACAGCGTGACCTGCTTGTCGCCGCGGGCTTCCGCACGATCAATGATGTGGCTGCGCTCGAAGGTCACATTCCTGATATTGATGGCATCACGCGCGGGCCACTCGAGCGCACGGTCGCCCAGGCTGCCGTGCAGATCGCGCCGACGGTCAACGGCCGTCCAGCGGTTCGCGTGGTTGATGCGAATGCTTTCGCGAGCATCCCCGCACCAAACCCTGGTGACCTCTTCTTTGACTTCGAGGGTGACCCGCTCTACCGCGAGCCCAATGGGGACCGCTGGGGTCTTGACTATCTGTTCGGTCTGATCGACGTGAACGAACAGTTCACTCCGCTGTGGGCTCACTCTATGGCGGCTGAAAAGCAAGCACTCTTGGATTTCCTTGAGCTGGTTCGCGAACGCCGCACACAGTGGCCTGGAATGAAGATTTACCACTATGCGGCATACGAAAAATCGCACCTCCTCTCAATTGCCGCGCGGCACGGCGTGGGGGAAGCTGAGGTGGACCAGCTGCTTCGTGAGCAGGTTCTCGTAGACCTGTACCCAATCGTCCGCAGCGCACTGCGTGTTGGTTCGCGCTCCTACTCGATCAAGAAGCTTGAACCGCTGTACATGGGTGATGAGCTGAGAGATCAAGATGGCGTCACCTCAGGCGCGCAATCGGTGTCCGAGTACGCAGAGGCGAGTGCACAGCTTGAGTCTGCCGAAGAGGCAGTTCGTGCGGAAGGGCAGCGGCGGCTCGACGGTATCGCAGACTACAACCGCTACGACTGCGTCTCGACCCTCCGCCTGCGCGACTGGCTACTCTCCCTTGCAGCTGAGCACGGCGTCATGCCGTTTCTTGAACCAGAACTGTTCGAACATGACGCGCCTCCTGTCGTTGAACTCAGCGAGGTAGGCAGCGACCTGCTCGAACTCGCTGAGGCTGAGCGCGACCCTGCGCGTGCGCAGGCACTACGACTCGCCTCGAGCGCGATCGACTACCACCAGCGTGAGCAAAAGTCGTTTTGGTGGTCACACTACGCCCGCCTCACCGACTCCATCGATGACTGGGCAGACACTCGTGATGTGGTCGTCGCTGAGCGATCACTGAGCTATGTTGACGAAGATTGGCACATGCCAGAAGGCAAGCGCTCGAATCGACGACACGTTCGACTCCGAGGGCACGTCGCTCCCGGCAGCTCTCTGAAGCCAGGCGCCACCATGTTCGCGCTGTACGAGTACCCTGCGCCGTTCCCGCAAAAGGGAGGTAGGCCCGGCCAACGCGTCGCTCGCAACGTGACAGTGCTCGAGCGTCACCTCGACGGTGTCACCATCGAAGAGATGCTCGGTCGTGATACCGAGCCATACAGTGGGCTTCCGGTTGCCCTTACTCCGGGCGCACCTCCTCATCCGGGGCGTCAGAAGGGTGCCATTGAAGAGTGGGGTCGATCTCTCATCGAGGCTGCCAAGCTCGGTAACGAAATTCTCGACCCCGTCTTTGGCTTGCTCTGCCGCAAGGCGCCGAAGATGCTCGGAGGGCAGTCACTTGTGGCAGCCAACTCGATGGCTGCGCTCGCCGCGGTTGATGGTGACGAAGGGCACCGAATGATTGGTGCGGTCACAGCTTCCATTCGCTTGCTTGACCGTGCTGCGCTCGCGGTGCAGGGCCCACCGGGCACTGGCAAAACCTATCTCGCAGCGCGCGTCATCAAGCGACTTGTGGAAGAAGACGGCTGGCGCATCGGAGTCGTTGCTCAGTCACACAAAGTCGTAGAGAACGTGTTGGCTGGAGTCGTGAAAGCGGGGGTGAACCCGGAAGTCGTTGCTAAGGTGCCACAAACCGGGGCCTCACCCGAAGCGAATGCGGCAGCACCGTTCACATTGCTGCCGAAGAATGGGCATGGGCGATTCCTCTCCGATCTGCGTGCATCGCAGCGAGGAGGCGTGGTTGGCGGCACCGCATGGGACTTCTCGAACGAAGATCGCATCGAACGGCGTTCGCTCGACCTGCTGGTCATCGATGAGGCGGGCCAGTTCTCGCTCGCGCCAACAATTGCAGCTTCGGTGTCTGCTCAGCGTCTTCTGATGCTTGGCGACCCACAACAACTGCCACAGGTCTCTCAGGGAAGTCATCCAGAGCCCGTAGACACGTCTGCGCTCGGTTGGCTCCTTGGCGATCAGGGTACCTTGTCTGCCGACCGTGGGTACTTCCTAGCCGAAACTCGACGAATGCGGCCAGAACTCACCGCGGTGGTTTCTGAACTGTCCTATGAGAACAGGTTGGTCGCCCACGAAAGCGCAAGCGACCGCGTTGCAGACGGCGTCGGTGACGCCGGCCTCATGCGTGTTACGGTTCGGCATCACGGTAACGCTACGCACTCGCCAGAAGAAGCGGAGGCGGTTGAGCGCGTCATCCAGAAACTCTTGGCTGGAGAAATCACCGAAGCGGAACATCCCCGGCGAGGCGTAACACAAGACGACGTTATTGTTGTTGCAGCCTATAACGCCCAGGTTGAATGCATTTCAGATCGGTTGGTGGCGGCCGGTCTGACTAAGGTACGTGTCGGAACCGTGGACAAATTCCAGGGCCAAGAAGCAGCATTTGCGGTGGTCTCGTTGGCTGCGTCAAGTCCCGAGGACGTGCCTCGCGGCCTCGAATTTCTCCTTATGCGTAACCGGCTCAACGTGGCAATGAGCCGCGCGCAGTGGGCAGCGTATCTCGTGGTCTCAGACAGGCTCGGTGACGGGTTGCCAACAACAGCAGAGTCGCTTGCGGCGCTCTCGGGGTATCTTCGTCTCATTGAGCGCTCCGCTCGCCTAGACTTGGCCGCATGAGCAGGGCAACGGAGGCTGTCCACCGTGCGACAGATCTCATTTTCAGGCTGTTGTATCCGGGCGAAGACGCATCGCGTGAAAACGCACAGATGCGGCGCGAGGTACGAGCGCTCACCGCAGCATTCTGGGCATGTATTGCTGGGGCCATCGCCGGTGTTTTCCTGTTTGAGGGTCCAGTTTCTGCCTGGGGGCTGGTGTCTGCCGGCAGTATCGGGCTCGTCGCTGCGAGTATTTGCGCAGGTCTTGCATCGGCAAGTGAGTACGCCAGAACGACTCGGTCGGTGCGGCAAACCTATACGCGAGGTCGCAAGCTGCAGCGGTGCTTTGACACTGTAGTTATTGGCCTCGCCCACGCAGGCATCGCGGCACTGGTGATGATGCTCCTCACTGCAGTAGTCGTGCAAGGATTCATCGGAATGAAGCTCGACATTCTTACGAGCACCCTGATTGTTGGATTATCTGCGGGGGCGGCGTCATACACGGGAACGATCTCTGGCGGCAACATCACGATGAAATCCCTCTCGACGTTGCTCGCTATCTTCATGGGAGGAGGAATCATCGTTGCAATGCTCACAACCTCAGAAGCCGAATGGTGGCAGCTTCACTTCAGTGAGCTTGGCACCGGTGATGACTTTAGTAGCAGAGTGTTCAATGCGACGTTCTTCGTAGGCGGCTTCCTCTTTGCTTCGCTCGCTTCACTCATTCACAACGAATTGTCCATGTGGGCTGCTGCCGCCACACCGAGTGGGTACCGAAACGTCACCTACGTGACCTGGCTCTTTGTCGGAATCGGGTTCTGTATTGCTGGCGTTGGTCTGGTGCCCGTCAATGTCAGTCTGTTGATGCACAACACGTTTGCCACTGGCATGGCCGTGCTTTTCGGCGCGCTCCTCATCGGTCTTCGGTGGTGGCTCGACGGCTTCGCGAAGCCGTTCTTACTGTTCTCGGACGGTGTGATGATCGCTATCATCGTGGCAGCGCTGTTCTTCTGGCCAATCGGCTCGTATAACTTGGCCGCCTTTGAAGTCATCGCTGCTGGCGCAATCGCACTGTGGCTGGTCATTTTCCTGCGACACCTTGCCGCCTCCACCTCACTGGCTGGAACTACGCAGAGTTTCGCCCAACATTATCCAAAGGAGTCGCGATGAGACACGCAATCCCTTTCAAAACGCCGCCAGTCAACGCCACACGTGGGCTCGACATACCTGGGAAGGCGCTCGGTGGTTCGCGACGCTCGGAGATACCTCACTTCGAAGTAATGCGGATTACCGATGAGATCGCACGTCGTCGACTCGCAGGAGAAGACATTGTCTCGTTGTGCGCGGGCGAGCCTAGCGCGCGCCCCGCACCTGGCACGCTGAAGGCAGCCGGCTATACCGGTCCGCTCGGTACGATGCCGCTGCGCGAAGCGATTGCGCAGCATTACGCCGATTGGTACGACGTGAATCTTGCCCCAGAGGCAGTGGCAGTGACTACCGGATCGTCTGGCGCATTCCAACTCGTCTTCTTGGCGGCATTCGACCCTGGCGATCGGGTCGCGCTCGTGTCGCCCGGTTATCCGGCATACCGGAACATTTTGCGCACCCTGGGTGTCGAAGTCGTTGAGATTCCTACCGGAGCGGAGACTCGGTACCAGCCCACGCCAGAACTCTTAGATGCGGCAGTGAGTGAGTTTGGCGAGCTGGCCGGCTTGATTGTCGCCTCTCCAGCGAACCCAACTGGAACGATGCTGAATCGAGCCGAGCTTACAGATCTTGTGGTATGGTGCAAGCGCAACGGGACACGTCTCATCAGTGATGAGATTTATCACGGGATCACGTTCCCCGAGCCCGGCGCCCAAGATCCACGTGGCGTTTCTGTGGCAGCTCTCGATCCGAGTGCGGTGGTCATTAACTCGTTCTCGAAGTACTGGGGAATGACAGGTTGGCGTCTCGGCTGGGCGATCCTGCCAGAAGACCTGCGTGCACCAGTCGAAGCGCTGGCTTCAAACTTCGCGCTCTCGCCGCCTTCACCAGCGCAGGAGCTGGCGCTCTCGGCATTCACCTCAGAGTCTTATGCCGAACGAGATGCGATCGTGAGTGGCTTCGGACGCGCGCGAGCACTTATCCTCGATGCAGCCCCTGAACTCGGCTGGGGCGCAGCTGCGCCCTCAGATGGCGCGTTTTACTACTACTCTGAGCTTGGCCCCTGGCTCGAACAATTTGGTAGCTCGACGGCGTACGCGCAGGCGCTACTCGAGGAAGCGAGCGTCGCAGTTGTTCCCGGTGTAGATTTCGACACGGTGACCGGTGACCGTGCTGTCCGACTGTCATACGCTGCCGGCGAAGCTGCTGTTGAAGAAGCGCTGTCGCGAATTCTCCGTTTCCAAGCAACACACTAGCCTGAACCAGACTTTACGAGTGTGGGCCCTGGGCGTCAAACGACATCCAAGGCCCACACTCGTAAATGGACGGTTCGTGCCCTAAGCTCCGAACCGAATCGCGGTGCCGACCGAAATGCCAACTCGAGTCTGTAGATTTTCATCGACAACAGCAACGGGTTCTGCTGTGGAATCTACGGAAAGCCCAAGCTCCGTAAGCACGTCTTCCTCTGCGCCTGCAAGATCGAGCACGAGCGCCGAGATTGATTCGATCATTGGCGCTTCGAGACCGGCAACAGCGCGGCTAATTGCCGACCGTGTCGCCTGTGTAAGTGGCGCTGTTCCCGTGCCTCGTAAAGCGACGCGCGAGGTCGTGTAGGCGACGCCGTCACCTGATAGCGCTTCGCCGATAACCTGGTCGCCGTCGAGGCGTGCGCGCAGTTCGAGCACGCTACTGGTAGATGCCAATGCCTTCGTGGCGAAGGGGAGGGGAATGCCCGAAGGGGCACCACCGTGATCATGCTGATCAGGTGATGCCCCTCCGAATGAGAACTTCAAATCCATGAAGTCCAGGATACTCCTGGGAGTTACGCGTTTGCTGCGAGAACCTCTGCGAGCTCCGACGCGGGGAGCTCAGGGAATGCCTGTGCAACGCCAACGTTGGTGATGTTGCCCTCGAACGCGTTCAGACCCTTAGCGAGTGCTGCGTCTGCGTTGAGTGCCTTTGCCCAGCCCTTGTCGGCAAGTGCGACAACGTAGGGGAGAGTTGCGTTGGTGAGTGCAGCGGTCGAGGTCTCGGGGACCGCACCGGGCATGTTTGCAACGCAGTAGTAGATCGAGTTGTGAACCTCGAAGGTTGGGTTGTCGTGCGTGGTAGCAACCGAGTTCTCGAAGCAGCCACCCTGGTCGATAGCGATGTCGACGAGGACCGAGCCCTTCTTCATCTGAGCAACCATTGCGTCGGTGACGAGCTTGGGTGCCTTCTCACCGGGGATGAGGACCGAACCGATAACGAGATCGGCTTCCTTGAGTGCCTCGGTGATGTTGTGAGCGTTCGAGGTGCGGGTCTGGATGCGACCGTTGAACTCGTCCTCGAGCTGCTTGAGGCGGGGGAGAGCGATGTCAATAACGGTGACCTCTGCGCCCATACCGTAAGCGATACGTGCAGCCTGCTCACCAGCAGCGCCGCCGCCGATAACGACAACCTTGCCGCGGCGGGTAGCGGTAACGCCACCGAGGAGGATGCCACGGCCGCCGTTTGCCTTCATGAGCGAGTAAGCGCCAACCTGAACCGAGAGACGACCAGCGACCTCAGACATGGGCGAAAGGAGGGGGAGCGCACGGTTAGCGAGCTGAACAGTCTCGTAAGCGATTGCGGTGGTGCCCGACTCGAGGACAGCCTCGGTGAGTGCCTTATCAGCTGCGAGGTGCAGGTAGGTGAAGAGCACCTGACCCTTACGCATCTTGCTGTACTCAGAAGCGATGGGCTCCTTGACCTTGAGGATCATGTCCGACTCGGCCCAGATCTGGTCTGCCGACTCGACGATCTTCGCGCCAGCTGCCGCGTACTCCTCGTCGGTGATAGCCGAACCGAGGCCTGCACCAGCCTGAACGAATACCTCGTGGCCACGGCGAGCGAGCTCGAATACGCCTGCCTCAGTGATGGCAACGCGGTTCTCGTTGTTCTTAATCTCGGTAGGGATACCGACGCGCATGTTTTTCTCCAATTATTCAGAGTTGCTAAGTAGGGAAACGAAGCTTCCACCGGAATTTTAACCCGTATTGTGAATACGCGCTAGATTTCGGAAAAGTTCTCTTCATCGTGAAGTATATTCGATATCGTCGGTGAAGCATCGAATTCTCTGCGAAATCCGCACAAATTGCGGCTTTTGTAGAGTTGGGAAATGTGAAGTGCAAAGGAGGACACGTGTTGGAAGGGTCAAAGCAGACAAGCCGGGCCGCTGATCTTGATGAGGTAGACCTCAAGATCGTGCATGAACTGCAGCTCAACGGGCGCATCACGAATGCAGAATTGGCGGACCGCGTCGGCGTCGCGGCTTCCACCTGTATTGCGCGAGTGCGCAACTTGGTGACGCGTCGCGTGATCACTGGTTTTACCGCAACAGTTGATCCGCGTGCGGTTGGTCTTGATCTCCAAGTGCTTGTGAGTGTGACGGTACGGTCGGGTGCCCGACAGCTCATCATGGAGCTGAGCGATTCGCTTCGCGCTCAGCCCGAGGTCATGCAGCTGTTCTTCCTTGGTGGCACTGAAGACTTCATCATGCATCTTGGAGTACGTGACTCAGATCACGTTCGTGACTTTGTGATGGAGAACCTGTCGACTCACCCCGCAGTTTCTGCGACGCGAACGAGCATCGTATTCAGTCACTTTGCGAACCCAGTATCCATCGGCGCGATTGATTAGGCGGATCGCGTAGACCACAAGGGCGGGTGTAGTTTATCCAGACTGCACCCGCCCTCTATCGTGTGTGTATCTCGGAATTGGGTGCCGAGTGCTGAACGCTTATTTTCCTCAGGCACCAGCTAGTGTTCTGCGGGTGGCGTGAGGCGGTTTTCGTGCGCATCAAGCGCGCGTGACACTTGCTGAAGGGCGCGAGAACTATAGCGGCCAATTGCTCGCTCTTCGAGGAGTGCCGCGCGCTGCGCTTCAAGCGAGACGTTTGCGAGGCGCAGATATGCCTCAGCCGGAGATTCCTGTGTGGACGGGAGATTAGGATCCATCGGGTTCAGCGCTATCGCGAGAGGGGCCAAAGCATTTTTGCTGCTCACTCGCGCACGTTCTGCAATGAACTCCGGGGTAGTGGGGCCACCAGCGGCTGCTTCCTTTTCGATCTCATCGTCGATTGCGTTAATGCCAGAAGTCATCAGGTCGCGGCAGAGTACAGCGAGTTCTGAACGGTCATTGCCTCCCACCCCCTCAGGCCAAAGCCGACGGATCAGCGCAGGCAGTGTGAGACCGTGGAACAGTAAGGTCACTGTCGCAACGATGAACGCGGTCAGGACGATCTGCTCCCGGAATGGGACCTCGGTCGGAATTGACTGTGCAGCAGCGAGCGTGACTACGCCGCGCATGCCTGTCCAAGAGAGGAGCATGCCGTCGCGCCAACCGAGTTGGGCATCACGTTCGTGCGCTGCATCGGCGGCAGAGCGCTGGGCCATTCGCTCTGTGCGGGAGAGCCGCGCGGGGGTCGTAGCTGAATGAACCTGCATACGCTTGACGATGAGGCCCAGTCCGCGGCTACGGTACTCGATGCGGCGAGCAGTGCGTCGCATGATCCAGATGGTCGGCACAACAAAGAGTGCTCGGCACCCGATGAGGACGCCAACGAGCACAAAAGACACGAGGATCACGGTGTCGAGATGGAAATCGGAGTCCCCAACGCGGTCCACGAGGCCGTGTAACTCGAGGCCCATCAACAAGAAGACACCATTGTCTAAGACGAATTGGATGGTTCGCCAGTTCAAGCGCTCGTTCGTGCGCGCTATGGCACTGAACTTCATCGTTGCGTGATGACCGGTGTAGAGACCAGTGACCACGACGGCAAGCACACCAGATGCGCCAAGCTCTTCGGCAGGGATGAACGCGAGGAAGGGCACAGCAAATGAAACCACCGTGTCGTATACGGGGTTCTTGAACTTTGACCGTACCCAAACTGTAATGATGCCAATGCAAAACCCAATGAGCACGGCAGTTGCAACGGAGTAGCTGAACATGCCAACTGCTGGCATGAATGCGAAGCTGCCCGACAGCGCGATCAGCGCTGTTTTCAGCAGCACCAGTGAGGTGGCGTCGTTGACGAGGCTTTCACCTTCAAGAATCGAGACGATTCGGTCAGGCATTCCGAGACGCTTGCCAATTGCGGTTGCCGCGACGGCATCGGTCGGGCTGATCACTGCGCCGAGTGCAAACGCAACGGGAAGTGGCACCTGCGGTACAGCCCAGTGCAGCGTAAGGCCGACAACCAGCGTCGTGATGATCACGAGCACGACAGAGAGGCCGATGACTGGTCTGAAATTTCGTCTGAAGTCGATGAGGGGCACATTGACTGCCGCCGCGTACAGTAGCGGCGGCAGCACGCCAACAAGGATGATCTCAGGTGACACCACAACGCTCGGCATGAACGGGAGATAGCCAATTCCAATGCCGAGGAGTATGAGTATCAGTGGTGCCGCGACGCCGATCCGCGCACCAACAATGGAACCGGTGATCAGCACGATCACGACGATGATTGAAATGAGCCCGATCTCCATTGCTCTAGCCTACGGGCCTACTCCCTAAGCGGAAACAGCACCGACCGTGATTTCACGAGCTTCTTGATCGTGGAACACGCTCCAACGTGCGACATCACGCTCGAGTTCTCGCGCGCTGACTTCATTGCCTGGGAAGGGGAATAGGTAGACGCGCTCGCGCTGTTTGGGGTCCCGCTTCCAAGTAGCAATGGTTTGCCCGTCACGAATAACAGTGCCTGCAAAGACGCCATTCTTGCCGGGTACCACATAGTCAATTCCGCCCGGAATGAGCTGCGGCTCCCGAATGCTGTAGCCAAGCAAATGCTCATCGAATGGTGCAAGAAGCAAAGCTTCGGACGGCGGGGTAATCTCTGCATCGAGAAGCGATGGCGCAAGCCAAGCTTCGCCCGCTGCACCGGGGATAGCTTCGCCGTGCTCATCAGCGAAACGGGCGGTGGCGAGGCGGCCACTCTCAACGGCTGCCGTGAGCCCGCGTTTTACCTCACGCATACCCAAGCCCGACCACCAAGCGATGTCCTTCGCGCGGATGGGCCCACGAGCGACCGGATACCGGGCGGCGAGCTCGAGGAGCGCTTCATCTTCATCAAGCGCCCGAGCGGTTGGCAACCAGCCAGCTGCAAGTACCAGTCTCGGCTCAGCAAGATCTCGCACGGGTCCAAGGGTTGCAAGGCCGTTTTGGCACAGCCACCAGATGAGGTGATACCGCCAGTTTGATTGCCAGACGATTCCTGCTGCTGTCCAGGCATCAGAGAGCTCGTTACGATCGAGGCCTCCAGCGGCAGCAATGCGGAGAGCGTCAAGCGATACCCCGACGAGCTGATCGAGAATTTCGTCACTCATCCCGAGAATCTTGCGACGCTGCGGGGCACTCGCCAATGCCCGCTTGTTTGTTAGAGACTGCAACCAACCAATGTCAGTTGCCGCAACCAAATGAATCGTGCCGCGCATCGGCCAAGAACGCACGAGCTTACCTGCGTTGAGGGCATCTATGACGGACTGCTGCGAGGCCCCGGCTACCCGACGCCCAAGCGCCCATCGTGATGCATGCCAATCTTGTCCCTGCACTGCGAGCATGCGGGCTGCTACAGCACTGACGTCAGAACCCAGGCCGGCATCGGGCGCGTTGAGCCCTTGCGCTTCGGTGCGAAGCGCTCGGACATGCTGTTGCGAAAGAAGTTCAGCCATATCGCAAGTGTAAAACCGGCCAGTGACATTTGGGCGTCCTGCGTTGGTGTGGATCCGCCACAACCGTTGCGGCCTCCCACCAGAAGGCGAAATGTCGGTGGTCTGTGGGAAGGTTATTACGAACATCCCGCGAACGAGTCGCAAGGAGCGCGCATGCATGAGATTCAATGCCCACACTGTGGCAAAGCATTTACCGTCGATGAGGCGGGCTATGCGCAGATCTTGCAGCAGGTGCGTGACACTGAATTCGACCAGCAGCTCCACGAACGTCTCAAGCTGATAGAGCAAGAGAAGCGTCAAGAACTTGAAATCGCGAAGGTCAAAGCTGACGGCGAACTACAACAGGCGACCGCAACGAAAGACGCCGAGATTCAGCGGCTAGAGGCGCTCGTTACCGCCGGAGAATCAACGCAGAAGATTGCCATCGCAGACGCGCTCGCCGCAGTTGAGAAGGAGCGCGACAAGGTCGCGTCTGAGCTTGCTGAAGTAAAGGCGACTCAGGCGGCTCAGGCCGAGCTCGTTGAGGCGCGCTTCTCCGCACAGCTCCAACAGGCAGAGGCAGTGAAAGCCTCTGAGATTGCTGAGCTCAAGGCACAGGTAACGGCCGCGGCCACTGAACAGAAGCTTGCTGTTGCCGAGGCCGTCGGTGAAGTAGCGAAGGAACGCGATGAGTTGCAGGGAGACCTGAAACGGGCAAACCTTGAAAAGGAACTGGCCGAGCGTTCGATTACCGAGCGCTTCGAAGTGCAACTCAAAGACCGTGACGACGCGATTGAGCGGCTCCGCGATATGAAGTCGAAGCTGTCCACCAAGATGATTGGTGAAACGCTTGAACAGCACTGCGAGAATACGTTCAATCAGATCCGTGCGACGGCCTTCCCGAACGCGTACTTCGAGAAAGACAATGATGCTCGTTCTGGGAGCAAGGGCGACTACATCTTCCGTGATTTCGATCCCAGCGAGCTTGAAGTTGTCTCGATCATGTTCGAGATGAAGAACGAAGCAGACACGACCGCGACTAAGCATAAAAACGAAGACTTTCTCAAAGAACTCGATAAAGATCGAAATGAGAAAGGTTGCGAGTATGCGGTACTCGTCTCGATGCTCGAGTCTGACAGTGAGCTTTACAACACTGGTATCGTCGATGTTTCGCATCGATACCCGAAGATGTACGTCGTTCGGCCACAGTTCTTCTTACAAATCATCACCTTGCTGCGCAATGCGGCAATGAACGCAATGAGCTACAAAGCCGAGCTTGAGCTCGTGAAGGCTCAGAACATCGACATCACCACTTTTGAGAGCGAACTCGATGATTTCAAAGGCGCATTTGGGCGTAACTATGATCTTGCATCGAGGCAGTTCCAGGAAGCCATCAAACGGATCGATACCTCGATCGCTGAGATGCAGAAGGTGAAAGATCAGCTGTTGAAATCCGAGAACAACTTGCGCCTGGCAAACGACAAGGCGCAGGGGGTTTCGATTAAGAAACTCACCCGGGGAAACCCGACCATGCAGGCAAAATTTGCGGAGATCGAGCGAGGCAGCGCCTCCTCGGCTGACGCGTAGAAAGCAGGAACAATCCATATGAATCTGGGAGCAGTCCTCGAGAACTCCAAGTTCACCGAGCCAGATGAGATTTTCGCTGCCTTCGAAGCCTGGGCGCTCGAAGAGCGTGGCCTGAGCCTCTACCCTGCCCAGGAAGAAGCAGTGCTGGGCATGACGCTCGGGTCGAACGTGATCCTGGCAACCCCGACCGGTACGGGCAAGTCCATGGTGGCGCTCGGCGCTCACTTCGCGGCGCTCGCTGAGGGGCGCCGTACCGTCTACACGGCGCCGATCAAGGCGCTCGTGAGCGAGAAATTCTTCGACCTGGTCGAGATCTTTGGTCCTGAGCGCGTGGGCATGGTGACCGGTGACGCGGCCATCAACCCTGATGCGCCGATCATCTGCTGCACGGCCGAGATTCTGGCGAATCTCGCGATTCGTGACAAAGACGTCGACAACACTGAAGCTGGCGGCTTCACTCAGGTCGTCATGGACGAGTTCCATTACTACGCAGACTACGACCGCGGCTGGGCATGGCAGGTGCCGTTGTTGCTTATGCACGACGCTCAGTTCTTGCTTATGTCGGCAACGCTCGGTGATGTCACCGACCTGGCCGCTGATCTGGAAGACGCGACCGGTCGCGATGTTGAACTCGTGACAGGCGTTGAGCGCCCAGTGCCCTTGAGCTTCCGCTATGAGGTCGCACCAGCTCAGGAAGTTGTTGAGCAGTTGCTCGCTGATAAAGAGGTGCCTGTGTACCTCGTGCACTTCAATCAATCGCATGCCGTCGAGCAAGCACAAGCCCTGTCGAGCATCAAGATTGTAGACCGCGCAGGTCGCGATGAAATTGCAGCGGCAATTGGTGATTTCCGTTTCTCAGCTGGTTTTGGTCAGACCCTGTCGCGACTTATCCGCTCAGGCATCGGCGTACACCACGCTGGCATGCTCCCCAAGTATCGCCGACTCGTTGAGCAGCTGGCACAGCGCGGCCTGTTGAAAGTCATCTGCGGCACCGACACACTTGGTGTGGGCATTAACGTGCCGATCCGCACCGTACTCATCACCGCGCTCACGAAGTTTGACGGTGAAAAGATGCGCCGCCTGTCCGCTCGTGAGTTCCACCAGATTGCTGGCCGCGCAGGCCGCGCGGGTTACGACACCGAGGGCGACGTCGTTGCCCTTGCTCCCGAGCATGAGATCGAGAACGCGAAGTCTGCAGCGAAGGCGGCTGCGAAGTCAGCCGGTGGTAAAAAGGCGAAGCCAGTCAAGAAGAAGGCTCCGCCTCAGGGCTTCGTCGCTTGGAACGAGCAGACACTTGAGAAGCTCATCGCGTCAGAGCCGGAGCCGCTGGTGAGTCGCATGCGTGTGACTCACGCAATGGTGCTCGGCGTGATCGGACGCGGGGAAACCTGGCAGGGTGAAGCTCTCAACACGATGCAGATGCTCATTTTCGACAGCCATGAACCAAAAGCGAAGCAGTTTGAGCATGCGCGTACTGCGATCAGTATCTTCCGTACGTTGCGCAACAGTGGCATCGTCGAGATCCATGAAGAGAATGGCGAAAAACTGCTGCGCCTCACCGTCGATTTGCAGGCGAACTTCGCGCTCAACCAGCCGCTCTCACCATTTGCAATTGCAGCGATCGAGCTCCTGGAGCCTGAGTCCGAGACATATGCGCTTGATGTCATCTCGGTGATTGAGTCGACCCTTGAAGATCCGCGTGCCATCCTGCGTGCGCAAGAGCACAAGGCGCGCGGCGAGGCAATCGGGGCGATGAAAGCAGATGGGGTTGAGTACGAGGAGCGTATGGAGCTACTCGAAGAGATCACCTACCCGAAGCCGCTCGAAGAGCTGCTTGGTGAGGCCTACGACGCCTACGTCCAGGAAGTCCCGTGGGCGCGTGATTACGAGCTGAAGCCGAAGTCGGTCGTTCGTGACATGATCGAGCGTGCATTTGGGTTCCGTGACCTTGTCTCGTACTACGAGCTCGGCCGTGCGGAAGGCGGCGTACTCCGCTATCTCTCTGACGCGTATCGGACGTTCGAACGCACGATCCCTGAGAGCGCAAAGAACGAGCAGCTTGAAGAGCTCATCGAGTGGCTTGGCGAACTCGTGCGGCAGGTCGACTCGAGTCTTGTCGACGAATGGACAGCCGCGTTCAACCTCGAGCAGGGTGTTGACGCCGCTGCGATTGAGCAGGCCAACGAAGCTCGCGATTCCATCGCGCCGCCCACCGCCCGTAGCCTGCTTGCAAACGAGCGCGCATTCCTCGTGATGGTGCGCAACGCACTATTCCGACGTGTCCAGGCGGCATCGTTTGAGCGCTACAAGGAACTCGCTGAACTCGACGGCTCGCACGGTTTCGGTGAAGAGCAGTGGCGTGACGCACTTGACGCGTACTTCACTGAGTACGACGAGATTCTTATCGATTCGAACGCTCGCAACGCTGCCCTGGTAGAACTCGATCGTGGAGACGACGTTTGGCGCTTCCGACAGGTGCTGCTTGATCCCAACGGCGATCGTGATTGGGGCATCGAAGGCGAAATTGATCTTGCGGAGTCTGAATCGCAAGGCGAGCCAGTGATTATCGTGCGACGCGTTGGCCCGCTGAGCGACGCGGCGTAGCGAAGGCTTCGTGCACCCGGCGGGTGCGCCTCACGAGCTTCGAACAGACAGATGAATAGGATGACGACCATGACGCTGACGCCAGAGCACTTCCTCGCAATCGCCGATCATACGCTTCTTGCGCCCGGTACGACACCGGACGAGCTTGCGGAGTTCATGGCGCAGGCGGTTGGTCTCGGTGTCACTCGTGTGTGCGTGAGCCCGTCATTGCTGCCAGTCGAAAAGCGCGGTCTTGAAATTGTGACGGTGGTGGGTTTCCCATCGGGAGCTCACCATTCATCAATCAAAGCTGCCGAGGCACGCCAGGCGATCGCTGACGGTGCCGACGAGATCGACATGGTTGTGAACGCCGCATTCGCGCACACTGGTGACTGGGCTAGCTTGGAAGCCGAGATCCGGGCAGTTCGCGAGGAGGTGCCGGGGCCGCACGTGCTTAAGGTCATTCTTGAAACTGCAGCGCTTACACCAGATCAGATTCGTGCGGCGTGCAATGCTGCGGCTGCAGCCGGGGCTGACTTCGTGAAGACCTCCACCGGGTTCAGCCCCGCGGGTGGCGCGACCCTCGAGGCGGTACGAATCATGGCGCAAACCGTCGGTGTGGCCGGCGGTGGGGCGCTCGGAGTGAAAGCCTCAGGGGGCATTCGGACAGCCGACGACGCGCGAGCCATGTGGGAAGCCGGGGCTACACGGTTCGGAGTCTCTGCGACCGAGGCAATCATCGCGGGCTGGAGCGCAGGCGACGCAACCGCAACTGAAACACCTGCAGAACGGGCTGGCTACTAAAAGTGAAACTCGTGGTACAGCGCGCAAGCCGAGCGAGCGTCACTGTCGAAGGCGACATACTCGGCAGTTTTGACGAGCAGGGCCTCGTCGTGCTCGTGGGAGCGACCCACGAAGACACGCCTGAGACTGCGGCGCGTCTCGCAGAAAAGGTCTGGAATCTTCGGGTGCTCGACGACGAACAGTCGTGTGCGATGCGCAACGCACCCATCCTCGTCGTGAGCCAGTTCACGCTATACGGTGACGTGCGGAAGGGCACCCGCCCTTCGTGGAGCAAGGCTGCGCCCGGGGCCGTCGCAGAGCCACTCGTCGATGCCTTCGCAGCTGCCCTTCGCGCGCAGGGCGCAACGGTCAACACTGGCCAATTTGGCGCCTACATGCAGGTCGAACTCGTCAACGACGGCCCGATCACCCTCGTGATCGACAGCGACATGTGGAGTGAGCCTCGCCGCTAGGCGATCCGCCCTACCCAGCTAGGCGGTGTCTTCATCGACCCAGTCCATTGACTTCGTTACGGCCTTCCGCCACTGCCTGAGCAGGCGGTCGCGTTCCTCAGCGGGAAGTTGCGGCTCCCAGCGTCGACCCTCCTGCCAGTTGCTGCGTAACTCGTCCGTGCTCTGCCAGAAGCCGACCGCGAGGCCGGCCGCATACGCGGCACCGAGCGCGGTCGTTTCAGCCACTTGCGGCCGCACGACCGGCACCCCGAGCATGTCGGCCTGAAACTGCATGAGGGTATCGTTCGCGATCATGCCACCGTCGACACGCAGCTCAGTGAGCGCGATGCCCCCGGCCGCCAATACATCTGCGTTCACCGCGTCGAGTACGTCACGGGTCTGATACGCGACAGCTTCAAGTGCCGCGCGCGCAATATGGCCGCGATTCGAATACCGGGTCAGACCGACAATAGCCCCGCGAGCATCTGGACGCCAGTATGGGGCAAACAGCCCAGAGAATGCCGGCACGAGATAGACGCCACCGTTGTCTGCCACGGTGCCGGCAAGCGGTTCTATTTCTGACGCGGCGCGGATCAGTCCAAGCTGGTCACGCAGCCACTGCACGAGCGAACCAGTGACGGCGATCGAACCCTCGAGTGCGTAGTGCGCGGGAGCGTCGCCCAGCTTGTAGGCGACCGTCGAGAGGAGGCCGTTGCCAGATTGTACGATCCGCTCGCCGGTCTGGAAAATGAGGAAGCAGCCGGTACCGTAAGTGTTTTTAGACTCACCAGCTGAGAACGCGGCCTGCCCAAAAGTGGCCGCTTGCTGATCTCCGAGAATGCCAGCGATCGGAACGCCCCGGAGCAGCGACGAATCGGCAACCGTGCCGTAGACCTCTGAAGAAGAGCGGATTTCGGGCAGCATGCTGGGCGGAATATCGTACGCCGCAAGCAACTCATCGTCCCATGTGAGGGTCGCGAGATCCATGAGCATGGTGCGCGAGGCATTCGTCACGTCCGTTGCATGTACGCCGCCATTTGCGCCACCGCTGAGGTTCCAGAGCACCCAAGTATCGGTCGTGCCGAACAGCAGCTCGCCTTTCTCCGCGCGCGCCCGAGCGCCAGGAACCGCATCGAGGATCCACGCGATCTTTGACGCCGAGAAGTAGCTGGTGAGGGGGAGCCCGGTTCGTTCGCGGAAACGATCCGCGCCCAATGGTGACTGAGCGGCAAGCGCATCAACGAGCCCCTGTGTGCGAGTGTCTTGCCACACGATTGCGGGGTGAATGGGCTCGCCCGTTGCCCGATCCCAGACCACTGCGGTCTCGCGTTGGTTCGTGATGCCAATGGCTGCAATGTGTGCCTCGTTGAGTTCAGCCTTGCCGAGGGCAGTGCCAATGACCTCTTGCACATTCGCCCAGATCTCGAGTGCATCGTGCTCAACCCATCCCGCCTGTGGCATGTGTTGGGTATGTTCACGCTGGCCAACCGACACGACCTTGCCGGCGTGGTCGAACACGATCGCCCGGCTAGAAGTCGTGCCCTGGTCGATCGCGAGAACGTGCGTGGCCTTCGAATTCACCATTCCGTCATCCTCCCACGCCAGGCTTACCGAGTGTGACTCGGTGCGCGTCCCGCAGTGTCGCGGTAGCGCGTTCGACTTCTTCCCGCTGCGTGTGTTCGTCCCAGCCGAGATCGGCTGCGACCGCGGCCGCAACCTCTGTGAGCGTCTCGGAAGTGACTCCGCCTCGGAACGCGAGTGACGTGCGGCGCAGCAGCAGGTCATCGAGGTGTACGACGTGCTCAGATCGGGCGAGGAACGCGAGCTCCTCGCGGAAGTAGTCCGGGTGCGTGGCAATCGGCGTTGGGTCGCTCGGCAACGCGGCAAGCACCTCGCTTGCGCGCGTGCCGTACCGATCGAGCAGCATTTCGATCGTGAGACGATCATGCTGAGATCCCTGCTTCGCTACCCACAGCTTGCGAGCTGCAGGGCCGGTCGGGAAGCCAGCGCCGCCGCCGATGGGCGTGGTGCGGGTGTGGTTTCGGCGATCCGCACCCAGGAACGCGAGTGTCTCGTCAGCGAGGTGTTCTGCAAGCGCGCGGAACGTTGTCCACTTGCCGCCTACCAGGCTCAGCGTGCGTACCGACCCGAGCCAGCCGTGCTCGATGCGATAGTCGCGCGAGACAAACCCGGGCAGGGTGTCATCGTGACGGGGGAGCGGGCGCACGCCAGAAAAGGTGTAGACAATGTGTGAGCGATCGATGGTAATCGTTGGGAACACGTGAGCAACAAGGTCGAAGAAATAGTCAATTTCGGCGTCGGTGCAGACGTTTGTCGCGTCGGCCTTGGCTTCGATGTCGGTCGTACCTACGAGCACGCGGTCTTTCAGCGGGTAGATCAGGACGATCCGGCCGTCTGAGTGCTCGAAGAAAATCTCGCGACCGGCTGTTGCTTCGAGGAGCTCGGGGTGATCGAGCACGATGTGCGAGCCCTTGGTGCCGCCCATGTACTGCGTCGGTCGGCCCAGTGCGGCGTTGGTGGCGTCAGTCCAGGGCCCGCTCGCGTTTACGATCGTGCGGGCGGTGAAGGAGAATTCGTCGCCCGTGACCGTGTCTCGAAGTATCGCCTTGCCATCTGTAAAGCCTGCAAGCGCGGTGTAATTCGCCGCGCGTGCGGTGGCATCTTCGGCGCCCGTGCCCGCGCCTGAGCCCGTAGTCAATCCGTCGGCCAACACATCGAGTGCGAGCCGCTCGGGGTCGTGCATCGATGCATCGTAGTAACTCGCCGTGTACTTGACGCCTCCGTTCAGGCGAGGGAGCGCGCGGATCGATTGTGAACGACCGTGGAACTTATGGCGCGGAACCTGACCACCGTCACGTGAGAACGTGTCATAGATCAGGAGACCGATCTTGATGAGAACCGCCCCACGCTCGCGCGGCTTTCCGCGACCGTGTGTAATCAGGAGCCTGAACGGCGCAGTGATAATGCCGGAAAATGTCGAAAAGATCGGAATCGTCGTGAGGAGCGGTTTCACGTAGTGTGGGGCGTTCTTGATGAGTCGATTGCGCTCTTGCACTGCCTCGCGTACGAGTCTGAATTCGCCGTTTTCCAGGTAGCGGATCCCGCCATGCACCATGTGACTCGAGGCGGCTGAAGCGCCTGACACGTAGTCATTCTGCTCAACCAGGGCAACATCGATTCCCTGCAGTGCGAGTTCGCGGAAGGTAGCGAGGCCGTTGATGCCACCGCCGATAATGAGAACCTCGGCGTGCGGGCGCGCGCGAAGTGCAGTGAGACGGTCGGAAGAATGCTTGGCAGTCATGGTCAATGATCTCCTCTGCTCGCGACAATGCGGCCGTAGGGCTGCTTTAAGCCTAGCGAGAGATGTCGGTCGTGTGTGGTGCAATAGAGGCATGACGAAAACAGATCCTGCTTGGCGGCACGAAGCATCAATTCTGCACGCCGACATGGACTCATTTTTCGTCTCGGTTGAACTTCTTGAGCGACCTGAATTGATCGGCACACCGGTTGCTTCGGCGTTCGACGGTGAACGATCAGTGGTGTCGAGCGCGAGTTACGAGGCGCGGCGCTTCGGGGTGCGCTCCGCGATGCCGGTTGCGCGTGCAAAACAGTTGTGTCCGCAGATCGTTCTGATTCCGCCAGACATGTCGAAGTACGCGGCGGCTTCAAAGCAGATCATGCAGATTTTCCGCGAGTTCACGCCGCTCGTCGAGCCGATCAGCGTCGATGAAGCCTTTCTCGACGTTGCCGGTTCGGTGCGGTTGTTTGGTTCGCCGGTCGAGATAGCCCGCCAGATCCGTGAACGAGTGCGCGAGCGCACCGGTCTGCCCGTCTCGGTCGGCCTCGCCGGTACGAAATTCATTGCCAAGCTTGCGTCGCAGCGTGCCAAGCCAGACGGTCTGCTTGAAATTCCACCAGCGCGCACTCTCGAGTTCCTACATCCTCTCCCAATTGGCGCCATGTGGGGCGTCGGAGCAGCGACCGAGCGGGCCCTCTCCGGGCGTGCAATCCACACCGTAGGTGAACTTGCCCGCGAGCCGCTTGAATCGCTCCGTCGCATCGTCGGCAACGCCAGCGCTGAAAAGCTGCACGCGCTCGCCAACGGTCGCGATGTGCGTTCGGTAAACACGACGCGTGTGGAGAAAAGCATCGGACACGAAGAGACATTTGCCGTTGACGTTGCCGACCCCGTCGTACTCGAGCGCGAGCTGCTTCGGCTTTCAGCGAAGATCGGTGAGCGACTGCGTGACAAAGCGTTCGTTGCCCGCACAATCGCCATTAAAGTTCGGTGGTCGAGCTTTGAAACTGTCACGCGTTCAAAGACTCTCGCTGATCCGACAGACGCGACTCAGCGCATTTACAGAACCGCGAAAGATCTCTTTGAAGAGTTTGGCGCTGCACGAAGGCCGGTTCGCCTCATCGGTGTGCGCGCAGAACAGCTCTCGCTCGGCGGCGGTGCTTCCACCGCGCTGTGGGACGACGACGAGCAGTGGCGTGCGGTCGATCAGGCGGTCGATGAAGTGCGCGGTAAGTTTGCTGGTCTTGGACTCACCCCGGCAAGACTGCTTGGCGGCCGTGGCAAGGTCGTCGATCCGCGCTCTTTGCGCACCCCTGACAACCTAAATGAGTGAGCGAGTGTGCTGAGTCGCGAACGCTGAGCTCAGCGCTGGCCTACGCCATATGATCTGGCAAATCGTCAGAGACAGTTTCGTTTGCGTCGTCGTCGTGCAACACCTCGACGAGAACAACGATTGACTCGAGCAGACCAGCGAGCCAGTCATAGACCATGACGGTGCCACGGGTCTCTTCGTCATCAATGAGGGTGTCGTGATCTTCCTCTGACTCGATGCCAATGCGAGCCGCAAGGGCAATGCGCAGCGACGTGACCGTGCGGAGCCACGGAAGCAGGGTCGCCTCCGTGATGATGACCTCGATAGATGATTCTGGATCCGCGCGCCCGAGACCAAGATCACCAGTGACCTGCATGGCATCTTGCAGCTTGCGGTTAATAAGGCCTTGCTCGGTGACGCGGCGGAACTGCGCGGCGTCATCGGCGTCCTCAAACGCGTTGGGGAAGAGCGCCGCGAGCGCGGGATCTTCAGGGAGCTCGTCTGATCCGCCAACTTCGAGGCTCGCAAAGAGCGGGTCGGGATCAAGGGTCGTGCTGCTGTGGCTCTGAACAAGGCCAATCAGCTGACCGACGAGGTGGTCGAGCATGCTCGCCTCTTCGGCCTCGAGCATGAGTACCAATTCATCGCCGCTGGTGTACATTCGCATGGGCTAGCCGACCTTCTGAACGGTTGCGGTGAGACCGTAGCCGTGCATTGCTTCGACGTGCATTTCCATGGCTTCGCGACTCCCCTCGGCTACGGCTGCGCGCCCCTCGGTGTGCACCTTCAGCATGAGCTCTTCAGCTTGGTCCTGTGAGAATCCAAAGTAGGAACGAAACACGTAGCTTACGTACGTCATGAGATTGATGGGATCGTCCCAGACGATTGTCTGCCACGGTTGCTCTGGAGTGAGCTGCGCGGAGTCTTGCGTCGACGCGGAACGCTCGGCGATTGCGACCATCTATCCCCACCCCAATTCATGAATTCGTTCTTCGGTGATGCCGTAAAAGTGCGCGATCTCGTGCACGAGTGTGATTCTGATTTCAGCCACGAGTTCATCGAAGTCTGCACAGTGTTCGAGTAAATTCTTGCGGAACAAGATGATGCGGTCTGGTTCTTCACCGTACCCGTATATGCCGCGTTCTGCCACAGAGAAGCCCTCGTAGATGCCGAGAACGTCACTGCCGTCATCTGGTTCGTCCTCGATGAGGAAGATCACGTTGTCGAGTTCGGCCATCATCTCGGGATGGAGAGAATCGAGTCCGTCGGCGACGAGCTCTTCAAACGATTCAGCGGAAACTTCGAGCATGGTCTCACCCTATCGGCGTCGCTCGGGAAGCAGGGGAGCCGCGCTACGGGACAAATTGGCGGGTTCGGCGGCGCCGGCTTCTGCGTTCATTTCGGCGCGGATCGCGCGCACCGCATCGCGCCCGGCACGGTTCGCGCCAACCGTTGATTGGGATGAGCCGTAGCCAATGACGAACAGGTGTGGTTCATCGAGCGAGCGGCCATTGCCGACTCGAATCCCACCTTCGATTGTGCGTAGCTGGAGCGGCTTCAGATGTCGGAGTTCGGCGTGGAAGCCTGTCGCCCACAGGATGACGTCGGCCGGCTCAAGGGAGCCATCTGGCATTCGGACCCCGTGCGGCTCGATGCGCGTGAACATCGGGTGCGCGTTGAGTACGCCGCGCTCTGCTGCCCGAAGCACCCAGGGCGCCTCAAACATGCCAGTTACTGAGGCGACACTGCGCGGGGGAAGCCCTGCGCGCGTGCGCTCTTCCACCTCGTCGAGTGACGCGAGAATCTGCTGCTGCGTGAAATGCGGTACCCATTCTGGCGGGGTGCGAGTCACCCAAAAAGTATCGGTGTACCGCGATACTTCTTCAAGTAGCTGGGTCGCCGAGATGCCGCCACCCACGATGACGACGCGGCGGCCAACGAACGCCTCGGGGGCGACGTAGGTCTGCACGTGTAGCTGCTCGCCCGCAAAGTCAGCGGCGCCTGGATAAAACGGAACGTAGGGTCTGGTCCACGTTCCCGTGGCATTGATGACGTACGCTGCGGACCAGTCGCCTCGCGATGTCTCAATGATGAAGTGGGGTGCGGATCCGGCAGCGCCCCTGCGTACCGATTCCACTCGAACCGGCCGGTGAACGTCAAGATCGAAACGCTGCTCATATGCATCGAAGTATGCGGGAAGCACGGCGTTGCTCCGGGCCTGCGGGGGAGCGGGCGGGACGGGAAAGCCGGGCAGCTCGTAGATGTTGTTGACGGTCGACATCGTGAGCGATTCCCAGCGGTGTTGCCAGGCGCCACCCGGGGTCTCGTTTGCGTCGAGCACCGCAAAGCTGCGCTCATGAGTCTGCGCTCGGCTATCTGGGACAAAGCCGATGCGTTGCAAATGATAGGCGGCAGACAGGCCTGCCTGACCTGCGCCGATGACCAACACGTCAACGTGTGGCATGTAAACCCCCTATGAATGTGAGAACGCCCCCGCTTGATGATCTCAGAGATCACGGGCGGGGGCGCTCAAGTCCGAAATAAATTTCAGACGAGTCTTGGCTGCGAGTTAGGCAGCGCGGACCTGCTTCATAGCTGCGGTCCAAGCAACGAGCTGATCGAGCATGGGGTCAACCGAAGCTGCCTGCATCTCGGTCGGCTTGAAGGTCGAGAAGTTCTCGAAGTCGGTGAAGAGCGAGAACATGCCCTGCTTCTGGACGTGAGCGATCTGCATCTCCGAGAGGATGCCGCGAAGGTGCTCAACTGCGCGGACGCCGAATGCCGAGCCGTAGCCGACGATGCCAGCTGCCTTGTTTGCCCACTCCTGGTTGAGGAAGCTGATTGCGTTGGTGAGTGCAGCGGGAACCGAGTGGTTGTACTCGCCGGTCACGAAGACGAAGCCGTCGAACTCAGCGATCTTTGCAGCGAAGGCCTTGGTGTGCTCCTGCGAGTACTGTGCGTACGCGGCGGGTGCAGCCTCATCGAGGAGGGGGAGGTTGAAGTCTGCGATGTCAACGAGCTCGTACTGAGCGTCGTTGCGGAGGTTTGCGCGCTCAACGAGCCACTCAGCAACGCCAGCGTTAACGCGGCCGGGGCGGGTGGAACCAGTGATGATGGCGATCTTGTTCAAGAGCATTCCTTTTCAGTGAAGAAATCTGTACTCGATGGCGAAGGGAACATCTGTAATGCGTAACGCCTATCGGAAATCGCGGTGACTGCGACAACAGAAACTATGTTTGCATGAAAATAGCTTTCGTGCAAGAGGTTTCTTTGTGAGATATTTCTGTGTATGATTTTTCGTAGATAATGAGTGACTGCCCGTGTGGGTGGCAATGGCTGAGTGGTTGAGGGAGTGACGTGCCGTGGTAGATGATGCGACCGCAGTTGAATTGTGGGGGCGCGTAATTCACGGTTTCCAGGCCACGAATCGTCGCTTGCATGCAGAGATGCGCTACGACTTCGATCTCAATGAAGCAGAAGCCGAGACGCTTCTTGAGCTTCATCGCCAGCCAGAACATCGTGCAAAGCTGAGCTTCTTAGCAAAGGGAGCGGGTTTCTCGACCGGTGGATTCACCAAAATCGCCGACAAGCTCTCAAACCGCGGCCTTGCGGTGCGCGTCGCCTGCGAGGAAGACCGCCGTGTCTCATATCTAGGCCTCACGGAAGGTGGGCTGGAAATGGCGTCGGCATTGACTGCGGCCGTCGCAAACGCCAATCGCCGCCACTTCATTGACGTGCTCGGAGAAGAGCAGGCGTGCCAGGTCGCAACGGCGATGACGTACTTGTACCGCGCAAACTCGGTGTAGATTTCTCGGTCGTTTTCGGCTTAACTCCTCGAGAATGGCCCGTTCTCTCGAGATTGGTGCCCATGCCAGTCGACGATAGCCCACGGTTCGCGGTGCTGCATCTGAGCTCGGATTCGAGTAGACAGTGGCAGTAACTCTGCCGAAGTGCCCCCAAATCTGCCTTTGTTGGCGGAATAAGGCCGCCCGCCCGCGAGGTTGGCCCTATGTGACCTTGACGAATCTTGTCCTGCGCTGGTGGGTGAAACTGGCGCAGAAGTGGCGATGCGGGGGAGTGAGCGCACAGTGAACCCCTCGAAAGGGGCTCGTTCTCCCGAAATAGGCAGTTGAGACCGCTGGCGCCATCTCGAGAGAAACTATCGATCTCGAGAGGTTGACCCCGCAGGTAAAACAAAACAACCCCTGACTCGAAAGTCGGGGGTTGTTTTCTCAGGGTCCCTGCGCAGACAGTCCTCAAACCCTACCCCGAAGCTGAATTCGTTGATTTCTCGCTGGAAACGGGGGGCATGCCGGGTATGGCAGCGGGCCGATAGCACCCCGATTCAAGACGTGCGAGGGCCCTGCGTCAGGAGGATTGGAAAACCTCAAACCTTCCTCACCCCCGCTGAAGTAGACCGCCTGGTCGACGACTACCTCGCTGGTCTCAGCCTCGGATACTTGGCTCAAAAGTATCGTGTGCACCGCGCAACCGTTTCGAATCACATCACCCGAAACAACGTCGTGCGACGTCAGCACGGCCTCACAATCGAGGAAGCCGCAGAGGTAGTAAAACTGCACTGCGGTGGCATCTCGATGCGCGCGATCGCCCGCACACTTGGCATTGACCGAAAGCAGGTGCGCGTGTACCTCGTTACCTCTGGTGCGTTGGGAGATTAAATCAGATCACGAAGTTGTGTCCCCTAATTGTTTGCGAGTTGGATGAGCTTTTCGCGAGCTTGCTTCTCGATCTGACGCACACGTTCTCGCGTCACCCCGAGTTCTTCACCGATAGCGTCTAACGTCATAGGTTCTCGGGGCGCTTCCTTCGTAACATAGAATGGGAGTCCGTGTCGCTTTTGCAGGACTTCTTCTTCGCGACTAGTCAGATTTCGAAGAACAACGTCAACACCAAGACGTAGGTCTTCGACAAGCAGAGCATGGTCTACTCCTTCGTCATGATCGTCGATGGTGGTGTCACCGAATGCGACTTCCTAGACGTGACCCGGCTCAAGGACCAAACTCTTCGATCGATGTTCAACGGTGGCTCATCTAGTTTTAGGAGTGCGGTCAGGTCACGTACCGTCATTTGCAGCTGATTCGCTACGAGTGCGAGCGCAGTGCTCTCATCAGCATGCGCTTCTGCATCCTTCTTGAGACTTTGCGCCTTCTTCAGCTCTTCGACGTTGTGAACTGGGATACGGATTGTGCGAGATGTATCTGCTGTTGCGCGCGTGATGGCTTGCTGCACCCACCACGTTGCGTAGGTGGAAAGCTTAAAACCCTTTCGGAAATCCCATTTCTGTATTGCACGTTCCGCTGCAAAGCTCACCGAGGCCGAGGCCGAGATGTTCTTCACCGTCATCGACAACTGGGTTGCGTTCGCAGACCGCCTCCGAGAAGCACTCGACCAGCTCGATGCCGGTGGCGGGGTGCGCGGCTTCGATGACGAGCTCGACGCCATCGTTCTCAGTGAGCACGTGTTCGAGCCACTCGTCGTCGAGGGGGCCGAGCTCGGTGTTGAGCGTCTCGTATTCAAACCACCGGCGGATCCACTCCCAGTCGTCGCGCACCATTCGTCGTGCGACGGCGCCGCCAGCTGCGCCCTGTGAACCAAGCTGCTCTGCCATGCTCTGAATGTAGCACTGCCGGGCGCTGCGCGCGACGGTCTATGAATCCGCTGCAGCGAGCCAGCTCAGCACCTCGGCGGGGTGCCCTCCCGGATCCGAGATCTCGGTGAAGCGATGCACGATTGCCCCGGCTTCGATTACCAGGGTGGCCCTGCGGTAGAGCCGTGCACCCTGGAACGAGAATGTCGCGAGCCCCAGTGGAGACGCGAGCGCGAGCGCTGAGTCGGAGAGGAGCGGGTATGGAAGATGCAGGCGCGCAGCGGCCTCGGCCTGACAGGCGCGATCTTGCGTCGATAGGCCGAGGAACGCCGTCTCCTGCGCAGCGAATTCGCTGGCCAGGTCTCGGAACGAGCAGGTCTCGGCCGTGCAGCCGCGCGCACCCGGGAGCATCTCCCATCCTGAATGCGCCCCCTCGGGTGGGCTGGTGCGCGGGTAGACGAAGAGCACGCTCCTGCCAGGTAGTGCGCTGAGGTCGATCGCGTCGCCAACCGTAGAAGGGAATGCCCGTTGCGGGACCTTCGTCGTTGCACGCATTTGTACCGCAATAACGTCTCGCGGGCGAAAGCCGCGGTGCCTCGCAGCGTGCGCCCCATCGTATCGATAGCCCCTCGGACCCACGCTCCGGCCGAGGCAGTCTGCCAGTAGACTGGGTGATGTCTTTCGTCGTGTCGCGCTCCGCGACTCGCGGCCCCCTCAGAGATCCGACCGGAAGACGGCGCCCGATCATGCAGCAGCATCCCACCCGAACGGCAGTGACCTGGGAAGAGCGTTGGGGTGCAATCGCCGACGAAGTGGTTGAGCGCGAGCGAGTGGCCAGCACCGAAGCACGTCGTGTTGGTCGATGACAGACTCACCGCAGACAGGGCCATCGGGTTCGCCTCGCAGGGAACAGCGATGCTCTGGCAGAGCGATTTTCACGGTGCAAAGCAGATCTTGAGCGCCATCGGCCGTCGCCTCACGAGGCAGGGCACGAAGACTGGCAAGCGCGGCGCAGCTCCCGCGACCGCGGCGGAGCAGTTCTACCGGATCCGGCATATGCGTGCCCAGCGCTCTCGGGTGCTCTCGCTGATCCTGATTCCCCTTGAGGTGCAGGGTGGCGTCGTGAGCATCCCGCTGCCGCGCGCGCCCGAGGTCGATGCGGCTATCCGGTTCGCCTACGGGGATCTTGGCTTAGGCGGGCAGGAGCGCACAGTTGTCAGCCTTCAGTAACTCGTCGGCGTGCTGAGCGCGCATGAGTGGTATGTGAACGGGGTCGACGTGCCGAGCCTCGGAGTGAGGATCCACCCGCACTATGGCACGTTCATGCCGACGCGCCACGAGTACGTTGACCTCGTCGCTAGCGAGCCACTTCCGGCACACGATCTCGCCTTCGACATAGGCACCGGTACTGGCGTGCACTCGGCAGTGCTCGCGAAGCGGGGCATCAGACGCGTCATCGGCACCGACTTGCAAAGGCGGGCGGTTGACTGCGCGACTGAGAACTTCGAGCTTCTCGGCATCGCGGACGTCGCAGAGGCACGAATCTGCGACATGTTCCCCGACGGCAAAGCCTCGCTTATCGTCTGTAACCCGCCGTGGCTGCCGGGCAGCGCGGCCACCTCGTTCGACGCGGCGATCTACGATCCGGGAAGCCAGATGCTGCTTGACGCGATTGCCCCCGCCGGACTCGAGGTGATCAGCCGTCTCGACACGACGCCGGCCCACTGCCGCGCGTCTGACGCCACGGACGTGCTGCACGCGGCGCGCTCCCGCGAGGTGACCTCGCTGTGGCGGCTCCGCGTCGCGGCGACCGCCGCATCATCGGGGGCTTGCTGACCGTCAGATAGCATTGTGTTGAGCATGAACAAGGAAACGAGGGACATGTCGGAACCATCTCGCGAGGCAGCAGAGCAACCTGACCTCCTGCAGCAGGTACATCTGTCGACCGAGGAGGGGGTTTACGGCCTCATTCTCGTCGCGGGACTCATTGCGGTGGCAGGTTCGACGGGCCAAGGGCCAGTCCAGACGCTCGCGTTCATCGCGATTACTGTCGGCGTCTTCTGGGCGGCTCACGTCTACGCTGGAACAGTTGCTACTCACAGTGGCAACTCGGCTGCGCATGTGTCACTGAGGGCCGCATTCCGGCACTCCCTGACCCGCTCCCGCGGGCTTCTCACAGCGGTCATACCTCCTGCGATTCCGCTGGTACTCAGCGCGCTTGGCGTGTTTGAGGCGCGTACAGCGGATTGGCTCGCACTTTGGGCGATCGTTGGAGTGCTCGCGACCCTTGGCTACCTTGCTTACTCACGGAAGGGTGCGGCGCTTCATGTGCGCCTGATAGGTGCGGCGTCAACTGCGGCATTCGGGATCGTGATCATCCTGGCAAAGGCACTGTTGCACCACTAGCCGCCAGAAGCGGCTACCGGTTCAGCTTGTGTGCGCGGACGGCCTCACGTCGAGTATTGACCCCGAGCTTTCGATAGATCGAACGTTGATGCGAACGAACCGTGTTCACAGAGACGTGAAGCTCTGCCGCGATCTCCTCCGCAGTCATCGTTGTCGCCAGATAACTGAAAATTTCTCGTTCGCGAATCGACAGCTGCGAGGGCGCAGGGGGATCCTGCGTTCCGCCCGGGGGACGGTAGGCGAGCCGAGCCGCGATGAAAGACTCGAACTCAGTTCCCCAAGAAGAGTGATCTGTCAGCAGCTCGCGCCCGATGTCATCGAGGTCAACGAACGGGGCAATAATTCCTTCTCGAGCGGCGACCGCAAGGCTGCGCTCGAGACGTTGGTGTGCAGTCGCGTGGTCACGGCGTGACCACGCGACTGCAGCTTGGGTGAACTGCGCGTGTGCGTAGGTGTATGAGACAACTTCCTGTTTGGTGATGCCCCCGAGCATGGCCGTCACCTGATCGTGTTTCCCGAGTCGCCGGTAAAGCTCAGCCGCGAGCACGAGTGTCGTAGGAATGCTCTGCCAATCGACGATGCTCTCGAGTTCCTTGAGCGCGCCCTCCTGGTCGCCGCGAGCCATTGCGAGATGGGCCGCACCAATCCGACGATAGGCAGGCCACGGCACTCCATGCTTCTCGCTACTCGAGATCTCTCGCAGCATCTTCGCCGCCTCGTCGACCAAGCTGTTGTCGTGCAGCCGTGCAGCTGCGAACGCAAAGTGCACGCGTGCGAGCGCGGAGTACGAGCTGTTATGGCCGCCGTGAGCGTGAAGTTCGCGCCCAAGTCTCACGACTGCATCGAGATCATTTCTCCAAAACGCGATGAGCACCGCGGCGATGACGTCGATGCCGCCGTCGTAGTACTCCCATTCGATGAGGTTCTGAACGCTCAACAACTGTTCTAGCGTCGACTGCGCTTCGGCGAGTCGCCCGCCAACAGCGAGTGCGAGGGACAGGTTCGCTGTCGCACGGTCGGCGAGCACCGCATACCCCGCGTCTCGTGCGCCAGACGCCGCCGACGCGAGCAGGCTAATCGCCAGCGAGGGGTTACTGCGGAGCCGCATTAACGACCAGCCAACGAGAAATACGCCGTGGAGATACTGGCTTGTTGTCATTGGCGCGCTCGTCAGGAGCGCATGCGCGTGTTCAACCGCGGTCTGCAGCCCGGCCTGCTCGTGAATGAGGAAGAGGTCTGCGAAGGCCGCAGTCGAGTGGGCGATCGCTTGCGGGGCGGGAGGATTGAGCCGGAGGGCACTTCTGGCCTGGGCCGCAAGCATCTCGGCGCTGTGCCGGTCCCCGAACGCGTCCAGCACACAGGCGCGGATGAGCTGTAGCGAAGGAACGCTGTCCCACGGGGCGGGGAATTGTGCGCATGCGGAGTTCAGCGTGCCGGCCTGTCCGCCAGTGATGAGTTGCAGCCAGTTTTGCTCGACGATCTGAAGCCCATACTCCGGATCATGAGATTTGAGTGCGTGGTTGACGGCCTCTGCCGGGTAGCGGGTTGAGAGCCACTCGGCAGCACGTCGGTGCAGCTTGGAATACCCACTCGGGTTGTTGCGTGCCTGAATCGCTTGACAGTGGCGTGCGAAAGCCGAGTGCCACCGGTAGACGGTGGTGGAGGTGGCATGCTGAAACCTGTCGAGGAAGAGGCCGAGACTGTGGCATTCCTCAAGCAGCGCGGCGGCGTCTGAGCGGCCCGTGAGGTGCTGCGCGAGGTCGCCCGTGAGCCGGCCGCACGTTGTCGCCTCGACAATGAAGTCACGCAGCGACTCGTCGAGGCCACCGAGCACTGCTGACTCGACGTAGCGAGTGATCGTCTCGGTTTCAGCCGATTCGTGCTTCGGGTAGGCGATCCCGCTCTGCAGCGCGAGCTGGACTGCGACCGGCCACCCCTGTGTCTCGTCCCACAGATCTGCAGCTTGGGGGCTCTGTCCCTCGGGCCCCGCGGATTGAGTCGCGAGCTCCTCGAGCTCGTCGGCTGTAAACGAGAGGCGCTGCGCGTCAATGATGGTGGCGGAACCGTGCGCGAGTTCGCGTGCACACCAGGTACGAATGTTTTGTGAGGCAGCGACGATCAGCCGGAGGCGGCCTCTCCCGTTCGCGATCAGCGGCAGGATCACGGCTTCGAAAGCTGTTGCTGAGGTGAGGTGAGCATCGTCGATGACGAGCACGGTGTCGGGGAAATCGCTCAACACGAGTTCGAGGAGTTCCACCACCGCTGGCTGTGCAAGGATGTCACCGTCTTGCAGCCTGCGCAGCAGTGTGCTCAGCGGCGGTGCATCCGGCGACACCCTCGCGAGCGCCGTGAGCACGCCAGATAGCAATTGTGCCGCCTCGGTGTCGTGGGAAGTCACAGTCAACCACGCGGTTGGCGAGGTTTGAGTACGTGCCCACAGCGACAGTGCGACTGTCTTCCCATATCCCGACGGAGCCTCGACGATAACAGCCGCATGGGTGGCAATGTCGTGCGAGAGAGTGAGGTTCAGCCGCTCGCGCATCATCCACCCGTTGCGGGTGTCCGGGGGCGTCGCAAAAAACCAGGCCGTCGCTGAACGCCCCTGTGACTCTGAACCCCCCATGCTGGGAATTCTATACAGACCTTGGCCTGTGCACAGTCACGACACAGGATCCGGCGGGTTGCTGGGGTGGGGGAGAGTAACCCGCCGGAATCTCGCGTGTAGTGAGTGCCCTTGCGTGCGACCTCCGGCGTTAGCCGGCGTACTTCACGACGGGCGGGACCCGGTACTCGCCGCGGACCATCGCCTCGTCAGCACCGTAGGCCCGCAGTATCACAGTGAACGGACCCTCAGGTGCAGGCAGCCAGTTCGCGCGAAGCGCAGGATCAGTGGGCTCGGAATGGGTAAATGCGAGCGTCAGGCTTCCGTCTTCGCCGTACACGAGGCCGTCGGTCCGATCGCCGATCGAGTAGCGCGAGATCGGGTTCTGGCTCAGGTAACGGATTGGCAGCGTATACATCGTCGCCGACCAGAAGAACCGCGCCTTTGGGAGCTCATTGGCAGCAAACCGCACAGTGTATCCGGGCGACCCCTGAAGGAACTCTCCTGTCGGTTCGACAAGCCAGCCGCCATACCATGATTCCTCGGGCGGCAGCCCGTAGAGCCCAATCTTTGCCCCCTGGTTGCGGTCGTCATACTTGCCAGACATTTCCTCGCGAGTGCCGAAGAGCCCGAGGTTTGACTGCATCGTCTTCTCGCGCGCCGACATCTCCGCGAGCGCCTGTGCCTGGCCCGCGGTGAATGCCGCCGCGGCCTCTGCAGTGAGATGCTTCGTCGCAAAAGTGCCAGTACCGTCGAGACCTATCTCCGCCATTCGAGTGCGGATCTCGGCGTCTTCTGGAAGTACAGGTGAGAGCCCGAGCAGGAAGTCAAGGGTGTCGAAGAACCACAGCCCGGCCGCGCCGTCCTCGTCCCAGACTGGCCACTCAAGTTGCTGAGCTGCGGGAGGGGCCGGCTCGCCTAGGAAGGCGCTCAGCGGTTGAACATCGTACGATGACTGAACGGCGGCGAGGCTAGCGATGCCATCGTTCGTGAGCTCCGTGCGGGTCGCTGACATTGCAAAGTCGGTCGTGACTCTGATCACTCCCGAAATGCCGGCGGGTACTTCGCCGCGCCAATTCGGGCCGGCGACGAGATACGAACCGGCGCCCGAGCCGGTCAGCCGCGTGCCGATGTAGCCAGAGTAAATCGTGTACAGGTCGGCGATCGGGATGATGTAGTACCTGTCGATCTCGGGGACAGTCACGACGGCTGGCTCCGCCCGGAGGTCGAGCCAGATCCAGGAGTACGGCGTGTCGTTGTTCGGGGTGATGACATCGCGACTTTCCGGAGTGGAGGGCTCACGGTAGTGGCGGTACACGCCGAATCCGCCGAGGAAACGTGGATCCGTCGCATCAATTGCCTGCGCGTACATGGTTCTGTAGCTTTCGACCATCGCGTAGCCAAAACGGACCGCGTCTGTGGCGAGTGCAGAGATCTCCGCGCTCGGCATTTCATTCAACATTACGTCTCCTCGGAGATTGAGTCGCGCTTAGCTGCAGGCGAGTGACTTGTCGAGCCCCTGCTTGGCTGTCTCGATGCCAGCGACTTCTTCCTGGAGCGAGGCAACGGCATCAGGGATTGTCATGTTGGGATCGATGTTCGTGACCGCCTTGTCGAAGTCGGCCCAAGCACTTTCGAGCGCCGAGTCCCTGTCTCTGCTCACCTCGACAAGTGCCTCCTGCAGCTTCTCGTACGACCCGCGAACGTCGTCGCGGGCAACGTTGATCTCTTCGATTGTGGACGAGGCGGAAAGTGACGCACGTGCATCATCAACGGTCGTCACGAATGCAGTGTACGCGTCGCATGCTGCGCTCTCGTTCTCTTCTGGGGCGGGGGAGCTGCACGCCGCGAGAGTGAGTGCGAGCGCACCACACGCGAGAAGGGAAACGGAACGGGAGAACGTTGCGGCCATTGAAGTCACTTTCTAATCACACAATGAGGGGTTTCTCCCGTCTATCGTCCGTTGGATCGGCGCCGGCGGCCACCTCTGAAGCGAAACGTCATTAGCAATTGATGAGAGCTTCTAGTCGACCGTGAGGAGAGGCACAGATCCTCAATTTCAGGTGAATCGCAGCCAGAATCGTTTGCCCAGTGCGATCCACTTGGCAGAGTTGACTCGTAGCAGTGTGAGCCTTTGGCGAACGCCCATGGTGACTTGACGACAGACGATGAAGTGAGTAATCCCACGATGAGTAGTTGGCGCGGCCCCCTGCGTGGCGTGACCCGAGAGAATATCGGCCGAGAGATACTCGCGGGAGTGACGCTGCTTGCGATCGCAATTCCGCTGAACATCGGCTATGCCCAAACGGCCGGGCTGCCTGCAACCGCGGGGCTCTATGCACTCGTGTTTCCGGCCATCGCGTACACGTTCGTAGTATCTTCCCGGCAGGTCGTCGTCTCGCCCGACGCGGCGGCGGCGGCACTCGTCTTCTCGTCGCTTACCGCGCTGGGGGTGGCCGGAGAGAACTTTGCCGTGATGGCCGCAGCACAGGCCGTCTTGAGCGGAGCGATGTTCATTGCCGCCTCGCTTCTCAAGCTGGGCTTTCTCGCGAGCTTTCTCTCGAAGCCGATCTTGATCGGCTTCGTCGGTGGTTTGGCGCTCGACATCCTCGTGAGTCAAACGGCCAAGATGCTGGGAATCAGCGTTGCTCGCGGCGGTGAGTTCCTTGAAAAGACGGGAGAGCTCCTCGGTTCGCTCGCAGAGGTCAACCCGTGGTCGCTCGGAATGAGCGTGCTCGCGATCGCGATCCTGCTCGGCGGCAGGCGCTTGGCGCCAATAGCGCCGTGGGCCCTCGTCGTGCTCGTGCTCGGAAGCCTCGCAACATGGTGGCTCAACCTTGAATCACGCGGCGTCGCAGTGCTTGGTGAGGTTACCGCCGGACCACCAACTTTTGCGGTGCCGCATATCAGCGTTGCGGAATGGCTCAGCCTGATCCCCTCTGCGCTCGCTCTCACGATGGTGACCATCGCCGAGGGGCTGCTCGTGTCACGCTCGTATGCTGAGAAGAACGGGTATCGAACGAAGCCCAATCGCGACCTGTTCGCATTCGGTACCGCGAACGTCATTGCTGGCCTGTTTTCGTCTTTCGCCGTGGGATCATCAACGTCCCGAACCGCGGCGATGGATGCCGCGTCGTCGCGCACCCAGCTTCCAACACTGGTGACGGCCTTGGGGGCGCTACTGCTGTTGCTCTTCGGGACGTCGATCCTGGCAACGATACCCGCGCCCGCCATTGGTGCAGTCGTCGCGGTTGCCGTCTTCCGGCTACTCGGCCTCGGAGAACTGAAGGCGCTGTGGGAGCAGTCGCGGTCCGAGTGTCTCGTCGGTGTGTCCTGCTTCCTCGGAGTCTTGGTACTGGGCCCCCTCGGTGGGTTGGGACTCGCGTTTGTGCTCTCACTCGTGAACCTCGCACGTCGAGCCGCGCACCCGCGCATCGACCTGTTGGGGCCAGTGGACGGCTCACCAGAGGGAGCCGAGACTGTGTTCGCCGCGCGGAGTGACCTTGGTGAGACGGCTCCGGGCGTGGTTGTCCTGCGTTTTGCCGCTCCCGTGTTTTTCGCAAATGGGGTAGAGATCGCCGAGGGCGTGAAAGATCGGGTCCGTCTGGCACCCGTTGAGGTATCCGCCGTCGTCCTCGACCTTGAAGGCGTCAGTGACATCGACGTCACGGGCGCTGAAGCCCTGGCAGGCGTTCGAGAGTGGCTTGAGCGTCGCGGCCTCTCTCTCAACTACTCGAGAGTTCGCTCCCAGCTGAGGGGCAGGCTTGCTCACTTCGGACTGACCGAGCGAACCGCGATGTTCGCGACAAACCGCGAAGCCGTCGACAAACTACGCACGGATGCCGAATGCGCGGAGTAAATGACGCCGCGTGCCCGACGGGCTCGCGGCAGGGCTTCTCGCTGGAGTCAACCCAGTCTTCGGCCTCTATGGGTACCTGATCGGAACGATCGGAGGCGCTCTGGCAGCGGGTTCAGTGTTGATGACGGTGCAGGCAACCGGAGCAATGGCCGTCATCATCTCGGACGTACCCCAGACGCAAACAGGAGACGGTGCCGGCATCGTCCTCGCGACGCTCGCGTTTCTGACGGGCCTCACGATGTTCGGGCTGGGGCTTGCCGGCGCGGGAAGACTCGTTCGTTTCATCCCGACAGCGGTGTTCGTCGGCTTTATCAACGCGGTCGCGGTGAGCATCGTGCTTGGGCAACTGGACACTGTCACCGGCTACACGAGTTCGGGGGACAACCGAGTCGCTCGGGCGCTTGACACCGCGCTTCACCTATTTGAATTCGATTGGCTTACCGTACTTGTCGGCCTTGTCACGATAGCCCTGGTGATGGTGCTTGAGCGAACCCCGCTCGGAGCGCTCGGGATGGTCGCCGCAGTGGCGGTGGGCTCGGGGGCTGCGGCCCTTCTTGGTCAGGGCCTCGCAAACCTGGCAACCGGGCTGTTCCAAGGTATGCCGGTCGGAGGCTCGATGTCGGCCACCGCGCTCGTGCGGTCCGCCGGTGGGCGCTCTGCTCTCGCAAACCTCGTTGCCGCGATTGTCATGGCGCTCGTTATCCTTGTGCTTGGCCAAGTCATCGGGTTCATCGCGATGCCCGCGCTCGCCGGGCTGCTCATCCTCGTCGGTATTCGCGCCGTGAAACCACGCGACATCGCCATGGTCATGCGCACTGGTCCGATCCAGCTCACCGTGCTCACCGTGACGTTCGTGCTCACCCTCATCATCCCGCTGCAGTACGCAGTGATCGTTGGGGTTGGCCTTGCGATCGTGCTGCACGTCGCCAGACAATCCAATCGAGTCGTGGTGAAACGTTGGGAGTTCGGCCCGCATGCACATCTCCCGGTGGAGACTGATCCGCCTCGTGTGCTGGCCAAGTCGGAAGTCGTAGTGCTCGTGACCTACGGCAGCCTGTTTTTTGCATCGGCGCCCGTCTTTAGCTCGCAGCTCCCAGAAGCGAGGGGTGACTGCACGGGCACCGTCGTGATTCTTCGGTTGCGCGGGAAAGACGAGCTGGGAAGCACGGTGATCAAGGTGCTCGAGAAGTACGCGGCTGATCTTCGAAGCGCCGGAGGAATGCTCGTGCTCGCCGGGGTGAATCAACGAGTCCACAGACAGCTACGTGACACGAAGGTCCTGGAACAATTGCGGGCCGAGCGTGTCTTGACTGAGAGCCCACAGCTCGGCGAATCGCTCCAGCGCGCACTACGCTACGCCTCAGAGTGGCAGGCTGCACAGCAGGAGGGATCCGAGTAGCTCCGTGTGCACGCGCAGGGACTCCAAGGCGGGTTCATCAATGATTGATGAATTCTCGCCGCTACGCCAGCGTCTGGCTGGTTATCGGAGCCCCGAGGCAGGATGATTTCAGGTGTACATCGCGACACCCCCGTTCGCGCTGCGCCGCTTGTCGCGGGTGATGCGTCAACGGCTTTCTCGCTCTGCTCGCCGAAAGGAATACTGTCTGATGGAACTTCTCGACTCCCTGTGGGACATCGTCCGCATCTTCTTCTGGGGCTTCGTCTTCGTTGCCTCCATCTGGGCACTCTTCGTCGTGATCAGTGACCTCTTCCGCGATAAGCAGCTTAACGGCTGGTGGAAGGCGCTGTGGCTCGTGTTTCTCGTCTTCGTGCCGGTCTTGACGACACTCATTTACATCATCGCGCGCGGCTCGGGGATGGCTGAACGCTCTGCGAAGGAGATAGAGGGCGCAAAGAACGCTACTGACGAGTACATCCGTAGCGTTGCAGTGGCAAGCCCTGCCGAAGAGATCGCTCGGGCGAAGGTACTGCTCGACGACGGCACCATCAGCGCTGACGACTTTGAAGCGCTCAAGCAGCGCGCGCTGAACGGCTAGCCTGTGGGGCAGGTGATCGGCGACATCCTCCCACTCGCGCTGGGTATCGCAATTAGTCCGTTACCAATAATCGCGACGATTCTGATGCTGCTCGCGCCGAACGCGCGCGCTTCGAGTGTCGGATTCATGACGGGCTGGCTCGCGGGCATCGTCGTCGCAGTCGTCGCCTTCACACTGCTGAGCTCAGTTCTTCCGGCCAGTGGCGCGGGCGGCGGCGGCACCGCTACAGCGATCGTGAAAATCATCGTTGGAGCGCTGCTCGTGCTCCTCGCCGTCAAGCAGTGGCGCGGGCGCCCCAAGGACGGTTCCGAACCGGAACTGCCGAAGTGGATGTCTGCACTTGATTCGATGTCCCCAGTTCGCGCGGGCCTCCTCGCGTTCGCGCTCGCCGCGGTGAATCCGAAAAACCTCCTGCTTGCGGTATCTGCCGGGCTCATCATTGGAGCTGGCGTGACACCGGCAGTCCAGATCAGTGGTGTGGTGGTGTTCGTGGTGATCGCGGCCTCAACGGTTGTTGCTCCCGTCGTTGCATTCCTCGTCGCCTCGAAAAAGCTCGCGGCGCCGCTCGAAAGCCTGCGTGTCTGGCTCGTTCACAACAACTCCACTATCATGGCGGTACTGTTGCTTGTCATTGGCTTCTCCGTGATTGGAAAGGGACTGGCCGCGCTGTGATCAGATTTTTGCTGAACCTCGTCTCGCATGTAATTAGCGCCGCGGCGGCGCTCCTTATTGCGAACTGGATCCTGCCGCAGGTGACGGTCCATGCTGCGGGGTTCGTCGTTGCGGTGCTTGTCTTCGCGTTGGCGCAGTCTGTGCTGAGCCCGTTCATCTTTAATCTCGCCAGGCAGTACGCCTCGGCCATTCTCGGCGGGATCGGGCTCGTCTCAACTCTCGTGGCGTTGTGGGTCGCAACCCTGTTCCCAGACGGGCTGACAATCACCGGGCTCGGCTGGGTGCTCGCGCCTCTCGTCGTATGGATTGTGACAGCGCTCGGCGGGTGGATTCTCATGGGCCTCGTGTTCAAGCGGACTCTCCAGAAGCACGAGCAGGGCAAGAAGGCCGCAGCCTAGGCGAGGACGCGGCAGCCGGATGGCATTTACCTCGAGGTTCGCGCTGGCGCGCAGGCGAGCCGAATCGACCCTCCTGCGGCTCCGCATTGTGCGGGCGTTCCTTGCCTACAGCCACCACCGAGGCGGACTCCTGTCAGCCGCAATTACCTTTCGCATGCTGTTCGCGGTCTTCGCTGGCGTCTATCTGGGGTTCTCGTTCGTCTCAAACTATGTCTTATCGAGAGACGACTTCTGGGTAGTCCTCGTCGAGACCGTGAACGCGGTCATCCCGGGGCTTGTTGCCATGGACGGCAGCGCGCTCGTCGACGTGTCTCACCTGCCTGACATTCGATCAAGTTTTGCCGCACCGATACTCTCGACCGCAGTGCTGCTGTGGGCACTGCTTGGGGGTGTTGCGAACGTACGGATGTCGATCCGGTCGATAGCCGCTACCCGTCACGAGCGTTCGAGTGTGGCTCTGACGCGTGCCGTCGACTTACTGTTCGCTCTCTCGCTCGGGGTGCTGATCCTGGTGTCGGCAGCCGTCTCATTTCTTGGGTCGACCTTTGTGGACTCCGTGCTCGATTGGTTCGGCACTTCGGCAGGAGGTAGCGCAGAGATTCTCACCCGACTGGGCACCGTCGCCGTCACGTTCCTGCTCGACGCAGTAATCATCGCGTGGCTGTTTTGGCTGCTCTCGGGCCGCAAAGCGGCAGTCTCCCAGATCGCACCCGGCGCACTGCTCGGCGGTGCAGGGCTTGTCGTGCTGCAACAGCTCTCTGGACTCTTCCTTGGAGGTGTCGACAACAACCCACTTCTTGCGACGTTCTCGTCACTCGTCGCACTGCTGCTCTGGTTCAGCCTTTCGGCTCAGGTTACCCTGGTTGCTTGCGCATATATCGTGATGACCATCGAAGATGCGGAGGAAGGGCCTGAACGGGTACGTCAGGTAACGACGTTCAAGAAGCGCAAGGTCGTGTTCGCCGAACTAGATCTGAGGGTCGCCGAGGAAGCGCTTGAGGCTGCCCGGGTGCTTGAGCGAGATGAGCGCGAGAAAACTGCGCCCGATTCCCGGCCCCGGGCCACCGCAGCAGACTCAGAGTAAAGTTTTAAGCGGAAGTTTTCAGCGGAACCCTGACGTCTCCGCCCGCCTCCTCTGAAAGCCGCTCACCCATCTGGACGATCGTCGCCCGGTCGATAAACCCTCCGGCAAACAGAGCCTGCCCCTGACGGAACTCTTGCGCTCTCGCGACGAGTTCCTCTGGCGCGAATCCGAACACGGCGGCAATCTCGGCGAGGTCTCGCGGAGCGTTGACACGCATGAGCCCGAGGTTGTCGCACTGCGACAGAATGTTCGGGTGGATCTTTGTGGGCTGCTGCGTTGAGAGGAACAACCACAGCCCAAACTTTCGACCCTCAGCGGCGATCTGCATGAGTCTCGCAAGTAGCTCCCGCTCCACCGCGGTTCGCGGTTCTGGCGAGGCGAGATTGTGCGCCTCGTCGATCACGATAAGGAGCGGCCGTCGCGACTCACGTTCTGCCCAGAGCCGCTCGATAACCGCCAGAGCTGCTACTCGAGACTCGTCGGGATGATCAAAGCCGCCGATGTCGAGGACGGTGGCACGCGGGCGTTCAGCGATCACGTCCGTGACAGAAGCGTCCCCTCGCGACCATAGATCCCACTCAAGGACCTGCAGGTTCTCGATCCGGTTTGCGAGCCGCATACGCGCCGCATCTCCGCTCGACCTGAGCGCAGCGACCATTCGTGCGCCATCGAAGGTTCCAGCGTCACCCTCAAAGTGCAACAGCGCGTTGTATTCTTCAGCGTCCGCGATGGGGTCGATCCTGAGCACCGCCGCCTTGGCCGCGGGCGACAGATCAAGGTAGCGCACATGCAGCGGCGCGTCGCTGCTGGCACCGGACCGGAAGACCCGGGTGTCGATCTCACGCCAGCGCTGAGCTGCGTCTGGTGCCGCGCTTGCTCGCGATTCGCGAATGCGGACAAAATCTGCGTTTGAATCAAGAATGAGTGTCGGGAGTTCCGTTTCGAGGAGCAGTTGCTCGAGAACAACGCCAAGCGCGTATGTCTTACCACTCCCGCTCTGACCGCACCAGAATGTGTGGCGGTTGAACTTGCTTGCGTCAAGCAGTGCTGGGGTGCCCGAGATGCCCGACACCTCGCCAATATGTAGTGCAGTCATGTTTCCCTCTCCGGCGCACAAGCGTGCCCATGAATTCTCGCCAACGCAAGCGCGGTTCATCAATAATGGGTGATGCGGAGCGCACTATTCAAGCGAGAGGATTGCTGTATGAACTCTACTCCTGCAATCGTCACTTTCGAGAACTTTGCGCGAGCCGAAAGCGAGCGAATGTTCGCCGGTATCGCTGCGTCAGCCGGCTCGTCAAACGTCTGGAATCACTTCAGAGTTCCCACTCCGATCGATCAGCAGACTGTGATTCGCATGAATCGCGACACGCTCTATAGCGCGGCGATCATCGACGTATCTGAGGGGGCCACGATTACCATCCCCGAGGCTGACGGAAGATACATCTCGGTGATGCTCGTTAACCAGGATCACTACATTAACCGTGTGCTGCACGAGCCAGGGACCTACGAGCTCACGGCGGAAGAGCTCGGCACTGATTTCGTGTGTGCTGCGGGGCGAATCCTTGTGGACCCGGAGAACGCAGCAGATGTGGCCGAGGTGAATCGGCTCCAGGACGGACTGGCCCTCACGTCAAACGGAGGACGCCAGTTTGCGCCGGCCCCCATCGACGAGGCTACTTTCACCGAGACTCGTGAGTCGCTGCTCACGCTATCTCGTGGACTGGGAAGCCTTGAGAAGTGCTTCGGGCGCCGCGAGGACGTCGACCCTGTTCACCACCTGTTGGGAACAGTCGCGGGGTGGGGCGGCCTGCCCGCGGCAGAAGCGAGTTACGCGAACGTTGAACCGCGGCTGCCGGTCGGCGCGTACACGCTGCGAGTGTCCGATGTCCCTGTCGACGGGTTCTGGTCGATCTCGCTCTACAACGCCGAGGGCTTCTTCGAACCGAACGAGCTCGGCGCATATTCGGTGAACAGTGTCACTGGTGTGCGAGATGCCGACGGGGCTATCACTGTGCACTTCGGGGGCGACTCGAGCGCGCCGAACTACCTGCCGCTCCCAGAAGGCTGGAACTACCTTGTGAGGCTGTACCGGCCGCGGCCCGCAGTTCTTGACGGCACCTGGACGTTCCCGACGATCGACGCAAACTAGCGGTTCGCGGCTGCGGGTCAGCTGTCAAACGGGGGAGCGGTCGCGCTGCATGTGACCGCGACGCCAGCTTCGCCGGTCTCGCTGGCGAGCGCTCTCTCGCCGTCGAGCAGGATCCTGCACGTCGCGCGCTGCCCTTCGGCTGCGGTCGCTGTGATTTTTGCCGTATCCCCGACGACAAGGATTGAATCGACCGACCACGTCGCGCTGCCACCATTAGTGCCCGCGGTGGTGACAGTGCCTGCACTCACCGATGTGCGCTCCTCAGTTCGCGAAGGCTGATCGAGGTAGGCGACGTCGCTGAGCATCGCGTTCTCGGGGTCGTCGCCGCCGTCTACGGACAGCTCGTAGGTGACCGCCCAGGCGTCAGCAGTGGATTTCTGGAGCTTGTCGATCGCGCCGCAGCCCGTCAAGGTGATACCGAGTAACGTGGTGGCGGCGAGAACTGCTGAGATGCGGAGCGTGAGGGGGTCGTATGCTTCATACCTTCTACGCTCGCAGCGGCGCTCCTGGCCGGCGTCGCACCAGGGTGCCGTGAGCGTAGTACCTGGGTGTCGAGGTTGGCTGCCCGGGAGGCTCGTTAGCGGCGACTCTAGCCTCTTGAGTATGTGACTGTACCAGTAGTGTTATCCAATGTCGATGGAGGAGAACTATGGTCACTCGTCAGGCGGCAATTGTCTTTTCTGCTCTAGGGCTGCTGTTAGTTGTAGCTCTTGGACTGTTGATTGCGGATCTTCCATATAGCTACCGAGTGTGTGCCGGAGATATCGTGTCAACCGGGTCTGATGCACGTTTAGGTGACATTCTGACCTGACCTACGGTTTGGTTTCCAGTCTTGGTCGCTAGTTTCAGGCGGATGTTAACTGATCCGAGAAGGCGAGATCAAAATTGGTGGGTGTTTGATAACCCAAAGACGAGTGTCTTCGCCTGCGATTGTAGAACACCTCGATGTACTCGAATATCGCGTTCGCGAGCTCAATCCGCGTCTTCCATTTCTTCCGGTTGAGCAGCTCGATCTGCATCGAGGACCAGAACGATTCCATCATCGCGTTGTCGAGCGCATCACCGACGGTCCCGAACGACGGCAGGAGCCCTGCAGAACGGATCTTCTGGGTGAACGCCCACGACGTGAATTGGACTCCGTGGTCAGCGTGGACGATGCCACCTGGGGCTGGTGTTCTTGCGCGGAGCGCCATGTCGAGCGCATTGACCACGAGCGTTGAATCCTGCTTGGAATCGATTGCCCAACCCACGATCTTCCGGCTACACGCGTCAAGCACTGCCGCACAGAACACTTTTCCTTCCCGCGTGGGATGCTCGGTGATATCCGTCACCCAAAGCTCGTTCGGCGACAGTCGGTGGAACTTGCGATGCACGAGATCATCAGCAGTAGCCACGCCTTTCAACCGCTTCACCCGAGTCGGGCCCGGAAGCCCGTACATACCGCTCTTCGTCATCAGTACTGAGACCAGTCGAGTCGAACACGGGATCTCCATCCCGATGGTGAGCTCAGCATGAATGCGCCGGTACCCATAGGTTCCGCGTGAAGCCGTGTGAATTTCACGAATCAGACCCGTGAGCCATTGCCTCCGCAACTGCGTAGCGCTCGTGGGACGTTTCCGATACCGGTAGTAGCCCTGCCGGGAAACACCCAGGAGTCGACAGCAGGTATCTACGGGCGCCCCGGTGTCGACGAGACGGTCGATCACCGGGTGTGCCCTTTTGGGTCGACGCGTTCCTCCTCGGTCAACCATTTCGAGGCGAGTTTCACGATCTTTAGCTCTTGCTCGAGCTGTCTGATCCGGGCTCGTGCTGCGCGCAGAGTCGCGTCTTCGCTGGTGGATCTGCCTGGCCTGCGACCGTGATCGATATCGTCTTGACGGAGCCAGGAGTGCAGGGTGACCTCGTGGATGCCGAGGTCGACTGCGGTTTGTTTGATCTGTCGGCCTTCGCGGACGAGCGCGATTGCGCGTTCACGGAACTCTGGTGGGTAGGGGCGTGGCATGTGGGTGAGCCTTTCATGAAGGCCATCGACTAGCTACCCGTACTGGAAACCAAACCGTAGGTCAGGTCATTCAACATGGCTGGTTTCTGCTGGCCTGGAAAGATGAACCCATACCCCCTCGTTACCCCAAAGAGTTCCGTGACGACGTCGTAAAGATCGCGTTGGATCGCGACCCAGAAGTCACACTCGCGCAGATCGCGAAAGACTTCGGAATCCACGTCGACACGCTCGATAAATGGCCCCGAGAAGAACGCGTCGAACATGGCCAGAAACCCAGTGTCACCCGTTCCGAGAATGCTGAGCTGCGTGAGCGTCGCAAACAGAACAAACTCCTCGAACAAGAAGTGGCAGTGCTCCGCCGTGCGGCCGCGTATCTTTCCCAGGCGCACCTGCCGGGACGGGCTCTCCCCGCTCGTGAAAGAACTCGCCAGCGACGGAATCCACGTCCAGGTGTCGTGCCGGGGATTGAAGCTTTCACGCCAGCCCTACTACCGCTGGCTCCGCAGCCCTGTTACCGGGCGTGACCTCGCGCAGGCGTATCGCGCGAACGCGCTCCACGACACCCATCTTGAAGACCCCGAGTTCGGGTACCGGTTCCTCGCCGACGAAGCGAAGAGCCTCGGCGAGCAGATGGCTAACAGAACTGCGTGGCGGCTCTGCCGTGATCAGCAGTGGTGGTCAGCGTTCGGGAAGAAGAAAACCCGCGGGAAGAGCAGAAAGCCTGGCCCACCCGTGCATGACGACCTGGTGCAGCGCGAGTTCGTAGCGGCTGCTCCGAACGAGCTATGGCTTTCCGATTTCGAAGCCGGAAACTACAGCGCACTCTCACCGGTCACAGGATGGCCGGCTCGAGGGGGCGTGTGGGTGCTGCGGGTGACAACGCGGCGATGGAGTCGTTCTTTAGTCTGCTCCAGCAAAACGTCCTGAACCGAAAGACCTGAACGACTCGGGACGAGCTCCGGTTAGCGATCGTGGCTTGGATCGAGCGCACTTCCTATCGACGCCGCAGACAGGCCCGGTTAGGGCGTTTGACGCCGATCGAGTACGAGACCATCATGAACAAACAGGTCGCACTCGCGGCCTGACCAAATTGTCACCTCAACAAGCATCAGACCCGACCTCGCGACTGAAACGGTCAAGGGACTCACACAGAAAGCCGCGCAGGGTGGCACCACAAATCGAGCACCGATCGGCTACATCAATATCGGTGTGCGCAACGAGTTCGGTCGAGAAAACCGCACCGTGAAAGTAGATGAAGAGCGGACACCTCGTATCACCTGGGCGTTCCAGGCGTACGCGTCAGGCCGTTGGACATTGGCCCAGATTCACCGTGAGCTGATCGCCCGTGGACTCAGGACTCTAGCGACACCAAAACGCCCATCGAAACCGATCGCGATCTCGACGCTGCACCGACTGCTGACGAACCCGTATTCCAAGGGAGACGTGACCTTCAAAGGTGCAACCTGCAAGGGCACACACGAGCCGATTGTGCCGAAAGAAGTCTGGTACCAAGTTCAAGCGTTGCTCGATTCACACAAGTCAGCTGCCGACGCGACCCAGGTGCATGAGCACTATCTGAAGGGCACCGTGTACTGCGGGCAGTGCGGCGAGCGGCTGATCATCACAAACGCGAAGAACCGGCACGGCAACGTCTATCCGTACTTCGTGTGCTCAGGTCGGCACTCCGGTAGGACTGAGCGCACCCGGCAGGCGATGCTCATCGAAAAGTACTACGAGATGATCGAGGTATCACCCGAAATGAGGCAAGACCTCGCTGGGAAAATCCACGCCGACTTTGACCAGCTCATGGCCAACGAAGCAAAGGAACTTTCACGGCTCACGACCAAACGAGACCGGCTCGATGACGAACGCATGAAGCTACTGCAAGCACACTACGCAGGTGCAGTTCCGCTTGACTTGCTCAAGAAAGAACAAGACCGCATCGCGAACCAAATCGGCGATATTCAACACCGACTCGAAGCACACCACGACGAATACGCTTCGGCTAGGGCCCACCTCGACGATTCGCTCGGGCTACTCGCCAACATCGTCGGCATCTACCAGCGAGCAGATGACGCGAACCGGCGACTGTGCAACCAAGCGTTCTTCTATCGAATCTTCATCGAAGAAGAGGGCGACAGCCGCGTCGAATACGAGCGGCCATTCGGTACGCTCTGCGATACGGAGGAGCAGATGAATGCGCTGAACTGGGCAGCCCAGGCAAAGAAAAGGGAGAGATTCAAACCGGACAAAGAGTGGTGACTCTTGTCGAGGGTTTGAACCTCTCCCATTTGGGGTGGACAACGGGACTTGAACCCGCGACCACCGGCACCACAAGCCGGTGCTCTACCAACTGAGCTATGCCCACCATGCTGTCCCGGTGCTGTGCACCTGGCAACCTGATAACTATAACCCACGCCGTCCTACCCTTGTCTAATTGGCGACTGCGCTCGGGAATGTCGCGCGTAATTCCGCCGGTTTTGGTGCTGAGTGCTGATGCTTGGCGAGGGGCGCGTGCTCGTGCCTCACAGTGCGCAATGTGTCGTCATGGCGCTTTCATGGCATCTTCTCGGCGGTATGCTGGGGGAGTGGGCGAACCAAGCGTCGCCACGACGTTACGTCGATTGCCATGGTGGCTCGATGTCGCGTCATGTATGCCTTGGCGGCGTGAAGTTGTCAGGGTGTCCGGCATTGCCATGACGGCACATCAAAGGAGGAGTGTTCAGTGACACGCACCATCAACCTTGCAGTAATTCCCGGTGACGGAATTGGTCAGGAAGTTACTGCGCAGGCAAACCGAGTACTCGACGCAGTGCTCGCAGGCAGCGATGTCGCTCTGAACCGCACCGAGTTCAAGCTTGGCGCAGAGCGTTTCCTTGAAACCGGCGAGACACTTCCCGCAGCTGAGCAGGCAGCCATTGCCGAGAACGACGTCATTCTCTTTGGCGCTGTTGGTGGTGCTCCTGGCGATCCGCGCCTCGCGAATGCGAACATCGAGCGTGGCCTCCTCCTGAAGCTCCGCTTCGATTTTGATCACTACGCAAACGTGCGTCCCTGCACGCTGTTCCCCGGCGTTGATTCGTCGCTGAAGGAGCCTGGCGAGGTTGACTTCGTTGTCGTGCGCGAGGGCACCGAAGGTCCCTACGTTGGCAACGGTGGCCGTCTTCGCGAGGGCACCGTGCACGAGGTCGCAACTGAGGTTTCGGTGAACACCGCGTTCGGCGTGGAGCGCATCGTGCGTCACGCATTCCAGGTTGCTGCTTCGCGTGAACGCAAGAAGCTCACCTGGGTACACAAGACCAACGTGCTCGTGCACGCTGGCGCAATCTGGCAGCGCGTCGTTAAGACCGTTGCTGCGGAATACCCCGAGATCGCGGTCGACTACATGCACGTTGACGCAGCAACGATCCACATGGTTCAGAACCCGTCGCGCTTCGACGTGATCGTGACTGATAACCTGTTCGGAGATATCCTCACTGATTTGGCCGGCGCTATCGGCGGCGGCATCGGCCTCGCAGCCAGCGGCAACATCAATCCCGATGGCACGTTCCCGAGCATGTTCGAGCCCGTCCACGGCTCTGCACCCGATATTGCGGGTCAGCAGATCGCGGATCCCACGGCGGCCATCCTGTCCGTGGCACTGATGCTCGATCACCTCTCGCTCGCAGACGAAGCTGCACGCGTTCGCGCGGCAGTTCGTGCGGACCTCGCAGGCCGCGGCGATGCAGCACGTTCGACCACTGAAGTCGGCGACGCTGTGATTGCCCAGCTTCCTGCGCGAGCATAATCTCACCACCCACTTTTTCACCGCGCCATTGGCGCGAGAAAGCTGACGTCATGACTGACCTCACCTTCACCCTTTCGGAGGCGGTACGCCTCCCCGCAGCCGAGCGCGAAGCGATCCTCGCAAACCCTGGCTTTGGTAACTACTTCACCGATCACATGGTCTCCATCTCGTGGAGCCGTGAAGAGGGTTGGCACGATGCGGCGGTCCTGCCGTACGGTCCGCTCGCGATTGATCCGGGTTCGTCGGTCCTGCACTACGGTCAGGAGATTTTTGAGGGCCTGAAGGCATACCGTCGCGAAGACGGCTCGATCGTCAGCTTCCGCCCCGTTGAGAACGCACGTCGTCTCAACGAGTCGGCTGCGCGACTGGCGCTGCCTGAGCTCCCCGAAGAGCTCTTCGTTGAGGCTTGCCGCCAGCTCGTGCAGATTGACGCTGACTGGGTACCCGGTGGCGAGGACCAGAGCCTCTACCTCCGTCCGTTCATGATCGCTGACGAGAGCTTCCTCGGCGTTCGTGCGGCTGAGAAGGCACGCTTCCTCGTGATCGCGTGCCCCTCCGGCGCATACTTCACCGGTGGCGTGAAGCCCGTTTCGATCTGGCTGTCGCAGGGTCTGTCGCGCGCAGGCAGCGGCGGAACCGGCGCTGCAAAGTGCGGCGGCAACTACGCGGCTTCGCTGCTTCCGCAGCAGGTGGCAGCTGAGAATGGCTGCCAGCAGGTGCTCTTCACCGATGCGCAGGAGGAGGGCCGCATCGACGAGCTCGGCGGCATGAACCTCTTCCTCGTGCGCGCTGACGGCACGCTGCTCACTCCTGAGCTGAATGGCAACATTCTGCCCGGCATCACCCGTCGTAGCCTCATCGAACTCGCAGAAGCTCGCGGCCACAAGGTCGAGGAGCGCGCGGTGACCGTTGCCGAGTGGCGCGCAGGCGCAGCTGACGGCAGCATCGTCGAGGCGTTCGCGTGTGGCACCGCTGCTGTGATCACCCCGATCGGCAAGCTCAAGGCACCCGAGTTCGAGATCGATTTCGGTGAGAACGCTCCCGGCGCGCTCACAATGTCGCTTCGCGAAGAGCTCACTGGCATCCAGACTGGTGCCGTTGCAGACAGCCGCAACTGGCTGACTGAGTTCGTCCCAGCACCTTAATTTCACGGCATCGGAGAGGCGGATCGCATGAAGGTCGCACGCTATGAGTACGAGGGAGAGATCTCCTTTGGCATCCTCGACCAGGCAGAGTCTGGCGACGGCATAGAGGTCGTTGAGCTGTCTTCCGATCCGATGATGGCTGAGTACGACACGACCGGACGGCGCATCCCGTTCGCTGACGTGCGTCTGCTGGCTCCCGTGATTCCGCGTTCGAAGGTGGTGTGCGTTGGCAAGAACTATGCCGACCACGTTGCCGAGATGGCGGAACTCACGGGGCCAGCTCCCACGCCCGATGCGCCCTTGCTGTTCCTGAAGCCGAACACCTCAGTGATTGGCCCTGGCGACCCAATCCTCCTACCTTCGATCTCGAAGCGCGTGGAGCACGAGGGCGAGCTCGCAATCATCATTGGTGCGGTCGCAAAGAACGTCACCGAAGAAGAAGCGCTCTCGGTGGTCTTCGGATTCACCTGCGCGAATGATGTCACGGCGCGCGACATTCAGATCGCCGATGGTCAGTGGATGCGTGGCAAGAGCTTTGACACGTTCTGCCCGATCGGCCCGGTCGTCGAGACCGATCCCGACCTCGCAGACGCGCTCATTACGACCCGCGTGAACGGAGAGCTTCGCCAGGAGGGTCGCACCTCGCAGTTGATTTTCGATTTGGCGCGGATCGTTTCCTATGCATCGCAGGCCTTCACACTGTTGCCTGGCGACATCATCTTGACGGGTACGCCAGCCGGTGTTGGCCCGATTGTCGAGGGTGACACCGTTGAGGTACACATCGAGGGCATCGGCACGCTGCGAAACCCCGTGCGCGCCGCCTAACTTCCTGTCGCGTTTCGACGCTCCCAAGTTGAGATGCGACAATAGTGGGTAATGGATCCCAACAAGCTCAATCACGGCACGGCTGCGGAAGAACCGAAGTTCACTAAGACGCGCCCTCGTTCCGGTGACGCTGCGCCGCGCGCGCAGGTTCGTCCGAAGACTGAGGGCTGGAAGCAGCTCACCTCGGCCGATGGCCGCCCGACCCTGCAGTTCGCTTCGCCGCGCGTGAAGCAGCCTGACACACACCTCGCAGATATGACCCTCGCTGAGCGCGAGGCGAAGATCGTCGAGCTTGGCCTGCCCAAGTTCCGTGCGAAGCAGATCTCGAAGCACTACTTCGAGCATCACACGACCGATCCCGAGCAGATGACTGATCTGCCAAAGGGCCGTCGTGACGAGGTTGCTGCAGCATTCTTCCCGCCGCTGCTCACCGAGGTGAAGCGCCTCGTGACCGATGACGGCGACACGATCAAGTTCCTCTGGCGTCTCTTTGACGGTGCGCTCGTGGAGTCGGTGCTCATGCGCTACCCGGGCCGCATCACGCTGTGCGTGTCGAGCCAGTGTGGCTGCGGCATGAACTGCCCGTTCTGCGCGACCGGCCAGGCTGGCCTGACCCGCAATATGTCGACCGCTGAGATTCTCGATCAGGTCGTGCAGGCGAACCGCGTGATCGCTGAGGGTGGCCTCGGTCGCAAGCGTCGCGCCGGTAACGGTGCTGAGGCTGAGCGCGTGAACAACATCGTGTTTATGGGCATGGGCGAGCCCCTCGCCAACTACAAGCGCGTCATGAACGCTGTGCACCGCATGGTTGCGCCGTCGCCCGAGGGCCTCGGCATGAGCGCACGTGGCATCACGGTGTCGACCGTTGGTCTCGCGCCCGCGATCCGCAAGCTCGCTGATGAGGACCTCCCCATCACCTTCGCGCTGTCGCTGCACGCGCCTGACGATCAGCTGCGCGACGACCTTATCCCGGTGAACAGCCGCTGGAAGGTCGACGAGGTGCTTGACGCCGCGTACCACTACTACGAGAAGACCGGTCGCCGCGTCTCCATCGAGTACGCGCTCATCAAGGACATGAACGACCACGCATGGCGCGCCGATCTGCTCGCAGACCGTCTGAACCAGCGCGGCCGTGGCTGGGTGCACGTCAACCCGATCCCGCTCAACCCGACCCCGGGTTCGATCTGGACCTCGTCGACGAAGCCCGTCACGCGCGAGTTTGTCGACCGCCTGAATGCTGCCGGCATTCCGACGACCCTCCGCGATACGCGCGGCAAGGAGATCGACGGCGCATGCGGTCAGCTGGTTGCGACCCAGCAGGACAAGGACGATGCGGCTGCGGCAGTTGCCGAGTCTGCAGCGCCAGAGATTATCGAGGTTCCCGCAGCCGACTAGTCGCGCAGCGCCTCCGCAAGCATCGAAACGTCCGCATCGGAGTTCCAGACATGGAACGCGATGCGGGCGTTTCCTGCTCTTCCAGACGCGGTGATGCCAGCGGCCTGCATGCGCGCGAGGTCGCAACCATCGGGATCCGCCCACGTCACAATCGCCGAATCACCTGGCGCGAGACCCAGCTCGTGTCGTGCCGCATTTGCGAGGCGCAACACATGGTCGTGGATCGCGTCAGCATCGTGCCCCGCAAAGTACTCGAGCGCACGTTCGGTTCCCGTGAGCGCTGGCCACACTGGCGACAGATCGAAGCGGCGCGCGGTTTCCGACAGTGGAGTGTGACCAGCGTAGGTCGCCGTCCATGGGTCGTCTGAGGAACACCAGCCTGCCGCGACAGGGGTGGCATCGTGCATACGCTCGCGGCGGACGGTCATGAATGCCGTACCGCGTGGCGCGCACAGCCATTTGTAGGCGTGGCAGACGGTGTAGTCAAAGGATTCGGCGCCGATGGGCAGCCAGCCGAGCGACTGGGTGAGGTCGACGCAGGTGCGCGCGCCATGAGCTGCGGCGGCAGCGCTGATGGCTTCGTGATCCGCCACCTCGCCTGTTGCCGATTGCACGAGCGAGAAAGCGACGAGCGCGGTCTCCGGGCGGATAGCCGCTGCCAGCTCGGCGAGCGGGGCGTATCGGACGGTGACGTCGCGATCCGCCAACTGCTCGAACGGGTGCGTCAGCGAGGAGAAATCGCCAGCGGCGCACAGTACCTCGGCGCCATCTGGTACCGCGGTCGCGATGACGGAAACCAGCTGCGAGGTTTGTGAGCCGATCGCCACCTCATCGGGGGAGACGCCAGCGATGCGCGCGAACAGGGCGCGGGAGCGCTCGGCCGAGGCGCCCAGTGCGACAGCATCGAGGCCCCCGCGGGACCAATCTGCAAGGAACTCCTGCATCGCGGCGGTCGTGGCGCGCGTCGGCACACCCACGGTGCACGCTGAGAGGTAGCCGGGTGCTGCGTCGAAATCGTCGCTGAATGTGGTGCTCATGGTGCCACGATACGGCCGCGCGTGAAATAAGAAAACTGAATGTTTCTTATCAAACCCTTCCAGTGGGGTTATGATGTGCGTGTGAATACGCAGCGCATTACCGGAGACCCGCTCGGCACGATCGATTCGACCGAGCTTCGCATCTTGCACACGCTCGCGGTGACGGGATCGCTCACCTCGACGGCAGGTGTGCTCGGGCTCAGTCAGCCTGCCATTAGCCAGCGCATCAAGCGCGTGGAGACGCGTCTCGCTGTGCCGCTTATTGAGCGCTCCGGTCGCGGTATTCGCCTGACGAACGCAGGCCAGATCCTCGCAGAGCACGGCCGCACGGTCGTAGCCGAGATCGACGCTGCCCTCGCGGCGATCGATGACCTCCGAGGTGAACGAGCCGGAACGCTGCGCCTTGTTGGCTTCCCATCGTCGTCTGCGACGATCGTGCCCGAACTCATGCGCAAGCTTGCCATCGAGGCGCCCGACGTCTCGCTGCAGTACCGCGAGGCGGAGCCGCCCGAGGCCGCTGCGATGCTGCGTGACGGCGAGGTCGATTGTGCGTTGATCTTCGACTATGAGGGCGCGGTTGGCCTACCAGCAGGTAGCGCGTTTCTCCCTATGTGGCGGGAGGACGTCTACCTCGTCGTCTCAGACCGTCACAACGTCCCCGCGAGTGGATCGGCCGACCTCGCTGACTATGCATCAGAGCACTGGATCGCCGGTTGTGAAAAGTGTCGTGGCCACTTGCTCGCTGCCGCTGCCGACCACGGCTTCGAGCCTGACATCATTCAGGAGACTGACAACGTCCCGGCAATGCTCGCAATGGCGGCCGCCGGTGGCGCCGTCGTGCTCGTCGCTGGCCTCGCGCTTGCTGCTGCGCCCTCGCTCCCTGAGGGGGCCGTAGCGCTGACGCTCGATCCGCCTCGCTACCGCCGCATTGGCCTTGTGTCGATGGCAACCGCAAACGAAAGCCCCCAGGTGCGCCTGGCGAAGCGCCTCCTTGCGCAGGTTGATGGCTCGCCGTGGGGAATCCTTCCGGTGAGCGGTGACGTGCAGTGAGCACGCTTGAAATCCGCCGCACGATCCAGCGGCGCACGGTGGCGATCCTCGCGATCGCTACCATTCTGGGAGGCCTCGGCATCGGGGCCTCCTTCTCAGCCGGCGCGCTCCTCATCGCCGACATCACCGGCAACCCGGCAATCTCTGGCCTCGCGTCAACGCTGAGCACTGCCGGCGCAGCGGCGGCCGGTATCCCGCTTGCGCGCCTTGCCATGCGCAAGGGGCGGCGGATCGCCCTCGCCACCGGCAATCTCATCGCCCTCTGTGGTGCGATCACCGTCATCCTGGCTGCGGCACTGCCTGCGGCGAGCTTGTTGTTCATAGGCCTGATGCTGCTCGGTGTTGGTTCTGCGGTGCAGCTGCAGTCGCGGTTTGCTGCTGCCGACCTTGCGACTAAGAAGACGCGCTCACGAGATCTTTCGCTCGTGGTGTGGTCAATCACGATCGGTGCGGTGACCGGACCGAACCTGCTCGCGCCGGGTGCTTGGCTCGGCGAACGCATTGGAATCCCTGAGCTCAGCGGTGTCTTTGTGTTTGCTGCGGTCGCTCAGCTGCTCGCCGGGCTCGTGGTGTGGATTATGCTGCGGCCTGATCCGCTGCTCACCGCGCAGGCATCGGTCGCCTCCACCGGCGTCGATACCGGAGCGACGGTACTGCAGACGGCCGCGTTGCGACGTGAGGCGTCGATCCGTCAGTTTGCTGTGATCACCGCGATCGCGATGGCGCACGCGACAATGGTGGGTCTTATGGCCATGACGCCGCTGCATCTGCGCGATCATGGCGCCTCAGTGACGTTCATTGGCTTCACGATTAGCCTGCACATTGCTGGCATGTACGCGCTGTCGCCGCTCGCTGGCTTGCTTGCGGGCAAGATTGGCGCGCGACCGGTGATGGTACTGGGGTTCGTGATCCTCGGTATTTCTGCGGTGGGCACCGCGACCGCAGGCGAGAATTCAACCTTGATTCAAATCGCGCTGACGCTCGTGGGACTTGGCTGGTGCGCAGTGACTGTCGCGGGCGCATCGTTGCTCACAGAGCTGACCCCGAACTCAATCCGCCCAAAGCGTCAGGGACAGTCAGACACGATCATGAATATCGCTGGCGCGGCATTCGGTGCGGTGTCCGGATTGTTCTTCTCTGCTGGCGGATTCCCGCTCCTTTCGGTCATCGCAGGCGCACTCATGGTGGTCGGCGTTGTGGCGACGATCCGCTCCGGTTCGACGGCCACAAACGCAGGGAACGACCGCGCGCCTGTGGAGTAACGCCCCACTTCTGGTAAACGGGTCTAGAATGGTGATGATGTCTCACAGCGATGCACCCCAGTTCTCGCAGGCCACCGGCACTGATGTCCGTGTGCGCTTCTGCCCATCTCCGACCGGAACGCCGCACGTCGGCATGGTTCGTACTGCCCTGTTTAACTGGGCATACGCGCGCCACACCGGCGGCAAGTTCGTCTTCCGTATCGAAGACACCGATGCTGCGCGCGATAGCGAAGAAAGCTACGCGCAGATCCTCGACTCCCTGCGTTGGCTCGGTCTTGACTGGGACGAGGGAATCGACGCGGGTGGCGAGCACGGTCCGTACCGTCAGTCGCAGCGTGGCGAGATCTACCAGGGCATCATCGAGAAGCTTCGCGAGGGCGGGTACCTCTACGAGAGCTACTCGACCGCAGAAGAGATCGACGCTCGCAACATCGCGGCCGGCCGCCCCAAGCAGCTCGGCTACGACAACTACGACCGCGACCTGACGGACGAGCAGATTGCTGCGTTCCGTGCAGAGGGCCGTCAGCCCGCACTGCGCTTCCGCGTGCCCGACACTGATCTTTCGTTCGACGACCTTGTTCGTGGCGACGTGACCTTCCCCGCTGGCTCGACCATTGACTTCGTCGTGGTTCGCCCGAACGGCGCTCCGCTCTACACGCTCGTCAACCCCGTTGATGATGCGCTCATGGGCATCACCCATGTGCTTCGTGGTGAAGACCTGCTCTCGTCGACCCCGCGCCAGATTGCGCTGCATAGCGCACTCGTCGAGCTGGGCCTCGAGCCCGCAATCCCGCGCTTCGGCCACCTGCCGTACGTCATGGGTGAGGGTAACAAGAAGCTGTCGAAGCGTGACCCTGAGTCGAACCTGCTGCTCCACCGTGAGCGCGGCTTCATCCCCGAGGGCCTCATCAACTACCTGTCGCTGCTCGGCTGGTCGTTCTCGGCAGACCGTGACGTCTTCACCCGTGACGAGATGGTCGAGGCATTCGACATCGTCAACGTGAACCCGAACCCGGCCCGCTTCGACCAGAAGAAGGCTGACTCAATCAACGCAGACCACATCCGTCTGCTGACCGAAGACGATTTCTTCGACCGCATCGTGCCGTACCTCATCGCAGGTGGCGCACTGCCCGTCGAGCCGAGTGCTGAGAAGCTTGACATTGTTCGTCGCGCAGTGCCGCTCGTGCAGAGCCGTATTGTCGTGCTCTCCGAGGTCGTTGGCATGCTCGGCTTCCTCTTCACGACCGCAGCTCAGTTGCAGTACGACGAAGACGGCCTGAAGTCGCTGCGCGCTGATTCGCCGCAGGCACTTTCGGCAGGTTCGGCAGCACTCTCGGCTATCGCAGAGACTGACTGGAACACCGAAAATATTCAGAACGCTCTGCAGGACGCGCTGACCGACCCTGAAAAGGGTCTCGGTCTGAAGCCCCGCGTTGCATTCGGCGCACTCCGTGTTGCAGCTTCGGGCCGCCGCGTTTCGCCGCCGCTCTTCGAGTCGTTCGAGCTCCTCGGCAAGGACGAGACGCTTGCGCGTCTCGAGCGCCTGCTCGATCACCTCGCACAGAACGCAGAACCCAAGGAGTAACGCATGGCTGGGGTCGTCGAACCCGCACCGCAAATCGATGATTCGAAGCCGTTTGGCGTCGTCATCATTGGTGGTGGTCCCGCCGGACTTTCTGCAGGCCTGCAGCTCGTCCGGGCGAACCGCCGAATTGCGATCATCGATAGTAACCGACCCCGCCACGCTGCAACCTTGCAGTCGCACGGGTTCCTCACCAGAGACGGCGCATCTCCACTCGAGCTGCGCCGCCTCGGCCGTGAGGAATTCGAGGCGTACCCCACTGCGCGTTTCGCGCAGGCGGTCACCCACTCGGTTGAGCGGCTGAGCGAAGCTGATGCGATCGCTGTCGGCTTCCCCGACGGCATCGGCTTCCGGGTGCAGGCAAAGGGCGTGCGAGGTGCGGCCGACGTCGAGTTCATTACTCGTCGCGTGCTCGTCACTGCTGGCCTGACCGAAGAGCTCCCGAAGTTCCCGATGGTGCGCGCCTACTACGGCACCGCGCTGCACTCGTGTGTCGAGTGTGACGGCTTCGAAAAGTCAGACCGTCCGCTCGTGCTCATTGGTGAAACCAGTGACCTGTTTGCGCGTGCGCTGCTGATTAGCCGCTTTAGCTCTGACCTGATCGTGTTCACCAACGGTGCAGACACGATCCGCCCAGAACAAGAAGCGCAACTTGCAGCGATCGGCATTCGCGTCGAACGCCGTGAAATTGCAGACATCGTCGGTGAAAAAGCCGACATGACCGGCGTCCGACTGGTCGATGGCGAGGTTATTCCGCGCGTAGGCGGCTTCCTCCGCCCGCGCTGGCACGCACCCATCGAATTCCTCGGCGACCTCGACCTCGATCGTGACGATTGGGGACTCGTGCAAGTCAACGACAAGGGCGAAACCTCGCAGCGCGGCGTCTTCGCCGCGGGCGACATCGTGCCGCCCGGCCCCCAGCAGCTCATCATCGCGGCCGGCAACGGTGCGCGGGTGGCAGCTAAGCTGAACATGGACATGATCCGCGGTGCACTCGGTGTGGGCGTGATCGATGAATAATCTGGACGTGACTGTGGCCCCCGAAAACACCACTGGTGAGGCGAATAAGTATGTGACCCCTGGTGCGCGAGCCGCATCGGCTGGCGCACGGTACGCAACGATCTCTGCAGCGTTCGTTGGTATTTTGCTCATCTCGAATGTGGTCGCAGTCAAGCCGATCACATTTGGTGAGATCTCATTCGGTGCGTTCTCGCTGCCGATGATCTTTGACGGGGGAGTGTTCCTCTTCCCGCTCGCCTACATCTTGGGTGATGTGCTCGCCGAGGTCTACGGCCTCAAAGCCGCACGCCGTGCGATCTTCACGGCGTTTGCGCTCGCGGTGGTCGCCTCGCTCACGATTCTGCTGGTGCAGATCTCGCCGCCAGCTGATGGCTGGGAGAACCAGGAGGCCTTTGCGGCTGTCCTTGGCTTTGTCCCGCGCATTGTGGCCGCGAGCCTTGTGGCTTTCCTCATCGGCCAGTTGCTGAACGCCTGGGTGCTTGACAAGATGCGCCAGCGCACTGCCGGTCGATACCTGCGTACCCGCCTGATCGTTTCGACTATGGCCGGCCAGCTGCTCGACACCGTCGTATTCTGCACCATCGCGTTCGCCGGAATCATCACCGGCGTTGACTTCATCATGTACATCGTGCTCGGCTACGTCGTGAAGGTCCTGGCCGAGATCGTGCTGTTGCCAATTACGACCCGCATCATCAGCGCGGTACGTCGCGCTGAGACCGCACAGATCAAGTAGCGCGGATCGCGGCGCAGGCGCCGCAGTCCTCCACGCAACGAAGGAGGCGGTGAATCTGGAAATCCAGACTCACCGCCTCCTTCGTGTTCTCCCGGCTAGTCCTGCTTGGACTTCTTCGGGTAGAGACGGCCGAGCGTCTCGTCGCGGAACTCAGCAAACGTACCGTCAATCATCGACTCGCGGATCTGATCCACCAGTCGAACGATGAAACGCTCGTTGTGGATAGTCGCGAGCGTTGACGACACCATTTCCTTCGCCTTGAAGAGGTGGTGCAGGTATGCGCCGGTGTAGTTCTCGCAGGTGTAGCAATCGCAGTTGTCATCGATCGGGCCGAAGTTGCGACGCTGGGTCGCAGCCTTTGCGTTGATGCGACCACGACTCGAGTACATCGTGCCGCCACGCGCCTGGCGCGAGGGAGCGACACAGTCGAACGTGTCGGCACCGGCGGCGACCGCTGCGAAGAGGTCATCAGGCTCGGAGATACCGAGCAAGTGACGAGGCTTATTCTCGGGAAGCTCGTCAGTCACCCAGCCACAGATTTCACCGAGCTGGCTCTTCTCGATCGCGCCACCGATGCCGAAGCCGTCAAACATCTGGCCCTCGGCGTCTGCACCGGTCATCGTTGCGAGACCGCTTGCCGCCTTGCGGCGGAGATCCTCATACTGCGCGCCCTGCACAACACCAAACAGCGCCTGGTAAGGACGGTGAGTGCGCTCTTCCGTCTGGCGTGCGTGTTCATCGAGGCAACGAACCGCCCAACGCGCGGTGCGATCGACCGAATCCTCTTGGTAGCGGCGCGTGTTCATGAGCGTGGTGAGCTCGTCGAACGCAAACATAATGTCAGCACCGAGCTGGTGCTGAATCTGCATCGAAATCTCGGGGGTGAAGCGGTGACGGTCGCCGTTGATGAACGACTTGAAGGTGACGCCGTCCTCGTCCACGTGCGCGAGACGCTCCTTGTTCTTCGCGATCACGGCGTCGGACTCGTGCATGTTCTCAGTCATCGAGATGACCTTCTTGAAGCCAACGCCGAGTGACATGACCTGGAACCCACCCGAGTCAGTAAACGTCGGTCCGTCCCAGTTCATGAATTTGCCGAGGCCGCCGGCCTCATCAACGATGTCGCTACCAGGCTGCAGGAACAGATGGTACGCGTTCGACAGAACCGCCTGGCCACCGAGCTCGCGCACGGTCGCGGGAAGCAGCGACTTCACCGTCGCCTTGGTTCCGACCGGAATGAAGGCCGGCGTCTGAATCTCACCGTGCGGAGTGCGGATCGTTCCCGTACGGCCCAGCGGGCGGCCATCAGAACCATGCTCGCCATCATTCTCGAGCCGATGCTCGACCGTGAAGCCGAAATCGGCGGGCGACGGGGGAGGACTGAGTGGCTCGTTGGCCGGGACTGAATTGTTCACGGATCCATCTAAGCAGCTTCAGCTGTGGTGCGTGCTCGCGTGGGGCTCTCCCTTGCGGCTGTCTTCGCTCACTACCTTGTCGAGAAGGGACTGTTTTAGCGAGATTGCCCCTTTCTTGCGCAAGTAACCCCTGTTTTTGTTGGGAACTATCGTTTTCGAGGGGTTGACGTTGGCTGTTGGCCGTGGTTTTTCGGGTGCGGGGCGCGGATCATTCCAAGCTGTGGTCGGGTGTTGCTTTTGCGGGTTTTCTGGTGGTGGCTTGGGGGAGTGGTGGGGGCGCGCCCGGGATGTGGTCTGGGTTTGCGCTGGGGTGTGGATCGGCGTAATGTATTCCTTTGTCGCCGCAACGCAGCCGGGCAGCATCGCTGGCCTGGTTGATTCGCTTGCGGTTAACCGAAACCTACGGGTTTTGGTTGTTGGACTGCTTTTCGGAAGGCCATTGGTTTGGTCGGTACGGGGAGTGTCTGGTCCTTGAGAACTCAATAGTGTGCACTTGATTGTCAAATGCCAATTTTTTATCCCTGGCATGAACCGTTTGGTTTGTGTTGGAGATTCCTTTTTTGGATGAATAATTCAGTGACATTTTTTATGTCAGTGTTTCTATTTGTCAGGTCAAACTCGCATCTTGTCTGCCTTATTCCGGTGGATGGGTGCTTTTTGT
>NZ_JACVMX010000002.1 GCF_014530035.1 Leucobacter sp. cx-328
ACAAAAAGCACCCATCCACCGGAATAAGGCAGACAAGATGCGAGTTTGACCTGACAAATAGAAACACTGACATAAAAAATGTCACTGAATTATTCATCCAAAAAAGGAATCTCCAACACAAACCAAAAACGGTTCATGCCAGGGATAAAAAATTGGCATTTGACAATCAAGTGCACACTATTGAGTTCTCAAGGACCAGACACTCCCCGTACCGACCAAACCAATGGCCCTCCGAAAAGCAGTCCAACAACCAAAACCCGTAGGTTTCGGTTAACCGCAAGCGAATCAACCAGGCCAGCGATGCTGCCCGGCTGCGTTGCGGCGACAAGGGAATACATTACGCCGATCCACACCCCAGCGCAAACCGAGACCGTTTCACGGGCGTGTTCCGACACCACACGACCCGAAACCCAGTCCATCCAGCGAGCAACCCGCCACCGGGAACAGGGAAAACCCCTCAACCACCCCAAAACACACCAGAAATCGCGCAATTTCGACTCAAACCTTGGCTGCCGCACTCCCCAAGCCATCGAAACAAGGTCGTTCTGTCACAACAGGTCGTTTCTAACGCAAGAAAGGCCCCTTCTTGAGAGAACGGGCCTTTCTCGGCAGCGTGAACGAAAGCGACTAGCTCGCGGCGATCGCGCCCTCAAGCCGCTCAAGCTTGCCGTCAAGCTCACCTTCGAACCCAGGGCGGATGTCTGCCTTAATCACCAACGAGACGCGTGCACCAAAGGGCATGACCGCTTCAGTCGCGCGCTTCACGACGTCGAAGCACTCATCCCAGGTGCCCTCGACCTCGGTGAACATCGATGAGGTGCGATGCGGAAGACCCGACTCACGGACGACCTTGACCGCCTGCGCGACCGCCGGTGAGACCGATCCGTCTTCAGTGGCATTGGGCCCACCGCTGGGGGCGACTGAAAAGGCAACGATCATGACTCATCCTTACTAAGCGGGAGCGCGCGGGCCGCGTCGCTCAATGCTGCCACCCTACCGAGCGATGCCCGCGCGCGGGGGTTATGCACAAGGGGCGCGGATCGCGACAGCAGCTGGTGAGAGCTGGTCGCGATCCGCGCCCCTGTGCATGCGTGGGAAGTCCCCACGAACGTTACTTCGCGTTGGTGACGACCTCGACCGGCCCGGTCTTCGTCGGACGCGGCTTGAACGCGAGCGTGACCACCGCGCCAACGAGGATGACAACGGCAGGAAGAATCATCGACTCTGCCATGGCGCGAGCGAAGCCCTCGCGCGCGATCTCGGGAAGCGCTTCAACGTGTGCGCCGGTTCCGCTGTCTGCGGCACCAGCACCGAGGTGTGCAGCAAGGCGCGAAGACATCAGCACGGCCATTGCGGCCGAACCGAGAACTGCGCCGATCTGACGGGTGGTGTTGTAGACGCCGGATCCGGCGCCAGCGAGCTGCGGCTTCAAGCTAAAGGTGGTGATGGCCGCGAGCGGACCCCACATGATCGCGTTCGCCAGGCCAAGCACGGCGCTCGGGACGAGGAGGAGCCAGATGGATGCATCCGGGGTGAGCCAGAGCATGTAGAGGCCAAGGCCGACCGCTACGAGCAACAGTGCGATCGGCGCGAGGCGGCGCGGATCATGGTTGTCAATATAGCTGCCGACGGGCTTCGCCAGCGCAGCGGAGAGCACGGCCATTGGCACGAGCATGAGAGCTGACTGAGTGGGGGTGAGTCCACGGACGAGCTGGTAGTAGAACATGAGCGGCAGGCTCATACCGGTCACCGCGAAACCGACGGTCGTAATCGCGAGCGAGCCGATCGAGAAGTTGCGATCGTGGAAGAGCTCGAGCGGAAGCAGCGGCTCCCCCTTCTGCACCTTTTGCCACCACACGAAGATCGCGAGCACCACGACACCGGCGATAATGACACCCCAGACAGAGATCGGACCCCAAATCTGGCCCCAGTCGAAGGACTCACCCTCCTGCACGCCAAAGACCACCAGGAAGAGGCCAACCGCGCTCAACACGACGCCAAGCCAGTCAAAGCGGCGCTGGTGCTTCTCGAGCACCGGCACATTGCGCATCGCGAGATAGAACGCGATCACACCAACGGGGACGTTGATGAAGAAGATCCACTCCCAGCCTGCAGCATCGAGCAGGAATCCGCCGAGGATCGGGCCAACGAGCGTCGCAACACCAGCAGTGATGCCCCAGACCGCCATTGCTGCACCGCGCTCACGCGGCGCGAAGATGCGGGTGATGACCGCCATCGTCTGAGGTGTCATGAGCGCCGCACCGAGGCCTTGGAAGACACGAGCGATAATCAAGAGCTCAATCGAGGGTGCGAGACCGCACGCAAGCGATGCGAGCGTGAAGACCGTCAGGCCGATGAGGTAGACACGGCGCGGGCCGAAGCGGTCACCCAGGCGGCCGGTAATAAGCAGCGGCACCGCGTACGCGAGCAGGTACGCACTCGTCGCCCACAGCGTGAGCGTCATTGTTGTTTCGAGACCGGCCATGATCGTCGGGTTCGCGACCGACACGATCGTGGTGTCTACCAAGATCATGAAGAAGCCGAGAACGAGCGACCAGAGTGCTGGCCATGGGCGTATTGCGTTGCCGCGGGAATCCAAAGTCACTGGGCAATCGTACGCGCGAATGCCGGAAAGTGGGGCATGAGTTTGGCTGGGCGGCATACAAATAGAGAAGGCCCCCGCGCCGCGAACGGCGAGGGGGCCTTCCCAAAAAGCAAGTGAAATTACTTCACAGCAGCCTTGAGCTTCGAGCCAACCGAAACCTTGACGCGCTTGCCAGCGGGGATCTCGATGGTCTCGCCGGTGCGGGGGTTACGTCCGGTGCGAGCAGCGGTGGTCGCAGTCTCGAACGAAATCCAACCGGGGATCGAAACCTTCTCGCCTGCAGCGACGGTCTCCGAGACAGCCGAGAAGAGGCCATCGAGGACGCTCGAAACTGCAGCCTGGCTCTGGCCAGTCTCAGCAGCGATCTTTGCGACGAGCTCGGTCTTGTTGAGTGCCATGTTGTGTCCTTCCAGGGCCTAACCCGAAGAGTTGGCCACTGTTTGAGGTTAAAGAGACCTCTTCGCCGAGAATCGCGAAGGGTCCGATCATGTGATCGCGTACGAATCTACCTCAATTTGGCGTGATTTCGCGGGTTTCGATAAGAATTTTTCCTCTTTCAAGGCGTTTTTTCGCCGATTTTTCGCCGACAGCGTTCGAAAACACTCAGATGCGAGTAAATAGCAGCGCTTGAGCCGGTTAGGTCCCGACAGTTCGACCCGCGCCGCGACCTCCTCGAAACAGGCACTTTCTGCCGAAATCACCCCTTTCATGCGTATGAAAGACCCCTTTTCGGCAGAAAGTGCCGGTTTCGCGGGGTTGGCGGGCTTCGCGGCGGTGGCGGTGGTGGCGCGGTGGCGGGGTGGCAAGCGCGGCAAGGACGGCAAGACCGGCAAGGCCCCCCCCAAAAAAAACAAAAGGTGGGTGCGGCCCCGAAGGACCACACCCACCTTTCAGCGTAAAGCTAGGGAATTACCAAGACGACTTGGTGATACCCGGAAGCTCACCGCGGTGAGCCATATCGCGGAAGCGAACACGGCTGATGCCGTACTTCGACAGAACGCCACGGGGGCGGCCGTCGATGACGTCGCGGTTGCGAACGCGTACCGGCGAAGCGTTACGGGGAAGCTTCTGCAGGCCTACGCGAGCAGCCTCGCGGCTCTCATCGGTGCCGTTGGGATCGATGAGCGCAGCCTTGAGCTCGAGACGCTTTGCAGCGTAGCGCTCAACGATAGCCTGACGCTGCTTGTTCTTTGCAATCATGCTCTTCTTAGCCATGTTTAGCGCTCCTCTCGGAAATCAACGTGCTTGCGGATGACCGGATCGTACTTCTTGAGCACGAGGCGGTCAGGGGTGTTACGACGGTTCTTCTTGGTCACGTAAGTGAACCCAGTGCCTGCCGTCGAACGGAGCTTGATGATCGGACGTACGTCCTTGTCCTTAGCCATTAGAACTTCACCCCACGCTTCTTCAGATCAGCAACAACTGCTTCGATGCCACGAGCGTCGATCACCTTGATGCCCTTGACCGAGAGGGTCAGGGTCACCTTGCGGCCGAGCGAAGGCACGAAGTAGGTCTTCTTCTGGATGTTCGGATCGAACCGACGCTTGGTGCGACGGTGCGAGTGCGAAATGTTGTGACCAAAGCCGGGAACGGCGCCGGTCACCTGGCACACTGCTGCCATGATGGTTTCCTCTCTACCGTGAGACCAGACGGTCTCACCCAAGATTGCTTGTCTGCAGAACCCGAACTGCACTCGCGCACGTTGCCAGGTCCCACGGTCCGTTTACTGGAATTGCAAACGGCCAGTGGCCTACTTTACGGCAATCCCGGGCGATTCACAAATTGAATTCGAACGGAATCGTGACGGGGAATGTGCGGCGGATCCGCGCCCCCGACACGGTTGTCAGCCGTGCGGTTTACCATGGGTACCGTGAGCGAGCCCAAGATTCTGCTGTATTACGCATTTGCCCCCATCGCCGACCCCGAGGCTGTCCGTCTGTGGCAGACCGAGCTGTGTCGGTCGCTCGGCCTGCGCGGCCGCATCATCATTTCGAAGCACGGCATCAACGGCACCGTTGGTGGCGAGATTGATGCGTGCAAGCAGTACATCCGCCGCACGCGCGAGTTCGGGCCGCTCAACGGCCTCGAGGTCAAGTGGAGCGAGGGCACTGGCTTCGAGCCTGCAGAGCCCGAAATGCTGCACGGCAAAGATCGCCGTGCGCCGTGGCGTCGCATCGTAGATTTCCCGAAGCTCAGCGTGAAAGCGCGTGACGAGCTCGTGGCATTCGGCATTCCCGAAGAGACCGTCGTTGACGCAGCGGGCGTTGTTGGCGGTGGCGAGCACCTCTCCCCCGCTGGCGTGAACGAGCTCGTGGCCGAGCGCGGTGACGACGTCGTGTTCTTCGACGGCCGTAACGCGTGGGAGGCCGAGGTTGGCAAGTTCAAGGGCGCGATCGTCCCTGACGTGCGCACGACCCACGACTTCATCAAACAGATCGAGAGCGGCGACTTCGATCACATTAAAGATCGCCCGGTCGTGACCTACTGCACCGGCGGTATCCGCTGCGAGATCCTCTCGGTTGCCATGAAGAACCGCGGCTTCAACGAGGTCTACCAAATCGACGGTGGCATCGTGAAGTACGGCGAGGCCTTCGGTAACGACGGCCTCTGGGAAGGCTCACTCGCAGTCTTCGACGGCCGCGAGGTCATGGACTTCGCGCCTGGCGCTGAGGTCATCGGCCGCTGCCGCGTGTGCGAAGCCCCCTCAAACCGCGTCTCCGATTGCACGCTGGCAAGCTGCAAGACCCGCTTCGTCATCTGCGACGAGCACGCTGGCATCGGCTGCGAGGTGCACGCCGAGACTGCTGCTGCAGCGGGCGCACTGGCGTAAGCGGCTCACACCCGCACACACGCAAGGGGCGCGGATCACCAGGTGTTGGTGATCCGCGCCCCTTGCGCTGTCTGCCCTACTTCTTGTGGGCTGCGCGTGCGCGCATGACCCCGAAGGCGGTGAGCACGAGCCCGCCAAGGCCCCACACGACGAGGATGAAGGCGGCGAGACCCGCACCCCCAGTGCCGGCGGCGACGGCTTGGAACCCGCTGAACGCTGCGCCGATCGGGCTCGCGTCTCCAACGGCCGCGAGGCCAGCCGGAACGGTCGAGACGATGCCGACGACGAAGCCGACGACGAGGAGCGCGAAGGCGAGGAAACGACCGAACCCGCCGAGCAGCGCCGAGAGGCCCTGCACGATGAGCGCGAACGCGACACCGGCCAACACCGCGAGGCAGAAGAACGCCGCGCCCTGCGCGAAGTCGTACTGCAGCGCAGCGGGAAGCACGATGCCGGCGATGACGCCCTGTGCAGCGCCAATTGCGGCTGCCGGGCCAGCGGATCGGAGGGTGATCCAGCCGATTCCGCGAGCTGCGTCGCGCGTGCGGCTCCACAGCGGTGCGAGTACGAGGAAGCTCGCGAGCGCGCCGGCCCAGAGCGCGATGCCCGCGAAGAACGGCAGGCCAGCGCCAGAGAAGATCTCGTCACTGCCGCCCTCGGCCTTCACCGGGGTCACAGCGGTCTTGGCGAGATTTTCTGCCTGGTCGTCCGTGTAGTTCGGGATGCCATCGGCTGCCTCGCGCAGGCCGCTCGCAAGCTCACGAGTGCCCTTCGCGGAGGCGTCACTGCCCTCAGCGAGCTTGGTCACACCGGTCGCGAGCTCGTTCGTGCCAGACGCAAGTTCGTTCGTGCCGGAGGCGAGGGCGGAGGCGCCTTCGGAGAGTCCGCCGACGCCGGCGGCGACCTGGTCTGCACCCTGATATATTCCTGGAACAGCTTTGGAATACTTCGCAGCACCGTCAGCAATGGCATAGCTGCCAGCAATCAGTCCATCGAACTGTTCCAACTGTGTTTCGACGTCGTTGTTCTCAATTTGCGCGATGGCCGCATCGAGCGCGTTCGCGACTTCGATTGGATCTTGCCCCTCCGGCAGCGGAACGAGGCCAGCCCGCACCGCAGCACTCACAGTTTTGAGGGTGTCAACGTTTGCTTTCAGTTCTGTGAGTGTCTGCTTCAGCGGGTCGCGCACAGCGGTCAGCGCATCACCGACCCCGGTGGCATAGCTGTCCACGCCGTTCAGATATGTCACCATGCCGGGGTTCTCCGCGGTGCCGTTTCCGTCAACGAGTTCGTGCATACCCTGAGCAAAAGTACTCGCACCGGTCGCGAGCTGCGCAGTGCCGTCAGCGAGCTCGCCAGCGCCGCTTGCAAGCTCGGTCGTGCCAGAGGCGAGCTCGGTCGTACCGTCTGCGACGCCCTTCACGCCCGTGGCGAGCTGGGTGTTACCGTCTGCGAGCTTCTTTGCGCCGTCTGCTGCGCCGCCGATGCCCCTGTTGAGTTCGGTCATGCCGCCGAAGAGTGCGCTTACCGACTGTGTACCGAGTTGCTCGTTGAGCACACGCGTTGCAGTCTGGGTCACGATGCCCGAGAGAGCCGTGTCGATGAGGCGGCCACGGTCGCTTTCGGTGATCTGGATCTGCGCCTGGCGCACCTCGTCTGCGTCCCCAGACATCGACGTTGCCGCAGCCGAGAATGTCTCGGGGATCGTCACGATCGTGGCGTACTTGCCGTCTTGCAGACCAGCTTCGGCTTCTGCTTCGTCAGTGAGGATCCAGGTGAAGTTCGTCTGCTCACTCGTCTGCTTCGGACCACCGATGAGCTCGCCAGCGAGCACGCGACCGAGCGGCACGAGCTGGCCGTCCAGCTCAACAGGCTCGTCAAGGTTCACGACCGCCGCGGTGACATCCTGCAGGCGCTCGGTCGGGTTCCACAGGCCCCAGATAAAGAGGCCCGCAATCACGAACGGCACGAGCATCAGCCCGAGGATCGTGGTCGCGTTCACTGGCTTGCGTCCGCGCAGTCGTGGCAGCGTCGCACTAGTGGTGTTCTGCGTGCTGGTCATCGGGTGACTCCCTCAGTGGACTGGGTCAGAAAAACAGTTTCGGTGCCTGTGGGCAACGTGTGCGCCGCATCTTCGGCAGAACCGATCACGATGAAGATGGGTGCCCGTCCCGCGTTGGCGTCGATGAGACCGGCGCCGAGCGCGGATCGCAAGTCGCGCTGCTCGTCGAGCGAGAGCCCAACGACCGCGGAGTCTCTGAGATCAAGCACGAGCACAGTCGGGCGGTCGCTGAGTGCGGCGCGGATCGTTCCCTGCGACGCCCACGCGGATCGGGTCCGCAGTGAGCTCGCACGTTCCGGCAGCAGCAGGCCGTCGACCTTGAGCGTGCCGAAACGCACAGCTCGACGGCCAGTGCAGGCTTCGGCGAGCGCGAGCGCATTCGGATCCGTCGGTGAAAGCACGAGTGCTTGCCCGGGGGCGACGCGCAGGTGATCGATCCGCGCCCCGCCCTCGAGACTGAGATCTTCAGCTGCGATTGCGGCGTCAGGCTGGTCAGCTGGCCAGGTTTCGTACTTGATTTCGCGGGCAAGACCCTCGCCCTCGACATCGAACGAGGGCAGCACCTTCGCGAGCCACTTTGGCATGCGCCACGCACGATCGCCGAGCAGCGCAAGCACCGCGGGTACAAGTGTCATGCGTACGACGAACGCGTCGACCGCGACGCCGACCGCGAGGCCGAGCGCAATGACCTTAATCGACGGGTCGCCTTCTGGCACGAAGGCCGCGAAGACCGCGAACATGATGAGTGCGGCTGCCGTGACGACCTTGGCGCTGCCGGCGAATCCGCGCTTGATCGCAGACTGCGCATCGGCACCGTGCACGTACTCCTCACGGATACGGGCGACGAGGAACACCTCGTAATCCATCGCGAGGCCGAACAACACGCCCATGAGAATGATCGGCATGAAGCTGAGGACGGGCCCGGTGGACGGCACGTTGAGGAGGTCAGCAAACCAACCCCACTGGAACACCGCCACAACCGCGCCAAAGCTCGCGCCCACCGACAGCACGAAGCCAAGTGTCGCCTTAATCGGCACCCACACTGAGCGGAACACCATCGCGAGCAGCACGAGCGAGAGGCCGACCACGAGGATGCCGAACGGCAGCAGCGCGAGCATGAGCTTCTCAGAGACATCGATCGCAACGGCGGTGAAGCCCGTCACCGCGAAGCTCACGTCGTATTTCTCGACCCAGTCGTCGTGCTTGTCACGCAGGTCGTGCACGAGCTGCGTCGTGCTCTCTGCGTGCGGGCCTTCCTCGGGCACGATCTGAATGATCGCGGTATCTGCGCCCTGGTTCGGGGTTGCGAGCGGCACGTCTGCGACGCCAGGCATCGCGAGCAGCTCTTCCTTGATGTCATCCATGAGTCCGAGCGGATCGGTGCTCGTGATGATCGAGCCTGTGAGCAACAGTGGGCCGTTGCTGCCATCACCGAAGTGCTCGCCCGTCAGCTCATAGGTCACGCGTGCGGGATCGTCAGCTTCGAGCGACGTAGCGGTGGGGAGCGCGAGGCGCAGATCCGCCGCCGGAATCGTCGCAACGCCCAGCACCGCAAGCACGGCCACGATCGTCAGGATCGGGCGCCGCGTCGCACCGCGCACCCAGCCAGCGAAGAAGCGATCGGCGCGAGTCTGCTTCGGCTCGGGCGGACCAGCGGGGCCGGCCTCTGCGAGCGCCTTTCGCTGCTTCTTGGGGAGGATCTTCGTGCCAGCCATCGCGAGGATCGCGGGCGTGAGCGTCACCGAGATCGCGACCGCAATTGCGACTGCGACCGCAGCTGCGACACCGAGCGCGGTGAGGAACGGGATGCCGGCGACCGACAGGCCGACAAGCGCGATGATGACGGTGAGGCCAGCGAATACGACGGCAGAGCCAGAGGTCGCGGTCGCGCGCGCAATCGACTCCCCGACGGGAAGGCCCGCGCGCAACTGCTCCTGGTGTCTACTGACAATGAATAGCGTGTAGTCGATGCCGACGGCGAGACCGAGCATGAGCGCGAGCATCGGGGTGGTCGAGGTGAGTTCGACGAATGCGGTCACGAAGAACACGCCAGCCACCGAGATACCGACGCCGAGCATCGCAATGATGAGCGGCATGCCGGCCGCAATGAGCGAGCCCAGCGTGAGAATCAACACGATGAAGGCGATGATGACGCCGATGGCCTCCGACGCGGTTACGCCGGGAATCGCGGCAGAGAAAATCTCTCCACCGTACGACACCTGAGTGCCCTGGGGCAGCGTCTCGCGAAGATCTTCGGTGACCTGCTCAATACCCGACACGGTTTCGTCAGCGACCGTCGACATGTCAGATTCAATCTGCACGGTGAGCAACGCTGCCTGTCCGTCATCGGAGAGGCCACTACTCATCAGTTCCGAGAAGGGCGTCTGCACACCGCTGACGTCGCGGAGAGCTTCAAGCTCAGTCGTCGCGTCGACGATCGCGTCGCGGTACGGCGCATCCTCGACTGATGTGCCCTCTGGCGCAACCACGATGATCGTCGCGCTCGTGCCACTGACTTCCGGGAAGGTGTGGCTCAGCGATGTGATCGCATCCTGCGACTCAGTGCCTGGGATCGCAATCGGTCCGTTGGCGCCCTTGCCGAAGACCGCGGCACCCGCACCCAAGAGGAGCAGGAGGGCGATCCAGATGGCAAGTACGAGCGCTTTGTACCGGCTGGCCCAGCGGCCAAGCGCGTAGAGAGCTGTCGACATTCTGACCTTTCGGTACGGCCGATACAGTTGTGCATCGACTATTCGATACATAAGTGTATCCGTTTCGATACACTGGTGTATCCGACTATTCTCAGGAACCTCCGAGTGCGGAAGAGATGGGAGAATGGTGCAAATGCTCTCCGAGACACCCGACACCACACACCTCGCCGAAGCTGTGCCAAGCGCACGCCGGCAAGAGACCCGCGCACGCCTGCTCGATGCGGCGTTCGAGGTGTTCACCGAGACCGGGTTCCAGGCAGCATCCGTTGAACTCATTACGAGTCGCGCCGGTTTCACGCGCGGTGCCTTCTACTCGAACTTCTCGAGCAAGGAAGAATTGTTCGTCGAACTCTTCAACCGCGCCTACGGGCAGCGCGCAGCAGATCTGCGCACGCGCACTACCGAACTCATGCCGCACCTTGCCGCGCAACAGTGCCCCATAAGCACCGAAGAAGCAGCCGCCTACGTCGCAGATTTCTTCTTCGAAACCGGCGATGAGGCAAAGTGGTTCGCACTTGAGACCGAGTTTTTGCTCCTCGCGATGCGCGAACCGAGCGAATCTCTCCACTTCACTGACTTCGTCAGTAAGTTCCGGGCCGAGCTCGCCGACCTCGTTGACGAGATTCTGCACGTTGCCGGCCGGCGCTTTTCCCTCCCCAGCGAGAACGCAATGATCGTACTCGGCTCGGTCTACGAGCGCTCGTTCCGCATCTCAGCAATCGGCGGCTATGACGCCCCCGAAGGCCTCAGTGAACTCGGCGATCGGATTGCAGAGCTTCTCTTCGCCATCACTGAAGAGATTCCAACGTAGGATTAACCTGTGCTGCTCTCAGATCGTGACATTAACGCCGAACTCGCCTCCGGACGCATTGGGCTCAGCCCGAGCGAACCCGAAATGGTGCAGCCATCGAGCGTTGACGTGCGCCTCGACCGCTACTTCCGTCTCTTCGACAACCACAAGTACGCGGTCATCGACCCCTCAGAAGACCAGCCTGAGCTCACGCGTCTCATCGAGGTCGACCCCGAAGAAGGCTTCATTCTTCACCCCGGCGAGTTCGTGCTTGGTTCGACCTACGAACAGGTCAGCCTGCCCGACAACATCGCTGCACGCCTCGAGGGCAAGAGCTCACTCGGCCGCCTCGGCCTACTCACCCACTCGACCGCGGGCTTCATCGATCCCGGCTTCGAAGGCCACATCACCCTCGAGCTGTCGAACGTCGCAACCCTGCCGATCCGCCTTTGGCCCGGTATGAAGATCGGCCAGCTGTGCTTCTTCCAGCTGACCTCCCCAGCAGAGCGACCCTACGGCTCGGGTGCGACCTTCTCGCGCTACCGCGGCCAGCGCGGCCCGACCGCATCGCGCTCGCACATGAACTTCCACCGCGCCGATGTCACCGGCACGGTCGCAGGGGCACCGGGTAACTAACCCTTCCTGCATCAACAGCTGAGGCTCCTGGACCGATTGGTTCAGGAGCCTCAGCCGTTTCTTCATACGCGCCGGTTATTTCGGCGCCGGAGTCACTCGGTGCGTGAGCGACGGATCCGCCTAGTTGTGACCGAGAATGCCGTCGCCGCCGTCGACGCCGAGGGCAACACCAGTGATGTACGAAGCTGCGTCCGAGCACAAGAAGACAGCCGCCTCAGCCTGCTCAGCGGGCTCCGCCATACGTTTCATAGGAACCCGATCTGCCACCGCCTGGAACGCTTCGGGCGAGCTTTCCTTCCAACCAGCCAGCGCTGCAGTCATCGTCCCGCCGGGGCAGAAAGCGTTTACGCGGATGCCCGCAGCAGCATTCTCAGCAGCTGCCACCTTCGTCATACCGATAACCGACCATTTGGTCGCGGTGTACGCCGAGAGGCCAGGGTTGCCCGACTTGCCCGCAAGCGAAGCGGTGTTCACGATCGCACCGTGACCCTGTTTCTGCATTTGACGAAGCTCGTGCTTCATGAAGTACATGGTGCCGAACACATTCAGGTTGAACATGCGCTCCCAGACCGGGCCCTCCTGCTCAGTGAAGGGAGCGTTCGGTGCGCCAATGCCAGCGTTGTTGTGCGCAAAGTCGAGCGAGCCCCAAAGCTCAACGACTCGCGCAACGAGCTGCTCTGCAGCTTCTTCCTTCGAAGCGTCTGCCACAAAATACTCAGCGGTACCACCTGCGGCGCGGATCAGCTCGACAGTCTCAGCAGCCATTGCCTCGCTGATGTCACTGACGAGAACGTTCGCACCCTCGCGCGCGAACGCGAGCGCCGCCGCACGGCCGATACCCGCACCGCTCGCAGTTACCAGCCCACTCTTGCCCTGCATTGAACCCATGGATCCTCCTTGCGGCCTACGCCGAAATCGATGCTGTGGCACGCAGCTTGACGCCATGCTCAGTGCCCTGTTGCATCAATGCTCAACCCGAGTCACTCCCCGAGTCAATCTTGATTTCTCAGACCCGATGCCCTACCCAAACGAGTCCGCACGGCAGCCGTGTGGGCTGCCGTGCGGACTCGTTTGCAGATTCTTATGCCGTCTCGCGACAGCGAACTAGCGCTGCAAGCGCCTTGCGGCCCGCTCATCACGCGCCGCCTGCTCGGCCAGCATCGCATTGTAGGCCTCAAGGTCGACGTCGCCCAGGCGATCCGCCGCCCGGTCCCTGCGCTTTTGCTCCTTACGGTCAGTGCGCGACCACTGCACCGCGACGACGAGCGCCAGGGCGAGCGTCGGCAGTTCGCCGATGCCCCAAGCGATGCCGCCGCCAAGCGCCTGGTCCTCGAGCGGCGTGCCACCCCACTGGCGACCCATCGCACCGAACCAGTCTGCGCCGAGGAGGTTGTCGCCCGTCATGAGTGTGACACCAAAGAAGGCATGCGAGGCCATAGTGGCGAACAGCACGACCAGGCGCAGCGGGTAGGGGAAGCGATACGGAATCGGATCGGTGCCGACCATCGTCAGGCTGAAGAGGTAGCCCGAGATGAGGAAGTGAATGATCATCCACTGGTGACCGAGGTGCGCCTCCATCGACCAACGCATGATGGGTGTGAAGTAGAAGATCCACAGTGAGCCAACGAAGACCACAGCGGCGACGATCGGATGGGTGATGAACTTCGAGTAGGGAGTTTGAACCATCCACATGATCCACTCACGGCCACCCCACGAGCCATCAGTACGCTTCGGAATCGCTCGCAGCGCGAGCGTGACGGGCGCACCCAACACCAACACGAGCGGGATCAGCATCGTCAGCAACATGTGCATGAGCATGTGTGTGCTGAAGAGGTACGCCTCGTACGCGTTCAGGGCTCCATTGGTCGCGTAGAACAAGAACACCAGGCCAGCGAGCCATGCGATCGTACGACCAATCGGCCACTTGTCACCACGGCGACGCAGGCGGATCACGGCAGCGAGATAGAAAGCCGCACCAAAGACGCAGACCAGCGTCCAAGCGATGTCAAACTTCCAGACGCTGAAGTACTCCTGGAAACCAAGCTCGGGCGGCAGCGGGTCACCCGTCAACCACTCAGCGGGCGTAATCTTGCCGCCCTGATCACGCGCAGGATCAAGGTTCACCGGGGTCGCCGAGCGGCCGAGTGAGCCAGCGAAACCACTCACGATTCCCATTACCGCAAGCTCGCTCACAACGAGCCAGGCGAAGATGCGGCGGCCCTTTTCAGAGGTGCCGATCCGCGGAATCATCCACTGACGCTGCAGCGCACCGAACGCGCCAAGCGCCAGGAGGGTCACGGTCTTGCCAATGATGAGCTGGCCATAACCGGTGTTGAACAGAGCGTCGAACGAGCCAAGGCGCTGCATCGCGGCGACGACACCAGAGGCAGCAACACCGATGAACGCCAGGAGCGCGATCGGCGAGTAACGCGCGGTGAGGGTAGCGAGGCGTTCGCGGTCGACTGAGCGCGAGACGAAGACGAGGACGGCGAGGCCGCCGATCCACGCAGCCGCACCGATGACGTGCACGAGCAGGGCGTTCACGGCCTGCATGTGACCGGAAGCGCCAGCTGCGTGACCCTGCGATGCAATCGGCACAAAGGCCACGAGTGCAAGGACGAGGACAAGCAGCGTGCTGCGACGGCCGCGGAATGCAAACGCGGCAACCGTCGTCACTGCGGAAAGAATGAGGGAGAACAGCCACAACTGGCCCAGCTCAACTTCGGTGAGGAACTGTGCGAGGCCGGCACTGAAGAGCGGTCCAGCCGAGAGCTCGAGACCACCGAAGTCGAGGTACGAGAACAGGATTACCGCGCCCGACGCCACTGTGGACAACGCTGCCGATGCCGCTGCAACGTCCATCGCGATGCGGTACTCGGCACGGTCCGTCGCGAACGCCCACACAGCCATGAGAGTCGCACCGAGCACGCCCGAAAGTGCGAGGTTCAGTACCGTGCGCGCGATCGGCGAACCGTATCGCACGAAGGCTCCGGGGTCGACAAGCGCCCGCGGGTCAGCAGCTCCACCGATTGCAAGCCCGACAAAGGTTGCAGCGATGGCCGCTGCGAACAGCACGGCCGGGGCAAGAACGCGAAAAAGACGTGGCACGGTATCTAGCCTACGGTGTGCCTCTGCGTGCTTCCTCCGTGTGAGCGCCAGCGCACGTCACGGGTATGCGGCACGCGGGGTTCGTATGGGGTTCGAGTGGGGTTCGAGTGGGGTTCGAGTGGATGGCGTGCGATTACTGCCCGGCGTCGGCGGCAAGCAAATACTCGCGAATATCTTGCCTGCGGGTCGCCCCGAGCTTCTTCATGAGCCTGGTGACGTGCGATTCGACGGTGCGGATCGAGACCACCAACGCCTCCGCAATGCGCGGGTTCGAGAGGCCCGCCGCGACGAGCTCGGCAACCTCACGCTCACGGGCACTGAGCTTGTTGCCGGTGCCGTGGGCCTGCGGCGAAAGCGAAGCGTCAAACTCACCCGCTCGCGCCTGAAGCACGTTGATGAGCTCGGCGTCAGCGTCATGTCCCGCTGCGCGGAGCACGCCGAGCACGCTCTCGACAAAGCGCTTGGTCGAGGCAGAGTCACCCTCGCGTTCGAGACGCGCGAGTTCTTCTGTGACGGTGTTAACGTCGGTTGCGATGAGCGCGTCCACGAACTGCGCAGAGGCCTGGATGGAGGGGCTGTTAACCTGCGCGATCCGCGCCTTCGCGTGCTCCCAGGACTCGCGATCAGGCATGAACCGCATGCCGTCGAGGTAGGTCCAGGCGGCCATGAAGCGCGCGCCGCGCTCCCACATCTCGTCGCCTGTTTCACGTGCAACACGAGCCGCGGCTTCAAGATCGTAGTCGGCGGTGAGACGCACCGCGAGGAAGGCGTGATGCAGGAGCGGAAGTGCGCCATCGACCGGGCCGCCCTTCGCAAGGTCAGCCTGAAGATCGCGGGCGAGCGCGGAATGACCTCGCCGGTTTGCAAAATACGCGCTCAGAATCGTGAGGCCAACCCGGCTGAGCGGGTTTTCCCCCGCGAGCAGTCCAAAGCCAATGGCATCGGCGACCGTCTGTTCCGCCTCGTCATAGCGACGAAGTGTGAGCAACGCTGTCGCGCGGAGGAACGAATACATACGAATCCTGCGCGAATCCAGCTCGCTCTGCGCGGCTTCAAGCCCCGCGTTGGCTGCGGCGAGCGCACCATCACGCTCCCCCAGCGCCAGAGCGGTGTAGATCTGCACAGCGTCAAAGCGCGGATCGGACCCCTGCTGCGCTGAATAGAGGCCCAGCTCCTTTTGCGCCAGGGCGGCATCACCACGAACCAGGAACCACAGCGCCCGTGCCAGCGTGACCACATCGTTCGTGTGGGGGTTCAGCGAGAGGCGATCCACGTCAGCAAATGGCTCGTCTGGCTGCACATCAAGGAAGCACGTTGCCAACAAGACCGTCTGGGCCTCCAGACGGATCTTCTTGGTCTCGTTACGCTCAGCCTCTGCGCGCAGCAGGTCGATCGCCCCGGCAAAGTCACCAAGATCGTAAGCAACGTGAGCGGAATAGGCGAGCGCCCACTCGGCTCGCTCCTCGTTGGATCCGCCGAGTGATGCCGCCTCCGCGATGACCGTCCGCATCTCCTCCTGGGAGCACCCCGGATCTGTCTGCATCACCAACATCAGCCGCGATGCATTCGTGAGTGTTGGGTGCAGCGCCCACTGTTCCCTCGCGCGCAGGGTGCGGATCGCGGTCCGCTCCTGCACGAGCCGCAGGTAGGCCGCGCGCTCCTGCGTCTGGCGCGCCCTTGTGAGCAACGGTGGGATGGGATCGGGATCCGCGCCGAGCTTCGCGAGCAGCAGCTCCTGCTGCGCGCTACTCGCGCCGTGCCGGAAGTAGTCCTCAATGATCGGCGGGTTCAGGGTCACGAGCTGCCGCTCGTACACCTCGACAATTGAGATGAAGGCGCGCTCCTCGAGTGCGACAAGCTGTTCCCGCGACACCACCCGCGCCACGCTCGCCACCTCTGTCGCGCCGAGCATCGCGATTGCCTTGAGCGCGGCAAGCTCGTCATCAGTGAGGCAGTGCAGTATCGATTGCACGACGGCGCGCAGTGCCGGCGACCACAGTGAGCCGTTTGCGTGCGCGAGCCCGTCAGTCACCGTGAGCTGCCCCGATCGCTGACCCGCGTCAATCACAGACGACGCCAAGCCGACGTTTCCGCCTGACATGGCGAACACTCGACTCATCGTGGGTTCATCGAAGCGCAGCCCGAAGTTCTGGCCGAGGGTCTCCTCAAGCTCTGCATATGACATAGGTGAGAGATCCAGGGAGTACACGGCAGCAAAGCCGTTCGTCACCAGCGGGCTGTTGTGTCGCATTCCATTGCGCACCCGCGTTGCTACAAAGGGAACGTCGAGCTTCGAACTCACCGTGCTCACGACTCCCCACGATGCCTCATCAAGGCTGTCGGCATCGTCGATCACGAATATCGTGCGGCCAGGCGTCACCCTCGCGCTAAGCGCGTCGAAGGCTGCGAGCATGGGCGGCGTCCGATTTTCGGAGCTTTTCGAGTCGGCGGATCCACCAAACCCAGCAATACTCAACGCCCCGAGCGGGACCCGCGCGAATGAGGCAATGCCCCCGACCTCAAGCGTGCGCCAACCGAGCGTACCGAAGTGATCGCGAATCTTGCGCAGCAACTGCGAACGGCCGTTTCCGTGCTCGCCAATGATCTCGACGCTGCGTCCACCCTGCAGAATGTCGATCGCATTCAAGTACATTTCGCTACGCTTCATTGCCGCGCCTCCCAAGCTGTGCTGTTCGGATCTCGGCGTTGAGTTTCCACTGAGGGCAGCACCGATAACACTGACATCATGTCCACGAGCACGGAATCTGCGCAAGGTTTGTACTGGCTTTTGATCTTTCCGTGCATCCATGGGGACCCTCCTGATTAATGTCATTTACACCGAGGTCAGCACGATGTCGGCGCAGATGACTTGCTAGGCCGTAGCGATACGGAGCGGGAACGCCCCCTTCTCAAATAACTCCCGCGGCTGGGTTCACTCCATCCCCCCTGAAATACCCAGCCCTAGCCGTCATCCTCTCTACCTTTAGCGCCAGTTCCGTGTTGATCTCTTCTTGCGTTCCGGGCTCACCTGCGCCACCTCTCCCCCAAGGCGGCACTTATGCCCAGGTTTTCACGTGATTTCTCGCGAAGCGAGCGAACGCCGAGTTCTGGCCAAAGTTTGAGGAATTTTGCACACCTTGGGATAGTTATCCCCAGATTTGCCACGCCCTATCCCCAAGTTATCCACATACTTATTCACACTGTTCACAACGTGTAATTACACGCGTGTAACTATCGAACATATGTTCGTAAGCGCGAGATCGTGCAGTTTTTATACACAGAAACGACGGACTTCTACACACCCACCCACACCCTTATGCACAGAGTTATCCACAGGACGGTTTTTGGTGGATAACTCTGCGGTTGGCGGCTCAAGCGACCCGCACCCACATGCATTACGTGTCCGAGGCGCTCGATACCTGGAATCTCGCAGCGTGCACCGTCGTTCTTGCGCACCTATATATAAAGGGAGCCCAATGGTTCTTGCGGCAGTCACCCCTCGTCCTGGTGCCCTTGCGGAGGCTGTCGCGATCCGCGCCCTTCCCGACCTCCCACCGCCCGGGCCACATTGAGATGTTCTGGCTGCGTGACACGGTTTATTCGGGGCCGCGTTGGATTGAGAGTTCCGGGGTTCGTACGGCGCTGGTAACGGTGCCACCAGCAAAGCTTCAGCGTTGCCCACAGGGAAGGTGCTCATCAATCCGCAGTGTTGAGACTAGCCAGCCTCTTCCCTTCGAGATGGGCAGTTTCTGCCAAAACAAGGCGTTCCATGCGCATGAAAGAGGCTGCTGGAGAGAACGTGGGCTTTTCGCAGGATTCAGCCAGGTCTCGAACACTGAGTAAGCGATAGCCCCCGTCTTCGCGGCATTTCGCGGCAAAACTTGCAGACTGTACGCCAGGCAAGGGCTGGCGTACAGGGAAGAACGGGCCGGCCCACAGGGCCGGGCGGCCTTATTCATAGGGCAGGGGCACCGCGGGGTGTGCCCAGCAAGTCAGACCCTCGAAACGGGGTGTTTCTGCCGAAACCAGGCGATTCATGCGCATGAAAGGGGCTGTTTCGAGAGAAAGGGTCGATCTCGCGGGGTTGGGGTCGAGGTGAGGGTCGATCTCGCGGGGTTGAGGCCCGCATGTGCAAAAAAGAAGGACCGGATCACCGATCCGGTCCTTCTCATCTGTGCGCGAGGGGGGACTTGAACCCCCACGCCCTTGCGGGCACTGGCACCTGAAGCCAGCGCGTCTGCCATTCCGCCACTCGCGCGAGTGTCTTCGAGCTTTTCGGAAAATCAGACCCTCAGGATCCGATTCCCGCCCTGCTCGGGCAACTTGATTACTGTACCAGCTGAGTGCCCCTGACACCAAAGCGGGTAAGCTTGTGACCCAATAGGAACCAGGTGCACCTGCATCGAATCCCAAACGGAAAGGCAGAGCAATGGGCTTTCTCGACAACGTCGAACGCTCGCTCGAGCGCGCCGTAAATGGCGCATTTGCGCGGACTTTCCGCTCTGGAGTGCAGCCCGTTGAGGTCGCTTCGGCGCTGAAGCGAGAGCTCGATATTGGTGCCGTGATCATCGATCGCGACCGCACGCTTGCTCCGAACCGTTTCGTCGTCCGCGTGTCGGAACAGGACGCTCAGCGACTCCTGAACCTGGGTGACACCTTAGAAACTGAACTGCGCGAGATCGTCGTGTCGTATGCGCAGCGCCAGAACTACCAGCTACTCGGTGATCCCGATGTTGAGATCCGCGCCGACGACTCAGTCACGGCCGGCGTCGTGGAGATCGATGCGAAGCGCGTGACCGGCAGCATTGACTGGGTTGCAGCAATGGACGTAAATGGCGTCCGCCACGAACTTCACCGCGGTACAACGGTGGTCGGTCGTGGCAGTGACTGTGAGATCCGCATCACTGACAATGCGGCATCGCGCCGTCACCTGGAGATCATCTGGGACGGCACACAGGGCCTTGCACGCGATCTTGGTTCGACGAATGGCTCAAAGATCGACGGTCAGCGTTTCCGTGAGGCAAAACTGCAGGCGGGTACGACGATCACAATTGGCCAGACTGCGCTACGCTTCCAAATGGTGCCCGGTCGGGCTAACGCGCAACCTGGAAGCGCGGCCAGTGACTTCTGGAGGGATCAGTGAGCGAACTCACGCTGCTCGTCCTACGCATCGGGTTTCTCCTGCTGCTGTGGTTCTTTATATTCTCAATCGTCTACGCACTGCGCAGTGACCTGTTTGGTACGCCAGTTCGCCGCATGAAGCAGAACGAGCAGGGCGGCTCCCCCGTTCCCTCGGTACGCCCCGCGGCTCCGGCTCCAGCACCTGCGCCCGCACCCGCGCCATCACCGGTTCCCACACCCGTTGCCGCCGCAGCCCCGATTTCACGCCCGAACCCGGCGCAGGCACCCGCGTTTGATCCGATTACGGACGCATTCCCTTCGGCCAACGAGGCCCCGCAGACCGCTGCAGCGACGCAGCTCGTCATCACCTCCGGCGTTGCAGCCGGTACGTCGATCCCCCTCGACGTCGCAGTTTTCACGATCGGACGCAGCTCCGATTCCACCCTCGTCATCGTCGACGAGTACACCTCTACCCGTCATGCGAGCCTCGCAAAGACTGGCAACGAGTGGCGACTCACAGATCTTGATTCCACGAACGGCACCAAGCTCGACGGTGTGCGCGTGCGCGGCACGGTACCCGTGCCCCCGTTCACCCCGGTCACGATTGGTACGACGACCTTTGAGTTGAGGCCGTAACGTGAGCTACGGCTACAAGAGTGCCATCGGATCACACGTTGGCATGGTGCGCTCCAACAACCAGGACTCCGGTTTTGCGGGCGACTACCTCTACCTCGTTGCCGACGGCATGGGCGGTCACGCCGGTGGCGACGTCGCTTCGGCACTGGTTGCGAAGGAAATCGCAACCCAAGATCTCCGCCCCGAAAGCTCGTCAGAGATGGCCGGCCTCACGCTGCGCAACGCACTGCTCGAGGCAAACAAGAAGCTACGCGGCACCGTTAAGGAGCACCCGGAGCTCGCTGGCCTCGGCACCACGTTCTGTGGCTTCCTGACGGTCGGCAAGCAGCTCGCCCTCGCACACATTGGCGACTCACGCCTGTACCGTCTGCGCGACGACAAGCTCGAGCAAATCACGAAAGACCACACCTTCGTCCAGCGCCTGGTCGATAGTGGGCGGATCACCGAAGAGGAAGCCAAGTTCCACCCTCGTCGGTCGGTACTCATGCGCGTGCTCGGCGATGTCGAATCGGCGCCCGAGATCGATGTCTCAGTGCTCGATACGCAGCCCGGTGACGTCTGGCTCCTCTGCTCAGACGGTCTCTGCGGTTACGTCGAAGACCCTGACATCGAGAAGATCCTGCGCCGCAGCCACACGCTGCAGGGCGCGGTTGATGCGCTCATCGATAAGAGCCTCGCGCACGGCGCCCCTGACAACGTCACTGTTGTGCTGGTGGAGACCGTCGAAGAAGAGATTCCGCACGAGGAGCCGAACCCACGGTTCGTCGGATCCGCCGCCAATGCACCCGTCTTGCGCGATGGTGAAATCACGACCGCTCGCATGCGTCTGCTCAGTCGTCGCCGCGTTCGTCGCGTTCCCGTCGTTGAAGAGTCGCACTTTGAGCCCCGCGTTGATGAGTACCTCGCAGAGCTGCTCGCTGAGACAAAGCGCCGCAACAAGCGTCGCCGCGTCATGTGGTTGCTCGGAGTCGTAGCCGTGCTTGTGGCGATCGGCGGCGCGCTCCTCTTCAGCTACCAGTGGACGCAGTCACGCTACTTCGTCGGCACCGACGGTGAATCGGTCATCATCTACCAGGGCGTCCAGCAAACTTTCGGGTCGTTCTCGTTGTACTCCGTGGCCGAAGAAACCGGCATCCCGCTCGATGCGCTCGACGGAATGGAGCGGCGTCAGATCCAGCGCAGCCTCTCGGCTGGTTCGTTGTCAGAGGCTCGCGATATTGTGCTGAGACTGGGAGGTGACGAGTAATGAATGACCAGCAGGCGGCCCAGCCGCGCACGTTCGAGCAGAACCGCACGAGCGAGAACATTCTGCAGCGCATTACTGCGATCCGGGCCCCGCGCCTGCTTCGCAGCATGGAGCTTGCACTGCTCGTCTTCTCGCTGATCGTTGGCATCTCTGCTGTCCTGGTTATCGATCTCACGATCCACGGCAAGGTCGAGACGAACCTGCTTGCCCCTGGCATTCTGTTTGTCGTGTTGGTGACCGCGCTGCACCTGGTGGTGCGCAAAGTTGCGCCCGATGCCGATCCGCTCATTTTGCCGATCGCGGTGTTCTTGAACACCATCGGCATCGCCATGATCTACCGCATTGATCTCGCAGAAGAGCTCTCAGGCTGGGGTTCGGGTGCCGTGCGTCAGCTCGTGTGGTCGTCGATCGCAATCGCGGCCTGCATCGTGCTCTTGCTCATCATCAAGAACCACATGGTGCTGTTCCGATTCACGTACCTCAGCGGCCTCGGCGCACTCGTCCTGCTGTTGCTGCCGATGCTGCCCGGTATCGGCCGTGAGATGTACGGTGCACGCGTGTGGATCATGATCGGCGGTTTCTCGTTCCAGCCGGGCGAGATCGCCAAGATCCTCCTCGCGATCTTCTTCGCGGGGTATCTCGTGCGTAACCGTGACGCGCTCTCGATGGTGGGCAAGAAGTTCGCTGGTATCCGCTTCCCGCGTGGCCGCGACCTTGGCCCACTGCTCGCCTTCTGGCTCGTCGCAATGTGCGTGCTCGTGTTCCAGCGCGACCTCGGTACCTCGCTACTCTACTTCGGCCTGTTCCTGTCGATGCTGTACGTTGCGACCGGTCGTATTGGCTGGATCATCCTCGGTGTTGGTCTGTTCCTCGTTGGCGGCATCGTTGCGAGCCAGACCCTCGAGTACGTGAACGTGCGCTTCGCGAACTGGCTTGATCCGTTCGCCGACCCGTACAACGCGAGCTTCCAGATGTTGCAGGGCCTGTTTGGCATGGCGAACGGTGGCCTCACTGGCACCGGCCTCGGCCAGGGCTTCCCGCAAGACACCCCACTCGCCGACAGCGACTACATCATCCCGTCGCTTGGTGAAGAGCTCGGCCTCGTTGGCCTGTTCGTCATTCTCGCGGCGTACCTGTTGCTCGTTGGCCGCGGCCTGCGCATCGGTTTCGCTGGTCAGGACGACTTTGGCAAGCTCCTCGCAACCGGCCTGGCATTCTCGATCGCGTTCCAGGTCTTCATCGTTGTCGGTGGCGTGACTCGCGTCATCCCGCTGACTGGCCTGACTGCGCCGTTCCTCGCGGCTGGCGGATCATCCCTTGTCTCGAACTGGCTTATCGTCGCGATGCTCGTACTTCTGTCGAATTCGATCAGAAATAAACCGAAGTTGGTGATTCGGTCATGAATAAGCCGCTGAAGATTCTGACCAGGACCATCTTCTTGATGTTCCTGGTGCTGTTCTTCGCTGTCACCATGATTCAGTTCGTGGATGCAGACGAGCTGCGTGCGAACGAGCTCAACTCGCGCACGCTCAAGAACAGCTACAAGGTCGAGCGCGGCTCGATTCTGGTCAACGGTGAGCCCGTTGCATTCTCCGTGCCGACTGATGACTCGTACCACTACACGCGTCAGTACTCGGACGGCGAGCTCTATGCTCCCATCACGGGGTACTACTCGCACCTACAGGGCATGTCAGGTCTCGAATCTGCGATGAACAAGGAGCTCTCGGGCACCGGTAATGCGCAATTCTTCAGCCGCCTGCTGAACACGCTCAACGGTATTGCGCCGCAGGGCAGCTCCATTGAGACCACGATCGATCCCGCAGCCCAGCGCGCTGCGTTCGATGCGCTTACGGAGTTCGATTTCACAGGCGCCGTCGTCGCAATCGAGCCAGACACTGGCAAGATCCTCGCGCTCGCTTCGACGCCGACGTACGACCCTAATCTGCTCTCCTCGAACAGTGATGCGCAGATCATCGAGAACTACCAGGCACTCGAAGATGATCCCGCACAGCCCCTCGCAAACCGTGCGGTCGCTGGCGATCTGTACCCACCCGGGTCTGTCTACAAGCTGGTTTCGGCATCGGCAATCCTTGAGGCTGGTAAGGCAACCCCGACCAGCCCGCTGCCGAACCCCTCCGCGTACACGCTGCCTGGTTCGTCGTTCCAGATGAAGAACACCACGAACGCAGCGTGTGGCCCGGGCGACAAGACGACCCTGACCGAGGCGATCCGCATCTCCTGTAACTTGCCGTTTGCGCAGCTTGCGGCGGGTATGGACCCCAACGCCATCCCCGATATGGCTGAGGCGTACGGGTTCGGTGATGAACTCGAGATCCCCTTCCCGACGACCGCGAGCCAGGCCCCCAAGCCTGAGGACGCGGCGCAGGCTGCGCTCTCGTCGATCGGCCAGTTCGACGTGCGTTCGACGCCCCTCCAGATCGCAATGGTTTCGGCCGGCATCGCAAACGGCGGCACAGTCATGTACCCGCAGCTCGTCGAATCGGTGATTTCGCCCGACCTCAAGGTCGAGCAGTCATTTAGCGAAAAAGAGTACTCCACGCCTATTTCATCCCAGACGGCGAATGAGATCGCTGCGATGATGGAGCTTGGAGTTTCTTCGGCAGACGGCTACGCAAATTCCTCCGGCATTGACGGGGTCCGCGTAGCTGGCAAGACGGGCACTGCCGAAATGGGCAACGACGAAGACGGAACGGTTCGTCCGTACACGCTTTGGTACACCGGTTTCGCACCGGTAGACAACCCGAAGGTTGCCGTAGCTGTAGTGGTCGCCGACGGCGGCGGAGCTGCATTTAATTACGACGCAATGTCGTCAGAGACCACAACAATCATTGGAAAACGAGTAATGGAAGCGGTGTTGAGCGAATGAGGCCAGCAGAAGGGATCACGTTCGGCGGTCGCTATGAGCTGAGCTCACGGGTCGCCGTTGGCGGCATGGGCGAGGTTTGGCGGGCGACCGACAACATCATCGGTCGTACCGTCGCGATTAAGATCCTCAAGGACGAGTACATGGGGGACCCTGGGTTCCTCGAGCGTTTCCGTGCCGAGGCACGTCACGCTGCGCTCGTGAACCACGAGGGTATTGCGAACGTATTTGACTACGGTGAAGAGCAGGGGTCGGCGTACATCGTCATGGAACTCGTTCCGGGCGAACCCCTTTCGACCATCATCGAGCGCGAAGGTCGTCTGCCGTCGAACCGCGTACTCGGCATCGTCGCGCAGACCGCGACCTCGCTGCAGGCTGCACACGACGCAGGCCTCGTGCACCGCGATGTGAAGCCGGGCAACCTGCTCATCACCCCTGAGGGTCGCGTGAAGATCACCGACTTCGGTATCGCACGCATCGCCGACCAGGTGCCGCTCACCGCAACCGGCCAGGTCATGGGTACCGTTCAGTACCTCGCGCCTGAGCAGGCAAGCGGCCACTCGGCAACCGCAGCGACCGACATTTACTCGCTCGGCATCGTCGCGTACGAGTGCCTCGCAGGTAAGCGCCCCTTCACTGGCGAATCGCAGGTCGCAATCGCGATGGCTCAGATCAATGACGAGCCGCCCGCACTGCCCGATGACATCCCTGAGGCAGTCCGTAACCTGGTGTACGCGTGCCTCGATAAGGACGCAGACGGTCGCCCCGAGACCGCGGCAAAGCTCGCTTCGGCAGCTGCAGCCCTGCACCGCGGCGACGTGCAGCTCGCTGCGAGCTACGTTCCGCAGGTACTCGGCGCACCTGACACGAGCGCTGCGACCACCGTCATGCCGCAGATGGACGACGCTGCGACCACGATGATGCCGCAGACTGGCGTGCTTGCTGAGTCTGCCGAAGGCGACGTAGAGAGCACCGACATCGAGGGTGACGAGAAGCCGAAGAAAAAGAAGAGCCGCTGGACCTGGCCGCTCATCTCGCTGCTCGCGCTGCTCCTTCTTATCGGTGGCGGTACCGTCTACGCACTGGTCTCTGCAGCGCAGAACGACGAGGGCACGACGACCCAGACCACCAAGCCGAAGCCGAAGCCGACCAAGCCGACCGTTGTTGAGCCTGAAAAGCCCACCACCGCGACGATCGACGAGAGCCAGGTTGTCGGCAAATCATACGATGAGGCAGTTGGCTACCTGAACGGTCTCGGATTCCAGAACATCAGCAAGACTGAGGTTGGCCCCGTTCCCGATGCACAGGTCGGCCTCGTTTCTGGCATCAACCCCTCGGGCAACGTCGCATTCGATCAGACGATCACCCTGGCTGTGAACACCGGTTTCCCGCAGCTCGGTACCCCGTCAACGCCGAAGAGCGATGTCTCCTCAGTCGCTGTCGGCAGCACCTTCACGGTGACCGGCTTCGACTCAAGCTGCCCATCGGGCCTTGGGAACCCGACGTACGAGATCATCACCGATCCGCAGGGCATCGTTTCGTTGCAGAACACTCCGTCGGCAAACGGCGCAACGTTCATGGCGATGGGCGCTGGTTCGGTCAACATCTCGTACAAGATCACCTGCTCGGGCGCGCAGGAGCGCACCTCTGACGCATCGGGTGCACTCACCATCAAGGTGACTGAGCCTGTTGTACCGCCCACCGGTGACAGCGACGCAAGCGAGAACAAGGACAACTAAGTTCCGCATCTCTTCCAATGATGAAAAGCGAGGGCATCCGATTCGGGTGCCCTCGCTTTTTGTATTGGCTCTACGCGCGTATGCGACGACGTTTGTTCGCTATCTCGACGACAGTTGTAGGCCTGAAAAACATCTGATCCACGTACTGCAATCGTTATGCATGACCGTCGTGGCGCTCAGGCCAGACACGTAGACTGGAAGGTAGTTTGTCTCTACGGAAGGGGTGTGCATGTCCGAGGCCGCAGGCGTTGGTGAACAGCGTATCCTCGCAGGGCGTTATGCGCTTGGCGAGTTCATCGGCCAAGGCGGTATGGCTACGGTCTACCGCGGGACAGACACCAAGCTCGGGCGTCAAGTCGCTATCAAGGTGATGAAGGCAGAGCTGGCGCACGACGACCAGTTCCGTTCGCGCTTCCGCCAGGAGGCCCAGTCGGCTGCTCGAATGGCGCACCCGACTATCGTTCGCGTCTTTGACGCAGGTGACGACCTCATCCAGACGGCTGACGGCGCAAAGCGTCTTCCATTCATCGTCATGGAGTACGTCGAGGGCACCAACCTCCGTCAGCTCGTGCAGGAGCACCCTCTGTCGATGCAGGAGGCAGCTCGCGTCACTGAGTCTGTCCTCACCGCGCTCGAATACTCGCACCGCGCAGGCATCGTGCACCGCGACATTAAGCCCGCAAACGTCATGATTACCAAGACCGGCCAGGTCAAGGTGATGGACTTCGGCATTAGCCGCGCGGTCTCAGACACTTCCTCGACGCTGCAGCAGACGACCGCTATCCTCGGCACCGCCGCATACTTCTCGCCGGAACAGGCGAAGGGCGAGCCGATCGATCCGCGCACCGATCTGTACTCAACTGCGGTCTTGCTCTACGAACTCCTCACGGGCAACGTGCCGTTCGTTGGTGAATCTGCGGTCTCCGTGGCGTACCAGCATGTGAGCGAGCGCCCGAAGGCACCGAGCACGCGCAACCCAGATGTCACGCCCGAGCTCGATGCAGTCGTCTTGCACGGCCTCGTGAAGGACCGCACCCGTCGGTTCCAGACCGCGGCTGAGTTCCGTACTGCGCTCCGCGAGGCGTCGATCGGCCAGATGCCCGATCTGCCCCAGCCAGAGACCGAGAACAGCATGCTGTTCACGAGCGGTGACGAAGTTTCAGACTCCGACCTCGCGCTGCGCCAGCTTTCTGAAAGCGGCGGATCGCGTTCGCAGAGCCGCCCGCCGGTCATGTGGACGTGGGCTGCGATCCTGACGGTTGCCGCGATCGTTGTCGCCGTAATTTTCTGGCTCGTGACGCTGCCGTCGCCAAACATCGAGACGGCACCGCGCGTTCCTGATCTCACGAACTACACCCGCGCCGAAGCCATCGATGCGCTGGGAAAGCAGAACCTGATCCCGCTGATCTCTGAAGAAAACAGCGAGACAATCCCAGGCGGCTACGTCATCTCCACCGACCCCGAGGCTGGCACGACCCTCTCGCAGGGCGCTGAGGTTGGCGTTGTCATCTCCCTCGGCCCCGAGTCGGCCGAGGTGCCTGACATCGGCAGCACCACGCTTGATGCCTACACGAAGAAGCTCCAGGAGCTCGGTCTGCGTGTCGGCGAGATCAACCAGAGCGACGATCCACTGCCCGCGAACCGGGTACTCAAGGTTGCTCCGGAGCCGAACACCGAACTGCGCTCGGGCTCAACCGTCGACATTACGGTGTCGAGCGGCCTCGTCGAGATTCCCGACCTCACCGGTCAGTCACTCGAGGTGGCGCGTTCGCTCACCTCGTCGCTCAATGTGAAGCTGCAGCTGCGCCCGCTGACAACGGCCGACACCGGCTGCGAGGTTGGTGAGAGCCTCCCGATCATGGAGCAGTCGCTCATCGGCCGCCAGCCCCAGGGCTCGGCGCTGGAGCTCACCTACTGCACCGGCTAAACAGGCCAACCGGCCCCAACAGGCCAACCCCGCGAAACGGCCCCGTTCCTGCGAGATGACAAGTTTCATCCGCAAGAACGGGGCCGTTTCGATGGAGCGGGGCGTTTTCGATGGAGCGGAGCCGCTTCACTCGGTTGCCAGACACCAGGCACCCGAATGACAAGATGTGGTGTCCACTGCACCGCATGAGAGCCCGGGCTGCACAGTAAACGGCCCCAACCGCGAGCAATACGCAGCTGGGGCCGATCACTTACGGGGAGCTACTCGCTCGCGGTCGCCTGCTGACGTCGGCGGATCATGACCGCAACACCCAGCGCCAGCAGCAACGCACCGGCGGCGCCGAGCGGGAGCAGGCCTGCTGCACCGGTGTTGGCGAGGCCAGCCGCGCCGTTGGCCGCGGTGCCGTTCGTGCCGCTCCCGGCGGTGTTCGAACCGCCCGCAGAGCCGGAGCCGGAGCCGGAGCCACCGGAGGTTCCCGATCCGCCGCCGGTGCCGCCGCCGGTGCCGCCGCCGGACCCGCCACCGGGTTCGACGGGCGCAGCTGCAGTCACAGTGAGCGGCGTCGAAACTGACTTGCCGTTGGGCAGCACGACGACGAGTTCGTGCGGTGCGTCGGTCGCGGTGTTCGCGGGGATGGTGACAGTCGTCGAGAACGCGCCATCGGCGTCGACGGTTGCGGTGCCGAGCTCGACCGGGTCAGAGTGCAACTCGACCTTCAGCTCACTCTCGGGGGTGAAGCCTGTGCCTGCGACGGTCAGATCCGCGCCCTGCTTCACCTCGGTTGCGCCGAGCGTCAGCTGGGGTCCGGCCGGTGCATCAACGCCGGGTTCGGTGACCCACTTGGTGTCGGTCGCGTACTTGGTGACAGTGAACTCGTCGAAGAGCTCGCCGACCTGCGGCACTGCCTTCTCGGTGTAGACCGGGCGCTCGCCACTCGCGTCAGTGAGTGTGAAGCTCTTCGCGCCACTGGGGCGCTCAGCGACGTACGAGCGGTAGGTCAGCTGATCCTCGGTGACGTCGATCACCTGGTAGGTCGTGACGTCCTGGGCGCGGATCCGCTGGATCGCACCATTGTTCGTCCACACGTTCTTCTCCTCGGTCTCGAGGTCGTAGTGCTTCGCGCCCGAGTTCGAGACGGCGTAGACGGGGCCGGTAGTCAGGCCGGAAGTGTCGGTGAGGTCGGCGGTGTTGTATCCGCGGCCGTAGGTGTGATCGTGGCCCATGAGCACGAGGTCAATGTTGTTCTCTTCGAAGACGGGAACCCAGTGCTTGCGCAGGACCGCTTCGTCACGTCCCGACGAGGTCGAGTAGACCGGCTGGTGGAAGGTGACGACGTTCCACTTCGATGCGCTGTTCTTGAGCACGTAGTCGAGCCATGCAGCCTGGTACTCGGTCCAGAGCTCCTGCACCTTGCCGCTCGGGCATTCGGTGCCGGTGCACGCGGGGAGGTTGTCAGGCTTCAGGAAGGTGGTGTCGCGGGTCGCGTTAAGCGTGATGAAGCGCACGCCCTGGTAGTCCGTGAAGTACACGGTCTCTGCCGCGAACTCTGCCCAGCGCTCGAAGTATGCCGCGTACTGCTTCGCCGCATCGGTATCACCCTGGGCGAGCGCTGCGAGGTCGCCGATGGTTTCGGTTCCCGGCTGGTTCAGCGGGTATTCGAAGTGCGCCTTCCATGACTGGAGCAGCTTGTCACCCGAGTACTCGTGGTTGCCAGGCGCGGCCATAACGTTCGTGCTCGTTGCCGAGCGCTCCATACCCTTGAACCAGTTCTGCCACTCGACATCGTTGCTGCCGGTGTTGATGAGGTCACCAGCGTGTACCGAACCGATCGAATCGGTCGCCTTCGCCTCAGCCTGCAGCACGACCGACGGCCAGGTCGTATCGAGGCCGATCTGCGCGTCACCGTAGTAGACAAACTGGAAGTCGGTGTCGCTCGGGTCAGCGGTCGTGAAGTCGAACCACTCACTCCATGCGCCGGGCAAACCGACGCGGTAGCGGTAGTCAGTTGCGGGCTCGAGCTCGGCAACCGTCGCCGAGAAGTGCTGGTTGAGGTTGCCGTTGACCTTGCCGGCTTCGTACGCATCAATCACGCGAGTTGATGCGGGGGCGGATCCCGCTGCCGCATCGCCAACCGCACCAATCTCTACCTGGCCGATCGTGTGACCTGCGTCACCCGCGAGCCACGAGAACGACTGTGAGGTCGCTGGTGTCTCGGTCGGGGTGAGGATCACGCGCGACGGTGCCGCCGCCACAGGATCAACCGAGCCGTCTTCGTTCTTCGCCTGCACGGTGAGGCTCGTCATGTCAAAGTAGGCGTCGGACGATGTTTCGCGGTCTTGGTACAGCGCAACAGCGATCGTGTTCGTACCGTCGTGCAGCAGTGCCGGATCAATCGCGAACGTGCTCTTCACTGGGTCACCAGCGGAGCTTCCCGCGTACTGTAGGTTTGACGGGTTCGCATCGTCGACGCGCTCGTCGACAAAGCCCGCCACCTTCTCACCGTTGACGTACACGCGGAGTGCGTCGTCGTAGATAACCTCTGACTTCACGGCGCCGATCTGCGCCGCAGCACCCTCAGCGAGCTCGAAGCTCGTCCGGAAGAAGTAGGTCGGCACCGTCGGTGCCGCGGTGTCATTGATGTAGTGCTGCAGCTTAGTCTTCGGGGTGTACGGCCCGACCGCGGCAAGCTTGTTGCCCTTCACACCGAATGCGCCCGGCGCAACGGCCCAGGCATCATCTGCGAAGTCTGGGGCGGTCCAGCTGTTGCGATCCGCGCCCTCTGCCGATGGTTCAACGGCGGTATCAAGGTAATGCCACTCGGTTCCCGTGGTCACGAGCGGAGTGGTTGGGAGTTCGGGCGTAGTCGCGGCAGCGAGTGGCGCGGCGAGAGCGGAGCTTGCGACGGGCAGCGCGAGGCCGCCACCAACAAGCGCGGCAAGGGTGACCAGCGTCACACCTCGCCTCACCCGCGGAGCACGGGCAGAGATCATCATCATTCCTTTGGTCGGATGCACATCTTGCACCGGCTGCTGCCGGCCATGTCCATCCCACCGCAGGCGAGTAAACCACTACTCTCCCGAGGGTTTCCCCGCGATGAACGGCAGCTGGCGGGGCAGCTGGCGGGCCGACTTGCGGGACGGTGCCCAGACACAGCAAACCCCTCGAAACAGGGCGCTTCTCCCGAGAAGCGGCCCTTCATACGTATGAAAGGGACGATCTCGGCAGAACCTGCCAGTTTCGAGGGGTTGAGTCCGGAGGTGAGTATCTACGAGCGGATCAGCGGTGACAGCGCACGCGCCGTCTCCGCAGCATTTGCAAGCCCGGCGATGCGGAGCCAGTTGCCGAGCTGCTGGTAGCCGCCCTCGGTCAGCACCGACTCGGGGTGGTACTGCACGCCGAAGATCGGGCGATCGCGGTGACGCACAGCCATGACGACGCCATCGGCGGTCTCTGCGGTGATCGCGAGCGACTCAGGCACGGTGCTGCGCACAATCGCGAGCGAGTGGTACCGGGTAGCCGCAAACTCGGGAGCGACGTGTGCAAAGAACTCGTCACCCGTGTGCTGCACGCGCGAGACCTTGCCGTGCATGAGCTGTTCAGCGTGCGTGACGACGCCACCGAGCGCCTCTGCGATGGCCTGATGGCCGAGGCAGACGCCGAGCAACGGGATGCCCTCGCGCACCGCAAGGCTCACCATGGGGATCGAGACACCCGCCTCAGCGGGAGTGCCCGGACCTGGCGAGACGAGCACGCCGTCGAAGCCGCGCACGAGTTCTTCGAGTTCGCCGACCGTCACGTCATCATTGCGGATCACATGGGTCTCGGCACCGAGCTGCTGCAGGTAGCCGTTGATCGTGTAGACGAAGCTGTCGTAGTTATCGATCACAAGGATTCGGGTCATCAGGGTACCTCTGGGCTATTCGACAGTGACTTCGGGTTCGGGCAGCAGGGTCGCTACCCACGGGTAGATGTAGAAGATGAGCGCATACACGAGCACAGCTGCCGCAAGGAGCAGGATGATGACGCGCAGCCAGGCCGGTCCGGGGAAGAAGCGCCAAAGAATGGAGAACATTTCGCAGCCTTAACCTTTCAACTTTGGGTTCAGTTCAAGCAGCTCGGCCGGTGGGCCTTCATTGCGCGGCTGGAAATCTTCAAGCACGGAATACGCGATCACTCGCTCGTATGCGCCCCAGTGCTTCGGATGGCAGCTCGTAAGCGTGAGAATCTGGTCGTCGCCCGCTGCGCTTTCAAGGCGCGGGAACGGGTTCAGCACGTCAACCTCGCTCGGGTCAACATACTCGGCCGACCGATACCTGTAGGTGTACCAACCCTGCTCCGTTTCAAGGAACAGCGGATCACCGATCCGCAAATTCATAATCTCGCGGAACGGCTGCGTGTGACTGCCAGAACGGTGTGCAGCCCAGGCAGTGTTGCCCGGTTCACCCGGCATCGAGGTATCGGCGTACCGGCCGATGCCCTTTTCGTCGAGGTCGAGCACCAGGTCGCGGTTCGTGCCCTCAGCGACACGGTTTGTGTAGGTCTTGCCGAATGCCGGGACGTGAAGCACACCGAACACTTCGCCCTCTGCGGGGCGAGCAACGGCAGGCACACCCTCGATGTTCGGATCATGTACGAAGTTTTCTTCCCACTTCGCGGAGTCTTCGGCCGTCAAAGTGGTCTGCTTTGCCCCTACTGTGAGGTTCACATACCAGGGTTGCCAGACGATGAATCCGAGCACAGCAATGCCCGCGACCAGCAACAGCTCACCGATCACCGTAAGTGGGCTCAGGCGACGACGCCGAGCCTTTCCGGGTGCGACCCTATTCATAGTCCCTTATCTTACGGGTGACTCATCGAATTTTTCGGGACTCTCGCTGTAGACTCAGGGACATGGTTGCATCAGGAAAGCAAGTGCAGAAGAACGGCAAGGCAGAGGTCGCTAGCGCTGAGGCGCGCCGTGCTGCACGCAATGAGGCCCCGAACCCCGTGTGGTTCAAGCCCGTTATGTTCGGTTTCATGTTGATCGGACTCATCTGGATCGTGACGTACTACATCACGAGCTCAACCGTCGGCTTCCCCATTCCCGCACTCGGGAATGGCAACATCTTCGTTGGTTTTGGCTTCGTCTTGATCGGCTTCCTCATGACCCCCTGGTGGAAGTAACCACAAGAATTACACCCATGTAGTTTCTCCCCAGACTGGGGAGAAACCTGTGGATAACTTTGAAGGCCCCCGGCGTACTGCCGAGGGCCTTCAAGGTTTTATCGCGGATCTATTCCGCAGTGCTAGTTGAGCACCAAGCTTGGCGACACTACAAAGTACGCAAAGCTGAGTGCAACCAAGAGCGCAGCTTCGAGGGCGAGGAAGGTGATCCGCGCCCCACGTTTGCGTGGCCCCTGCGTGCGCACGAGGATGAACATCGTGAGCGCACCGATCAGGAAGCCGCCGAGGTGTGCCTGCCACGCAATGCTGACGCCGGGGAGGAACCCGATGCCGATATTGATGGCGAGCATCACAACCAGTGACTTCGTGTCGACCTGCATCGCCTTCATTGCGACGAACATCGCACCCAAGACGCCAAAGATCGCGCCAGAGGCACCCACCGTCGGAACGAGCTGCGCCGAGGGCTGGACGTAAGCCCAGAACATGACGCCGAGTGATCCGCCAACGCCAGAGAAGACATACAGCGCGGCGAAGGCCGTGCGGCCGATCCGCCGCTCAATCTCGCGACCAAAGATCCACAGCGCATACATGTTCAACACAATATGCAGCCAGAATCCGGTCGAATGCGTGAACATCACTGTCAGCATGCGCCAGGGTTCAAACACCTCGGGGCGTGAGTACAGCGGGGCATACCACAGCGCCGTCGTCACCAAGTCAGAAGCGAAGTAGTGAGTGATGAGCTGCAAGACGAAGACGACCGCACAAATCGCGATGATCGCCATCGTGACCGGAGTTTCCATCATGCTGATGCGACGCCCGAGCACTCGAGTCGCGCGGCCAGCACGCTTCGCACCACTGGGTGTGGCCTCTCGTACGCAGTCTGGGCACAGCAGCCCAACTGCGGACGTTACCTGGCATTCACCGCACACCGTTCGACCGCAACGCTGGCACAGCGTGAAACTGGGCCGCGTCTTGTGGCGGTAACACACGTCATTGGCCCCGTACTCAGCGCGTTCGCCAAATACGGGGCCAGAGCCGTTAGTTGACAACGGAATTAGACCGCAGCGATCTCAACACCGGTGATGACGACGTCCTCAACGGGGCGATCCATTGCGCCAGTAGCAACCGACTCAATCGCGTCAACGACAGCCTTCGAAGCATCGTCAGCGAGCTCACCGAAGATGGTGTGCTTGCCAGTGAGCCATGCGGGCTCAGTGGTGGTGATGAAGAACTGCGAGCCGTTGGTGCCCGAAAGGCGACCGGTCATGTCGGGACGCTTGCCAGCGTTCGCCATAGCGAGCTGGTACTTACGGTCGAACGAGAGCTCGGGGTGAATCTCATCGTCGAAGTTGTAGCCGGGGCCACCGGTACCGGTACCGGTGGGGTCACCGCCCTGGATCATGAAGTCCTTGATAATGCGGTGGAAGATAACACCGTCGTAGAAGCCCTTGTTCGCAAGGTCTTCGAAGTTCTTCACGGTCTTCGGTGCGTGGTCACCAAAGAGGTTGATCACGATGTCACCGTGGTTGGTGTGAATGGTCGCAACAGAAGTATGAATGGTCATGTACTCAGTCTACGGGGAGGTGCTCTGAGTTCATACGGGAAGAAGCGTTGAGTTCTCTCGGAAGACGAGATGAGAAACTACAGGGAATACCAGGACGCACAGGCGGATTCGGTGTAGCGTTGGAGCAACTGAAGTGTTCCGCATGGCGCCGACCACGCGGACTGGAGGAGGAGTCGAATGAAGCTCTCACGTAAACGCCGCCGCGAGCTCCGCCGTCTGCGCGCTGAAGCACAGGAGCTGCTCGATCAGCAGCGCGTCGTGCTCGGCCAGGCCGGCGAGGTTCTGAACCACGCAGGTCGCCAGGCCCGTCACCTCAGTGACGAGCACCTCGCTCCCCGCGTCGAGAAGACGTGGAACCGCGTCCGTCCCGGCGTAGAGTGCGGCATTGAGAACGCTCGCCGCACCGCGGAGCAGGTTCGTGTCGCGACTGCTCCCATGGTCTCGAACGCGCTGCAGGGCACCATTCGCACCCTCGACCGCTTCGAAAACCAGAACGCTGCCAAGCAGGTTCGCCGTTTCGGTGAGCGCACCGGCTACATCGCGCCCGCGAAGAAGCGCTCGGGCGCTGGCAAGTGGATCGCAATCTCGCTCGGCGTCGCAGCTGCGACCGCTGTTGGCGTGCTGCTCACCCGCGCGTTCAGCACCGACGAAGATCTTTGGGTCAGCGCAGAGGGTTAATACTCTACGTGTGATTCGGCGAGGCGGTCAGGGGTTCCCTGGCCGCCTTTGCTGTGTGTTCTTGCGGCCCGGCTCGGTGGCCTGGCGCGGCCTGGCTCGGCGCGGCCTGGCGCGGCCTGGCCTGGCCTGGCCTGCAAAGCCCGCGAAACGGGCACTTGTTGCCGAGATTGACCCTTTCTACGCGTAGAAAGGGTCAATCTCGAGAGAAAGGGGTCTTCTCGCGGGGTTCACCCGCACCCGCGAGGGCTATGCGCTCGGTGAACCCGAGTCACCGCCCGAACCTGAGCTCTGACTTTGGCCGCCCTGGTTGCCCTGGTTGCCCTGGCCGCCGTTCTTCCCACCGCGCTTGCCTGCGCGCTTTCGGCGCGGGTTGCGTGCAGCAACGGGACGGTTCTGAATGCCAGCCATCCGCATACCGGTTCGCACGAGCGAAAGTGTCTTGAGCGACTTGATTTCGCGGATCGGAACCCAACGTGCCTCGTCGGAGGAACCGTCAATCTCATGTACGAGCGGGCCGTCTTGAACAGATGCGCGGTACACGATGCGGATGGTGTGCAACTCGGGAGTCTGTCCGTCTTCAACGTCTTCGCGCACCATTACGCGAGAGTCGACACCAAGCAGACGACCTGCCTTCGCGGTCAGACCGGTTTCTTCGAAGATTTCGCGCACAACTGCGTCGCGCGGATCTTCCCCGTCTTCTAGTCCGCCACCGGGCAATGTCCAGCCGTGCAGGTGCCCACGACGCCAATGCGTCAAAAGGATCTTGCCGCGCCGCTCAATGACTGCGTATGCAGCAACTCGTAGATCCATACGTATGAGCTTAGCTTGCTCGCCACCCTGTGACCCAGGAGTTTAACCGCGCGTATGCTTCCGTGCGGGCATCTTTCCGAGACAGAAACACATCATGCAACGCGTTCGGGATACGTTCAATCGTGACCGACCGACCGAGCCTGGTCGCCGCCGACGCAACCGCTTTCACTGACAACACAGTGTCAGCGGTCGTGAGTGCGTCGCTCCACCGCAAGGGTGCTTCGTCGTGGTCAGACATGATCACGCAGACCGGGATCGTGAGGTGTAGCCCCTTCTCAACCCGTTCGTGGCCAGTAAGCACGGCACGGAGCCAACCGCTGTAGACCGCGTGAGACTTGTCTGGCCGCCACTCGTGGTTGAGCCGGTCGAGCACCTCTGTGGGGCCGACCTCACGCTGCGCACGGCTGTAATACCCGAAGTCGAACTGCGGGCTCGCCTCGCGCGGAGCGATCCACGCACTCATATTCATAATGGGCATCATGAGCTTGCGCGCAACGGAAGAGAGTTGGAATTCAAGCCAGGGACTGTTAAGTATGAGCGCGCTTGCCACCCCAGGGTTGTTTGCCGCCCAGAGGCTGAGCACAAGCCCGCCCGTCGAGTGGCCGAGGAGGACGAGCTCGCGGCCGGTACTGCCGTGGTTCGCGCCGCTCGCGCTGCCTTCTCCCCCGATGATCGCAACCGCTCGCGCGATCTCGGCGTCGTATTCATCGAGCGATTCGATGTATCCCGGGGTCTGCCCTGGCCGCAAGCTGCGCCCGTACTTTCGCAGGTCGAGTGCGTAGAAACGGGCGCCGCGAGCGGTCCAGTATTGCGCGAGCGGAGTTTGGAAGAAGTAGTCAGACCAGCCGTGGACGTACAGCACGTCGACGTTGGAAAGGTCTGGCTTTTCTGGGGGCGCGGATCGCAGCAGCCGCTGCCACAAGCTCCGCTCTGCAGGCAGGGATCGCACCAGAGTAGCAACGAGGGGACCTTCGGTGTCTTCCCCCAGGTCGATCTCGGTGCACTCGAAGCCTTCACCGAGCACATCAGGGCGCCACTCTACAGTCATGGGTTCAGACTAGCTGTGGTGCAGAGTCTTTCCTAGCGAAGTGTGATCTCTCCCATTTCAGCGCTGACATCAACCACGTTTGGAGATTTCGGATCGTGTGTGAGGAGGTTGGTAATGCTGCCCATCTCAGACTGAGTACTCACTCGATAACCGCCAGCCGGCAATGTCACATCGGCACTACCGAGCTCGACATCGACTGTGACACTCGCAGGCTGTTTTCCTTCGGCCGTGATGGTGGCCTGCCCCATACCTACCGAGGCATCGATAGTGCGTGCCTCGGTGACATTGAGCGTTGCATCGCCCACGCCTACTTCGAGCTCCACTGCGGTCGCGGTGCCCGTGTAGTCAACACGGCCAGCCTCAACGTTTATGTCGAGCATTACGAAGTTACCCGCGAGCGATAGGTCCCCCGCGCCAACGTTGATTTCGGCACTGAGCTTCCCGTCGTATTCGACAGGAAGTAGAAGGGTTGCTTGTTCGTTGTCGTTCATCTGCATCGGATTCGCGTTGCCAGTGCGCTCGATTTGTAGTGTGCCCTCGTCGTTGTACGCGGACCATTGGTAGCCAAAGTTCCCTTCGATACTCAGCGTCGGGACTTCGATGTCAGTGAACTGAACGGTCATTGCAGACGCTGCCGCGTTCACTTCAATCGCTCGCACGTTCGTGAGATCAAGATCGACCGTCCAACTACGTTCTCCGTGTTGCTGCGGGTGGAACTTTCCGTCGTTCGCAAAACCCTGTGAAGTGGCCGCTCGTGACTCGCTCGCAGCAGTCGCTTCATAGGCGAGACTCGCAAGCCAGATGCCAGCAGCGCTAAGCATTCCAAGCGCCACGACACCGCCAGCAATACCGACGCCAATTGCTACACCGCGGCGCCGCTTTGGACGCTGGGCGGAGGCCGGCGGCTGCGGCATCTGCGTTGGTGGGTGCGGCTGTTGCATCGATTGCTGCAAATGCTGCGGTTGCTGTTGCTGCCCTGTGAAATTCTGCTGGTCGGTCATGCGCCCATTCCGTTCTGCGGTCGATTCGTGTGAGCGGGCCCGCCCGCGCTCTCAATATGCGCGATCGCGGCGAGCACCCGACGGTTTCCGTCTTCGGCCTCAAGCCCGAGCTTCTGGAAGATCGCGGTGATGTTCTTTTCGACGCTCGCCTCAGAGATGAAGAGGAGCTCAGCGATCAGCTGATTCGAGCGCCCTTCGGCGAGCGCTGCCAAGACTGAACGCTCACGCGGGGTGAGCTGCTGCATGCGCTCGTCTTTGGCACGGCGGGCGAGGAGCTGAGCTACGACCTCAGGGTCGAGTACCGTCGCACCTTCACTGATCCGTTCAATTGCTGCGATGAAGTCACCGACGTCTGCAACGCGGTCTTTCAAGAGATAACCGAACGCACCAGTCTGCACACCGCTCGGACCTGCTCCGATGAGCTCGCTCGCGTATCGCTCCTCCACATACTGTGAGAGGACGAGGAGCGGCAGCTCTGGTCGCGTTTGGCGTAGCTCGAGAGCCGCGCGGATTCCTTCATCAGTAAAGGTTGGCGGGAGCCGAACGTCAAAGATACACAGGTCGGGGTTGGCCTCTGCCACCTTTTCCATGAGGCCCGTGGTGTCGGGCAAGGCTGCTACAACCTCGTGTCCACCGTGTTCGAGGAGACGTACAAGCCCCTCTCGCAGCAATACAGAGTCTTCACACATTACGATGCGCATGGCACGCTCACCTCCAGAGTAGTTGGGCCGCCCTTAGGGCTAGCAAGGGTACTCGTGCCGCCCGCTGCAAGCACGCGGTTTTGTACACCGTCTAGGCCACCACCCGGTACTAGGGTGGCGCCACCGATGCCATTGTCTTCGATTCGCGCCCAGAGTGTGCCATCTTCTCGGAGGCGCACTATGACTCGACATTCACTCGCACGCGAGTGCTTAGCCGCGTTGGTAAGTGACTCTGCAATCACGAAGTAGACGGCTGCCTCAGCTGTACGGCTACACCGACCGGTGAGCTGCACATCGAGAGTTACTGGGATGTGTGACCGTGCGGCGAGCGCGGAGAGAGCTGCGTCGAGACCACGGTCATCGAGAACGGAAGCATAAATGCCTCGGGCGAGCTGACGCAGCTCAGTGATCGCAGCCTTCGTTGAGGTGTGGGCCTCAGCGACGAGCGTCTTTGCGGTTTCAGGATCAGTGTCGATCATCTCTTTTGCGAGCCCAAGGGTCATCGCAGTTGAGACGAGTCGAGGTTGTACGCCATCATGTAGGTCGCGTTCGACTCGGGTGCGCTCAAGATCTGCTGCGCGTACCGCGCCTTTGCGCTGTTCTTGCGATGCCGCAGCTCGCTCTTCGAGCTCTGCTTCACGCACAGCCGAACCGATGAGCGCGATCGAGAGCAGTCGGTGCAACATGGCTGCGCCGTACAGGGTGCCCAGCCAGAAAAGGAAGCCCGCAACCGCAATGCCCATTCGCACTCCCGAAGATGCCGCAGAGTTACCCCAAATGAGGGACTGCACCGCATCAAACGACGTTTGGAAAACCCACTGCAAGATCACGAGGAGCACGAAACCCAGCGCAATGGTCAGGAGTGAGTTCGCGAGCGCGCGCCACATGCGTGCATCAACCGACTGCCGCAGCACTGCCTTCAGCCAACCACCAAACGTCGGAATCTCGCGGCGGGTGAAGCGCAGGTCGGGAATGCCAAGGTCGTAGAGCTCTGAGACACGACGAGTTTCAAACCAGCCGATGCCGAACAACGCGTACACAGCACCAACGAGCATGACCAGGCCTATGCCCGCGAGTGGGATGAGCCCGATCGAAATCGCGATGTAGCTCGCTCCCCCAACCACGAGCCCAAACCCAATGACGCCGTACGCCAGCAGGTGCAAAATCGTCAGCCCGATACTCAGCGGCGGCTTCTGCCGGCTCGAGGTTTGTGTGTTCATACCTCTAAATTACGGTGCGACTGCATGCGGGAGTAGCCCGATACCCGGAGAGATGTTTTCTGGGTTTCCCTACCTTTTGCCATCTTTCGGCACGAACCGCCCACTGCGAAGTGCACTTCTTCCACGAAAACCCGGGGTTACGCCACACCATCCTGGGCCGGCCTACGATGTTTCCCGTGAAACAGTGAAGCTGATCCGCGCCCATACTGACGCTGTTTTCTAGCGACGCGCGCCAGTAAGATCCGTCATATAGCTACGTCTCCGTTAAGCGAGTGCGTGGTCGATCTTTCCACGATGGAGTGAACCAGACATGAAGATGCGCACAGGACTGAGCATTGGAGCCGTCATCGGCACCATGTTGCTCGGAGTAACCCTCGCACCAGCCAACGCCGCGGAAGTATCAGAAGTTGCGCCGGCTGATCCTTCTCCTCCGAGTCCAGATATGAATGTCGAAGACCCGCGCATTCTTGGTGGGGAACAGGCTGCTGTGAGTGATGCGCTTTCGATCCGCATTCCCGTCATGCGAGACCCGGCACTTGCCACGAGCACCGAACTTGAGAATGCGCAGCCGTGGTCTCTCACACTCAGCCGCACCGGCACATACGCCTACGCAACATCTCGCGCGTCTACAGACACCCCAGCGAACAGCTTCCGTGATCTGTATGTCTTTGATCTGGAATCACGCAAACACGTCAAGACGATCCGGTTCGACGTTCCCGGGCAGATTTCACCACTGTCTGCGGCGCGCGATGCTGACGTACTCGCGTTCTCCGTTGGTGGCACGCACGTGTTCACGCTCAACACGCTGACGAACGAGCTAGTCGGGGCGCCCCTGCCAGTTCCGTCGTCGAGTTCGTACCGCGACACCATCAGCACAGATGGCCAAAGCTATTACATGGCCGATGTGTACGGAACCGTCAGAAAGCTAGATCTCTCGACCGGCACGATCACCGCATCGCAGAGCATCGGGGTCGACCGTACTGGATCAATCACGTTGAGCGCCGATGGAAACTCCGTCATTGTCGGCTCAGGTGGACGTGCGTTTGATGGCGCGAGCATCACTGTTCTCAACGCGGCGACGCTTGCTATTGAGAACGGCCCCAACACTAACTTTGCTACCTGGCAGTTCGATCGGATCCGCTCAGACCTCAAGACCGGATCACTCTTTTCTACCGGCTATTCCTGGTATGTGGAGCGCTACGATCCGAATTCAGGCGCGCTCACCGGCTCGGTAGCCATCGCGCGGTACATGAATGACTTCATTGTGGATCCACGCAACGATCCGTCAGAAGGTAGCGCACGCGAAGATCGCGCCTGGGGTCTCACGACCGAATACGATCTTGTCGCCCCTGCAATCTTTGGCAATGAGGTCGCTGGCACCGAGGATCGGCGATCAGACAGCTTCCGCGACACCGACGGTGTCCCCATCTACATGGATCAGCGCGCTACGTGCGCCGACGAGGCCGCATTCCCAGAAAGCTGCACCGACATCGGCGAAATCGTTGTGAGCAACGGTGGCGGATCAGCACCCGACACCGACAACAGCATCACCGTGCTTCTGCCACCCGTGATCACCACACAGCCCCTGAATGCCGCGGTCACTCGACTCGGCGACTCAGCCCGCTTCGCGGTGAGGCTCGACGGGGTGAAACCAGACGCAGCCAGCAACATCACCTGGCAGTCCTCCCCCGACGGCACCGCCTGGACCGATCTCGATGAGCACTCCACCACGCTCGATGTAGAAGCAACCGAAGAGAGCGTCGCACTGCAGTACCGTCTCGCGTACGTTGACGACTTTTGGAATGTGTCTGGCGCATCTGAGCCTGTTTCAATCACCGGTCCCGCCCCGGTGATCACCTCACAAGCCCCACAGAACACCATGCGTGTCGGCGAACCGATCACCCCGATCACACTCAGTGCGAACGCACAGGGCAAGCAAACCTGGTCGATCGACGGCCTGCCAGCAGGGGTCACCTTCAATGCGAACTCCAAGCTCTTGAGTGGCACCCCGACAGAAGCTGGCAACTACACGGTAGTCGCGACCGTTACTGATGCGTTCGGCAGTGCAACGCAGACCGTTGACGTGACGGTCGAAAAGGCCGCTCCGGGGCCAGACCCCGAGCCAAAGCCTGACCCGAAGCCAAAGCCCGAGCCCAAGCCGACTCCGGGCAACCCAGGAAACGGTGGGGACACCACCGGTGCCAGTAACCTCGCCCACACTGGCGGCGCAGGTTTGACCCTGGTTGCCGGGGCAGCTGGACTTCTCACCATCATCGGAGCAGGCGCCGTCTTCCTCGCTCGCCGAGGCCGCGCATAGCGCTGTGGTGGGGCTGGATGCGGATCCGCGCCACGCCCCACCACCCCCCCCTCGCGCACTCGCCCACTCGTGCACTCTCCTGCGAGAATCAGTGGATGACAACGAAGCCAAAATTCAGCTCCACCTTCATCTTCGAGGTGGGCAATCTCACTGACGAGTTCCACCGCATTGATAGTGAAATTGCGCAGCGCGCACGTGAGATTGATGGGTTCCTCGGTGAGGAAGCTTGGCACAACGAAGAGACCGGCCTCCACGCAGAGGTGTATTACTGGTCCAGCATGGAGTCGCTGCGTGAGCTCGTTGCGATGGATACCCACCAGCTCGCGAAGGCACGCTACGGCGAATGGCTTGGCGAGTACCGCGTCGTGATCTCTGAGGTTCAGGCGGTCTACGGAAACCCTGCGCTCGGTCTCGAGCACATCCCTGCCGGCGTCTAAGGGCCCACGATGTCTCTTTTCACCGGCCTGAGCGCCTTCCCACTGACTCCGATGCGCGCGGATCACGTCGACGAAGCCGCCTTCGCGGCAATCGTGGAGCGTCTAGCCGTCGCCCGCGTTGACTCGATCACCGCGCTTGGTTCTACTGGCTCCTATGCCTACCTCACGCAAGCGGAACGCGCCCGCGTCACCAAGATTGCTGTGGACAACGCTGGAGACGTGCCTGTCTTCATTGGAGTTGGAGCGTTGCGCACAAGCCACATGCTCGAGAACATTTCGGTGGCCGAGAGTACCGGTGCTTCGGCAGTGCTCGTTGCGCCTGTGAGTTACCAGCCGCTCACGCACGACGAGGTATACGAGTTGTTCCGTGCGGCAACCGAACGCTCACCACTCCCCGTCATCGTCTACGACAACCCACGCACGACCCACTTCACCTTCGATGTCGATCTGTACGCACGCATCGCGGCGCTGCCTGGCATCGCATCGATCAAGATTCCTGGAGTGCCCGCTGATCTGGTTGCCGCTCGTGCGCAAGTCTCACAGATTCGCGCTGCGATCCCCCAGCACGTGACGATCGGTGTCTCTGGCGACCAGTCCGCTGCAACCGGTCTACTCGCCGGCTGTGACGCATGGTATTCAGTGCTCGGTGGCACACTCCCCGTCCAAGCACTCGCGCTGGCCCGGGCAGCTCAGCGCGCACGAGCAGGCGATCCACAGGGCGCGGATCTCTTGCGAACCGCGTCAGCTCGGCTCGCACCTTTGCTTGAATTATTCACCGAGCTCGGCGGTAGTCTCCGTCCGATTGCGGCCGTTGCCGAGCAATTGGGTTATGCAGATATGTCGTGCCTGCCATTGCCGGTACAGGGCCTCGGATCAGTTGAGCGGGATCGAGTTTCTCAGGTGCTGGCCGAGCTCATCAATTAGTTCCCTCACTCGGTCCCAGCATTCCGGGGCTGGCGCCGGGCGCTCAATACAAAAGAACCCCACCTCAATGAGGTGGGGTTCAGTGGTGGATCCTGCGAGAATCGAACTCGCGACCTCCTGCTTGCAAAGCAGGCGCTCTACCAATTGAGCTAAGGACCCGTTGTTTACCCGGATATTCTCCGTGCGAACTCATTAACTATATCCCAGAATTTCAGGGAGTAAAAATCGGGCGGTCACGAATGGGCGTTTCGCGGGCCTCGTGTCAGTGCGACACCGCCAGGCTCCCACCAACAAAACACAACGAAAGAACCCCACCTCAATGAGGTGGGGTTCAGTGGTGGATCCTGCGAGAATCGAACTCGCGACCTCCTGCTTGCAAAGCAGGCGCTCTACCAATTGAGCTAAGGACCCGTTATCTGACCGGGAAGAACCCGTTCCGACTCAAGAAACTATAGCGCTTCCCCAGCCCTCAGTGCAAAATCGCGACACGCCGACGTGCCAGCGCAAGGCGCCAGCGCCGTACGTCGCGGCACACGGGCGTCCCGATCCGCGCACGGTTTGGGCAGCAGTTTCCCGCTGCCCAAACCGCAAGACGCATCGACACAGGCGTGCACAAGCGCGTGCACGAGCCGGGTTATTCGTCGGCGATAGTAGCAATAACGTCTTCGAGCTTGAGCGTGACTGGTAGTTCGGGCGACTCTGGGTCAAGCTTGATGAATTCGCTCCCCTGGGTCTGCTCGTAGACTCCGGCGTACACCCCGGTGACTACATACTTACCCGTTGCCACCCCAGGTTCGTACTCATACTCGGTGAGGAAGAGGAGATCTGTAGTGCCGGGCTTCAGCGCTCCCACGGCTTTCGGGGTGCCCACACTTACGACCGTGACTTGCTCGGTTGCTGATCCTTTCAGCACGTCGCTCGGGTGCACGACGCGGTCAGTGAATGGCAGCCCGTCCATCTCAGTCTCAGTGAATTCCTCGCTGATACTGGCGACAACGACCAGGTCGCTTCCTGCCGTGAGATCTGCGATGGTGCCATAACTCATCACCCTGCTCACTTCGTAGCTTTCCACCGTCGGTTCTGGGGACACTGCCACTGTGCTCTCACTCGAAGCCGCCGATGAACATCCAGCGAGGCCAGTAAGGAGAAGTGCTGCAGCACCCATCGCTGCGAACCTGCTTGCAAACATGTACCGCTCCCCTAGTAGATCTTGTTGACGCCGGCGATGTCATCCGCCCGCGGGGTCGAAATCTTGCACTGCGCATAACGTACCTGGCTCGAGCGGTGCATCACCGCGAGCTTCGAGCAGGCACCCGTGTCCTGATGGGCAAGCCCGAGCGCATGACCGATCTCATGCGTAAACACGGATTTCTTCGCTGCGGCTGCGTAGCTGTTTGTGTATTTCGTGTTGAGCCATGCGAAGGCGGTGGAGGTCCAGGCGCCATTTTTGCAACCTGGTGCCTTGAGAGTGGTGCCGGATTTCATAATTCCGTCGAACCCTGTCGTCCCAAAGTTTCCGTTGGCGACGGTGAGCTGAGCGCCAGAGCTGACTTTCTTGAAAGTGACTTTCGTGCTGGAGTTCCAGGAACTGATCGCGCTTGTGGCTGCCGATCTGTAGGCCGCGTCTGTTGTCGCGTCCTTCCACAGAATTGTCCGTGTCTTTATTTTGCACCCTACGAAGTTTGCGGCTTCGGCTGCATCCCCGCTAAAGACCGGGAATGAGACCGCGAGTAAAACCGCAAGAGTGCCAATCAGAATTTTCTTCACGCTTCCCCCTTTCGGTACGAACACCTCATCGTGTTCTTGGGATTTAGTTTGGTGAAGCTATGAGATTCACACAAGCGCTTTTTTGTACAAGGCGTTGTTTCACTACTCGTACATTTGGCGGCGCGCACATTCCTGCGGTGGGATGCGGATCGCAAAGCGTCATCCTCAGACGCACGAGAGTCTCACAAGCGCGTCAATTTGGTCAGTCTGCGGGTGCTGCTCTGTGCACACACGCAAACCCTTGAGAGAGGCGTTTACGGCGATCTATTTTGTCGTCACTATGACGAATTGTGTCGGATCGCTGTCAGAAGGCGGACTTGGCAAAGACGTACGTGCCTTGAGCGCCGCGAGCTTGGCGCTGGTGCTTGTTCGCTCGTTCGCTTGTTCGCTCGTTCGTTCGCTCGTTCGTTCGCTCGTGGAGACGATACGAGTGAGAGACTCAGCACCTATCCACTGCGCTCAGCCGCAAACGAGAAGTGCGCGCAGAAATGACGAAAGGCAGTTGATTTCTCAACTGCCTTTCGGTTTTGGTGGGGCTACCAGGACTTGAACCTGGGACCTCTTCATTATCAGTGAAGCGCTCTAACCACCTGAGCTATAGCCCCGCAACCAAGAGTTAACTTTATACGGTCAATCCTTGGCCGGCAAAATCGACGCCGCCTGTTCGGCGTGTCTTAGTTGCTGGTGAAACCAAGCTGGAAGCCGCCAACAACCCGCACAATGAGGTTGTAGAGCAGCGCAGCGATTGCACCGAGTACGGTTCCGACGACGACGTTCAGTACGCCGACGATAACCGAGAAGCCGAAGACCTGGGCAAAGCCGAGGATATTCAGCAAGCTGTACTCGCCACCGGTGATGTCCATGAAGAGCTGGTTGATCTGATCGAGCACGCCAGTCTGCACAAGCACGAAGTACACGAGGATCGTTGCGACGATGCTCACTACCGCGAGGCACACCGAAACGAGGAACGAGAACTTCACGGCCGACCAGAAATCGACGTAAACGAGCTTCAGGCGGACCTGCTTGGTCGGCGCCTTCTTACGGCTCTTGTTCGCGAGCTTGTCTGCGACTGTATTACTCATTCACGTTTTCCTTGTTCTCTGGGGTCTCAGATTCAGAATCTTCAGAGGTGCCCTCGTCGAGACCGCGCTCCGAATTCCGCGCGATCCCAATAATACGATCCTGTTCTGGGAACCGTGCAAACACGACGCCCATGGTGTTACGGCCCTTGGCAGGAACTTCGTTCACGTTTGAACGAACAACCTTGCCACTTGCGAGGACGACAAGAACTTCGTCGTCCTCCCCCACGATGAAGCCGCCGACAAGATCGCCGCGTTCCTCATCGAGCTTTGCAACCTTGATGCCGTAACCGCCGCGCTGCTGGACTCGGTACTCGTCTGCAGCGGTTCGCTTTGCGTAGCCACCTTCGGTGACAACAAAGACAAATCCCTGATCATCGGTCAAACGCGAGGCCGCAAGCAGTGAATCTCCCTCACGGAAGTTCATACCGCGAACACCGCTGGTCGAGCGACCCATCGGACGGAGCGCATCATCGCTCGCCGTGAAGCGGATCGACATTCCGTGCTTCGAGATCATCAGAATGTCATCATCAGCCTCTGCGACCAACGCAGAAATGAGCTCGTCACCCTCGCGGAGCTTGATCGCGATAATGCCGCCGGTACGGTTCGTGTCGTACTCAGCAAGAGCTGTCTTCTTTACCAGACCGTTACGGGTAGCGAGCAACAGGTAGCCGGCGTCCGAGTAGTCACGGAGATCGAGAATCTGCGTGACCGTCTCGTCTGGCGCGAGCGCAAGCAGGTTTGCAAGGTGCTGGCCCTTTGCGTCACGACCGCCCTCAGCAAGCTCATACGCCTTTGCACGGTACACACGGCCGGTGTTCGTGAAGAACAACAGCCAGTGATGCGTAGTGGTCACGAAGAAGTGCTCAACGATGTCATCAGCACGCAGCTGCGCACCCTTGACACCCTTGCCGCCACGGTGCTGCGAACGGTAGTTGTCGATGCGCGTGCGCTTTACGTAGCCACCGCGGGTAACGGTGACGACCATTTCCTCTTCAGGAATGAGGTCTTCCATCGACATGTCGCCGTCGTAGCCGTGAAGAATCGTGGTGCGGCGATCGTCGCCGAACTTCTGCACGACCTCGTCAAGCTCCTCAGCGATGATCGAGCGCTGCTCTTCAGGCGAAGCGAGGATGCCCTCGTAGTCCTTAATGAGTGCCTCGAGCTTTGCTGCGAGATCAAGGATCTTCTGGCGCTCCAGCGCTGCAAGACGACGCAGCTGGAGGGCAAGAATTGCGTCGGCCTGAATCTGATCGACGTCGAGGAGCGTCATGAGGCCCTCACGAGCCTCATCGACCGTTGGCGATCGGCGGATCAGTGCGATGACCTCGTCAAGCGCATCGAGTGCCTTGAGGTAGCCACGCTGAATGTGTGCCTCAGCCTCAGCCTTCCTCAAGCGGTACTCGGTACGGCGGACGATGACCTCGACCTGGTGGCGTACCCAGTAGGTAATGAAGCCGTCGAGCGGCAGCGTGCGGGGCACACCGTCGACGATGGCAAGCATGTTCGCGCCGAAGTTCTCCTGCAGCTGCGTGTGCTTGTACAGGTTGTTCAGTACAACCTTTGCGATCGCATCGCGCTTCAGCACGATGACTAGGCGCTGACCGGTACGACCACTGGTCTCATCGCGAATATCCGCGATGCCCTGGATCTTGCCTTCCTTCACGAGGTCGGCAATCTTAATCGCGAGATTATCCGGGTTCACCTGGTACGGGAGCTCGGTCACCACGAGGCAGGTACGACCGTGGATCTCTTCGATCTCCACGACAGCACGCATGGTGATCGATCCGCGTCCCGTCGTGTAAGCATCGCGGATACCGCGGGTACCGAGGATGCGCGCACCCGTTGGGAAATCAGGACCCGATACGCGCTCCATGAGGGCTTCGAGAAGCTCTTCCTTGGAGGCGTCGGGGTTCTCGAGGTGCCATTTCGCAGCGCTTGCAACCTCACGGAGGTTGTGCGGCGGAATGTTCGTCGCCATGCCGACCGCGATACCCACTGAGCCGTTGACCAGCAGGTTCGGGAATCGCGCCGTCAGGACCGTGGGCTCCTGGGTACGACCATCGTAGTTGTCCTGGAAATCGACGGTGTCTTCATCGATATCGCGCACCATTTCCATGGCGAGCTGGGACATCTTGGTCTCGGTATAACGGTGTGCAGCCGCGCCGTCGTTACCCGGCGAGCCGAAGTTGCCCTGACCAAGCGCAAGTGGATACCGCATTGCCCATGGCTGCACGAGGCGAACGAGGGAGTCGTACACCGCCGAGTCACCGTGCGGGTGGAACTGACCCATGACGTCACCGATAACACGGGTGCACTTCGAGAATGCCTTGTCTGGGCGGTAGCCACCGTCGTACATCGTGTAGATCACACGACGGTGAACGGGCTTCAAACCGTCACGAACGTCAGGAAGCGCACGACCAACGATCACGCTCATTGCGTAATCGAGGTACGAGCGCTGCATCTCGGTCTTCAGCTCGATCTGCTCGATGCGTCCCCTGGATGCATCGGTGCCGGTATTCTCAGTGCTCACGCTCTCGACCTCCGGGGTCTCATTGTTAGATGTCAAGGAAACGCACATCCTTCGCGTTCTGCTGGATGAAGCCACGACGTGCTTCCACGTCCTCGCCCATCAGCGTTGCAAATACCTCGTCAGCAACTGCGGCATCTTCCATAGTGACCTGGAGGAGCGTACGCGTCTCAGGGTTCATCGTGGTTTCCCAGAGCTCTTCGTAGTTCATCTCACCAAGACCCTTGTAGCGCTGCACACCGCTCTCCTTCTGGAGGCGCTTGCCTGAAGCCGCACCGGCCGCGAGGGCCGCGTCGCGCGCTTCATCGCTGAAGACATATTCGTGATCTGCGTTGGTCCACTTGATGCGGTACAGCGGCGGCTGAGCGAGGTACACGTAGCCCATATCAATCAACGGACGCATGTAGCGGAAGAGCAGCGTCAGCAGCAGCGTGGTGATGTGCTGGCCATCGACATCAGCATCGGCCATGAGGACGATCTTGTGGTAACGCGCCTTCTCTGCGTCGAAGTCTTCACCAATGCCCGCGCCGAACGCGGTGATCATTGCCTGAACCTCTGCGTTGTTGAGTGCGCGATCAAGGCGTGCCTTCTCAACGTTCAGGATCTTGCCGCGAAGGGGCAGAATTGCCTGGGTCTCGGGGTTACGTCCGGTCTTTGCCGAGCCACCTGCCGAGTCGCCCTCCACGATGAAGATTTCGGAAACTACGGGATCCTTGCTCGTGCAGTCCGAGAGCTTGCCGGGCATGCCGCCCGACTCGAGCAGGCCCTTGCGGCGAGCAGTCTCGCGCGCCTTACGCGCAGCGAGACGAGCAGTCGCAGCCTGAATTGCCTTACGAATAATGTCCTTCGCGGGGCCGGGGTTGCGCTCGAGCCAGTCTCCCAGCTCGGTCGAGACGACCTTCTGGACGTACGCTTTTGCTTCGGTGTTACCGAGCTTGGTCTTTGTCTGGCCTTCGAACTGGGGCTCCCCCAGCTTGACCGAGATAACCGCAGTCAAACCCTCACGAACGTCATCGCCAGAAAGGTTGTCGTCCTTCTCGCGGAGGATGTTCTTTTCACGCGCGTACTTGTTCACCAACGTGGTGAGCGCCGCACGGAAGCCTTCCTCGTGCGTACCACCCTCATGCGTATTGATGGTGTTTGCGTAGGTGTACACGCTCTCTGAGTACGACGTCGTCCACTGCATCGAAATCTCAGCTGAGATCTTTCGTTCAGCATCTTCGGATTCGAACGAAATGATGTCGTCGTGAACGACCTCTGCACGCTTCGAAGCGTTGAGGTGTTGGACGTAGTCCTCAATGCCACGCTCGTACATGAAGCTGTCGTGCTTCGGCGCGGGAGCTACGAGCTCACCGTCCGTGTTCTCCACCGGCTCCTGCGGACGAAGGTCCGTGAGCTCAATACGCAAGCCCTTATTCAGGAACGCCATCTGCTGGAATCGAGTGCGAAGAGTGTCGTAGTCGAACTCGATCGTCTCGAAGATCTCTGCGCTCGGCCAGAAAGTAATAGTTGTTCCGGTTGCATCGGTGGCTTCGCCCTGCGCGAGCGGAGCGTCGGGAACACTGTCCGTGAACGACATGTTCCACGTGAAACCTTGACGCTTTACGGCGACATCGAAACGAGTCGAGAGCGCATTCACAACCGAAGAGCCAACGCCATGGAGGCCACCCGACACTGCGTAACCGCCACCGCCGAACTTGCCACCCGCGTGGAGAACTGTGAGGACGACCTCCACGGTCGACCGACCTTCGGTGGGGTGCTCGTCGACTGGGATACCGCGACCGTTATCGATAACGCGTACCGCTCCGTCTTCCAAGATGGTGATTGAGATAGTGTCGCAGTAACCTGCGAGCGCCTCATCGACAGAGTTATCTACGATCTCATACACCAGGTGGTGCAGGCCACGAGGACCGGTCGAGCCGATGTACATACCGGGACGCTTGCGAACTGCTTCGAGACCCTCGAGTACTTGGATATTATCCGCACCGTACTCTTGGGTTTGCTGCTCTGAATTCATGTTGCGTTACACACTCTCTGTGGATCGCCAGGCGACAGAATTGTCGCGGCACACTTCAGTACCCAAGTCTACCCTTTTTGGGTCGAAATACGGCCATTTGCGTGCGTTCTGAGACATGTTTTGCAGCGTGGCTCCGTCATAATTTCAGCTTCCGAAGAGGCCTGTCCACCAGAACGGCCTTAGCTGCCCATCTAAGAAAACACGGATTCCGGATTTCTTGCACTAGATAGGGTAAACGTCTGATGAGTGAACCTCCCCTGTTTCACGTGAAACGAGTTACTCCAGATTCGCTCCACGGTAAAATGAGCCAAGATGGACACCAGTTCCAGTCGAGACCGCAGAATCGATCTGGGAAAACTATCCGTAGGTGTCTCTGGGGCCTCGACCAGGCACAACTCGTCGACCGTGCCGCCAGGTTGGAGCCCCCGGAGCCATGAACTTGATATCGCGAATATCGGAATCTGGGTAGTCAACAAGAATTCGGGTAATGAGTTCAGCACGCAATCGTCGGAGCTCAGTCGCCCAAGTCGTCGAATCGCACTGCACCTGGAGGATGCCATTCTCAATGCCGACCACGGTCGTGTGTGCAGCGGTGGACTCCCCCGCGAACGCAGACCACTCGGAAACCAGGCGCGCCTGATCAAGTTCTCCGCGCCACCCCATGTCTTGGGCAACGACATCGAGAAGGTCGCCGAGCGCGCGCGGGTCCCGTCCTTTGGCAAAGGGTCGAGTGATGCCTTCACCGTCTTGGGCGGCGAGACGGCGGCGTCGCATAGGACGCCCTTTCCATACCGACTTCGCACGCAGGTATGCGTCGGCAGAAAAGCCTGGACTACCTGGCGCCACCATTACTAAGTGCCCTCTACGAGCTCGCCGGCGATGACCTGAACTTCGTGCCAGTCCAGCCCTGCCGGGATATCTTCGCGGACAGCAGAGGTGACAATAACCTGCTCAAAATCACTCACCGCTTGCATCAATCGCTCACGACGCCCAGTATCCAACTCAGCGAAGACATCATCGAGAAGAATCACGGGATCACCGGCAGAAGACTCAGCGCGAAGGACATTAGCGAGTCCGACTTTAAGGGCGAGCGCGAATGACCACGACTCACCATGGCTCGCGTATCCCTTTACTGGCAACGAATTGAGCGAAAGTAGGATGTCATCCCGATGGGGTCCAACCAGTGTCACTCCCCGATCAAACTCGCGCTGCCGAACCAGCTGAATTGCCTCGTGGAACTGTTCAGTGAGCGTTTCACGTGAAACCGATGGGCCCTCCATTGACTGTGAAGCGCGCGAGGCGCCGAGCCCTGTTTCACGTGAAACACGATGCGAATTTACTCCCTCGAGTACGTCAGCAACTGATTCGAAGACACGCATCGTGGGTGAATGGTCCGCCCCGACAAGTGAAGTGTAGGCGTCGCGCATGGGTGTTTCGAGGTCGGTGATTAAATCACGCCGTGCCAACATGATTCGCACACCGTGCTCAACGAGCTGCTCATCCCAAACGGAGAGAGTCGACTCAATAGCCGAACGTGGCTGCGTTCGTGCTGACTTCAGCAGCGCAGTGCGCTGCTTGACGATCTTCTCGTAGTCGTTCAGGGCTCCGCCGGCAATCGGAAGGCGTGCCGCTAGTGCATCGTCCATGAAGCGACGGCGAACGGATGGTTCACCACGAACGATCGTAAGATCCTCCGGGGCGAACAGAACTGAGGAAAACCAGCGAGTGAGCTCGCGTGCGCGAACAGGATTTCCGTTCAGCTGTGCACGATTAGCGCCGACGCGGTTGATCTGTGCCTCGAGAATGACGTCGCGCTCCCCCGCTGCGACTTTCATGCGTGCGATTGCTGCCGGTGCGTCTCCGCGTACCATCGCAGCATCCGAGCTCACGCGGTGTGAACGAAGCGTCGAGAAGAAACCAACTGCCTCAACAAGGTTGGTCTTGCCCTGTCCGTTTTTGCCGAAGAGCAGGTTCGGTCCTGGTTTGAGCGGGAGTTCCGCAGAAACGTAGTTCCGAAAATCCTTTAGAGAAAGGTGCGCGACGCGCAACGCTGCCTCTTATCGAAGCAGCAGGTTAGGCTGCAACAGGTAGCGGAAGCTCTCGTCATCAGCCTCGTCTTTGCTGCGCTGGCTCGTGATGAGAACGGGGCCCGGCTTACCCGGATTGTCGGTACGGGTGAAGCCAATGCGAGCAAACTCTGCATGAGTCGAACGCAGGCCATCGAGCAAGAACTGCGGCTTGAGTGACACGATCATGTCGTCACCAACGAGATGTGCATCAACGGTTTCCTGAGCCTGAGCCGACTCTGTACCCGCAGCCTCGAGCACCACGGTGCCCTCACTGAAGGAAAAACGGAGTGCTGCCTCGCGCTCGAGAACAAGCCCGACTCGGCCAACAGCCTCGATCAGTTCACTTGTGCTCATCACCGCGTAATTCGTCACCTGATCAGGGAAAAGGCGGCCAACGGGTGGGTAGTTGCCCTTGATGAGAAGCGACGTTACGGTCTTGTTGCCACCGCTGAAGGCGATGAGCTCACGCTCACCATCTTTGATGATGGAAAGTCGAACCTGACCCTCATTCGAGAAGGTCTTTCCGACCTCTGTGACGATCTTCGCCGGCACGAGTGCCTGAGAAGGGACGTTCTCCGACTGCTGCTCCCAATCGATGCCGCGGGTAGCCACGCGGTAACGGTCGGTAGCAGTCAGGGTCAGTACGTTTTCTGCGATATCGAAGAGCACACCGGTGATTACCGGAGTGACATCGTCCTTCGAAGCAGCAAGTGCGACTTGAGAAATCGCCTTTGCAAATTCATCTGCGGGAACAACACCTGAAACAGTGTCCACAACAGGAACCTGCGGGTACTCCTCAACCGGCATTGCGGGCAGGCTGAACGATGAAGATCCGCATCGAACCTCTACGCGGCTTTCCACGAGAGAAATTTCAACATCAGAGTGGGGCAAACGGTTCGCAATTTCGCCAAGAAGGCGTCCTGAAACCAACGCACGTCCAGCAGTGCTTACTTCAGCAGCGATTTCCGTGCGTGAGGAAACCTGATAGTCAAAAGACGAAATCGTCAGTGACTGGTTCTCAGCCTCTAGAAGCACACCGCTCAACAAAGGTTGAGTTGGTCGCTGAGGCAAAAGCTTCGCTGCAAACGAAACGGCATCGCTGAATAAATCCCGATGGACCGTAAAACGCATATTGCATCCCTTTCGAAGCTGAGAGTGAGGGCTCGTGCCCAGACTCACATATCTTTGCACATTCCAAGATTCTTGGCATTCGTGTCGAGCACTTCGGCTTCGGTAAAGAGTGATGGAGTGCCCATGAAAGTTAACAAGAATCTGTAATCGTAATAGGCCCTGTGGAAACTGTGGATAACTTCGTCGGAGCTAATAACCACAAGGGAACTACACGAATGTCACCTGTTGAAGGATCTTGAATAGCTCCACATCCTTGTGATTCCGCGAAACTTACAAAAACCGCGCAATTCACAAGTAACTTGCCTGAGTGCACAATTTTTGTGAACTTGTCCACAGTTATCCACAGGCACCATGTTGAGAATTACAAAATTCTTGTAAAAACCCCGGGTGAACGCGGTGTTACGAAGCGTTTTGCTTGATGCGTGTGGTGAGTTCTGTGACCTGGTTGTACACGGAGCGGCGTTCAGCGATGAGCTGCGTAATCTTCTTGTGGGCGTACATCACGGTTGTGTGATCACGCCCGCCAAAAAGCTGACCGATCTTCGGAAGCGAAAGAGGAGTCAGTTCACGGCAGAGGTACATTGCAATCTGTCGTGCGAGCGCAATTTGTTGTGCGCGCGATGGGCCGTAGAGATCATCAACCGCGAGGTCGAAGTAGTCAGCAGTTTGACTAATGATCGATGACGGCTGAACTTCGTTGTCGGCATCTAGGGTGATGAGATCCTTGAGCACCGTGTGCACAAGCGCCATGTCAATCCGCTGCTGATTCAGGCTCGCGTAAGCCGTGACGCGGATCAGGGTACCTTCGAGCTCGCGAATGTTTGATGAAAACTTGCTCGCGATGAATTCCAGGATGTTGTCGTCTACCTCGAGGCGCTCGCGTTGTGCCTTCTTGCGAAGGATCGCGATTCGAGTTTCGAGGTCGGGAACCTGAATATCGGTGAGAAGACCCCACTCAAAACGCGAAAGCATGCGCTCTTCAAAACCGCGAAGCTGCTTCGGCTGCACATCGCTCGTGATGACCACCTGTTTGTTGTGATCATGCAAGGTGTTAAACGTGTGGAAGAACGCTTCCTGAGTTTCAACCTTGTCGGCCAAGAACTGGATGTCGTCAATGAGGAGCACATCGACGCTGCGGTATCGAGCGTGGAACGCCGATCCCTGGTTGTTCGCGATCGAGTTAATGAAGTCATTCGTGAAATCTTCTGAGCTCACGTACTTCACCTGAATGTCGGGGAAGAGCTCGATCGCATAATGACCAATTGCGTGAAGCAGGTGAGTTTTGCCCAAACCTGAGTCACCGTAAATGAACAACGGGTTGTACGCACGGGCCGGTGCTTCGGCGACAGCAACCGCCGCAGCGTGAGCGAACCGGTTCGACTGGCCAATAACGAAACTGTCGAAGCGATACTTCTCGTTCAGACGTGGCGGTTCCGCCTGTGAACGTGATTGTGCGCGAACGGAACGCGTTTCAACGGGACGATTCGGTTCGACGGGGCGCGCAGAATCGTTTCTGGAGGACGAAAACTCGGAAATCTCGTTTCCCGAGCCCGCTGCAGGCCGTGAAACGTCAAAAGTCTTCTCCTCAAACGATTCTGGCTCGAGTACAGGCTGAGCATCTGCGTCAACGATGACGATGAAGCTCTGAATTGGTTCAGCGCCAGGCACTTCAGCGAGCGCCTCCATGATGGCGGGGCGAAGTCGGTTCTCCAGAAGCTTCAGGGTGAACTCAAGCTGAACCGCAAGATACAAGGTGCCGGCTGCCAGGCCGCGGGGGAAAGCGAGAGCGAGCTGAGCGCCAACTGCCGGACCCACGGCGGGGTTCGACATCACAATTCGAGTGACTTCCTCCCAGATTTCGCTGAGTTCCGCGTCGTTCAATACACACCTCTAGAAATCTGTGGACAAAAGTTATACCCAAGCAGTGAGCTATATGTGAATAACTCAAAAAATCGCGCGGATATGCGGCAAAGTGCCGCTTTTTCCACGTTACCCACAGATTTGTCCACAGGCAAGTCCACAAAGGCGGGTTTACCTGAGAGTGTCTCCGAGGCGGCTCACATTGACGCACGTTCAATTCCCGCGTAAACTCAATACCTTGTATGGGCGCCCGCTCGCCTGACGTGCTGCGTAAGCAAACGTCGGAACGAGTGCTGAGTGCCTAGCGTCCGACTTCCTCTTCGCCTGGAGCGCAAGGGGATCTGTTCCAAAAGTCACGGAGTCTGCATTATGACCAAGCGTACGTTCCAGCCCAATAACCGCCGCCGCGCAAAGAACCACGGTTTCCGCGCACGCATGCGCACCCGCGCAGGCCGCGCAATCCTCGCGGCACGCCGCGGCAAGGGCCGCACGAAGCTCAGCGCGTAATTTTCGGAACCGGGTTGCGTTATGCCGTCACGGCAGCACCGCATTACTCGGGGAGATGATTACCGCCAGACCGTTAGGTCTGGACGCCGCGTGGGAGGTGCTTTTTGCATCACCCACGCGGTTTCTCATTCTCGGGGGGCTGAATCAGCTCTCCAGGAATCATCTCCTGCGAGGTTTGGCTACATCGTTTCGAAAGCGGTGGGCAATTCCGTCACCAGGAATCTCCTGCGTCGGCGCATGAAAACCATTTCAGAGCGCCTCATTCACGAGGGACTGACGAACGTGGACATCGTGTTCAGGGCACTTCCGGCATGCGCAGATGCCTCATTCGCCGACCTCGAAGCTGAGCTTCGGCGCGGTGTGATGAAGGCAATGGAACCGCGGGCGCGGGACGAGCGACGATGATTTGGCGGCTCGTGATGGAGCTGTGGTTGCTCCCACGAAACATCGCGATCGCGATCATGAAGCTCTACCGGCTCGCGATATCCCCGCTCTATGGAGATGTCTGCAGGTATTACCCGTCCTGTTCCCGGTACTCTGTAGAGGCATACCAACAGCGCGGTTTCGTTACCGGAGTCGCGTTGACGCTGTGGCGCTTGCTCAGGTGTAATCCCTGGAGCTCGGGCGGCATCGATGATGTCCGTCCGCCCCGCCGCGTAACAACTGAACTTAATTCCAGCGGATACGTCCGCCCGCTTGACCGAAAGGCCTGATCAGGTGCAATTCTTCGAGACAATTCTGTGGCCACTCCGGTGGCTCGTTGAGCTTGTGCTGGCGGTCTGGCACCGCGCATTCACCTTCATTGGTATGGATGCCGATTCAGGCCTGACCTGGGTCCTTTCAATCATCGGCCTCGTTATTGTTGTGCGAGCGGCACTCGTGCCCGTGACGGTTCGGCAGATCAAGTCGCAGCGTCGCATGATGGATCTTGCGCCTGAGATGAAGAAGATCCAGGCGAAGTACAAGGGCAAGAAAGATCAGTACTCGCGCGAGGCCATGAGCCGCGAGACGATGGCGCTCTACAAGAAGCACGGTACGAACCCGTTCGCTTCGTGCCTGCCGATCCTGATCCAGATGCCGATCTTCTTCTCGCTGTTCTACGTGCTGCGCCAGGCATCGGGTGCGATGGGCTCCGGCGCGGGTGACGGCAAGGGCCAGGCCGGCATCGGCGCAATGACGCAGGAGTTGACTGACAGCTTCAACAGCGCAACTCTCTTCGGCGCTCCGCTGAAGATGACCTTCACCCAGGGCTGGGAAGCTCAGAACTGGGTTGTCGTCGTTCTTCTCGGCGCGATCGTGATCCTCATGATCGCTTCGCAGTTCTTCACCCAGCTGCAGATCATGTCGAAGAACGTCTCTGACGAGACGAAGAATTCGCCGATGTACCGCCAGCAGAAGATGTTCCTTTACATCATTCCGTTCGCGTTCCTCTTCTCGGGTGTCACCTTCCCGCTCGCACTGAACATTTACTGGTTCACCTCGAACATCTGGACCATGGGTCAGCAGGCGATCGTCATCAACAAGATGCCGACCCCGGGCAGTGATGCATGGCGCGCACGCCAGGCTCGCCTCAAGGCAAAGGGCAAGCTCACTGATGAGGAGCGTGCAGAGCTCGACAAGATCGAGAACCCCGAGATCAGCCAGGGCCAGCGTCAGCAGCCGGTGAGCTCGAAGCGCGCGAAGAAGAAGAAGTAAGTAGGCGTACGGTGACGAACGAAACTCCAATCGAGCATCCCGAAGAGCTCTCGCTCGAGGCACTTGAGGCTGACGGCGACCTCGCCGCAGATTACCTCGAGGGTTTGCTGGACATCGCAGATCTTGACGGTGACCTTGACATCGAGGTGCGTAACCAGCGCGCATATGTTTCGGTGACCGGTGGCGACACTGGCCTCGACGCACTCGCGAACCCGGACGCCGTGCAGGCACTGCAGGACCTGACCCGCCTCGCGGTGCAGGCCAAGACCGGTCGCTTCACTCGCCTGATCGTCGATATCGGCGGATCGCGCGATGCCCGTGCACAGCAGCTGACGTCGCTCGTCGACGCCGCGATCGCTCAGATTGCTGCTGGCAAGGACGAGGTCGTCCTCGAAGCGATGTCTTCATACGAGCGCAAGCTCGTTCACGACGAGGTCGCAGAACGCGGCTACGTCTCGGAATCGATCGGCGAGGGCCGCGGCCGTCGTCTCGTTATTCGACCCGCCTAACGAACCAGAGAGTTTCACGTGGAACGCGACGCTAACGCACCTGACAGCCCCTCAGTGGCAACCATCGAACCCGAACCGGCTGCCGCCGCCCAAATCGCGGGCGACCAGATCGATAAGCTTCGCGCATTCACAGCGGATCTCGCAGAGCGCGGGGAGACTCTCGGCCTGATCGGGCCGCTAGAGCTCCCCCGCCTCTGGACTCGTCACATTCTCAACTCGGCGATCCTGGCCCCGCTGCTGAAGGCAGGCGGCCGTGTCGGCGACATCGGCACCGGTGGCGGCATGCCTGGTCTGGTGCTTGCGATCGTTCGCCCGGACGTTGAGTTCTTCCTGATTGAACCCATGGAGCGACGTTGCGCATGGTTGAACGAACAGGTTGAACTCCTCGGACTCGAGAACGTTCAGGTCAAGCGCGGCCGCGCTGAAGAATTCCATGACGCTTTCGAGGTCGACCAGGTCACTGCTCGCGCGGTCACCGCACTTCGTAAGCTCGTCCCCCTCACCGCTCCCCTGGTAAAGGCTGGCGGCGAGATGCTCTTCCTCAAGGGTGCTGCTATTTCGGAAGAGATGGACGCCGCAGCGAAGATCATGAAGAAGTTCAAGGTCCGTGAGCCGAAGGTCGAAATCCTCGGTGAAGGACAATTGGCCGAAACGACTCGCGTATTTCGGGCTAGGGTAGATTTCCATGGCTGAGAAATCGGTGGTTGGTGACCACATCGTAGATAAGGTTCGTCGCCGTCGCCGTCTTGCGGAGATCACTTCACCGCTCCCGAAGAAGACTCGCATCATCACGGTGTCGAACCAGAAGGGCGGCGTCGGTAAGACGACGACGACCGTAAACTTGGCATCTGCGCTCGCTCGTCGCGGCGCTAATGTGCTCGTAATTGACCTTGATCCGCAGGGAAACGCATCGACCGCCCTTGGTGTGATGCACCGTCCTGAGGTGACGAGCGTGTACGACGTTCTGCTTGGGGACGCAGAGATCGCTGATGCGGTCCAGCCGAGCACAGATCATGAGAACCTCATCTGTGTACCTTCGACGATCAACCTTGCGGGAGCCGAGATTGAGCTCGTCTCTCTCGTTGCCCGTGAGCAGCGCCTGCGTACCGCGGTTGAAGAGTTCCTCACCACGACGGATCGTGAGATCCACTACGTCTTTATCGATTGCCCGCCCTCGCTCGGCCTGCTGACGGTCAACGCATTCGTTGCGGCGAACGAGGTCCTCATTCCCATCCAGTGCGAGTACTACGCGCTCGAGGGCTTGAGCCAGTTGCTTGGCAACATCCAGCTCATTCAGAAGCACTTGAACCCGACGCTGAAGGTGTCGACGATCCTGCTGACTATGTACGACTCGCGTACGAACCTCTCGCAGGAGGTCGCCGGTGAGGTGCGCACGCACTTCCCGAACGAGGTCCTGTCGGCGGTCGTTCCCCGCTCGGTGCGCATTTCTGAGGCACCGAGCTACGGGCAGACAGTCCATGCATATGATGGCGGATCGATCGGCGCTCTCGCCTACCTCGAGGCTGCTGTAGAAATCGCAGAGCAGCAGGCTTTTAACGGCCGTGGCTCGAAGACTGAAGGAGCGTAACTGTGGCAGCAAAGAAGCGAACTGGCCTCGGCCGCGGCATTGGCGCCCTCATTCCCCAGCCGACCTCTGGCGAGCGTCCCGTTGACGTGTTCTTCCCGGCTGCAGATGATGCAGCTGCTGCGAAGGCTGACGTTACGACCGACACCACGAAGGTTGAGCAAGATATGGCAGCAACCAACGAGGAGCTCGACGCGAACCTTCGCGAGGTGCCCGGTGCGCAGCTGCGCCGCCTGAACCTCAGTGAGATCGTTCCCAACCGTGTGCAGCCGCGTACCGAGTTCGACGAGGAGGCGCTCACTGAGCTGACCCACTCGATCCGCGAATTTGGTGTCTTCCAGCCGGTGGTTGTGCGCGAGATTGAGGGCGCGGTTGCTGGCGATGAGCCCCGCTATGAGCTCATCATGGGTGAGCGTCGTTTCCGTGCCTCGAAGCGTGCTGGCAAGGAGACGATCCCCGCGATCGTTCGGTCAACCGCTGACGAGCATATGCTCCGTGACGCGCTGCTCGAGAACCTGCACCGCGCGCAGCTGAACCCGCTTGAAGAGGCTTCGGCATACCAGCAGCTCCTCGCTGACTTCGGCATTACGCAGGAGCAGCTTGCCGAGCGCATTGGCCGCTCGCGCCCGCAGATCTCGAACACGATCCGCCTCCTGAAGCTGCCTGAGCAGGTCCAGTCGCGCGTTGCAGCCGGTGTGCTGACCGCTGGCCACGCGCGTGCGATTCTGTCGCTCGACGGCGATGCTGACGCGATGCTCAAGCTGTCAGACAAGATCGTTAACGAGGGCCTTTCGGTCCGCGCGGCTGAGGCTGTCGCGAGCGAGGCTCCGAAGAAGAAGACCCCGAAGCCGCGCGCCGGTGGCGTGCAGGCGCAGTTGGGTGAGATCTCTGAGCGTCTTGGCGATCGTTTCGATACCCGCGTAGCGGTGAAGTTGGGCGCGAAGAAGGGCCAGATCATTATCGATTTCGCGACCGTCGCAGACCTGAAGCGGATCCTGCACGAGCTCGGTGATCCCGGCTTCGGCGCGTAACTCACTGCGTAACTGGTCGGCCGCGCATGTGCGCGCAGCCTGCCAGGCCGCAATACAACGAGAGGGGCGGACACCACACGGTGTCCGCCCCTCTCGCGTTGCAGGGAGACCCTGCTCGAGTGTCTTAGATGACGCCCTCGAGGTTGTCGAGGATCGCCTTCTTCGGCATTGCGCCGATGATTTCGCGGATCTCTTCGCCGTCCTTGAAGACCTTCATCGCCGGGATCGACGTGATGCGGTACTGCGCTGCAAGGTTCGGGTTCTCATCGACATTGAGCTTGACGATGCGAATCTTGTCGCCCTGCTCAGCTGCGATCTCTGCGAGAACGGGAGCTACTGCACGGCAGGGGCCGCACCAAGCTGCCCAGAAGTCCACGAGTACGGGGATTGGGCTCTGCAGAACGACGCGCTCGAAGCTCTGCTCGTCTACGTTGATGGGTTCAGTCATGATGCTCTCCTAAAAATTACTTGTCTGCGAGCGCTGCAAGGTAGTGCTCTGCGTCAAGCGCCGCAACGGTGCCCGATGCTGCTGCGGTGATGGCCTGGCGGTAGCTCGGGTCGATGACGTCGCCTGCGGCGAAGACACCAGGGATCGAGGTACGCGAGCTGCGACCGTCGACCGCGATGGTGCCCTCGGCGGTGAGCGCGAGCTGGTTGTGTACGAGGTGGGTACGCGGATCGTTGCCGATCGCCACGAAGACGCCAGTGACGTCGAGTTCGCTTTCGGTACCGTCAACGGTGTTGCGCAGGGTCACGCCGGTGAGCCCTGACGAGCCGTGGAGCTCCTTGATCTCGGTGTTCCAGATGAACTCGATCTTCTCGTTGTCGAAGGCACGCTGCTGCATGATCTTCGACGCCTTGAGCTCATCGCGGCGATGGATCAGGTAGACCTTTGACGCGAAGCGGGTGAGGAAGGTTGCCTCTTCCATCGCCGAGTCGCCGCCGCCGACAACGGCGATGGTCTGGTCACGGAAGAAGAAGCCGTCGCAGGTCGCGCACGACGAGACGCCGTGGCCGGTGAGGGTTTCTTCGCCGGGAACGCCGAGCTTGCGGTAGGCCGAACCGGTCGCGAAGATGACGGTCTTTGCCTCGTGTACCTTGCCGTCGCTTGAGGTGACGCGCTTGACGTCGCCCTCGAGTTCGACCGAGGTGACGTCGTCGTAGACGACCTCGGTGCCGAACTTCTCTGCCTGGTCTTGCATGTGCTGCATGAGCTCGGGGCCCTGGATGCCCTCTGGGAAACCGGGGAAATTTTCAACCTCGGTGGTGTTCATGAGCTCGCCGCCAAGTGCGACTGAGCTAGCGAACAGGAGGGGTTTCAGGCCTGCGCGTGCTGCATAGATGCCCGCGGTGAAGCCTGCGGGGCCGGAGCCGATGATGATGATCTCGTGCATGTTTCTCCTTGTGCGGGACGTCGCTTGAACCGCGATCACTGGGTATAACCCATCCTAGAGTCGCGGTATTCCGTACGTCAGCTGATTACGCTGTGGGTGATTCAGTTTCTGGTGCGGAGGATGTTTCAGTGGCTTCAGCCTTGGCCTTGCGCCGGCTGCGGATACTGCGGAAAATTCCGAACCCAACGAGCAAGACTGCGCCGGCGCCGAGCGTAATGAGGGCGATACTCTCGATCGTGGCGGTGACGGAGATTTCGATTTCGCCGCTGTGGGCGGTGACCGTGCCTGAGGGATCCTGGAGAGTCACGATGAGCGATGATTCGCCGTTCGATACACGGCTCTTCACCGGCACAAGAATGGTCTGTGTCGACTTGGCCTCGACGAAGACGTCTTGGAACGTTTCCTGTCCGACCGCGAGGACAGCCGAAGTCGGGCGCACCTCAAGCCGCACGGTCGCATTGAACGGCAGCAAGTTTTGCACCTGAATGGGGACGCGCGTTGAACTGCCGACAAGCTGGGTGTGGCGGGTGTCGATGATCCGCACGCCGCGCTCAATCTCGGCGTCACGCTCGGCGTAGGCCTCGGCGATCGCCGCAAAATCGGTGTCAGGGTCTGCAAAGTGCGTCGCGTACAGATCGAGCATGCGTGCGCGTTGATACCCGGTGACGTAGTCGGGATGTACGTACAGGTCGCGGATCGCGGTGACTTCTGGCTCACACTCCGCTGCGAGGGCGAGGGCGTCGAGACGGGCGGGATCAGCGTCTGCGGGATTCGGAGTCACACGGGTAAGCGTGGCACGGCCCTCTGCCTGAGCGGTGAGCGCGGTCGGCGTGAGCCATGACTCGCTCGTGAGCGCGGTGAGCTGTTCCCACGGCGAAATGCCTGCGGCAATGATTCCGCGGTCGACGGTGAACATGACTCCGGTGGGCTTCGCCGCGGCAAGCGCGGTGAGCTTTGCTTGGAACTGCGCCGTACCGAGCGCACGCTCGGCTGGGGTCGCGCCCTCGACTGCGAGGGCTGCGCCGGCGGAAAGGTCAGTGTCGGCAACGAAGGCTTCTGATACCCCTGATCCTGATGCACGAAGCGTCACGCGTGGTGAGGTCGCGCCTTCAACGTTTGATGAATCGAGCACCGTCGTTGACAGCGCAGAGGTGCGTAGCAGGTTGAGTGTCGCTGAATCGACAGCACCGGTAGCCGGCCAGGCGGCCGGAATGCCCTGCGGCCATGCCATGAGCGCCTCAAGCGAGGCGGGGTCGACGGGTTCTGCGTCGGCAACCTTGTCCGTAGTCTGTCCAGTCGCTGCGTCGGTCGCCGCCTCTTTTACCTCGCCCTTCGCGTCAGCCGGGTCGCCGGTACCTGGCGCGGTAGTTGCCGGATCCGTCGTCTCAGGATCCTCAAATGTGCCAAGGCGCGTGAGGAAATCGAAGGAGGTCGGCGCGAGCAGCGCGTCGGCGTCGAGGGCTGCTTGGGCTGCCGGATCCGCGTCCGCATACTGCAGCAGGAAGCTCTGCAGCGGGGAAGCTTCGAGCGTGGCAAGGAACGTGCGCGCGGGCTCTGGCGCATCGAGGCCGTAGCCGCGAATGGCGACGATAATGCGCGGATCGATTGCGAGCGTCGCCTCTTGCTTGAGGGCGTAGTTGTACGCGGCCTCAAGCTCGGGGATTGCGCGAGTGAGCTGGCGCGGGGTCGGTGTCGACTGCACAGCATCAGGCAGGACAAGGGGAACGATCGTGCTGAGTTTGACGGTGTCGCCGGTGTTTACTCCGCGCCAGATGACCGGGGCGGTTGCGCCCGCGAGGGGGCCGGGGGCACCTTCATCGGCCGTCGCGGAAGCGGTAAAACGCTCGCCTGGCTCGGGCGCGAATGCCGCCTGGAGCGCGAATACGCCCGGCTGCTCGGTGCCGGCAAGCGGCCAGACATCGCGCGGAATCTCCACCGTGACCGACTGATCGCTGGTGGCGGGAGTCTCGCGCATGGCCTGGCTCACAAGTACCTTCGCGGCGTCATCGAAGGCAGGTGCGGCAGTGCTGTCTGCGGCCGCGATCCGCGCGCCGAGCGCGAGATCGAGCGTGCCTGCGCTGATCGCTTCCTCGCTCGTGTTCCGCAGCGTGATCTCGACCGATATGGGGTCTGAGCCTGGGCGGATCAGCGCCTCAGTCGGCGCGACAAACAGCGTGACGGGTGCAATGTCAGTGGTCTCATCTACCGTTGAATCTACGGTCGAAATGACCGTCGGAGCCGCGTAGGCACTGGGGGCAGGCGCAGTAAGTGCGCCAACGCCCACAATGGTGAGCGCGGCCACAGTGAGCCCACCGATCATGCGCGCACAGTGGCGGCCTCCGCGAGAAAGTCCCATACCGACAGTTTAGAGATAGGAGCACCGAGTACCCTTAGTGGGTGACATCCTTCGCTGATTCAATGGCCGCAATGCGTGAGCGCGCGTCGCTCCCGCCCGTGTCGATTCTTGCAACCGCCTTCGATGAGGCCGGTCATGAGCTTGCGCTTGTGGGCGGTCCGGTGCGTGACGCCCTGCTCGGGCGTCCGGTGCACGACCTTGACTTCACAACGTCTGCGAGCCCTGATGAGACCCGCGCGATCCTTGAGGGCCTGACGAAGCAAATTTGGGATGTCGGCCGTGACTTCGGCACGATCGCCGCGAAGGTGGCTGGCGAGGACGTCGAGATCACGACGTACCGCGCCGACACGTACCGCGAAGACTCGCGCAAGCCCGTCGTAGAGTTCGGCGACAACATTCAGGGCGACCTGGTGCGCCGTGACTTCACGATCAACGCGCTCGCGCTCATGCTGCCATCGATGGAACTCGTCGACGTGTCTGGCGGTCTCGAAGACCTCGCAGAGGGTCGCATCAAGACGCCCGGTTCGCCCGAGGTGTCGTTCACCGATGACCCGCTGCGCATGCTGCGCGCTGCCCGCTTCGCATCTCAGCTCGGCTTCGAGGTCGAGGCTGAGACCGAGGCGGCAATGGTCGTCTTCGCAGATCGCCTCGACATCATCTCGGCAGAGCGCGTGCGCGACGAACTCGTCAAGCTGCTGCTCACCGATGACCCCGAGCCGGGCCTGCGCCTGCTCGTTGACACGGGCCTCGCGCAGCGCTTCCTGCCCGAGCTCACCGACCTGCTCACCACACAGGACGACCACGGTCGCCACAAAGACGTCTACGAGCACAGCCTCGTCGTACTGCGCCAGGCGATCGCGCTCGAGAAGAGCCGCTCACATGAGCCCTCCCCTGACCTCGTGCTTCGCCTCGCGGCGCTCCTGCACGACATCGGAAAGCCAGCGACCCGCAAGTTCGAGCGCGGTGGCGTCACCTTCCACCACCACGACATGGTCGGCGCGAAGCTCACCCGCAAGCGTCTGCGTGCGCTCCGCTTCGACAACGACACCGTCAAGCGCGTCGCACGGCTTGTTGAGCTGCACCTGCGCTTCTTCGGCTACAGCGACCAGCAGTGGACCGACTCGGCCGTGCGCCGCTACGTGCGAGACGCCGGTGATGAGCTGCAGCGTTTGCACATCATCACCCGCTCTGACGTGACGACCCGTAACCGCCGCAAGGCGGAGCGCCTCGAGCACGCCTACGACGACATCGAGCGGCGCATCGAAGAGCTCGCGGCAGAGGAAGAGCTCGCGGCCGTGCGCCCCGCGCTCGACGGCGAAACAATCATGCGAATCCTCGACCTGCCGCCCGGGCCGGTCGTGGGTATGGCCTACAAGTTCCTACTCGACCTGCGCCTCGACGAGGGGCCCCTCGAAGAAGCCGAAGCGATCGAGCGTCTGCGCACCTGGTGGGCAGAGCAAGACATTGAAAAGCTGACCGCTGCTCGTGGCCGCGGCCCGCGCGACAAGAAGCACACCACTGGAGGAAGCAATGACTGAGACCCAGGCTGCACAGCCCGCAGAGACTGCAGACGTGACCGAGTGGTTCGGCGGTCGCGCGCGCGTCATGTTTGTGCACGCGCACCCAGACGACGAGACCATCACGACCGGAGGCACGCTCGCGGCACTCGCTGCGGCAGGCCGCGAGCCACTGCTCGTCACCTGCACGCGCGGCGAGCAGGGCGAGGTTGTTGAGGGTCCGCTGCAGGCACTCGTCCAGCTGCACGGCCTGCCGATCGCACGCCAGAACGAGCTGAAGACCGCCCTCGGCATGCTCGGCATCGAGCGCCACGTGTTCCTCGGCGTTGAGCCGGCGCGCGCTGAGGGTCTCGCCCCCACGATCTATGAAGACTCCGGAATGGAATGGTCTGAGGCTGACCCCGAGACCGGAGAGCGCCGCGCGATTCCGTCGCCCGCGACCGGACCCGACGCGTTCACGACCGTGCCTGCTGTCGAGGCGCTCAACGACCTCCTCACCGCTGCGCACGCCGCTGGCGCGCAGGCGATCGTGAGCTACGACAACGGCGGTGGATACGGTCACCCCGACCACGTCCTCGCCCACCGCCTCTCGCGTGCGGTCGCTGCCGCGCTCGGTCTGCCGTTCTGGGAGATCGTCGGGGACGATGTCGTTGAGACCGCGCCCGCGGCTGAGACTGATGATGAGGGGGCGGATCCGCGCCCCATCGAAAGCTACGACGTCAGTGCGTGGCTTGACCGCAAGACCGCAGCGCTTCGCGCTCACCAGACCCAGCTCGTGGTCGAGGGTGACGAGATTGTGCACGTCGGTGGACAGCGGGAGCCGATCCGCGCAACGGAGCGATTCCGCCGCGTCGTCGGCATGTAGGTGCCCTGCAGAAGGACGTAAGTACTTCAGCAGGTGGCAATGAATTTGAGTCGGCGTAGACTGACTCGTTGGAAAGCCCGGCCGTGTGCCGGGAAGATGTACAGGGATGGTTCAATGAGTGTGAAGGTAGCCCTCGCGGGTGTAGGTAACTGCGTAAGTTCGTTGGTACAGGGCGTCGAGTACTATCGCGGTGCGGCTGACGACAAGCAGGTTCCGGGCCTGATGCACGTTCGTCTTGGTGGATACCACGTCTCGGATCTCGAGTTCGTAGCGGCGTTCGAAGTTGACGCCGCAAAGGTTGGCAAGGACCTGTCAGAGGCGATCTGGGCCGGCCACAACAACACCATTAAGTTCTCGGACGTGCCGAACCTCGGCCTTGAGGTACTGCGCGGCCCGACGTTTGACGGTTTCGGTAAGTACTACCGTGCAGTCAGCGAAGAGTCGACCGCAACCCCCGTCGACGTGGCACAGGTGCTGCGCGATTCGGGTGCAGAGGTACTGGCTTGCTACCTGCCCGTCGGCAGTGAAGAAGCAGTGAAGTTCTACGCGCAGGCAGCGCTCGAGGCAGGCGTCGCGTTCGTGAACGCAGTGCCCGTGTTCGTCGCGTCTGACCCCGTATGGGCACAGAAGTTCGTTGATGCGGGTCTCCCCATCGTCGGCGACGACATCAAGAGCCAGGTCGGCGCAACCATCACGCACCGCGTGATGGCACGCCTCATGGAGAGCCGCGGCATCGCGCTCGACCACACCTACCAGCTCAACGTCGGCGGCAACATGGACTTCATGAACATGCTGGAGCGCGACCGCCTCGAGTCGAAGAAGATCTCGAAGACGCAGGCAGTGACCTCGAACATCGACGTCGACCTGCCCGCAGAAGACGTGCACATCGGCCCGAGCGACCACGTGCCCTGGCTCGAGGACCGCAAGTTCGCGTTCGTGCGCCTTGAGGGTCGTGGCTTCGGCGACGTTCCCATGAGCCTCGAATACAAGCTTGAGGTCTGGGACTCCCCCAACTCGGCAGGCACCATGATCGACGCGATCCGCTCGGCAAAGGTTGCACTCGACAAGGGCATCGCTGGCCCCGTCGAGTCGGCATCGGCGTACTTCATGAAGTCGCCCGCTGTGCAGAAGCCTGACGATGAGGCGCGTGCAGAGCTCGAGGCATTCCTCGACGCGTAAGCCATAGGCGCGTTGGCGCTCGCCGTATGAGGGCGGGGGTTCGGATTTTCCGGGCTCCCGCCCTTTTCGATACTCACGTTTTCGACGGAGCTACTCAAACATGCCTAACGCATGCAAAAGCTATGAGTCTCAAATTTAAGCTTCCGGGATGAAGAAGTTTTCAGCTCTGTGTTTGACCGGTGCGCTCGTGTCCGCAGCGTTCGTGGCAGCGACTCCAGCGTTCGCCGAAGACGATGAACCATTTGCTGCGTGCGTGGATCCGGGATCCCCGCTTACTGTGACCGATGGACGCTCGCCGATCATGGTTACGCAGGCCGACGGCAATGCCGCGGCCGAGGAAGGAAGTTACGTCTGGGCGGTGGATCAAGCCAATGCCACCCCAGGCGTAGATGAGATCGTCATTGCTGCAGGCGTGGTGATCGAGAACATTCCTGAGGACCACCCGATTGTCGAGTCGGCAATCTTGCGCGGTGAAGATGCAACCTCAGGCATTCTGGGCCTTGGAGTTATCACCGCAGAAAACGAAGCCCACGTGGAATACGAGAGTCGCTATGCGATCAGCAATTTGACGCTGTACTCGGTTGAAGACCAAGACAATTTTGCTGGCATTCTGGATCTGAAGCAATCGTGTGGCAACGTACTTTCCAACATTCGTGCTGACGGTAACGAAGGGATCCTCATCCACAGTGATGGGACGAAGTTCTTCCACCTGACGGACAGCTCGTTCAGCAATCACGTTTCCCCTAACGGATTCGACTACGGCGGCATGGTGACCGTGAACACGATGGTCGAAGACCCGTCCGTGTTGGTGCGAGGCGTGAGCTTCACAGACAATGCGGGCGGTGCAATGCGATTCCTTACACCGTTGCGATTTACTGGCGAAGCCGGGGCTGGTGTTACGGTCGCTGATTCAATCTTTGCGCGCAACACCAACGCGAACGAGCCTGACTATTACACGACTGGCACTCTGGCATTCAATGAATTGGTTGCGCAGGAAAAGTTTGGGGAAACCTATCCCAAAACGGTTGAGCCGCTTCTGAATGTTGTAAACACGACGTTTGCCGACAACACTGCCCTTGATGGTGGCGGCATCTCAGTGCTGGGCGTCAACACCCCTGAGAGCATCACGTTTGCGCCAGCAGTCGTAAACATTGAGGATGCAAGCTTCGTAGGGAACAACAGCGAGCCTCAATTTGGCCCGACCATTCGAGGCAATGCGATCGCGTTTGGTGGGTACCTGACCACTGTGCGGGCTGGTTCCGCACTCGCCGTGACGAATTCAACCTTCGCAAACCCGAACGCGGACGGGCAAGACCTGAACGAAAACGGTCGCCCGGTGCCGAGTATCTCTGTGCAGTCGCTCGTAGGCGATGTGGCAGTGCAGCATGCCACGTTTACCGGACCAGCGATTGATATCGGGCTGGTTGACAGCGCACCTGCCTCGCTCACTGTGAGCAACTCGGCCTTCGAATCTGGTGACGTAGAGCCTATTGTCACGCCAGAAGATCCGGTTATGGCTGTGAGTGGATCGCACAATGCCTACACCAACTGGCCAACGGCTTTCGCTGCTGATGAGAACAGTCTGGTCACTACGGCGGCAGATTTTGCGCTTGGTGATCTGGTGAGCACCGCGGGACCAACGCCTGTCTTTATTCCAGCGGCAGACTCGGCACTCATCGACGCTGCCGCTAGTGGCGGGCCCTCATTTGACCAGCGTGGGCTTGCGCGTCCACAGGGAGATGCCGCAGATATCGGCTCGGTCGAACGCGAGGTTGTTGCCCCTGAACCCGAACCTGAGCCCGAGGATCCGAAGCCGGAGCCGAAGCCGGATCCCGAGCCGAAGCCTGACCCCGCACCTGCGACGCCAAAGCCAACTCCGGGCACTTCGGATGTGGACACAGGCCTTGCAAACACCGGTCAGAATGACGCGCTGATGATCGGGGTTGTGAGCATCGCGCTTGCGCTCGCCGCAGCTGGGGGTGGAGTGCTACTCGCTCGCCGACGCCTGAGCTAGCCTCGACGGTCGTAGGCGCCGTGAGGCAGTGGGCGGGAGTGCGGATTTTCCGGGCTCCCGCCCGTTGGGCTCCCGTTCCGTGGTGCTTTAGAAACTACATGTCGTTAGGCAAGACCAAATATGTGAGCAACGCTTGCACATCAGGCTTGGTGACCCTGCCGTAGTCGCGCAATGTCGCCGCAAGAGGATGCACGACCAGCAGGTTCACCTCAGGTGACAGGTAGTCGAATAGCTCTGGCCACGTGTGGGCGAAGGCGAGGCGATGCCAGCCGGTATACATAGCTTCGAAGAGGTAGTCGTCGAGGAGCCCGTCGTCTACGGCTTTGGCAATTTCTTCCCATGGCGCTGGTGCAGAGAGCGCAATGACGTTGCCCTCTGGTTCCTGCGTGATGGCGACGTGTCGGAAGTGGTGCGCGTTTGCCATGAGCTGCTCACGGCTCAGGGAACCCTTTGCGTACAACACGCAGAGTTCATAGGCAGACAGCCGTGCTTGCTGCTCCTCCAACTGCATGACGCCCGCCTAACACGTGGATGACGATAATTTCGCCCATCTTACGCAGAGGCAACCTCATTAGTCACGCATTAGTGAGTCATAGGTGCGCAGGAGTTTTGTCGCGTGTGCATCCCAGTTGTGAGCCTCTGCGTGAGCGCGCCCGCGAATCGCATATAGCTGACGCAGATTTTCGTCATTGAGCAGTGCGCGGATCGCCCCCGCCCACGTGCGCGGATCCCTGTCGGCAACGTGCACGCCGGCCACGCCATTCGGCGCGGCCTCAAGGAGCCCCGTGTGCGCCCCCACAACGGTCGGTACCCCGCTGGCCGCAGCCTCAAGCGCCACGAGTCCGAAGGTCTCAGATCGTGAGGGGACGAGCGCCAAGGTGCTCCGTGTGAGCAACGCTGCGGCCGCTGTGCGTGACTGTGCGGGAAGGAAGTGCACGCGGTCTGAGATCCCAGACTCCGTGGCACGTGCCCGAAGCGCTTGCGCGTAGTCCTCGGCGCCCGGGGTTGGCTCCCCCGCAATCACCAGTTTGGTGCGCGCGGCAAGCGTGGGATCAAGCTGTCCCAGTGCTGCCATCGCTTCAACCGCAAGGAGCTGGCCTTTGAGCGGTTGCACGCGGCCGAGCACGGTGATCGTGAAGTCGGCTGCGGCTGCGGCTGCGGCTGTGCCAGTGCCAGTGGCAGTGGCGGAGTCGGAGCGTCTGTGGGTAGGAGCTGGCACGAAGAGATCAGTATCGACGCCCGGATGGATCACAGTGTTGCCCACAGCTGGGGTCCCGTAACCGGCCACCACTCCCGCAAGCTCACTGTGGCTTCCTGCGATGATGAATTGCTCGCCGGTGAGCGATGCCTCGGCATCGAGTCTGGCCTGCGGTTCCGGGCGATCACCCAGCGCCAAGTGCGCATTCTTCTGCGCGGCAACCGTGTGGAGCGTGAGCGCGGGGGTTACTCGTTGGCCAGTCGCCTTCGCCTGTGCCGCAGCGAGTGATGCCGCGGCAACCCCGCTTAACCAGTAGTGGCCGTGAATCGCGTCGAACGGGCCGTACTCTGCGATCCGCGCCCCAAACTCGGTAGCAAGGCCCGGGAGCTCTTCCTTTCGGAGGGACGGCTTGCCAACAGCAAGAGCGATGAGCCGTGGGCCGGTCGAGTTGTGCGGGTCGAGCGCACGCTCCCCCGCGGGGGTCTCGTTCGTGGCGCGCGTGAAGATCTCAACCCCGTGACCGTGCCGGGCGAGGGCGCGAGCGGCCTCAGCGACCACTACATTCATGCCGCCAGCATCGCCGCTCCCTGGAACTGCGCCGGGGGAGGTATGAAGCGAGATGAGGGCGATGCGCATGGAACCCATCGTCCCACGTGGAATGCGTGACGGCGTGAACGATGAGTGGGCCTGCGGAAAAACTCCGCGGCCTGGCCTGACAGTGGGGTCAATCAGTGGTAGGCTTTCCAAGTTGTCTGTGCACCCGTATCCTTCGGAGTGCACGACACAATGCACAAACACCCTCCTGTCACAGAAATCCTGTGGCCGTGAAGTCCGAAGGAGGTGGGTCAGTAATGCATCCGTACGAACTCATGGTGATCCTCGATCCCGGTATCGACGAGCGCACCGTGGCCCCCAGCATGGACAAGTTCCTCGGCGTCATCCGCAATGCGGGTGGCTCGGTTGAGAACGTTGACATCTGGGGCAAGCGCCGTTTCGCATACGAAATCCAGAAGCACACCGAAGGCATCTACGTAGTTGTGAACTTCACCGCTACGCCTGAGGCTACCGACGAGCTCGATCGTCAGCTTGGTCTCTCCGAGGCAGTCCTCCGCACCAAGGTGCTCCGCGCAGACGAGCTCATGGCTCAGCGTGCAGCACAGGCAAAGCGCGACGCAGCTAAGGCTGCACGCGCTGCTGCGAAGCAGGGCGCGTAGCTCATGGCCGGCGAGCCGCTGATCACAGTTGTCGGTAACCTTGTTGCCGATCCCGAGCCTCGCGTAAGCCAGGCCGGTAAGTCTTGGGTTACCTTCCGTATCGCCTCGACTCCGCGCGTGCGTGACCGCCAGTCGGGTGATTGGTCGGACGGCGAGCCGCTTTGGCTCGGCTGCCGTGCCTTCGGCGAATATGCCGATAACATCGCCGCATCGCTCACTAAGGGCATGCGCGTGATTGTTCAGGGCCGGCTGACGCAGCGCAGCTACACCGATAACCAGGGCCAGCAGCGCACCTCTCTCGACCTTGATGTCGAAGAAGTAGGTCCGTCGCTCCGCTTCGCAACCGCACAGGTGAGCCGTGGGCAGTCCCGCGGCCAGGTTGGCGGTTTCGGTGGCGGTCAGCCTGCAGGACAGAGCGGCTGGAATAAGCCTGCTGCTGCTCCGCAGGACAACCCCTGGACCAACTCGGGCCAGCAGGGCAACTCGTCTCCCGCCGACTTCGGTGGCGGATTCGACGACGAGCAGCCCTTCTAAAACAGTTTTGTCCCAGACTTCGGTCTGAGGCGCAGTACGAAAAGAGACCATCATGGCAGGTAAGTCAAGCGGCGCAGGCCGCAAGCCGGGTCGCGGCAAGAACGCAAAGCCCGTCGCACCCGCGAAGAAGCAGACCGTCGGCGTCATTGATTACAAGGACGTCGCAACGCTTCGCAAGTTCGTTTCTGAGCGTGGCAAGATCCGCGCACGCCGTATCACCGGTGTTTCCGTCCAGGAGCAGCGTCTCATCGCAAAGGCAGTTAAGAACGCCCGCGAGATGGCACTCCTCCCCTACGCCGGCTCGGGCCGCTAAGGAGAACACATCATGGCGAAGGTAATTCTCACGAACGAGGTCCAGGGCCTCGGTTCCGCAGGCGACGTAGTAGAGGTTAAGACCGGCTACGCACGCAACTACCTCGTACCTCAGGGCTACGGCGTTCACTGGACTCGCGGTGGCGAGGCTCAGGTTGAGCAGCTCCGTGCAGCTCGCGAGGCACGTGCACTCGCATCGGTCGAGGACGCTCAGGCACTCAAGGCAAAGCTCGAGGCAGGCAAGATCCGTCTCATCGCTAAGGCTGGTGCAGAGGGCCGTCTCTTCGGCGCAGTGAAGCCCGCTTCGGTGGCTGCAGCTGTTGCTGAGCAGGGCCTCGGCGAGGTCGACAAGCGTAAGATCACCGTTCCGGCGATCAAGACCACCGGTGAGTACAAGGCAACGATCCACCTCCACGAGGGTGTCGACGCTAAGGTCACCGTTCAGGTTATCGCTCAGCGCTAATCTCGGTTTCTAAAAGACCCCCGCCCACTTCGGTGAGCGGGGGTCTTTTGCGTTTGCGTTGGCCTCTGTGCCGGCGTTGGCGTGGAGTTCTGCCAGTCGACTTCGCGAGACGGGACCTTTCCTGCGAGGGTCTGTCTTTCGGCGTAAGTAAGTGCCTCCTGTGTTAGAAACACTTCGTTTCAATGGGATGGTGGTCTTGCAAAACGTGCGCAAGGGATACGGCGATACCCTCTTTGGCGCGAAGGATCTGCAACTTGGGCGCCCCGAAACGGCACATATGAAGGAGCGCCTGGCAAGGCCTCGTGCGCTAAATAGTGTGAATTCTATGTAAACACTACTTTTCTGCTGTCTAAAAGCGGTTTGCTGGCAGTTTCTTCAATGTGTGCTGCGTGGGTATACGATTTCGATGCTTTTGTCCACAACTTTTCGCGAGGTTGAATCCTTCAAGTCTTGGCTGAATGTTGAATAAGTTTGTCATTGTGGAAACTGACAAGTCCAGTTCAGGACGTACTTTAAAATACTTATTCAATATCCATCCACAAGTTATCCCCAGAAATGTGGACAACTTGTGTGAAAACGCGGTGGATTATTCACACAGTTATCCACAGGTAGACTTGAGGGGTAGGTATTGTTGGGTAATTCCGCAATTTTGGACGTTTCGGGGGCGCTGATCCGCGCCCATCGCCCGTCCCCATGAGGTCTTGCAAGGAGCGAACGAGTGTCTATCGCACACCTGGGTATTTCAGCCCCGTCTGAGGAGCCGCGGAGCGCCGGTGATTTTGAGCGCACGCCTCCATATGACCTGCTCGCTGAGCAGAGTGCGCTCGGTGGCATGCTCCTCTCAAAGGACGCCGTTGCCGATGTGACGAGCGTTGTGCGCGGCAATGACTTCTATGTGCCCAAGCATGAGGTCATTTATGAGGCAGTGCTGTCGCTGTACTCACGCGGCGAGCCGACAGACGTCATTACCGTGACCGACGCGCTCACCAAGTCAGGCGATCTGCAGCGCGCGGGCGGTGCGGAGTACCTGCACCAACTCACCGCGATTGTGCCAACGGCTGCAAACGCGAGCTTCTACGCCGAGATCGTGGGCGAAAAAGCCCTGCTCCGCCGCCTGGTCGACGCCGGAACGCGCATCGTGCAAATGGGCTACGCCGGCGAGGGCGAAGCAATCGATCTCGTCAACGTGGCTCAGTCAGAGATTTACGGTGTGACCGGTGAGGCACAGGGCGAGGACTACGTTCCCCTCTCGCTCGCGGTCGACGCCGCGCTTGAAGAGATCAACAAGGCAAACAGCATGCCTGACGGTATGCTCGGCGTCCCGACGGGCTTCGCTGAGCTCGATGGCATGACCAACGGCTTTGCCGGTGGCCAGATGATCATCATCGCCGCGCGACCCGCAATGGGTAAGTCGACGCTTGCGCTCGACGTCGCCCGCAACGCCTCGGTGCACGCCAACGCCTGCACGGTCTTCTTCTCACTCGAGATGGGTCGCGCAGAGATCGCTATGCGCTTGCTCGCGGCAGAGGCAACGATCCCGATGCAGACCCTGCGTAAGGGTTCGCTCGATAACCGCGACTTCCAAAAGCTTGCAGCGACCCAGGCGCGCATCGCCGAGGCGCCGTTGTTCATTGATGACAGCGCGAACATGACACTGGTGGAGATTCGCGCAAAGTGCCGTCGACTCAAGCAGCAGCACGGCCTCAAAATGGTTGTCATCGACTACCTGCAGCTGCTTTCGAGCGGAAAGAAGAGCGAGAGCCGTCAGCAGGAGGTCTCGGAATTCTCGCGTGCGCTCAAGCTGCTCTCGAAGGAGCTCGACGTTCCCGTCATCGCACTATCTCAGCTGAACCGTGCCTCCGAGCAGCGTGCCGACAAGATGCCTGCGATCAGCGACCTTCGTGAGTCGGGCTCGCTTGAGCAGGACGCCGATATGGTCATCCTGCTCCACCGCGAGGCCGTTGGTGATCGTGATCACCCGCGCGCTGGCGAGGCGGACTTTATCCTTGCGAAGCAGCGTAACGGCCCCACCGGTACGGTGACCGTGGCCTTCCAGGGCCATTACTCCCGCTTTGCAGACATGCCGCAGGGCATGTAATTCGGGCGTATGGGGGGCGGATCGGGACAGCGTGCAACGCACCCGAATGATCCGCGCCCTGCACTGCGCCGTCGGGCGCAACACTCAGCTGACTGCAAGTGTCCAGGCAGACCGAGTACAATCGCGAGGGGCCAATGAAAGGGGTCGATATGAGCGTGTCTGCACAGGGCCAAGCCGTAGCTACGGGTTCGGCGCAGGAAGTCGTCTCTCGACTCGCTCCGCGAGGAGTGCGCATCGCGCGAGCGGTCGTGCTGTTCGTGGTCGGTATGGTCGTGACCTTCTCGGCCACGATGCACTCAGATTTCAACTTTGATTTCCTCGTCACCGCTGGTGCACTTGCCGCCATCGGTGTCATGCACCTCGTCGAATGGTTTGCGCGAAAAGACGAGGCTCGCTCGGTCATTCCGCTGTTGCTCGGCCTCGCTGCTCTCATTGCCACCGTCGTACTCCCCATGACTGGTGAGGCCGTTGGCTACGCGATCATCGTTGCAGTGTGGGCGCTCATCAGCGGACTCCTTGAGTTCGTCGCGATGGTCACCCAGCCCGGCACGCGCCAGGATCCAGCGATTATCGGCGCAGCTGGTCTGCTCCTCGCAATTTTCGTGCTGTTGGCACGCAACGACGCCGTGGCCGTGCTTGGCTTCTTCGGCGCGTACACCATCATTGCCGGCGTATTCCTCGGCATCGCAGCTTTTGACTCGAAGCGAAACGGCTCGGCCGACTCGCAGAAGTCTGAGTAACTGCTCACGCAGTACTCCCCCTCGATATCAAAAACGAAGAAAGCAGTCATGACGAAGTCGAATGATCCCAAGCAGTCTCAGTCGCACGAGCCCCTGCGTAAGGACCGCATGCGCCCCGTGGAGCTGCTCGTATTCTCGGGTGTGCTCGCAATCTTTGCGGGTCTTGTCGTGGTCTTCACGACGCGTGACATTCGCCTCGCACTGATCTTCATGCTCGTTGCGTTCATCGTCTCGGTAATGGGCGTTGCCCTGCTCGGACTCGGTGGCAAGCGCAGCCAGGAAGACGAAGAAGCACGTCAGGTGCTGCAGAAGCCGAACACGGACGACGCGCACTAAGCGCGAGTTGGAAAAAGCCCCGGGTGCGCCCGGGGCTTTTTGCGTTTCTGGGGCCCGGCAAAGCTCAACCCCTCGAAACAGGCCGTTTCTCTCGAGATGAGGCTCTTCATACGCATGAAAGGGTGCCTTTCGAGAGAAACGGCCTGTTTCGAAGGGGTAAGGCGGGCGGCGGGGTACGGCGGGCAGCGGGGTGCCAGGGCGGCGGGGTGCCAGGGCGGCGGGGCAACTTAGCCGCGCACGCCGGGCTGCCCCGCCTGTTCCCTTACTCCCCTGCTTCGGGCTCGCTCGGGTCGAGCGGGCCGTGGTGATCGAAGTTGGCCTCGCCGCGGCGCCAGTAGCCGCTCACGGTGTACTGCTCGCGGGGCAGCCCGATCTCGTCGCGGATAGCGCGGCGCACCGGAATCAGGCTCGTTGCCTCGCCGGCGACAAATACGTACGTACCCGCGCCGACTTCGCTGTCGAGCATGGCCTGCGCGAGTCCGCCGAGGGGCTCGCGCACGAGGATGTCTCGGCCCGTCGAGATACGCAGGTACTCTTCGACCCACTCGATGCTCGCCGGGTCGACGTCAGCGACGACCTCAATATCTGAGACGTGCGGTAGACCTGAGATCCAGCGGGTGACGGCGGGTAGCGCGGTCGGGTCGACGATGCAGACGAGGCTGTCGATGCCCTCGGGGATGCCACGCGAGCCACGCGGGCCAGCGACGACGATGGTGTCGCCAATGACCGCCTTCTCGGCCCAGGCGGACGCAGGACCGGGGTTCTCGTGAAGAACGAAGTCGAGGTCGAAGCAGACGCCATCGGCCGTCTCACGGACATTCAGGGGTGTGAAGTCGCGCGGGAATGTCTGCCCGTCGGGACGAATGATGCCATCTTCGCCGGGGCCAACAGCCTTGGGTGCCAGCAGCTCACCGGTGACGGGGTGCGGGAAGAATGCCTTCACGTGATCGCCGGGGCCGGTCGCGGTGAAGTCTGCGAGGTCATCGCCGGTGAAGGTGAGGCGTGCAATGGTGGGTACGGGGCGATAGACCGCGATCACCCGTACCTCTCGTGCGGTAAATCGGTGCCGAGTGGTGGAAAATGCGAAACGGGGTGATGCAGTCATGCATTCAGCATGGCCTGAATCACCCCGTCTCAGCAATCAGCTGCGAATCAGGAAGACCTGAGCAGTAACCCCTAGAGGTACTTGAGGAGCTCGGTAGCGCTGCCGATGTAGGTAGCGGGGGTGAGCTTCAGGAGGCGCTGCTTCGCGTCGTCACCGATCTCGAGAGCCTCAACGAACTCAACGAGCTCTGCCTGGCCGATGCGGCGGCCGCGGGTGAGCTCCTTGAGCGCTGCGTACGGGTCTTTGATCGAGGAACGGCCAGCGGTCACCTCTGCGCGGATCACGGTCTGGATCGCCTCGCCGAGGACCTCCCAGTTGTGATCGAGATCGTACGCGAGCGCCTCAGGCGCTGCGTCGATCTGGCCGAGGCCCTTGAGGATGTTGTCGAGTGCGAGCACCGAGTGGCCGAATGCGACACCAATGTTGCGCTGTGCCGACGAATCGGTGAGGTCGCGCTGCCAGCGGCTGGTCACGAGGGTTGCTGCGAGCGAGTCGAGCAGTGCATTCGAGAGCTCGAGGTTTGCCTCTGCGTTCTCGAAACGGATCGGGTTGACCTTGTGTGGCATGGTCGACGAACCGGTTGCGCCAGCAACGGGGGTCTGGCGGAAGTAACCGATCGAGATGTAGCTCCAGATGTCGGTCGCGAGGTTGTGCAGGATGCGGTTTGCGTGAGCCATACGGGTGTAGAGCTCTGCCTGCCAGTCGTGCGACTCGATCTGCGTGGTGAGCGGGTTCCAGTCGAGGCCGAGACCTTCGACGAACTCGCGCGAGATCTTCTCCCAGTCAGCTGCGGGGTCTGCTGCGAGGTGCGCAGCGAAGGTGCCGGTCGCGCCCGAGAACTTGCCGAGGTACTCGATGCGGTCGATCTGCTCGAGCTGGCGACGGAGGCGGTATACGAAGACCGCGATCTCCTTACCGAGGGTGGTCGGCGTAGCTGGCTGACCGTGGGTGCGGCTCATCATGGGGAGCTCGCGGTACAGCTCAGCCTGGCGAGCGAGCTCGTCGATGACCGCGACGAACTTCGGACGCCATGCGTCAGCAACAGCGTGCTTGACGGTGAGTGCGTACGACAGGTTGTTGATGTCTTCGCTGGTGCAGCACACGTGGGTGAGCTCAGCGAATGCTGCGAGGCCCTGCGCCTCGAGGCGCTCGCGGATGAGGTACTCAACCGCCTTCACGTCGTGGTGCGTGACTGCCTCGATGCCAGCAAGCTTGTCGATCTCGGTCTGGCCGAAGTTCGCAGCCCACTCGCGAAGCGATGCGAGCTGGTCGTCAGCGATCGGGCTGCCGCCGAGGAGCGAGTTCGAGGTGAGGTAGGCGAGCCACTCAACCTCAACGTGCACGCGTGCCTTGTTCAGGCCCGCCTCCGAGAGAGTGTTACCAAGCTCGGTAACGGCTGCGCGGTAGCGGCCGTCGAGGGGGCTGATGGGCTGCGGGGGAAGATTGGTCATTGCATCTCCGTGCGATCGTGACGTGGGGTTCACCCGACTGGGAGAACCGAAATCGTTCTTCTATTCTTTCACGTTCGCACGGGGGCGTCAGCCGGAGGCCCGCTTACCCACAGGAAGCACCCAAAGCTACGACGAGGTCAGGGCTGTGAGCAGCGCTCGGCAGCTGCGTTCTACCTGGTCTCGGACGTCGTCGAAGGCAGCCGCGTCTGAGTAGTAGGGGTCGAACACGTCGGGATCCGCCGGTGACTCAGGGTCGTACGCCGTCAACAGCTCGACCCGCGATGCACCGCGCCCCAGCATGATCTCCTCATGGCCCCGATCGAGCGCAATGAGGAGGTCGTGCGACGCGATGTCAGCGTCAGACAACTGGGCCGCACGGTGGGCGCTACCGTTGTACCCGGTCTCGGCGAGCGCTGCGACAGTGCGCGGATCAGCGCCATTGCCCACGTGGTAATTGTGCGTGCCGCGCGAGGTGATGACGAAGCGGTCAGCAACGCCAGCCTGCTCAGCGAGCTCGCGGAAGATCACCTCGCCCATGGGCGAGCGGCAGATGTTGCCGGTGCAGACGAAGCTGATGTGGAACGGCGAAGCGGCCGATGCAGTTGCAGCAGAAGCCGAAGCTGAAACAGGTACAGACACAGGAGACTCCTCTTACTTACGGTTCTTACGCTTCTTCGTGCCAAGGATCGAGTTCATCAGGCTCGCAAGCAGCGACATGACGAACGCCCCAAGCACGCCCCACCAGAAACCATCGACTTCGAGGCCGAACCCGGCGAGGCTGGAGAGCCAGACGACCACCGAGACCATGATGCCGTTCACGATGAACGCGAACAGGCCGAGCGTGATGATGTACAGCGGGATCGACACAAAGCGAACAACCTTGCCAAGCGTCGCGTTCACCAGACCAAATGCGAGCGCAACCAGCACGAGGGTCACCACGTGTGCCTGTTCGGTTGGCTCGTAGGCGCGCACCCAGAATCCGTGGTCACCGCTGCCACCCACAATGAGGGTCGTGAGCCACAAGGCGAACGAGCTGACGGCAATACGAAGAATCATGCGCATACGACCCATCCTCGCACCGACCGCTGATAACCGACCACTGACAAACTCTCAGCAAACGACGCGCCCATATAACGATCTGAGAACGGACGCTAAGTAGACTCGGGAGCTATGAGCCAACACCTCACTCTTGGCTTCGACATGAGCGATCCGGAACCCATCCGATTCCTCGACGAAGCAGGCAACTACGCCCCCTCAGACACCGCGGTCGAGTACGCAGAAGAACTCGAGGCAGCAACGCTTGACGACTTTACAGAGTGGTACAGCGACATGGTCGCGACCCGTGCGTTCGACACGGAGTGCACGCACCTGCAGCGCCAGGGCCAGCTCGCCCTCTGGGTACCGAGCGTCGGTCAGGAAGGCTGCCAGGTTGGGCTCGCGCACGCGGCAGAACCCAAGGATCACATCTTCCCCGCGTACCGCGAGCACGCCATCGCTCGTATCCGCGGCGTAGACCTCGCAGAGCTCGCGCTCCTCTTCCGCGGTTTCTCGCACGGCGGCTGGGACGTCACCGACCCCGCGAACGGCAACTTCCACCTCTATACGCTCGTGCTCGGTGCCCAGGCACCGCACGCGACCGGATACGCCCTCGGCCAGGTACTCAACGCCAAGCGTGACGCGCTCGCCGCAGGCGGATCCGCGCCCATGACGCTCGACCCGGGTGAGGCCGCAGAGCCGACCGGCGAGGCAGCCATGGTCTTCTACGGCGATGGCACCTCGAGCCAGGGTGACGCGAACGAGGCGCTCGTATTCGCTGCGAGCTACCAGACGCCGCAGGTCTTCGTCGTGCAGAACAACCAGTGGGCGATCTCGGTGCCAGTGACGCGCCAGTCGCGCACTCCCCTGTACCGTCGCGCGCTTGGTTTTGGCATTCGTGCGGTGCAGATTGATGGCAATGATCCGCTCGCTGCGTTTGCAGTGGGTCGCCGGTTCATGCGCCTCGCGCGTGAGGGTGGCGGACCGAGCTACATCGAGGCCCTCACCTACCGCATCGGCGCACACACGACGAGTGACGATCCCACGCGCTACCGCGAAAACGAAGAGCTCGAGTCGTGGCGCGACCGCGATCCCATCGAGCGCATGGAGATCTTCCTGCGTTCGAAGGGCGTCGAGGACGAGTTCTTCACCCAGGTCGCAGAGGTGGCGGATCGCGAAGCGAAGCGTATCCGCGACCAGATTCTCACGGCTCCGGCCCCCGAGGCTGACTCCATGTTTGCCAACGTGTACTCGGCTGAGCATCCGCGCATTGAAGAACAGCGCGCATGGCTCGAGCGCTACGAAGCATCGTTTGAGGAAGGCGCCTAATGAGCGACGCAGAGATTACCGCGGGTCGTCAGACCCTGCCCATGGCCCGTGCGATCAATGAGGGTCTGCGCGCGGCAATGAAGAACGATGACCGCGTCCTCATGATGGGCGAAGACATTGGCCCGCTCGGTGGCGTGTTCCGCATCACCGACAAGCTGCACGCTGAGTTTGGCTCGGCGCGCGTGCTCGATACCCCGCTCGCAGAGGCCGGCATTGTCGGCAACGCGATTGGTCTTGCGATGCACGGCTACCGCCCGGTCATTGAGATCCAGTTCGACGGTTTCATCTTCCCCGCGTTCAACCAGATTGTGTCGCAGCTCGCAAAGTTCACCAATCGGCATGACGGCAAGGTGTCGATGCCGATCGTGATCCGCGTCCCATACGGCGGACACATTGGTGCGATCGAGCATCATTCCGAGAGCCCCGAGGCGTATTTCGCGCACACTCCGGGTCTGCGCGTGGTCGCGCCCTCGACACCGAATGATGCGTACTGGATGATTCAGCAGGCGATTGAGTCGCCAGATCCCGTGCTCTTCTTCGAACCGAAGGCGAAGTACTGGATGAAGGGTGAGGTCGACTTCGACCAGCCCACCACCGACCTGCACACCGCCCGCGTCGCGCGCACCGGCACCGATTGCACCGTCGTTGGCTACGGCGCAATGGTCACGACCCTGCTCCAGGCAGCAGAGGTCGCGGCGACCGAGGGCACCAGCCTCGAGGTGGTCGATCTGCGCAGCATCTCCCCCATCGACTACGAGCCGCTGCTCGAATCCGTGCGCAAGACGGGACGCCTCGTCGTCGCGCAAGAGGCCTCGGGCAACGCGAGCGTTGGCAGCGAGATCGCGGCGTACGTTGCTGAGCACGCGTTCTATTCGCTGCAGGCTCCAGTGCTCCGGGTCGCTGGCTTCGATACGCCGTACCCTGCGGCTCGTCTTGAGGGACTGTTCCTTCCTGATGCGGATCGGGTCCTCGAGGCCGTCGACCGCACCATGCACTACTAAGCCCGGCCCGCTCCACGCGGATCGTGCGACATACTGAGACTGAACATCAGGCTTGAGGAGTCCTCATGAGTGAAATGACTTTCCCCCTCCCCGACGTTGGCGAGGGTTTGACCGAGGCTGACATCGTCAACTGGCTCGTAGCGCCGGGCGACACTGTCGAGCTCAACCAGGTCATCTGCGAGATCGAGACAGCGAAGTCGCTGGTCGAGCTGCCGTCGCCCTTCAGCGGCGTCGTGACCGAGGTGCTTGCTGCGGTCGGTGAGACCGTGCCCGTTGGCGCGCCGATTCTGCGCGTGCGCGTTGCTGGCGGGGCTGATGAGGCTGCCGCTGGTGCTAACTCGGTCGATGCTCCCGTCGAGAAGTGCGCTGACGGTGCTGATGATGCTGCGTGCGAGGTTGGCGCCGGGGCTGCTGCTGGTGCTGCGCCCAATGCCGATGCGCCCACTGCCGATGCTCCCGCGGCCGAAGAAGAGGGCGGATCCGTCCTCGTCGGCTACGGCAACGCCGGCACCGTGCGTTCGCGTCGTCGCAGTGGCGGTGAGCCCCTGCTCACTCCCCCGCCGATTCCCGTCGCCGAGGCGATGCCGGTCATCGCGAAGCCGCCGATCCGCAAGCTCGCGAAGGATCTCGGCGTTGACCTCACCCAGGTCGAGGGCTCGGGCATCGCTGGCGAGATTCTGCGCGATGACGTTGTCCGTCACGCGTCGCAGGCGAGCGTCTTCCGCAACCTGTCTACCCCTGAGGTGTCGCCGCAGCGCGAGGAGCGCATCCCGCTCAAGGGCATGCGCAAGCACATCGCGAACGCGATGACCCTCAGCTCGAACGAGGCGCCCCACGTGAGCGTCTTCACCGAGGTTGACGCGACCCGCACCATGGAATTTGTGAAGCGTCTGAAGACGTCGACCGACTTCGCTGGTGTGAAGGTGTCGCCCCTGTTGATCTTTGCGAAGGCGATGCTGTGGGCGATCCGCCGCAATCCCGAGATTAACTCGACCTTCACCGAGACCGAGATTATTCGTCGGTACTACGTGAACCTTGGCATCGCGGCCGCGACGCCGCGCGGACTCATCGTGCCCAACATCAAGGACGCGCAGGAGCTCAGCCTCATCGAACTCGCTCAGGCGATCGAACAGCTGACGATCACCGCGCGCGATGGCCGTACGAAGCCCGCTGAGATGCAGAACGGCACCATCACGATCACCAACATCGGTGTCTTCGGGATGGACTTCGGTACGCCGATTCTGAACCCGGGCGAGGTTGCGATCATGGCGATGGGTACCATCCGCGAGAAGCCGTGGGTGGTTGACGGCGAGGTGCGCCCCCGCATGGTGACGATGGTGGGCGGATCCTTCGACCACCGCGTCGTCGACGGTGACGTGATCTCGCGCTTCGTTGCAGACGTGGCTTCGGTGCTTGAGGAGCCTGCGCTGCTGCTTGACTAGCGCTTGGCGCGCGGCCCCGCGCCCGCGCCAAGCATGCGAAAAGGGCCCTTTCTCCCGAAACTGGTAGTTTCTGGCGCTTGAAAGGGCCCTTTTCGCGTGAAAGTGCCTGTTTCGAGGGGTTGAGCGCCCGCCGAGACGCTTAGGCGCCTGGTGCGGGCACGAGGCGATAGAGCACCTCTGGCCGCCCGCGTTTACCGTAGCGGTGCGACAGGTCGATCGTGCCGCGTTCAACGAGATAGTCCAGGTATCTTCTGGCCGTCGCAGGAGAGATCTCACACGCGGCAGAGAGGCTCGCCGTGGTGCGCGGCATCACCGGGTCCAATGCGGCGATGACCTCTGCAAGAGTCACTGGTGAAATGCCTTTGGGGAGCCGGTGTGGCACGGCGGGCGCCGCAGCATCGCTGCTGGTGGGAGCACCTACGCTGAGCGCCTCCAACTGTGTCGGGGTGAGAGTCTGAATGCTCCCAGTCGAGAGCAGCTGATCGATTTCGCCCTGCGCAAGCGGCAGTTCACGCACGTCTGCCGGCCGAGTCGGACCTTGATTGAGCCCGTCAAGATACGCATGGAGTCTGCTCGCGAGTGCGGCTTCGGTGAACGGCTTCACCAGGTAGCCGATGACCTGGCCAGCAAGCGCTTGGCGCACCGTCACGCGATCCTGCGAGGCGCTGATCACCAGCACGTCAGGGGATGCCGGCCCCATCATGCGCACGCGATTGAGTACCTCGACGCCACTGATGTCGGGCAGGCGCATGTCTAGGAGGACCAGGTCGATGTCTTTGCGAAGGATCCGCGAAACTGCGTCTTGACCCGTGCCAACAGCGGCAGCAAGAGAAAATCCGGGCGTGCTCGCCACGAATCTACTGTGCAGCATCCGTGCGCCAGCGTCATCATCGACGATGAGTACCCGTACCTTGGGAAACTCACCGCGGTGCATCGGAGCGTCAGTCATCGCACCTCCATCTCAAATCGGAACCGGGCCCCGCCCGAAGACGCATGTCCGACCTCGATGTTGCCGCCACGGTCGGTGACGGTGCGCCGTACCAGGTCTAGGCCAATGCCTCGTTCCATGCTGTCAAACGGGCTGTCGGGCGGCAGGGACTTTGTGGAGAATCCGCGTGTGAATACTCGCTCCAGCTGTGCCGCGGGGATTCCATCACCGTCGTCCAAAATCTCGCCGTAGAAGAAGCCGTCGCGCTCTATGAGAGTGCAATCCACTACAGACGCGCCTGCCTCGCCAGAGTTTCGGCAAAGGTTCGTCAGGACAAGGCTGACCTCTTCATCCACCACGCTCGTGACGGAGATGTTTGTTTCGAGGCGCGTACCGTTCGCTCCGAGCTCAGCGGTGAGCGCGTCGAGAGTTGCCCGCAGGAGGGGCTGGTGTTCGAGCTCCACACCGTGAACATTCGAGGTGACGGGGGTGATGCCCTCAATATATTTGAGCGCGTCATCGATGTCTCCGTGCGACACAAGCCCGTGTACGACATGCAACCGTGTGACGAATTCGTGTGACTGCTCTTGGAGCGCTGCCGAGGTGCGGCGAAGCCCTTCGTGTTCCATCGCTGCGGTGTCGAGAAGCCTGAACCGACGTTCGAGAAGTGCGGCCACCAGCGAACTTGTGAGCGTACCGACGATGAGGGCACCAAGGGTCCACGGGAGAAACTGACTAAGCGCATCTTCGATGTCGGCCGCAATTCTGCTCTCGAGAATGCCAACGGACAGCGCGCCGATGATCTCACCCTCGTCATCACGCACGGGAACCTTTGCCCGAAGCGTGCGACCGATGGTTCCCGTCTCTGTTCCGATGAACGTTTCGCCTGCAAGTACGGATGAGTTGTCTGTGGAGACATGGCGACCGCGCTCGCTTGGCGTGGGGTGGGTGATGCGAATCCCGAATTCATCCGAGATGACAACGTAGTCGACACCTGCAGCGCGCTCGATGACATCGGCGAGCGGTTGCAGTTCTTCGGCAGCGACCGAAGGATCATCGTGCACGAGCATGAGGGCGGATCTCACCTGCGTGAGCTCAGCAAGGCTTGAAGCGACGCTCAACACGCGCTTGCTGGTGGCGTCGCGTACCCCGCGCTCCTGCACCGTGAGGGCGATGCTCGTCGTTAAGATCACGGCGGCAACAACGAGCAGCGTCGGGGCGAACAGCATCAGCAGCCTGATGCTCCTGGTCGCGCGTTGAGCTGTCACCGGTGATACCTCCTTTGGTAACGCCCAAGCTTAAACCTGGTAGTGGCGGGAATGGCGGTGGTGCAAAAAACTTGTCGTGTGAATTAATGAGGTCAATTCGCTCCAGGGGTTCTTCAGAGGCTCTTCCCTGCCATGGTGTGTTGATTACCTTGGTGCATGTCAGCGCCGTCACAAAGGAGTGAACGCAAATGACAGAGTCGTATAACGCGCCTTCACAGCGCAAACAAGTGAAACGGTCGCGACCCATCGTGCGGATCGTTGGCAGCCTCATTGCCTGCGCCGCCATCGGTGTCGCGGCATTCGGGTCGATCACCTCGGCCTCTGCTGGCCAGGACATCGCTTCCTCGCTCACCATCGTGGCGCCAGCGGCGGCTGGTGGCGGCTGGGATACCGTCGCACGCGAGATGCAGCAGGCGCAGCGCGCGAACGGCCTCACCGCCAACGTGCAGGTCGTGAACATGCCTGGCGCCGGTGGCACGATCGCCCTCGGCAACATGACGCGACTTGAAGGCCGCGCCAACACCATGCTTGTCGGCGGCACAGGCCTGCTCGCAGCAACCATCCAGTACAACTCGGCCACAACTCTCGATGATGTGACGCCGCTCGCCGTGCTGTTCGATGAGTACGACGTCATCGTCGTTCCAGCAGACTCGCCCCACAAGACCCTCGACGATCTCGTGCAAGCGTGGCGCGCGAACCCGGGAGCTGTCCCCTGGACCGGCGGCGGATCATTCGATCAGCTCGTCGTCACCGAAATGGCGCTCGCCGCAGGCATCGACCCCGTCGACACAACATATATTTCTTCGGATGGTGGCGGTGAAGCTGTTGCCGCGCTCCTCAATGGCACCGCACACGCTGCCGCCGGCGGCTACCCCGACAACATCGACCAGATCGAGTCGGGCCGACTGCGCGCACTCGCACTGATTGCAGAAGAGCCTGTCCCTGGAATTGATATTCCGACTGCGCGCGAACAGGGTTTCGACGTGACAATCGCAAACTGGCGCATGCTTGCTGCGCCAGGCGGCATCACCGCTGAAGAGACCGGCCAGCTGACAACGTTGATCGAGGACTCCGTTGGGACCCCGGAGTGGCAAACCGCCGTAAAGCGTTACCACTGGAGCGAGAACTTCATCACCGGTGATGAACTTTCGACCTTCTTGACCACCGAACGCGAGCGCATTGCGCGCCTGTACGAGGAGATGGATCAGTGACCTATTCACCCAACCCAACATCGATGTCTGCCGTCATCGGCGAGGAGATCGAGCTCGGTGGTGGGCGCGGATCGCGCACAGCGCTCCTCAAGCCCCTGCTGATGCCGCTCTTCCTTTTGACATTTGCTGCCTATCTTGGCGTCGGCATGATCACGATGCGCGTGCCAGAGGGCACTGCCTTCCCTGGCCCCCGGTTCTTCCCTGGCCTCATTGCTGCCGGGCTCGTGCTCTTCGCGGTGCTGCTGACGATCAGCGCGATTCGTGAATACCGCAAGACCCCCGCGTTGATCGTGCAGGAGACGGTTATCGCCGGATCGGCGTCTGAAGGCGTTGGCGTTGGCGGTGCTGGTGCTGGTACTTTTGAGACTGATGCAAACGCGGATCACGCCGCGCCTCGCACGGTGCGCGTTGACTGGAAGTCGCTCAGCTGGGTGGTGGGCTCGTTCCTCGTCTTTGCCCTCGTGCTCCCCTACCTCGGCTGGATCATTGCTGCTGGCTTGCTGTTCTGGGGTGTTTCCCGAGGCTTCGGGGCCGCCCGCTCGCTCACGAGCCTCATTGTCGGACTCACGCTGAGCTCCGTCGTATACATCGCGTTCGATATGGCGCTCGGGATGTCGCTCCCGTCCGGCATTCTGGGTTGGGAGTTCTGACATGGATTCAATACAGCTACTGCTTGATGGTTTTGCGGGTGCTCTGACCTGGCAAAACCTGGTGTGGGTGTTGCTCGGCTGCATCCTCGGTACTGCCGTTGGCGTGCTGCCTGGCCTTGGTTCGTCCATGGCCGTTGCACTCCTGCTGCCCGTGACTTTCTCGCTTGAGCCAACAGCCGCGTTCATCATGTTCGCAGGCGTCTACTTTGGCGGCCTGTTTGGTGACTCCACCATGGGCATCCTGATGAATACGCCAGGCCAAGCCTCTGCGATCGCCTCAACATTTGAGGGGCACAAGATGGCTCGCAACGGGCGGGCAGCGCAAGCACTCGCCACCGCTGCGATCGGCGCATTCATCGGTGGCATCGTTGCTTCAATCATTGTTGTCTTCCTAGCGCCCGTACTCGCAGAATTCTCAACCAAGTTCGGACCCGCTGAGTACTTCGCACTTGCGGTGTTTGCGTTCATTGCAACCTCGTCAGTTGTGACAGACAACGCCGTACGCGGACTTGCTTCACTCTTCATCGGTCTTGGCATCGCAGTCATCGGCATCGATGGAGTCTCAGGTGCGCCGCGCTTCACCATGGACTCCCCCTACCTCTTCGATGGTGTCTCGCTTGTCACGGTCACCGTTGCGGTGCTTGCCCTCGGTGAAGTCATCTATGTGGCTAGTCTCGAACGTCACGTCACGGGAGGCAAGATTATTCGCCCGAAGGGGCGGCCGTGGCTTTCCCGGGCTGAGCTGAAGGAAGCGGCTCCCGCTTGGGCACGAGGTACAGCGATTGGCCTCCCCTTCGGTGTGATTCCCGCCGGCGGAGCTGAAATCCCGACCTTCCTCGCGTTCGGTTTGGAGAAGAAGCTTGACGCGAAGCGGGCAACGCCGATGTTCGGCAAAGGTGCGATCCGGGGTCTTGCGGCTCCGGAGGCCGCCGGTAACTCAACCACCGGCATGGCAATGGGCGCACTGCTCGCACTCGGCCTGCCGATCTCGGCAACCGCTGCAATCATGCTTGCGGCGTTCCGTCAGTACGGCTTGCAGCCTGGTCCGCTGCTGTTCGAGCGCGCACCAGATCTTGTCTGGGCATTGCTCGCGAGCTTCTTCATTGCGATGATTGTTCTGCTGATTCTGAACCTGCCGTTTGCAACGCTGTGGGCGAAGCTCCTGCTGATTCCGCGCCCGTACCTCTATGCCGGAATCACCGTGTTCTGTGCGTTTGGTATCTACGCGACCTCGGGATCACTCTTTGACCTCTTCATGCTGCTGGGTATCGCGCTTGTTGGCTTCATGATGAGGGCCCTGGACTTCCCGATTGCGCCGCTCATCATCGGCATGGTGCTTGGCCCACTGGCAGAGACGAGTTTGCGTGATGCAACCATGAGCGCCAATGGTGACTTCTCGGTGCTCGTACAGGGGCCGATCGCAGTGACGCTCTACGTTCTGCTGGCGGTCGTGCTGGGATCTGCGCTGGTGGCACGGTTGCGCGGCCGCCAGGTGAACAAGGTGCGCTAGTGCGGGCGGGCTAGCTAGTTGGCTAGCTGGCTAGTGCTAGGTGGCCTTGGCTGCTCCACCGGGGAGCCGATCACACGAAAAGGGCCCTTTCTGCCGAAACTCCTAGTTTCTGGCGTATGAAAGGGCCCTTTTGGGATGAAAGTGCCTGTGTCGCGGGGTTGAGCGCGGGATCCTCGCGGGCACCCAGCGGCCGAAAACACTACTTGTGCAGCCCAACACCCTTCACCGCGTGTGACTCGGGCTCGAGTTGCAGCGTTGAGTGGTGAAGATCGAAGTGCGTGATGAGGCACGCTTTCAGCTCGTCGAGCACCGCGTGGTAGCCGCGTTCGTTCCAGGCCCCGTCTTCAACGGTCACGTGTGCTGAGAACGCGGGGACGCCCGAGGTGATGGTCCACGCGTGAACGTCGTGCACCATTGCGACACCGGGCACCGCCTCCATGTGTGCGCGTACCTCTTCGACGGAGAGACCCTTGGGAGTTGCCTCGAGGAGCACGCGTACGACGTCCTTGAGCAGGCTGTAGGCACGCGGCAGAATCATGAGGGCGATCGCAATCGAAGCGATCCAGTCAATCGGGGTCCAGCCGGTGAAGAGAATCACGAGGCCGGCAATGATGACGGCAATCGAGCCGAGGAGGTCGCCGAGCACTTCAAGGTATGCGCCGCGAACGTTGAGGCTTTCCTTTTGTCCCGCCTGCAGTACGAGCAGGCTCACCAGGTTGGCAACCGCGCCAAGAATGGCGGCGATGAGCATCGGGCCGGCGTGCACCTCTGGGGCATCGCCGATGCGGGCGATGGCTTGGACGAAGATGACGACCGCAATCACACCGAGCACGATGCCGTTGATGAGTGCCGCAAGGATCTCGACGCGGAGCAATCCAAACGTACGCTTCGACGTTGCAGGAAGCGCGGCGATCAGCGACGCAATGAGCGCGATGAGCACGCCCGTCGCGTCGGTGAGCATATGGCCCGCATCAGCGAGCAGCGCGAGCGAGTTCGAGATGAGGGCGCCAACAACCTGGGCGACAAAGACCACGAGCGTAATGGCCAGTACGATGATGAGCCGCTTGCGGTGCTTGCCGGTAGCGGTCTGGGCGCTCACACCGTGATCGTGACCCCCGACTCCCTCGTCCCCATGGATGGGGGCGGCAGGATGCCCCGCGCTGAACGCTGCGTCACAGTACTGGTCATCACGATCGGTCATTACTTGCTCATTTCCTTAAAGCGGCGGAGGCGAAGCGAGTTACCCACAACAAACACACTCGAGAAGGCCATCGCGGCGCCAGCAATCATGGGGTTCAGAAGTCCAAGTGCTGCCAGCGGAATCGCGGCAACGTTGTACGCGAAGGCCCAGAACAGGTTGCCCTTGATGGTACGAAGTGTACTTCGCGAGAGGCGGATCGCGTCAGCCGCGCTGCGAAGGTCACCACGCACGAGCGTGATGTCTGCAGCTTCGATCGCAGCGTCGGTTCCGGTGCCCATTGCGAGACCAAGGTCGGCTTGCGCGAGTGCGGGCGCATCGTTCACACCGTCACCGACCATAGCGACAACCTTGCCGGCTGCCTGCAGCTGCTGGATGACCGCGACCTTGTCGCCGGGGAGTACCTCGGCTTCGACGCGATCGATGCCAACCTCACGAGCGACCTGGGCCGCGACCGAGCGATTGTCACCCGTCAGCAGCACCGGCTCAAGGCCAAGCTTTCGGAAGTTGCGGATCGCCTCAGCACTCGTCGGCTTCACCGTGTCGGCAACCGCTGCGACACCGCGCGGGATACCGCCCCACGAGATGATCGCTGCCGTCTTCCCCTCTGACTCCAGGCGGGCGAGCTCTGCGAGCGCAGGATCTGTCAGCTCGGAGGACATTCCTGAAATGGAATGCTTACCGATAAGCACGGTGATGCCCTCGATCGTGCCTTCCACACCCTTGCCAGCGGTGTTCGCAAAGCCGCTTACCGAAGGCAGCTCTGCAGCAGACATTCCGAGCTCGGCAAGCGCACCGCGGGCAATCGCGCGAGCGATGGGGTGCTCTGAAGCGCCCTCCACAGCGGCGACGTAGCGGAGGAGGGTGACGCGGTCGTGATCCGCGCCCTGGATCGAATCGAGGGAGACGAGGTCAGTGAGCGCCATTTCGCCGGTGGTGACGGTGCCGGTCTTGTCGAGGACGATCGTGTCGACGCGACGGGTCTGCTCGAGAATCTCGGGGCCCTTGATGAGGATGCCGAGCTGGGCTCCGCGGCCAGTGCCGACGAGGAGGGCCGTGGGAGTTGCCAGGCCAAGGGCGCAGGGGCACGCGATGATGAGGACGGCGACCGCGGCGGTGAACGCGTCAGCGACGCTGAAGCCGAGAAGTAGCCAGGTGACGAGCGTGCCAAGCGCAATGAGGATCACGATCGGAACAAAGATGCCAGAGATACGGTCAGCCAGACGCTGCACGTCGGCCTTGCCCGACTGTGCGTCCTCGACCATCTTGGCCATCTGCGCGAGCTGGGTGTCCGAGCCAACGCGGGTTGCCTCGACCACAATGCGGCCGCTCGTGGAGACGGTGCCGCCGGCGACGACGGTCCCGGTAGATGCCTCTACGGGAATAGATTCACCGGTGAGCATGGACGCGTCGATCGCGCTGTGTCCATCGACGATTCGGCCGTCGGTGGCGATTTTCTCGCCGGGACGCACTACGAACTGGTCGCCAACCTTCAGGTCTTCAACGGGAATGCGAGTCTCAACGCCGTCGCGCAGCACAGAGACTTCCTTCGCGCCGAGTTCGAGGAGCGCGCGCAGGGCTGCTCCGGCCTGGCGCTTGGACTTCTTCTCGAAGTATCGGCCCGCGAGCAGGAACATCGTGACGCCGGCCGCGGCCTCAAGATAGATGTTGCCCGCGCCGTCGCTGTGCTGCAACGAGAAGTCGAAGCCGTGGGTCATGCCTGGCATGCCGGCGTGGCCGAAGAACAACGCGTAGAGCGACCATAAGAAGGCCGCTCCCGTGCCAACAGACACGAGGGTGTCCATGGTGACGGCACCGTGTCGCAGGTTCGTCCACGCGGCCTTGTGGAACGGCCAGCCGGCCCACACGACTACGGGGGCCGCGAGGGTGAGTGACAACCACTGCCAGTATTCGAACTGGAGCGCAGGAATCATCGCCATTGCGATGACGGGTACCGAGAGCCAGATCGATCCGATCAGGCGTTGGCGCAGGGCAGTGAGCTCGGGATCAACCGCAGGCTCGTCGTCGATCTTGGCCTCAGGTGCCTTCGGCAATGATGCCGAGTATCCCGCGGCCTTGACCGTCTCGATGAGCACCTGGGGATCCATGCCAGCTGGGGCATGCACCGTGGCGCGTTCGAGGGCGTAGTTCACCGTTGCTTGAACGTTGTCGAGTTTGTTGAGCTTCTTCTCAATGCGGTTTGCGCACGAGGAGCAGGTCATGCCACCGAGGTCGAGCTGGATGAAGTTGGGCTGGGCGGTTGCCACGATGCGTCCTTTCTTGCTGTCTGGCGTGCTCAGGCGGTGCCGGTCGACAGTGGGCGCGGATCGCGAGCGCGAATCGGCGCCCAGCTCGTGCGGCCGCGTGAGCTGGAGGGGCGAGGGCTACGCGCGAACTGCTGTGTAGCCGGCCTCGTCAACCGCAGCGATGATTGCTGCATCGTCGAGGGGCTGCTCTGAAGTGATTTCAAGCAGACCAGTCTTGGCGCTGACCTCGAGCGCGATCACGCCAGCTACCTGCTCAACTTCCTCACGGGTGTGGTTCTCGCAATTGCCGCAGGTCATGCCGGTCACGTTGTACGTAGTGGTAATCATGCGACCAGAATATACCCCCCTAGGGTATCTTGCAAGTGTGTATTTCTAGTGCTGCGCATGTGCGGGTGGTGGGGCGGAGCTGGCGTGATCCGCGCCCGGCTTGGTGAACCAGATCGCACAGAGGGTCGTGACCGGCATCGACAGGACGAGGCCGGTGGCGCCCACGAGCGTGCGAATGACCTCCTGGCCCAGCTGCTCGGAGGTGACGAGCTCGATGAGGTCCTTCGGGAATGCGTAGATGAGGAGGAGGACGACGAGCATCGATCCGGCATAAGCGAAGACGAGGGTGTAAATGCTCGAGGCAATGTGATCGCGACCAACTCGCATGGCTGACGCGTAAATGCGGCGACGTGAGAGGTGTGGGTTAAGTGCACGCATCTCCCAGACAACGGAGGCCTGGGACACCGTGATGTCATTGAGCACGCCAAGCCCGGCGATGACGATTGTTGCCGTCAGGATGTCATTCATCTGAATGCCCGGCACCGAGATGGACAGGCTCGATTCCTCAGTGGTGGAGATGCCAGTGAATCGCAGCCAGCGCGTGACCATAGCTCCCGCGACCGCGGTGAACACGATGCCGAAGATCGAGCCGAAAAGAGCCGCGGTCGTACGGTGTGAGAACCCGTGGGCGAGGTACAGCACGATGATCATGATGTCGAGGGAGCCGACGATGGCGACGAGCACAGGTGAGTGGCCCGCGAGAATTGCCGGCAGGATGAACATGACGAGCAACGCGACGGCCGCGCCGACGCCGATCAGCGCCAACCCGCCACGTACCCGGCCTACCAGCACGACGACGAGCACGAACAAGATGGCGACGGCGAGCATCTTGCCGCCGCGCGGGTAGTCGTAGAACGAGTAATTTGTGACGGTTTCGTCGCCAACGGAGTACTCATGCGCGATGAGTCGTACCGCGTCGCCGACCGCAATCGGGCGGCTCTTGGCGCGTTCGGCATCCATAAAGAACGCGACTGGCTTGCCGACAGGGAGGTGAGCGCGCACGCTCAGGCAATCGGTCGCCGTGGGGGCGTCGGCAATCGACTGCTGATCGACGCTTTGCTCACCTGCCTGCGCTTCTTGGCCGGCTTGTCCTCCGGCCTGTCCACTTGCCTGTCCGCCGCCCTGCAGCTGCGGCTGTACGCAGGCCACGGCTTCGACGTGCGTGACGCGGGCATCGACCACCTCCCCGCTCGCTACCGACCCCGACTCTTGCCGTGGCACGTCTTGTTTCGCTGGCCACAGGGCGACCGTGGCGGCAATCGTCGCAACAAAGATCATCAGAACTATGCCGGCGAGGGTTGCGGATCGACGAGTTGGCTTCCTGAGTGGGAAGATCGACGGTCGGTCTTCGCGGTGGTGGTAGTGCATGCGAGCGCTGCCTTTCGGGTGGTTACGTGTTGAGGAGCTGCTCTGCGAGCTGCAGGAGTGCGGCCTCTGACCCTGCGCGACCGATGAGCTGAACGCCCATGCTCATGCCATCGGCATTGCGCAGCATGGGCACGGCGATCGCCGGGAGCCCGGCGACGTTGACCATCGACGTGTATGGCGCCCACTGGCACTGCAGTTCGTAGTCGGCGTCGGGGGAGAGGCGTGTGAATGCGTCGATGGCAGGCGCCGTCATCGCCAAGCCTGGAGTGAGTACGAAGTCTGTGAGTCCCCACTGCGCGCGCATGTGCTGTGCGTGGGAGTGGAGGTGTGCCGCCGCTGCGCGGTTGATGGCCTCGCCGCGCTGCAATGCGCGCTCGCGGAAGACCCTGGTGAGCGGCATGAGCAACGATTCTTCCTCGGGTGTGAATTCGAGCAGGGCGAGCCCTGCCGTCCATACCTTGCCGAAGGTCTCGGCGTAGTCGCCGTAGCTGAACGCGGTCTCTTCGAGGTGATGTCCGAGGTTGCCGAGTTTGCGCACGGCGATGTCGAGTGCCTGACTGGCATCGTCCGAGAGGGCAATGTTGTACGTGTCGGCGAATGGTGAGGTGGTGCTGACGCCGATCCGTGCCCCTGTGAGATCGCTCGCCCGACGCACGGCGAGGCTCCACGCTCCTGGCGCCGTTGCACGTGAAACGCCGCGCATCGCGTCGCCGAGCAGGGCAGCGTCGGTGGGGGTATGCGCAAGGGGGCCGGAGACAGTGAGCTGTGGCGCACCAAATTCATCGCGTGGGCCGTTCGCAAGGTCAGTCGGGATTGTGCCTAGCCCCGGCTTCAGGCCGATGAGCCCACAGGCAAGGGCGGGGATGCGGATCGATCCACCGCCGTCGCTCCCGGGTGCGAAGGGGAGAAGTCTGGCTGCGACCGCGGCAGCGGATCCGCCGCTCGAGCCACCTGGCGTGCGGGTTGGATCGAGCGGATTGCGGGCCGGGGGAGCTATGCGGTTCTCGGAATATGCGGTGAGTCCATATTCTGGGACCTGGGTCTTGCCGAGGGAGATCGTGCCGGCCGCGCGCAGGGTGGCGACGCCGGGGGAATCGATGCGCGAGGGGCTGAGGGGCACGCTCGTCGCGCTGCCGCGGGTCGTGGGTGAGCCAGTGACGGCAGTGAGGTCTTTATGCGCCACTGGAACACCGTGCAAGATCGGGAGTGCCGTGCGCCCCTCGCGGGTGAGTGCGGCCCGACGGATGTCTGCCTCGCCTGCGGCGTCGATGGCCTGCTCTGCGGAAACTGATACGAAGGCGCCGAGGTCTGCGTGCGTCTCGATCTGCGCGAGGTAGTGCTCTGTGGTTTCGCGGGCGGTGATCTCGCCAGCGCGGAGGGCGGCGGTGAGCTCGGATGCTGAGTCGGGAAGCGCGGACATGACACCAGCATATGAGCACCTTGTTGCGAACGGGTATCAATAAGGGTTAGAGTTGGCGCATTGCTAGAACGAGAATCGTTCTCAATTAGGAAGACACGTTATGCGTCACCATTCACTGACCAAGCGAGCTCAGATGCTCGGGGCCACTGGAATCGCGCTTGCCGCGACACTGTTGCTCACATCTTGCGGTACCAACGCTGCAGATGCTGAGCACGACAAACTGAAAGTCGTCGCTACAACGACGCAGCTCACCGACTTCGCCACTCAAGTGGGTGGGGACGACACTGAGGTTACGGGATTGCTCCCGGCGGGCGGATCCGCGCATCATTTCGACCCGACTCCCGCAGACCTGCTTGCACTCGGACAGGCCGATGTGCTCGTTGTGAACGGCGCAAACCTCGAATCCTTCGTGGACAGCGCGGTGGAAGCGTCAGGGTTCTCCGGCGTCATCATCACTGCTGCCGATGGTATTGATCTCGCGGAGGCAAAGCAGATCACGGCCGAGGGTGAGGACGAGGCGAGCGGAACTGCTGCCGCGGCCGATGCTGTTGCTCATGACCACGATCATGATCACGCCGATGAGCATGACCATGACCACGGCGATGAGGCGAATCACGACCACGCTGAACACGCAGACGAGGTTGCAAGCGAAACCGCGAATGATCACGACGGTCATGACCACGGTGACACCAACCCGCACCTGTGGACCGCTCCGCGCTACGCGGAGGGAATGGTGTCTGAGATTGCAGACGGTTTCGCACAGGCGGATCCCGAGCATGCTGCGAACTACACGAAGCGCGGGGAAGAATACATCGCAACGCTCACCGAGCTCGACCGGTGGGCTGCTGAGCAGTTCGCCGCTGTTCCCGAAGCTGACCGCGTTCTCGTGAGTGGGCATGATTCGCTTCGCTACTTCCTGCATGACTACGAAATCGGGTTCGCCGGTGCGATCCTGCCTTCGTTTGAAGACAACGCTGAGCCAAGTGCAGCCCAGATTGATGCACTTGTTGAACAGATTCACGCACGCGGCGTAAAAGCCATCTTTGTGGAGTCCTCAATGAGTCCGAAACTTGCAAAAACGATCGCCCGTGAGGCAAACGTCACGGTCGTCGATGACACCGCGCTATACGCCGATTCACTGGGCTCTGCGGGCTCCGGTGCAGAGAGCTACGTCGGGGCAACCGTACATAACACACGAGCAATTATTGAGGCCTGGGGTGGCAGTGTTACTGATCCGCCCGCCGCAGTAGACGCCGCAATGGAGGGATGAACCTCGTGACAAGCAATCAAGCAACCGCCGCAATCTCGCTCGACCGCGCAGCGTTCGGGTACGCGGGTCGAGCTCGGGTGCACGACCTCACCCTTGACGTGCCTGAGGGGGCGGCGGTTGCACTGATCGGACCGAACGGCTCAGGAAAATCCACACTGCTTCGTGGGCTCCTTGGGCTTTCCGATCTGACGGGAGGCACCGTGCACGTGCTCGGCAGGCTTCCCGCCGCAGCTCGCCGCGACATCGGGGTGCTCCCGCAGTCGGATGCACGTGATACGAGCCTGCCGCTTACACTGCGTCAGGTCGTTGCGATGGGCCTGTACCGACAGGCAGGCGCCTTTGGCCGAATTGGGCGCGCGGGCCGCGAGGCGATCGATACCGCGATTGCTCACGTTGGGTTGGCGGATCACGCCGGCCGGCTCTTCGGTGAGCTCTCTGGCGGGCAGCAGCAGCGTGGCATTCTGGCCCGTGCACTTGTCTCGCAGCCGCGTTTGCTGTTGCTCGATGAGCCGTTCAACGGCCTTGACCGCGAAAACCGCGACGTGTTGTTGGAGCTGGTGCGCGCGCAGCGCGAGGAGAAGCGCACGGTCATCGTATCGACGCACGATCTCGAAATTGCCCGCGAGGCATGCACGCACGTGCTGCTCCTTGCCTCGGGGCACGTGCCGGGGGAGCCGGGGCATCCGGCGGCCTTTGGCCCGCTTGATGAAGCGCTCACACTCGATGCCGTCAAGCACGCGTTCCATGAAGTCACCGTTGAGATCGATGAGCACACCGTAACAACGACCCACGAAGTGGATACCCCCTGATGGTATTTCTGGTGGCGGCCGTAGGCCTTGACTACTCAGTGCTCGACGCGTTCTCCATGCCGTTCATGAGCCGTGCCCTCATTGCCGTGATTGCGATCTCAGTCGCAGCAGGCATCGTGGGGCTGTTCGTGAGCTTTCGCGAGATGGAGTTTGTGACCGACGGCCTTGTGCACGCGGTGTTCCCCGGCCTTGTGGCTGGCTTTTTACTCGGTGGATCCGCCGGCATTCTGCCAGGTGCAGCGATCGCCGCACTCGGCGCCGCAGCTTTGTTCACACTGACCGATCGGCGCGGGGGCTCAGACGCTGGCGTTGCCGTCGTTCTCACCGGTCTATTTAGCCTGGGAGTGGTGCTCATTTCGCGCGGCGGCAGTTACGTGTCACAGCTGCAAGAGTTGCTCTTCGGACGAATCCTCATGGTGACAAGCGATGTCCTCTGGCAAATCATTATTGTCGCTGTTATTGCCGTTGCAATCGTGTTGGTCACCCGTCGTGCGCAGCTCATGCGGGCGTTTGACCCTGTCGGTGCTGAGTCAGCGGGCTTCCGCCCGTTTGCGACAGACCTAGCCTTAAACATCGCGGTCGCTCTGACCGTGGTGGCTGGTGTGCAAGCGCTGGGAGTGCTCATGGTGATTGCGGTACTGGTGGTGCCAATGGCAGTCGCTCGTCTGCTCACCAAGCGCCTCGGCCTACTTGTGCCGCTCGCGGTGCTGGTGTCACTTGCTGCCGGCATCATGGGACTCTGGTTCTCATTTGATTGGTCGGTGCGGGCAGGGGCCTCGGCCTCACCAGGGGCCTTGATCGTCCTCATGCTCATTGCGGCATACGTAATTGCGCTTGCGGTACGCGGTATCGCGCCCCGCAATACTTGGAACGGCAGGGGTAACGCATGAGCTACTTCGCACTCGCAGCCATTGAACTTTCTTTGCTGGGCCTCCTGGCAGGTGTCGCTGGAACACTCGTGGTGCTGCGCCGCCGTTCATTCTTTGCGGTCGCGCTCAGCCACGCGACGTTCCCCGGTGGTGTGGTGTTCGCCCTCGCCGGCTGGAATCTGCTCATCGGTCAGGCGCTCTTCGCTGCCGTCCTTGTGGCCATCATGGGGCTCCTCGCGAAGGTGCCCGGCCAAGGCTCTCAGGTTTCGAGCGGCGTCGTACTGGCATTTGGCTTCGCCCTCGGCACGCTGCTCACCGGCCTCAACCCAGGGCTTGGGGTGCCGGTCGAGGCACTGCTAGTTGGCTCGCCGCTTGGTGTCGCGCCCTCTGACGTTGTCGCGACCAGTGTCGTTCTGGTCTTGTCTGTGATGGTCGTGTGGCTCTTCCGGCGCCGCATTCTGTTCCAGACCTTTGACCCTGCGGGCTACACCGCTGCAGGGTTCTCCACGGCCTCGGTTGAGCTCGTGGTGACGAGCGTCATCGCTGCCGCGGTTGTTGTGGCCATGCCCGCGGTGGGCGCGATCCTGGGTGTTGCAATCTTGATTGCCCCTGCGGCAGCGGCGCGGATCATCGCCCCCACCATCACCTGGGTGCCTCCCATTGCGGCTGCCCTGGGAGTCGTGACTGGCCTGCTTGGTCTGTGGGTCTCACGTGAGTTTGATCTCGCTGCAGGCGGTGCAGTTGGACTCGTGGCGACTGCGGTCTATATTGCCGCGCTCGCGGGACGAGCACTTGTGGGCTTCGTGCGAAGCGCACAGCTTCGTGCCCGTGGCGGCGCGCGTTTGGGTACGGTGGAACCGCAGACCGAATGTGGAGGTGATGGTCAGCATGCCTGATCAACAAGTATCGCAGCCCGAGTTGGCACCCAAGCCGGCACTCAAAGTGGCACCAAAGTCGGCGTCCAGGGAGCGCCAGGATGCGCAGCCCAAGGCGAAGCGCAATACCTGGCAGCGTGAGGCGGTGCGCGCTGCGCTCGTCGAGCACCGCGGCTTCGTCAGCGCCCGTGAGCTGCATGAGCGCCTATGCGCGCAGGGCTCAACCATTGGCCTCGCAACTGTGTATCGGGCTGTCTCTGATCTTGCTGACTCAGGTGAAGCTGATGTCATCGTCTCGCCTGACGGTGAGAACATCTTCCGTTTCTGTGGAACGCACCATCACCATCACCACCTCATTTGCCGCTCCTGTGGTGCAACCCGAGAGCTGGAAGCCTCGGTCGTTGAAGACTGGGCGGGCAACGTCGGCGCCGAGCATGGGTTTGCTGAGATCGACCACGTAGTCGACCTCTTCGGCCTGTGCGAGAAGTGTCAGGCGGCCCGCGTCTAGCGCGCTCGCGATTCTTTTCACCCTCATCTGCAAAAAGACCGTAGGGTAAGACGTTTTCCGTGAAATTCGTCTTACCCTACGGTCTTTTGCATACCTAGGGTAAATCAGACCTAGCGGTCGCCTGCCCCAGCTCCAGCACCAGCACCAGCACTACCTGCACGGTACGCAGCAACGCGGCGCGCCTCAACAATGCCCCGTGCCCGCTTGCGCGCGCGACGCAGTCGCTTCCGCTCGTGGCGGCGCTCGACGAGCGTGTACAGCACCGGCACCAGAATCAGCGTGAGCAGCGTAGACGAGATCAGGCCGCCAATCACAACAATTGCGAGCGGCTTCGAGATGAAGACGCCGCCACCGGTGAGGCCGAGAGACATCGGAATGAGCGCGAAGATCGTCGCAGCCGCGGTCATCAGAATGGGACGCAAGCGCAGACGCGTACCGTGCTCGACAGCGTCTGCCAAGGACTCGCCGCCCTCGCGCAGGCGACCGATAAGGTCGAGCAGCACGATGGCGTTCGTGACCACGATGCCGATGAGCATGAGCAGACCGATGAGCGCGGGAAGTCCGAGCGCAGTGCCAGTGATGAGCAGGCTGAGAATCGCACCAGTCGCCGCGAACGGAACCGATACGAGCAGAATCATCGGCCCGCGGAAGCTCCTGAACGTCGCAATCATCACCACGAGCACGAGCGCGATCGCGGCGAGCATCGCAGCGCCGAGCTGCGCGAATGCCTCGTCCTGCTCGGCGGTCACGCCACCCAGCTCGAACGTGACGCCAGAGGGTAGCTGCGTCTTCTCAATCGCAGACGCCACGGCCGCGTTTGCGGCGTCGAGGCCGCCAGCCTTCGGCGTCACGCTCAGGGTCACCTGACGTTCACCGCCGGCACGGGTAATCGATGGCGCGGTGAGTACCTCTTCAACCGTCGCGATTGCACTGAGCGGAATGGCGGTACCGCGAACCTTCGCAGCCGCTTCCTGCTCGTCCTGCGCTGCCTTCGCGTCGGATTCTGCCTGCGCAGCTTGCTCGCGTGCCTCGTAAAGACCTTCGATCTGCGCGTCGAGACCGGCAATGCCGCCCTGGGCGCCGGCGATCGCTTCCTGGAGCGCGGCAATCTGCTGCTGCCGTTCTTCCTGTGCGCGCTGGGCCGCCTGCTCGTCAGGGGTCTGTGGCTTGCCGGGCATGATCGGAGCCTTTGAGAGCTGCGCCAGCTGCGAGTTCAGCTCCGAGAGCTGGGAGTTCAGCTGACTGCGCTGATCCGCCGCATCACTGATCTGCTGCGAGATCTCATTAGCGGCCTTCGAGCGCGCGTCATCGGCCTCGGCCTCTGCCTTCTTCTGCAGCGCTTCAGCGGCGATCTTCTGCGCCTCAGCGGTCTGCTGCGGGGTGACGGGGAGCAAGATCTCACCGAGCTTCTCGGCGGATCGCGCAGTCCCAGGGGTGCGCAGCAGAATCGAGCGATCTTGACCCTCGAACATGAGCTGACCGATGGTTTCGCCCTCGAGCGCGTTCGAAATCGCGGCGGCAACCGACGTGCGGTCGAAGCCGAGGCGGGCAGCCTTCATCTCGTCGAGCGTGACCTTCATGACGGGCTGTTCGCCCTGCAGCTCGCTTCGGACGGACTTGACGCCGTCGCTCTCCTTGAGCTTCTCCTCAAGCAGGTCGCTCGCCTTGCGCAGCGCCTCGGGATCCTTGCCGCTGATCTGCAGTGAGATATCGCTGCCGCCTGCGCCTGCTATAAATGCATCGTTGGTTGCTTGGCGGATCTCGCCAGCCCCCTTGAGCTTCTGCATCCGCGCCTCAACTGCTTCGCCGGTCTTCTCGGCGTCGACGCCCTCCTTGAGCATGAGGGTGTACGAAATCGAGGTCGGCAGACCCGGGGTGCTGCCACCGAGGGAGACGCTTGTGACGACGTCCTGCACGCCTGACACCTTGAGAAGTGCCTGCTCGACGGGCTCAGCAGCCTTGATGAGCTGCGCGGCGTCACCAGACTCGGGTGGCGTCTGGGTGACCTGCAGAGTTTCCTGGCCGGAGGAGCCGAGGAAGTCAGTCTGCACGAACGGCAACATTGCGAACGTCGCCACAAGAATAAGTACTGAAGCGGTGAGCGTCAGTGCGGGACGGCGCCTGGTTGCATTGAGCGCGGGCATGATGGCCCGCTGCAGGCGATCCGTCTCAGAGGCGACCTCATCGGCCTCTGAAAGAACTTCGTTTGCGGTGGCGCTGGGATCCGCGCCCTCGCCAGTGACTGCCGCGGTCTGCACCGAGACACGATTCTTGGAGCCGCGCATGAACCAGTAAGCCAGGACGGGAACGATTGTGAGCGCGACGAGCAGTGAAGCCAGCAACGCAATCGTCACCGTAACCGCAAACGGCCTGAACAGCTGCCCCGTGACTCCCGAGACGAGTGCGATCGGGAGGAACACGGCCACGGTCGTAAGGGTCGACGCCGTGATCGCTCCTGCGACCTGACGCGTTGAAGCGACGACGCCCTCGACCGTGAGGGGGCCAGTTCCGCGGCGACGGCTGATGTTCTCGATGACCACGATCGAGTCATCGACCACTCGGCCGATCGCGATGGTGAGTGCTGCGAGCGTCAAAATGTTCAGCGTGTTTTCGCTCACCCAGAGACCGATGAGGGTGATGAGAAGCGAAAGCGGAATCGAAACGGCCGCGATGATGGTTGACCGCCACGATCCAAGGAACGCGAGGATTACCAGGATCGCGAAGAGGAGACCGAGGCCGCCCTCGACCGAGAGATCGTGGATCGACTGCTCAATGTAAGGAGCCTGGTCGAAGAGTGCCACAAACTCTGCCTTGACGGTCGGCGCGAGTCGATCAAGCTCGGCGTTGACGCCCTTCGAGATCTCGACCACATTGGCGCCCTGGGCGGGGTAAACCTCGAGGTTCACTGAGGGCTTGCCGTTCACGCGCGCGATTGATGTGATGGGCTCAGCCTCGAGCTTGACATCGGCGATTGCTGACAGCTGGATGACGCCGTCTTCAGTGCTGAGGGGTGCGCCCTTGATCTGGTCGAGAGAGGTGAGCTTATCGCCAACAGTGACCGAGAGCTGGCCTGACTCAGACTGAGCCTCGCCTGCGGGGGCAGCCGAGCCCAGCGTGGCAAGCACCGCTTGAATCTGGGCTGTTTCTACCTTGTGCTTTGCGACATCCGCTGGCCGGAGGTCGATAACGATCCGCTCCTGCTGGCCACCGCTGAGATCTACGCGCTGCACGCCAGGCACTGCTGCGAGTGCAGGGACGACCTGGCTATTCAGGCGGTCGACGAATGCTGAGGCTGTTGCGGCAGCGTCGGCTTCCTCAGTACCGGTGGCCGCTGCCTTGTCGCCCGCGCTGAGCATGAGGGCAGGCATCGAGTCAGAGCCACCAGAGAAGACCTGAACGTTTGCATCTTTCGGCAGGCCAGGCTTGACCGCGTCAACTGCGCCACGGATCGCTCGCAACGTCTCATCGTCGCCGTCCTTGAACGACCACTCGGCGCTGATACTCGTCGAGCCGCTTGAAGTCGTCGAGGTCACCTTGGAGACGCCTGGCACGGCAGAGATTGCCTGCTCGAGCGGCTCCGTGACGGCCTGCGACATTTCTTCAGGAGCAAGCCCCTTGGAATCTGCCATGACATAGGCGGCGGGTACCTGCATGGACGGCATGAGCTCTTGCTTGAGAGAGGTCATGGACACGAGGCCCATGACCGCTACAGCGAGAGTGATCAAGCCGACGAGGAGGCGGTTTTTCAGACTGGCGCGAGTGAGGATTGACACCAGACAATACTCCCAAGTGAGGCCAGCAGGCGCATCGTCCCTAGGTACCATTCCGTGCGGTACCCCGGGGTCATTGAGGAGTTCAAGCGTTGCTTTGAGCGCCAACGCGCGTCAGGGGTCGGGCCAGAGTCGCTCCGAAGTGCGCCGACGCGCGCCGACGCGGGCAGGCGCTGCGCCCGGGCCTTGCAGTAGATATGCGATCCGCCAACCATATGCAGAATCCGCCGCCAAAGAACATATTGAGGGCCGATTACATATCTACGGCAAACCTGAGCGGCTAGGGCGTGCGCAGTTTCGCCTCTGTATGCAAAAACGCCTTCGGTCGGGCGAATATCGCCGAATCGACCTTACCCAAGGCCCTTTTTCATACCGAAGGGCAAAGGGGGCGAACCACCTAGCCGCGCGGGAACACCCGCACCCACCCGGGGTACTTCGCAGTGCGCCCGTCGCCGCTCGACTTGCCGGTCAGGCGCCGCTTGATCCACGGCGCCACATGTTGCCGAGCAAACGCGAGCTCGTCGCGGAACGTGGGCTTCGCGACCGGATCCGCGTCAATCATCCAATCAGCCGGGGCATCGTGGCCGAGGGTGCGCAGCACATTGGTGGCGACGCGGTGGTGACCGACGGGCGCGAGGTGCAGACGGTCGTGTGACCAGTACTGGCGCTGCGCGAGCGTGGGGTCTGACCAGTTGTCGGTGTAGCGAAGCCCCAGCGCGGCGGCGGTCACGCCCGCGGCGGTGACGAGTTCTGAACCTTTGGCGCTGATCCGCGCCCCATTGGGCAGGCCGACGGTTGGGTTCGCGCCTGCGAGCAGGAGGGGCTCCGCGCCCGATGCCTGGATGCGGCGCAGGGCAGCGTCGGTCTGGGCGATGACCGACTCGAGGTCGGTGCCAGGGCGGAGCATGTCGTTGCCGCCACCGTTGAAACTCACGAGCGTGGGTTTCAGAGTGAGCGCGGGTTCGACCTGCTCGGCGATGATCGGGCCGAGGAGGCGGCCGCGGATCGCGAGGTTGGCGTACTCGATCGGTTCGCCGGTGGCGTCCGCGAGGCCTTGCGCGACGAGGTCGGCCCAGCCACGGACTGATCCGTCTGGTCGCTCGTCACCGACGCCCTCGGTAAAGCTATCTCCGATTGCGACGTAGCGGATCACGCCCACTCCCTACCTCAATTACTGCGGTTTGCGCGCGCGGCTCTTAGCGCCGCAAGCGCGCCTATACGTTCTGTGCGTCGCGCGCCTGGTCGATGCGCTGCTGCGCCTCGGGGCTGCGCACGAGCGGCGGCACGATCTCGTTCTGCTCGTTCACGATGACGACGTCGTGGTCAACGTGTTCGACCATCGCGTGCACTGCGTCGATGAAGTCTCGGCGGCGGATCGCGTCCAAGACGCGAGCGTGGTCCTGCTCCATTTCGGCGCCCGTTGCGACGTTCGCGAGGCGACCGCGGTGCTCGGGGGTGCGGAGCTGATCGTTGATGCCAGCGTAGAGCGAGGACAGCAGGCGGTTCTTCGCAGCGTCAAAGATGAGCTGGTGGAACTTGCTGCTGAACGCGGTCGTATCAGAGCCGTCGATCATGCCAAGGACGGGGCAGCGGGTGCAGCCCATCTCTTCCTTTGCGGCCTCTTCGAGCGCGGCGATGTCTTCCTCGGTGCGCTGCAGGGCAGCCTGTTGCGCGGCCTCGATTTCGAGCGCGCGACGGTAGCTCAGAATTTCTTCGAGCGTGAAGTCATTGAGGAACTCGTTGAGCAGCGAGCTCGTCGGGGTGGCCGAACGCACGAAGGTGCCGCGGCCGGGTGCGGTTTCGAGCATGCCGACGCTCGCCAGTGAGCGCACAGCCTCTCGCACGGTTGAACGGCCGACGCCCATCTGTTCAGCGAGCTCGGGCTCGATGGGAATTCGGCTGCCGACGGGCCAAGTTCCGGTGGTGATTTGGCGTCGAAGGTACGCAAGTGCGCCGCGCGCACGATCTGATCCCATAGTGGAAGCCATTGCTTCGCCTCCTTGTACTCACGACTGCTCGTGATTGACGCTGGTGTGACTGGCTTCGTGTGGGTTCGCTCTCGCGAGGAAGCACAGTATGAGTCAGTATAGTTGTGACCCCTTCCGGCGAGGTGGCCGGAGTCGGACGGAATTCGGAGAGTCAGATGTCCCAGGTTGCTAGTCGCGGTCCCGCGAACCCATATGCGCTCATGCGTCAGGTGCCAGAGTTCACCCTCACGAGCGCGACAATCCAAGCGGGCGAGCCGATGCCCGCTGAGTTGTATGCAGAATATGCCGGCGGATCAAACCAATCCCCACAGCTCTCCTGGACAGATGTTCCAGAGGGTACGAAGAGCTTCGCGATTACGTCGTACGACCCAGACGCTCCCACCGGTTCAGGCTTCTGGCACTGGGCGGTGGCGAACATTCCCGCTGACGTGCGTGAGTTGCGTGCCAATGCTGGGGCGATCGGGGGCGCGGATCTCCCAGACGGCGCCTACATGATCCGCAACGAGAAGGGGGAGCCCGCCTTCACGGGCGCTGCGCCGCCCGAGCACACCGGCGTGCACCACTACTGGTTCGTTGTCCACGCACTCAACGTTGCTCACATCGATGTGCCGGCAGATGTTACTCCGGCAGTTCAGGGCTTCATGATGCGAGACGCTGTCATCGGTCGTGCGATTCTCGTGGCGACCGGCGAGTACGGCCAGGCTGTGTAAAACTCTGCAATCGCGGCTTCGCAGGAGAACTGGGGGAGTAGCCTGGCTGCAACGTCAATCTCCTCTGCTCAGCGCTTCGGCGTCGAGCTCTCCTGCGAAAGCGAGCCGACAATGTCACTGCCCTCACGCCCCGGCCTCGAACACGTTGCTGCATACCGTCCCGGTAAGCCTGCACCCGTTGGCCATGATGGTCTGAGTGCAAAGCTGTCGTCGAATGAGAACCCGTATGATCCGCTGCCTTCGGTGGCGGCCCGCGTGCAGGCGTGTTTGCCAGCCGCGATCAACCGGTACCCCGATCACGGTGCCGTGGTGATCGGCGAAGCAGTTGCTGCTCGGTTTGGCGTGAAGTACGAAAACGTCGTGTTTGGCTCGGGCTCGGTCGAGGTCGCCGGTCAGCTCATTCACGCGGTAACAGGCCCCGGCGACGAGGTCATGTTTGCGTGGCGTTCGTTCGAGGCCTACCCGATTCTCGTGCGCTCGGCGGGCGCCGTGCCTGTTGAGGTGCCCCTTGACGCCGGCGCACGTCACGATCTCGATGCGATGGCCGATGCCATTACCGACCGCACTCGTCTGATCTTCGTCTGCAACCCGAACAACCCGACTGGCACGGTGGTCGATCGCGCAGACTTCGAGCGCTTCCTCGCCCGCGTGCCTGAGAACGTCGTCGTGGTCATCGATGAGGCGTACACGCATTTCGACCGCGGCGCTGAGTCACCCCGCGGCATCGACTACTTCGGCAAGTTCCCGAACGTCGTTGTGCTCCACACCTTCTCGAAGGCCTACGGCCTTGCCGGCCTGCGCATCGGCTACGCGATTGCCCCCGTTGAGCTCGCAGATGACCTGCGCAAGGTCTCGATTCCATTCGCGGTCTCGGCGCTCGCTCAGGAGGGCGCGCTCGCGTCGTTCGAAGCTGAGGGTGAGCTGCAGGAGCGCGTCGACCAGCTCGTTGCAGAGCGCGAACGCCTGGAAGCAAAGCTCGCAGAGCTCGGTGTCCACTTCGTGCCTTCGCAGGCGAACTTCGTGTGGTTGCCGGCTGGTGAGCGCAGCGACGAGCTCGCGACGCAGTTTGCAGAGCGCGGCATTTCGGTTCGTTACTTCCCGGGCTCCGGCATGCGCATCTCAATCGGCCTCCCCCTCGAGAATGACGCAGTGCTCGAGGTTGCTGCGAAGTTCGCAGCCTAACCGTTTCGGTGGCGGGCATTGCTTCCGCCTCGCAATTCTGTTGCATAAGACGAGGTCTGTAGGGCAACTAGATTGCGAGAAGGGAAGCGCTGCCCGCAACTGGGTGTTGTCGCGCTCGCCGCATCACAAAACGACAACCGTTTCCAAAACGGTGGCTCAGACATTTGAAACCGTGGTGTCTTCGCGCATACGATGCTTGCAGCGGTGGCGACAACCCTGCGGTCCTGGACGTGTGCAAAGACGGCACGCGTTGGTCCTGTTGGGAGCGAGTTGCGGCCGTTCAGCCTCGGAGATTTCCCGTGGCGTTGACCAACCCGTAAGGATCCACACCCATGCGACAGACATCTTTCTCACGTCGCGCGCTCGCAGTAGTCGGTTTGACTGCTGCTGCCGCTCTCACGCTCAGCGGCTGCGCGAGCACTGACTCGGGTTCCGAGACAGGCGCAGACTCCGTCACGATTGGCATTAGCCAGTTCGTGCAGCACCCTGCACTCGACGCAGCGACCGCAGGTTTCAAGGAAGCCTTCACGGAAGCTGGCTACGTTGAGGGCGAGACCGTTATCTTCGACGAGCAGAACGCACAGGCGGAGGTTCCCACCGCGGGCACCATCGCTGAGAGCTTCGCTGGCAACAAGGACCTCGACCTCGTACTCGCAGTTGCGACGCCTTCGGCGCAGGCAGCAGTGAACTCGATTACCGAGATTCCCGTGCTCTTCACCGCTGTTACCGACGGCGTCGAGGCGCAGCTCGTTACCTCGAACGAAGCCCCCGGCGCAAACGTCACCGGCACCAGCGACGCTGTCCCCGAGGAAGCCCTCGAGCAGCAGTTCCAGCTCCTCAAGGAGATCAAGCCCGACGCAAAGACCGTTGGTATCGTCTACGCTTCGGGCGAGGTGAACTCAGAGGTGCAGGTCAAGAACGCAACCGCGGTTGCAAAGAAGCACGGCCTCGAGATCAAGACCTCGACCGTCACCACCGGTGCAGACATCTCGTCGGCAGCTGAGGCGCTCGGCAAGGTTGACGCGTTCTACGTCCCGACCGACAACGTCGTTGTTGCTGGCATCGCGTCGCTCGTCAAGGTTGCAGAGACCAATAAGATTCCCGTTATTGCAGCAGAGGCTGGCACCGTTGAGGGTGGCGCGCTCGCTACCGTCGGTATCGACTACTTCGCACTCGGCAAGCAGACCGGTGCGATGGCAGTGAAGATCCTCAAGGGTGAGGCTGAGCCCGCAACCATGCCGGTTGAGTTCGCTGACACCCTCGCGAGCACCTACAACTCGGCTGCAGCAGCGGCAATTGGCATCGAGCTGCCCGAGTCGATCACCGCTGAGGGCACCGACGTCTCGAAGTAAGACGTTGCGGGTGGTTCCCGTCGCATAGACGCGGAGGAACACCACCAGCGGTAAGCGCAAGCTCACCATTAGGGGTACCGGCCATCGTAAATACGCGATTGGCCGGTACCCTTATTTACAGACAGTGTGGCGTGACACAGATTCCTGTGACTGCCACACGAAGAAGCCCGTAACCGCTCGGGAAACCACAATGAATAGGACAACCGCATGATCGGTGCGCTCGAACTCGGCCTGCTCTACGGAGTGATGGCACTCGGGGTCTACCTGACCTTCCGTGTGCTGAATTTCCCTGACCTCACCGTTGACGGTAGCTTCACGACCGGTGGCGCAACCGCCGCATCGATGATCGTGCTTGGTTTCAATCCTGCCCTTGCGACCGCGGCTGGCTTTGGCGTTGGTCTCATCGCAGGTGCCATCACCGGCCTGCTGCATACCAAGGGCAAGATCGATGGGCTGCTCGCCGGTATCCTCACGATGATCGGCCTGTGGTCAATCAACTTGCGGATCATGGGTAGCACCAAGGAAGGCGTCGCTGGCACATCAAACGTGCCCCTGCTTCGCGCAGACACCGTCTTTACTCCGATCGATAACGCAGGCATCAGCAAGAGCTGGTGGAGCGTCCTCATCATCTTCGCCGGTGTCTTCATCGTGAAGCTCATCGTTGACTGGTTCCTGTCGACGAACCTTGGCCTCGCTATCCAGGCGACTGGCGACAACGGCCCCATGATCTCGAGCTTCGGCGTCAGCACCGACGGCACCAAGATCCTTACGCTTTCGCTTTCGAACGGCCTCGTCGGCCTCTGTGGTGCGCTTGTCGCTCAGTACCAGGGCTTTGCCGACATCAGCATGGGCGTCGGTCTCATCCTTATCGGTCTCGCGTCGGTCATCCTCGGCCAGGCGATCTTCGGTCAGCGCTTCATCTGGGTTGCAACCTTTGCGGTTATCTTCGGTGCGGTGCTCTACCGCATGATCATCTTCTTGGCGCTCAAGGCTGGCCTTGACCCCAACGACATGAAGCTCGTTACGGCGCTGCTTGTGATCGCCGCGCTGCTGCTGCCGCGCTGGGGCTTCCTCAAGAAGGTGCCCTCGCTCTGGAGCCGCGGCGGCAAGGTCTCGAGAGCAGAAGACCGTGACACCGCGCTCTTCGATGACTCGACTCCGTCGACCACCGAGAACATCAAAATCGACGCTGCGAACGCGAAGGGCTAATCGACATGCTGCAGATTGAACGCATCTCCAAGACCTTCTTCCCCGGCACTGTCAACGAGCGTCGCGCGCTCAACGAGATCAGCCTGACCCTCGAACAGGGTGACTTCGTCACCATCATCGGTTCGAACGGCGCCGGTAAGTCGACGCTGCTGAACGCGATCTCGGGTCGCTACTCGGTTGACTCGGGCACGATTGACATCGCAGGCAACCGCGTGAACAAGCTCAAGGAACACCAGCGCGCAAAGTACGTCGGTCGCGTGTTCCAGGACCCCATGGCGGGTACCGCGCCCGATCTCACGATCGAGCAGAACCTTGCACTTGCGGTGCGCCGCGGCAAGAGCCGTGGCCTCGGCCCTGCGCTGACGCGCGGCCAGCGTGACCGCTTCCGTGAAGACCTCAAGTCGCTTGAGCTCGGCCTTGAGAACCGCCTCACCGCAAAGGTTGGCCTGCTTTCAGGCGGCCAGCGCCAGGCGCTCTCGCTGCTCATGTCGGGCTTCACGAACCCCGACATCCTGCTGCTCGATGAGCACACCGCTGCGCTCGACCCGCAGCGTGCGGCGCTCGTGACTGACCTCACCGCTCGCATTGTCGGCCAGGGCGGTCTCACCACTCTCATGGTCACGCACAACATGGAGCAGGCGCTTGCCCTCGGTAACCGCCTCATCATGATGCACGAGGGTCGCATTGTGTTCTCGGCTGATCCCGAGCGCAAGAAGACGCTTACCGTTGCTGGCTTGCTCGAGGAGTTCTCGAAGATCAAGGGCGCACAGCTCGACGATCGCGCACTGCTCTCGTAACATCACTGCAGTCGAAAGGCGGGCCTGCTCGTGGGAGCAGGCCCGCCTTTTGCTATTTCCCGCGTTCGTCTGCGCTGCCGGGTGCGATCGTGTCTCGTGCGTGCACGCGTCCGAGCGCGGCCTGCAGCTGAGATTCGAGCACCGGTACCCGAGGGTCGAGCACGAACCGGTCATCGCGTGGAATGTCTCGGGAGACAGGGACTTCCGCCACGATCCGCGCCCCACCGTGCCCACCGCGCCCGCCTGCCTCACCGACCTCGCCAGCCCGACCAAGCACGAGTGCACGGTCGGAAAGGCGCACGGCCTCGCGAATATCGTGGGTAATGAGCAAGATGCTCCAGCCATGCTGTTCCCAGATTGCAAGGAGCCACCGCTGCAGGTCGTCGCGAGTGATCGCGTCGAGCGCCCCAAACGGCTCATCGAGCAGCAGTACGGGCTTTTCTTGCACGACCGTGCGCAGGAACGACACGCGCTGACGCATGCCGCCTGAAAGCTGTCGGGGAAACTGCGCCTCGCTTCCCGTGAGGCCGAAGGGAGCGAAGAGCTCGGCTGCGCGGGACCGGGCTTCCCGCTTGGGCACTCCAGCAACCTCGAGTCCGATGCTCGCGTTCTCCACCATGTCGCGCCATGGCAGCAGTACGTCGCGCTGCGGCATTGCGGCAAAGGGTCGGTGCGCTCCCATCGCCGCCGGGTAAATCACGGCGCCGCCGTAGCGGATCTCTCCCGCACTCGCGCGCACCGCTCCGGTCAGGAGGGATAGCAGCGTTGACTTGCCGCTTCCGCTTGCGCCAACCAGCGCCACGATCTCGCCTGGCGCAACCTGCAAGTGTAGATCGTCGAGCACGCGATGGCTGCCGAATCCGGCCGAGATGCCATCAAGCTCAAGTAATTGCGCGCTCATGCGACCTTCCCCCGTTCGATTCTCAGCCATGGCACGGTGATGCGTTCGATGAGCATCACGACCCCATAGAGGGTGAGCGTCAGTACCGAACTCATCGTGACCGCTGCGAGCACCAGGTCTGTACGAAACACATGTTTCGCTGACTGCATGTACACGCCGAGTCCGGCGACCGCGCCCGCATACTCGGCGAAGATTGTTCCGACTACGGCGTAGGTGATCGAGATACGGAGCGCTGAGAAGAAGGACGGAATACTCGCCGGGAGGCGGAGCAGGCGAAACACCTGCCATCTTCCAGCCCCCATCGAACGCAGTAGCGCCTCGGCTTCAGGGTCGGCCTCGGTGAAGCCTCGAAGCAGTCCGACGACCATGGGGAAGAACGTGACAAAGGCGACGAGGAGCACCTTCGGGAGTAGGCCAAACCCAAACCAGAGCACCACAAGCGGTGCAAGCGCGATCAGCGGCAGGGTTTGGCTCACGACAAGAATGGGCAAGATTGCCCGTCGCAACAGCTGCGAAAAATCGAGGAGTGCCGCCGCGAGAAAGGCGACGGCCACCGAAAGTCCGAATCCGACGACGGTGGCGGTCAGCGTTGGCACCAGGTGCCGCAGAAGCGCGTCACGCTCAGCGAATCCCGCCTCGGCAATCCTTGTCGGAGATGGCAACAGTTCTGGCGGCACCAGCCCTGCCTGCGTGGCTCCTTGCCACACGCCAAATAGCACGCAGCACGCGAGCGCGGGCGGCAGCACGACGGCTGCTACCCGCGCGCTACGCGGCTGAGTCACTTGAGCAGTTCGTCGGTGTAGTAGGTGCTCCAGTCAGGTTCAACGGTCACCGGCTTTCCCGAAGCATCAGCCAAGAAGCCGCCATCGAAGAGGAACTTGCCAAAGTCGTTCCACGCGTCAGGGTTTGCCGCACCGATTGCGTGGCCCTCCTGCACGAGGTAGCCGTCTTCGGCCATGAGCTTGGCGCTGCGTTGCACGAGCTCGCGAGCCGTGCCCAAAGTGTCAGGGTTCGCGTCGATGAGCATCTCGGCTGCCTGTTCAGGGTGGTCAGCGGCGAACTGGTAGCCCTTCGCCACGGCGCCAACGAATGCGCGGGCTGCATCGGGATGCTCAGCAAGATACGCATCACTCGAAATGATGCCGGTTGACTGCTGCACGGGTACGCCAAAGTCTTGGTAGCGCCATGCCTGGTATGGGTGGCCGTCAATTTCGTTCTGCAGGTTCTCCCACGTCGCGACCGAGAGCGTGAAGTCGATGCGTCCCTGCGACAAGGCTTCATACGCGCCGGTATCGAGCACGACCTCTTCGAATGTGCCGGTGCCGCCGTCACCCTGAATCGTTGACTTCGCGAGTGCTGGGAAGAGGGGCGCGCCAAATCCACCGAAGACCATTCCGTCGAGATCCTTCGGCCGGGTGATGTCTGCACGGTCGTTCAGGGCCACCAGGCGTCCGGTATCGGTCTGGGTCACGCGGTAGACCGAAAGGACGTCGAGGCCTGAGGTGCGGGCCATCTGTACCCCAGACTGCCCGCCAATGCCGAAGTCTGCTTCGCCAGCTGAGACCAGCTGCGTGGCAGAGGTTGAGCCGTATGGCAGGATCTCGACGTCGAGGCCGGCATCGGCGAAGTATCCTTCTGCCTCGGCAACGTAGACGCCAATGTGGTTGGTGTTTGGCGCCCAATCCAGTGCGAATGTGACGGCCTCTGTCGACCCGTCTGAGGTAGTGGCAGAGTCGGCGTCGCTCGTGCTGCACCCGGAGAGTGCCAGGGTTGCGACGGCGATTGCAGCCGTAGCCGCGATGCTGCGACCGGTCTTGAATGTGTGGTGACGCATGTGCGTGCCCTTTCAGTGTTCACTGGGCACGGGTATGTAGAAGAGTGTCTCCCTGCGCTGGCATGATCCAGATCAGGTTCGACGGTCGAAGGTTGATGACCTTCCTCTCAGCCCGGCCTACCGGACTCCCGTGTGTGCTCACCGTAACAGAACTCGCATGCGCCATGCGCTTGGCCACTGTGGAAAGGCAGGTCAGGCCGGAGGTGCGTCATTCCGAATCCCCTATGGTTGATCGTGTGATCGCACCAGTATCAACTTCGACACCAGCACCAGCACCAGCACTTGCACCGGAGCAGTACGGCGTCGGTGCCCGTTTCACGCTTTCGGTCTACGACTCCGACTACGTACGGATCATCTTGGGTGCCCTCGCCGAGGCGAACCGCGACGGGCTCACCATTGAGACCAATGACATCTCAACGTTCATCGGCGGCGCCGAGCAGCGAGTGCTCGAATTCTTGCACGAGGTCATTGCACAGGCCGCGGCTACCGGTGTGCACCTGTCGGCGACGATTCTGCTTTCGCGTGGCTGCCCTGGGGAACTCACGTGCGCGCTGCCAGCTGGCGTCACGGCGCTGGGGGCTGCGCCGGTGGCACTTGTACCCACTGGGGTGCGAGCTCGCGCGCACTGGTCGCTGTACCCGTTGCTTGACGGTGACTCGACGGGTGATCATATGACGCCAATTTATGAGGCAATTGAGTCGGCGAAGCAGGCCGGAGTGTATTCGGGCTCAGACCACTTCGCGACGCGACTCGACGGCGACCTTGCTGATGTGCTCGCAACCGCTGCTAACGGCTGGATCGGTGTTGGCGCCGTCGTGCAGCACGTCACCACGCATCTCACGGTCTCGCTCAACAGCCCGACCACGATTACCGACTGAGCCGGGGAGCGCGATGACGCAGATGCACCTCGTGGCGATGGTGAACCCGCCAACGAGTCAGTACGCAGAGAACTGGCGCCACCCGCTCTCGCGCACTGACTGGCTGAGCGGCAAGTTCTTTACTGACCTCGCGCGCATCCTGGAGCGCGGGTGCTTCGACATGATGTTCTTTGCGGATGCGCTCGCGGTGCCTGAGGATCGACACGGTGACTTTGCCACCACGCTGCGCACGGCGGGGAAGGGGAGCATCTACTTCGATCCGGTGACGCTCATCTCGCACGTCGCCGCGGTAACGACCCATTTGGGACTCGGGGCGACCGTGTCAACGAGTTTTGTGCCGCCGTATGCGATCGCACGCCAGCTGCTGTCGGTCGATCATCTCTCTGGCGGTCGCGTCGCTTGGAATATCGTCACCTCGACGACCAACGCTGAGGCGCGCAATATGGGGCACGCGGCGATCGCATCGCCCACCGACCGCTACGATCATGCTGACTCGGTCGTTGAGACGGTACGGGCGCTGTGGCAGTCGTGGGAACCCGATGCGATGGTGCTCGATCAGGCAAATGGTGAATTTGTGGATGCGGATCGTGTGCACCGCATCCCCGCGGGACTTGGCTCACGCGGCCCGCTCACGCTCCCGAGCAGCTCACAGCGTGAGCCTGTGCTCATGCAGGCGGGGTCGTCGCCGCGTGGCCGTGACTTCGCTGCACGCTGGGCAGAGGTCGTGTTCGCGATTGGCGACTCTGCCGAGCAGATGCGCGAACTGCGCACCGAACTCCGAGAACGCGCGCAGCGTGATTACGGACGTGACCCAGATTCCATCAGGGTGCTGCAGGGCGTGCAACCCATCGTGGGGTCCACTGATGCTGCGGCGGCAGCGAAGCTCGCGGAGCTTCGCGCGGCCATCGATCTCCCCGCAGCGGTGACGAAACTTGAGCGACTGTTACACGCAGACTCGCTCGACCTGGCGGCATCGGCCGTCGACGTGCTCGATGCGCACCGCGGCGCGACCGGAAGCACCGGGTTCGAGGACATGCTGCGTGCGGTGAGTGAGCGGCGCTCGTTCACGGTTGCCGATCTCGCGCTTGAGCAGGCAATGAACCAGCTGCATCCGCAGTTGGTCGGGTCACCGGCGTCGATTGCTGACGAGCTGGAGCACCTCTTCCGCACCGAGGCGGCCGATGGGTTCATTATCTTCCCTGCGCTCTACCACGCATCGTTCGAAGACTTCGTGAACGGTGTCGTGCCTGAACTGCAGCGACGCGGAGTATTCAGGCAGTCGTACGCGCACTCGACGCTGCGCGGGACACTCGGTATGAACTGAGCGCCCCAGAACACACAGCGAACATCCGCGTGTTTCGCGCCCCTCTGTGTCGCTTCGCGCTTTAGGGTAAAGACATGGCAGAGCAGGTGTTCCCTAGGGCGGCAAGCGTACCCGCGATTGTTGATCGCGCGGCACGATGGCGGGAGGCCGGGAAGGTGGGCGGATCCGCCGAAACTCCAGACGCGAACCTGCTTGCCGGCATCGCAGGCGACCCGTCACAGCGAGAATTCGTCAACCGCCTCGTCGAGGTGCTGTTCGGCACCGAAGACGCGTTTGCGGCCGCAAACGGCTTGCGCGATGCGTCACAGAACATCCCTGATTCGATGCCGATGAAGGATCGCTTGCTGCTGCGCGCGAGTGGCACGGTGTCGTTCGGCCTACCGTGGCTCGTGAAGCCGCTTGCGCGACGCCATCTACTTGGCCGTGCGTCTGAGCTGATCGCGACCGTGCGCGTCACAGCGCCAACCAAGACCAACCCTGCCAAGTTCACCGGGGTCACCGAACTCTTGCGCGGGATCACTGACGACGGTCTTGAGCCGGTCGTCACCTTGCTCGGCGATACGATCCACGGCAACGCTGGTACAGCGACCGAGGCTCAGCGACTCTTGGCGCTCATCGAGCATGCTGCCGTGCGTCAGGTGGCGATTGATCCGGGCCGCCTCGTCGCTCGCTCGCGCGGGGGAGAGTGGGCGATTGATGCCGACGCTGCGCTCGCCATCGCGGCGCTTGAACCGCTCGCGGAGGCTGCCGTCGACCACGATGTCACGCTCACGCTTGAACCAACCGATCTTGCCTGGGTGCGCGTGCTGCCCACGATCGTCCGCGGCGTGCTCGGCAACGAAGACGCCAAGCGCCTCCGCTTCGGCGTGCGCCTGCCGAGCGACCTGCCTGAATCGCGGGAGCTGTATGCAGAGCTGCACTGCTTCGCGCAGTCGCACGTTGCCAAGGGTGGCGTACCACTTGAGGTGGTCATTGGTCAGTCGCAGGTGGCGGCGCGTGAGCGGATCCGCTCGATTCTCACCGGCCTTGCCGTTCCCGTGATCGAAGATCAGGTCGAGGCTGACGCCCAGTTCCTGCGGCTCATTGAGCTGGTGTTGCACCCGGGTCGTGCGGCCGTGATCCGCCCCGTCATCGCGACCGAAGACGCGCGCATCGCTGCGGCAGCCGTCGAGGTCGCCGAGGTGCTGGAGTCGACGGCGCTGTACAGCTTCCGGCTGCGGAGCGGCGTTGAGTCGCACCTCGCACAGGAGCTCCGTGCGCACGCCGATGTGCAGCTCCTGCTGCCGCTGCTTCCCCGTGGCGAGCACGCGGGCGCGATCGACGTGCTCGTGGGGTACATTGCAGAGTTTGCGGCCGCGGATCTCGCAACAGACCCCGACGCAGCATTCCTGGAATCTGCTGACCTTGCGCAGCTGCCAGCCCCTGCCTCACACCGCACGCAGCACCGTGCGCGCGAGTGGGACCCGAGTGAGCGCGATAGTGCCCTGTTCTACAAGGCGCCAGACGAGACCACGCGCTTTGACACTGGCGGCCTGACGGCAGCCGTGCTTGGCCTGAACCACCAGGAGACGGGCGAGATCACGCTTGAGGAGTTTGCTCCCACGCGCACGATTCCCGCGGTCTCTGCATCCGGCTTCGCGAACGAGCCGCTCACCGATGCCTGCGTCGCGGCAAACCGCACGTGGGTGCGTGAACTGCTGGTGCGATCTGCGTCTGTGACCGCTGGCACCGAGGCAGCCGACGCGACGATCGCGCTCTCGGCTGCAGACCTCGATCCCGCAGCTGCAGCAGCCGCGGCGCGCGAATCAGCCGCGCAGTGGGCGAGCCAGTCACACTCGATCCGCGCCGTGCGCCTACGCCGTGCCGGACTCGCAACCGCGGCAGCCCGCGACCGCATCTTCACCGAGCTCGCAGCTGCGACGGGCGCCCCCGCCCGCGTGCTCGACGCGCAGGTGAACCTCATCATCGACGCCGCCCGCTACGCCGCCCAGCAGGCCGAGGCGCTCCAGACTATGCGCGGCGCGACGTTCGTGCCCGACCGCCTCGTACTCGTCTTCGGCGACGAACAGGCCTCGCTCGGCGTGCAGTCGGGGGCGGTGCTTGCGGCGCTCGCCGCGGGCAGCGGCGTGCTGTGGGCCGTGCCCGCTGCACTCGTGTTCCCCGCCCAGGCGTGCGTTGAGGAGTGGGAGGCTGGCGGTCTGACGCCCGGTGCGATCCGCGTCGTTGGTTTGAGCGTCGAAGAGACCCTGGCGGCGCTCGGTGCGAGCCCCATGGTTGATCGTGCGGTCGTGTTCGGTCGCCGTTCGCTCGGTCGTGAGCTTGCGCGCCACCGCCCCGACTTGCGCGTTGAGGGGCACTTCGTGTCAGGCTCGTCGATGCTCATTACGCCGACCGCCGAGATTGATCGCGCGGTGACCGACCTGGTGGATTCGGCGTTCCGCGCCGATGGCAGCTCGCTCGCGTCAATGAATCGCGCAATTCTGCTCGGCAGCGTCGGTCGTTCGAAGTCCTTCCGCGAATCGCTCGCAGATGCCGTGCGGTCGTTGCGCGTTGGCGATGTTGCGCGGCCGACGGCGGGTGCGGATCCGCTCGCCTACGATGTCGGACCGCTCACGGTTGCACCCTCCGAAGCGGGCCTGCGCGCGCTCACTGAGCTTGGTCGCGGTGAGGAGTGGCTCGTTGAGCCGCGCCTCCTCAGCGAGGACGGTCGCCTGTGGAGCCCCGGCGTGCGCATCGGTGTCTCGCCGAAATCGCAGTTCTGGGTCGACGCGGTTGGCATGCCCGTGCTGGGTATCTCGACGAGTTCCATGCTGAGCGAGGCGATCTCGCAGCAGAATGCCCTCGGCACCGGTGCCACAGCTGGCCTGCAGTCCTGGGATGCGCGCGAGATCGAGACCTGGCTGGAAGAAGTGAGCGCGGCATCGCTCATGCTGAACCGGCCGCTCGGCTCGCACGTGATCGAACGGCAGCCGCGTGGCGGCTGGGATGACTCGGTCATGGGGCTCCCCGTGCTCAGTGGCGGCCCGCACTGGCTCGTAGGCCAGGGGTCGTGGACCCGTCGCCGCGGCACCCGCAGCGACACCCTGCACCTGCGCGGCCTCGACCCCGAGATCGGCCGCCTTATCGAGCTGTTGCAGGCCGACATCACCTACGAGTCGTTTGATGAGCTGCGCCGCGCCGCCCTCGATGACCAGCTCACCTGGCGCACCGACTTCGGTGTTGTGCAGGACGAGATCGGGCTCGGCATTGAGCGCAACGTGCGCCGCGCGTGGCCGGTGGCTGTCCAGGTGCGTCTTGCGCAGGGCGGATCGGTCGTCGGCCTCACCCGCGTGCTCGCTGCCGCATTCCTCGCTCGATCGCCCATTGAGGTGTCGACCGGGGAAGTGCTGCCGGGCGAGCTTCTCGCCTTCCTCGATGCCCAGGGCATCGATGTTTCCCGTGAAACTGATGACGATTGGCTTGCGCGCATCGCAGTGAGCGGGCCGACGGCTGGTGAGGGCATTGCGGCGGATCGCGTCCGCCTCATCGGCGGCGATCGTGTGCGCGTCGCAGAGTGGATGGGCGGGCTTGACCGTGCGGCGCTCTGGGCAGAGTCCGTGACGATGGCGGGTCCGGTCGAGCTGCTCGTGTTCTTACGCGAGCAGGCGATCTCGGCCCGTGCTGAGCGTCACGGACTCGCCCACGAGGTGCCTGGCCTCGACGAGCTACTGAGTTAGGAGCGCTTTCGCGACCTCGATGCCTGCCGGGCCGTCGAGCGATGGAACGCCATCCCACTTCCCGCCAGCAATGGAGACCTCTACGCCAGGCACCCAGACCGTGGTGCCGATGGTGACAACGAGACCAATGTCGACGGTGTGCGCGAAGGCGGTGCCACCCTGCTCCGCAACCCAGGGGTCTGCAAGTGCTTCGGTGCCCTTCATGTCGAGAAGCATGCTGAAGTCAGGCTGCTCTGGGGTTGGGGTGAGTGTGACATCGACGCCGCGAATGTCAGAGAGGTCGGTGCCTGCCTCGCCGCTGCCCCACGAGCAGTAGACGCTTGTTGAGCTGACGTTGCTGCCCTCGAGAGGTACCAGGCCTTCGATGTACGGGGCGACGGCCTCGGCGACCTGGTCGCACGAGGTGATCTTCTCGATCGAGAAGGTGCCGTCATTGGCGCCGGTGTCTTGCTGGGCTGATGGGTTCGTATCGGCCGATCCGGCTGCGGTGTCGGAGGGGTCGGCTGCGCTGGAGCATCCGGCGAGCAGAACGGCAGAAGAGATCAGAGTAAACGTAGTGACAAACTTCTTCATGTCACCAGGTTAGCCTCGCAGCTAGATTTTCTCTATGAACTGCTCATGACGCGAGTGGGGCTGCAGTCGTCGGCGCGACGTTTCGCGTGAGTTCTTCGGTGTGCTCGCGGCTCCAGTTCACGAGCGGGTGCAGCAGTGAAATGAGCTGCAGGCCTGACTTGGTGAGCGTGTAGGTGATCGTGACGGGCGTCGTTGGCTGCACCTCGCGCCGCACCAGGCCCTCGCCTTCGAGCTCCTTCATGCGTGCCGAGAGCAGGCGGTCAGAGATGCCATTGATGAGGTGCTGGTACTCGGAGAAGCGGCGTGCGCCGCGTGCGCCAGCGAGCAGGATCGCCGCATTCCACTTGCGGCCCGCAAGCTCTGCCGCTGACTGAAAACGGCGGCATTCCTCTTCGTTGATGTGCAACATGCTGTGCTCGGTCACGTCTTTCTCCTAACTATTAGTAAGTAGCTTACGCAGTGTTCGCGGTTTTGGGAAGACGGGGTCATGCTGGAGTGAGCAGGCCGGAGCTACCGGCGGAGCGGCCTCACGGAGGTGCGCATCACAGACCAAACGGAGCGTGAACCATGCAGCAGAAGATCGGCATCCTGGGTGCGGGGCGGGTCGGATCCGCCATTGCGCGGGTGGCGATCGCCGCGGGGTATGACGTTGCGATCGCGAGCTCGGGGCCGGCTGCCGACCTCGAACTGCTCGCAGAAATCGTGACCCCCGGCGCGCGTGCCATGGATGCCCGTGGAGCGGCGGAGCACGGCGACATTGTGGTCGTCGCTGTTCCGCTTCATAAGCACACGACGGTCGACGCAGAGCTGCTGCGTGGCAAGGTCGTGATCGACACCATGAACTACTGGGAGCCGATCGACGGCCTGCTTCCTGAGTTCGCCGAGGCTGCAGCCGACGGCGGGGCAGGCACCAGCGCGGTGGTGCGCGGGCACTTCGGCGGATCCGCCATCGTAAAAACGCTCAATCACATTGGCTACCACGACATCGAACTCGAGGCGCGACCAGATGCGCCTGCTGGCGATCCCGCGCGCAGGGCGCTCGGCATCGCGGGCGATGATCCGGAAGCCGTCGCCGAGGTCGCGAGCTTCATTGACGGGATCGGCTTCGACGCCGTGCCCACCGGGCCGCTCGCTTCAGGCGTGCTGTTCCAGCCGGGATCCGCGCTCTTTGGCGCACGCCATACGGCGCCCGAGCTCCGAGACCTCGCTGACGCGCACTGCGCGACCCAGCAATAACGACACAGACCCTTCAACCCAGGAGCACACCATGCAGATTGGCGCCTACAGCTTCGGTGATACGCAGTTCACTGCCGACGGCGAGCAGACGGATACCGCGGGAGCGATCCGCAATCTCTTCGACGCAATCGTCCACGCGGATAGTGTCGGCCTCGACTACTTTGCCATCGGTGAGCATCACACGATGAGCATGCCTGCCTCCGCGCCCGGCACGCTCATCGCGGCGGCCGCGGCAGCGACCAAGCAGATCGTTCTTGGTAGCGGCGCGAGCATCATCAGCACGGACGATCCCGTACGGGTGTTCCAGCAGTTCGCCACCGCCGACGCGATCTCGGGTGGCGGCCGCGTGGAGATCACCGCTGGGCGTGGATCTTCCGTCGAAACCTTCCCCCTCTTTGGCTACGACCTCCAAGACTACGACCGGCTGTACTCCGAAAAGCTCGACCTCTTGTTGAAGATCAACGAAAGCGAGGACGGCCTCGTCTCATGGCGCGGATCGGTGCGCCCGGAGCTTAACCAGCTTGCGGTCGTTCCGCGTCCGGCCGCGGGGAAGCTCCCCATCTGGCTCGCGACGGGCGGTAACGCACAGTCGTCTGCTCGTGCGGGACGCCTGGGAATCCCAGTATCGTACGGCATCATTGGCGGTGAACCGCACCGATTCGCACCGCTCGCGAATCTCTACCGCAAGACGGCAGAGCAGGCTGGGCACACAGGTGACCGCGTGCAGGTGTCGGTGGGCGCGCTCGGTCTCATCGCACCGACCAAACAGGAGGCGCTCGACCGCTTCTACCCAGGTTGGCACAACCTCACGCTTGAAATGGGCAAACTGCGTGGCTGGCCGGCGCAGCCACGCAGCGCGTTCGAGGCGCAGACGGGCCCGCTTGGTGGGTTCTACGTTGGTGCTCCTGATGATATTGCGGAGCGCATCGCGTCGCTGCACGGGCACATGGGGCACACGCGCCACTTCCTCCAGATGGACGTCGGTGGCTTGCCGCAGGAACACTTCATTGAGTCGCTGACGCTGCTCGCGACTGAAGTGGCACCTCGAGTGAAAAGACTTCTTGCGCGTAAGTAATGCGGCGCGCGAGGAGGGAGAAAAGAGCGAGCCGCTCGGTTGGTGATGGCCGAGCGGCTCGTTTGCGTCTGTGTGTGCGAGTGTAGCTAGCGCCGCACGTTGGTGCTTAGAAGCGCCAGACGACCGTCTGGAAGTCTGCGGGAGGCTCAGGGGTCCAGTTCTCAACCTTGGTGACGAGACCAGATCCGCCGGGAACGTTCGACTGGATGATCGTGTACGTGCCATCGCCGTTCACGCCGGTGATGAGCAGCGTGTGCACGCCCGAAACCCATGAGGTGGGGGAGTCGATGCTCTCGTACTGAATAACATCACCGGGCTGTGCGTCGGAGATGCCGAGGCGCACTGCGTCACGGTATGCGCTGACGGGGTCGCTGCCGCCGTCCCAGTACGCGTTGCCCGCCAGAAGCCAGCGACGTGCTGACTGGATGCACTCGCCTGGGGCGCTCCAGCCGGTTGCGCGGCTCGTGCCAACTTCCGATTCTGCAGCGGCGATTGCCTTGTCGACGTCGAAGTTGTGACCGGCGCTGCCGGAGATAGAGGTGAGCTCGAGGATCGAAGGCTGGTCAGCCTCGAAATCGAACTGCGTGGTTTCAAACGTCTGTGCTGCGGGTACAGCCGCCACCGTTGAGGTCGGGGTGACCGAGTAGTCCACAGCGTCTGAAGAGCCGGTTGCTGCGAACGCAGGTGCCGCGCAGAGGGAGAAGGTGGTGACCGCGACTACTCCGACAATCAGCGGCTTAAACGGTGAACGCACCTGGTGGACTCCTCAACGGTTTTCGGTCCCCGCGGTCGCGGAAACAACTTGACCAGTATGCGTTACCTTTCTGTGATAATTCAAACCGAAATGAGAAAAAGTACTGTGAACAGGGGCTTTGTATTTTCTGTGATTGTCGATGTGCGTCGCCGGTGCGAGTTCAGGTAATGTGGTCTCCTGTTGGTGCACGCACCAGCATGGAGGATTCGCATAGCGGCCTAGTGCGCACGCCTGGAACGCGTGTTGGGTTAACGCCCTCAGGGGTTCAAATCCCCTATCCTCCGCCACAGGGAAAGCCCCTCGCAGAAGTTCGACTTCTGCGAGGGGCTTTTGGTTTGTGTTGACGCGTGCGCGTGGCCCTGGGTGGATCCGCGCTGCTTGCGCTCCGATCCGCGCCCGAACCCGCGCCCCCAACCCGCGCCCCCAACCCGCGCCCCCAACCCGCGCCCCCAACCTGCGCTCCGACCCGCGCCCCAACCCCGCGAAAATGGCCGTTTCTTGCACAGCGACCCCTTTCATACGCATGAAAGGGGCGATCTCGGCAGAAACGGTCGGTTTCGCGGGGTTGAGGGGACGGGCAGAGCGCAACAAGGTACAGTTTGAGGCATGGCTGATTCTTCATTTGACGTAGTGAGCAAGATCGACTCGATGGAGGTCGAAAACGCTATCAACCAGGCCCGCAAGGAGGTCGAGCAGCGTTACGACTTCAAGGGCGTTGGTGCTGACGTGTCGCTCTCGGGCGAGACGATCATGATCAAGGCAAACACTGAAGAGCGCGCGAACGCAGTGCTCGACGTGCTCCAGTCCAAGTTCATTAAGCGCGGACTCTCCCTCAAGGCGCTTGACACCGCCGAGCCCTACCCGAGCGGCAAGGAATACCGCATCGAGTCGAAGCTCAAGGAAGGCATCGACCAGGCGACTGCGAAGAAGCTGAACAAGCTCATTCGCGACGAGGGTGCGAAGTCGGTCAAGAGCCAGATTCAGGGCGACGAGCTGCGCGTCTCCTCGAAGAGCCGTGACGATCTGCAGGACACCATCGCACTCCTCAAGGGCGCAGATGTTGAGGTCGCGCTGCAGTTCGTGAACTTCCGCTAATGATCGGCCAGAACCTCCTCGGCCCCGAGCCCACGCTCCTCGCCGAGGACACCGCAGTGCAGGCCGCGCTCGCCGCGGGCGATTCCCTCGAGTCGATCGTGCGCGCACACCCCGAGTCGCCCCTCGCGTGGGCGCTGCTCGCAGACGAGGCGTCGGCTGCTGGCCGCGAGATTGAGGCGTACGCCTTTGCTCGTGTCGGCTACCACCGCGGCCTCGACTCGCTGCGCAAGTCAGGTTGGCGCGGAGCTGGCCCTGTGCCCTGGTCGCACGAGCCCAACCGTGGTGTGCTGCGTGCGCTGTTCGCGCTGCGCCGTGGCGCCGCCGCGATCGGTGAGACCGGCGAGGTCGAGCGCCTCACTGAGTTTTTGAATGGCGCGGATCCGGAAGCGATCCCCGCAATCGAAGCGCTCTAGCGAGTTCTGCTCGCGCGTGCGCGCCCCGTGCGCGCCCCATGCGCTGGCCCCCGGAGACAGTTATTCACACTGTCTTTCCGGGGGCTTTTGCGTGCGCAGAATGTGTGATTTACTGCCTCGCTTTGCAACTGTTGGCGACCCTGGTGTGAATTGGCGGCCATCGCGCGTTTGAGCTTGAACTGCGGTTGAATGAGCGGGCTACGCTGAACCACCTTCGAACATGAGGAGCCTTCAGCATGACCCTAGAAAGTAGCCCCGCCCAGCGGGCACAATTTGGTAAGCCGACGAGTGCGTTCATCGGCGCATCATGGGCCGCGCTGGCGCTCGGCATCGTCGTGTATTTCGTGAGTCTGTGGCGGGCAGACATGGAGCCTTTTGAGAAGGGCTTCTTCCTTGGCGCGTTCTTCTTCGGTGTCGTGAGCGCGGTCGGGCTGCAGAAGTCGGTCCGCGACCGTCACGAGGGCGTACCCGTGACCTCGCTGTATCTCGGCGTTTCGTGGCTTGGCCTCGGCCTGAGTATTGTGCTGCTCACGTGGGGCCTGTGGAAGAGTCCGCTCCTGCCGAGTGAGAACGGACTGTACGGCATGACCTTTGCGATGACAGTGTTTGCGGTCACGGTCGTGCAGAAGAACGTGCGCGACCTCATCGCATACAAAGCGCAGCACCCTGAACTGTACGGGCCTGACGCGATCGAAGCGAGACGGCAGACTGCGGAGCGGGGTGCGAGTGACTAACGCCGCGCAACCTCACGGAGCGTGCCATCAACCCGTCGCGTCCAGCCCTTCGCATCGAGTAGCTCAAGCAGCGGAATCGCTACGCGTCGCGTGGTGTCGAGCGCCTGCCGCGCCTGGCTCGTTGTAAACGGCTGGGGCAGCGCTGCGAGCCGTTGCATCGCGAGCGCGGGTGCCTGTGGCAGCAGAATGACTCCGTCTGAGAGTCTGATCACTCGTCCCGCACGCTCTGCGGTCGCGAGCTCTTTCGCCCCAAGCTTGAGGCGCGCGAGGTCGTCGGCCTCCGGAGCCGCGAACGGCTGCGTGCGAAGGCCACGTTCCAGCGCGGCCACGCCCTTCTCAGCTGGGCCGAGATCGATGGTCGCGCCGGGCTCGCGCAGCACGCCACCGGTTGACTCAAGCTTCGCGTGGTGCGCGACGAGCGGGAGGAGCGAAGCGTCGGGCATCGTCGGCGCGTCCGCCGACGTGCCTGGTGCTGCGCCAGCCGGTGCATCAGCGCGCATGAGCGCGTCGCGTGCTGCGCCGTGAGGGAGGCCAGGGCTGAGCGGGTCATGTTTGCGTTGCTGAGTGACGGCCTGCCGAAGTCGCTGCACCCAGGCGGTGAGAGCAGGGCCGTGGATCCACCAGCGAATCTCGCCGATCCGTACCTCACGCAGGCGCTCTTCGTGTGATGCGTCTGGCGCAAGCTGCGGCACGGTCGCAAGTGAGGCGTGTCCGAAACGCTCCAATTCGGTGACCCGAATAGCGCCGCGGCGGCGAACGTCTGCGAGGGGCGATCCGCCTACTGGCAGGGCCGCAAGCGCGGTCGCCCGTGCGCGGCCAGCGCCACGGCGGCCAAGCTCCGGCGGCTCGAGATCGAGCACGGTAGCGCCGGCGAATACCGATCGGCTACCGGGCGCCCTGAGTACGAACCGGTCACCGAGTTCGAGGGGGAGTACTCGCTCCAGAGTGAGGCGTGCGTGGTCGTCATCGAAGGGGCGCACGCGCGCGGTCACGGCGGCGGTACCGATGTGGACATTGAGCTCCTGCGGGCCATCGGCGAACGGCTGGCCCATGGTGCGGCGCACGTCGATCTGGTCCACAAGACACCAGGCATCGGGGGTGACCAATGCGTCACCGCGGCCGATTGCACCAGCGACACCGTCTCGCAGGTTCACCGCGACGCGAGCGTACGGAGCAACGCGGTCGGCTGCCGCGTTCTGGCTGTGGAGTCCGCGCACCGAGGTGTCTTGGATCCCAGACTCGCTGACGACGGTGAGCGCATCGCCCTTGGCCAGCGCGCCTGCCGTGAGGGTGCCGGTCGCCACCGTGCCGGAACCCTTGACCGTGAACGCGCGATCCACCCACAGGCGCACGCGGGTGTCGGTGCGCGGAGCGGGAGCGTCCGCGAGCACAGCGTCGAGCGTTGCTAACAGCTCAACGGTGCCGGTTGGTGCCGTGCCGCCGCCGGGAATCCCGACGGGCACGATCGGTGCCTCTGCCAGGGGAGTGCCCTCAAACTCGGCGCGGATCGCCGCAGCGACCTCAGCTACCTGTTCGGGGGCGCGATCCGCCCGTGTGATCGCAAACACCGCCCGCGAGAGTCCGAGCGCCGCCACCGCATCGCGATGATCGGTGGACTGAGCCTGCCAGCCTTTGTCTGCCGCAACGACGAACAGCACGACCGGCGCCGGGCCAACGCCCGCGAGCATGTTGCCAAGAAACCGCTCGTGACCAGGCACATCGACGAATGCGAGGTCACGGCCGGAAGGCAGGGTGGTCCATGAAAACCCGAGGTCGATGGTGAGTCCGCGGCGCTGCTCTTCTGCGAGGCGGTCCGTCTGCATGCCAGTGAGAGCGTGCACGAGGGTGGACTTGCCGTGGTCTACGTGTCCGGCGGTAGCGACAACGTACATGGTTAGGCGGCGGGCTCGGTCTCGACTGCGCGCAGCACCGCGATGATTGCGGCCGCGAGATCAGTATCTTGGTGCGGTGGGACGCAGCGCAAATCAATCAGACAGTTGCCCTGAGCCGTGCGGGGAACGACCGCGGTCGCACCCGCGCGGAGCGGTGACGCACAGTGTTCGGGGAGCGCGAGTGCCCAGCCGGGCAGCGGGACGCCCGGGGCTCCGCCGCCACCGACGCGGCCGTCGTGCGGCACGACCTCGAATGTACGCCCGATCGCCTCGGCAACCGCCGTGGCAAGCGCCTCAACACGAGTGCGTAGCTCGGAACGTTTCACGTGCAACGCTGCCTGGACCGGGGTTTCCGGGCCGCGGAGCGTCGCCTCGAGCGCCGCGAGCGCGAGCTTGTCGACGCGCACAGCCCGCGCCAGCGGGTGCTTCGCGAGCTGCCCAATCGCCGCCTTCGTGCCGTAGAGAATGCCAGCCTGCGGGCCACCGAGTAGCTTGTCGCCGCTCGCAATCACGATGTCAGCGCCAGCCTGAAGGGCCGCGGTGATGTCGGGTTCGTCTGGAATTACAGACTCGGGGTGGATGAGACCGCTGCCGAGGTCGACGATGAGGGGGATCCGCGCCCCGTTTGCCCCGCCGTCAGCGCCGCCAACAGCCGCGTGCGCATCGAGCAACGCACGCAATTCGGCAACCTCGACGCCCGAGGTGAATCCCTCGACTCTGAAGTTGCTCGGATGTACCTTCAGCACGCAGCCGACGCCCGCGCCGAGCGCACGCTCGTAGTCTGCCGGGTGCGTGCGATTCGTTGCGCCGACCTCGCGCAGCCGCGCGCCGGTCGTTTCCATGAGGTCAGGCAGGCGGAACCCCGCACCAATCTCCACGAGTTCACCGCGGCTCACGACAATGTCGCCCACGGTGCCGGGCGTGCGCGGATCAGCCCCAACGCCCAACGCCGTCACCGCCAAGAGCAGTGCGGCGGCACCGTTGTTCACAACGAGCGCGTCCTCCGCAGCAGGGCAGGCTTCGAGGAGGGCGGCCTTCGCGCCGAGTCCGCGGCCGCTGCGCTGGCCCGTGCCGAGGTCCATCTCGATGTCAGCGTAACCCGCGGCCCGCGTCACCGCGCGGATCGCGCCCTCCGACAGGGGAGCGCGGCCGAGGTTCGTGTGGATGATGACGCCCGTCGCGTTGATGACCGGGGTGAGTGTTGCGGGCGAGGCCGCCGCGAGTGCTTCGACGACAGTGTTGCTCACAGCATCTGGCGTGATTTCTCCCGCGCGAGCTCGCGCCTGTGCGTCCGTGATGATCGCGCGAATCGCCTGCTCGCCAAGCCACGTGCGTGCGTCCTCGACCGCTGGCAGCGCGAGGAGCTGATCCGTGCGCGGGATGCGGCGGCGCGGGTCGGTGCCCGTGGCGGTGCTCGTGCTCGCGCCAGCGCGCGCTCCGGTGCTCGACTCAGTGTTCGTCGTCGTGCTCATTCGCTCGCCACCTTGCGGTCGATGATCCGCGCCCCGCGAAAGCGGCACCGGAACCGGGATAAAACTGGCGGAAGCGGACGGGAATCGAACCCGCCAAACCGAGATACTCGGTTTCACCGGTTTTGAAGACCGGGGGCACCACCAGGAACCAGACGCTTCCACTGAGGATCCTACACACCCTCGCGGGTTGCCCGCGCCGCCCGATAGGGTCAAGGCATGACTGTTAATGGGGACAACATTCGACTGACCGGCTTTGCACACGGTGGCGGCTGCGCCTGCAAGATTCCGCCGGGAGAGCTGGAGAATGCGGTTCGCGGTCTGGTTGGCCAGACAGCGCCGAACGTCCTAGTCGGCCTCGATGACGGGGACGACGCTGCCGCCGTCCTCGTGCGCGACGACCTCGCGGTGCTTTCGACCGCAGATTTCTTCACTCCCGTTGTGGACAACGCTTACGACTGGGGGCGGATCGCAGCAGCAAACGCGCTCTCCGACATCTACGCGATGGGCGGCACCCCGATCACCGCGATTAACCTCGTCGGTTGGCCCCGCGAGAAGCTCCCCATGGAACTCCTCACCGAGGTTCTCCGCGGCGGACTCGACGTCGCAGCCGAGGCCGGCTGCCCCGTCACCGGCGGACACTCCGTCGATGACCCCGAACCCAAGTACGGCATGGCGGTCACCGGCGTCGCCGACCCGCAGAAGCTCATGCGCAACGACGCGGCCGTCGCCGGCCTGCCCATTACGCTCACGAAGCCGATCGGCGTTGGCGTGCTGAACAACCGCCACAAGCAGACGGGCGAGCGCTTCGAGCACGCGATCGCGAACATGACCCAACTCAACCGCGATGCCGCGGCCGCTGCGGTTGCTGCTGGCGTGCGGGCCGCGACGGACGTCACCGGCTTCGGCCTCCTGGGTCACCTGTACAAGATGTGTCGCGCCTCCGGCGTTGGCGCGACCCTCGACATGAGCGCGATTCCGCTGCTCGACGGCTCGCGTTCATCCCTGGAAGAGGGCTTCGTTCCCGGCGGATCACGTCGCAACCTCGACTGGGTTCGCCCGCACCTGACCGCAGACGCTGGCATTACCGAGGACGACCTCATCTTGCTCGCCGATGCCCAGACCTCGGGCGGGTTGCTCGTGGTGGGTGAGATTCCCGGGCATCCCGTGATTGGTGAGACCACGGCGGGGAGCGGGATCCGCGTCCGCTAGCCGCGCCCACACTGCCCGCCCCGCGCCCGGCTCGCCGCTGCTCGGCCCTGCCTTGCTCGGCCCGGCCTCCCCGGGCGACCCATTTCTCCTCGGTCAGAGATCGAGCGTCGGTAAGACGAATTCGGGCTTAAACGCCCTACCGAAGCTCGATCTCTGACCGTAGCGAACAGGTCAGGGGAGGATCGTGCTACTCGCGCTGCTTGAAGTAGATGAACAGTGCCCGCTCGCGGATCGTCACCGTCGCAACCACCACCCCAGCGAGCGCGCCAGCAGCGCCCAAGCCGATGACGCGTGCGGCGATGCCGAGCAGGCTACCCACGTCGTCGGGGTAGTAGCCCGCGAACACAGCGGTGGCGCCAAACGTCACGCCGCTCGCGAGCACCACCCAGACGGACTGCTGCAGCAGCTGCATCCGCGTGAGAGCTCCGCGGCCCACACCCGCGTGCTGCGCGGAAGCAAGTTCCAGCCGCCGTGACCGCACCGCGAAGACCCCGATCGCCGCTCCCGCGATGAGTGCGAGGTATGGGTCGAACCGGCTCATGCGGCTCGAAAACATCGCAGCACCGTCGAAGGTGCGCCCGAGCGTGGTGTTGAGCTGGCTCAGATCGGGGGACGGGGCGTCGGGCTTATCCGCGGGGATGACGACCGAGTGCAGCAACCCGTTGACCTCGGGGAGCTCCGGCCAAGACTTTACCCAGCACTCGTCGTAGGGCTCGGAAGACGTCGGCTCTGGCATCACCACCGCGAAGCCGTACCCGGCCATGCGTCCGTCGTCGGGGTACGGGAAGACCCCCGCAATCACGAGCTCATCTGGCTCACCGGGAAGCGTCTGCAACCCCTCGCCGAACTGGTCGAGCACCTGGCTGCCGACGAAGACGCCGGTGTCTGATCCGCCAGCCCCGCCAGCACCGCCACCCGGTCGCTCAACCCCGAGCACCTGCTCGATCCCTGGCGTCGCAACGTACTGCGACAGCGGAACCGATCGCATCGTCGTCGCCCGAAACTGCCCGGGCAGCTGCCGCACCGCAGCGGCAGTGACGTCGTAGTTGTCGGCGAGCGCGACGCAGGCAGCGCCGTCGACTCGGCCCGCGGATGACACAATCCGCACATTCGCGCCCGCCTGTTGGAACTTCTGCGCCGCATCAATCACCGCCGCGACCGACGACACCTCGTGCGCGGTGAGCAGCCCGAGCACCGCGAGGTACACGAGGAAATACAGCAGGAGTTTCGACGTCCCTGTGCCGACATCGCGCGCGGCCTCACGCAGAACTGCGGCGGCCCTCACTCTGGCACCGCCGCAAACTCGGCAAGGTCGACGATGCGGTCGCAGGCCGCCGCGGTGTCGGGGTCGTGGGTCGCGATGAGCACGATTCCGCCAGCGCTCCCGATCGACGCAATCGCGGCGTTCACCGTGGCCGCGCTCTGCCGGTCGAGCTGCGCGGTCGGCTCATCGACGAGCAGCAGGTCAGGCTTCACCGCGAGGGCACGCGCGAGCATGAGGCGCTGCGCCTCGCCGCCAGACAGCATCGAGAACGGTCGCCGATCGCTGAGGTGCGAAAGCCCCACGACTGCGCAGATGTCGGCGGCTTCGGTGTCGGCGTCAGCGATCCGCGCACCTGCCGCAAGCAACGGCAGCGCAACATGATCGATCGCGGCCCGCCGCGCGACACCGTGCGGATTCTGAAACACCCACTGCACCCGCGCCAGCCCCGCCTGTTCGATGGAGCCCTCCGTCGGAGCGAGCCACCCGGCCACGATCGACAGCAGCGTGCTCTTTCCGCTGCCGCTCGGGCCAACGATGGCGCAGCGCTCACCGCCGGAAAACTCCGCTGAAAGCTCACGAAACAACCACGGGTTCGCGTCACTAAATCGCTGCCCCAACCCGCAAAACCGCAGCGACCGGCTCCCCAGCCCCGCGTTCACTACGTCGCGCATGTGCGGTCCGTAGATTTCGGCACGTCAACGCGTGTGGGCAACGCTGCCTCGGCGTCCACAGGCGTGAAGTAGGTCTTGCCGAGCCGCGACCCAACAATGTTGATGGCGAAGCTGGCACCCTGCGCGGTCAGACAGCCGCCCGATTCGCTCACGCCAAACACGGCGGCGGGCGGCACCGCACTCACCGCCGAGTTTTCCACCAGCGCGAGCACGCCTGGCGCGCTCGGTTTCTTCGAGTCATTTGAATTGGCGAATCCCATCCCGCCACCGTCCGTTTCCTCAGTGCCGCGCGAGTAGACGCCCGAGAGCTCGAGGAGCGCCGCGGCGTCAGTCATGACCCCGGACTCATCGACGGGAACTGTCACGCCAGACACCTTAAGGATGCGGGCGCCGGGCGCGAGGTCGAGCGGAAGGGCCTCGATCCGCGCACTCGTCAGGGCGCCCTTCACCTTGCCGAATTCCGCGCCAGCTTCGACCGTGGCGCCCACGGCCGCGGAGCAGCTCCGCATCGTCACCTCGGGAGCTGGAAGCCACATGATCCGCTCGCTCGGCACCGCCTCAAGCTTGGGCAGATCGTCTTCATCGACGTCCGGGTTAAGCTTGCGCGCGACTGCTTCGAGCACGGCATCATTCACTTTGCCGGTTGAATTGAGATCGGCGCCGAGCCTGGCCAATTCGACGCGGATCGCGTCAACGTCAGCACCCTCCGACTCGGGCGTGAGGCTCTGCCAGAGCGGGGTCGACGTGTGCAGCGCGAGGATGGGCTGGCCGTCAACGCTGGCAACGAGTTGGCCTGATTTCAGGGTGCTGTTGTCCGCGCAAGCGCTCTTCGTGACGCGGCCCCCACTTGGCAGCGTGAGTAAGGTGTCGTTACCCGCGTCAAACGCGACCTGTACGGTGCGAGCGTCGTCGAACTCTGCGGTCTCGACGGCGAAGGATTGCGCCGCGGTCGCAGGCTGCAGGGTTGCGGGCGGTCGTGGCGGCAGCAGGTACTGCCCGCCGACCGAGCCTGCCAGAACGACAAGAACTGCGGCGATCGCCAGACCTACGAAGAGACCGGTTCGTTTCTCAGTCACGGAATGCTCCCTCGGGATCCTTTTCGCAATCCTTCTCCGCCATTGCTGTTTCGAATTCATCAGCAATCGCGTACTCCGACACCCATGTCTCACGGAACTTTTCGACCGTGTAGTCAGCTGGAACAACACCTGAACGGATCAAACAGGCAGTGATCTCTGCGCTCCGATCATGATTATCTGGGTTAGCTTGGATCATGTAATACAGAGAGATGACCTCAAATGCGCCAGTGCTCTTCTCGCACTCGGAAGCGATCCTTTGGTTCTCTTCGGGGTCAGTGACTGACGCATACTCCAAGGTGTATGAGAGGCCGTTCTCGAAGTCGTCAAACTTGAGCCCGCGTGAGGTTACGCATGATCGGAAGGCTTCGGTGACTGCCTGTTTCTCTGCTTCGGTGATGACTTCATCGCGCAAATAGTCGCGAATTTCCTCATTCGAAGCGCTCGCGTAAGCTTCTCGGAATTCATCCGCCCACGGCCCCTTGAAATCAGGCAAATCGGGGACGTGGGAGTAGTCGACTTCCTCTGCACTGTTTTGTTTGCCAGCAGATGCCGTGCCGCTGCACCCGGTCAAGAGCAGACATGATGTGACCAGGAACGCGAGGATCTCGAGCGGCCTATACTCGCTAGTCATTGAACGACCCGATTGGATCGGCTGTGCATGTGTTGTAAGCAGCCCAGGCTTGAACCTCGTCCTTGAGGAATAATCCTGCAAAAAGGTCGCTCTTGCTTGGGTCGATCGTGAACTCTGGTGGAACTGTTTTGGACCGGATCATGCATGCGGCAATTTCTTCGCTGAGATCCTTGTTCCCGGGATTGCCTTGAATGTGGAAGTAGAGGCTTATGACCTGATCAACCCCGGTGCTGGCCTGGCACTCATTGGTGATGAGGTTGGCCTTATCTGGATCCGTTACAGACGCAAAGCCAAAGCCGAAAGAGCCGTCGTTGTTGAAATCATCGAACGTGAGCCCTTGCGAAGTAAGACAATTTCGAAATGCTTCAGTGACGGCTTGCTTCTCAACCTCGGTGATTTCTTCGTTTCGGAGGTACTCACGAATTTCGTCAGTAGGTGCGGATTCAAATGCCTGACGAAATTCCTCGGCCCATGGCCCTGAGAACTTCGGTGTTTCAGTGGTTTCTTTGGCTTGCGAGGTTTCGGAACTGGGTGTGGGCTGGCTGCAGGAAGTTAGGGCGGTTATACAGCACACCATCGAAGCCAACAGTCTCAGTGTTCTAGACGATTGTTGCTTACTAGAATTTTGGGCCAATTATCTATCCTTACGAAAACGGGGGAGCCCCGGCCCTTTTGAGGCCGGGGCGTTGCGATCAGTAGACGTAGTAATAAGCGCGGTTCGTCACCCCGAATAGTGCGCCTGTCGCTTGAACAGCGATATATGCGGTTTTTCCGGGAGCCATGTCCAATGAGCGAACACAACCACGTTTGTTGCAAGCGGTTGAACGGTGCTTCTTCCTAGGATGGTCGTACTTCGAAAAGACAAAGATGGTGCTCGAAGGTTCAACAAACCCATAACGCCAGGTGCCCCCTTCCGGGTACTTCACAACGGCCGAAGCCGCCGAGACGCCACCAAACACCGAGGTACCAACGAGGACGAGACCTGCCATGAGCGCAGTGATTCGCTTCTTCTGTTTCATGTGTTCACTCCCTTGCGAACGTGTGGATATGAAAACCTCGAGGGCTGTCGATATTCCTCCCGTTTACACGCCCGATCAATGGGGTGACGTGCGATGAACCGGAGTTCGGCCTGGAGTGGCAAAAGATGACGAGAAGTGGGCGGATCGGGGCAGCGAGGCACCGATCCGCCCACTGGCACAGGGAAACGAAAGAACCCCTGAGGCCGAAGCTTCGGGGGTTCATAGCTGGGGGTCTGGGCGCCCGACACAGCGTTCGCGTGGGTCAGAAATCGAGCGTCGGTAAGGCGAATTCGGGCAAAAACGTCTTACGGAAGCCACTATTTCTGACCGAGGCGAAATGGGCCGGGGCGCGAAGGGGGCGCGAGCGCGCCCAGCACTACCCGGCGGTCGTGATCGAGTCGTCGACGATGCCGCGGCGGCGGCGCTCTTCGAGGCGACGCTTCTGCGGCTCGATGACGTAGCGCGGATCCTTGGTCGACTCCAAGCCAGCCTCAAGCACGCCAAATCGCGTCAGCGCCGAGGCCGCAAGCAGCGTCACGCCAGAGGCAACGGCGACCGCACGATTGCGCCCGCCGAGCAGCGCGCCGAGGCCACCGGCCGCGGCGAGGTACTTGCTCCACTTGAGCATCTTGCCTGGGGTGCCGTGGTGCAGAGGCTCCGCGGCGACGGGGTCCATACGGCGCTCCATGAGCTCCGACGCAACGAGCTCAGCGGCCGAGCCAGCGACGGCGAGCACGCGTGCGGGCTTCGCGTCGGCGACCGGGGTCGTGATCATGCCGAGTCCGCCGGAGGCGAGGCTCGCAGAGCTCACGAAGACGAACGCGAGGTCTTCCTTCGCGGCGTTCCAGGTGGGGTTCGCGGTGTCAGACAGCAGCACGCCGGTGTAGGCGGCGAGCGGCGCAGCGAAGACTGCCGAGGCAACGCCAGCGGGCGCCTCAACGAACTTCAGGACGGGACGCAGCGGGCCGAGTGGCAGCTTACGCTTGGTCATGCGATCCACCTCGGCGACGGCGGCGACACCGGCGCCGGCGCTGAACGCGCCAAGGATCCACGAGCCAACGCTCATGGGCGACGTCACCTTAAAGGTGCGGAACATGTTGAGGAAGCGCTCCGGCCGGCCAAGGTCGACAATGAGCGCGACCGCGCCAAGACCCGCAGCACCGATGGCCGCGAGGCGACTGTTGCGACGCAGCTTGGCGTTCTTCGTGAACTGCGCTCCGGCAGCGAGCAGCGACGATCCGCCAGCAACACCACCGAGGAAAAGATAGATGCCGATGGGGGCTTCCCACGGCGGAGCTTTGACGATCGGGCGATCGTAGTACGAGGTAAATTCGACCTCGGGAACCATCGCCATCTCGCGCGAACCGTCGGAACGGCCAGCGCCGCCACCGGCGCCAAAACCGCCCCCGCGCCGCTTCCGCTTGCCGCCGCGCTTCCGCGGCCCCTCGGGCGGGCGGTACGCGTCGTACTCAGAGATGCTCACCGACGTCCTCCGGCCATGAATGCAAGGGCAACTGCGCCCACCATGCCGGCCGCAGCAATCGCGGCCCGCTTGAACATACGCGGCAGATCAGCCGTCGCGACCCGCGGATCGGGCGGCAGGCCGTACACCTCAGGCTCGTCGAGCAGGAGGAAGACCGAGCCGGTTCCGCCGACGCCGTCCTTCGGGTTCGCGCCGTAGAGGCGAGCCTCGGTGAGGCCCTGCTTGTGCAGTTCGCGGACGCGAGCGCGCGCGATCTTCGCGAGGTCTTCCTTGCTGCCGAACTTGATCGACGTCGTCGGGCATGCTTGGGCGCACGCGGGAGTCTGATCGTCGGTGAGGCGGTCGTAGCAGAGGGTGCACTTCTGAGCGACGCCGACGTTTGGCGTCGCCGCCTGCTCGCCGGGCGTGAAGTCGCGGTTGGTCTTGGGCTGTGCGATGCCGTCCTTGCGGCGCTCGATCACGCCGAAGGGGCAGCCAGCGACGCAGGTGCCGCAGCCGTTGCAGACGTCCTCTTGGACGACGACCGTGCCGAACTCGGTGCGGTAGAGGGCGCCGGTCGGGCAGACGTCGAGGCAGCCAGCGTTGGTGCAGTGCTTGCACACGTCAGAAGACATGAGCCAGCGGAAATCAGGGGTGTCGGGAGGCGCGGTATCGAGGCCAGAGAGGTCGCCGTCGCCCAGGTCGCCGCGCTCAAGGAACGCGTTCGTGCCGCGCGGCTTCGGGCCACCGATCGAGGGCATGCCGAGGCCGATGAGCTTGCGACCGCTCTCGCGGGCCGCTTCGATCTTCTCTTTGCCCTGCTCTACGAAGGCGACGTGGCGCCAAGTGTCTGCGCCGAGCGAACCGGTGTTGTCGTACGACGACTCTGACAGCTTCCAGTCGGAGTCTGCCGGGTTTCGGTTCCACTCTTTACACGCGACCTCGCACGCCTTGCAGCCGATGCAGATCGAGGTGTCGGTGAAGAAGCCCTTGTGGTTGTGCTCGTCACGGGTCTGATGATGCGACTCAGTGAGGTGTCCACTCATTCGCTGTCCCCTTCGACGTCTGGCTGCTGCGGTTCAGCATACGCCGCATCGTCGTGCGGGCTGATCGCTGTCTCTACCGTAATGCCTGCGCGCTGCTGGTACTCGGCAACGAGATCGAGCAGCGCCTGACCGCGCGGACGACGGCCCGGCACAATCGCGCACGCACCGACCTTTGACTCCTGGATGAGGACGTTCGGATCCATCGCGATGCCGAGCAAGTCATTCGCAGCGTCACCCGAGACGACGGCGTCGCCGCCAACGCCCCAGTGATACGGCAGGCCGATCTGGTGCACCATGCGGCCACCGATCTCGAGCGCCTTCACGCGGTCCGTCACGAGCACCTTGGTCTCGATCGCGGCACGCGGCGAAATGATCGTCGCCCAGCCGTACGGCTCGAGTCCGTACTCCTCTGCGAGCTCGGGTGAGACCTCGCAGAACATCTCGGGCTGCAGCTCCGCAAGGTACGGCAGCCAGCGGCTCATGCCACCAGCGGTGTGGTGCTCGGTCAGACGGTAGGTCGTGAACGAGTGCGGGTACACCTCGGCGCCAGGCTCGATGTCACTCGGCGCACTGAGGTTGTCAGTGCGGTTCATGGTGACTCGCGTTGGCGATCGCTGCTGGTCATAGACCGGGTTCGCGACCTGTGACTCCTGCGGCTCGTAGTGCGTCGGCAGCGGGCCATCTGCAAGCCCCTTCGGAGCGTACAGCCAGCCCTTACCGTCGGCCTGCATGATGAACGCATCGGTTCCAGACAGGCCGGCAGCGCCGGTTGCGCCAGGTTCGGGGCGCGCGTCGGGCGCAAGCCCAACGGGGAAGTCAGGGTTGTCGTGTCCGACCCACTTCTTCGCGTCCTCGTCCCACCAGACGTACTTCTTTCGCTCACTCCAGGGCTTGCCCTGGGGATCCGCCGAAGCGCGGTTGTAGAGCATCCGTCGGTTCGCGGGCCATACCCACGCCCAATCGCCGCCATCGGGTGACTGATCGTCCTTACGGGGGCGAAGGGCCGAGTGGTTCACGCCGTCTGCGTAGACGCCGGTGTAGATCCAGCAACCGCCAGAGGTCGAGCCGTCGGCCTTCATCTCCGTGTACGAAGACAGCGGCTTGCCGGCGTTCTCGCCAGTGACGTGGAAGCCGTTGATCTCAGCGAGCACTGCCTCGGGGTCGGGGTTGCCGTGGGCATCCGCCGGGTAATCCCAGGTCAGGTCAAGGAGCGGACGATCGCGCGGATCGGTGGAGTCCTTCAGACGCTCGCGGATCCGCACACCCAACTCATGGAAGAAATCAAGCTCGCTCTGAGCCTGTCCGGGCGGCTGGACCGCCTGGTGGCGCCACTGCACCATGCGCTGGGTCTGCGTGAAGGTACCCGACTTCTCGACGTGGTTTGCGGCGGGCATGAAGAAGACCTCGGTTTCGATGTCTTCCGTGCGCAGCTCGCCCGATTCGATCTCGGGGCCGTCCTTCCACCAGGTAGCCGACTCGATCATCGCGAAATCGCGGATCACGAGCCACTTCAGGTGTGACATTGCCAGGCGCTGCATGCGACCGTGCGCCGAACCAACGGCCGGGTTCTGGCCAAAGATGAAGTAGCCATCGATCTCGTCGGCCATCATCTTCGCAACCGTTTGATAGGTGCCGTGCGGACCATCGAGACGCGGCAGATAGTCGAAGCCCCAGTCGTTCTCAGCAGTCGCCTTGTCGCCCCACCAAGACTTCATGAGACTCACGGTGTACGCCTCGGCCTCGCTCCAGAAACCGACCTGATCGGGGGTGCGGATCGCGTCCACATATTCCGTCATCGACGTTTTGTCGACGGTCGGCATGGGGAGGTAACCGGGCAGCAGGTTGAAGAGCGTCGGGATATCGGTCGAGCCCTGGATACTTGCGTGACCACGCAGCGCCATGATGCCGCCGCCGGGACGGCCCATGTTGCCGAGCAGCAGCTGCAGAATCGCCGACGTGCGGATGAACTGCGCACCCATCGTGTGCTGGGTCCAACCAACCGCGTACGCGAAGCAGGTCGTGCGGTCGCGGCCCGAGTTCTCGGTGATCGTGCGCGCAAGGTACGCGAAGTCTTCCTCAGAGATGCCACAGGTCTCGCGCACCATCTCAGGCGTGTAGCGAGCGAAGTGGCGCTTGAGGATCTGGAACACCGTGTGCGGGTTCTCCAGGGTCTCGTCACGCAGGTAGCGCTCGTCGCCAGCCAGCTCAGCGTCACCCTTTTTCTGGGTGCGCTGGTACGCCCAGGTCGACTGATCATACTTGCCAGTCGTCTCGTCGTAGCCAGAGAACAAGCCGTCGAGGTCTTCCGTGTCACGGAACTCTGGGCTCACAATCGTCGCCGCGTTCGTGTACGCCACAACGTAGTCCCGCAGCCAGTGATCGCCTGCGATGACGTAGTTGATAAGCGCGCCGAGCAGCACAATGTCCGACCCTGCGCGGATCGACACGTGCTTGTCAGCCACTGCGGAAGTTCGCGTGAAGCGCGGATCAATATGGATGATCTTGGCGCCACGAGCCTTCGCTTCAGTCACCCACTGGAATCCAACGGGATGGCACTCGGCCATGTTGGAACCCTGGATGACGATGCAATCCGCATTGGCCATATCTTGCAGCGGCTGTGTAGCGCCACCTCGGCCGAACGAAGCTCCCAAACTGGGAACTGTTGCGGAGTGTCAAATACGGGCCTGGTTCTCGATCTGGATCGCGCCAGCCGCCGTAAAGAGCTTCTTGATGAGGTAGTTTTCCTCGTTATCGAGGGTCGCGCCGCCGAGGGCCGCAATGCCCATCGTGCGGCGGAGCGCACGCCCCTGCTCGTCGACGTCTTGCCACCACTTTTTGCGGGCGTCGAGGAAGCGATCCGCAATCATGTCTATCGCGGTGTCGAGGGACAGCGGCTGCCACTCGCGAGAGCGGGGTGCGCGGTACAAGATTTCGGTCTGCCTGGTTGCGGAGTTCACGAGCTGCTCGCTCGCCGAACCCTTCGGGCAGAGGCGGCCACGCGAGATCGGCGAATCGGGATCGCCCTCGATCTGAATGACCTTTTCGTCCTTGACGAAGACCTTCTGGCCGCAACCAACGGCACAGAACGGGCACACGCTCTGCACGACGCGATCGGCAGTAGCGGTACGAGGGGTCTTATCGCGGGACTTTTGCGACATGACAGCGTCGCCCCGCCCGAACTTGTCGTTCGAGCGCAGCTGCCGGAGAACCGGCCACTCAAGGGGACTAAACCGCGCCATGCTCGCCACACTATCCGATCTGTAAAGCGAAGCGCCAGGGCATATGCCGTCGATGTGCCGGGCAATTTGCCACGATTCAAGGAGAACGAACGTTCTCCGGTGGTTTGCTATCATAGAGAACGACCATTCTCAATGCAAGTGAAAGGCCTCGCGACATGTCGACAGATCACGGAACGGCCCAGCTCCTCGATGCTGCGGAGACCTTGTTCTATGCGCGGGGCTACCAAGCCGTCGGCATGGATGCGCTGCGGGCCGAATCGGGCCTGTCGCTCAAACGGATCTACGGCCTCTTCAGCAGCAAAGATGAGATCGCGGTCGCGATGCTTGAGCGCCGCGATGACCGCTGGCACGAAGCGCTTGCTGCTGGCGTCGATCGGGAGATCGTGCCGCGTGCGCGCGTGCTCGCGGTATTCGACTGGCTCACTGAGTGGCTTGCGGGCGAAGGCTCCCGCGGCTGCGCGTGGATCAATGCGTTCGGCGAGCTCGGCGGAACCTCACCCGAAGTCGTCGCAGCGGTGCAGCGCCACAAGGCGCGCTTCCGTGCATATCTCGCTGGCCTGGTTGAGGAGGCTGGTGGATCCGCGCCCGAGGCCACCGCAATCTATCTGCTCGCAGAAGGTGCCATGGTCACCGCGGGAATTACCGGCAGCCCCGAGCCTGCATTGCAGGCGCGCTGGGCGGCGGATCGGCTGCTCGCTGCCTAACCCACCGCGGACGGGCGCATCAGGGCCGAACCCGTAAATGAAAACGTTTCAAATACGCCAGAGTCGCAAGCCAGGTAGACTGGCTCGGTAACTGCTGACCGCAAAGGAAGGGGCTGAGATGCCCGCAGTGTTGATTACGGGTGCCCAGTGGGGCGACGAGGGTAAGGGACGCGCAACCGATCTGCTCGGTAGCCGCGTCGATTACGTCGTTAAGTTCAATGGCGGTAATAACGCCGGGCACACCGTCGTCATTGGTGACGAAAAGTACGCGCTTCATCTGCTCCCCTCGGGCATTCTGACCCCGGGTGTTGTGCCGGTGATCTCGAACGGCGTCGTCGTCGACCTTGCGGTACTCAAGCAGGAGCTCGACGCACTCAACGGCCGCGGAGTGGACACCTCGCGCCTGAAGCTCAGCGCGAACGCTCACGTCATCACCGCGTACCACCGCACGCTCGACAAGGTGACCGAACGCTTCCTCGGCAAGCGCCAGATCGGTACCACCGGTCGCGGCATCGGCCCGGCATACGCTGACAAGATCAACCGCGTCGGCATCCGTATCCAGGACCTCTTCGACGAGAGCATTCTCCGTCAGAAGGTCGAGGCTGCACTCGACTTCAAGAACCAGGTTCTCGTCAAGATCTACAACCGCCGCGCAATCGGCGTTGACGAGGTCGTTGAGGAGCTCCTCAGCTTCCGCGAGATGATCGAGCCCATGGTGTGTGACACCGGTCTCCTCCTGCACGAGGCAATGGCCGCTGACAAGACCATTCTCTTCGAGGCTGGCCAGGCAACGATGCTCGACATCGACCACGGCACTTACCCCTTTGTGACCTCGTCGAACGCGACCGCTGGTGGCGCATCGACCGGTTCGGGCCTGCCCCCGCACGCGCTCGACCGCGTGATCTCGGTGGTCAAGGCGTACACGACCCGTGTTGGCGCTGGCCCCTTCCCGACCGAGCTCTTTGACGAGATGGGCGAAATGCTCGCAACCGTCGGTCACGAGTACGGCACCACCACCGGCCGTACCCGCCGCTGTGGCTGGTACGACGCACCGATCGCTCGCTACGCAGCGCGCATCAACGGCGTCACCGACTTCGTGCTCACCAAGCTTGACGTGCTCTCGGGCCTTGAGACGATCCCCGTTTGCGTCGCGTACGACGTCAACGGTGTTCGTCACGACGAGATGCCCGTGAACCAGACCGACTTCCACCACGCGAAGCCGATCTACGAAGAGTTCCCCGGCTGGAGCGAGGACATCTCGGGTGCACGCACCTTCGCTGACCTCCCCGTCAACGCACAGAACTACATCATTGCGCTCGAGAAGATGAGCGGCGCTCGTATCTCGGCTGTTGGTGTTGGCCCCGAGCGCGAGCAGGTCGTAGTTCTTCACGACCTCATCGACTAATCGAGGTCTGCAATGGATGAAGTGACGCCTGCCGAGCAGCTCGGCCGCCTGCGGTCGACGATCGACAACATCGACGCTGCCCTCATTCACATGCTTGCTGAGCGCTTCAAGGCGACCCAGCAGGTTGGTGAGCTGAAGGCTCGTCACGAGATGCCCGCATCCGACCCGGATCGCGAAGCGCGTCAGATCACCCGCCTGCGTGAGCTTGCGATCGACTCGCACCTCAACCCGGAGTTCGCTGAAAAGTGGTTCAACTTCGTGGTCGCAGAGGTCATCCAGCACCATAAGCACATTGCGGCAGGGGGCGGATCCGCCAAGGCGTAATCCACCTCAAGCTGAAAGGCCGGTACGACGTGTTCGTGCCGGCCTTTTGCGTTGGGTGGTGTGGCCATTCTCGGTTCGGTATTGAAACAGTGCTTCGGTAGGGCGAAATGCGCCGAAACTGGCTTACCGATGCTCGATTTCTTACGGTGGAGAAGGGGCTCCGGGGTGCGCTGCCGTTGCTCACAATGTGGGCAATCAGGAATTGGGGCCTTCTTCTCCACAAACTGGGTAGGCAGGGAATTTGGTCCTGCCTGCGGTGGAAGTCTGTACGCATGTATAGACAGCTGCTGCAGGAATCAAAAGGAGTGGTCAGAACAACGGCACTGCATGATGCCGGCATGACTGACTACCAAATACGAAAGGCGATCAACGGCGGCGAACTCATCCGACTCAAACGAGGTTGGATCGCCGCGCCAGACGCCGAAGAGGCGTTGAAGTACGCCGCTCGGAACGCGCTCACGATCACATGCGTTTCCCAAGCCACGAGGCTGGGCCTCTGGGTGCGAGAGCCAGATCCCCGCCACTTCGCTGTGCCCCGACCTGGGCGAGAAGTTCGGGCCGAGGGCAACCGCGTGCACTACTGCAGAGCGGTCGAAGCGAGACCCAAATTCGCGCTTGAGGACACCGTGGCAAACGTGCTCGCAACCGTTGCTCACTGCCAGCCGAAAGAGGAAGCGATTGCAGTGTGGGACTCCGCGCTGAACAAGCGGCTGGTCGTTCGGGGATACCTGGAATCACTACCGCTCAGCAAGCGGGCACAACAGGTGCTCGCGGGAACTAGCCAGTTTGCAGACTCTGGGCTTGAGACCTATTTCAGAGTCCGCATGAGATGGCTGCGTGTGCCTATTCGGACTCAGACCTGGCTGATCGGAAAGCGTGTGGACTTTCTCATGGGCGAGAGACTCGTCGTGCAGATCGACGGAAGTACCCATGTAGGTCCGCAACGCGATGCGGACAACGCCCATGACGCAGCGCTCGCGTCAGCTGGGTACACCGTATTGAGATTTGGGTACACGCAGATCATTCACGAGTGGCCAGCGGTACAGGAAGCGGTTATGCGCGCGATCAACGCCGGCTGCCACAACCGGAGGTAATGCCGTGGAAGATGAAGCCGTGAGTGGCGAACCGAAGGCAAGGTTGCCGGACGGCAACCGCCGCAGCCTGGACAGAAGTACGCCGTCGAGAGGTGAACCCCGGGGGCTGCCGCGGCTGGGCGGGCGCCCAGCCTTGCCCTTTGCGGATTGCGTACGAGCCTGGTGCCAGTGAGCGCCAGCGTTGACCCGAGCGCGCCCGCAGGCCAGGATGAAATCATGAACTTCCTGCGAGCCGCCCTCAAGCGCTACCCAATGGTGGTCAGCACGATTTTGGTCGGCCTTGTCTGCCTGGTGATGCTTGCGACCCCGGCGCATGAGCTGGCCCCGCGCATTGTGAGCATCTACGCGCTCGGTATCGCGGCGTGGCAGGCGGTGGAGATGATCCGCTCGCTGCTGAAGGGCAATGCGGGCCTCGACATCCTCGCGGTGACGGCGATCACGGCCGCGGTGCTCGTGGGGGAGCCGTGGGCTGCCCTGGTGGTCGTGCTCATGCTGACCGGAGGCGAAGCGCTCGAGGACTACGCAGAGAACCGCTCCCAGCGTGAGCTCACGGCCTTGCTCGAACGGGCCCCGCAACTCGCGACGCTGATCACCGGCGTGCATCCGAATGACAACATCGACGAGATCGAGATCTCCGAGGAGCGCACCGAAACCGTCCCGGTGGCCGACATTGAAATCGGCGATGTGTTGCTCGTGCGCCCTGGCGAGCTGGTGCCGGTTGATGCAGAGCTGATGACAGTCAGCGCGCAGTTCGATGAGTCGTCCGTGACCGGGGAGAGCCTGCCGGTTGAACGTGAGGCCGGCAGCACGATCGTCAGTGGTGTGGTGAACGGGTCGAGCGCGGTGCTCCTGCGTGCCCAGGCCACGGCGGCAGACAGCCAGTATCAGCAGATCGTTGCACTGGTGCGGGAAGCGCAGGAGAGTCGCTCGCCCATGGTGCGCATGGCTGACCGGTACGCGATCCCGTTCACCCTCGTGTCGCTTGCCATTGCTGGCGTCGCCTGGTGGATTAGCGGCGACCCCACTCGCTTCGCTGAGGTGCTCGTCGTCGCGACGCCGTGCCCGCTGCTGATCGCGGCGCCGGTGGCGTTCCTTGGGGGTATGAGTCGAGCGGCGAAGACCGGCCTCATCGTCAAGGGTGGCGGTGTGCTCGAACAGCTCGCGCGCGTGCGCTCGGCGGCGTTCGACAAGACGGGCACGCTTACAACGGGTAACCCGGAACCCCGTCGAATCCTCGCAGAGCCGGGCTTCACCGATGACGAACTACTGCAGCTCGCGGCATCCGCAGAGGTGTACTCGTCGCACGTGCTTGCGGAGGCGGTCGTCGCGGCGGCGCAAGAGCGTGGCCTCGAAACCCTTCCCGCAACGGAAGCCGAAGAACGTGCCACCAACGGTGTTGAGGCGCGGGTTGGAGCAGGGGTGATCCGCGTCGGAAAACCCAGTTGGATCGCGCAGTTCGCATCCGCGCTCACCCGTGCACCGCTCGAAGCAGGCGAGCTCGCAATTTACATCTCGCTCGATGACCGCTTCGTGGGTGCGCTCATCATGCGCGACCAGCTGCGCGACGACGCGGCACCGATGCTGGCCGAGCTCGCGACGTTCGGCATCACGCGCACGGCGATGATCACGGGCGATGTGGAACCGACGGCGCGTGCGATGGCGGATCAGGTCGGCATCGCCGAGGTTCACGCTGAGTGCACGCCGAGTGACAAGGTGCGTATCGTCTCTGAGATGCAGCCGCGCCCGCTCGTCATGGTGGGTGACGGCCTGAACGATGCGCCCGTGCTCGCGGTTGCTGACGTCGGTTTCGCGATGGGTGCGCGCGGATCGACAGCGGCGAGCGAGTCCGCGGACGTTGTGAACCGTTTCGACCGCATTGCCGGCGTCGCTGACGCGGTGCGGATCGGCCGAGACACCGTCCGCATCTCGCTCGAGAGTATCTGGGCCGGCATGATCATCAGCGTTGGCCTCATGCTTTTCGCGGCCTTCGGGTTCTTGCCAGCGCTCGTCGGGGCGTGGCTGCAGGAGGTCGTTGATCTGGTCGCGATCCTGTGGGCGCTGCGCGCAATCAAGGGGAGCCGCGCCTCGCGGCGGATGGCCCGCGCGAGCGAAGCAGCGCGCTCGACCCAGCGAGCTTAGGCATGCAAAAGCGCCTTCGGTCAGACAGAAACACAAGAATCTGTCTGACCGAAGGCGCTTTTTGCTACCGGGGGTAAATGGCCGGGGCGGGCCGGCCGCTGGCGCTCGCTAGCTCGCTAGCTCGCCTGCGGCGAGGCGGCGCACGACGCCGGTGAGGTGATCGACGCCGGCGACGAGATCCTCGTCGCGGGTGAACTCCTCGAGGCTGTGCGAGATGCCGTCAACGCTCGGCACGAAGAGCATGATCGTGGGAACGTCATCCTTCATGTTGGTCGAGTCGTGGCCTGCGACGGTCATGACGCGGTCGTTGGTGAGGCCGAGGTCTTCAGCTACCTGACGAGCCAGCTCGAGGCCGTCCTCGGGGTAGGGGTTCTGGTCCCAGCTGTGCTCAGCGACGATCTCAATCTCGACCCGGTCGCGCTGCTGCACGCGCTCGACCTCTTCCATGACGCGTGCGTACGCGCGGTTGAGCACGTCAGCGTCGGGGGAGCGGAGGTCGAAGAGCAGCTGCACATCGCTCGCAACCACGACGGGCGAGTTCGGGTAGACGTTGATCTCGCCGCACGCGGTGTGCAGGATGCCGGGCTCGAACTCATCGACAAGGTCACGCGCAGCGACAATGAGGCGGGCTGCCCCGAGCAGTGCGTCGCGGCGGTCGGCCATGAGGGTCGATCCGCTGTGCGCCTGCGCGCCGGTGATCTTGAACTCGAACTTGCGCGCGCCCCAGGTTGCGTTGACGAGGCCGATGGTGACACCGTCCTCCTCCATGCTGCGGCCCTGCTGCACGTGAATCTCAGCGTACGAAGCGACAGAGATGTCAGCGAGTGCGGCGAGATCCGCTGCATCACCGAGCTCGTCGATCGCACCGAGCGCCTCGCGCACGGTCACGCCGCGGGGGTCAGGAGTATCGAGGGCTGTTTCAAGGTCGAGCTTGCCGGTGAATACCGAGCTGCCCATCATGGAGGGCTTGAAACGCGAGCCTTCCTCGTTGAACCAGTTCACTACCGCGAGGTTGAAGCGTGCCTTCGAGGGGTCAGCGCGCAGTTCTTCCGCGATACGGAAGCACGCGTGTGCCGAAGCCATGACGCCGTATGCGCCGTCGAAACGGCCAGCGGTCGGCTGTGAGTCCATGTGCGAGCCGGTGAGCACGTAGGGTGCGCCGGGCACGAGTTCGAGCAGACCGAACTGGTTGCCGATTGCATCGTGGCGCACGGTGAAGCCGTGCTGCTCGAGGAGCTGGGTGAACCACTTGCGCTGCTCGCCGTCTGCGCTCGATGCTGCCTGGCGTTCGACACCGCCGGTGCCTTCGACGGCACCGAACTTGCTGTGGACGTTCCAGTCAGCGAGGAAAGCTTCGGGGGTGCTGATGTTCGCAGTCATTGCGATCCTTTCAGAGTGCGTGTTGCACGTGAAACGTATTACGGGCGTGCGTCGTAGCTGAGTTCGCCGCCGAGAATGGTGGCGACGATATCGAGCTGCGCGATGTTGGGAGCGGTGAGGGGTGATGCAGAGAAGACAGCGAAGTCTGCCAGCTTGCCGCGCTCGAGCGTGCCCTTTTCGCGGATCTGACCGGTCGCCGTGGCGGCCCACTCGGTGTGGGTGCGGAGCGCTTCTTCGGGAGTGATGCCCTCTTCTGCGCCGAGCAGGGTGCCCGCCTCGGTGATGCGGTCAACCGCTGACTGCATGCCGCGGCGCAGGTTGTTGTCTGCGACGGGGAGATCCGAAGAGCCCGCAAGAATGATGCCTGAGTCGATGATCGAGCGGCCGCGGTAGAGCCAGTCGGCGCGCTCAGCGCCGACCTGATCCGCCATCTGCTGGCCAAACGCATTGATGAAGCCAGCCTGCGGGGTCACTGCGACGCCGAGTGCGCCAGCGCGCTCGAGCTGCTCGGGGCGAGCAATGCCGAAGTGCTCGACACGGCACGGCTGCGGGAAGCGGCCGTAGGTGGTCTGCGCCTCTTCGATGAGATCGAGGGCGAGGTCGATTGCGGCGTCGCCGATCGCGTGGAGCGCGAGGGGCCAACCTGCGCGGTATGCGCCCATGACCTGCTGGCGGTACACCTTGGGGTCGTTGAGGAGGTAGCCGCGGTTGCCGTGGTTGTGGTGGCCGCAGAAGTCTTCGGTCACCGCGGCGGTTGCGCCGAGCAGCGAGCCGTCCATGAAGACCTTGACGTGGCCGAAGCGCACGTTGTCGTCGCCAAAGCCGTATCGAATGCCGAGGTCAATACCGGTGCCGTTGCCCTCGCCCTTGAAATCGGCAACGTTTGCCGAGATTGGGTGCAGGGCGTCAAGCGTTGGCATGAGCTGAGCGCGAGCGTGGAGGCGGCCCTGTTCGGCTGCCGACTGGTACGCGGCAACCTCTGCGGGGCTATGGCCGATCCAGCCACCACCGATGCCAGCCTCGGTGAAGCTCGTGATGCCCTCAGCGGCGTAGCGCGATGTTGCGGCTTCGAGCGCCTCGACGAGACGGTCTGAAGCGTAGGGGAGCAGCAGGCTCTGGACGAGGCCCTGAGCCGACTCCTCGATGAGTCCGGTCGGGTAGCCGTCACCATCGCGCACCACAGCGCCGCCGACAGGGTTCTCGAAGCCCTCGTCAAACGCGCCAACCAGGCGAAGCGTCGCCGAGTTGGTGATTGCCGCGTGGCCAGAAGTGTGACGGAGGTACAGTGCGCGGTCGCCGGTGATCTCATCGAGTCGCGCAATGTCGGGGAACAGGCCATCGTGGTGCGCCTGGTTGAAGCCGGTGCCGTGCACCCAAGCCGACTTGTCGCCGGTGGCGTCGAGACGAGCGACCTCAGCTGCGACGGCGGCATAGAGGTTGTCGAGACCGCGGAGCACGCTCAGGTCGACCGCGGTGAGACCGAGACCCCACCACGACGTATGGCAGTGGGCGTCAATGAGTCCGGGAGTCACGCATGCTGCTCCGAAATCGAGCACTCGATCCGCGTCCAGGCCACGTACTTCGTCATCGAAACCGACGATACGGTCGCCGATGACGCCAACGGCGGTGGCAGTGGGACGAGACACATCCATCGTGAGGATGGTCTCTGCGGTGATGAGCATGTCGAGCTTCATGCGGGGCTCCTTGAGAAGTCTTGTGGGGAGTGAGCCGCTGGGCGCCGTGTGGGATCGGCGCCCAGCGGAGTCAGGGGTGTTTAGTGCTTGTAGCCTTCGTACTGCTGGCTGAACTTCGGAGCCAGGAGGCCACCGATCACGCTGAGTACTGCGAAGAGCACGAGCAGCAACGCAGCGGGCCACCAAGCATCGTTGGTTGCGGTCACGAGCGCGGTTGCCACGAGGGGGGTGAAGCCCGAGATGAGGTTTGCGCCGTTGAAGCCAACCGAAACACCCGAGAGGCGGATCGTGCTGGGGAAGAGGCCAGTGATGACCGGGCCGACCGCTGCGAACGAGTAGGTGAGCAGCGAGACGCCGATGATCACACCGATGGTCACGAGGACCGGGTTGGTGGTCTCAATGAGCATGAAGCAGGGGAACGCTGCGACGATGGTGAGAACACCCGACCACACGATGACCTTGGTCGCACCGAACTTCTGGCCAAGCTGGCCAGCGTGGATCACCGCACCGAGCTGGAAGACCGCGCCGATGAGGGTTGCCATGAGGATGACGTTGCGCTCGATGCCGAGGACGCGGGTGCCGTAGTTCATGACGAAGGTGGTGATGATGTAGAAACCAGCGGTACCAAGCAGCGCTGCTGCGATTGCGACGAGGAGGTGCTTCCAACCCTTGACGAAGACGGTCTTGAGCGGGGTCTTCTCGCGGTCGCCCGACTTCTCGAGGTCCTTGAACACCGGTGACTCGTGCATCTGCTTACGGATGTAGATCGCGAGAACGAGGAGCGGAATTGCGAGGAGGAACGGAATACGCCAGCCCCACGAGTCGAAGCTGTCCTGGCTGAGGAACAGTGCGAGGAGGAAGAAGCCACCCGACGAGAGGAGCGTTGCGATGGGCGAACCCAGCTGGGGGAGTGCTGCCATGCGTGCACGCATGTGGAGCGGAGCGTTCTCGACCGCGAGGGTCATTGCGCCCGACCACTCGCCGCCGATGAAGGCACCCTGTGCCATACGGAGAACGATGAGGAAGATCGGTGCCCAGATGCCGATTGAGACGTAGGTCGGCAGGATACCGATGAGGCCGGTGGCAACACCGATACCGGTAACGGTGATCATCAGAACCGACTTGCGGCCAATGCGGTCACCGAGCGCGCCGAAGAAGAGGCCACCGAGCGGGCGCACCACGAAGCCGACAGCGAGCGTCGCGAACGATGCCATTGCTGCGGTTGCCGCGTTGTCACTCACGAAGAACTGGACATTGAAGACCAGCGCCGCAGCGGTGTTGAAGAGGAAGTAGTCGTACCACTCAAGGACGTTACCGATGAGGGCACCAATGGAAGCGCGCTTTGCGTCACGCTCGCTGATGACGTTGATCGTGGCTGTTTCACGATCTGCGTGCGAATTATTCTCCGCCGCGGTGGACTGTGCAGTTGAGCTCATGTCGAGTCAGTCTCCTTTGATTGAACAGGGAGGGCTTTCGCCGGCCCACTCAAGCGTCTCTGCTGAGCGACTGGTGGCAGTGAGCCCCTGTTGCACGCGTAGCAGCGTGCTCCTCATCGATACTGTCTTGTCTTGGCGTTGCATGCAGGCATCATTTGCCGCCAGCATCTGCCAGTTCGGTGTGCACACGCACACCGGCTGGTGTGAAACGCTGTGGGAAGCTCGGACTGTGCGGATCGGCATTGCTGCCTTGATCCGCGCCCACTCCCTGTACTTACTGCGGGCGTACGCACGCCCGTCCCCGATACGGAAGGCATCCCAATGGCGAAGATCGCAATTACCGACTGGGCAAATCTTGACCCGACCCCCGCAGTGGAGGTGCTCGAGCGCGCAGGCCACGAGGCGGTGCTGCTGAATAGCACGAGCGTTGAGAAGCTTCTTGCAGAGGCCGCGGATGCAGACGGCATCATCGCGAGCTTCATTGAGCTTTCGGCTGACACCCTGCGTGCGATGCCGAACCTGAAGGTCATTGCGACGATGGCAGTTGGCTACAACAAGATCGACACCGCGGTGGCGCGCGAGCTCGGCATCGACGTCTGCAACATGCTCAGCGCTGCGAGCGAAGAGGTCGCCACCCACGCACTCGCTGGCATGCTCGGCATGCTGCGTGAGGTCGCTCCCGCGGTCGCGCAGGTCAAGGGTGGCGAGTGGGACTACTCGGTGCTGCCGCTGCCGACCCGCCTCTCGGAGCAGACTCTTGGTCTCTTCAGCCTCGGCCGCATCTCGCGCGAGGTGGCTCGCCGTGCGCTGCCGTTCTTCAAGAATGTCGTCGCGTTTGACCCCTTCGTCCCTGCTGACGCTTGGGAGTCCGGTGTCACCCGCGTTGACTCGGTCGACGAGCTGCTCGCGGCGTCGAACGTACTGAGCCTGCACGCGCTGCTGACCGACGAAACCCACGGTTTCTTGAACGCTGAGAACATCGCGAAGCTGCCCCGCGGCGCGTACGTCGTGAATGTTGCTCGCGGCGAGCTCATCGACGACGCTGCACTGCTTGCTGGCCTCGATTCGGGTCAGCTGCGCGGAGCGTTCCTTGACGTGCTCGACGTCGAACCGCCAGCAGCTGACAATCCCGTTGTGGCTCACCCGCTTGTGCAGGTGACCCCGCACGTTGCGTTCCGCAGTGAAGTCACTCTCCGCGAGTACGCAGAGATTCCCGCAGAGAACGTGACCCTGGTGCTTTCGGGCCAGAAGCCGCACACCCTCGTGAACTAATTGGCGGATCGACGAGCCCGGGCCTGCACTGCGTGCGGCCCGGGCTCGTTTCGTTTGTGGGCAGTGTGCCCGATAGTGTGCTGGGTATGAGCGATTCCAGTGCAGCAACAGCGCCACACCAGCGTGAATCTTGGGGTGCGCTGCTGGACCGCTTGGAAGCGGATCTGCCCCTGCTCACCGAAACCTATCTGTCGCAAGTGCGTCTCGCTTCGGGGTACGAGCCCGGGGCGCTGGTGGGGCGTGAGGATCTGCATGCCATGGCAACTGAGTCACTTGGCCTGCTGATTGAGAGCATCCGCACGGGTGAGACGCCTGCCGCGCTCTTAGAACTCGCCGAGACGCTCGGTCGTCGCCGTGCACAGCAGCAGGTTCCTGCTGATTCGCTGACGATGGCGATGCAGTCAGACTTCAACGTGATCTGGTCTCGGCTGCTCGAACTCGCGAGCGAGGTTGACGCCTCCGATAGTGCTGGTGGCGCCGACACCGTGCTCATGCTTGCGCAGCAGGTCGAGCCGATCTGGCGTGCGGTAGAGGTATTCTCGAACTCCACGATGACGCACTACCGGCAGGAAGAACTGCGTCTTGCGCAGGATCGCCTGAATCATCGACAGGTTGCGATTGGGCGGTTGCTCTCGTTCCGTTCGCCGAGCGCGGCGTCTGTGGCGTGGGTTGCGAGCGAGCTTGATTGCAACGGTGCTGCCGCCTTTACCGTCTTGGTTGCGGATCAAGAAGAGACCCGCAGTGCGCTGTTTGAGCTCGCCTCGTCGCTTCGCCGGTCGCGCTTCTACTTCTACCGGTCGCTTGGCAGCGTTGTCGCGTTCTGGCCGAGCGATGAGACACCGCCGCAGATTGAGCAGGCGCTCGTCGGGCTACGATGTGCCCGCGCGAACCGCGTAGATGGACTCGCTTGCCTGCCACGCACGGTCACGATGCTGACGACACTGCTCGAAACGGTTGACCCTGACGTGCGGCGCACGATCGATCTGTCGGAGGGCTTCCCGCAGCTTGCCCGCCGTGCGCTACTCACCCAGGGCATCGATCTCGAAGGACGACTCGCAAACGCGCTTCGCGACTCACCAGACGCAGAGCGGGAGCGACTGCAGGAGACGGTCATCGCGTTCCTCGAAACCGGCAGCGTGCAGCAGACAGCAGCAGCCCTCTTCTACCATCGCAACACCGTGCTCAAACGGTTGAACAAGTTCACTGAGCTCACTGGCATCGACGTCACGGTACCGGTCGAGGCCGCAACCGCGGTGCTCGCGTGGTCTGAAATCAGCGATCGGCCCGGTCGGACGCTGTAGCGACTGTGGACGCGGGTTGGGTACGCATCAGCGTTCCGCACCCAAATGTGCATATGCACACGGGCAGCGTCTGAATCATGCGCGATTCGTCGTGGTTGTGAGCCCCACAAGTTGCGAATATTAATGAGAACTCTACGTTCGAAGTGTTTATTCAAGGAGGAATTTGTATGCGCTCGGCAGGACATCTCATCGTCGATCAACTCGCGGCTGAGGGCGTTACCCGCGTCTACAGCGTGCCCGGCGAGAGCTACCTCGACGTGCTCGACGGTCTCTATGATTCGAACATCACGAACGTTGTATGCCGCCAGGAAGGCGGCGCAGGCTTCATGGCGCTTGCAGAGGGTCGTCTCACCGGCCGTCCCGGCGTCGCAATGGTGACTCGTGGTCCCGGTGCAGCAAACTTCTACATTGCTGCACACTGTGCGTACCAGGATTCGACCCCGCTCGTCTGCTTCATCGGTCTCGTGCCGTTTGCAGATCGCCGTCGTGAATCGTTCCAGGAATTCAGCATCGACAGCTGGTTCGGTTCGACCGTGAAGCGCGTCTTCACCATCGAGACCGCAGACCAGGCTGCTGAAATCGTCGCGCAGGCATTCCACACGGCACGCTCGGGTCGCCCCGGCCCCGTGGTGGTTGGTCTGCCCGAGGATCTCCTCCGCGAGATGACCGAGAAGACCGCGGTTCCGCCGCGCGCAATCGCTCAGCCCGCACCGAGCGCATCGGACCTCGCTGAGCTGCGCGAGCGCCTGCTCAAGGCAGAGCGTCCCTTCCTGCTCGCAGGCGGCGACGACTTCTTCGGCGAGACCGGTCGCGAGCTCGTCGACTGGGCGCTCGAGAACCACATTCCGGTGGCCGGTGACTGGCGCAACTATGACGCCGTCCCGAACAACCACCCCGGGTACATCGGCTGGGTTGGCTACGGCCGCCGGGACAGCATCGTTGATGCGCTCCGTGAATCGGATCTGTTCGTCGCAGTCGGCACTGTCCGCAGCGACGTCATGAGCGAGGGCTACACCGTCGGCCTCGACACCGAGACCGTCATCGTCGGCACCGACGCTGAGCTGCTGCAGCACGCAGGCCGCGTCGACCAGTTCATCGCGTCGACCCCCGCGAACTTCGCTGCGGCACTCGGTTCGCTCGCTGACGTTGCGGGAAACCGTGACGGGGCGCGGATCGTTGCGCTGCGCGCAAGCCAGGACCACTTCACCGCAGTCACTGAGCACTCGCTCGTCACTGAGGGTGTCGACCTCGAGCTCGTCTTTGATGAGCTTGAGCGCCAGCTCAGCGAGGATCGCGTACTCACCTACGGCGCAGGCAACGCGACCATCTGGGGCCACCGCCAGCTCACCCACAACGTGCCCAACAGCATGGTGGGTTCGCGAAACGGCGCAATGGGCATGGCAGCTCCCGCAGCAGTCGCAGCGGCGCTCGTCTTCCCTGATCGTCACGCAGTCGCGATCTGCGGCGATGGTGACTTCCTCATGAACGGCCAGGAGGTCGCAACCCTCGTCGCACAGGGTGCACGCGCACTCTTCGTCGTGGTCGACAACGGTAAGTTCGCGACCATCGTCGAGCACCAGCAGCGTCAGTACCCCGGTCGCCCCTCGGGCACCGACATGGTCAACCCTGACTTTGTTTCGTGGATCGAATCGTTCGGCGGTCGTGGCGTGCGTCTCGATTCGGCAGACGGCATCGCAGAGGGCGTCGCGTCGGTTCTCGACTTCGACGGCCCCGCGCTGCTGCACCTCGTCATCGACTCGGCAACCCCGTCGCCGAGCGGCGTTGGCTACTAAGTCGCTGCTGTTCCCGCAGCCCCTACCGCCGACGCCTCTTCGGCCGCCTCGGTAGTGGATTTGACCTTCGGTCAGACGCTTTCTTCGGAAGGCGTCTGACCGAAGGTCTTTTTGCATACCCTGGATGGAAGCGCGTCGAGGCGCGACGCGGTGAAGCAACGAAGCTGAACAGGGAGCCACCATGCGGGATAGAAATTGGAAGCGCGAAGCGATAACTTCGGCGATCTCCTGGCTGCTGCTCGGCACCATGCTGTGGCTGGTGAATCTCAACCTTGGCCGCGGCTCTGGTGACGAGTTCAACATTGGGGTGCTGCAGCCGCACGACCTGCTTGGCATCGGGCCGATCGCGGGCATCATCGTGATCGCGGCCATCGCCTTCGTGAGCCGGGCCATTGCGGCGAAGAGGTTTGTCTCCCGCGGTGGTTACTTCGTGGCCGACCTACTTGTGCTGCTTGTCGGGGTGGTGCTGGCAGCGAGCCTGAGCCTGTTGCTCGCGCAGCCCGCGTCCGGGGGAAACCTGCTGCTCGTTGGGTGGTTGGTGCTTAACCTGATGATCCGCCTGGCGCCAATCGTGTGCGTGGCCGTCGTGATCTCGCTGTTTATCTCAAGTATCTGGGGCACCGGCAAGCAAGCCGAGCTCGAATCACCTTGAGCTAATTGGCCCCGGGCAAGGGCGGGTGCAGCTCGCCCGCGGCAGACCAACTGGGTGCGCTTTGCTCAGGGAGAGGCTCTCGTAAGGGGCTGCCGCGGTTGGGCCTACGGCCAACCTTACCTGTGGCTTGCTGCCTCACTGAGGCTGCTGGGGTGGCTGCCAGGGAGGCGTGTGGACAGCTGCCGTAGAAATGGAATCGGCCGTCAATATGCGAAAACTGGCTCCAAATCGCATATTTACGGCCGATTACATATCTTCGGGAAAAGAGTGGGCGCGGTGAGGCCGGCCGCGGGTGGGGGGCTTACGCCCAGCCGACAACGAGGCGCGCGGCCTCATTAGGAATCGTCGGGTCGATGCCCGTGATCTCCCTGAACTGCTGCAAGTTTTTCGACAGCGTATTGCGGTGGCAGAAGAGCTCGGCCGAGGAGTCTGCGATGCTGCCGGTCCGCAGGTAGCTGAGCACCGATTCGAGGAGTCGCTCACGCCGCGCAGGGCTGCACTCCGCGAGTGCGGCATCGATGTCGGCCATGAGTGGCTTGCCTGACGCAGCGAGTTCGTGCGCTGCAAGGCGGGCCCAGCCACGATCCCAGGTCATGGCCTTGAGCTCATCCGGCTTGAGGGCGAGTGCCAGGTCACGGGCGATTCGCGCCCCTGCGAGCAGGCCAGCAAGACCGTCACCCGCGGTCGTGAGCCCGATGCGCAGCTCTGAGAGACGCGCGAAACACATGGTGTCGTGCGTGCGTGACTTGGTGACGGCTGGGAGGAACGCGATGACTGCGCCGTCGAGGTAGTGGGTGTGGACCACGCAGCCGCGGCGTTCGAGTTCGGCAAGTTCCACGTGCAACGCGACCGCGTCGTTGCCGATGGCGGCGGCAACGAGCAGGGGAGTGGCGACCTCGACCTGCAGCTCGCGTGCAAGGAGGTTGAGCTGTTCCGGGGACGTGTGCAGCGCGCTGAACAGCGACTCCAGCAGCTCGCGGCGGAGGGAGGCAGATTCTTCGCGGATCCGCTGCGCCTCAGCAATATACGCATTCTGCGTTTGGGTGACGTACCCGTCGACAATGCGGAGCATCATGCTCGTGTGCCGCACGATGACCTGGGCATCTTCGACCTCAGCGACCGCGGTGAGGGCGTCCCAGAGCACGGCAAAGTCGAGTCGCACGGCCTCGAGGAGCGAGCTGAGCGAGACCCCTGCGCGAGCGCGCGAGACGCCGACGTCGGTCGCGATCGCGACGGCATCGTCGAGCTGACCGGATCGCAGACCGTCGAGGATCGCGATGAACGACAGCACGGCCGTGCGGCGGACCTCAGACCGCGGCAACGGCGGTGCTTGGTAGCCGTCGATCTCCGTGATGCGCGAGAGGAAGATCTCAGTCAGCGACTCGGCGTCCAAACGGTCGAGGAGCTCGAGCCAGCCTGGTTCGACGCTGAAGGAAACGGAAGCGGCAGGCGCGGCAAGCGTGGCAGCGGTGCCAGTCGCGGATGTCGAAACGATCGCACCAGCGGTCGACGGGGGTGTTGCAGTGGCGCTCACGTCATTGGGCGCTTTGGAGGACAGAGCCATACCCTCATCCTAAGTGCATTTGCACAGGGAAAATGCCCAGTACGGCGCCAAACGATCATGGAAACGGGGCATCTCGCCTGCCAGACTGAATCTGCCGGGCATTGCTGCTCGGTGGGCGCGGATCGTTCCAAGCTGACACGATCCGCCAGTGCGCCACACATGCGCACCCGCAAGATGAAAGTGAAGACACATGGCCAGCCCCGACATTGCAGTCGCGCCTACCGCACCCTTTGAAATTTTTGACGCGTTTGAGGCGAGCATCGCCGATACGCTCGCGGCCATCGCGGTCGGCAAGATCACCTGCGTGGAACTCACGCAACAGTATCTCGATCGCATCGAGCAGCACGACACCGGACCCGACGGCCTGAACGCGATTGTGGTCGCGAACGAGCGCGTGCTTGAGGAAGCCGCCGAGGCAGATCGCCGCTGGGCGGCCGGAACGCAGCGTGCGCTCGAAGGCATTCCGTACACGGTGAAGGACTCGTACATGGTTGCGGGCCTCACGGTCGCGGCAGGTTCCCCTGCATTCGGCGGGCTGATCGCCCAGTGGGATGCCTTCAGCGTTGAACGTCTGCGCGACGCAGGCGCGATCCTCATCGGCAAGACCAATATGCCCCCGATGGCAGATGGCGGCATGCAGCGCGGGCTCTACGGCCGCGCCGAGAGTCCGTACAACCGGAACTTCCTCGCCGCGGCATACGCGTCGGGGTCGTCAAACGGCTCCGGCGTCGCGACCGCAGCCAACTTCGCCATGTTCGGCATGGGAGAAGAGACCGTCTCGTCGGGTCGTAGCCCCGCCTCGAATAACGCGCTCTGTGCGTATACGCCGTCGTGGGGCGTGCTGTCGATCCGCGGCAACTGGCCGCTCTTCCCCGCCCGCGATGTCGTCGTCCCGCACACGCGATCGATGCCCGACATGCTGCGCCTGCTCGACGTGCTCGTGCAGGACGACCCCGTCACCCGCGGTGATTTCTGGCGCAACCAGTCGGTCGTCGAGCTGCCGTTGCCGAGTGCGCACCGACCGGAATCGTACGTCGCGCTCGCGGCGGAAACTGGTCCCGGGGCGGGCATTGGTGCGGCTGCGAACGCCCCGCTGCGCGGCAAGCGCTTCGCCGTCCCGCGCATGTATCTCGGCACTGATCCCGCCTACCCCGTCGATGTGCGCCCCTCGGTGCTGCGCCTGTGGGAGTCGGCTCGCGCCCGCCTGGAGGCGCTCGGCGCCGAGGTCGTCGAGAGCGACTTCCCACTCATCACGCAATACGAGGGTGATCGCCCCGGCGCCAAGTTCCTTGGCAGCCTCGGTGACCTGCCCGCTGACTGGTCGGCGATCGAGTTCAACCACTTCCTCGCGTTCGGCTGGGACGACTTCCTGCGCGCGAACGGCGACCCATCGATCCCGAACCTCGGTGTCGTAGATTCGGCGCGGATCTACCCCACCCCCGAGGGACAACTCCCCGATCGGTATGAGCGGGTGGGAGACCACAACGACCGGTTCCGCGGGATTGTGGAGAGCGCCCGTGCCGGCCTCGCTGATCCGCGCACCCACCCCGAATTTGCTCGCGGTCTGCGCGCGATCATCGCCCTGCGCGAAGAGCTCGTGGAGTCGTGGCTGCGAGACAACGGCTACGACGCGATCGTGTTCCCTGCGAATGCCGATGTCGGGGCTGCGAATTCCGATACTGACGAGCGGGCGGCGGATCGTGCCTGGTCGAACGGCGTCTTCTTCTCGCACGGCAACTACGCGCTGCGTCACCTCGGCTTGCCTACGGTGACGGTCGCGATGGGGCTCATGGCCGACATCAAGATGCCCGTCGGACTCACCTTCGCTGGTGCGGCCTACGACGATCCAGCGTTGCTCACGTACGCGACGGCGTTCGAGGCTGGCGGGGAGGCACTGCGCGTCGCCCCGGTGCTCGACTAGCTCCACCGTTTCGCGCCCCATTTCTGGTGCGTCAGAGATCGAGCTTCGGTCAGACGTTTTCTCCCAATTTCGTCTTACCGAAGCTCGATCTCTGACTGTGGGTGAAGAGTTTTGGTTGGGCTGAGGGTTAGAGCGCTGCAGCGAGGGCGGTGAGGGCCTCGGAGGTGCCGGAGTCGATCCGCGCCCGCACCGATGACCGGTCATCGATAGCGGTCTTGCCGCGGTTGATAACTGCGAGCGGGATGCCGAGGCGCTCCGCGCGGTGCACGAGGCGCATGCCCGTGTTCACTGCGAGCGAGGTGCCCGCAACGATGACGAGGCTCGCGCTCGTGAGGAGTTCGAGTGCGTGGTCGAAGACGGCCGTTGGCACGGTCTCGCCGAAGTAGACGACGTCGGGGCGCAGCGTGCCCTGGCAGATCGGGCAGACCGGAACGGTGACGTCGGCGAAATCCTCAACGAGGGCGTCACCGTCGGGCGCGATCTCGGTTCCGGCAAGACGGTGACGAGCGGCGTAGCCGGGGTTCGCGCGGTCGAAGCGGGACAGAATCTCGGTGCGTGTCCAGCGCTCGCCGCAGTCGATGCAGCGGATGACGCCGCCGTTCCCGTGGAGCTCAGCGACCTGCTGTGAGCCGGCCTGGCGGTGCAGGTTGTCGACGTTTTGGGTGATGACGCCCGTGGCCTTGCCTCTCGCCTCGAGCTCGGCGAGGGCGATGTGGCCCGGGTTCGGTTCGAGCCGGTCGAGGCGCGCTGCGTTCACGCGGGCGCCAGCCCAGAAGCGTCGGCGATATATTTCGTCGGTCATGAACTGCGAGATGCTCATGGGCGTGCGGGGTGGGGTGCCGGCGCCGCGGTAGTCCGGGATCCCAGAATCTGTGCTGATGCCCGCACCCGTCAGTGCGACGAGTGGGCCGCGCGCAGCCTGCTGCTGTGCGAGAGCGATGAGGGCGTCGAGCGGGGGCTGTGGCTGTGCTTCCGGCATGTGGCAAGAGTAGCCCGGGGAGCTGTGTGTGCTCCCGCCAGTTGCCGCAGATATGTAATCGGCCGTAGATATGCAAAATAGCGGCCGAAACAGCATTTTGACGGCGGATCGCATATCTACGGCAAAGTTCTGGCAGTTGGTGGGGATGGGCGGGTGCTGTGGCTGCAGCTAGGGCAGCGCCCGCAGTTGCAGCCACGTCACGAGGAGCATGTCGGGGTCGCCAAGGGGAAGTTCCGCGATCTCTTCTGCGCGACGCAGGCGGTGGCGCACGGTGTTCTCGTGCACCCCGAGTTCGCGGGCAGCGCGGGTGATGTTGCCGAACGCCTGGCACCAGTGGAGAACGGCCTCGGCGAGCTGCGGGTGCTCCGCGGCGAGCGATGACAGGCGCGGATCGACCAGCGTCGCCGACTCCTGCGCCATGAGTCCAGCCACGCGGTCGAGGACAAGCTGTGGGCGCAGCTGGGAGACGGTGAGGATGCGATCCGCGCCCCGTGAGGGCTGGCCCCCGGCCCGCGCGCCACCACCGAGCCGAGCCGCGGTCTCGAACAGCACGTCCGCCTGCTCGCGCAGGCGCGCAATCTCGTTCGGGCGCTGCGCGCGCCCAGGAAGCGCGATCGTGATGCCCGGCCCAATGAGGCGATCGAACATCGGCACCAGCGGATCGACGAGCCGCCGCACCTGCTCGTATGGGGCGTCGGCGATGATGGCGTAGACGCGCCCGCGGCGGGCAACGGCGACCGACTCCGGGTGCAGCAGAGAGAGCTGACGCTGCAGCGATGAGCGCAGCTGGGCGAGGGTCGCGGGGTGATCGTTCTCGCCAAGGGAAAACGCGAGCAGCTGGGCGCCCCGCTCATCGGGGATACCGAGCTCAGTGAACTCCGTGCCGGTCACGTCTGTGCCTGAGAGAAGGGTGCGGAACCGTTCCTCGCGCGGAATCTGACCCGCCTCCCGCACGCGAATATCGTCGAGCATGTGGGCCGCCGCAATTGCGCCGGCACTCTTCACGCGCTCCACCTGTTCGGGCGTGAGGTGATCAACCTCAGAGTCATAGATCGCCCAGATTGTCCCGAGGGGCAGTGCACCGGCGCGGATCGCATAGGCGACGCGGGGGAGCTCGTCATCGAGCTGCGGGTACTTGATCGGCTCCTCGGAACGAATGACCGTCCGATACTGATCCTCGTTGAACGGTGACGCAGGGACGCGGCGGGCGAGAATGCCGCGCGTACGGAGCGAGTCGATGGCCTGCCCTGGCACGGAGGAGTACGCGATGATGCGGCGGCCGAGGTCTTCGATGGCGACCGATCCGCCGAACAAACCAGCGAGGGAATTTGCGAGCGCGAAGAGCGGTTCTGCGCCGCGATCAAAGTGGGCGTCCTCACTGCGGCGCTGTTCGCCGAGCAGCCGGCCGACGAGCGCTTCGAACAGTCCCCAGCTCACACGTGGGGCAACCCGCAGGATCGGGATGCCAGCGGTCTCGGCGATCGCTGCGAGGACCGGTTCGTGCTCATCGAGGCACTTCATTGCGATCGCGCAGTAGTCGAGATCGGCGATGGCGGACGCGAGCTCCGCAAGATGTGCAGCGTCGAAGTGCGCGCCGGAGGGGACGATGAGGAGCCCACCGGGGGCATCAGTGAGCTCGTCGAGCGCGTCATAGAACTCGGTGCCGAGCACACGGCCGGTCGGATCCACGCGGCCGAGTGGGGTGACGGTGTGCCTGCCGAGGTGCTCGATGAGCTCACTGAGCAGGAGCGAGGGGGTGTCAGGCCCCGCCTCACCGTACGCCTCGGGCGCTTTGGGTGCGTTGAACGCTTCGTTCGCATGAGACAGCGAACTGAATGGAGGAACCCCTGTGTTCATGAAATAAATCTAACCGATTTCTCCAACGTGTGAGCGAAAAAGCCTGCGTAGGCTGAGGGACGCACAACCACACCAGGCGCGAAGGAGCACCGATGACCGAACGCAACCAGCCAGCATTCGACGGCACACGAGTTGAAGAGCTCTGGAGCATCTTCCCTGAAGAATCCTCATGCTCGGCAGACGGCGCCCTTGAAATCGGTGGCGTCTCGGTTACCGCGCTCGCCGAAGAGTTCGGCACTCCGCTGCACATCATCGACGAGGAAGGCCTCCGTCGCCAGGCACGCCGCTTCTCGGACGGCCTCGCTGAGCGCTGGCCCAACTCGCAGGTGCTGTTTGCCTCGAAGTCGCTGCCCATCGTGGCGATGTACAAGCTCGCGGCAGAGGAAGGCCTCGCAATTGACATCGCGGGCGGCGGCGAACTGCAGCTTGCGCTCGCCGCAGGCGTTGATCCGCAGCTCCTTCACTTCCACGGCAACGCGAAGACCGACGCCGAACTCAAGATGGCCCTCGACGCTGGCATCGGCACCATCATCGTTGACAACAACGACGAGCTCGACCGTCTCGAGCGTTTGCTTGAGCGCCCCCAGTCGCTCCTGCTGCGCGTGATTCCCGGCGTCGAAGCTGAGACCCACGCATCGCAGGCAACGGGCGGCGACCGCTCGAAGTTCGGGCTTCCCATGGATCAGGCCAAGGTCGCCATCGCGCGCATGCAGTCGCACCCGCTCATGAACTTCGAGGGCGTCCACCTGCACATTGGCTCGCAGATTCTCAACACCCGCCAGTTCGCGCAGGCCGTTGAGAACATCTCGACCGTCGGTGATTTCGAGACCTACGACGTTGGCGGCGGACTCGGCGTCAAATACACCTACGATGAAACCGCCCCAGAAGTTGGCGCATACCTCGACGCGATTGTTGCTGCGGCGCGCGAACACCTTCCTGCAGGGGCGCGGATCATGATCGAGCCAGGTCGCTCCGTTGTCGCACGCGCCGGTGTCACGCTGTACCGTGTGGTGAGCGTCAAGCGCACCGGTGATGTGTTCGTCGCGATTGATGGTGGAATGGCGGATCAGCTCGACGTCGCACTCACGCTGCAGCGCTACGAGGCAGTGCTCGCGAACCGCCTCAGCGAGCCGTGGACCGACACGGTACAGCTCGTCGGTCGCCAGTGTGAGTCGGGAGACCTGCTCATCGACGGCGCTCCCATGCCCGCACCACACATTGGCGACCTCGTCGCAATGGCGACGACGGGTGCTTACTCGTACACGATGACGAACAACTACAACGGTGCGCTTCGCCCCGCGATCGTCTTCGTGCGCGACGGCAAGGCCCGCCTGGTTGCCCGCCGCGAAACCTACGCCGACCTGCTCGCGCTCCACGCCCCGGCCATCGACTAGCGGGGCGGCCAGCTAGCTGCTCGCCTCGGGCTTCGGCTTCACGCCGGCTTCTCGTACATATGTAATCGGCCGTCAATATGTTGTTTGGCGACATTTTGGGCATATTGATGGCCGATTACATATCTACGACGAGTCCAGCGGAGTCCCAGCGGTTCAACCCAGCGGCGGGGCCGCAACACAACTCACAGCTTCCCCTACAACGACGTAAGGAACACCCCATGAAGATTCAGAAGAAGACCCTCACCTCAACCTTGCTTGCGGCCTCGGCTGCGCTCGCGCTTGCACTCACCGGTTGCTCGGGTGGCGGATCCGCCGACTCTGCTGGCGGCAGCACGGGCGGCAGTGACCTGCCGGTCGGCGATGAGATCTCGACGACCGTCGACAAGGACCTCACCGCACTGCTCCCCGAACGCATCGTTGACAAGGGTGTGATCAACATTGCGGTCGACATCCCGTTCCCGCCAATGGCAATGTACGACGAGAACAACCGCGCCATCGGCTTCGACCCTGAGCTGGGTCGTCTGCTCGGGCAGAAGCTCGGCGTTGACGTGAGCCTGAACAAGCAGGCATTCGACTCGGTGATTCCGTCGCTGCAGGCAGGCAAAAACGACCTCATTATGAGCGGCATGAACGACACCGCTGAACGCCAGAAGGTGCTGTCGTTCGTCGATTACAGCTACGGCGGCTTTGCTGTTGCGGTGAAGGCGGGCAACCCTGACGGCATCAAGGGCGTTAAGGACCTCTGCGGCAAGACCGTCTCGGTACAGAAGGCGACCATTCAGGGCGACCTGCTGCGCGCGATGGACTGTGGCATCAACGTCATGGAGCTGCCCAACGACCTCGACGCACAGACCGCACTGCGCGCTGGCAAGAGCCAGGCATACACCGCAGACGCGGTTGTTGCAGAGTACGTTGTCGCGACGACCGACGACGGCAAAGCGTTCGAGATCGTGCGCGACCCAGAGAACCCCGCCGGCTTCAACCCCGTCTACAGCGGAATCGGCATGCTGAACAGCGAGACCGAGCTCGTCGAAGCGATTAAGCAGGCACTCCAGGCGCTCATCGACGAGGGCACCTACCAGGAAGTCCTCGACCGAAACAGCATCGGCGCATACGCCGTTGACTCGGCTGAGATCAACCAGGGTAAGGACGCCGAATGAGCGCAACGCTGACTGAGCGCCCCATCGAAGCGATGGCGCCGCTCTCGACCGAGGATGACGTCGAAGCCGTCCCACTCCGCCGGCCCTGGCGCTGGATCAGTGCCCTCGTCGTCATCGCTCTGGTCGCCTGGTTCGTTTACGTCGTGGCGACCAACCCCAACCTCGACTTTGCAACGGTTGGCGAGTTCCTGTTCGATCCGCGCATCCTCCAGGGTGTTGGGCTCACCATCTTCATCACGGTCGTATCGATGATCGTGTCGACCCTGCTTGCGATTGTCATCGCAGCGATGCGACTCTCGTCGAACCCCGTGCTCACCTCGGTCGCGTGGTTCTACGTGTGGGCATTCCGTGGCACTCCGGTCCTCGTGCAGATCGTGCTCTGGGGTTACCTTGGGCTGCTGTTCGACCAGATCCGTTTGGGAGTCCCGCTCACCGACATCGTGTTCTGGTCGATCGACACCAACACCCTTGTCACGCCCCTCATCGCAGGTCTGCTCGCCCTCACCCTGAACCAGGCCGCCTACTCCTCGGAGATTGTGCGAGCCGGCATGATGTCGGTCGATGAAGGTCAGCGTGAATCCGCGTACTCGCTGGGTATGTCCCCGCTGTATACGTTCCGCCGAGTGCTGCTGCCACAGGCGATGCGCGTCATCATCCCGCCCATGGGCAACGAGCTCATCTCGATGCTCAAGAGCACCTCGCTGCTCTCGGTAATCGCCGTGCTCGAGCTCTACACTCAGGCGTCGATCATCTCGTCGTCGAACCTCAAGCAGGTCGAACTGCTCATCGTTGTGAGTGTTTGGTACCTCTTCATGACGAGCCTGCTCTCGATCCCGCAGTACTACCTCGAGCGACACTTCGGCCGTGGCTCGAGCCGTAACCTGCCGCCTACCCCGCTCCAGCGAATCAAGGCAGCACTCAACGCACGCAAGCCGGGCCCAGAGCCCGCACCCCCAACCCAGGTAACGGAGGTGGTCGGAGTATGACCAGCCAGGAGACCCTCGTGGCGGATCCGCGCCCCACTGCCACCCACGCCGCAGGTGCCGGTGCCGGAGCTGGCGCGCAGGCAGCCGATCCGCTCGTGCAGATTCGTCGCGTTCGCAAGAGCTACGGTGCCCACCAGGTACTGCGTGATGTCTCGCTCGCCGTTCCGGCCGGCACCGTGACCGTGCTGCTTGGCCCGTCGGGCTCGGGAAAGTCGACGCTGCTGCGCTGCATTAACCACCTCGAAACCATCGACGGCGGGCGCATCATCGTCGATGACGACCTCATCGGATACCGTCGCGCTGGCGAACGCAACCACGAAATGACCCCGCGCCAGATCGCGAAGCAGCGTCGCCACATCGGCATGGTGTTCCAGAAGTTCAATCTGTTCCCGCACATGACCGCGCTGGAGAACGTCATGGAGGCGCCCGTCGGCGTCGCTGGAAAGAGCCGTGCGGAATCGAAAGCTCGCGCGCTCGAACTGCTCGATCGTGTTGGCCTCGCGGACTTCGCGAAGCACTATCCCGCACAACTTTCGGGTGGCCAGCAGCAGCGCGTGGCGATCGCCCGTGCGCTCGCGATGGAGCCCAAGCTCATGCTGTTTGATGAGCCGACCTCGGCGCTCGACCCAGAGCTCGTCGGTGACGTGCTCGATGTCATGCGAGAGCTTGCACGGGACGGCATGACGATGATCGTCGTCACGCACGAGATCGGGTTCGCGCGCAATGTGGCGGATCAGGTCGTCTTCATGGACGGTGGCGTTGTCGTTGAAGCTGGCCCGCCGGAGGAAGTGCTTGGGAACCCGCAGCGCCAGCGCACTCGGAACTTCTTGGAGAGTGTGAAGTAGGGGCTCGCGCCACCACCCGGTTTGTGGTTTGAGTCTCTCCGTCCATATGTAATCGGCCTTCAATATGCAGAAATCACTCGTATTTCGCATATTGAAGGCCGATCGCATATCTACGACAAATTTGTGACCGCGTGGGGTGAGCCTTCGTGCGGCCGGTTCTGAGTGCGGCGACGGCTCAGGGCAAGGGCGAGCAGTGCTCGCCCGCGGCAGCGGGAAGGGTTACCCCTGGCTGGCGGCGGGTCTTCTCGAAGGTGCTGCCGCGGTTGGGCTTGCGCCCAACCTTGCCTGGGAATGGTTGCCTCATGGCCGTGGCTTGGCTGTTGCTTGGTTGGGGTGGGCTTGGTGCCAGGGTTGAACGCCGAGTCTGGGCTTGATCCTCGTCAGGAAATCTGCCGTCGTTAAGAGGTTTTCGGTGAATTTCGTCTGAACGACGGCAGGTTTCTAGGTGGAGGCTAGCGTGTGCCCGCGTGGGCTTTTGCTCCGTATGTAAAAGGGTCTTCGGTCTGAGGGAAAACGCCGAAAGTGTCTGACGGACGCTCGATTTCTGCTCGTGGGTGCAAGGTCGAGGGACGGCGCCGGGCTTCAGTGAGCGCAAAGGCTTGGCAGGGCATGCGGAAGGTCTCAGGCTTAGTGTCAGTGCAACTATTTGTAATGCTAGAAATAAGCTGCGCGAATAGGTGCTATTGTCTTTCTTGTTAGTCCGGCAGTTTGCGTCACACCAGTGCGCGCACTGCACGCGGGCAGCGCGATCGGCTCCGGGGGAGCCAGTCGGGAACACGCGGCGTACGGTCACTCCGGACTTCACGCAGGCACGTTCAAGCTCGGGCACCGCCCGGGTTTTGCGTGAGCGCAGAGCCGGAACTGAGAGGAAAACATGTCTGCAGATACAGCAGCAGTGAAGAAGCGGAAGCTGCCCAAGTGGGTCACTTCCTTTGGTTGGCAGATTCTGGCGGCACTCGTCGTGGGTCTCGCGCTCGGCGGCCTGGCTCGCTCGCTCGGGCCCGACGTTGAGGGCAACCCTAACGGCCTCCAGGCAACCCTGTCGGTCATTGGCAGCAGCTACGTGTCGCTGCTGAAGGCAGCGGTTGTTCCGCTCATCTTCACCGCGATCGTGTCGAGCATCGTCGGCCTTCGCAAGGTGAAGAACGCGGCACGTCTCGCAGGCCAGACCCTGCTCTGGTTCGCCATCACCGCGCTCATCTCGGTGACCGTCGGTATCGTTCTCAGCGTCATCCTGAAGCCCGGTGCTTCGGCTTCGCAGAGTCTCGAGACCGGCGACCCCTACGCGGTCGGCACCTGGTGGAACTTCCTGATCGGCCTCGTGCCCTCGAACTTCCTCGGCCTTTCGGTCAACGCTTCGTTCGATGCTGAAGCAGGCGCGGTCGCCGCAAGCCCCGGCTTCAACGTGCTCCAGATCATCGTGATCTCTGTTGCTGTTGGTATTGCCGCACTGAAGATTGGCGCACAGGCTGAGCCCTTCATCCGCTTCACTGAGTCTGCGCTTGCGATCATCCAGAAGGTGCTCTGGTGGATCATTCGTATCGCTCCCATCGGTACCCTCGGCCTCATCGGTAACGCGGTTGCACAGTACGGCTGGGACAAGATGGGCTCGCTCACTTCGTTCGTTGCAGTCCTGTACTTGGGGCTTCTCATCGTGATGTTTGTGGTCTACCCGGCAATCGTCAAGGCCAACGGCCTCTCGATCAAGCAGTACTTCTCGGGCGTCTGGCCCGCAGTTCAGCTCGGCTTTGTCAGCCGCTCGTCGATCGGCACCCTGCCCCTGACCCAGCGTGTGACCGAGCGCAACCTCGGTGTACCCCGCGGTTACGCATCGTTCGCCGTGCCCCTCGGTGCGACCACCAAGATGGACGGTTGCGCAGCGGTCTACCCCGCCGTGGCCGCGATCTTCATCGCTCAGTTCTTCGGTATTGAGCTCACCATCGTGCAGTACCTGCTCATCGTGCTCGTCTCGGTTGTCGGCTCGGCTGCAACCGCAGGCACCACCGGTGCGACCGTCATGCTCACGCTGACCCTGTCGACGCTCGGTCTGCCCCTTGAGGGCGTTGGCCTGCTGCTCGCAGTTGATCCGATCATCGACATGGGCCGCACCGCGCTCAACGTCGCAGGTCAGGCGCTCGTCCCGGCTGTCGTCGCAAAGCGCGAGGGCATCATCGACATGGACCTCTACAACGCGCCCCGCAAGGGCCTCGCGTTCGACAACAACGATGTCGACGCTGAGGCGGCAGCAGATGCTGACGCAGACAGCGCAATCGAGTCAGAAGCGCCCACGAAGTAGTCGCGATCCGCGCCCCGTTCCCGGCGCCTCGCGCGTAACCGATGGCCAGGTCTTCAGTGACCTGGCCATCGGTCATTTTGCGCCCCGATGTTCTACGGCAAAACGCAACGTAGAATTGACGGTATGACCACCGCACGCGATCAGCTCATTGAACTTATTACGACCGAGGCCGTATTCCACGGTGACTTCACGCTCACCAGCGGCAAGAAGGCGACGTACTACATCGACCTCCGCAAGCTGAGCCTTGATCACCGCGCGGCTCCGCTCATTGGCCAGGTCATGCTTGACCTCATCGACGACGTCGATGGCGTTGTCGCAGTTGGCGGCCTCACCATGGGCGCTGACCCCATCGCTTCGGCGATCATGCACCAAGGCGTCGCACGCGGCAAGGTGTACGACTCGTTCGTCGTCCGCAAGGAGCCCAAGGACCACGGCCGCGGCCGCCAGGTGGAGGGTCCCGATCTTGATGGCAAGCGCGTCATCGTTGTTGAAGACACTTCGACGACCGGCGGATCGCCCCTCAAAGCCATCGAGGCACTCGAGAAGGTTGGCGCAATCGTCGCCGGCGTTGCAGTAGTGGTTGACCGTCAGGCGCCCGCAAAGGCACGCATCGAAGAGGCAGGCTACGAGTACCGTTACGCAATCGGCCTCGACGACCTCGGTCTCGACCCGCAGTAATACTTCCGGCTCGGCTTCGCGATTCGACGCCCGCCCGGTAACGCAGAAGGGGAGCAACTCACTGAGCTGCTCCCCTTCTGCGTGTGTGGCCGGTGCGGCCGCCGCGATTACTACTCGGCGCGTGCCCGGCGGGCGTTCGCGCGTACGAGGAGGAGCGCGCCTGCTGCGAGGGCGAATGCGCCGAGGAAGCCGAGGCTGTTCGATGCGTTGCTGCCGGTGTGTGCGAGGGCGGATCCGCCGGCCTTCGTGCCGTTCGCGGTGCCGCCGCTGTTCGAACCGTCGTCGGTGGCAGGTGTCTCTCCGTCAGGATCCTCGCCATCGCCAGGCGTGGTCTCGGGGACTGCGCGCACGTCGAGCGACAGTGTTAGCGGATCACCCGACACCTGAGCCCCATTCGGATCGAGTCCGATCATCGCAGCGGTGTGGGCAATGGACGAGAGCGCCAAGTCTGCAGCTGTGGCCGCATAGGTGGATTCCCACGACGCTGATTCACCCGGTGCGAGCGTGACCGGCTGGCCGACGAACGCGGAGGGCGTACCCGCGCCTGAGAACGCCTGGGTCTCGGGGAACACATCCGTGAGCGTGACATTTCCCGTGTTCTCAACGGTGGCCGTGTAAACAATCTGCTGTCCAGCCTGGGTCACCACGTCGGTATCAGCGGTGAGCTGCGTGTCAAGGCTCGGCGTCTGGACAGACGCGAGAGTAACGGAGCTCACGTTCCCCGCGGGCAGCCTCCAGTTGCTCGGGGGCGTGCCGGTGGAGGTTGCCGAGAGCGACACAGTTTGGGCGTCAATGTCGGCCTGAGACGCGGTGTATTCAACGTTGAATGTCTGTGACGTGCCAGGGGCGAGAAGCGCAGGGGAACCAGAAATAACGTTGAACGTGCCGGTGCCGGTCGACGTGAGGTCGGCGAGCTGCGCGTCAGGGATGGTGACGTTGCCTTCGTTGGTGATGGTGAACGCCAGCTTCACGGTTTCGCCAGCTTGGGTGAGCTTGGATCGATCCGCCGATACACCTACCGTGAGCTTCGGTGTGGGCGTACTCGGCACGGTGATCGGCTCGATAGCGATCTTCTGGGCGCCGATCGCCGCGCTTGGAGCGTACGTGAGGTAGCCGCGCTTAATGTCTTCCGGAGTGAGTGTGTAGTGTGCCGTGGTTGAGCCGGAACCTCCTGGAAGAAGGTCATAGAACTGCGTGATGGCGGGACCTGTAAATGCTCCGTCACCTGAGAAAGCATCGGGGCCTCCGGTGAGGTCGAGACCCTGATAGGTCGTGTTGCCGGTGTGCGTGACAGTGAACCTGAAGGTAATGTCGGCGCCGACTCGGAACATATCTGGAGTGATCGGATCTGTCGTGAGGGTGACGGTTGCAGCCCGGAATTTGAGCACAGGCAGCGCGCTTTGCTTGCCACTCGGCGTAGGGATAGCTCCTGCGCTGGTGTTTGCCCGCAGCGTCAGAACGCAGTCATTCGGTGTGAAATCAATCTGATCCTGGGTGATGGTGTGGGCGAGGTTGAATGTCTTTGTTGCTCCCGGAGGGATGGGGAGGTTCTCGGTCGCGAACGGACCGACCGCATCTGGGAACGTGCACCTTCCGGTGCTGAACTGGTAGTCCAAGCCGGTGATTGTGAGGTTGCCGGTGTTCGTGACCGTAAACACGTGATTTGCCTTGTCGCCCGGGAACGGCATGGTCGACTCGGTATACGTACGGTCAAAGGCGACGCTGTAGTCGAACTTGGCGTCGGCCACGGTTTTGAGCGTCACTGGAGTTGATCTCGCGGAGATGGGTCGGCTTGTGCCGCTTTGCGTGGAGTACCCCGTAGCGATAGTAGAGAGTTCGACGCTGAGCGCGTCGATTGCCGGCTGGGTGACGTGATACGTCGCAATGATCGATACCGATTCGCCCGGCTCGAGTTCATTCCTCTCGGGCGGGTAATACGAAAAGGTGCCAAAGGTGGTCGAATCGAATAACGACATTTCCACGTTTGTGACCTTTGTGTCGGTGGCATTCTTCACGGTCGAGACGTAAGTGATAGCCCGGCCGGCGGCGGTCATGTTGAGCGTGCTCGTCGAGGTGGTGATCTCGAGTCCTGGAGCAGCGGCTGCTGCGCCGGGAGCGCTTGCCGGAGCTGCAACACCAACGAGCGAGAGCATGAGACCAAGCGCAAGTGCGAGAAGACCTGGGCGCCTGCGCATCGTGCGCTGTGGCGAGACTTCGGTATCGCGCGCCGAGCGCTGTGAATGACCCGTCATTGGTGTTCTTCCGTTCTATCTCGCGACTGCGACGTCGTGAAACATGCCTGAGTGATGCGACATATAGTCGCGGGAGAGGCAAAGAGCTCTCCGTGAGAAAACTAAGTCTAATGAGTGCCTAACAAAAGCCGAAGGCAGGCAAACGCAAACTGCTCCCCGAGTGTTGGGATGCGAGCAGCACATCCAACGCTCGGGGAGCAGCGGTGCGGGTGTTCACGTGCCAGGGCGGCGTGCCTAGGCGGCGCACCCGGTCAGTGAACCGGTGAAGTCGTTAGCGCTTTGCCACCGACTTGCTGATCGCACGGTACGCGACCGCGAGCGCCACAACAGCGATGATCGAGATGATCGCGACAGTGCCGAAGTACTGCGCCTCAGCGCCCTCGCGGTACGCCTGCGAGATCCAACCCGAGAGGGTCGATCCGCCAGCCATCGTGAGGAAGTAGAGCGCGGTCATCTGTGAGCTTGCTGCCTTGGGTGCCAACTCTGCGGTGAATGACAGGGCCGAGGGCGCGAAAAGCGCTTCGCCGAATGCGAAGAAGACCATCACGAGGAGTGCCATGACGAGCGGCATCGACTGACCGGCGCCGAAGCTGAAGGGCACGATTGCTGCAGCGCCAGCTGCCATTGCAATGATGCCGACAACGAGCTTGGTGATGGGCTCCATGCGGGTCGAGCGTGCGCGGGTCCACATGAATGCGAGGAGCGCGGTGACCGCCGCAACTGCGAGACTCTCGAGCGTCACAATGAGGCTCGGGGGCATCGTGTATGAGCCAATGGTGAGGTTGATCTTCGTGTCGGCGAAGACCGCGAATGCGGTGAAGAGCTGGAAGAGCAAGGTCCAGAATACGAGGCTCATGAGGAATACCGGCACGTACTTCACGATTGCGCCGCGCTCGCTGCGGGTGACCTGCTTGTTCGTGAGGAGCATCGAGAAGAGACCAATCGCTGCCACGAGCACGATGAGTGCAACGACACTGCTGATGTTGTCGGGGCGGATCAGACCGGTCATGACCGCAATCGCGATGAGGCCGATGGCAACGACGGTGATGATGATCCACTTTGCGCGCTGTGCTGCGGGGAGCGGGTTCGGAACGACCGCGGTGCTCGCGGGGAGGCGGCGCATCCCGAAGATGTACTGGCCGAGGCCGAACGCCATGCCGACTGCCGCAGCGCCGAACGCCAGGTGGAAGCCCCACGACTGGTGCAGTGCGCCGGTGATGAGCGGGCCGGCGAACGCGCCGATGGTGATGCCCATGTAGTAGATCGCGTAGCCCGCGTCGCGGCGTGCGCCGCCGTCGGGGTAGAGCGCACCGACCATCATGGTGGTGTTTACCTTCAGGCCACCGGTGCCGATGACAATGAGGGCGAGGCCGATGATGAGGCCGATGAGACCGGGAACGACCGCGAGCATGATGTGGCCCGCGAGAATCGCGGTGCCGCCAACGAGCACGACGTATTTCGGAGCGAGCACGCGGTCAGCAACCCATGCGCCGATGATCTGCGAGATGTAGACGAGGCCACCGTAGGAGCCCGCGATGCCGAGCGCGACGGGCTGGGGGAGGCCGAGGCCGCCATCGCTGAGCGAGTAGTAGAGGTAGTACGCGAGCAGTACCTGCAGGCCGTAGAAGCTGAAGCGCTCCCACATTTCCACGCCCGAGAGCGTGAGCAGGCCGCTCGGCTTGGCGTCGCGGGAGACGACATTGAGGGCACGGGTGACGCCAACGGTGGCGGTGTCGGGTGCCTTCGTGTGGGGCGCGGTCTTTGCGCCGCCTGACTGGGGGTTCGTCATTGATACTCCGAGATGAACTTGGCGGATCGGTTGGTTGCGGTCCGCTGTCTGGCCGATCGCAATGGAAGTTGCGACCGGTGTGAGCAAGTTGATTAGTTGGTCTGACCAACTGCTTAATCAATAAGTGAACTTACAGGGTTGAATGGCAGAGGTCAATTTGGGCGCCAAAGACGCGCGAGCGGATCCGCCCCACACGCAAAAAAGTGCGGGGGCGAGGTCGAAATGACCCCGCCCCCGCACCGTGAGAGTTGGTTACAGCACCTTCGAGAGGAACTGCTTCGTGCGCTCGTGCTTCGGGTTTGTGAAAACGAGATCGGGCTCGCCCTGCTCGATGATGCGACCCGCATCCATGACGATCACGCGGTCTGCGACCTCGCGTGTGAAGCCCATCTCGTGGCTCACGATGATCATGGTCATGCCGGCAGCTGCGAGATCCTTCATGACTTGCAGCACTTCGCCAACCATCTCGGGATCGAGCGCTGAAGTCGGCTCATCGAAGAGCATGAGCGAGGGGCGCATCGCGAGCGCACGCGCGATGGCCACGCGCTGCTGCTGGCCACCCGAGAGCGATCGGGGGCGCACATCGGCCTTGTCTGCGAGGCCAACGCGGTCGAGGAGCTCCCTGGCGTACGCAATCGCCTGCGCCTTGTTCTCGCCCTTCACGCGCACGGGGGAGTGCCAGATGTTCTCCAGCACGGTCATGTGCGGGAAGAGGTTGAAGTGCTGGAAGACGAAGCCGATATCCGAGCGCTGGCGAGCGAGCGCCTTCGCTGAGATCTCGACGGTCTTGCCTGAGTTGGCGATCCGCTCACCGATGAGTTCGCCATCTACGTAGATGTGGCCGTCTTCAATGGGCTCGAGGCGGTTGAGGGTGCGCAGGAAGGTGGTCTTGCCTGCGCCTGACGGGCCGACGAGTACGACGACCTCGCCGCGTGCAATTTCCACCGAAACGTCAGTGAGAATCTGGCGGTCGCCAAACCACTTGTTTACGCCAACGGTGCGCACGATTGGCCCATCAGACACTGAGACTGGAGTGGTGTATTCGGAGAGTGTCATGCTGCTGCTCCTTCCTGGACAGAGAGCGGAGACTTGGGGGCGGTGCTGTCGCGCTTCACGCGGAAGTCGAACAGACGCTTCCAAACTGACGGCGCTTTCGGGAGGCCAGCTCGTGCGTTGAGGCTGTTCTCGATCCAGGTCTGGATGAACGTCCAAATCGTTGTGAGGAGCAAGTAGTACAGCGCAACGACGATGTAGATTTCGAACGCCTTGAAAGTCGAGGAGGCCATCGTGCCACCGACCTGGAACATCTCGGCGACGCCGATGATTGAGAGCACCGACGTGCTCTTCATGAGGCCGTTGAAGGAGTTGCCGAGCGGCGGAACCATGACGCGGATCGCCTGCGGCACAATGATCCACCGCATGGCGCCCATCGGGGTCATGCCGAGCGACAGTGCCGCCTCGGTCTGACCCTTCTCGATCGACTCGAGGCCGCCGCGGACGATCTCCGAAATGTACGCGCTCTCGTTGAGCATGAGGCCGATGATCGCGGCCTGGACGGCACCCTTGATGAGGAATCCGACTGATACATCTTCAAACCTAAAGATGTTCGCTGCAGCGAGGCCGGTGTAGAGGATCACGAGCTGTACGAGGAGCGGGGTGCCGCGAATGATCCAGACATACAGGCTGGAGATGAGGCGCAGCACGACAAACCGGCTGCGGCCCATGAGAGCGATAACGAGGCCCAAGATGAGCGCGAGCGCCATCGCGACGACCGAGATGAGAATGGTGAGTGAGAGGCCGTTGAGGAAGCTCTGGCTTGGCGAGAACAAGCTCTGCCAGAAGTATGCCCAGTCAAATTTCATGGTGTTCCGTCTTCTTCGTTGAAGGTGGTGCGGGTGGGTGAAGCCCCACCCGCACCGAATTACTTATTCGCCGAGCGTGATGTCGTTGGCCTCGACGCCCCAGGTGGCGAGGATTTCCTTGTACTTTCCGCTGTCAACCATTGCGGTGAACGCGGTGTCAAGCGCCTCGTTGAGCTCGGTGTTGCTCTTGAGTGTTGCTGCACCGATGCGGATCTTGCCGAAGGGTTCGCCGATCATGACGAAGTCACCTTCTGACTGGGTCTCGTAGAAGCTCATGATCTCCGAGGTGTCAACGAACGCGTCTACCTGGTTGGCAAGCACCTGCTGCACGGCAGCGGCTGCATCGTCGACGAGCGTGAGGTCAATTGCGGGCTTGCCGTTTGCGATGCACTCTTCCGAGAGCTTCGTTGCTGAGTCGCCACCGGTCGCGCCGCTGATGCCAATGACGCGAATGCCACAGAGTGATTGGTCGAAGCCGGTGACCTTCTTGGGGTTTTCCTTGGTGACGCCGGCACCGGTGCCCGAGAAGAGGTACGGTACGAAGTTCGCGATTTCCTCGCGCTCAGGCTTGATGTACAGCGAGCCCATGATGACGTCACACTGCTTTGCCTGCAGCGCGGGGATGAGGCCTGAGAAGTTGTACTCCTCAAGCTTGGTCTTCACGCCGAGCTCAGTAGCGAGGCCGTTGGCAATGTCGATCTCGACACCCTGTAGCTCATTGTTCTCGTCGTAGAAGATGTTCGGTGGGGTGTCACCGGTGCACACGGTCAGTGCGTCAGCGGTGAGGATCGCGGGCGGTTGGACGACTGCGTTGCCAGTCGACTCTTCCGCTGCCGGTGCTCCGCCACACGCCGTGAGGGTGAGGGTAAGTGCCGAGGCGATGGTGAGGGCGCCGATTGCAGCGCCACGCTTAAGGATTGAGGGGAAAGCCACTTTGATTTCTCCGATTCAGTTGTGTTGTAGCTTGCGGAGCACGAGCTACGAACCTAGGATCATTGACAGTTGGTCTGACCAACTAATCAATTAATATGTGAAGATACCCGCTCACTCTTACGTAAGTCAATGCCGCATCTGCCAGAGTTACGGTGCAGCGGTTTCGCAGCACATTCCACACACGAACAGAAGGAGGGGCGATGGACTGGACAAGCATTTCGCGAGCAACGACGCTCTCACTGCCAGATCGCCTTTCGGTTGATCTTGAACGGCTCATCCTCGACGGCGAACTTGCCCCGGGAGATCGGCTGCCGCCTGAGCGCGAACTCGCAGAGCATCTGGGAGTCTCGCGTGTCTCGATTCGCGAAGCGCTTCGCGAACTCGAGAACCGCGGGCTGATCGACCGAAAGCCCGGTCGCGGCACGATTGTGTTGAGTCCTGGTGAGCAGTCACCCATGGCAGAAAGCATCGGCGCGGCAGTAGCCGCAGCTGATCCCGAGATCCGCGACATCATGGAATTGCGTGCAATTCTCGAGCCGCCGATCGCGCGCCTGACCGCCGGTCGCGCGAAGCCGCGTGACATCGCGCAGTTGCGTGAACTTGTGGAGGCCATGGAAAAGGAAACTTCGAACGAGCGTTACGCAGAGCTCGACCGGGCGTTCCACCAGACCATTGCGCAGTACGCGCATAACCCGCTGCTTGCCCTCATTAATGAGCAGCTAGCGCAGCAGATCGCGCCGAGCCGTGCAAAGCGGTACCAAACGAGCGATCGACGCAGCGCCTCAAGCCGTGCGCACCGCCTCATCTTTGAGGCAATCGAAGCTGGAAACGGCGACGCTGCTGAACAGGCGGCACGCGACCACGTACTCGATATTGCGCACCAGATCGCCCTCGCCGGGCGCGACGAATAGATAGGAATCACGGACCATGACGATGCCTAAGGGAGCCATCTCAACGTCACACCACCTCGCAACCGAGGCCGGCGCCGCCGTACTCGAGGCGGGCGGCAACGCAATCGATGCGGCAATTGCCGCGGCGGCTACGCTCTGCGTGGTCTACCCGAACAACGTTGCCCTCGGTGGTGACCTGGTCGCGATCGTGCGCAGCCCAGACGGTCAGGTCCGATTCCTTAACGCGACGGGCACCGCGCCGAGCGGCCAGACGCTCGAAGCGCTGCGCGAGAAGCACGGCGAGACGCTCCCGCTGCGCGGTGTCGACACCATCACGGTGCCAGGTGGCATTCGTGGCTGGCAGGCGCTGCATGATCTCGGCGCGACTCGTGAGTGGGCGGATCATCTCGCTCCCGCGATCCGCCATGCTGAGCAGGGGTTCCCCAACTCGCGTTCGGTCGCACGTGCGCTGAGCGATGCGCAGGGCACGCTTGATCAGGATCCCGGCGCGCGCGCAATTTTCTACCCGAACGGCGACCCGCTCACCGAGGGTGAAACGCTCACGCAGCCCGCACTCGCGGCATCGCTCACGCAGCTCGCCGCGAATGGCGCGGACGAGTTTTACGAAGGTGAACTCGCGCAGCGCTGGATCGCAGGCCTCGCAGCGCGCGGCTCGAAGATTACCGCCGAGGATGCCGCGGGATACCGTCCTTTCTGGGGCGAGCCGATTGAGACTGAGTTCAGCGGTCTCCGCGTGCTCACCGGCCCGCCGAACACTTCGGGCTTCATGCTCCTGCGTGCGCTGAACGAGATCACCGCTGGTATCGCGGATCCCCTTGGCGCAGGTGCAGGCGAGCTGTCGCGTGCGTTCTACGAAGCGAATCTCGTGCGCACCGCTTCGCTCTCGGACCCGACCTTCGGTGGCGCAACCGGCGCCGAGCTCGTTGCTGCTGAGGCTCCTACAGGTCCGCTCCGCGGCGAGGCCAAGGCGAGCGGCGATACGGTCGGCTTCTCGGCGATCAGCGCCGACGGCTGGGCAGTCTCGTTCATCAACTCCGTGTTCTGGGACTTCGGCTCATACATCTTGGAGCCCGACACCGGCATCATCTTCCAGAACCGCGGCACCTCGTTCTCCCTCGACCCCGCATCGCCCAACGCGTTCGAACCGGGCAAGCGCCCGCGCCACACGCTCATGCCGGTGCTCGTGCTCGACGGTGACGAGATCGCCTATGTTCCCGCCACCATGGGTGGCGCGGCACAGCCGCAGATTCATACCCAGTTGCTGCAGCGCATGTTTGAGGGCGCGGATCCCAGCACCGCAACCCATGCGCCGCGTTGGATGGTAGATGAGGTAGTTGGCGATGCGCCCGTGCGCGTCACCATTGAAGAAGACGTCCCGCTGGTTGCCCGTGAGGCGATCGAAGCCGCTGGCTTCGCGCTCAACGTGGTGCGACCCTACGACGAGGACCTTGGGCACTCGAACGTGATCCGCGTTGATCGCAGTGCGGGCATCGCAACCGGCTATACGGCCGCGAGCGATCCGCGCTCTGATGGATCCGCAATCGTCGTTCCTGCCTAACCGATAGAGAAGAAGATCGAAATCAATGACTAACTTTGACGTCGCTCATAAGCGTCAGCCCGTATTTATCCTGCTCCTTCTTGGTGCACTGACCGGCATGCTCTCGGGGCTGTTCGGTATTGGTGGCGGCATCGTGCTCGTGCCGTTGCTCGTGCTTGTGCTCGGGTATCAGCAGAAGCTCGCGGCGGGTACGTCGGTTGCTACGATCCTGCCGGCGGCAATCGTTGGCGGCATTACCTATGCGGTGCAGGGTCACGTTGACTGGATCGCGGCGCTGCTGCTTGCGATCGGCATCATCGGTGGCGCGCAGCTCGGCAGTTACCTGCTGCAGCGGATCCCGACCGGTGTGCTGCGCTGGATCTTCATGGGGTTCCTCGTGCTCGTTGTGGTGAGCCTGTGGTTCATTGTTCCGTCGCGTGACTCTGAGGTCACCATCACGCTCATCAGCGGCGCTGCGCTCATCGTGGTGGGCTTCGTCACCGGCATTCTGTCGGGTTTGCTCGGTGTTGGCGGCGGCGTGGTCGTTGTTCCCGTACTGATGTTCTTCTTCGGCGCGAATGACCTGGTTGCCAAGGGCACCTCGCTCATCATGCTGATCCCCGGTTCGATCTCGGGCACGATTGGCAACTTCCGTCGCAAGAATGTTGACCTGCGCGCTGCGGTTCCGCTCGGTATCGCCGCGAGTGTGTGCTCACCGCTTGGCTCGATCGTTGCCACGTACATCACTCCGATGTGGTCCAACATTGCGTTCTCTGCACTGCTCGTCATCGTCATCATTCAGATGGCAACGAAGGCGCTGAAGGGGCGGAAGCAGAAGTAATCGGTTGAGCCGAACTTGCGGGCAGCCAAGCTGCCAAGAACGAGGGCGGACAAGGCGTTGCGTGTCGTGCAGCGGCTTGTCCGCCCTGTTGTTTTCTGTCGATTTCACGCAACTTATTCGAACATTCTGCGGCTTTCCCGTCCTGTATCTACAGGTGTTGAACTACAGCTGTGTGTTTAGGGTGCTCTATGACACTCTTGTGAACCACCAAGCGCGCTTCGGAGGGGGACCAAATGCGTGATCAGCACTTCCAAGCTGGCGGTGCGGCAGAGAGCCGCTTCCCGCCAATGATTTCCGCGGCGATCATCGCGCCTGACCGTGTGCAGCGATTGCACGATGAGATTGCGCGGCCCAACGCGAGCGTGCTCCTGCTGGGGTCACAGGGGAGCGGTCGACTCCGCCTTGCCCAGGACGTTGCACAGATGTTTGCCACGCAGGTTGAACACCCGTGGCGAGTGGTCGAGCTCCCGCCGCCCGCTCGTGCGGGTTACGTGTCGGTGTTCAGCATCGCGTTTCCCGAGGTTGATCTCGGCGATGACGACCCAGAGGTGCGAGCAGCTCGCATCGATGAAGCGCTGCAGCAACTGGGCTCTGTCGCGGGGGATGAACCACTTCTGATCGTTGCCCCGAACATCGACTTCGCGCTGCCGATCGATATTGCGACGCTTATGTTGCTGCAACGGTTGCCGTACGTACGACTCATCGCCACTGCCTCGCGAATGACCGGCCCGCTGAATCGATGGACCGCGGGGACGAACCTCGTGCGACTTCCGGTTCCGCCGCTCACGGTTGAGGAAACAGACCGGATGCTGGCGCAGCTCCTCGCCGTGCCTCACATTGTGCCGTCGACGTTGCGCCGCTGGCACGCGGTGTCGCGCGGCAATGCCTATCTGCTTTCGATGCTCGCGATCGAAGCGGAGTATCAGGGACGCATTCACTACTCCCGTGACGGCGCATGGGTGAACGAGAACACTCAGGCGCCGTTGCGTGGCCTGGGAGAGTCCATTGCCGGGGTGTGCGATCCCGACGAATGGGCGCTGCTTGAGCAGATTTCACTGCTCGAACCGCTCTCCGAGACGGTGCTATTGCGGCGGATGCCTGCAGCGCCACTCAAGGCGCTCATTGAGTATGGGTTTGTTGCTTCCAGCTCGCACCACCAGGCGGGCAACGCGATTGAGATCGCGCACCCGATGCTCGCTGATTCGATCCGCGCAATGATCTTGCCCCAGCGTAGGTACGAGGTCTTCGACGAGACGCTCGACATCCTGGAGCAGGAATACGGCAAGTACGACCTGCTGCAATCGCCAATGCGCATGCTGCGATTGGTGATGTTGGCACTCGCGGTGGAGCGGGAAGCGCCGATCGCGTGGCTGTGGTCAGCGTTCCAATCGACGAAGTACAGTGGCGAACTCATGCTGAAGATGCGGATCGCGCAAGAAGTCATGGCGTGCTCGCAGTCAACGGCAGAACAGCGCATTGAATGTGCGTTCGTGGTGATTAGCGTCGCACGGCTTGCGGGAGACCTGGAAGCCTATGCCTCTGCGGTGCGCATAGCCGAAGCGTCGCTGGCGGGAAGTGGCGATACCTCTGCGCTTTCCCTCACCGTCGCGACCCATGTCGGCACGGAGCTTGCGCTCTGGCACCACATGCACGACGCAGAGCCAAATCAGGCCTTCGAAGTGCTCGCTGAAGTCGCAGACCGATCCAGGCAGGGCGGCGGCGAAGGGGCGAAATACGTGCGCGGTATGCGGGCGCTCATGCTTGCGTGCACTGGCCGGCTTCGAGAGGCGTTTGCGGCAACCGAACCATCAGACGGAGTACTCGGGGCAGACACTGATGGCGCCGGAGCGCTCGGAAGCACGATCCGCGCCCTTATTCTGACTCAACGCGGCGAGTCAGCGGCCGCGGTCGAGGAGGTCACGGCGATCCGTGTGCTGCACGGCGTCGGGCTGACCAGCCACACCGAACTTACGCAGTTGGTGTCCTTTGCGTGGGTGCTCGCCTTAGTCGCGAACAGCGATATCGAGCTTGCCCACGAGGACCTCGCAGACATGGAAGAACGAGCACTTCGCTCGGGTGAATTTCTCGTGTTGCTCGGAGGCTGCGCGGCGGTCATCGCGCTCGAGGAAGGACGGTGGAATGTCGCTCTCGGTGAGGCCGAACGCCTGATTGATGGAATCAACGAGCGTGATGTGTACGGGGTTCTTCCCGTCGTGTACGCGATGCGCGCGTTTGCTGCCGCTGCGCTTGGCGATCACACCCTTGCCGAGCGCTCGATCATCCTTGCCGAGAAGCCATCGAACGGCCTTGGCCGAGCTGTCGAGGGCATCTCGCGGATCCTCCTGCTCCGCGCTCGCCAGTGGGTGCGGGACCCGCTCGTTGCGGTGCGAGCAAGCCAAGCGGCAGAGTGGGCGCGCGAGCAGCAGCTCCCCGACACCGAGCTGCAGGCCTTGCACGTTGCGGTGTGTGAGCGTCGTACGGCGACCAGCGAAGAACTTGAACGTGCCGGCTTGCTCGCTGAAGTCGTTGGAACAGCCAAGGGCGATGCGATGCTTGCGCACATGCGTTGCTTTGCGCAGAACGATCATGAACCTGTGCGTGTTGATGCGGCAGAGGAGCGGCGCCTTGCAAGTCTCGGCGTGCACCTGCCTCCGCCGCCCACCTCAGAGCTCACCGCGCGTGAACGCGAGATCATGATGCTCGCATCATTGGGCTATTCCAATAGGTTCATCGCGGATCGCCTCTACATTGCCCTTCGAACCGTCGAGACGCATCTTGCTCGAGTGTTCCAAAAGCTGGGTGTTACTAGCCGCGACGAGCTGGGCGCTTGGGCATCGCGCGAACGGTGGCGGCGCGACAGCTGAGTAAAATACGTGGTTTCCCACGATGCCTACGAACCGTCCTGAAACGTAATCTCCTTCCACGGATGACCGAAATCATGCGCAAGTTCCCGACCAGACTGAGACCTTGTGCTCGGTCCTGTGGAGGGAAAGATCATGAGTGCTCGACGTCACGCACGGGACGCACGAAGAAGGGTTACTTGGCGAACGGTGCGACGCAGCATCATCGCCTTGATCGGCGCGAGCGCGCTGGCTTTGGGGCCAGGCGCGCTCGCCGCATACGCGGTTGATGAGGGGGCGGATCAGGCGGTTGCGGCGCAGGCCACAGCACCTGACGCTGGAGCTGTCGCACCAGACGCTGCCGCGCCCGCTACCGATGTACCTGTGGCTGCTGCGCCCGAGTCAGCACCCGCACCAGAGCCAGCTCCTGAGCCCGAAGTAACTGAGCCGGCAGCGCCTGCCGCAGAGGCCCCGACTGAGGAGGACGCTGCCCCAGTTGTCGAGCCTGCATCACAGCCGACGGATGACACCGACGCCGATGCCGCTGATGCGCCACCGGCGGGCTCTAGTGCGGATCGAGCCGCTGAACCTGCGGAAGTTCAGGCAGAGGTGCCCTCCGCGGCAAAAACTGGCGGTGGCGGCAATGACGCCAACATCACCTTCTGCCACTGGCGGGGACAGTCGAAGGGCTGGGCGAAGCCGCAGACCTCGAATGCGAATAGCATCATTTCCCAAGGACACACCGGACACCAGGGCAACCGAGACATCATTCCGCCGTTCACCGTGAAGCAGGGGCACCAGACCCTGACCTATCCAGGTCTGAACTGGGACGCTGCGGGCCAAGCGATTCTGGCAAATGGCTGCAAAGAGGTTCCCCCGGAGGTAGAGCCGCCAACGATGGTGCTGTCGGCAACCCCTGAGTGCATCGACGCTGATGTGACGACGCAGGAGATTCTTGCAGTGCTTGTGAGCAAGGTGCAGGGTCGTGCCGGCGTCAGCATTGAGGTGAAAGGCCCCAACGGCTTCACGAAGACAGTGAACAACGTCTCCGATGGCACAACGTCAATCTCGCTTGGTTCGCCAGGGGAATACACGCTGAAATTGATGCTCAAAGGGGCGATCGTCAGCACGTTGAACCTCTCGATCGAATCATGTGAAGTGCCCCCGCCGGTGTATGTCGGGGAGGCCCAGGTGTGTCACTTCATCTCTGATGAAGCTGGCTGGGAGAAGCGCACCGTAACCGGCGAAGCGTTCGCGAATGGCTACGCGGCAGAGAACCCACAGTCAATCTTCAACGACTTCACGTTCACTGTTGATGGTCAGGAAGCGACGGTTGTCGGGCAGCATTGGGATGCTGAGGGACAAGCGTTCTTCGAGAACAACTGTCAGGAAGTCCCGCCGGTAGTCGAACCGCCAGCGATGGCGCTGTCGGCAACACCGGAGTGCATCGATGCCGAAGTGTCCACCCAGGAAGTGCTTGCAGTGCTTGTCAGCAAGGTGAATAGCCGGGCTGGTGTGAGTATTGAAGTGACCGGCCCGAACGGTTTTACCAAGAGCCTGACAGGCTTGGGTGATGGCACGACCACATTCTCGCTGGGTGAATCTGGCGAGTACCACCTGACGCTCATGCTCGGCGATGAAGTCGTGAGCTCGCTCGACGTCACGATCGAGCTCTGTGACGAAGAGCCGCCGGTTACTGCAGACCCGACCACCGTCACACTGCAGTGCGTGGTGGGAACGGTACGAAGCGGATCGTCCGGCGCCTTCCAACTCACCGGGCTCGCCGAAGGCGAGAACTACATCGCCCTCGTGCGGGACTCGAACGGTACGCCGATCCCAGCAGTGGTGGGCCCGGTCGTAGGTGGCCAGGCAACGGCAACGCTAGCAATTCTTGGGAACGCGACGGGTGACTTCACGCTCGAACTCATTGCCGAGGGCGACGAAGTAGCGACGATGTCGACGGCCTTCACGTTCACCGGCTGCGAGATTAAGGAAGTCGACCCCGAAGAGGAAGAATACGTAGACCCCACAATCAGTATCGGCACCGTGTGCTTCTCAGAAGATGCGGCATCGGTCCTCGAGGTCTCCCTCGCCAAGCTCATCAACGCGAATGGGTACAACCTCACAGTGACTCGTGCGGGAGGCGAACCAGTGTTGACGACGTTTGTGGCAGAAGGCAAGACCGCGACGAGAAACGTGCCGCTTACTGCGGCAGGATCTTACACGGTCGTGCTGCAGAATCAGGAGCTCCCTGACATTGTGATCAGCGCAGATGCAACGGTCGCGGCCTGTGACACGGAGCCGCCGGTTGATCCTCCCGTCGATCCGCCTGTGACCCCGCCAACGAAGCCAGGACCGGTGACACCCGTGGTCAAGGTGAACCATCCCGCACCGAAGACGCAGGTAACCGCAACGCCAGCCACCCTCGCGGTGACTGGTGGTGAAGCTGGGACCATGTGGGCCGCGGTTGCTGGAGCAGTCGTTCTGGTCGGTGGTATCACCATCCTCGCCGGGTACCGGTCGAAGGGCAATGACTACCGGCCGCACGGTCGGCGGTAGGTGAGGCTGACTCGAACTAGGTAGACACAGGTGAACCCGAGCGGGCGCTCGGGTTCACCTGTGTCTGTGTCTGGCGCGAGACCGAGGCTGACGCACGGAGCCTTCAGTTAGGCGACATACGTAGTTTTTACGCAGATGCCATCGAGTGGGCAACGTGCTTCCAATAGGTGGCGCACGTTAACACTTTTTGTTGACTGTTTGAAAGCTATGGCGACTACTCGCCAAATGCCAAGTTATAGGTGGTTTAGCAACAAATGTGAATTATCTTCTTTTCGGGGAAGAATATGCGTGTAACGCTTATTCTCAGAAAGTATTGCGTTTGGAGGGTGCGGAATGCGCTCGGATTATCCTTACGGCACACACGAGGCCGTACTGGGTTCAAGCCGTCTGGTGGGTGCGGCAGAGGTAGCGCCGGAGCGTCTGAATCGGCTGCTTGATGAGCTGAGAGACCCCAATACCTTTGTGGTGCTGGTGGGAGAGGCCGGAAGTGGCAGGACCGTACTCGCGGAAGAGGCGGCCGACACTGTGGCGTCCCGAAATGTCGACCCAACGCTCGTCGTTAAGCTGCCGACTCCGCCTCGCGGGGGACTTATGTCAGTGTTTGGTACGGCATTCCCTGACCATGCGATCGAAGGCGAAGACCCGTCATATCGCGCCGAAACGGTCGGGGCCGCACTCAAACAACAGGCTGCAGCGGAGCACCGTGACCGAATTCTATTCATCGCTCCCAACGTTGATATGTACCGTCCGCGCGACCTTGCGACGCTCATGTTCCTGCATAGCATTCCGAACGTCTCAGTCGTCGGTACTGCAGCTCGCGTGACTGGCGCGTTGAGTCAGTGGACAACGAACACCAAGCTCGTGCGGATCGCGATCAAACCACTGACACTTACGGAGGCTGATCGACTTCTTTCGGGCCTTCTTGGCGTGCGCAATATTGTGCCTTCTACCTTGCGTCAGTGGCACACAGCGGCTCGGGGTAATACCTACCTACTATCGATGCTCGCCCTTGAGGCCGAAGAGAAGGGGCGCATTCGTCGCTCGCGGGACGGCGCTTGGACAACATCGTTTGGCGGATCCGCGCCCCGTGAACTCGCCGAGGCAATTGAAGGAATCTGCGACGCTGCGGAATGGGAAGTGCTCCAAGAGATTGCATTGCTGGAGCCGGTATCGGAGCCGGCGATTCTGCGTGCGCTCGATGCAAACGCACTTCGCACGCTCATGGAACGAGACTTCATCATCTCGCGCCGGCAGTCGCGTATCGATACCGAGCTACTCATCGCGCACCCGATGATGGGGGAGTCGATTCGGCACGCGATTCTGCCGAATCACCGGCATGAGATCTTTGACCGAGCATTCGCTGCGGTGCGAAATGATCTGGCTCACCTTGATCCGTTGTATCAACCGGATCGGCTGTTACGTTTGGTCCTGCTCGGGATTTCAGCCGGCAAAGAACTCCCGTTTGAATGGGTCTGGGCAGCGTTCGAATACCTCAAACGCAGCGACGATACGCACATGCGATTCAGGCTCGCGCAGCACGTCATAGCAAGCCCAGAGGCAACGCCTGCCCAGGTTGTCACGAGCGCCGATGTTGCCGTGAGTATTGCGCGATACGAGGGCGATGAGGTCGGCCTCGAACGCGCCGTTTCTGGCGCAGCCGGGGTCCTGGCGAGGGCAGAGAACCTCGACGATATCCCGGTCGCCTTACTCGCGCATATTCGCGTGGAACTCTTGCTCTGGCACGTGACTGAGGGGCGCCCGGCGGAGGAAATCCTCACCGAGCTCGATGCACTTGAAGCAAGCCACGGCGGCCACAGTCCGGAGCTTGACGGCTACCTGCGGAGCGTGCGCACACTGGTGCTGGCTTGGCTCGGACGGCTGAGTGAGGCGGTCGACATTGTCTTACCAACTGACTACTTTGCGAGCCATGATGGCATGTGGTCTGGCGCGCTCGGAAGCGCGATCCGCGCGATGATTCTCACGCAGATGGGAAAACCTGGCCAAGCCCTTGCCGAGATCTCCGTCGTGCGAAACTTGCACTCTTTCGGCCCCGCAAGCGAGCCAGAGACGTCCCTACTGATTTCGTGTGCCTGGATGCTCGGCCTGATCTACAGCGGTGACCTCGTCGCGGCGAATGGAGCCATCGTGGAGTTCGACAGTCGAGCGCCTGGCGAAACACCAGTCGTGCTTGAAGTGGGCAATGCGCTGATCGCCATCGAAGAGGGAAACTGGAATGTCGCAACCGGCGCGGCAGAACGGCTACTCAACGGCCTCAGCAGCTACGACAGCTACGGTCTGCTGCCGCTGGCGTATGCAATTCGTGCCCTCGCGGCAGCTGCACTTGGTGACCGTGCGCTCGCACTGCAGTCGCTCCAGGGCGCCTCGGTGCAGTCGCGCGGAATCAGCCGCGCGCTGGACGGCTTTGTGCAGCTGTTAACGCTGCGCGCCAAGCAGTGGCTGCACGTACCAGACCTTGAACAACAGGCGAGGGAAACGCTCGAGTGGGCGCGCGGTGAAAACCTGCACGAGATCGAGCTGCACTCACTGCACGTTGCGGTGTGTGCGCGCGGCCAGGTGAGCATCGCGGATCTCGACCGCGCAACCTGGCTTGCCGTGCACATTCAATCGCCAAAAGCACACGCAGTCATTGCGCATATGAAGAGCTTTGCTGATCCGCACCCAAATGCTCGGGGGCAAATGGGCGAAACCGAGGAACGGATGCTCGCCGGCCTCGGCGTGCACCTCCCGCCACCTGCACCTGCAACCGTCGAACTCACCGTGCGTGAGCGCGAAGTGATGTCGCTTGCAGCACTCGGTTACTCCAGCAAATTCATCGCGGATCGCCTGCACATCTCCGCGCGCACCGTCGAAACGCACCTTGCGCGAGTGTTCACGAAGCTCGGTGTCACGAATCGCGATGAGCTCGGGGCGTGGGCCGCGCGCGAACGGCGCGGATTCGCAGACTAAACAGGCGTTTTGCTGAAAGATACGTAAATTTTCCCGATGTGAAGGCCTGCGTGCCCGACCTAATCTCAATCCTACGATTGGCCAATTTCACGTGCTGATGCCCGAAATTGACCGCGGCATCTGGCGTGGCCGTGTTCAAGGGGAAAGTGTATGGGTAAGGCCGTATCCGAGGGGGATAACAGCCAGAAGGGCGCACTGCGGTCACTCCGCAAGGGCGCCATAGCGATCGTCGCAGCAGCGGCGCTCATCGTCGGTCCGGGGGCCGTGAGCGCATACGCGCTCGACGACCTTGCAGCGCCGGCAGCAGAGCAGGTAGTTGAGACTGCGCCAGCCGAGACGCCTGCGGCCGAGGATACTGTTGCTGCAGCTCCCGCGGCTGAGGAGCCCGCGGTGGAGGCTTCCGCAGGGGAGCCAGCGGCGGCACCTGTTGCGGCGGCACCTGCACCTGCGACTGCGTCGTCGCCGGCAGCAGCTGCGCTCGCGGCGCCAGTTGATGCGCCAGTGGCACCGGTTGCTGGTGCTGCAACTAAATCGGTCGCGGCGCCTGCCTCGTCGCCAGTGACGTTCGGCGGTAACCACAGCGGGAACGACATCAAGAAGGTCGAGCTGTGCCACGCCACATCGAGTGCCAAGAATCCCTACGTATTCAACGAGGTGAGTATTAACTCCTTCCTGGATACCAAGGACGGTTCCATTGCGAAGAACGGTCACGGGTTCCACGGGAACGACATCATTCCGCCGTTCTCCGGCACCTACAAGAAGAAGCCGGTGAGCTTTGCAGGACTGAACTGGGACGCAAAGGGACAGGCAGTATTCGGTGCAAAGTGCGACGGCAAGGCAGAGCCGCCTGTCGTGCTCGCGCCGAAGGCCACCTACGCGGCCGACGCAGACTGCGCCGCACCCAGCACGAGCCGTCAGGCAACGATCCGCGCAACGCTCAGCGAGATCACCGGCGGGCCCGTTGCAACGCTCACTGTGACCGGGCCGAACGCGTTCAGCAAGACCATGACCGGTCTGCGAGACGGTGAGATCATCGTCGAGGTTCCTGGCGCTGGCACTTACTCAGTCACGCTCACTGCCGGTAACTTCACCGCGTCCAGCTCTGTCGAGATAGCGCAGTGCGCGACCCCGCTGAAGCCCGTTCCGACCGTGTCGGTTGTGGCCAATGCAGATTGCTTGACGGCCGTTGCTGATCGTCAGGCCTCACTGCTCGTGACTGTCGGCAACATTGCTGCGGGTGCAGCTGGCGCCGTTGTTGTGAGCGACGCTGCTGGCGAAGTCGACACTGTTGTGGTGACTGAGAACGGTGATATCACGGTTCCAGTCGCTGGCGCTGGTTCGTACACGGTACGGGTCACCGTTGATGGGGCGTCAAACTCCGCCTCGATCACGGTCCCTACGTGTGCAACCCCGATTCAGCCCGCGCTCACCTCGATCGTGCTCAACCAGGAGTGCGTCGCACTGAAGCTTCCTGACGGCACAACCATCGAAACTGCGCTCGTTGCTGGCAGCACCGCGTCGTTGACCGCCAACGGCCTCGTACGCGGTGAGACCTACGCGTTGACCGCCGCCAACGCAGAGGGTGGTGCCGTGAGCATCGCAGCGGACGGCGCAATCATCGGTGGAGGCAACGCGGTTGGATTCACCTTGCACTCGAGTGAACCCGGCGATTTCACGCTGACGCTCACACCCGCCAACCCTGCCAACGAGGTACTCACCGCGCAGGTCACCTTCAACGGGTGCGTAGGCACCGAGATTGATGAGGAATTCGAGGAGTACAACCCGCCCGTCCTCACCGCAGAGCCCGGTGCGTGCACCGATGGAAGCCTGCCTGGCCGGATCATGATGAACTTCTCGAACTTGCAGATAGGCCACGAGTACCGGTACACCGTCTCGCACGATGGCACTGAACAGAAGAACGGTACCTTTGTTGCCTCAGCCGTTGAGGAGGGCATTGCCTACTCATCCACTGTCGTCGGTGACTACGTTGTCACGCTGTCTACTACGAAGATCGAACGCGAGGCAGTGCGACTGACGACCTTCATCGAGAAGTGCCGCTCTGATATCAATCCCGGTGGCGAAAACCCCGATGTAGAGGTGCCGGAGGAACCCGGGCTGCCTTCGACTCCGATCGATCCGACCGACCCCGACACCGAGGTGCCTGGCGATATTGATGAACCCTGCACGCCGATTGACGGCAAGGAGGACTTCCAGAGCACGCCAGTCGCGATCGTGAACAAGCGACCCGCAACGGTCGTGGCGGCCACTGATGAGCCCGCACTCGCGAACACCGGCGGGGCTGAGAGCAATTGGCTCATCGCACTCGCAGCAACCATGCTGCTCGGCGGCGCTAGCGTGTTGACCATGCGTCGCGCAGGTCGCTTCAGCAAGTAAGTAGCGCTCGCCGCGCCTGACGCAGCACCCGTCTGAACACGGGGCCCGTGCATCCCGCACGAGCCCCGTGTTTTGCGTCTGGCTATGCGTCATCCTCCCGCATAGGGTGAACGCATGGGATTCTTCGACGTCTTTAAGAAGCGCAAGCCTGAAATGACACAGGTGCCGCATGCAACGGGGGAGTCGCGTGCTGCGGCTGCTGCACCCATCGACTATTCGCCGCTCATCGAAATGGCGGCGATCATCTCAAACGGTGACTCCAAGGTCGCCACAGACATCACACTGCTCGCGACCGACTCCGCAGCCTTCAGCGCGCAACATCGCGAGTGGCTGGCAGACTTCGGTTACGAAACAGACGAAGCGCTCGGGCCTGAGGAAATCCGTGACATCTTTGCGTACTGGCTCGTGGGGTACGAGACCCCGTTCGAGTACGGCGCATATATCGACTGGAAAGAAGCGCCAGAGGAGATCACTGCGCAGCTTGATGCTGCGCTCGAGAAGCTCGGCTACCCCCTCACCACCGCAGAGATTGCCATCGAAGAGACTGGTACCTCTGACGACACGATGGCTGCGCTGAGCGCGATCTCGAACCTCTGCGAGATGTCAGGATTCGCGCTCGCCATCCTCGATACCGAGAGCGACAGCTACCACCTCTTTATCGTCCCGGCCGAGAGCTACGGCCGGCTGGTCGCACTCGCTGACTCCCTCGACTACCGGGTGTATTCAGCGGACTAGGAGATCCGCCACCGAGTTCAGCACCTCATCGGGGCGGAACGGGAACTTCTCGATCTCAGCAGGATCCGAGATGCCGGTCATCACCAGCACAGTGTGGAGTCCGGCCTCCATGCCAGCGACGATATCGGTGTCCATCCGGTCGCCGATCATTGCGGTGTTGTGTGAGTGCGCGCCAATCTTATTGAGCGCGGATCGGAACATCATCGGATTCGGCTTGCCCACGATGTAGGGCTCCTTGCCGGTTGCCTTGGTGATGAGGGCAGTGATTGCGCCCGTCGCGGGCAGCGGGCCCTCGGGGCTCGGCCCGGTCGCATCTGGGTTGGTTGCGATGAACCGTGCGCCGCTATTAATGAGGCGGATCGCCTTCGTGATCGCATCAAACGAGTAGTTGCGGGTCTCGCCGACCACCACGAAGTCCGGATCAGTTTCCGTCATGATGTAGCCCGCGTCGTGCAGCGCAGTCAAGATGCCTGCCTCGCCGATGACGAAGGCGGATCCGCCTGGCTTCTGCTGCTTGAGGAATGCTGCGGTCGCGAGTGCGCTCGTCCAGATGCGGTCTTCCGGGACATCGATGCCAGAAGCTGCGAGGCGAGCCGAGAGGTCGCGCGCAGTGAAGATTGAGTTGTTGGTGAGCACCAGGTAGGGCTGCTCGGTGTCGCGCCAGTGCTGAAGAAGCTCTGCGGCGCCGGGAATTGCGGCCTGTTCATGGACGAGCACGCCATCCATGTCAGTGAGCCAGCATTCGATGTTCTCGCGGTGTGATGCCTGCGTGGTCATAGTGTTTACACTACGCCGGAATGGTGAACGGTTGGCAAACGCGGCAGGTGTTGCGGCCTGTGTTCGCCTCGCCGCGCTGTCTGAACAGAGATGTCAGTGGCGGCTGGCAGACTTAAGCCATGCATGCACGAGCTGGCGAAACGCCCATCGCAGAAGACCTCATCGACGTTGAGGCGCTGCGGGCTGCGTACTTTGATGTGGTGCCCGACCCCGCTGTGGCGACGCAGCGCGTCGCGTTTGGCACCTCTGGTCACCGAGGTTCGGCGCTGAAGGCGTCGTTCAATGAGGCGCACATCGCGGCGATCAGCCTCGCGATTGCCGAGTATCGGGCTGAGCAGGGCATCGCCGGTCCGCTCTACATCGGAGCTGACACGCACGCCCTCTCGGCGGTCGCCGAGACGACCGCGCGCGAGGTGCTCGTCGCGGCTGGTGTGCGCGTGATGGTTCCCGCTGGCGAGGGGGACGCGACGTTCGTCCCGACCCCGGCACTCAGCCACGCGATCCTCACCCACAACCGCGACCTCGCGGCCGACGATCCCGAGCGCGCTGACGGCATCGTCGTGACGCCAAGCCACAACCCGCCAGCTGACGGTGGCTTCAAATACAACCCGCCCCACGGTGGCCCGGCAGACACCGACGCCACCGGGTGGATCGCGGCGCGAGCGAACGAACTCCTTACGGCCCGTGCCGAGATTGCGCGCGGCGACGCTGACGCGGTATCGACCTACGACTACCTCGGTACCTACGTCGAGAGCCTTGGCGAGGCGATTAACATGACGGCGATCCACGATGCGGGCATTGCGATTGCCGCGCACCCGCTCGGCGGCGCGAGCCAGGCATACTGGGGCGCGATTGCTGAGCGCTACGACCTGAACCTGACCGTGCTTGGCCCCGGCGTTGACCCGCAGTGGGGCTTCCTGCACCTCGATTGGGACGGCAAGATTCGTATGGATCCGTCGTCGGCGCACGTCATGTCGACGGTGGAGGCGTTCCGCAACGACTACGCAATCGTGACTGGCAACGATGCTGATGCCGACCGCCACGGCATTGTGACGCGTGACGCCGGCCTCATGAACCCGAACCACTTCCTTGCAGTCTCGATTGACTACCTGCTCGGGCACCGCCCCGAGTGGTCAACCGCTGCCGGCATCGGTAAGACCCTGGTGTCATCTGCGATGATCGACCGCGTGGTCGCGGCGCACGAGCGTCAGCTGCTTGAGGTGCCCGTTGGGTTCAAGTGGTTCGTGCCAGGCCTGTCAGACGGCACGGTCGTCTTCGGTGGCGAGGAGAGCGCTGGCGCCTCATTCCTGCGTTTCGACGGCACTCCCTGGAGCACTGACAAGGACGGCATCCTGCTCGCGCTGCTCGCAGCCGAGATCCTTGCGGTGACGGGCAAGTCGCCGTCAGAACACTATGCAGCGCTCGAGGCGCGATTCGGCGCTCCCGCCTACGCTCGCATCGACGCTGCGGCGACGCCTGCGCAGAAGACGAAGCTCGCTGCCCTGAGTGCTGATGACGTCACCGCGACCGAGCTCGCGGGCGACCCCATCGTCGCTGTGCTCACCGAAGCGCCGGGCAATGGCGCGAGTATTGGCGGCCTGAAGGTACAGACCGAGCACGCGTGGTTCGCTGCCCGGCCGTCGGGTACCGAAGACGTCATGAAGGTGTACGCAGAGTCGTTCCGCGGTGCGGAGCACCTCGCAGAGGTGCAGCGGGCGGCGCAGGCACTCGTGGGTCGCGTGCTGGGGGAATAAGCTGGTGAGCATGTCCGTAAACAACGCTGTGCCCCTCCGTCGTTACTCGTACCTCGGTCCGGCCGGCACGTTTACCGAGGCTGCCCTTAAGCAGGTGCCAGAAGCGGTCGGCCAGAACTGGAACCCGGTCGCCAACCTCGGCGAAGCACTGCAAGACGTGGTGAGCGGCGAGAGCGATGCGGCGATGATCGCGATCGAGAACTCGATCGACGGTGGTGTCACCGTTGCGCAGGACGCGCTCGCGACCATTCCTGGCCTGCGCATCATCGGCGAGTACCTCGTCTCGGTGAACTTCGTGCTCGTCGTGCGACCCGGCACGAAGCTCGAAGACGTGCGCGTCGTGAGTGGCCACCCCGTCGCCTACGGCCAGTGCCGCGCATGGCTCGATAAGCACGTGCCAGCACACCAGCACATCCCTGCGCCCTCGAACGTGCAGGCAGTTGTCGACCTCTTTGAATCGAACGCCGACATTGACGCGGCGATCGCACCGCCCGGCATCGAAGACCATTACGACGTTGAGGTGCTCGCGTCTGGTCTCGCTGAGAACCCCGACGCGCAGACCCGCTTTGTGCTCGTCAGCAGCGTGCTGCCTGTCGCAGAGCCGACCGGCACCGACAAGACCTCGCTCATCGTCGAGCTGCCAGAAGACAAGTCGGGTGCTCTGCTGCTACTGCTCGAGCAGTTCGCGACCCGCGGCATCAACCTCACCCTGCTCGCGTCACGCCCCATCGGCGACCGCATGGGCCGCTACCGCTTCGTCATCGACGCAGAGGGCCACGTGAAGGACGAGCGCGTCGCAGACGCGATCCTCGGCGTGAAGCGTTTCAGCCCCCGCGTCGTGTTCCTCGGCTCGTACCCGCGCGCAGACCGCCTGTCGGCGTCATACGCCGCAGGGCACAGCGATGACTCGTTCCGCGAGGCTCGCGAGTGGCTGAGCGACGTCGTTGACGGGTCGCGCGCGTAGTCGCGCGGTCACGTGCCTGAGGGGTTAGCCCTCGGGCACCCACTCGGGGTCAACACGCAGCACGAGTGAGCGCGGGTCAACCGATCCGCTCACCTGCACAGCCAGACCGAAATCATCACCGTCAAGCTGCACCGGCTCGGGGTGCGGAACCGACAGCGCATACTTCCGCGCCAACGAATACGTCACCGCACGACGGCCACGGCCAAGGTCGATGAATCGGCGACCGAAGCGGCTCTTCGAGAGCACGCCGTTTTCGAGGCCGATCTTGCGCCAAATACTCAACCAGCTGAACGGTCCGAGTGGCTTCAACACGATGACGTCAAGCAGCCCGTCGTCGAGCTTTGCAGCGGGAATGAGGTGCACGCCGCCGGGCAGCAGCCCGCAGTTGCCGATCATCACCGTGAACACGCGAAGCGACTTCACCGCACCCTGATCAAGCGAGTAGTGCACCTCGAGGGGTTTCTCCTTGACCATCGTGCGCACGCCGGCCGACACATACGCGAGCCAGCCAAACTTCTTCTTCAGGTCAGGGTTCGTGACCGAGATTGTGCGGGCATCGAGTCCCATACCCGCAAGCACGAGGAAGACGTGTTCCTCTTCAGACTCGTCCGGCCGCACGATGTTGAGTAGACCGAGGTCGATGGGGCGATCCGCGCCCTGGAACGCCGCGCGCACGACATTCTGCATGTCGTCAAGGGGCGCACCCAGGTTGCGCGCGAGGAGATTACCGGTGCCCTGCGGCACGATCGTGAGCGGGACTCCGGTCCCACGCATTCCTTCAGCAAGGGCGCGGATCGTGCCGTCGCCGCCCGCACCAAGCACAACAGCGGCGCCCTCGTCGATGGCGCGCTGGGCCGCGCTCGTGCCCGCATCTTCCTTCGCGGTCTCGTGCCACTGCGTCGGACCCCAGCCTGCGTCGGTCTCGGCGATCGACACGGCGACCCGCAACGCGTCGACGTCGGTTTTGAACGGCTGATACACCACTGCTGCGTGAGGGATGGGCTCGTTCTGCTCGCTCGACATGGCTATAAGAGTAGTAGGTTGTGCATCTTTCAAGCAGATGCCCGGCTGCAGGCTCTAAGCTTGGGGTGTGATCGATCCCGTACTTCTCCGCAACGATCCCGAGACCGTTAAGCGCTCCCAGCGAGCGCGTGGCAACGACGAGTCGGTGGTTGATCGTGCCATCGAGGCAGATATTGCCCGTCGCGCCGCACTGGCAGAGTTTGAGAGCCTCCGCGCTGCTCAGAAAGATGTCAGTGCCAAGGTCAAGACCGCAGCAAAGGAAGACAAGCCTGCCGCTGCTGCCGAGGCGAAGGAATTCGCTGGCAAGGTCAAGGCTGCTGATGCTCGCTCGAAGGAGGCCGCTGAGGTCTTCGAGAAGGCGGCACTGGCAATTGAGAATCTGGTGATTGACGGTGTCCCGGAGGGTGGCGAAGAGAACTTCGTAACGCTCCGCACCGTCGGCGAGGTTCCCGCCTTCGACTTCGAGCCCCGTGACCACCTTGAGCTCGGTGAGATGCTCGGCGCGATCGACATGCAGCGCGGCGCGAAGGTGTCTGGCGCTCGCTTCTACTTCCTGCGCGGTGTGGGTGCTCGTCTCGAGATCGCCCTCATGAACCTCGCGCTCGACCGCGCACTCTCGCACGGCTTCACGCCGCTCATCACCCCGACGCTGGTGAAGCCCGAGATTATGCAGGGCACCGGCTTCCTCGGTGAGCATGCTGACGAGGTCTACCATCTGCCGAACCAGGATCTGTACCTGACCGGCACGAGCGAGGTCGCTCTCGCTGGCTACCACTCGGACGAGATCATTGATCTTGAGGGCGGCCCCCTCCGCTACGCTGGCTGGTCGACCTGCTACCGCAGCGAGGCTGGCTCGCACGGCAAGGACACCCGCGGCATCCTGCGCGTGCACCAGTTCAACAAGCTGGAGATGTTCGTCTACATCGATCCGAAGGACGCAGAGACGGAGCACGACCGTCTCGTCGCGCTGCAGGAAGAGATGCTGCAGTCGCTCGGCCTCACCTACCGCGTCATCGATGTTGCTGCTGGCGACCTCGGTTCGAGCGCGGCTCGGAAGTTCGACATTGAGGCATGGGTTCCGACCCAGGGCACCTTCCGCGAGCTCACCTCGACGAGCAACTGCACCAGCTACCAGGCCCGCCGCCTCTCGACGCGCTACCGTACCGAGACCGGTAAGACCGCGCACGTCGCGACCCTGAACGGAACGCTCGCGACCACTCGCTGGATCGTAGCGATTCTTGAAACTCACCAGCGCGCTGACGGCAGCGTGACGGTACCTGAGGTGCTTCGCCCGTACCTCGGTGGCCTCGAAGTGCTCGAGCCCACCGCAGGCGCAGCAACCTCGGGAGACACTAAGTAGGAGGAATCTTTGGCGGCATCGCTTCGCTCAGACGAACGACACCTCATTGCGCTCGACCTAGACGGCACCGTCCTCGGGCACGAGATGCCTGGCGCAGATGATGACCCATCAGAGGGTCACATCTCGGAAGATCTGATTGGGGCGATCCGCACCCTCCATAACGCCGGGCACCTGGTCGTCGTCGCGACCGGGCGCTCGGTGGACGCCACCCTGCCGATTGTCGAGCGTCTCGGCATCGCGGCAGAGTGGGTCATCGCGGCAAACGGTGCGGTGACGCTCAAGCGCGATCCGCTCGCGACGCGTGCGTACCGCCGTGAGATTGTCGAGGCGTTTGATCCGACTGATGCGCTGTTGCGGATCCGCCCCCACTTGTTCAACGCCCGCTACGCGGTCGAACTCGCCGATGGCGGGTTTCTCTACACCGAGCAGATCCCCGCAGGGACACTGCCCTCGGAACAGAAGCAGGTCGCCTTTGAAGACCTGCTGCACGTCAACGCCTCGCGCGTAGTTGTCGTGTCGCCGAACGCGAACGTGGAAAAGTTCTTTGAGACCGTCGAATCGCTCGGTCTCACCCACGTCTCCTACGTCGTTGGCACGACGTCATGGCTCGACATTGCGCCCGCAGGCGTGACCAAGGCGAGCGCGCTTGAGGTCGTGCGTGCGCGCATGGATGTCAGTCAGGGCAACGTTTTTGCGGCGGGTGACGGGCGCAACGACATCGAGATGTTGCGCTGGGCTTCACGCCTCGGGGACGGTGTCGCGATGGGACAGGCGTGCGAAGAAGTGCGTAACGCTGCGAGTCGAACGACCGCCTCGGTCTTCGATGACGGCCTACTTCTTGCACTTCGTGAGCGTTTCCCGGTTCTGCTCGGCTAGAAAGTTTTGCTAAGCTCGTTCGCGGAGGGTTGTCCGAGCGGCCGAAGGAACTTGTCTTGAAAACAAGCAGGCGGTGATCCCGTCTCAGGAGTTCAAATCTCCTACCCTCCGCCAGTAAAGACCCCCGACTCGTAGTCTGACTACTTGAGTCGGGGGCTTTTCTTTGTCTGGGGCGGGTTGGGCTTGGGCGGCTGGCTGGTCCTGGCGCTCGCCCGCGCTTATTGCGCCAACCCCGCAAAACAGGCACTTTCTGACAAAAATGCCCCTTTCATGCGCATGAAACCCCTCTTTTCGAGAGAACGGCCCCTTTTTACGAGGTTCACACGGTCGAACCGGCCGCACCCAAGCTCACAACAAGCGCGCTCACACTGCATCGCCAGCAGACACGAGGCCTCACGTGGTCCACCCGGGAGTCTTTGGCCGGCGCCCGCCTTCGCGTTGTTACGGCAGATACACCTCAACGATTGGCACGAGCTGTGCGAGGAGCTCCTCGCGTGACAGGTCGGCAAGCGGTGAGATCTGCATGATGTAGCGGCTGATGCCGATTCCCAGCAGGTGCGCGCCGAGCAGCTGGGTGCGCACGGAAACGAGTGCGGGATCTTGTGCGAGCTGGGCGAGCGCGGCTGGCCCACGCTGCTCTGCCACGACTTGAAGCCCCGATTTAAGGGTCTCAGAGATGAGTGCCTGCAGCCGTGCTCGGCCCGTGGTTTGATCTGCTCCCCGGGAACTACTGGTTGAACGCTCTTGCGCTCGGGGGAGCCGCGCTCGCTATCTCTGGCACAATTGCCGGACTCGGCTCACTGTTGGGCAAGGCTGGGGCTGGGCTTGGAGTTGTCCTGTTGATGCTGGTTGGCACGCCTTGGGGCGGTGTGATGGTTCCCGCCGAGTTCCTTCCGAGCGCGATGGCGACCATCGGGGCGCATATGCCAACCGGTACGTTGGTGAGCCTCATTACATCGATCAATTACTTCCCGGAGGCGGCGACGGTCGGTCAGTGGCTGACCTTGGCGATCTGGGCAATTGCTGGCATGCTGCTCATTCTGATTGGTGCGCTGATCCGCGCCCGTCGCAACCGCAGCGAGATTGGTCAGTAGCTGGGTTACGCCGGCGGCATACTGAGCCGCACGCTCGGTCACCCCGCTCAGCAGCAGAAATGCTTGCTGAACGGGGTGACTTGGTTCTCGGGGAGAGCAGTAGTTCCCTGATAATCTCCTTGAGAGTCGAGCATCGCAGGAGTCCTCCAGCGTTTCGCGGTAGATTTGAAGCTTGAATGTCGTCCGGCAACCGGCCGGCGCGTGGGAGGGAACTGCCATATGGCACGCAGCAACGAACGAGATGCCGCACAGGGTGCGGGCGTCCGGCACGGCTCGTTGCGCCGTTCACGTACCTGGGTCAACGTGCTCCGCACGGTCACTGCGCTCGTCGTGGTGGTTGCGGTCAGCGGTGTCGCGACGGTGTCGTATGCGCTGTTGAATGTTGCTTCCGGCCTGCAGACGGTTGAGCTGAAGTCGAAGGGTGCAGTTGGCGCTGCCGACCAATCAATCGATGGCGCAATCACGATGCTGCTTGTCGGTTCTGACACTCGAGCGGGTCAGTCGTATGACGACGGCGAGACCGGCGAGCTGAACGACGTGAACCTGCTGTTGCACGTTTCGGCGGATCACAAAAATGCCACCGTGGTCAGCTTCCCGCGTGACCTAATGTTGCCGATCCCCAGCTGCCCCGGGCCCGACGGCGAACCTGAGTACTACTCGGCAATGAGTGAACAGCAGCTGAACACCACCCTCGGTTACGGCGGTCTGCCGTGTGCTGTGCTCACGATTGAAGAGCTCACTGGCATGGATATCCCGTACGCCGGTGTTGTGACCTTCGACGGCGTGATCGCGATCTCGAACGCGATTGGTGGCGTCGATGTCTGCCTCACCGCACCACTTGAGGACGTTGAGAACACCGGCCTTGATCTTCCTGCTGGCATGAACACACTGCAGGGTGAGCAGGCGCTGCAGTTCCTCCGTACCCGTCACGGTGTTGGCGATGGTGGAGACCTCGGCCGCATCAATAACCAGCAGGTCTTCATGTCTGCGATGATGCGCAAGCTGAAGAGCGCCGATACGCTGTCTGACCCACTGAAGGTCTACGGCCTCGCGAAGGCCGGAGTCGAGAACCTGACGCTGTCGAGCAACATGGCGTCGGTGAACTTCATCCAGGCGATGGCAGGCACGGTCAAGGACATTGACCTCGAACGTATGAACTTTGTGCAGTACCCGTCGCTCGACCACCCATATGAGTCGGGTCGCCTGACCCCGAACTATGAACTCGCTGACATGCTCTTTGAGACCATCAAGAGTGGCCAGCCCTTCGATGTGACCGGCCAGGGCCTTGTTGCTCAGGTTGAGGGCGCCACGGATGCACCCGCTGAGGAAGTCCCGGCAGAAGAAACGCCCGCAACTGATGCGACGCCGGAAGACTCTGGAGAAAATTCCAGCGGTACTGGGACGACGGCAACCACGCCTTCCGCCCCTGTTCAGCTGCCAGATTCGATCACTGGTGTGAAGCCAGACAAGCAGGTTTGTTCTGGTGGCAGCGGTTATTAGCGCGTCCGATTTCTCTATCCAGGGATTCACCCATTAGGATTAGAGAGCTGTCCACGCATGGAGACGTGCCGGAGCGGCCGAACGGACTTCACTGCTAATGAAGGGTTCTTGTTAAAGGGAACCGGGGGTTCAAATCCCCCCGTCTCCGCCATAGCTGGACAGCCGAAAGCCCCTGAGAAATCAGGGGCTTTCGTCATTTCTGCGCACGGAATTGGTTGTGTACGAGGTGGGATGTGAGCTGTGTCATTTGGGCGCGCTCCTGATCCGCCAATTTGCGGCTTGTATTGATAAACGTCAATATAGAGAAATGACCGCACGTGACCGATCCGCGCCCCGCATGACCACGCTCGATCGGGGGCTCCCGATCTGGATCGCGCTCGCGATGGTCGTCGGTCTGCTGCTCGGCCGATTCGTGCCTGGCTTGTCGAGTGTGCTTGCCGCGCTCGAGGTCGGGGGCGTCTCGCTGCCCATTGCCATCGGCTTGCTTGTCATGATGTATCCGGTGCTCGCGAAGGTGCGGTATGACCGGGTGGCCGCAGTCACGGGCGATCGCAAGCTTCTGATCTCGTCGCTGCTGTTGAATTGGCTTGTTGGTCCCGCGCTCATGTTTGCGCTCGCGTGGCTGTTCTTGCCAGATCTCCCGGAGTATCGCACCGGACTTATCATCGTGGGCCTCGCGCGCTGCATTGCGATGGTCGTGGTGTGGAGCGATCTTGCGTGTGCTGATCGTGAGGCAACCGCGGTGCTCATTGCACTGAACTCGGTGTTCCAGATTCTCATGTTCTCTGTCCTGGGATGGTTCTATCTCTCCGTGCTGCCGGGTTGGCTTGGACTTGACTCACAAGGGCTAGCTGTCTCGATGGGCCAGATCACTGTGAACGTGCTGGTGTTCCTCGGCATTCCAGTGATTGCAGGTTTCCTGTCTCGCAGGGTCGGTGAGGCTCGCAGGGGGCGCGAATGGTATGAGTCGCGGTTCCTGCCGCGCATTGGGCCGTGGGCGCTGTACGGCTTGCTGTTCACGATCGCGCTGCTATTTGCGCTGCAAGGCGAGGCGGTGACCACGCGCCCGCTCGATGTGGTGCGGATCGCGCTCCCGCTACTCCTGTACTTCCTCCTGATGTGGGGTATCGGAATGGGTGTGGGCAGGATGCTCGGGCTGGGCTATGCGCGATCGGCGACGCTTGCCTTCACAGCGGCCGGTAACAACTTTGAACTGGCGATTGCCGTGGCAGTTGGAACGTTTGGGGTCGCCTCCGGGCAGGCTCTCGCCGGGGTGGTTGGCCCGCTCATTGAGGTGCCGGTGCTGGTCGGGCTGGTGCATGTCTCGCTGTGGGCGGCGCGGGTTTGGTTCGGGGAGTCGACTGGGGAACCAGCACCCGGGTCAGAAGCCGCGATGCCAGGAAGCAACGTGCTTCCCGGCGATGCTGAGGTGGCCAGATGAGTGCCGCGCGCGGTGAATCCTGTACGCCTGAGCCTGGGTTCGCTTCCCGTATGGGGGCGCAGAGCGCGGCGCAGGCAGCCGCAGTGTTGAAAGCGGTCGGCGATCCGCTTCGGCTGCGAATGCTCTCGGCGATTGCCACTGACTCCCGGGGGGAGTCTTGCGTCTGTGACCTCCAAGGTCTCACTGATGCTGCGCAGCCCACGGTGTCCCACCACTTGCGGTTGCTTAAGGAGGCAGGCCTCGTGGTGTCCGAGCGGCGCGGAACCTGGGTCTACTACCGCGTTGCCCCGTCCCGTGCGGACGTGGTGGCAGTGCTGCTTGACCTTGCCGACTCGGTGGCAAGCGCGTTGGGCGATCCGCGCGCGAATTCTGAAACGAAGGAGTGACACATGTCTCAACTCGCTCTGCCCGCAGTCATGTTTGTGTGCGTTCACAATGCCGGTCGCTCGCAGATGGCGGCCGGTTGGCTACGCAGCATCGCGGGTGACCGCGTTGTCGTGCGTTCTGCGGGTTCTGCTCCCGCTGAATCGCTGAATCCCGCAGCCGTGGCCGTGATGGCTGAGGTGGGTATCGATATTGCGGCGGCGGTGCCACAGGTGCTGACCACCGAAGACGTTCGTGAGTCTGACGTCGTCATTACCATGGGCTGCGGTGACGCGTGCCCGATCTTCCCGGGCAAACGGTACGAGGATTGGCAGCTCGATGACCCGGCTGGTCAGGGTGTTGCATCAGTGCGCGTCATTCGCGACGAGATTCGGGCGCGGATCGAGGTGCTTGTCTCGGAGTTGCTTTCGGGGGAGTAGCGCGGTCAACTTTCTCTCAGGAAACGCGCACGCGGAAGTGTATTCTGACACCTTGTCAGCATCTTACTGACGCAGTGTCGGCAAGGTGCTGACGGTGCTTTTCAGATTTGAGAAGGAACTTATGTTTCTCGCACTCCGCGAATTGCAATTCGCCAGAGGGCGCTTTGGCCTGATGGGATTGGTGATCTCGCTGATCGCCGTGCTCATGGTCATGCTCTCTGGCTTCTCGGCAGGACTCGTCAATGACGGTGTGTCTGGGCTCCGAGCAATGCCAGTTACCGGCTTCGCGTTCCAAGACGGTACGAAGACCGATAACGCGTTCTCACGTTCAAGCGTCGATCAGGAACAGATTGATGGCTGGGCCGATGTCCCCGGCGTGAAGGATCACGCGCCCGTTGGCTTCAGTATGGTGAATGCCACCACCGATGACGACACCCAGATCGACCTGTCGATGTTTGGTGTTGAACCGGGCTCGTTCCTGGCGCCCGAGGTGTCATCGGGCAAGAGCCTCGGTGCGCTACCAGGCATTGTGGTGTCACAGACCGCGCAGGATGAGGGGCTCAAGCTCGGCTCGATCGTCACACTCGATCGCATCGGCATGGAGCTCGAGGTGGTTGGGTTTACCAAGGGACAGGCGACCTTCGGCCACGTTGACACCGCATACCTCCCGCTCGATACCTGGCGACTTATCGCTTCCGGGCGTGCGGCAGAGGGCGTCCCGACGCAGGCGCAGGTTGATGACCTCGACTTCCCGTACGCGAGCGTCGTCGCCCTGAACTTTGACACAGACGTGATCGACCTTGCGGCAGCTGACGCAGACCTTGGCACGCAGACTGTTGCCCTCAAGGAGTCCTTCAACTCATCGCCAGGCTATGAGGCCGAAATGATGACGCTCAACATGATTCAGGTCTTCCTGTACGTCATCTCTGCGCTTGTGGTTGGCGCGTTCTTTACCGTGTGGACGATCCAGCGCCAGGGTGAGCTCGCTGTACTACGCGCGATGGGTGCCCCCGGCGGCGCGCTCCTGCGTGACTCGCTCACGCAGGCAGCACTCCTGCTCTTCGGGTTCACCGCGGTTGGTGTCTTGGTGGGCGTGGGCCTCGGCGCCATGATGCCTGCGAAGGTGCCCTTTGCGCTCGAGGCCGCACCGATCGCAACGGCCGCGGTTGCCACGATCGTCATGGGCCTCATCGGCGCAGCGGTTGCCGTGATCCGCGTCGTAAAGATTGATCCAATTAAGGCGCTGGGAGGAAGTCGATGAGTAACGCAGCTGTCGAAAACGGTGGGATTCATCTCACCGACGTCACCCTCGAACTCGGCGATGGCGAGCAGAAGGTCCTCGCTCTCGATCACGTGAGTCTGTCGGTGCCTGCCGGTCAGTTCGCCGCGATCGTTGGCCCCTCGGGCGCCGGTAAATCCTCCCTCCTTGCGGTTGCTGGGGCGCTCGCGGTACCCACGTCGGGAACCGTGGTCGTTAACGGCGCGGATCTCACCAAGCTCGGCACCGGACGCGGCGCGCAGGGTCGCCTTGCGCGCTTCCGTCTGGAGAATCTCGGCTTCGTATTCCAGTCAGGGAATCTGATTCCCGCACTCACCTCCGCTGATCAGTTGCGCCTTGCGCGTCGGATGGTCGCGGGTGGGTCGCGCTTCGATCCGCGCCCCGGCTTGGAAGCCGTCGGTATGGGACATCGTGCAAAGAACCGCCCCTCCCAGCTGTCGGGTGGCGAGCGGCAGCGCGTGGGTATTGCGCGCGCGCTCGTGAACGACCCGGCGGTGATGCTCGTGGACGAGCCGACCGCCGCGCTTGACCGAGCGCGTAGCCATGAGGTCGTGAAACTCCTCGCGGAGCGGGCGCACCACGACCACGTCGCCACCATCATGGTGACGCATGATCACGAGGTGATTGAACACTGTGATGTGGTGTATGAAATGATCGATGGCAGGTTGACTGCGCTGTAGGTCTCGCTTCGGGGCTCGTTCGGGCGCAGTCTGTGCGGGCCCCGTATGGTGGCTGAGGAATAGATTGGAGCGGTAGATGCCTAAGATCAATGCGGCTACCGTTGCCGAGCATCGCGAGCAGCAAGTGCGCAAGATTCTCGATGCAGCACACGATCTATTGCAGGAGTCGCCGACACCGCCCACCATCGGAGCGATCGCGGCGCGCGCTGGGCTCTCTCGGCCGGCTTTGTACGTGTACTTCGAGTCGCGCGAGGAGCTGTTTTTTGCGCTCGTCGAAGATATCTTCCCGCGGTGGACCGAGCACGTCACTCGGTCGATGGCGGACGTGGATCATCCGGCGGATCGTGTGCGAGCCTTCGCCGTCGCCAATCTTGAACTCGTGGACGAGGGTGCGCACGCGGTGAGCGGCGCACTCCGTACCCTCACGCCATCGGAGCAGCTGAGCGCGCACGCGCGTGAGATGCACGCGCAGATCCAGGCGCCGCTCGTTGACGCCGTGCGTGAGCTCGGTGTCGAGCCCCCTGAGCCCGTTGCTGAACTCATCAATACGCTCGTGCACGGTGCAACCCAGATGCTTGAGCGTGGCCAACGCTACGAGGCCGTACTTGCGGGGCTCGACGAGCTCCTCCTGCCGTTTGTGGATGCGCATCGCGCGCCCGCATCAGCACCAGTTTCAGTATCAGCCTCAGAAAAGGATTGAACCGAATGGCGAAGTCACACAACGGCGGATCAGCGCCGCGCGAAGATTTCTCGCGTCAGGAACGCCCGACCCCGACCGGCGGCGGTAAGCAGGCCAGTACCCGGGGGCGAGTGATCGCGACCGTTGCGATCATCGCCGGAGCCTTGCTGGTTGGTGTGCTTGGCGTGGTATTGCTTGCTGCAATGCCGACGCCTGGGTAAAAGCCTTGCGGGCGACTCGGCCCGACTCTTGAGGAGCGCTTTCCCTTCGGGGGAGGTGCTCCTTTGTGTATTCCAGCGTTCGGCGGATCCCTGAAACGCCGTCGCGATCTGCGGTCTTCTGTGCGTTACACGTTAAATTGTGCGCCCCGAAACCTGATCGTTATGCATAAACTCCACACACCCTTTCCATATTCGGCTACAGGTGTTAGCTTGGCTGCAACTCTGAATATAAGAGATTCAGTCCGTATTCATAGCTTTCGTGCGGGCTGCGAACAGTTGGGTTGTGTGTTTTATGGGAAAAACAAAGGTGAGGAATTTCAGGGCGCGCATAGCGGGTCTTCTCACAGTCTTGCTCACTATTGGGCTCGGGGCGGGCAGCATCGTGCCCGCGTACGCGGCCGATGACGAATTCTTTGGATACTCAATCACGGCGTTGGACACCTCGAGTGGCCAGTCGCTCAGCCAGGTCGAAACCGGCAAGCAATTCCACTACGTCATCAGTACGAACTGTATTGAGAACGCAGGCTGTGGTGCCGTTGAGATGAAGTTCGCAGTTCCCGCTGAAGGCAAGTTCTTGCAGGATGCCTTCACTGTGCCTGTAGGAGCAGTCCAAAAGTCCTTCACCCCGGGTGCAGGTGGCAAGGGCGGCGAACTCGTCATTGCCTGGCCGAACCTCACTGAGCGTCCCGCGGTATACATTCCCGTGATGTTCGATGCGAGCCTTGACGCATCGCTCAACGGCTCGAAGCAGCTTGCCGAGGTACAGGTACAGCGCGAGGGTGAAGAAGTAACCCAGAAGTCCATTTCACTTGACCTCAATGTCTGGAGCAAGCCCGGGATTAACGCGGGGGCAACGCTGATCTGGCAGAATACGGCTAGCGGTGAAAAGATCAACTCTGTCACTGAGGTTGCGGGAAACGCGGCAACTCTCGTCATGAGCGCAATTGCTGAAGCGAACTCGGAGAGTAAATTCACCTTCCAGTACCCCTCTGCAACAAGCGGTAGCAAGGCTGCAGTAACGGTTGCAGAGGCGTTTGACCTGAAAAAGCTGAAGCTCTCGAGCAACCCATCGGGCGCAACAGTAACGTACAAGCTGCAGGGCGGGTCAACTACTGAGCGGACACTGGCAGCCGGCGTACTCGAGTCTGATGCGCCTGCTGACGTCGTCGGATACACGGTAGTAGTTGGAAACTTCCCTTCGCTCTCCACCTCTTCGGCTGCTGAGCGGACAGCCTCGATTTCTGCAGACTACGTCTTGCGTTCAGAAACCCGCACGACGGGCGCTCGTATTGTTGAAGAGGGCAAAGCGAATGTCTCACTCGCGGAGACAGCTGACGTCATCAACAGCGTCGACCACTTCAACCCTGCCTCTGGCGGCACCGCAAAGATCGAGCGTGCGGCGACCATCAGCGTCAACGCCCTACAGCCAGAGGTGGCCGTTGGAGCGACCTGGGTGACCCATGACGGCGATAACAACACCAGCGTTTACGGTTCGGGCGAAACCTCGACCGCAACGGTGTTGGTGGCAAACACCGGTGAACAGCAGCTGCTTGACCTGACGGTTAAGATTCCGATGGCCGGAGCAGGGTACTTTGACTACACCGACCTGACCGCGCTTCCTCGAGTCACCTTCCCAGCCGGGTCGACCAAGGCGACCATTCAGTACCAGTACGGTGACGGTACCACCGGTGCGGCTCATCCATTCACCAAGGGTGGCGCGGTTCCCGGCCCGGGCGAGGACACCAACGCCAGCAGTGGCAACCCACGTGGCCTCGGTGAGGTCAAGGGAATCGTTGTGGTGTTCGCGCCAGCTACGGTTTCGATCCCAGGCAACTGCGTCGGCATCGACGAGACGAGCTGTGCGGGCAAGATCGAGCTCGACGGCAAGCTCCGCGAGGTGAACCGCTCGACGGGCAAGCCCATCGAGCCGCCTGCAGAGGGCGAAACCCGAATTAAGTTTGGTGCAGACATCGCAGCTCAGGCGACCACCAAGGTCGTGCGAAACCTGAAGACCCCCGACAACGTCGACGTCGTGCTCGTCAACCCGAAGTTCAAGGTTGAGCTTGGAAAGCGCCTGGGCGATGGCGCCGATGACGTGGTGTATCCGTTGACGGGTCAGACCAAGTCGGGCGACCTGTACGACCGCGATGCTGGCCCCGGTAATCAGAACTATCGACCGCACCAGATGAAGTTCGTCGTGAAGACCGAGCCAGGCCTCAGCAACCCTGAGAGGGTCGGCGCGCAGGAGTTTGTCATCATGGACCCTGTGAAGGCGCCCACGGTGGCGACGTTGAAGGATACTCCCTTCAACCTAATGGAGTTCACCAAGATTGATGCTGCCGAAATGGTGTGTACAACGCCAGATGGCAGCGGTGGTCAGGCTCCCTACAACTCGTCGACCACACAGACCGTGTGGCTTGCAGAGTTTGACAGCCCCACCAGCCGCATCGTTACCGCGATCAATGAGGTGCCGCTGGCTGACATTGATTCTCCAGGTGAACTTGAACGCGTAGTTGGGCTAAAGATTGTCGTAAGCCCCGCTGCGGGAGACAAACGATTCCCGGTAGACGTTAAGTGCGTCTCTGGCGATGACACGTCTGTGAAGTTCCGCCAGTACGCTCTGGAACAGAAGAAGAACACCTCGCCCACTGGCGAGGTGACCTACGAGCAGATTCCGATCAGCCCGGACACTGTGGGTAATCCCAGCACCCCCGGTCTTTTCAGCCCTGCAAACACGGCAGAGGTGACGACAGGAACAAACGCCCCGCAAACGACAGGCACCGATTCACTCTTCCTTGTCGATATCTCCCTCGCGGTGATGTACAAGCACTTCGCACGAGACGCGAAGAGATATGGCGTGCAGGAGCAAGACACACAGACTAGCTTCGTGCTGTCATCGATTCCGCAGGGTGAAGACGTCGTTTCTGTCAGAATGACCGATGGCTCCGTGAGTAAGAGTGGCCTCGATGTCTTCGACGTGACCGCGATTCATACCGTGCACGTCGGCCCTGACCAGGAGATGAAGGTTTCCCTCTTTGCGGCAGACGGCAGCCAGCTTGCCCCCGTCGGCACGGTCGAGAGCTCTATTGAACTGGATGGGGAAGAACTCGACCCCGCCGACATTGAGAACTCTCAAAGCGCAAAGTACCGTGAATTCTGGGACAAGGTGCGTGAACCCGAGTGGTCTGTACCGCTCGATGACACCGTTCTCGGCCAGATCGCCAAGATCCAGGTTGATGTGACGCGCGGCACAGCTGACGCGTTCATGCAAAAGAACGGTGCTGCCTCGATCACTGCAGACATGCAGCTGCGTGACACATTCCGGTCTCTCCCGGCAGAAACTGTCGTGGGCAGCATGGTCGGCGTTGACTACTACAACACCGGCGTGACGGAGAGCTTCCCGAAGCAGGGGGCTACGCAGACAAAGACATCGGAGGTGAAATTCCGTGTTTACGCTGGTACTGATGTCTATGGCTTCTCCGAAGCAGGTTGGTTCGACGCCAAGGGCTCACAGACGCCGCTCGTTGCGAAGAACTTCACGCCGTCAAAGATTGTTCTCGACGTTTCTAACCGCACGGCGGTTGGCACTGACGCTCCGCCCAAAGACCAGTGGAAAACTCCTGGACACATCCCCATTGGCGTCGATCAGGTATCGGTCAGCGTGAACGGTGATGCTGCTTCTGGCAAGAATCCCTTCGCAGTTGTTGACTTCAACGGCGTCAGCCAGATGTGGTGGCCTGTGAAGGACGGGGCTACGGTGCTTTCGCAAATGCAGGAAGACCGCGTCAATGCGAAGATCCTCTACTCGTATGCTGATGGTACCTCTGAGACAATCGTCGCACCGTATGTCAAAGACGAAGTAGACCAGCTGAACCCGCCCAAGAACCGTTGGCCGGACGTGGTAGGTATCACCGTGACCTGGTCGGAAGCAGGGAAGTACGTTGGTATCGAGCGCGAAGGCGAAAACCGAAACCGTGCGCGTCTCGCATTCAACACTGTTCTTCGCGACAATGTCCGAGGCGACCTGAACACCGTTACGGGCGCCTGCACCAACGGTTACACCTACAACTTCGTGGATGCCGCTGACGCGAGCATCGCGGACACGTTGACGGGGTGCAAGCCCATCGACAACCCGGCCCCGCTTGAGCCCAACGTCGCGGTCGACAACCACGCGGTAGTCGAGACGCCTGGCCTGGGCAAGGCTGAGCTTGATGCACGCAGCAACCTGCTTGCGCTTGTCGGTCAGGACGAGAGCATGAACGTGACGCTCAAGGCGTCCACTCCGCAGCGGTTGTACCGAGATCTGCCAAAGCAGCAGGTTGCGGTGACCTACACCGGCGTGAACACGAGTAACACTCCTGTCTCGAGCATGTGGCTGACGACAGACTGCCGTTTGCTCGCTGAGAGCGGCGACTGCCAGTCCGAGAACCCGAATAGGGATCTCTGGCCGCGCAACACGCCTGCAGGTTACGGGGTAGTCCCGGGGCTTTCCTGGGACGCGTTCAACGTGCTGTCTGCAAGTGTCAGCTTGCCGGTTGGTGCTGTAAAGGCGACGGTATGGGCGCTCGACGAGAGTGGCGAGTGGACCGAGGGAATCGAGATCCTTTCAGGTACCCCCGCGATCAATGGCAGTATTCCGATCGTGCTCCCGACCAGCGGTCCTGGTCCGAACAAGTGGGATGAGATCATTGCATTCCGTGTGCAGTTCGACGGTGACGAGGCGACGCGTAAGCGCATCGCGGTCACCGCGGGCGATACCGGCGGCAAGCTCAACATGCTCGCTGAGCTGCGTCAGACGCTGCGTAGTGACCCAGATACTCGTGCGCCTGCGGACGAGATCACCGATGACGGTGTCACCTGGCTGCTCGGATCTGATGCGGCGGGTACCCTCCACATCGGTGATAAGCCGACGGCAACTGAGAAGCCTTTCGCTGATGCGGCAAGCAACTTGCTTGTATACGCAGGTAACCCGGTCGGCTCCACGAAGAAGTTCACTTCATTGCCATCCACAGGCAGCGAATCATCTTCGAAGAAGGTCGAACCTGGTGAAAAGGTGGACTTCCACATTCGGGTGACTAACGATTCGAAGGCGACGAGTAACATGTACGACCTCGCAGTCGCTGACCAGTTCCCTGAAGAGCTGGTGTACATCGAGGGCGTACCTGAGTACAGGCCACAGATCATTTCGGTTCCAGACCGTGCTGCTGGAGAGCCTCCGTTCGAGACTCCGACCTTCACAGTGCAGGCTGGTAATAAGCCGGGACTGCAGCAGGCGCGTGCGACTTGGACACACGGTGAGTACCTCAAGCCAGGAGAGTCGATCTTGCTGAAGGTTCCGCTCATGGTGAAGGACGGCTTTAAGCCGAATGACATCGCGACGAACCAGGCGTGGATTGAGGGTAACGGCGTGACAGGTGCCGGAAACCAGGGTCGTTGCTTCGTCGGTGCGAAGCCCGAACCGGAACTGCTGTGCAGCTCGAATGCGACTGTTACGGGCGTTCGTATCGATAAGACCCGTGTCGAGTCGTACATTGATGCGTCTGCGGCAGGGGCGATCAACGACCAGGGCGAAGCGTGTGTCGTTTCACCCGCACCGGGCAGCGGCGCGGTCGCTTGTGACAACACGTGGCTGACCTACCCGTGGCAGGTGAACACCACCGTGGGTAATACGGACACCTATCGTGTAAAGCTTGTGAACTCAGGCAACATCCCGCTGGCTGAGATGCGTTTTGTGAACGGTCTACCGTTCATCGGCGACCAGGGCGTATTGAACCCCAAGCAGCGCAACTCTGACTGGGCTCCGTCATTCATTCCTGGGTCGATCAAGCTGATCGGAGCGGAAACGCTGAACAGCGACGAAGAATCTCGTAATGATGCTTCGTTTAAGGCAGACTCGTTGCGATACACCGGGAGCAACAAGCCCTGCACCTTCGGTGCAGATGGACTTGCCGGCCAGGCGACGCTTGACTGCGCACAGGGTACCTGGGTGACTGATCCAAGTGATGTTTCGGGCGCTATGAAGGCGTTCGGCGCTATCCTTGAATTCCCCGCAGGGAAGCCCATTGCAGGCGGCGAGTACGTCATCGTGGAGTATCAGGTTCGCGTACCTGAGACAAGCCAGAACAACAAGGTCGCGTTCAGCACCGCCTCGGTCACTGGCCGTCAGGATGCGCGAGGCGATTGGATCTCTCCGAACGAGTCGTACCCCTCGGCCCTCCGTACCATCGATACCGCGATGACGCTGACGAAGAAGCTCACTCAGAATGAAATTGCCAACTGGCATCTGAACTCTGATGGCTACACTGTCGACCTCGCATGTACTACCCCGGATGGGACGAAGATGGATCCGATCGCTGTTCAACTGCCTGCAGTGACATCGATCGACGGCGAAGTCTCCACTGTCGTGACAGGACTCCCCGTAGACGGAACGTGTGCGGTGGTTGACGAGACATACGTCCCGACAGCAGACACCGCTGCTGGTCAGTACGGTAAGAAATCTGTCGGCGCGTCTGGCTTCAACTTCTCGACTGATCCGGAGGATCCGATCACCCTGCTGCCCTACGAGGCGGACGGCAAGATTGAAGACGTGCCTGCTGAGAACAAGATTGCGGTTGAGAACACCTACGTCGAGTCCTCGCTCACGGTGGGAGTCAAGATTGCTGGAAATGCGACTGACGTCATCCGCCCGGATGACAAGTTCCTCGTCGACGTAACCTGTGACTTCGGTACCGTCACGAAGACCTTCGATACGTTGGAGCTCAAGGCTGGCGACACAGCAAAGATTCCGGGAATCGCGGTCGGTGCAAACTGTGCCGTAACGGAAACTGATGCTCGTGGCGCGAACCCAGTCACTGGCCAGTACGAGGACGGCACGCCTGTCGAGCTCGACTCGAAGCGCACGGTCTCCGTCGCAACGATTGAGCCGGGCGACCACAAGGTCGAGTTCGTGAACTACTTCAACGCCGGCGGCGACCTCGTCGTCACGAAGAAGATCGAACTGCCGAAGTCTGGTACCGCGTTTGGTGATGTGGAACTTGCCACGAGCTGCACGTTGGCTGGTCACGAGCTCAACATCGGCGACAAGGCAACGCAGAACCTCACCTTCGGTGCTGGTGAGACGGAGAAGTCCTTCACCGTCTCGGGCGTTCCAGCAGGAGCAGAGTGCACCGTGAGCGAGACAGCGGCAGGCGGCGCGAACGTGCCGGCGCCGGATCGCACGGTCACGATCCTCTCGGACAAGACCGTCTACGTTGAGATGACCAACATCTTCACGCCGGCGACGCTCTCGCTCACCAAGGAACTCGCAGGTGCGGGTGCCAAGGAAAGTCGAGTGCCGAGCAAGTTCGATGTCCAGGCAACCTGTACTCGCGACCTCACCATCGGTGGCAAGGACGTAACTGTCACTGACCACGACGCGAAGATTGCGCTCACCCCAGGTGCGCCGATCAACGTGGCGAAGCTGCCCGCAGGTTCGCAGTGTGAGATCACCGAGCCCTACAGGTACCAGGCTGAATCGACGAAGTTTGAATCACTCACCGCGGGTGTGGAAAACCTCTCCAAGGATGACACCAACAGCGCAGTCGTTATGCTCGCCGAGGCAAACGCCAACGGTGACGCAGTGACGACCGCTGTACGGGTCACGAACAGCTACAAGAAGACCGAGGGGCTGGTGATCACCGGTGGTGCAGTTGCACCGTTCGGCGCCGCAGCTCTCCTGCTCCTCGCAGGTCTCGGTATCGTGCTCTTCCGCAAGCGTCGCACCGGCGAAGCAAGCTAAGGGCAGGGTGTAGCGCCTCGCGCTGACGCCCACCATGCACCACGGCCCAGGCGGCTCCTCCCAACGAGGAAGCCCCTGGGCCGTGGTGTTTTTGTAGCTTCGCTGATCCGCGCCAACCAAATAGCTGAGAATGGCTAGCAGAAGGTGCCGGAACACAGCAAACTTTCGTAAGCTGGCGAGTATGACAGAGAGTACGGACGCCGGGGCGCACGACAAGCACCCGATCCTGCGACGCCTCACGGCGCTGCGCGGCAAGATCCACGCTCGTCCGGTCCTCGGCTTCTTCTACCGCGTGCTGATCGCGCTCGTGGGCGGCGTGCTGATTCTCGCCGGTCTCATCATGCTCATTACGCCCGGTCCGGGGTGGGTGACGATCTTCCTGGGCCTCGCAGTGCTCGGCTCAGAGTTCTCGTGGTCGCGTCGGTTGCTCGCCTGGCTGCGTCAAAAGGTGACGCGTGCGTGGGAGCGCGGCAAGATTCTCAAGCGTGCTCGCAGCGCGAAGAGAGCAGAACGCCGCGCGCAGCGAATGCTTGCGCGCGGCCGTACTGCGTTCTAGTAGGGGGCGGATCATCGCCCCGGGTGCAGGCTTCGTTTAGAAGCGGTCGGGGCTGGGGCCCGCTGCGTGGAGGATCGAGACGTCTGCGTGACGGTCGAAGCGGTAGCCAATGCCACGCACGGTACGGACGATGTCCTGGTATTGTGCGAGCTTCACGCGGAGGCGGCGAACGTGCACGTCGATCGTGCGCTCGCTCGGGATCTCCTCAGCGGGCGCATCTGCCCAGAGGCCTTCAATGATTTCGTCGCGGCTGACAGTGCGGCCCTCGCGCAGTACGAGGAACTGCAGGAGCTCGAACTCGCGGAAGGTGAGGGTTGCGGGGGTGTTGTCGAGCAGCACGCGGCCACGCGAGAAGTCGAGGATGACGCCACTCTTGGCGCGGTCCTGCTCAGCTGCCGCGGCCTGCTGGCGGCGAGCCTTTGCCGAGGGATCGCCGAGTGCAAAGCGGACGACGTCAACGTCGCGGCCGCCGGTGCCTTCGGGAGCCAGTGCCACTGCTGCGTAGGTGTCTGCAGCAGGAGCGAGACGGTTCACGAGGTGCTTGATCTGGTTCACGATGTCGCTAATCTGCGGATCGTTCGAGTTCAGCTTGTCTTCCGAAAGACCGACGTAGAGCGCGAAGCCGCGGACCTCGGTGCCCTCGGGGAGCGAGCGAGTCGGCTGCGGTGCGATGTTCGCTGCGAGGTCGGGACGTGCGGTGCGGAGGTCGGCGGGAGCTGCGTTGCTGATGGTAGCCATGATGATGGGTCCTTAAGGGGATGCCTGAAAGGCAAGAGATGTCGAGAATGAAGAGAGCGACCCCGGAATGTACATCGGGTTCGCAGAGAGCACGCTAAAAGTTAAAGAAAGTCTTAGCTGCACATTCGACAACGCATGACGCCAGCCATCATCATGCCGCGCCGCCCGAGGATTACCTCGCAAGCGGATACGGAACTGGTGATGTCATGCATAAGCGAAAGTATATGCAGACTTCACCCGCTGACACAAGTAGTAACCTTCTTGATTTTCCCAAGTTGGTACATAGACAACGGCGGCCTGGTACAAAAAGATGTACCAAGCCGCCGTTGTTCAGTGAAACGCTTGTGCTTATGCGGTGCCGTACAAGCGGTCACCTGCGTCGCCAAGGCCCGGAACGATGAATGCGTTCTCGTCGAGGCCCTCGTCGAGCGAAGCAAGCACGAGGGTGACGTTGCGGTCGCCAGCGACCTCCTTGATCTTCTCAACGCCCTCGGGGGTGCCGAGTACGCAGATCGCGGTGACGTCGTCTGCGCCGCGTTCGAAGAGGAATTCAATTGCCGCAGCCAGTGAACCACCGGTCGCAAGCATGGGATCGAGTACGAAGCACTGGCGGCCCTCAAGCGAATCAGGGAGGCGCTCAGCGTAGGTCACAGGCTCAAGCGTCTCTTCGTCGCGAGCCATGCCGAGGAAGCCGACCTCTGCGGTCGGAACCAGCTTGACCATGCCCTCGAGCATGCCAAGGCCGGCGCGCAAGATCGGCACGATGAGGGGGAGCGGCTCGCTCAGGCGAACACCGGTGGTCTTCGCGACGGGAGTCTGAATCTCCATGGGGTCGACACGAACCTCACGGGTCGCTTCGTAAGCGAGGAGCGTCATGAGCTCTTCGATGAGCAGACGGAAGGTCGGCTGAGGCGTTTGCTCCTGTCGCAGAACAGTAAGTTTGTGCGAGACGAGCGGGTGATCTGCAACGATAATGCGCATATGCCTATTCTAAACGTGTGACCCCGACTCAGACCTCACAGATTCCTGCATCCGCAGCAGAGAACGCAGCAATGCAGCTTGCGCTCGACGCGGCACGCGCTGCCGACGCTGCGGGCGAGATCCCCATCGGGGCCGTCGTGCTCGGACCAGACGGTGCGGTGCGTGGCACGGGCCGCAATGACCGTGAGGCCAGCCTTGATCCGACTGGGCACGCAGAGGTGTTGGCGATCCGCGCCGCTGCGCAGCAGCTCGGTGATCGCATGCTTGGCGACTGCACGCTCGTTGTGACGCTTGAACCGTGCGTCATGTGCGCGGGCGTGATTCTGGCGGCGCGGATCCCACGAGTCGTCTTCGGAGCGTGGGACGAAAAGGCGGGCGCTGTCGGCAGCGTGTACGACCTGCTGCGGGATGGGCGCTTGCCGCATCCGGTGCCGGAAGTCGTCGCGGGGGTGCGCGCAGACGAGTGCGCCGCGCTGCTCGAAGCATTCTTCGCCGCGCGGCGGTAGCCGTCGGCGACGAGAGGCGAGTTTGGCCTCTCAGTTGGATTTCTTGAGCGCGAGCAGAACGCGAATGCAAGTGACCATCGCAAGGGCGCCGTTTGCGCCCGCCAGCCACAACGTGGTTGGCGGGACAGGCGAAATCAAAGCTTGCGTCACGCAGGTTCCGCACATGTAAGAGGAAACAATTGCCAGCACAAGCCAAGAAATCGCTTCAGTAGCGGTTGTTTTATCTGATTGACGGTTCATCGTTCACTTCCTAAAGGTATGAACCTGCTGAGCCGATTTCGAGAGCTGTGCTTAAGGTTCCTCCACGGTTTGTTTGACACCTTTTACCGCCCGGAATTGATAGAAAAAGAAAGACCGGCCCTGACCTCTGAGAGGCGGGCCGGTACTGGTTGGATTCAGTTTATCGGGTGTAAATCCTGGATCGAAGGACGTGCGGCAAAGTGATTCGGACTGGTTTTCAGTTCACGTCACCGCGGCAAAATTAGTCGCTCGAAAGCATCACGATCGAGCTTGTCGTTGGTGCAGTCGCGTTGGGGTCGATCCAGACGTCGGGCTCGATGTAGATCGAGGCGGCAGCGGGGACAGCTTCGCGGATCCGCCGCTCTGCAAGGTTCACAATGACCGAGATCTCGCGCGCCGTGATGTCGGGGGCAACGCTGATTTTTGCTGCCACGAGGAAACGGTCGGGGTCGACGTAGAGGGTCTTCATGTGAATGATGCGCTCGACATCCTTCGACGCAAGCATTGCCTCTTCGATCTTCTTGACGTCTTCTGCGCTGGCACCCTCGCCGACGAGGAGCCCCTTGATTTCAACACCGAGCACGACAGCGACCGCAACGAGTAGCACGCCAATGAAGATCGTTGAGATGCCGTCGTAGATGCCGTTGCCGGTGATGACGGTCAAGCCAACGCCGAGGAGCGCGATGATGAGGCCGATCAAGGCCGCGAAGTCCTCGAGGAGGACCACGGGAAGCTCGGGTGCCTTTGACTTGCGAATGAAGCTGACCCAGCTCTGCTTGCCCTTGAGCGGACGGCTCTCGCGCACTGCGGTGCGCATCGAGAAGGACTCAAGAATGATCGCGATCACCAAGACAACGAGCGGCAGCCACCACATCTCGAGCGCGTGAGGCTCGCGGATCTTCGAGACACCCTCAACAATCGAGAAGACGCCACCGATCGAGAACAGGATGATGGCGACAACAAAGGCGTAGACGTAACGCACACGGCCGTAGCCGAACGGGTGCTCGTCGTCGGCAGGCTTCGCAGCGCGCTTGCCGCCGATCAGCAGCAGAATCTGATTACCAGCGTCCGCGAGCGAGTGCACGCCCTCTGCGAGCATGGCCGAGGAGCCGGAGAACAGCCATGCGACAATCTTCGTTACCGCGATGCCGAAGTTTGCAAGAAACGCCGCAACGATTGCCTTGTTACCGCCAGATGCACTCACCAGATTCCTCCTTGTGCCTGTGACACGTGTGCCGCTTAGTCTACGCGCGAGGGATGCCGATTCGGGAGTATGGCGCGAACTGGATCGCGCTGTGTAGCTTAGCGGTGGCACGCCTCTGGTCGTTCAAACCGAGGAACGAACCTCGTCAAATGGTGCTCTCGCGTTGACCGCACCAAATGGCGAAGAAATACTCTTCGAGGTGAGCGCATCAGGGGCCAACGCTGAGCGATCGTTATCCAGCCGTCGACCAAGGATCAGTCGTGAAGAGTCATGAATACTAAGAAGTTTGTCTATGTGGTGCGCCTAGTAACGGGTCTCGCCGCCGTGTTCCTGGCTGAGGGGGTGGGCGCAAACCTGATGAACTTCTTCTCCGTCACAGAGACGACCGGGCGCAATCCGTTGTCGCCATCCGCCGCGGACGCTTGGATGTATGGCGCATTGTTCGTCCTGCTTTTGGGGCTCTTCACGTTGTTCGTCTGGTGGGTAATCTCGAAACCGTCGCAGCGAAAAGCAGTCGGCTCGGGTGTTCTGAGCGACACAGATCGTGATTCCTAATTGGACCGATTTCAGGCGGGACGGCGTAGCCTGTGGTGCAAGCGCTGTCGATGAAGCGCCGCTGCCGGCTGGAGGGAACCCCGATGAAGTGAAACACAACGCCCGCGATTCTGCTCGCCTGTGCGGCCGCCGTGATCGCGCTCAGCGGTTGTGGTTCGGCCCCGACAGCTGAACCCGCGCAAGAAGTCGGCGGATCAGTTACGGACGATGCTCAGCAGGCTGAAGAAGCATCAGGGGCAGACGTGACAGACGGAAGAGTCGCAATTACTCCGGCGTTTGAGTGCGCTCAGGTTGGCGTGCTGCAGAACTATGACTGGCGCCTCATGCAGGGGTTTTCTAATCCTGGCGGCACAGCGGAGGGCACCGCAGCGCAGCAGGAGATGTTGTACGACCTGTGGTCCACGACGCTATCAGGTGACACCTCGATTTTGCCATTCCTGCGCAAGGCGGAGAAAGCTGCACTTGAGCGAGACATCGACAAACTTGAGGTAGCGATTGGGCTGGTGCAAGACACCTGCACGTCAGCTGGATTCTCGACGCAGATTCGCGCTTTGGCTGGCGAGGGCGGATAGTAGCGGCATCTCTTGGAATGTCGTGGTCAGTCCTAGAGTTGGGGCATGACCGCTACCTCTGTTGAGACTCTGAGCGCAGCACAAGCCCGACGCATCGCGCTCGCGGCGCAGGGCTTCAGCGGTGCGCCAAAACTCAAGAAGCGGCGCCCGTTCGATGATGCACTCGGCAGCCTGGGCGTGCTGCAGATTGACTCGGTCAACGTGTTCTCGCGCAGCCACTACATGCCGGTGTTTTCGCGGCACGGTGGGTACGACCGCGCAGCCTTCGACGACCACCTGTGGCGCAGCGGCGAGTACACCGAGTACTGGGCGCACGAGGCCGCACTCATCCCGGTAGGTGACCGACCACTCTTTCAATGGCGCATGCGCGACTTCGAGGCGAAGCATGCCGAGCGAGCAGAACCGCTTGCGCGCACCATCGCGCTCGTGCGCGACCAACTTGCGGCCGAGGGGCCGCAGCTCGTGCGCGAACTCGAGTCAGGTCCACGCGAGAAGCGCGGGCCATGGTGGGACTGGAGCGACACCAAGCAGGCAGTCGAGATCCTCTTCGCCTCCGGCGAGGTCGTGGCGGCGAACCGTGAGGGGTTCCAGCGACGTTACGCGCTCGCCGAGCACGTGCTGCCCGCCCACGCGCTCGAAGACCGCTCCCGTGAGGAGGCTCAGCGCGCGCTGATCAGTCAGGCTGGCCGCGCCCTTGGCGTCGGCACGCTTGCTGATCTCGGTGACTACTACCGCCTGCGCCCTAAGGAAGCCGCGGTGGCCGTGCGCGATCTGGAGGAAGCGGGAGAGCTGCTGCCAGTGCGCGTCGAGGGGTGGAATGACAAGTCTGGCGATCCGCTCGCCGCCTGGTTGCACCGTGATGCTCGGGTGCCTGCCCGCCTCGCACCGCACGCGCTCCTGACGCCGTTCGACCCGGTGGTGTGGTTCCGGCCGCGTGCTGAGCGCATGTTCGATTTTCACTACCGCATCGAGATTTACACCCCGAAAGAAAAGCGGAAGTACGGCTATTACTGCCTCCCACTCATGGTCTCGGGGCAGCTCGCGGGACGCATCGATCTGAAGGCGGATCGCGCAGCCAACACCCTCCTCGTCCAGGCAGCCTGGCGCGAGCCAGGGGCGCCCGCCCACACCGCCGAGGTCGCGGCCGAGCTGTTGCAACGCGCTGCCGCCTGGCAGGGACTCGAGCGGATCGTGTCGACCGGCGTTGGAAACCTCGCCCTGCCCGCTTGAAGCGGCAGCGGTGTCGGTGGTCAGTCCTAAACTGATGGCATGAGTGCAGCCACCGAAGTTTCAACGTCAGCAGTCCGCGTCGCAATGCTCGGGTCGGGCTCCATGGGTGGTGCGATCCTCGCGGGTCTGCAAAACCCCGAGTCAGGCGTCGCGAGCCCCATCGAGGTCACGACCCGCAGCGCCGCAAGCGCCGCAGCACTGACCAACCCGCGCGTGCACGCGGTCGCTCTCGAAGATAACGCAGACGCAAACCGCCTCGCAGTCGCTGACGCTGACATCGTCGTGCTCGGCGTGAAGCCGTGGCTCATCGTTGAGCTTGCAGGCGAGATCGCAGACGCAGTGAAGCCGGGCACGATCGTCGTGAGCCTCGCAGCTGGCGTGACCGCAGAGCGCATCGAGGCGCAGCTTCCCGACACCGTTTCGGTCGTACGCGTGATGCCGAACACCCCGTCGACCATCGGCCTCGGCGTCGCCGGCGTTGCAGCTGGCAGCCGCGCGACCGAAGCAGACGTTGCAGCGGTTGCTCGCCTGTTTGAGACCGTCGGCTCGGTCGTCATCGTCGATGAAACGAAGATCAACGACGTCGCAGCGGTCTCGGGTTCTGGCCCCGCATACCTGTTCTACTTCACCGAAATGCTTGAAGCAGCAGCACGTCGCCGCGGCTTCGGCGATGCGGAAGCACGCACCATGGCGTACGAGACCGTCATCGGAGCGGCAGCACTGCTCAAACACAGCGGCGAAGACGCAGCAGAGCTGCGCCGCCGCGTCACCAGCCCGAAGGGTACGACCGAACGCGCTATCGAGGTCTTCCAGGGCGCCGGCTGGGACGACGTCTTCGACCGCGCGCTCGCCGCAAACGCGGCACGCTCGGTCGAACTCGAACAGGGCTAACACAGCAAGGCGGTCGGTCACGAGAGTGACCGACCGCGATCCGCGCCCCTGTGAGTGACAAGTGGCGCGCGAGTTACTGTGCGCGCGAGGCGCTACGCGCGAGGCGCTAGGCGATGGCGGCGAAGCGCTCGACGTCGCTCGCCGAACCCGACACGATGATGAGATCGCGCGGGGAAACAACAGACTCCTGCGTCGCATGCGTGAACGGCTGGCCCGGCGTCTTCACGCCGACCACGGTCACGCGATAGCGGGTGCGAACGCCGCTGGCTTCGAGGGACATTCCGCGGATCGAGCGCGGCGGGTACATCTTCGCGATGACATAGTTGTCATCGATCTGAATGAAGTCGAGCATCTTGCCGCTGAGCAAGTGCGCGACGCGCTCGCCGGCCTCACGCTCGGGGTAGATGACATGGTTCACGCCGATGCGCTCAAGAATCTTGCCGTGCGAAGCCGAGATCGCCTTCGCCCAGATCTGGGGGATCCCGAGGTCGACGAGGTTCGCCGCGATCAGCACGCTCGACTCGATCGAAGCGCCGGTAGCGACGACGGCGATCTGGAACTCATCCGCGCCGAGCTGGCGCAGCGCCTCCATCGAACGCGCATCGGCCTGCACCGCGTGCGTCACGCGATCCGACCACTTCTGTACGAGCGTCGGATCAGTGTCGACCACGAGTACCTCGCGGTCCTGACGGTCGAGCTGACCCGCGGTAGCGGCGCCAAAACGGCCGAGCCCGATCACTAGAACGGGGGCGTCATTGCGAATATCAACCAACGATCGGCCTCTCTTCGGGGTAGCGGAAGAATCGTGGACTGCTCGTCGCAGCAACTGCCGCGGCAAGAGTGACAGTACCAACTCGACCTGCCCACATGGTGGCAGACAGGATGTATTTGCCTGAATCAGGCAAGGTTTCAGACAGACCTGTGCTGAGACCACAGGTGCCGAACGCAGAAATCACCTCGAACATGACCTGGTCTTGCGGCATCTTCGTGATGTGCATGAGCGAGATCGTCGAAATGAGTACGATCGTCGCGCCCCAAATCAAGACCGAGACCGAGACACGAAGTACCTCATTCGGGATGCGACGGCCGAAGGCCTGCATGTCGTTGTATCCGCGGGCTTCGGCGTAGGCCGCGATGAAGAGCACGGCCAGGGTTGTGACTTTGATGCCGCCGGCTGTTGAGGCGGATCCGCCACCCACGAACATCAGCATGTCGATGACGAGCCTGGTTGAGCCCTCCATCTCCATGGGGTCGATGATGCCGAGACCGCCAGAGCGGGTCATGACCGACATATAGAACGTCGTGAATGCGGAATGCCCGAAGCCATCAGAACCGAGGGTGCGCGGGTTTGCTGCCTCGAGGCCACCGATCAGGATCCAGCCGAGGATGATGAACATCAGGGTCGCGGTGAGTGTGAGCTTTGCGTGCAGTCCGAGGCGCTTGTGCGAACGCCAGCCGCGGTCGGTGACGAAGTGGTACAGCGCGAAGATCACGGGGAAACCGATGCTGCCGAGGAACACGCCGATTGCCAACACGCTCAGCAGGTAGTAGTCGTTGAGGAACGGATCGAGGCCGTCAGCGAGCGGGACAAAGCCCGTGTTCGTGAACGACGAAGCCGCGAGGTAGAAACCGTTCCAGAGGCCGTGCCAAAAATCCATGCCAGAGGCGATGAGACGCGGGGTGATGAGGAGTGTCAAAGCCGCCTCGATGAGCAACAGGCTCACCGCAACAGCGCGGAGCAGGCCGCCAATGTCGCCGAGGCTGATCGCCTGGCTTTCAGACGCGCCGCGGCCCGTACGGAGCGGATTCGTGTCGCTCGCAGCGAGCAGGCGCTGACGCAGTCCGAGTCGGCGGGTGACGGTGAGGCCGAGGAGACTCGCGATCGTGAGCACGCCCACGCCGCCAATCTGAATGCCAATCAGAATCATGATCTCGCCGAAGAGTGACCAGTGAGTCGCCATGTCGAGAGTGGACAAACCAGTCACGCAAATCGCCGACACTGCAGTGAAGAGCGCGTCGGCGAGTGGAGTGATTGTGCGGCTCGCGCTTGAGATCGGCAGCGCGAGAATCGCAGTCCAGGTAAGGGTCAGCGCCGCGAACACGAGGATCGCGAATCGCGCGGGGGAGGTGTGCGCCATCGCGCGAATCCACCCCTGGCCGGACTGAGGCTTAGTCTGCTTCAGCCGCACGGTACGTGCGCCCAACGTTCCTTCTTTCATGGAGCTGCCTGGAAAATCGACACTCTATATTGCAAACGATGTTGTCATGGTACACATCAAGCGGGATACCCTAGGGTTTATGCCTGATATTTTTGGAGTCATCGCTGACGCGACACGGCGGGACATCCTGCAGGTGCTGCTTGAGCGGCACCTCCGGGATAGCGAAATCAGCGTGTCGGAAATCGTGGGTCAGCTTGAAATTAGCCAGCCGACGGTTTCTAAGCACCTGAAAGTACTGCGTGACGCAGAACTCGTAACCGTGCGCGAAGAGGGTCAGCACAGATTCTACTCGCTGCAGCCGGAGCCCCTGGAGATGATCGAAGACTTCGTCATCCCCTTCTTGTCTGCCGGTTTCGAGACTGAAGTGACGGTCGAGTACCGCGACGAAGACGGCTCACTTCTTTCCGACCCCGAGGGGCTCGGCGAAGAGGTGCTTCCCGAAGAAGCAGCTGCCGCTGCTGAACGGTTTGGCCGCGCTGCAGCCAAAGCCGAACATCGAGTCAAAGAGCTCGTTGCGCGGTTTAAATTGCGTGGCTGAGAGTTTCCAATTCGCGCAAGCGCATTGCGCGATATAAGATTAGTGTTTTGTGGGCCGCTGTCGGTCCCGCACGATAATTCAATTTTTGTGAGGTAACCGATGGGTTCAGTCATCAAGAAGCGTCGTAAGCGCATGTCGAAGAAGAAGCACCGTAAGCTGCTTCGTAAGACGCGTCACCAGCGTCGCAACAAGAAGTAATCGACGCGCCTTAGGCGCGATCGATGTGAGGTCCCGAGCTTTCGAGCTTGGGGCCTTCTTCTTTTTCTGGTGGCGTCAACCGCGCCGTGTCTTTCGGCGCCAACCGGCCGTGTCTTTTGGCGCCAACCGGCACCCCGTTTCGGCGCCAACCCGCCGAAACGGGGTGTTTCTGCCGAAACTGGGTGTTTCCCCCGGTCGTAAGGGGCATTCTCGGGAGAAAGGGTCGATCTCGAGGGGGTGAGGCCCATCCTGCGCGAGGTAGAAGAGGCCTATCCTGGCGACCCCTCGACGATGTCGGTGGTACGACGTACCCTGAAGGCATGTGCGCATCAACGGGACTTCGACATGGCGGATCGGCGATCGGTATCGATGGCCAGCCGTTCGTTCCGCTCGATGGCCAGGCCGAGAGGCTCGAACTTGCTGGCTGGTGGGAGTCACAGCAGGGCAACGCCAAGATCACGGGCCGGAATGCGCGGAATTTGAACCCGATCATCCGCGCGGCCGGAACTGCTGCGGCAAGCACGGCTGCAGACCCCACCGCCCTCGACCGCGAGCTCCGTTTCGCCTGGTGGTGGATCTGGAAGAACAGCTCCGGCCCCGTGAAGTTCTCGGCGTTTAACTCGCGTAGCGACAGGCTGCTGCAGTCGTGGTCATCGGAGTTTCAGCACCGGGCGATTATTCCCGCGAGCTGGTACGTAGAGAAGGGGGTGCGATTTGAGCATCCGACTGGCGGCACCTTCGGCATCGCCGCGGTCACTTCGACCGTGCAGGAGGCCGACGGCTCAGACCTCGTCACCTACTCGATGGTGACGCGAAGTGCGGTCGGTGAGGCCGCGACCGTGCACGACCGCATGCCGCTCGTGATCCCGCCCGAGATGCACGATGCATGGCTCGACCCCGCCCAGCCAGGTGATCGCGACCTCGCGCTCGCCTCGGTTGCCTGGTCAGAAGACCTTTCGCACGCGATGACCGCGGCCGGCCCGGCCCTGAAGGCCAAGAGCGCCAAGCACACGGTGCGCGGATCGGCCACTCGAACCCCAGAAGCCCCGCACACCCTGTTCTAACTTGGGGCTATGGCAAGGCAGCCGAAACCGATAACGTGTTCCGCATGAGTTCACAGCATGCCAATGGCGGCATCGTCATTACCGCAATCGACCTCGCAGCAGACAGCGCAGAGGGCACGGAGTGCCCAGAAACACCCGAAGCGACCCCCCTCGCGGGCCTCACCCTCGCTGTGAAAGACAACATCGATGTTGCGGGCGTCCCAACGACCGCAGGCTCGCAGCTGCTTGGCCGCGAGGCTGCCCTTCGCACGGCGCCCGTCGTTGCGGCGCTCGAAGCGGCAGGAGCACGTGTCAACGCAAAGGTGAACCTACATGAGTTCGCATACGGCGTGAGCAGTGACAATCCGTGGCACGGCAGAACGCCGAATCCGCGCTTCCCAGACCACGTCCCCGGCGGATCCTCCGGCGGCAGCGCCGCAGCCATCGCCGGCGGAGTGAGCGATATCGCGTTGGGAACGGATACGGCTGGGTCGATCCGCATCCCCGCCGCTTGCACCGCGACGGTGGGCCTGCGCCCGCGCAATGGCTCCCTCGATCTCACCGGCGTCTTCCCGCTGTGCCCATCGTTCGACACGGTCGGGCCGATGGCGGGCACGGTGCAGCTGGTCGACGCGGCATGGCAGGCGATGCGCGCGGGTCGTTCTGCGGGACATGCGGCAGGGCGCGGATCGGTGCGTCACGGCGCAGCGTCATCGGGAGAAGAGCGCGCGCTGCCTGAGAAAGTCGGCTTCTTCGGCGACCCCGACCCCCGAGCCCTCGAGCTTCTGAAAGACCTCGGTGTCGAGCCGGTGGCGCTCGCATTCCCGCTTGAGGAGATTGAGGACGAGTTCTGGGCGCCGTTCCGCGCGGAGATCGCACGGACGCACGCGGCAACCTACCCGCGGCTGGCAGAAGACTACGACCCGAACGTTGCCGCCAAGATGGCGAACACCCAGGGTGTCCAGGCAGCCGAGTACGAGGAGCGCATGGCTGCGCTTGGCGCGATACGCGACCGTGTGCTTGTTGAGTGCAAGATGAAGGGCGTGACCTCAGTGGTGAGCCCCGTGCTGGGCCTGCCCGTTCCACGTGCAACGGATGACGAGGTCGACTACCGCAACCTGCTCGGGCTGTACACGATCCCGGCATCGGCGCTCAATTTCGCCTCGCTCGCGATCGGCAACTTCCTTATCACCGGCCTCACAGAAGACCACGTGCTCGCGCTCGGGCGTGCGCTCGAAGAGGCGGGCCTTGCGCCGGTCCTTCCTGCGTTGGCGTAGGGGCGGATCCGCTACCCGCCTACCCAGCTAGCTCAGCGCGGTGGCCGCGAGCGTTTCGCGGAGGCGCTGCAGCAGGCGCTGGGTCGGCTGCTGCATGCCGCGCTGGGAGCAGAGTGCCCAGACGTGGCGCACGAGCATGAGCTCCGGCACGTGCAGAATGCTCGCGCCCGGCGGCAGATCACGGAGGGCTGCCTCGGGGATGAAGGCGGCGGCGTATCCGCTCGCAACGAGCTTGGCGGTGACGGCGAAGTCATCGCAGCGGGCGACGGTGCGCGGCTTGAGACCCTGCGCCGCGAATAAGCTCTCGATCTCGTCGCTATCGCTGTTGCCACTGTGATGCATGACCCAGGAGCGGCCGACGAGCTGTTCGGGCGTGACGGTGTCTTGTTCGTGGAGGTGCCAGCTGGAGGGGGCGAGAACGCGGTAGCGATCCTCGCCGAGGTACACCGCGCGCACGGAGTCGGGCCAGGAGAGGCCGCTGTCACCCACGCGGTAGACGAGCGAGACGTCGATCTCCTCACCGCTGCGCAGCGCCTGCACGGCCGGTGAGGGGTCGCGCACCGTGAGGCGGATCGCGAGCGACGGCTCATCGGCAAGCTGTTCGGCGAGGAGTGCAGGGAAGATCTGGTGTGCGAGGCTCGCGTAGACGCTCATGCGCAGCTCACTGCTCGTCTCGCGATCGATGCCAGAGGCGGCCTCGATGAGGGAGTCAAGTTCGCTGAGCACCGCGACCGTGTGCTCGGCCATGACCTCGGCTGCTCGCGTCGGACGGGCGCTGCGGGCGCCGCGCTCAAACAGCTTGATACCGGAGTCGCTTTCGAGCGCGGTCATCTGCTGGGAGACCGCCGAGGGGGTGTATCCGAGGCGGTTGGCTGCGGCCGCGAACGAGCCCAGGCGCACAACCTCAAGCAGGGTGCGCAGGTGAACGGGGTTGAGCACGAGGTCTCCGATCGACGTTGAGCGTAAGTAATGCTGATGCTCAGGATAGCGAATTCTCTGACCCCTCAGGTGGAATCATGGGTGCTTCCTGATCTAATCTGAGGCGAACGACGAACTCACCGGTGATTTCGAAAGGGTAAGTGATCCTTATGGTGTCCACGCTTTTCTTGCATCCTGCTATCCACACTCTGGAGAGCGATGCCAGCACGGTGAGCGCCATGCTCGTGACCGATGGGCGGATCGTTGCCCTCGGCGCCGAGGAAAACCTGCGGGCGCAGAGCCCCGAAGACACCGAGACCGTGCAGCTCGAGGGCGGCATCGTGCTCCCCGGCTTCCACGACGCGCACTTCCACATCGGCAACCTCGCGCGCGAGCTCGAAGCACCCGACCTGCGCGAAGCGACCTCGCTTGCAGAGACGCTCGACCTGCTTCGCGTGTGGAAGGTTGAACATCCCGGGAACGAATGGGTACTCGGTGGCCGTTGGAACCAGAACCAGTGGACCGACGGCGAAACCCCGCACCGCGCACACCTCGACACCCTGTTCGGCGACCGCCCCGTTGCGCTCCCGAGCGTTGACGGGCACTCGGTCTGGGCAAACTCGGCAGGGCTCGCCGCGGTCGGGATCGACCGGAACACGGTAGACCCCATCGGCGGTCGAATCGATCGCGACGAGGCGGGGGAGCCGACGGGCTGGCTCTTTGAATCTGCGATGGATGAGATCCGCGACCTGTCAGAGGCCGCGCTCATCAACACGCTGCACGAAAGCCTCGACCTTGCCCAGCGGGAGCTGCTCGCGGTCGGCATCACTCACATCACGAACTTCGACGGCGACGACGTGCGCCAGGGCATGCTGCGGCTGCAGGCTGATGGCCGCTTGCGGATCCGCGCCCATCTCGGCAGTGCGGCCGCGGATCTGGACCGGACGATCGCAGCGGGTCGTCGGACCGGTGACGGCGACGAGTGGATCACCGAGGGCCCGGTGAAGCTGTACTCGGACGGTGCACTCGGCTCGCACACCGCGTTCATGCACGAGGACTTCGTCGATGAGCCGGGCAACCACGGCATCGCAATCGTGCCCTTCGAGGAACTCTGCGCGCAGGTCGAACAGGCGGTGAGCAACGGTATCGCCGTCGCGACCCACGCGATCGGTGATCGCGCCAACACCAACGTCCTCGACGCCTACGAGCGCGTCGCCGCGCTCGCCGCAGAGCAAGGGCTGTTGAACCGCGTTGAGCACGGACAGCACCTCCAGTGGGCAGATGTTGAGCGGTTCACGAAGCTCAACGTTGTTGCCTCGCTGCAGCCTATTCACTGCACGACCGACTTCCCGCTGAGCCACGAGCTCATCGGCGACCGCGACATCGCTCACTACCCGTGGCGATCACTTATTGACTCAGGTGCGCTCCTCGCCTTCGGCTCGGACGCTCCCGTCGAACCTGCGAACCCGCTCTTCGGCGTGCACGCCGCGGTCACCCGCGAAAACCGCGCGGGTGAGCCGGCTGGCGGCCGCGAGCCGGAGCAGCGGATCAGCCTGCTTGAGGCACTGCAGCGGTTCACCGCGGCCGGTGCAGACGCGGCGAATCTCGGCCACCAGGTTGGCCGCCTTGCGCCTGGCCAGCTCGCAGACTTCGTCGTCCTGGATCGCGACATCTTCGCCGTCGATCCACACGAAATCCCCAACTTGCAGGTGCGCGTCGTCGTCGTCGACGGCCGCATCATGCACGAGTCCCGCTAACTGCGGCCTCGCCCCTGAAACCCAGTGTTCAAAGGAGAAACACCATGAAGAAAAGCACTCGATTCCTGCAGACCGCAGGCGTCCTGACCGCCAGCCTCGCAATGCTGAGCCTCACCGCGTGCGGTGGCCAGTCGCTGTCGGGCGATGACAAGGACTCGGGCTCGGACAGCGCTGCTGTCGAGTTCATGGCGGTCCACGACGAAGAGAAAGCGAAAGACATCATCGAGGGCATCGAGCCCTCGGCTGAGGCTGCTGCGCTGCTTCCCGATGAGTTCAAGAAGGACGGCCTGACCTGGGTCACCTCGGTTGGCTACCCTCCCATGGAGGAGTGGGCGAGCGACAACGTCGGCATCATCGGTGTTGACCCCGCAATCGCACACGCGGTGTCGCGCACCCTTGGTGTCTCGATGAAGATGGAAGATCAGGAATTCAACTCGATGATTCCTGGCCTCATCTCGAAGCGCTATGACGTACTCGTCAGCTCGATGACTGACAACGAAGAGCGTCGCGAGACGACCACCTTCGTTGACTACGTGAGCGCGGGCAACGCGTTCCTCGTTGCGACAGGCAACCCCGAGAAGATTGCGAAGCCTGCAGATCTCTGCGGCAAGATCGTCGCGGTCGTTGACTCGGGCTCGTCTGCAGTGCTCGCAGGTGAGTTCTCCACCGCGTGCGAAGAGGCTGGCAAGGCTCCCTACGAGATCCTCGCGTTCGACGGAGACTCGGCAGCAAACCTCGCAGTGCAGAGTGGTCGCGCAGTCGCGACGATCACTGACTACCCGGTGGCTGCGGCACGTGCGGCGGATCCCGAAAACAAGATGGACGCTGTCGCAATCGAGGGCGGCGAGAGCCTCTGGGGCCTCGGCATCGACAACGCAAACCCTGAGCTCGCGAAGGCAGTTCAGGCCGCGCTCCAGGAGCTCATCGACAACGGCACCTACGTTGAGATCCTCAAGGCATGGGACGTCGAAGGTATGGCAGTCGACGAGGCACTGATCAACGGCGGCGCGTAAGCGTCCCGCATCACACCGAGCACGACAACCAACAATAGGAGAGGACCCCAACTATGAGCGGGACTCGTACAGCGCCCTTCCCCGGCGCAAATGGCGCGCAGATCCAGATCGCGCCACGACTCCACGTGAGTCGATGGATCGTCGGTCTGATTGCCGTCGCGGTGGTCCTGTGGGCCGTGTCGATCGTGATCTTCAACGAGAACATTCGTTGGAATCGAGTCTGGGAATACCTCTTCTCAAAGACGATCCTCGACGGCGTACTGGTCACCATCTGGGTGAGTATCGCTGCCACCATTGTTGGTCTCGTGCTCGGTGTGATTTTGGCAGTGATGAAGCTGTCAAAGAACCCCGTGCTGCGCTGGATCGCGGAGGGGTACATCTGGTTCTTCCGCGGCACCCCGGTGCTTGTGCAGCTCATCTTCTGGTTCAACCTCGCATTCCTGCTGCCCTACATCACGCTGAAGATTCCGTTCACGGAGATCGGCATGCGGTGGGACACGAACCAGCTCATTAGCGGATCGGTTGCGGCGCTTCTCGGTCTCGGTCTGAACCTCGCAGCGTACTTCGCAGAGACCGTGCGCGCTGGCATCCAGGCTGTTGATCGCGGCCAGCGTGAGGCGGCTCTCGCCGGTGGCATGACGCACCGCCAGACCATGCAGCTCATCGTGCTGCCCCAGGCGCTGCGCATCATCATCCCGCCGACGGGCAACGAGTTCATCTCGATGCTCAAGACGACCTCGCTCATCGTGGTCGTTGCGGGCAACGACCTCATGACCAACGCGAGCCGCATTTACAAGCAGAACAACCTCATCATCGAGCTGCTCATCGTTGCGAGCCTCTGGTACATGTTCATGACTGCGGTAGCGACCTACCTGCAGTCACGACTCGAAAGGCGCTTCGGTGAGGAGCGCGTCCACCTCGTGCGCGGCCCTGGCTTCAGCCAGCGCCTCCTCAAAGTAGCGACCGGCGCAATCATGCTCCCGCGCAATGGCAAGAAGAACAAAGAATTGACGGAGGTCTGACCATGAACGACATCCTCGTAGAAGCACATGGCGTCCGGAAGTCGTTCGGCCAGCACGAAGTACTTTGCGGCGTTGATTTCACCGTTCGACGCGGTGAAGTGAGCTGCATCATCGGGCCCTCGGGCTCCGGCAAGTCCACCTTCCTGCGCACCATTAACGCCCTCGAAACGATCGACGGCGGCAGCCTGATGGTGCGCGGCGAGCAGGTTGGGTACGAACTGCGCGACGGCAAGTACCACCAGTGGTCCGATAAAGAACTCTCGAACTTCCGCTCGCACATCGGCATGGTGTTCCAGCGCTTCAACCTCTACAACCACTACGACGCGGTGGAGAACGTTGCGGCAAGCCTCATCCATGTGAAGCGCATGTCGCGTGCTGATGCGAACGCTCGTGCTGAGCGTGAGCTCGCTCGCGTCGGGCTTGCGGAGCACATGCACAAGCGCCCCCACCAGCTCTCTGGTGGCCAGCAGCAGCGCGTGGCCATCGCCCGCGCGCTCGCAATGGACCCCGAACTCATCCTCTTCGATGAGCCCACCTCGGCGCTTGACCCTGAGCTTGTTGACGAGGTCCTCGAAATCATGAAGCAGCTCGCTCGCGAGGGCATGACGATGATCGTGGTCACACACGAGATCGGCTTCGCCCGCGAGGTCGGCGATACGCTGAGCTTCTTCGACGAGGGCCGCGTGCTCGAGACAGGCACCCCCGAGAGCGTCCTCACGGCGACCGACTCGCAGCGCATTCGCGGGTTCTTGGAGCGCGTGCGATGACACTCGCCACCGACCCTGAGGGTGCGCGCCGCGTCGTCGGCGTGCTCGGCGGAATGGGGCCCGCGGCCACCGCGGACTTCTACGGCAAGATCGTCCAGATCACGCCAGCCGAACGCGACCAGGACCACCTGCGCACCCTCATCTGGTCCGACCCCACCATCCCCGACCGCACCGGCGCGCTCGTTGACCGTGGCCCACACCCCGGTAGGCAGCTTGCTGATGGGGCGCGGATCCTCGAAAACTCCGGCGCTCACGTCATCGCCGTGCCGTGCAATACGGCGCACGCGTTCCTGCCAGAGATCCGCGCAGCGGTGGACGTGCCAGTGCTCGACATGATCGCGGCCACCCGCGACCGCGCACTCGGGATGCTGCAGGCAGGTGGGAGCGTTGGCATCCTGGCGACGCATGGAACGATCCGCGCCCGTCTGTACGAGCAGGCATTCGCAGAGCGTGGCGTCGCGGTGATGCTGCCAGACGAACGACTGCAGAGCAACGTGATGGACGCGATCCGCCTGGTAAAAAAGCAGCCGCAGGACGCCGAGGCAACCCGGCTGCTCGAACAGGCAGTGACCGAACTCTCGCAAGCAGGCGCGGGCGTGGTGATCGCGGGTTGCACCGAGATTCCCGTCGCCCTCGCAGGCAGTGCGCACCTTGAGGTGCCACTCATCGACTCAACGGACGTGCTCGCGCACGCCGTCGTGGACTGGGCGTTCAGCGGAAGCGCCCACCCCGCAACTATGAAGGAGCAGCGCGCATGGAGCGTGTAGAGACCCCGGGCGAACGCTCGGCAGCGGAATCCAACCCGCGCCCCCGACTCGACGAACTCGGCATTGGTGCCGGCAAGTACGCTCGTGGCCCGCTCAACGCCATCACTGACGTGCCAGGCGTGCGGATCGGCCAGTCGACGATCATCAGTGAGCAATACAACACCGGTGTGACCGCGATCGTCCCCGACCAGCTCACCAACGAGCGTCGTCACCTGCCCGCCGCGCTCGCGGTGGGCAACGGCTACGGCAAACTCGTCGGTGCGACCCAGCTGCAGGAGCTTGGCGCGATCGAGACGCCGATTCTGCTGACGAGTACGCTGTCGGCATTCCGCGTTGCAGATGCGCTCGTCGCAGAGCTGCTCACCACTCCCGCCCACGAGAAGACGACGACGCTGAACCCGGTCGTTGGCGAGACGAATGATGGGGCGCTGTCAGCGATCCGCGATCGTCCCGTCGGCCCCGAGCACGTCGCCGAAGCGCTCGCTGCCGCGGTCACCGGACCCGTGGCCGAGGGCTGTGTTGGTGCCGGAACTGGCACCACCGCGCTCGGCTTCAAGGGCGGCATCGGCACCTCGTCACGCCGCGTGAGCGTCGGGTCGGCTGGTGCTGGTGCCGGTGCCGAGGGTGCGCCCGCGCCCGAGTACACCGTTGGTGCGATCGTGCAGAGCAACTTCACCGGCATGCTGCGCATCGCTGGCGTTCCGATGCCGGCCGCCGAGATGCTTGAGGGCACGACTGCCGACACGATCGGCAACTCGTGCATGATCGTCGTCGCGACCGATGCGCCGCTCGAATCGCGGCAGCTTGAGCGCCTTGCGCGCCGGGCAGCGTACGCAATGCGCGGAGTCGGTGCCGACTATGACCAGGGCAGCGGTGACTATGCAATCGCTTTCTCAGTGGCGGATCCGGCTATCGCCCCCAACGACAACGACCTGTCGCCGATGTTCCACGCGACCATGCTTGCCGTCGAAGAGGCACTCATTAACTCGATCCTGCGGGCGACGACCGCCTTCGGCCCCACTGGCCGCGCAGGGTACGAGATCCCGATCGAGGAGGTGCGCCGCCGCCTCGCGGCCGCTGGCGCGACCGCGCTGAACTAGGGCGCTGGCGTCCGCGCCCGGCCTCGCCTTCGGCCTCAAACCCGCGAAAAGACCCCTTCCCTGCACAGACCCCACTTTCATGCGCATGAAAGTCACCGTTTCGCAGGGAAGGGGTCTTTGCTTCGTATTGGCGGTGGCGGGGCGAACTCGTATTGCCTCAACGACGTAGTCACCAGTCAACCCGCCTCAATCCGAGTGGAACGGGGGACAGTCTCCTTCGTGCGCTGGGCAGTGAGTCTGCAAAGACCTAAGATTTGGCAATGCTCTCCGTTCCCGTACTCCTCGCGACCATGATTCCTGTTGCGCTCCTGCTGTTGTGGTGGATCGCCGTGCTGGTCGATATACGCGACGCGCCACACGCGCCACACGCGCCGCACGCACCGCTGAGCGCCAACCCCGAGCCGATCCTACTCAAGACCATTTGGGTGATTTTTGTCACGATCGTCCCGTTCTTCGGGCTCATCGTGTGGCACCTGGTTGGACGCAAGATACTTACCGGTAACGCTGAAGCTACAGATCTACCGCCCCGCTAACAAGCCCCACTCGCCCGGCATTCCTAGCCAATGAGTTTCCTGTCATTCGGCATGCCAGGATTGCTGGATGACAACTCCGGGATTTGAGAACGAAACCCCACGATCAACTCGATCTCCAATGCGTATTGCGGGAATTATCCTGCAATCAATTCTGTGGTTGCTGTTCGCAATCTTCCTCGTCGGAGCGGTGGCTACGAGCGGCTGGCCTGGTCTACTGCTTGCCGTCGGCCTACTCATCTTCGTGACCGGCCTCTACGTGCTCGCGCTCAAGCGCCGCTCGTGGGCACGCATCCCAGGCGGTCGAAAGGGTGGTGGCGTCGCAGCTGCACTCGGCCTTGCCCTGCTGCTCTCAAGCGTTAGCTTCATGCCGCCTGCAGCGAGTAGCGCCGACGGACCCGCCTCGAACGCGGTCTCTTCGACCGGAGTTGCAGATTCTGAGGCAACGGCAGATGGCGCCGAGGTCACACCAGAGCCCGCTGAGAACCCCGAGCCTGTCACCGAGCAGAAGCCTGCGAAGGCACCCGCAGCTGGCGAGACGATCCTCGCGGCTGACCTCCTCGAAGACCTTGCGGTGAAGGGGCGCTCGCCCAAAACCGGATACGATCGCAAAGAAAAGTTCGGCACCGCTTGGCTCGACATCGACCACAACGGATGCGACACCCGCAACGACATCCTCCAGCGTGATCTCACTGCCGAAACCCTGCAGGGGCCGTGCAAGGTAATGACCGGAACCCTCGCCGACCCCTACACCGCTACCCAGATCGACTTCGTCCGTGGCAACACCACCTCGACTGCGGTGCAGATCGACCACGTTGTCGCGCTTTCGGATGCCTGGCAGAAGGGCGCGCAGCAGCTCACTCAGGAACAACGCGTCGCACTCGCGAACGACCCCATCAATCTGCTGGCCGTCGACGGCCCGACCAATAGCGCCAAAAGTGACAAGGATGCCGCATCCTGGCTTCCTCCGAACAAGCAGTTCCGCTGCCAGTACGTCGCGCGTCAGATCACGGTGAAGGCGACCTACTCGCTCTGGGTCACCCAGGGTGAAAAGAGCGCGATGCAGAACGTCCTCTCGTCTTGCCCCGATGAGTTGGCTCCCACGTCGGCAGACGCGCTCACTGCCGCAAAGGTAAAGGTCACCAAGGCGGCGGATCCTGTCCCCACTCCCGTACCCACTCCGGCTCCCACGCCTGCACCAGCACCTGCGCCAGCCCCCGCGCCAGCTCCAGCCCCGGCCCCTGTGCCGACCGACGTGTTCTACCAGAACTGTGACGCGGTGCGAGCTGCCGGTGCAGCTCCTATTTATGCAGGCGATGCTGGTTATTCGCGCAAGCTCGACCGTGATGGTGACGGCGTCGGCTGCGAGTAACTCCCGCTGTCGGCCCTACTCCGGGGCCAGACCTGCAGATCGGCCGTCGTTAAGACTCATTCTCTTGGAATTGTCTTAACAACGGCTGATTTCTAGATCTCGGTGGACAGCGCGCAAGGGTCTCCCCACCCATTCAGCCCCGGGCAAGGGGCACCGAAAGGTGGCCCGCGGCAGCGCAATAGGTTGCGCCCACCAGTTTGAGACGTGCCTCATTGGGGCTGCCGCGGTTGGCCACGTGGCCAACCTTGCCCTTGGCTTGTTCCTGCAGAGCAGCATGCGCGCGGGCTTGCCCTCGGTCAGAAATCACGCCTTCGGTGGTGTCGAATCACTGGATTCAGTACTACCGAAGCCCTGAAAGTACACGGAGGGCCTCGCCGGAGATATGCTTTCGGCCGTCAAAATGTGGAAAATCGCCTCAAATCGCATATCTAGGGCCGAAAGCATATCTTCGGCAAATCCAGGTGCGAACCAAGCCCCGCCCGGCGCCGAACCCCGTCAGCCACGCCGCCCCAAATCCTCTCTCTTTTGAATAAATCAAAACTGAGGTAAGCTGGAAAGCGTGAACCACGCAGCTATCTCCCTCAGCGACACCGAGCTCGGTGCGCGTTTGAAGGATGCCGGTTTGCGGTCGACCGGTCCCCGCAGGGCCGTGCTTGCTGTGCTCGCTCGTGGTGATCACTGGAACGCCAGTGACGTCTTTGACGCGGTGAGTAAAGATCTCGAAGGCACTTCGTTGCAGGCCGTATACGGTGTGCTCGCGGCGCTCGAAGAGGTTGGGCTCGCCCGCAAGATCGAGCTTCCCGGCCACCCGGCACACTACGAGTATTCACATCATGACAACCACCATCACCTGGTGTGCACAGAGTGTGGCGCGATTCGCGACGTGCCCTGTGCGGTGGGAGCGGCACCATGCCTCAGTGCTGAGGACGATTTTGGTTTCGCGATCCGCACCGCCGAGGTGACCTACCGCGGTATTTGCGGCGCTTGCCAAGCGCTTCAGGCCGCAGCGTAAGCGCGACACGGCACACACAAGCCGCCCCGCGACCAGCAATCTTCACGACCATTTGATCCACCGCGAACCGAAAGGTGTGACCTTGCAGAAGATCACGACGACCCAGACCGGTACCCCCATTGCTAGCGATGAGCACTCGCTCACCGTTGGCGCTGACGGCCCCACCGTTCTTCACGACCGTTACCTCGTTGAGAAGCTCGCAGCGTTCAACCGCGAGCGCGTTCCCGAGCGTAACCCGCACGCAAAGGGCGGCGGCGCCTTCGGTGAGTTCGAAGTCACCGAAGACGTTTCGAAGTACACCCGCGCTGCAGTATTCCAGCAGGGCGCGAAGAGCGAGACGCTCCTCCGCTTCTCGTCGGTTGCTGGTGAGCAGGGCTCGCCCGATACCTGGCGTGACGTCCGCGGCTTCTCGCTGCGTTTCTACACGACCGAGGGCAACCTCGACATCGTGGGTAACAACACCCCGACCTTCTTCCTCCGCGACGGCATGAAGTTCCCTGACTTCATTCACTCGCAGAAGCGCCTGGGCGACTCGGCACTTCGCGACGCTGACATGCAGTGGGACTTCTGGACCCTCTCGCCTGAGTCGGCTCACCAGGTCACCTACCTCATGGGTCCGCGTGGTCTCTCGAAGTCGTGGCGTCACCTCAACGGCTACGGTTCGCACACCTACCAGTGGATCAACGCTGAGGGCGAGCGCTTCTGGGTGCAGTACCACTTCCTCTCGCAGCAGGGCGTCGAGCACATGAGCCAGGAAGATGCGGATCGCATCGCTGGCACCGACGCTGACTACTACCGTCGCGACCTCTTCAACGCAATCGCTGAGGGTGACTTCCCCAAGTGGGACGTCTACGTTCAGGTCATGCCGTACGAAGACGCAAAGACTTACCGTCTGAACCCCTTCGACCTCACCAAGACCTGGCCGAAGGCTGACTACCCCCGTATCAAGGTGGGTACCTTCACCCTGAACCGTAACCCGCAGAACTTCTTCGCGGAGATCGAGCAGGCAGCATTCTCGCCCGGAAACCAGGTTCCCGGCACCGGCATCTCGCCCGACAAGATGCTCATGGCTCGCGTATTCTCGTACCCCGATGCACAGCGTTACCGCGTCGGCACGAACTACAACCAGCTCCCGGTGAACCAGCCCCGCGCAACCGAGGCGAACAACTACATGCACCAGGGCAACATGCAGTACCACTTCCCGTCGGCATCGCAGCGCGTCTACCACCCGAACTCGTTCGGTGCAGCAGGCGGCCCCGCTGTTGACGCAGCGGCTGGCGTTGAGGGCAGCTGGGAGTCGGACGGCGAGCTCGTTCGCTCGGCAGCGACCCTCCGCAAGGATGACGATGACTTCGGTCAGGCTGGCATCCTCTACCGTGACGTGTTCTCGGACGAGGATCGCGCAAGCATCCAGGCAACCCTCAAGGGCCAGGCTCAGGCAATCACGATCGATGACATCCGTGAGCGCTTCTTCCAGTACTGGACCAACGTGGACGCAGGCCTCGGCCAGCTCCTCCGCGACTCGTACAAGTAAGCACGAGTAACGCAGAACCGCTCGGGGCGGCGCAGGACTTCGGTCCGCGCCGCCCCGAGCGCTTCTGCGCTTGGAACGATCCGCGCCCGAACGCCGAGACCCAGCTGGGACGCGGATCACCCAGCCCCGCGTAGAATTACCGTGTGTCTGTTTCGATCACTCTGATCGGTAAGCCCGGTTGCCACCTCTGCGACGATGCTCGCGAGGTGATTGCCGGTGTGCGTGCCGACTTCGCCGATAACGGCCTTGATACTGACTTCGAAGAACTCAACATTCTCGAAGATATGGCGCTTGCACGGAAGCACTCGGAGAGCATTCCGGTCGTGCTCATCAACGGCAAGCGTCACTCGATTTGGCGCGTGGATCCTGCGCGCTTCACGGCCAGCATCGAAAAGGCCGCAAAATCCTGGTGGCCGGTCGGCCGCCGCTCACCCAAGGAGAACTCATGACCCTCAAGCACATCGTGAACTGGAAGCTCAGCGGCGAAACCCTCGAGGAGCGCAACGCGCAGGCAGCCGAGATCATCGCTGCGCTCGAGCCGCTCATCGACCTCGTGCCCTCGCTTCGCAAGATCAACGTCTACCGCAACGAGCTCTTCGACGGCGACAATTTCGACGTCACCCTCATCACCGAGTTCGACGACGCTGAGGGCCTCGCGGCGTACGCAACGCACCCCGATCACGTCGCTGCAGGCGCGATCATCAAGGGCTACGCGGTCGCACGCGTCGCAACTGACTTCACGATTTAATTGCGCTGACGGCTCTTGCGCCCTGTGAAGGGGGCGGATCAGCGCAGTTGCAGGTGCCCCGGGTCTTTTGGCCCGGGGCACCTTTGTGTTTGTGGGGCCGGTGGCCAGATTTCGGCACGTTCTTCATCAGGTCTGTGATTGACGGGGCTGCGGCGGTACATTCTCGGGATGGATAGGCGAGATAACTCGGATGAGTTCGATGACCTGGACGAGTTTGATGAGCCGGATGGCTACGATGAGTACGAAGAAGCTGTCGAGCTTTGGCTGCGCACTGAAGGCGTTGGTGCGATGACTGCGTTCCGGGCAGACCCGTCGAACCCGAGGGCCTTGGAACGGCTGAAGGCAGCGCTTGACCAGTGGATACCATCGCATTTGGGTGCTCCTTCTGCCTGGCATTTAGAAGTCATCGCTATCGCGGATGAGGAGGGAAAAGCTCCTTCGCAAGAAGCCAGCCTGGAATGAAGGTGAGCGCTGCAACTGCCAGACTGGCGGCATACCTACTTCACTTGCCCTAATCGACAGCACAAGTTTTTCAGCTTGCCGACCGTCGACAGCATCGTATTTGACCTGGTGCACGACGTGGACGGCGTCGTCAGATATCTCTGGAACTGAATACCCGATGCAGACGTACGTGCTGAATCTTTCGTAGTGTGCTGGGCAACGCCCACAACAAAGGGGCGCCAGGTACAAGACCTGACGCCCCTGCAAAGAAGGCAGCAACTACGCCGAAGCAAGCGCCTCGTCGAAGACGGGTCGCGATGACCCCTCGTAACGCAGGTAGCCGCGCTGCATGTCGATCTGGTCGGCGATATAGCCGGCATCGTGCCAGACACCCCAGATGAAGGTCGATCCGCGGCGTGACTGCCAGGGCAAACCAAGGAAGTAGACGCCAGCCTCGGTCGAGACACCCTTTTTATGAGCGGGGCGGCCCTGTTCATCGAACGCGTCGACCTGCAGCCAGTCGTAGTTGGTGCGGAAGCCGGTCGCCCACACGATCGAGGTGATGCCGGCCTCGGCCAGGTCAAGCTCGAGGGTGGGGTTGGTCATGCATTCTGGATCCGCGCCAATAATATGCGCTTCAGGCTCTTCGGGCAGATCGATCCCGGTGCGCTTCACGTACTCGTCTGCCTGCTCGAGCAGGTCGAGGTAGTTCGCGTCACCGCGGCGAATGTTCGCTGCGAGGTCAGTGCCGAACTGCATCTTGCCGTCGGCAAATGCGTTCGCGCGACCGACGAGGTGGATGCCGTCGTTCGCGAGGTTGCGGAAGTCGATGGTGTAGCCACCGCGCGCACCTGTCACCGCGATGGTGACGTGCTCTGCGCCCTCAGCGGGGGTCGCAGCTTCCCAGAGGCCGAGTACGCCGAGCCACCACACGAAGTTTCGGCCGCGGTAGCGCTGGGGCGGGCGATCGTGCGGACCGACAGCAAGCGTGACATCGCGGCCCGCGCGACGCAGCTCCTCAGCGATCTGTACGCCTGACGAGCCCGCGCCAACGACGAGCACACCGCCTGCTGGAAGCTGGTCAGGGTTCTTGTACTGCGCCGAGTGGAGCTGGGTGACGCTGCTTTCCGCTGGCACCAGCGGAGGGATTGCGGGCAGCTGGAAGGCGCCCGTCGCGCTCACAACGTAGTTCGCCTGGATCGGGCCCTGCGAGGTCTCAACTGCGAACCCTGCTGCGCCGTCGCGCTTGCGAACCGAGGTCACTTCGACACCGGTGCGGATCGGCGCATTGAACGTTGCCGCATACTCCTCGAAGTAGTCGGCGACGCGGTCTTTACGGGCGAATTCGTCTTGGTCGACGCCCGCAAACTCAAGACTGGGGAAGCGGTCATGCCACGCCGGGCCGTTGGCAACCAGTGAGTCCCAGCGCTCGGAACGCCAGCGCTCTGCAATGCGATCGCGCTCGAGCACGATGTGCGAAATTCCACGTTTGGTGAGGTGCTCGCTCAGTGCGACACCGGCTTGGCCAGCGCCGACGACGAGGACTTCGGTGGCCTCGATTTCTTGGCTCGACATGCGTTGTTCTCCGCTCAGAAATTAGTCGTACTGCCGTTGCGCAGTCGGTTGCGTCAGCGCGGATCGACTGCGTGCGGATACAGGAATTGCTCTGTATCCTGGGCTGTTTCTAAGCAAACAACACCCCAGACGGTGTTGGCCAATATGCGTTTTCGGAGCACTGGATCACCTCAAGTGATGATCAACTTACGCTCCATCTGATTGCCTAATTTCGCCATAAGCAGCCAAGGCGGATATTTGCGTAGGGTTTGGTCCTAGCAGTTGCGGCGGACCCAGACCCAGAATGCAGCAAAGAAGTGCCTATGGGGGCTAGAGCGGGGGCGTAGGCTTCCAGCCCATTCTCTAGAAGAAAGCGAAGACCTTCTGGGGTGGCGAGGAATTCGTCTACTAGCCCAGACGCAAGCTGCTTGAGCTCAAAAAACGTGGCCGTGGAAATCGTTCCGTCTGGTTCCGTGAGCGTGGCAACTTCATTCTGCAAATCGAAGGAGTATTCATATTTGGCACCCTCCTCTTGAACCGATTCAACGATGACTGTATCTGGCCCCCGGTTTGCCTCAGGAAATACGATATTTTGGCTTCCCGGAGACAGCAGGAAGGAAATGGTAAAAAGCAGGGGGGGGTAAGCACTATCGAAAGCGTTTTAAGAGCAGATTTGGCAAGCATGAAATGACCGATCAAGTGAGAGAGAATTCGTTCGCTCTGAAACTTATCTGCGATGTTCCCCGGCGTGTATATATGCTGAAAATATGAAGACAGAACGAGTCATAGCATCGGTTCTAGCGGGTTTGTGCGTGATTGGACTCGTGGCTTTGTGCGTTCACTTCGCAACGCAGGGGAAGCAGGTCGTGAGTCTTACCTGTGCTGGTTTTGGGCTAATCGTGATTGTCGTTTTTGTCTGGAAATTCATCATTTCAAAACACCCCGAAGACCAAAATGAGCAGAAACGCACACTCACTCCTTGGGAAGTCGTCGGTCACGTAATAATGGCCGCGATGATTGGAGGGGCATTCGTTGTGAGCGTTATTACGGATGACTGGATTTGGGCTACCTTCGCATTCGCTTCGTTAGCAACCTCTGCTTGTTTTTTGATTTTGCGTAGACGTCGCGGTGAAAAGCTCACACTTAGGGACCTGATAGATGCGCTCTTCTGATGGCTAATAGCAAGTTTGGTCGCGCTTTTCTGGCGTTGGGGCTTGTTTGGCTCTTATGCGGTGGATGTGTGGGGACGAACGCGCGAATGAGCCGTGACTCCACATGCGAAGAAGAACGCCTAATCGAGATGCCAGTCAAGTCCGGATACGTTGTGCCTGAAAACGGGCTGGGGCCACGAACATCTGAATTATGGGATTCAGGTGAACTTGCCGCCTTCAGCCGCGAGGGGAATGCGATTGGAAGTTTTGAATTTGGGTGCGTGGGGACGTTCGTCGGGGCAAGGACTGTTCTTACTGCTGCCCATTGCATCTTGAATGCTCGTGGCGGCCCAACTGTTCAAAGCTTGGCGTTTCAAGTTGGGACAGAAATTCTTTGGCCAAAGCCAGTAATGATGCCGAGCGCGGCCCAAGCTGGGGAGAGTGGAAGCGATTGGGCGCTACTCCAGTTCGAAGAATCTGCCTGCGTCAAGTGCGGTTGGAAACGAATGGTTGGGATGGATGCCAACGTAGGCGATGGAGTAACGCTCCAATTTTCGAGTCCTAGAGAACCCGAAGTTGCTACGACGATCGCTGGTGAAATCACAGAGGTGTTCTGGAGTCATCTCCGAACATCACTCGCAACAACTTTCGGCATGAGCGGGAGTCCGCTTTCGCTCTCTGAAGACGGAAACGAGATCATTGCAATTCATGTGCGAATTGATCCAGGGTCGGGGTTTGGCGAGAGCCTGAAGCTAGATTCAGTCGTGGGCCCAAAGCTAGCGGGGCGCCAGTGTGAGACGTAAGGGCGCGCATTCAACTACAACGAACTCAACTTGCTCTTTAACGGGGGCTACTCCCCAGCTTTCCCGACCGCGCGACCGGGCTGCTCGGCCACGATTTCACGCACGATGTCAGTCACCGCGAGCGCACGTGCTGAACGTGACAGCTGTTCGAGCGATGACACCGTCAATATGAGGCTCGGGACGTCGCCAAGGATCTCCACTGCGACGGCGCTACGCCCGGTGTAGGTCTGGCTGATCCGCGGTCGCTGATTGAGAATCGTGTAGCCGAGGCCCGTGGCGACCATTGAGCGCACGGTCTCGTAGCTCGAGCTACGGTAGGCGAGATTCGGCGTGACGCCTGCGCCGCGCAGAATGTCGAGGAAGTAGTCGTTGCTGTCTGGGAGGTCGAGAAGCACGAATGGGTCGTCAGCGAGCTCTGACAGCTCTACCATCGACTCGTGCGCCAGCGGGTGATCGACTGGCAAGAGCACGTAGGGGCGCACACTGCCGACGCTCTCGCGTTCGATCCCCTCCGCATCGGTGAGGGCATAGCCGACCGAAATCTCTGCGCGACCGCCGCGCACTGCCGCGAGGTTGCTTTCGTAGTCGCCCTCGATGATCTCGAGTTCGAGCTGCGGGTGACGCTGCTGTACCCGGTCCACGAGCTGGGGGATCATGAACGGTGCGATCGTGCTGAACACCGCGACGGTGATCGAGCCGCGTACCTCATTGCGTTCGGCGTTGATGGAATCGATGGTGTCGGTGAGCATGCCGAACATCTGCTGGGTATCGCGCAACAGGTGCTCACCCGAGGGTGTGAGAATGAGGCCCTTGGAATGCTGCCTGATGAAGAGCGTCGTATCGAGGGAGCGTTCCAGGTGAGAAATCGCGGTCGACACAGCCGACTGCGCGACGTGTAGTTTCTGGCTGGCCACTGTCATGTTGAGCGTCTTTGCGCACTCGATGAAGTAGCTGAGCTGGGTGAGCGTGATCGAAAAACGTTGGGTCATCGTTGAGCCTCTGTGTGGTGATCTGGCAATTTATAGCTGAATCTGTTTACCAGATGGACTAGCTATCTTTTGCCTATTTTACAGATATAGTGTTGCTTCTGAGAATAGGTGGAAAGGCGAATTTACGCCAGTGATGCCGAGCATCAGAGCACTCAATGAGGAGACACCGTGTCTGAAACGACCCACGTCCGTATTCGTAAGTTCAATACGAAGGAAACGTACCCCGAGCAGAACCTCGACAACGACCTCTGCCAGGCGGTCGTCGCGAATGGCGTCGTATACCTGCGCGGGCAGATTGGTCAGGATCTCGAGACGCGTGAATCGGTCGGCATCGGCGATGTCACCGCGCAGACCGAGCAGGCGATGAAGAACATCAAGATGCTCCTCGATGAGGCCGGCTCCAAGCTCGAAGACATCGTCAAGGTCACGATCTACATCATTGATCCCCGCTACCGCGAGGACGTCTATCGCACCGTTGGCAAGTGGCTCAAAGGCGTGTACCCCGTTTCGACCGGCATCGTCGTGCAGGCGCTCGCTCGACCTGAGTGGCTCGTTGAGATTGACGCGACCGCCGTCATTCCCGAGGTGAAGTAGCCATGACGTTTTCACTGATCCTTCGCGATCCCATTACGGGGGAGTTTGGCTCGGCCATCTCGTCGTCGTCGCCAGCTGTGGCGGCACGTTGCGTAAACCTTGCTGATGGAGTCGGCGGAGCGCACTCGCAGAACGTCACTGATCCGCGCCTCGGTCCCAAGCTCATCGAAGAACTGCGGAGCGGCCGTACGGCGCAGGCCGCGATTGATGTGGTGGTTGCGGGCGCGGATCCGGCAACCATCGATTACCGCCAGCTGCTCGCGCTCGACAACGCTGGCCGACCTGCGGTCTTCTCGGGCGGCCGAGCCCTCGGCAACTTTGGCGCTGCGGTGCGTGAAAACGCTGTGGCTGGTGGCAACATGCTCGCAAGCCTCGACGTGCTCGACGTGCTCGTAGACACGGCCTTGTCGGCGAGCGGTCGTATCGAGGAGCGCCTGATGGCCGCGCTCGAGGCCGCCATCGCGGCAGGTGGCGAGGAAGGGCCGGTGCACTCGGCCGGCATTTCGGTTGTGAGCAACGCTGGGTGGCGCGTGACCGATCTTCGCGTCGACTGGGCAGCGGACCCGATCGCTGATCTGCGCAGCGCCCTCACTGAGTGGCTGCCCCAGCGTGACGACTACGTGAGCCGTGGCCTGAACCCCGACGCTGCGCCGTCGTACGGCGTTCCAGGCGACGAGTAGAGCAGAACGGAACAGACCGATGACCACGACCCTGAAACAGCGGATCGCGGATCGAGAGCAGCAGGTCGATGCAGCGCTGATCCGCCTCTCGAATCAGCTGCATGCCGACCCCGAGCTGGGTTGGGACGAGTACCGTTCGTCGGCCGCGGTCGCCGCGGTGCTCTTTGCTCACGGCTTCGAAGTCGAGCAGCCGTACCTTGGGCTGCCGACGGCGTTCCGCGCGGTGTTCAACCCGGGTGCTGCGTTCACCGTGGGGTTCCTCGCGGAGTACGACGCGCTTCCCGGACTCGGGCACGCGTGCGGGCACAACCTCATCTCTGCGATGTCGGCAGGTGGGGCGATCTCGCTCGCTGAGGTGGCAGAAGAAGCTGGGTTGACGGTCGAGGTCATCGGTACCCCCGCTGAGGAAGGCTACGGCGGCAAGATCGAGCTGCTTGAGCGAGGTGCGTTCACGGAGCTCGACTTCGCGCTCATGGCGCACCCCGCACCCGTCGATGTGGCAGAGGCAGAGCCGTTCGCGGTCACGCACTGGCATATTCAGTACGACGGAAAGTCTGCACACGCTGCCGCATACCCCGAGCGCGGAACCAATGCGAACGACGCGTTCGTCATTGCGCAGACCGCAATCGCACTCATGCGTCAACAGCTGCCGTCTTCCGTTCGGGTGCACGGAGTGCAGACGCGCGGGGGCGAGGCGCCCAACGCGATCCCCGAGCGCACCGAGGGCCGTTGGTACGTACGTGCAGAAACGACTGAGCAGCTCCTCGCGCTCGAACAGCGGGTGCTCAACTGCTTCGAAGCAGGCGCGCTTGCGACCGGTGCGAAGCTCACCGTCACTCCGGAGGGTGGCCGGTACTCCGAGATGCGCGCTGATAACGCGGCACTCGACCTTTATCGCGCCAACGCTCAGGCGCTCGGCCGTGACTTCAACGTCGATCCGGCTGCTGCGACGATGAACAGAGCGTCAACCGATATGGGCAATGTCTCCCTCGTCGTTGACGGGATCCACCCCTATATCGGGGTCGGTGGCACTGCAAGCAACCACCAGCCAGAATTTGCAGCCGCGTGCGTGGGGCCGGTCGCTGAGCAAACGCTCCGCGACGGCGCGACGGCACTCGCCTGGACGGCCCTCGACGTCGCACTCGCGCGGCGTCGGAACTAATACCCCGGCGAGATTTTCTCGCCACCTAGTCAAGGAATTGATAGTCAATGTCGACATCACAACAGACCCGAGACGCGAGCGAGCTCGTTGATCCACGGAACCTGAGGAAGAGTGTCGTTGCCGGTTCGATCGGTGTGCTCGTGCACTGGTTCGACTGGGCTGTATATGCCTATATGGCAAGCACACTCGCAATCGTGTTCTTCCCTGCGGAGAGCAAGGCCGCTGGCCTTCTCGCGACCTTCGCTGTCTTCGCGGTGTCGTTCTTGGTGCGGCCCATTGGTGCCGTGATCTTTGGCCGCCTGGGCGATCGACTCGGCCGCCGGAAGACGCTTTCGATTGTGATTCTCGCGATGGCCCTTGCCACGCTCGTACTTGGAATTCTGCCTGGCTACGCTGTGATCGGTATGGCGGCTCCGGTGCTGTTGATCCTGACACGTGTGGTGCAGGGCCTTGCAGCTGGCGGCGAATTTGGCAGTGCGGCTGCGTTCCTCGGAGAGTTCTCACCAGCTAAACGGCGCGGCTTTGGCGTGAGCTGGCTTGAAGTCGGCAGTCTGCTTGGCTTCTTGCTGGCATCCCTCGTCGTATACCTTTTGAACCTTGCGTTTGATCATCAGCAGATCATTGACTGGGCTTGGCGCATTCCCTTCTTGATCACGGTGCCGCTTGGCTTCGTTGGCCTGTACATTCGTCGCAAGATCGAAGACACCCCTGACTTCAAGCAGCTTGAAGAGCTTGAGGTCGTATCTGAGGCTCCCGTCAAGGAAGTGTTCCAGCGCAACCTCAAGGAGTTCATCCAGACCTGTGGCATGGAGATCTTCATGAACGTGACGTTCTACGTCGTGCTCGTGTACTTGCTCACCTACCAAGAGGTATACGTCGGCTTCGATGCTGGCCGTGCGGCGCTCCTGTCCACTTTGGCTTCTGCGCTCGGCCTCATCATCGTGCCGCTTGCCGGAATGGCCTCAGACAAGGTCGGCCGCAAGCCAGTGCTCATGGTTGCTGCGGTGACCCAGACGCTGTTAGCCGTGCCACTCTTCTACCTCATGACGATCGGTGAGGACTGGGCAGTCTTTACCTCGACCCTCGGTCTGGCCCTCATTCTGGCAATCACCCTCGGCACTCATGCGGTTACCGTGGTCGAGCTCTTCCCAACCCGAACCCGTCAGACGGGACTCTCGATTGCGTACGCACTCACCGCAGCCCTCTTTGCCGGTACCGCACCATACGTGCTCACCTGGCTACTCGAGTCGACGGGCAACATGCTCGTACCCGGATTCTTCCTGGCAGCGGTTGGTGTGGTTGGCATCATCACCGTCATTTCGATTCCTGAAACCAAGGGAATCCCGCTCATCAAGGAGCAGGATCTTGAAACCGCGACCGTGCGCATCCCGGTAGAACTCCTGCCCAAACGCTCCGAAAACGAATAACCACACACGCTCAACGCACTGGGGTCCGCCGCACGCTGCAATCCGCACGCTGCAGCGGACCCCTCTAAGAAGTGAAAGTAGAGAGACATGTCTCGCACCCTTGCCGAGTGGAAGGCAGCGGCAGCTGCACTCACCTTTGACGGCCGCCCGTTCATCAACGGCACCCGCGTTGCCGCTAGCTCAGATTCCACGATTGAGAAGCGCAACCCTGCAACGGGTGAGGTGATCTCGCAGATCCACGATTGCGGAGATACCGAAGTCGACGCAGCCGTTGCCGCTGCCCGTGCCACATACGAGTCAGGTGTTTGGTCACGCGCCGGCGCAGGATACCGACGTGAACGCCTGCTCGAGTTCGCCCGCCTCATTGAAGCTCGAGCAGAAGAGTTCGCGCTCTATGACTCGATCGACATGGGCAAGCCCGTGCGTGAGGCGATGGCGATCGATGCGCCGGGATCCGCCGCTCTCTATCGTTTCTACGGCGAAGCCATTGAGAAGCAGGAGGACCTCATCCCCGTCACCCCTCCCGGCTCAACCGCTCTGGTCACTCGGGAACCCCTCGGTGTGATCGCCGTGATCGTCGCGTGGAACTACCCGCTCGAAATCGCAACTTGGAAGCTTGCCCCCGCGCTCGCCGCAGGCAACACCGTTGTGGTGAAGCCCCCGGTTGAGGCATCGCACTCGACGCTGCTGCTCGCTGAGATCGCGATCGAGGCCGGTATTCCGGCGGGTGTCCTCAACGTCGTCACAGGGCGCGGATCAAAGGTTGGCAAAGCCCTCGGTACGCACAATGATGTCGACATGCTTGCATTCACCGGCTCGACCGAAGTGGCGAAGCAGCTGCAGCAGTACGCAGGGCAGTCGAACATGAAGCGGCTTGCTCTCGAAGCAGGCGGTAAGAGCTCGAACCTCATCTTTGCTGATTGCGATGACCTGCAGCTTGCCGCGGAGAAGGCCGCGTTTGGCAGTTTCTACAACCAAGGTGAGATCTGCTCGGCGAACTCACGCGTCTTCGTTGAGCGCTCGGTGTACCCGGAGTTCCTCAAGCTGTTCGCTGCGGCTTCGCAGGCGTATTTCCCCGGTGACCCGCTTGATCCCGCCACCGGCTGTGGTTCACTCGTATCGGAGGCGCACGCCGATACGGTGTGGGCAACCATCGAGAACGCACGTCGTGACGGCACGATCTTCTCCGGCGGCAACCGCCCCGAGATCAATGGGTCGAAGGCGTTCATTGAGCCGACAATCGTGACTGATGTTGCGGCGGATCACGAGGTGCACACCCGCGAGATCTTTGGCCCTGTGGCTGTCGTGACCCCGTTCGACACCGAAGACGAAGCTATCGCGAAAGCAAACGAGACCCCGTATGGCCTCGCAGCGTCACTGTGGACTGGGAGCCTGCGCCGCGCGCACCGCGTCTCTGAGCGTCTCGTTGCAGGCACAGTTTCGGTGAACACCGTCGATGCGCTCGGCTTCACGACGCCGTTCGGCGGATTTAAGCAGTCGGGCTTCGGCCGCGATCTCTCGATTCACGCCCTGGAAAACTACACGGATTACAAGACCACTTGGATGCAGTGGGGCTGATCCGCCCCCCAGGTGAGCTAGATCACTTCAAGTGATCTAGCTCACCTTCAGAAAATATTTTCGCGAACAGCAACGCGCTGCAACGATGGGACGCGTAGACGGTTTCTATCGTCCCAGTCAGCGTCGATTGAGAGGACACAGACAATGACGACCCAGCAGAATGCGGCACCCACCGAAAGCGGTCTTGCCGAGATTGCCAAGCGCCACCTGGTGATGAATTTCACCCCCGCAAGCAAGTACCGTGAGGACGTGCTCCCGGTATTCGTGCGCGGCGAGCACTGCTCGGTATTCGACGAAGACGGTAACCGCTTCTTCGACGGCCTCGCAGGTCTTTTCTGCGTGCAGCTCGGCTACACCTACGGAGCCGAGGTAGGCGACGCGGTACGCGATCAGCTCGCTGAGCTTCCGTACCAGACCACCTGGAGCGTTGCTCACCCGCCCGCAGCAAAGCTCGCGCAGAAGATTGCGCAGCTCGCTCCCGGCGATCTCAACCGAGTCTTCTTTGCATCGGGCGGTGGCGAGTCGAACGAGGCCGCAATCAAGCTTGCTCGTCAGTACCAGCAGACCATCGGTCAGGGCAGCCGTACCAAGTTCATTGCCCGTCGCGTCGCCTACCACGGCACCAGCTTCGGTGCGATGTCGCTCAATGGCATGACCAACGTCCGTGCGATGTTCGAGCCGCTCATGTCTGGTGTGCGTCACACGCACAACACCAAGCGCTATCGTCGTCCCGAGGGGGAGACCCCCGAGCAGACGACTGAGTTCCTGCTGGGTGAACTCGAATCGCTGATCGTGCAGGAGGGTCCTGAGACTGTTGCAGCGATCATCATGGAGCCGCTGCAGAACGCAGGCGGCAGCCTGAAGCCGCCGACTCCCGAGTACTTCGCTGGCGTTCGCGCGCTCTGCGACAAGTACGGCATCCTCATGATCGCCGATGAGGTCATCACCGGATTCGGCCGCCTTGGCTCGTGGTTCGGCTCGCAGCACTACGGTTTCCAGCCCGACATGATCGTCTTCGCGAAGGGCATCGCCTCGGCATACATGCCGCTCGGTGGTGTCATCGCAAGCGACAAGATCATCGAGACCGTACTCGACGGCCCTGTTGGCATGTTCAACCACGCACTCACCTACGGCGGTCACCCCGTCGCATGTGCAGCCGCGCTCAAGAACCTCGAAATCATGGAGCGCGAAGGCGTCGTCGAGAACGTGGCAGAGCTCAGCCCGTACCTCGAGCAGCAGCTCACCGCTGTCGCAGAGAAGCACTCCAAGATCGTCGGCGACTTCCGCGGCGACGGCTTCCACCGTAGCTTCGAGCTCGTGACGAACAAGACCACGAAGCGCTGGGAAGATACCCCCATCAGTGCCGGTGAGTTCGTTGATGGCTTCCTCAACCCCGCGCTCAACAGTGTTGGACTCATCGCTCGTGTCGCGATCGACGCAGAGGGTAACCCCCTCGTGCAGGTCTCGCCGCCGCTCGTGATGACACGTGACGACATCGATGAGATGGCAGGCCTGCTCGACCAGGCATTCACTATCGCAACGGACCGCGCAGGCCTCTAAGCAGCCATGTGTCACGTGCGGTGCTCCGGGGTTCCCGGGGCGCCGCACGACCATTTTGCCGTGCAGACGGCTGGCAAGTTTCGACCCTGAAATCGGGGGTCCGCGGATCGGCAGCTTGGAACGATCCGCACTCAAACACACTTCTCTAATCAATGGCGATTGGCAACTCATGAGTGAATACCCGAAACTGACCACCTCGACGACCAAGATCGTCACCTTCGAACGGCGACACATTCGCCCCATTCCAGAAGACGAACGGCACGGTACAACGCGAGGTCTGTTCTTTGTCTGGCTGGGAATCAACATGCTTCCGCTCACGGTGGTTACCGGAGCGCTTGGCCCAAGCCTGTTTGGGCTGTCACTGGGCTGGACCATCACTGCCGTCATCATCGGCAACGTCATCGGTGGCCTTGGCGCTGCACTCCACGCATCGCAGGGCCCACAACTTGGTATCCCGCAGATGCTGCAGGCGCGTGGGCAGTTCGGGTATTACGGTGGCAGCCTGCTCGCTCTCATTGCGCTCATCATGTTTTTGGGGTTCTTCGCTTCAAACCTCGTCGTCGCGGCACAGAGTTTCGCTGCCGTGTTCAATAGCGAAACCCTGAACATTGGCATCATCGTCTGTGCTGCGATTGCGCTGGCGGTAGCGATCTTCGGTTACGACCTCGTGCGAAAGCTCATGGCCGTGTTTTCCATCGTCATTGGGCTGCTTGTTGTTGTTTCGATCGTTATCGCTGTGAGCAACCCAGCAACGTTTGTTGTGACGCAGGAACTTGGCTACAACACTGCAGGCTTCTTCGGCATGCTTGCGATTGGTGTGACGTGGCAGCTCGCGTACGCACCGTATGTATCTGACTACTCGCGGTACATGCCGAAGGCTGGCGGCTCGAAGCAGGCGTTCTGGGCTACCTACCTCGGCCTGGTCATTGGCACCGTCACGGTGATGATTCTCGGCGCCCTTGTTGGTCTGACGACGACCGACGGAGACACGATGGCCGCGCTTGGACGCTTGCTTGGTGGCTTTGGCCCGATCGTGTTGTTTGCATTTGGCGTTGCATCGGCCGTCATGAACTCATCGAACATCTACTCCGGTGTGATGTGCTCACTTACTGTGCTCGAAACGATCTCTGCGAAGATTCGGATCAATACCTCTAAGCGCGTCATCATGACGATCGCCTACGCGTTGCTCGCAATGACCGGCGCGCTGCTCGGTAAGGATAACTTCCTGCTGATCTTCGGTGATTTCGTGACGATTCTGCTGTACGTCTTGATTCCGTGGTCTGCGATCAACCTCATCGACTACTTTGTCCTTCGCAAGGGTGAGTACCGCGTGGGAGACATGTTTGAGCGTGACGGTGGCATGTATGGGAAGTGGGACAGCATCGGTCTGTGGACTTACGCGCTCGGTCTTGTTGTACAGATTCCGTTTATGGTGACGAACATGTACACCGGCCCGCTTGCTGAGCCGCTGGGCTTTGTCGATGTCGCGTGGATTGTCGGCTTCTTTGTGCCAGCCGTCGTGTATGGAATGTGGAAGAAGTCGGCAATTACCAAGACGTCGCCCGTGAGTATTGGAGCAAATGTATGAGTGTTGACACTGTCATCACCGGCGCGCAGATCTGGGACCCGGCACGGAGTCGCTGCACTGCACTCGCAATCGCTGACGGGCGGATCGTGGCAGTTGGTACGGATGCTGAGATTACTGCGCTTGCAGTTGCGGGTACGGTTCGGATCGACGCGGCAGGTGCGGCCTTGCTGCCTGGCTTCCACGATGCGCACGTCCATGCACAGGCTGGTGGCCTCGGGCTGCTCGGTTGTGATCTTGACGCGGAGCACTCGGTAGCGGGCTATGCGCGCCTCATCACGGAGTTTGCGGCGGATCACCACAGCGAATGGGTGGTTGGGGCAGGGTGGTTTGGCGACGCCTTCCCCGGTGGCTTGCCAACCAAGGCTTTGCTCGATGAGCTCATTCCTGACCGGCCGGCGGTGTTCACAAGTCACGATGCGCACGGTGTTTGGGTGAATTCAAGAGCGCTTGCACTTGCCGGAATCGATGCGTCAACCAGTGATCCACCTGCTGGGCGCATCGTGCGAGATGATGCTGGCGAAGCCACCGGCATGCTGTTTGACACCGCCGGTGAGCTGGTGACCCAATTGATTCCAGCACACCAGCCAGAAGATCTACGGTCTGGTCTCTTGGCCGCGCAAGAGCACCTATTCTCTCTTGGCATTACCGCCTGGCATGACGCAATTCTGGGCGCGTACCTCACGCTGCCAGATTGCCTCCCGAGCTACCTCGAGACACTCTCTGAGGGTTCACTTCGCGCCCGCGTGACGGGGTCGATGTGGTGGCCGCCAGCAGCTGGTCCGGAGTACCTGCCTGAGATGTTTGAGCGAATTGCAGGGGCACAACGTGCTGGATTTGATGTGCGAAGCGTCAAGATCATGCAAGACGGAATTTGTGAAAACTGTACGGCGGCACTCATTGAGCCGTACAGAGGAGCACACCCAGGCATCCGTGGCGAATCAGTTATTTCGCCGGAGGATCTCAACCTCATTACCGCTGCAGTTGATGCGGCAGGGTTCAGCGTGCACTTCCACGGAGTTGGTGACCGTGCGGTGAGAGAGTGCCTAGACGCGGTCGCTCACGCGCGTGCTCAGAACGGGTCGGGGGAGCGGCACCAGATCGCGCATCTTGACGTCGTGCACCCTGCCGATTTTGAACGTTTTGCACAACTCGGAGTGACGGCTAACTTGCAAGCGCTCTGGGCGCGGAACGATCAAGAGATTCTTGAGCGAAAGTTCCCGGTCATCGGCTCTGAGCGAGCTCGTTTCCACTTCCCGTTTGGTGCGCTCGAGCGTGCCGGGGCACACCTGGCCATGGGGAGTGATTGGCCCGTCACCAGCCCGGATCCGCTCTGGGGATTGCACACCGCTTGCACGCGAACGGCACCCGCTGCAGATTTGCATGCCTTGAACCCTGAATCTCGTGTGCCAGCTCAACCGGAGCAACGACTGAGCGTTGAAACAGCGATCCGCGCCTACACGCTTGGCGCAGCAGAGATTGCAGGTTGTGAAACAGAGATCGGCAGTATCGAAGCCGGGAAACAGGCAGATCTCGTGTTTCTGACAGGGCCGATTCTCGGTGCAGAAAGCTTTGACCAACTGCGGGTGCAACGCACGATGCTCGGCGGAGATTCCGTATATGTGCGTGACCCATCACCGCGCGTGTGATCACGCCCAAACAAGTTCAGCAAAACAGATGCCAACTATCGAGAAAGACTGTTCGCATTTGTGATCCGAGTGCATTTGTCTGATTACAGACACCTGGCTGTACGTAATTGCGGCCGCCTCAAAGGAGAGACCAAATGTCAGAGACTCAACATCAGGGCCATGCCCCGGTAACCAAGTCATTTATCCAGTTCGAGCAAGAGCACATCATGCCGATCCCGGAGAACAAGCGCACCGGTACAAACTGGTCAGTGTTCGCAATCTGGGTGAGCTTGAACATGATGCCGCTTGCGGTCGTCACGGGCGCGATCGCGAGTGGCGCCTACGGGCTGTCGATCATGTGGAGCATCATCGCGATCGTGACGGGCAACGTGATTGGCGCGTTCGGTGCAGCGTTGCACGCATCGCAGGGCCCGCACCTTGGCATCCCGCAGATGTTGCAGGCACGCGCGCAGTTCGGATACATGGGTGCAAGTCTGTTCGCGATTATTGCGTTCATCATGTTCATGGGCTTCTTCGCCGGCATCCTGATCGTTGCGAAGGATGCGCTGCTCGCGGTGTTCCCCGCGTTCAACGGCACCGTCGCTATTCTTGGCTTTGCCCTCGTCGGCATCGTGCTGTGCGTCTTTGGCTATGACCTGCTGCGCAAGACCATGAGCTGGCTTGCGATCATCATCGGTCTGGCGGTAGCGAGTTCAATGGTGCTTCTCGCCTTCAACCCTGAGGTCACGGTGTCGCGTAGTGACGCGGCGTTCAACTTCGAGGGCTTCTTTGCAATGCTCGCAATCGGTGTTGTCTGGCAGTTGGCATATGCGCCTTACGTCTCTGACTACACGCGCTACCTGCCGAAGAAGACCGGCCCCAAGACTGCCTTCTGGGCGACCTATCTCGGTCTCGTACTGAGCTCGGTCTTCGTGATGTCGCTCGGCGTTCTGCTCGGTGCGGTGAACGCGGAGAATCCGCTCGCTGCGCTTGGCGAATACCTGGGTGGCTTCGGGTTGATCGTGCTGCTGATCTTTGCGGTGAGTTCTGCACTGATCAACGGTGTGGAGCTTTACTCTGCCGTGATGAATGGGCTGACGGTGCTGCAGTCTAACTTCAACGTGATCATCACTTCTCGAGTGCGCGTCTGGACGACGATCATTTCTGGTGGTATCGCCACGGTGATTGCGCTCGCTGGTCAGGGCGACTTCATGACCATGTTCGATGCGTTCCTCACCATCTTGCTGTACGTGCTCATTCCGTGGTCTGCGATCAACCTCATTGACTACTTTGTCATTCACAAGGGTGAATACTCGATCGGCGACATGTTCATGCCCGACGGCGGCAAGTACGGCAAGTGGAACCCCGTTGGCCTGTGGAGCTACGCACTCGGCATCATCGTGCAGCTGCCCTTCATGATCACGCCGTTGTACACCGGATTCCTTGCTGAGTCGTTGCAATTCATCGACATTGCGTGGCTCGTAGGTTTCGTTGCAACCATGACGATCTACTACGTGCTAGCCCGCGCTCAATCGAACAAGAAGCAGCTCGTTCACGCTGAAGCATAGATAGTTGCGTGCAGTGAGGCCCTCGCGGGATGCGGGGGCCTTACTCGTGTGTTGGCAATGTCGTTCATTAATGGAGTGGCATATCTATAGACTCGCGCGTCTACCGCTATTCGCGAACACCTGAGCGCGATGTCAGTGGCAGTTGGTAGCGTTGCCCCACGTCGATGTTCAGCGAAGGAGCGAAACATGCCAAACACAATTGCCGATGGTGGCATCGAGACTGCACTTGAAGAGCGCCTGGGCCAGAGCTTGCGTGAGTTTGCAGCATTCGAGCTGCTTGAGACCGACGCAGGTCGTGCCGCGCTGACCGAGTATTACAAGCCGTTCATTGAGCTCGCTGTTGCAGCTGAGCTTCCGATCTCGCTTGATACGCCGACCTGGCGTGCAAGTAGCGCATGGGGCGATGTGCTCGGGTATGACGCCGCTGCGCTTGCCCGTATTAATCGTGCCGCTGTTGAGTTCGTGCGTGACGCCGCTGCCAGCGTTGACGGCAATGTCACGCTCACCGTTGGCGGCTGCATTGGCCCTCGCGTTGACGAGCCGACTGATGCTGAACTGATGTCGGCAGAAGAAGCAGAGGAGTACCACCTGCCTCAGGTGCGTGCGCTTGCCGTGGCTGGCGCCAACCGTATCGGCGCCGTCACCATGGGCTACGTGAATGAAGCCGTCGGCATCGCCCGCGCAGCAAAGCGTATGGACGTGCCGGTGGTGGTTTCCTTTGGTGTTGGTGCCGACGGCCTGCTCGCCGACGGCACTACTGTGAGCGACGCAATCGTCGAGGTTGATCGCGCGACGAATGACTACGCGCAGGGGTTCCTGGTGAACTGTGCGCATCCGAGTGAAGCCGCAAAGGCTATTGGCGCGCACACCTCGACTGATCGCATCGCTGGCTTCCGCCTGAATGCAGCTCGTCACGATGACGACGCCGCAGATTCGCCTGAGGTGTTCGCTGCGCAGCTGCTTGCTCTGCGCGAGTTCGTGCCGCAGGCGCGTCTGTTTGGTGGCTGCTGCGGTACCGACGTGCCCCACATCGCCGCAATTGCAGCTGGCCTCCTCGCAGACGACGCCGAATAACAAGAAACAGAGAAGCGGAGACCGAGTGACTTCTTCCCCCAAGCACGCCGCCGAGGCTGACGACTCGCAGCACGACGGTGCTCACCAGAACGGTGCGCATCGCGAGGCAAACGCGCACGGCCACGGCGGTGGCCACGGTAGCGAGCCGAGCGACCAGAACCCTACGGAGTTCTGGGAGCAGCGTTACTCGGACTCCGAGCGCATCTGGTCGGGCAACGTGAACCGCACGCTGGAGGCTGCGGTCGAGCAGCTCCCCGCGGGTCGCTCCCTTGACCTCGGCTGCGGCGAGGGCGGTGACGTGCTGTGGCTCGCGCAGCGCGGCTGGAAAGCACTCGGTATTGATCTCTCGGCAACGGCGACCTCGCGCGGTAACGCCGAGTTGGCGGATCGCGGCATCAAGAACGCCCGCTTCATCGCGGCCGATCTGGGGGAGTGGGCAGACGACCCCGCAGCTATCGACGGTGAACCCGAAGGGTTTGACCTCGTCACGGCAAGCTTCTTCCAGTCGCCGGTTGAACTGCCACGCGAAAAGATCATCCGCCGGGCGCTCGACCGACTCACCGTTGGCGGCTCGCTCGTGCTGCTGTCGCACGCGTCGGCACCGGGCTGGGCAAAAGGCCACGGCCCCGGCGACTTCCACCGTCCCGAGGGCGAGCTCGCAACGCTCGGTCTCGCGGCCACCGGAGTCACCACTCGGGAAGACGGCAAAGCCTTCGAAATTATCGACGCGTCAATCAAGATTCGCAGGGCCACCGGCCCTGACGGGCACGAACACGAGCTCGAAGACTCACTCGTGGTGGTTCGCCGCCAGGCGTGATCCGCGCCCTTACACCGGGAACACACGTGCGGGGCCGACCAAGCACCTGGTCGACCCCGCACGTCAGCCGGGAAGCGTGAGCGACTACTCGACGAGCTTGCCAGCTACCGAGGTGTCGATTGCCTCGTTGGCGAGATCGCGGAACGAATCTGGGGCCTCAGCTGCAGGCTCGAACGTCACGCCATCGACCGGCGACCAGATGAAGTTGCCGCGCAGCTCATCGCTCTGCTCAGGGAAGTCCGAACGGTTGTGGCAGCCGCGGGTCTCGCGACGTTCCAGCGCGCACTCAAGGGTCGCGCGCGCTGCAAGCAACGAGCCGTACAGGTCGTAGGCGTGTGCCAGGTCATCGAAGCCTGCGATGTCGGGGTGAACACCGATGTGCTCCGCGCGCGACTCTAGATCCGCCAGCTTTGCGAGACCAGCAAGCAGGCTCTCTTCGCTGCGCACGACACCGGCATGATCGCTCATGATGTTACGCAGCTCGCGCTGCAGCACGCGTGGCGTCTCGGTGCCCATGCTCGTGAGCAGGTGCTGCATTTCGGCGCGAGCCTCGGCCACAGCCTCGGGTGAACGATGCACGGTCGTGAGGTTCTTGGCGTAGTTCGCGGCATCGGCGCCGGTGATCCGGCCGTACACGAGCAGCTCAATGAGTGAGTTGCCACCGAGGCGGTTTGCGCCATGCAAACCGCTTGATGCCTCGCCAATCGCGTAGAGACCAGCGACGCCGGTGTTGTGCGACTCCGCATCGACCCACACGCCACCCATCGAGTAGTGCGCGGTCGGCGCGATCTCGATCGGCTCTTTCGTGATGTCGAGCATCTGCAGATCGATGAGGTTGCGGTAGACGCGGGGCAGCTTCTCGAAGATCACCTCGCGTGGCAGGTGGGAGACGTCAAGGAAGACGCCGCCGTTGGTGGTGCCACGGCCCTCAGCAATCTCGGTGAAGCTCGCGAGTGCGACGCGGTCACGGGTCGACAATTCCATGCGCTCGGGATCGTACTTCGACATGTATCGTTCGCCGAGCGCATTGGTGAGAATGCCGCCCTCGCCGCGAGCGGCCTCCGACACGAGTGTGCCTGCTGCATCGGCGGGTTCGAGGATGCCCGACGGGTGGAACTGGACGAGTTCAGCGTCGCGGATCTTGCCGCCAGCAAGCGCCGCCAGGCGGAACGAGTCACCGGTGTTCTCATCACGGCGCGAGGAGGTGTTGCGCCAGATGCGGTTGTGGCCGCCAGCAGCGAGGATCACCGCATCAGCGTGGATCACGACCGGGACGCCGTCGACGATGTCGAAGCCGTACGCACCGAAGATGCGGCCCTCGTGAGAGAGCAGGCGGGTGATGTAGACCGTGTCGATAACGGGAACCTCGAGCTCACGAGCGCGACGCAGCAGCGTGCGCTGAATCTCGAGTCCCGTGTAGTCGCCCGCGTAGCAGGTGCGGCGGTACTTGTGAGCGCCGAAGAAGCGCTGGCTGATCCGCCCATCTTCCTCGCGAGCGAACGGCATGCCCCAGCGCACGAGATCCGCGATGCCCTGCGATGCGCCGCGGGTCACTGTCTCGATGATCGCCGGGTCACCGAGGAAGTACGACTCTCGCAGGGTGTCAGCTGCGTGCTGCTCCCAGGTGTCTTCGGGGTCCATGGTGCCGAGCGCCGCGTTAATGCCGCCTGCGGCGAGCGTCGTGTGGGCATCGTGCTTGCGGCGCTTGCCGACAGCGAGCACCTGGACACCGCGTTCTGCGAGCTCGATCGAGGCTCGCAGACCCGCGCCACCCGTACCGATGACGAGCACGGAGGTGGAGAGCTGACGTTCAGTTGGGGCTGCCGTTTCGGCGGTCGCTGTGTTCATGGAGGCCACGCTAGGCGCGCTCTGTCGATAACTCCAATGTATTGTCATCATCGCTTCGATGCACATAGGCTATCGAGCATGAATCTTGAGCAGCTTCGAGGCTTCGCGGAAATCGCCGAAACTGGCCATTTCACGCGGGCTGCAGAGCAATTGCACCTCGCGCAACCGTCGCTCAGCCGGCAGATCGCGGCGCTCGAAACCGACCTCGGAGTCGAGCTTTTTCAGCGAACTCGCGGGAACGTGAGCCTCACCGCGGCGGGCGAAAGGCTACTTCCGCTCGCGCGACGCATGCTCACAGACGCTGATACCGCACGCAATGAGATGGCCGAATTGGCCGGTCTGCGCAAGGGGCGGATCCGCCTCGGCGCACCTCCCACGCTGTGCACAACGCTCGTGCCCGAGGTGCTTGCGGAGTTCCACGAGCGGTATCCCGGTATCGATATTCGCATCCTTGAGAGCGGGTCGCGCAGCCTCATCGCCGCCCTCATGGAGGGCTCCCTCGACCTCGCGCTTATCGTGACGGGTGTCTCATCTGGCGCCGCGCGCGCGGTTCTGGAGCGCGAGACGATCCTCGCTGAGCGGCTCGTGGCGGTCTCGGCTGCCGCGGCCCCGAGCCCGTTCGGCGCGACGGTATCGCTCGCAGAGCTCGCACTGGTTCCGCAGGTCCTTTTCCCTGAGAACTACGACTTGCGCGCGACCATGGACACGGCGTTCCGGGGTGCGGATCTCGACCCTCGCGTCGCAGTTGAGGGCGCGGAGATGGATGCGACCCTTCGCTTCGTTGAGCGCGGAATTGGTGTTGCAGTGGTGCCGGCCCTCGTTGCGGCGATGCGGCCCGAGCTGCGGGTCACGCCGCTGCGCGACACCTCGCTCGCACGCACGGTGAGTCTTGCGAAGCGCTCGGATATGGCTCCGACGCGTGCTGCTGCCGCGTTACAGGCAGTCATTCGTGAGGTCTCGGGCCGCTTCGTGACGGGCGACCGCGGGATCGCGCAGCTCGTCACGCGACTGGGATAACTCGCAGCTTAGCTCGGGAACTCGGGCGCCTTCACTGCGCATCGCACGGCCTCGCCTGGCGCAGCGCTTGTGGCGCTCGCGATCTGTTCGGTGCCATCGAGGAGAATCTTGCAGGTCAATCGAACACCCTCTGGCGGTGTGGCCGAGATGCTCAGCTCCTTGGTGACGACGCCGAGTGTCTCCGTGCGCCAGCCCTCAGTTGAGACGTCGAGCAATCCCGGCCTTGCGATGATCTGACCCTCTACGCGTGAGGGGGTATCGCGATATGAGGTGTTGCTCACGGTCTCGCTCTGCGTTGAATCGGTTGTGAGCTCGTATGTGACAGCCCATACCTTTGCGGAGGTGGTTGCCATTTTGTCGATGAATGCGCACCCGGTAAGACTCAGCGCGGCGCCAGTCATCGTCGTCGCGGCTGCGAGGGCGGTCAGAATCTTTGCCTGAGTGGACTTCATATGACTAGTTTGCGGCGGATCGCGCAGGGGCACATCAGACCACAGGCTCGATCATGCGTATCCGACTGGCACCGAGGTACCACTCGCCCAGACAAAGGACGAGCCCCTGGTCGCAGTACAAGACTGCAACCAGGGGCTCGAGCGTGGCGCGTAGGCCAGGGTGAAAACCTTACGGCATCAGGCGGGTCGGGCCGCGGAAGAGGTAGGTTACCTCGCGGATTGACGACTGCTCAAGCATGAGCATGAGCACGCGGTTCAGGCCCATGCCGAAACCACCGTGTGCGGGAACGCCGTAGCGGAAGAAGTCGAGGTAGAACCCGAGCTCCTTCGGGTCCATGCCCTTCTCGATTGCCTGTGCTTCGAGTACCTCGATGCGGTGCTCGCGCTGAGCGCCGGTCGAGATCTCGGTGCCGCGGTAGATGAGGTCGTAGCTGTTGGTCAGCTCCGGGTTGTCTGCGTGACGCATGTGGTAGAACGGGCGGATCGACGTTGCATAGTCGGTGAGGAAGACGAAGTCGTGACCGTACTTTTCCTTGACGTGCGCAGCAATCTGGCGCTCGCCCTCGGGGTCCATGTCGGCATCTGCGCGGGGAATCTCGTAGCCGCGCTCCTTGACGATCTCCTTCGCCTCAGCGAGGGGGATGCGGGGGAAGGGGCGCTCGGGAACAACGAGGTCAACGTTGAACAGCTTCTGGAGCTCTTCGCCGTGCTTCTCCTTGACCGCTGCGAGACCTGCCACGATGAGCTCCTCGTGGAGCTCCATGACGTCCTCGTGCGAGTCGATCCACGACAGCTCGGTATCGATCGAGGTGAACTCGGTCGCGTGACGCGAGGTGAACGAGTGGTCAGCACGGAATGCGGGACCAACCTCGAAGATGCCGCCGAAGCCGGCAGCCTGCGCCATCTGCTTGAAGAACTGGGGGCTCTGCGCGAGGAACGCCTTGCCCTCGAAGTACTCGACCTCGAAGAGCTCTGCGCGCGACTCCGAAGCCGAAGCCATGAGCTTCGGGGTCTGGATCTCGATGAAGCCGCGGTCTACCCACACGTTGCGGAGAGCGTGGAGGAAGGTGGTCTGGACGCGGAACACGAGGTTCTGCTCCGGACGACGCAGGTCGAGGAAGCGCCAGTCGAGGCGCACATCGATGTTCGAGTCGTCAGCGACCGGGTTGTCGGGGAGTGCCTTGGTGATGACCTCGATGGTCTCAATCTGGATCTCCACGCCACCGAGCTTGACGCGCTCGTTGTGCTGCAGCTCGCCCTCAACGGTCACGAAGGTGCCGTGGGTCAGCTCAGAAATGGTGGTGGTGCGGGGCACCAGGATGTCGGAGCGGGGATTCTCTGGATCCGCCTCACGAAGCACGCCACCATTGACGAGCTGCACAGCGCCCGACTCATCGCGGAGGACGACGAACTGTACGTAACGCTGGTCACGTACCTTCTCGACCCAACCGGATACTCGTACGGGGCCGTCTTCTCGGGCAGCCAGGTCCTTAATCAATACACGCTCAGTCACCCGTTAAGTCTACCTGCCTACTCTGTGCGCGAAGTGCTTGTTTTCAATACGGATTCTTGTGGGGTTGGCTGCGGCGGCGCTTGCGGAGCAAGACAGCCTGCGCGCCGAGCGGCGGGCTGATCTGATTCAAAACATTGCAGAATGTGACGCATTAGCTCGACTAATGTTTTCTGGCTTGCAAAACTACTTGCAACCCGGGCGGTATCGATGCCGCCCTTCGAAAGGAATCCGTCATGAATCGCATCGCCCGCAGTACCCTCGCCCTCAGTGCCATCGCCGCTGTCGCGATGGGTGCGACCGCGTGCTCATCGGGGACCGAGAAGGAAGCCGCAGCAGCAGAGGGTGTCACGACGCTGACCGTCGCGACCGGCGCAAGCCCGAAGCCGTACACGTTCCTCGACGAGAATGACGAACTCACCGGCTACGACATTGAGATCCTGCGCGCAGTCGATGAAAAGCTGCCAGAGATCGAGTTCAAGTTCGAGGTTGTTGACTTCCCGCAGCTGTTCGCTGGCCTGGACTCTGGTCTGTACAACATCGTTGCGAACAACCTCTCGGCAACGGAGGAGCGCAAGGAGAAGTACGACTTCGCAACCCCGACAATCGAGGCGCAGTTCGGCATCATCACCAAGGATGCCTCGCAGAAGATCACGAGCCTCGACGATCTCGCTGGCAAGCGTACCTATGGTGAACCCGGCCTGAACTTCACGCGTGTGCTCGAGCAGTACAACGAGCAGAACCCGGGCAAGGAGATCAGCATCGAGTACACCGAGCTGGATACTCAGACCCAGTACAAGAACCTTGCGACCGGTGGCATCGACTTCCTCTTCAACGAGCGTGTGGTCTACAACGAGCTCGGCGGCCCTGACACCGCACTCAAGCTCAACTTCACTGAGCTCGATGGCAAGTACCTCAGCGATACCTTCGGCACGAACCTGTATTCGGCGTTCGCGTTCTCGAAGCGTACGAATGACGTTGACGCGATCGTGGAGCAGATCAACGGCGCGATCAGTGAACTCGATGAGGATGGCACGCTCGCAAAGCTCAGCGACGAGTTCTTCGGCTACGACGTCACGCCGAAGAACGTGAAGTAATTCCCCGATGAACCAGATCATCGACTTCGAGGCGATCCTCAAGTACGCGATCGCACTGCTGCCATACATTCCGATGACGCTCGCCCTGAGCGTCATCGCGACGGTGCTCGGCACGGTGCTTGGCCTCGCGATCGCGCTGGTGAAGAAAGCAAAGATCCCGGTTCTCAGCCAGATCATCGCGGTGCTCGTCTCGTACCTGCGCGGTACGCCGCCGCTCGTGCAACTGCTGCTCGCGGTCAACGCGGTCCCGATTGCTGTTCTCTACACAAACCAGGTCTTTGGCACCGACTACGATGCTCTCGGTATCTCGCCCTTTGTTGTCGCGGTCGTGACGTTCGCGCTCATTGAGGCGGCGTATAGCTCGGAGTCGATCCGCGCTGCGTTGTTGGCCGTGGATCCGCGCGAGATCGAAGCCGGCCGCTCGCTCGGCATGACCTCGTGGCAGGTGCTGCGTCGCATCACGGTGCCGAACGCCTCGGTGATCGCTTTCCCGACGCTCGTGAACAACTTCATCGGCATGCTGAAGGCGTCGTCGCTCGCGTTCGTGGTTTCCGTCGTGGAGATTACGGCGTACGCGAAGATCCTCGGTGGCCGTGACTACCGCTTCTTCGAGGCATACCTAGCAACGGCGATCCTCTACTGGATCCTCACCGTGGTCATCGAGCAGATCGCTCGTGTCATCGAACAGCGTATGAATCTCACCGAGCGCGCGGATCGCGGCAGCCGCTTCGGTCTTGGTGGATGGGGCGCGAAGCGACAGGAGGTCACCGCATGATTTCGCTCACCAACATTGAAGCCGCATACGGCGATCGCGTCGTGATCGATGGCGTCTCACTCGACGTGAAACAGGGGGAGGTGGCTGCGCTCGTCGGTCCTTCCGGCGCTGGCAAGTCGACGCTGTTGCGGTGCACGAATCTGCTGGAGAAGCCGCGTCGCGGCACGATCACCGTCGGGGACGCCACGGTCGATGCTGCTTCGGCATCGCATTCGGACGTGCTGCGCCTGCGGCGAGCAACCGCGATGGTGTTCCAGTCATTCAACCTCTTCTCGCGCAAGACCGCGCTCGAGAATGTGGCTGAGGGCTTGCTGGTCGTTCGCGGCCTGGACAAGGGCGAAGCCCTCCGTGAAGCTGCCGAGCAGCTCGACCGCGTCGGCCTCACCAACCATTCGCATCAGTACCCCTCGCAGCTCTCGGGCGGTCAGCAGCAGCGCGTAGGCATCGCCCGCGCGCTTGCCATGCGGCCCGAGGTGTTGCTGCTCGACGAGCCGACGAGCGCGCTCGACCCCGAGCTCGTAGGTGAGGTGCTTGCGACGATCCGCCGCGTGGCCAGCGAAGGCCAGACCATGATCCTCGTCTCGCACGAGATGCACTTCGTGCGTCAGGTCGCGAACCGCGTGGTCTTCCTTGAGGGTGGCGCGATCCGCGAAGATCTCCCGCCCGAGCAATTCTTCGGCGCCGAAGCGAACGAGCGTACGCGTGCCTTCCTGCACGATTACCACCTCGCACACGGCAACACCGAGTACCAGATTTAATTTCAGACTTTAGGACTCCTCATGACTCAGACTCCCCGCCCGATCCGCAGCCTCGGCTTCATTCACCTCGCGCCGTTCGACCGCGACTCACCTCGCAAGGGCTTGGATGAGGCGATCGAGCTCTTCCAGTACGCCGAAGAGCTCGGCCTCGACAGCGGCTGGCTGCGCACGCGCCACATGCAGTACGGCCTGCCGTCGCCGGCTGTGCTGTTCGGTGCGCTGTCGCAGGCGACCGAGCGAATCGGCCTCGGCAGCGCGGTCATTCCGGTGGGTTACGAGAACCCGTTCCGTCTCGCTGAAGACCTCGGCACCGCAGACGTGCTCGCAGGCGGCCGCGTGCTTGCTGGCCTGAGCGTGCACGGTCCCGGCTACGGTGACGACACGGTGAACGACGCGGTCTACGACACTGGCTGGCGCGAGGAAGATTACGGCTACGGCCGCATCCAGCGCCTGCGTGGCCTGCTCGCCGGCGATCCCGTGCGCGAGATCCCGGAGTACAACGGCATCGGAGGAGACTTCGATTCTGAGCGCGTTGAGCCGCACTCGGCGGGTCTCTCGGATCGCCTCTGGTACGGCGGCGGATCGCTCCGCTCGGCAGAGTGGGCAGGCGAGGCCGGCCTGAACTGGCTCATCAGCAACATTTCGTCCACCGAGAATGGCGTCCGTGACTTCGGTGAGGTCCAGCGCAACCAGATCGCAGCGTTCCGCGCGAAGCATCCCGCTGGTGACGCGGCCCGCGCATCGGTCGCTCGCGTGCTCGTGCCGACCTCGGGCGCAACCCCCGAGCAGATCGAAAAGTACGAAGCGTACGCCGCTGGCCGACTGCCCCGCACCGAGAAGGTTCACGGTAAGGCAACGATCATCGCTCCAGACGTCGTCGGAACGGCCGAGGAGATCGTTGAGTTCATCCGCAACGACGTCGCGTTCCAGGCAGCTGATGACTACATCTTCGAGTTGCCCTTCGAGTTCGAGCTCGAAGACTGGAAGCACATCCTCCGCGTCCTCGCCACCGAAATCGGCCCAGCGCTCGGTTGGACGCCCGCCGCGTGACCGAGATTCAGGTGCGGCTCGCGGAGCCAGTCGATTTCGCGGCCGTTGACACGCTCGTAGACGCTGCGTACGCGCACGATTACGGCGCGCAAGATGAAGACGCGGATCCGAACAGCATGCACTTCGCGCGCAACCGCGCGAAGGAGTTCGACGTCTGGCTCGCGTTTCTGCCCGGCGTCGAGACGCCCGTCGGCAGCATTACGACGAGGCGCCTCGACGGCCCGCCGCTGCATGAGGACGTTCGTGTAGACGAACTCGACCTGCGCCTGCTCGCTGTCTCATCAGCGGTGCGCCGGCAGGGTATCGGCGCGCAGCTCATGCGCTTCGTGGAGCAGCACACTGCTGCGCAAGGATGGCGAGCGGTCTTCCTCAAAACGGCACCCCATATGGATGGTGCACACCTGCTCTATGAATCGCTTGGATTCGAGCGTGACAGCGACCGTGACGGACTCTGGATCGACGGCGAACACCAGTTCCATCTGCTGACCTACGTCAAAGCGGTGTAACGATCCGCGCCCCGTACTGCACTTGGTACGGGGCGCTTTGTTGTGTTCCCACGAAACATCGCGGGAACTCTCAGGCGTGCTGAACGTAGAATGAGGGACGTGAGCGACAAACTCCTGCATTTGGTGCGCCATGGCGAGGTTCATAACCCCGACAAGGTGCTATACGGCCGTATCCCCGGGTTCCGACTGTCTGAGCGAGGCCATGAGATGGCTGAAGCGGCGGCCCTTGAACTCGCGGGCAGTGACCGCAAGATCGCAAAGCTGTTTGCATCGCCGCTTGAGCGCGCGCAGCAGTCTGCGCGACCTATTTCGAGCGTGTTCAGTCTGGAAATTCAGACCGAGCCCCGCATCATCGAACCCACGAACTTCTTTGAGGGCATGGTGAACAACGGACCAGACGCGGCGTTCAAGAAGCCCCGCTACTGGTACAAGTTCTGGAACCCCATGCGCCCGAGTTGGGGCGAGCCGTACCGCGACGTCGCGGCACGTGTTCGTGAAGCAATGGATGAGGCGTGGGAGACCACACGCGGCGGCGACATCGTTATGGTGTCGCACCAGTCACCCATTTGGATGGCGCACCTCGACATCGTCGGGAAGCCACTTCCGCACAACCCGGCAAAGCGCCGGTGCGACCTTTCAAGCATTACGACGTTCGAAAAGCGCGGCGAGCGCTGGTTCGAGGTGGACTACCGCAACCCTGCGGCCGGTCTGGTTGACGATGCGATTGATGTAGGTGCAGTGTGAGTTCTCACTTTGGTGTTCGGTCAATGCTGGTTGGCGCAACCCTCGTGGCTGCGCTCGGTCTCGCTGGCTGCAGCGGCGGCAGCAACCTTTCCGACCAGTGGAACGAAGGCGGCGACAAGGGCTACGTGTCAGGTGATGGCACCTCAGCATCGATCCCTGCCGCTGAACGCACCGAGCCTGTCGTGTTCGAGGGCACTGTCGAAGACGGCAGCACTCTCAGCAGCGCAGATGTTGCCGGCAACGTGACCGTTGTGAACTTCTGGTACGCGGGCTGCGCGCCCTGCCGAGCTGAGGCTCCCGACCTCGTTGCCGCTCATGAAGAGTTTGCAGATGAAGACGTGCAGTTCGTTGGCGTGAACACCCGAGACCAGGTTGCGCAGGCTGAGCAGTTCGCAAAGCAGTTCGGCATCGACTACCCATCCATCATGGACAATGAGGGCGGCCGTGAGGTGCAGCGTGCGTTCGCTGGCCAGGTACCGCTCAACGCAGTGCCGACCACGCTTGTGCTCGACCGTGAGGGCCGCGTTGCCCACCGCGTCATCGGCCAGCTCGCTGGCGAATCGCAGCTGCGTACCCTCATCCAGGAGACGCTCGACGAGTCGTCTGCCGAAGCCAAGTCGTAAGCCGTGGGACTGCAGGATCTTGTCGCTGACGGGCAGCTGCTCGTCGCATCGCTGATCGCGCTCCTCGCTGGCCTGGTGTCGTTCCTGTCACCCTGCGTGCTGCCGCTGATTCCCGGGTACCTCGCGTACGTGTCTGGCGTTGCAGGGAGTGGCGGATCCGCCGCCGCTGCGAACCCAGCCTCGGCGAAGAAGGCCGAACGGCGCCGAATGATCATCGGCTCGCTGCTGTTCATTGCCGGCTTTACGCTCGTGTTCTTGCTCATCAACGTGGCCGCCGGCGCGATCGGATTCTGGCTCTGGGATTACCAAGACATCATCATTCAGGTGATGGGTCTGGTCGTCATCGTCATGGGCCTTGTGTTCATGGGGGCGTTCTCGAAGCTGCAGAACACCAAGAAGATGAAGCTCAAGCCGCGCGTTGGCCTCGCAGGCGCACCCGTGCTTGGCATCGTGTTCGCAATCGGTTGGGCGCCGTGCATGGGTCCGACGCTTGGCGTCGTGATGACGCTCGCTGCGCAGTCGGGCTCTGTCGGCCGCGCGACCGTGCTCGCCCTGTTCTATTGCATCGGACTCGGCGTCCCCTTCGTGCTGGCATCGTTCGGTTTCGGCTGGATGACCCAGACAATGTCCTTCTTTAAGCGCCACATTCGTGTCGTTAACCTGATCGGCGGAGCCCTGCTGATCCTCATCGGTCTCCTCATGGTGACCGGACTCTGGAGCAAGATGATGTTCGCAATGCAGGCGGTGATCGGCGACTTTGGCACGATCCTCTGACCCCATTGAGCCAGCCGACGCAGCTGGCGAGGCTGGTGGCGGCCAGGCTGCCGTAGCCAGCGAGACAGCCGCTGACTCGGCCAAGCAGGCTCCGAAGCGCCGTTTCTCCGGCCGTCCCGACGATTACGAGGACGGCAGCGGTGGTGCTTCCCCCATCAACCAGCCAGAGCTCGGCATCAAGGGCTGGTTCCGTTGGTTCTGGCGCCAGCTCACGAGCATGCGCGTTGCGCTTGTGCTCTTGCTGCTGCTCGCGGTCGCCGCGATCCCGGGTTCGCTCGTGCCGCAGCGCGGTGCAGACCCCAACGGTGTACTGCAGTATGAGGCGGATCACCCCAAGCTCTTCAAAGTGCTCGACGCCTTCCCGATTCAGGCGTTTGACGTCTACAGCTCGGTCTGGTTCTCGGCGATCTACCTGCTGCTCTTCATCTCGCTGATCGGCTGCATCCTGCCGCGCATCGGCGCGCACTGGCGCGCCTGGCGCGGCACCCCGCCGAAGACTCCTGCGCGCCTGAACCGCATGGCTGGCTTTAGCGAGACGGTCGTTACGAACGCCGACGCGAGCGACGCGGAGAAGCGCGAGTTCGCGGAGCAGGCGATCGAACTCGCATCGGGAATGCTGAAGAAGCAGCGTTACCGCGTCGAGCGCCAGGGCGGCGAAGCCGTTGGCAAGCGCCCGGCTTGGATCTCGGTTTCGGCAGAGCGCGGCTACCTGCGTGAAACTGGAAACCTCATCTTCCACACCGGCCTCGTTGGCGTGCTTGTCAGCGTCGCGATCGGTGGCGCACTGACGTTCAACGGTCAGAAGGTGCTCGTTGAGGGCGAGACGATGGTGAACCAGCTCATCGACTATGACACCGTCAACTCGGGCAACAGCTTCAACGATGACAGCCTCGAACCTTTCGGTCTGCGTCTCGATGATCTCGAGATCGATTACATCGAGCTCGACGACCCCAACGTGAACGCGATCGGCCAGGTGAAGGAGTACCGCGCCAAGACGACGCTCATTTCTCCCGATGGATCAGATGAGAGTGAGGAGGTGATCCGCGTTAACCACCCGCTGCGCGTGCATGGTTCGCCGATCTACCTCATTGCGAACGGCTACGCGCCGACCATCGTGATCCGGAACACCGTGGGTGAGATCGTGTACCAGGAGTCGATGCCCTTCATCCCGCAGGACACCAACCTCACCTCGCTCGGCGTCGTGAAGGTCATGCACGGCTTGACTGATGCAGACGGCAAGGCCCTGACTGACGAAGATGGCAAGTCGATCCAGCTCGGCCTGCGCGGCTTCTTCTACCCTACGCAGACCGAAAACTCATCTGGTGCGTTCACTTCGAACTACCCCGACCTCATGAACCCCGTATTGACGCTCGACGCGTTCGTCGGCGATCTTGGCGTCGATGACGGTATCCCGCAGTCGGTCTACTCACTCGACACCACCAACATGGAGCAGCTCACCGGCCGCGCCATCGACGTGCCGTCGCTGCGACTGACCCCTGGCGACACCGTCGAGTTGCCGAACGATCTCGGCACGATCGAGCTCACCGCAACCCCGCGGTACGCGTCGTTCGATGTCATGCGAAACCCGGCACAGATTTGGATTCTTATTTTTGCCGTGGCAGCGCTTGGTGGCCTCATTTGGTCGCTCTTTGTGCCCCGCCGTCGCGTCTGGGTGAAGGCCATCATCGGTGATGACGGCATCACGCTGCAGTACGCGGGTCTCGCCCGTGGCGATGACCCCTCGCTCGACCGCGCGGTTGGCGAGCTGCGCGAACAGCACCGCGAAGCGCTCTAGCGAGTCTTCGCGCCTCAACAGAAAGCACCCCACCTCGAAGAGATGGGGTGCTTTCTGTTTGCCTCTGCATGCTTCGGCTCGGCGAGCTCGGTGGAACTGCCCCTTATGCCGGCTCAATATCCATGCGGAACTGGTGTGCCCGGAACTCCATCCGCTCGCGCAGGTAGAACCGGTGGGCACTGAAACGCTGAACACCGGAATCGAGCATGAGCACGGAGCAACCGAGCTCACGCGCCCGATCTTTGAGGTGCGAGAGGATCTCGGAGCCGAAGCCGCGCGAACGAGCCGCTGCCGCGGTTGAAAGGTCGTCGATGTATAACTTGCGACCAGCGCCTGTGCTTGCGACCACGCGCCAGCCGGCCACTGCAACGCAATCGGCGTTGTCATCGTCGCCGTCGAAGATCGCAGTGAAGCGGAGACCTTGCGGTGTGCCCTCCTCGATGACCTGCTGGAACAGCTCATCAGTCAGGCTGGGGCGGAGCTCTCGGAGTACCGGTAGGGCGGTCTGCCAGCGCGGGTCCTCTGCACCTGCAAGATCGATGATCATGAGCACCTCCAGCGGCGTCAAAGCGTGGGAATGCCCACGTTATCAGGCGAGAGGCGTCGCGTCGCTGGGTCGGGTTGCCGTACGTTTGCGATTTGCCAACCATATGCTGAATGAGACCCCAAACAACATATCTACGGCCGATTGCATATCGACGGCAAGGGAACTTGGCAGGCGCGAGGTCAAAACCGCCAACGAGTCATTCATCTGCGCGATACCAGTGAGGCCACTATTCAATGGCAAGGTTGCCCAACTGGGCAACCGCGGCAGCAAAACACAGAAGCCGGCCTTACGGGGTGCACAGCTTTACGCGCTGCCGCGGGCGAGCAGTCGCTCGCCCTTGCCTTTGGCTGGTTGCGTTGCTGGGTCTCGTCCTTATGGGATTCACTGTGGGTCGGACCAGCAAGTTGCCTACGGTAGTGAAAACGGTTTTGGTAGGCCAGAATTTGCTGATTCCGTCTTACCTAAGCCGTTTTTCAATACGCAGGCTCAAAGCCCAGCTCAGCCCAGAACCTAGCCCTCGAGCCCTGCCAAGTACGCACGCACATCGGCCTCGAGGACCGCGAGGTCGGCTTCGGCAGTCTCTCGCCGGGCAGGCCCACAGTCGGGTCCTGATCCAATGTCGCTGAACGTATCGAGGTATAGCTTGAGCTTCGGCTCGGTGCCACTCGGCCGGATCATGACGCGCGAACCATCCGCGAGGTCGTAGCGCAGCACGTTCGCGGGAACCGCTGCGAGGCCTGGCTCGAGCAGATCCTGGGCACGAGTGACCTCGCGATCACCGAAGCAGCTGGGCGGCGAGGTGCGGATCCGCGCCGACATCTCAGTCGCGGCCGCCATGGTCGCGAGCCGCAGCGTGATCGGGGCGCTCGCGAAGTGGCCAAAGCGCGCGCTGGCTTCGTCGAGCATGTCCCACAGCTGGATACCGCGGCTGGCGCACTCACGTGCGAGGGCGAGAATGTCGGCGCTCGCCGAGATGCCGTCCTTGTCGTGTACGTGCTCGGGGTGGGTGAGGTAGCCGAGTGCTTCCTCGTAGCCAAAGATGAGGCCGGGAACGCGCGATACCCACTTGAAGCCCGAAAGCGTCTCGACGTAATCGAGCCCGTACGCGGCCGCGACCGCACCGAGCGCCGGTGACGACACGATCGTGCACGCGAGGGCACCGCGAGGATCTTCTCCTGCGCGTGCAGCCCGCTGGCGCTCGCGTTCGGCTGCGCGCCAACCGAGCAGCAGACCGAGCTCGTTGCCGGTGAGGCGACGGAAGCCTGGCTCGTCGATGTCACAGGGGAGAGCGACGGCGAGGCGATCCGCATCGGGATCGTGCGCGATGATGATGTCGGCTTGGATCTCGCGACCCGTGCGGAACGCGAGGTCGAGGGCGCCAGGCTCTTCGGGGTTCGGGAACGCGACGGTGGGGAAGCGGCCGTCTGGCGTCTCTTGCTCTGGCACCGGGACCGGGAGGGGCAGGCCAGCCGCTGAGAATACGCGGCGGGAAATGTCGGCGCCGACGCCGTGCATCGCGGTGTAGGCGACGCGAAGGTTGACATCCTTGCCGATGATGTTTCCGTCGTCGTCGAGGGGCAAGCCGGCGAGTACCGACGTCGCAGTCACCGCGACGTACTCGTCGGTGACGCTCGCGTCAGCGATGGCGTAGTCAGACGAGCGGGGCAGGTCTGCGAGGGGAAGAGTGGCGACTTCTGCGATCCGCTGCCCGATTTCTGCATCGGTGGGCGGAATGATCTGCGATCCAGCGTCGGCATCACCGAGGTACACCTTGTACCCGTTGTCACGCGGCGGATTGTGGCTTGCGGTGACCATGACGCCGGCCGAGGTGTCGAGGTGGCGTACGGCGAATGCGAGGAGCGGGGTGGGGCCGGCCTCGGGCATGAGGGTGACGCGGATCCCCGCACCGGCCATGATCTCTGCCGCATCGCGCGCGAACTGCGCTGAGTGGGTGCGACCGTCGTAGCCGATCACGATTGATGGGGGAGTGGAGGTCTCGCCGCGGGCAGCACGATCGTGCAGGTAGGCGGCGAAACCAGCGGAAGTTTGTGTCACGACGACGCGGTTCATGCGGCGGGGTCCAGCGCCGACCTCGCCTCGCAGGCCTGCCGTGCCAAACTCGAGACGGCAAGCAAAGGCGTCTTCGAGCGACGCTGTTGCGTCGGGGTCGCCAGCCGTTGCGCGAGCCAAAAGATGTGTGGCTTCTGCGCGAGTCTCATCGTCGAAATCGGCCTCTGACCAGGCCTTGACCTGGTCGAACAGTTCCTGCTGTTGCGCCATTCGGCTGCCCCCTGAAATCGTCGAATTCTGGACGTTCTCACACGTTATCACTGGACCGTACGTGCATCTGGGAGTGCCTGGCATGATTCCGATTTTGCATTCCTCCGCAAAGTAGGTACATTGTGCGTAGCGTCACTGCACACAGTGTTCAGTAAAACAAAGCAGTTTGTACTGTGTGACGTGACACGAGGTTCGAGGAGGAACTTCATGGCAGACAACAATGCGCAAGACACCGAGGGTGAACTTGGTCGTCGCATCGCGGCATTCCGTGCGCTGAGCGGCATGAGTCTTCGTTCGCTCGCGGCCGCATCCGGCGTGAGCTCGAGCTTCCTCAGCCAGCTCGAGAACGGTCGCACCAGCGCGAGCATTGGCTCGCTCCGTAAGATTTCTGCAGCGCTCGGGGTCTCGCCCGCGAAGCTGCTTGACGATTCGGCCGATCACACCCGCGGTGTCTTGAAGGCGGCGGATCGACCCACACTTCCCCTTGAGCCAGGCTCACAGAAGTACGTGCTCGCACTGCCCCCACTGCGCAACCTTGAGGTGTACGCGGGCGTGCTCGGTCCAGGCAGCTCAACAAGCGCTGAAAACTACACGCACGGCAACGCACAGGAAATCTTTATTGTCACCGAGGGTGAAGTCATCTTTGAGCTCGGCGGCGAGCGATACCCCATGAGTACCGACGACTCGATTGAGTTCTTGAGCTCAGTCCCGCACCGCGCGCTCAACGAATCAGCGGACGAGGCCAAGGTCTTGTGGATCGGCAGCCCGCCGACTCCCGACCCCGTCGAAGCCTGAGCCCGCCTCTCACACTTGGGCAGCGTTGACCACCTGGTCGACGCATACCGTCCGGGCCATGCCGCTGAATGCGCAGCAGACCCCACAGATTTACGACATAACTCATTACATCAAAGGAGATCCAGAGTGAAGAACAAGAATACCCGCCGTGTACTCACCTCGCTGCTTGCAGCTGGCGCAGCAGGCTCGCTGCTCGTCGGTTGTGCAGGTGGCGGTGGCGCAGCCGCTGAAATCGACCTCGGCGATGGCCCCGCGGTTGCTGGCACCGTGAAGGCTGGCGCACTTGACGGTGTTCCCCTCACGTTTGTCTCCTGGGGCGGCTCGTTCCAGAAGGGGCAGATGGACGCAATCGCGTACCCGTTCGGTGAAGAGTCGGGCGCGAACATGCTCGAGGACGGTCCCACCGAGTACGCAAAGGTCAAGGCTCAGGTCGACAGCAACAACGTGAACTGGGACGTTGTCGACACCGACGTCATCTGGGCTGAGAAGCAGTGCGCAGACGAAAACGGTCTCCTCCAGAAGATCAACTACGACATCGTTGACTCCTCGAAGATCCCTGAGGGCCTCTTCGGCGACTGCTACGTTCCTGCGATGCAGTACGGCTATGTCTTCGTGTACAACACTGAGAAGTACGACACCGCACCCACCGGTTGGGCTGACTTCTTCGACACCAAGAAGTTCCCCGGTAAGCGCGCAATCGCCGGCTTTGAAGACGTAGGCCCCGGTATCCACGAGGGTGCACTCCTCGCTGACGGCGTTGCCGAAGACGAGCTGTACCCGCTCGACATGGACCGTGCATACAACAAGATCGACACGATCCGCGACGATCTTGTCTTCTGGAAGACCGGCGCTGAGTCGACCCAGATGATCGAATCGGGCGAGGCTGACATGGCGCTCGTCTGGTCGGGCCGCGGCTACGAAGCGATCAAGAACGGTGCAAACTACGCGCCCGTCTGGAACCAGTCGCTCGTGCTCTTCGAAGCACTGACCGTTCCCAAGAATGCGAAGAACCCTGACGCGTCGATGGCGTTCCTGAACTACTACCTCGGTGCTGATCAGCAGGCAAAGCTCACCGAGCAGACTTCGTACTCGCCGGTCAACGTCGATGCGAAGCCGCAGGTAGATGAACTCGGCCAGAACTTCCTCGTCACCAATCCTGAGATTGCAGATCAGATGGTCGTCTCTGACACCGCATGGTGGGCAGCGAACTACGACGCTGAGCTCGAGCGCTGGATGAAGTGGCTCCAGGGCTAAGAACTATTAAGTAGGAATCTGTGACTACTACGAACATTCCGGTGGTGAGCGCTGCGAGCACGTCGAAGCGCTCACCCTACCGGGCGCTCTTGCTTCTCTTGCCTGCGTACGCGCTGCTGGTTGCAGTCTTCGCGTACCCGGTTTTTGAGAGCATGCTGCGCAGCGTGACCGACCCCGAGGTCGGGGTCTCGAACTACGTGTGGGTATTTGAGAACCCGCAGAACCTGGCCGTGATTGGGCGCACCTTCAGTAACGCGCTCATGGCGACGGTGATCTGCCTGGTGCTTGCGTACCCGTACGCGTTCCTCATGACGATTGTTGGGAAGAAGGCTCGCGCCGTTCTCCTCGTCGTCGCCATGATCCCGTTCTGGACGAGCCTCATGATCCGCACCTTCGCGTGGATCGTGCTCCTGCAGGACAACGGCGTTGTCAACAACCTGCTTGGCTTCCTCGGCCTTGGCCCGTTTGAGCTGCTGCGTACCAACCTCGGTGTAATGATTGGTCTGAGCCAGGTGCTCATGCCCTTCATGGTGCTGCCGCTCTACGCGGTGATGTCTGGCATCGACAGCCGCCTCGTGATTGCTGCTCGATCGCTTGGCGCACGCCCGACCATCGCGTTCCTCCGCATCTTCCTGCCGCTCTCGCTGCCGGGTGTTGCCGCTGGCTCGCTCATGGTCTTCATCCAGGCGCTCGGCTTCTACGTCACCCCTGCACTGCTCGGTTCGCCGTCAGACAGCATGTTGGCGCAGTCGATTTACGCACAGGTCAGCAGCCTCCTGCAGTGGGGCCGCGGCGGTGCACTCGGTGTAGTTCTGCTCGTAGCAACGTTCGTGCTGCTCGGTCTTATCGGCCTGATCATGCGCGCTGCGAAGCGCAAGGGCCTATCGGTGGAGGTGTTCTGACATGGTGAAAATTCATCCCGTCACGCGTGTGATCCTGTGGGTCGTCAGCATGCTCGTCGCCCTGTGGCTCATCGCTCCGACGCTCGTCGTCATCCCGCTGAGCTTCACGGGCAAGGCCTCATTTGTCTTCCCGCCCGAGACGTGGTCGCTGCGCTGGTACGAGTCGTTCTTTACGAACAAGCAGTGGACGACCGCGCTTGGCAACTCGCTCCTCATCGGTCTGCTCGTCGCATTCGTGGCTACGCTCCTCGGCCTGCTCGCGGTCATGGGCCTGCGTGCACTCACCAAGAAGAAGCTCGCTGGTGCATTGCGGATCGGCCTCATGGCTCCCATGGTGGTTCCCGGCATCGTCGTCGCAATCGGTATCTACGCGGTTTTCCTCAAGCTGGGCCTTGTCGGTACTGTTCTCGGCTTCGTGTTCGCGCACACGGTTCTCGCGCTGCCCTTCACGGTCATCGCGATCACCGCAGGTTTCTCGGCATTCGATGAACGGCTTGAACTCGCAGCGCTGAGCCTCGGCGCCAACCGCATTACGACCTTCTTCAAGGTCACTCTCCCCAACATCATCCCCGGCATGGTGTCAGGCGCACTCTTCGCGTTTGTCACCTCCTTCGATGAGGTTGTGCTGTCGCTCTTCATTAAGAGCCCGTACCTCAACACGCTGCCGGTACTTATGTACTCGAGCGTGACCCGCGATACCGATCCGACGCTCGCTGCAGCAGCGACCGTCATCCTCGTTCTCACTACGACGCTCGTCATCGGCGCGCTCGTACTTACCGGAAGGAAGAACCGTGCACGCAAGAGCTAATCAGGCAGGTGCCGAGATTGTTCTCACCGGAGTCTCCAAGCACTACCCGAAGTCGATCGCACTCGACAACGTAGACCTCGTTGTCAAGCCGGGCGAATTCATGACCTTCCTCGGCCCCTCGGGCTCGGGCAAGACCACGACGCTGAACCTCATTGCCGGATTCACCGACCTCACCGAGGGTGATATCACTATCGACGGTAAGCCAATGGCAAAGGTTCCCGTGCACCAGCGCGGCCTTGGCATCGTGTTCCAGCACTACGCGCTGTTCCCGCACCTCACCGTGCTGGACAACGTGATCTTCCCGCTGCAGCAGCGCAAGGTTGCTAAGGCAGAGGCGGCGGATCGGGCACGCAAGGCGCTTGCAACTGCAGGTCTTGCTGGATTCGAGGATCGCTACCCGAAGGAGCTTTCCGGTGGCCAGCAGCAGCGAGTTGCGCTCGCTCGCGCGCTCGTATTCGAGCCGCAGGTGCTGCTCCTCGATGAGCCGCTCGGTGCCCTCGATAAGCAGCTCCGCGAGCGCCTGCAGCTCGAGCTGCGTCGCATTCATAAGGAGGTTGGCCGTACCTTCATCTTCGTGACGCACGATCAGGAGGAAGCGCTCATGCTTTCCGACCGCATCGCCGTCTTCAACGAGGGTCGTATCGAGCAGGTTGGTACCTCGAAGGAACTCTACGAGAACCCGGCGTCGCTGTTCGTTGCAGGCTTCATCGGCGAATCGACCATGATCCGCACTGAGGAACAGGTGACGGTCGTCCGTCCCGAGCACGGCGTGCTCGTGAACTCGGTCGCTGAGATCCCTGCCGGCTTCGACTCGATCGAGGTGTCCGTACGCCAGGCAATCTACCTCGGTTCCGGCTGGAAGTACGAGATTGTTCTTGGCGACGGTTCGACCGGTGTCGTCCGCGGAACTGAGGCGCTGCCTTGGCTCAACGCTGACAACCAGGTCGCCCTCCTCGCTTGGGAGCCTGCACGGGCTTCCGTCTTCGCGGTATAGCGATCCGCGCACAGACCCGACACCCACAACCACGAATTACATAATTTAAAGGAACCCCAGCAATGATCAACGGCAATGTCTCCCACTGGTGGGAGCAAATCGGTACCCCTACACCGCGCCCTGAACTTCCGGGTAACCTCACCGCCGACGTGGCGATCGTCGGCGCGGGCTACACGGGTCTGTGGACTGCGTACTACCTCAAGCAGGCTCGCCCCGAGCTCAAGGTCGTCGTTGTTGAGCAGCGTCACGTTGGCTACGGCGCTTCTGGCCGCAATGGTGGTTGGCTCACCAGCGCAATCACGGGTGGTCGCGAGCAGTACGAAAAGACGCACGGTCGCGATGCGGCTGAGCGATTCCAGCGAGCGATGAACGAGACCGTCGACGAGGTTATCCGCGTCACCGAGGTTGAAGGCATCGACGCCGACATCAAGAAGGGCGGCGAGTTCAACGTCGCCTACACCGTTGCGCAGGAGAAGCGTATCCGCGAGTTCGCGGCCGCTGAGCAGCAGTGGAAGTACACCGACCTCCAGCTGCTCGAAGCACCTGAGGCGCAGGCAAAGATCAACGTCGCGAACACTCGCGCCGCGGTCTGGCACCCGCACTCGGCTCGTATCCAGCCAGCGAAACTCGCGAAGGGTCTCGCGGAGGCGTGCGAACGTCTTGGCGTTGAGATCTACGAAAACACTCGCGTTGTCGAGGTCGCACCGCACAAGCTCGTGACGACCCACGGCACCGTTTCGGCACAGTACGTCGTGCGCGCGACCGAGGGCTTCACCGCAAACCTCAAGGGCTTGCATCGCCTGTGGCTCCCAATGAACTCGTCGCTTATCGCGACTGAGCCGCTCTCGGCAGACGTCTGGGACGAGCTCAACTGGAGCAAGGGCGAGGTGCTCGGCGACTGGGCTCACGTCTACATGTACGCACAGCGCACCGGCGACGATCGCATCGCGATCGGTGGCCGTGGCGTTCCATACAAGTACGGCTCGAAGACCGACACCGACGGCCAGACCTCGGAGCGCACGGTTGAGACCCTCAGCGAGATCATGCACCGCTTCTTCCCAAGCACCAAGGGTGCAGCAATCGACCACGTGTGGTCGGGCGTACTCGGTGTTCCCCGTGACTGGGCTGCAACGGTCGGTCTCGACGAGCAGACCGGCATCGCATGGGGCGGCGGCTACGTCGGTACCGGTGTGACCTCGACGAACCTCGCAGGCCGCACGATTGCCGACCTCATCCTCGGTAACCGCAGCGAACTCACGACCCTTCCCTGGGTGAACCACCGAGTACGGAAGTGGGAGCTCGAGCCCCTGCGCTGGATCGCCACCAAGGGCATGTACGCGGCGTACGGCGTCGCTGACAAGTCTGAACTCAACGGTCGCCCGACCACCTCGCCGATCGCCAAGATCGCAAACGTCATCAGCGGCCGGTAGCAGTACACCGCTCCCCGGAGTATGTATAGCGGGCGGCCTTCGAATGTCGGTGGCCCGCTATACGCTGATGACAGCGGCGTGAACGACCTCTGCCTCACGCCGCCACTGACCACAGCCGTCAATTCAAAGGAGAAATTTGATGACTACGATTCGTACCCACGCTGCACACAACTCTGCAGCGATTGATCTCGGCGAGCTCGCACCGAAGCCCACTGCGATCACCGAAGGCCAGCAGGAGGCCGCGCTCGAGGTATGGTCGAGCGACCGCATCGGTACGGGCCTCTGGGAGTGCACCCCCGGTACCTTCACCGCAGAGCGCAACGGATACACCGAGATCTGCACGATCCTCTCGGGGCGCGTGTTTCTCGAGGTCGAAGGCGAAGAACCTGAAGAATTCGGCCCCGGCGATGTCATGGTGATGCCTTCTGGTTGGAAGGGCAAATGGCGCATCACTGAGCACCTTCGTAAGCACTACACCACGATCAACGACTAGGCGAGACTCCCATGAAGCAGCATGCGATCATCGTCGGCGGTGGCACATGGGGCCTGCCGACGGCGCTGAAACTCCAAGATGAGGGGTGGCACGTCACCGTGCTTGAGCGGTTCGAGCCAGGGAGCCCCTTCGCTTCGAACGCTGGCTCATCGCGCCTCTGGCGGCTCGCTGACACTCAGGTGTGGCGCTCGCGCGCGATGCTCGGCACGCTTGCTGCAATGGAACGACTCGGAGAGCGCATCGGGGAGCCGGTGTTCCGGCGCACCGGTGCGCTCTGGCGGGACGACGAGTCGCTCGCTGATGTCGAGCGCTCACTCGATTCGATCGATCAGAAGTACGTGCGCGTACCGGCTGACTCGGTCGGTGACTATTTCCCTGGCCTGCGCCCAGATGGCCGCGACGCGCTCTTCGTCGAAGAGGCTGGCGTTGTCTTCGCCGACAAACTGCTCGGTGGCGTCTTACGTGAATTCATCGCTGGCGGTGGCGACTACCGTCCGAACACCCGAGTAGCGCGGATCACCCCCGGTCCCGACAGCGCAACCGTCGTCCTCGAAGACGGTTCAGAGGTGACCGGCGATCAGGTACTCCTTTCAGCCGGCCCAGGCACAACCGAGTTGCTCCCCGGCCTCGGCCTGACGCTGCCGCTCACCCCGTACATGGAACAGGTGGTGTACGTCGGCGATGCAAGCCTCACACCGCCTGCCCCCGATCTTCCCGGCCTCATTGACTGCACTCGCAGCGACGAGCCCGGTGTCTATGCAATGCCGAATGGCGACTCTGGCTACAAGCTCGGCCTCGACATTCCGCTACGCTCCCTTGCCGGGCACACACTCGGCGAAGACCTCGACCGTGCCGAGTGGCCCGACCGTACTGAGGCGATCCGCGCCCGCGTCGAGCGCGATCTCACGGCGATTGTGCCGAACGTCCTCGCAACCCAGGTCTGCACCTGGACCGACTCCGGCGACGGTGATTTCATCATCGGTCGTACCCACGCGCGCGTCGTACTCGCGTGCGGTGACTCGGGCGAGGGCTTTAAATACTCAGCTTTTATGGGTGAATACCTCGCAGATCTTGTCACCGGAGGTGACGGCGACGCTGAGTTCCAGCAGTATTGGAACCCAGAGCGCTTCGGCGCAGCCGCCGTGCCGCGTGATGATTTCTCGCCCATCGGCCGGCACTGACGTTTGTATTGTTGCGATCCGCTTCCGCGAAAGGACCTCACATGACCACGGAAAGCCCCCGCTCACTCGCGCTCGTTGGCGCTCGTCTCCGCACGAACACCGATGCGCACGCAGACGCGACCGCGCTGCTGATCGAAGATGGGCGGATCACGCTCATCGGTTCAGACGCTGAAGTCTCAGAGCGAGCGGCAGCCGCTGGGGTTGTCGTGCGCGACGTGGTGGGTGCAGTGATTACGCCAGGCCTGTTCGACTCGCACACGCACCCGCACTGGGCAGCCGACGTGACCGCTGGCATCGACCTCGGTGGCCTGGAAACTATTGCGGAGCTCCGAGAAGCGATCGCCGCCGAGCACGCACGACTGCCAGAGGGCGCGTGGGTGCGTGGCTGGAACCTTGAGTATGAGCCATTCGAGGAAACAGGCATGCGCGGCGACCTGCTCGCAGATGCTGCTCCCGGTCGCCCCGTCGCGCTCATTTGCTACGACCTGCACACCGGCCTTGGCACCGCTCCCGCGCTCGCCGCAGCCGGCATCACTGGCCCGGTTGAGTTCGCAGACGCGAGCGAGGTCGTTGTTGACGAAGACGGCACCCCAACGGGTGAATTGCGGGAGCCGAGCGCCTACGGCATCCTCTTCGATGCTGCGCCGAAGCTCTCGCACGATGAGGAACGGGATGCGCTGCGCGACATGTTCCGCACGCTTGCCGCTGTCGGCCTGACCGGCGGCGCAATCATGGACGGCAAGCCCGCAACACTTGACCTGCTCGAAGAACTCGAATCGCGCGGTGAGCTCGACCATCGTCTCACCGTGCACCACTGGCACGCAGTTGGGGCAACCGATGACGATGTTGCTGCAGTGATTGCTGCTCGCGGGCGTCGCGGTGAACTCTGGCAGAGCGGCGCAATCAAGCTTTTCAGCGATGGTGTCATCGACACCGGCACCGCGTGGCTGCACGAGGCCGATGCGTGCGGCGACGGTCGCGACGGCTTCTGGCCTGATTGGAACCGTTACGTCGAGGTCGTGCGCGCGTACCACGACGCAGGCATGCTCATCGCGACGCACGCTGTCGGCGACTACGCCGTGAACCAGGTGCTCGAGGTGTACGAAGCGCTGCCCGCCCGTGACGGCCTGCCGTTCCACTCGATCGAGCATCTTGAGGTGCTGTCTGCGCAGGACATCGAGCGTCTGCGAGGCTTCCAGGCTGCCCAGGTTGGTGGCGCACAGGTGACCGCGTCGATGCAGCCCCTGCACATGCAGTGGCGCGCGGCGGATCACAGCGACAACTGGACCGTTCGCCTCGGAGAAGACCGGAACACCGCGGGCTACCGCGTACGCGACGTACTCGAGACCGGCGTCAACGTGACGCTCGGCTCCGACTGGCCTGTGGCGCAGTTCGACCCCCGTCTCGGCATGGCCTGGGCGCGTGGTCGCCACACGCCTGGCGATGCATCGGCTCCCGTTTTCGAGCCCGATCAGTGCCTGACCGGCGAAGAAGCACTGCTCGCGTACACACTGTGGCCCGCCCAGGCGCGCGGTCACGAAGACCGCGGCGTGCTCGCTGTCGGTGCTGTGGGTGACCTCACCGTGTGGGGCGCGGATCCGGTGGCAGCCTCAGCCGATGAGCTTCCCTCGGTTGCTATCGCACTGACCGTCGTTGACGGGCGCGTGGTGCACGCCGCCTAGCCTGGCTGGCTTGGCTGACCCCTCGAGATGGGGTGTTCCTGCCGAGATCATGCGTTTCTGGCGCAATAAAAGGGGTGTTTCGAGAGAAACACCCCTTTTCGCGTGTTTGGGGAACTGAAGACTACAGCGCGGCAGCGACGCGACGCGCCTCGCGCAGCCCGCTCTCGATCGCGCCGTCGATGAAGCCACCCCAGAGGTTGGCGTTGTCGGTCGACGCGAAGTGGACCACACCCTGGGGTTCCTGCAGCTCCGCGAGGTCACGGGTGAGCTGGCCGGGACGGTGCGTCATCCAGGTGGTCTGCGAGAGCGGATCAGTCATCCAATCGTGCGCCTCCACCTCGGTGATCTCGAGGCCAGGGCGGAAGATGTCGACCGCGGCCTGCACGTCAGCGATGTCTTCGAGGTTGATCTTGGAATGATCCGCGCCGAAGCCAACAAGAATCGTGTAGTCGCCGCGCTCGTCGCTGCAGTAGAACTCAGCCTTGAGCACCGACAGTGGGCCGGTTGGGCTCGCGTACGCGAAGAACCGAGGAACATGGCCCTCAGCTCGCAGCCACACCTTGGTGCCGCGCGAGGCGACCCGCTCTGCGTTCTGACGCTGCCACGCAGCGGGGAGTGCTGGCGTGAACTCGATGCCTGCGATCGCGTTGACGGGCAGGGTGCTGATGACGCGGCGAGCAGTGATCCGCGCCCCATCGGTCGTGGTGACGACGGCGCCAGCATCGTTCTGCGAGACGGCTGCGACGGTGGTGTTCAGGCGGATCTCGCCGCTGATGTCCTTCGCGATTTCGGCAGTGAAGGCCCGCATGCCGTCCACTACGCGGTAGGTTGCCGAAGCTTCGTGCATGAGTTCCCAGTGACCGCCGGTTGCTGACACCCAACGCATTGCGCTTGAGAGGCCGACCTCTGAGAGAGGCGCGTTGACGTGCCCTGTCCAGACCGAGGCGTTCGCAGCATACGCTGCGGGGTCGAGGCCGAGCTGACCCATGCGCTCCTCGATGGAGACACTGTCGAGCGCCTGGATCTCCCCGACAGTGGGCTCTGGACCACGTGGCATGACCGAGCGGACATCATCGATCAAGAGCTGCTGGCCCGGGCTGATGAGCGCCATGAACTCCTCAAGCGTGCCCTTGACGGGGTTGCCATCGGCGTCATGCCAGTATGCCTCGTCGGCCTTGGGGCTGCGAATCATCTCGCGGCCGTAGCGCGACATTTCCGCCCACACGTGTGGCTGCACCCAGTGCACCCAGTTCGCGCCCATTTCGAGCGGATGGCCGAGCCGATCATCGGTCCAGGTGCGACCGCCGATGCGATCACGCGCCTCGAGCAGGAGCACATCGTGCCCTGCCTGGCTGAGTTCGCGGGCGGCGACGAGGCCGGCGAAGCCAGCGCCAATAACAACGACATCGACGTCGGCATTGACGTCGGGAATGGTGGTGGTCATGAGATCCTCTGTGATCGAAACATTGTAATTACAAGAAGTACGGGACTGAAACGTAGTCACCGCAACGAAGTACCAGCGCGGCAAAGACGCTATTCATACGTTTGTACGCCGCCTAAATATCCTCTGGTTCCAAGGCTCCGCAGCGCACGGCTGCCCGGATGGCGAGCCAGCAGTCAGACGCATCCTGCATCTTTCCGAGGTCCTTTCCGAGCACGCTTTCGATGCGCGCGATCCGTGAGACGAGTGTCTGCCGGTGAATGAACAGGCGCTCGGATGCACGCACCCAACTGCGGTTGTCCTCAAGAAACACGCGAAGCGTTTCCATGAGGTCGGTGCCGCGCTGGGCGTCATACTCCTGGAGTGGGCCGAGCACCTGCTGAGTGATAGCGCGCAACTGATCGCCATCACTCGGGAGGAACAGCGAGGACGGCTCAGCGTCATCGAACCGGATTGCGCCGGTCTGCTCTGCCGTTCGCGCGCGCGTGAGTGTCACACTCGCCTGCCGAACGGCGGTCTGGAACCCGAGCAGATCGGTGAACGGTGCGCTCGCACCCACGACCTTGAACTGCTCGCCGAATCTGTCGAGCAGGGCAGAGTCATCGGCGCGGATCAGCGCAATCGTCTGGTGGTCTTTCACGGTGGCGATTGCGGCGGATCCTTCTGCAGCAGCAACCGCCTGGACGGCATCGAGCGACTCGCGACCGTCGGTGTACGCCCACACGCAGAAGCGAAGCGAACCAGACAGGCCGTGTGACTCGAGTAGCCCGCGGGCGAACCCGGCAGGCATCGTGCCGTCAGCGAGGTTGCCGAGCAAAATCGAGCCGTACAACCAATCTCGGCGGCGAGAGGCCGCCGAGATTGACAGCGCGGTGCCGACGATGCCGGCGGAGTGCTGGAGAAGCCCGTAGTCGGGCTCCTCTGTGACCACCTTGAAGCTCAGCACGGGATCACCTGGCGCAACGAGGGACGTGGTGAACCGGCCGGGTTCGACTTCTTCGATACTGCCGCGGGCGCCGCCAGGCAGCGCTGGTTCGATGGCAAATGTGCCACCGAGCAGCGCGCTGAGCTCGGTAAGCAATGGCTCGGAATCCTCTTCCGTCGCGTGCGTACGCAGTGCGGCATACATTCGCTCCGTGAGGCGCACGCGACGAGCACGCTGCTCTTGCGCCGCCTCAATGACGGCGGTAGCGAGCGTCAGGAAGGGCACCTCATATGCCGTTTCAAGTACGGGCAACCCGAGTGAAGACGCATATGCGAGGGCTTCCTCAGCGAGGGGAGGGGCCGACATATGGGCGCCGATCGTGACCGCGGCAATTCCGGCCTTGTGCATCCCGGCAAAGTAGGTGCACTGATCCGCCACAGACACCGGCACACCGAGACCCGTGGTCATCACGAGAGAACCTTCACCGAGCCAAAGCCAAGGATCAGGCTGCTCACAGGAGTGAGCCCACGAAATCTTGCGTTGCTCGCCAACGCCAGGGGTGAGTGACCACGTCTTCACAGATGGAAGCGCGATCAACTCGCCAACAGTGAGAGCCATATGTGCGTACTACCCTGCCGAGAGTGCCTGCGTGAGTGCGGCAACCGCGCGGTACCCCGACGCGACCGCGCCAGAAAGTGACTGGGCGAGACCGGTGTGCTCGCCAGCGATTGCGACGCGGCCTGCCGAAGTCTCGAACGCTGTGGCATCTGCTGCCTCCCAGTCGAGTGCAGGGGCGGTGTACGATCCGCGCGCCCAGGGATCATCTGCCCAGGTGGTGAGCAAGACCTCGCCAGCAAGCTCAAGCTCGGGACGCATCTTCTGCAGCTCAGCCTGCCAGGTGGCAGAACCCTCTGTGACCTGCAACGCAGCGAGCGCATCGGGACCGCCAGCGAAACTCGACAGCGCATTGATGCGGTTCTCGCCATCAACCGACATCGAACGCCACGACCACCAAGTGTGGCTCGTGTTCTGCAGTGCAATGTCGGTATCAACGCGGCTCAGTGGCACGCCAAGCTTCGCAGCAACGCCCATGAACCGGTGGTCGAGTGCGCGCTGCTGCGCCTCGGGAAGGTCGAAGCCGAGCTCCAGCTCGCGCAGAATGGGGAACGGAACCGAGAGGATCGCGCCGTCTGCTTCGAGGCGAGTGCCGTCTTGCAGCTCAACCTGGACGCCAGTCTCGGACTGATCGATCCGCGCAACGGGGTGCTCAAGGCGCACGCGGTCGCCAAGGCGCCGTGCGAGCTCGATGGACAGCGACTGGTTGCCGCGCAGGAAACGTGCGCCGTCTTCTACGTAGCCATTGACGGTGGAAGACTCGTGCAGAATGACAGCTTCTGCGCTCACGCGTGTAGGGTCAGCAGCGCTCGAGGTGACCGTGCGGCGGTATACGGGATCCTGCAGATAGTCAGCGCCGAGGGCGGCTTCGAACGCGGTCGCGAGGGAGACATTCCGCTCGCCGTCGTCCATCATGCCCTTGAGCGTTGCCTGCACCTGCGCGCTCGTGCGCTCAAGGTCGTCGAACGAAATGACGCGGCCGTTGGTCGTGCGGCGACCGTAGCGCACGCCGTGCGTGAGGAGCGGAACGCCAACTTCAGCTGCGAGCTTGCGAATCGCGAACTCGGTGGGGAATACGTACTCGCCACCGCGCTCAGTAATGACACCGTTTTCGAGTGTGGTGCTCCAGGTGCGGCCGCCAACGCGGTCGCGAGCCTCGAGCACAGTGACCTCATGACCTGCCTTGTGTAGTTCCCAAGCTGAGGAGAGACCGGAAAGACCGGCACCAATCACGATGATGTTCACGGGTAGAGCCTCCTTGCTCTGTTGTTTCCTACCGAAGTAGATGTTTGCGAGTGCGATTTACATTCGTACGGCGCAAGCTTGGCAATGACACTACGCGACCTTGCGCCAATAATTGGAAAATTACGCACATTTTCGGCCGGCCGCACCTCCCATTCGTACCGGTCATAAGACCGTACGTGTACGAACGTATGAGATATCTCAGAGGCGGTAACGAACACGTAACACAAATGATGAATGGCGAAAATGCCGTGTAGCTTCAATGTTCATCCGAGGGCGACGAGCTGATTGCTTGTAGAGGTTCGGTTCAACAGGAAAAGTAACGATGCTTAACCTGCAAGTGGCCCCGGTACCAATCACAGTGAAGTGAGAGGACCATTTCAGATGGTAAAAAACGCGAAAGCGCGTCGCGGACTTTCCGCGGTGGCCGGTGCAGCAGCACTCGCCCTGACACTCGTCGGATGTAGCGGTGGCGGCGGCAAGGAAGAAGCTGCTCCCGTACGTGATCTCGGTACCCCGGTCGCAGGCGAGGTCAAGGCAGGTGCCTTTGAGGGCACGACGCTGACCTTCGCTGGCTCGGGCGGTATCTTCCAGGACGGCCAGAAGGCCGCGCTCTGGGATCCGTTCGCAGAAGCATCGGGCGCGACCTTCAACCAGGACGCATTTGACGCAGGCAAGCTCAAGGCAATGGTCGACGCAGGAAACGTGACCTGGGACATCGTGAACACGACCCAGTTCGACACCGCGCGCGGCTGTGGCACCCTGTTCGAAGAGTACGACTACGACCAGGTCGACATTTCGAACATCCCCGAGGGCACCATCACTGACAAGTGCATGACCCCGCAGATTCTGTACGGCTTGGTTGTTGCATACAACACTGAGGCGTTTGGCGATAAGCCTCCCACGAGCGCGGCAGACTTCTTCGATACGAAGAACTTCCCCGGCAAGCGCACCGTGAGCCAGTCGACCTACGTTGATCCCCAGACCGTCGAGTTCGCACTCGTCGCTCAGGGTAAGGACGTCAACGAACTGAAGCCCGCTGACATCGAGGGTGCATTCGACGAGTACAAGAAGCTCGGCGATGACGTCATCGGTTGGACCACCGGCGCGCAGGCTCAGCAGCAGCTCGAGTCGGGCGAGGCTGTCATGGGCCTCGTGTGGTCGGGTCGTGGGTACGGCGCAGCTTCGGCTGGTGCACCCATCGCTCCCATGTGGGACGAGTGGATGCTGATGGTCGACTCGAACGGCATCCCCAAGGGCGTGAAGGACAAGCAGGCCGCATTCGCAGCAGTGAACTTCTCGATTGGTGACCTGCAGCAGGCCGAGATGACCAAGCTCACCTCGTACGGCGGAGTCAACACCAAGTCGAAGCCCGAGCTCGATAAGCAGCTCGAGACCTGGATGACGACCTCGCACATGGACACCGCTGTCAAGCCCAACGTGGACTTCTGGGTCGAGAACTACGACGCCCTCTCCGCAGCATGGGCTGGATGGGCAACGGGTAACTAATCATCATGTCCGGTCATTCTGTTCCAGAAAACACCACCGTCACTGAGGCGTTGGCTGTTTCTGGTGCGGGTGCCGGCGCTGGGAAGAAGCGGGGGCCACGCAATTGGCGCCCGCTTCTTCTCCTGCTCCCGGCATTCGCGATTGTCTCCCTGTTCTTCCTGGCGCCACTGTTCGACGTCGCCCTACGTTCGGTGACTGATCCTGAGCCGGGTCTGCAGAACTACCAGTGGCTGTTCACCACCCAGGCGAACATCGCTGTTGTCACACGCACGTTCAGCACGGCGTTTATCGTCACGATCGTGTGTCTGCTCCTCGCGTACCCCTACGCCTACCTCATGACCGTGGTTTCTGACCGCACCCGCAACATGCTGCAGCTGTTCATCATGCTGCCGCTCTGGACCTCGATCCTCGTGCGTACACTCGCGTGGATGGTGCTGCTCCAGGACACCGGCCCCATCAATGGCATCCTCATGGCGTGGTTCGGAATTGGCCCAGTGCCCCTGATCCGCACCACCTTTGGTGTCGCGCTCGGTATGTCACAGGTGCTCCTGCCGTTCATGGTGCTGCCGCTGTACTCAGCGATGGCCAAGATCGACAAGCGACTGCTGCCTGCAGCATCGAACCTGGGTGCAAACCCGGTCACCGCGTTTTTCACGGTCTACCTGCCGCTCTCGCGTCCCGGCATCTTCGCCGGCGGCGTGACCGTCTTTATTCTCGGTCTCGGCTTCTACATCATTCCCGCCCTGCTCGGTTCGTCGAAGGAGATCATGATCTCCGCGCTCATCCAACAGCAGATTTCGGTCTTCCTCATGTGGGGCCAAGGAACGGCGCTCGGCATGTTCTTGCTGATCTGTACGATCCTCATCCTCGTCATAGTGTCGAAGCTGAACAAGGGCCAGAGCCTCTTCCCGGGGGTGGATAAGAAGTGACCACGAAACGTCTCCTTGGCGTCTTCGCCATCATCATCATCATTTGGTTGGTGCTGCCCACGCTCGTCATCGTTCCGATGTCGTTCAACGAGGCTCCCTCCTTCAACTTCCCGCCGAAGGGCTTCTCGACCCGGTGGTACGAGAACTTCTTCACCGATGCGTCCTGGATGAAGGCCCTCGGGTCATCGCTGCAGGTTGCGATCCTCACCACGATCGTGGCAACGACGGTCGGCGTGCTGGCCTCGCTCGGCCTCTCGAAGGTGAAGTTCCGCGGCAAGAGCCTCGTCGAGGGCTACTTCCTGCTCCCGATGATCGTCCCCGGCATCGTCCTCGCGGTCGGCCTGTACTCGCTCTTCCTGCGCATGAACCTGCTCGGCACCCTGCCCGGCTTCGTTCTCGCACACACGATCGTGGCCATGCCGCTCGTCATCACCAACGTGATGGCGTCGCTCGCTGGCTTCGATACCCGTCTTGAGCAGGCCTCGGCCAGCCTCGGCGCGGGCCGTATGCGGACGTTCTTTTCCATCACTCTCCCGCTCATCGCACCGGGTGTGACCGCAGGCGCACTGTTCGCCTTCGTCACCTCGTTCGACGAAGTCATTCTGTCGCTCTTCATCCAGTCGCCGTCACTGCAGACGCTGCCGGTGAAGATCTACAACAGCGTGACGCAGACCAATGATCCGACTGTGGCAGCCGTAGCAGTGCTCACGATGGTGGTATCCGTCGTCGTCATGCTGTCGGCACAGTTCGCGACGCGAAAAAGAAAGCGAGTAGCAGCGTGAACGCGATGACTCACAACGACATCCCCGTCCCCGCAGGTCACGAGCAGGAACTCCGCAACGAGGGCCTGAACACCAGCACCATCTCGGCGATCAATGAGGCAGGCATCAGCCTGAACCAGGTCACGAAGAAGTACGGCGAGAACACCGTCGTCGATGACATCGACCTCGTCATCGAGCCCGGTGAGTTCATGACCTTCCTGGGCCCCTCGGGCTCGGGTAAGACCACGACGCTCAACATGATTGCCGGCTTCACCTCGGTCACCGAGGGCATGCTGCACATCTACGGCAAGCCGGTAGCGAAGCTGCCAGCCCACAAGCGCGACATCGGCATGGTGTTCCAGAACTACGCACTGTTCCCGCACAAGACTGTCGCAGAGAACGTCGCGTACCCGCTGCAGCGCCGTAAGGTTTCGAAGGCGGATCAGAAGATCAAGGTTGCTGAAGCACTCGGTATGGTGCGCCTCGGTGACTTCGGCGATCGCTTCCCCTCAGAGCTCTCCGGCGGTCAGCAGCAGCGTGTGGCACTCGCTCGCGCACTTGTCTACGAACCCCGCGTGCTCCTCATGGATGAGCCCCTCGGCGCGCTCGACAAGAAGCTGCGCGAGTGGCTGCAGGCTGAGATCAAGCGAATTCACCGCGAGGTCGGCTCGACGTTCGTCTACGTGACGCACGATCAGGAAGAAGCCCTCTCGATGTCCGACCGCATCGCGGTCTTCAACAACGGAAAGATCGAGCAGGTCGGCACCTCAGAAGAGCTGTACGAGACCCCTCGCACGCTCTTCGTTGGTCGCTTCCTTGGTGAGTCGACCGTCTTGCTCGGCACGGGCGAGGCAGCTGGCGATCAGCACACCGCGATCACCGTCGCGGGCCACCGCGTCGTGGCAGAGGGCCGCAGTGCGCACGAAGATCTCGCGATCCTGATCCGCCCCGAGAACCTGCGCCTCGAGGCAGCAGGCACCGTGGCGACCGAGGGCTGGAACGCCATCCCCGTCACGATCACGGATGTCACCTACCTCGGCTCATCGCGCCGATACACCGTTGAGCTGCCTGATGGCACCGAGGGTGCGGTGCGTCTGAGCCATGAGGCACGCGCGTTCGAGCGCGGCCAGACCGCAACCATGCTCTGGGCGGTGAAGTCGGGCGTGCTGCTCGTCGATACCGGTGAGGCTGGCGAGTCGGCGACCTAAGCCGGCCGATGTTGCAGCCGGCCGCGGTATTGGTCACCGCACCGGCAACTGGAAGGGCCCGGTCCCACGCATCACGCGTGTGGCCGGGCCCTGTGCCGTGTGGGCTGCGTTCACGGGCGCGGATCGGTGCGCCCTGGTCATGCTTACGCGCGCGGGAGGCGCGTGACGACGTCTGTGAGCAACGCTGCGAGGCGCGGCTCAGCGGCGCGACCTGCTGCGACGACCTCCGCGTGATCGAGCGGGGTATCGCCGAGGTTCGTGGCCGGGTTCGTGATGAGTGTTAGGCCGAGCACGGTCATGCCAGCCTCGCGGGCAGCGATCGCCTCGAGTCCCGTCGACATACCAACAGCATCGCCGCCAATAGCCCGGAGATAGCGCGACTCTGCAGGTGTCTCATAGTGCGGACCTGGCACCTGCACATATACGCCCTCCGCAATGCCGGGTGCGACCTCGCGCACGATCGCGCGCAGACGCTCTGCGTAGAGATCGGTGAGATCGACGAAGTCTGCGCCAACGATGGGGGAGGACGCGGTGAGGTTGATGTGATCCGCCATGATCATCGGCTCGCCAGCGCTGATCTCAGGATTCAGCCCGCCGGCGCCATTCGTGAGGATCATGATTTTCACACCGCAGGCTGCTGCTGTGCGGACGCCGTGCGCGACCGCGGCAACTCCGCGGCCCTCATAGAGGTGCGTGCGCGCTCCGATGATGAGCGCGTGCCGACCGTCGGGGAGGCGGATCGACGTCAGCGTCCCGGCATGACCGGGAATGCCAGACGGGTAAAACCCGGGCACCTTCTCGGCCGGGATCTTCGCGACGACCTCGCCAAGCGTCTCTGCAGCTTTTCCCCAACCACTGCCGAGCGTTAACGCGATGTCATGGCGTGGAACGCCCGAGATGATCGCGATAGTTGCTGCGGCTTCGGTTGCGGCTGTCTGGTGATCCATGATTTCAGCCTAGGAGGGTTGCCTTGGGAACACCAGAGTTGCGTTATGTTGGCGCTGGGTTGGCGCCAGGTTTGCCTGGTCTTTCCGGGGCTGCCTGGGGTGGCCTGTCAGGGCAGCGAAAAGGGGTGTTTCTCTCGAGATTGGCCGTTTCATGCGCATGAAAGACCTTGTTTGGAGAGAAACACCCCTTTTCGCGGGGTTGAGCCCGAAGAAACAGGAAGAGTCGCCTAGCTCAGCACGCGGTACCCGCGACGTGCGTCGTAGCCGTGAATCTCACGCGTATCGAGCGCAGCCATGAAGTCGATGATCTCCTTTGAGAACACCTGGCCTGGCACGAGCACGGGGAACCCGGGCGGGTAAGGAGTCACGAAGTTCGCCGAGACGGGCTGCTCACCGCGTTCGAGACGAGCAATCAGCTCCTCCGGCTGAACGAACTCGACGCCACCGCGGCGCTGTCCCGTGTAGTACGCCTCACGCAGTGCGCCATCGGGGAGCATGGGCCTCGTGACGGGAGACGGCGCGAAGGCCGGCGAGAACGACGTGAAGTCGGGCAGAGCCGGGTACTCGGCTGCCTCACTCGGATCGGCGAGTGTCACCTCAGGATCGCCCTGCGCCTGCTTCTCTTCGAACTTCTCTGCAAGCTTGACGAGCACCTCGATGAGGTAGGCGACGTCGCTACGCGAGGTACCAATGTTCGTCATGAACAGCACCGTGTTGCGGCTCGTCTTGTTCACCTGGATGCCATAGCGGTCCATGAGGTAATCGTGCTTGAACGTGTCGCCGTCAACGCCGGTGCGACTGATCTCAACGGTCACGCGCGAGGGTTCGACGACGAATTCGTCGTTGTCCCAGGCCTTCCACATCTCTGAGAGCCCATCACGTAGCGGCATGGGTCGCCCCGTACGGGCAGCGCCGCCGACGCCGCCGACGCCGGCGGGGATGAGTTCCTTTGCCGTGAGCACGCGGTAGGTGCGGCGCAGCAGCGGGTGCCGCGCGATCGCCTGCGCGAGGCTCGTCGCGAGGTCGAGCTGCTGCTGTACGAGCTTGTACCCCTCGAGCTCGACCTGGCGGCGGCCGATGTCGAGGGTCGACAGAATCTGGTAGTTCGGCGACGTCGAGGTGTGCGTCATGTACGCCTCGTCGAAGGGGTCTTTCGCGTCGCGCTCCCAATCCTGGTCGTAGACGTGAATCATCGACCCCTGACGCAGCGAGGTGAGCGTCTTGTGCGTGGACTGCGTTGCGTAGACGCGGATCCGAGCATCAGGCGCCGGCACCAGTCGTTCGGCCAGCCAGATGTCGTCGGCAGCGGGAGTGCCGTCCTCGTTCCAGAGCACGGCCTGCTGCGCTTCGTACGCCTCACGGTGTGCGTTGGTGCGAAGCGTGTCCTCGAGATGCTTCGCGGCGAACATCGCAGTGCGGCGGCGGGTGACGGGGTGGAAGCCGCCAAACGCGAACCACGCCTCGTCCCACAGGAACACCAGGTCAGGCTTAATCGCGAGGCACTCAGACATGACCCGGACGGGGTCGTAGACGAGGCCGTCGAACGTGCAGTTCGTGAGCGTGAGCATACGCACCTCTTCGAGGCGGCCCGCTGCGCGGTAGTCGAGCAGGAGCTGCTTCACGCTGCTGATCGGCACCGCGCCGTAGAACGCAAAGTCATCGAGCGGGTACGCCTCGAGGTACGCGGGACGACCACCGGTGAGCATCATCGCGTGGTGGTGCGACTTGTGGCAGTTGCGGTCGACGAGCACGACGTCACCAGGGGCAACAAGACCCTGGTGCACGATCTTGTTCGCGGTCGAGGTGCCGTTGGTGACGAAGTAGGAACGCTTCGCGCCGTATGCGCGGGCGGCAAGATCCTGTGCCTTCTTCAGAGGACCGACAGGTGCAAGCAAAGAGTCGAGACCACCCGAAGTCGCCGAGGTCTCTGCAAGGAGCAGGTTGACGCCGTAGAAATCGGCGAGATCTTTGACCCACTGTGACGAGAGGACTGATCCGCCGCGTGCGACCGGGAGTGCATGGAACACACCGACCGGACGTCGTGCGTGATCTTGAATGGCCGAGAAAAAGGGGGTGTCGTACAGGTGCGAGATGCGGCGTACAAGCGACAGGTGCAGCTCGATCTGGTCGTCGCGGCGGAAGACGCGCCGGAACCGACGCGTGAGCGCACCAGCGAGATCCTCAATGTGTGCGCCGGCAACGAGATACAGGTCGAGTTCTGGACGGATCTCGATGAGGGTGTCTGCGAGCTCAACCACGCGCTGCACGGACGACAGCGGGCTCTTCGGAGAGGGCGCCGATGCGTGGGTTGATGTCTGGGACTTGGCCAGCTCGATGGTTGCGGTGAGATCGCGGCTGAGCTTCTGGCGCGTACGCTGACTGAAGCCGGGGCGGATCACGCACGCCAGAATGTTCGGGTTGGTGAGGATGGCGGCGACCGCGTCATCCGCGCTCGGCACGATCACGTACTCGTAGATGAAGTCATCAGCCGCACTACGGTGCGCGAGTGCCTCTGCACGAGTCGCGTCGCGGTCGGCCTCAGTGGTCTCGTCAACGATGAGTACTTCGAAGCGCTGGCGTGGATCCGCATCCATCTGCAACTGCTCAGCGAGCTCGGGATCATCAGTGATGTCCTCGCGCGGCTCCCCGTGTTCGGAAGAACCACGAAGTCGGTGCACCACACGCCCAATGCGATCTAGCGCGAGTTCGTACTTGCCGGTTTCAATAAGGTCGGTCACATCTTGGACATACCGCTGGCCGAAACCAGCCCAGTACATCTCAATCGTGCGCAGCGCGCGCAGCGATCGCGTGATCTCAGGATCAGCCATGATGTCGCGGGCCTCATCGGTGCCGAGGGCAAGGCGCTTGACGACAAACCGTAGGTACTCCCAGGCGTCGCTACGCAGCCGCCACGTGCTCGTGGGCATTCCGGGATCGCGTTCAAGAGCCGACTCGGGTGTTGTGTTCGTCACTGAACTAATCTCTCCCACATCATTGTTTGAACCGGAGAATTTTGGCGACGGGCGCTCTCCGGCGAAGCGGATCCGTTAGATATCCTAGTGACCGCAATATGCCAGGAGCAGTAAGTGACGCGAAGAGTGCCTAAAATGGTGAGTATGGCTAAGGCGTATGAACGTAAGCACCGCATCGCAATCCTCGGTGGCGGACCAGGCGGCTACGAAGCAGCGCTCGCGGGCGCACAGCTCGGAGCAGAGGTCACGCTGATCGAGCGCGCTGGTGTGGGTGGCTCGGCTGTGCTCACCGACGTAGTTCCGTCGAAGAGCCTCATTGCGACCGCTGGTGCGGCGCAGGCAGTGCGCGACTCGGGCAAGCTCGGTGTGCAGGCATTCGTTCCAGGCGCAGACGGCAAGCCCGTGCGTCCCGAGATCGCGGTGAACCTCGCTGCGGTGAACAAGCGACTCCTCGCAATGGCCGGCGCCCAGTCGACCGACATGCGCGAAAAGCTTGAGAGCGCTGGCGTGCGCATCGTGCACGGTTCCGGCCGCCTCGACGGCTCGAACCGCGTGCTCGTCTCGACCGAGGACGGCGACAGCGGCACCGACTTCGACAGCGTTGAGGTCGACACCGTCGTCGTCGCGGTTGGCGCAAGCCCCCGCGAGCTCGACTCGGCAAAGCCCGATGGTGAGCGCATCCTCACTTGGAAGCAGCTCTACAACCTGCAGTCGATCCCTGAGCACCTCGTCGTCGTCGGCTCGGGCGTGACCGGCGCAGAGTTCGCCAACGCGTACCGCACCCTTGGCGCAGAGGTCACCCTCGTGTCGAGCCGTGACCAGGTGCTCCCGGGCGAAGATCCCGACGCAGCAGCCGTCATTGAGCGCGAGTTCAAGAAGATCGGCATGAATGTCATGTCGAAGTCGCGCGCAGACGCAGTCGAGGTCGTCGACGGCGGCGTTCGCGTACAGCTCGCAGACGGTCGCGTCGTGGAGGGCTCGCACTGCCTCATGGCGGTCGGCTCGATTCCGAACACCCAGGGTCTCGGCCTCGAAGAGGCAGGCATCGACCTCACCGACAGCGGCCACATCCGCGTCAACAAGGTCGCTCGCACGACCGTTCCCTCGATCTACGCAGTTGGTGACTGCACCGACTTCTTCCCGCTCGCATCGGTTGCGTCGATGCAGGGTCGCACCGCGATCATGCACGCACTCGGTGATTTCGTGCGCCCGATCGACCTGCGCAATGTCGCATCGAACGTGTTCACGTACCCCGAGATTGCGACCGTCGGCTGGAACGAGCGTTCGCTCGAAGGCGCAGTTGATATGGCGAAGGCGATCGAGCACACGATCCCGCTGCACACGAACCCGCGCGCGAAGATGATCGGCTTCACTGACGGCTTCGTCAAGCTCTTCGCATGGAAGGCATCGGGCACCGTCATCGGTGGCGTCATCGTCGCGCACCGCGCAAGTGAGCTGATCTTCCCGCTCGCGCTCGCCGTCGAACACCGCCTCACCGTTGACCAGGTCGCATCGGCGTTCACCGTGTACCCGTCGCTGACTGGTGCGATCACTGACGCCGCTCGTGCGATGCACGTTCGCTAACCGGCAAGCCTAGGGAGTAATTTCTGATGTCTATTGATCAGGCGCGGATCACCGCAGCCCTCAGCCGCCGCAACTTCGTCACTGGCGTGCTCGGCGTCGCGGTCGCGGCAGCGGGAACGCTCGCGCTGGCTGGCTGCGTGCAGCCGAAACCGCCCGTCGTACCGTCTGCTGGCTCCGATGTGAAGCCCGTCGTGCAGATCACCGTTGTGGACAACGAATACCACCCGGCAGAAGTGACGATTCGCCCCGGCGACGCGGTCGAGTGGATCTTCCAGGGGCACTCAGCCGATCACGACGTGGTCGCCGACGATCGGAGCTTCGTGAGCGAGCTCATGCGCGAGGGCAGCTACGTGCACGTCTTCGAGAAGGCTGGCACGTTCGGCTACGACTGCTCGATTCACCCCGAGATGCGGGGCACGATCACCGTTTCGTAGGTTCCGGCCGCTCCGCGGCCGCGCGAACCCCTTATCGGTACGCACAGCAGCCTTACAGGGTTTTGGTGACTACAAGTCCTATAAGCAATAGCGTCCGCTTTCGTTACTTGGTAGCTTCATTGCCGAAAACTTTGGAGTCTTGCACCAACAAGCGGTTTGATTCAATGTGAAGAAGACAACGATGTCAGATAATAGTAAAAAATTTGAAGTCGCGCCCTCGATAAGTGTTCTCTTAACCTCTCTGGGTACTTCGGCCATCTTAGGAATCCTTATTTGGGTCTATTTGCCATTACTGAGATGGCAAAGTTGGAGCCAAGTGCAGCTCGTGCTGGTCACAGAATCAGTTGGAAATACGCTTCAAAAGGCTGGATGGGGACTGCTTGCTGGGAGCATTGCGCTGCTCGCAGCAGGGCTTGTCGTCTTGACGATTAGCGGGCTGAGCCAAAATACGGCGGCGGGTATCCTAAGGCGAAGGACGGTCGATAACACTGTGGCTACGTTTATTAATGCTGCCGTCGTCTTGATTACTGTTCCTGTTTGGGGCCTGGTTGCATCGCTGGCAATAATTGCGAGCGCAGGTATTGATCAGCTAGATCGTACAAGGCCAGTTCTCAAACGAGCCGAAGAGATTGACCTTTTCAATTGGGCGATTGAAAACTTCATTCTCGGCTTTTGCGGGCTTCTCATACTGGTCTGTGCAACTTCACTCCTAAAAGCAGCTAAGGTCTGGATGACTTCAGATGAGGACCTCGTTGGCGACCGCATCGAAAAGCTTGCTTCAAGAATCATCCAGATTGACTTCGCCCGTGTTCTTGCATTGCAGGGCGCTAGCAAAAGTGAAAACCCATTGGTGAAGAGTGTGGCTCTCTTCTTGGGGCGCCTGCTATTTATTCTTGTAACGAATTACGTAGTCCTGGGATTGTTTGCCGCCAATTGGTCCTGGCCGGAACCAGCACGTGATGCGGCTACAGTGACGCCTTGGGAATGGGCGCTACGTTTGACGTTGATGGTGACCGTTCCAAGTCTTCTAACCGGTATCGCAGCGATCGCTCCGATTAGTGTATTTAGATGGACGAGTACCCGAAAGATTGTAGAAGGGAAGCAAGCAGCTAGTGTCGGCTATCGCGTGACAAAGTTTTCGCTCTGGGCGCTTGGGTTTGTGGGCGTGCTTATTTTGCCAACACTGCTCTCGCTCGCGATCTTCCCACTTGGAGAAGAGGTCAAGCTGGGGCATGCCATTGGATTTGCAATGTGTATGTTTGCGGTTGCTTTGGTCTGCATACCTTTTGGTCCCGGAAAGTTGGACCGTGTGATCGCAGCTGTAGCAGCCGGAGAGCATGCGAGATCATTACGTTTCTATTTGAAGGAGCTAGATGGCATGCCTTCAAACCAAGGGCATGACCGAGAAGAGCCCTCCTATGTTCTCTCGTTACGCATCTGACCCATTGAAACAATGCTCTTCAGCTAAGGCCTTCGTGTACGCGAAAGCATGGTAGAAAGGGGTTGAGTTCGGAGCGCGGTGCTTAGTGCTGGGAGCTGGCGACGATCCGCGCCCCGGTCAGGCGCTCTGCGTGTGTGGGTGCCGCGAACGCGAGAATGAGCTCATCGGCGTCGGCGTGCTTGCCGAAGGCGTCGAGCTCTTCGCGGACGCGCTCTGGGCCACCGATCGCGGTGTAACGGAGCATGCCGCGGATCTGTTCGCCCGCGGGGGTGTCGTAGAGTTCGCCGGCCTGGTCGAGGGTGAGTTCAGTTTCACGGCCGCGGGAAAGGAACTTGCGCACGCGCTCAAGCTCGCCACGGGTGAACTGTGCCTCGGCTTCCTCATCGGTGTCGGCAGCGACAACGTTCACTGCTGCGAGGACATAGGGCTTCGCGAGCTGCTCGCTCGGCCGGAAGTTCGCACGGTAGTGCGCCACCGCGGTCGTGAGCGCGTCGGGGGCAAAGTGCGAGGCAAAGCCGTAGGGGAGTCCCAGCTGCGCGGCCAGGTTCGCGCCAAAGAGGCTTGAGCCGAGAATGGTGAGGGGGACGTTGGTTCCGCGACCGGGGTACGCGTTCACGCCCGTCACCGGGAGGCTCGAGCCGAGGTACTGCTGCAGCTCGACGACGTCATTCGGGAAGTTCTCCGACGACTGATGCGTGCGGCGCAGCGCGCGGAACGTTGCGCCGTCTGAGCCGGGTGCGCGGCCGAGTCCGAGATCAATGCGGTTCGGGTGCAGCGTCGCGAGCGTGCCGAACTGCTCGGCGATGACGAGCGGCGAGTGGTTGGGCAGCATGATGCCGGCTGAGCCGAGGCGGATGCGTTCCGTCTGCGCCGCAACGTTCGCGATGAGGACAGCGGTCGCGCTCGATGCGATGCCCGACATGTTGTGGTGTTCGGCGTACCACATGCGGTCGTACCCCAGCGCTTCGGCCGTGCGGGCCAGCTCAACGGAATGGCGGAGGGCTTCGGCGATGTTTCCGCCGTGGTCTACCGTGGCGAGATCAAGAATGGAAAGTGGCAGCGCGCTCATGCTGGGTATAACGCTTCAGGGGCCGGGGTATTCCCCGGGGGTGTGGGTTGGCCGCCCGCGGGGCGCTGGCTCAACCCCTCGAAAAGGCCCCTTGCACACGAAAAGGGGCCTTTCACACGTATGAAAGACCCCTTTTCGGGAGAAACACCTTGTTTCGCGGGGTTGGTCGAGGCCTGCCCCGCGAAGCGACCGAAACTTACTCGGCGTCGGTGATGCTGAGCAGCACGTGGCCGCTCGGTACGGTCTGGCCGACCGGAGCGTCGATTGCCGAGACGATGCCGTCACGGTGTGCGTAGAGCGACTGCTCCATCTTCATTGCCTCAAGAACGGCGACGAGTTCGCCCTCAGACACCTGCTGGCCCGCTTCGACTGCAACCTTGACGACGGTCGCCTGCATGGGAGCGACGACTGCGTTGCCGGTTGCGCCCGAGACGCCAGCGCCCTTCGCACGCTTGGGTGCGGGGCCGCGGGTGACGTCCAGATCAGATGCGGGCAGGAGCGTCATCGGCATCGACACCTCGACGCGACGACCATCGACCTCTACGGCAACGGTCTGGCGGCGCGGATCCGTAGCGAGAACGGTGTTCTCGCCTTCCCACGGCTCGATGTCGTTGTTGAACTCGGTTTCGATCCACAGCGTGTAGACGCCGAACTTGCCGTCGGGCGCAGTAAATGCGGGATCGCTCACGATCTTGCGGTGGAAGGGGAGAACCGTGGGAAGACCCTGGATCTCGAACTCTTCCAGTGCACGGCGGCTGCGCTCGAGAGCCTCTTCACGGGTTGCGCCGGTGACGATGAGCTTGCCGAGCATCGAGTCGAACGAACCCGAGATGACATCGCCCGACTGCACGCCGGTATCGATGCGGACGCCGGGGCCGAGCGGCGGACGGAAGACCGCAACCGGGCCGGGAGCGGGGAGGAAGCCGTTGCCGGGATCTTCGCCGTTGAGGCGGAACTCGAACGAGTGGCCCTTAGCGACGGGGTCGCCGTACTCGATGGTGCCGCCTTCTGCGATGCGGAACTGCTCGCGCACGAGGTCGATGCCCGTGATCTCTTCCGAGACACAGTGCTCAACCTGGAGGCGGGTGTTCACCTCGAGGAACGAAACGGTGCCGTCCTTCGCGACGAGGAACTCACAGGTACCTGCGCCGACGTAGCCGACCTCCTTGAGGATGGCCTTCGACGAGCTGTAGAGACGCTCGATCTGGTCATCGGTGAGGAACGGCGCGGGCGCCTCCTCCACAAGCTTCTGGTGACGGCGCTGCAGCGAGCAGTCACGCGTCGAAACGACAACAACGTTGCCGTGTTCGTCGGCGAGGCACTGGGTCTCAACGTGGCGGGGCTTTTCGAGGTACTTCTCGACGAAGCATTCGCCGCGGCCGAACGCTGCGACAGCCTCACGGGTTGCCGACTCGAAGAGCTCAGCAACCTCGTCGCGCTCGTAGGCAACCTTCAGGCCACGACCGCCGCCGCCGAATGCAGCCTTGATGGCGATGGGGAGGCCGACCTCGTCAGCGAATGCGAGGACTTCGTCAGCGTTCTGCACGGGATCGCTGGTGCCCGCAGCGAGCGGAGCGCCAACTTTCTCGGCGACGTGACGTGCGCTGACCTTGTCGCCGAGGCGTTCGATCGCCTCGGGGCTCGGGCCGATCCAGGTGAGGCCCTGATCGATGACCGCCTGCGCGAACGCAGCGTTCTCAGCGAGGAAGCCGTAGCCGGGGTGAACGGCGTCTGCGCCCGAGCGGCGAGCAACTGCGAGGAGCTTCTCTACAACCAGGTAGGTCTCGGCGCTGGTGGTGCCGTGCAGGGCGTATGCCTCGTCGGCAAGCTGGGCGTGGAGTGCGTCGCGGTCCTGATCCGCATACACGGCAACGGATGCAATACCGCTGTCCTGGGCAGCACGAATAATACGTACTGCGATTTCTCCACGGTTGGCAATGAGCACTTTACGAATGCGCGACATAAGGTTAAGCCTATTCCAGTGGATGTCTCTCAACTTGGATATTCCCAACAAACCTCGCCCGGAATCTATTGCTGGATGGCACAGGAGTGGGTTGGATCCGCGCACTGCGGCCCGGGCAATACCGGCCACGAGGCGCGCTCTGTAGACTGAACGCGTGGTCAATCCAGAGATTCAGGGGCGTGAGTATCCGCCCACTAAGCCGTACCTCGTAGGTCGCGAGAAAGTCCGCGAGTTCGCGCGCGCCGTACTCAGCGCTTCTCCGCTGCACACCGATGTTGAAGCAGCACAGGCCGCTGGTTTCGCTGACGTTGTTGCTCCTCCTACTTTTGCCGTTGTTGTTCAGGAGTCGACCCTCGCTCAGCTGCTCGCTGACGAGGAAGCTGGCGTTGACTTCAGCCGCGTCGTTCACGGTGATCAACGCTTCACTTACACGCGTCCGATCGTTGCTGGCGATGAGCTCACCGCGACGCTCACGATCGCTGCAGTGAAGCAGCTCGGTGGTCATTCGATGGTGACTGCGTCGAGCAACATCGTTGACGCGGCAGGCGAGCATGTCGTCACCGCGATCTCGACCCTCGTTGTGAGAGGAGAAGAGGCATGACCTCTCCCGTTTTTGAGAACCTCACCGTCGGCGATGTCGTCGCTGAGAGTGAGCTCGACTTCAGCCGTGACACCCTTGTGCGTTACGCAGGTGCTTCGGGCGACTTCAACCCCATCCACTATCGCGATGACGTCGCGCAGTCGGTCGGCCTCCCCGGCGTCCTCGCGCACGGCATGCTCACCATGGGCGCAGCTGGTTCGGTTGCGACCAACTGGCTTGGCGCGGCGGCCTGGGTTAAGGACTACCAGTCACGTTTCACCCGTCCGGTTCCCGTTGACGCCGTCGCAGGTGCAACCGTGACCGTTACCGCTACCGTTGGCGCGCTTGACGCTGATGCTCGCACCGCGCGCATCGACCTCAAGGTGGTCTTCGACGGTTCGACCGTGCTGGGTAAGGCTCAGCTGCTCGCGGCGTTCGCGTGAAGCACGGTGCAGTGGCGGAATCCGCTGCGGAGACCGCTCCGACCCTAGCCGAACTCACGACGATGCGCGTGGGCGGCCCGGCCGAGCGCGTGCTCGTCGCGAAGACCCGCGAAGACCTCGTCGAAATGGCTGAGGAGCTGTGGGACGAGGGCGAGCCGTGGCTCTTGCTTGGCGGCGGCTCAAACACAATCGTCTCCGACGCTGGCTACCCCGGCACTGTGCTGCTCGTTCGCACGAGCGGAATCGAGCGGATCCCTGATCCCGATCTTGCCCCCGGCATCGTGCGCCTGCGGGTGCAGGCTGGTCATGACTGGGACGAACTTGTCGCTACCTGCGTTACTCAGGGGCTTGCTGGCATCGAAGTACTTTCTGGTATCCCTGGTCTTGCGGGTGCTGCACCCGTGCAGAACATCGGTGCATACGGGCAAGAGCTTTCGGATGTGCTGCATTCGATTGAATTCCTTCCTGGTGATTTTGCGTCTGATGGCGAGGTTCGCCGCATGTCGGTTTCCGAGCTTGAGCTTGGCTACCGTGATTCGGTAATTAAGCAGGGCCTCGAAGGCGTTGTGCTGTCGATCGATCTGTTGCTTCGTGACAGCGATGGCGGATCGGCTACTGCTCCCGTGCAGTACGAGCAGTTGGCGCGTGCACTTGGCGTCGAGCTTGGTGCCGATGTGCCGATCGGCGTCGTCCGTGACTCGGTGCTGCGACTTCGGTCGAGCAAGGGCATGGTGCTGAACGCGGATGATCGCGACAGTTGGAGCGCGGGCTCGTTCTTCACGAACCCGATTGTGTCGGAGTCGTTTGCACGAACTCTCCCGGAAAATGCTCCGCGCTTCCCTGTGAGCAACGTTGAGCCAGTAGCGGTCGCAACGACGTTCGAGGAGCTTGCTCGCGGTGTCGAGCTTCGGGTCGCCCCGCCAGCCGCTGAGCAGCGTGTGAAGCTGTCTGCTGCGTGGCTGATTGAGAACGCGGGCGTACCGAAGGGCTTCCGCCTGCCTGGATCTGGATCTGCGATTTCGTCGAAGCACACGCTCGCCTTGACGAACCGTGGGGGCGCATCCGCTGCTGACGTAGCCGAGCTTGCCCGATTCGTCGTACAGCGCGTCCAGCAGGAGTTCGGTGTCATCTTGGTGCCCGAGCCCAACCTCTACGGGCTGCAGGTCTAGCCTTCCGCTTTTTACGCTCAAACCCCCGAGATTGGCAGTTGTTGCCGAGATCGATAGTTTCTGCGGTGCGAAAGGGGTCGTTTCGAGAGAAACGGCCCCTTTCGCCGTGTTTAGGGCGCTGCAATTCATACGAGAAGTTCCCCGCGTCGAGGCGCCGAACGGGGTGGGGTGGGGATCCGCATCTGTACAAGCCACCGCGAAAAGTCATTGACCGAGCGAAGTTCGGTGGCTCCCCATCGGATGAGGCGCTTGCCGGTCTGCCCGACAATCCAGTCGGTGCGGCGCTTCTCCTGTAGCAACACGGCATCGGGGGAGCGGCCCGCGAGCATTGTCGGATCGCGGTATTTCACCAGCCCGTCGACTTCGCCGAGTACGTTGTGCTCCGGCAGTTCAAAGTCGAGCCGGTACAGCCCGCCATCTCGAGCGCGCACCTCTACCTGGGTTCGAGTCAGGTGTCCGAGCGCCGTGAGGTAGAGCCTGCTGACGCTTTCCAAGGGCGAATCGGCGGCGGGATCCACGATGCCAATGAGATTCCGTGCTCGCCGGCAGCCGCGCTGCATTTCTTCCGCGTCCATGGTTGTGAGCAACGCTGATTTCCATGCGCTGAGCGCGAGCCCGCCGGCCGTGGTGTGCCGCGCAGCCTGGTCAAGCACGCCGATCGCGACCTCGTGCGTGGACGTGCACGCGACATCGAGCGCCGTGCGATCGAGCGTAGTAAACCGCAGGCCGTATCGCTCAATAGTTTGCGCTGGGTCAGTGTGAGCAACGCTGGTAGAACGAACGCGCGCCTGCTGGAAGCGGTAGATCGGCAGACCGTGCAAGATCGCCGCAGAGTGGTGCGAGAAGACCGGCAGGGTGACCGCCGTGCGAGCCGTGGCGACAATCTGCGTCAGGTGTCGGGCTTCTGGTGACAGATCACGCCAATAATCGTGGGCAACGTAGACTCCGCGGCGGATCCGCACCAACTGTTTGGCCTCACACCGCGCGGCGATCTGCTGGTCTGAAAGCCCGAGGCGCACAAGCTGGCTGCGGGTGCGCAGTTCGGCATCTGCGTGCGCGAGTGCGTCCGCGATGGCTTGGTCGCAGGGCGGGCCCGGGGTCGAACGTGACGGGTGGTTTGGAGACAACGTGTTGAACATGCCACGAGTTTGGTGGGCTGGCGGCGGACGAACAAGGAACGAAATCGACGCTTGTGGATAAGCTTCGCGGCCCTGCGCAGACTCTGCCCGACGCGCCCTCAACCCGTCGAGATTAGGGTTTTCTGCCGAAAACGCTCCTTGCTCACGCAAGAAAGGCCCTGTTTCGGGTGAAACAGGGCCTTTCGGAGGGTTGGACCCTGGGCAGCCAGGGGGCAGCCAGGGGGCAGCCAGGGGCAGCCCGGGCCAGCGAAGAACTACAGCGCGGCGACGCGATCGAGGCCAGCGCGCAGATCCGTGATGAGGTCTTCGACGCTTTCAATGCCGACTGATAGACGCAGCAGGCCGGGGGTGATGCCAAGGCGCTCGTTGATCTCGGGCGTGAAGCTCGCGTGGGTCGACGTTCCGGGGTGGATGATCATCGAGCGGGTGTCGCCGATGCCGGTCATGCGAGAGAAGATGCGCAGGCCGTCGGTGAACGCCCGTGCGCCTTCGATGCCGCCGCGCACGGTCACACCGAAAACGGAGCCGGTGTTTGCGTAGGTGCCGGTCGCGTCGAGACCGTAGTCGCGTGCTGCGAGGTCGAACAGCGGGTTCGACGGCAGGCCGGCGTAGTCGACAGATTCCACCTCAGGCTGAGTTTCAAGCCATGCTGCGATCCGCTGTGTAGACGCAACGTGACGTTCCATACGCAGTGACAGGGTTTCCATGCCCTGCTGCAGCAGGAATCCGCTGAATGGTGAGAGAGCCGGGCCGATATCGTTCACGACCTGTTCGCGGGCTGCGCGGGCGTATGCGTGGGCGGTGCCGAATCGCTCGAAGATCGAACGAGCGCCAGGTCGAGGTGCGTTGTTGATGAGCGGGTAGCTTCGGCCAGCCGCCTCTGCTGCGGGCCAGTCGAACGTGCCCCCATCAACGATCGCGCCGCCAACTGCGGTGCCGTGACCGGTCAGGAACTTGGTCGTGGAGTGCACGACGATGTTCGCGCCGTGTTCAATCGGACGGATGAGCGCCGGGGTGCCGACAGTGTTGTCCACAACGAGCGGAAGATTGTATTTCGCTGCAATTGACGCGATCCTGTGCAAATCGGTGACGTCGTTGCGCGGGTTCGGAACAGTCTCCGTGTAGATCGCCTTCGTATTGGGGCGGATCATCGCCTCCCACTCGGCATCGTCGTTTGCGTCCCAGACGTAATCGACCTCGATGCCGAAACGCTTGAAACTACGACCGAAGAGAATGCGGGTGCCGCCGTAGATCGACGCGGTCGACACGATGTGATCGCCACTCTGTGCGAGTGTGAAGAGCGCCGACGAGATTGCTGCCTGGCCGCTCGACACTGCAACAGCCTCGGTTCCACCCTCGAGCGACGCGAGACGCTGCTCAGCGACCGTGTTCGTTGGGTTTCCCTGTCGAGAATAAATGGCCGAAGGAGGCTCTTGTGGGAAGACGTCAGGCTCTTCCATTGAACCGCGTGCTGGGCGACCCTGGAATCGCGCGACGCAGTCATCAAAATCTTCGAAGACGTAGCCAGCTGAGAGCGCAAGCGGGGGGATCCGCACGCCGTGGTTCTGGTCTTCGTACTCACCAACGTGTACCTGACGGGTGTCGAAGCCGTACCCAGCCCAGTCGTATTCGGGGCGTACTGCTGCTGCGCTCATCGTACGGTTCCTTCGACAGTAGTGGTGTGTGTATCAGCGGCTGGAGTCGAGGGGAGAATAGCGGCAATTCTGCGGATCGCCTCGCGGATCGTCTCAGGCGCACACGCGAGGTTGATCCGCACATGGCCTTGGCCACCCTCACCAAAGAACGCACCGTTGTTGAAAGCGACCTTTGCATCATTCAGGATGCGCTCGTAGGGATCGTCACCGAGCCCAGCCTCGCGGAAATCAAGCCACGAAACGTAGCTTGCCGCGGGTCGCGTGTGAACGACCCTGGGAAGGTGAGCGGAGACGAGCTCAGCGAGCAGGTCATCGTTGGCCTTGATCTGCGCAATTGCTCGGTCGAGCCAGTCACGGGCCTCAGTGAATGCGGCAACACCAGCGTGCAAACCAAGGATGCTCGAACGGGTGACTGCTTCGGGCGGCAGCTTGTCGAGCAGTTCCGCCGAACGATCGTCAGCAGCGACCAAGACTGCACACTTCGCGCCGGCGATGTTCCACCCCTTACTCGCAGAGGTCGACGCGAGCGCGAGAGTGCCAGCCTCTGCCGCGACCGGCGCGAACGGCATGAACGCCGCGGGGTCGTGAACCAGCGGAGCGTGAATCTCGTCCGAAACAACGAACACATCGTATTTCGCAGCGAGTTCAGCAAGTGCGGTGAGCTCAGCATGTGTAAACACGATGCCGTGCGGGTTATGGGGGTTACAGAGAATAAATGCGTCAATGCCCGCAGCGAACTCGCGTTCGATTGCTTCGAGATCGAGGCCGCCAGCTTCGTCGGTGCCGGGACCGGGCACGACGAGCGGTACCTGCACGGTCTCAAACGAAAGCTCCTCAAGCATCTCGAAGAAGCCGGGGTACGTCGGAACCGGAATCGCGAGTCGGCCGCCAGCAGGACGACCAACGCGAAGCGCCTCGACGACGCCGGTAGCGACATCGGTGACAAGGCGCACATGATCCTCGTTGACGTCCCAACCCCAACGGTCGCGGGCAAAACCTGCGAATGCGGGAGCCAGCGGGCCCGGGCTGTCGAGGTAGCCAATGTCCGAGTTCTCGATCCGCTCAATGAGTGCGCGCTTGATCTCGGGTGCGATCGTGAAGTCCATCTCAGCGACGAACATTGGAAGGATGTCGGCGGGGAACCGCGTCCACTTCAAGCTCGTGCGTTCGTTGCGCAGCAGTGCGGGGTCGAGTGCGGCAAACGGGACGCCGCTGGGATCGGTACAGTCGCTCATACTCTCATCTTCACGCTCGCGACCGATTTTGCCGAACCCTTTTGTAAGCGGGTGTCATATTCTGAGGACATGGAGACGTTCGCACGCAACCGCACCGCTCGCCGCCACGCTGAGCTTGAATCCTCGCAGCATGCCGCATTTGAACAGGCGCTGCAGTTCGCAGAGAGTCCAGATACGCCCGAGGCCTTCCGAGTAGATCTTGAACGAATTCGGTTCTCTTCCTACTTCGCGCGACTCTCAGATGTGACCCAGGTCGTCCCGCAGACAGGCGTTGGCCCGGTACTGCACAACCGACTCACGCACTCGCTCAAGGTCAGTGCAGTGGCGCGTGTCATTGCTGCACAGCTTGCGGGGCACGCTGCACAGTGGGAAGCGTTCGAGCGCGGAGAGATCCCGGAACGTGACGATACTGGGCGCATCGTCGTAGCGCTCGGCGGCTGTGACACCGTCGTAGCGCAGGCAGCTGCCCACGCGCACGACCTCGGTCACCCGCCCTTCGGCCACCTCGGGGAGCGCGTGCTCGACCGCCTCGCCCGCACCCGTCTCGGCCTTGCCGAGGGCTTCGAAGGCAACGCGCAGACGTTCCGTATTGTCACGCACCTCGATACCCTCGGCCGCGATTTCGACGGACTGAACCTCACCGCGGCCACGCGTGCCGCGACGCTCAAGTACCCGTGGACGCGGGCGGCGTGGGCAGGCATCCCGCTCACTGATATCGAAGCGGCGGATCGCCCCCGCGGCGCAGGCGTCAACGTCGAAGCGGGTGCTGACAAGTTTTCTTCCTACGCGCTTGAAGCAATCGAGATGGAACAGGTGTTGGCGGCGTTCCCTGCGATCCCGTCAGGGATGCAGACCGTTGAGTGCGCAGTCATGGACCTCGCGGACGACATTGCCTACGCCGTGCACGACCTCGATGACTTCGCGAAGGCCGGTGTGCTGCAGCGGGGCGAGGTGCTGCGCGAGTTCTCGTCGTGGCTCGCTGCTGAAGGGCTGCTCGCCGCGGCCAACGAGGCTGAGCTTGATCCCCGAGAGCCTGGTCAGTCGCTCGAGTTGCTGTGGCGACGTCTGCAGCTCAAGGACAGCTGGATCGCTGAACATGATGCGTTCGCCGAGGCTGTCCGCATTGTTGCCGAGGAAATTGGCGACGGGCTGCTTGCCGTGCCCTACGACGGTGGCATCACGAGCGAGCGCGCGATTTCTGGCTTCACGCGTCGATGGATCGAGCGCCTGCGCTCGTCAATCGTTGTCGATGAACATCCCAATGTTCGCGGCGGCTACGTGCGGCTCAACCAGCGGGCTTGGCACGAGGTGATGGTGCTGAAATTCGTGCACGCACACTTCGTACTCGAACGTCCTGAGCATGCCCTGCGCCAGCGTGGACAGTCGCGCATTATTGAGAGCATCACGCTCGGGCTCGACGCATGGCTGTCTGACCCAGTTGACGCGTCACATGCACCAAGAAGCTTGCTGGAATGGGTGGAGGAAGGCACGCAGGGCCTGATGGAACTTCGAGATTCGCGCCCAGATCTACTCACCGGTGACACGTCAACTCCCGGCTTGATCCGTCAGGGTCGAACTCGTGCAATCCTTGACTACGTCGCAGGTCTCAGCGACCAGCAGGCCGTACAGGTACACGCACAGCTCAACGGAACGGTGCTGTAGCGCGGGGCCCCATCTGACGCGCGCTCGATCGGTTGATACCCGGGCGGAGCGTGAGGGCTACTTACTGAGCGGAAACTCGTGCTTCCGATCCCAGGGCTGGGCCCAACCCAGTTCGTCGTACATCGACGAGAGAAGAATGCCAGTGAACCCCCACACGATGTGACGCCCCAACTTTGGGGTCAGCTGGAATGCGGGGCCACGGTGTGAGAGCCCGCCGCGGCGAAGCACTGAGGTTCCGCGTGACGCAGGGTCGAGCATGTCAGCGACCGGCACACGGAATACTTCGACCGACTCGCTTTCGTCGGCACGTACCTCGCTTGGTGCGCACCACCAGCCGACAACAGGGGTCACAAGATTGTTGCTCACCGGGATTGCGACTTCGGGAAGCGTTCCGAGCACCTCGACCCCGGCAGGGTCGAGTCCAGTCTCTTCGTTCGCCTCGCGCAACGCGGTTGCAATGGCATCGGGATCGTGAACCTCGGCCCCGCCACCTGGGAATGAAATCTCCCCGGCATGATGCCGCAGCTGTGATGAGCGCCGCATGAGCAACACGTCAAGATCACGTGAAACCGGCGACGAATCTGCCGTCAAGCTTGGCTTTCGGTCAAGTGCGCCAAACAGAATTAACACGGAAGAACGACGGTACGGCCGATCGTTCGGTGGGGCTTGCGGAGTGATCCGCAGATCCATGCCTCGCTCAAGGAGCGCGCACAGTTCTTCGCGTGCGCGCGCAACATCGGGAGTGAGAGACATATCGAAAGCTTAACCCTGCGAATGTATTCTGAGCCGGAGCTGTAACGACCAGCCTCTAGCCGGACATGTGAAAGATATGGCCCATACTCAAGATCGCGAGCGCGCGTACCGACGTCTCTTTGCCGACGTCTACGATGACGCGTTGCGGTTTGCCCTGCGAAGAGCTGAACCCACCGACGCCGAAGAAGCCGTCGCCACCGCGATGACGGTCGCGTGGCGTCGCTTCGACCGCGCCCCAGAATCCTTTGATGCGCGTCGTGCCTGGGTATTCGGGATCGTGCGTAACACGCTCCTGAATGAGCGACGCGGAACCGCGCGACGCCGCGCACTTGCCGTGCACCTGGCCGCGCACGCAGATCGCGCCGAACCGACGACGGATACCGAATTGCAAACTGTCGAGTTTCGGGCGGATCTTTCCGCCGCATGGAGACAGCTCTCCGACGCGCAACAAGAAGTGCTCGCGCTCGCGATCTTCGAGCAGCTCGACGCGGAAACCGCTGCAGCCGCACTTGGCATCAGACCTGGAACCTACCGCGTGCGCCTCACCCGCGCCCGATCCGCGCTACGAACACTACTCGCCGATACGGGCACAGACGCAGACACTGGCTCGACCACCCCATCAACCCCAAAAGCCACGGCACAGGAGGCACGATGAATATTGATGACAAGATCCGCGCGCTTGATGCTGCGGCGACCCGTCCTGACGTTCGCCAGCGAGCGGCGGCGGATCGGCTACTCGAGGAGATTGTAAGTGCGCCGCCAAAGCGCCGCCAGCCCCTGCGCGAGCGACCGCGAGCGGGTCTCACGATGCGCGTCGGCGTGGTCGTTGCGTTAGGCGCGTGCGCAGCGGTGGCGATGCTGGTGTTGCCGCAGCAAGGATCCGCCAAGGTTCCCGCAATCGCGACCTGGACCGCAACCACCGAGCCCGTCACCCCCAACGAACTCGACATAACACGGGACGCCTGCCGCGCGACGCTCGCCGAGTTCGACCTGGAGATCCCCAAGAGCCCGACCACTGTGCTGTCGGAGAGGCGTGGTGATCTCATCGGCCTGACGCTGTGGGGCGCGGATCCAGAGACAGCCCTTACCTGCCTTGTCGAATTGCCGCCCGGTGCGAGCCGGGTAGTTGCGGCAACAGGTGGCGCGGAACTCGGCGACAGCGCGGCACCTGCCTCACCTCCGGGGAGCATGGTCGGTGGAGTCGTGTGGTATCTGGATCTTGCAGGAGGCAAAGCATCGATCGCATCGGGCGCAGTCGGGCCGGATGTCACGGCCGTCACTGTGCGCTTTGGCGACACCGCTGTGCAAGCGACGGTTGCAGACGGACGTTATGCCGCATGGTGGCCAACATCGGACCTTCGTTTGTTTTCGTCTCCGCACCCCTTCGGGCAGACCACCTTCGACCTCACGCTCACGGACGGGACGACGAAAACTGGGGTACAACCCCTGTCACCCGAGGAAGCGGAGGAATGGAGCAGCCAAACGGGTGAGTGAGTGCTTGGTGAGTGACATCCACTCGCATCTTGCGCAACTACGGTCACGTTCGTGGGTAGCCTGGAAGGAACTGCAAAGGTGGAGCCGCAATGAACCTCGAAATGTATCGCCACAATGCCGATGCTGGCCAGACAGCGCCGGGGTCGAACGAGCTCCTCGATGCGGAGACACCCCTCGATGCCCTGCCGACGCGGAGACAGATGATTCGCCGCCGCGTCTTTTGGGCGGTTGGCGGCATCGTCGCAGCAGCGGTGCTCGTCGGGATCGCCGCTGTGGTCATCCTTCGAAATGATTCCGTGGTTGAGATAAACGCGCAGTGGACGGCCGAGCCTTCGGCAGTTTCAGACGCGGATCTGGCCGTTGCGGTGGCTACGTGCAGCGGAGAGGAAAGCCTGTCACAGGTTCCCATGACAGTTGCATCCACACGTGTGCTGGCTTCAGAGCGACGTGGAAATGCTGTGGCGATATTGTTCGACGGGAACAATGAGGTGGGAGGTTACGGGAGCTGTCTCGTCGCCTTAGTACCAGGATCGAAGACCTCCGAAGTTCTGCTCAACGGCTGGAGCGGGCGTGACGGGACAGCGCCTGAGTACACCCCGGAACCCGATGAGCTTTTGAGCGAAGCCATGTTTGGCAGTGAGGGACCCGACGGACCAAATGCAATGACGGGTGGCGGCGTTGGAGCAAATGTGGCCGGAGTCACCCTGTACGTTGGTGATCTTGCAGTTACTGCGACCGTGGCGAACGGGAACTACCTGTTGTGGTGGCCGCAGGGAGAGCTTGACGAGAACGGCAACTACCTCGTTCCCGATACGGGAGCGGAGGAATACGAAGAGTTCTTCGGCACAGAGCAGGACATGACCTACGACCTGCACCTCAAAGACGGCACCACGCTTGCGGGTCTTGATTTCTGGGCGATCGATGATGACGACCCCGGAGTTTTGGCGACAGCAGAGTAGCTTCGATACTCGGCCCTACTTGAGCTGTTGCCGAATGCGTCGTTTCGCGAGCAAGTAGAGCGTGCCCGCAAATGTCGCGAGCGCACTACTGACGCAGATGACTGTCGCGCTGCCGTACAACCCGATCGCAAGCGTCACGGGGAGGCCGCGATTGTCTCCGGAGCGCAGTGCAATGACGTAGTGCACCGCAGCGAGCGCAACGCACACCATTGCGAGGAATACCGCGATGAGGGCGACAACAATGCTGACCTGCGTGACCTTCTTGGTGAGCCACATCGGAACCTCCCGCGCTCGCACTCTTCAGACTGCATGACAATTTCTACAGAAATTGTTCAGAGCGTATTCGCTGAGATACTCGGCCCCGCAAGGCCTGACGCGGGATGAGCCGAGAACTGTGCCACGGCTGCTGGCGCTGCTGGCACCGGCCAGCCAGTACATCACAAGACCATGGCGCAGGTGTGGGCGCCGCCGCCCAGAAACGAGTCAACGCCGCGAGATCGACGCTTTCTGCCGAAAACCATAGTTTCTAGGCGTAGAAACTCATGATCTCGAGAGAAAGGGTCGATCTCGCGGGGTTGGGATGCTCACGGGGCCAGGCCGGGCCAGGCCAGGGCCGAGCCCGAAAGCCAGGCTCGAGCGGCAGAAGCTAGCCTTCGATGAGCAGGTCTGCGATGCCTTCTGAGACGCGCTGCGAACGAGCCCAGGGCTCGCGCTCGCGGCGTTCGCGACGCTTTACACGGCGCGCTTCGTCAGCGCGTGCCTGCGTGAGCACCGCGATGACTGCCGCGCGCTCCTCGTCGCTGACATTCTTCGTGACGAAGGTGATGTCTTCGCCGCGAAGTACCGAATCATCCGAGCCTGCCTGCTCGCGGCGCAGGGCGTCGCGAGCAGAGGCGTCGGGGGGAAGCAGCTGATCGCTCACAGCGGGATGTTGCCGTGCTTCTTAGCGGGCAGTTCTTCGCGCTTGCCACGGAGACCGCGGAGCGCCTTGATGACTGCGAGGCGGGTGCCGGCGGGCTCGAGCACGTTGTCGAGCTCGCCGCGCTCAGCCGCGAGGAACGGCGACGTGACGTCTGCCGCGTACTGCGCGGTGAGCTGTGCGCGGAGCGCCTCAACGTCTTCACCGCGCTCAGCAGCAGCTGCGAGCTCCTTGCGGTAGAGGATGTTGACTGCGCCTGATCCGCCCATAACGGCGATCTCAGCGGTGGGCCACGCGATGTTGAAGTCCGCGCCCATTTCCTTCGAGCCCATGACGATGTACGCTCCGCCGTAAGCCTTGCGGGTGATGATGGTTACGAGGGGCACGGTCGCCTCTGCGTATGCGTAGAGGAGCTTCGCGCCGCGGCGAATGACACCCTGGTGCTCCTGGTCAGCACCGGGTAGGTAGCCGGGAACGTCAACGAGGGTCACGATGGGAATCGAGAATGCGTCACAGAAACGCACGAAGCGTGCGGCCTTTTCGCTAGCGGCGATGTTCAGCGTGCCAGCCATCTGGTTGGGCTGGTTCGCGACGATACCGACCGAGCGGCCCTCGACACGGCCAAAGCCGATGAGGATGTTCGGCGCGAACAGCGGCTGCACCTCGAGGAAGTCGCCACCGTCGAGGATAGCCTCGACGATTTCCTTCATGTCGTAGGGCTGGTTCGGGCTGTCAGGGATGATCGAGTTGAGACGACGATCCGCCTCAGTGATCTCCAGAACGGCCTCGCTGTCGTACACGGGAGCTTCTGCGAGGTTGTTGTCAGGCAGGAAGCTCACGAGGGTACGTGCGTAGTCGAGTGCGTCGTGCTCGTCGCTTGCGAGGTAGTGCGAAACACCACTCGTCTGGTTGTGCGTGAGGGCACCGCCGAGCTCTTCGAAGCCGATCTCCTCGCCGGTCACGGTCTTGATGACGTCGGGGCCGGTGACGAACATGTTGCTCGTCTTGTCGACCATGATGACGAAGTCGGTGAGGGCGGGTGAGTACACCGCGCCACCAGCCGAGGGGCCCATCACGAGCGAAATCTGGGGGATGACGCCGGAGCACTTGGTGTTCAGACGGAAGATCTTCGCGTAGTTCGAGAGCGAAACGACGCCCTCCTGGATACGAGCTCCACCCGAGTCCAGAATGCCGATGAGCGGCGCACCGGTCTTGAGTGCGAACTCCATCGCCTTGACGATCTTCTCGCCTGCGACCTCGCCGAGCGAGCCACCAAAGGTGGTGAAGTCCTGCGAGAAGACGACAACCTGACGGCCGTGAATCTCACCAGCGCCCGTGACGACTGCGTCGCCGAATGGGCGGTTGTTTTCCATACCGAAACCGTGCGAACGGTGGCGTACGTACTTGTCGAATTCGACGAACGAACCCGGGTCGAGGAGCGACGCGATGCGCTCACGGGCGGTCAGCTTGCCGCGAGCGTGCTGCTTTGCAGCAGCGGCAGCGTCTCGGTCACCAACGGCCTCTTGGTATTTGCGTCGATGGTCGGCAATGCGTCCGGCGGTAGTCGCCAGATCTTCCGGGGAGAATGAGTTCTCTGCAGTCACGTCCTCCAGACTATCGCGGACCCCATGCTGAAAGTGGGAGAGGTTCTCCAGCGGGATCGGTAGATCGTTGTGGAATGATCACAATCAGGTACGCTCGCCCGTATGAACCTGCCACGCTCCAGCACCGCTCTGCCCCGCGTTGAATGGCGAGAGCGGACATCCTCCACCAACGCCGAGCTACGTGAGCTCGTTGAGCGTGAGGGTGCCGCGGTTCCGCATGGCACGGTCCTCGCGACCGTCCAGCAGACGGCTGGCCGGGGTCGTCTCGGCCGCGGCTGGGAGATGCCCCCTGGCACTGGCCTCGCGATGTCGATGCTCATTCGGGGTGGGGGCGGATCCGCGCCAACAAGCCTCGACATCAGCTGGCTCCCGCTGCTAGCCGGATCTGCGGTCTCGGCCGCGCTGCAGCCCTTCTTCTCTGAGTTGACTGAGCGTGCGCTGGAGAATGACGAAGAGGTTCCTGAGACGCGGCGCGTCGGTGTGAAATGGCCGAACGACGTTCACGTGCGCGACGAACATGATGCGGAACACAACAGCCCTGGCAAGAAACTCTGCGGCATTTTGTGCGAGATGCTGCCGAACGGCGACGTGATCGTTGGCATGGGCATCAACCTGTTCATCCCAGAGTGGGATCTTCCGACCGAGCGGTCGACGTCGCTCCTCGCGGCCGGCGCCTACCTCGGTGACGACATCTACGAAGGTGACGAATTCACGTTCGGTGAGCCGGGGATTTCGGCGTTCGATCCCCGCGGCGCAGCGATCCTCGACCGGGTCATGAGCGAAATTGGCACGGGATTGCTCGCGCTCGTGGCGCGCTCGAAGAGTGAGGCGCAGGGGGTGCGGATCCGCGCCGCTCGTGACTCCGTGACGCTCGGCAGCGAGGTTCGCGTGCACCTGCCCGGTGGTGAGATTGTGGACGGTCGCGCCGTGCGACTGGCCGACGACGGTGCGCTCGTGGTTGATCGCCCGACGGGCAAGCAGCTCGTCGTCCACGCTGGCGACGTCGAGCACCTGCGATAGCGAGCGAGCGTGCCTGCTGGCTCCGGCTGCAATGCAAGAGGCCGGGTCCAGCTGAATCGCTGGGCCCGGCCTCTGTGTTTGCTAGGGGTTAGTTGCCCTCAGCCATGAGTGCCTGGATGCGCTGTACGCCCTCGAGGAGGGGGCCCTCGCCGAGCGCGTAGCTCAGGCGGAGGTAGCCGCCGCGGCCGAAGCCCTCGCCGGGAACGGTCGCAACCTCAGCCTCGGTGAGAATGAGATCAGCGAGCTCGAGCGACGTTGCGGGCGTGATGCCGCGGTACGTCTTGCCGAGTGCGCCAGCAACGTCGACGTATGCGTAGAACGCGCCGTCAGGCATCGGGCAGTGGAAGCCGGGAACCTTGTTGAGCTCGTCAACGATGAGGTTGCGGCGGCCTTCGAAGGCAACGCGCATCTCTTCGATGGGCTCCTGGGGGCCGTTGAGTGCTGCGATCGCGCCACGCTGAGCGAGGTTGTTCACGTTCGAGCTCATGTGCGACTGCAGGTTCGCTGCACCCTTCATGATGTCCGAGGGGCCAACCATCCAGCCGAGACGCCAGCCGGTCATAGCGTAGGTCTTCGCAACGCCGTTGACGAGGATCGCGCGGTCCTGGAGCTCAGGAACAGCCTCGACGATCGAGGTTGCGCGAACGCCGCCGTAAACGAGGTTCTGGTAGATCTCATCGGCGATGACCCACAGGCCGTGCTCCTGAGCCCACTCGCCAATGGCCTTGGTCTCCTCAGCGGTGTAGACAGCGCCGGTCGGGTTCGAAGGCGAAACGAACAGAACTGCCTTGGTCTTGTCGGTGCGTGCTGCTTCGAGCTGCGCAACGGTGACCTTGTAGCCCTGGTCGGCGCCGGCGAATACCTCGACGGGGACGCCGTCAGCAAGCTGAATCGCTTCGGGGTAGCTCACCCAGTAGGGGGCAGGAACGATGACTTCGTCGCCCGGATCAAGAAGAACCTGGAACGACTGGTACACGGCCTGCTTGCCGCCGTTAGTGATCATGACCTGCGATGCCTCGACATCCCAGCCCGAGTCGCGAGCGGTCTTTGCTGCGACAGCGGAGCGCAGCTCGGGGAGACCCGTTGCTGCGGTGTACCGGAAGTTCTTCGGGTCATCGAGGGCGTCGCGTACGGCGTCAACGATGTGCTTGGGCGTGGGGAAGTCGGGCTCACCAGCGGCATAGCTGATGACCTTTCGACCCTCTGCCTGAAGTGCTTTTGCCTTAGCGTCGACCTTCAGGGTCGCGGACTCGCCAATGGCCGAAATTTTCTTTGAAAGACGGGAGATGCTGCTCACGGCATTAATCGTACCTGGAATCCGTATGCTCAGTTCGACATTTGCTTCGGAATCCCGTAATGTAATCCGAGGTAGTTGACTTCTACCAAAATTTCTTGTGCCTGACACCCTCAGCATGAGAGGGTTTGGTGGGTGAATTCATGGTCAATGAACCATAGGGTGGTGGCGCAATTGGTAGCGCAACGGTCTCCAAAACCGTAGGTTGCAGGTTCGAGTCCTGTCCGCCCTGCCAGATACCCGGTCGCAGATAACTGCGACCGGGCACCTGTTGGGAAAGGAAAGCCTGAATGAGTAGTACGGAAGTTGAAGGCGTCGATCCGATCGACACTCGCGCTCATTCGAGCGATGCAAAGAAGCGAGGCTTCTTTGGTCGAATTATCCTTTTTATCCAGCAGGTCTTCTCCGAGCTTAAGAAGGTCATTACTCCGACCCGCAAAGAGCTCGTGAACTTCACGCTCGTTGTGATCGGCTTCGTTGTCGTCATGATGGCACTCGTGTGGGTCCTCGACCAGGTATTCGGTTGGCTTGCAGTGTTCGTGTTTGGTTCGCTGCCCGCCTAATCGGCTAGCGCGAGACGTACACGTTCCCCCTACAGAAGCAAAGGCAGCACTGAGATGACTGAGAATCAGATCAACCCCGAGGCAGATCTCGACGCAGCGCTCGACGCGCTGGTGCAGTCGACCGATTCGGTCGCTGATGAGGCTGTAGAAGACGCACTCGATATTGATTCGGCAGAAGAGGCAAACGCCGCTGCTGCAGCTATCGAGGACGAAGAGACCGAAGCAGACGCTGACGCCGCAGTTGATGGCGACGCTGATGCTGAGGCAACCGAGGGCGAAGATGGCGAGTCGGACGAGACCGATTCGGCTGTTGATCCCCTCAAGGCTTTCAAGAAAGATCTTCGCCGCCGTCCCGGTAAGTGGTTTGTTATCCACACTTACGCTGGCTACGAGCGCAAGGTGAAGTCGAACCTCTGGAACCGTCGTGAGGTCATGGGCACCGTAGATGACATCTACGAGATCCAGGTACCCATGGAAGAGGTCATGGAGGTCAAGAACGGCCAGCGCAAGATGGTCACCCGCGTTCGTATCCCGGGTTACGTTCTTGTTCGTATGAACCTCAACGAGGACACCTGGTCGGTTGTCCGTCACACCCCTGGTGTGACCGGCTTCGTGGGTAACGCTCACAACCCCGTACCGCTGCGCCTCAACGAAGCTTTCGAGATGCTCAAGAGCACCGTCGAGCTCGACGCAACCGCAACTCAGAAGGGCTCGGCAGCTGCAAACGCAGTCGCGCAGGGTCAGGTTGAGATCGACTTCGAGATCGGTGAGACCATCACCATCAAGTCGGGTTCGTTCGAGGGCCTCCCCGGTACCATCAGCGAGATTAACCCCGCATCGGGCAAGCTCACCGTTCTGGTGTCGCTGTTCGAGCGCGAGACTCCGGTCGAGCTCGGCTTCGACCAGGTCACCAAGCTTGCGTAACTAGCGCTTCGCGCTCGCGCTTTGGCGCGTAACCCCGCGAGATGGGGTGTTTCTCTCGAAACAAGGCCTTTCATGCAGATGAAAGTGTACTTTTCGAGAGAAACGGTCCATCTCGCGGGGTTTACTTGTACCCGGAGTGGAGTGGCGGCCAGGCTAGCTTTGGGGTTACTTGCCTGCGGGAATCCGGCGAAGCGGCGGACCTGCTTCGACATTACTTGCTTCGCCGGGGAAAGAATGGGCCGGCCTCGCGGCCGGGCGGCCTTTTCCTTGATCTGCGGTCCATCGGAGTCCGCGTTGGCTGTTCGCGTAGGCCCGTGGCGCTCTCAACCCCTCGAAACGGGGCTGTTCATGTGAGAGGACCCGTTTCCTGCGCATGAAAGGCACCTTCTCCGGAGAAACTACCGATCTCGCGGGGTTAACGGCGAAAGGGGCAGGGTTAGCCTCACGAAACGGAGACCCGTAAGCTTGCAGGGTGAACTCTGTGACTTCCGTGCCCAAGGTTGCGGCGCCCCGCGTACGCGTAGCGCTCTGGGACAACGCCCGTTTCGTGCTCATCGTGCTCGTCGTGATCGGCCACATGATCTCGACGATCCGCACCACGACCGATTTCGGCTTCGCGGCGTACGCGTTCCTCTACCTCTTCCACATGCCGGCGATGATCATGCTGTCTGGGCTCTTCGTGAAACCCGAGGTGAACCCGAAGGCGATCCGATCGACTATCCAGCTCATTGTTATTTGGCTGCTGTGGGAAGGCATCTGGGCGATCATCAAGTTCGTCGTGAATGACCAGACCCCGGGCAAGGGCTTCCTTGTGAACTCCTCGTGGACACTCTGGTTCCTTGTCACCCTCGCAACCTTGCGAATCATTTTCCCGTACATTGCACGTCTGCGTCACCCGCTGACGTTCTCAATTGTGCTTGCTCTGATTGGCGGCCTCAGCCCGGTCATCGGAACGAACTTCTCCGTCGCCCGCACCCTCGCATTCCTACCGTTCTTCGTCATCGGTTGGAAAATCAAGGACCGCAACCTCCTCGGCGGCGACTGGTTCATGCGCCCGCGCGCGCTTACCCGCGTCGTCGCTGCCAGCACCCTCGCCCTCATCGCGGCCGCGTTCTTCCTGCCTGCGATGCACAAGAGCAGTTGGCGGATCGACAAGTGGCTCACCCACCGAGACAGCTACCAGTGGCTCTTCAACAACGCGCCCCTGGGAAATCTCGTTCCAGAAGGCTGGTTCGCCACCGCAGGGCTCGGCATCCTCATTACTGCGCTCTTGATGTTGATTGCCGGCATCATGACTCTCGCCTTGCTGATTCTCGTGCCGCGCGCAGAGAACGGCATGACGCCATGGGGTTCGCGCACACTTTTCGTGTACCTGCTGCATGGCGTTGTCATCTGGAGTCTTCGCGAGGCCGGTGTCATCGATGCTGCTGGCGAACTGGGCAACTGGGGCTTCATGATTCTTATTGTGGGTGCGATCGCGCTGTCGATGCTGCTGTCGATGAAGTGGGTGACCAAGGTGTTTGCCATCGTCGTCGAGCCGAAGTTCGACTGGATGCTGAAGCGCGACTGACACCCGATCCCAGCTCGCGCTGGCGCGGCTCACTCGGGCGCTATGCCCGGGTGAGCAACATGGGACCTCCGCATCTCGTCATTCGGCGCGCAGGTCAGCGCACACTCTTGATCGTCGTCCAGCCGCCAAACTAGGCTTGATGGCATGACGGGTAACCAATCGGGACAATCGGGCGAGGCCGCCCTGCGCATCTCTGGGCTTGTGAAGCAGTTCGGGGAGAACCTCGTGGTGGCAGGCATCGACCTCGAGGTGCCCACCGGCTCCTGCTACGGTTTGGTCGGCCCGAACGGCGCTGGCAAGACGACGACGCTGTCGATGGTGACCGGCTTGCTGCGACCCGATGCAGGGCGTGCCTGGATCCACGGCGTAGACGTGTGGGAAGACCCGGTTCCAGCGAAGGCAATGATCGGCAACTTGGCCGACGGGGTCCGGCTGTTCGACCGGCTCACCGGCGAGCAGCTGCTCACATATACAGCGATGATCTTTGGCGTCCCGCGCGAAGAGATTCCCCAACGCGTAGCCGACCTCATTGCCATGATGGATCTCGGTGCAGCGGCAGGCAAGATGGTCACCGACTATTCGGCCGGCATGACGAAGAAGATTGCGCTCGCATGCGCGCTCGTCCACGCGCCGAAGCTGCTTGTGCTCGACGAGCCGTTCGAGTCCGTTGACCCGGTCTCGGCTGCCAACATTGAAGACGTACTGCGCAGCTACACCGCGTCCGGCGGCACGGTCATCGTGTCGAGCCACTCGATGGATCTGGTCCAGAGGCTCTGTGACCACGTCGCGATCATTGCTGCGGGGCAGTTGCTCGCGGCAGGCACGGTTGATGACGTGCGTGCGGGCGAGACCCTGCAGGAGCGCTTTCTCTCACTCGTGGGTGGCCGCCACACTTCGGAAGGGCCGACGTGGTTGCGACAATCCTAAAGCTCCGTTTCCGAATTCTCGGAAACACCCTCACCCGGAGTCCCTGGCGCATCGTCGGCCTCGTCTTCGGTATCTTCGGTGGCCTCTGGCTCCTGTTCCTCGCCGCAGCTGGCATGGTCGGGCTGCTGGTGTTTGCTGACGCTGATGCGACGCGATCCGCCGTCGTGATTGGTGGCGCCGCGCTCACGCTCGGCTGGGTCATCGGCCCACTGGTGTCGGCTGGCATGGATTCAACCGTCGACGCGGATCACCTGGCTCCGTTGCCCCTCTCTCGCACGCAGGTCATGCAGGTGCTTATGGGCACTGGCCTCACCGGTGTTCCCGGCATCATCACGACCTTGGCAGCGCTCACGACCGTCATTGCCTGGTCGCGCTCGCCGATCTCTGCGATCATTGCGGTGCCTTGCGCATTCATCGGCGTCGTCATGTGTGTGCTCGCGAGCCGTCTGCTTGGAGCGGTCTCAGCTTCGAGCGGTGGTCGCAGATGGCAAGAACTCCTCGGCACGATCGCGCTCTTCCTGCTGATCTTGACTGGGCCGATCATGACTGCTGTCACGGCCGTGCTGTCCGATATGACCGACCTCGCTGGCCGATTCGCCCAGCTGACCAGGGTGCTGGAATGGACGCCGATCGGGGCAATTTGGGCGGTTCCCGGTGACGCGCTCGCGGGCAATTGGCTCCTCGCGCTTGCCCGACTCGCGATTGCGCTTGTGACGATTGCCGCGCTCTGGTTGCTCTGGGGCTACACGCTTGATCGTCGCGTCAGTACGCCAGCCAAGAAGTCGACGCACACCGCAAAGGCAGGCGAGCTCGGCCTCTTCGGCAAACTGCCGACCGGGCCGTTCGGCGCGACTTTGGCGCGGTCGCTCACGTTCTGGCTGCGCGATCCGCGCTACATGCGCCAGCTCATCGTGCTCCCGCTGTTCCCGATCCTCATGCTGTTCACTTCTGGCGTGCAAAGCATCCCGTTTGCTCTTTCAGGCGTCTTCGCCGCGTTCATGATGTGCACGGCGACGTACACCGACGTCTCCTACGACGGGACGGCATTCGCTTCCGTCTTGGCAACGGGCATGCGCGGGCGCGCGGATCGGGCCGGTCGGCTCCTTGCCTCAGCGATCGTCATCACCCCGCTGATTCTGCTGCTCGCCATCATCCCGCCCATCGTGGCGGGGTACACCGAGTACCTCGCGGCCGCGGTTGGCACGGCGGTCGGGGTGCTCTTCGTTGGCTTTGGTGTCGCGGCGGTCTCGTCGGCGCTGATGGTCATGCCGGTTGCGGCTCCTGGAGACAACCCGTTCAAGACGGTGCCGGGGCAGACATTCTTGAACGGTCTCGCCGTGTTTGCCGTCATTGGTGTCACCGGCCTGCTCAGCCTGCCGATCGTCGGTCTCTGCATTGCGAGTATCGTGATGTCATCGGCGGTGCTCGGCTGGGTGACGCTGGCGGTCGGTGTGATCTGGGGCCTCGTCGTCGCAGCGCTCGGCATTGTGTTCGGTGGCAATGCGTTCGACCGAAATGCGCCGCGCCTGCTCGCGAGCATCCGCGCGTTCCCGACCGCTTGATGAAGCCTCGCTTCACTGGGAACTTCATCGACAAACGAGATTACCGAGTTTCGATAGATCGTGAAGGGGTAGAGACGCGCCGTCAGGAGGGCCCCATGGGAACGCAGGCGCCCGAATCCTGACGGGCATCGCGACAACACTCCCGTTCCACCTCGTGCTTGCCTGCTGCAACCGTTGACGCAATGCCGTCGACCTGCAAAACTCAAAAGAAACCGTGGTCTCGCTCCACAGGTTGGGCAAGCTCATTGCAGAACTGTCTGAAGGAGACGCGTGATCCAGGTAGAGCACCTCACGAAGAGATTCAAAGCATTCACCGCGCTCGATGACCTATCGTTCGAGGTCGCCGAGAACTCGCTGTACGCGTTCCTCGGCACGAATGGCGCAGGCAAGAGCACCGCAATCTCGTGTATGACCACGCTGCTCGGCTTCGACTCTGGCACGATCACCGTCGATGGTCTTCGTGTGGGCGCTGACGATCACAAGATTCGCGATCGGATTGGCGTCGTCTTCCAAAAGTCGTGCCTCGATCCATTGCTGACCGTCGAAGAGAACCTCCGGTTGCGGGCGAAGTTCTATGGAGTCCCAGATGCGCGGATCGATGAGCTCGCCGAGCTTGTTGGCCTCGGAGAGTTCCTGAAGCGGCGCTACGGCGTCCTTTCCGGTGGGCAGAAGCGTCGAGCGGATATCGCCAGGGCGCTCATGAACACCCCGCGCGTATTGTTCCTTGATGAGCCGACTGCTGGTCTCGACCCGCAGAGTCGCGACCAAGTGTGGCGGGTGATCAAGCGCCTGCGCACCGACTTTGGACTTACCGTCGTGCTTACGACGCACTACATGCACGAGACCGAGGCCGCAGATCACGCGCTCATTATCGACCGCGGCCGGGTGCTCGTGGAGGGCAGCCCGATGGAGCTTCGCGCGAAGTACTCGCAGCCCGAACTGACGCTGCTGCCGGCGGCGCAGACCCCTGATAGCCAGCAGACCATCCAGACGGTCCTTGAGCGCAGACTCGGCGAGCCTCGATGGAAGCAAAAGGGCGGCTCGTTTGTCACGCCGGTCCCTGACTCTGCGACCGCCCTCGAGATCCTCAACGAACTCGATGGCAAAGTGAGCGACTTCCAGGTTACGCAGGGCTCGATGGAAGATGTCTTCCTGCACTTCACCGAAAACGGAGGCGTCGCATGAACACCCTCGGCGCACTCGTCAGGCGCAACCTGCTGAGCTACACGCGTGATCGGACGGCTGTCTTCTTCTCGATGCTGTCGTCGATTCTGTTGCTGATGCTGTATTTCCTCTTCCTTGGCCAGCTGCAGATCGAATCTCTGCGCGAATCCATGCCACCGCAAACCACCGATGCTGAGATCGGTTACTTCGTGAGTAGCTGGGTCTACGCAGGCATCGTCATGATCACGACGTTCTCGACGGGTCTTGGCGCGCTTGGCATCTATATCGATGACCGGGTGTCTGGCCGGCTGGACGACTTTAGGGTTTCCCCGATCCACGAATCAAAACTGATCCTGGGCTACCAATTGTCAGCAGTGATCATTGCAACCGTGATGAGTACGCTCGTGCTTATCGTCGGTGCGGCGCTCGTGGCGATTATGTACGGCAGCATTCCCGCGTTTGGCAGCCTGTTGGCAGCCTTTGGTCTTATCGTGCTGATGTCGGTCGCGTTTGCGGCGATCTCATCGTTCGTGCTCACCTTCATCAACTCGACCGGTGGCTACACGGCCTTCAGCACGATCGTGGGAACGCTCCTCGGCTTCCTTGCGGGAGCATACCTTCCTGTTGGTCTGCTATCGACCGGCATCACAAACACCATCAACGCGTTGCCATTCTCCTGGGGTGCGATGCTGCTGCGCGAGCCGCTCGCCGGTGGCGCACTCGACGAGATGACCCATGGCATCAGCGAAGCGCGCACCGCAATCGGCGACTATTACGGCTTCACGCTCCACATCGGTGACAGCGCAGTCGAGCCGGTGTGGGCCATCGCGGGCCTTGCGATCATCGCGATCGTGTTCACCGCGCTTGGTTCGTGGCGGATCGGTCGCACCATCAAGTAGCCACCCTCGAGCACGTAAACGAATGGGCGCCGCACAGAAAACCTGTGCGGCGCCCATTCACGTAGCCGGAAGCTTACGCCTCGTCCTTCGGCACGAGCAGCTGGTGCTGCGCGAGCTCGCGGTAGAGCGGAGTCGACTCGACGAGCTCAGCATGGGTACCCTCGCCGACGACCTTGCCGCCATCGAGCACGATGATCTTGTCTGAGTCGACGACCGTCGAGAGACGGTGCGCGATGACGATGAGGGTGCGACCGGTCGAGACTGAGTCGAGGGCCTCGCGCATGAGTCGCTCGTTCACGCCGTCAAGCGACGCGGTTGACTCGTCGAGCAGCAGAATCGGGGGAGCGGTGAGCAGTGCGCGCGCGATCGCGAGACGCTGCTTCTCACCACCTGAGAGCATGATGCCGTTCTCGCCGACGGGCAGATCGAGCACCGACGAGAGCGCGGGCACGGTGCCGCGGTCGAGTTGCTCCTGCGTGCGATCCAGCAGGCCGCCAAGGTTGACGGCGCGCAGCACGCGCTCGCACGCGGCGTCGGACGCGTCGGGCGACGCAAGACGCAGGTTGTCGCGCAGGGTGCCTGCGAGCACTGGCGCATCCTGTTCGACGTAGCCCATTTGCGAGCGCAGCTCGCGGCGGTCGAGCAAGCGCAGGTCTGCGCCGTGCAGGGCGACGGCGCCAGCTGCGGGGTCGTAGAAGCGTTCGATGAGGCCAAGGATGGTTGACTTGCCGGCGCCCGAGGGGCCGACCAGGGCGACGCGTGATCCGCGCGGGACATCAAAGGTGACGCCGTGCAGCACCGGGGTCTCAACGATGGTGGCCGGGGCCGCTTCCATGTCGCGGCGGGCGCCGCGGCCCGACGAGCGCACGAGATCGCGGGCATCTGCGCGCTCGGGCGCTGCCGAGCGGTAGTTGAAGTGGACATCCTCGAAGCGGATCGCGGGAGCGGCGTCATCGCTCACGGTCGCGAGCGGGACGATTTGGCCAGTGGGTGAACGATCCGCGTCCCGTTCAGTCTCGGTCTCGAGCGCCGTGATCTCCTGGATACGGCCGAGCGCACCGAGTGCCTGGTTGACCGCCGAGATCGCGCCGAAGGCCTGGCCGAGCGGCATAACCATGAGGAACAGGAAGATGATGAACGTGACAAGCTGCGCGATCGAGATCGCACCCGACGCGACACGGTAGCCGCCGAGACCGAGCACAATCAGGAACGAGAGCTGCATCGCGAGGAACGAGATCGGCACGATGAAGGCCGAGATCTTCGCGACCTTGAGGCCGAGTGTGTACGCCTCGGTCGCGTCCTTGACGGTTGCGGCTTCTTCGCGCTCGGTCGCGCCGGCGGCACGAATGGTGCGGATCGACGAAATCGAACGATCAACCTGGGCGGCGAGGTCGCCGACCTTCTCCTGCGAGCGGGCAACAGCCGGGCGGATCTGGCCCGAAATCAGCACAACGGTGATGAGTGCGACGACGATGACCGCGAAGGTCATGCCGAACAGCACGGGATCGATGACGAGCATGCCGATGAGCGCACCCACGAAGACGAGGAGGCCGCTGATTGCCTCGACAAGGCCCTGCGTGAGGACCGCGCGCAGCAGCGTCGTATCGCTGCCCACGCGGGAGACCAGATCGCCCGTGCGACGCTGATCGAACTGCGAGATCGGCAGGTTCATGATCTTCGCGATAAGGCGCTTGCGGCTCGTGAGCACCACGCCCTCACCCATGCGCTGCAGGACGAAGTGCTGGATGCCGCTGAGGATCGCGCCAACAACGACGATGCCGGTGAGGATGGCGAGAAGGCCACCGAGGGCTTCGCCCGCCTGCACCTTGTTGATGATGAGGCCGAGCATCGGAGGCTGTACGAGAGAGGCGATCGCGGCGACGATGCCGAGTACGAGCGCCACAATGAGAAGCTTGCGCTGCTCGAAAAGATAGGGGATGAGCTCCTTGAACGAAGCGCGCGGTCCGCGCGGCTGCGACGAAGCGCTGCGGCCGGGCCTCGATGCGCCTCGACGCGAACGCTTCGACGAAGCGTTCGGTGATTCGTTGGTCGACCCGGGAGCGGTTACATCAGATGTTTCAGCCACCCCAATACTTTACGCCAGACCGCTGGGTGCGAGCCCGAGAATGACACACCTTCGTCACTCGTGACGGAAACGAGATGCGAGTTGCGTGCTGGTGCGTGGGGAGTGGGTGCTTACGCGGAGTCTTCAACGGTGTGGAAGGAGAGCCATTCGTTCCAAGTTGCTCCGAAACCACTTACGAGGGATGGGGTTGCAGCAGTGGCTGCGAGACCGAGCAGATAGAGCTCAAGATGGCGCGTGTGGATTTCAGTGGCGCGCTCAATGCTGGTCGGAAGATTTGGCCGCAAATGGACGACGCCGAGCATGAGGTCGGCCGCGGTGAAATTCTGGGGGACGTACCCGGCCTCGGCGTCGTGTGCAATGAGGGCATCGAGTGCGGATCGCAACTCGCCAGTGTTCTGCTCGATCTCGGGTGAGGTGAGCGCTTGGCGCCAAGACCCGACCGTGAGTGGACCTGTCGCCATGGTGATGTGGAGCCGAAGGAAGCGGGCCACGGCGCTCACACCTTGATGGGCTTCGACGGCTTTTGCGAGGCCGGGCGTGAGTGGCTCTGTGGCGACCACACCCGTGAGGCTTGCCCGCGCGACTTCGATCACTTCGCACAGGGCGAGTGATCGCAGCCGCAGTACGAGGTCGTCCTTGCTGGGAAACCTGCGGTAGATGCTTGCGATGCCGATTCCTGCATGCTCGGCTACCGCTGACATGGGAGCTTGCCAGCCGCGTTGGGCGAAGACCTCACGCGCTGCTTGCAGCAGGATGCGGTCGTTGTCGCGGGCCTCACGTGCGCGACCTCGGAGCGGCGCTGTTGCGGCCGCTGGCGTCTCTGATGGTGCGGAGGCTGCGGTGGGCTTGGCCGCGAGTGGAGTCCCGGCATCATCGGTCATAGTTTCCATAGTACCGAGTTCGGTGTTACTGTTTCTAATCGGAACGTAACATTCCGTTCCGAAATTGAGAGGTGAAAATGACGACGCAAACTGCTCAGATACTCGTGCCATCTGCGGCGCCCCGAGTTTCGCGCGCTGGCCTGACCCTCGCGCTCGCGTCGGCGGTGCTCGCGTTCTCAATGATGCAGACGCTGTTGGTGCCTGCGCTTCCGGTGTTTGCCGCTGAACTCCAGGTCGACAGCGCCACCGCGGGATGGATTCTCACGGCATACCTGCTCAGCGGTGCTATTGCTGCCCCGGTCATCGGGTCGTTGGGAGACCGCTTTGGACACCGTCGCATCCTCATCCTGGCGATGCTGATCTTCGTCGCGGGTGCCGCCCTCGCGGCTATTGCCACGACGTTGCCGCTGCTCCTTGCTGGTCGAGTGCTGCAGGGTGCGGCCACCGCATCATTCCCGCTCGCTGTTGCGATTGTGCGGTTGCAGCTGGTCGGAAGTGCTCAGGCGACCGCAATTGGCTGGCTGTCAGGCACGCTTGGGCTCGGGGCAGGGCTCGCACTTGTCGTCGGTGGTGCAGTGGTTGACTTCCTGAGTTGGCCCTGGCTGTTCATTGTCGGCGGGGCACTCGGTCTGCTCTCCATCGTCTTGGTGATCTGGCAGGTGCCAGGTGCAACTGTGCCCGCAGTAGATGCCCGTCCCGACTGGGCAGGCATCGTGCTGCTGGTGACAACCTTGCTGCCGCTTCTCCTCGTGGTATCACAGGGAGCGAGCTGGGGTTGGGGGTCACCTATCATCCTCGGGTTGGCCGTAGTCGCCGTCATTAGCCTGGTCGCGCTCGTGCTCGTTGAGCGTCGTGTCGCAGCGCCCCTGGTGGATCCGCGCCTGGTCACACACCGGGCGCTCGCCGCCACGAACCTGCTGACTGTCTTCCTCGGCTTCATTCCGTACGTGTTTTACGTTGGAATGCCCGTACTGTTGCAGGCGTCGCCCGCGCACGGCGTCGGCCACGGGCTCGGCGTCACCGCTACCGGTGTCGCGCTCTTGCCAGGAGCAATTCTGGTCTTCCTTGGTGGGCGGCTCACGCCCTGGCTTCTCGGCCGCATGAGCGGGCGTGGAATTGCGGCACTCGCACTCGGGGTAATGCTTGTTGGCGGCGCGGGGGTTGCGGTTCGACCCGAGTCACTGTGGGTCATCGTAGTGTTCTTCAGCCTCATTGGCCTGGGGAACGGGATTGGGTTTGCTGTTATCGCCGAACTCATTGCCGGCAATGTACCCGCGGCTGGTCTGGGCGCCGCGCTTGGAGTGAACGGCGTGCTGCGCACGGTGGGCTCTGCGCTTGGCACTCCGATCGCCACGCTTGTGCTCACCACCGTGGGTCTGACAGCTGTCGGAACGCCGGGAACGGGCACCTTCTCGGCGCTCTTCGGAGCTGCCGCCGTGGTGTCATTTATTGGCGTGATCGCTGCGTTCCTTGTGCCGAAGCCGAAGCCGAAGCGCTAAAGCTGATTCAACTCAGAGGCGTCACTGACACTTCTGGAAGCGATACCCCTTCGACCCGGGGGTCGTGAGATCGCGGTCGCGCAGCACCATCCACTTGGGAGTGCCCTGCGCCTTGCAGACCTTCGCGAAGGTGACGCCTGCGTCTCTGAGTCCCTCCGGGTACTCAATGTCGATCACCTGCGAGCCGTAGGCCTTCGTGTAGAAGTCGCACTCGTTGTATGCGCCGCACGATTCGGCGACGGCAAAGTCGAAGCCGGCCGACTTCTTCAAGGAGGCCGCATAGGCCGGCGCGTTTTTCTGACCTGCCGCGAGGCCGGCCTTGTGCGCGACCTGTACGAATGACTTCGCGAGTGCCGCGTTGTGTGACTGCTTGAGCGCCCCGTGAGAGCGCTCAAATGTGTCGAGGTTGTCGAATTCGACCGCGGCGTAGCCGTCTTTCGCGCACTGCTCGATCCACGGCTTCACGCGCTTCAAGATCCCAGCGCGCGCTGTCGCGGTCGAAGTGTCGAGGATGACTTCGTCGGGCCAGGCCGGGTCGTAGACCGGCTTGCCACCGCGCTGCAACAGCAGACTCTTCGGCCACGACTCCAGCTCGCCAGGTTGGGTCTGGAAACCGTTCACGTAGCAAATGGAATAGACGCCCTTGGCTGGCGGATCCGAACGATCACGCCCCACAATGCCGACCCCGGTCGCCGGCGTATACGCGCCGCCGAGCTGGTAGTCGGGCGTCGCTCCCTTCGGCAGCTGATCGGGAGCGGCGGTAGCGGCGGCGGCACCGGCTGTAGAGACGCCAGCGGCGTGCACTGAGTCAGACTCAGCGCACGCCGTGAGTGAGAGCGTGCACGCTACCGTGAGTGCACCCGCGGCCAGTGCGGTGGCAAGTGCTCGCCAGTGCGGTGCAACGTTGCGCGCTCTCGAATTCATGTGACCGAGCTTAGCCCTGGGGCGTGCCAGGGACGAGCCGCATTGTCGGCCCCTCGGTGCGGATGCGGCGTGCGGTCACCGCGAGGTGAAGTGCCGCCTCAGCTGCCTCCTTGCCCTTCGACTCGGGAGCGCCAGGTGCGCCTGAGCGGTCGATGGCCTGCTGCTCGTTGTCGGTCGTGAGGATGCCGAAGCCGACCGGGCGGCCGGTATCGAGCTGCACGCGGGTGAGACCGTCGGTTACAGCGTTCGCGACGAAATCGAAGTGCGGGGTACCGCCACGAATGATGATGCCGAGGCACACGACTGCATCGAAGCCGCCGCCACCCTGCTCAGCAGGGGTGAGCGCAGCCTGCGCGGCGAGAGGCAACTCGAAAGCGCCTCCCACGCGGAACAGGGTGTGATCCGCGCCCATGCCCATGATGGTCTCGTGCGCACCCTTGATGAGATCGTTCATGATCTCCTGGTGCCAGCTGCCCGCGATGACGGCGACCCGGAGGCCGGTTGCGTCTACACGAAGGTCAGGTGCTCCTGCGCCACTCATAATTACTCCTTAGAAATCGGGTCGGCGGCTTAGATCGAGTCGGGAAGCTGGTGACCCATGCGGTCACGCTTCGCGTTGAGGTAGCCGATGTTCTTTTCGTTCACACCGACGACGAGGGGGACGCGCTCTGACACGACGATGCCGTGTTCCTCGAGCTGCGCGACCTTGTCGGGGTTGTTCGTGAGCAGGCGTACCGAGGGGATCCCGAGATCAGCGAAGATCTCTGCGGCCGCGGTGTAGTCGCGTGCGTCAGCAGGGAGGCCAAGTCGCACGTTCGCGTCGAGGGTGTCGACGCCCTGCTCCTGCAGCTGGTACGCGCGCAGCTTGTTCGCGAGGCCGATGCCACGACCTTCCTGGCCGCGCAGGTAGACGACGACGCCACCTTCCTCGTGCACGCGATCCATTGCTGCTTCGAGCTGCGGGCCGCACTCACACTTCAGCGAGCCGAAGGCTTCACCGGTGATGCATTCCGAGTGGACGCGTACGAGCGCGTCCTTGCCGGGGAGCTCACCCTTGGCGTTGAGTGCGACAAGTGCGAGGTGATCCACGCCCGTGCGACGGTCGCGGTACGCAAGAGTGCGGAAGTCACCGTGCGACGTCGGCAGCAGAGTGTCAGCGCGGCGGCTGACGCGACGGCTGTGACGATCTGCGGGGGCTGGGCAGCCCTCGGGGTCGTGCTCGTTGAGGTACGCGATGAGCTGTTCGATCGTGATGACCGGCACGCCTTCGCGGTTGCCAAGCTCCACGAGGCCGGGCAGGCGCATCATCTCGCCGTCTTCTGCGACGATCTCGGCGATCACTGCGACCTCGCGCAGACCAGCGAGGCGCATGAGCTCGACGCCGGCCTCGGTGTGGCCATCGCGCACGCGCACGCCACCGTCAACTGCGCGCAACGGAAGCACGTGGCCGGGTCGGTTCACGCTCGTCGGCGACGAGTCGGGGTTCGCGAGGGTGCGCAGGGTGTGCGCGCGGTCACTCGCGCTGATGCCGGTGGTGACGCCCTCAGCCGCATCGACGGTAACGGTGTACGCGGTGCTGCGCACGTCTTCATTGCGCTCCACCATCATGGGGAGGTCGAGCTGGTTCGCGATCTCATTCGACATCGGCGCGCAGAGCAAACCCGACGACCAACGCACGGTCCACGCGATCCACTCGGGGGTCGCCAGCTCAGCCGAGAGGATGACATCGCCCTCGTTCTCACGGTTCTCGTTGTCAGCGACGATGACGGGGCGGCCGTCCTTGATCGCTGCAATCGCTTCTTCGATGGTGGAGATACCAGGGATGCTCATGAGAGGGATCCTTCGTTGGTGGTGATGGAAGAGGGAAGTTCGTGGACCGGGCGGTCGAACTGGAGCATGCGCGCGACGTGGCGGGCGATGATGTCAGTTTCGACGTTGACGCGGTCACCGGGAGTGAGCGCGCCAAGAATGGTTGCTACAAGCGTCTCAGGAATGAGCGAAACCTCAAACCATTGATCCGCGTCGCTTGCTGGCGAGATGTTTGAGACAGTGAGTGACGTTCCCGAAAGCGTCACGGAACCCTTGTCCACAAGCAGCGGAGCGAGCTCAGCGCCACTCGCGAAACGGTACGTCTTCCAGTTGTCTTCTGGCGTAATCGAGAGGAGCGTGGCAGTGCCGTCGACGTGGCCCTGCACGATGTGTCCGCCGAGGCGGGTATCGAGGCGGGCTGCACGCTCGAGGTTCACGCGGCTGCCGACCGTGAGGTCGCCGAGCGCCGACATGCGGATCGACTGCGCCATCACATCTGCGGTGAATGTGCCGCGGCCATCCGCGGTGGCACCCTGTTCGATGACGGTGAGGCAGACGCCCGAGACGCAGATGGATGCGCCGTGGGTGGCATCCGAGGTGACGAGCGGGCCAGCGATGGTGAGGCGCAGCGAGTCACCCACGGGGGAGATGTCGACGATCTCGCCGATTTCCTCAATGAGTCCGGTGAACATGATCAGTTCTCCTCTGTGTTGGTGGTCAGCGCGGCGGTGACGAGGAGGTCATCGCCAAGCTGTGAAATCTGGGGGCGGTTGAGGCGAACGATGCCTGCCATCGACGTGATACCGAGGTCGCCGACCGCGAGCTTTTCGCCGCCGAGTAGCGCGAGAGCGACATAGACGAGCACCTCGTCTGCGAGCCCGGCCGCGATGATCGCGCTCGCAACCTTGGGGCCGCCCTCGACAAAGACCGAGGTGATGCCGCGCGCTGCAAGCTCCGCGAAGTCAGCCGCGAGGTCTTCGCCAGTGAGGCGGATCGGTGCCGCAAGACCGTGTCCAACAAGCGCCGGATGATCCAAGATCTTCGCCCCAGCCGGAATCTCGCGCCGCCCAAGCACAACCGGAATTGGCTGCTCAGCGGCAGGAACCAGCAACGAACCATCAGCGGCGCGCGCCGTCAGCGACGGATCATCAGCGAGTAACGTTCCTGTACCCACGAGAATTGCGTCAGCCTGCGCCCGCCGAACGTGCACATCAGCGCGCGCCTCCGCGCCCGTGATCCACTGACTCGAACCGTCAGCCGCCGCGGCACGACCGTCGAGGGTCTGCGCCCACTTCACCATCACACGCGGGGTGCGGATCGCGGCCGCAGCCGCCGACTCCTCGCCATGCGACGCTGCCTGCGCGCTCGCCGCAGCTGCCCCCTGGCGGGCGAGCCAGCCGCGCAGCAATGCCTGCGACTCAGCGGCGAGGACACCGCCGGTCACGCTGATGCCGGCTGCTCGCAACGTTGCGGATCCGCCGCCCTCGGTCTCCCCGGGATCTTTCAGCGCATATACGACCGCGCCAACTCCGGCATCAGCGAGCGCCACAGCGCACGGGCCGGTGCGGCCGGTGTGGTTGCATGGCTCGAGCGTGACCACAGCGGTCAACTCGGCCATGCGATCGCGCCACTCGGCAGGAATGCGAGCGAGCGCTGATGTCTCTGCGTGCGGGGTGCCCGCACCCTCGTGCCAGCCCTCAGCGATGATGCGGCCATCGGCGTCGATGAAGACGCATCCTACCTGCGGGTTTGCGTTCTCGGCGGGGCCACGTGCTGCGATTGTGAGCGCACGCTGCATCGCATCAACGACAGTGCGTTGCGATGTCTGCTCAATCATCCGAATCCGCCATTTCTCAAGCGTGACCGGGTGCGCAGAACGCCGTCGGGGTCGCCGACGGGCTGCGTTCCTCTCATCCGGACTAAGCCCGCACACTTACGAACTACTACCGTCGGCACCGGAATTTCACCGGTTCAACACCCGCAGGATGCGAGTGCTCGCGGACTTTCACCGCCGGTTTGGAATCTCACCAACCCCGGAACACGCTTTCCACTGTAGTAGCTGCCACCTGGGAGCGGGGAAATTTCTGCCTGGAGCGGAACGCAGAAAAAGTGGCGGATCACGGGAATAAAAAGAGTGGTGCGCGAGTAACCCCGCGCACCACCCTTTGGCCAGCTGCCGATCTTAACGGCGCAGGATGCCCATCGCGTCGTATGCGCGGTTGAGCGAAGCCTGTGCGACCTCGTTCGCGCGGTCAGCCGCACCTGCGAGGAGGCGATCGAGCTCAGCGGGGTCAGCGAGCAGCTCTTCGGTGCGCGCACGCACGGGAGCGAGCTCAGCCTCGACGACCTCTGCGACTGCCTTCTTCAGGTGGCCGTAGCCGAGGCCAGCGAACTCTTCCTCAAGCGACTCGATAGTGCGGTTACCGAGTACCGAGAAGATGGTGAGCAGGTTCGAGACGCCAGGCTTTGCCTCGCGGTCGAAACGAATCTCAGCCTCGTCGTCGGTGACGGCGCGCATGATCTTCTTGGTCGTCACGTTCGACGGGTCGAGCACCTTGATGAGGCCGGCCTCGGTCTCGGCAGACTTGGACATCTTCGCGGTCGGGTTCTGCAGATCGTAGATCTTTGCCGAGCCCTTCGGGATGACTGCCTCGGGCACGACGAAGGTATCGCCGAAGCGCGAGTTGAAGCGCTGCGCGAGATCACGGGTGAGCTCGACGTGCTGGCGCTGGTCTTCACCGACGGGAACAGCGTTCGCCTGGTAGAGGAGAATGTCAGACGCCATGAGGATCGGGTAGGTGAAGAGGCCAACCGACGACGCCTCGATGCCCTTCTTCTGCGTCTTGTCCTTGAACTGGGTCATGCGGCTCGCCTCACCGAAACCGGTGAGGGTATTGAGGAGCCATGCCAGCTCAGCGTGTGCCGAAACGTGCGACTGCACGAACAGGGTCGACTTCGCGGGGTCGATGCCAGCTGCGATGTACTGCGCTGCGGTGCGACGGGTACGAGCTGCGAGCTCCTTAGGATCCTGCGGAACGGTGATTGCGTGCAGGTTCACCACGCAGAAGAATGCGTCGTAGTCCTCCTGCATCTGGGTCCACTGGCTGAGCGCTCCAATGTAGTTGCCGAGCTGGAGCGAGTCGCTCGAGGGCTGCATGCCCGAGAAGATGACGGGCTTTGCGGGGGTGTTCTGTTCAGTCATTACTGCTTCTTAATGCTCGATGTATTCGGCTGCGAAAGTTTGGTGCGATGCGATTCGCGATCCGCGCCCCACACTGTTGCGTGCGGCGCGGGAGGACGGTGCGCGTTAGATGCGGTAATCCGCGATGACGGGCGCGTGGTCTGACCAGCGGGCGTCGTACGAGGGGTAGCGGTCGACTCGGTAGTCGACGACTCGTTCAGCGAGCTCGGGGGTGACGACGTGGTAATCGATACGCCAGCCGGTGTCGTTGATGAATGCCTGCCCGCGGTTTGACCACCAGGTGTAGGGGCCGTCGACCTCACCGGCGAAGGTGCGTCCGACATCGACCCAGCCGAGGCCGGGACCCTCTGAGCCGTCAACACCGGTGACGGTCTCGCCGCGCGCGCCGAAGTAGCGGTCGAAGAATGCGCGTTCCTGAGGAAGGAAGCCCGACTTCTTGACGTTGCCCTTCCAATTTTTGATGTCGAACTCGCGGTGGCCAACGTTGAAGTCGCCCACGATTGCGACGTTCTGGTACTCATTCTCGAGTTCGGTCATACGCTTACCCATCGCCTCAAGGAACGCGAACTTTGCGTCCTGACGCGGGGTACCGACCTCGCCTGAGTGGGTGTAGTTGCTAATGACCGTGATGGTCGTGTCGCCGAGGGGGAAATCAGCCTCAATCCAGCGGCCTGACGACTGAATCGTCTCCTGCTCATCGGCGGCACCGAGGCCAATGCGGTGAGCGGTTGCAGGCACCCGGCTTGCGATCGCAACGCCCGCGCGACCCTTGATTTCACACGGATCGTGGAGCCAATGCCAACCACGTTCACCAAGGAATTCCTGCAGGTGCTCGTCCTGAGCACGTACCTCCTGGAGCGCGAGTACGTCGACGCCACTTGCGTCGAGCCACTCGCCCATGCCCTTACGGAAAGCGGCACGAATGCCGTTGACGTTTACCGATGCAACGCGCAGAAATTCAGACATGTCTGTCATTCTATGGCGCATATTGACGACACGCAGCCTCGCAAAGCCTAAGAATTCGCGAACCACGGTTTACACTTTCGGACTTGACTTATCTGAATCACAACGGTGTAATTATTGACGACCCACGATGACGTGGATCGGAAATAAGTTTTACCCGGAGGAGATGTACAGATGACGACACCAGCGCGCGCTCACATCCCGGGTGATTGGTACGTAGATCCGGTTCTGCTCGGTATGCCGGGCATCCGCCAGGAAGACGAAGTTCTTGCTTGGCAGGGTGACGCGCTCTGTGCCCAGACCGACCCTGAAGCTTTCTTCCCTGAAAAGGGCGGATCCACCCGTGAAGCGAAGCGCATCTGCGAGAGCTGCGAGGTGCGCGCTGAGTGCCTCGAATACGCTCTCGAGAACGATGAGCGCTTCGGCATCTGGGGTGGACTTTCAGAGCGCGAGCGTCGCAAGCTGCGTCGCGAAGCCATCTAATAGAAGCGGATCTGCGCCCACCGATCTCCCGGGGGCACCCGCCTGTCCATTTCGTCGATCTTGCTGATCGACAGATTGCGGCACGCCTCCAGCTTTCCGCAGGTGTAGCGGCCTAAACTGGCCGCCATATGCGCAGCAAAGTGACCGTCGTTCTCGTCGCCAACCAGGGTGGAGAATGGCTCAACGAAACAGTTTCTGGGATTAGGTCGCAGACCCGTGTGCCGGCGACCCTTGTCGCGGTAAACAACGGTGGCGGCACTCGCGTGGACAATCAGCTCCGCGAGGCTGGGGTAGACGCGATTGTCGCGCTGCCCTCAAAGGTGTCCTTCGGCCGCGCAGTTGCGCAGGGCGTTGAGAACCGACCGCAGTCCCAGGCCGCTTCAAGCGACGAGACTGACTGGTTCTGGTTACTCAGTGAAGATGCGTGTCCTGAGCCAGAGGCGCTCGACCATATTCTTGCCCGTGTCGAAGTCGCACCCTCGGTCGTCGTCGCAGGCCCCAAACTCGTTGACTGGGATCACCCCGAGCGAATCATCGAACTTGGCCAGAGCCTGACGAAGCGTGGTTCACGCTGGCTGTTGCGCCGCCAAGAACTCGACCAGCAGCAGTACGACCACATGCAAGATGTCATGGGCGTTGGCCCGGTCGGCATGCTCGTTCGCGCCGATGTCTGGGAACAGCTCGGTGGCTTCGACCCGGCGTATTCGACGTACGATGACGGCCTCGATTTTTCGGTGCGCACCCGACTCGCGGGTTACCGCGTTGAGGTTGCCGCAGAATCGCGTGTCCGCTTCGCACGCAGTGGTGTCGCAGGCCCGCGCATCGACCGCAGCCGCTCGGTGCTGCGCCAGGCGCACCGCCAGGCACGCACCTCGCACTTGCAACGCCGCATCGCGTACGCACCCGCGTATCTCGCGGCGCTGATGTGGATCGGCCTGCCGTTCCTGTCTATTGCGCGCGTCGCGTGGGCGCTCATCCGAGAGCAGCCGGGCAACATGTTTGCCGAGTTCCTTTCGGCATGGTCGGTGTTCTTGCGCCCCAAGATGCTCTTGCAGTCACGGAAACGCGTGAAGGAAGCCTCTCACGTGGGCTGGCCCGCGATCCGCCAATTGCGAGTTGACCAGAAGTACGTTCGCACCGCGCGCATGATCGACCGTGAGGCGATCCTTGCTGCGCAGGGGCGTCAGAAGCGCGAGATTCATTTCATCTCGACCGGTGGCCTTGCCGTGCTCATCGCGGCGTTCGTGCTCGCAATCGGTATGACGTGGTGGGCGATTCCGAACACGAGTCTCATCGGCGGCGGAATGGCGCCGCTCAGTGGCTTTGCTGAGTTGTGGCACAACACCCGCATGATCGATGGAGTTCCTGCTGACCCGTTCACATGGGTGCTTGCGGTACTCGGCTCGCTCACGTTCTGGAACCCGTCGCACGCCCTCGTCATTCTGGTGGTCATCGCGATCCCGCTTTCGGCCATGGGTGCTTGGACCTGGGCTGCACAGCTCACCGAGTCGCGCGCCGGTCGCGCAATTACGGCGCTTGGCTTCGGCCTGAGCCCGGTGCTGCTCGGCTCCATCGCTGCCGGTCGCCTCACAACTCTCATTCTCGCGATCGTGTTGCCGTGGCTGCTGCTCGCTGCGACCCGCTGCCGCGAGTCTTGGAGCTGGGCCGGCACCGCATCGCTGCTCGCTGCAGTCGCGCTCGCCTGCGCCCCCGTGCTGCTCCCGGTCGCGCTCGTATTCCTGGTCATCGGTCTCTTCAGCAGCGTGCGTGGCATGGCTCGCGTGCTCACTGTCGCGATCGCACCCGCGGTGCTGTTCGCGCCGAAGATCATCCACGCCCTGTGGAGCGGATCGCCCCTAAACATCTTCATGGATCCCGGCGCCGTGTCGCCCTTCGAACCTGGCAACACCTGGCATTTGCTGCTCGGCTTCCCCGAGTTTGGCCTTGAGGGCTGGGGCAAGATCTTCGAAGCCATCGGCCTGGGTGGCGCACCTGCGACCTTGCTGGTCGGCATCCTCATGCTCCCGCTCGCCCTCCTCGCCCTGCTCGGCCTCTACACGGGTCGCATCGCGGTCACCGTGCTGAGTGCACTGTTCGGCGGCCTCGGCATGTTCATTGCGATTATGTCGAGCAACTTCGTATTGACGACGATCGGTGACACGGGCGTCGCGCTGTGGCCCGGATCGGGTCTCGCGCTGTACTGGCTTGCAATCGTCTCGCTCGCGGCCCTCGGTGCCGAACTCATTGGGCGCGCCGCTCCCGCGGTCATTTCGGTTGCAGTAATTGGCGCACTCATCGCGGTGGGCCCGCTGGCGCTGACGCTTGCTTCGGGCAAGGTTCCGCTCGCAGAGCAGCACCAGCAGACTCCCGCCATCGTGCAGGCTGCTGGCGCTGGCAACACCACAACGCGCACCCTCGTTCTCACCGCGACGGGCGACCACGCGGTGCGCGCCGAGGTGCTCGTCGGTGCAGGCACTCGCATGGACCAAATGCGGACAGCAGACTTCCGTAAGCAACCGACTGCGCAAGACAAGGAGATCGCGGATCTCGTCGGCGCGCTCGGCTCCATCGGTGACCCCAGCGTTGAACAGCGCCTGCAAGACGCAGGCGTGAGCTTCGTGCTTCTGACCCCCGGCCCCGACGCAAGCGCAGACGCAGAGATGCAGCGCATCTTTGAGCAGCACGTCGAGCTGCTCAGCGCTGGTTCGACCCAGCAGGGCCTGCTGTGGCGTGTGGCTGATGACGTGGTGCAGAAGGCAGAAGAAGGATCGACCTCACGTGTGCTCGCTGGCACCAACCTCAGCGGTCACACGATCTGGGTCATCCAGGTCATCGTGCTCCTCGGCATGTTCATGCTTGCGCTCCCGACCGGTGAGGTCGTAGAGCAGCCTGAGCGTCGCGTTAAGCCCGCAAAGGTGAAGCCGCCGAAGGCGGCAAAGCCCGCGAAAGAACCGAAGCCTGAAAAGGTGAAGAAGCCCAAGAAGCCCAAGAATGGAGCAGCGGTTGCTGCCGGCGGTGAGGCAGGCGTCGAGCCTGGAACGCCTGAAGCACCCCTGGTTCCTGACGCGTCTGAGGTGGCGGAGGCACCTGAGGCGGCGGAAGTACCTGAGGCGGCTGAAGCATCTGAGCCGAGGGGAACATCCGAGGCGATTGAAGCACCCGCTGCCCCTGAGATTCCCTTGGTGCCCGAAGCTCCAGCAGCGCCCGAAGCAACCGATACCGACACCAAGGAGGCACGCTCATGAGCGGCCGCACCAGCATTGTTCGGGGTAGCGTGCGCGCTGCCACAGGTTTGGTCATCACAGGTATCGCAGCGACCGCCGCGATTGTTCTCGGAACTGGCGACAGCTTCCAGGTGGAGCGACCGCCGCTTGCTCTGACTGTCGATACACAGCAGGGCGGCGAGCAGCGTCTTGTCTGCGCCGGACCATTTGGCGAGCTCGGCGCAGACCCGAGTCAGCCAGATGTCTCGATTCCTGTCGGTACGGTTGACGTTGCGTTTGCAGCTGCCGACGGCGTCACCGCGGGGGAGCAGACGTTGCATCCGAACAACGGATCAACAGACGGTGGCAAAACCTTTACCGGTGCGACAGGCGAGACGATGGGCGCCGCTCAGTACACGGCTGTCAAGACTGCGACCATTGCCGGAGCAGCGGCCTCAACCTGCGTCTCTCCGGCGAACAGCCTGTGGCTCATCGGCGGATCTTCAACACTCGGTGTCTCAACGACCGTCACCATTGGTAATCCCTCTGACGTGATTGCGACCGTGCACCTCGCGGTGTTCGATGAAAACGGGCGGATCGATGCTTCCGAGTCGGCTGGCGTCATTGTTCCGGCAGGTGGTCAGCAGACGGTGTCTCTCAACGGCTTCGCTCCCGATCGTGAACGTCTTGCGGTCCAGGTGACGAGCACAGGCGCGCCAGTCACCGCATCGCTCGGGGTTGCCCACATCGTCAACCTCACGCCGTTCGCGATTTCTTCCGGCACCCGCCAGCTGCGTCCCGCAATGACCTCGGTCATCCCTGCGGTCATGCACCGCGATGTGTCCGGGCGTGAGAACCGTGCGAGCGATGCAGGCGACGGCGATGAGGTCCCCGTCACCGTGCGCGTGATCGCAGCTGATGGTGCTGAGGGTGTCGCGCGTGTGCGTGCTGTTGATGCAGCGGGTTCGATCACCGAGCTCGGCACGATCAATCTTGCAGCAGACACCGTTGGTGATCTTGTCGTCGCCAAGTGGCCGAAGCAGGCAAACGCAGTCATCGTCGAAGCAGACGTTCCCGTTTACTCTGCGGCTCGTGCGGCGGCGCGCATGCTTGGCAGCCAGGACTATGAATGGTTCTCGGCCGCACCCGTTATCAATGCTGACTCTGAGGTCGCGGTACCCGTGGTTAAGGGTGGCCAGCTCGTGGTCACAAACCCCGGCACAACGACCGCTGAGGTGAGTGTGCGCGCAACTGGTGGCGCGACCGCAAACGTCAAGGTTCCGGCAGGTGCCGCGGTGCCCATCGCGCTCAGCGGCGCATCCGTGCTCTCGACCAATGCTCCCGTGTACGCCGCGGTACGAGTGGTCGGTGACAACCGTATGGCCGGCTACCCGATCGTGCCCGAGATCGACCGCGATGGAGAGCTGACGGTGTACCTGCGGTGATCCGCGCTCATCTTCACGTCCTAGAATTGCAAGTATGAGTCATCGGGATCGATTGTCGCGCGGCGTCGCGCGTCGGCATGATCGGCGGCCGATACGGTCGTCGATGGCCGGGCCGTCGATCATGGACCCCGGCAACCGGGTGACGAAGTTTGAGCGCTGGGCGCGGGCGGTCGTTGACTACCTGCAGGCAGAGTTCTCCGACGAGCTCCAGAACGTGCAGATTGGTTTCCAGACAGCGCCCTACCCCGAGGTGCGCGGCAATGACGAAAGCCAAATGCCGCTGTTCTACAACGTGAACCGTGCAGAGCGCACGATCGTGTTGTATCGCATGCCGATTCAGCGTGCCCGTGGCCTTCACGTCGATGATGAAGAACACCGCAGGTACTTCGTCGAGCACTGCGTGTATCGGGCCGTGTGTGAGTACCTTGGGCGAGAACCATGGGAACTCTTGCCCGGGCGATTTGAACACTTCTAACAGGTTGTCCCGATCCGCGCCCGGTGACAGGCATAATGGTGACATGACTGCACGGATCCTGGTGGTTGACGACGACCGGGCCCTCTCTGAAATGCTCACCATGGTGCTTCAGGGCGAGGGCTTCGCAATCGAGCACGCCTTTGACGGCACTGAGGCTGTTGAGGTGTTCCGCAAGGTTCGCCCCGACCTCGTACTCCTCGACCTGATGCTGCCAGGCATGGACGGCATTGAGGTCTGCGAGGTGATTCGTGAAGAGTCGGGCGTTCCGGTCATCATGCTGACTGCGCGCACTGACACACGTGATGTGGTGCGCGGCCTCGAAGCAGGTGCTGACGATTACGTCGTGAAGCCGTTCAACCCGGCCGAGCTCGTCGCGCGTATCAAGGCTCGCCTGCGCGAGATGCCGGCGACCGTTGGTGAGCGTTTGCACATCGGTGATCTCGAGATCGATGTTACTGGCCACGAAGTGCGCCGTGGTGACCAGGTGATCTCGCTGACGCCCCTCGAATTTGATCTGCTCGTGATCCTCGCGCGCACGCCCCAGCAGGTGTTCACCCGCGAGGTACTGCTTGAGCGCGTGTGGGGTTACCAGTACAAGGCAGACACCCGTCTCGTGAACGTGCACGTGCAGCGCCTGCGCGCGAAGATTGAGCCTGATCCTGACCGTCCCGTCATTGTGACGACGGTTCGTGGCGTCGGCTACCGCGCCGGCGCACGCTTCCAGTAAGGCTCACTCGTGGCTAGCTCCGGGAAGCGGTCGCGCTTCAGCCTTGCGCTGCGGCGCGCACGACTGCGATTCATTCGCTTGGTCGACCCGGTGCTTGGTCCGTTACGTCGCCTGTGGCGTCACTCGCTCATGGTGCGCACCATGGCAACGACGGGTGTGCTTACCGGCCTCATCGTTGTTGTCACTGGCGCAATCTTGCTCGCGAGTATCAGCACCGACCTGTACAGCTCTCGCAAAAGTCAGTCGCTCGAAGATGCCGCACGAGCGACGCTTGCGGCGCAGCGTTTCATCGATGCATACGATGCGGCGGATCGCGGCGGTCTCTCCACCCTCTCAGCGTCGGTGCGCCGAACGGTGCAAGACACTTCGGCCAGCCAGATGATTTACGTGCGCCGGCAACCTGGCCAGGCTCCGTTCCTTGAAGCACCGCAGGAGTTCAATACGAACTCTGCGCTGATGGACGCGGTTACGCCCGAGCTCGCGGAGGCGTTGAGCGACGGGAACGATCCGCAATATTTGCAGCCCGTGACGTTCATCAATCAGGACGGGACGCAGTCACCCGGTCTGGTAGTCGCTTCGACACTGGTGTTCCCCGCTGGCGCGGGAACCTACGACCTATACATCGGGTACGACCTCTCTAATACGCAGGAGACGCTCGCATTCGTGCAGCGTACGTTCTTGCTTGCCGCTGTCGGCATGATGCTGCTGATTGGTGCACTGGTGTGGACGATGAGCCGGATCGTGTTCCGCCCGATCCGCTCGGCTGCCGAGGCGAGTAAGCGCGTTGCAAGCGGTGACATTTCCGCGCGTATGCCGCGGCAGAACGACTACTACTTTGATCAGCTCTCGACGCGCTTCAACGAGATGGCAGACACGATCCAGGCGCGTATTCGCGAACTCGATGAGCTGTCTGCGATGCAGCAGCGGTTCGTGTCTGACGTCTCGCATGAGTTGCGGACGCCGCTCACGACGATCCGCCTCGCGAGTGCCGTGCTCCAGGCGCAGCGCGAGAGTTTCGATCCATCGCAACAGCGCGCAGTCGAAGTAATGGAAACGCAGCTCGTGCGTTTCGAATCTTTGCTCGCAGACCTGCTTGAGATCTCGCGGTACGACGCAGGTCACGTGACGCTCGAACGTGAGTCGACCAAGATCGTCCCACTCGTGGAAGAGATCGCTGACCAGCTGCGCCCGCTGTCATCGAGCCTCATTGAAGTGCGCCCGATCGGAGGCTACACGCCGATCGAGGTTGATGCGCGACGTATCCGCCGTATCATCTCGAACCTGGTCGGGAACGCGATCGAACATGGCGAGGGCAAGCCCGTCGTCATCACGATCGATTCGAACGAGAGCGCAGTCGCGGTCTCGGTGCGTGACTGGGGCGTCGGTATGACGTCTGACGCGCTTGAACACGTGTTTGACCGATTCTGGCGCGCGGATCCCTCGCGCAAGCGCACCCTCGGTGGAACGGGCCTCGGTCTCGCAATTGCGTTGGAAGACGCGACTGCGCATCAGGGATCGCTCGAAGCCTGGTCAGCACCAGGAGAAGGCTCAAACTTCCGCCTCACCCTGCCGCGCTCAACCCGAAAGGCTGTTGGCGTCTCGCCCTTGCCCCTCGTGCCGGAGGACGCAGCAGCGGAGGGCACCGTGCAGGTCACCGGTAACTGGCTCAAGCGTAAACTGCGCCGCGTAACGGGAACGTCGAAGGAGGAGCGCGCATGATCCGCCAACGTCGACTCAGCAAATCGGTACTGCCGATGGTGTCGGTTACACCCGTGACCTCTGCGCGTCGGTCGCGCCGCGTTGGACCGGCGATTGCGCTCACACTCGGCTTCGGGTTGCTCGCCGGGTGTGCAGCGATTCCCGCCCACGGCCCCGTCGAGGTTGGGCTTGCCGACCTCGCGCAGGGCGAGCAGCAAGTGCAATTCAACCCGTCTGGCCCACTCGTTGGGTCGAGCCAGGAAAACCTCGTGCGCGGCTTTGTGTTGGCTGCAACATCGAGCACTGACGACTATGCGGTCGCGCGGGAATTCCTGACGCCTGACTATGCCCAACAGTGGGATCCGTACGCCGGAGTCATCGTCGATGAGGGCACGCGTCCGTTCCGCAAGGGAGCTGATGACACCGGACTCCTGTCGGTTTCGCAATCCGCCGAGATTGACGAGTCAGGCACGATGACTCCCGCGCACCCTGGCCCGAGTGTCGACATGCGCTTCGAATTCGAAATGGTGGGCAATGAGTGGCGGATCGCGTCAGCGCCCGCGGGCATCATCGTCGACCGCGCGAACTTCTCCTCGATCTGGTCGGCACATCAGCTGTATTTCGTCGACCGTAACGGGCAGCTCACACCAGAGACGCGGTGGTTCCTCAACCGCGCAGCGTTGCCCACAGAAATTGTGACCGAACTACTCGAGGGGCCGAGCAGTCTCTTCGTCACCCAGGTCGAGAGCGCTTTCCCCGCTGGCACCGAGGTGCGCGGCGATACCGTCGTGGTTATTGATGGCATTGCTCAGGTTGACCTCACCGGTTTCATGCCGCCTACCCACGCAGACGAGCGCAAGATGCTCGACCAACTCCTCGCGAGTCTCCAAGCCGTGCCAGGCTGCTCAGGGGTGCGACTCTCGATTGATGGCGTCGTCATCGCTGAAGATCAAGAGACAGATCAGCAGTCGAAACCTGAGGCACGCGGTCGTCAACTCATTGGCGCGCGCGAGGACGGCTTTGGCCCGATCTCGAATGGGGTCATACACCCCATGGCAAACCTCAGCTCGGCCATCACCGAACTCGAACCCGATGCTGTCTCGCTCGGCAAGAATGACGCACTTGCCGCAGTGCGCCATCGAGGTGGAGTCAGCCTCGTGACGCAGGCAGAAACGATTCCTGTCGACAGCCGTGCACAACTGCTCGAGCCGAGCATCGACGACTGGGGCTGGGTGTGGACGGTTGCGGCTGACGCCCCCGGGCTCGCGCGTCTCACCGCAGACACGGGGGAGCAGAGCGACATTCGTCTGCCGTGGTCTGCCGAGGGTGAGGTTGCTGCGGTTCGGGTCGCGCCCGGCGGCAATCTCATTGCGGCGCTCGTTGAAGACGGGCCAAACAGTGTCGTCCTCGTCGCTGGTGTCACGCGCGATAAAGATGGCAAGCCCATCGGAATCGCTGAGGACGGCGTCGAAGAGATGTGGGCAACGGGCACACCGATCGACCTGGACTGGATCGATAACACCCGTTTCGTGACCCTTACCGGCACCGGCAGTTCGACCTCGAAGGTCACAGTTGGCGGCGTTGGTGTCTTCTCGTACGAGCAGAGCAGCGTGTCAGACGGTATTCAGGTGTCTGGCAGCGGTGGCCGTGCACAGATCCGCGTGCGCAGCACTGCTGGCTTTGTCTTTGCACCGCAGGGCGGGGGTTGGCAGCGCGTCGAAACCGACGTGCTGGCCCTCGCTACACGCGGCTAGTCACACAGAGTTCTCATACCCGTTGATTGTGGGGTCTTGCCAGGACTCAACTTTCGGCGGAGTATGAGGGCATGACTGAAACACGAGGTGTCCCGGCCCACGCCAATGTCGAAGAGCGCCATTCGGCGGTCTTGTGTGCAACCTTCCGTCTGAGCTCAACGCACCCGATGGTGCTTGATGGGCGCGATGTTGCCAGTGCTGTTCGCGAGCTAGATGATGTGGTTGCGAGCTTCGTGAGCGAGGGCGTCTCGCTGCGCGGTTGGTATGACGTGAGCGGGTTGCGTAATGACGCTGACCTCATGGTCGTGTTGCACGGCGCCGCGGTCGAAGACCTGCAGTGGGGCCTGCGCCAGATCCGCCGTACCGGCCTCATCCGTCCGCTCATCCGCAGCTGGAGCGCGGTCGGGCTTGCAAACGAGCCGGCAGCCTTCGACAGCGAACCGCTGCAGTGGCTCTCAGTTTCGCCGGCATCGCCAGGTCTCTTGGATTTCGCCGCGTTCGCCGAGTTCCTTGATCTTCCTGGCTTCGACGAGGACGATGCGCTGCTTTTCCCAGACGATATCGACGAACAGGGTGACGATGGTGACGCCGAAGACTTCGAGACACTCGACGGCGATATCGTGGTGCATCAGTTCGCCGGATACGGCCTCGGTGACTTCCCCTGGCTCCTCGCAATCGAGGCCGAGCGACTCGAAGATCTTTCCGGAGTCGTCGGTGAGCTGATCGCTGACAGCGACGGTCTGCTGCTCGAAGGCCCTCGTGTGACTGGTCGTCTTCTCGAGACCGCCGAAATCATCGAAGTGCTCCAGTAACTCACTCGCTCAGACACTTATCCACGTTCCTGATTTTCCGGGGTGCGGTTCAGTCATACATCGCCCGACAATCGGTGCATGACTGAACCTGCCCGATTTCTTGTGTTCATGCGCGAGCTCGCGCTCGACCTGCTCGCAGTAGTGTGGCCGACGCAGTGCGCCGGGTGCGGGCGCGCGGATCGCGACCTCTGTGGTCCGTGTGCCCGAGAGGTGCGCACCTGCACGGTCGGCAGAAGCGAGGTTGGCGGGCGGTGGCTCACACTGTCGTGCGGTGAGTATTCGGGAGTCGTGCGCGATCTGCTTGTGCGGTTCAAACACGGTGGCGAGTTTGGGCTGCACCGCGCACTCGGTGACCGACTCGCAGGTGGCCTTGCGGAAGCGTTGGCGGTTTCCGCGGCAGCGGCGCAGCACTCAGGGTCGGGAGCTCCAACGGCGCCCCTCATCGTGCCTGTACCCTCCCGGCGGGCGCGTGTGCGCAGCCGTGGCTACGCCCACATGACCGTGCTTGCACAGCGCGCACTGCGTCGGGTGAAACGGGCAAATTGGGCAGACAATGACCTCGCACGCGAAGCCTCGCGCGCACTCATCTACCGCGGACTCGTCACTACACGCGGTCGCACCGGGCAGGTGGGTCTGCGCTCGCAGGACCGCATACGAAACGCGCGGCGTGTACGAGTTCCTGCTCGCTGCGAGCGAATACTACGTGGCCGTCAGGTCATCCTCATCGACGACATTGTGACGACTGGCGCCACAATTTCCGCCGCTGCTGAGGCGTTAATTGGCGTTGGCGCACAGGTGACTTGTGTTTTAGCTATGTGCCGAGCTGAGAGAACCGACAGTGTCGAAAATTAGGGCTGGATTAACTCAAAGTGAACCGAGTAAGGTTCGGGTAAGGCGTTACGGTGCGTCAAACCGAGGCACCCGCCTGAGCTATCACAGGAGGTCACCATGGACGTGCACATCCGAGGAAAGAACGTTGGCGTTACCGATCGTTTCGAGGAGTATGTGAACTCGAAATCGGAGAAGGTTGCCGGTCTGCTTCCGAAAGCGCAGGCGTTTGAAGTCACTGTTTCACGGCTCAGCGACCGTAGTCCCAAGCAGGGCGACCGCGTCGAGGTAACGCTCGTTGGCCCCGGCCCAGTCATTCGTTCTGAAGCTACCGGTGGCGACAAGTACTCGGCATTCGACATCGCCTACGCGAAGGTGCTCGAGCGTATCCGTCGCCTGAAGGACCGCCAGACTGACCGTCGTGGCCGCGGCCGTCTTTCGCTCGGTGACGCAGCCGCAGCAGACTTTGCAGGCGTTGGCGTCACCCCCGCACCGGCTGAGGTAATCGACGCAGTTGCCACTGGCACAGTCCCTGTCGTTGCAACTGATGAAGAAGAGGCATACACGCCCGTCGTTATCCGTTCGAAGGAGTTCCCTGCTGAGAAGCTGTCGGTTGATGCCGCGGTCGATCAGATGGAACTCGTCGGTCACGACTTCTTCCTCTTCATTGAAGAGGTTTCGGGTAAGCCTTCCGTGGTGTACCGCCGCAAGGGTTGGAACTACGGCGTGATCGCGCTCAGTGAAGAAGAGTAACCAGATCAGGTAGGAACCGAGCGGGGTGGTGGATCAATGATCCGCCACCCCGCTCGCCCTGTTCAGGGCCGCAGACAAAAGTGTCGTGGAAATCTGAAGGATCAGTACAGCTTTCTCAGCTGCTTGCAACGCCCCTGGTTGCTAAGCTGAGATGAGTTGTCACATTTTGGCAACGACGGTGCCGTGTAAAGGCGGATCATCGCTATTACCGTACAGGAGACACACGTGGCGACAGTTTTCGAGAAGATGCTTCGGATGGGCGAAGGTCGTGTGCTGAAGAAGCTTCAGCGTCAGGCCAAGCTCATCAACGATCTCGAATCCGGCATTCAGGAACTCACCGATGAGGAACTGAAGAGCGAAACGGCCGAGTTCCGTGCCCGCCTTGAGGCTGGCGCGACCCTTGACGACCTGCTTCCCGAGGCGTTCGCAGTTGTTCGTGAGGCTGCCCGCCGCACGCTCGGCCTGCGCCACTTCGATGTGCAGCTCATCGGTGGTGCGAACCTGCATCTTGGCAACATCTCGGAGATGAAGACCGGTGAGGGTAAGACCCTCGTCGCGACCCTGCCTGCCTACCTCAACGCTCTCACGGGCAAGGGCGTGCACATCATCACCGTCAATGACTACCTCGCGACGTACCAGAGTGATCTCATGGGGCGCGTATTCCGTGCGCTTGGCATGACCACCGGCTGCATCATTGCAGGCCAGGACCCGGCAGAGCGTCGTGAACAGTACAACGCAGACATCACCTACGGCACGAACAACGAGTTCGGCTTCGACTACCTGCGCGACAACATGGCGAACACCGCTGGTGAGCGCGTGCAGCGCGGCCACAACTTCGTCATCATCGATGAGGTCGACTCGATTCTGATTGATGAGGCGCGTACGCCCCTCATCATCTCGGGTCCCTCGTCAGGTGAGGGCAACCGTTGGTTCGCTGAGTTTGCGCGCATCGTGAAGACTCTCGAGCCTGGGGTTGACTACGAGGTCGACGAGAAGAAGCGTACCGTTGGTGTGCTCGAGCCCGGCATTGAAAAGGTTGAGGACTACCTCGGTATTACCAACCTGTACGAATCGGTGAACACCCCGCTGATCTCGTTCCTCAACAACTCGATCAAGGCGCGCGCGCTCTTCACCCGCGACAAGGACTACGTCGTTCTGAACGGCGAGGTCCTTATCGTTGACGAGCACACCGGTCGTATCCTCGCCGGTCGCCGATACAACGAGGGCATGCACCAGGCCATCGAGGCGAAGGAAGGCGTGCAGGTCAAGGCTGAGAACCAGATGCTCGCCACCGTGACCCTGCAGAACTACTTCCGCCTGTACGAGAAGATCTCGGGCATGACCGGTACCGCAGAGACCGAGGCCGGCGAGTTCATGTCGACCTACAAGCTCGGCGTTGTTCCCATCCCGACCAACCGCACGATGCAGCGCAAGGACCAGCCTGACTTCGTCTTCAAGTCTGAAGAGGCAAAGTACGCTGCCGCAGTCGCTGACATTGCGGAACGTCACAAGGAAGGCCAGCCCGTTCTCGTTGGTACCACCAGCGTCGAGAAGAGTGAATACATCTCGCGTCTGCTTGCAAAGGCAGGCGTACGCCATGAGGTCCTGAACGCAAAGAACCACGCTCGTGAGGCATCGATCATTGCGCAGGCAGGTCGACTCGGCGGCGTCACCGTTGCCACCAACATGGCAGGTCGCGGTACTGACATCATGCTCGGCGGTAACGCTGAGTTCCTCGCAGTCCAGGAGATGACCGCACGCGGGTTCTCGACTGACGAAGATCCTGAAGCATACGAAGAAGCGTGGGACGACGTCTTCTCCGCGGTGAAGACAGCTGTCGCTGAAGAGGCAGAGAAGGTCATCGCAGTCGGCGGCCTCTACGTTCTCGGTACCGAGCGCCACGAATCACGCCGTATTGACAATCAGCTCCGCGGTCGTTCCGGCCGTCAGGGTGATCCCGGCGAGAGCCGCTTCTACTTGTCGCTCGCTGATGACCTCATGCGTATGTTCAACTCGGGCGCAGCAGCAGCGCTCATGGGGCGCGACGGCTTCCCCGACGATCTAGCAATCGAGTCGAAGGTTGTTTCGCGCGCGATCCAGAGTGCACAGAGCCAGGTTGAGGCGCGTAACGCTGAGATCCGCAAGAACGTTCTGAAGTACGATGACGTCCTCGACCGTCAGCGCAAGTCGATCTACGGCGACCGCGCACAGATCCTCGACGGTGAAGACATCGCTCAGCGCGTTGTAGATTTCCGCAAGCAGACTATCGACGCAATTGTCGATACTCACGGCGCAGACGGCAATTGGGACTTCGATGCGCTCTGGAACGACCTGAAGCAGCTGTACCCGATCGGCATCACTGCCGACGAGGTGCTTGCTGAGGCTGGTGGATCCGCCGCCCGCATCGACCGTGCGTTCCTGAGCCGTGAGATTAACTCCGACGCAGATGTTGCATACGCAAAGCGCGAAGAGCAGCTCGGCAGCGAGGCAACGCGTGAGTTCGAGCGCCGCGTTGTGCTCACCACGATTGACCGCCGCTGGCGCGACCACCTCTACGAGATGGAATACCTCAAGGAGGGTATTGGCCTTCGCGCGATGGCACAGCGTGATCCGCTGGTCGAGTACCAGCGCGAGGGATACTCGATGTTCGAGGGCATGATGGGCCAGATCAAGGAAGAAGCAACTGGCTTGCTCTTCAACCTTGAGGTGCAGGTCCGTCCCGCTACCGAAGCGCACGATCACGTACACCTCTCGGGTGGTGGCCTCGACGAGGACACCGCTCCCGATGCATCGAAGCTGAGCTACAGCGCTCCCACCGAAGACGGTGAAGCGAAGATTAGCGGCGCGGGCGCTCCCGCCGAGAAGTCACAGGCCGGCGGCCGTGGCGCATTCGGTCAGGCTACCGGCGACGCAAACCGTGCACAGCGTCGCGCAAACAAGAAGAAGTAACGACAACCCACCTAACCCGTAACTGTGGCCGTCAAGTTGGCGGCCACGGGGAGAATAGATATGTCTGATACCCAGAAGAAGCTCACGAAGAATGAGCGTCGTGAGCAGGCGCGTGAGCAGGCGCGCCAGGCTCGTGCTGCTGAGAAGCGTCGTGAGAAGCGTTCGCGCCTGTACATCCAGGGCGGCGTAGTTCTTGGCATTATCGCGGTCCTTGCAATTGTTGGCATCGTTATCTCGACCAGCATGAAGCCTGCAGGCCCCGGCCCCGCCAACATGGCGACCGGTGGCATCATCTTTGGCAAAGACCTCGAGGTCGTTAAGAGCAAGGCGATGCAGGATCCGACCTCGGAGCGTAAGGCGCCCGAGGTGAGCCGCGATGAACTTCCCATCGACATGACGATCTTCGTCGACTACATGTGCCCCGCGTGTGGCGCATTCGAGGGTCAGTACGGCTCGATGATTGAGCAGTACGTCGGCAGTGGTGACGTACAGCTGCAGGTATACCCTGTGACCTTCCTTGACCCGCAGTCGAGCGGCACTCGCTACTCGACACGTGCGGCGAACATGGTTGGTTGCGTCGTTGAAGAGCAGCCGGAGTACGCCTTCAAGCTGCACAACGCACTCCTGAGCGAAGACATCCAGCCTGAAGAAGGAACGACTGGTCTCACCGACCAGGAACTCCTGGATGTGGCAAAGGGTGTCGGTGTAGAGGCGACGAGCGAGCTGAAGAGCTGCATGAAGGAACAGCGATTCCGCGGCTTCTTCGACGCGAACTACAGCACGCTCAACGAGAACGGTGTTCCCGGCCTTGCTGAAGGCGCACTCCTCGTTGCTGACCCCAACACTGGTGCACTCCAGCCCGAGGGCAAGCAGGCACTGATCAGCACCCCCACCGTGATTGTCAACGGTCAGCAGTGGGTGTCGAATCGCGATGGCGATCTCGAGCAGTACATCCTGAAGCTCAAGAGCGAAATTGAGCAGAAGGCCGCGGCGAATGAGACAGCGACCGCCGAATAGCACTATGCTGTCAGAGGGCGATCAGCGATCGCCCTCTGTACGCCGCCTTAGCTCATCTGGTAGAGCAGCGCCCTTGTAAAGCGCAGGTGGTCGGTTCGAGTCCGACAGGCGGCTCCAACGAACCCCCCACTTCGGTGGGGGTTTCGGCGTTTCTGGGGTGCGGGTTTGTATGATTTCGCCACGGTCAGAGATCGAGCGTCGGTAAGACGAAGATCGCCGAAACAGTCTTACCGACGCTCGATCTCATACCGAAGCAGTGAGACCTGGCGTAAGCGGGAAGCGCGCCCAAGGCAAGGGTGGTCGCAAGACCGCCGGAGGTAGCCGCATAGCGAGGACTCCGCACGCACCGATCTACATAGTTGGGGCTGCCGAGGTGAGCCTCGCGGCTCACCTCGCCACTGGACAGTTGCCTCACAGCGCCTGGTATCCTGCGGGCGCAGGCTTTACCTACGCCTGCAAATCGACCGTCGTTATGGCGAATAAGACCCAAAACGTCTTACCGACGGTTGATTTGCAGACGAGGGCAAAACGAGGGCAAAACGGCCCGCCCGCACTCGAGCCAGTGAGCCCCAGAGCGATACGCTGAGGTAATGAACAGCGCCGCTCCTACACCTCGTGCGTCACGAACTCCGGTGTGGGCGGCGCTTCTGCTCTCGGGCTTCGCGGGCGTGCTGGTGGCGGCGCAGTCTCGCATGAATGGCCAACTGAGCGTCGAGCTCGGTAACGGTTACGTTGCAGCTGCGCTCTCGTTCACGATCGGTCTCGTGCTCGTCTCCGTGATCGTGGCGTGCTCGCCAAAGGGGCGTCGGGGCATTGGCCTCGTGCGCAAGGAGATCACGACTGGCAGACTCCCCGTGTGGGCGCTTTTCGGTGGGCTCGGTGGTGCACTCTTCGTGCTCGGGCAGGGCACCATTACGCCGATTGTTGGCGTCGCGCTCTACACAATCGGCATCGTGGCCGGCCAGGTCATCGGTGGGCTCGTGCTCGATACGACAGGTCTCGGCCCGGGTGGTCGCATGCAGACCTCACCGACCCGGCTCACCGGTGCTGTGCTGGTGATTATCGCGGTCGCGATTACTGCGTTCGCTGACGTGCACGACTGGATTGGGCTGCTGTGGTTGGTGCTGCCGGTGCTCTTTGGCGCCGCAGTGTCGATGCAGTCTGTGGCGAATGGGCTGGTGCGATCCGCCGCCCAGAGCGCGTTGACTGCGACGTTTGGTAACTTCATCGTTGGCGCCTCGACGCTCTGCGTTGCGGCGCTGGTCTCGGTACTGCTGAACGGGCTTCCCGAGAGCCTGCCTGTGACGCCGTGGCTGTACTTCGGCGGACCGATCGGCGTCCTCTTCATCGCCATCGCGGCCGCGCTCGTGCGCACCGCGGGCGTGCTCATGTTGAGCATGTCGAACGTTGCCGGCCAGCTGGTGGCTGCAGTCGCGTTCGAGGTGTTCTTGCCGCTCTCGGCGGGTGTGACGGTGTCGTTGCTGTGCGGCGCCGCGATCGCGCTGCTCGGTGTGGTCATTGCTGCACTGCCGAGCAAGCGCGCCGCGGGTTAGCTGCAGCGCGCGACGCGGCGCTACAGCTCGGTCAGCGCGCGATTGAGATCGAGCGCGCGCCGGAACTTCGGCCGATCTTCATCAGCAGGAATGCCACCGATGTAGAGCCAGCCGAGCAGATACTCTTCTGGCGCGAGTCGATGCGCGCGGTGCACGGGCGCGGATCGGGTATGCGGTCCGCTCCGCCAGATCGAGCCCCAGCCCGCCTCGTGGAGTGCGAGGCCGAGCAGGTGCGCGGCACCTGACGCAGCAGCTTCCTGCTCCCAGAGCGGCGCCTTGGGATGCGTGCGCGGACTCACCACGATCGCGAGCACGAGCGAGGCCCGCTGCGCCTTCGACAAGAACTTTGCGGTGCTCTTGAACTCCGCATCGGGGGAGAGGGAACTGGTGCGAGCCTCAGCCGCTGCCTCCGCGAGTGCGAATCCGAGCGCCTCGCGGGCGTCGCCACGCAGCTCGATGAAACGCCACGGACGGAGCGTTGCGTGATCCGCCACCGACGCCAGTGGCTCGATGAGAGCCTGCAGCTCCGCGGTCGTGGGTGCCTGCGGCGTCACCTTTGAATGTGATCGGCGGGCGCGGATCGCGGCAAGCGCCGGCGCGCTTTCGGTAACAACCGCGGGAGACTGTGCGGGGGTCACTCCGCCTCCGGGGTGAACGAAAGCGAAACAGAGTTCATGCAGTACCGGTCGCCGGTCGGGGTGCCGAAACCATCGGGGAAGACGTGGCCGAGGTGCGAGCCGCAGTTGGCGCAGCGAACTTCGGTGCGGACCATGCCGAGCGAGCGATCCTCAAGCAGTTCGACAGCACCCTCGCGGATGCTCTCGTAGAAACTTGGCCAGCCGCAGCCGGAGTCGAACTTCGTGCCAGCGAGGAACAGTTCGTTGCCGCACGCGCGGCAGGTGTACAGGCCAGCGCGTTCTTCGTCGAGTAGCTCGCCGGTCCAGGCACGTTCAGTGCCACCCTGACGAAGCACCTCAAACTCGGTCGCCGAAAGCTGGTTGCGCCACTCTTCGCCACTGCGCTGCAGCGGGTAATCGGCAGATTCGATTGGCTTGCTCATGTGTGTTCCTCCCCGTAGTGATGCATTCAGTGTAGGCGAGAGATGCCAGTCCCTGCCTCACGGATTGTCTCAAATTAGTGTGCGAACTTGCATCATCAGATGATATTCGTCAGACTAATAGATGGTTCAAGTGAGTAAGGGTAGCCTAACCACCCTCTGATCTTGAAAATCATCAGTCTCTAGCAGGGAGTTTCTTGCGCATGTTTGCCCGTTTGAAAGCGCGTGGTGCGGTCGCCGCGGTGCTTGTTTCAGCCTTGGTGGCCGGAGGTGCGTTCGTTGGTGGCGGAGCAGCCTACGCAGCCGAACCTGAGCCCACCGCAGTCAGTGAAGCTCCTGCTGCAAGCACTGAGGAATCGGTTCCCGCTGTAGAGGCCGAGACGGCTCCCGCGGCTGGCGAAACTTCGTCGCCCGAGGTGACCGAGGGTGACGCGCAGAACGAGTCGACGGATCAGGGCAGCGACGCAGCACCGGCCGAAGACGCTGGTGCGGTGACTGACGAGGCTCCCGCTACCGACGCCGAGGACGCTGCAGCTGCAGAAGACAAGGCAGTCACGACTGAGAAGCCCGCAGCGAAGACTGCCGCGCGTGCTGCGAAGGCTGCACTGCCTGAGTCGCTCGAGGCGCTCCGCGAGAACGGTGGCCAGTTGAGCTGGAACTTCCTCGATAGCTGGGCTGGCTATCTCCTTGGTTCTGGCGGTGCAATCACTCCTTACGGTGGTGCGACCGCTGGTGAAAAGGGTCTCATTAACTACCCCGAGGCTGCTTCAACCTCGTACAACCCCAAGACCGGTACTGGTGTGATTAATTACACCGGTGGTGTCGAGTGGAGCAACTCTGCACACGGCTTTGCCATTGCTATGCAGAACCCGCAGGTGAAGGTAGCTGCTGACGGTTCTGCCGTGTTGAGTGTCGAGATGAGCACCACGAACGCAAGCAGCGCAGGTAGCGTGGCACGTGCAGACATCGCTACGCTTCCCGCACTTGGTACTTCAGCTGACGCAGATGACCTTCGCGCATGGACTGCTGTCCCTACAACTTTTGCTGCTTCTCTCCCTCTCGCTGAATTCAGCCGCTACGCCGGTAAGGCTGCTTCGCCGATCACTCTTTCGACCTACGCACCGGAGCTTCCAACGAAGCTTGAGGATGTTCGTGTTGATGGTGGCGAGCTGAGCTGGAACTTCGAATCCAGCTGGGTTGGTTACCTGAACGCCTTCGGTGGCGCTGTGACTACTTACGGTGGAGCGACCGGTGGCGCTAACGGTCTCGTGAACTTCCCAGAGGCTGCATCGACTACGTATAACCCCAAGACCGGGGCCGGCGTGATCAATTACACCGGTGGTGTTGAGTGGAGCAGCCCGAAGCACGGTATCTACATTGCGATGCAGAACCCTCGTGTGACGGTGAACGCTGATGGTTCGGCGACGCTGAGTGCAGAGATGAGCACGGGGGATAGCACTGGCGCGGACTCGACTTCTCGCGTTGAAGTAGCAACGATTGCCGCCCTGGGCGCCGCAGCTGATGCTGATGATCTTCGCACTTGGACTGGTGTTGCGACTACGTTTGTGAACCCGCTGACCCCTGGTGGTCTTGGCCGTTACAACGGTAAGGCTGCTTCGCCGATCACGATGTCGGCATCAATGCCGGAGCTTCCCACGAAGCTTGAGGATGTTCGTGTTGATGGTGGCGAGCTGAGCTGGAACTTCGAATCCAGCTGGGTTGGTTACCTGAACGCCTTTGGTGGCGCTGTGACTCCCTTCGGCGGAGCAACTGGTGGCGCTAACGGTCTTGTGAACTTCCCAGAGGCTGCATCGACTTCGTACAATCCCAAGACCGGGGCCGGCGTTATTAATTACACCGGTGGTGTTGAGTGGAGCAGCCCGAAGCACGGTATCTACATTGCGATGCAGAACCCTCGTGTGACTGTGAAAGCAGATGGTTCGGCAACGCTGAGCGCAGAGATGAGTACCGCGGATAACGTTGGCGCGGAGTCGATCGCTCGCGTCGAGGTTGCAACGATTGCAGCTCTGGGCACTGCGGCTGATGCAGATGCTCTTCGCACCTGGACTAGTGTTGCGACCACGTTTGTGAACCCGCTGACCCCTGGTGGTCTTGGTCGTTACAACGGTAAGGCTGCTTCGTCGATCACCATGTCGACCTCGAGCCTGCCGAAGGCTTGGAAGCCGTCGATCGAGGTTTACCTCGGCGACTCGGAAACGCCTCTTCGCCAGAACGCAACCGTTTACAAGGGTGACGTTCTTACGATTAAGGGTTTGGACTTCGACCCCGAGGGAAACATCGGCGGCCGAGGGATGCCAATCCCGAACCACCTGCCTCAGGGCAGCTACGTCGTCTTCGGAAAGTTTGCTCAGAATTGGAAGCCCTCAGCTGGAGTGTCTTCGAAGGATCGGGCGAGAGGCCCGCAGGGATGGGCGTTGTCAGAAAATGTCATGAAGCAGCTCAGCGCCGAGACCCAGGAATCACTTAAGGGTGAATGGGTTGAACTCGCTGACGATGGCACCTGGACCGCGAAGCTTACGCTTAAGGACCCCGGAACTGCGGCATCGATTCTTCTCGGCGACTACGGCATTTACACGTTTGCAGCAGGCGGCGTCAACAACGCTGATCAGGAGCTGAAGCTTAAGCTCAACTACGTAGACAACGAACGCGCTATGGGCGCGCCCGAGTTCCGCGTCTACAAGGCTGACGGCAAGACCCCTCTTGGAAACGATCCTGTTTACGAAGGCGACAAACTCGTCATCAAGGGCAGTGGCTTTGACCCCTACGCGAACAAGGGCGGTATGGGGGAGCCGATTCCGAAGGATAAGCCACAGGGCACCTTCGTCGTGTTTGGCAGCTTTGCTGACAGCTGGGAGCCTTCGCAGGGAATCAAGTCCTCTGAGCGCACCTGGAATAAGGAAAGTCGTGCCTGGCTCCTCGCTAAGGACACTCTTGAAAATGATGTTCCCGAAGAGCACCGGCCTGCTGTCAAGGAACAGTGGGTTGAACTTGACCCGCTGAGCGGAAGCTTCGAGGCGACGATCACCGTGAAGCAGCCTACGAACCCCCTCGTAAGCGGCAAGTACGGCATCTACACCTACGCAGGTGGCGTCAACACCGCGAACGCTGATCAGGAGCTTCGTACCCTCGTGAACTTCAAGGGAACGAAGCCGGTTGAGCCCGAGGTGCCTAAGCCTGAAAAGACTAAGGGCGGCATGCAGTGGGGCATCAAGAAGAGCTTCACCGACTACGTCGTTAGCGCTGGTGGAACCATCACCCTCGATAAGAAGGGTGTTGCGAGCAAGAACGGCAACATTTTCAACTTCCCGCAGCAGACCGGTGGCAAGTGGAACGCTGCCAAGTCCACTGGCGAGGTTCGCTATGCCGGTAGCGTCTCCTTCAGTGCGCACGGTGGACTGATGTCGCTGACAGTTCAGGATCCGATCATCACTGTCAAGAACAGCAAGACCGCAGTGATGACTGTGATCACGGCTGACGGCAAGCGAATCCCGTTCGTTAACATTCAGCTCGGTGACAAGACGACCGACAAGAACGGGGCCGTCACTTGGCAGAGCGCTAAGACCACCATGCATGATGCTGCGTTTGACCTGTTTGGTCAGTACGACAAGAACGAGCAGTTCGATGACATCACCTTCACCGTAGGCCAGGGCGAGAACATCAAGCCCACCACCCCGACGAAGCCGAAGCCGACCAAGCCCGTCGTAAAGCCCAAGCCCATCGTGGTTCCCCAGAACAACTCGAAGCAGCCTGGTTCGCTGACCTGGGGTGTCTCGAGCGGATTCGCTGGCTACACGACCGGCAAGATCGCCAAGGGTTCGGTCACCTCTGATGGTGTCGGCCGTAGCGGCGGGGCGTACGTCTTCCCGCAGGCATCGAGCAGCTGGAACACCGCGTCGCAGACCGGCACCGTGCAGTTCTCGGGCGTGGTGACCTTCACCGGTCATCACGGTGCGATGGTGGAGTCCTTTAGCAACCCCGTCATCACGGTGAACAGCGCAAGCTCGGCAACCATGAACGCTGGCGGTCGTACCTTCACGCTCGACCTCGGTTCGGCAAGCAAGGTTGTTGGCTCGAACGGTGAAGTTACTTGGAGCGGTGTCCCCGTTGGTGGCGTCATCTCGGGTGGCGGATCAGCCGGCGGTGGCAGCGGCGCAGGTTCGTTCTCGGCCGATCCGCTCTCGTTCACGGTAGGTGCTGCGAACGGAACCAGCTACGGATCGACCGAGCAGACCTCGCCCTCGACCAAGCGCACCGCAGCTGACGCTCCTCCTGCGACGACGGGCATCACGCTGATCACCGACAAGAAGAAGCTCGTTGCTGGCGCAGAGGTTGAGTTTGAGGCGAGCGGCTTCGAGCCCAACGAGCGCGACATTCTCGTCGTGGTCTACTCCGATCCGATCGTCCTCGACGATGCGGCAGGCGCAGACGAAAACGGTGTGGTTCGTTGGATCGGTAACCTCCCCAAGGATCTGAAGCCAGGCGAGCACACGCTCACCCTTCAGGGCAGCAAGAACGCTGGTGTCAAGATCACCGTTCTCAGCAAGGAAGAGGCGAAGAAAGCCAAGGCCTCGGCAGGCAACGAGATCGTGACTGCACAGTCAGCCTCGGTCGAGAAGGCAGCTGCGGGCGACCTCGCAGCGACCGGCAGCATGCTGTGGCTCTGGTGGACTGCAGCGATCGTCCTACTGATCCTCGCAGTGGTGGGTGCGGCACTCGTCGTGCGCCAGCGCCGAACGATCGAATAACACCACATACAGCCTGGGGCCTGCTCGCGACAACGTGAGCAGGCCCCAACTGTTCGATACGATTTGTGTGACCGTCTGGAAGGACTCATCCTGATGAACAACAAGCCCAACACCCTGCGCCGCGCGACCGCGACCGGCACCAAGCTCGCAGTCGCCGCGGCCATCGCTGCAGGCGCGCTCGCGACCCCCGCTATGGCGACCGCGACCCCGCTGTCGACTCACGAGGGCCATGAGGCAAGCGCCGCGACCACGTGCACCGTCGAATCGGCGAACCTGCACTGGGGTGTGAAGTCACGCTTCCGCGCGTACATCAGCGGCACCATCGCCAACGGCGAATGGACCGTCAGCGATGACATGAAGTACGAGACTCCCGACTTCATCTGGGACAAGTTCGTTGGTGCATTCCCCAGCGACTTCGCCGACGGTCTCATCAGCTTCACCGGTGCCGTCCACTTCACCGGTCACGAAGGCGCACTCCAGTTCGATCTCGCTGACCCCGTCATCGAGTTCGACGGCGAAGACGCAGCCTACCTCGCACTGAAAATCGGCGCGACCGACAGCGGCGACGCAAGCGCGGTACAGGCGACCTCGGTGCGCGTAGCCAAGATGGACCTCACGACCTCGCTGTCGACCGAGGGCACCGAGCTCAAGATCGACGGTGCGGTTCCCCGCCTCACTGCCGAGGGCGCAGCAGCCTTCAACGGTGAGTACGGATCGTACGTTGCAGGCGAAGAACTCGACCCCATCAACCTCACCGCAACCATCTCCGGCTGTGAGCTCGGCTCGCACGTGGCCGAAGCTGCGCCTGAAGAGCCCACGACGACCGGTGACAACGCCGAGGTTGCAGAGCCCGCAGCTGCCGAGCAGCAGATCCCCTGGATCCCCATCACCATCGGCGGCATTGCGCTCGTCGTCATCGGCGTGACCGGCGGCATGCTCCTCGGTGGCCGTAAGAAGCAGGCACCCGAGGCACCCGCCTCGTCGGAGACTCCTGCAGAGTAACCTCTGACCGCACAAAAAGGCGGCCGGACCCAGAGATGGGTCGGCCGCCTTTTTGCGTGTAAGGGGCGGATCGCGGCTGCTCGGAACAGAGCGGCGCTGATCCGCCCCCCTACAAATCAGCCGCGATGCGGAAGGACGATGCCCTTACCGGTCACCGGATGCGGAATGACCTCAACCGGGGTCTCGTACACATCAGTGAGGATCTCGGGCGTGAGGATTGCGTCAGGAGTGTCACAGGCCACGATCTTGCCCTTGCGAAGCAGTGCGATGCGGTCAGAGTAGGCGGCGGCGAGGTTCAAATCGTGCAGCACGACGATCACCGCGTCACCCGCCTCGGCGCGTGCGCGAGCCAGGCTCAGCACGGCCTCCTGATGCTTGAGATCGAGAGCCGCGGTCGGCTCATCGAGCATGAGCATGCCAGAACGGCCAGCAATCACGCGCGCAAACGCGGTACGTGCGCGCTCGCCACCTGACAGCGACGGCACCCGACGGCTTCCGAGGTGCGCAATATCTGCGGCCTGAATGCCCTCTGCAATGGCCTCGTTGTCTTCATCTTCACGGACGGTACGACGCCACGGCGCACGACCCATCTCAACCACCTGGTGAACGGTGAAGGGGAAGAGAAGCTGGTTGTCCTGGAGCAGGACTCCGCGGCGACGTGAGAGATCGAGCAACGACCACTCAGAGATCTTCTTGCCGTGGAACTTGACTGCGCCCGCGTCAGGGTCGAGGTCGCCAGACATGAGGCTCAACAGCGTTGACTTGCCAGCGCCGTTCGGCCCGAGGAGCGAGAGTACCTCGCCCGCGCGCAGCTCGATGTTGACGTCGTCGAGTAGGCGACGACCGCCACGAATCAGCGAGACGCTCTCGGTCGCGCAGATGACCTCACCAGCGGGAACGGGCACGGGGAGTGCGATGTGACGGCCGGCCATTATCCCCACCCTCCGTTTCGCTTGCGCGTTCGTCGCAGGAGCCAGAAGAAGAAGGGGCCGCCGACGATGGCGGTAAGCAGACCGATGGGAAGCTCAGCCATGGGCACGATGGTGCGGGCTGCGAGATCCGCCACTGTCATCAGCAGTGCGCCACCGAGCGCCGAAGCGGTCACGAGAGGTAGATGTGCCGGGCCTATGAGGCCGCGCATAAAGTGCGGCACAACGAGGCCAACGAACGAAATGATGCCGGCGAACGCCACCGATGCGCCAACGAGCAGCGACACAACGAAAATCATGAGGATACGGAGCAACTCAACGTTGACGCCGAGGTGACGAGCGTTGCGCTCGCCCAGCGCGAGGAGGTCGAGTTTGCGCGCGGAGAAATAGGCCGCGAGCATGCCGACGAGAATGATCGGCGTGATGACGAGCACCTGCGACCAGCGGCTGCCCTGGAAGCTGCCGAGCTGCCAGAACACGATCTGCTCACGCGACTGGGTATCACCGAGGAAGGTGAGGAGTGCGATGCCTGCGCCGCCAATAGCGTTGACAGCGATACCGGTGAGGACGAGGGTGACGACCTCCGTGCGGCCTTCCGCGCGGCTCATTGCGTAGACAGTGAATGTCGCGGCGAGACCCGCGAGGAACGCGAGGATTGCCGTTGTCCACTCACCGAAGATGGTGAGGCCAAAGACGATCGAGAGGCCAGCGCCAACAGCGGCGCCTGAGGAGATACCGATGACACCGGGCTCAGCGAGCGGGTTTCCAAAGATCGCCTGCATGATGAGGCCAGAAACCGAGAGACCGATACCCACGAGCATGGCCATCGCGATGCGTGGGAAGCGAATGCCCCACAGCGTCGCATCACCAGCGGGATGGGTTGGCATCGGGAGGACGTCAATGCCGATCTTGTGCAGGATCGACCCAAGCACCTCAGACGGTGGGATGGCCAGCTGACCCGTGCCCGCGGAGATGAGTACCGCAGCGATAAGCCCCACCGTCAGCAGGGTGAAAAGTGTGGTGGTACGCAGCGAATGACGCGACACAGCTGTGCTGTCGGACGGCTTTTTTGGCACGAACGTCGCTTTCTAAACTGAGCGGATTGGCTGCAAGGGAGCCGATGTCAACAGAAACTCCAGGGGAATTCTCACTTCATCATATCTTCTAAAGGTTAGGCTTGCTGAGTTGCCTTTCGGAAGGGGATCATGTCCACCACAACCGCTGTTCGTCGACGTTTTACCGGGTCACTCGCGATCGTCGCAGCGCTGACCCTTGGGCTCACTGGCTGCCAGGTTGGCACTGAGGCCGGGACGACCGACGCGACCGTGCGTGAGGAGATCGCTCTTCCGCCGATGAGCGAGTTGACTCCGTTGGCGGATCCCACAAGCTACGTCGGCCCCACGAACGTGGTGGTCTCGGGCCCCGTTGTTGAGCCGATCAGCAATACGCCGGAACCAGAACTTCCCGTAACCGTGGTCTCGAAGGACCGCGGCGGCGATAAGGAAGTCACCGTCACTGATGACTCGCGGATCATCGCGCTTTCGCAGACCGGTGAGATTGCTGAGATCGTCCACACCTTTGGCCTTGGCGACAACCTCGTTGGGCGTGATGTTTCGACGGACTTCCCCGGCTCGGAAGATCTTCCGCTCGTCACCAAGGGCGGCCACGAGATCGACGCAGAGACGATCATGAGCCTGAACCCGACCGTCATCCTCACCGACGGCTCGATCGGCCCGCTCGACGTGCTGTTGCAGCTGCGTGACCTGGGCATCCCCGTGGTAATGGTGGATCGCGCAGTCGATCCGGAGACCTCCTTCAATGCGTCGAAGCAGATCGCTGCGGCGCTTGGCATTCCCTCGGTCGCTGACGAAGTGAACGAGAAGCTTGCTGCAGAAATTGCGGCAAAAGAGGCTGAGGTCGAGCAGCTCGTACCCGCTGATGAATCGAAGCGTCCCCGCGTCGCGTTCCTGTACGTACGCGGTACCGCCGGCATTTACTACCTCTTCGGTGAAGGCTCTGGTGCAGACTCGCTCATCAACTCGGTTGATGCGCTCGACGTTGCACAGGAAGTCGGCCTGACGGGTGAGAAGCCCATGACTGATGAGGCACTTGTTGCGCTCGACCCCGACGTAATCCTTGTAATGACCAAGGGTCTCGAGAGCGCTAACGGTGTTGAAGGCCTGATCAAGGCGCAGCCGAGTATTGCGCAGACCACGGCAGGCAAGAACAACCGCATCGTCGACATCGACGACACCCAGATGTTCTCCTATACTCAGCGCGCCAACGTCATCGATGGCCTCGCGCGTGCGCTGTACGCCCCCGATTCACTCGCGGGATTCGGCGGGAATAAGTAGCATCGTGCGCGGCTGCTATCTCGCAGCCGCGCACTGTACGCTGAACATACGCGACGGGTGTTCCCGTTCACATGAACCGTGCGATGGGGGAACAACCAGTGCCAAGCAATACCGAGCAGAAGCAGGCGACGACGCGTGCACGCCAGGAGTACCCGGCTGACCGCTTCGACGCTGTCGAACGCTCCGGTCGCGTTGGTGCTCACCGCGTGAACCCGCGCCCCCGCTTCGTGTGGCAGACGCTCATTGCGTGTGTGCTCGGAATTGCGGTCCTCACTACCGCTGGCGTGCTCTGGCTTACCCTGGGTTCTGGCTCGACGAGCACTGCGCTCAAGGGCGCGAAGGAAGCGACCGGTTCGACGCAGCAGGTGGCAGGCAAACTCGACCCAGAGGCGACCGTTGCCATTCTTGAAGGCACTGCGAATGACGGTGCACTAGCTGCAGCCGTCGATGTCGCTATTCGGACCGAAAAACTCGGTACCGTTGTCGGCGCAATCACCGCAGACACGAACGACATCAAGATTTCCGCTGTCTTCTACACAGACCCCGCTGACGAAGCAGCAGCAATCGGTCTGGGTAAGGAGCTGGGCGGTATTGCTGCCTACCAGAACGAGGCATACGCAGAGTACGACGCGCGTCTCGTTGTGCTACTCGGCGCAGACTACAAGGGGCCCGGTTCGGATACCGTGCCGCCTATCGCTGGCGCTGCAGCAGACGCCTCAGCTGAGCCTGCGGCCTAGCCCGCGTCGGCATCGACTCTGGAGCCAGCTCCGCAATGCTGGTTGTTCGCTGCCCGCGAGCGAGATTTCTTGCACTCGGCAGGTTCGAGTGCCAGAATTGGAGTTAGCAGTCGAATCGACTGAGTGCTAGAAGTGAGCGCGGGTACCCCCTGCGCCACGGGTTATCCACGAACGTCCAGGAGGGCGAACACATGGCAAAGATGATTGCGTTTGATGAGGAAGCACGTCGCGGACTCGAGCGTGGCCTGAACACGCTCGCTGATGCTGTCAAGGTGACGCTTGGCCCACGCGGCCGCAACGTTGTTCTTGAGAAGAAGTGGGGCGCTCCCACCATCACCAACGATGGCGTTTCGATCGCTCGCGAGATCGAGCTCGACGAGCCCTTCGAGAAGATCGGTGCCGAGCTCGTCAAGGAGGTCGCTAAGAAGACCGATGACGTCGCAGGCGACGGCACCACCACCGCTACCGTTCTCGCACAGGCAATCGTTCGCGAGGGCCTCCGCAACGTAGCGGCTGGCAGCGATCCCATCGCTATCAAGCGCGGCATCGAGAAGGCTGTTGCAGCTGTTTCGGCTCAGCTCCTCGCTAACGCACAGGAGATCGAGACCACCGACCAGATCGCAGCAACCGCTTCGATCTCGGCAGCTGACGAGCAGATCGGCGCGCTGATCGCTGAGGCTATCGACAAGGTCGGCAAGGAAGGCGTCGTCACCGTTGAGGAGTCGAACACCTTCGGTACCGAGCTCGAGCTCACCGAGGGCATGCGCTTCGACAAGGGCTACCTCTCGGCGTACTTCGTCACCGACGCAGATCGCCAGGAAGTTGTCTTCGAGGAGCCTTACATCCTCGTCGTCAACAGCAAGGTCTCGAACATCAAGGACCTCCTCCCCGTTGTTGATCCCGTCATCCAGTCGGGCAAGCAGCTCCTCATCATCGCTGAGGACGTCGAAGGCGAAGCACTCGCTACCCTCGTGCTCAACAAGATCCGTGGCATCTTCAAGTCGGCAGCTGTAAAGGCTCCTGGCTTCGGCGATCGCCGCAAGGCAATGCTCCAGGACATCGCGATCCTCACCGGCGGCCAGGTCATCTCGGAAGAGGTTGGCCTCAAGCTCGAGAACACCACGCTCGATATGCTCGGCACCGCTCGCAAGGTGATCATCACCAAGGACGAGACCACCATCGTTCAGGGTGGCGGCGAAGAGGACGCAATCCAGGGTCGCGTACAGCAGATCCGTCGCGAGATCGAGAACACCGACAGCGACTACGACCGCGAGAAGCTCCAGGAGCGCCTCGCAAAGCTCGCAGGCGGCGTCGCAGTCATCAAGGCTGGCGCAGCTACCGAGGTTGAGCTCAAGGAGCGCAAGCACCGCATTGAGGACGCAGTCCGCAACGCAAAGGCAGCAGTCGAAGAGGGCGTTCTCCCCGGCGGCGGCGTCGCACTGATCCAGGCTGGTAAGGAAGCATTCGCTACCCTCGAGCTCAAGGGTGCAGAGGCTGTTGGCGCGAAGATCGTTCAGACCGCTATCGAGGCTCCCCTCCGCCAGATCGCTCTCAACGCAGGCCTCGAGCCCGGCGTTGTTGCTGATCGCGTAGCAAACCTCCCCAACGGTCACGGCCTCAACGCTGCAACCGGCGAGTACGGCAACCTCATCGAGCAGGGCATTCTTGACCCCGCAAAGGTGACCCGCTCGGCGCTGCAGAACGCAGCTTCGATCGCTGGTCTCTTCCTCACCACTGAGGCAGTTGTTGCAGACAAGCCCGAGCCCGCAGGTGCAGCAGTTGCTGATCCCACCGGTGGCATGGACTTCTAAGTCTTAGACACTTTTGGCGGGGGTCGCACCGATTGGTGCGGCCCCCGCTTTTCTGTAGGCGCCCGACTCTCGAATCCCCTCGCCCCCCAAACCCCGCAAAATTCGCACCCTCACCGCGCACAACCCTGCAACCCGCCCCGCCCCGTGAATGACAAGAACGGCCGGTCGCTCACCGCGCCCGCGACCCAATCAGGGCGCCCAAGAATGGGCGCAGCTAAAGGCCCTCGTCGGCAAGGGCGGCGTAAGTCGCCCGCGGCAGCGCAAAACTAGCGCCACCCTGTGAATGACACGAATCAATGCGCAGCCCACGTCACCGCTGTGTACACGTGTAGCCCGTGGCTACCGTAGATGCACCGAACCGAACCACGCCAGATCATTCAGTAGACGGGCGCCCAAGAAACGTGTAATTACAACAATTGCTCATTTCGTGGCGGCGCGCTGCTCGGTGGGATCCTCCTGCTCATCACCTGCATCGGTGTGAGTTTCATCTCACCCCCGCGAAACGGGCCCGTTCACGCGAAAAGGGTAGTTATTCGCGTGAATAACTACCCTTTTCGGCAACAACGCCCATTCTCGCAGGGTTGCGCCACCTAAACGGCAGAGTCGACGAACCTACCGCTTGATCGAGCCAATCGGCACGGTGTCCTGAGACACGGGAGAGAGTGGCAGTTCCACGTGGAACGTGGCGCCACCACCTGGCGTCTCGCGCGCATCGACCTTACCGCCGTGCGCTTCAACGATTGACTTGACGATCGCGAGGCCGAGGCCTGAGCCACCGGTCTCACGGTTGCGTGAGGTGTCCGCGCGCCAAAAGCGGTCGAAGATCTTCTCACGAATCTGCTCGGGGATGCCCTCACCATGGTCAATGATCTCGAAGCACGCCACGGGAGCGGCGCCTTCGGGAACCTCAGGCGTCGAAATAGCAATTTCGATGGGACTGCCGTTGGGGGTGTGACGCATAGCGTTGCCGATGAGGTTGGTCATGAGTTGTCGCACACGATGTTCGTCACCGAGCACGTAGGGGTCCGTGGGATCTTCCACGACAGTCACCGCGCGATCGGGAGCTTGGGCCCCCGCATCGAGTGCAGCGTCGTGCGCAAACTGGTTGAGCGGCAGCGCGGCGAGCTCGAGTGGTCGACGCTCGTCGAGGCGAGCAAGCGCGAGTAGGTCCTCGACGAGCGAGGTCATGCGGATGGCTTCCTTCTCGATACGGTCCATCGCCTGCGCGATTTGCTCGTCGGTCTGTAGTGCGCCCATGCGGTACAGCTCTGCGTACCCACGCACCGAAACGAGCGGGGTGCGCAGCTCGTGGCCTGCGTCGCCGACGAAGCGACGCATACGGAGAATCGTGTGTTCTTTGTCCTCGATGAAGCCATCGAGTCTGTCGAGCATGGTGTTCAGAGACTCGCCGAGGTGGCCCACCTCAGTGTGTGGGCTCGTCACCATGATGCGCTTAGAGTAGTCGCCGCGTGAGATCTCGAGTGCGGTCTGCTCGACCTCTGCGAGTGGCAGGAAGGTCGTCGTGACGAGCACTCGGGTGAGCGCGGCGCCGAGCAGAATGACCGCGATGCCGAAGCACGTGAAGATCATGACGTACTGGGCGACCATCTGGTTGATGGCGGTTGTCGAAGCCGCGATGAGGAGGGCGCCGCCCGGTTCCTGATCGAAGTAGATCGGGATGGTGACAGCTCGCCAGTGGGTGCCGTCTATTGCTTCGAGCTCGAAGAGGTCGGTGGCGTGGTCGACGACCCAGGAGATGTTGAGGTCAGACGGGACGAGTGGCAGGTGCTTGCCGTCAACGTCGCGGCTGTTGTCGTATCGCACGGTGCCATCGGTGTTGAGGAGCGCCGTGTAGTAGCGCCCGTCAGCGAAGATGACATCGTTTTGGGTGAGCTGCCGAATGTCGGCACCTGTTGCGAGAGCGGCCGTTGGGTCCAGCCGAAGCTGGTTCAGCGTTGCGGTTTGGCTGCTGAGCAGCATCGGGCGGAGCACCCCGAGGGTGCCCACGCCCGCCACGATGAGGCCGAGAAAGAGAATGAAGACCGTAACGCCGGTGATCTTCGTTCGCAGTGAAACATCGGCCCAGCGCTCGCTGAACGTACGAAGAGGGTGCAATTACTTCGCTTCCGCCTTGAGCATGTAACCGAAGCCACGCTTGGTCTGGATGAGGGACTCATCGGTAAGCGGATCGAGCTTGCGACGCAGGTACGAGACATACGACTCGACGATGCCAGCATCGCCGTTGAAGTCGTACTCCCAGACGTGGTCGAGGATCTGCGCCTTCGACAGCACGCGGTTGGCGTTCTGCATGAGGTAGCGGAGCAGCTTGAACTCGGTGGGGGAGAGCTCAACGGGGGTGCCGCCGACGGAGACCTCGTGGGTGTCCTGGTCCATCGAAATGGGGCCGACCTCGAGCATCGACTCTTCGTCGTCCTGGATGGTGCGGCGCAGCACCGCGTTGATGCGAGCGATGATCTCGTCAAGGCTGAAGGGCTTGGTGACGTAGTCGTCGCCACCGACGTTCAGGCCTTCGACCTTGTCTTCGGTGTCGTCCTTCGCGGTGAGGAAGATGATGGGGGCGGTGTAGCCCGCCGACCGAAGGCGCTTGGTGACGCTGAAACCGTTCATGTCGGGGAGCATCACGTCGAGCACGATGAGATCGGGCTCTTCTTCAAGAACTGCAGAAATGGTTTGGGCGCCGTTGCCGACCGCTCGGACACCGAATCCAGCGAAGCGGAGGCTCGTGCTGAGCAACTCGCGGATGCTGGGCTCGTCATCGACGATCAGGATACGGGGGCCCTTGTGCTGAGTAGTCATGTTTTTAGTCTCTGACAATTTGCTATGAGGTTGCTGGAAGTCTGTGACTCCCTACAGAGGTTGCCGGATGCCTGTGACACTTTGCACAAGACATTCGGCAACCTCTGAAACAGGTGGTTCGCCTAGTTGCCGGTCACCCAGCCAGCCCAAGCGGTCGACATCGCGTCGTAGTTTTCGACCCAGAAATCGATGTTTGACACCTTGCCGGTTTCGAAGCGGGTACTTGCGAGCCAATCCGAGAGGAGCGGATCAACTTCGGGCTTCGCATCGACGTTGACGGGCGACATAGAGTTGAGTTCGGTCATTGCGGCCTGCTGATCCGCGCCGAGGTAATAGTTGATTGCGGCGTGTGAGGCCGCAACATCTTTTGCTCCCTTGGGAATGGCGGTCGAGTCGATCGCGACGAGCCATTCGTCCCAGACCGGAGCGATGGGGGCGCCGGCTTCGGCAGCACCGTAGCCGCGGCCTGACCAGACAAAGCCCATCACGGCCTCGCCCGACTCGAGCTGCTGCTGCGCCTGCGCTCCCGTGGTCCAGCCGATCATGTCGTCGCCGAGATCGCGGTACATGTTGAGTGCCTGCTCAATGTGTTCAGGTTTGAGATTCTCGAGATCGACGCCGGCGGCCAGAAGCGGGAACTCGAGGTTTTGTGGATCGACATAGGTTGTCTGTGGGACTGCACGCTTGCCAGGGAACTTCTTGGTGTCGAAGAAGTCGGCAGCGCTCTTTGGCGGGTTATCGCCGAAGACCTCGGTGTTGTACGCGATCACGAAACCGTACATAACGTTGGGGATCATGCACTCGTCAGTGAGCGTGCCCTCTGGCAGCTTCGACGTGTCGATGAGTGAGCGGTCGATCTTCTCGTACATGGTGCCGCAGCCTCTGGCTGAGTCGACCTGGGTCGTGTCGACGATGTCCCACGACACGTTGCCGCTGTCGACCATTGCCTTGAGCTTTCCGGAGTCGAACGCATCCATCTGCATGGTGGCGCCGGAGGTCTGGGCGAGTGGCTGCCAGATGGCCTCGTCCTGCCCCTCTTGGAAAATGCCGCCGGGGCCAGCGTAGGTGAGGGTGGTGCCCTCGAGGATGCCTTCCTTGATCTGTCCCGCGACGGGAGTGCCGAAGTCGCGGTCTGCTGTGGGGGCTGCGTCATTGCCGCCGCCTGAGCACGCCGTCAGCAGCAGGGCTGCGGCACCAAGAGTTGCGAGGAGACTTGTGGTTCTGATGGGGTTCGTCATTGAACTTCCATTTCTCTGTTGCGAGCGAACTCGCTGGAAAGTGGCGGTGCCGAAGCACCGCCACCGGGTAAAGAGCGGGGCTAGAGACCCCAGATTGAAAGGAACTCGTAGGCTACGTGCGCCGCTGCGAGCGACGTCACGTTGGCATGGTCATACGAGGGTGCGACCTCAACGACGTCTGCGCCGACCACCTTGAGGGGAGCGAGACTGCGGATAAGGAACAGGAGCTCGCGGCTCGAGAGTCCGCCTGGCTCGGGCGTACCCGTGCCGGGAGCGAATGCGGGATCGAGCACGTCGATATCAACTGAGACATAGACGGGACGATCACCGAGGCGGGCGCGCATCTGATCGGCGATGCCGTGCAGCCCGGTGGTGAGGAACTCGCTTGCGTGCACGGTCTGGAAGCCGAGCGCCCGATCATCGGAGAGGTCGTGGTGATCGTAGAGTGATCCGCGGATTCCAATGTGCATGCAGCCCTCAGGATCCAGCAACCCTTCCTCGGCCGCCCGTCGGAACGGGGTGCCGTGGTGCGTCGATGCGCCGAAGTACGTGCCAAACGTGTCGATGTGCGCATCGAAATGCAGCACCGAGATCGGGCCGTGCTTGTCGAAGAGCGTCTTGATCGACGGGTACGCGACCGTGTGGTCACCACCGAGAATGACCAATTTCCCCGCGCGCTCGCGCGCAGCAGTGAGGCCGGTCACCATCGCATCAATCGCGGTCTCGATGCCAAACGGCGTGACCGCAAGGTTTCCAACATCGGCGACCTGGTGCTTTGCGAACGGGAACGAGTCAAGTTCAACGTGATGGGGGCGGATCAGATGGCTTGCGCTGCGAATACCCTCGGGGCCGAAACGTGCGCCGGGACGGTAGGTGACGCCCGAGTCGAAGGGGATGCCGATGACACCGGCTGCTGACTCACCGACGTCGGCAAGGCGGGGGAGTCCCGCGAACGTGCCGGGGCCCGCGAAGCGCGGTACCTGCGAGAAATCTACCTGGCCAGTGATCTCGCGACCGTCTGGGCCGGGGGTGCGTACGTAGGGGATGTCGAGACTCATGCGTCTCCTCCTGGGTTCAGTGAATCGGCTTCAACGCGGTGGTCGGCAGGTGCCTGCACCACGATGACGGAAAGGCCCGGGCTAACGGTCGAGACCTTGATGGCGGCCTCGAGCTCCTCCGGGGTGGTCGGCTGAACGACGTGCGCGCCGAAGCCGCGCGCGATCATGCCGAGATCCTGTGCGGTCGTGCGAACGCCGGCCGGCATGATGTTGGTGCGGGCGAACGAGACCTCGATCTCGCGGTAGCCGCCGTTATCCCAGATGATGTGGGTGACGTTCGCACCGAGGTCGCGTGCGGTTGCGAGTTCGGTGAGGGTGAACAGCGAGCTACCGTCGCCGGCGAGCGAGATGATCGGGGTATCGGGCCTGCCGATCGCGGCACCAATCGCCATCGGGAGCGCGGGGCCGAGCGTGCCGTACCCGTAGGGTGCGAGCCAGCGACCAGGCTCGTCGAGCGTGAGGAAGTGGTGCGACTGGTAGGCGACCTGCGCCGAGTCCGCCGTGAGAATCGCGTTTGCGGGGAGCGCGCGCTCGATGGCTGCGATCCATGGGGTGTGCGGATCCGCGGCACGTGCCTCAGCAAGTCCCTGGCGCGCGACCGCTGCCCGTGCCATGCCCGCCGTCGACGCCTCGGGGGCGAGCATGGGCAGCTGCGCGAGCGCGTGCGCGAGGAAGTCACCGACGCGCATCTGCAGCGTTGGCCGGGTCTGGTCAGGGTGGGTGACCGTGGGGTCGATGTCGACGCGCACGATGTCAGCCATCTTAGGCTCGGGGGAACCGGTGAACAGCACCTCGAAGTCCGACAGCTCGGTGCCGAGACCAATGATGAGGTCGGCGTCCTCCACAAGTTCCTGCGTGCGAGGGAAAGGCATGCTGATGCCAGCGTTCAGCGGATGATCGGTCGTGAGCAGCCCCTTCGCATTGCCGGTCAGGATGAGCGGGGCCGCAATCTGCTCCACGAACTCCTGCACCGCAGGGCCGTCATGCCGAGCACCGCCGCCGGCGATGATGACGGGGCGCTTGGCTGCAGCGATCCGCGCCACTGCCTCGTCGATGGCCGCCGCAGTCGCGCCAGGAACCGGGGGAGCCGCCGCCGTTGCTCCTGCGGCGACCGACGCGCTCGCCGCAGGGCGGTGGATCTCGCCGACCTCTTCTTCAAGCATGTCACGTGGGATGCCGATGTAGACGGGGCGCGGGCGCTCGGTCTCCCAGCGGGTGAACGCCTCGTCAATGAGCTCGATCGCGCGCTCTGGGGTGGTGACGGTCTCACTGATGAGGGTGAATGGGCGGAGCACGTCTGCCAGGTCAGGGGTGTCGTGCAGAGTGCCACGGTGGGCACCGAGCTCGGGGCGGGTGACGGTCGATCCGATGATGAGCATAGGGATCGAATCGTGCCAGGCCTGTCCGATCGGTGTGAGCGCGTTGAGTACGCCTGGGCCGGTGATGAGGTAGCACACGCCTGGCTTGCCGGTCGTGCGGGTGTAGGCGTCGGCCATGAACCCTGCGCCCTGCTCGTGGCGAGGGATCGTGACGTTGAGTCCGCTCTTGTCGATATCGCGGAACAGTTCGAGCGTGTGCACGCCAGGGATGCCGAAGATGTGTTCCACACCGTATTCGGTGAGTAGTGAACTGATGGCCTGACCGAGTCGCATGTGACCCCTCCTGCGCAGACATCGTTGTCTGCAATCGATGTGTGACACAACCCCAACTGTTTTGTGTCACGTTACTCTTTGCAGTGATACTAAACACGCAGAGCGGGTTCGGTCAATCATCGATTTGTAACGAAGCCGTATGCTTCAGGTAGACACATCGGGGTAGATCACACGACGAGGAGCGATCGCATGACGGAGCTGACCACCGCGCGACCACCGTTGAATACCGGCACGGACCAGCTCACACAGATCGGATTCCGGCTTCGCGTCGCCCGTGAAGAGCGCGGCATGACAATCAGCAGCGTCGCCGACTTCACCGGGCTCACCAAGGGCTTCATCTCGCAGGTGGAGCGCGGCCTTACCTCTCCTTCCATCACGTCGCTTGCTGCGATCTGTGATGCACTGACGATGCCGATGGGGCGCCTGTTCGATCCGCCCACCGTGCACGTCAGCCGCAATGCAGAACGCGCGCCGTCGCACCTCATGGGGAACGGGCTTGAAGACATCATCCTCACGCCACCCGGGCAGAGCGGACTCCAGGTCATCGAAACCACCATCGAGCCCGGCGGCGGATCCGTGACCGAACCCTACCGACTCCCGGTAGACCGCGAGTTCGTGGTTGTGCTTGAGGGCGTGCTAGAACTGACGATCGAGAGTGACACCTACCTCATCGGGGAGGGCGACGCCGTCACCTTCGATGCGCGCCACGCACACACCTGGAGTAACCCCTCTGAGACCGACCGTACCCGCGTGATGTGGGTGTTGACCTCGGCGTAGCCGGGCACCAAAAGGGCGCGGATCGTGGCGTTGCTGCCGTGATCCGCGCCCTGACATGATCTAGATCTGGTCGGCGTCGAGAATCGTGTACGCGTACCCCTGCTCGGCGAGGAACCGCTGGCGGTTCTGCGCGAAATCTTGGTCGACGGTGTCGCGCGCGATGAGTGTGTAGAACGACGCCTTCACGTCTTTGCCCTTCGGGCGCAGCAGACGGCCGAGGCGCTGCGCCTCTTCCTGGCGCGAGCCGTACGAACCCGAGATCTGCACGGCGACCGAAGCATCGGGGAGATCGACCGAGAAATTGGCTACCTTCGAGACCACGAGGGTCTTGATCTCGCCCGTGCGGAACGCGTTGAACAGGTCCTCACGCTCGTTCACCGGGGTCTGACCCGTGATGAGTGCTGCACCGAGCGAGGCGGCCATCGACTCGAGCTGGTCAATGTACTGGCCGATGACGAGCACACTCTCGCCGGGATGCTTTGCGATGATGCGGCGCGCGATCTCTTCCTTCTCGGGGGTCGAAGAAGCGATGCGGTAGCGGTCCTGATCTTCGGCAGCTGCGTACTGGTAGCGCTCGCCCTCTGGGAGGTCGATGCGCACCTCGAAGCACTCTGCGGGGGCGATGAAGCCCTGCGCCTCGATGTCCTTCCAGGCTGCCTCGTACCGCTTCGGGCCGATGAGGCTGAATACGTCGCCCTCGCGGCCGTCCTCGCGCACGAGCGTCGCGGTGAGGCCGAGGCGGCGGCGCGCCTGCAGGTCGGCGGTGAGCTTGAACACTGGCGCGGGGAGCAGGTGCACCTCGTCGTAGACGATGACACCCCAGTCCTCAGCATCGAGGAGCGACAGGTGAGCGTACTCACCCTTCCGCTTGCTCGTGAGGATCTGGTAGGTCGCGATCGTAACGGGCTTCACTTCCTTGACCTGGCCCGAGTACTCGCCGATGTCTTCGGCCGTGAGGTTCGTGCGGCGCAGCAGCTCGTCGCGCCACTGGCGAGCCGAGACAGCGTTGGTCACGAGAATCAGGGTCTTCGCGCCGACCGCAGCCATCGAGGCAGCGCCAACGATCGTCTTGCCCGCACCACAGGGAAGCACGACAACGCCGGAGCCGCCCTTCTCGAAGGCGTCAACCGCGCGCTGCTGGTAGTCACGCAGCTGCCAGCCACCCTCGCCATCGCTCTGCGCGAGCTCGATGTCGTAGGGTTCGCCGGGGGTGTAGCCTGCGAGATCCTCTGCCGGCCAGCCGCGAGCGACCAGCTGCTGCTTGAGTTCGCCGCGCGCCCACGGCGCAATTACGTAGGTGTGCTCGTCGAGCTTCGTCTCGATGAGGGGTGCGATCTTCTTCGCGCTCACAACCTCGCGGAGGATGGTGGGCTCTTCCGAACGCAGGATGAGCGCGCCAGCGGTCGCCGCAAGCGCCTCCGTCGCCGAGGTGGGCAGCGGGGCAGCCTGCGCAGCGGCGATCTCTTCTTCGGTAAGTGGCTTACGCTCAATTGTGAGACGGCCGTAGCGGCGCATAGTGTCGCCGATCTCGCTCGCGACGCCCGACGGAACCGGGAACTTTGCGAACGTGTTCAGCGTCTCAAGGATCTCTTCGGCCGTGTGGCCAGCCGCGCGTGCATTCCACAGACCGAGCCGCGTGACACGGTAGGTGTGAATGTGCTCGGGAGCACGTTCAAGCTCAGCGAACACGGCCAGCGCGTGACGCGCCTCTTCAGCGTCGGGGTGTGCCACCTCGAGCAGAACGGTGTGGTCGCTTTGAACGATAAGAGGACCGAGAGTCATAACGACCTATTCTACCGGCGACTCCCGAACTTCGGCAGGGCGCGGCGTGGTTCGCTACTTGCCAGGGAGTTCAGCGGGTTCGGCAACCGTAATTGCGGCGACCGGGAACGTACGTTCCACACCAGCCTGCACGTCAAGCGCGCGCACGCGACCGGCCCCAATCGAGATCGGAGTCACCACGAAGTCGCGGCGATCACCGCGAATCTCCACTGTCACGCGCATCGTCAACTTGTCTTTGTGGGCGAGCGCAAGGCGGCCGGGAATGTCACCCAGACCGTCACTCTGCGAGTTCACGCTCGAGACACGGTCGACGAGCGCGGTGATGCTGTCGGTGGGTGCGGGCTCCATGTCGCTCGTCACCGGTGTCGCTGTTGCTGACGCTGCGGTCTCGGCCGTAGCTGCCTCGGTCGCCGAAGCGGCCTGCTGAGCGAGTGCGGGGTCAGTCATAAAGCTCGGTGCCATCGCGGGATACCGGGCCTCGATCAGCGCACTCAGCACGTGATCGGCGCGCAACTGGGAATACAGGGTGCGATTGTCAGGCTCGGTGGCCTCGCCGGGCACGGGCTCCGCGTAGTGCAGCTGTAGGTGGGCGAGCGTGCGGTCGACGAGCAGCGTCGCCGTGAGCGCAGGGTCGCGCACCTCCAGCCGCGCGCGACCGTTGAAGCCATCGTGTTCGTGCACGATGAGGCTGCCGGTGCGCGATGCCGCGGCCGAAATCAGGTAGTCAAGCGGCTGTGGGACGCCCGTGAGTGACAACCGCTCAAACGTGGCGCGGATCGTTGCCTCACTCACACCTCGGTCGAACGCGCTCATCATCGCTGCCTCGGTCACGCGAAGCGTCGAAGCGACGCCGATGTGCTCGGGGATCGTGCACTCCGCAAGCGCTGCCTCGTCAGCTGCCGCGAGCGGACCGGGCACGATCACGCTCAGGTCAGGCTGCACGTAGACGCCGGGAACCGGCGCGGGAAGTTCTTCGGCGGCCTCACGTGCTGCCGCAAGATCTCCCGCGAGCATGGCCTCGCCAGCCGCGGAAAGCTGGCCGTCAACAGTGACGCCAAGTGCGTCCCAGGTAGCAGCAGTGCAGGCAGCCTCGTCGCGGGTCGCCTGTGACACGAAGGGAAACAGCCGCGGCAGATCGGTGAGTGCGGCCGTCACATTCGTGCGATCTGCGAGCGCGTAGGTCAGAACCTCTGGGGCGGGGAGCGTCGCGGCAGCGAGGGTGAGCCAGCGCTCAGCCTGCGGATCCGCCAACCAACGTAGCCCAGCCGCCGCCGGTACGAGCGAATCAGCATCAGACGCGACGAGCAGGCTGGCCGCACGCGCGAGAGCGAGCACGGCGAACGCCTCATCTTCTGTGGTGCCGTGTTGCTCGGCGAGCCCACGAACCGCGGTGGTCTGCGGCTTTCCTGTGCGATTCAGACGCAGCGGTGCCTGAGACAGGGCGCGGATCACCGCAGCAACCTGCCCCATCATCGTCAGCGCCGGCACGTACCAGTGTTCGAGCTCAGACGGCGCCGCAGACGGAGAAGGCTCTGGCGCCTGCTGGCTTGCATCCCAGCCGTGCTCTGCACCGAGTGTTGCTAGGACAGCGTCAACCTCGGGGAGCTGAGCCGTCGGCTGTTCGGGGGAACGGCCGAGGAGGCCAAGCCGTTTCAGCGCCTTGATCTCAGCCGGACGCGCCTTCGCGGGATGCGCAAGCGCTCGCAGCTGGGCATGGTTGAGCGTGCGCAAGACGGTCTGCACCGACTCTGGCCGCAGGAGTGCCTGCGCAAGATCGATGCTGTCGTTGATCTGATCGGGATACCCGACGCGACGGGCGCGCACGAGGCACGTCAGGCCGTCACGATCGAGATCCGCGATCGTGGTAGCAAGCGCCAGGGTTCCGCTCATAGTGCCGAGTTCCTTGTGCCGGTTCCGAGTTCAGAGGCTGTGTCGCGCAGGACTACGCCTTGCGCGACTTCTTCGCTGCGCGGCTCCGGCGAACCTGCGCGGTAGTTACTAGTGCAATGAGCATGGCAAAGCCGGCGGGCAGACCGTAGATAGTCATGCCATACACGTACGGCCAGAAGCCTGCAGCAAGGTCAGCGGTGCCGTTCAAGCCGGCAGCAAGCGTCACAAAGAACGAGATAAGCGCGATAGCGATGATCGCAATAGTCGCGTACGCGAGGACGCGCTCGATCACCGAAGCGGAAGAATTGTCGGTATCCATCCGCACCATTCTACCGGCGATGGGTGAAACTGCCCAGGGCGATGCTGGGAATTGCGCGGTAAGCTTGACGAGATATGCCGGTTGACCGGCAGGTGGACGATTGTTCTGCCCCTTATCCGCGAGACGTTGGTCGTGTGCAGTGATATGACCGATCCGCGCTCCCGCGAATCAGAGACGAAACAGGAGTGTCAAGGCATGCCGAACGGCAAAGTCAGGTTTTACGACGAAGAAAAGGGCTTCGGCTTCATCCAAGGCGAAGATGGCGCGCAGGTCTACTTGCACGCCTCGGTGCTGCCAGATGGCGCAGACGTTCGCGCCGGAACTCGGCTCGAGTACAGCGTCGGCGAAGGTCGCCGCGGCCCCCAGGCGCTGTCGGTACGCGTCATTGACACCCCGCGTCTTGCGCGCCGCTCACGGAAGTCGGCAGACGAGATGGCGATCATCATCGAGGATCTCGTGAAGCTGCTCGACAGCGTTGGCACGGACCTCAAGGCTGGTCAATACCCTGACCGTCCGATGTCGCGCAAGGTCGCGACGATGCTGCGTCATATCGCAGATGATTTTGATGTCTAAATTGAGCGAGGAAGAGCGCATGACCGAAGAAGAAACCCACGTGGCGGAGGCCGGCGCGCTCCTCACCGCGCTGCTTGCTGAGCGCGAGCTCGCTCGCACCGCGCTTGCAGAGATCACCGATGCAGCAACGATCGGCGGCGAGTCTGGCTACGAGGAGCACGAAGCTGGCGTCGTGACGCTCTACTTCGAGAGCTTGCTCGCTGGTTACCCGGGCTGGCGCTGGGCTGCGACGCTCGCGAAGGTCGGCGCAGACGAGCCCGTGACCGTGCTCGAGGTGGAACTCCTGCCCGGCGACGACGCAGTGCTCGCACCCGAGTGGGTGCCCTGGTCGACCCGGCTCGCGCAGTACCGCGAAGCTCAGGTTCGTCAGGCAGAGGAAGGCGCGGCAGAGGCTGCCGCCGCCGAGCTTGCTGACATTGATGATGTCGATGCAGAAGACGATATTCACGACAATGATCACTCTGAGGCTGACTCAGATATGCACGGCGCTGACGTCGATGACGATCTTGATGATTTCGATGACGACGATGACGACGATGACGACATCGAGTCCGATTCAGAGTCGGAAGACGAGGACGACGTCGACCTCGATGACGACGACCTTGAACACTAACTAGGGTCGCTGCAGCGCGGCCTGCGCTGCTGTGCGTCGCCTTGGCGCTCAGTCTCGAGCGCCGAAACCTCAACCCCACGAAAACACCCTTTTCTCTCGAGGTGACCCCTTTCTGGCAGCAGAAAGGGGTCATCTCGGCAGAACGGCCCCTTCTCGTTGGGTTGAGTGCTTTCTAGGCCCGGTTTCGGGCCCCAAAACGGGTGCCCCTGACTTGCTGTGGCTGCTCCAGACGAGCTTTGGCCTGACTCTAGGGAAGTCCTGTGCCCGGCCCAGGCTGCAACCCGCCGGAGCCCAAGTGATCTCGGGACCTACCCATCAATGCGAGTGCGAGCCCCAGTAGAACCCGTGGCACGACCGCTGTGCCTCCCCTGAACGGCCACTGTTGGTCCACCCCGCACCAGTGCTGCCGGGACAAAGAATGGGCCGGCCAAAAGCCGGACTGCCGTATTTGAATCCACCAAACCCCGGCGGAGTGGAGCGAATGCAGGGGAGGTGCGCCAGCGCGATGCCGACCTAAGGGAATCGCTAGCGCTCCCAGACCCAACAAACAGGCCACGAATACAGCAAGGCCCCGGAGTGAAAACTCCGGGGCCTTGCTGTGATCCGCCAATGCACACTGGCGATTCGGTCTGAACGACCGATGCGACGCTATGTCGTCGCTAGCGACCTACGCGAGGCGCTCGAGCACGTAATCAACGCACTCGGTGAGCTTCTGTACGTCTGCGGGCTCGATCGCGGTGAAGGTCGCGATACGCAGCTGGTTGCGGCCGAGCTTACGGTAGGGCTCGGTGTCGACGATGCCGTTGGCACGGAGCGCCTTCGAGATAGCCGATGCGTCGATCGAGTCGTCGAAGTCGATGGTGACAACAACCTGCGAGCGGTGTGCCTCTTCGGTGACGAAGGGGGTAGCAACCGACGAAGCCTCAGCCCATTTGTAGAGGATCTGCGAGGACTCAGCGGTGCGAGCCGAAGCCCACTTGAGGCCGCCGTTGCTGTTCATCCAGCGGATCTGCTCGTCCATCATTGCGAGGGGAGCGAGCGCCGGGGTATTCAGCGTCTGGTTCTTGCGCGAGTTGTCGAGCGCGCCACCGAGGTTCAGGGTCTCGGGGATGTAGCGGTCGCCTGCGGTGAGGCGCTCGATGCGCTCGATAGCTGCTGGCGAAACCATTGCGAACCAGATACCGCCGTCAGAAGCGAAGTTCTTCTGGGGCGAGAAGTAGTACACGTCAGCCTGGCTTGCATCGAAGTCGATGCCACCTGCTGCACTGGTTGCGTCAACGAGAGTCAGTGCGCCGGCGTCGCCCTGCGCACGAACGACGTCGGCCATGACGCCGGTCGAGGTCTCGTTGTGGGGGTACGCGTAGACGTCAACGCCCTCGGTCGCGAGGAGCGACGAGCGCGAGCCAGCCTCAGCTGCGCGAACATCGGGTGCCTCGAGGAAGGGAGCTGCTGCAGCAGCCTTCGAGAACTTCGAGCCGAACTCACCAAAGGTGAGGAACTGACCACGACGCTCGATAAGCGAGTGAACAGCCGAATCCCAGAACGTGGTCGCGCCGCCGTTAGCGAGGAGGATCTCGTAGCCTTCAGGGGCCTGGAAAAGCTCAGACAGCCCCTCGCGGACGCTGCCAACAAGGTTCTTCACGGGAGCCTGGCGGTGCGAGGTGCCGAGGGTGCCGGGCTGGAGCGAACTCAGGAAAGAGATCTGCTCGTCGCGCACCTTCGAAGGGCCACAGCCAAAACGGCCGTCGGCGGGGAGCAGGTTTTCAGGGATGGAGATGTCTGCCATGCGACAATTCTACGCTCATTCCTGCGCACACCACGTCCCTTGCCATAAACTGGGTGATGGTCGCTCCGCACAAAAATGCGGCAGCTGGGCGAAATTGGAGTGCGCATGGCAGATCTCATTGATACGACGGAAATGTATTTGCGCACCATCCTCGAATTGGAGGAGGAGGGCGTGACGCCTCTCCGCGCCCGAATTTCAGAGCGCCTGAACCACTCAGGCCCGACCGTCTCGCAGACCGTTGGCCGCATGGAGCGCCTTGGTCTGGTCAACGTGACCGAAGACCGCCGGCTTGAACTGACCCCAGAGGGGCGCACCAAGGCTGTGCAGGTCATGCGCAAGCACCGTCTCGCAGAGCGCTTGCTCGCCGACGTGATTGGTCTTGAGTGGGAGTACGTCCACGACGAGGCATGCCGTTGGGAACACGTCATGAGTGAGCGGGTTGAGCGCAGGCTCCTCGAACTCCTCGACCATCCGACAGTGTCCCCGTATGGCAACCCGATTCCGGGACTTGAAGAGCTTGGAGCACGCGGGGTGATCCGCGCCCAGAAGCACGTGGTGAGCGTGCTCGAACTACTTCCTGTGAATGGTTCTGAGGTCACAGCAGAGGTGCTGCGACTTGCTGAGCCGGCACAGGTTGACCCTGAAACGCTCGTGAGTTTGCGGCAGGCCGGGGTCACCCCCGGGAACCGCGCAACCTTCTCGCGTGACAGGGGATTCGTTCGCGTTTCAGGCGACGCGACGGAAGTGGCGATTGAGATTCCGGTCGAGATTGCCGCGCACATTTTCATTGCCGAAGGGGTTCGTTAAGTCAGAGCGGCGAGAATCCTTTGGGCACTGGTAGGTCAACGATGGCCAGAAACAATATGGAGCCGATAACCAGGGCATAGAAGGAGACGAAGATGTCGCTTCCAACAGCAGAAGAACACGTGAATGCGGTGCTGGCAACAGCTGCACGGCGAAGCGTTGGCGAGAAAGAATTCATGCAGGCTGTGCATGAGGTTCTCGAAACGTTGACACCGGTTCTGCAGGAACACCCCGAATACATTGAGGCGGGAATTCTCGACCGCTTGGTCGAGCCAGAGCGACAGATCCTTTTCCGGGTCCCGTGGGTAGATGACACGGGTCGTGTGCGAGTGAACCGCGGGTTCCGCGTGCAGTTCAACTCAGCACTAGGCCCCTTTAAAGGTGGGCTCCGCTTTCACCCTAGCGTAAACCTCTCGGTGGTGAAGTTCTTGGGTTTCGAACAGATCTTTAAGAATGCACTGACTGGGCAGCGGATCGGCGGCGGCAAGGGCGGCTCAGACTTTGATCCCGCAGGTCGCTCAGACGGCGAGGTGATGCGCTTCTGCCAGAGCTTCATGACGGAACTCGTGCACCACATTGGTGAAAACATGGACGTCCCCGCGGGCGACATCGGCGTTGGCGCGCGCGAGATTGGCTACATGTTCGGTCAGCACCGCCGCATCACCCAGCGTTACGAAGCAGGAACTCTCACGGGTAAGGGCGTCGGCTGGGGCGGTGCCGAGGTGCGCACCGAGGCAACCGGCTACGGTGCGGTCTTTTTCGCAGAGGAAATGCTGAAGCGCGCGGGCCAGGGAATCGCAGGCCTGACGGCAGCGGTCTCCGGCTCAGGAAACGTCGCGATTCACGTCATTCAAAAGGTCGAGCAGCTGGGCGGTCGCGCGATCACCGCGTCAGACTCCTCCGGCTACATCGTTGACGAGGCCGGTATTGATGTCGACCTCCTCAAACAGATCAAGACCGTCGAGCGCGCCCGTATCTCGGAATATGCGGCCCGCAAGCCAGGTTCGCGCTTTGTCTCCACTGGCAAGGTCTGGGAGGTACCCGTCGACCTCGCGTTCCCGTGCGCAACGGAGAATGAGATCGGGCTTGCAGATGCTCAGTCGCTGATCCGCGGCGGAGTGCGCGCGATCACTGAGGGCGCAAACATGCCAACCACACCTGAGGCGGTTGCCCTGTTCCAGGAAGCGCAGGTGCTCTTTGCCCCAGGCAAGGCCGCGAACGCGGGTGGCGTTGCGACCTCAGCGCTCGAGATGCGGCAGAACGCTGCACGCTCGCGCTGGGACTTCGACACGAGCGAGAACCGTCTGCACTTGATCATGACCGACGTTCACGAGTCCACCTACGAAGCATCGGAACGCTACGGCAAACCGGGCGACTATGTGCTCGGTGCGAATGCCGCTGCGTTCACGACCGTCTCGCAGGCGATGCTTGAGCAGGGCGTAATCTAACGCACCTATATATTGGGCGCTGACGAGGGCGCGGATCCCTCGCGTACGGCCGCCACCCGGTATCAATCGGGCTGGCGGTCGTACGCATGTGGAGCTCGTTTGGCAGGAAACATCGCGTCTACTGTTTTGACGTCGAAAAATCTGTGACGTAAAGATCCGCATGATTATGCGGATCTTTCAACAATTCTGAGCGTTCCGTGACCTCGGCGTGACATATTCGTAATCTTCCGTTACGCTTAAACAGTCCTGCACCGACCGTATTTCGCACAACGGAGTATGGGGAGACAGAAACGTTAGGTAGTTATTTCGTGAACAATCAGAATGCTGGCACTGAAATCGCGCTTGCTTCGCAGCCCACCACGGGCAAGGCAAAGCGAGTAGCAAAGGTAGCCGGAGCAGCAACTCTCGCTCTCGGCCTCTTTGGTGCCGTAGCCCTTCCCGCATACGCAGCTGAGACCACTCAGGACGTAGCGGTTCAGGCAAGTGCACAGAACCAGGCACTCGTTGTAGCCGACTTCGAAGAGAAGGCGCTGCCGATTGTTACCGCGGCTGTACCTACCGAAGAGATTCCCAAGCCTGTAGTCGTTGTCCCTGAGGAAACCGCTACTGAGGAAAAGGCTGCGGCTCCTGAAGGTCCCATGATTCCCTCGGGTGCTGGTGCTTCGGGTGTTGTCAATGCGGCACTTGCTCAGCTGGGCCAGAACATGGACTGCACCGACCTCGTACAGAACTCGCTCGCAGCGATCGGTCTCACCGAGCGTCGCGACCAGGGTGGCTACGACCACGGTGTTGGCAGCTTCGATGGCTACGGCACGATCTACCCGTACAACCCGCTGACCGTAGCGGCAGGCGACCTGCTCGTATGGCCTGGCGCACCTCACATTGCTGTTGCTGTAGACAGCGGCTCGGCAGTGCACGGCGGCTGGGGCGACACCGTAGTGTTCGCTGGCCACCAGAACCACGGCGCAAACCCGGATTACATCATCCGCCTCGGCTAAGTCCGACCCCAAACTACCTGTCAACGGGCGCTCGACCATTCGGTCGGGCGCCCGTTGACGTTTGTGTGTTGGACCCTGCGTTTCGTTGATTGTCGTTGCCGGGGCGCTGCATGATTGCGATAGGGTTGCACTGTTGTGTTCGCCACAGCGGGGTTCAATTTGGGTCTTTGGCTGTGCGGGCGCGATCCACGCCTCAGTAGCTCAGTGGATAGAGCACCGCTCTCCTAAAGCGGGTGTCGGAAGTTCGATTCTTCTCTGGGGCACGCGTACAACATCGCCGGCCGCTGCGATGACGTAGACGTCTGGTCGCAGCGACCGGCGATGGTGAGACTTGCAGCTTAGGCGTTGCCTGATTTGAGCGCCTGCAGCCGCGCGTCTACTTCGCTGAGCTCGCCTAGATCGTCGAGCTCGTTGAACTGGGCGTCGAGCGTCGATGCAGCAAGCTCCGCGCGACCGCGCACCATAGCCTCCTGACGCTTGACCTTCTCCTCGAAGCGGCCAAGCTCGCTCGTCGGGTCGAGCACGTCGAGGTCCTTGACAGCGTCCTGTACCTGTTCCTGCGCCTTGGCGACCTTGCCGCGCGAGACGAGCTCATCGCGTTTAGTCTGCAGCTGCGAGAGCTTCTCGCGCATAGTGGTGAGGCCGGTCTTCAGCTGCTCAACGACCTTCTGCTGAGCAATGATGCTTGGTTCTGCGCTCGCTACCTCCTTCTCGAAGGAAATCTGCTTTGAGAGCGCGACTCGAGCGAGGTTGTCAAATTTCTCTGCCCCTGCGGTATCGCCGCCCGCACGCAGCGTTTCAGCCTGCCCTGAGGCAGCTGCGGCCTTTGTGCCCCATTCGGTGACGGCGGCCTGATCTTCTGCGAGATCGGCTTCCATAAGTCGGAGGTTGCCAATGGTCTGCGCTACCGAGCTCTCAGCGTCGACGATGCTGTTCTTGTAGTCGCGCTCCATCTGGTTAAGCATCTTCTCCGGATCCTCAGCAGAGTCGAGAAGTGCGTTGATATTTGCCTTGGCAAGCTGGGTAATACGGCCAAGGATTGATTGCTTTGCCATGGTGGCTTCCTTTCCAGTTGATCCACCGATGCAGCTCGGAGGAAGTATGAGTGCGAGGCGCTGTCGGCCCGCAAGTTGTTGTGTGTGGAGCGATGTGAGTTGCTTGGTACGCGTTTAGAAGCGACCACCGCCACCTCGCCTGCCGCCACCGCCACCGGAGCCGCGCGATCCGCCACCAGAGCGGCCGCCACCTCCGCCCCAGCCGCCGGTGAACCCGCCGCCAGATCCGCTCCAGCCGCCGCTGCCACTGTTGCCGCCGCCACTACCGCCACCGCCGCTGAGCAGGGTGCCGATGACGCCGCCGAGCACTGCAGTGCCAAGGTTGCTGTTTGCGCCTGATCCGCCGCCCATACCGCCGCCCCAGCCTGAGACGTCGTTGTCTGCCAGTTGACTTGCCGCCCTGGCATACTGAATCGCTTGCTGGGCAGCCTCGTATGAGCGGGCGGGGTCTTGCTGCGCGAGCTGTTCGGCAAGCTGCAGTTGACGCTGCGCCTCTGACAGGCGGGTGCGTGCTGTTGCGCCTATTGCTCCACGTCGCGTGGCGATGAACTGCTCTGCGTTCAGTACTTCGGCGCGTGCGGCCACAAGTGCGCCGTCTCGCGCGGCTTCGGTACGGCGCGTGCGCTCAGAGTTTTCTCGAGCCGATCCGATGGCCGCGTCGATCTGTACGTTTGCTGCGGCTGCGGCTGCGAGGGCAGACACCGGGTCGCCCTGCGTGCCGCGTTCCAGGAGCTGGCTCACCTGCGCAGCGGCTTGCTGCAGGGCCTGACGGTCGGCTTCACCCGCCGAATCAATGAGCTGCGATACCACGGCGAGATCGGCGCGCAGATCTGCCGTAGCTGCCTCGTATTGCGCGGTACTCTCGGCGAGCTCTGCTGCCGCGGTCTCTGGTGAGGCGGAGAGGAGCTTCGCCTGGTCGAGCGCTGCCTCACCCGCACGTAATGACACCGCAGCAGCAGAGGTCTTTCCGGCTGCGAGTTCTGTGTCTGCGGAGGCAATGCACTCGGCGGTGAAGTTGAGGCGTTCCGCTGCCTCGGCCAGGTTTGCTTGGACCTGTGCGACGATTGTGGGCGCGTAGGTGGCGCCAAGCTCCGCTGCACGCTGCCGCGCCACAGTGAGTTGTTCGGTCGTCGCGGCGTGCCCTGAGCTGAGCTGGGCGAGAGTTTCTGGCGCACGTTGCTCGACCTCGCGCAGGCGGGTGAATGACGCGGTGTGCTCATCGAGAGAGGTCTTTGCCGCAGTACAGCGGTCGATGATTTCGGTGAGCCATGCGCGTCGGTCCTCATCCGTGTCGGGCACGTTATCGTCAAGCTGTTGGCGACGGCCGAACGCGGCAGTGAGCTGCTCCTTTGCATTAGTGATCGCTGCGGCAAATGGCTCAGCAGCTGCAGCGCCAAATTGTGCTTCGGCAAAACTGAGTTCTTGCTCGCTGCTGCGGAGGTCATCATCAACCTGCACGAGCAACGAACTCGCGGTTGCTTCGAGTTCTTCAAGCGACGCGGGTGCGTCGGCTGTTTCCGGCTGGGTTTTCTTGCGCCGTTTGCGAGCGACGGTCACGCCGACTGCGACGGCTCCGACCACGACGACTCCGCCGATGACTGCAACCGCGATGCCAGTCCCGTTTGAACTTGGATTCAGCACCGCTTCGTCAATTCCAGTCAGGGTTCGCTCGACGACGCCACTCCAGTCACTCGCCTTGAGCGCCGGACGCACGTACTCATTGGTGATCTTCGTGTACTGCGCATCATCAATGAGCGCTTCGGGCGCATTGAGATCGAACATGCGATCTTGCACGGCAATGCTCAACAAGACTCCATCGTCGCCGAGGTAGTTCTTTTCGGCGGTAGCTGCGCCCCAGGCCGCGGGGTCTGCCGGGTTCTCGAACGCATCGACATAGACCACAAAGAGTTGCACTCCGTGCGCATCGGCGAACGAGCGCACCTGATCTTCGAGAGCGTTCATGTCAGAGCGAACCGCGCCGGTTGAGGTGTCATCGATGATGTACGCGCCATTGAATGCCGGGGGAGCGGTGGCAGCCGCCAGCGTGGCGCCGCCCAAGGCAACTCCACCAAACACCATCAGTCCAAATAATGCAATCAAGCGCCTCATGCGCGGTCCCCCGAATCGCAATGCTACGCGGACACTTCAATGTGGCCGCTGTGTCCACAGTGTAAGAGGGACGCCCGGATTTCACTAGAGCCTTCTAGGTTATTGTTTTGGTCTCGCTATGAATGGTGTGGAAATTCGAGGTTTCCCTGCGAACAACACTGTCGGCCCGGACCTCGCAAAGCTAGGCTGGCCGCATGCGTCGAATGCTTGCGGTGAGTGGTCGTATTGTCGGGGTGGCCGGGCTTGCTGCGGTCTCAGCACTTCACGTGGCCTGGGCTGCTGGATCGTCTTGGCCAGCACAGAACAAGAAGGCGCTCGCTGAAGCCGTGGTGGGTTCAAAAACCGAAATGCCGAGCGCCGGTCCGACGCTCGTCGTCGCTGCGGGTACCGGTGCTGCTGCATTGCTCGCTGCAGGCGCATTCGGTGAAGGAAAGCCGCAACGCGCGGGGGTGCGTGCCATGGGGAGCGTCATGCTTGCGCGTGCCTGCTTCGGCGGGGAGACAGCGCTTGCGGCGCTCGGGCTTCCCAAACCTGGAAAGCAGTTCATGCGCCTTGACGCGGAGTATTACCGGCCATTGACCGCGGTGCTGGGCGTTTCGCTCTGGTTGGGGAGCGCGAAGCGCTGATCCGCTACCAGCCGCCCTGCTCGTCCTGGATCGTATTGCCGCCATCGACAGCGATGACCTGGCCAGTGACGTACGAAGCGCCTGGCGACGCGAGGAACTCGATGAGTGCCGCGACCTCATCTGGGGTACCTGAGCGGCCGAGGGGAGTGGCATCACCCATGCGGTTTTCGTGCTCGGTTGCGGAGCCGGTGTTGATCCAGCCCGGTGCGACGGCGTTGGAGGTCACGCCGGTCTCTGCGAGATCAACAGCGAGGGAGCGCGTGAGGCCCACGAGGCCTGCTTTTGCTGCGTGGTAGCCGACGTCTCCGCGGTAGGCCATGAGCGGACCTGACACGGAGGATACCGTGACGATGCGGCCGTGCGGAGCAGCGGACAGGTGCGGGATCGCGTTGCGTGTGACGAGATACGCGGTCGTGAGATTGCGAGTGAGCGCGTGCTCCCAGCCGACGCGATCGAGCGCGGTGGCAGGCTGCGGATCCTCAGGGTCAGAGACTGAGGTCATTCCAGCGTTGTTCACAAGAACGTCGAGTCGGCCAAACGCAGCAAGTGTGCTCTCGACGAGGTGTTCCGCACCCTCGTCGGTGGTGAGATCGGCGGTGACACCGATGGCGACCGGGCTGCCGAGCGACACCTCGACCGAGCCAAGCTGGGTCGCGAGTTCGTTGAGTTCTGCGGCGCGTTCGTGGATCCGCCCCGTGGTGGCCCCGATCGCCACGCGATAGCCAGCGCGCACGAGCCGTGCGGCAGCAGCGAAGCCGATTCCTGTGGGTGAACCAGCGCCGGAGATGAGTGCTACGCGGTCGTTCTGGGGAGCGGTGTGCGACATTGCCATGGTGTGAGCCTACGCCCTCTGAAGGTAGCTCCTAGGCGCCTTGCGGCGGGTGCACCAAGAATTCAAGTCGCTCCGACAGGTATGCGGCGAGCGTCGGTGCCCCTGTGAGCGCAGCGCCGGCGCGCCAGCGCACGAGGAGCTCACCATCGGCAATGCCCACCGGCAGCGACGCGTCGGCAGCAAACTCAGCGATGCCGTCCTCGGTGAGGGGAAGCGCGACAGCGTCATAGTTGACGGAGGTGCCTGCTGCGTAGCCGCCGCGCAGGGCCGCCGCAGCGATCTCTCGGCGTTCTTCGCGGGAGACTGACGTGTTGTTCGGGCGGCCTCGCTCGGCTGCGCGAGTGACCGTGCCAGCGGCGTAGAGCACTGGCTCGCCGGGTGCTGGATCGTCGGCGCGCAGCAGCAGCGTGCCGAGCCGCCACACCTGACCAACGGGTCGCATGCGGGCTGCGCGAGTGATGAGGAACTTGCGTCGCTCCGGCACAAACTCGGCAAATTCTTCTGGCTGCACCTCTGCCGCGATGAGTCGCGCTCGCACCTCGGTGAGGGACGCGAGGCTGCGCTGAACCAAGTTATCCACACGTTCAGTTTACCGAGCGGCGCTGAGGCGAGACCCTCGTTAGGCTTGTCTCATGAGCAATCAGGTACCAGCCAATCAGGCCTCGGCCCACGAGGCGCCGAGCGCGCCCGCCGGGCAGGAGTCCATCGAGGTCGAGCGCAAGTACGACGTCGCGTGGGACGCGGTCGTTCCCGCTGAGTTCGCCGACGCGGAGCTCGAGGTCGCCGAGCGCGTTGAACACCGCATGGTGGCGCGCTACTTTGATACCCGCGACGGTGCGCTTGGCAAGCAGCGAGTTGCGGTGCGGGTGCGGGAGGGCGGTTCCGACGCTGGCTGGCACCTGAAAGAGAAGAACGAGCTTGGCGCGCGTGAGCTCGGCTGGCCGCCAGCTGCCGAAATGCCCGCGGGGCTGGTTCACGAGATTCGTGCGCGGATCGGCGAGGCCGCCGACGAGGTGATCGCGATCGCTGAGATCGCGACGACGCGAGTCGCGATCCGCCTCACGGACACGGTAGGCAACGACCGCATTGAGCTGGCCGACGACCGGGTGGTCGCCCGCGATGAGCGGGCAGGGGTGACGCGTGCCTGGCGCGAGTGGGAAGCCGAATCGATCGCTGCTGATGGCGCTGCGGGAATTGCGGCGCTTGACGCACTTGAGCCCGTGCTGCTCGCCGCTGGCGCAAGCGTGTCACCGAGCTTTGCGAAGATTGCTCGCGCGGCGGGGCAGCTTGCCGCAATTGCGCAGGCGCAGGGCGCTCCCACCGCGCTCGTTGAAAAACTCACAGCTATGGATCAGGCCGATCAAGAGGCTGCGCGTAGGCTGGACGCATGAGCAAGAAGCCAGTGAACTCGGGCCGTAACGGGAGCAACAAGAAGCCCGAGGTGAGCCCAGAGGCGCGTCGGAAGCAGATCATCGTCGCGCTCATCATGGGTGCGGTGATGGGTCTCATCTTGAGCCTGCTCACACAGTTCTGGCTGTGGCTTCCTGCGGGCCTTGCGATGGGCCTCGCGACGGGCGCAATTATGCGTCCCCCCGCAGAAGAAGACCAGAAGAAGCGCCGCAAATAACGATCACAACAAAATAGTCAATGGCTTTGACTAATCACTAGCGTTCTGCGCGATGATGTGGAAAGATCGTACGCGGTACTGACACCCGCGTAGGAAATAACGCAGGGGTTCAACTAGACAAGGACGTTCATGGAACCCACCATTTTCGAGACCAACCCACCCGCAGCGCATGTGGTTGACGCATCTCTTGCGGACACCAAGCTCGCGTGCTTCTGGCTCGACGATATTCGCGATTCGGCAGCACGCTACCCGAAGCTTGGCGCAGACATCACCGTTGACGACGTCGTCGTTGGCGGCGGCTACGCCGGCCTGTGGACTGCCATCAAGCTCAAGACCGAGCACCCCGAGCGCCGCGTCGCGCTGCTCGAGGCTGTCGAGGTTGGCTGGGCGGCGTCCGGGCGCAATGGTGGCTTCTGCGAGGCGAGCATCACCCACGGTGAGCCCAACGCCGAGGCGCGCTGGCCAAACGAGACCGGCATCCTCCGCCGCCTCGGCTACGAAAACCTCGACGCAATCGAGAAGTTCATCGCAGACAACAAGCTCGACGCAGAGTTCGAGCGCAACGGCGCACTGAGCGTCGCAAATGCCGAGTACCAGGTTGACTGGCTCGGCGAGAGCCCCGACCCCCTCGTCGAGACGCTCGACGCTGAGGGAACCCGCAAGCGCATTAACTCGCCCACGTTCCTCGGCAGCGAGTTTTCACCTCGCGAGAACGCGAGCATCCACCCGGCGAAGCTCGCCGCTGAACTCGCGCGTCACGCGACCGAGATCGGCGTGGAGATCTACGAGCGCAGCGCGGTAACGAAGCTTGATGGGGACAAGTTTGGCCCGATCCGCCTCACGACTGACGCCGGCACCGTGAATGCCGAGCGCGCCGCACTCTGCACCAACGTCTTCCCGTCGCTGCTCAAGCGTTACCGTCTGCACACCGTGCCGGTCTACGACTACGTGCTCATGACCGAGCCGCTCACAGACGAACAGATGAAGTCGATCGGCTGGGAAGGGCGCGAAGGCCTTGCCGACATGGCGAACCAGTTCCACTACTCGCGTCTCACCGCAGACAACCGCATCCTCTGGGGCGGGTACGACGCGGTCTACTTCACCGGCGGCAAGATCAAGGCCGAGTACGAAGATCGCATGGAGAGCCACCGTCGCCTCGCGAGCCACTTCTTCACCACGTTCCCGCAGCTTGAGGGCTTGAAGTTCACACACCGCTGGGCTGGCGTCATCGATACGAGCACCCGTTTCTGCGCGTTCTTTGGCGAGGCCTTCGGCGGTCGCGTGCAGTACGTTGCTGGCTTCACCGGCCTCGGCGTTGGCACGACGCACTTCGCAGCTGATGTCATCGTTGACCGTCTCGAGGGTCGCGTCACTGAGCGCACCGAGGTCGAAATGGTGAAGAAGGTGCCGCTGCCGTTCCCCCCTGAGCCAGCGGCTTCGATCGGCATCAACGCGACCCGCTGGGCGCTCGATCGCGCAGATCACAACCAGGGCAAGCGCAATGTGCTGCTCAAGACCCTTGACGCGCTCGGCCTTGGATTTGACTCGTGAGCGCCGAACTGCTTCCCGAGGGCAAGAACCTCGTGGTCAACGCGACAACCACCCCGATCGAGCTCGAAGCGGTTACCGCTGAAGACACCGTGTCGGGTTCGCCCCATCAGGGCATCGCAGAGCTTGGCACGATGGGCTCGGCCGACGTCGGAATCTGGGAGCTGCGCGAAGGCGTAGTCACCGACACCGAGGTTGACGAGCTGTTCGTGGTGCTTTCTGGCGGGGCAAGGATCGAGTTCCTCGATGCCGATAACAACGTCATCGACGAACCAATTGACGTCGCTCAGGGCGACGTGATGCGCCTCGTTGGCGGCTCGCGCACGCGGTGGACTGTGGAAAATCACATCCGCAAGGTGTATATCGCCTCAGAATAGGGCTAAAGTCTTTCGAGGAATATTTCAGCTCCACCGAAAGGAACACAGGGGATGGCCTGGAAGCAGCACGGTGACGGAAAGCACGTCGCACCCGATGCAATCGTTCTCCCTGAGGAGCGATTGAGCTGGCCCAAAACCATTGGTTTTGGCGCACAGCATGTTGTCGCAATGTTTGGCGCTACCTTCCTGGTACCGCTCATCACGGGCTTCCCGCCCAGCGCGACGCTCTTTTTCTCGGGACTCGGCACGATTCTCTTCCTGCTGCTGACGGGTAACCGTCTGCCCAGCTACCTGGGATCTTCGTTCGCCTTCATCGCCCCGATCATGGCAGCCCTTGCTGGCGGCCCTGAGGGTGACCTGTCGCGCGCATCGTTCGGCATTCTGTCGATCGGTGTGCTCATGGCGATCGTCGGCGTCGTGGTGCAGAAGTTCGGCACTGGCTGGATTAACGCACTCATGCCGCCCGTCGTCATGGGCACGATCGTGGCCCTCATCGGCTTCAACCTTGCGCCAGCGGTGAAGAACAACTGGAACGCAACTGAGAACTCGGGATGGGTCGCACTCATCACGATCGTCTCGGTGCTGCTCATCACGATGCTCTTCCGCGGCCTCATCGGCCGTCTGTCGATCGTGCTTGGCATGGTCGTTGGCTACATTGCAGCAATCTTCTTCGGTGAGATTGATTTCACCGCGGTCAAGGACGCGGCATGGATCGGCCTGCCCGAGTTCCACCTGCCCGCGAACCCGTTCAGCGATCCCACCCTGTGGGGCCTGCTGCCGATGTTTATCCCCGTTGTGCTCGTACTCATCGCTGAGAACGTCGGCCACGTGAAGAGCGTCGGCCTCATGATCAACCGCGACCTCGATCCGGTAACGGGCCGCGCACTGTTGGCTGACGGCCTGTCGACGATCCTCGCTGGCTTCGGCGGCGGATCGGGCACCACCACCTACGGCGAGAACATCGGCGTCATGGCGGCGACTCGTGTGTACTCGACCGCTGCGTACTGGGTTGCTGGCATCATCGCGATCCTCCTGGGCTTCTGCCCGAAGGTTGGCGCTGTGATCTTCACGGTTCCCGCAGGCGTTCTTGCCGGCGTGACCGTCGCACTGTACGGTCTCATCGGCCTCATCGGTGTGAAGATCTGGATCGATAACAAGGTCGACTTCTCGAAGCCGATCAACCAGTTCACCGCTGCTGTCGCGCTCATCGTTGGTATTGCAGACTTCGGTCTCACCATCGGCAGCGAAGCGAACCCGATCGTCTTCAACGGCATCGCGCTCGGCACGATCGCAGCAGTTGGCGTCTACCACCTCATGCGCCTCGCGGCGAAGGTACGCGGCGGCGAACCAGACGTAGCCGATCCGGTTGTGACCGGTGGCATCGTTGTGAACGCCGACGAGAAGTAGTCGGAACTGCGTGAGAGGCGCGGTACCCCGTTTCATGGGGTGCCGCGCCTCTCTGCGTATGCAGTGTAAATCGGTCAGATCGCCTCGAAACACACCGCTTGTATGCTGCGAAAAGGGCCTGATACCGCTTATGGTGTGGTTGTGTGGAGTGTAGAACGTCGTGATTCAACCGATCCAGCAGGTTCGGTAGGTCAGCGTGCCTTCCACACCGGTAGTGAGGAGGCCGCCATGCCCCAAGAACAGACGGCCGAGCAGCTGACTGAACAGCTCGGTGGACCAGTCTCAGTTGTCGACGCCAATTCGCGCGAGCACGCGCAGTGGCGTGCACAGCTTGGCAAGATCGGCGGCGACAGCCCGCTCCTGCACTTTGATGATCACCCCGCGAACCGCATCGAGCTGTCCTCGACGCACCCGGGTGGCCTGCCGCAGTTCATCAGCGGCAACAAGATCTTGCTGTCTGCACTGATTCGTGATGACCTCGCGCTGCGTCATGCCCGCTTCGCAGCGGCCCGCGTGACTGACAAAGCCGTTGAGATGCGCACCGTGCGCGGCCTCGAAACCGTGAACCTCGCAGTAGGTCTCGCAAAGTGGAGCTTCGAGGGCACCGACTTCTGCGCACCGGTACTTCTGCGCCCGCTCGCGATCCGCCGGTATGGCCGCGATTTTGAACTCAAGCTGAAGCAGTTCCCCGTGGTGAACTCTGAGCTGATCCGCGTACTGCATGAGCAGTTCGGCATCATGCTTGATGCGCGCACGCTCATTGAACTCTCGCAGACTGAGGGCGTGTTCAAGCCGCAGCCCGTGATCGATCGGCTCCGGCAGATGGTTGCTGGCGTCGCGGGCTTCGAGGTGCAGCCGCGATTGATCGTGTCGTCGTTCCACAACGTCTCGCAGCAGATGGTTGCCGACGCGCGTGACCTCGACATTCCCGTGCTCGACGCGATCTGTGGCAGCGAGCCTGCTCAGCAGGCGCTGCGTGATGGCTACCGCCCGGTCGACGCGTCGTCGCCCGACCACCGCGCGCCAGACACCGACCGCAACCTCTACGACTCTGATGCTGAGCAGGACGACGTCCTGGCACAGATCAACGCCGGTCACTCGCTCGTCGTGCGTACGCTGCCGGGTACCGGTGGAACGCAGACCGTTGCGAACGCGATCGGTAACCTGGTTCGTGACGGCAAGCGCGTGCTCGTCGTCTCGCCGCGACGCGCGACGCTCGACGGCATTGCACATCGCCTCTCGCGCGCATCGCTGACGGGCCTCGCGGTGTCGCCGCGTCGCCTGCGCCGCAATCTGGTTGAGGCAATTAGTCGCAATGAGAACGCTCAGCCTGAACAGCTACGTGACGTCGACGAGGCACTCGTGCGCCTGCGCGGGGTGCTGCTCGACTACGGATCCGCGCTCAACACGCAAGATTCACGCTTCGGTGTCTCACCCGTTGAGGCACTTCGGAAGCTCGCGCTACTCTCGCGCAGTGAAGAGCCGCCAGCGACGACCGTTCGCCTGGACGATCAGGCGCTCGGCCAGCTCGCGATCGACCGCTCTTCGGTCGCTGACGCGCTGACCGAGGTTGCTCGTCTCGGCCAATTTGAATACGGTCCCGAAGATTCGCCCTGGTACGGCGTCTCGTTCGATACGACCGAAGAAGCACGTGCGGCATACGCCCTCGCTGTTGACCTTGCTGAGTCGCAGCTGCCTCGCCTCGTCTCGATGGCGAACGAGGTTGTCGGCCAGACCTCGATGCGTCCCTACGAAACCGTTGCCGAGCTCGGCGTCTACTTGCGTCTGCTCATGGGCGTGCGCGATACGCTCGACCGCTTCACCCCGCAGGTGTACGACCGCTCGCTCACCGAGGTCATCGCGGCACACAGCCCGCGCAGCGCTTCGGGCGAGGAAATGACAAACGCGAACAAGCGTCGCCTGAAGAAGCTTGCACGCGAGTACGTCCGACCCGGTGTGAGCATCACCGACATGTACTCGCGCCTGGTGCAGATTCAGCAGCAGCGTGTGCTGTGGCAGCGCTACTCGACGGTGGTCGGTGCGCGCCCCGAGGTCCCGCTCGGTATCGCTGACGTCGTCGTTGCGTTCCAGTCGGCGTACGAAGACCTCGACAAGCTCGACCGCATCCTCGGGACATCCGCTGAGTCGGGCCGCCTGAAGAACATGCAGCTCGGCACACTCGCGCAGCGTGTTGCTGACCTTGCGCAGGAATCTGAGGTGCTCAAGAACATCCAGGAGCGCACGACCATCGTCGAGCGCCTGCGCGGCGCAAACCTGCAGCCGCTGCTCGACGATCTGTCTGCGCGTCACGTGCCCGCAGACAAGGTCTCGGCAGAGCTCGAGCTTTCGTGGTGGCAGTCGGCGCTTGAGCGCATGCTGCAGACCAACCCGTCGCTGCTCAGCGCCAACACGAGCGTTATTGAGCGCCTCGAGGCAGACTTCCGCCTCGTCGACGACGCACACGCCGGTGCGAACGGTGCGCAGCTCGCTGCCCTCCTGTCTGACTCGTGGCGCGTTGCCGTGCTCGATCACAAGCAGGAAGCGCTTGCGCTCCGCGGCGCACTCCGGAGCGGCTACGCGTCGGTCGGCATGCTGCAGCGTCACTCGCCAGCGTTGCTCTCGGCGCTCGCTCCGGTCTGGACGATGTCGCCCTACGAAGTGTTCCAGCTGCCAGAGTCGATGCGCTTCGACACCGTGCTGCTCGTCGACGCTGGTGCGACCACGCTCGCTGAGAACCTCGGTGCGATCCGCCGCGCAAAGCAGATTGTCGCATTCGGTGATCAGATCACGCAGTCACCGTCGCCGTTTGAGATTGCGGTCGCAGGGTCGGGAACGACGCGCGATCCGCTCCCCGAAACCTCTGAGGAATCGGCCTTCACCGAGCTTGCCTCGGTGCTTCCCTCGCTTTCGCTCACGCGGAGTTACCGCGCCGGCGGCGAAGACCTCACGAACCTCGTGAACTCGCGCTTCTACAACCGTGAGATTCAGTCGTTGCCGTGGGCCGGCAGCTACCTCGGGCACTCGAGCCTGAACTACGAGTTCGTGCCGCACGGTCAGGGCCTGCCCGATCAGCACACCGGTGCGGTCGAGAGTACCGATGCCGAGGTCGATCGCGTGGTGCAGATGGTGCTGCAGCACGCAGACGAACGCCCGAGCGAATCGCTTATGGTGATCACTGCGAGCGCAAAGCATGCGGTGCGCGTGAACCAGGCTGTACTCAAGGCGTTCGCAAAGTACCCGCAGTACCGTGACTTCCTGCTCGGTGATCGAGCAGAGCCGTTCGGTGTGCTCACCCTCGAACAGGCGACCGCGCAGAGCCGCGACCGCGTGATCTTCTCGATCGGTTATGGTCGTACCCCGCACGGCCGCGTACTTTCAAACTTCGGCTCGCTCGGTCAGCCCGGTGGTGAGAAGCTCATCGCCGTCGCGATGACCCGCGCCCGCCGCGCAATGACGATCGTCAGCTGCTTCAAGCCTGAAGACCTCGACAGCGACCGCCTCAAGCACGGTGTTGTTGAGCTTTCTGAGCTCCTCGCCTTCGATGCACCCGCGGCCGCGCCCCAGGTGCTGCCGTCAGAAGCCGATCCGCTCGTGAGCGACCTCGCGGTTCGCCTCGAAGAACTCGGTCTCAACGTCACGCTCGATTACCACGGCGTGATCCCGCTTGCGGCATCGTTCGGCGATGCCGTCATCGCGGTCGACTTCGACCTCGGTGAGCACCCCGAAAGCCTCCGCGAGGCCCTGCGCCTGCGCCCCGCTGTGCTGCGCCGCCTCGGCTGGCACTACCAGCGGGTGCAGCGCTTCGACCTGTTCTCGGATGCCGGTGCCGTTGCAGAGCGCATCGCGCGCGTGCTGGGTCGCGACGAGGCATCGCGCCGTGCGGCGGAGGCTGCTGCTGGCGCTGGCGGATCGGGCGCAGACAGCGCTCCTGCCGACACCGGCAAGAGCGGCGACACCATCGACGTCTCTGACTCGACCGTGACCGGCGTTGTCGAGCCCGTGCGTGCGGCTGGTGCTGGCACTGGCGCTGCGTTTGGTTTGAATGCTGGCGATGCTGCTGCTGGCGGCGACGCGCAGGACGCAACCGAGACTCAGGCGTACTAAGCGTGGCTGAACGGAAGAACCGGCGGGCGTCCCGACCGGCACCTGAGGGTGTCGATCCGCGCCCGTCAGAACAGCCGATCACTGAGAAAGCTGGCGAGGATCGCCCCGAAGCATGGGGCGATGTTCCCGCAGCGCGCGCTCGTTCTGCGTCAGAGGAGCAGTTGTTGCGGGATCGTCCGCCACACTGGGGGTAGTCGGGGAACGCCCGGCTGCCAGGCCGAGGAGAATCGTCGTTGATGCCGGGCACCTGCTTGGCATCGAGGTGCTGGGGGCGTCGCGTGGGCACTCACCCGAGACGATGGCTCGCGCCGAAGAGCTTTAGACCGACGACGAAGACGAACCCGAGCTGCTCGGGCGCGAATCGGTGCGGTAGAAGCCTGAACCGTTGAAGGTCACGCCAATCGACGAGCCGAAGACCTTACGCAGCTTGCCGCCGCACTCGGGGCACTCGGTGAGCGCAGCATCAGAGAACGACTGGTAGGCGTCGAAAGCGTGCTCGCAGTCGGCGCAGCGGTAAGCATAGGTTGGCACGCTGCAAGTTTAGCGGGTTCGGCTGAGCCAGCGCGGAGAGCCTCGCTGCAAGCGGAACCCGCTGCAGAAGCTACCGCTCGAAGCGAAGCACCTGGCGCTCGGTTACGGCGCCGGCGATTGGCGCATCGTGCGGCTCGACCGGAACCGCTTCGAACACTTCGTCGTCGAACACGACCGCGAAAACCGGGGGAGGCGTCGCCAGCCCCGCGAGGCAACGGTCGAAGAAACCGCGTCCCCAGCCGAGACGGTTGCCGCGCCCGTCGACGCACGCCGCAGGGATGAGCATGAGGTCAGTTTCCTGCGGCGCAGTCGCCGGGAGGAGATCGCCCACCGGCTCGGGAATCCCGAACGCTCCGGGAGCAAGACCGCCATCGGGAGCCGACGTCAGCACGCCCCAGTCCATCTGGCCATCCGGACGTACGCGCGGGAGCAGCACCTCGATGCCCTCCGCGACCGCCCACGCGTTGAACCCCGCCGTCGACGGCTCATCTCCGACACTGACAAAGCTCGTCACGCGGGTGACTGGAGTACCCCGCGAGGCAGCGACCTCGCGCACGAGGCTGATGAGGGAGTCAGTGTGGGCGGATCCGCGCCCCCTGCCCGCAGCCCGCAACGCCCGCACGCGGGTACGGAGCGCGCGCTTCTCGTCGGCGATCGAGGATGTCATGGGATCGAGCCTAGTCGCGGCAGTGCGTGACAGAACTGACGAAACCGGGAACCTGCGGCGGAAATTCGGGTGCCGAGCGTTAAGCTGTGCGGTATGACTGAAAACCGAAACGCAGACGCAAAGCGCGTTGTGAAGGCAGTGATTCCCGCGGCTGGTCTTGGCACGCGATTCCTTCCAGCGACGAAGGCGATGCCGAAGGAAATGCTGCCGATCGTGGACAAGCCTGCGATCCAGTATGTAGTCGAAGAAGCCTCTGAGGCCGGTCTGACTGATGTGCTCATCATCAGCGGTCGCAACAAGAACAACATCACGAACCACTTCGACGGCGTCCCCGAGCTCGAGCGTGCGCTCGAACAGAAGGGCGACATGAAGAAGCTTGAGAAGGTCAAGCAGTCGAGCGAGCTCGCTGAGGTGCACATGCTGCGCCAGGGCCAGCCCCTCGGCCTCGGTCACGCGGTTGGCCGTGCGCGCTGCCACGTGGGCAACGAGTCGTTCGCTGTACTGCTCGGTGATGACCTCATCGATGCACGCGATACGCTCCTCACCCGCATGGTCGAAGAGCACGACGCCCGCCAGGCGACCGTGATCGCGCTCATGGAGGTTCCTGAGGAATCGATCCACCTGTACGGTTGCGCCGCTGTCGAGCCGACCGATGATCCCGACGTTGTGCGGATCACCGACCTCGTCGAGAAGCCCAGCCGCGAAGAGGCGCCCTCGAACCTGGCAATCATCGGCCGCTACGTGCTGCGCCCCGAGATCTTCGACATCATCGACGACCTCGAGCCCGGCCGCGGTGGCGAGTACCAGCTCACCGATGCACTCAACGTGCTCGCGCAGGGTGGCGGCGAGGCGCCGGTCTACGGCGTTGTGTTCCGTGGCCGTCGCTACGACACTGGCGATCGCGCTGACTGGATCAAGGCGAACGTGCTCCTCGGTGTCGATCACGACGAGCTCGGTGCAGAGCTCCGTGACTGGATCATTGAGTTCGCGGATCGCATCCGCGGCGAGTAACTGCAAATTCGCATGCCAGCACATCGACCCCGCGTGAAGCCGCACAGGCTCTACGCGGGGTCGGTTGGTTTGCGGGTGATCCGCCCCCGTGACGCTGCGCGGATGGGGGAACTGCTGCGCGGGAACCGGTCGTGGCTGCAGGAGTGGGAGGCCACGCATCCCGACGGTTATTCTGTGGCACCGGGCTCGACGCCCTATGGGCCGGTGATCAAATCGATGCGGCAGAACCTGAAGGCCGGCACCGGAATCCCGTGGGTGATCACCTACAACGACGAGGTTGTCGGACAGCTCAACGCGGCAGAACTCAGTGGAGGAGCATTGCGCTCTGGCCAGCTCGGATATTGGATCGCTGAGGGGTATGCAGGCAAAGGCATCGTGCCTACTGCGGTCGCCCTCGCAATCGACTACCTGTTTGACTACGTACACCTGCACCGGGTCGAGATCTGTATCCGACCAGAAAACGCAGCCTCGCTGCGCGTCGTCGAGAAACTCGGTATGCGTTATGAGGGATGCAGGCGCGCGTATATTCACATCGGCGGCCAGTGGCGCGACCATGAATGCTTCGCAATTACCCGCGAAGAACGCGAGACCACCATGCTCGAACGCCTCCGCCGATAATTCTTCAGCGGCGAAGGGGAGTGACGCGCCGATCAGCGAATATTCCTCGGCGCGCCACGAGACACGCCGTCAGGAATCGGCATATGGTTAGCCCATGAGTAGCGGCGCGCTTGGCGGGGGAATGATCTTCGTGGTCATTGCCGTGCTGTGGGGTGCCATTCTTGTTCCCGGCTGGAACCGCCGACGCGAGTTCAAAGCGGCTGAGCGGAATGCATTCCGTCTGCAGCGCACGCTCCGCGTCCTGGCAGAGACCATGGAAATGCCGGAAGAGATGCGTCTCGAAGCCACCGCAAAGGAAGCGCTCGCGCACGAGAAGATCCTGCGCTCTGAGAAGAAACGTGAAGAAGCCGAACGTTCGGCGGATCTCGCAGAGGCTCGGGCCGCACAGGTGCGTGCCGAGATCCGCGCCCAGCAGATGCAGCGGAAGCAGGCAGCGACTCAGCGCGCTGCGCGTCTGAGCAAGCCAGGCATTCGTCGAGTGCGGTCAATCGCCGCGCTCGTGACGTTGCTTGGCGTCGTCGCAGCATTCGTGAGCATCGGCCTGCTGTTTGCTGGCGCCGGTGCTGGGCCGCTCATCTGGTCACTGCTTGGTCTGTCTGCCGGTGCTGGCACGCTCGTGCTACTGGCTCCCGGTCGCGCAAAGCTTGAGCCGATTGCCGACGAGGTGCTTCCTGAAGAAGCTGTGGCGCCTGCTGCAGAGTCTGCTGTTGCAGAGCTCTCGGAAGTTGAGATCGAGGACGGGGCTGCCACTGCCGCGCACAACGCGGCACAGCGGGCAGCAGCCGAGCGCATCGCTCGCGCCCGTGCAATGGCCCGCGCCCGCGCCCGCGCATCACGTGCTGGATCGCAGCCGCGCATGGAAAACCAGCCCGACTCGATGCTGCTGCGCGAAGCTCGCGAGCAGGTCGCGCGTGAGCAGGGTCTGGCGCGAGCTGGCGCGGTTGTCCCGGATGAGCGTCCGGTGACCGCACAGATCGCCGAGCAGAAGTCCGAGGAGGCCGCTGCCGACTCGATGTTTGCGCGGTACGAGCAGAAGGCTGGCGGTGCTGGCCGCAAGAAGGTGAGCCCCTTCAGCGAGATGGGGCGCGTCGGTGACACCACCGAAGGCATGCCTGACCTTGACGACGTGCTGCGCCGTCGCCGCATTGGCTAAGTAGTCGTCTGGCGCTTGGCGCTTGGCGCTTGGCGCTTGGGCTGGGTCTGGGCTTTGGCGCTTGCCCCTGGCCGTCACTGCGGCGGGTGCTCGTGTGATTGGTCGGTCGATTTGCCGTAGATATGTAATCGGCCGCCAATATGCTGAATTGGCCGCAGAATCGCATTTTGTAGGCGAATCGCATATTTACGGGGAGTGTCTGCCGTCGCTGTTGTGAGGCTGCCGCGGGCGGCCTTGCAGCCGCCCTTGCCTGTGGCATGGTTACCTGCGGTGTTTGCCCTGGGGAGCGATGAATGGGGCGCATTGGGGAGTTTTGAACTCGCGCTGAGGTGCTTTGGCGCGCTGTCTGCTTCGTGGTCGCAGATGGCAGCGGATGATGCTCGCGTGGGTAGCAAAGAGGCCCTTCGGCCAGATGATTCCTGGGGAATTAATCTGACCGAAGGGCCTTTTGCATACCGAGGCTAACGCCGGGGTCGGGCAGCCTAGCGCCCTGGGCTGGACCCAACGCGCTAGGGGGTGAGCTCCGTGGTTTCGGTGAGGTCCGCGGTGTTGAGGTGTGCCGAGAGCTTCTTGGTATCAGCGAGCGCCTCGGCGGCAGCGGGAGCTTCGCTCTCGGCGGCAGCGGGCACCGCGTCGGGCTCAAGCGCATCGGCTGGGGCGGGATCCGCCGAATCGCGCTTCACCACCTCCAGCACCACAAGGAACACGACGAGCAAGATCACTGCGGTCCAAATGCTCGATCCGCGCACCGGGCGGTCCATAAAGACCGCGACGGTAGCCACCAACACCGCAACGATGTACAGCGCAGTGTGCCACTGGTTCACGAACAGGCCGAAGCCGCGGGTGTGCAGGCCGTGGCGATCCATGCTCTTGCGAATCCCGCTGAAGCCAGCATCGAGCAGGCTGCGGAGCTTGCGTGCGAACTTAGCCCCGCTTGCGAACCAGGCACCGACGGCGATGATCACGCTGAGCATGACGAGCGCCATGGTGGTCGACGAGATGAACGTGGTGACCTGCGTAAAGACGGCCTGTGCCGTCGTAGCTGGCATGACCGAGGGCGCCAGGGTCGCGATGAAGACTTCACGTCCGATGCCGATGCCTGCGGCCAAGGTGAGGAAGGAGATCGCGAGTCCGACGCCGGCCCATGCGAGCGCGCGCATGCGATGTCGGGCAAGGACGACACCCGCCAGCAGGCCGATGAGGATGACCCATGGGAACCAGTTTCCGCCGATGACGGTGATGTTGTAGAGGGTGCGGATCGTCACCAACGAATCTGCCGAGAACAGCGGAATGGACTGGTCTACCGTCGGAATGGCTGAGGCGAAACTGAAGCCCTGATCGATGAGGACAGTCTTCACCTCGGCGATGACCTCGTTGAGGCTGATCGCGAGGGTGCCATCTTCCTGCAGCTGCAGCATCGCGTTCGGATCACTCTGGATGAGCGCGATCGCCTGCTTATGGCTTTGTGTGAGCGTTGCCTCAAAGATCTGCGTGAACTGGTCGGAGCGGATCACCTCGGTGACGCCAGTACGCAGCATCGACCGGATGCCGTCTGCCGCGGGACCGCTCAGCAGCGGGATGATGACCTTGGTCTGCTCAGGCAGTCCAAGATCTGCGACACCGGTGAATACATCCTTGACCATGCCGTCGATATCAACGTTCGCCTCAACACCCTCCATGACCTTGTCGGTGATGAAGGACTGCACGTGCGGGTTATCCGCGAGGGGAGCAAAGGTTGCCGTGAAGCGTTCGGTATCGACGAGCTGCGAGCGGGCCCAGGTGTTGAGCAGGGCGACAGGGGCGAAGACGACGCTCAGTACGATGAGGATCGCGGAGAGCGCGCTGAGTCCGCGGCGGGCGGCCTTACCAGCGCCAGAACCGGTCTTGCCGGCGCCATCGCCGGTCACCTGTGCGGACTTCTTGAGGAGCTGCTGGTTCTCGGTTTCGAGATCCGCGACCCTGGCGCGTAGCGCCTGAAGTTCGCTGTCTGCGGCCGTGAGTTGCTGTGACATCTGGTGCCTTCCTGCGCCGCGATGCAACGCCTATGTATTAATAATGACCTAGTTCGGTCATGCTCGGTAGCGCCGACGGGAATACACTTGATTGGTGACGTTGAACGTATGGCTATCCTTGCTCGCTGCTGTGATCGTCATTAGTCTGACCCCCGGGGCAGGCGCGATCAACACGATGGCCAACTCAATGCGCGTCGGTTGGCGCGGCGCGGTCTGGGGCGTCATTGGCCAGCAGGTTGCGTTGCTTGTGCACGTCATTATCGTGGCCGCTGGCGTCGGACTCATCGTCGCGAACTCGCCAGTGTTGTTCACAGTGATTCGGTACGCCGGTGCCGCATACCTCGCGTACCTCGGCATTCGTTCGATTCTCACGAAGCCTGTCGTCACGGGCGAGGCCAAGACACAGGCCGCGATCACTCGCCGTGCGATGATCTGGCAGGGATTCTGGGTCAACATCTTGAACCCCAAGGCCATCGTGTTCTTCCTTGCCTTCATTCCACAGTTTGTGCGCGCGGATCAGCCCCAGCTCCTGCAATATGCCATCATCATTGGCACGTGCGTCCTCGTCGATGTCTGCGTCATGTGGGGGTTCTTTGCGACGGTGGCGAAGCCGTTCAGTCGGTTCTCGCGCACGCTCAAGGGGCAGCGCGTGCTGAATACGGTGTTCGGCGCGCTGTTTGTTGGCGTTGCTGTGTTGTTGCTGTTCTTGCACTAGGCCCGCGGTGCGTGTGGCGCCGGGCTGCTCATGCGCTAGAAGCTGACGTCGTCACCCACGCGGATCACACCGCCGGTCGTCGTCACACCCGGTTCGCCCACCGGCAGCAGGAAGCGACCGAGCGTCGGTTCCGCCATGCCGAGCTGCTGGGTGAATGCGGTGAGGAGCTTGGCATCGCGCACGCCGGTATCCGGGTTGCAGTGGGTAGCCAAGCAGCGCACGATGTTCTTGTCGGTCTTGAACGTGACGTCGCCGATCCGCACTTCGCCGTCCCAGCTGAGTTCGGTGCGCGGATCGACCCCCGCAATCACCACATTTGAGCGGAAGCGTCGGTCATCGACGTCGGGCTCAACGCAGGCCGCGATCTCGGCGACGCTCGCCTCGCTGTGCACAGAGATGTAGCCGCGTGAACTGTCTTGGAAACGAGAGGTTTCGCCATCGCCGACAAGCGCGAGGGGGAGACGGCCCGGCTTTGTGAGGCGACGGGCCTCCGGCGAGGCAAGCACGAAGTCCGTGATGGCCGCGGTCAGGTCGTCGCGGCCCTGGGCGTCGAGGCCAGCATCGACGAGGAGGGCGTTGCCTTCGGTGATCCGCATCCGCTTGGCCTGTTCGTCGTATGACAGTGAGAGGCGTGCGAGCGTGGGGAAGTCTTGCAGCGAGAGGCCCTTGCTCTTGGACCAGTACTCGCGGCCGTTCTTGTGCTCGGGCTCAGTTGCGTCCCCGAAACGGAACGTGAGGACGCGATCGCCCGCGATACGGCCGTCGGGCTGGACGGTGAGCTCTGACAAATTTTCAGCGGTGAAACCTTTGACAGGGAATCGGTAGAGCGCGACGACTTTGGGCATGGGTTCATCTTGTCATGAATGGAATGACTGAGGGGTCTTGCCAAAGCAACGTCTGGGTGAAGTCCTCGACAAATCCGCAGACCCGAGGCAGAATCACAGCATGGCCGTAGACAGCCGGCCTTTGAGGAGAGCGATGACATATTTCGGAGTGAATCCCGGGCCTGAGCCAGCACCCGCGCCTACGCCGCCAGCGCCGTCAGCGACGCTGTCGTGGATTGCGCTCGGACTTGGGCTGGGAAGCGTCGGTCTGTTCGCCGTGTTCTTTGGCTGGGCTGACTCGGGGATGGGGATGCTGCTTACTGCGATGGTGGTCAGTGTTGCCGCCGTCGTGGTCGGGATCATCGCCCTCGTGAAACGTCAGCGCCGTGACGTCGCGCTGATCGGGCTGATCGTTGGCGCGCTCGTTCTCCTGGTGACGGCCGGTCTCTTGTTGTTTGCGCTCTTGTTTGTTGGTGCGCTGCTTGGGGCGCATCCGTAAGTAGGGGAGATCGTTACTCGGGGAGACGGAATGCCGGCGCTGCTGTGCCCGTACCGAGCGCGATGTCAGCGAGCGTCTTGCCGATTGCCGGGACGAACTTGAAGCCCTCACCGGCGAAGCCGGCGCCGATGGTGATTGTGCCGCGACGATCGAGGATGAAATCACCCTGCGCCGAGGTGGTGTAGGTGCAGCTGATCTCTTCGGCGGAGTCGGCATCGAGCCCAGGGAAGAACTGGCTGACGTGCGCACGCAGGGCGTCACGGTTGGTGTCACTGCCACGGAACGCACGAGCATCAGGGTCTACTTCAGCACCGGTGCAGTGGAAGCCAACCTTCACACCCTCGCCAGGGGTGAGCATGCCGTAGACATCACCCGTGCCAGATGCGGGGTCAGCCGCGATGAGATGGTTGAAGGAGGGCCAGTCTGCCTGTTCGCAGTCGGTCGTCGGCTGGAAGTGTGCCGGGTGCTCCTCAGTCACGGTGAGCCTGGGGAGGCGGATCTGATCGCCCAAGAGCTTTGTCGTCCACGCTCCAACGGTTGAGACCACACCTGAAGCAGTGAAGCGCTGCTCTTCGCCAGCGGAGTTGAGGGCAGTCACTTCGACACCACCCGATGCGAGCTGGTCGACTGCGATAACCCGAACCTGGTCGCGAAGGTCTGCGCCGTGGGCTGCCGCCTGCCCACGCAGGGCCTCGAGCACCTGTGCTGACTGGATGCGACCGGCCTGGTGGCTCAGTAGAACGCGGTCTTCGAAGCGAATGCCGGGCCAGCGACGGGCAGCTTCGTCAGCTTCGAGCCATTCAACCGGAGCACCGCGTTCGGTGAGCTTGGTGAAGATTGGGGTGATCCGCGAATCTGGGCCAATCGTCACCAAGCCAGCAACCGTCAGGAGCTCTGCGCCGCTTGCCGCTTCAAGCTCGCGATACAGCGAGAGCGACAGATCATAGAGGTCGAGGTAGTGGTCTTCGAGGTACGCGTTATTGAGATTGCGGGCGGCGCCGTGTGAGGCACCGCGGTCATGACCGAACTCAAACTGCTCAAGCAACAGTGTCTTCACGCCGCGCTGCGCCAGCTGCCAGGCGGTCGCGAGGCCCATCGCGCCGCCGCCGATCACGATCTGTTCGAAGTTCTGCGTCATGCTGCCCAGTTTGGCAGAGACCACTGACATCGCAACCCGCTGTGAAATGTGGTGCAAAGTGGGTTCCCGAATGCTCTAGGCTAGAGGTCGCGCCCCTATAGCTCAGCGGTAGAGCTACGGACTTTTAATCCGCAGGTCGTAGGTTCGATCCCTACTGGGGGCACCAAATAAGCCCGAGATTTCAACGATCTCGGGCTTTTCTGGTCTTTGGGTATCGTTCAAATTCACGTTTTATTCACGGTTTTCAGGAGACCATCTCATTCAGATGCTCCGCAAAATCCGCGATCTTTTCAGCCCGCTCGATGTAGTACGCGGTCGTAATATCGTCCGACTCGTGACCCAGCTGCATCTGTGCCGCAGCGGAGCCAATACGACGATCAAGCAGCGTTGCAACGGCCTTGCGGAAGTCTCGGGGAGTAACCCCGTCAAAGTCAGTCTCATCGACAACGCGACGCCACTTGCGCCGGAAGTTGTTCGGCCACATGTAGTCGCCCGTCTCGCTCGGGAACACAGCCTCACTTGCCGCGCTCAAACGGCGCTCAATCAGTAGCGCAGTGACGCTCTTCGGGATCGTCAGGCCACGAGTAGCGGCCTTCGTCTTGCCAACGTCCTGGCGCTTCAATTGGCCAGTGTCGTGGTCTTTCACGAGCGTCCCAGTGATCCGAATTACACCATTCTCTAGGTCTACGTCTTCCCAACGGATCGCCAAGAGCTCACCAGTTCGGCAACCCGTAACCGCCAGAACCTTCAAAGGGGTAGTCATGTCCCGTTTGCGGCGCTTCGGCAGGTCATGGAACAGGTCGATCATCGTCTTAACCTGCTCGGGATTGAGCGCCTTGAAACCTGCGGGCTCAACCTTGACCGGCTTTGTGTTCCGGGCAAGATTCAGCTTTACCGCGTCGTGACGTACCGCCAACTCAAACATATTGATGAGCACCGCGCGTGCGTTCTTCGCAGCATATGGGTGATCCTGCTTCTTCGCGCGGATGACCTGATCTAGCCGGCCAACTGTCACCTGATTGAGTTTGACCTTCTCGAGAGCGTCTTTCAGGACACTGTTCCAAGTCGATTCGTAATTCGTTCGGGTGCCGTCTTTGCGTCCGTCATCCTTGAGTTCATCGAAGTGCAGGCGCGCAAGCTCGCCAAGGGTGCTCTCTACAGTGATGATCCCGTCGCCCGTGGTGGCGGCTGCTTTGAGCTTGATCGCCTTCTTTACGGCGTCTTCTGCCTTTGCGAAGGATTCACCCTGGCGCTGGATCGAAACCATGACCCCGCGACCGTCCCGGAAGCTTGCGCGCGCAGCGAAGTTACCGTTCACCATGAGGCGACGGATGGTGCCGGCTTCGCCGATCTCTAGAGGTCTACGGGGCATAGAGTTAGTCCTTCGCCTTAGGTTGCTTTTGAGGCTCGTCCACCTCAAGGGAAATGCCATATTTGGCAAGCTGCTTTAAGGTCACTTCGCTTACCATCGGCGTTTTTCCTTTGGCGAGTTGTTCGCGGATGTCGTCGTTGAAGTGAACGATATCTTCGAGACCGGGCACTGAAGGTCGGGTTAAGAAGTCTTTGGTGCGTGCTTTTGCGATCCATCGAGCGGCAGTGCGCGCAGATAAGCCAAATGCCTTTTCGACGGCTTTGGCTGGTGGCTGCGACGAGACCTGCGCAATGTTGTAGATCAGCCCGACTTGCGCGAGTACCCATTCGACGGGGCCAGCATCCTTGACCATCTTTTCGAATTCGCTGCCAACAAAGCTGATCTCTTTTGGACCCCACCAGTCGCGAATGGCCGCCGGTGGGTCATTTTTTTCAAGCTTGATGAAGATGCCGGCGCTTGCTGCGAGTCGAAGTAGTTCCGCGACCCTGATCTCTCTTAAATCAGTTCCGGTGACATCGTGGCTCTTTATGCCGACAAATTCTGCGAGATATCTGCCCTGTTCGAAATTGAAGTAGAGGGTCATGTGGACTACTGGTGCTATGAGTGAGTCCTCATAGTCGAGACCTTCTTCTTGCAGCTCGACTTGGAATTTTGGCAAAACTGCAATCCCGACATTCAGCATCAATCCGTCTTCCCAGGTTGGGGTCCTGCCGTTGGGGAGTGTTATTGATATGAGCTTCATGGGCACTATCTAACCCGACATGGCACCACTATGACAAGCCAATGCCAACACGCCTAGTGGCAGCTGCTTGACGCTCATGTGCCAACGCTCTACTATCAAGGTAGTTGGCATAGCAACGTCAGGCATATGCCACCGTTTGATAGGAGACAAATGACCACACAAGTGGCAGTAGCAATCTCGCTACTTACCGTGAAAGAAACTGCAGAGATGCTCCGCATGAGCGAAGCTTCGCTGCGATGGCACCTACACACAGGGGCAGCGCCAAAGAGTGCGCTCGTCGCCGGCAGACGAATGTTTCGCCTGAGTGATGTGGAAGCGTTCATCCAGGAGGCATTTGATGCTGAGTAGTAACAACGTAAAAACCCTCGGAGTGGAAGCCGCCAAGCAAGTCCACAACGAGGGTACAGACCGCAGTTCCAACCACCATCAAGAGGAAGAAGCCACGATGACTTCTATTGTCTCGCGTAACCCGCGCAAAGTCGAACCATTCAACGCAACAATGACAGTTGCTATCGGCACGGACGGGCTCGCAGTAGTCCAGCCAAACGATGACGGCACAGTCACTATCGCGTTCAACGACGTCGCTGCGGTAGTCACGCCAGCAGTCGCGCTCTCACTCGCGGCAGCTATCCAGGCCGTCGCGGTGCATGTTCTCGAGCAGGCAGAGGCGGTAGCCGCGTAATGAGTATTACCGCGACGTTCAGCCACGAGCTGACAGAAGAGTTCGAGCAGTACGCCTTCCGCTCGAAGGTCAACCCTGACCAGAGACACTTCATTCACCGCGATCTTAATTCGCCCTGGCAACTCAACATCGTGCAGATTGAAGAATCGTTGACCGAACGCGAAGTGCAAGAGCTCCGCATCGAGCTGACTGAGCTCAGCGCATTCATGAGCGGCCTGAACCAGCGACCACTCCGCCGATGCACCGAGCCTGGCGCTCCAGCTTTTGAGGTGGCACTGTAATGACCGAGGACATGGCAACAGACGTCGCCCGCTTCGTGGAAGTGTTCGGCGGAGACGACGACCCACTCACCCACGCGGTAGGGCTCGTGAGTGAAGACGGTGACGAGTTGATCTGGTCAGAAGGATCACCCGCAACGATCATGGAGATCTCTCGCAAGCTGGCGAGGATTGCGAAGACCATCGAGCACAACAAGTTCGGTCCCGTATTCCTGGACGTAGCCCAGGTTGCAGAACGCACGCTACGTCACCCGGTCACGGTGCGGATCGCGCTCGATAGTGGCGCACTGCATGGCATGTTCAGTGACACTGATGGGTGGATTGTCGAGTGGGAATGTGCGGAAGCGTGGAATGCGGGCCTGGTCTGTAATGACCGGCTTGATTCCTCGCTCGGGGTAGTCGAGTAGCCGACTATGACCCGGCTGACGATCAGTGACACCGCAGAGCGGTACATAGAGTCGTGGGCCGACCAGGTAGAGCGGGGCGAGCTCTCAATCGCGAGCCTGCCCCGCTCGCTCCAACGACTCATTTTCATCGGGTTTGCAGACGGCCTCGCAATAGCGAAACAGCAAGCGGCCGAGTTTGAGCACCAGCTCGATCAGGCCTATTTGCAGTCGTACTCGCCCAAGGATCGGCAGGAAGAACTCCAGCGCCGACTCGACCGACATTTCGCGCAGCAGGACGCACTATTTTTCGCTGAACCCCAGGGCTCGGCAGTAAACGAAAGGAGGGCAGCATGACAGCCGCCCCCACGATCACGGGATACACGCCCGTCTTGTACGAGAACATCCGCGAGCTCTTGGAACGTGGCCCAGTAGCGCCGCCGGCCCCTGGGATCGGGCTTCGCAGCGACGGCATCGGCACTGTGTATGCCGGTCACGCGAACTGTGTTCTAGGCCCACCCGAATCCGGGAAGACTTGGTACGCGCAGGCCACCGCCGTTGAAGTGCTGTTCACCGGTGGAAGCGTCCTCATGATTGATCTGGACCACAACGGGGTAGATGCCACTATTGCCCGGTTCCAGTCATTTGGGATCTCCGGTGATGTGCTGAGTGACCCGGCCCGTTTCCGATATTGCGAACCGGATGACCAACACGCGATTGACGGGATCGTGCAGGACGCGACCGAATGGCGGCCCACGCTCGTGGTTATTGACTCGTTCGGGGAGCTCGGTCCCATGTACGGGGCCAGCAGCAACTCTGCCGATGATTTCACCAACGTGTTTCGTCGCGCGGTGAAACCGTTCGCGCTCTATGGCTCCTGTGTTGTGGTGATCGACCATGAAGCGAAGTCGAAAGACTCCGCATCTTACGGAGCGACGGGAACGAGCGCGAAGAAGCGCGCCTACTCGGGGACGATGCTGAGGTTCCGCATTGACCGCCCGTTCACCCCTGGTGTTGGTGGTGAGGCCGAAGTGACTCTGGTGAAGGATCGCAACGGTGGTCTGCGTCGCCACTTGGCGGCCGAGAAGGAGCCCCTGGTAGGTCGTTTCACGATGACCGACACCAACGGGGCACTGGACGCGTACATCGTCGCAGCGCAGGCCGGGGAACGTCCGAAGATTCTGGGCACCATCACCGGCGCGAACCTTCCCGATCTAGTGCAGGAACTCGACAAGCTAAGCCCTGCCCCGCGCTCTGTGCGTGACGTTTGTGAGCGCATGTCCTGGGGCAAAGAAAAGGGCGCAACAGCGCTCAAAGCATGGCGTGAAATGCGCGGAATCGAACAGGCCTAATCACCTCGACAAGCGTCCCTGACTGCACTGTCCCTCAGGGACGCTCTCGGGGACACCAAGTTTGGCTCTACCACTGTCCCGGGTACGTCCCGGGGACACCAGTGTCCCTGTACCTGGACCCCTATACCCAGGGACAGGGACACTCGCCCAAGATCTCTACTTTTCGCCCTCCTGAAAGGGGAAACCAATGTCCACTATTTCTGCTCTCGAGACCGTCGCGCACGACTGCCCAGACTGCCTCTCAGACACCAACATCGTCCACATCGGAGACAACATCCACGTTGTGCAGATCTCACACGATGACCACTGCCCAACCCTCGCAAAGATCGAAGCCCGAAAGGAACAGTAATGCGGAACCTAAATGACACCCTCTACGCCGCGCTGCGGGAATCGCTCGGACGGCCTACCTCGTGGGTGCCTACTTGGGCGACCGTGCTCAGCTCGACCCACACCCCGACGGGTATCGAATACCAGACGCATCCGGCCTGGCTCACCAACCACGACATTGCTGAAATCAATGCACTCATCAAGGCCGGCTGGCAGGTAGCGATCACCTCGCCCCGCCTCAACCGGCTCCGCGTAACCATGACACAGGAGACTGGTGATGAGTAACCGCAACCCGCAAGCAGAGGCAGCGGCCTACCGCGTGAAACTCCGAGAAGTTGAACGGCAGCGCGACGCCCTCAAAAACGAGAACTCGATACTCCGAGCACAAATAATCCGGGCAGAAGCTAACACCTTCACCGCATCACTCATCCAAGACGATGGCGGCGTCAACATCAAACGACTCCGACAAGAACTCGCACAACAACTCGTGCACGCCATCACACTAGATACCCGGGAGAGTATTTGATAAACTAGAACCAGCAAGGCCCCAGCGGGGCTACGGGCGCCAGAGGCCACCGTCGAAACACACATTCGATAGGTGGCCTCAGTGCTACCCGGAAGGAACAACCAATGTTCACAGAACACACGGAACTTGACGCAGCGCGAGCACGCCGACGAGCAGGAGCAAACGCCGCGACCCTCACACCCGAAGCCATTCGGCAGCGCGAGGTAGTGAAACACCTCGAAGCCACAGGGCAGACAATCAGCCCGCACATGCGCCTCACCGCCGGATTCACAGAAGCCGCTCTCACCGACCGGGAACGCACCGAATCGGCAGGTAACTAACGATGAAAACATCTGAACAGCTCCGAGCAGAACTCGCTGCAGCAGAACAGGCAGAAGCTGCCGCCGAGCTCGCAAACATGCGACGACTTCAAGACGCACAAAACGAATGGGCACGAGACCTCATCGAACGGGCGCGAGACATAGAACTAGACCTCGAAGTACGCGAGGGCGTGGCACACAATGAAGCCGTGGAAGCGGCCAGCGCGTTCAACCTCAGCGGGGCATACCAGCACTGGGGCACCTACCACGCGACAAGGGGAGCCCGTGCTCACATTCGTATGGCCGTGCAATCAGCGGCGGAACGGCTCCAAATTAAACCCCCGTTCAAGGCAGAACTCAGGCTCATCCGATCGAGCTTCCAAGAATGGCTCGACACACAGCACAACGGCATCGAAAACCTACGACAGTCAATCGTTGCTGAACACCTGACCGCACAGCCCACCAGCCTCGAAGAAATCACGGCCAAGTAATGGCAATAGACGCACTCGATCCAGGCCCAGAAGGAAACTATCCACACCTTCCACGCAACACAGACAACACACTCAACACCGAACACATGCCAGTCGGAATAGAAATCCGCACCAACTCACACACACGACAGAAAGTAACACTCAACATTCTGCCCCTCGCCGCGAACGGTAAACCAATCACCGAGATAGCGCCTCTACCCGCAGGGCAAAGCGTGAACGACCTACTACCCCGGCCCACCAAATAACAACAGGAAGGCCCGCACGCTCCACACCGAGCAGCGGGCCTTCACCAGCTCGCACACCCACCCCATACCACCCCCCAAAGTCGCCAAAGATCGCCCCCGCGGCATTGCTAGATACCCCCGTTGATGTTTGAACTGAATGACCCTTGGAAGGGGTAAATATGAGTGAAGTTAGGGCCCCTAGGGGTTTGAGTGATGGTGGTAAGCGGCTTTGGAGGTCGGTTACTGGTGCTTTTGAGCTTGCGGAGCATGAGCTGGCTCAGTTGGAGCAGGCGTGTCGGGTGCGTGACCGTATTGAGGATTTGGATGCTGTTGTGGCTGCGGAGGGTTTGATGATTGAGTCTTCGCAGGGTTCGCGGTTGCATCCTGGGATTGCTGAGGCGCGTCAGCAGCGGCTTGCGTTGGCTCGGTTGTTGGTGACTTTGGGTGTTCCTGGTGAGGATGAGGATTTGCCGCGTTCTAGTGGTGCTCGTGGCGTGTATGGGGGTAGGCGATGAGGCGTAAGCGGGTTGATGGTTTGACGGGCGTGCCGGCTGGTCTGGCTCAGTTTGATGTGGCTGAGTGGGAGTCGTTTGATGCGTGGCGGGATGCGCGTTCTGAGTGGGCTGCTGTTCATGGCTGGCCTGGGGGCGTGCTCGCAAAGCTTTTGCAGGAGCGCGAGGTGCGCATGAAGTGGGCAGTCGGGTAAGGAGCGAGTGGCGCAGCTCCCGGTGTCCGAGGCTTCCTTCTACCCTGTAAACGGTGAAGCGCTGAACGATACTGGTATGTCTGTGTGTCCATGGAGTGCAAGGAAGCTTTTTGCGGTCTCCACCGCACTGGGTTGGTGCCCTGTCGGACTAAGTTTTACTTCGAGGATGGGCAGCTTCTCTGGTTCTGGCATGCAGTTCCACAGCACAAAATCTCCGGCATTGGATGCTTCGCCAAGCTTTTGGTCCAATGAGTACCCCACCTTAATAAACCGTTTAAGCGTTGAGCCTGCTCCTAAGAAATAGTCAAACGCCAGAGAGGGCGCGACTCGAAAAGTCTTTCGTACTTCTTCTTCTGCAGAAAACGAACTGTGTTTGATCCTGGCGAACAGATCGTACTTGTAGTCTTCAATCATCTTCTTTTGCCAGTCTTGCAGTCCGCCAGACGCTACACTTGCGTCGAACATTTTTGCATGTTTTTTAGCTGACTCCATCGTGTAATCGACCGGCTTCCAGTCCTTAAGGACCTTTGCTGCAGCGTGTGGGAAAGGCTCGTGCAGCTCTAGGCCAGGAATTGCTTCTTTCGTCAGACGTTGATCCAGTCGATCTACGTCCACTATTGGGAAAAGTGAAGCTTCGTGATCTAGCCTGATGGCGTAGCTTCCTGCGCCACCGTACGCACGCCATAGCGACAGGTTATCGCCGTTGCTGGAGGCGCTGAGAGAAAACAGGGAGTGCATTGCTTCCATTGCATCTTCGAGGCTACCGAGGCACTCGAGTAGCTCAGCTCGCGCATGGGCATTGCTGGATACCTCCGGCGGTAAGACCAGTGTGCGCACGGCGTCATAGCCTTCAATAATCTCTCGAGAATCGTTCATCTGAGAGGCGGGGCCTGCCAGAAGAAAGTCGTTCTCCACGATTCCTTTGAAGCCTGCCGCTGTGGTGTAATGCCAGGCCTCATGGACCCCTGAGGATACGCTTGCGCTCATCCTTTGAAGCTACCAGTTGTGCATTGATGGATCGCAAGGCCTCTGCTTTACGTTGTTAGAGGGTAGACGATGGGACACCGCCGGCATATCTCACCCCCCGCCCGATTTTTTCCACACGGGATAACGCATTTCACATGCTGGAATAGCCACCTTTGTTAACGCAAAGGATGAACATATATTGATCACAAAGATTCACATGTGTTGCTAATCTGAAGCCATGAAAGCGAGTTTCGTTCCGGCAGCAGCGTTGGTGGTCCTACTTGGAATTACGGGATGCGGGAGTGCTGTCGATGCCTCCAAGCAGCAGGCCTGTGAGGAGATCAGTCTGGCGGCATCCAACTTCCTTGACAAAGCTGGTCAATCAACATTCTTCACCGACCCAGAACGAGCGAAGGCGGAGCTTGATGAGGTACTTAAAGTCACTGGAGCACATGCGGATTTGGTCCCCAGATACCATCGAGCCATCCAGAGCTTCAGGGATGCGCTTCCAGCAGACCCGTTCAACCAAACGCCAGAGGAGGCGGCCTATTTCAGTGCCGCAACGTCGGATCTTGAACGCGGGATTGAAGAAGTGTCGCAGGTGTGCCCCGGCTATTGATGTATCTGGTGACCTGAATGTGTGAGAGTGGTTGTGAAGGGTTTGGAGATACTTCGACTATTTCCAAGCCTTTCACCTGTTTTAGGTGCGTCCCTAAGTCATCGGAACCATTTTCGCGGGGCCGGGAAGATGGTCGTCTGAACATCCGTCAGAGTGATGTTCAGAACTCACTGGGGGTCACTTCCGTTTTTGGTGGCGAGATCATGTTGGTTGCTTCAACGAAATGATCTGGTGGGAACCCCGCCCTGGTGCTGGATTCACGTTCTATTCACGCTTTTCAGCCAAAAACGGCCAACAATTGACCATCAATGCCAGTCATTGAATGCGTCAAATCTCTGCGCTGACCAGCATAAACAGTCATTCTCAATGATGCACAAGTAGCCAGAAGTCCTATCCGCAGGTCGTAGGTTCGATCCCTACTGGGGGCACACTCACCCGGTGCAGCTCATTGCGAGCTGCACCGGGTTTTTGTTTGCGGCGTCATACCTCGATCCGCGCCCCACTGCATCGCCCGCGATCGCCGTAACGGTTCCTGAACGCGCCACCCGCACAGTGGGTCTATCCTGGACGTCGCGCAACCGACCGCGTAGCCGACTGCGTAGCCGACTGCGCAACCGACCGTGGGGCTGACCGCGCGCAGCCAACCGCCAGTCATCGACCAGGGAGAAACGTGAGCCGAGATTTCCAGAAGCCAATGGTTCAGCCGAATCATGCGTTCAACTGGGTGATTGGCGCGGAAGATCCGAGCATCGAGAATCAGCTCGCGCACGACACGTCATGGGCGCTGCTGCACCGCGTTCGACAGACCGCTGATCCGGTCGTGATTGCACGCGTGCTGGAGATCGCAGCGGGTGATGGTATTAGCGACCTCGCCGAGTTGTGGTCGAAGCAGAGCACGCACACGCTGGCTGGCGTGCTGTGGCGGTTGTTCCTGCTGCGGCGCGTAGTTGCCTCCAACGCGGAGATGACGGCTGAGTTGTTCCGGCGCGGATCCGCCCGCATCGGTACCATCGACACCGCGGTCGCCGGCGCTATGGAACCCGTCACACCCGAGACGATCACTGATCTCTGTGACACGATCTTGACCGGCGCCTTCGTCGGGGACCTGGGTGACGCGCTCGATCGCGCGGTGGCATACGCAAAGATCATGTCGATGGGTTCGGCGGATCTCGCAGACTCACTCGACACCGACCGCCCGGCCGAGGCCTCCAAGCTCACGGCTCGAGCGCTGCGCTACGCCTCGATTGGCGCCGAGCTCGCCGCCGGATCCGAGCGCTGGCGCTTCGGCGAGCTCGAGTAGGGATGCGGATCGCCCGATCTGCATCTCACATGAGCGGTCGGGGGCCTGGCGCTACAATGTAAGTGCCGGGCCGCAGTAACCCCGGGCTCCAACTTTTGCCGCTTCGAGCGGCCTTCCGCCGAGAGGCGTTTCTGCGGTCTGGTATTTTTTATGCCCGTTTGGGCGCTGCTGCTGGCTGATTTGAGTAATGACTTGTTTCTCTTGTGGTCGCCTAGGGTGTTCTGTAGCGTTTCCTGTGTGTGACTTGTGCGCGAAGTTTCGCGCCCGCTGTAACCAAGGGAGCCTCAGTGAAGAAGAACACCGCATTAGGCATGGGTATCGCGGCAGGGCTGATCGGAATGAGCTTGGTGCCGACCGCCTCATACGCGGCGCTGTCAGCGAAGGACTGCGACGGTGTACAACGACTGGTATGTTCCGATGACGCGGTCGAATCGTACCGCGTGGATAGATCCACCGACTCGATGGCTGCTCCCGAGGTAGGGTCACTGCGCTGGGCTATCGAGCAGGCAAACTCAAGCCCCGGTTTAGACGAAATCGTGATTGACGCCGAGCTGGAGATTCAGCTTGAAGAAATGATCATGATCAGCGACGGTCTGATCTTGCGGGGCGAAGGCGATACAGAAACACGCGCCACAATTAGTTCTCAGGAAGTCGATCCCTACCCCGTGCTGGAAGTGTACGACGTGTCCGCTCCAAATGCGGTCGTGCAGGTGGAAAACCTGACGTTCGACGGTCACGGAAGAGATGGCGGTGGCATCCTTGTGGCAGACGGACTCGTCGGCTTTGGTATGTACGAAGCCAGTATGCGGGCGTTCGGGGAGTTCGCCCTCGACTTCCAGCCAGATGACACCCTTGAGCAGATCGTGATCGAGAACAGTGAGTTCACGAACATCGGAGAAGGAACTGGCGTCGTGCAAGCGATGACTGAGGACTCTCTGCTTTCCCTCGAGGTGCGGAACTCTCGCTTCGTCGACAATGAGGCCACCGCGATTCGTCTCGACGGTGAGCTATCTGGAACCGACGGTGCAGTGCCCACATTGCGTGTGTTGGGTTCAGAATTTGTGAACAACATTGCGCACTACGCAGAAGCGGGGGCGATTTCGGTTGACGGTGTAGACGTTGAGTCGGTTGAAGTAGAGGAAGTGCATTTCGAAGAGCCGATTGTCCGAATCGAAGGGAACACTTTCAGTGGGAATCTCGGTGAACGCGCAGGAGCGTTCTATCTTGGTTCCATTGACGGTGACCTTGAAGACGCGACAAACACTTCTGATTACGGCGAGCTCGTCGTCGTAGACCGTTCATCGTTTGAAAACAATACCGCTGAAGATGGCGATGTTCGGGCAAACGACATCCTCATTGAATATGCAGAACCCGAGATTGACGCGCCAACCCCAGAAGATTGCTTCACCGGTCTCACTCCGTTGCACATCTTGAACTCGACATTTAGCGCAGAGACCTCGAGCGATGCCGCGGTGCGCATCGACGATGCAGACTGTGTGGCCTTCAAAATCGATCACGCGACTTTCATTGGTGCTGGCATTGCCGTCGGCGACACTAGTTCAGAATTCAAAGCTGGTATCTTCCTCCGCAACACGGTGTTTGACACGCAATCCGAACAGCCGTTCGTGGCGGTTGGAGAGTGGACCCCAGTTGCGCTATTTGAAGATCACGTTGGCTACAGCACCGAGCCTGATGCTGGGCTCATTTCCGCTGGCCCGGGTCGTGTGGTTGCGCCGAGCAGTGATCTCGCACTTGATGCGTTTAGCTCAGTTGCGACAGAGAACGAAGGCCTGTCGTACGCGGCACGGGTGAGGATACCTGGCCTTATCGCTGGTGCAGAGACTGAGGTGGCATCAGTGTTGACTGGGGCTGGTGTGGCATCGGAGGATCCGCGCCTCGCATTCGACCAGGCCGGTGGCGCGCGCCCGGGTGCGGCAACCGCGCGCGGTCTCGAGCTGCCCACGATTGGCGCGGTTGAAGGTGTCGCGGTCACAGATACGACCCCTCCGGTGGAACCCGAAACTCCAAAGCCGGTGGATCCGAAGCCGGTCGGTCCGAAGCCTGGAGAACCAACCCCAACTGTGCCAAAGAGCGAGACCACACAGCAGGCGCTCGCGAACACCGGCTCAGCGATGAACGCGACGAACTGGTTCGTTCTCGCCGGAGTATTGGTGGTTGCGGCTGGTGCACTCTTCGGGGCTAACCGGCTGCTGCGCAAGCGCGAGGCGCGCAATGATAACGAGAACAGCCAGGACGCGGAGAAGTAACGCCCACAGTTGTCTGAGGTAAGAGCCCCTCTCCCGTGAGATCTCCGGGGAAGGGGCTCTCGCTTCGTGGCCTGGTGTTTTACGCTCGTCTGCGAACAATCGGCGTGACTTATGACTGGGCTATGTTTCTCTGGTGTTTTATCTTGCCCCGAGGTAGCGTTTCCCCTGTGTGCTGCTTGTGAGTGATCGCTCACAAGGGTGAGGGCTATGGGAGATTCAGTGAAGAAGAACACCGTACTTGGGCTGGGCATTGTCGCCGGCCTCGTGGGAATGAGCTTGATCTCGGGTGCTGCGCAGGCAGAACCACAACCACAGCTCTGCGATGGAGTCGAACGAATGGTGTGTTCAGCTGATGCCGTCACTAGCTATCGAGTCACCGACCAGGCAGACACTTTGACATCAGGCACGCTTCGCGCAGCCATCGAAAGCGCGAACCAATCGCCTGGGTTGGACGAAGTCATCATTGGCCCAGAGCTGACGATTGAGGTCTTGAGCGAAATTGAGATCACTGATGCGCTCATCCTGAGGGGGGGAGGGAAACCTCGAGACGCGATCGACGATACGCGGAAACACTAAAGACGGTGATTACCTCTTCTACGTCTCGGGTCCCGAATTCGCCGATTTTACGGTGCAATTTGAAAACCTCAACATGGAGGGCGCAAACGATGAGGCCTCGGGGGTCAGGGTATCAACCGGGCCCATGCGCTTTGCCATGTACGACAGCAGCATGCGTGGCTTCGCTGACAAGGGATTGCGGCTCAACACCGAGGGTGATTTCTCACATTTCCTGGTGGAAAACAGCGAGTTCACCGATATGAGACCGGGCGAAGGCGTGCTGCTTCTCAGCGCAGAAGACGCCACCACGCGCCTGGACATTCATAACTCCCGCTTTGAAAACAATGAAATGGCCGCGGTGGTTATGGACTCCGGCCTGGGAGGCCAACACATGGGGGACAAGACGTCTCTACATGTTTCAGGCAGTGAATTCATTGCGAACAATGCTGGCGGGTACGACGCCGGAGCAATCGATCTCGGGCGAGTAGACCTGAGACTGGAGAATACAGAAGCCGTCAAGATTGACGAGCCGTTTTTGCACCTCGAGGGTAACCTCTTCCGAGATAACATCGGCAGTCGCTCAGGCGCCGTTTACATTTCTGGAATCGATGGTGAAGCCGACGAGTTTGTGCCTGGCTCAGAGCTGGGCGAACTCGTTGTGATTGAACGCAACTCATTCGTGAACAACCTGACAGAAGAGCCAGCTGATGGCGCGAATCACCTCTACGTGGGACGCGGCCAGTCTGAGACAGGCTTTACACCCGAAGAGTGCCGTACGGAGCTTACGGGCCTGAGCATCTTGAACAGCACGTTCAGTAGCGATATCCCGGGAACATATGCCATGCATCTTGGCCGGGCGGACTGCATGGGTTTTGAAATCGACCATTCCACGTTTGTTGGTGGCGGAATTTCAACAGCTGACGCTGAAAACGCGGCCCTGTTCCTCACGAACACTGTCATTGATACTGGCAGCGACCAGCCGTTCTCGCCACAGTACCTGTCAGATCCTCTCGAGATCGTCGAGGATCATGTCGCGTATTCTTCAGAGCCAGATGATCGCCCGGCGTCGGGTGTGCCAGGGGCTCGTGTGGTCGCGTCGAGTGATGAGCTTGCGCTCGGTGATCTTGAAGAGGTTGCCGTCGATGTTGATGGGTTGCAGTACACCGCTGCCGTGCATGTGCCTGGCTTGATTGATCAGGCGGATCCGTTGAGTATTTCAAAGCTCGTCGGTGCGGCGAGTGACTCTGTTGATGCGCGTTTGGCGACTGATCAGCGTGGTTTGGAGCGGCCGCAGGCAGACCCGGTGAATACGGTCGAGCTGGCAGATATTGGCGCGGTTGAGGCCGTGTTTGCGGAAGCGCCTGTTGACCCGGTCGAACCTGTGGACCCGGTTGATCCGGTTAAACCGGTTGATCCTGTGGTTCCGACGGAGCCGGTTGATACGGCGAAGCCGGTGGGCGGGAAGCCTGTGGTATTGGCGGCGACGGGTGTGGTCAATGGTCCGAATCAGTGGATCGCGTTTGGCGCGGTGATGCTGCTTGCCGGTGGCGCGTTGATTGCCAGCCGCCGCCTCGGCCGGAAATAGTAACGTGCGGCGCTTCCTCAGCGCAACACTGATGAATACGGAGCACGAATGAAAAATAATACCTTGCTGGTCAGCGGCATTGTTGCCGGCCTGATCGGAATGAGCCTCATCCCAGTTGCAGCGCACGCTGAGGTTGTGCAGCAAAACTGTGACGGACTTGAGCGGCTGGTGTGTTCTGCTGGTCCGGGGGGCATGATTCGGGTCACCAACCCAGCTGACACCTTGGACGAGGGCACGTTGCGTACAGCAATTGCACAGGCGAACGCGTCACCCGGGCTCGACGAGATCGTCATCGATGCAGAGCTCAACATCCTGGTGAAGAGTAGGCTGGTCGTCACTGGTGGCGTCATCCTGCGAGGCGAAGGTGCCGGTGATACTCGCCCTACGATCACACGCGACTATTTGGGAAGCGGCGAATTCTTGCAGTTCGAGGGCCCAGCTTCCCCGGAATTTGTTGTGCAGCTGGACAACCTGCAATTGACAGGTTTGCTCGATACAGACGAGGGGATCTATGTAGGTGAGGACGTGCAGCAGTTCGGACTCTATGACAGTTCGCTACAGGGATTCGGGAGAAGTGGGATTTACCTTCCAGACCCTGATTCGCTTGAGTATTTCATCGTTGACAACAGTGACTTCAGCGACATGGGTCCAGGTGATGCTGTGCTGGATTTCCAGGCGGAGGACTTGTATACCGAAGTGCATATTCACAACTCACGCTTCACTGACAACCAGATGACGGCTCTGAACATCGGCTCGACTCTTACCTTTGAGCCGGGACGGCGATCCTCTGTGCATGTCTCCGGATCCGCATTCCTGCGAAACACTATTCCAGATGAAAACGCTGGTGCAATTTCCATTTTGGGCGTCGATGCTGTCTCAGAAGACGGTACTCCCTATGTTCTTGAAGAACCACTTGTACACCTCGAAGGAAACCTCTTTAGAGAGAATTCTGGCGAAGAAGCTGGGGCGATCTTTGTGGACAACGTGTACGGCGGAGAGTCCATTGGTGATGGAGGCACAGCCAACGTAGGTGACTTGGTGCTGGTCGAACGCTCCTCATTTGTTGACAACGTGGCCACAGGCCAAAACTCGAGTGTAAACGACCTAGCAATACCAAGTGGAGGCATTGAGAGCGACGGAACCGCCGGAGAACGGTGCCCTACACGCCCAAACATACTGCGGTTGCAGAACAGCACGTTCAGCTCATCAACGGAAATAGGGGTGGCCCTCAGCTTGGAACGCTCGTCATGTGCAGACTATGTGTTCGAACATACAACGTTTGTTGGAGCAGGTATCGACGCTGGCTCGGGCGTTAACTCCACTGTTCAACTGACGAACACCGTCATTGACACCGGTGAGCAGCAGCCAATCACCATGCATGCCGGTCGTCCAGAAATGGCGATGACTGTTGTCGAGGATCATGTCGCGTATTCGACAGAGCCGACCGACATCCCTGAGCCGGGTGTGTCAGGGGCTCGTGTGGTCGCGTCGAGTGATGAGCTTGCTCTCGGTGATCTTGAAGAGGTTGCCGTCGATGTTGATGGGTTGCAGTACACCGCTGCCGTGCATGTGCCTGGCTTGATTGATCAGGCGGATCCGTTGAGTATTTCAAAGCTCGTCGGTGCGGCGAGTGACTCTGTTGATGCGCGTTTGGCGACTGATCAGCGTGGTTTGGAGCGGCCGCAGGCCGACCCGGTGAATACGGTCGAGCTGGCAGATATTGGCGCGGTTGAGGCTGTGTTTGCGGAAGCGCCTGTTGACCCGGTCGAACCTGTGGACCCGGTTGATCCGGTTAAGCCGGTTGATCCTGTGGTTCCGACGGAGCCGGTTGATACGGCGAAGCCGGTGGGTGGGAAGCCTGTGGCGTTGGCGGCGACGGGTGTGGTCAATGGTCCGAATCAGTGGATCGCGTTTGGCGCGGTCATGCTGCTTGCCGGTGGCGCGTTGATTGCCAGCCGCCGCCTCGGCCGCAAGTAGGCGGGCACTGACAAGGCTGACATACACGTAGAGCGGGCCGGGGCGATTGCCCTGGCCCGCTCTACGTGATTCGTACTCGTTAGCCGAAACGGCCCGAGACGTAGTCCTCGGTGGCCTGTACGGAAGGCGTCGAGAAGATCTTTGAGGTGTCGTCGAATTCGATGAGCTTGCCCGGCTTGCCGGTGCCCGCAATGTTGAAGAACGCGGTGCGGTCGGAGACGCGTGACGCCTGCTGCATGTTGTGAGTCACAATGACGATCGTGTAGTCCTTCTTCAGGTCATCGATGAGGTCCTCAATTGCGAGCGTCGAGATCGGGTCGAGCGCCGAGCACGGCTCATCCATGAGGAGCACTTCTGGCGAAACCGCGATCGCACGAGCAATGCAGAGGCGCTGCTGCTGGCCACCTGAAAGGCCCGAGCCGGGCTTGTCGAGGCGGTCCTTGACCTCGTTCCAGAGATTTGCGCCCTGCAGCGACTTCTCCACGAGGTCGTCAGCATCGGTGCGTGAGATCTTGCGGTTGTTGAGATTCACGCCAGCAAGTACGTTTTCGCGGATCGACATCGTCGGGAACGGGTTCGGACGCTGGAAGACCATGCCAACCTGGCGACGAACAAGTACGGGGTCGACGCCGGGGCCGTAGAGATCTTCACCGTCGAGCAGCACCTCGCCCTCGACGCGTGCGCCGGGGATCGCCTCGTGCATGCGGTTGAGCGTGCGGAGGAAGGTGGACTTGCCACAGCCCGAGGGACCGATGAACGCGGTCACGCTGCGGGGCTCGATGTTCATGGTTACGCCTTCAACAGCGAGGAACTTCGAGTAGTACACGTTGAGATCTGAGACTTCGATGCGCTTCGACATGGTGTTGTCTTTCGTTTCTGGGAGTCGGTGGAAGATTAGCGGCCGAACGACGGCGAGAAGTATCGCGCGATCAGTCGGGCAATGAGGTTGAGCGCCATCACGATGAGGATGAGGAGCAGGGCGGCAGCCCATGCGCGCTCGAGGAATGCCCACGCAGGGTTACCCTGGTTCGCGAACTGCGTGTACACGTAGACCGGCAGTGACTGCATGCGGTCTTGGAACAGGTTGTAGTTCATCGAAGCGGTGAAACCGGCGGTGATGAGCAGGGGTGCAGTTTCGCCGATGACGCGTGAGATCGAAAGCATGACGCCGGTCGTGATACCCGCGATCGAGGTCGGCAAGACGACCTTCAAGATCGTGCGCCACTTCGGTACGCCGAGGGCGTAGGAGGCCTCACGCAGTTCGTTGGGAACGAGGCGCAGCATCTCCTCGCTCGAACGCACAACGACCGGAATCATGAGCACTGCAAGCGCGACGGCGCCGATGATGCCCATGCGAACGCCAGGTCCGAGGATGAGCGCGAAGAGTGCGTACGCGAATAGGCCGGCAACGATCGAAGGGATACCAGTCATGACATCTACGAGGAACGTGATGGTCTTCGCGAGCTTTCCACGGCCGTACTCGACGAGGTAGATCGAGGTGAGCAAGCCAAGCGGAACCGAAATGATGGTCGCTGCAAGCGTGATGAGCAGCGTGCCGATCATTGCGTGGAGTGCGCCGCCGCCCTCACCGGTGACGTTACGCATCGAAGAGTTGAAGAACTCAGCGTCCATGCGGCCGATGCCGTTCGAGATCACAGTGATTGACACTGAGACCAGGGGCACCATTGCGACGATGAACGCGCTCGTGACGAGTGCAGTAACGAAGCGATCTTTCGCCTGACGATTGCCCTCAACGGAGGCCGAGAGGACGGTGATGACCACCATGTAGATGATGGCGCCGACGATCGCGGTACCGACGAGCGAGAAGGCGGATCCGCCAGCCACTGCGAGCAACGCGAAGAGCCCGGCCGAAGCGAGGAAAGACGCAGCCAGGGTGATCCACGGGGTGCGCTTTGAGAGGCGGTTGCCGGCGAGCGTGGAGCCCTGCGAAATGGGACGAACGGTGATTGCCATGGTTAGTTAGCTCCGTTGAACTCGGCGCGACGGCTTACGATCCAGCGCGCGAGGGCGTTCACGAGGAAGGTCACGATGAAGAGGATGAGACCGGTCGCGATGAGGATGTTCACGTTCTGGCCGTAGGCCTCGGGGAACGTGAGCGCAATGTTCGCGGCGATCGTTGAGGGGTTCTCGGAGGTGAGGAGCTTGAAGCTCACAATGCCGGTGGCCGAGAGGACCATTGCGACTGCCATGGTTTCGCCAAGTGCACGACCGAGGCCGAGCATTGCCGCGGAAACGATGCCCGAGCGGCCGAAGGGCAGCACTGCGAGGCGAATCATTTCCCAGCGGGTCGCGCCGAGCGCGAGTGCCGCTTCCTCGTGGAGCTTGGGCGCCTGGAGGAAGATTTCTCGGCAGATCGCGGTCATGATCGGCAAGATCATTACTGCGAGAACGATTGCTGCCGTCAGGATTGTGCGGCCGGTGCCAGTTACGACGCCGCCGAAGAGCGGGATCCAGCCGAGGTTGTCGTTCAGCCACGCGTAGACCGGCTGCAGCGCCGGAGCGAGCACGCCGATGCCCCACAGGCCGTACACGACGCTCGGAACCGCCGCCAGAAGGTCAACGATGTAGCCGAGCACCGATGCGAGCTTGCGGGGTGCGTAGTGCGAGATGAAGAGCGCGATACCGATCGCGATTGGGAGAGCGATCGCGAGCGCGAGAGCGGCTGCCCAGATCGTGCCGAAGACGAGCGGTCCGACGTACGCCCAGAAGTTGCTGTCGATGAGTGACGCAGTCTGGTCGGTCGCGACGAAGGCTGGCAGGCTCTGCACGATCAGGAAGATCGCGACGGCTGCGAGCGTGACCAGGATCATGCTGCCAGCGAAGACAGCGGATCGTGAGAACACGCGGTCGCCGCGGCTGAGAACCGGTCGTGGCGCTTTGGTAGTGGCAGTCACTGGGTGGGTGCCCTTCGAAGATGTGCGGGTCAAAAGTGTGAATGGAGCGTATCGCACGGAAGTCGGAGACCCGCGTTCTGGTGTAATCTGAGGCGGTTTTGCCTAGATATGAACGCGGATCCCCGACCCTGGGTGCGAAGCGATTTAGCTGATTGCGTCGATCGCGGGCTGAACCTTCGAGCGAAGGTCTGCGGTGATCGGGGCGCTGCCCGACGAGGTCGCAGCGTCCTGCTGGCCCTCTTCGCTCACGATGTAGTTGAAGTACGACTTCACGAGTTCAGCGTTTGCGGGGTCTGCGTACTTTTCGCAACCGACGAGGTAGCTGACGAGAACGATCGGGTAGACGCCTGCCTCTGACGAGGTACGGTCGAGCTTGATCGCGATGTCGTGATCGCCGCGGCCCTCTTCGACGGGCGAAGCGTCAACGATTGCTGCTGCAGCCTCGGGGCTGTATGCCACGTAGTCGCTGCCAACCTTGATCTCGACGGTGCCGAGGTCGCCAGCACGCGATGCGTCTGCGTAACCGATGGTGCCAACACCGTTGGTGACTGCGTCAACGACACCAGAGGTGCCCTGTGCGCCCTCGCCACCGAGCTCGGTGGGCCACTCTTCGATTGAGCCTACGGTCCAGTCAGCGGGTGCTGCTGCCTCGAGGTACTCGGTGAAGTTACCGGTGGTGCCCGACTTGTCCGAGCGGTGCACTGCGCTGATGTTTGCGTCAGGCAGGGTCACGCCGGGGTTCTGGTCGGCGATTGCCGGGTCGTTCCACTTGGTGATCGAGCCCGAGAAGATCTTGGCGACGGTCGAAGCGTCGAGCTTGAGCGAGTCAACACCGTCGAGGTTGAAGATGAGCGCGATCGGCGAGATGTATGCCGGGAACTCAACGATGCCCGAGTCAGGTGCGCAGGAGCCGAAGGGGCCTGCCGCGATCTCGTCGGTCTTGAATGCGCGGTCCGAGCCAGCGAACGACGATGCGCCCTGCTGGAAGGTCTCGCGGCCTGCGCCCGAGCCGGTCGGATCGTAGTTCACGGTGACGGCCGAGTTGGCGGTCTGGAAAGCTGCGATCCAGCCTTCCTGGGCGGATCCCTGCGACGATGCGCCTGCACCGATGATCTCGCCCGACAGGTTCGACTCGGCGGGAGCGGTCGAACCGGATTCATTTGCCGCGCACGAGGTCAGTGCGAGTGCAGCGGCGCCGCTGACAATTGCGGCCTTGGTCAGAGCTGAAAGCTTCACCGTAGATTCATCCCGTCTGGAGAAGTATCGTAATTTGGTGCGACCGGAATTGGCCACATCTCTACGGTAGAAAGCTTGAGTGACCGCGGGGATGCCACAAAGTGAACAGCGGGTGAACGAACGCACTGACTCTGTGAACTGCGTCTTCACCGAGCAGGTGCAAACATTACAACTTCACGGGGTATGTTTCGACGCTCAAGATGCCGGCGCCTGGATTCTGCTTCGAAAAATGGAACACCGAGAAGGCGCCTGGTGGTAGCGCGGCGGCTTCCTGCAGGTAGCGGCCAGGCAGACTGCCGGTTGCGAGTGCGAGCTCACGGATCGCGTCAGGCAGTACCGGTCGGTGCGTGCAGATGAGCGCATTGCGAGTCTTGCGAACAATCTTGCCGATGACCGCGCGAAGCTCGGTGAGGTCGCCCGCCTCCCACGCTTCCTGGCTGAGGCCGTCTTTCTCGCGCACCCGCTTGCCAAGGTGTGCTGCGAGTGGTGCTACGGTCTGCAAGCACCGTGTTGCCGTCGACGAAATCAGTCGTTTCGGCGCGAACGGCTGCAGAATCGCGACGAGCTTCTCTGCTTGTTCTTCGCCGGCGGGCGCAAGAGGGCGTTGATGATCAATTGGGAATGCCTCCCCGCGAGGTTCTGCTTTCGCGTGGCGGAGCAGAATCACCGAGAAGGTATCGAACGCGTTTCGTGCGACGAGCTTCAAGAAGACGCTGTAGAGGTCTCGGTCTGCCGGGTAGGTAAGGCGCTCGCTCACCTGCTCTGCGGGCAACCATTCGAGCGCTTCGACTTCGCTGTTCGGGCGGAAGGTTGACGCCTGCACGGCCGAGTCAGTGACCTCGGCTGCCCAGTACTGCACCGTCTTCACCTGCTTGGGGTCTTTTTTAGACAGCGGGTACTGGATAGTGCCTAGGTTGACACCGAGGCCGACCCTGAGGCCGGTCTCTTCGAGAGTCTCGCGTACCGCGGCCTCCGGCATGCCCTCACCTGGGTCAAGCTTGCCCTTTGGGAACGAAATATCGCGCTGCTTCGTGCGGTGAATGAGCAGCACCATGATCTGCTCGACACCGTGCTCGTCGGTGACGCGTCGCCAGCAGACTGTGCCCGCCGCGAAGAGTGACTTACTCAACGGTTCCTCCGATCGCGCGCCTCCGTACGGTCGATCATGACTAGGTCTTGGAGATCGGGGAGCGGTTCGCCCTCTTCGCTCACCACACGGCGGTCCCAGCTGCCGTCAGACAGCATGCGCCACGAGGAAACCTCGTCGCTAAATGCGAACTCGAAGAAACGGTCGATACGAGCGAGGTGCTCTCGCTCTGCGATGCGAACGAGTACCTCGATGCGACGGTCGAGGTTGCGGTGCATCAGGTCAGCGCTGCCAATGTAGACCTCGCGGTCGCCGTTGTTTTCGAACGCGTAGATGCGTGAGTGCTCGAGGTAGCGGCCGAGTACTGAGCGCACCTGGATGTTCTCGGACAGACCAGGGACGCCCGCGCGAATAGAACAGATGCCGCGAATCCACACTTCGATGGGTACGCCCGCCTTGCTCGCGCGGTACAGCGCGTCAATGATCTGCTCGTCGACCATCGAGTTCGCTTTGAACTTGATGCCGCTTGGCAGGCCAGCGCGCGCGTTCTCGGTTTCACGCTCGATACGTTCGAGCAGGCCAGTGCGCAGCTGCAGGGGTGCGACGAGGAGCCGGTTGTAGTCTGTCTCGATTGCGTAGCCCGAAAGTACATTGAAGAGCTTCGTGACGTCACGACCGACCTCGGGAGACGAGGTGAACAGGCCGAAGTCTTCGTAGATGCGGCTCGTCTTGGGGTTGTAGTTGCCCGTTCCGATGTGACAGTAGTGAGTGAGTTTGCCGGCTTCTTCACGAATGACGTGAACGAGCTTGCAGTGGGTCTTGAGGCCGACGATGCCGTAGACCACGTGCACGCCCGCCTGCTCGAGCTTGCGTGCCCAGGTGATATTCGCTTCTTCGTCAAAGCGAGCCTTCACTTCAACTAGTGCGAGAACCTGCTTGCCTGCCTCTGCCGCCTTGATGAGCGATGCAACAATTGGGCTGTCGCCCGAAGTTCGGTAGAGGGTCTGCTTAATTGCGAGCACATCGGGGTCGGTCGCCGCCTGCTCAATGAACGCCTGCACGCTCGTCGCAAATGACTCGTATGGGTGGTGCACGAGCACCTCGCGACGTGCGATTGCGGCAAACGTGTCGGGCTTCTCGCTCGGTGAGCTGGTACGGAACTTCGGATGCGTCACAGGGATGTGCGGCGTGAACTTCAGGTCAGGGCGCGGAATGCTGGTGAGCGCAAAGAGACCTGAGAGGTCGAGCGGCGCGGGCAGCACGTAGACCTGCTCGGGGTCGATGTCGAACTCGCGCTTCAGCAGGTCGAGGGTGGCCTCGTCCATGTCGTCCGAGATCTCGAGACGGATGGGCGGGCCAAAGCGGCGGCGCAGGAGCTCCTTCTCGAGCGCCTGGATGAGGTTCTCCGTCTCATCTTCTTCAATCTCGACGTCTTCGTTGCGGGTGACGCGGAAGACATGGTGGTCCATGACCTCCATGCCAGGGAAGAGTCCGTCGAGCTGGTTCGCAATGAGCGCCTCAAGCGGGATGAAGCGCACATTGTCTTCGGTCTCGCGACGGTCAACGCGGACGTACCGCGGGATCATCTGCGGCACCTTCAGACGCGCAAACTCGACCTTGTCGGTGCGCGGGTTGAAGACGCGAATCGACAGGTTCAGCGCGCGGCCCGAAATATACGGGAACGGGTGCGCAGGGTCGACCGCGAGCGGCATGAGGACGGGGTAGATGTGGTGCTCGTAGTAGTCCTTCAGCACCACGCGATCAGCCGAGTCGAGGCTCTGCCAATCGACGATGCGGACGCCAGCTGCGGCAAGCTCGGGCTTGATGACCTCTGAGTAGCAGCGTGCGTGACGCTTCTGCAGCTCGTAGGCGGTATTGATGATGTCTGCGAGGACCTCAGTGGGTGCGCGACCCACATTGGTCGGCACTGCAAGGCCGGTGACGATGCGGCGCTTGAGACCTGCGACGCGCACCATGAAGAACTCGTCGAGATTCGACGCGAAAATGGCGAGGAAGTTGGCGCGCTCGAGGAGCGGCACCGAGGGGTCTTCAGCGAGCTCAAGCACGCGCTGATTGAATGCGAGCCAGCTGAGTTCGCGATCGATGTATCGATCTGCGGGCAGCGGCTCTTCGAAGCCTTCGATGGTGGGCGTATCTTCGCTCATAGTTCCCATTCTTACAGTTAGTGGGTCGCGGGGCGTAGCCATTGCGCAGATCGTGCCGCAACGGTGAAGCCATTGCGCTCGTACAGCTTGACGGCGCGAGTGTTCTCACCGTCGACGTACAGTGACACAGACTTTGGGTTGTGCGTGCGCATGTGCGCAAGCGTCTGATCGAGGAGTACGCGGCCAAGGCCACGGCCGGCCGCAGCAGGCGCCATACCCAGAGCGTAGAGCTCGGTGTCTGGCGCACCACCAGCGGGGTCACCAACAGTCTTCACCCAGCCGTACCCGGCAAGACCCGCAACACCCTCGGCCTCAAGCAAGAACAGCTCCGACGCATCAAACCAGGGCTCTTCGATCATGCGGGCAAAGTCTGAGACGGTAATGCGGCCCTGCTCAGGGTGGGACGCAAACGCCGCGGCGTTCACTGTCACCCAGGCGTTTGCATCGGTATCACTTGTCGGGTCAAGCGTGCGCAGGCTCGTGGCCTCGGGCAGCGCAGGATAGGCGGTGGGCAACATCGCTGGGTCGAGAGACATACGCAGTAGCGTGCGCACCGGGGTGAAACCCTTGCTCGACAAAATCTCTTCGGCATCAGGCTGTGAGCCATGCACCCAGACGCGGATCGCTTCTGTCACCCCAGTCAACATGCCATTCGCGAGCGCGGTACCGACACCATGCCGGCGCTGCTCTGGAAGTACAACGACGTCGAGCTCACCCTCGCCGAGAATGCCGAAGCCGATCGCATCTGCACCGACCTCGATCGCTAGGAAAAGCTCACGAGCCCCAGATTCTGCCGCGATGAACGCTTGGTCGGAAACCGGGGGAGTGCCATCAAACGTTTCTGCTGCAGCCGCGATGGAGCGGGCCGTGCGCACGCCTGAAACGAGGTCTTTCTGCGAAACGACGGTAAGCGTGAACATCGGTGCTCCTCCTTCAGGTGTGGAAACCTTTGGTGCTCATAATCTTACGTGGGACCCCTGACATTCCGAGGAGAGCGCTGCCGAGTTGAACCTTTCGAGGGTGGTTTTCACGGCGTGTGCAAAGATGGAAACTATGAGCGAAACCAACGAGGCACCCGAATCGCACCCGTGGCACATCGGGCGGCTCGTGACGGCGTGGGCAGTGGCGGCAGTCTTTGGCGTCATGGTGCTGGTCTTCGCACCAGCTGAGAGCCGCGTCGCGTGGCTCGTCTTTGCAATCGGACTCGGCTCACTCGTGACCTTTGCACTGCAGCTGGGTACCGCGCAGAAGAACGGTTTCATCACGCGTTTGGCCTTCAGCATTGCGGGCTGTGTGCTGATAACCGCTGGTGTCGACGGCATCGGCACGCTCATCGGTCGCATCTAGACCCGAAACAAATTTCAGAATTAGGAGTACACTGGCATCATGCTTCTCGCGCTTGAACTCTTTTTCCTCGGCCTGCTTGGCCTTGCGTCGCTGGCTATTGCATGGGTTTCCGGCACGGTCATCTACAAGCTCTTCAAAGGCCAGCGCTAAACAACGCGTATTCGCTTCGGCCCCTGAACCATTACGAGCTCGGAGGTCATTCCAGTGAGTAGTCCCTTCATGCATCTGCCTGGCGCTGTTGCGCTCGGCGAACGAGACGTTGCTGCGCATTACGGTTCGCCGTTGCCAGAGCAACGCGCACTCAAGACCGGTCAGGCGATTGTCGATCTGTCCGATCACGCGGTCGTGACAGTGAGCGGTCCAGACCGTCTGAGCTGGCTGCACTCGTTCACCTCGCAGCACCTGCTCGGTGTTCAGCCTGGTGAGGGTGTTGAAACGCTTCTGCTCGATCCGAACGGTCGTATCCAGCACGCGATTCGCCTCGTTGATGACGGTGAAACCGCCTGGCTGATTGTCGCACCCACCGCCGGCGACGACCTCACGAACTTCCTCATGCGTATGCGTTTCGCGCTGCGGGTTGAGGTGACGAACGTCACCGCTGATTACGCGGTCGTCGGCGCATTTGATGCCGGTGACGAGGCGGGCGCGGATCACGCTGCCGCCCACTTGCGTGCTCTCGGAACCGCGGCCGCGCAATGGCGTGACCCCTGGGCGAGTCTTCAGCGCGGCGGCGTCCAGTACGCTCGCGGCGAGCACCCCGGTACGGACTGGTCATTCGTCGCATCCATCTTCCCTCGTGTTGAGCTCACTGGTGTTGTCGAGCTGATCGAAGCCGGCAAGGTTTCGGTAGCTGGCACGCTGGCGCTCGATCCGCTAGAGATTCGTGCCTGGCGCCCGAACTTCGCAAGCGATGTTGATGAGCGAGCGATCCCGCACGAGTTTGATTGGCTCCGCACGGCAGTGCACCTGAACAAGGGGTGCTACCGCGGCCAGGAAACGGTTGCCAAGGTACATAACCTTGGCCATCCGCCGCGCCGCATCGTCATGCTGCATCTCGACGGCTCTGCGGGTGAGCTCCCCGCGGCTGGCGCGCTGGTGTATCGTGCGGGCGAATCAGCCAACGACGAGGCTCGTCCAGTAGGGCGGATCACCCGCGCCGCCAACCATTACGAGTGGGGTCCCATCGCGCTCGCACTGGTGAAACGTGGAATTCCTGAGGACGCCGCGCTCGAAGTGCGTACCGAAGACAGCGGTGAAATCATCGCAGCCACCCCTGAGGTGATCGTTCCCTCAGATGCTGGCGCAACAGCCAATATTCCGAAGCTCAAACGAATCTGACTGAATAGACTGGAACCATGACCAATACCCTGATCCTGCTCCGCCACGGCCAGAGCGAATGGAACGAGAAGAACCTGTTCACTGGTTGGGTGGATTGCCGCCTCACTGAGAAGGGCAAGGGCGAGGCTGCTGCAGCCGGCAAGCTGCTTGCAGACGCCGGCGTGCTGCCCGACGTCCTCTTCACCTCGCTGCTGAGCCGCGCGATTCAGACCTCGAACCTTGCGCTCGACCACGCTGATCGTCTGTGGATCCCGGTAAAGCGTTCGTGGCGTCTCAACGAGCGTCACTACGGTGCGCTCCAGGGACTCGACAAGGCTGAGACCCTTGAGAAGTACGGCGAGGATCAGTTCATGGAGTGGCGTCGCTCGTTCGACACCCCGCCCCCCGCGCTCGACGATGCGAGCGAGTGGTCGCAGGCAAACGATCCGCGCTACAACGGCATTGACGGCGAACGCCCCAACACCGAGTGCCTCCAGGACGTCATCACGCGCCTGGTTCCCTACTGGGAGGGCGAGATTCTTCCCGAGCTCAACTCGGGCAAGACTGTACTTGTCACCGCCCACGGCAACTCGCTGCGCGCACTGGTGAAGCACCTCGAGGGCATCTCGGACGAAGACATTGCTTCGCTGAACATCCCGACTGGCATGCCGCTCGTGTACGAAATCAACGAAGACGGTACCCCGACTGGCAAGGGCCGTTACCTCGATCCCGAGGCTGCTGCTGCCGGCGCTGCTGCTGTCGCAGCGCAGGGTAAGAAGTAAGCTTCTCGTTACTGCGCCAAAAGGGGAGTCCCGTACGGGGCTCCCCTTTTGCTGTCTGCTGCCGCTGCCTGCTTGCTGCCTGCCAGTCCGCACTTCGCGAGCGTCAGAGATCGAGCTTCCGTAAGACGAATTCCCCTGAATCAGTCATACCGAAGCGACCTTTCGCTACCGAAGGTGAGGTGGCCCGAGGCGGTGAGCACAGGGCACAGGCGCAGAACAGCGCGCGGGCACGCAAAAGACGCCATCGGGGTGGTGATGGCGTCGAATTTGCGCGGTCGTTCTCGGAACGGCCGGAAGCAAAGAAGAGAGAGTTAGTTCTCGTCCTCATCGTCGTCGATGTCGTACTTGTCGGCGTACTCAGCCCACATCTCCTCCTCCGACTGTGTCGGAGACTTCGTCGCGAGCTCGCGCTCGAGCGCCGAATAGTTCGTCTCTGGACTGAAGTACTTCAGCTCCCGAGCGACCTTGGTGTGCTTTGCCTTTTGACGGCCGCGCCCCATGCGTGACCCCCTTACCAACTCAGGCCCCGCGAGCGTTAATCCCGCGAGGCAAAACTCATTCAATATAGACGTATAGGGCAGATTCTAGCACGCGATATCTATCAGACCTATCGCTCGCAAGCTCTTCGAACCTGCTCTTCGGTAATCTTCGATGGAGCATTACGATTGAGGCATGACTACCGCTTCCCGTCGCCGCCCTACCGTGCGGGCGCTACTTATTTCACTGCTAGTAATTGCAGTTGTGGTGCTTGGTGCGGTCGCGGTGGTGGTGATTCCGATCTTCACGCACCAGAGTGCGGGTCTGTCCGGGCAGGTTGTTCCAGATTCTTACGTAAGTCGGGATTCCGCGCGTGGCGAGGACGGTCGTAATCGCACGGTCGAAGTTCGCAGTGCGAGCGGTGATGAGCTCGATATGTCGGCGCTCAAGCCGGGCGATCGGATCGTTGTGACGGGTTCCGGCTTCGATGCCGGAATTGGCATATACGTCGGGTTCTGCGCCATTCCAGCGACACCCGATGTGAAGCCTGGCCCGTGTCTTGGCGGCCTCCCCGAGGGTGCGATGGACGGGGAAGTTGACGCTGAAGATCCGCTCGCGAGCGCCTGGGTCACGAGTGACTGGGCGTGGAAGAGCTTCGCAACCCACTCGTATCTCGACACCAAGGCTGGCACCTTTGAGGTGGTGCTGACTGTTCCTGAGGCTACCTCTGAGGGCGTCGACTGCAACGTTGATCGGTGCGCGGTGACCACCCGTTCAGATCACACCGCGGCGAGCGATCGCGTGCAAGACATTCTGCTGCCATACGGCTACGCCAAGTAGCCACGCCTGACGGTGAGCACGGCGCGTGTGCGCGCCGTCAGTCCTAGTGCACGAGCGGGCCAATGACGAGTGTTGCGATCGTGTAGATAGCGAGCCCAGCGAGCGCACCGATCACGGTGCCATTAATGCGGATGAATTGTAGATCTTTGCCGACCTGCAACTCAATCTTCTCGGCAGCCTCCGAGGCGTCCCATCGTTCGACCGTGTCAACCACCACTTGTGACAGATCGTGGCGGTACTTGCGCACGAGGTAGCTCGCGCCGGTGGTCAGCCAGGTATCGATCTTCTCCCTGAGGGCTTCGTCGCTTGCGAGGCGGATACCAAACTGACTGAACGCGGCGGTGATGTGGCGGCGGAGATCGCTTTCGGGATCCGCCAACATTGCAGTGAGCGCGGATCGCACCATGTCCCAGGCGTTCTCAGCAAGGGCCCGAACGCGTGGACTGTCGAATACCTCAGCCTTCAGCGACTCAACCTGTTGCTGTAGCGCGGGTTTGGTCTGGAGGTCGTTCCCGAGCGTGCCAATGAATTCGCCAATGGTTGCCCGGAAGGGATGATCTGGGTCGGTTGCGAGGTTGTGAGCAAACTTCACTGCTTCCGCGTGGAGTTTGCTGTCAACGAAGCCGCTCACGATGCTCGGAACCCAAGCGGGGAGCTGCGCAGAGACCATGTTGTCGAAGACGTGTGGGTGCTCGACGAGCCACTGTTCGAGGCGATCGGCAGCGATGCTCACAACCGCCTCGTGGTGACCGCCCTCGACAAATGTGGCGGTGGCGCGGCCAATTGTGGGAGCCCAGTCTGGCTCGATGATGTTCGTACGAACGAGCGACTCAAGGAGCTCCTGTACGTCGCGGTCGTCGAGCACGTTGAGCACCGCTGTGAGTGCGTCTGCGGTGAGCGCGGTGGCGCGATCCGCGTTCTCAGGCACGGTGAGCCATTCGGCCGCGATGCGTGACCCGCTGATTTCTGCGAGTTTGGCGTCGATAACGTCGTCAGCGAGGAAGTTCTCTTCGATGAAGGAGCCGAGCCCTTCGCCGATCTCGTCCTTGCGTTCAGCAATGATGTTCGTGTGCGGAATTTTGATTCCGAGGGGATACCGGAACAGCGCAGTAACGGCGAACCAGTCAGCGAGCGCGCCAACCATTCCGCCTTCACTCGCCGCGCGAACGTAGGAGAGCCACGGGTAGCGGGACTCGAGTGAGAACGAGATGACGAATAGTACCGCCATGAAGCACAGCAGTCCGAGTGCGATGCCCTGCATGCGGCGGAGGGCGTGCAGACGGTCCCAGTCTGCGGGGGTGACGGCGCCGAGCGAGCGGCGAGAGCGACGGCCTGACATAGGAATCATTATCCTCGCTACGGGATTCCAAGCCCAGTATTGGCTGCTCAGACTGTGGATACGTTGAACGCTCCGCAGGTGCGGGTGGGATACTGGTAGTTATGCAGTTTCTCACAGCGTTGAGCCTCAAGAACCGCGCGTTGATCGCACTTGTCACGATCGTCGCCGCGGTGTTTGGAACGCTCAGCATGAGCTCCCTCAAGCAGGAGCTCATGCCATCCGTGCAGTTCCCTACGGTTGCCGTCATGACGACCTACCCTGGCGCATCGCCCGATGTCGTGAATAACGACGTCTCGACCCCGATTGAAACTGCGCTGCGCGCGGTGCCAAACCTGGAAACGACGACGGCGACTTCGTCGACTGGCTCATCGGTTGTGCTCGCTCAGTTCACCTATGGCGTGGACCTTGCGAGTACTGAGCAGAAGGTCGAACGCGCGGTAAGCCGTCTCTCACGTGTGCTCCCTGACTCTGCCGATAGTCAGGTCATGTCGGGCAGCATCGATGACTTCCCCGTGGTACAGATCTCGGCGACACCGGCATCAAACATGGACGCTGAAGAAGCAGCTGATCTGCTGCAGCGGGTCGCTGTTCCCGCGATTAAGGATCTGCCAGGCATTCGTGATGCCCAGCTGCTCGGCTCGCTTGGCGACCGTATCTCGATCGTTCCGAACGATACGGAGCTTGCGAACCGTGGGCTGACGCGCGATAACCTCACGGCCGCGCTCCAGCAGAGCGGCATCCTGATGGCCGCTGGCACTGTTAACGATGAGGACCGCACGCTCGCTGTCCAGCTCGGTACCGAGGTTGACTCGGTCGAGCAGGTAGGTGCGATCGCGATCCCGCTTCCTGCTTCGGCAATGCTGCCGCAGGTGCCTGTCGAAACTGACGGCGTATTTGGCGACAGCGGTGACGAAAGCGAAACGGCAGAGCCCGAGCCTGAGCCGATTGCGACGCCAGCGACGATTGCTGACGTTGCTGACGTGACCCTCGAGAAGAACCCCGTGAGCTCGATTTCGCGCGTGAACGGTGAGCCCGCGATCACGATTGCTGTCACCAAGACCTCTGCTGCGAACACGGTCGACGTCTCGAAGTCGGTACAGGCCGAACTCGATACGCTCACTGACAAGCTCAACGGCATCGAGCTCAAGGTTGTCTTCGACCAGGCGCCCTATATTCAGGATGCGGTGCACACGCTGACCACCGAGGGCCTGCTCGGCCTGATCTTTGCGGTCATCGTGATTCTGCTGTTCCTCGTATCGGTGCGTGCAACACTCGTAACTGCGATCTCGATTCCCGTTTCAGTGTTGCTCACATTTGTCGGCCTCAACTTCGCTGACTACACGCTCAACATGCTCACGCTTGGCGCGCTCACGATCTCCATCGGTCGCGTCGTTGATGACTCGATCGTGGTTATTGAGAACATCAAGCGCCATTTGAAAACAGAAGAGAATCGTGCCGCCACAATTGTGCACGCGGTACGTGAAGTTGCTGGCGCAATCACCGCATCGACCCTGACGACTGTCGCAGTGTTCCTGCCGATGGCGTTTGTGGCCGGCATGGTTGGCGAGATGTTCCGACCGTTCGCGTTCACCGTGACCTTCGCACTCATCGCGTCGCTGCTGGTATCGCTCACGATCGTGCCCGTGCTTGCGTACTGGTTCGTGCGGCCAGCAGACGAAGAAGCTGCGAAGCTCGCAGAAAAGCCGCGTCGCTACACCGAAGACAGCGTCAGCACGAAGATGCAGTCCTGGTATCGCCCGATCATTGAATGGACCCTGCTGAAGCCCGGCGTCACGATCATCATTGCGGTTGCTGTCTTTATCGGCACGATGGCGATGACTCCGCTCATGAAGACGAACTTCATGGGTTCAGACGAGCAGAACTCGATTGGTCTGACGCAGACACTCGAGCCCGGCACCAGCCTCGACGCGCAGCTTGATCAAGCGCAGCGTGTCGAAGATGCGCTTGTTGACATGGCCGATGTTGAGACCGTGCAGGTCACGATCGGTGGCTCTGGCGGCATGAGCGCCATGTTCGGCGGATCGAGCGACGGTGTCGTCACCTACTCGATCACGACCAATCCTGATGCAAACCAGGAGAAGGTGCAGAACCGAATCCGTGCGGCGGTCGACGATCTGAGCGACGCAGGGGAATTTGCTATTGCCCAGTCGGGTGGCGGCATGACGATGTCGTCGGCGATCGAGATCTACGTGACCGGCCCTGATCAGGAGACCATCGAGCAGGCCGCTGAAGCGGTCACCGCCGAACTCCAGACGCAGAAGGGCATCAAGCAGGTCGAAAGTGACCTTGCTCAGTCGCGTCCCTACCTCAAGGTAGCTGTTGACCGGACGAGCGCCGCAAAGGTTGGCCTCACCGAGAGCGCTGTCGCCGCAATGGTGGTGAATCAGATGCAGCCACAGCAGATTGGCCAGGTCACGATTGACTCCACCGCGGTCAGCGTTTATCTCACCGACCGTGATACCCCGAACGACAAGGCAGCGGTCGAAGCTCTGATGATTCAGACCCCGCAGGGCGAACGTACGCTTGCATCGCTCGCGACGGTCGAGGTTGCCGACGGCCCTGTCTCGATTCGTACCGAAGACACCGAACGTATGGTGACCGTATCTGCACTTCCCGATGGCGATGACCTCGGCAGCGCTGGCACCGCGGTGAACAATGCATTGAAGTCGGTCAAGCTGCCCGCGGGTGCAAGCGCCGAGATCGGCGGCGTTATGTCGCAGCAGTCGGAGGCGTTCGGCCAGCTCGGTATCGCGCTCCTCGCGGCGATTCTCATCGTGTACGTCGTGATGGTGGCAACCTTCCGCAGCCTGCTGCAGCCGCTGCTCCTGCTCATTTCGGTGCCGTTCGCGGCGACCGGTGCGGTGCTGCTGCTGCTCGTGACGGGCACTCCGCTCGGCGTCGCATCGCTCATCGGCGTGCTCATGCTCGTCGGTATCGTCGTGACCAACGCAATCGTGCTCATCGACCTCGTAAACCAGTACCGAGACCAGGGTGAGCCACTGCGCGACGCCGTGATCCACGGTTCGTTGCAGCGTCTCCGCCCGATCGTGATGACTGCACTCGCCACGATTCTCGCGCTCCTGCCTATGGGACTCGGTATTAGCGGTGGCGGCGGCGGTTTCATCTCGAAGCCCCTCGCGGTGGTCGTGATTGGCGGTCTGCTGACATCGACGGTGCTCACGCTTGTCGTGTTGCCGACCCTGTACTACCTTGTCGAGCGGCGCCGTGAAAACGGCCGCGGTGGCCGAGGCCCAGTTGTTGATGGTGGCGGATCCGCGCCCATCGGCGGCGAGAGCTTCGGGCGCAGACGTCGTACCGGCTTTACCCAAGTCGCTGGCGCAGAAGGTGCGGTCGCGGGTGTTGGTACCGGCGCTGGCCTGATCACCGCAGGCACTGGCCTCGAAGCGCCCTCGTACGCGTCTGCTGCGGCTGAGGTGCGAGGCGCGGGGGGCGCGAGCGCCGCTGTTGGTGAGGCGATGAAGCGTGGAGCATCGCTGTTCCGCCGTCGCGCGGCTGATCGCCCGCCGGTTTCACCCGCAGATCTCGAGCTGACCGCTGATGAACTGAACGCGCTCGCTGGAGATCCTGGCGTGAAGCTTCCCGATCCTGAGACGAACCCCGACCCGATCTCGGTGGCCTCGTCTGAGGTGGCAGAGTCGGCCGATCGACCGTTCGACCTCGCCGCGGCTGCGGCTGTTGCTGCCGAAGCTCTCGAAGATGAAGCACGAGTGGCGGAGCGCGACGCGATGCCCGAAGTGGCGGAAGATCTCGAACCCGAGGTGCCGTTCCCGACCGAAGTTCGCAGTAGTCTGATCGACGTTGACGCCCAGCAGGCGCTGCTGAAAAACCTTGTGCAGGCGGGCCTCAACGCTCCCGCGAGCGATGTAGCTGCAGCTGAAAAAGCTGAGGCTGTTGAGGCTGTTGAGAACGTTGAACCGGTTGAACCGATTGAGTCGGTTGAGCCGGTTGAAATTGAGGCCGACGAGGAGCCCGCTACGGTCACCTCTGCGCTTCGATCGCTCGGTCTCAATGTGACGAGCGAGCCCGCGACTGGTGGCATTGAACGCATTGCGATCCACACATCGGAGATTGAGGTCGTGCCTCCGTTTGCCGAGACCGAGGTCATTGACGCAGATGTAGCGAATGACATTGCTGAAGATGAGCTGCTCGTTGAACCCGAGCCTGTTCCTGAGCAGATCGAAGCTGCTGGTTGGGAGCTTGTCGAGCCTGATCCAGCCGAAGACGAGGGCGCTGCAGCCGACCTGAACGCTGCAACGACCTCCGATCCGCTCCCCGGGCACCGCAAGCCATCGGTCGAGGACGTGCCCGCGAGCGCGATCCCGATCACTGGTGAAATCAACTGGGAAGAACTCATGTGGCAGGCCGCGCAGGAAGTCGATGGCGACTCAGAACGCGAGACAGAATCTGACAACGACTCCGAAACGGAAAGCGGGCGCGCGTAAGTGGCAAAGAAAAAGAGTGGCGGCTTCAAGGCACCCGGCAATTACGACCCGCGTCGTGGCAAGCGCCCAACCAAGGCAGGCCGGTTTGGCGTTCCTGATGGGGAGCGCGCCACCGACCGTTCCTCTGGTGGCCGAGGGGCGGATCCGCGCGGCGAAAAGCGAGGCGATTTCACCCCGAAGGGCGCTGGCCGTGATGGCTCGCGCCGTGATGATTCGCGTCGTGATGGTGCGGGTCGTGGCGATTTCGGACGTGATGGTGCGGGTCGTGACGGGGGCGCGAAGGGCGCACCCGTAAAGAGCGGTCAGGCGAAGAGCTTCCCCGCACAGGGCGGCGCCCGTGGCGCGCAAGGTCCCGTGGTGCTTGATGCTCCGCGCCAGGATTCAGGCACAAAACTTGCGAACATCAAGACTCAGGTGACAACCGCGGCTGACGCTGCGCACGCGACGTGGGAAGGCCTCGGCCTCGGCGGCAACATTGTGCGGACCCTCGGTGAGCTGGGTGCGAGCCAGCCGTTCCCGATTCAGGTCGCGACGATTCCCGATGCAATCGAGGGACATGACATCCTCGGCAAGGCTGCGACCGGCTCGGGCAAGACGATCGCCTTCGGTGCCGCGCTGGTTGAGCGCATGCTCTTCCTGAAGGCTGCGGGCAAGATTCCGCCCGCGCCAAAGAAGCCCAAGCTGAAGCGTGGCGAGCGGATGCCGAAGGCAGAAATCCGCAAGCCCCGCGCCGTGATCCTCGCGCCGACGCGTGAGCTCGCGCTGCAGATTGACCGCACGGTGCAGCCCATCGCGCGCTCGGTCGGCCTGTACACCGCGCAGCTTGTGGGTGGCGTGCCCATCGATCCGCAGGTGGTTGCGCTCGAACGCGGCATCGACATTGTGATCGGTACGCCCGGTCGCATCATCGACCTCGTGCAGCGCCGAAAGCTCGACCTGCGTGAGGTGCTCATCACTGTCATCGATGAGGCAGACCATCTCTGTGAACTCGGCTTCCTCGACTCGACACAGAAGATCATGCGCCAGACCGTTCGCGGTGGCCAGCGCATGTTGTTCTCGGCGACGCTCGACCGTGACGTGCAGGAGCTCGTGGAGGAATTCCTGAGCGAACCTCGCGCACACGAGATTGAGGTTGATGCGCGTGCTGGCAAGAACGTTCCTCACCGCGTGCTGCTCGTGCAGCGCGAAGAGAAGGACGCCGCGACCGTGCAGCTCGCTGAGCTCAAGGGCAGTGTCATGATGTTCTGCCGAACCCGTCTCGGCACCGAGCGCGTTACCGAGCTGCTCACCGTCAACGGTGTCTCAGCCGTGGCGCTGCACGGCGACCTGAGCCAGGCTCGACGTGAGCGCAACCTCGAGAAGTTTGCGACGGGCAAGGCCCGCGTTCTCGTTGCGACCGACGTGGCTGCCCGCGGCATCCACGTCGATGATGTTGACCACGTTGTACAGGTCGACGCTCCGCACGATCACAAGGCCTACCTGCACCGCTCGGGCCGTACTGGTCGCGCGGGCAAGCGCGGCAACGTGTTCACGCTATCGCTGCGTAACCGCCAGAAGCTTACGAAGGCGCTGCTCGATGAGGCTGGCGTGAAGCCCGTCTTCTTCGGACCGTTTACGCCGGGCATGAACCCGACGAAGCTGCGCGACTAGGCGAGGGAGCGCGGTGGCGCGCGTTGCGCGTCGCCGGCCTTTAGGAGGGGCGAAGCCTGTGGCTTCGCCCCTCTTTTGCGTCAGCTCTTGCCTCAGCGTTTCGCTTCGGTCAGAGATCGAGCTTCGGTAGTACGAAATACCCCGAATTCGTCTTACGGACGCTCGATCTCTGATCGAGGCGAAGACTTCGGGTGAAGTGGCTCGCTAGATGCCGGGCGCGCAGGCGCTAGCTCGTGTACCAGTCGTACCACTCAGCGGCATCCGCGAAGTAGGCGCTCGTGGCCTGATCACGCGAAGTGAGAATCTGATTCTGGGCTTCCGACAGGGGTACCCCGTCGGTGAGTAACACTGCCAACATGAGCGCAGGGCTCCGGGCGGCACCAAACTCGCAGTGGACCAGCACGTTCGAGTCGTGCAGCGCGAGGTGCTCGTGGATATGCTCGATGCCGTCTGAGAAGTACCACTGGGGGAGCGGATCACCAGCGTCTTCAACTCCGAGGTTTAAGTAGGTGACCCCGTGGGGCTGCCAGAGTGCAGAATCGTCGGTCCCCTTTCGGCAGTCCACGACGAGTCCAATGCCGAGTTCGAATGCTTCCCGGAGTTGAAGCTCGCGTTTGTGCTCGTCAAGGTTCGTCGGGGCAGCTCCAAGGAACAGCCGCGGAGTGATCTTGGAGATGTCTAGCTGAGTCAAATAATCACTCTCCTTCTTCCAACGAGTAGTCGTAGGCGATGCGCTCGAAATCGACGGGGTAGAGGTCGTGCGTGGGGGCATCGGTCGTCGCCGCGCAGTGGGCTTCATCGATTGCCTTGACTGCCTCCTCGAGAAGAGGAGTGGGGACGAGCGGGATCCAGTTCGCGTTGTCAGCGAAGGTGCCTGGTTGAGCTGCCTCGGCCAGAACGAAGAAGTCTGAGCTCACGCCACGGGAAGACTCATTCGTCCATACGGTTTCACCACGGTATTCGGCCAAGGCTTCGCCCATGCGCTGACGGAGGTACCCGATCTCTTCTCCGTCAAGCTTGACCGTGTACGCCTCCGGGACATGGTGCCCCTGGTCGTGGAGCTCGTAGTGCCGTGCCGCCCGGGCGAAGCTCGAGTAGCTCGCGGAGACGGTGTCGTATGTCACGACTCGTGGGCCTGCAGCGGAAGCAGTGGGGGCAGCGGAGGCAGCAGCCGCGGGGAATGCGACAGGTTCGATCTCGACCGTGCCGGCGGGCGTTCCTACTGGAACGCTGGAGCCGTCATACACCGGCAGCTCCCGTAGCCAGTCGAGCAGCTCACCGTGCTGCGAAGTGACGAGGCCCGCGATGAGTACGCTCGCCTGTACAGTCTTCGCATCCTCACTCACAAAGTCGAGTTGCTCGGAAATGGTCAGCAGATCGTTGAAGCTGCACAGGCTCCGTGCGGTCTTGAGGTGAGACCATTCGCTGAGCCAGGCTGACTGGGCGGCAGGGTCTTCGAGCCAGTTGAGTAGGCTGGCTTCCTCACTGCCGAGGTAAGAAACCACCTGGTTGGGGAATTGCTCTGTCAGATGCTTGGCAAAGTGCAGGCAGGCAGCACCGTCTTCACCAGTTCCAAAGTAGCCACCGAGAAGGACGAGCCGGTCGTCTTCAAACCGGTCGAGACCGAGAGCCGAAACAAGGCGCGAGAAGTGCGCGAAGTCACCGTTTGCTTCGGGGATCACACGGATTCTTGTCATCTTCCCTCCTTCGAGTCTGTGATGGTCAGATTAGCTGAGGCTTTCGAGCTTGGTACTGGCAGTGCTTTCGTGCTGGGTCTAGAGGGCCGCGAGAGTAGCCTCGCGCTGCTTGATCGCGCTGCAAACGTTGGCCAGGAACTGGATAACATCTTCCTTCGTCTGAGGGAGCTGAACAGCCTTGTCAGCGAGGTGACCCTCCCACAACGGGCGAACCGCACCGGCTTCGTCCACATACGCCTCAAGGTGGTTCTGCTTGATGAAGTCATCGAAGCCGCCGGGCATTGCCTCAAGGTTGAACTGGGGAGCTACGAGGTCGCCGCTAAAGAATTCCTTGAACTTGTCATTCCGGATATCCCGGAGGGCAAGATCCCAGTAGTCATAGTTTCCCCGAAGACGGTTGAAGCTCCGATAAGTCTTGAGGCTTTCGAGCTGACCGGTATAGACCGGAACCAGCATCATGTTGCCGCGGGTGTGAGTGAGCACTGCAAACTCGGCAAACAGCTCGTTAACCTCGGCATACTCTCCGACAAGGCAACGTTCCAAGAGCTGCTTAACGCCATGGGTCTCGTGTGTAACGTTGTAGGTCTCGCCGTACCAAATCTGGATAGCGCGCTTGTAGGTGTTCCAGAACGAATTCATCACATCGGGCGACGCTGAAAAGCCAGTCGCTTTGAGAGCTTGAAGCTCAGCCGCAAGCGCGATGGTGTCGCATTCCCTCCCCACGGCCTTGAATCGAAGGAAGCTCAGCACGGGCTCGTTCGGGTCATACACATCACCCAGGATCTCCTGCTTGAAGTCGTAGCCAGTCGGGTACTGCTTGAACGAAGCAGCAGTGGAACGGGGAGTGACAGCCATGTCTGAAACCTTTCGCGACGGGTGAATGCGTTGGGTTCATGGAGCTGTTCGCTGCAGAACCACGCTGCCCTCTAAGTCTAAAAACGAGCACTGACATTTCAAGGTTCGGAAGAGTCTGGGCATGTCGACGAGAGCAGAATTCCGGAGGCGGACGCGACAACGCTGAGCCCTTGACCTTCGGTCAGAGATCGAGCTTCGGTAGTACGAAATACCCCGAATTCGTCTTACGAACGCTCGATCTCTGACCGAGGCGAAGCGTGGAAGGGCCGGGTGCTGTTGCCGTAGATATGCGAACGAGCATCAATATGTCAAAAGCCGCCCCAAATCGCATATCTACGGCCGATTGCATATCTACGGCGAGCGTGGACCCGAGGTCGCGGCAGTGGATCTGCGGGGGAGCGACACCCATGTGTGCCCATTCAACACCGAGAACCCCCAACCGTTGTGCGCACCATACAGAAGTGTGGCCAATCATGCGCAGCGCGCATGTGGGAACCCCAGACGTCTGGGATCCGAGAAGGGTCGAAGACCTAGCCTGGCGATAACGCCGGCGCGCTGACACGAACGAGCCCGGCTCCGAGAGTTTGAGCGTCAAGGAGGACCTCCGATGAACGAGCACGCACGCACGACCGCACCCGCACCCGCACCCACTGACAACCAGCACAACCCCTACACGGGCCCGACCCCGACCCAGGTCCCCAAGATCAACGCAGAAGAACTCACGAATCTCCTCCTTGGCAAGTGGCAGAAGGAGCGCCTCGAGTCGCGAGAAATCGCCAAGAACCCAAGATTCCAGGGCATCCCCGGCCTCCCGATGGACGAGCATCGCGAGCGAGTTCTCGAACAGCTGCACGGTCTGGTCGAGCACCAGGCGATCCAGCGCGCGTTTCCGTCTGACCTCGGCGGATCAGACAACCAGGGCGGCAACCTCGCCGCGTTCCAGGAGCTCGTCCTCGCTGATCCATCGTTGCAGATCAAGGCTGGCGTACAGTGGGGGCTGTTTGGCTCGGCTATTCTTCACCTCGGCACGCGGCAGCACCACGAGAAGTGGCTGCCGGATGTGATCAACCTCAAGATCCCCGGGGCATTCGCGATGACCGAGATCGGTCACGGCTCTGACGTGGCTTCGATCGGCACGACCGCAACATATGACCCAGACGCCCAAGAGTTCATCATTCATACGCCGTTCGCTGGCGCGTGGAAGGAATTCCTCGGCAATGCCGCCCTCCACGGCGAAGCGGCAGTCGTCTTTGCTCAGCTCATCACGCAGGGTGTGAACCACGGCGTGCACGCGCTGTTTGTCCCGATCCGCACCCCCGGTGGACAGAAGTTGCCGGGCATCCAGAGCATGGACGACGGTGTTAAGGGTGGCCTGAACGGCATCGATAACGGTCGGCTGGCGTTCGACCACGTGCGCGTTCCACGTGAAAACCTCTTGAACAAATACGGCGATGTGGCACCTGACGGCTCGTACACCTCGCCGATCGAAAGCCCGGGCCGCCGCTTCTTTACGATGCTCGGCACCCTCGTGCAGGGTCGCGTCTCGCTCGACGGCTCGGCCGTGCGCGCGATGCAGGCCGGCCTCACGATCGCGGTGAAGTATGCGAGTGAGCGCCGCCAGTTCCCCGGCGCATCGGGCGCTGAGACGGTGTTGCTCGACTATGGCCAGTACCAGCGGCGCATTATTCCGCGGATCGCAGAGACCTACGCCATGGGCTTCGCGAGCGAACGGCTGCTGACCGTGTTCGATGAGGTGTTCTCGGGCACGAACGACTCGGATGCCCATCGCGAGGACCTCGAGACCCTGGCTGCGGCGCTCAAGCCACTGTCGACCTGGGGTGCGCTCGATACGCTCCAGGAGGTGCGCGAAGCGTGCGGCGGATCCGGCTTCATGGCCAAGAACCGGATCACTGGTCTGCGCTCCGACCTCGATGTCTACGCCACGTTCGAAGGCGACAACCACATCCTGCTGCAGCTCGTAGGCAAACGCCTGCTTACCGACTACGCAAAGCAGTTTAGAGACGGCGACCGGGCCGCACTCGTGAAGGCAGCCGCAGCTCAGCTGGGTGATCGCGTGAGCCGCTTCGGGCTGCGACAGGTCGGCCAGAGCATTGCTGATCTCGGCCAGGTAGGTCGTTCGGTCGACAGCCTGCGCACGAGCGAGGCGCAGCACGCGCTGCTCGCAGATCGCGTGCAGACCATGGTCGCCGATATCGCGCTCGCGATGCGAGAGGCAACCAAGCACGTCCCGCACGGCGACAAGCGTGCGAAGGCCATCGCGAGCGAGCAAGCCTTCAACGCGCAGCAGGCGAAGCTCATCGCCGCTGCCAGGGCGCACGGCGAGCTGCTCCAGTGGGAAGCCTTCACCGACGCACTCGGCCGCGTCTACGACAGGGACACCCGCCAGGTCCTCACCTGGTTGCGCGATCTCTTCGGATTCTCGCTCATCGAGCGGCATGCTGCCTGGTACCTCATCGAGGGACGCCTCTCAGGGGCGCGGATCGAGGCCGTCACTGCCTACATCGACCGGCTCATTGGCCGGTTGCGCGTGCAGGCACTCAACCTGGTCGATGCCTTCGCGCTCACGCCCGAATTGCTCCGGGCAGAGATTGCCACCGGCATCGAAGCTGAACGCCAGGCGGAGGCCGCCGACTATGTTGCAGCGCAGAAGGCGGCGGGAACCTGGCCGATACACGAGAAGGAGCTGCGCGCTCGGGAGCGCGCAGCTCGATCCGCCGACTAGCTGCGGCGTTGGCCGTGAGACCTGCAACGGCAGAGCGCCCCGGAACCCCCGGGGCGCTCTGCCGTTCGTGACTAGCTAACGACCGCGACACCGAGCGATGCCAGCACGCCGAACAGGACGCCCCAAATGATGATCGAGATGATCTGCCAGAAGATGACGAGGTTCTTCGAAGCACCGAATGACACCATTGCTGCCGAGGTGATCTGGCTGGGCAGGAAGATCTGGCCGGCCAGACTCACGACGGGGACGCCGAAGCGGTCCATGCGGTCCTTCAGCTTCTGACGCTTCGGGGTGAGGGCGACGGGCTCGCGGTTTGCGGTGGCCTTCGAGCGGATGCCGTGAGCCGAGAGCACGAAGATCAACATCGAGAGGATGTTGCCGCAGATCGCAGCAGCGACGGCGACGATGGGGTTGATGCCAGCGAGCACGCCGATCGCCGACCCGAAGTAGGACTCGACGAACGGAATTGCCGCGACGAGGAAGACCCCAAGCCACTGCAGGGCCTCGGGAAGTGAAGCGGCGAAGTCCTGGAACGTGGTGAGCATGATGACCTTTCGTGGCCGGAAGTGTGCGGCCTGGGTTGTGCCTGGGCGATGGCGCCTGGGGATGTTGCTTGGGTGATCCTGGCCGGTGAGGCGGATCCCGCAGCGGCGATGTATCTATCTTTTCGAGTGCTGGCCTGCCGGTGTAGTGCCGCCGATCACGTGATCGCGAGTGAATCTGCACGGTGTTTGTGTGACATTTGTCATGGGTCGTAGGGATGGTCACGCCATAGGCTGGAACGCGATGGATACGCAGAATTTCCCCCAGACACGTGAGACCGGCGCAGGTGTCAACGCGACGTGGAACTATACGCTCGCATCGATCGTGATGTTCTTCGTCGTGATCTGTGGTTTCACCCTGCTGATGCTCGCCGAGCGGATCGCAGAGGGGTGGAGCCCACTGCTTGCGGTGCTCGTCGTGCTCATGCTCGTGACGTGCGTTGTTCAGGTTCGGTGGTCGTGGTTCTTGCGTGCAGGCATCGACGGTGGACTGCCATCTCGTGCGTGGGTCACAGCGCTTGTGGTGCCGAGCGTGCTGGCCTGGGCGTGCGGATTCTTCGGCGAGGGACTGTCGCTGCTCGCCGCGGTACCGCTCTGGTTGTCACTCTCGCTCATGAGCTGCCTCGTGTCACGTCGCGCGCGGTGGTGGCTGCTGACGCTGGGTGCGGTGTTCTGCCTGATTCCGCTGTGGACACAGGAGGCTGCGGCGTGGGCGCCGATGCTGCAGGGGCCGATCTGGTTCGTGCTCATCTACGCGGCGTTTATGCCAACCATGCTGCTGCTCAGTCTGTGGATGTGGGGCATCGTGAAACAACTCGATGACGCCCGCAAGGCAGCGGCAGAGCTCGCAGTCACGCAGGAGAGGCTGCGCTTCGCGAGCGACCTGCACGATATTCAGGGCCACCATCTGCAGGTCATCGCGCTGAAGGCAGAACTCACGGAGCGCCTCTTGGAGCGCTCGCCAGCACCGGCGAACGAGCAGGCTGCGGCGCAGGTGCAAGAGATCCGCCTCATCGCCAAGCAAGCGATGGAGGAAACCCGTGCGCTCGTCGCCGGATTGCGTGAGGTGAGCCTCGCGGAAGAACTGGAGAACGCGCGCGACGTGCTCACCCTGGCGGGCGCCGAGTGCACCCTCGACCTGGTGGCAAGCCCGCGTGACACCCGCGCGCAGCACGCGCTCGCGCTGGCGGTGCGTGAGGGCACGACAAACATCCTGCGACACAGCGAGGCCACCACCGCGGCGATCTCGCTCAGGAGTGAGGGCGGCAGCTGTGTGCTCCGCATGACCAACAACGGTGTCGCGACGGGGGAGCCGACCGCGGCGCTCGGGCGCGCACCGGGCTCTGGCTTAGCCGGACTGCGACTGCGGATCGAGGCAGCAGGCGGATCACTCGTGAGCGGGAGGGACGCTGACACCGGTACATTTGAACTCCGAGCGGAGGTGCCGCTCAGTACCGGGCAGCTGTCTGGAATCTCAGACTCTGTGGAAGGAACAGCGAAGTGACCGGTGCGGCGCAGGAGAAGATCCGCCTCCTTATCGCAGACGACGAACACCTCATCCGGGGCGCACTCGAGGCGCTGCTCGGGCTCGAACCCGACATTGAGGTCGTGCGTGGGGCTGGTGACGGCGCCGAAGCGATCGTCTTCGCACGCGAGACCCAGCCTGACGTGTGCCTGCTCGATCTCGAAATGCCGAACGCAGACGGTATTGAAGCCGCGATCCGCATCGCCGAAGACGTGCCAACTGCCCGCACCATCATCGTCACCAGGCACGCACGCCCAGGCGTGCTGCGCCGCGCGCTCGCCGCAAAGGTCGCCGGGTTCGTGCCGAAGTCAACGCCAGCCGGTGAGCTCGCCGACGTCATTCGCGATGTGGCCGCTGGCAAGCGCTACATCGATCCCGAGATCGCGGCGGCCGCCCTCACTGCCGAGCGCTGCCCACTGACCGATCGCGAGCTTGATGCCCTGCGCGCCAGTCGGACGACGGAGAGCGTTCAAGACATCGCGGATCAGCTCTTCCTCTCACCGGGCACCGTGCGCAACTACCTTTCGGCGGCTATGACCAAACTCGGGGTGAGCTCGCGGCACTCGGCTGCAGAGCACGCCTGGCAGCAGGGCTGGATCTAAGCTAGCCACATGACCGAACTGCGCAGCCTGTACCCACCGATCGAGCCATACGACCACGGCATGCTCGCCGTGGGTGACGGCCATGAGCTGTATTGGGAAGCGTGCGGCAACCCCGAGGGCAAGCCCGCAGTCTTCCTGCACGGTGGACCCGGCGGCGGCTGCACCCCCGACTCGCGTCGCTTCTTCGACCCTGAGAAGTACCGCATCATCGTCTTCGATCAGCGCGGCTGCGGCCGTTCGACCCCGCACGCGAGCGCGCCCGAGGCCGACCTCGCCACCAACACGACCTGGCATCTCGTCGACGACATCGAGCGCCTGCGCGAGCACCTCGGCATCGACGCATGGCTCGTATTTGGCGGATCATGGGGCTCGACCCTCTCGCTCGCGTACGCACAGAAGTACGCGGATCGCGTCACCGAGCTCGTGCTGCGCGGCATCTTCACGCTGCGCAAGCAGGAGATCAACTGGTTCTACCAGGAGGGCGCAAGCTTCATCTACCCCGATATGTGGGAGGACTACCTCGCACCCATCGCGGAGGACGAGCGCGACGACCTCGTTGAGGCGTACAACCGTCGCCTGTTCGACACCGACCCCGCGGTACACGTGCCCGCTGGCGTCGCGTGGACGGTCTGGGAGAATTCGACGATCAAACTGCACCCTGACTACGAGGGCATCGAGGAAGCGCGCAACGACGTCGCATCGGCCGTCGCATTTGCGCGGATCGAGAACCACTTCTTCAAGAACGCTGGCTGGCTCGAAGAGGGCCAGTTGATTGCCAACGTTGACAAGATTCGCCACATTCCCGGCTTCATTGTGCAGGGTCGTTACGACGCGTGCACGCCCATCCGCACCGCATGGGACCTGCACCGCGCATGGCCCGAGGCTGACTTCAGCATCATCACCGAGGCGGGTCACACCGCTGGTGAGCCCGGCATCACCGATGCGCTTGTGCGGGCGACGGACCGCTTCGCTGGCTAACGCCTAATGCCTGGCGCAAAGCGCGCCGAAGCAGGAAGGCCGGTCAGCTCCATGCTGACCGGCCTTCCTGCTTCGCTACACGTTTAGCGGCGCTTGCGGCGCTTCGCCGCAGCCTTCAATGCGCGGTTGCGTTCTGCGCGCTCACGGCTTGCCTGCAACTGAGCGCCGCGCGAGCCGGGCTTGAGCTTCGGCTGCTGCTTCTTGGGCTGCTGCTGCACCTTCTTTTTGGGCGCTTCGACCGGTGCATCCGCGTCCGCGCCGGGGCGTGAGCTGCGGGCCGTGCGACCGCGGAGCACGCCCACGAGCGCCTGTACCTGAGCGTTGTCGCGATCCGCGCCCCACGTTGCCCAGATGTGACCGCCGTTGAGTCCGGCGCTCTCTGCAACCGGGATCACGCGGTGCTCCTTCTTCGACACCGCATGACGCGCGTAGGGGAGTGGGAGCAGGATTGCGCCGGCGCCGGTCGCGACAATGTCGAGTGCAACGGCCGCCTTCTTCGGCATCCACGCGGGATCTTCCCAGCGCTCGGGCTCGGGCCAGTCAGCGACGTGGTCAGGGTGATCAAGGAGCTTCACGAGCGCGAGGTCTTCGAGCGTGACCGAGGTTGCCTCGGCGAGCTCGTGATCTGCCGCGACGACGAGGCCGACGGCCTCGGTGTAGAGGCGGAGCGAGCGGCGTTCCTCGTTGTTCGCGCCGCGATCGGCGGGCATCTCGCCGGGACGGCTGCGCTCGAGGAGTACGTCGTAATTGACCTCGCTCGGGATGCGGTGGCCGAACACGGCGTTCACCGGCACGAGCTCGAGACGTTCGCCGGTGATTTCTTTCCAGCGCTTCGCCCAGCGGCTCGGGGCTGCGCCGCGAACGAATCCGAGGCGGATCCCAGTCGGTGCCGCCGGTTCTTCTGCGACAGCGTCAACCGCAGGTGCGGTCTCGACGACCGGATCCTCGGTCGCTGCTTCGCCGGAGTTCTCGGGTTCGGTGTTCACAGGGCGACCTCCGCGTATATTTCGTGCGTGTAGGGGAGCCGAGCCGACGACAGCGCGATGCGATAGTCGTCAGACTCCGGCCGACGGAGGGGCGTGCCCTCCGCAAGGTAGTGGGGCAGCGCCGGTCGCTCGTGACCCTGCGGCGGCAGACCGCTCGCGGGAACCACGCGCCACCAGGGCGATGCGTGCCCAAACAGTGCCATAACGCGACCGATCGCGCGGGGTGCCTCGACCCCGATCGCAATCCCAACATCGCCGTACGTCATGACCCGGCCAGGAGGGATACGTTCGACGACGTCAAGGACGGCGTCAACAAGCTCCTGATTTGGCATGTATCAAGGGTACTTTGTGTACGGCGCTTACGGTGACACGAGTCGGCGGATCCGCCCCCACATGCCGTGTCCCGACTACATTGGCGTTTCGACCCCGAGGAGTTTGCCAATGGTGAACGTCGCGATCACCGCGATGCCACCGAACGTGAGCTGGCGAAGGCCGCCTGCGAACCAGTTGCGGCCGGTGGTGAACGCAGCGAGGCTACCCGCGATGATGAGGCCGGCGCCACCGAACGCGAGGGCAAGCCATAGGTTGCCGAAGCCGAAGAGGAACGGGAGGATCGGAATGAGCGCGCCGACGCTGAAGGACATGAACGACGAAACAGCAGCCACCATCGGCGACGGCTGGTCATCGACGCTCAAACCAAGCTCTTGTGAGAGGTGGACCTTGATCGCCGATTCAGAATTCGCGTGCACCTGCTCGGCTGCGTCGCATGCCGTCTGATGCTCCATGCCCAGTCGCTCAAAGAGTGAGGCGAGCTCAGCCTGCTCGCCGACCGGATTCCGAAGGTGCGCCGCCTGCTCGGTCTGGAGCTCCTTCGCGAGCTGCTCATTTGAGGTGCGCACCGAGGTGTACTCGCCAAGGGCCATCGAAATTGCACCCGCGATGAGGCCGGAGACACCGGTGAGCAACACCACGGAACTGTGTGCGCCTGCAGCAGCGATACCCGCGATCAAACCGATGTTTGACACGAGACCGTCCATCGCGCCGAACACCGACGCGCGAAGCCACCCAGAAGACACATCTGAGTGGGTGTGGTCCCACTCATGCGGACGGGAAATGTCGATCTCACTCATGATCTAAATATCTTCCCCTCTGCTCAAAAACCCAACTGTAGCAACGATTTTGAGCGAGGGAGAAGCCGTGTTTTGACCTCGTTTGCGGTGCAAACTGAACTTCGACGCGGCGAAGTTTTGTCGCAGGTTGTGCGGGTTTGGAGTGTGCGGATGGCGAAGCTGTGATCCGCACCCGATGAGTGCGGGCCGACCGGATAAACTACACAGCGCAGCGCATCGCGCGCGGCAGTTGGGAATGAGGTCAGAAATGACGTATGTGAGCGGTCGCCTGGTTCGAACAAGCCGGGGAAATGATTTGCAGCTGTTCCGTTCCCTCGCACTGCCAGCTGAGGAAGCGTGGGAGTATCTCACCGATCGCGATTTCACCGACCGTTGGTTCGGTCCGTTCGAAGGCGATGCGCGACCGGGCGGTGCTGTGCAGGTGCACATGCGGTTTGAAGCGGGGGAGCCGTCGATGCGGTTCCGGATCGACGCGTGCGAGGCTCCGCACCGTCTCGCGATCACCTCTGACAACGAATCGGGTAACTGGCGTCTCGAGCTGCTGCTCGAAGAGGATGGCTCTGACTCGGTACTGACCTTCATTCATCACCTCAACGGTGACGAAGAGATCGGTGAGATCGGTCCTGGCTGGGAGTATTACCTTGACCTGCTCGTAGCTGCGACTGAGGAATCAGAAGAGCCGATGCTCGATCAGTACTTCCCTGCCCTGCAGGAAGAATACGAAGCGCTCGTCGCTGAGTAGCAACCCACACAGGTCGGTATCGGTGAGTAAACGTGCGTGAAGTTCGTGCCGTGTGGGAGGTCTTTTGTATCTTCCTGAAGCTGGGTCTGACTTCGTTTGGCGGGCCAGCGGCGCACCTTGGCTACTTCCGAACTGAGTTTGTAGACCGCAAACGGTGGCTGACCGATCAGCAGTACGCGGATCTTGTAGCGCTGTGTCAGTTCCTTCCGGGGCCGGCTTCGAGCCAAGTCGGGTTCGCGATTGGCTTGCAGCGTGCGGGATTCGGTGGCGCGATTGCGGCTTTCCTTGGCTTCACGCTCCCCTCAGCAGCCGTGCTCGTGGCGTTCGCATACGGAGCAAACATGTTCGGCGGCTCAGTGGGTGCTGGTCTACTTCTTGGGCTTAAAGCCGTTGCCGTCGCGGTCGTTACTCACGCGGTCGTTGGGATGGCGCGCACGCTGACGCCTGATCTGCAACGCGTGGGCATTGCCCTTGGCGTGGCGGTTCTGTCGGTGCTCGGGCTGTTTGGGGTGCCGGGTCAGGCACTGCTCATTGCCTTGGGCGCACTGGCCGGACTGCTGCTGTGCCGCAACGCCCCGGCGACGGTTGTGGCACCTGTTGCGACACGAATCTCGCGCCGTGGTGGTGCGTGGGCACTCGCGATCTTCGGCGGTGTCCTCGCCGGTGGCGCGGTAGCTGCGGTCGTTGCGCCACGCACTACCTACGCGCTGTTCGGCGAGTTTTACCGTGCTGGTGCGTTGGTGTTTGGGGGTGGACACACGGTGCTCCCACTCCTCCAGGCAGGGGTGGTGGACTCAGGGTGGGTGAGCGGACAAGATTTTCTTGCGGGGTACGGCGCGACACAGGCGATGCCTGGACCGCTCTTCACATTTGCCGGTTTTCTTGGGGCCGTTTCCAGTGTCGGACCAGGGGGTGTGCTCGGCGCAGTGATCGCTCTGGTCGCCGTCTTCTTGCCGGGCATGCTCTTGCTCATTGGCGTGCTTCCGTTCTGGACGCGGGTTCGCTCGAACGAGCGCGCGCAACGCGCAATGCGTGGGGCAAACGCGGCAGTGGTTGGCATCATGGCTGCGGCGCTCATCTACCCAATCGTGCCTGCCGGGATTACCTCGATAGGAACGCTAGTGCTTGCGGTTGGATGCCTGGTCTTATTGCTCACCACCAAGGCGTCACCTTGGATCGTTGTGATACTTGGCGCAGTCGGCGGTGTGGCCGTGAGCCTGCTCTCGGGGGCATAACGTTTCAGAGCGTGAGGTGTTGCTGGTTCTTTGGCATCCCAGACTCGAGAACGTCGCCGTCATCAATAGCGATGTGTGCGAACTCAACGGGAATGCCCTGCCCGGTCCAGAATGAACCACGGTCCATAAGCTGGGCGTGCACGTGGGGCTCTGAGCTGTTGCCCGAGTTGCCGCAGTTGGCGATGTGGTCGCCCGCTTCGACGCGATCCCCCTTGCGAACTTGGAGCGATCCGCGCTGGAGATGGGCGACCGCCGCATACGTGTCATCATCACCGCGGATCACGACGTGGTTCCCTACGACGAACCCAGGGCCGCCGAGCTCACGAACCGTTCCTTCAGCCATGAGATACAAGAACGTGACTGAGTTGGTGCGGGACTTATGATCGCGGCGCCAATCGGATGCGCGCACTACGGTTCCCGAGATCATTGCATGTACAGGCTGGCCAAATGCGCGGTAATCTTCGGGTTCGCGCATGCCAGGCCAACTGCCGAATTCAGGGCGCTGCCAACCCTCGGGCTCAAAGATGAGATCCACCGCGTGGGACTGACCGTAGGCCCGGGTGCCGTGGCTTGGTGTACGCGAGGCGGGACTATTGATTGCGAGCCATCGCCCACGTACCGGTGAGGCGACGGTGGCAGATGAGTGACTTGGGCGGAGGGATCCGCCATTGAACATCAGCAGACCTGCGAGTACCCAGCCGCCGAAACCGAGAACGCCCAGAACAATAGTGATGGTTTCGGCAACGTTTGCGGGGAAGTATCGTGCGAAGAATGCGAGGCACAGCAAGGCGACGGTTGACGCAGCGAAAATCACGCTACGCACGCGGTACATGGCGACGAAAACCGAACGCATCAGAGAACTCCTGGTGTGGGGGTCAGCCGACTCTGTCGGTGGAAGTTCTATTATCGCGTGTTCAGGCGAATACCACCTGGGCGGAGGGGACTCGCCGATGGATATGTGACGCCTATATTTTTCCTGTTGTTTTTGCCTGAACTAGGCCATAATTCAGCTTGGAAGGTGTTTGAACGTCCCGTGGCACTGGCGCCTCGGAAACCGGCGCTGGATTCGTCGTCCAGCCTCGTGGAATTCGAACGTGAGTGAATCTTTGGACCACGAAGGGCAAACAGTGAGCAAGAACACCGGCTTTGCCTGTGAGTTAACGCACGAAATGCGCGCAAGATTGGCCTTTCGCGCAATCGCTGTGCCTGTCAGCACAGCGACAATCGCCGCGGGAGCAACAGCGACGGCGTGCGGCAAAGCCGAGGATCCGGCAGCTGCTCTTCCAGAGCAGCACGATGTCGATGGTGTCGGATATCCCGTTACAACGGTCGATGACTACGCCTTCTCGGGGAAGGACCTTGCCTCGGTTGAGCATCCCGAGACAGTGACCCGCATCGGGATGATGACGTCTCTGCACGGGAAGCTGGAATACGTTGACCTCGCGGACGAAGTTTTGAAAACTGAGCGGCTTACCTTCGCTGATAACGAGCTGGCCGACATCAAGCTGCCGCCAAGAATTCAGATCATGGGTGACGAAGCCTGTGTCCGCAACAATCTTTCAGAAGCGAATCTGCCGAACACGGTCTGGCAGATGACGGGCAATGTCTTTACGGACAACTCTGCGGACAAGCATGATTCCTTTGTGGGGAAGGCGTTCTGGCTCCTCAAGAGCGCGGATCATCGTCAGCCTTCGCTGGGCAAGACCGTGACGATCGTCGTGAATGAAGACGGTAAGCCCGAAGACGTTGTGCCAAAGCCGGAGCCGACGAACCCTGCCACGTTGAAACCGGCCACGCCTGCGGGGAACGGCACCTGTCTCGCGAACACCGGCAGATTCTCGCTCGCCGGCGTTCGCGCTGGCGCCGCGGGGTTGGCATGTTTTCGCACTCAACTTCGCCAAAAATCAATGTAGATGGGGAATCGCTCGTGAAGAAACGACTTTGGAACGGAGCGCTCGCAAGTGCGCTCACTGCTGGTCTCATACTCGGTGGCGCTACGGCGGCGAATGCTGTCGCAGTTGACGGGCAGCCGGTAAACAATGCACAGAATCTCGCTGCGGCATGTGTGCCAGACAACGGCGAAAGCGTCACACGCTCGTTCTATGAGGCACCGCGAACCGAAATAAATGAATACTACGAGTACTTCCACATGTATCGGGAAGACTACCTCACGACAACGCTCCCCGAGGCAATCACTGAGGTTGACGTGCTGTTTGGCGGCGAGACGCCAACTGCAACGAAGCACGTGTTGACGGATGTTGTACCGATGCTTTTCGAAAAGTACGCGACGGCTGTTGCCGCCACAGAGCCTCAAGCTGAAGCGGCCGGGGGCATTTCCTCCGAGATCCTTCGTGAAGCACTTCTCGCCTATTATGCGTTCGAGCAGGATCTTACGAGTGCGATAGCCGAGGCCTATAGCGAAGACAAACTCTGGGAGATTCAGAGAGGGTGGACGCACGAGCAGAGGCTCGATCTGGTCCGTGCAATGAGTTTGAGGCTGATAGGTGGACTCCCGGAATTGCATTCCGCCTACATGGAAATTGATACCGAAATGTGGGTGGAGAGTGGGGCGATCCCTGAAATCTATGATGAGTTACACGCTGGATTCGTGGCTTCAGGGATCTCATCTGCAGAAGCTGAAACACGAACCTACAATGCGATCTATGATGCCACGCTTGCATGGGTGAAACGCGTTGATCTTGACTATCTCAGGGGATATCAAGGGCAGCTGCAGCAATATGTAGCAATGGCGCAAGCCGCTGACATGGTAGTAGACGCCGATCCGGACGCTCGGTCGCTCGTTATCGATGTCGGGCAACCTGGAGTGCATGAATTCACGCTTGGGGACTTCACCAATGAGAACTTTTTCGAGTTTTCTGTTAATAACTGGTTCTTTGACGTGAACTTCAATGAAGCAGCTGGTGAATTCTATGCGCCAGAAGAGGTATACGAGTTTGAGGAGTATCAAGCGCTCGTAGCGGAGGTTATGGCTCCTCTGGAAGGTATTCGAGGCGGCGCGCATGGTCGTGCAAGCGTCGTAGAAGCGGCAATCGCGGCGATCAACGAGCAGTACGATGCGCTGGAAGCTCCCGGAAGCGCGTCACAACCAATCACGTACGTGTATACCGATTTCAACTACGCCTATTTCCAAGCGCGGAACAGAGTGTTTGACGAGTTGTCAGACGGCACACTCGCGACATTCCCAGACTGGCGCGATGAGAACGGCGACATCGTCTATGACACCTACCGTGCTCAGAACTACATCGATGTGCCCTACGTTGAACTTGCCCAGAGTGGGACACAGACCGTTACGCGTGAGGTGAGCTTCAGGTTTGAAGACGGCGCAGCCATCGACGCAGCCGGCAACCCGGTAACGCAGACTGCAGACTTCGCGTGCATGATCGACCTGTATACCGGTGAAGCCGAATGGGTACAGCCTGACGAAACGCACACGTTCCCCGCGGTCAACGTGCCCGCCCACCCCGCGGCAAATGCAACCGTTCGCGCGGTTGATGCGAACCTGGGCGAGCTTGTAGTGAAACCGGGCGATGAATCATCCGTGCTTGACGTGGTGCTGCCACTCGACTTTTCGGTCGACGTGCAGTTTGTCGATACCGCTGGCAAGCAGATTCGAGATGCGGATCGTATGAGCGGCCGGTGGAACACCGATTTCACGGCAGTCGCACCCGATATTCCCGGGTACGTGCTTTCCGCAGTCAGCGCAGTTGACGTTCAGGAAACCAGGAACGCGGTACCGAACAGCGTGACCGGTGTCTTTAACGCCGAGACGACCACAGTGACATTCGAGTACGTCGTGGTGACAGATGCTGAGACCCCGGGAACTGGGGGCGAAGAGACTCCCGGCAGCGGTACAACAGCGCCCGGCACCAAAACTCCCGTGACTGGCGCAGCACTCGCGTACACCGGTGGCAGCTCGCTGCTTGGTGCAGGGCTTGGCGCATTGGCGCTACTCGCAGCAGGGTCAGCGTTCATGATCCGCCGCCATTCGCGTTCGTGAACATTTGAGATCTGAAACACAGAAAGCACAGCAATGAAAATGAGTAACAGTCGACGGTGTAGCACCCGTGAACGCACGCATGCGGGGCTTGCCCTCGGCGCGGTTGCCGCCCTCTCGATTCAGGTGACCTTTGGGCTCAGCTCCCCAGCTCACGCTGCAGTCGTGGAACAGCTCGACCCCGTTAGCGGGATCACGTTCACCATTAATGATGAGGATCCAGCGGCAGGGGCCACGGCAACCCGGTATGACGCTTCACGGAGCGGGCCTTCGGTCGAGATTCCGGGGGAAGTGGTTGTCGGGGGCGAGACTTACCCGGTGACAACTATCGGGCCAGCCTTTAACTATCAGCCCATCACTTCTGTAGAAATTCCAGAGGGGGTTGTGAGCATCGGGGCGAATGCGTTTTCGAACAGCAAGCTCACGAATGTGGTGATTCCCGAGGGCGTGACAAGTATCGGAAGTTACGCGTTTGGCACGACGCCGTTGGAAACTGCGATATTTCCCAGCGGTCTCGAGAGCATCGGTGAGTATGCGTTTAATAGCACCAAGCTGACCTCGGTAGAGCTTCCGGAGTCGGTCACGAGCATCGGTGACATGGCGTTCTACAACGGCCAGTTGGAATTGCTCGACCTTCCCGAGCGAGACGTCTCGATCGGTGCTTACGCATTCTCTGGCAATCAGCTGACTGAGATAAATCTGCCAGTCGATATGACGACCATCAGAACGGGTGCATTCTCGAGCAACAAGCTCACGAGCATCGATCTCCCTGAAACGCTTGTCGGAATCAGTGACTCCGCGTTTGCCCACAACCCGCTTACCTCGGTCACAATTCCACCTCGAGTCAGTTCAATCATGACCCGGGCATTTGGATATAAGTCTGACACCTACGAGCACACGCTCACTGAAGTGCGATTTCTCGGCCCTGCTCCGAAGACATTTGCAGATGGCAGTGATGCTCATACCAACGGTGCATTTGGAAAAACTCAAGACGTAGTGATTACGTTCCCGGGCGAGTACCTGGCTGATGAAGACCCCACAAAGGTGTTTACTGAGCCGCTCTGGAAAGGCTACAAAACACAGGCCACGAAGTACATTTCTGGTCTCAAGATTCTTGGTGCAGACAGCGTTATTGAAGGCTCGACGCACGATTACGCCGTTACCTCCGTTGACGCTCTTGGAAATGTATTGGACGACGTCACCAATGAGGTCACGTTGACGCTCGGTGGTGTTGAGCAGGATGGTTCAGCCGTTGAGTTCCCCACTGATTACAACAACGCTGGTCTCACGACGACGCAGACGATGACTGCTACCTTGAATGAGGACTCCACCAAGGTAGGTGAACTGGAAGTCTCGGTTGCGTCTACAATTCATCAGCTCCGTATCGACCAGCCCGTAGCTACCGAGGATGGTGTCGCTGCAGACGGTGAAACGGTTGCGTTCACCGTCGTCGGGCTCGGCGCGGCGGCGCAGGGAAGGAACTCCGATGCCGTCGCAGCGGTTGCCGCTGCCCCGGCCGAGATCGATGATGTCACTGGTTACGCGACGTTCTCATCAACGAACGCGGCCGACACCGCAGAGGGCAACGAGATTACCTTCGTGGGTCCAGGTGAACGTGAGGTCTCAGCGACCGTTGGAGGGCTTACTGAAACCATCACCGTCGTAGTCGATGGGACAGACAGTCCTGAAGTTGAAGGTCAAGATCCTGAGGGCGAGAAGCCTGACGACACGCCTGGTGTGAACGGTGACAACGGCGCGAATGCTGGAAGCGGTGGTGCTCTGGCAAACACCGGTAGCGAGGCGACCCCGTTGTTGATTGCACTCGGGGGTGGAGCTTTTGTTCTGCTCGCGTTGGGGCTGCTGGTAACCGCGCGTAGGCGCCGCATTGGTTAGCGACGAGACGTAGCACAGTACTTTCAGTGGGGAGTGGCGCTCATGCAGAGGCCATTCCCCGCTGTACCGTTTTGTTGTTGTGGCAGCGCAATGAATCTTCTTGAGCACAATTGCACTTCTCGATAATCTTTCTGCAAACGTACTGATTCTGTCGTATGGAGAGCGTAGCGAATTCAGGGTTTGTCTGGTTTCGATACGCCTTTCCGGTCAGACTTCAGTGAGAGAACTGTGATGGTAGCGACATTGGTTGGTCTTGATCTGGAAAGCGCACCTGCGCTATTGATCCGTAATTGAGTTCGATTTCAGTCTGGCGAGACGACGCTGACGTGTCCGTTGAAGCTCTTTGTCGCGCCTTCCGAGCCAAGGTCATCTGGTAGATCTGTTCGCCGTGCACACTCAAGTCTGCATTTCCACTGTGACATTCGGAATTGTGGTCAGCTGTGAAGGCGGCGCAGTGATTGATCCAGCGCACCGGCTGTGGCACTTTCGGGTGCAACAGCCGGTACTTCAGTATTGGGACTGAGGTACCGTCGGCCGATCCGCGCCCCTAGTGCTCGCTCGTAACCTCGGGGCATGGAAACAAAAACGAGTGAACTGGGCCTCGTGGCTCGCGTCGCGAACGTGGGCAAATACTACGGCGAAGGAACGCAGCGGGTCGCTGCACTAGATGACGTGTCAATTGGCATTAGGCGTGGAAAGTTCACGGCGATCATGGGGCCGTCTGGCTCCGGTAAATCGACGCTGATGCACCTGATGGCCGGCCTTGATTCACCGACGAGCGGCCGCGTTTGGTTAGGTGACGCCGACATAACTGGCCTGGGCGACGCTGAACTCACGAAGCTGCGCCGGCGGCGGATCGGCTTTGTCTTCCAATCATTCAACCTCGTACCCACGCTCGACGTGATGGGCAATCTGCAACTACCGTTCGCGCTTGACGGACGCAAGCCCAACCGCGAAGAGCAGCAGCGCATTGATGCGCTCGTGAAGTATCTCGGGCTGACCCAGCGCGTGGACCACCGGCCGCACGAGCTCTCCGGTGGTCAGCAGCAGCGCGTTGCCATCGCCCGCGCGCTCGCGACGAGCCCCGAGGTGATCTTCGCTGATGAACCCACGGGTGCACTCGACTCGCGCACGAGCCGTGAGGTGTTGTTGTTGCTCCGATCCGCAGTGACGGAAAGCGGACAGAGCATCGCGATGGTCACGCATGATCCGGTGGCTGCGAGCTACGCCGATCGCATCCTGTTCCTCGCTGACGGCAAGATCGTCAAAGACACCGGTGCGATGACCGCCGAGCAGATCTCGGCAACGATGCTGAATCTTGAGGCGGCTGCGGCATGAAAGCGCGGATCAGCGAACACACCGCAACCATCGTCGTTGCCGCGCTTGGCACCCTCTTTGCGTCGACGCTCATCCTGCTGACCGGAATTATGACCGCTGCATTGAGTGATGGAATGCAGGCAGAGTCTGGCACGTTCCGACTCATGTTGCTGATGGTGTCGATCATCTTCATCGTCATCGCGTTGTACGTTGGCGCGATAGTGACGGCGAACACGTTTGCGACCGTCATCGCCGGTCGAACCCGAGAGATTGCGCTGCTGCGTCTGCTCGGCTCCACCTCCGCGCGGGTACGCAATCAGGTTGCGCTCGAAGGCCTCGCTATGGGCGCAATCGGTGCGGTCATTGGCGTCGTGCTCGCGATCGGGCTTGCTGCCGGGCTAGTCGCTGTGGGCACTTCGGCTGGCTGGCTAGACGCCGGGCTGACGTATCCGCTGTTCGATCCGCTGATTGTTGCTGCCGCGCTAATCGTCATTGCGACGACCTGGCTCGCTGCATGGGCTGGATCCAAACGTGTGGCTGGCGTCTCGCCCATCGAGGCCACCCGGGCTGCGGTAGAGCTGCGCCCCGAGCAGGCACGCGGGCGTAGCGGTCGTACCGTGGTGGCGATCACCCTCATCATCATCGGTGCTGCGGCGCTTGCACTCGGTGTTGCGCTGAGTTTTGCGACGCCGCTCGCGCTCATGGTCTCGTTTGTTGGTGGGCTCATCTCGTTCACTGGCATTGCCGTCGGCGCGCACTTCATCATGCCCCCGATTCTGCGCCTCGCTGGCCGGGTGACTGGCAGGGGAGTGACAGGCCAGATCGCGGCAGCCAACGCCGTACGCTTCCCCGAGCGCAGCGCACGCTCGACGATCGGCCTCGTGATCGGCATCACACTCGTGGTGATGTTCGCAGTCGCGCTCGCCACCTACACCGCCGGTGTGAAGGAGATGTTTGCGCAAGATCCGGTTTCTGAAGCGGTGCTTGAACAGACGCTCACAGTAACTTCGGCAGTTCTGACCCTGCTCGTAGGATTCTCCGGTGTCATCGCAGCAGTGGGCCTCGTGAATACGCTGTCGCTCAGTGTCGTGCAGCGTATTCGAGAGCTCGGCCTGCTGCGCGCGATTGGTTTCACCGGTACACAGGTGCGCAGCATGATCATGGCTGAGAGCGCCCAGATGACACTCGCCGCGTTCTGTACTGGTGTGGTGCTTGGCGTCTTCTACGGTTGGGTTGCTGCCCAGTCGATGGTCGGCTCGCAGGTGGGGCTCGTCTTGCCGGTCGTGCCGTGGATCTTGATTGTGGGCGTCGCAGTGTTCGGTATCGGGCTCGCTTGCATTGCGGCTGCCGGCCCCGCTCGGCGCGCTACGAAGGTGTCGCCCGTCTTGGCACTCGCCGTCGACTGAGCGGGCGCCGACCCCGAGCCGATACTGACTAGTGCGGATCGCTGACGCAGAACTCGTTTCCGTGCGGATCAGCGAACGTGTCCCACGCGAAGTTCTCATCGCCGCGGGTGCCCAAATGTGTGGCGCCCGCGGCGGTCCACTCTGCGATGACCTGCTCGCGGCCGCCGGCGCCAGCGTCTGAGAAGTCAAGGTGGATGCGGTTCTTGCCTGGCGTCGGCTGCTCAATCTTCTGGAAACCAAGATTGAGACCGGTATCGGGAATCGTCACCATGCAGAACCAGCCGTCGTGCTGGTCAATGAGCTGACCGCCGAGGCGCCCTGCCCACCATGTCGCGAGCTCGCGCGGATCTGTCGTATCGATCGTGATCATGCCGAGCTTGACCATGGGGACTCCGTTCGTCAAAGGATGGGAGTCCTATTCTCGTTCGTCATGGGGCTGCTGTCGAGCGGGCTTTCCCTACAGCTCGTTCGCGTAGTACGTGATTGCGCCACGGTACATCGGGAGCGTGGGCGCAAGCGCGGTCAGAGCGACGCGCAGCGCTTCATCTGGATTGCCTGCCGTGTGTAGCGCGAGCGCAAGGAACGCTTGTGCAGCGTCGCCGGTGACCTCGTTGCTCTCCTGCTCTGTGAGGAGATCAACTGCCTCGTCGGCGCGACCGACATTGCGCAGCGAGCTGCCGAGCTGGATAAGTGCCTGCGGCTTATGCTCGCCATCGAGGCCGGCTGCCAACGCCGACATGTACAGCGGGATCGCCTCAGCCTCAAGACCGAGGAAATCGTGCACCGACGCCCACTCGTAGATGCCAGCGGCATCGGTGGCCGGCCGCTCTGCGACAAGCACGCGCATCGCTTCGAGCGTTGACTCGGGAGCGGCGTCATCCGCACTTGCCCAGAACGCATCGACTCGGTCGTCCCAGCTCTGCTCAGTCATAGTTACTAGCGTAAGCGGCCAGGGACTCCTCTTTGCCTCCTCCTAGGGCATGGCTGGGCACGCATCGCGGTGGCGGTTACTCGATGATGAGCATGTCGTTCTCGTCGAACTGCCATGTGTCGGCGTATGCGACTTCCCAGTGGTAGCCATCGGGATCGCGGAAGTACCCGCTGTACCCGCCCCAGAACACGCGCTCCGGTGCTTTTGCGATTGATCCGCCAATGCTCTCGATCTTTGCGAAGAGTGCGTCGACCTCGGCTTCGCTCTTCGCGTTGTAGGCCAGCGTGATGCCGTTAAAAGCTGCCGTGGAGTCGCTCAGCTGCGGAGGGTCCGCGGCGTTGATGTCTGCGGCGAGCGCCTCGCGCTGGAAGAGTTCGAGCTTCGTGCCGCGGTTGTTGAAGAATACAACGGCGGGCTCTGCCTCGTTGTTGGGGGTCTCGAAGCCCAGACCGTCGCGATAAAACTCGCGCGATCGAATGACGTCGGCGACGCCCAAGCAGATCAGGTTGATGCGGTTGAGGCGAGGGTCCGGCGCAGGTGACGTCATGTCTTGAGCGTAGCTGTTGAGCGCCCCTCGTTACCTGCCAAATTCACGGAAGGCAGGGAGCTGCGCTCGTTGCATGCGTGATGCTTGCGGATTGAGGCCAGTGCACCAACCTGGGTACACGCGAAACCCGCGCTTGCCTTGCCTGCGTGGGGTGCTGGCTGTGCCCGTTTGTTCGGTGATCCTGAGCTGTGCAAGATGTTCACGGGTGAAGGCGAATACCCCATGGCGATCTGCGTCCGTACCCGCATTGGTATCTGTGACGAACACGAGCAACCCAACGCACGCATCGGTATCAGTGAACGGCTCGGTCTCGCCCGCGGCATTGCGCCGCCAGACGGCGACGAACGCGCCTGGCTTGGTCGGAGTGATGCGTGCGGTGCGGATCCGCCACCACTGCCCATCGATCTCGACGCGGCCGGACTCATAGTCCGTGTTTTGTTCCTCGGGGTCGATCGCGCCTGCGGTCGTCTCGGTCGCGGTGAGGTAGCGCTCGAATGACAAGAAACCCATACTGCGCCCAGCCTAGTCCTCGATCAGGCGTTTGCTGAGTGAGCGCACGTCGTCGGTCTCGTATTGGTCTGTGACAACGATAGATGCAGGATCGGGTACGGCCGGCCGTCCCCGTCAAGCTCACTGCGACCCGTCTGCTCGAAATCGTGCGCAAAATAGAAACCGAGCGCCCCCGGATTTTGCTCATTCACATCGACGCGCGTGACCGCTTGCTGTCGCGTGACCTCTGCAAGGAGCGCGGATCCGACGCCCTGCCCTCGAACTTCGTCAGCAACGAACAGCATCTCGAGGCTGCCCTCGATGACGCCAGCGAAACCGACCGGGACTCCGCCCCGCTCCGCGACCGTGAGGGTCACCGCGGGGAAGTAATCGGTGGCGAGCTTGGACTCGATCCGCGCTCCATCAGTTGGATCAAGGAAGTCGTGGGTCGCGTCGACCGCGCTGCGCCAAATTGCAACGAGCGCGGGGTACTCGGCGGGGCCGACGCACGGGCGAATGACAAGTTTTGGTTTGCGCACCATGACGACGTCGAGTTCTTTTTCGTCTTCGGCAACGAATCCGTGCCGCTCGTAGAGGCGCCCGGCGCTACTGCCGCGCAGCATGTGCAGGCGCATGGGGGTCGCGGCGGGCTCAGCGAGAATGCGCTGGAGCACCTGCGTGCCGAGGCCCCGGCCCTGCAAATCAGGGTCGAGGTAGAAGTTTTCGAGCCACCGCTCACCGGGTTCATGGCGAACCGTTACACAGCCGGCGACCTGCTCATCGAGCAAGATCACGCGGGTGTTCTCCTTCTTGAACGCGTTGCGCATGCGCTGGCCAACGCGCACCGGGTCAAACCGGCCGAGGCGCTCAAAGTCTGCGCGGAGGACTCGGACGCGGAGGTCGACAATCCAGTCGAGATCTTCATCGGTACTCGGGCGGAACGAGAGTGGCATGGGTCAAGCGTAGTCAGTTGCGGGGTAGGGGAGCTAGTGGGGTTTTCGGGTCGATGCGGTTTGTAATCTCGAGGTACTCTCGAAACTTTTGCGTGGCAGGGGAATGGCGCACCATCTCCAGGAACAGTGCTTCACCGTTCTCTGCGCCATGTCTTCTGGCAACCGGGGCCAAAGCAGCTGACAGTTCTGCAGCAGTGACTTCGGGTTTCTCGTATGCCCCTCGAACGATGTCGGCGAGATGCTCATAGTCGAGACATGTTTCTGCGATATCCGCGACAGTGCGGGGAAGACTGGTCACGGGCAGGCCATCAATCAAGACAATCTGGTCTCTAGGGAGTGACCTACGCCGAAACCTCACATCATAGATGCTTGACTGCCTACGTCTGGGCGAGGTGAACTCGTGATACATCGGGAACAGATCACCGATTCCATATACTGCGGCTGCTGAGATTCCTGAGACTGAGACAGAAAAGTCTTGTCTTGTGACACCCCGCATCGGTTCCGTTGCAAGCCAGGCAGCTCGTAAATCTTGGAATGGTCCGTAGCTGGCGGAACTGAGCGCATACACTCCATTTCTTACGCAGTCGATTGAACCAGACGAAGTCAGTCGGGTGAGCTGATTCCTCGTGACTCCGGCTGCGATGACCTGCTGGGTTGTCACGAGACTCCATTGTGTGGATGCGATGAATCCAAGGGTCGTGAGGGCTTCGATTGTCTGCATAGTTTCACCTCCAGAGTCTGAAAATGTACCTATCTGAGTGATGAAAATCTAGGTTTGATTTGAATTGTCTTGCGGCGGTGAGGTCTGACGCCTACTGGTCAGGCAGGTAGTCTCGTGTGAATGAAGATGAGCCTCGTTGTCGGTTTCGAAGAGAAGCACCTGGTCGAGTTCTCGTTTGACGAGTTCTGGGGCGGCATCAAGATCACCGTCGATGGCGTCAAAGTGATGGGGACCGTGCAGATCCTGTCGTTCAGCACCATGAAGGCGTGGGAAATCACGGTCGGGACGAACGAACAGCACCACGTGCGCTTCGAAAAGCGCCGGGCCCAGTTCTTTGCAGCGTTCAAGCCGCAGCCTGTGCGCGTTTATGTTGACGGTATCTTCATCATGGAAGCGTTCGAGTAGGCGATACTCCAGATACGCCAGAGGGCGATGGGAGACTCCCACCGCCCTCTGGCGTAATACATTCTCGCTGACCCGAGAGAAGCAGCGTCCTACTTCCCCGAGCCTTACCGCCGGGCCTTACTTCTCCCAGTTTGGCTTCCAGCCGAGGGCGGGCGCGACGTGCTTCGCGAACGACTCGAGTACGTGGAGGTTGTACTCGGGGCCGAGCTGGTTCGGGATGGTGAGCATGAGCGTATCTGCCGCCATGACCGCCTCATCCTGCAGCAGCTGCTCGATGAGCTTGTCTGGCTCTGCCGCGTAGGTCTTGCCGAACGTCGATCGGTAGCCATCGATGATGCCGATCTGATCGTTGCTTTCTTGGCCGCGGATCCCGAAGTACATGTTGTCCTGCTCGTTCATGATCGGGAACACGCTTCGGCTGACCGAGACGCGCGGGGTGCGCGTGTGGCCGGCCTCCTTGTATGCGGCGCGGAACAGCTCGATCTGCTCGCGCTGGAGTACATCGAACGACTGACCGGTTGCCTCGGTGAGCAGGGTAGAACTCATGAGGTTGAGGCCCATGCGGCCGACGTCCTCTGCCGATGCGCGCGAGCCAGCACCCCACCAGATGCGGTCACGCAGACCGGGGGACTGGGGCTCGATCGCGAGGTAGCCGGGAGGCGCCATGCGGGTGTCAGCCTCGACGAGACCCTCGCCGTCGATTGCGCGCAGGAAGCCGTCAAACTTCGCACGGGCAAGATCCGCGCCACGGGGATCTTCAGCACCCGTGTAGCCGAAGGCCTCGTAGCCGCGGACGGCGGTCTCGGGTGATCCTCGGCTGACTCCGATGGCGATGCGCTGATCCGCGATCAAATCGAGCGCAGCGAGCTCCTCAGCGAGGTACAGCGGGTTTTCGTACCGCATATCGATGACGCCGGTGCCGACCTCAATGTGCTTGGTGCGCGCAGCCATAGCTGTGAGCAACGGTACGGGCGAGGCCGCCTGCTTTGCGAAATGGTGCACGCGAACGTATGCGCCATTCACGCCGATCTCATCAGCGCCCTCTGCGATTTCAATCGTCTGCTTGAGCATGTCACCGGCCGTGCGCACGCGTGAACCCTGCACATTGCCGTAGTGCCCGAAGGACAGAAAGCCAAATTTCTCCATACTCGGTGTAACGCCCGTCAGTGGGTTGTATTCCCGCGCATATGAATTAGGTGATTCTGCCTGTGCGGTCAGGAACCGCAGGAGTAGGCTTAGGGGCATGAGTGTTGTGATTGATCCCGCTTTCAACCCTGCTCCATCCCTCGAACGCATGACCGGTGTGAGTGTCTCGTCGACGCTCGCCGAAGGTGCCGAGGCCCGCGCGCTGTTCGTGGCCTCTGAGGGTGAGCTTCCCGCTGACATTGCAGAGATCGGTCGCGATGCGCTCGCCGCAGCCGGCTTCACCGGTGCTGCGAACCAGACCATGCTCCTTCCGGGTGCGCCCCTGACCGTGCTGGTTGGCACCGGCGCGAACCCGATCGAGACTCCCGCGCAGCTGCGTGACGCAGTTGCTGCATTCGCTCGCGGTGCACGTGAAGCCGGCCGCATTGCGGTTGACCTCACCGGTGTGCTCGCGTCGCGTGACTGGGACGCCGACGTCGCGGTGCAGGCCGCGATTGAGGGTGCGATCCTCGCGCGCTACCGTTTCGATGCGCTGAAGTCTGACCCCAAGACGGTCGTGCTCGATGAGCTCATGATCCAGCTCGTCGAAGAAGACCTCGAAGACGCAGAGTACGGCGTCGAGCGTGGCCTGATCCTCGCTCGTACCGCTGAGCTTGCACGCGACCTCGGCAACACTCCTCCCCGCCACCTGAGCGCTGAGAAGTTTGGCAATCTCGCGGCTGAGATTGGCCCCGAGTTTGGACTCGACGTTGAGGTCTACGACCGCGAGCAGATCATGGAGATGGGCCTCGGCGGCCTGCTCGGTGTGAACGCAGGTTCGGTCGAAGAGCCCCGCATGATCAAGCTCAGCTACCGTCCCGCTGATCCCGAGGGCCACCTCGCACTCATCGGTAAGGGCATCATGTACGACTCGGGCGGAATCAGCCTGAAGCCCTCGAACGCGATGCACGCAGCAATGAAGTTCGACATGATGGGCGCAGGCGCAGTCTTCGCATCGATGACCGCACTTGCAGATCTCGGTGTCGAGAGCGCAGTCACCGGCTGGCTGATGTGCACCGACAACATGCCCAGTGGCAGCGCGACGAAGCTCGGTGACGTGCTCACGATCCGCGGCGGCAAAACCGTTGAGGTGAAGAACACCGATGCTGAGGGTCGCCTCGTGCTCGCTGACGGTATCGTGCTCGCAACCGAGGACGCAACTGTGAACGAGCGTCGCCCCGACGCAATCGTTGACATCGCAACGCTGACTGGTGCTGCAATGGGTGCGCTCGGCACCCGAACCGCAGCCATGCTCGCAAATGATGACATCATCGCTGAACAGCTTGACGCGGCGGCTGAATCGACTGACGAGAACATCTGGCGCCTGCCGCTCGATCACCGCTACCGCGACCAGCTCAAGTCGAATGTCGCTGACATTTCGAACATGGGTGGCGCATACGGCGGAGCGATCCTCGCAGGACTCTTCCTCAACGATTTCGTTGATGGCACTCCCTGGGGTCACCTCGATATCGCAGGCACCATGCAGGCTGAGAGCGATGATCTCTGGCGTTCGACCGGTTCGACCGGTTTCGGTGCTCGTCTGCTCGCTGAATTTGCGGAGAACTTCATCGCTCCCGCTGAATTTGCACAGGAAGACGCTGAGTAACTAACGATGGGTGAGGCGATGCGCGACGAGGCTGTTCTTGACCGAGATGCATTCATCTCGCACTTTGCGGACTTCGTTGCCGCATCGCCCACTTCCTATCACGCGGCCGCTGCTGCAGCCGAGGTGCTGACCCGCGCCGGATTCGTCGAGCTCGACGAATCCGAGGCGTGGCCCGCTGCCTCCGCTGCTCCAGCGGCCTTTGTGCGCCGCGACGGTGCGATCATCGCGTGGCGCGCTGGCGCTGGCGTCTCGGCGACCAGCCCCGTGCGCGTGCTTGGCGCGCACACTGACTCACCTGGCTTCGTGCTGAAGCCGCAGCCCGACTTCACTGCGCACGGTTGGGCGCAGCTCGGCGTCGAGGTGTACGGCGGCCCGCTGATCAACTCCTGGCTCGACCGTGACCTCGGAGTTGCAGGCCGAGTGGTCACGCGAACTGGCGAGGAAAAGCTCGTATGCACCGGGGCAGTGGCGCGGATCCCGCAGCTCGCAATCCACCTCGACCGCGAGGCGAATAACGGTCTGAACCTTGATCGTCAGCGCAATACGCAGCCGATCATCGGTATCGCGGGCGCAGACGTCTCGCTCGCCGAACTGCTCGCGCACGAGGGCATCACCGCAGACGACATCGCTGGCTTCGACCTTCGTCTTTTCGATACCCAGCGTCCCGAGCGGATCGGTGCCCGCAGCGAGTTTTTCGCCTCACCGCGCCTCGACAACCTGAGCTCGACGTACGCTGGCCTCGCCGCGTTGATCGTTGCTGAGCCCGCTGAGGGTGGGATCTCGATGCTCGCCGCGTTCGATCACGAGGAACTCGGCTCCGAGACGCGTTCTGGCGCGAGTGGACCGTTCCTGGCTGACGTTCTTGATCGCATCTGGGCTGGTCTTGGCGGAGGCGTGGAAGATCGCCAGCGTGCGCTTGCTGGCTCATGGTGCCTGTCGGCAGACGCCGGCCACTCGGTGCACCCGAACTACGGCGAGAAGCACGACCCAAACGTGCGCCCGCTCGCTGGCCGCGGCCCGATGCTGAAGATCAATGCGAACCAACGGTACGCTTCTGACGCGCACGGTGGGGCGCTGTGGCGCTCGCTCTGCGCCGCCGCTGGCGTTCCGACGCAGGACTTCGTGTCGAACAACACTGTCCCGTGCGGATCGACCATCGGCCCGCTCACCGCTACCCGAATCGGTATGCGCACCGTTGACGTGGGAGTGCCGCTGCTGTCTATGCACTCTGCACGTGAGCTCGCCCACGTTGATGATCTGCACGGCCTCGCGCTCGTTATTGCAGAGTTTTTCGCGTAACCTCCTGTACATTCGCGTCCTCGGACGCAAGTTAGCCTCCCGTGCGGGAGCGACATTGACTAGGATCAAGCTATGAGTGAGATGCAGAATCGGGCAGAGAACCAGGTGCTCGCCCTGTCTACCGACCGGTTGCAGCCGCGTATTCAGCGCATTGGCTCGCAGGACATCGAGATCACCTTCCTCGGCCCCAACACCAACGGTCAGCCCACCTGGATCATGTGGAACGCAAACGAGCCACATCTCATTGGCATGCTTATGCAGGGCAAGATGGGGTACCACTTCGAGCAGCGCACGAGCGTGGGTGTGGATCGCTTCGAGAACATGTCACTCAACAGAGTGCAGCGCGTGCTCGGCGGCTAATTTTTCTCGCTCGTTTGTGTCAGACGGTGCGTTATTAACACACCGTCTGATCTGCGTTTTTGGTTCGATTTGCGCGATATTGCTCATTCCTCGTAAGCTATTACACGGCAGCCAGCGAGCGTAAGCCAGCGGGTGAAAGCCTCGGCCCCATCGTCTAGCGGCCTAGGACTCCGCCCTTTCACGGCGGCAACACGGGTTCGAATCCCGTTGGGGTCACTGGATTGCCAACACAACTTAATACACAATATGGCCCTGTAGCGCAGTTGGTTAGCGCGCCGCCCTGTCACGGCGGAGGTCGCGGGTTCAAGTCCCGTCAGGGTCGCCAAGGTGAAAAAGCCCTTCTTTTGAAGGGTTTCTTCATCTCAGGTGATCGCCATAACAGTGATTATCTGGCTCTGTAGCTCAGTTGGTAGAGCGCACGACTGAAAATCGTGAGGTCACGGGATCGACGCCCGTCGGAGCCACGAAGGCTTTTACACCTTCACCGAACCCCCGCGTAGCTTCTACATCGCGGGGGTTCATTTTTGTCTTTTTGGGGCTTCGTAGGGGTTATAGGACAAAACGTGTGTAAACGGTTGGGCGGGTCATGCCCGTCCTCCCCATCCAGCACGTAGCCAGAGCCCTTCCGCAGCATCGAGTCCTGTGCCGTAGAGCTCTGGCCCATTGTCGGGTT
>NZ_JACVMX010000003.1 GCF_014530035.1 Leucobacter sp. cx-328
AACCCGACAATGGGCCAGAGCTCTACGGCACAGGACTCGATGCTGCGGAAGGGCTCTGGCTACGTGCTGGATGGGGAGGACGGGCATGACCCGCCCAACCGTTTACACACGTTTTGTCCTATAACCCCGTTTTTAGTCTTCGCCCAAACTGTTCTCTACGGGGCAATATTGGTGGGCCTGAGCGTGATGATCGTATGGCATGAACTTGCGCACGTAGATGAGGGGGGAGCACTGCCGTAAGCGCCCGCCGTGCCGCCCGGAACGGCCGCGAGTAAACGAAAAAGCGCCTGGGTTTCCCCAGGCGCTGTCCGAGCGGATGACGAGATTCGAACTCGCGACCCTCACCTTGGCAAGGTGATGCGCTACCAGCTGCGCTACATCCGCATGTCATTCAAGTTGCTGTTTCCGGCGCCTTGCGACTCAATAACTATGCCGCACGTCACCCCACTCTGCCTAATTGGCGCTGGGTTTCGGCGCGTCGCCCTATGGCTGCAGCGTACGGTTGCGGCTGATTATTCCTGATCCGCCAACCCCTTCTGACGGGGAAATGCCGAGCGCTATGCCCGCCGATATTCCGCGGTAATTGGGCACTCGAACGGGTCGCGTGCGGCGAGGCCTACGCGGTTCAGGTACTCAATGACAATCGCATATGAGCGGATCAGTGAGGTCTCGGTGTATGGGACGTTGAGGGTCGCGCAGTGCTCTCGGACGATGAGACGCGCCTTCGCGAGGTGAGGTCGCGCCATGCTGGGGAACAGGTGATGTTCCACCTGGTAATTCAGCCCGCCCATGAGGATCGTCGCCCACCAGCCGCCGCGAATGTTGCGCGAGGTGCGTACCTGCTTGGAGAAGAAGTCGAGCTTCGCATCGTGCGCGATGATCGGCATGCCTTTGTGGTTGGGGGCAAAGGAAGCGCCCATAAGGAGGCCGAATACGGCAAGCTGCACGCCAAGGAAAGCGAATGCCATTCCGAGTGGCAAGAACCAGAACAGGGGAACAAGGAACAGCGTGAATCGTGCGGCAATGATGCTGAGCTCTGTCCAGCGCCCGCGCACCTGACCCTTGCTCATGAGGTGACGCAGACTGTGTAGGTGCAGGTTGATTCCCTCCAAAGTGAGTAGAGGGAAGAAGAACCAGCCTTGACGTTGAGTGATTGCGCGACGGAGCCCGGTGGCTGAGACGGCATCTTCCTCAATGAAGGAGATGGTGTCGACTTCAATGTCAGGGTCTTTACCGACGCGGTTCGGGTTGGAGTGATGGCGGGTGTGCTTCGAGTCCCACCAGGAATAGCTGAGACCGATTGAGCCGGCGAGAATGCGCGCTAGACGGTCGTTCGCTGGCCCCAGTCGCAAAATCTGACGATGCGCTGCTTCGTGAGTGAGGAAGGCGATCTGAGTGAAGATGACTCCCAGGCCGGCTGCGATCAGTAACTGGAACCAACTGGTGCCGAGAAGAATGAACCCGGTGACGGCGCCACCCAGCGCGACGAGAATCGCACCTGCGACAAGAGCATAGAACCAGTATGCGCGGCGCAGGAGTCCCGCGTCGCGTACCGTTTGTGACACCTGCGTGTAAGCGCGCGCAATTGGCGGGAAATCGCCGCTGTTCGCGCGCGTGGGCCGATACATTTCGCGAGCACTTGGGGTTGGCTGAGTATGGGTAGCCGTCATTGGCGACACCTGCTTCCGTGGCGGATCGAACCGAGGTGATCCTGGTAAAGCTACTGGCAGATGCCGCTCGCTGAGGCTCAACCTACTATGCAAAGCATGCAGGAAGCTGCATGCTTAATTTATCGGGGAGAAGGCTTCAGGGGCCGCGGCGAAATAAGTGGATCGAGCCAGACGGTGAAGCTGGCTTGAAGAAAAATGACAGGTCGTGTAAGAGCGGCCCACGAGCGTGCGGTAAGATATTGAGTACTTCAGCTTTTCTTTAATGACCGTCCTGTGAGGCGGAGAAGGGAGGCTCGATTATGGGTACGCGAATTGTGCTTGAAAGTGCTGATATTTCGCGGGCGCTGACTCGAATCTCGCACGAAATCGTCGAGGCCAACAAAGGTGTTTCCGGTCTTGTGCTTGTAGGTATTCCTACGCGCGGCAGCATCTTGGCGCAGCGTATTGCTGCCATCATTTCGCGTATTTCCGGTGTTGAAATTCCCACTGCGACGCTCGATGTGACGATGTACCGCGATGATTTGGCAGGCAGGCCCACCTTGTCCCCGCAGTCAAGTGAGATGCCTATCGAAGGTATCGATGGTGCAACGGTCGTGCTTGTGGACGACGTCCTCTACTCGGGACGAACCGTGCGTGCAGCGCTCGATGCACTCAACGACTACGGCCGTCCACAAACGGTTCGATTGGCGACCCTGATTGACCGCGGGCATCGAGAGCTCCCAATTCGTGCCGATTTCATCGGTAAGAACCTGCCGAGTGCCAAGCAAGAACGAATTTCAGTGCGGCTCACAGAACACGACGGCGTTGACGAGGTTGCCATTTCTGCAGGCGACCCACGCCCTCTCGCATGAACCGCATGCGAAGAACCAAGATTTTCGTCTCAGGAATTCCAGTGACGAATTACTCAACCATTTGTAAAGACCAGACCCAGGAGGACGCGTGAACACGAACACGATTGAAGTGACTGTACCCCCATCGAGCGTCGTACCAATCGGTGCTGCGGTGCTGGTGCTTGAAGATGGCTCGCGATTCCCTGGCCGCGCATACGGTGCGACGGGGGAGACCCTCGGTGAGGTTGTCTTCGCAACAGGCATGACCGGCTACCAGGAGACGCTCACTGACCCGTCGTACGCGGGACAGATCGTCGTGATGACAGCGCCCCACATCGGCAACACCGGCGCCAACGACACCGACATGGAGTCGGACAAGATCTGGGTGTCAGGTTTCGTGGTTCGAGATCGCGCTCGACGCGTCTCGAACTTCCGGGCAACCCGCTCACTCGACGAAGACCTCGTGAACGACGGCATTGTCGGTATCGCTGGAGTCGATACCCGTGCGATCACCCGTATCCTGCGTGATGCTGGCGCGATGCGCGGCGGCGTCTTCTCAGGCGAAGCACTCGAACTTACTGAGGCTGAGCAGCTCGAACGCGTGAAGAATCAGGCGTCGATGGCCGGCCGCAATCTGTCGGTTGAGGTCTCCACGAAGGAGCGCTACTCGGTTCCCGCCACCGAAGGCGTAGAACGAGTCGGCACGATCGCCGTACTTGACCTTGGTGTAAAGCGTGCGACCGTGAACTACCTCGCCGAGCACGGCTTCGACGTTGAGGTACTTCCCGCAGCGACGACTGCAGAAGAGGTTCAGGCACTTTCACCCGACGCGCTGTTCTTCTCGAACGGTCCAGGCGATCCTGCCGCAAGCAATGGTCAGGTGGAATTGCTGCGCACCATGTTGCAGCAGGGTGTCCCGTACTTCGGCATCTGCTTCGGCAACCAGCTGCTCGGTCGTGCACTCGGCCTGCAGACCTACAAGCTGCCGTTCGGTCACCGTGGCATCAACCAGCCGGTGCTCGACAAGCGCACTGGCCGCGTCGAAATCACTGCCCAGAATCACGGTTTTGCAGTTGACGCGCCTATTGATAGCGAATTCGATTCACCTGCGGGCTTCGGTCGCGTGCAGGTGAGCCACTACAGCCTGAACGATCACGTTGTTGAGGGTCTTGAATGCCTCGACATTCCTGCGTTCTCGGTGCAGTACCACCCGGAAGCGGCAGCGGGCCCGCACGACGCCTTCTACCTCTTCGACCGCTTCCGCACACTTGTGAAGGATCGCGCAGTCAGCACTACTACTTCGGGGGACGACAACTAATGCCAAAGCGTCAAGACATCAACTCAGTTCTCGTCATCGGCTCTGGCCCGATCGTTATCGGTCAGGCATGTGAGTTTGACTACTCGGGCACCCAGGCCTGCCGCGTGCTTCGTGAGGAAGGAGTTCGCGTGATCCTCGTGAACTCGAACCCCGCGACGATCATGACCGACCCAGACTTCGCTGACGCGACCTACGTCGAACCGATCACCTCTGAGGTCATCGAGTCGATCATCATCAAGGAAAAGCCTGACGCAATTCTGCCGACGCTCGGCGGCCAGACCGCACTGAACGCGGCAATGGAACTGCACGAGCAGGGCATCCTCGAAAAGTACAATGTTGAGCTCATCGGTGCGAAGCCCGAGGCCATTAAGCGTGGTGAGGATCGTCAGATCTTCAAGGACCTCGTCCTTGAGTGCGGTGCTGACGTTGCTCGCTCGCACATCGCCCACACCGTAGAAGAGGCGAAGGAATTCGCGAAGGATCTCGGTTACCCGCTCGTCGTTCGCCCCTCGTTCACCATGGGTGGCCTCGGCTCAGGCTTCGCGTACACCGAAGAAGAACTCGTGCGAATCGTGCGCGACGGCCTGCACTACAGTACGACTACCGAGGTACTCCTCGAAGAGTCAATTCTCGGTTGGAAAGAGTATGAGCTCGAGCTCATGCGCGACAACGCAGACAACTCGGTGGTCATCTGCTCGATTGAGAATGTGGACGCTGTCGGTGTGCACACGGGCGACTCGATCACCGTCGCGCCGGCGCTGACGCTGACCGACCGTGAGTACCAGAAGCTGCGTGACATCTCGATCGACATCATCCGTTCGGTTGGCGTTGACACGGGTGGCTGCAACATTCAGTTCGCGATCGACCCGAAGACGGGCCGCATCATTGTGATCGAGATGAACCCCCGCGTTTCGCGTTCGTCGGCACTCGCATCGAAGGCTACCGGATTCCCGATTGCGAAAATCGCTGCGAAGCTCGCGCTGGGGTACCGTCTCGATGAGATTCCGAACGACATCACGCAGAAGACTCCTGCGAGCTTCGAGCCTTCGATCGACTATGTCGTAGTGAAGACTCCGCGCTTCGCGTTCGAGAAGTTCCCCGCTGCCGATGACACCCTCACCACGACCATGAAATCGGTCGGCGAAGCAATGGCAATCGGTCGAAACTTTACGACGGCACTGCAGAAGTCGCTCCGTTCGCTCGAGAAGCGTGGCTCTTCGTTCCACTGGGGCGAGAACGATCGCACGGTCGAAGACCTGCTCGAAACCATGAAGCGTCCGACCGATGGTCGTATCATCGACATCCAGCAGGCACTGCGTAAGGGCGCGACGATTGAGCAGGTATACGCTGCTACCTCGATCGATCCCTGGTTCCTTGACCAGATCGTCCTCATCAATGAGGTTGCAGAATTGGTGCAGCAGGCTGACAAGCTCAGCCCCGAGGTGCTACTCGAAGCGAAGGAACACGGTTTCTCGGACGTGCAGATCGCGCAGTTGCGCGGCTCGAGCGAGTCTGAGGTTCGCGGTCTCCGCCACGGCCTCGGCCTGCGACCAGTCTTCAAGACGGTCGATACCTGTGCTGGCGAGTTCCCTGCGCTCACGCCGTATCACTACTCCTCGTACGATTTCGAGACCGAGGTCACCCCTTCGGATCGCAAGAAGGTCGTCATCCTTGGCTCGGGGCCGAACCGTATCGGTCAGGGCGTTGAGTTTGACTACTCGTGCGTCCATGCGTCGTTCGCGCTGGCAGAGGCTGGCTATGAGACGATCATGATCAACTGCAACCCCGAGACTGTCTCGACGGACTACGACACCTCTGATCGCCTGTACTTCGAGCCGCTCACTCTTGAGGACGTGCTCGAGGTCATCCACGCCGAGCAGGCATCTGGCGAACTCGTTGGCGTCGTCGTGCAGCTCGGTGGTCAGACCGCTCTTGGCCTCGCGCAGCCGCTGAAGGATGCTGGCATCCCGATCCTCGGCACCACTCCTGAGGCGATTGACCTCGCCGAGGAGCGTGGCGCATTTGCTCAGATCCTCGACCAGGCTGGAATCCTGGCGCCGCGCAACGGCACTGCTATCGACGAAGAGGGCGCGATCCGCGTCGCAGAAGAGATCGGTTACCCGGTTCTCGTGCGTCCGTCGTTCGTGCTTGGCGGTCGTGGCATGGAAATCGTGTACGACACCGAGTCGCTGCACGGCTACTTCGAGCGCATCGAAGGCCACGCGCTGGTCGGCCCCGGCCACCCGCTTCTGATCGATCGATTCCTCGATGACGCGATCGAGATCGATGTCGACGCCCTGTACGACGGTGAGCAGATGTACGTTGGCGGCATCATGGAGCACATCGAGGAAGCCGGAGTTCACTCGGGCGACTCGAGCTGCACTCTGCCTCCCATCACGCTTGGCCATGCGGAGATCGCGAAGGTCCGTGAGGCAACCCGCGGCATCGCAGAAGGTATCGGCGTTCGTGGTCTGCTGAACGTGCAGTTCGCAATTGCTCAGGGTGTGCTGTACGTGCTTGAGGCAAACCCTCGCGCGTCGCGTACGGTTCCCTTCGTGTCGAAGGCGCTCGGAATCCCGCTGGCAAAGGCTGCTTCGCGCGTCATGGCTGGCGAGTCCATTGCCGAGCTGATCGCTGCCGGGCTCCTTCCCGAGCGTGATGGATCACGCGTCGCAATTGACGCCCCCGTCGCGGTGAAGGAAGCAGTGATGCCGTTCAAGCGCTTCCACACGAAGGACGGCAAGGTCGTTGACGCACTGCTCGGCCCGGAGATGCGTTCGACTGGTGAGGTTATGGGTATGGACCTCGACTTCCCGACCGCGTTCGCCAAGAGCCAGGCTGCCGCAGGAAGCGCACTGCCGACCAGCGGCACGGTGTTCCTCTCAGTGGCGGATCGCGACAAGCGTGCAGTGGTACTTCCCGCACTGCGCCTGCAGGAGCTGGGTTACAAGATCCTCGCAACTCAGGGCACCCAGGTGGTGCTTGCGCGTAACGGCATTACCTCGACGACCGTTGCGAAGCACTCGGCTCGCACTGAGGGTGAGTCGATCGTGGATCTCATCAACAGCGAGCAAGTTGACCTGATCGTCAATACGCCTGCTGGTGGATCGGCGCGTGCTGACGGGTACGAGATCCGTGCGGCTGCGGTTGCCGCTGGCGTACCCATCTTCACGACGATGTCAGAGCTCTCGGCAACCGTTGGGGCGCTCTCTGCAGCCGCGATTACGTTCAACGTGAAGTCGCTCCAGGAGTACCAGGCGGATCGCGACGCGGTTCTCGCTCAGGCGTAAGTAAATCGAGATAGGTGCCCTGCCCGTGACTGTTGAGTCAACCGGCAGGGCACCTGCGTTTTAGGGTGTTCTGAATCAGTTTGTAGCGACGGGCGAAAGCAATGTTGCTCGGATTCTGGCGCCCGGAACTGCGTTCACCGCACCGTGAAACGGCGGGGTACTGCGGGCGCAACGCAAGAGGCCCCCGGGGTAACCGGGGGCCTCTGTATGGTGGGCGATACTGGGATCGAACCAGTGACCCCTTCCGTGTGAAGGAAGTGCGCTACCGCTGCGCTAATCGCCCGTGCTGTTCAGGCAGTAACGCCTTGCAACTCCACATACGTTACACGACCTGTCTGTGGCTTCTAAACTCGTTGCATTCCGGGCGCGTGGCGCGGCATGGCTCAAAGAGCTCCGGCCACGTGGGGGGATATCTATTCGTCAATCTCTTCACTCGGGGTCGGTGCCTCGATCGCGGGTGCAGGCATTGAATTCATGGATGCGTCGAGCTCTGCGCCAATTTGCTTGAGTCCCTCGAGTTCCTCACGAAGTTCGTTGTAATGATCCGTGTCGGTGCGCAGCGATGCCAACTCGTCTTCAAGATCAGCGTGCCAATCAAGAAGATGCCATCGAATTTCGTCAAACTCGGCGACGTTGTCACTGAACTCAAATCGCCCATTTCGGTCTTTAAACTCGGCAGCCTTCGAATTGTAAGCGGCTACTGATGCCGTGTATTCCTCATTGCGTTCTTCGATTGAGGCTTTGAGTGTCGTAAGTTCATCAGCAAGCTCTGTGGCTCTGGCGCGCAGATCCACAAACACACTAAAGACCTGCTGGTGCACATCAACGATTCCTTCACGGTCGTTGAACCAGCCCGAGTAACGTGATTCGAGTTTCTCGCTCAGGGGAAACTCTTCGGTTCCAAGTACTGCGAAAAGCTCGTTTGCATAGGCGGTGGGGGAGAGGGGCTCGTAGACAGCCATCCGCTCTGCAAGCTCGGGCGAATCGACAATAAGAGCTTCATATTCGCTGCGTAATTCTTTTGCGAGCGCTTGTTGCTCTCGAGGGCTCATGCGCGCAAAAACCGCGTGCAAGAGTTCGTGCGCGGCAGTGACCTCCACAATGCCTTCCAGGCGTGGATCTGTCACATTGAAGAGGTAAATATTTTCGCTCTTATAGCAGCCAAGGACGTGGCTCTCTTCTGAGCGAACGACGCCCGAGCACCACGCGGTGAAGTGTTCAGCCCCACCAATTGCTGGCTCGGAGGCAAGGAACACCCGTTCGCCTGCCTGAGTGAGGTCAAGATTCTCCGTGAGCGCCTGAACTTCTGGCGACGCATCAAACGTTGCAGCTACGAAATGGTCTCTAATGAGGCCGCGATTAGCGAACGCAAGCACCAAAAACGCAACAAGAAGGAGCGAAACGATGACCGCAGCACATCGCCTCATGACCACCCCACCTGTGCGACGCATGATTCTAAGGCTATTGAGAATTCGAGTGAAAAGCCAGGAATTTGGCGTAAATAAGCCAGTATTCGGCTCCGCCACTCCCGGGGAAGGGGGAGGAATTTGCACTGCTCCCCAAAATCCCCCTATAGTTATCTACGTCGCAAGGACGAACGGAAACGTGAGCCTGGCCGACATGCGGATGTAGCGCAGCTGGTAGCGCATCACCTTGCCAAGGTGAGGGTCGCGAGTTCGAATCTCGTCATCCGCTCTGATCATTAGTTTTCTGATGATTTTGTGGTGGCAAATCACAATACGGTGGCGTGGCCGAGAGGCGAGGCAGCGGCCTGCAAAGCCGTATACACGGGTTCGAATCCCGTCGCCACCTCGTATACAACTGAATAGCCTATATAGGCGCGATTGGCGCAGCGGTAGCGCACTTCCCTGACACGGAAGGGGTCACTGGTTCGATCCCAGTATCGCGCACAAGTTAACCCCCGGTCTTTTGAGCCCGGGGGTTTTTGTTTTCAGTGACCCGTGAGACCGAACTTTCCTGCGCAACCCTGAGCGCGGCTGGCAATCGTCGTCGCATCAGGCGTTAAGATTGTGGGGTTAGTCTCTACTGTCTTCGAAGGAGTGTGCCCCTGTGGCCGATGGCTTCTCCCTGTTTACCGATCGTTCGATCGTTGCAATGCGCGTCAATGGCGAGCTGAAAGATCTTGCCGCGACGGTAACTGAGACCGATACGGTCGAGCCTGTCACTATCGACAGCGAAGACGGTATTTCGATCCTTCGCCACTCGGCTGCGCACGTGCTCGCGCAGGCGGTGCAGCGCATCAACCCCGAAACCAAGCTCGGTATTGGCCCGCCCATCACTGATGGTTTTTACTACGACTTCGACCCCGCGACTCCATTCACGCCTGAAGACCTCAAGGCGCTTGAGAAGGAAATGCAGAAGATCGTGAAGCAGGGCCAGCGCTTCGTTCGTCGTGTTGTTACCGAAGACGAAGCACGTGCTGAACTTGCAGACGAGCCGTACAAGCTTGAGTTGATCGGCCTCAAGGGTGGCGCAGATGAGGGCTCCGACAACGAGAGTGTTGAGGTCGGCGGCGCCGAGCTCACCATCTACGACAACGTTGATCCGAAGACCGGCGAGCTCTGCTGGAAGGACCTCTGCCGCGGCCCGCACGTTCCTTCGACCCGTATGCTCGGCAATGGCTGGGCGCTCATGCGTTCGGCTGGTGCGTACTGGCGCGGTAGTGAGAAGAACCCGATGCTGCAGCGTATCTACGGCACGGCATGGCCGACCAAGGACGAGCTGCGTACCTACCAGGTTCGCCTCGAAGAAGCAGCAAAGCGCGATCACCGTAAGCTCGGTGTTGAGCTCGATCTGTTCAGCTTCCCCGATGAGATCGGTTCCGGTCTCGCGGTATTCCACCCGAAGGGTGGCATCATCCGTCACGAGATCGAGACCTTCATGCGTGAAGAGCTCATCCGTAACGGGTACGAGGTTGTTAACACGCCGCACATCACCAAGGGCACCCTGTTCGAGACCAGTCAGCACCTGAACTGGTACAAGGACGGCATGTTCCCCGCGATGCACCTCGACGAGGTCGTCAACGACGAGGGCCAGGTTGTCAAGCAGGGTCAGGACTACTACCTGAAGCCCATGAACTGCCCGTTCCACAACTTGATTTTCCGCTCGCGTGCACGCAGCTACCGTGAGCTGCCGCTTCGCCTCGCCGAGTTCGGCACCGTATATCGCTACGAAAAGAGCGGCACTCTCGCCGGCCTGACTCGTGTGCGCGGCTTGACTCAGGACGACGCACACATCTACGTCACCGATGAGCAGGTCAAGGGCGAGCTCAAGCGCCAGCTCGAGTTCGTGTTCGCGACGCTTCGCGCGTATGGTCTTGATGACTTCTATCTTGAGCTTTCGACCCGTGACCCTGAAAAGTCCGTGGGTACCGACGAGCAGTGGGCAACCGCAGAGCAGACGCTTCGCGAGGTTGGCGAAGAGTCGGGTCTCGAGCTCGTAGCCGATCCCGGTGGAGCAGCGTTCTATGGGCCGAAGATTTCGGTTCAGGCGCGCGACGCGATTGGCCGTACCTGGCAGCTCTCGACCGTTCAGCTCGACTTCAACCAGCCTGAGCTTTTCGAGCTCGACTACGCGGCAGCAGACGGCACGCGTAAGCAGCCCGTCATGATCCACCGCGCACTGCTCGGCTCGGTTGAGCGCTTCTTCGCAATTCTGCTCGAGCACTACGCTGGTGTCTTCCCCGTGTGGCTTTCTCCCGTCCAGGCAGTGGGCATTCCCGTTGCTGAAGAGTACGGCCCCTACCTCGACGATGTCATTGCGAAGCTTCGCAAGGCTGGCGTGCGCGCAGAGGTCGACCACTCAGACGACCGTATGTCGAAGAAGATTCGCAACCACACCAAGGCGAAGGTGCCGTTCCAGCTCATCGCTGGTGAGGATGACCGTGCCGCGGGTGCTGTGAGCTTCCGTTTCCGTGACGGCACGCAGCTCAACGGCGTGCCCGTAGAAGATGCGATTGCTCGCATCGTGAGCGCAATTGAAACTCATGAGCAGGTCACGACTGCGTGGACCGAATGAACGAGTCTGCGGCTGTAGACCCCACACCCTCGGTTGAGGGTGTGGGCGAGCGGGGTACCGTCGGCGTTGCCGACGACCTCGCCCGCCTCTGGGTTCCGCACCGCATGGTCTACGTTTCAGACGATCGCCAGCCGACACAGACTGACTGCCCGTTCTGCGCTGCCCCTGAAATGAGCGACGAAGACTCGCTCATTGTGTTCCGTGGTAAGTCCGCGTACGTGATCATGAACCTGTTCCCATACAACAACGGACACGTTCTGGTCTGCCCGTACCGACATATCGCTCAATATGACGAAGCGACCACCGAAGAGGTGGCCGAAATTGGAGCGCTGACCCAGAAGGCGATGCGCGTGTTGCGCAAAGTGATGGGCTGCCACGGTTTCAACTTGGGCATGAACCAGGGTGAAATCGCAGGCGCCGGCATTGCTGCGCACCTGCACCAGCACATCGTGCCCCGCTGGGCAAACGATGCAAACTTCTTCCCAATCATCGCGAAGACGAAGGCGATGCCGCAGTTGCTCGGAGATCTGCGAGAGGCGATTGCGGTCGCGTGGGCCGATCCACCGGATTGATCCACACCCGCCGCATTTCACCCCGTAGTATCGATCGAATTTTCACGAAAAGGAGCTCCACATGTCAGGACACTCCAAGTGGGCAACCACCAAGCACAAGAAGGCCATCCTTGACTCGCGCCGCGCAAAGGCATTCGCGAAGTACATCAAGGTGATCGAGGTCGCAGCTCGCATCGGCGGCGCTGACCTCGCAGGTAACCCGGCTCTTGCCGAGGCAGTCCACAAGGCTAAGAAGAACTCGGTTCCCGGTGACAACATCGACCGCGCGATCAAGCGTGGCGCTGGCCTCACCGGTGAGTCGGTTGAGTACATGAACATCATGTACGAGGCATACGGCCCCAACGGCGTCGCGCTCATGATCGAATGTCTGACCGACAACAAGAACCGTGCAGCAGCAGAGGTTCGCACCGCGTTGACCCGCAACAACGGCGCACTCGGTGAGCAAGGCAGCGTTGCGTACAACTTCGCGCGCAAGGGTGTCATCACTGTTCCGGCAGCGGGCACCACCGAGGACGACGTTCTCATGGCAGTGCTCGATGCAGGCGCTGACGAAGTCACCCCGACCCCGAACGGCGAAGCTTTCGAGGTGTACACCGAGCCCACCGACATCGAGGTTGTCCGCAAGGCGCTCGTCGACGCTGGTATCGAGTACGACTCGGCTGAGACAGAGTTCGTTCCGAACCTCAAGGTCGAGATCGACGCAGACACCGCACGTAAGGTGTTCCGCCTCATTGACGCGCTTGAAGACAGCGACGACGTACAGAATGTGTTCTCGAACTTCGACCTCACCGCAGAGGTGCAGGCGGAGCTCGCAGAAGACGAGTAAGGCGTTACGAGTTGAGGGCCTGCTACGTGAATGCGTTTCACGGCAGGCCCTCAGCCGTATCCCCGTACCTCTTACAGCCACCCGCGCAAGGCGCACCAAGAAACGAGCCTCACATGAGCCGCATTATCGGCATCGACCCCGGCCTCACCCGTCTGGGCGTCGGAATCGTCACCGCTGGCGCCTCACGGCAGGTCACGTTCGAGCACGTCGAGGTGCTGCGCACCTCCGCTGACATGCCACTCCCGCAGCGTCTTCACACGCTCGGCAAGAGCATCGGCCGCCTGCTTGACGGTGAAAAGCCCACCGCGATCGCGCTTGAGCGTGTCTTCGCGCAGGACAACGTCGCGAGCGTGATGGGCGTTGCCCAGATCAGTGGCGTCGTGATGTTCCTCGCCGAAGAGCGCGGTATTCCCGTTTCGCTGTACACGCCAAACGAGGTTAAGGCGCAGGTCACCGGTTACGGTGCTGCCGACAAGGCGCAGGTCACGACGATGGTCACCCGCCTGCTTAAGCTCGCCGCGCCTCCCAAGCCTGCGGATGCTGCCGACGCGCTCGCACTCGCCATCACGCACGCATGGAATGTGAGTAGGGGCGGATCCGCCAGCCGCATGGAACGGTTCGACGGTGTCGGCGCGCCCGTCACCGAAACACCAGCGCAGCGCGCGTGGCGTGAAGCCGAGGCGAAGCTTGGCAAGCGCCGCGGCGCTCGAACCTAAACTTTCGGGGTGGGCCCGGTGTAGCCGAAGCGTTCGTCTTCTTCGTCGTTCGGTGCAGGCTCCGGACCAGCGTTCGGAAGCGGGTACGCATCAGGCAGGATGTCGGGGAGTGGCATCGGCAAATTGAGCGCGCCGGTCTCCAGTGCTTCCTGAATCGCGACTTCGACCTCGCGCTGCTTGCGCAGACGAATCCGAGTGAGCGCTCGCTGCTCGGGCAAGCTCCAGCCGAAGCGAACTGCCAGCAGCCGAACTACCGTCGTGACGAGGACGCAGACAATTCCGGCGACCAGCACGGGTACCTTGAACATCAGCAAGACCGTGAGCACAGTCACACCAGCGAGGCTCGCGACGGCGTAGAGCGAGCCGACATGCATGAGCGCGATCGGCATGTTCAACATGACGTCGCGCAACGCGCCACCACCAACTGCCGATATTACGCCGATGAAGATGGCTGGCACGAATGGCAAGCCCATCTCAAACGCCTTCGTCGTGCCGATCGCACCGAACATGCCGATGCTGATTGCATCGAGGAACGTGATCGCCGGGTCGAGCCGCTCGAAGATGCGCGGCAGGCTCATGCCGAGCAAGGCTGCTCCGACCGCGACGATCAAGTAGTAGTTGTTCGAGAACGCTGCGGGCGTCACGCCGAGCAGCATGTCGCGCAAGAAGCCACCACCGACGCCCGTTGCAACGCCGATGAGCGCGACTCCGAGCAGGTCAAGTTTCTTGAAGCCCGCGGCAAACAGGGCACCCTGTAGGCTGCCGGTGCCGACCGCGATGAGGTCGGCTGCAAGCGGAGTCTGAAACGTTTCGTCGAGCAACACACTCCTATTCTTTCACCCGTTTACTCGCAGTTCGCTCGATGCGGAATAGGGAATACTAGAGGCATGCCCCTGTACCGTGAAGTTGGCGTCGTGTTGCGCACGCAGAAGTTGGGTGAAGCAGACCGCATCATCACCCTCTTCACACGAAACCACGGCATTTTGCGCGCGGTCGCGAAGGGGGTGCGCCGTACTTCGTCAAAGTTCGGTGCGCGACTTGAACCTTTCATGGTGGCGGATCTGCAATGCTTCGAGGGTCGCACCCTCGACACGATTACGCAGGCCTCGACCCTCGGCTCGTATGGCGCCCAGATCACCGCTGACTATGACCGCTACCGTGCGGCGAGCGTGGTTGCTGAAATGGCTGAGCGGTTGGGTGAGGGAGATCCGTCTGAGCAGCAGCTCCGGCTTCTGATCGGCGCGTTGCGGACACTCGCGGCGGGCAAAATGCCGTCCGGTCTTGTGCGTGACAGCTATTTACTGCGGGCACTCAGCGAGGCGGGCTGGACGCCCGGCCTTGATGAGTGCGTGCGCTGTGGTGCAGCAGGCCCGCACACACTCTTTGCTGTGCAGCTCGGTGGCGTGATTTGTGAGGCATGTCGCATCGCCGGAATTCCACGCCTGGACCCCGAGGCGATAGCGTTGCTCACAGCACTCGGCGCAGGCGATTGGGAAACGATTTCTTCGGCACAATCCCGCGCAATCGACCAGGCTGCGGGCATCGTGGCCGCGTACGCCCAGTGGCACCTTGAGCGCGGCCTGCGAGCCCTGAAGGTTGGCCGGGCTTAAACTGTCACCCATGCACCAGGCACCCGAAAATCTCGTCCCGGTCGATTGGACGGGGGAGCAGCCCCCGAAATTTGCTGGGCCAGCACCGAAGCACGTCGCCATCGTTATGGACGGTAATGGCCGCTGGGCGAATCAGCGCGGCCTCGCTCGCGTTGAGGGACACAAGATGGGCGAACAGGCGCTCCTCGACGTTGTTGCTGGCGCGATTCAGGCAGGTGTCACCCACCTGAGCGTGTACGCCTTTTCAACCGAGAATTGGCGGCGCTCGCCTGATGAGGTGCGCTTCCTCATGGGCTTCAACCGCGACGTACTGCGTCGTCGTCGCAATCAACTTGATAGCTGGAACGTGCGTATGCGCTGGGCCGGCCGTCGGCCGAAGCTCTGGGGCTCGGTCATCAAAGAACTGCAGGCTTCGGAACGCGTCACTCGCAACAACACGGGCCTCACCCTCACCATGTGCGTGAACTATGGCGGTCGTAACGAGATCACCGACGCGGTTCGCCGAATTGCCGAAGAAGTAAAGCGCGGGGAGCTCAGCCCGAAGGGCATTACAGAGCGTGTCATCGAACGCCATCTCTATGTGCCTGAGCTGCCAGAGGTAGACCTATTCGTGCGCAGTTCTGGCGAGCAGCGCACGAGCAACTTCATGCTGTGGCAATCGGCCTACGCGGAGATGGTGTTCCTCGATACGCTCTGGCCAGATTTTGGGCGTAAGGATCTCTGGGAGGCGATCCGCATTTTTCATGCGCGCGATCGTCGCTTCGGCGGCGCTGTCGACACGCCAGAAGCCGGTCAGTCCACAGCTGAACTCAGCTGACAGCTGGATCTGAGAGAATAGAAGCGATATGACTGCTCAGACTGCCGCGGCGCCCGCCCTGAAGATCGGCCCGCTAGAACTCGACGTCCCCGTCATCTTGGCTCCCATGGCCGGAATTACGAACACCGCATTCCGTCGCCTGTGCCGGGAGTACGGTGTTGGCCTGTATGTGAGCGAGATGGTGACGACTCGCGCGCTCGTTGAGCGTACGCCGAAGTCGCTGCAGCTCATCAAGCATCACGAGAGTGAGACGACTCGCTCGATCCAGCTGTATGGTGTCGACCCGACGACCGTGTCTGAGGCAGTGAAATTCTTGGTTGGCGAGAACCTCGCTGATCACATCGACTTGAACTTTGGTTGCCCGGTTCCCAAGGTGACGCGTCGCGGCGGCGGCTCGGCACTTCCGTGGAAGAGTGACCTGTTCCGTGCGATCGTCGAGGGTGCGGTCAAAGCAGCTGGCGACATTCCCCTCACGGTGAAGATGCGCAAGGGCATTGACGCGGATCACCTCACCTACCTTGATGCTGCTCGCGCGGCAGAGGACGCAGGTGTGGCGGCGATCGCTTTGCACGGACGTACGGCGAACGAGTTCTACTCGGGCCAGGCCGACTGGTCTTCGATTGCCAAGCTGAAGGAAACCATCACAAGCGTTCCCGTGCTCGGCAATGGCGATATCTGGGCCGCTGATGACGCGATCCGCATGGTTCGTGAAACCGGCTGCGATGGTGTTGTGGTTGGCCGTGGCTGCCTCGGTCGCCCCTGGCTCTTTGGCGACCTCGCCGCTGCCTTCAAGGCCGAGGCTGGCCAGATCAGCGCAGACGAGGCACAGGCTGCACTTGCGCACCCGAACCTTGGCGAGGTCATGGTCGCAATGCGTCGCCACACCGAATTGCTCGTAGACTTCTACGACGGCTCGGAAGAGCGCGCTTGCCGCGACATTCGTAAGCACGTCGCGTGGTACTTCAAGGGCTACGGCGTCGGCGGCGAGACCCGTCGTGCGCTTGCGACCGTCGAGTCGTTCGACCAGATGGACGCCATCTTCGACACGATGGATCGCGAGATGCCCTACCCCGGCGAGGGCGCTGAGGGTCAGCGTGGCCGCGCAGGTAGCCCGAAGCGCACGATTCTTCCCTACGGCTGGCTCGACAGCCGCGAGACGACCCACATTGACCTTGCAGCCCTTGCTGAGGGCGAAGGCGATGAGACCGGAGTAGACGGTGGTTAATCGTTCGCTATCCGGCGAGGCAGCGTTGCCTCCCGGATACAGCTCGGGTGACACCGAGCGTTTCCTGCCAGAAACACACAGCGGTGCGCGGAGCGACTTTGCGCGCGACCGCGCCCGCGTGCTCCACTCCAGCGGATGGCGGCGGCTCTCTGCAAAGACGCAGGTGCTGAGCCCCACCGCCGGAGTGGATTTCGCGCGCAATCGACTGACCCACTCGCTCGAGGTCGCACAGATCGGCCGTGAGCTTGCGGCCTCGCTTGAGCTGTCGCAGGACGTCGTAGATACGGCGTGTCTCGCGCATGACCTTGGCCACCCGCCGTTCGGGCACAACGGTGAACGTGCATTGAACGAGTGGATGACCGGCTTTGGCGGCTTCGAGGGTAACGCGCAGACACTGCGTATTCTGACGCGCCTCGAACCCAAGCATTTCTCCCCGGAGGGTGACAGCGTTGGCCTGAACCTCACACGTGCGACGCTCGACGCGAGCTGCAAGTACCCGTGGGCGCTCGAAGAAGCGGCCCCCGGCAGCATGAAGTTCGGCTATTTCGCCGATGACGCGCCGGTCTTTGACTGGTTGCGTCAGGGCGCAAAGGATCGCCAAAAGTGCGCAGAAGCTCAGGTCATGGATCTTTCCGATGACATCGCGTATTCCGTGCACGACTTCGAAGATGCGATCGTCAGTGAACACATTGATCCGCTCTTTTTGACCGCCAGGTCCGGTCATGATTCACTGATTCGCACCGTCTCTGATTGGGCAGGCGGGGACTTCTCGACCGATGAGCTCGGGGCAGCCTTTGATCGTATGGCGCACAGCCAGAACTGGCTTACCAGCTGGGATGGCTCGCGCCGCGACCAGGCAAAGCTCAAGAACTTTACGAGCGACATGATTGGGCGTTTTGCGCGCACCTCGATCGTGGCGACTGTGACTGCCGCTGATGGAGCCTCACTCGCCAGGTACGGTGCGGAGATTGTGGTGCCGCGCGAGATCCGCGCCGAAATCGCCACTCTCAAGGGCATCGTGGCCGCATTTGTCATGCAGAGCGGTCGCCGACAGCCAACATATCGCCGACAGCGTAGTTTGCTGATTGAGCTCCTCCACACGCTCGAGGAGGCCGGCCCGCACGAACTGGAACCGGCGTTTGCCGCGGATTTCCGCGCTGCACAGGACGACGCTGGTGCCCGACGCGCAATCGTCGACCAGGTGGCATCGCTGACAGATCAGTCGGCAATCGCCTGGTACGAGCGCCTCTGCACGGCTTCTCTCGTCTAAACTTCACCTCATGGCCGGCCGAATCAAAGCAAGTGATGTTGAAGAGGTCAAGCGACGCACAAACCTCGCAGACCTCGTAGGGGACTACGTTGCGCTGAAGAACGGTGGCATCGACTCGATGAAGGGTCTGTGCCCATTCCACGACGAGCGCAGCCCGAGTTTCCACGTTCGTCCCGCGCTCGGATATTTCCACTGCTTCGGCTGCGGTGAATCTGGGGACGCGATTAGCTTTCTGCAGAAGCACGATCATCTCTCGTTTAGTGAGTCGGTCGAGCGGCTCGCTGCGCGAACAAACTACGTCCTCACGTATGAGGATGGCCCAACGGCCCGCGAAGACGGCCCGCCACGCGCTCGCCTGCTTGCCGCTAATCAGGAGGCAGCACAGTTCTATCGCGAGCAATTGCTGCAGTCTGAAGAAGCCGGCACTGGCCGCGCCTTTCTTGAGCAGCGTGGGTTCGATCGTGACGCGTGGGCAACGTTCGGCGTGGGCTATGCGCCACGCGGTTGGGACGCCCTCACCTCGCATCTTCGCGGGAAGGGGTACACCCCGCAGGAGCTCGTACTTTCTGGTCTTGTCTCTGAGGGACAGCGCGGAGTGTACGACCGATTCCGCGGTCGTGTCGTCTGGCCGATCCGCGATACCAGCGGACAGGTGCTCGGATTTGGCGCTCGTAAGCTCTACGACGATGACCAAGGCCCAAAATACCTGAATACCCCCGAAACGCCGGTCTACCATAAATCGCGCGTGCTGTACGGCCTTGATCTTGCGAAGAAGGCGATCTCGCGCGGTAAACGCGTGGTGGTCGTCGAGGGCTATACCGACGTCATGGCCTGCTATCTCGCTGGCGTCGAGTGCGCGGTTGCGACCTGTGGCACGGCATTCGGCCCCGATCACATTCAGGTGCTTCGCCGCATGATGGGCGATGACACCGCGGCAGAGGTGATCTTCACCTTTGACCCTGATGAGGCCGGCCAGAAGGCGGCGCTGCGGGCGTTCGCGGAGGAGAAGCGATTCTCCGCACAGACCTACGCGGCAGTCGCGCCAGATGGCTACGATCCCTGCGACCTCCGATTGCACCAGGGAGACGAAGCGGTTCGTGACCTGTTCGATCGCAAGATCCCGCTGTTCCAGTTCGCGTTAAAACAGGCGATCAGTCGCTTTGACCTCAACACGATTGAGGGGCGGATCGCTGCGCTGCGAGCAGCGGCGCCGATCGTTGCTGGTATTAAAGATCCGTCGATCCGCCCCGCATACACGCGCGAACTCGCGCGCATGCTCGGTATGGATCTTCCTGAGGTGCAGCATGCCGTGCGCACAGGACGCTCGCAGGAAGCGCCTATGCGAGAGATTTCTACGGAGCCAGAGCCGTGGGCGAACGGGCCAACGCTCGCGACCCTGCAGTTCCAACCGACCATGCTGCTTGAGCGCGACGCGCTGATGGCGATGATTCAGCAGGCGCCGGCGATCGGTCATGATCTGCTTGCGCAGGTCGTGACTGCGCAGGTGCACGAGCCGAATCTGCGGGTGGTGCGCGATGCACTTGCTGCGGCGCTCCCAGAGTGGCAGGGCGATGCCTGGATTCCCGCGATCGTGGCGGCCGCACCAGAATCGCACCGCACCCTGGTTCGTGAGCTTGCCGTGGCGCCATTGCCGCAGAAGAACGCTGATCTGCTCGGCACCTATGCGCGCGGCGTGACGATTGCGCTTCTCGACCGTGATTTGCAGGCCCTGAAGCAAGAACTTCTCGCCCGTCTTCAGCGCCAAAGCGGCACTGGTGGCGAGGACTCGCTCCTTATTCAGCAGCAGCTCGTCGCACTTGAAGCGGCGCGCCGTAGCCTGAAAAACGAGTAGCGAGATCCGCAGCCTTGCTGGCTTCCGCCAGTAGGGTGAGTTACGTACATTTTCATCCCGGAACGGAAGTAGCAGCATGGCTCACCCAAATCCGCAGGCGGACCCGGCCATCTTTGTCGAGGATCTGTCACTCAGCTATCCGGCGCACGGCGGCGCAGCTTTCCAGGCTGTTGAAGGCGTGAGCTTCGAGCTTGCTCGCGGGGGAGTCCTCGCGGTGCTTGGCGAGAGTGGGTCAGGCAAGTCGACACTCACCAAGTTCCTTGCGGGACGCGGGAAGGACGCTGGCGACAAAGGAGCGCGGATCAAGCACTCCGGTGGCACCGGCCGGACCCTCGACATTGATCTTTCGCGCGCATCTAAGGGCACTCGAAACAAACTCACTGCGTATGTCGGCTACCTCAGTCAGAATGAGGGCGCGACGCTCACCGCTGAGCTGACCATCGGGGACGTGCTGCTTGAGCCAGTATCTGAGCGCACCCGAAAGTTCGATCGCGACGCGATGGGTGAGATTATCGCGGAGATGATGGATATCGTCGCGCTCCCGCTCAGCACGCTGCAGCAGTTCCCGCACGAGCTCTCTAAGGGGCAGCGCCAGCGCATTGCCGTCATGCGTTCACTCATGCTTGAACCGCCCGTCCTCATCGCAGATGAGCCAACACTCGGCGTCGATGCAAACAATCGGCCGCGGATCGTTGAGCTGCTGCGCTGGTATCACGAGCGCACAAACTCAGCGATGATGCTCATTAGCCACGACATCGGCATGCTCGAAGCACTTGTTGAAGACGTGCTCGTGATGCAGCAGGGCGCCATCGTTGGTGCGGGCGACATTAACGCGATCTTCCGACAGGCGGATCACGAATACGTGCAGCGACTCGCGCAAGCGTTGCGCAGCACTGCGTACGACGAAATCGCGATGGAGTAGGCCGCACGGCGGTCACGCACGCGTGTCACAGAGTGGCGTCGAAGCGTCGCCCGGATGACGCGCGCGGGATCCGGTGGTGATTTGCGGCGGCCCATTCGCGCGGGCTACTATCGTTTACGTTGCTTCGGCAATGATCCCCTGTAGCTCAGTTGGCAGAGCGCTTGACTGTTAATCAGGATGTCGCTGGTTCGAGCCCAGCCGGGGGAGCAAGTTAGACCCTCACCTTCGGGTGAGGGTCTTTTGCTTTGTCGCCTGCTCTGTTGGTTTGGCGCCGGCTTCGGTTCAACCCGGCGCAAAGGGCAGTCTCTGCCGAGATTGATGGTTTCATGTGCCTGAAAGACCCTGTTTCGGAAAACAGGCCTGTTTCGAGGCAGTGGCTGCGCTTTTGGCATGTGGCAAGAGTGGCCTGGGGGCGGCGTGGGGGCTCCCGCATTTTGCCGCCAATATGTAATCGGCCGTAGATATGTTCCAGAGGGGCTGAAATGGCATATTGAGGTCAGATCGCATGTCTACGGCAAGAGTTTCAGCCGTGGTGGCGCACCGGAGCGGTTTGGCTGGACGATCTGGTTTCCGAGAGAGAAACACGAACTGTCACGGTGGGTTGCGGCGGTGATGGACTCGATTGCCTGGAAAGTCGTTGGTTCTGGAAAAGAATTTCCGACACGACGCGCGACACGGGTGAATGATTTGCAGTTGCGCTTCGCTGGCCGCTACTATCGTAAACGTTGCTTAAGCAATGATCCCCTGTAGCTCAGTTGGCAGAGCGCTTGACTGTTAATCAGGATGTCGCTGGTTCGAGCCCAGCCGGGGGAGCAAGTTAGACCCTCACCTTCGGGTGAGGGTCTTTTGTTTGAGTAGACGAGATTCCCGTGTGACCTCAGTCTCCTGGCGGGAGCGTGCCCCGCAATCCTCCGACACGCGGGGCGAAACGAAGATGTGCGCAACCGCGCTTTTCCACTATGCTGATCGAGGTGCTTCTGCACTACATAACTCCCAGAGTTATGGGGATGTAGCTTAATGGTAAAGCTCCAGTCTTCCAAACTGGCTACGCGGGTTCGATTCCCGTCATCCCCTCCATTGAACCCCTGCTGCGGCAGGGGTTCTTGCGTTTTGCGGGACAAGCGAGCGGCGTCCACTCTGCCGGTCAAGGACTCCCCGTTGGGCTAATCTGCACCCGCCTCTGATTCAGTATCCCCAACTCGCTTCACAAACATCTGATGAATCTGCTACAGTCGCTCCGTAAGGTTCACCTTGCATAGATCTGATGTTTGAAGTGAAAGGCCCGGAGCATGCTCGCGACGCTACTTATTGGAATGCGTGAGGGGCTCGAAGCGGCGCTAGTGGTGAGCGTACTGCTCGCTTACGTCAACAAGATCGGTCGCCGAGATGCAGCTCGGAAGATTTGGTTTGGTGTTGGCGCAGCGATCCTGCTGTCGCTCATCGTCGGTGCTGTGCTGACGTACGGGGCTTACGGCCTCTCGTTTGTGGCGCAGGAGGCAATTGGTGGCACCTTGTCGCTCGTTGCCGTCGCAATGGTCACCTGGATGGTGTTTTGGATGCTGCGGATGTCGCGGGGCTTGAGTGGTCAGCTCCGCGACCAGCTCGACAAAGCACTGTTGGGCGGCGGTTGGGGAGTTGCCGCGGTAGCGTTCATCTCCGTTGCCCGCGAGGGTATCGAGACCGCGCTCTTTATCTGGGCCACTACCCGCGCGAGCGACACGACTCCGCTCGTTGGCTTTCTGTCAGCAATCTCAGGCATCGTCATCGCCGCGGTACTCGGCTGGGCGCTCTACCGCGGGCTCCTCGTGATCAACCTCACGGTGTTCTTCCGCTGGAGTGGCGTCCTGCTCATTATCTTCGCTGCGGGCGTGCTTGCGTATGGCGTGCATGACCTGCAGGAAGCCGGGCTTCTGCCCGGGCCGTTCATGCCAGTACCTCTGAGTGCAGGACCCGTGATGGCGACCTGGTTTGGTGAGGCTGCCTGGGCCTTCCAGATCTCGCACGTCATCGCGCCAGACGGGTTCTTGGGTGTCCTGTTGAAGGGCACAATTGGTTTCTCGCCCGAGATGACCAAACTCGAGGTACTGGCATGGGCCACCTATCTCATCGTTGTTCTCCCGCTCTTCCTGATGCGCTCGTACCGTTCGTCGAAGCCTGCGGCGCAGACCCCGGATATTTCGGTGCCGGAAAAGCAAGGGGAGTCAGCGGCGGCTTACGCCGGCCAGACCTCAGCGCCAGCGAAGTCGTGCACCGGCGCTGATCCGCGCTCGTAATTTTCCCTCATGTCCTGAAAGGACCATCCGTGATTTCCACGCACACTCCCTCCACCCTTCGCCTGCTCGGCGCGGCAGGCGCCTGCGGCATCGCGACGCTCGCGCTTACCGGCTGCGTGCCGAACGGTGCAGCCGACGCGACCACCATCGCGGTTGCGGCGTCAGACGACGGCTGCTCGGTGTCGACTCCGTCCGCTGATGCAGGCACCATCACGTTCCAGGTGGCGAACTCCGGCACCAAGGTGAACGAGTTCTACGTTCTCGGCAGCAACGAGCTCACGATCGTCGGCGAGGTGGAGAACATCGCTCCAGGTACGACCCGCGAGCTGACGATCCAGGTGGGGGCAGGTGACTACTTCACGAGCTGCAAGCCCGGCATGATCGGTGCGGGTGTCGGCCAGGCGGCATTCACCGTCAGCGGTGACGCGGTAAGCGCCTCGCCTGAGGAAGAGGCAGTTATTGCGCAATATGTCGCGTACGTGAAGACGCAAACCGAAGAGCTCGTTCCCGAGGTGCAGGCGTTTGTCGACGCGTACAAGGCTGGCAATGATGATGAGGCGCGCGCGCTGTTCCCAATCGCGCGCATTAATTACGAGCGGATCGAACCGACAGCAGAGCAGTTCGGCGACCTGGACCCGAAGATTGACTACCGCAAACCGGGCGCGATCGAGGAAGGCCTTGAATTCACCGGCTTCCATCGCATCGAGCAAGATCTGTGGCTCGAACGTGCCATCGAAAACTACTCGCAGCCCGAGAAAAACCACTACCCGAAGGACGACCTCGTCGCGCTGACCCCTGAGCAGCGTGCTGAGATCGGCGATCAGCTCGTTGCGGACGTCACCGAACTCAAGGACAAGGTTGCAAGCCCTGAGTTCACGCTCACCCTTGCAGACATCACTGAGGGCGCGAAGGGCCTGCTCGACGAGGTAGCTGCACCTGATGGCAAGCTGCCTGGTGAAGAGAATGAGTTTGCACACACTGACCTCTACGATTTCGTTGCAAACGTTGAGGGTGCCCAGGTGGCATTCGACACTGTTCGACCCCTGCTCGTCGCGAACGGTGGCGAGGAGCTCGCGACCGAACTCGACGCCCGTTTCGCTGACATGTTCGAGCTGCTCGCAACCTATGGTTCGTTCGATGCAGGATTCGTCTCGTATGACACGGTTGATGCTTCGCAGCGCAACGAGCTGGCGGCAAAGCTCACCGCGCTGAGCGAGCCGATGTCGCGCCTGACCGCTGGCGTCGTCTCGGCTTAAGGCCGGCACAACCAGAGGTGTAGCTAGGTATCCATGTTTTCCGACGACGCCACCACTCCCATCCCAACCGATCCCGCTGATTTGTCAGTCCCCACAGCGCCACAGGGTCGACAGCAGCGCAATTCGCACTCCGAAGATGCAGGCGACCCCGACCGGTCAGTCCAGAGTTCCTCCCTGGCTCGTCCGTCGCGTCGCGGTCTCTTCGGACTCCTCGGCGCTGGTGCCGCGGGGCTTGCGCTGGGTGGCGTCGCCGGAAATGCTCTCCAGCGGGGGCGCGGATCAACCGCAGCCCTCGCGCAGGCAACCGTAGACTTTGGCGGCCCCCACCAAGCTGGCATCGTCACACCCGCGCAAGACCGCCTGCACTTCGCCGCGTTCGCAATGAACACGGGCACAACGCGCGACGACCTCATCTCGTTGTTGCGTGATTGGACCACTGCGGCGAGCGCGCTCTCACGCGGTGAAGAGGTGGGTGAAGGGATGGAACCCGGGAACGCGCTTTTGCCGCCTGATGACACTGGTGAGGCGACGGGCCTTGGCCCTGGAAATTTGACGCTCACCTTCGGGTTCGGGCGTTCCCTGTTTGTGGGCGGTGAGCGCAGCGGCACCGGCACGGTGAGCTCTGAGGCTGACCCGTTCGGCATTCGCGACCAGTTACCTAAGCAGTTTGAGCCGCTGCCTTCGTTCGCTTTTGACCTGCTCGATGCCACGCAGAGTGGCGGTGATCTGTGTGTACAGGCGTGCAGCGATGACCCGCAAATTGCTGTGCATGCGATCCGCAATTTGGCGCGGATCGCCACAGGCCGTGCGCATCTTGCCTGGAGTCAGTTAGGGTTCGGTCGCACAGCGTCGACATCGCTTGAACAAGACACCCCCCGAAATCTTTTTGGCTTCAAGGACGGCACCGCCAATGTCATGGCGGAGGAGACCGAGGAGCTTGCCAACCACGTGTGGGTTGGAAGCGAAGCGCCCGAGTGGCTTCGGGGAGGTTCGTATCTTGTCGCTCGGAAGATTCAGATGACCATTGAGACGTGGGATCGCGCAAACCTGGCGGAGCAGGAGCGCATCTTTGGGCGCACGAAGCGAGAGGGCGCGCCGCTTACCAGTGCTCATGAGTTCGATACACCTGACTTCGACGCGATGGATCACGCTGCTGGAAGCCCGAAGATCGACATGGCGGCACATGTGCGGCTCGCGCATCCCGTACGCAACGGGGGAGTCCGCCTACTTCGCCGCGGTTACAACTATGTTGATGGATCGAATTCGCTTGGTCAGCTCAATGCTGGGCTGTTCTTCATCTCGTTCCAGCGGGACCCTGAAAGCTTCGTGCGGGTGCAGCAATCCCTGAAGAGTGATTTGCTGAATGAGTACATTCGCCATATCGGCTCAGGTCTGTGGGCCGTTCCGCGCGGGCTTGAACGGGGTGGTGACGAGTTCATCGGTCAGGCGTTGTTTGAGTAACGGTTCGTCTTCAGATTTTGTGGCGCCCGTCCTCGCGCTCTAAACTCCCTAACTAACATTAGTTAGGCGGTTATCGTGGCAGAGACACGCTCACGCATCCTCAGTGCGGCATTGCTTCGCTTCGCACAGTCGGATTACACCTCGACGTCCCTCAAAGACATCGCAGCGGATGTTGGCATCAAAGCGCCATCGATCTACGCACACTTTACGAGCAAAGAAGAACTCTATGCAGAGGTCTATATGCGCTCAATCGGTGACCACCGAGACTACTTCACCACTCGTATCGGCGATGCCACAGCGCTCGAACCGATTGAGCGGCTCCACCAACTGTTCACTGGCGTGCGCGATTTCTACCGTTCACGTCCAGAACTCCTTGAATTTCACCTGAGCACCGCACTCGGACACAATCGAGCGAAGGCGCCAGGCATGGCCGACACATTCCAAGTTTGGGATGCGGATTTGTCGGCAGCCGTCCGAGAGGCATATCTCGAGGGCGTTGCGCGGGGGCAGTTCACGAGCCTGCCACCCGAGGCCTTTACATCCCACTTCATGTGCCTCCTGGATGGACTCTTCCTCCAGATGGGCCACTATCCGTCTGCGCTTTTTGATGCGCACCTCACTCAGACATGGGATGTCTTCGTGCAGTTCCTTACTGCGCACGTATCCCAGGAGAGCTCGTAATGTCTCACACCACTGAACCGCCGTCCGCGAACGCGCCTGTCGCCGCACCGACCGAAAAGGCCCGCTCCGACTACGAGCTTGGCACCGTCCCTGCCGCGGAGCGCAAGGGCTGGCTCCCGATCGCTGGCATCTGGATCGCGATCGGTATCGATCTGTCGGGCACCATCATGGGCGTCTCGCTCGGCAGCGGATTGCCCTTCGGTGATGCGCTCGCTGCGACCATCCTCGGTTCTGTACTGCTTGGCCTGCTGGCTATGGCGTGCACCTATGTTGGTGCCGCAACCGGCCTCACGAGCGCAATGCTCTCGCGCGCAGTCTTCGGTCGCGTTGGTGGCCTCGTCATCGCCGTCGCGATGGCGATCTCCTCGCTCGGTTGGTTCGGCGTGCAGACCGGCTTCTTTGCCGACAATGCGCGGATCGCATTCGACGAGCTCTTCGGCATGAGCGTGCCCGTGCAGGTGTTCACAGTCATCGGCGGTGCGCTCATGATCCTCACCGCACTCTGGGGCTACCGCTCGATTCAGCGCCTGAGTTCGTGGGCCGTGCCCCTGCTGATCGCGCTGCTCTCACTCGCGGTCATCATGGCGTTCATGCAGTTCGGCACCGGAGACCTGTTCAAGGACGTCGCTCCTGCGTTCAGCTTTGGCGGCGCGGTCTCGCTCGTCATGGGCATCTTCGTGTTTGGCGTCATCGTATCGCCCGACATTGCGCGCTGGGCGAAGACTCCGAAGCGGGCAATGGCTGCTGGTTTTGTTGGCTTCTTCATCGGTAACTCGCTCATTGTGATCGTGTCCCTCGTACTCTCGCGCGTGATGGGTACAGAAGACTTCATGCGCATGTTCTTCATGCTCGGCCTCGGTGGCGTCGCGATCGTTGTGCTGACCCTCGCGCAGTGGACCACGAACACGAACAACCTCTATTCGGCAGCACTCAACCTATCGGCAGTGTTCCCGAAGGTCAGCCGTCGCTCGCTCACGCTCATCGGTGGTGTTGTTGCAATTGCCGCCGCGCTCGCTGGTATCTACGACGCGTTCATCCCCTTCATTTCGCTCATGGGTACGTTCATCGCACCCTACGGCGGCGTGTACCTCGCTGACTTCTTCACGAACGTGAAGGGTCGCCTTCGTGCCGGGAGCACCGATGTTCCGAAGGTTGATGCATGGGCGTTTGTCGCCTGGGGTATTGGCTGCGTTGCCGGCCTGCTCACCACGAGCCCGAACGATGGCTTCGGGATCGGCGTCATGACCATCACCACGATTCCTGCACTCGACGCGATCCTTGTTGCGTTCGCAGCGCACATGGTCATTGGCTGGGTGCGTCGAGCAGCTGGCTCGAAGGCTACGACCACGCCTGCACTCGTGGGTGCACAGACCGAAGGAGCTGAAGGTTGAGCACTGATCACCTCACCGTCATCACCGAAGCTGATATCGACGACATCGCCATTGGTGCTGCGGTACTCGGTACCGGCGGCGGCGGCGACCCACATGTCGGATCCCTGCACGCGAAGCGTGCGATCCGCCTCCACGGCGAGGTTCCCGTACTGCAGGTCGCCGATCTCGACGACGAGGGGCTCGTTGTTCCTGTCGGCATGATTGGCGCCCCGTCAGTGTCTATTGAGAAGATTGCTGGCGCAAACGAGCTCAGCCGCGCGCTCGACATGCTCGAGCAGGGGACCGGCAAGCGTATCGCCGCCATCATGCCGATCGAAATCGGCGGCGGCAACTCGCTGATCCCCATCGCCGCAGCTGCAGAGCGTGGCCTGCCGATCGTTGACGGTGACGCAATGGGGCGTGCGTTCCCCGAGGCGCAAATGGTGACATTCCACCTCGCCGGTTATGGCCCCGGCGCGACAGTTCTCGTGGACGCGCAAGGCAACGCCGTACTGTCGTACCCGATCAATGGGGCGTGGTCGGAGCGCCTGGCGCGCGTCATCACGTTCGAGATGGGCGGATCCGCCACCATGATTGATTACGCCTATCCCGGCGCCGTCGCACGCGAGTGCGCTATTCCTGGCACACTGACGATGGCGCGTGACATTGGCCGCATGCTCCGCAGCTCGGAGCTGCGCGATGACGAGCGTACCGACGCAATGCTCGAAAAGCTTGGTGGGTACCGTCTCTTCATGGGCAAGGTGACCGAGATCGAACGCGCGGTGCAGGGGGGCTTCACCCGCGGTCGGGCTGAGCTCGCTGGCACGGGCGCTGACCGTGGCGACACCTTCGAACTGAGCTTCCAAAACGAAATGCTCCTGGCGCAGCGCAACGGCGACCTTGCTGCGGTGACCCCGGATCTCATCGCAGTGCTCGATCAGGCCACCGGTCACCCGATTACGACTGAGACCCTGCGGTATGGCGCACGCGTCACGATTGTTGCGTTCCCGTGCCACCCGCAGTGGCGCACCGCACGCGGCATCGAGACCGCTGGCCCCGGCTACTTCGGCTACGAGGTTGAATTCACGCCCGTGGAAACGTTGATGGCAGCAACCACCGAGGAGGCACACGCATGAGCTACCGAATTGGTATCGATGTCGGAGGCACGAACACCGACGCCATCGTTCTCGATGCGGAGCGTCGAGTAATTGCATCGGTAAAGACCCCAACTCGGGCGCAGTCGGGAGACGGTGTCGCCCGCGCGATTGACCTCGTGCTCGAGGCATCCAGTATTCCCAGTAGCGAGGTGCGCTCGGCAATGCTTGGCACCACGCACTGCACGAATGCAATCGTCGAGCGCAAGGGCCTCGGCAAAGTTGGAGTGCTCCGCCTTGGTGGGCCAGCAACGAGTGCCGTGCCACCGTTCGAAGGCTGGCCCGCTGACCTGCAAGCTGCTGTTGAGGGGCCGTCGTTCATCATCGCCGGCGGCAATGAGTTTGATGGCCGCGAGATTAGTGCACTCGATGAGGCCGGAATCCGTGAGGCTGCTGCAGCCATGCGAGGCAAAGTTGACGCGATCGCAATCGTTGGCGTCTTCTCGCCCGTCGCGACGGCGCACGAGCACCGCGCAGCTGAGATTGTGGCGGAAATCATTGATGTTCCCATCTCAAAGTCGGTGGAGATCGGCTCGATCGGCCTGCTCGAACGCGAGAACGCGACCATTCTCAACGCTGCGCTGATCCGCACCCTTGGCGACATGGCCGCCGGCTTCGAGCGCTCGCTTGCCGAGCACGGTATCGACGCAGACATCTACTTCGGTCAGAACGACGGCACGCTCATGCGTCTCGCGTACGCGCTGAAGTACCCGGTCTTCACAATCGGGTGTGGGCCGACGAACTCGATCCGCGGTGCGGCGCACCTCTCGGGAGTCTCAGACGCACTCGTCGTTGACATCGGAGGTACCACGACCGACATCGGCGTGCTGGTCGATGGTTTCCCACGTCAGTCGGCGCACGCGGCAGAGATCGGTGGAATTCGCACGAACTTCCGGATGCCTGACGTGCTCTCGGTTGGCCTCGGTGGCGGCACGATCGTGCGCGGCCTCGGCGCAAACGGCACCGGCGCAGGCGACCCCATGAAGCTCGGACCCGACAGTGTCGGGTACCGCATCGCGAGCGAAGCGCTCGTCTTCGGCGGATCAACCGTCACCGCAACCGATATCGCCGTTGCAGTGGGTCGCCTTGAGATCGCTGATGGCCAGGCTCCTGAGCTGCCAGCAGACGTCATCACTGCTGCCGATCAGGCGATCCGCGAAGTCATTGAAGAAGCAATCGATCAGATAAAGCCGAGCGCGGCACCCGTGCCCATCGTGCTCGTCGGTGGCGGCGCCGCGATCTCGCCGACAGCCCTCGCTGGCGTTTCAGAGGTCATTCGCACCGAGCACTCGAGCGCGGCAAACGCAGTTGGTGCGGCGCTCGGGGACGTAGCCGGTCAGGCCGAGCGCGTGTTCTCACTGCGTGAGATGACTCGCCAGGAGGCGGTCGCGCACGTGCGTGACGACGCGATTGCGCGTGCGGTTGCGGCGGGCGCGGATCCTGACACCGTCGAGGTTCTTTCACTTGAAGAGTTGCCCGTCGCCTACATGGAGGACACAGTCATCGTCCGCGCTCGCGCGGCCGGTCGCCTCGCATAGTTTCGCACTGACGCCGCCCTGCGGTGACGCGCAAGACATACGGCCCGCTCCACACCTCAGTGTGGAGCGGGCCGATTTGCATACGCTGCGAGGTGATCCGCGCCCAGAATTCGGGGCATTGTGCGCTGGTGATAATTTACATAGTCAAGCTATGTAAATCTGATACACTGCATGCTGTGACCAAAACTTCTGCTGCTGAACGCGAGGCGCTTGAGGCGCTCGCCCTTGAATTTATTGTTTCCGCTGCGCGATTGACGCGCGTCGTTGGAAAGAAGTCAGGCTCGGCGTATTCCTCGAATGCGTGGCGAGTGCTTTCCGATCTTGAGCGCCACGGCGCGCAGCGCGTGAGCGATCTCGCGCAACAGCAAAATGTCGCACAACCCACCATGACAGCGCTTATGCAGCGGCTCGGCAGCGAGGGGTGGGTGACGCGCGAGCCCGATCCAACGGACGGACGCGCGACACTGGTCACCATTACGTCACGCGGCGCTCAGGCCCTCGCCGACTACCGCACCAATGCGGCAGCCGTGCTGGTTCCGCACCTTGCCGACCTGCCCAGCGATGATCAGGTGACGCTCCTCCGGGCGGCAGAAATCATGCACCGAATCGTCGAAGTCGCGTAACCACACGTGCCCATCAGCAAAAGGAACGAAAACGAATACTGAGACTCCACCCAAAGCTTCACTCTGGCGACAGCCGACCGCCGTCTGGGCAATCGCGTTTGCATGTGCGATCTCATTCATGGGCATCGGTCTCGTCGACCCGATCCTCCCCGCGATTAGCCATGAACTTGGCGCATCACCCAGTCAAACCATGCTCCTCTTCACGAGCTATCTGTTTGTCACCGGCGTCGCAATGCTCTTCACAAGCTGGGTCTCAGGCCGCCTCGGTGTTCGCTGGACCCTCGTTATCGGGCTCATCCTCGTTGTGATCTTCGCGGCGCTCGCCGGTTCCGCTGGTTCGGTCGACGCAATTATCGGGTTCCGCGCGGGATGGGGTCTCGGTAACGCGCTCTTCATCTCAACCGCACTTGCGGCAATCGTTGGCGCAGCCTCTGGCGGATCACGCCAGGCCATCGTGCTGTACGAGGCTGCGCTCGGTGTTGGCATGGCGGTTGGCCCACTCGTTGGCGGTGCGCTCGGCTCCATCTCGTGGCGCGGGCCGTTCTTTGGCACCGCGGCGCTGATGGCGGTTGCGCTCGTGGCGATCCTCGTGTTCCTGAATTCGCCCAAGCAGCCGGCCGCGCAAGCGGTAGCGGTACCAGTGGGGGAGCAGCCCTCGCTGTTTTCCAGCTTCCGCGCGCTGCGCAACCCCGCGCTCCGATCGCTCGCGCTCGTTGCAGTGTTCTACAACTTCGGCTTCTTCGTACTGTTGGCATACAGCCCGTACCCGATGGAGGCGGCCGCGAAGCTCGCTGGCGCCCAATCATTCGGCGCGCACGAGCTCGGCTTCGTCTTCTTCGGTTGGGGCGTTGCTCTCGCACTTACGTCCGTGTTGGTTGCGCCGGTACTCACACGACGGTTCGGACTCGCGACCGTGCTCTTCGTGATGCTTGGTGGCCTCACCGTGTGCCTCATGTTGCTCGGGGTGTTTGTAAACTCCCTCACTGGACTCGTGGTCGTCGTCGTTGTGAGCGGATTGCTCCTTGGTGTGATTAACACCGCGCTCACGGAAGCGGTGATGGAAGCCACTGACCTCCCGCGCAATGTGGCGTCATCGACCTACTCAGGGGTGCGATTTATTGGTGGTGCGATCGCCCCAGCGGTAGCCGGACCCATTGCGGCAGCATTCGGGGCACCGGTGCCCTACTGGGTCGGGGCCACAGCAGTGCTCATTGCGATTCTGGTGTTGGCCTTCTCTCATAAGCGACTTGCTCCCATTGGTGCAGAGCATCGCAACCCGGTTGCCGAAGCGGCAATCATCGGAGCAGGTGACGCGGCCTAACCCCACTGAACACCCCCTGAGCATTCCCGCTCAGGGGGTGTTTCTCTTCCCTGGTCACTGTTAGCCTGGCTCGACACCGCAAAACCTGCCTGCCTGAACAAGGAGAGCAACATGAACGACATCACCTCATCTGGAATCGAAATTCAGCGCGAGTTCGACGCTGCACCAACCTCGGTCTTCACCGCATGGACGACGGGTCAGTCCTTCGCGCACTGGTTCGGTGGAGGAGGCGTAAGTGTTCCACTTGAACACCTGGAGTACATCGCAGAGGCAGGTCGCGAATGGCGAGCGCGAATGGAACTCCCCGACGGTAATCACATTGACTGGGTGGGTGAGTTCATCGAGGTCACCCCCGGCGCACGTCTGGTGCTTACGATGACGGATCAGCCCGCAGACCCATCGCGTGCGGTTATCGTTGTTGATCTTGAAAGTTCTGAGCGTGGCACGCTGATGAAATTCACCCAGGAAACTCCCGGGTTTACCCCCGAGCAGCAGTCGGCAGTACTGCAGGGCTGGGAGTCATTCTTCGACGCAATGGCAGAGCTGCTCCCGCGCTAGAGCGGGATGACACGCCCAGGAACCGCCGGATAACTTACCCGGGTTGCTTTCCAAGGGGGAGTATCGGCTATACTTTCCCAGGTTGCTCATTTCTCAATGCGTAACTACCGAGAACCCACAGGGTTACGGGGTATAGCTCAGCTTGGCTAGAGCGCCCGCTTTGGGAGCGGGAGGTCGCAGGTTCGAATCCTGTTACCCCGACCAGGGCCGTCCGGTCCGATTCGCAGCCCTAACACAACGATGAGAGGCCAAATTGCCGAAGACGATCGCTGAGAAGCTCACCCCGACCCGCGTCAAGTTCAACGTGACTGTCACGGCAGACGAGCTCGCGCCGTACCTCAAGACCGCGTACAAGACGGTTGCCGAGCAGGTCAACATCCCCGGCTTCCGTAAGGGCAAGGCTCCCGCGCAGATCATCGATCAGCGTGTTGGTCGCGACGCAGTTGTTCAGGAAGCAGTGAACGCTTCGCTCGACGATTTCTTCCGCGCGGCTCTCGAAGAGTCCGGCGAGCAGCCCATGGGCCGCCCGACCGCAGATGTTGTGACCTGGCCCGAGGCTAAGGACGCAGACCTCGAGCTTACCTTCGAGGTCGAGGTTCGCCCCGAGTTCAAGCTTCCTAAGTACGCAGGCATGAAGATCACCGTTGACAACGCGGAGATCGACGAGGCTGCGGTTGAGGCAGAGCTCACCAAGCTTCGTGAGCGCTTCGGCACCCTCGTGACCGCTGATCGTCCCGCTAAGACCGGCGACTTCGTCGAGCTCGACCTTCTCGCGAAGATCGACGGCGTCGAGGTTGACCAGGCAAGCGGCGTTTCGTACGAGGTCGGCGCAGGCAACCTGCTCAACGGCACCGACGAGGCAATCGAGACTCTCACCGCTGGTGAGTCGACGACCTTCACTTCGCAGCTGCTTGGCGGCGAGCACGAGGGCAAGGACGCAGAGGTTGAGCTCACCCTCACCGCAGTCAAGGAGCGCGAGCTTCCTGAGGCGAACGATGACTTTGCACAGCTTGCGAGCGAGTTTGACACCATCGCTGAGCTCCGCGACAGCCTGAAGGACCAGGTTGGCCGCGCAGCAGTCTTCGCACAGGGCCAGCAGGCACGCGACATCTTCACTTCGACCCTCATCGAGAAGGCGGGAATCCCGGTTTCTGAGGAGCTCGTTGAAGAAGAGGTACACAACCACCTCGAGGGCGAAGGCCGTCTTGAGGACGACGAGCACCGCGCAGAGGTTCGCAAGCAGGCAGAGGACCAGATCCAGCTGCAGCTCCTCCTCGACGCACTCGTCGACGCTGAAGAGGTAGTTCCCACGCAGAACGAACTCCAGCAGTACATCTTCCAGTCGGCACAGCAGTACGGCATGGAGCCCGGTCAGTTCCTCCAGGCAATCAGCCAGGGCAACCAGATGGGCGTCATCATCGGCGAGGTTACCCGTAACAAGGCTCTCGCGATTGCACTCGCACAGGCAAAGGTCACCGACAAGGACGGCAACGCTGTCGACCTCACCGAGTTCACCGCTGTCGACAACGAGCCCGCTGAGGACGCAGCTGAAGAAGCAGCGACCGAAGAGGTAGCAGCAGACGAGAAGTAATCTTCTCTCACTGCACGTAGATCGTGTTGAGGAACCCCTCGCCAGTTCGCCTGGTGAGGGGTTCCTCTGTTTATCGCTCACGCCTACGGCGAACAGAGCCGCTAGATTCGCTGTGAGTCGATAACCTCGAATCAGATACTCGACGAATGGAGCCCCGAATGGCTGATCAGATGGCACCGAACAGTGTGTTCGACCGACTGCTCAAGGATCGCATTATCTGGCTTGGGTCAGAGGTGCGAGACGACATGGCGAATGAGATCTGCGCCAAGATCTTGCTGCTTGCAGCTGAAGATCCCGAGGCAGATATTTACCTCTACATCAACTCGCCGGGTGGCTCGATCACCGCTGGCATGGCGATCTACGACACGATGAGCTTCGTGCCCAACGACATTGTTACCGTCGGCATTGGCATGGCAGCGTCGATGGGCCAGTTCCTGCTCACCGCAGGCACCAAGGGCAAGCGTTATATCACGCCCAACGCGCGCGTCCTGCTGCACCAGCCCCACGGTGGTTTTGGTGGAACCGCGAGCGATATTCAGACCCAGGCTCAGCTCATTAACTCGATGAAGCAGCGCCTTGCGGCTATCACTGCGGCTCAGACCGGGAAGACGGTCGAGCAGGTCAACGCTGACGGCGATCGCGATCGTTGGTTCACCGCTGAAGAAGCACTCGAGTACGGTTTCGTGGACTTCATCCGCGATTCTGCTGCTGAGGTTTCCGGCGGCGGCGGCACCAGCAAGTAATCACGGACGCAAGAGACACGGAGTACGAACAGATGAACACTTCAATTCCGCAGGCAGGCGGTTCTGGTCTGATGATGCCGAGCTCACGGTACGTGCTGCCCTCGTTCGAGGAGCGCACCGCATACGGCTTTAAGCGCCAAGACCCCTACGCAAAGCTTTTCGAAGATCGCATCATCTTCCTGGGCGTCCAGGTCGATGACGCATCGGCCGATGACGTTATGGCTCAGCTGCTTGTCCTGGAAAGCCAGGATCCCGAGCGTGATATCACCATGTACATCAACTCGCCGGGTGGCTCGTTCACCGCGATGACCGCGATCTACGACACGATGCAGTACATTCGCCCGCACATCCAGACTGTGTGCCTCGGCCAAGCAGCGTCAGCTGCTGCCGTGCTGCTTGCGGGTGGCACGCCGGGCAAGCGCCTCGCGCTCCCGAACGCGCGCGTTCTCATTCACCAGCCGGCTACCGGCCAGGGTGGCGGCCAGGCTTCTGACATCGAGATCCAGGCGCGCGAGATCATGCGTATGCGTGAGTGGACGGAAGAGACGCTTGCGAAGCACTCAAACCGTTCGATCGAGCAGGTGCACCAGGACATCGATCGTGACAAGATCCTGAGCGCTTCTGAGGCACTCGAGTACGGTCTTGTTGACCAGGTGCTCACCAGCCGAAAGAACCCGATTCAGGCAGTTTCGGCCTAAGTGATGCTCGGCGGGGTCGTGGCAAGTACACGACACGACCCCGTCGGAATCTCGAAATGTCAGTGGGTGCGACTAGGCTCGATGGTAATCTCACGATGATCACTAAGGGGGCTCAGCCATGGCACGTATGACTGAGAGCAGTGAAGTGCTCAAGTGCTCCTTCTGCGGCAAATCGCAGAAGCAGGTTGCACAGCTAATCGCAGGTCCGCAGATTTACATCTGCGATGAATGCGTGGCCCTATGTAATGAGATCATCGAAGAACGCCTGTCCGAACAGCAGGCGCCGGAACCTAGCGATGTCGCGTTGCATAAGCCTCGTGAGATCGCAGAGTTTCTTGACGAATACGTCATTGGCCAAGAGCGTGCCAAGCAGTCGCTCGCGGTGGCGGTGTACAACCACTACAAGCGCGTGAAGGCTGCGAGCTCGCTCGCGAGCACTGACCTTGCTGGCGACCAGGTCGAGATCGCAAAGTCGAACATTCTCATGCTTGGCCCTACCGGTTGTGGCAAGACTTACCTCGCCCAGTCGCTCGCACGCCAGCTCGGCGTTCCGTTTGCTGTTGCTGACGCAACAGCTCTGACGGAGGCGGGTTACGTCGGTGAAGATGTCGAGAACATTCTTCTCAAGCTGTTGCAGGCCGCAGACTTTGACGTCCAGCGCGCTGAACACGGCATCATCTACATTGACGAGATCGATAAGATCACTCGCAAGGCTGAGAATCCCTCTATCACCCGTGACGTTTCGGGTGAGGGAGTACAGCAAGCGCTCCTCAAGATTCTTGAGGGTACCGTGGCATCTATTCCGCCGCAGGGTGGCCGTAAGCACCCCAATCAGGAGATGCTGCAGCTCGATACCACGAATGTCCTCTTCATTGTTGCCGGCGCATTTGCCGGCCTCGAAGAGATTATCGCCTCGCGTCTCGGCAAGGGCGGCATCGGCTTCGGCGCTCCTGTTGCGGCGAAGCAGAATGAGCAGGAGCTCTTCTCAGAAGTGCTGCCCGAAGATCTCCACAAGTTTGGTCTTATCCCCGAGTTCATCGGTCGTCTTCCTGTGGTCGCGACGGTCGACCCGCTCGATGTAGATGCCCTCACGCGAATTCTTGTCGAACCGAAGAACGCGCTGGTGAAGCAATACCAGCGCATCTTCGAGATGGACGGCGTCAAGCTCGAGTTCGAGCCAGACGCACTTTCAGCAATCGCCGAGCTCGCAGTCTCACGTCAAACCGGTGCTCGTGGCCTCCGCGCGATTCTCGAATCAGTGCTCGGCCCAGTCATGTTTAACGTGCCTTCGGAAGAAGACATCTCACGAGTCATTGTCACTCGCGCCACGATTGAAGACGACGCAGAACCTACCTACGTATACGAAGCCAACGCGCGGGAGAGTGCGTAACAGCTCCGCATTTCTCCGGCCGACGTTCTTCAGCCTCTTTTTTCCTCGCGTGCAGTTCACGGAGGATCGTTCCTGGCGAAGCCGGGGGAGAGCTGGGCAGTGGCGGCCCCGCCGCCTCCTGTCATTCTGAGGTCCGCAGGGTCCAACCTACGAAATTGGCTGCAGGAAAACTGAGGTTGAACGCAGGAAACCTCTGGGGCTTACGGCATCAACGTGAATACGCTGATGTCATAGTTCATCAGCACTGAGCCATCCTCTTGGGGGAGGCTCATCGCGGCAACGTTCGCCTTCTCTGAGGTGAGGGTTGCAGAGGTGCCGCCCTCGACGGTTTCCACAGCGTCGGCTGCTTCGAAGTTTCCGGCAGCAATGATTTGCTGCCAGAGCGCATCAGCTTCGGCCGCGGTTGGTGCTCGAAGCACCAAGTACCAACTTCCGTCGTCTCGAGACCCAACATCGTAAATCTCTACGCCCTCTGGCACCGGGAATGCATCAGGGAAATCAGCGGGAAGAACGGTCGCCTTTTCCGGTTCTTTGTCAAGCTCCGGCCACTTCGTCTCTTCATCTGTCTGAGTGGTGATTTCGTCTGGCGTCGGGATCTCGGGTTCGGGAGCACAGCCCGTCAACACACCGAATGCGATTGTGCCAGCAGCTACCACCGCGAGCGCGCGACGAATACTGTGCGCTGAATTGCGGCTGTGAATGAAGTTGATCTGCATGATTAGCCTCCCAGTAGCCAGTCATCATCATCGTCTTCGTCATCATCATACGATGACAGGGACGATTCTTCGCCAAGCACGTCTTTCGCATTGGAAGCCAACGCGGTGAGTTCTTTTACCCGCACAGCGCCTTGCTGGTCGACGGAAATCTCAGCGAGGTCATCGAGCGCCAGACGTGGTCGACCCTCAAGCCATGTAAGGGTCCATGCACGCGCGGATGGGTGAGCCTGCTCGCACGTAGCAATAGTGTCGAACAAGGCTGGGGGCACACTGCGGTGCGGGTCGTTGCCAACCTGCCAGCGTGCCCCCAACTGCATGATCGTTACTCTGCGGTCTCGAGGTTGATCTCAGCTACTACGACGCCATCGACGTCTGCAGCTTCGATGCGAAGCTCGGTGATGCGACCAACGCCAGCGAGGTCCTCTGCTGCGAGCACGAGACGCTCTTGCAGGGCAGCGGGCGCCTGGACAACTGCGAGCGTTGCCTGGGTGCGCTGCGAAACCTTCGCCTCAGACTTTGCGCCACGGATGCCGATGAGCGCGGTGCCGACGAGATCGAGCAGGTCGATGTCTGCGTCTTCGCCGATGAACTCTGCGAGCTCCGATGCAACGGGCCACGAAGCCTGGTGTACCGAACCCTCAGCGAACCACGACCAAACCTCTTCGGTAGCGAAGGGGATGAACGGTGCGAGTAGACGAACGAAGACCGAGAGCGCCTCGCGAAGCGCGGTCACTGCCGAAGCCTGAGCCTGGCCGGTGCCTGCGTGTGCGCGGTCCTTGACGAGCTCGAGGTAGTCGTCGCAGAAGGTCCAGAAGTACGACTCGGTGATCTCGAGTGCACGCTGGTGATCGTAAGTCTCGAACGAACGAGTTGCCTGCTCGATGACGCGAGCGAGGCCCGCGAGCATCGAACGATCGAGTGCCTCGGTAACCTGGCCGGCGCTCGAAGCATCGAAGCCGAGCGTGAACTTCGCTGCGTTGAGCAGTTTGATCGCCAGACGGCGACCAATCTTGATCTGCGTCGGGTTCTGCGGATCGAACGATGCGTCGGTGCCAAGCTTTGCCGAAGCAGCCCAGTAGCGAACCGCGTCCGAGCCGTGCTGCTCGAGCATGCCTGCCGGGGTAACTACGTTGCCCTTCGACTTCGACATCTTCTTACGGTCGGGATCGAGGATCCAGCCCGAGATGCCTGCGTTCTTCCAGGGGAGCTCGCCCGACTCAAGCTCCGAGCGGAGCAGGGTCGAGAACAGCCAGGTGCGGATGATGTCCTGGCCCTGGGGGCGAAGGTCGAACGGGAAGACGAGCTTGTACAGCTCCTCGTCGCGCTCCCAGCCGCCAGCGAGGTGCGGGGTGAGCGACGAGGTCGCCCAGGTGTCCATGACGTCAACTTCGCCCTGGAAACCGCCGGCCTGGCCGCGCTGCTCAGCGGTGTAACCAGCAGGGATGTCGGTCGAGGGATCAACGGGGAGCTGATCGGTCGTCGGCAGGATGGGCTTGTCGAAGACGGGGTTGCCGTCGCCGTCAATGGGGTACCAAACGGGGATCGGGACGCCGAAGAAGCGCTGGCGCGAGATGAGCCAGTCGCCCGAGAGGCCCTCTACCCAGTTCTCGTAGCGCACGCGCATGAAGTCGGGGTGCCAGTCGAGTTCCTTGCCGTGTGCGAGCAGGCGCTCACGGAGCGCTTCGTCCTTTGCGCCGTTCTTGATGTACCACTGGCGGGTCGAAACGATTTCGAGGGGCTTGTCACCCTTTTCGAAGAACTTGACGGGGTGGTTGATCTTGCGGATCTCGCCGACGAGTTCGCCCGAAGCCTGTGCAGCCTCAACGATTGCTGCCTTCGCGCTGAAGACGGTCTTGCCTGCGATCTGTGCGTATAGCTCGCGGCCACGCTCCGAGGTGATGACCTCGGGAGCCTCCGAGATGATGCGGCCGTCGAAGCCAAGGATCGCACGGTTCGGGAGGCTGAGCTCGCGCCACCAAATCACGTCGGTGACGTCGCCGAAGGTACAGATCATCGCGATGCCCGTGCCCTTGTCGGGCTGCGCGAGGTGGTGCGCGAGGATCGGGACCTCAACGTCGAAGAGCGGGGTACGCACGAGTGAACCGAGGCGGTCCTTGAAACGCTCGTCGTCGGGGTGCGCAACGAGTGCGACACACGCTGCGAGCAGCTCGGGACGAGTGGTATCGATGAGGATGTCATCGCCGCCGTCAACCGGGTGGAACGCAAGCTGGTGGTACGCACTGGGCTGCTCGCGGTCTTCGAGCTCTGCCTGCGCAACTGCGGTGCGGAAGGTAACGTCCCAGAGCGTCGGAGCCTGTGCCTGGTACGCCTCGCCACGCTCAACGTTGCGGAGGAATGCGAGCTGCGATGCGCGGAGCGAGTCTGCGCCAATCGTGCGGTAGGTCTGCTTCCAGTCGACCGAGAGGCCGAGGGTGCGCCAGAGATCTTCGAACTGCTTCTCGTCTTCGACGGTCAGCTTCTCGCAGAGCTCGATGAAGTTACGACGCGAGATCGGCTGCTGGTCAGCTGCCTTGATGCTCTTGCCTTCGCCGCCGTCGTGCGGGGGAACGAAGCCCTCGACGTAAGGGAGTGACGGATCGCAGCGCACGCCATAGTAGTTCTGAACGCGACGCTCGGTGGGGAGGCCGTTGTCGTCCCAGCCCATCGGGTAGAAGACGCGCTTACCCTGCATGCGCTTGTAGCGCGCAACGGTGTCGGTGTGGGTGTACGAGAACACGTGGCCGACGTGCAGCGAGCCCGACGCGGTGGGCGGCGGGGTGTCGATGCTGTAGACGTCGTCGCGATCCGCGCCCTCACGCGAGAATGCGTAGGTACCCTGCTCTTCCCAGACCTGGCCCCACTTCTCTTCAAGGCCTTCGAGTTTCGGCTTGTCAGGGATAGCACTCATTGAGGGGCTCCGATTCAGTATGGGCGGCACCGCGTAGTCGCACACCGCGAGATGGGTGCACTGGTGCCTGAAGGTGTAAACCACTCCAGTCTAGCTTCGGAAAGTGTCAGTGAGTGTGCAGCCCACGCAGTGTCGCGCACTGGTAGTATGTGGGTCATACGACTTTGATCCGGCTATCACCGGGGAGTCTTCGGAAGAACGGGTGGCTGGCGAGAGTCAGAAGCCCCAGTAGAACCGAACGGGCAACGGCACGTTACGCCGAATGAAGTGGCGCGATCCGCACCCTATTCAATTAGGGCGCAGGTCAGCAAGCGGGGTGGTACCGCGGGTAGCGAGTCAGTGCGACTTGCCGCTCGTCCCGGCACGATACGTGATGACGTTCGACCGAAGGAGCCACATGGCTTACCCCAAGCAGCCCACCAACGCGGGCGATGCAGCAACCCAGAATGGCGCAAGTTTTGGCGTCGTGCCGTCGCCGAACTTCCCCTCGCTCGAAGAGCAGGTGCTCGCGTTCTGGAAGAACGACGATACGTTCTTGGAATCGATCCGCCAGCGTGAAGGCGCAGAAGAGTGGATCTTTAACGACGGCCCTCCCTTCGCAAACGGTCTGCCGCACTACGGTCACCTGCTGACCGGCTACGCGAAGGACGTGTTCCCGCGCTTCCAGACCATGCGTGGCAAGAAGGTAGAACGCCGATTCGGCTGGGACACGCACGGCCTGCCCGCTGAGCTCGAGGTCATGAAGCAGCTCGGTATTACCGAGAAGAGCGAGATCGAGGCCATGGGCATCGACGTCTTCAATAAGAAGGCTCGCGAGTCGGTCCTGCACTACACCGGTGAGTGGGAGACCTACGTCACCCGCCAGGCGCGCTGGGTGGACTTCGAGAACGATTACAAGACGCTCAACCTGCCGTTCATGGAGAGCGTCCTGTGGGCGTTCAAGCAGCTGCACGAAAAGGGCCTCGCGTACGAGGGCCACCGCGTGCTCCCATACTGCTGGCGTGATGAGACCCCGCTGTCGAACCACGAGCTGCGCATGGATGACGACGTCTACCAGATGCGTCAGGACCCGTCGGTGACCGTCACCTTCCCACTGCAGGGCGAAAAGGCGGCGTCGCTCGGCCTCACCGGCGTGCGCGCGCTCGCGTGGACGACGACTCCCTGGACCCTTCCCACGAACGCTGCGCTCGCAGTTGGCCCGGAGATCGCGTATGCGATCGTGCCCGCTGGCCCGCTCGGCGCCGCTGACGGTGGCGAGACCGGCGTCGCGAGCTACATGCTCGCGACCGATCTTGTTGCAGCTCACGTCAAGGAGCTGGGGTACGAATCGGCCGAGGACGCACTGGCCGCAGTCACCAAGACCGTGACGGGCGCGGATCTCGAAAACGTCGAATTCGAGCCGCTCTTTGACTACTTTGCTGACACTGAGAAGTGGGGCACCGAAAACTACTGGCGCATCCTCGTTGACGACTACGTCTCGACGACCGACGGCACCGGCATCGTCCACCAGGCTCCTGCTTACGGTGAGGACGATATGCGCATCACCGGCGAGGCTGGCATGCCCCCGATTCTCAGCGTTGACGAGGGCGGTCGCTTCATTGCGGCGGTGACCGACGTCGCCGGCGAGCTGTGGCAGGATGCGAACCGTCCGCTGATCCGCCTCGTGAAGGAACAGGGTCGCCTGCTGCGCGAGCGCTCGTACGAGCACTCCTACCCGCACTGCTGGCGCTGCCGCAACCCACTGATCTACCGCGCCGTATCGAGCTGGTTTGTCAGCGTTGGCCCGATCAAGGAGCGCATGCTCGAGAACAACGAGCAGATCACCTGGGTTCCCGGCAACGTCAAGCACGGTCAGTTCGGCAAGTGGCTTGAGGGCGCACGCGACTGGTCGGTCAGCCGTAACCGCTACTGGGGCAGCCCGATTCCCGTGTGGAAGAGCGACAACCCCGACTTCCCGCGCGTCGATGTCTATGGCTCGCTCGAGGAGATCAAGGCCGACTTCGGCACGCTCCCCGTGAACGACGACGGTGAAGTTGATCTGCACCGCCCATACATTGACTCGCTGACACGTCCGAATCCGGACGACCCCAGCGGCAAGTCGACCATGCGCCGCATCGAAGACGTCTTCGACGTCTGGTTCGACTCGGGCTCGATGCCGTTCGCGCAGGCGCACTACCCGTTCGAGAACCGCGAGTGGTTCGACGCGACGCAGCCCGCAGACTTCATCGTGGAGTACATCGGCCAGACCCGTGGCTGGTTCTACGTCATGCACGTCCTCGCGACGGCTCTCTTCGACCGCCCCGCGTTCAAGAGCGTCATCAGCCACGGCATCGTGCTCGGTTCTGACGGCAACAAGATGTCGAAGAGCCTCCGCAACTACCCAGACGTGAACGACGTGTTCAACCGTGACGGTTCCGACGCGATGCGCTGGTTCCTCATGGCATCGCCAGTCGTGCGCGGCGGCAACCTCATCGTGACCGAAGAGGGCATCCGCGAGGGCGTGCGTCAGTTCATCCTGCCGCTCTGGAACACCTGGTACTTCTTCAGCCTCTACGCAAACGCCGACGGCGTCGACGCACAGTTGAGCGTTGATTCGACCGATCCGCTCGATCAGTACATCCTGTCGAAGACCGGCGACCTCGTGCGCTCGGTTGAGGCTCACCTCGAGAACCTTGACACCACCTCGGCTGCCGAGTCGCTGCGCGACTTCGCAGAGGTCCTCACGAACTGGTTCGTGCGTCGCTCGCGCGACCGTTTCTGGGAGGGTGTCAACGGCGAGAACGGTAAGCCCGAGAACCAGCAGGCGTTCAACACGCTCTTCACTGTCCTCGAGACCCTGACTCGCATCGCGGCTCCCATGGCACCGCTCGTTACCGAGGAGATCTGGCGCGGCCTCACCGGCGGTCGCTCGGTGCACCTCACCGACTGGCCCGACGCTTCGGTCTTCCCGAACAACGAGTCTCTCGTTGCTGCGATGGACGAGATCCGCCAGGTCACCTCGTCGGCGCTCGCGTTGCGAAAGGCAAACGGCCTCCGCGTGCGCCTGCCGCTCGCCGAGCTCACGGTCGTGACCGACCAGCCCGCCGGCATCGAGCCCTTCGCGGACATCCTGCGCGACGAGCTGAACGTGAAGTCGGTCAGCATCGTTGAGCAGAAGCCCGAGAGCGCTGCCGAGTACGGCATCGTGCACTCGCTCGCAGTCAACGCACGTGCAGCTGGCCCGCGCATTGGCAAGAGCGTGCAGCAGGCGATCAAGGGCGCAAAGTCGGGCGACTGGTCAGAGGTCAACGGTGTGGTCACCGCTGGCGGCATCGAGCTGGTCGAGGGCGAGTACGAGCTCACCCTCACCGCAGATGGCGCAGCAGCTGCTGGCCGCGCACTCGGCCTGCTGCCCACCGGCGGCTTCGTGCTGCTCGCGACCGACCTCACTCCCGAGCTCCTCGCAGAGGGCCTCACGCGTGACGTCACCCGCGCGGTACAGGAAGCACGTAAGAACGCTGGCTTCGAGATCAGCGATCGCATTGAGCTTGAACTCTGGTTCGCCTCGGCTGAAGACCTCGCGGACGTCACGAGCGCATTCGTTGCCGTTGCCGTCGCTGACGACACCCTCAGCGTCGCGTACTCGCTCGGTTCGGACGACACCGCGGCGCTCGCTTCGAGCTCGTTGGCTGACGGCCGCTTCGCTGGCGAGTTCGAGCACACCGAGACCGTTGAAGCAGATAAGTACGCGAACCGTGGCGAGATCCGCGTGAGCGTCCGTCGCGCAACCGAGGCCGGAGCATGAGCGCGATCTCACAGAACCTGACCCCGAGCGAGCGCATCTATGCTGCGCTCCTCGAACGCACCGGCGAAGCCGTGCCCGAGCCTCGACTCGGGCCGGTTCGCCGGCTGGCGGAGCTCGCGGGTTCACCCCAGCTCCAGTACCCGGTGATCCAGGTCGCTGGCACCAACGGTAAGACCTCGACGAGCCGCGCCATTCAGACGCTGCTCAGCGCGCACGGCGTGCGTTCAGGTCTCTTCACGAGCCCGCACCTCATCGACTTCACCGAGCGCTTCCAGATCGATGGCCAGCCCATCGACGCTGAACTGCTCGAGTCGATCTGGGACGAGCTACAGCTGCCGCTGTCGGTCGTTGACGCTGAGCTTGCAGCGAAGAACGAGCCGAAGATCACCTTCTTTGAGGCGCTCGTCGTGCTCGGCTTCGCGGTCTTCGCTGACGCCCCCGTTGATGTTGCCGTCATCGAGGTTGGCATGGGTGGCGAGTGGGACGCGACGAACATCGTCGACGCAACCGTCGCCGTTTTCACACCAATCGGCCTCGATCACACCGAGATTCTCGGCGACACGATCGCCAAGATCGCAAAGACGAAGTCTGGCATCATCAAGCAGGGTGCGACCGTCGTGAGCGCGGCACAGGACGACTCGGCACTCGCCGAGATCGCCGCTGCCGCTGTCGCCCACGATGCGAAGCTCTACGTGGCTGGCACTGACTTCTCGATTGGTGAGGATCGTCTCGCAGTCGGTGGCCGCCAGGTCGATTTCGTTGGCATCACCGGTCACGCGTACGAGCCTGCGTTCGTGCCGCTCTTCGGACACCACCAGGCGGCGAACACCTCGCTCGCAATCGCTGCGGTTGAGGCGTTCTTCGGCGCTGAGCGCCCGATCCCTGACGAGGTACTTGAGGAGGGTCTCGGTCACTTCACGTCGCCGGGCCGCCTGCAGCTCATCTCGAAGGAGCCCGTCACCTATGTCGACGCGGCACACAACCCGCACGGTGCCGAGGCGCTCGTGCGTGCGGTCACCGAGTCCTTCTCGTTCTCCGAGCTTGCCGTCGTTGTTGGCGTGCTGGGGGAGAAGGATGCCGCTGGCCTGCTTCGCACGCTCGCACCGATCGCACACCGTGTGTACGCGACCGCGGTAGATTCGCCTCGCTCGCTTGAGGCGGATCGCATCGCGGAGCTCGCTGAAGAAGCTATACCTGAAACGCCTGTCCTCACGGTCGATGTGTTTGAAGACGCAGTCGCTGAGGCACACCAGTGGGCAGCTGAGGAAGACGGCCGCGCAGTGCTCATTGTTGGCTCGGTCGTACTCGCGGGTCAGGCACTCGCGCTTTCGCATCGGGAAGATTGGGGCATCGCGTGAGCCACCAGAACGCCAATTCCGAAGAAGAATTCAAGATGTCTCCGTCGGAGACGCTCGCCCACAACTCGGCGATGCGTATTTCCGGCGCGGGCCGTACCGACGATGCGGCCAAGACGCAGAAGGCACTGGGTTCGATCGTGCTCGGCTTCGAGCTGATCATCGTTGTTCTCATTGGCCTGGCCATCTTCGGTCTCGGCCTGCTCGAGCCGCGCGAACTCGGCCTCTACATCGGCGGCGGCCTCGCGCTCGTCCAGATCATCGGTCTCGGGACGATGCGGATCGGTCGCGTCGGTATCATCGTCGGCTGGATTGCACACGCGCTCATGCTGCTGTGCGCATTCATCCTGCCGATGGCGCTCATCGTTGGTCTGCTGTTTACTGCACTCTGGGTGTACTGCATGATCAAGGGGGCGCAGATCGACCGCGGTCGCATCGCGCACTTCGCGGCAATGGGCCGCTAACATATTTGCCGAGTTCGCTCGGATACACTGAACGCCGGGGGACACCCCCGCAGCATTACATTTGAATGGAGCATGCATGTCCGTAGAAGCAACTCTCATCCTCGTGAAGCCCGACGGCGTCGCTCGTGGCTTGACCGGTGAGATTCTCCGCCGCATTGAGGCAAAGGGCTACACCCTCGCAGACATCCGCTTCGTGAACGCAGATCGCGAACTCCTTGCGCAGCACTACGCCGAGCACGAGGGCAAGCCGTTCTACGAGCCGCTCCTTGAGTTCATGCTCTCGGGTCCCATTGTTGCCATCAAGGCGGAAGGCGAGCGCGTCATCGAGGGCTTCCGTTCGCTCGCAGGCGCAACCGATCCCACGACCGCAGCTCCCGGCACCATCCGTGGTGATCTCGGCCGCGACTGGGGCCTCAAAGTGCAGCAGAACCTCGTGCACGGCTCTGACTCGACGCTCTCCGCAGAGCGCGAGCTGGGTCTCTGGTTCGCATAAGCGAGTACTCACCAGCACACACTGAAGGGCTGGCGCCGATCCGCAATTGGATCAGCGCCAGCCCTTCGGCATTGCAGCGAAGACTTAGACGTCTTCGGGAATGACGCGGACCGCGCCCTTGTCTGCCGACTGTGCGAACGCAGCGTAGGCACGCAGCGCATCGGTCACGGGACGGATACGGTTCTTCGGCTTGTAGCCGCCGTTTGCCTCGAGCTCTGCGCGACGGCGATCGAGCTCATCCTGGGGCACATCGAGCGTGAGCTCACGGGTCGGGATGTCGATCTTGATGATGTCGCCGTCCTCAACCAGAGCGATGACGCCGCCACGAGCCGCCTCGGGGGAGACGTGGCCGATCGAGAGGCCCGAGGTGCCGCCCGAGAAGCGACCGTCGGTGATGAGCGCGCACGCCTTGCCGAGACCGCGTCCCTTGAGGAACGAAGTTGGGTAGAGCATCTCCTGCATACCGGGGCCGCCCTTAGGGCCCTCGTAGCGGATCACAACGACGTCACCCTCGACGACCTGCTTGTTGAGGATCTTCTCAACAGCCTCGTCCTGCGACTCGCAGACAACTGCGGGGCCAGAGAACGTCCAGATCGACTCGTCAACACCAGCGGTCTTCACCACTGCGCCATCAACGGCGATGTTGCCGCGGAGCACAGCCAGGCCGCCGTCCTTCGAGTATGCGTGCTCAACCGAGTGGATGCAGCCACCCTCCTGGTTGAGGTCAAGCTCGCGCCAGCGCTCCGACTGCGAGAACGCGGTCGACGAGCGAACACCACCGGGAGCAGCGTGCCACAGCTCGAATGCCTTCTCCGAAGCCTTGCCACCACGCACGTCCCACTCGTCGAGCCACTCGCCGAGGGTCTTCGCGTGTACGGTGTGGACCTCGTCGTTGAGCATGCCGCCGCGGCGGAGCTCACCGAGGAGCGCGGGAATGCCACCTGCGCGGTGCACATCCTCCATGTAGTAGGTCTTACCGTTCGCAACATTCGGGGCGACCTTCGCGAGGCAGGGGACGCGACGCGAAACCGCATCGATCTCTTCCAAGCCGAAGTCGACGCCAGCTTCGTGCGCCGCGGCGAGGAGGTGAAGAATCGTGTTCGTCGATCCGCCCATTGCAATATCGAGCGCCATTGCGTTCTCGAAGGCAGCCTGGGTTGCGATGTTGCGGGGGAGAACGCTTGCGTCGTCTTCCTCGTAGTAGCGCTTGGTGATGTCCACGATGAGCTCGCCTGCTTCTTCGTAGAGTGCGCGGCGTGCGGTGTGGGTCGCGAGGGTCGAGCCGTTGCCCGGCAGTGCGAGACCGATTGCCTCAACGAGGCAGTTCATCGAGTTTGCGGTGAACATGCCTGAGCACGAACCACAGGTCGGGCACGCCGACTCCTCGATCTTCTGGAGATCTTCGTCAGAAACGTTCTCGTTCACTGCCTCAGAGATCGCGTCAACGAGATCAAGGGTGCGAACCATGCCGTTCGCGAGCGTCGCGCGACCCGACTCCATAGGGCCGCCCGACACGAACACGACGGGGATGTTCAGACGCAGCGCTGCGAGGAGCATGCCCGGGGTGATCTTGTCACAGTTCGAGATGCAGATAAGTGCGTCAGCGCAGTGTGCATTCGCCATGTACTCGACCGAATCAGCAATGATGTCACGCGAGGGAAGCGAGTACAGCATGCCGCCGTGGCCCATTGCGATGCCGTCATCGACAGCAATGGTATTGAACTCTCGGGGGATGCCACCTGCGCGGGTGATCGCCTCAGAGACGATGCGACCGACGGGTGCGAGATGGGTGTGGCCGGGGACGAACTCGGTGAACGAGTTTGCCACGGCGATGATGGGCTTGCGGCCAAGATCGGCGCCGGGAACGCCGGCTGCACGGAAGAGCGCACGAGCGCCAGCCATGTTGCGGCCATGGGTAACAGTAAATGAGCGATAGGCGACCATAACTCATATTATCCACCCCTTTTTCCAGGTGGGAGGTCGGGGCGCGAACAGAGTTACTACTAGTACTCCTGGTACTATGAATGCATGATTCGTCCCCGTACCCCGCGTGGTGTCCAGCTCGGTGAGTTCCTTGCCACGAAACGCAAGGGCGTGGATCGAGCTGGCCTCGGCCTGCTCGGCGGCACGCGCCGCTCTTCCTCTGGCCTGAGTCGCGAGGAAGTAGCGATTCTCGCCGGCATGAGCGTCAGCTGGTACACCTGGCTCGAACAGGGTCGCGACATTAACGCCTCACGTCAGGTGCTCGCGGCAGTCGCTCGCGTGCTGCAGCTCACTTCTTCTGAGGCGGAGTACGTGTTTGCGCTCGCTGGGCCGAACGCAGACTTTTCTGTAGTCGAGCACAAGATGGCGCCAGCGCATCTGCAGCGACTGATCGACTCGCTCGATTACCCGGCGTTCATCGTGTCGTCGGCGTGGGACATTCTCGGCTGGAACCAAGGTTACGAATGGCTATACGGCCCCATTGCGACGCTCCCCACTGCGGAACGCAACCTGCTTGGCCTCGTGTATACCGATCCGCGCCTGCGAGAAATGCTCCCCGATTGGGAGAGCGATAGCCGCGCATTCATGGCCGAGTTCCGTGCAGAGTCCGGTGCGCGCCTGAGCTCAGAAGGCCACCGCGAGGTCGTCGAACGTCTGCTCGCGCAGAGTGAAGACTTCAAGCGGCAGTGGGCAGAGCAAAGCGTCGAGCGCTTCAAGTCTCGGTTGCGCACATTTGTGCACCCGGAAGCTGGCGTGCGAGTATTCGAGCATCATCGCCTGGTGCCGTCAGACGCGACCGATCTGCACGTCGTGATGTATGTGCCCGTCGTGGAGCCGGTTGCGGAAACGGCAAGTGAGCCGACCGCGAGCTAACTAGCCTCGGCGCACGATCTCGTCGTACTTACGGAACACCGCGTTGAGTCCGCGATCGAACGCGGCCCGGTCCTCTGGCGCGATGGCGCGGACCAGCTCGCGAGAGACCTCGGCGTGCGCCAGCTGGCGCACCCGCATTTCTTGATGCGCCATTGGCGTAAGGGTGACGAGTACCGCACGGCGGTCGTGTGGGTCGGCGGCGCGGATCGCGTAACCAGATTCCACCAAGCCGTCAATCAATGACGAAATGCTGCGCGGGGTGATGCCCATCGCCCGGGCGAGCGCCTGCTGGGACGACGGACCCGCGTGGAACAGCGTCTGCATCGCCTGGATTCTGGCAGCCGTCAGTGACGTGCCCTTGAGTGAACGGTGCTCGTTTCGCTTGAAAAGTGTGCTGATAGCGAGCAGTCGGTCGAGCAGGGTCGGGTTCACGCCTTTACGCTAGCACTTTGTGAGGTGGTGTAATGAACGCGTTGCCACTTTGGTAGTGGGGTGATTGACCTGTCATATGGCGGATCGTGGCTCCCTCGGGCGTGTTTGGGAAGTGTTGGTGTGGGGTGATCGTTACCACCTGTAATGATGAGTTGTTCGCGATGGGCGTGCTTCAGCTGGCTTGCGAATTGGCCACTTCACGGTCGAATGTCGGTGGCAAAAGGTAGGGTGAGAAACATGGAAACCACGCGCAGTGTTCGGCCTTTTGAGGTCATCTCGGAATACGAGCCGAGCGGCGATCAGCCGAAGGCGATCGAAGAGCTTGCTGCGCGCATTAACGCTGGCGAGACTGACGTCGTACTGCTCGGCGCAACCGGCACCGGTAAGTCGGCGACCACGGCCTGGCTGGTCGAGGCCGTGCAGCGTCCGACGCTCGTCCTCGCGCACAACAAGACGCTGGCTGCACAGCTAGCGAGTGAGTTCCGTGAACTTTTCCCAAACAACGCGGTCGAGTACTTCGTGAGTTACTACGACTACTACCAGCCTGAGGCGTACGTTCCGCAGACAGACACCTTCATTGAGAAGGACTCCTCGGTGAACGCCGAGGTTGAGCGCCTGCGCCACTCAACAACGAACGCGCTGTTGTCTCGGCGAGACGTGATCGTAGTTTCGACGGTCTCGTGCATCTATGGCCTTGGCAAGCCTGAAGAGTATTACGAGGCGATGGTGCCGCTCGTAGTGGGCGACCGCCTCGACCGCGATGTGCTGCTGCGTCGCTTTGTCGACATGCAGTATCAGCGCAACGACATCGAGTTCGTGCGTGGCAACTTCCGCGTGCGCGGCGACACTGTCGAAATCATCCCGATGTATGAGGAGCTCGCGATTCGCATTGAGTTCTTCGGTGACGAGATCGAGGCGCTTTACTATCTCCATCCACTCACGGGCGACGTCATCAAGCAGGTTGAGACTGTTTCGGTGTTCCCTGGCTCGCACTACGTTGCTAGCCGCGACGTCATGAACCGCGCGATGGGCACGATCGCGACCGAGCTCGACGAGCGTCTCGCCGAGCTCAAGCGCCAGAACAAGCTTGTTGAAGAGCAGCGTCTTCGCATGCGCACGACGTTTGACCTCGAGATGATGGAGCAGATCGGTTTCTGCTCAGGCATCGAGAACTATTCGCTGCACATTGATGGGCGCAAGCCAGGGGAGGCGCCACACTGTCTGCTCGACTACTTCCCGGACGACTTCCTCGTCGTCATCGACGAGTCGCACGTGACCGTGCCGCAGATCGGCGCAATGTACGAGGGTGACGCTTCGCGTAAGCGCACGCTCGTTGACCACGGCTTCCGCCTGCCGAGTGCGCTCGACAACCGGCCGCTGAAGTTCGCAGAGTTCAAGGAGCGCGTCGGCCAGACGATTTACCTGTCGGCAACGCCGGGTAAGTATGAGATGGAACGCGCAGACGGCATCGTCGAGCAGATCATCCGCCCGACAGGCCTGATCGACCCTGAGATCGTCGTGAAGCCCTCCGAAGGTCAGATCGACGACCTTCTCGAAGAGGTGCGCGCACGCGCTGAGCGTGATGAGCGCGTGCTCGTCACGACCCTCACCAAGAAGATGGCTGAGCAGCTGACCACATTCATGGAGGAGGCGGGCGTTCGCGTTCGCTACCTGCACTCAGACGTCGATACGCTGCGCCGCGTCGAGCTACTTACGGAGCTGCGCGCTGGCGTGTACGACGTATTGATCGGCATTAACCTGCTGCGAGAGGGCCTTGACCTTCCCGAGGTGTCGCTCGTTTCGATTCTTGACGCAGACAAAGAGGGCTTCCTGCGCTCCTCGACGTCACTCATTCAGACCATTGGTCGTGCGGCACGTAACGTCTCGGGTCAGGTACACATGTACGCCGACAAGATTACGCGTTCGATGCAGGAGGCGATCGAAGAGACTAATCGCCGCCGTGAGATTCAGGTCGCATACAACACCGAGCATGGCATCGACCCGCAGCCCCTCCGGAAGAAGATCGGTGACATCACCGAGATGCTCAACCGTGAGGCGGCCGACACCGAAGATGTGCTCTCGCGCTCTGGCGCACACGCACAGCGCAAGGGTGGGTCGGCGCAGAAAGCGAAGGGCAAGGCTGCGGCCCGCGCCGGCGCAATCGCTTCCGAGGGTGCGGCGAAACTCGAAGAACTCATCAGCGAACTCACCGAGCAGATGCTGCTCGCAGCAGAGGAACTCAAGTTCGAGCTCGCCGCGCGCCTGCGTGATGAGCTCACTGAGCTCAAGCGTGAGCTGCGGAGCATGGATGAGGCGGGCCACCTCTAGGCCTGACGATCCGCGCCCACTCAAACGATCAGGAAACAACGGAGCACCGATGACCGCAGCTACGAACGCCACCCGCGGGGCGAACATCCCCGCCCTCGAGCGCGCATCAAATGTGACCTGGCCGGAATGGCTCGAGCTGTTTGCGGCCGCGAATGCCGCATCACTCAGCCATGGCGAGATTGCGACAGTCGCACTTGCTCGAATGCCAGCCGCGCTTGAGAATCCGGAGTGGTGGGCGCAGATGGCGACGATCGCGTTCGAGCAGCACGTGGGCATTCGACGCCCGGGCCAGTCGGCAGACGGCACGTACCGGGTGAGTGCGAGCCGCACGATTGTGGGGGACCGCGATGCGGCTATCGAATTCTGGGCCAAGGCTGCGCTCAGCACTAATTTTCTCGGGGCCGAGCGGTCCGAGCCGCGCCGCTCGCGCACCGATAAGCGAACGTTCTGGCGGTCGAACCTGACCGGGCTCGGCAAGCTTGAAGTGGCGGCTGCCGTCAAGGACGAGACGAAGACGATCGTGACGATGAGCCATGAGGGGCTTCCGGCCGAGAGCGACGTCGAGAGTTGGCGAGCATTTTGGAAGGAACAGCTCGCTCGCTTTCCCAGCGCATTTTAATCGCACATATGTTCGAACTATTGCCCTTCGCAACGTAAGATAGAGCCGTGACTTCGAAGAACTTCGACCTTGCCCCCAGCACCCCGATTCGCTCCTCAGCAGCGCACGCCGAGATTAGTGTCAAGGGTGCCCGCGTCCACAATCTCCGCAATGTCGATCTGTCGATTCCGCGTGACTCCATGGTGGTGTTTACCGGCCTTTCAGGCAGCGGTAAGTCCAGCCTCGCGTTTGACACGATCTTCGCAGAGGGTCAGCGCCGCTACGTTGAGAGTCTGAGCGCGTATGCCCGCCAGTTCCTCGGCCAGGTTGACCGCCCAGACGTTGACTTCATCGAGGGCCTGAGCCCCGCGGTTTCGATCGACCAAAAGTCAACAAACCGCAACCCGCGTTCGACCGTCGGCACGATCACCGAGATTTATGACTACATGCGTCTACTCTGGGCGCGCGTTGGCATCCCGCACTGTGCGCAGTGTGGCGAAGCTATCCAGGCACAAACGGTGCAGCAGATCGCCGACCGCCTCATGGAGCTTGAAGAGCGTACCCGCTACCAGGTGCTCGCTCCCGTCGTGAGCAAGAAGAAGGGCGAATTTGTCGACCTCTTCCAGGAGCTCGCTGCTGGCGGCTACTCACGCGCGATCGTTGATGGCGAGATGATTCAGCTTTCCGAGCCACCCAAGCTCAAGAAGCAGGTCAAGCACGACATCTCTGTCGTCATTGACCGTCTCGTGGCGACGCCTGACGTTCTCGGCCGCCTCACCGACTCACTCGAGACCGCGTTGCGTCTCGCTGGTGGCATCGTCGCGATTGAATATGTTGATCGCGACAAGGGGAGCGACGACCGAGTGCAGCTCTTCTCGGAGAAGCTCAGCTGCCCGAACCAACATCCCGTGCAGCTCACCGAGATCGAGCCCCGCACATTCTCGTTCAACGCGCCTTTTGGCGCCTGTGGCGCTTGTTCAGGTCTCGGCACGAGCATGTCAGTTGACGAAGACCTTGTGCTCGGCGATCCGGCTCTCTCGATTGCAGAGGGCGTGATCGTTCCCTGGACGAGTCAGGGCAAGAGCCTCTATCAGTACTACGAAAAGCTGCTCGTCGGCCTCGCAGACGACCTCGACTTCTCACTCAAGACCCCGTGGGGCGAGCTTGATGAAGAGGTGCGTGAGGCGGTGCTGCACGGTAACAACTTCAAGGTGAACGTTCGGTGGAAGAACCGCTTCGGCCGTGAGGTGAAGTATTCGAGCGGTTTTGAGGGCGTTATTCCCTTCATTGAGCGCCAATACGCCGAGGCGGAGTCTGACGCGAAGCGCGATCGCTGGCAGGAGTTCCTGCGCGAGGTGCCCTGCCAGTCGTGTGCAGGGCAGCGCCTGAAGCCCGAGGTGCTCGCAATTACCGTCAACGAGCAGTCGATCTCGCAGGTTACTGAGCTGAGTCTGTCGAACGCAAAGCAGTTCTTCGACGAGGTCACCCTGACCGAACGCGAGGCAAAGATTGCGGCGCAGGTGCTCCGTGAGATCCGCCTCCGTTTTGACTTCCTCATTGAGGTCGGCCTTGGCTACCTCACGCTCGCACGCGCAGCAGGAACGCTTTCTGGCGGCGAAGCACAGCGTATTCGCCTGGCAACGCAGATCGGCTCCGGCCTCACCGGAGTGCTGTACGTGCTCGATGAGCCGTCGATCGGCCTGCACCAGCGCGACAACCGCCGCCTCATCGAGACGCTCGTGAAGCTACGCGATCTCGGCAATACCCTTATCGTCGTTGAGCACGATGAAGAGACGATCGAGGCAGCTGACTGGATCGTTGATATCGGACCAGGTGCGGGCGTTGAAGGCGGCACGGTTGTCCACTCGGGCAGCTACGCAGAATTGTTGAGCAACCGCGAGTCTGTGACTGGCGACTATCTCGCGGGCCGTCGCAGTATCGAGACGCCGAAGCAGCGTCGCAAGCGTGACAAGAAGCGCGAACTCAAGGTCGTTGGCGCACGCTCAAACAACCTCCAGAACGTTGACGCGACGTTCCCGCTCGGTGTCATGACCGCGGTTACCGGCGTCTCGGGCTCGGGTAAGTCGACCCTCGTGAACGACATCCTGTACCGCGTGCTTGCGAACCAGCTCAATGGTGCACGACTCGTTCCCGGCAAGCACACCCGCATCACCGGTCTCGAACACCTCGACAAGGTCGTGCACGTCGACCAGGCCCCAATTGGCCGAACTCCGCGGTCGAACCCCGCAACCTACACGGGCGTTTTTGACAAGATTCGAAATCTGTTCGCTGAGACACCCGAAGCGAAGACTCGCGGCTATCTGCCCGGTCGCTTCAGCTTCAACGTCAAGGGCGGCCGTTGTGAGGCGTGTTCGGGTGACGGCACCCTCAAGATCGAGATGAACTTCCTGCCCGACGTGTACGTCGCGTGTGAGATCTGTGGCGGCAGCCGCTACAACCGCGAGACGCTGCAGGTCCGTTACAAGGGCAAAAACATCTCCGAGGTTCTCGAGATGCCGATCGCTGAGGCCGAGTCGTTCTTCGAGCCAATCTCGTCGATCCACCGCTACATGAAGACCCTCGTCGACGTCGGGCTTGGCTACGTGCGCCTCGGGCAGAGCGCGACAACGCTCTCCGGCGGCGAGGCGCAGCGCGTGAAGCTCGCAACCGAACTTCAGAAGCGTTCGAACGGCCGCAGCATCTACGTGCTGGATGAGCCGACGACCGGTCTCCATTTCGAAGACGTGCGCAAGCTCCTGCTCGTGCTCAACGGTCTCGTTGATAAGGGCAACACGGTCATCACCATCGAGCACAACCTCGATGTCATTCGCAGCGCCGATTGGGTCATCGACCTCGGCCCCGAGGGCGGCTCTGGTGGTGGCACGATTCTCGCTACGGGCACCCCCGAGCAACTCGCTGAGCACCCCGAGAGCCACACCGGCCGATTTCTCGCAGAGGTGCTGCACGGCCGTGAAGCGAAGGCGGCCGCAAAGGCCAGCAAGTGACACCTGAAGACAACCGATCTTCCTTCCGCCCTGCGCAGGGGGAGATCCCCACCAGCCCCGGCGTGTATCGGTTCAGCGACCGATACGGCCGGGTGCTGTACATCGGCAAAGCAAAAAACCTGCGCCAACGGCTCGCAAACTATTTCCAGCCGATGCACGCACTCATGCCGCGTACGCAACGCATGCTCATGCTTGCCGCCAAGCTCGACTGGACCGTTGTCGCAACCGACACTGAATCGCTCGTTCTTGAGCACACCTGGATCACGGAGTTCAAACCTCCGTTCAACGTCCAGTTCAAGGACGACAAAACCTATCCGTACCTTGCCCTCACCCTTCGTGAGGAGTCGCCACGACTCATCATTACTCGCAACGAGCACATCCGTGGCGCGAAGTACTTTGGCCCGTATCCGAAGGTGTGGGCGCTCAAAGAGACGGTTTCGCTACTGCAGCAGGCATTCCCGATCCGCACCTGTAACGACGCCGATTACAAGCGAGCCATGACCTCCGGTCGGCCGTGCCTTGCCGGCCAGATTGGCCGGTGCGGTGGTCCGTGCTCCGGCACGATCAGCATCGCTGACCACCGGGCGCGGATCGAGGAGCTCGGCGCATTTCTCGCTGGTGCCGATGACTCACACCTCAAAATCCTCGAGCGTGAGATGAAAGCTGCAGCTGTTGAGCAGCGCTACGAAGATGCCGCCAAGCTCCGTGATCAGATGCAAGCCGTTGCTCACGTACTTGAGAAAAACGCGATCGTGCTCGGCATGGACGTCAACCTCGACGTGTTTGGCCTGCGATCTGACGAGCTGTCTGCCGCGGCACACCAGTTCATCATTCGAGGCGGCCGTATCCGCGGTGAGCGTAGCTGGATCGTTGACGTTGAACTCGACGACTCACCATCGCGACTCGTCGAACAGGTGCTGCAGTCGGCATACCCGCAGGATCGCGAGCCACCTGCGGAGATCCTCGTATCTGTCATGCCAGACGGGGTCGAGGAGCTGCAAAAGGCGCTCGGCAAGCAGCGTCCACGCGGCGGCAGGGTGAAGATCCGCATCCCAGAACGCGGCGATAAGGCCCAGCTGATGGATCGTGCAATCCTGAACGCGGGGGAAAACCTCGTACGGCACAAGCTCAAGCGTGCGAGTGACATCACCGCCCGCACCGATGCGCTCGCCGAGATTCAAGATGCGCTTGGTATGGACGTCGCGCCGCTACGCATTGAATGCATCGACGTCTCGCATTTGCAAGGCACGAACGTCGTGGCCTCCCTCGTGGTGTTCGAAGATGGCCTGCCTGCGAAGAGCGAGTATCGAAAGTATTCCATCGAGGCGACAACGGACGATACCGACTCGATCTATCAGGTGGTCTCACGTCGTGCCGCACAGCTCAATCAGCGTGAGGCAGCCGGCGATCTTCCCAACGGCGTGTACCGTGATCGCCCGCAGCTGCTGATCGTGGACGGTGGCGAGCCACAGGTCGCTGCTGCTGCCCGTGCGCTCTCAGAACATGAGATCACCGACGTGATGCTGTGTGGCATCGCGAAGCGACTCGAGGAGATCTGGCTTCCTGAAGATCCATTCCCCGTCATTCTGCCGCGCACAAGTGACGCACTGTTCCTGGTCCAGCGAATTCGCGATGAGGCACATCGTTTCGCGATCACGTTCCAACGGCACAAGCGGAGTTCGGCGATCTCGACGCAGCTTTCTGAGATTCCAGGCCTCGGGCCAAAGCGTGTCAAGGAGCTGCTGAAGCGCTTCGGATCTGCCAAGCGTTTGCGTGCTGCAACGGTCGCTGAGATCTCCGCGATGCCTGGTTTTGGTGATCGCTTGGGGGAGCAGGTACACCGTCATCTCGCGGCGGCGACAGAAGCCGCCACAGCCGGTAAGCTGGAGGTTCCTGAAACGGATCAGACCAAAGGCGAGGCTTCATGAGCGAAGAGAAATCGATTCAAGAGATCTTGATCGTCACCGGAATGTCAGGTGCCGGGCGTAGCACCGTTGCAAACACGCTTGAAGATCTTGGTTGGTACGTTGTCGACAATCTTCCGCTTTCCATGGTGAAGACTCTTGCTGACATGGCAGATAAGTCTGGCGGAGCATTGCCCCAGATTGCGGCCGTCATTGACGCGCGTGGGCGCAACTTGTACAGCGACATTCAGTCAACAGTTGCTTCACTTCGAGAAAATGCGTCAGTACACGTGGTTTTCCTTGACGCAAACAATGACGTACTTGTGCGTCGTTACGAACAGGTACGTCGCCCACACCCGTTGCAGCTTGAAACTGGCGGCCTCCTTGAAGGCATCCGCCTCGAACGTGAGCGCGCGAGCGAACTTCGCGCGTCGAGCGACGTGGTGATCGATACGTCAAACTACAACGTTCACGGTCTCACCACCCACGTTCGTGACTTGTTTTCGTCGGAAGACACCCCCGGGCTGCAGCTCAGCGTAATGAGCTTTGGATTTAAGTACGGAGCGCCAACTGACGTGGATCTCATGGCAGACATGCGTTTCCTACCAAACCCATTCTGGGAAACTGATCTGCGTTCGCTCACGGGACTCGACGGACCTGTGAAAGACTATGTGCTTGCGCAAGAAGGCGCAGCAGAGTTTCTCGAGCACTACGTAGCTTCTCTCGCGCCAGTTCTTGCTGGGTTCCAGCGTGAGAACAAACGTCATGCGGCGCTTGCAATCGGCTGCACTGGTGGCAAACACCGGTCAGTCGCAATGGCCCGCGAGCTCGCAGATCAGTTTGCTGCCCTCCCTGGCGTGAGCGTGTCGCTCCGTCATCGCGACCTCGGTCGCGAGTAGCGCACACATTTTGATTTTCTGTTGAACTTTCGTTGAGAGGACTCTTCTCCGTGCCGACTACCGCTGAAGTCAAGGGCGAGCTCGTCCGCATTCCCGTCCAGCCGACTGGGGTACGGATGGCTGAGGTTGCCACGACGCTTCGCCTTTCTGGAGGACTGCACACCATCAACGGTCGCATCGTCCTCGAGGCCGAACTGCACACCCCGCAGATCGTTCAGCGTGTCCGTAAGGACCTCGCCGAGCTGTACGGCGTTCGCGCTGACGCCAAGCAGCTGCCCCCCACCACGGTTCGCCCAGGCGCACCGCAGTTCCTCGTACGTGTACTTGACGGCGAAACCCTCGCCCGTCAGCTTGGTCTGCTCGATCAGCGCCGCCGCCCGATTCGCGGCTTGCCGAACCGCGTCGCTACCGGCGATGCAGCAGAGCTCGCAGCGGCACTCCGTGGCGCATTCCTTGCGCGCGGTTCGATCACCCCTCCCGGCCGCACCGCAGGCCTGGAGATCGCTTGCCCCAGCAGCGAGGTCGCTATGGCCCTCGTCGGCGCAGCAGGCCGTATCGGCATCGATGCCAAGAACCGCGAGGTTCGCGGTACGAGCAAGCTCCTCGTGCGCGATGGTGAAGCCATCAGCGCGATGCTCGGTGCGATGGGTGCCATCGGTGCCCGCACCGAGTGGGACAACCTGCGCAAGGCACGTGAGACCCGTGCGACCGCAAACCGCCTCGTGAACTTTGATGACGCAAACCTGCGCCGATCCGCGCAGGCCTCCGTTACCGCGTGTGCTCGTGTGGAACGTGCGCTTGAAATTCTTGGCGACGATGTTCCCGAGCATCTCAAGTACGCAGGCATGCTGCGCCTGCAGCACCGCGAAGCAAGCCTCGATGAGCTCGGTACCAAGGCCGAGCCTGCGCTCACCAAGGACGCAATCGCTGGTCGCATCCGTCGCCTGCTCGCAATGGCAGACAAGGAAGCGCTCGCAAAGGGCATCCCCGGTACCGAAGCGAGCCTGCCCGAATTCGCAGAAGGCAACTAGTCCTCTAAGCGATACTCCCGGAATACCCCGGGAGTATCGCTAACTGCGAACGAATCTGCCCGCCCGCCGCGCGCCGTAGCGAGTAGAGTGGGCATACACGAACACCGATTTGAAACGGAGCAAGGCTATGGTTTACACCCTTCCTGAGATGCCCTACGATTACGCAGCACTGGAGCCGCACATTAGCGGCAAGATTATGGAGCTGCACCACAGCAAGCACCACCAGGCATACGTTACCGGCGCAAACGCAGCCGTTGAGGCGCTCGCAGAGGCTCGCGAATCGGGCAACCTTGCAAACGTGAACAAGCTTGAGAAGGACCTCGCGTTCAACCTCGGCGGTCACGTGAACCACACCATCTTCTGGAACAACATGTCGCCCGAGGGTGGCGAACGTCCCGAGGGTGAGCTCGCAGCTGCAATCGACGAGTTCTTCGGCAGCTTCGAGAAGTTCCAGGCACAGTTCACCGCGACTGCACTCGGCGTGCAGGGCTCGGGCTGGGCTGCACTTGCGTGGGATTCGCTCGGTCAGCGTCCGAACATCGTTCAGCTCTTCGATCAGCAGGGCAACCTTCCCGCTGGCACCACTCCGCTCCTCATGCTCGACGTGTGGGAGCACGCGTACTACCTCGACTACCTCAACGTTCGCGCTGACTACGTCAAGGCATTCTGGAACATCGCAAACTGGCAGGACGTCGCACAGCGCTTCGAGACCGCTCGTTCGCAGACCCCCGGCCTGATCTAATTTCCGTTAAGCGGGTGGGTGACTCTTTCGTCACCCACCCGCTTCGGCATGTTCTCCCGAAATACCACTAGGAGTATTCACCGCTATGCGCACGCTTGAAGACCTCGGCTCGCTCGCTTCGCGAACGGTTATCGTTCGCTGCGACCTCAACGTCCCCCTTTCGGAGGGCGTGATTACCGATGATGGGCGGATCCGCGCATCTCTCACCACCATCCGCGAGCTGCGCGCTGCGGGTGCACGCGTGGTGCTCCTTTCCCACCTCGGCCGCCCCAAGGGTGCGCCCGAGGATCGCTTCTCGCTGCACCCCGTTGCGGCTCGCATGGCTGAGCTTCTCGAAGCTCCCGTGCAGTTCGTAGGGGAGACCGTTGGCGCAGAGGCAACTGCTGCAGCTGCAGCACTGAACGACGGCGACGTACTGCTGCTCGAGAACCTCCGCTTCAACGCAGGCGAGACCAGTAAGGACGACGCAGAGCGCCGCGCCTTCGCTGAGCAGCTCGCAGCACTTGGTGAGTTCTTCGTTTCCGACGGCTTCGGTGTTGTGCACCGCAAGCAGGCAAGCGTCTACGACCTGCCTCAGATTCTTCCGAGCGCCGCTGGCCGCCTCGTTGCGGCTGAGACGGTCGTCCTTGAGCGCCTTACCGAGAACGCAGAGCACCCCTACACCGTCATCCTCGGTGGCTCGAAGGTCTCTGACAAGCTCGGCGTCATCTCGCACCTCATCGAGCGCGTTGACACGCTGCTCATCGGCGGCGGCATGCTCTTCACCTTCCTCGCGGCCCAGGGCCACAAGGTCGCTTCGAGCCTCCTCGAAGAGGACCAGCTCGAGACCGTCCGCGGCTACCTCGCTGACGCAGAGCGTCGCGGTGTCCGCATCGTTCTCCCGACCGACATCGTGGTTGCTGAGCGCTTCGCAGCCGATGCGGCACACGAGATCGTCGCAGCTGACGCGATTGAGTCGAGCGCGTTCGGCGAGGCCGGCATCGGCCTCGATATCGGCCCCGACAGTGCAGCAGCGTTCGCTGAGGTCATTCACGCTTCGAAGACGGTCTTCTGGAACGGCCCCATGGGCGTGTTCGAGATGGATTCCTTTGCACATGGCACCCGCACCGTTGCTCGCGCACTCACCGAGACCGACGGCTTCACCGTTGTTGGTGGCGGCGACTCGGCTGCGGCAGTTCGCGCACTCGGCTTCGCAGATGACCAGTTCGGTCACATCTCGACCGGCGGCGGCGCAAGCCTTGAGTTCCTTGAAGGCAAGCAGCTTCCCGGTCTCGAGGTAATCGCATGAGCGCACAGTTCACTCGCACTCCGCTGATCGCGGGTAACTGGAAGATGAACTTCGACCACCTGCAGGCAATCGCATTCGTGCAGAAGCTTGCATGGGGCCTGAAGGACGCAAAGCACGACTTCGCTGACGCAGAGGTTGCCGTCTTCCCCCCGTTCACCGATTTGCGTTCGGTGCAGACCCTGCTTTCTGCCGACAAGCTCGCACTGAGTCTCGGCGCTCAAGATGTTTCGCCGCAGGCCTCCGGCGCGTTCACCGGAGACATCTCTGCCGCGATGCTCACAAAGCTTGATGTTCAGTACGTCATTATCGGTCACTCGGAGCGTCGCCACGGTCACGGCGAGTCTGACGAGGTCGTGGCGGCGAAGACTGCTGCAACCGCACAGGCTGGCATGGTTCCTGTGATCTGCGTCGGCGAAACCGCTGAAGATCTCGAGACACACGGTGCCGCCGCGGTTCCCGTTGCTCAACTGCGTGCGGCTCTCGCCGGCGTACCGACCGGCGCTCCCTTCGTGGTTGCGTATGAGCCCGTGTGGGCGATTGGGAGCGGCCAGGCCGCAACTCCCGAGCAGGCTCAGGCTGTCGCTCAGGCACTTCGCGCAGCGATCACCGAAGTTGCAGGCGAAGAGGTCGCCAACGCAACTCGTGTCCTGTATGGCGGATCGGTCACCAGCGACAACATTGCAGCGTTCATGCGCCAGCCAGATGTTGACGGCGCACTGGTAGGTGGCGCTAGCCTGAAGGTGGACGAGTTCCAGCGGATCATCCGATTCCGCCAACACGTCGGCGCGTAGCCATTTCAGGGCCGTTCGGCGGCTATACTGGTGTCTGGTCCGTCGGCGCCGCGCACCTCGCGCGACGCCAAGTGAAAGGTTTCCTCAGTGCTCGTAGTTAAGATCATCCTCTTGGCGCTGCTTGTTCTTACGAGCTTGCTCCTGACGCTGTTCATCTTGCTGCACAAGGGTCGCGGTGGCGGCCTCTCCGACATGTTCGGTGGCGGTATGGGGTCAGCGCTCGGGTCGTCGGGTGTCGCAGAGCGAAACCTTAACCGTATTACGGTTGTCGTCTCGATCGTTTGGGTTCTCTCGATCGTCGGCGTCAACGTTATTGATCGCTTCACGCTGATCTAAGTTTTATCTTCTAGAAAGCAGGTCACTCGTGGCAGGCAGCAGTAATGCTATCCGCGGTGCCCGCGTCGGTTCTGGTCCCATGGGGGAGCAAGATCACGGCGTGCGTGCCGAACGTGTACAGGTCTCATACTGGGACGCACTGGGCAACGAAACGATCCGCTACTTCTCGGCTGATGTCGCCGACGAAGAAATCCCGGATCAGATTGATTCGCCGACCTCGGGCCTGCCCGCTGGTCGCGACAAGAACGAGCCGCCGCAGGTCGTGAAGAACGAGCCGTACAAGACGCACCTCGCATATGTGAAGGAGCGTCGCACCGAAGAGGAAGCTGTTGAGCTTCTCGAAGAGGCTCTGCAGAAGCTTCGTGCTCGTCGCGGTCGCCGCTAGGCACAACGACTCACAATAGGAAAGGCCCCAACCAAAACGCTTGGGGCCTTTCCTATTGTGTTCTACAGGCAGCTTTCGTTTGCTAGCTTCCCAACGCTGAGACTGCGGCAATGAGCTCATCGATTGCAAGAATCGTGGAGTCACCGCTGACTCGGAGCACAGACCTGCCACGTTCTCGAAGCACGGCCGCATCTCCGTTTGCCTGGGCGCGCATCAGCGACGCAAAGCTCGATTCACCACCCGGAATATCAAGGTCGAACGACGGGGTATCGATGATCTGCAAGAAGACGCCGAGTGGACGACCACCCTTATGGAACTGTCCAACTGAGTGCAGATAACGCGGACCCCAACCGAGGCTCACGGGAATGTCCCACGTGTCGGCGAGTGCCGAACGCAAGCGTTCAAGCGGAGCAGCACACGGACCCTCGGGGGCACCGTACACCTGAATCGCGATGTACCCGTTGACCGGAACGGCACGGCGAAGCTCCGCAAGCAAGCTCCCTGGATCAATCGAGGCGTTCACACCGCAGCTCACACCGGACACTTTGGTGCCAGCGAATGCAGGAGTCCAGGACTCAGCGGATTCCTCTGCTGCAGTGAGGTTTTTGCGAGCAGCTACCTTCGCTGACTCTACGTCGGGTTGGTTGAACGGATCGACGCCAATGAGATGTCCAAGCGCAGCGGTCGCAACCTCCCACAAGAGGAATTGTGCTCCAAGTGCACCAGCGACCGCGATGGTCTGATCGCTTGCAAGCTGTACATCGGAATCCACGAAGTGCTCATCGAGAAGTTCAACCACGCGTGCAGGCTCGGCCGAGGTCGGGAGTGCACCCTGGGGGAGTGACAGCGGAAGCACACCCTTGCCGTTCTTTCCCGTTGACTCCGCAACAAGCTGCTCGATCCAAAGCCCGAGACCCCAGGGCTGGGCCACCGACTCAACGAGTTCAAGCACGTAACGCTCTGGAAGCTCCGCGAAGATTGCCGCCGCCAGCTGTAGCGCGGGATTCTCGACAGAGTCGAGCATAATTTCTGGTCGAACAGACTCTGCTTCACGCAGGAGTCCGTCAATGTCAGACCCCGCGAGTCCGGCAGGAACGATACCGAAGGCAGTGAGCGCCGAGAATCGACCGCCTACGTTGGGGTCAGCGTGGAACACACGTTGACCAGCCGCGGTAGCGCTGGCTTCAAGCCTCGAACCCGGATCGGTCACCACCACCACATGATCGGCAGGGTCCACACCAGCCGCGGCAAACGCTTCTGCGAACACCGCGCGATGGCTCAGTGTTTCGACCGTTGAACCTGACTTTGAACTCACGACTGCAACGGTGTGTGCGACATCATCTGACAGGGCGCTGCGTACGGTGTCGGGGTGTGTCGAATCAAGCACTGTGAGGGAAAAGCCGTCACGCCGGGTGATCACATACGGTGCAAGACTTGATCCGCCCATGCCGCACAGTACGAGGCGCGTGATTCCACGCTCCAAGAGCTCTGCGCGATACTCTTTGACCTGCTCAAGTACCTGACGTGCTTCCTGGGCAAAGTCGACCCAGCCGAGACGGATAGCGGCCTCGTCAGAGGCTCGCTCTCCCCACAGCGAGTCGTCCTTCGCAAACAACCGCGTAGCGAACTTTGAGCGAACGAGTTGATCAAGGACAGGGGCGGAGCGCTCTGCTGCATTGGCTGTGAGCTTTACCTCTGCCGTACTCAATTGTTCTCCTGGATTGCTTCGGTCACGGTTGCCACGAGTTCAGCCCATGAGGCGTCAAACTTGGCAAGACCCTCGTTCTCGAGCTTGGTCATCACGTCGTCATAGTGAATTCCGAGACCATCAAGCGTGTTCCAGTGCTGATTTGCCTCGAGGTATTCAGTCACAACGCGGTCGGTCGCTGGCGGCGCATGATCAGCTACCGCTTCGAGCGTCGCCAGCGGCATGGTGTTGACCGTGCCGCTGGTCACCAATTCATCGACATACGCAGTGTCAGTCAACAACTCGGCGTTCTTCACGCCGGTTGAGGCCCACAACAGGCGTTGGGGGGTTGCGCCACGATCGTGCAGGTAGCCCAAGCGAGCGGTGCCACTCATGTTCACGAGAATCTCGTGCATGAGACGCGCGTTTGCGATGCCTGACTTGCCGCGTAATGCGAGCGCTTCCGCCGTACCAATTGCAGTGAGCTGCGAATCGACCTCGGTATCCACACGAGATACAAACACTGAGGCGACTGAGTGCACCTGGGAAACGTCGTTGCCCGCAGCGCGTGCCAGCTCTACCCCCGCGTAGTACGCGTGAATGACCTGGCGGTAACGGGTGATGTTGAAGATCAGCGTGACGTTGACGCTGATTCCCTCACTCACCACCGCCGTGATCGCTTCGAGTCCAGCTTCAGTGGCGGGAATCTTGATCATCGCGTTTGGACGATTGATTCGTTGCCAAAGGTCGCGAGCCTGAGCGATTGTTCCTGCAGTGTCGTGCGCGAGACCGGGGTCAACCTCAAGCGAAACTCGACCATCACGACCATCTGTAGCCGCATACACGTCGGCGAACAAGTCGCACGCTGCGGTGACATCGGTCACCGTGAGGTCGCGAATCGTCTCGGCTACGGACAGGCCACGGGTGACGCAATCAGTGACTGCGTCACGGTACGCCTCGCCGTCCGCGAGTGCGGCGGCAAAGATCGTGGGGTTCGTGGTTACGCCTACGACGTCGAGTTCGCGCACGAGCCTCGAGAGCTGACCGCTCTCGAGGCTGCGGCGCGAAAGATCGTCAAGCCAGATACTCACGCCCGCACTGCTGATGTCAGCGGTGTGCGAGTGGGACATGGATCCTCCTATGCCTGCGCCTGCAGGCTTTCCTGTGCTGCCGCAACGACAGCCTCAGTTGTGATTCCGTACTCACGGAACAGCGTCTCAAAGTCGGCCGAAGCACCGAAGGTCTCGATCGAAACCGAACGACCGGTGTCGCCAACAAACTTTTCCCAGCCGAGCGAGAGGCCAGCCTCAACGCTCACGCGTGCCTTCACAGCAACGGGGAGCACGCTCGCGCGGTACTCTGCTGACTGCTCTGCAAACCATTCGAAGCAGGGCATCGACACAACGCGCGCGCCAATTCCCTGTGCCGCGAGTTCTTCGCGTGCTGCAACTGCGAGCTGCACCTCCGAACCGGTTGCCATCAGGATAACGTCAAGCGAATCTGTCGGGGTGTCAGCGAGCACGTATGCTCCACGACGCACGTCATCGGTGCGCGTGCCCGCCAGAACGGGGACGTTCTGACGGGTCAGTGCGAGACCCGTCGGGCCAGCGTGACGGGTGAGGATCTCATGCCACGCAATTGCAGTCTCGTTTGCGTCTGCGGGGCGAACCATTGCGAGGTTCGGGATCGCACGAAGCGAAGCGATGTGCTCGATCGGCTGGTGCGTGGGGCCGTCCTCGCCAAGGGCGATGGAGTCGTGCGTCCAGACGAACACGCTCGGAACGTTCATGAGCGCGGCGAGACGCACTGCGGGACGCATGTAGTCAGCGAACTGCAGGAAGGTGCCGCCGTAGCTGCGAGTCTTGCCGTGCAACTGAATGCCGTTCAGAATCGCGCCCATTGCATGCTCGCGAATACCGAAGTGCAGCACTCGGCCGTAGGGGTTGCCCTGCCAGGTCGACGTCGAGTGGTTTGCGGGAACGAACGATGCCGAGTTCGGGATCGTCGTGTTGTTCGAACCTGCGAGGTCTGCCGATCCGCCCCACAGCTCGGGCATGATCGGGCCGAGAGCTGCAAGCACCTTACCGCTTGCCGAGCGAGTCGCGACGCTTGCGCCGGTCTCGAACTGGGGGAGCGCGGCTTCTACGCCCTCGGGCAGTGCCTGCGCCTCAAGGCGGTCCAGGAGCTGCTTGCGCTCGGGGTTTGCTGCAGCCCAAGCATCGAACGATGCCTGCCACGTTGCGCGCTTTTCTGCGCCACGGTCAACTGCGCCACGGGTGTGCGCGATGACTTCAGGAGCAACGTCGAAGTGCTTCTCGGGGTCGAAGCCGAGCACAGTCTTCAGGCCAGCGAGCTCTTCAGCGCCAAGCTTTGCGCCGTGAATGCCACCGCTGTTCTGCTTGCCTGGCGAAGGCCAGCCGATGATGGTCTTGAGAATGATGAGGGTCGGCTTCGTCGACTCAGCCTTCGCCTCTTCGATTGCCGAGTACAGCTCAGCGACGTCCTCGACGTATGCGCCGGTCTTCTTCCAATCGACCTCGAGCACCTGCCAACCGTAGGCTTCGTAACGCTTTGCAACGTCCTCTGAGAACGAAATGTCGGTGTCATCTTCGATCGAGATCTGGTTCGAATCATAGATCGCGATGAGGTTGCCGAGCTCCTGGTGGCCCGCGAGCGAGGCTGCCTCAGCAGTCACACCTTCCTGCAGGTCACCGTCGCCGGCAACAACATAGATGAAGTGATCGAAGGGGCTCGTGCCGGGCGCAGCCTCAGGGTCAAACAAGCCACGCTCGTAGCGCGCCGAGTACGCAAATCCAACAGCCGACGCGAGGCCCTGACCCAGCGGGCCAGTGGTGATCTCGACGCCCTTGGTGTGGCCGTATTCGGGGTGACCGGGGGTCTTCGAACCCCAGGTGCGAAGCGCCTCGATGTCTGCAAGCTCCAGACCGTAGCCACCCATGTAAAGCTGGACGTACTGAGTCAGCGAGGAATGGCCAATCGAGAGAATGAAACGATCGCGGCCGAGCCAGTCGGCATCGGTCGGATCATGACGCATTACCTTCTGGTGCAGCAGATACGAAACGGGGGCAAGGCTGATCGCCGTTCCGGGATGGCCATTGCCAACCTTCTCAACTGCGTCAGCAGCGAGCACACGAGCGGTGTCCACCGCCCGATTATCAAGCTCGTCCCAGTGCAATCCGTTCGTCAACAGCCCCAGCCTCTCATGTTGCGTTTTGCGCCTACTCAGCGCACTCCCAACCAATCTTACCGACTACAGGTACCATGGGGAGTGATGTCCGCAGAGATTTCTACCCCAGCAGCTCCCGTTCAGGCCCCGCGTTCGTTCGGCCGGACGGTGAAGAACTACGTTGCACTCACAAAGCCGCGAGTGATGGAGCTTCTGCTCGTTGTCACTGTTCCGGCCATGATTTTGGCTCAGGGCGGCCTGCCGAACCTCTGGCTTGTGCTTGCAACGCTTATCGGTGGCGCCATGAGCGCGGGTTCCGCCGGTGCATTCAATTGCTACATCGACCGCGAGGCCGATCGCGTGATGAATCGCACGAAGAACCGCCCACTCGTGACGCGAGAGATTTCTGATCGCAACGCGTTGATTTTTGCGTACGCACTCGGCGTTGCGTCGATTGTCTGGCTGTACTTCACCACGAACTGGCTCGCCGCGCTGTTGAGCCTCGCCGCGATCTTCACCTACGTCGTTGTGTACACCATGTGGCTCAAGGGTCGTAGCGAGCAGAACATCATCTGGGGCGGCATCGCTGGCTGCTTCCCGGTACTGATTGGCTGGGCGGCCGTTACCGAGTCGCTCGCATGGCCCGCTTGGATTTTCTTCATCATTATCTTCCTCTGGACCCCGGCTCATTACTGGCCGCTGTCCATGCGGTACCGTGAAGATTATGCAGCTGCCGGCGTGCCCATGCTCGCTGTTGTTCGCGGCCGTACAACCGTTGGCTTGCAGGTCATCCTGTACACCTGGGCAACCGTGGTGTCGAGCTTCCTCATGATCCCCGTAGCAAACATGGGCTGGACCTACACGGTCGTCGCGCTCGCAAGCGGTATTTACTTCATCGTTGAAGCGCACAAGCTTTACAACCAGGCCATTCGCGGCAACGAGGGCAAGCCGATGCAGGTGTTCCACGCATCGATCACATACCTTTCAGTGTTGTCGATTGCGATTGCAGTGGATCCGCTGCTTCCTTTCTAACCTCCCGCGTGCGGCCGCTGTGTGGTCGTACTCGCAGAAAGCCCCGGGCCGTTTGGCTCAGGGCTTTCGCTGTGTCTGGGCGGGAGAGCTTCACCACTGCCGGCTTTCGCCGAGGCCCCCTCGCTGCGGGCGGCCTCGTGAAGAGACCCCCGTCTGGCATAAAGATGACTGTTATACGCATGAATCGGTCCACTGTGCCAGAAGGGCCAGTTTCATGGGGGTCCATGATGGGGCGCGGATCAGGCCACACGCCACGCGGTGGCACTCAAAGCGCCTCATCTCGTGTGTTACCACGTGAAAGGGATGGGCCAGCCTCAGACAACTCACACAAAAAAGAGGTGGCGATCCGCCCCAGAAAACCGGGGAGAATCGCCACCTCTGAGCGTCTGCGACGCTGTTATCCGACGCCCTCAAGCATGTCGGTGTCGGTGTTGCCGATCCGCGCAATCACATCGGGGCGCTTCTGCTTGAGATAGACGAAGCGGGTGAGCGCCAAAATCATCGTGAGCAAGAAGAGGTACGGAATGACGTTCAGCGGGAACGCAGGCACGGGCCAAACGTTTGCAAAGAACACGTACGCCATTGCGACGACCGCGACGGTAGCGCAGAGGGTGACGAGCGCGCTCCGCATCTTCTCGCGGCGAACGTAGACGACACAAGCGATCGCGACAAGCGCGTACGCCACCATGTATCCGTAGGTTCCGTAGGTATCAACCCATACGACGATATCCATCGGGTGCACGCCGCAAGCGAGCAAGATGATATCGAGCACGATTGCTGCGGGACCAGCGATCAGCAGCACGCGATGCGGGGTAAGGTGCGTCTCGTGCGTGCGGCCGAAGCGCTCGGGGACAACGCCTTCCTTGCCCATGACGTAGACAATGCGACCAACCACGTTGAGCGGCGCAACAACGACAGCAAAGAACGATGCAGCTACACCGAATACGAGCAGTGGCGTGAACCAGACGGGCATGCCGATCTTGTCAGAGATGGCCTGCAGCGGGCTTGCTACCTCGCCCAGCTCCTCGCCCAGTACGGCGATCTGCGTGTATGCGGCAAAGATATACAGAATACCGACCGCTGCGGCACTCCACATGATTGCGCGGGGGATCGCGGTGTACGGGTTCTTTGCCTCGCGACCGAGCGCATCAGCCGAGGAGAAACCGACGAAGCCGAGAATGCCGAGTACCATGCCCGCAGCAACACCCTGGAAGGGTGCGCCGGTCATTTTAAACTGCGCGGGATCCCATGCGTCGGGGCCAACAGCGATCAGTGCAACGACCAGCAGAACAAGGATGATCGCGAGCGAGACGAGCTCAAGCACGAGCGATACGCGAGCAGAGACTCGAATACCACGGATCGTGAAGAAGGTTGCGAGTCCGCCGATGATGACTGCGAGCGCAATCAGCCAAATGACGCCGTCCGCGGGAACCCCCAGCAAGGTGAGCAAGTCAGAGGTGTACGACACCGCGCCACCGAGCGAGCCGGCTGCGATGCCCCAGCAGCCAATAATGAGGGCGACACCAGCGATGTATGCGCCGGTCGGGCCGAGTCCCTTCGAAACGTAGGTGTACAGCGAGCCGGCCGAGGCGTTTTTCTTCGCAAAGACGGCCACGCACCAACCAACGCACAGAATGACGATCGTTGCGAGCAGGAACGACATCATGGTGCCGTTGCCAGCGCCAACGAAGATTCCAGCTGCGGTGAAGGCCATGACGGCACTCGGGGCAATGTTGGCAATAGCCTGGGCAGAGAGCTCTGCGCCAGACATCACGCCCTGACGCAGGCCCGCATCTACGGGCGCTTGCCGTTCAGTAGTAGACATGAAAATGAATCACTCTCCTTCGAGTGGTCTAAATATCTCGGAGGAGACTTACGGGATGAGCAGCGTGCGAAGAACGCCGCCTGCTTCGAGATCATCGAGCGCTTCTGCTGCGTCTTCCAGGCGACGTCGGCCTGAGATGAGCGGATCGAGCTTCAGCTGACCATCCATGTAACGGTCCACGAGCGCGGGGATATCGATCGAGGGGCGTACCGAGCCGTAGTTCGAGCCGAGGATTCGCTGGTCTGCCTCGGCGAGCACGAGGGGCTCGAACGAGGCCTTTGCGCCGGTCGGCGGCAGACCAACGATGACTGCAGCGCCACCAAGGCCGAGCATGCGGATCGACTGCTCAGTCGTGATCGTGCGGCCGATTGCATCGAATGCGTAGTCCACACCGTCAGGTACGAGCGCGAAGAGCTGCTCGACAACATCACCGTTCGCGGCGTCGATGCGGTCAGTGGCGCCGAACTGCAGTGCCATCGCGGTCTTCTCGGGCAGCAAATCGATTGCGATGATGCGTTCTGCGCCAGCAAGCTTTGCACCCTGTACGACGTTGAGGCCAACGCCACCACAGCCAATCACGGCGACGGTCGAGCCGGGCTCGACAGCAGCAGTGTTCAGCACGGCGCCAACGCCGGTCGCGACCGCACAACCGACAACTGCGATCACATCGAGTGGCGCGTCATCGCGCACCTTAACTGCGCCGGATACCGGCACAACAACCTCTTCTGCGAACGATGAGACACTCAGGTAGTGACGCAATGATTCACCGGTCTCTGCATTGGTCAGTCGCGAAGTACCGTCGAAAAGCGAGCCGGTGGCGTTGTTCACCTCGACGACCTTCTGGCAGCGCGCCTCGTGCCCCTGGAGGCAGTAGCGGCACTCGCCACAGGGCGGAACCCAGCTCAGGACGACGTGATCACCAACGGCGAGCGAGGTGACGCCCTCACCGAGCTCGACCACCACGCCAGAGCCCTCATGTCCCATAACGAGCGGTGCGGGTGCATCCCACTCGCCACGCTTGACGTGCAGATCCGAGTGACACACACCGGCCGCGGCAATCTTCACACGAACTTCACCTGCCTTCGGGCCAGCAAGCTCTGCTTCAACGACCTCTACACGCGTGTCTGGGTCGCGAAATACGACAGCCTTCATTGGTCATTCCTCCATTGGATACTGTTCGCGCTGCTCATTCAGCGCGAGGCTACTCCGAGATCGTACGTACCGTTTACGCGCTTTGTCGCTGTACCAATTGGTGAATCTTGTCCAGAACGAGTTGCATTTGGTACATTCACTACATGGCACTTACCGTATCGGCTGTTACTCGCGCCGTGCGAGGCGCGTTCATTTCGCAGGGGCTATCGAGCCTGAGTCCCATTGATAGTGTGACCGCGCACGAGGACCTCGTCGTGGTCGGCAACCCCGGCTATTCGACACTCATTACCGGCGACATTGACGCGCTACTCACGCGAGTAGATGCAAGCCCGGAGAACGTGCGCCTCTTTGCAAACACCGTCTGGGTGTCCTTTGCCGACACCCCGAAGATACGATCCGAGCTGGCCGCACGCGGACTCAACGCCATCCTCGGGTGCGCGCTCGATGCAGACGCACTCCATGCCTCAATCACAGCACTTCTCGTTGAGGACCGCGCCGCGTCTGACCGCCTCGTCTCCGGCGGCATGAAGGTACTCACGCAGGCAGCGCGCCGAGGGGGAGTTACCGCCGTCATCGCTGAACTCACGCACCGCGTCAACGGCTGGGCGGTGTTGCTCGACCCACAGGGTCAATTAATTGCAAGTGCCGGAGCGGGCCGCTTGCACATCACCGATGCCTCGGCCGTCGCACTCGGCCGCCCCGTGCGCGTGCGCCATGAGGGGCTGCAGATTCATCAGGTCGGATCAGACCGCGACATTGCGGGGTACCTGGTCATTGCCACCCGGTCGGGCACAATGAGTCATGCACGCGATCTTGCTTCGCTCGCTGCCGAACTGTGCGACTTACTCCTGCGTACGCACGACCCGTCCCGGACGGACCACCTTGGGCGCGAGGCCCTCATGAAGACTCTGCTCGAAGGTGGGCCCGCAGCGCTAGAACTCCTGCGCAGGTGGGGTGTTCACGAGCACACGCTGACCGCATTCGCGCTCGGCTCTCGCTCACGCACGATCGACGCGGAGCGAATCCTGCGACGCTGGCTCCACGAGATGGGCGCCGAGTACGTGTTCGCCTCACGCGGCGGAAGGATGTTGGGCTTCGTGCGTGAAGACCTGGTGCCAAACCTCCTGCAGCGAGTGGAGGAGCTGCGGCCGGTTGCCGGGCAACGATTGCACGCGGGAGTTGGCACAGCTGCACCAGGCGACAACCTGTCACACTCGGCAAGCCAGGCCTTGCAAGCACTTGAAACCGCGCTCGACGACGGGCAAACCGTGGTGCATTACGAGCGTGTGTCCTCGGTATCACTGGTGCTCGGTGCGCTCGCTGAGACCCCGCGTGCGCAGCTTGCGCAGGTGCTCGACCCGCTCCGGGATGAGCGTGGCATTCACGGCGATCTCACGGCAACCCTGCGCGTGTTCCTCGCCGAGAACGGACGACACCGAGCGAGCGCGGATCGCCTTGGCATCCACCGCCAGACACTGACGACGCGTCTGCAGCGGGTAGAAGACCTCACCGGGCTGACGCTCGATCAGGTTGATGACCGAACGACAGCCTGGCTCGCGCTGCGAGCCATTGATGGCGAGGGAGTGCTTCGTTAGTTTGCTGCGACCGGCACTGACTCCACAGGCGCATCAATGGGTGAGGTGTTTGGGCGCTTCAGCGACAGCATTGCGGCCGTCATTGTCGCGACGCTGAGTGCAGCGAGCACCATGTGTACACCAACAACGAGAGCGGGGAGTCCGTTGCGTGCCTGGTAAATACCAACAAGGATCTGCACAAACACGAGGAGCGCAAGCGTGACAGCCCACTTCGCGGTTGGCAGCTTCTTCGCAATTGACCAGACCATCAGGATCACCAGGAGCGTACCGGTGATGTAGCCAGGCCATGCATGGAGGTGTGCGAGGAAGCTCGCGTCAAAGCCGTTGCGGATGACGTTTTCATCGCCCGAGTGCGGGCCGCTGGCCGTAGTGAGCACACCCATGATGATCAGGATCGCCATTCCGAGCGTCGAGACGTGGGAAAGAATCGCGTAGCCCTTGGGTACGACGCGCACGCGGGGACCAGCCGGCTGCTTCATCAGGACGACATACGCTGCGGCGATGCCAATGATGATGAGACTCACGATGTAATGGAAGCCAACGAGGAACGCAGCGAGGTCAACCCAAACCACTACGCCACCAACGAACGCCTGCAGGAGCACAAGGCTGAGAACGAGCCAAGAGAGAATTGAGAGATCGCGGCGCTGTGCGCGGATCCGCCGTGTGAGAATCACTACAGCGAGTGCCGCGATGAGGAGCGGCCCGCTAATGGTTCGGTTGCCAAACTCGATGAGCGAGTGATAGCTCAACTCAGCAGTCGGGACAAGCGATCCCGGAGTGCAGAGCGGCCACTCGGTACAGCCGAGGCCGGAGCCTGTCAGGCGAACGGCTCCACCCGTTGCGATGATCAGCACGTTCAAGAGGAATGAGATCCAGGCGAACGTCTTCAATGTGCGGGGGAGTCGCACTTCTGACACTTGGTGCTCCTTATATAGGCGCTCATCCATCTCGACTGCACTTGCGCGCCCCCCACCAGATTGTCAGTGGGAACCTGTAGAGTGATGAGTTGTGGTTGAGAACGATTCAGCCCCTCAGCGAATTCGCAGAGGCGGCCGTTCAACGCCCAGACTACTGCACCGCTGCAGGGAATTAGCTCTACGAGATAGTGCCCAAGCGCGGTGCATCCCGCGAGCTAAGATCCCGCGCAAGACGATGAATGAGGGAGTGATCATGTCTGAAGTGCTGATCGACCGGCCAGAGCTTGAAGGGCTCGGCCAGTACGAATTCGGCTGGCACGACAGCGACGCAGCCGGCGAGGCCGCGAAGCGCGGCCTGAACGAAGACGTTGTACGCAATATTTCTGGCCTGAAGAACGAGCCCGAGTGGATGCTCGAGCGCCGCCTCAAGGCCCTCCAGATCTTCGGTCGCAAACCGATGCCGACCTGGGGTGCAGACCTCACCGGTATCGATTTCGACAACATCAAGTACTTCGTGCGTTCGACTGAAAAGCAGGCGACGACGTGGGAAGATCTTCCCGACGAAATCAAGGACACGTACGAGAAGCTCGGCATCCCCGAGGCTGAACGTCAGCGTCTCGTCGCGGGTGTTGCTGCTCAGTACGAGTCGGAGGTCGTGTACCACCAGATCCGCGAGGATCTCGAGGCTCAGGGCGTGCTCTTCCTCGATACCGACACCGCTCTCCGCGAGCACCCTGAAATCTTCCAGGAGTACTTCGGCACCGTTATCCCCTCGGGCGATAACAAGTTCGCTGCGCTGAACACTGCGGTCTGGTCGGGTGGCTCGTTCGTCTATGTCCCCAAGGGCGTTCACGTAGAGATCCCGCTCCAGGCGTACTTCCGTATCAACACGGAAAACATGGGTCAGTTCGAGCGCACCCTCATCATCGCTGACGAGGGCAGCTACGTGCACTACATCGAGGGTTGCACCGCTCCGATCTACAAGTCAGACTCGCTGCACTCGGCAGTCGTCGAAATCATCGTGAAGAAGAACGCTCGCGTTCGTTACACGACGATCCAGAACTGGTCGAACAACGTGTACAACCTCGTCACCAAGCGTGCAATTGCTGAAGAGGGCGCGACCATGGAGTGGGTCGATGGCAACATCGGCTCGAAGGTCACCATGAAGTACCCGTCGATCTACCTCGCAGGCGAGCACGCAAAGGGCGAGACCCTTTCTGTAGCCTTCGCTGGCCCCGGCCAGCACCAGGACGCGGGCGCGAAGATGATTCACATGGCTCCCCACACGAAGTCTTCGATCCTCTCGAAGTCGATCGCTCGTGGCGGCGGCCGCACCGGTTACCGTGGCGAGGTTCGTGTTGACGCAAACGCGCACCACGCAGCGAACTCAGTCGTGTGTGACGCGCTCCTCGTTGACACCATTTCGCGTTCGGACACGTACCCCGCGATTGATATTCGTACGGACGATGCAGTGCTTGCGCACGAGGCAACCGTGACGCGCGTGAGCGAAGACCAGCTCTTCTACCTCATGAGCCGCGGCCTCTCGGAAGAAGAAGCAATGGCAATGATCGTTCGCGGCTTCATCGAGCCGATCGCGCGCGAGCTCCCCATGGAGTACGCGCTCGAGCTGAACAAGCTCATCGAAATGAGCATGGAAGGATCCGTCGGTTAATCATGTCGAATCTTCAGACTGAACAGCTCGGTTTCAAGGCGCACAGCGATGGCGACTGGGACAACCGTGCACCCATTCAGACTCGTTCGGACCGCTTCAAGTCGACCACCCTCGCGGACTTCCCGGCAGTGACCGGTCGTGAGGTCAACTGGAAGTTCACCCCGATCGCCCAGATTAAGCACCTGCTCACTGGCGACCTCAACGGCGCAGCGACCACACTCGAGATCTCTGACGCCGCTGGCGTGACGGTCACCGAGGTTGCAATGGACTCGGAGCTCGTCGGCCGCGCCGGCATCCCCGAGGACCAGGCAGCAGCAAACGCATGGGGACAGGTTGCAGCGGCACAGCGCATCCTCCTCACGAGCGAAGAGCACCAGACCGTCGTTGTGAAGCGCACCGCGCTTTCGACCGACGCGACCGCCGCTCACACCGTGATCGAGACTGCGCCGCACGCGCAGGCGCTCGTCATCATCGAGAACTCGGGCGACGCGAACCTTACGGAGACCGTCGAGATCGTCGTCGGTGAAGCTTCGAAGTTGACTGTCGTTTCGATCCACGAGTGGAACGAAAACGCGATTCACCTGGCAAGCCACAACGCGACCATCGGCCGCGACGGCGACCTCCAGCACATCGTTGTTTCGCTCGGCGGCAAGGTCGTTCGCGTCAACCCGACGCTGCACCTTGACGGCCAGGGCGCAAACGGCGAGGCATACGGCGCATACTTCGCTGACGCAGGCCAGCACCTCGAGCACCAGGTCTACATCGACCACAACGCACCCAACACCCGCAGTCGCGTGGTGTACAAGGGAGCGCTGCAGGGCGAGGGCGCACACGCTGTCTGGATCGGCGATGTCCTGATCCGCCGCGTTGCTGCCGGCACCGACAGCTACGAAGAGAACCGTAACCTGACCCTCACCGAGGGCACGCGCACCGACTCGATCCCGAACCTCGAGATCGAAACCGGTGACATCGCGGGCGCAGGTCACGCTTCAACCACCGGTCGTTTCGATGAAGAGCACATCTTCTACCTCCAGAGCCGTGGCATCTCGGAAGATGAGGCGCGCAAGCTTGTTGTGCGTGGCTTCCTCTTCGACGTGATCCAGCGCATCGGCAACGAGCAGGTTGAGGAGCGCCTCCAGGCTGCGATTGACGCTGAGCTCCAGCAGAGCGTGCTCGCATAATGGCACGTCTCAAGGCACTCGATCTGAGCGACCTCACCCAAGACCAGGCCGTACGCGTCGAGCTCGATGGAGTTCCCATGGCGATCGTGCTTGATAATCAGGGTGTGGTGCACGCTATAGGTGATACCTGCAGCCACGGTCAGATCAGCCTCTCGGAGGGCTTCGTCGAGGGCAATACCCTCGAGTGCTGGGCGCACGGATCGGCGTTCGATCTCTGCACCGGCGTTCCTCAGAATCTTCCGGCATACGAGCCGGTACCCGTTTACGTCGTCGAAATTGAAGACGGCACTGTTTACATTGACCCCCACGTTACGAAAGAGATTGAAGCATGACTTCCGTTCTTGAGATCAAGGATCTGCACGTCAGCGTTGAGACCGAGCAGGGTCCCAAGCCCATCCTGAAGGGCGTGAACCTCACGATCCGTAAGGGTGAAACCCACGCAATCATGGGCCCCAACGGCTCGGGCAAGTCGACTCTCGCATACGCGATTGCCGGCCACCCCCGCTACGAAATCACCGGCGGCCAGATCATCCTCGACGGCGAAGACGTCACCGAGATGGAAGCTGACGAGCGTGCACAGGCTGGCCTGTTCCTCGCTATGCAGTACCCCGTCGAGATCCCCGGCGTGACCAACGCAAACTTCCTCCGCACCGCGAAGACCGCTATTGATGGCGAAGCTCCCGCGATCCGCACCTGGATGAAGGACGTCAAGGAAGCGATGGGCAACCTTCGCATGGACGAGTCCTTCGCTGCACGCAACGTCAACGAGGGTTTCTCGGGTGGCGAGAAGAAGCGCAACGAGATTCTTCAGCTTGAGCTCCTCAAGCCGAAGTTCGCAGTGCTCGACGAGACCGACTCGGGCCTCGACGTTGATGCGTTGAAGATCGTTTCGGAGGGCGTGAACCGCGCGATGGACAACACCGGTCTCGGTGTTCTGCTCATCACGCACTACACCCGCATCCTGCGTTACATTAAGCCTGACTTCGTTCACGTCTTCGTGAACGGTCGCGTTGCTGAGCAGGGTGGTCCGGAGCTCGCAGATCGACTTGAAGAAGAGGGTTACGACCGCTTCCTCACCGAGGCGTAAACTACCCTTATGTCCAACGATAACAACGCACCTCAGGTCTCCATCGATCCTGAGTTTCGCGAGCAGGCGGTCGAGGCGCTGAAGAACGTCTCTGACCCCGAGCTCGGCGTCAATATCGTCGACCTCGGCCTCATCTACGATCTTGCGTACGATGAGGAACACGATGCACTCGTAATCAGCATGACGCTCACCAGCGCGGGTTGCCCGCTTACTGACGTCATCGAGAACGACATCGCCGAAGCGCTCGACGGCTTGGTAGCTGCATTCCGTATCAACTGGGTATGGATGCCGCCCTGGACGCCCGAGCGAATCACCGATGAAGGGCGCGACATGATGCGCGCCCTCGGGTTCGCAATCTAAAACATCCTTCGGTTCGGGGATCGATTTCCCGCACTCTTGTGTCAGGCATGGCCTCTGGCCCGCCTGGCGCAAGCGCGCGAATTGGTGAAATCGATCCCCGAACCATTGGTGTTTCTTGACGCAGATTTGCGTCGCCTCTTTGGTCGCCATGCATCCGACGCGGATCGGCAGACCTACATCACTCAAGCTTTAAGGACCCCCTCATGATCATTGTCGAGGATCTTGCGATCGACGTTGGCGCACGCCGTCTCATGGGGGGCGTTGATTTCCGCGTGAACCCCGGTGACAAGATCGGCCTCGTCGGCCGTAACGGTGCCGGCAAGACCACGCTGACCCGCACGCTTTCCGGCGAGCTGCAGCCCGCTGAGGGCTCGGTCACTATCTCGGGCGAACTCGGCTTCTTGCCTCAGGATCCGCGCACTGGCGACCCTGAGCAGATCGCGCGTCACCGCATTCTTGACGCCCGCGGCCTCGGTACTCTGCAGAAGAACATCGACAAGGCAACGCTTGAAATGGCCTCCGATGATCCCGCGATTGCCGCGAAAGCGATGAAGCGCTTCGGTAACCTCACCGACCGGTTCCACGCACTCGGGGGCTATGCTGCCGAATCTGAGGCTGCGTCGATCTCGCACAACCTCGGCCTGCCCGACCGTGTGCTTGACCAGCCGCTGAAGACGCTGTCCGGTGGCCAGCGCCGTCGTATTGAGCTCGCGCGCATTCTGTTCTCGGATGCCGACACGATGATCCTCGATGAGCCGACCAACCACCTTGACGCTGACTCGATCGTGTGGCTGCGCGAGTTCCTGAAGACCTACAAGGGCGGCGTGATCGTGATTAGTCACGATATCGACCTTGTCGGCGAGACCGTGAACCGCGTCTTCTACCTCGACGCAAACCGTCAGGTCATCGACGTCTACAACATGGGCTGGAAGCTGTATCAGCGTCAGCGCGCAGCAGATGAGGAGCGACGCCGCAAGGAGCGCTCAAACGTTGAGAAGAAGGCGTCTGCTCTCAAGGATCAGGCTGCTCGCTTCGGCGCGAAGGCATCGAAGGCCGCCGCAGCGCACCAGATGGTTGCGCGTGCCGAGAAGATGCTCTCCGGTCTTGACGAGGTCCGTCAGGCAGATCGCGTCGCAAAGCTGCGCTTCCCGGATCCAGCACCCTGCGGCAAGACCCCGATCATGGCAGAGGGCCTGTCGAAGTCCTTCGGCTCTCTCGAGATTTTCGCAGGTGTGGACCTCGCAATCGACCGTGGTTCGAAGGTTGTCATCCTCGGCCTCAACGGCGCCGGAAAGACCACCTTGCTCCGCTTGCTTGCGCAGGTCGACGAGCCAGATACCGGTGAGATTATCGCGGGCCACGGCCTCAAGGTTGGCTATTACGCACAGGAGCACGAGACCCTCGACGTCAAGGCGAGCGTTTTGCAGAACATGATCTCTGTGTCGCAGCACCTCACCGAGACCGAAGCTCGCAAGGTACTCGGGTCGTTCCTCTTCACGGGTGACGACGTACACAAGCCCGCCGGCGTGCTGTCGGGTGGCGAGAAGACACGTCTCGCGCTCGCGAAGCTCGTGGTTTCGAGTGCAAACGTGCTGCTCCTCGATGAGCCCACGAACAACCTCGACCCTGCGAGCCGTGAGGAAATCCTCGACGCACTCGCACACTTCACCGGCGCCGTCGTGCTCGTATCTCACGACCCCGGTGCGGTCGAGGCGCTCAACCCCGAACGCGTGCTTGTCATGCCAGAGGGCACCGAAGATCACTGGTCGAAGGAGTACCTCGAGCTCATCGAGCTCGCGTAACCCGCGTACACACAGAGGGCCGGGCAAGCACGAATACTGCTTGCCCGGCCCTCTGTGTGTATCGCTTAGGGGCGCGGATCGGTTCCCGCTGAGCCCTGGTCGTTCTCGGTCGCGGGGGAGTCACCCTGCTTGTCGCCGGAAGACTTGTCATCAGTGGACTTTTCGTCGGTTGACTTGTCGTTCTGAGTCTGTCCGCTCTTGGACTTTGCGTCTTTCTTCGGCTTCGGTTTTGCCGGGTCCAGACGCGACACGACGAATGCCGTGCCGTCCTGCTGCATACCGTTGTCGAAGTACTCGATGTGCGCGTCCTCAGTCGCGTCAAATGCGCTCTGGCAGACGAGGTCTTTGTCAACGCAGAAGTCACGGATACGGTTTTCGTATGCCGTCAACGCGCCCTCGCGACGCGGAAAGACTCCGTCGCGATTCATCTTGTATGTGCCGAAATCGTACTTTTCCGACGACTGGAACCTGGGGTTGCCGTACATAACGATCGAACGCACCTGAGCCGCGGCCTCATCAGGAACCTCGCCAGCGGTCACGCCAACCATGCGGTCTTCAGGAGCCGACAGTGCGTCGCCAATAACCAATGCACCTTGGGAATATCCGAGCAAGATATACGACTGCTCGTCGCCACAGGTTTCCGACTGCACGCGCAGGGTGTCCAGCAGCACGCGAACCCCCTTTGATCCGCCTTCACGCACCTCGGTATCGGCGGGGTAGTCCAGATCAACCTGCGTGACCTCATCGGGACGCGCCTTAGAGATTTCACGCGCGACGGGGGAGAGCAGTTGCCCCTTTGTTGGTTCGCCTGTACCGCGCACCGTCACTACAAGGTATGGCGTGCACTCGAGCGGCTCTACCATCGGCTCCGGGTGGAGTGCGAAGTCGTAGGTCTCATCGGTGACCGATGCCGAGTCGACCGACGGCTCCTCAATTGCCTCGGCAACCGCATCACGGGTTGCCGCCGGGTCAACCTGGGGCGAGGAACACGCTACGAGGAGCGGTATCGTGAGCGCGGCCAGTGTGGTCGCGCCGATCCGCGTATACCTTCGAATGATTGATTGCTGCTTCGTCATGCCGTATTGCTTTCGTAACGGAACGTCAGGTGATCTGTGATGCTACGCGCCAAGCAGCGCGTCTTCTTCATCAGCGTCGGTGACCTTTTTGCTGCGCTTTGCTGCGCGAACAGCGTCTGCCTTCCGCACTTTTTCGGAACCGGTGTTCATTCCACGGTATTCCTGACGTGCTGCGTATGTGACACCAATGCCCGCGATGACAATAAAGACATACCATTGCAGTGCATACGAGAGGTGGGGTCCTTCATCGCGCTCAGGGCGAGCTGGCAGTGTGCCATGTTCAGTAGCGATCTCCTCGCCATCGAGCGACGCTTCCTTGACGAGCATGCCGTAGGTTTCGAGGTATGCGTTCGCCTGTGTGCCCGTTACGCGCGCAATCTCAGACGACTGAATACTCGCCACTGTCATGCCATCGGAAGTGCGGCCTGGGATCTCAGGTTCACTCGCGCGCAGTCGCGCCGTGAGTTCGATCTGTCCAGCTGGAACGCTGGGGAGCGATGCTATCGCCATCTCACGCGCAGCAGAGTCTTCCGACTCAGACTGTGCGCCGTCAACGTTTACCCAGCCCCGGTCCACAAAGAAGACCTTGCCATCATTCGTTTTGAACGGCACGATCATGTCTGAGCCAACGCTGCCGGGGCCCGGACGGTTGCGCGCGAGGATGATCGTGTCAAGGTACTCGCCAGTAACGGTAACCTGCTGCCACTTCTGTTTATCCTCATTGAACACCGACCGGTCGGGCACTTCCTCAGCGAGCGGAACAGGATCCGAATCATAATTGAGATCAATGCGATCGATCTCCGCGCGCGCTTCAGCGCGACGTTCAAACTGCCAGTTGCCCAGGTAGACGCAGGCGATCGCAAAGATCACGAGCAGGGCAAAATACCCCAGCCAGCGCGGGGAATAAAGAAACTTCCAGCCTGGAAGCTCGGTGTCACTCTTGGACAACGTCACGATAACTGTTCGCTTTCCGGGGTTGGTGCTGGCAGATCCACCACTGAAAACACTTCGAGTGGGAAACTGCGCGCTTCGAGAAACTCGCGGAGCACTGCAAGGTGCGGCTCACACGCAAGCCAAGTCTTACGTCGATCGGGGGTGTGGATCTTTGGGTTACGCCATTGAATCGCCCACTGTGCTGTGTCGGAGCAGCGGGCGCGTGAACAACGAAAACGCTCATCAAGCTCGCCCCCGAGGCCAATCTGCGGAACCGTGATCATGCGTCGTCACCTTCACTGTCGCGTGAACCACTCCGTCGTTGCGGGTCCACATCAACAACAATCACTGGCTGGGCCTGTGGGTGAGACTCACCAGCAAGCTCCTCCTCGGCGACGAGAGGCTCAAGCTGCAACGGTTCGGGGGCATCAACTTCTTCACCGCCACCGTGAGCCACGGCATTGCCAATCATTACCGCAAACCAGGGAAGAATAATCGCGCCCGCAGCGGACAGCAGAACCCACCAGCCTTGCACCCAGAAGAGGGAGAGTACGCAGGGGACACGAAGACCCATCGAGATGTAATACATCTTCTCGCGATGTGCGCGATCAGCTGCCGGGTTCACGCCAGCGGAGGTTACGCGATAGGTCTTGGACATCCTGCTCCCACGATCAATACCACCCCAGCCTACGCCTTTCGGCCTGAGGAAATGCCCGTGAATCGCCTGCGCGCGCCTGGCATCTCGCCTTCGCCAGGTAACTTAGGCTGTATTCATCTGTATGTCTTTCGAAAGGACTCTCATGACGACTTCCCGTACCGTTCTCGTTACCGGTGGCAACCGCGGCATCGGCTACGCAATCGCTGAGCGCCTGCTTGCCGACGGTCACCGTGTTGCCGTGACGGCACGCTCGGGCGAGGGCCCTGCGGGCTCGCTCACTGTTCGCGCAGACATGACCGATGCCGAGTCCATCGATCGCGCGTTCACCGAGATCGAAGAAGCGTACGGCTCCGTTGAGGTTGTCGTCGCAAACGCGGGCATCACCAAGGACACGCTTCTGCTTCGCATGAGCGAGGAAGATTTCACGAGCGTCATCGACACGAACCTCACCGGCACCTTCCGAGTCGTCAAGCGCGCGGCTAAGGGACTCCTGAAGGGGCGCTTCGGTCGTGTCATCATGATCTCCAGCGTCGTCGGCCTCTACGGTGGCCCTGGTCAGATCAACTACTCGTCATCGAAGGCTGCCCTCGTTGGCTTCGCTCGCTCACTCACTCGCGAGCTCGGTGCACGTAACATCACCGCAAACGTGGTTGCCCCAGGCTTTATCGAGACCGACATGACCGCCGTGTTGCCCGAAGAAACGCAGAAGCAGTACCTCGGCACGATCCCCGCCAACCGTTTCGGTCAGGTGCAGGAAATCGCCGGTGCAGTTTCGTTCCTTGCTGGCGACGACGCCGCGTACATCTCAGGCGCTGTCATCCCGGTCGATGGCGGCCTCGGAATGGGCCACTAATTGCCTGCCGCAACAGCATAAATACAGCCCGGAGTGCATTACGCATCCGGGCTGTATTTACATACACACTTAATTACAGCACCTCTCCAAGCGTGGGTGTAACTACATCTGACCCGTCATTCTGCCGCTTTTCAGCCAGTACCGGCTGCTTCTTGAACTGTCCGCACGCAAACAGGATCACACTGGTCACCGCAAGCACGATCCACCCGGCCACGCCGAGCGGACTCACAAGTGCAGCGTCTGGCTGTGCGCCGGCCGCACCAAGGAGCATGAAGAGTCCAGCCGCTGCGTTCAATGATCCGTGCGCAATGACTGCGGGCCAGAGTGAAGCACTCCGCAGCCGAAGCCAGCCAAAGAACACACCCCAGGCAGCGCACCCGACAACCATGAGGAGTAAGCCAACAACGTCGGTGCGATCAAAGTTGTAGCCCAACAGAATCACTGGCGCATGCCACAGTCCCCAAATAACGCTCGAGATCAACAGCGAGGCCCAGGTGCCCAGCGGACGCAGTGCGGGGAGGAGCCAGCCGCGCCAACCAACCTCCTCGCCGAAGGCGAAGAGACAGTTAAACAGTGCGCCGATCGGAATCGAAGCGATCTGCGCAATGACGAGTAGCGACATTGGTGGCAGCCCGAGGCTTGACGCGTCCATTCCCATTGGCGCGAGCTGCTCATTGAGCAGCTCAGTGAAGCCAGAGAAGCTCACGAGATCTAACTCCAGCCACCCGAGCAACGTTGCTACCCAGACAGAAAACGACACCAGGAGTATTGGAGCGAACATTCCCAATACGATGAACCAAACAACCCTGCCCGCGGGGCGTAGCGGCCAGATGCCCAGCAGACGAGGCCGTTGCTCTTGCGGACACTTCAACAGGAAAACCACGACCGAGGTTGCGATAAGCGGCGTGAACATCATGCCACTTGCAATTGCTCCAAACAACGCCTGATAGCCGGGACGCTCCGAATCCAGTAGCCATAGGGGGAGCGCCGCTACCCAAGCGAGTCCCATTGCAACAGTCGTGAACACAATGACAGCGCGCCAGGGAACTTGAGTGAACCTACCCGATCGAGACACAGGGCGCTCCTTCAACTAGCAAAAACAGAGGGAAGCCCTCCACTAGAAATCCTAGTGGAGGGCTTCCCTCTGTTGACAAGCAGTTTGGCTTAGTGACCTTCGTGCTTCGCCTTCTCGATCTCACCCGCGGTGGGGGGAACGATGCGGTCCTCGTAGAACCAGCGGCTCATGCCTGCACGGAGACGCTGCGAGAACTTAATCTGGCCGTTGTCGTCCGGGCGGAGCATCATGGGGGCGTAATCGTCGTAGCTGACGAGCTCCCAGCGCTCGTACTCGCTGAGCTCCTTGTGGACCTCGACGAACTCGCCGCCCGGCATGCGGACTATGCGACCCGACTCGAAGCCGTGGAGCGCGATGCTGCGATCCTTCTTCTGGAGGCCAAGGCAGATGCGCTTCGTAAGGATGTACGCAACGATCGGGCCAATGAAGAGGAGCGCCTGCAGGGTGTGAATGACACCCTCCATCGAGAGCTGGAAGTGCGTTGCCATGAGGTCAGAGCTTGCGCCTGCCCACATAACAGCGTAGAAGGTGACGCCTGCCGCACCGATAGCGGTACGGGTCGGAGCGTTACGCGGACGATCAAGGATGTGGTGCTCGCGCTTGTCGCCGGTTACCCAAGCTTCAACGAAGGGGTAGATCGCCGCAAGAATGAGCCAGACACCAATGATGATCAGCGGAAGCAGCATGTTCCAAGACCAGGTGTAGCCGAACCATTCAGTCTCGAGCCCCGGGGGAACGAGACGAAGCATGCCATCGGCAAAACCGATGTACCAGTCAGGCTGAGTACCAGCCGAAACCGGTGACGGGTCGTACGGGCCGTAGTTCCAAATCGGGTTGATGCCAACGAAGGTTGCGATCATCAGAACAACACCGAAGACGATGAAGAAGAAGCCGCCAGCCTTCGCCGCGTACACGGGAAGAACGGGGAAGCCAACTACGTTATTTTCAGTCTTGCCGGGGCCGGGGTACTGCGTGTGCTTGTGGATGACCACGAAAGCAAGGTGCAGTGCGACGAAGAGGATGACCAAAGCAGGCAGCAACATGATGTGCAGCATGTACAGGCGACCAACGATATCGGTACCGGGGAACTCGCCACCAAAGAAGAGGAAGGAGAGCCAGGTGCCAATGACGGGGATTGCCTTGATGATGCCATCAATAATGCGCAGGCCGTTACCCGACAGAACGTCATCGGGGAGCGAGTAGCCGGTGAAGCCCTCTGCCATTGCGAGAACGAAGAGAACGAAGCCAATGACCCAGTTCAGCTCACGGGGCTTACGGAAAGCGCCAGTGAAGAAGATACGGAGCATGTGAAGGCCGATTGACGCAACAAAGAGCAGAGCTGCCCAGTGGTGGACGTGGCGCATCAACAGGCCGCCGCGAACCGAGAACGAAATGTCCAAGGTCGAGGCCATTGCTGCCGACATCTCTACGCCCTTCATAGGAACGTAGGGACCCGTGTAGTGAGTCTCAACCATCGACGCCTGGAAGAACAGGGTCAGGAAGGTTCCTGAGAGGAGGATGATGACGAAGCTATACAGCGCCACCTCTCCAAGGAGGAACGACCAGTGGTCGGGGAAGACCTTACGGCCAAACTCCTTGACTGCAACGCCGATCTTGGTGCGATCGTCGATGTAGGAGGAAGCCGCAGACGTGAAGCGGGTCGAGCCGCTCTGTGCGGTGGTATCAGTTACGGTGCTCACTTCAGGCGCTCCCAATAGCTCGGACCGACAGGTTCATGGAAATCGCTCTGCGCCACGAGGTAGCCTTCGCTGTCAACCGTGATCGGCAGCTGGGGGAGAGGACGCTTAGCGGGACCGAACACAACCTTTGCTTCCTGCGACACGTCAAACTGCGACTGGTGGCACGGGCAGAGGAGGTGGTGGGTGTGCTGCTCGTACAGAGCAACGGGGCAACCGACGTGGGTGCAAACCTTTGAGTAAGCAACAATGCCGTTGTATGCCCAGTCTTCGCGACCCGGGCTCGGGTGGAGCTCCTTCTCGTCCAGACGCATCAGGAGAACAATCGCCTTCGCCTTCTGGTTGAGAATGTCGCTTGCAGCAGCAAGGTTCTCGGGAACAACGTGGAACGCCGAGCCGATGGTAACGTCTGCCGCGCGGATTGCGCCACCGACGTTTGCGCCGCCGAGGTCACGTGCGAGGCGGGTGCCCTTCTCCCACATGGTGTGGCGGAGAACCTCTACCGGATCGATGTCCTGCGGTGCGAGACCGCGGAGGAGAGTGATGCCGGGAATCGGGAACGCGATAAGCGCGCCCAGGAGGCTGTTGCGGACAAGAGTACGACGCGAGAAGCCCGACTCCTTGTCAGCGAGCTCGAATACCTCAGCTGCGGTTTCGCGCACCTCAGGTGCACTTGCCACAGGGTGGCGGTAATCGATCGACTCGTGGTCAGCCATGAGGGCCTTGCCCCAGTGGACTGCGCCGATACCGAGCGCGAGCAGCGAGAGCGTCATGCCGAGGCCGACGAACACCGTGTGCATGCGGATCGATGCGAGAGCACCGTCCTCGATCGGGAAGAACATGTACGCGAGAACCGCGCCAAGGCTTCCTACGATCGAGAGGTAGAAGAGGGTGTAAACAGCGCGGTTCGCGCTCTTTTCCTTCTTCGGGTCGATATCAGTAACGCGCTTCCGATGAGGGGGAAGCCCGGGATTCTGCACTGCGTCAGACGAAATGACCGCGGTTCCCACCGAGGCACCGTCACCGCTGTGGCCGTGGGCGCCGACGACAGCGTCCTGAGCGCCGTCGTTCTTCGCTTCCTCTGCCATGTTGCTCCTTGACTTAAGAAATAAACTGCTGATGCGTTGCCGCTAGTTGGACTTCGCGGTGACCCAAACGGTCAGACCGACGATAAGGCCGAGGCCAATAACCCAGATGAAGAGACCCTCTGCAACCGGACCAAGTGAACCGAGCTTGAAGCCGCCAACGGCAGGCTCGTTCTCGATGTACTTGAGGTACGAGATGATGTCTGCCTTGTCCTGCGGCGCGAGGTTTGCGTCGTTGAAGACAGGCATGTTCTGGGGGCCGGTCACCATTGCGTTGTAGATGTGCGTCGCCTCGACGCCATCAAGCGAAGGAGCGAACTTGCCCTGGGTCAGCGCACCGCCAGCTGCTGCAACGTTGTGGCACATTGCGCAGTTAATGCGGAACAGATCTCCACCGCGAGCGATGTCACCGTCAGCCTGGAGGTACTGCGACTCGGGGAGTGCAGGGCCAGGAGCCAGCGATGCTACGTACGCAGCCATTTCGAGGGTCTGCTCCTCGGTGAACTGCTGAGGCTTCACCATGCCCTGAGGGCCCTGGAACGCGAGGGGCATACGGCCAGTTCCGACCTGGAAGTGTACCGAAGCTGCGCCCACACCGATAAGGGTGGGGCCGTCTACCGTTCCTTCTGCATTGATGCCGTGGCAAGTTGCACAGTTTGCACCGAACAGCTTGCGTCCTTCATCGATTACCTCAGTCGAGTTGAGGTCAACCTCTGCGGTTGCCGAAGTCTGGGTGAAGCCGGCATATGCAGCGCCGGTAACAACGAGACCCACAGCGAGCAGAGCAATGGTGGCCAGCGGATGGCGGCGACCAGTCTGTCGATTCTTCTTGGCGATTGCCATGATCTTCTAACTCCTGAGCTTTACTTAAGTACGTAAACGATGAGGAACAGAATGATCCACACAACGTCGACGAAGTGCCAGTAGTACGACACGACGACAGCGGTGGTCTCTTCCTTATGCGTGAAGTTCTTGACCGCGTAGATACGACCGATCACGAGGAGGAACGCAACCAGGCCGAGCGACACGTGAATGCCGTGGAAGCCAGTGGTCATGTAGAAGGCCGAGCCGTAAGGATCGCTCATGAGGGTGACACCCTCAGAAACGAACGTTGCGTACTCGTAGGACTGGCCAGCAACGAAGATCGCACCGAGGATGAAGGTGAGATAGAACCACTCAACCGTTCCCCAGTTACGGATTCCGCGGCCAGTACGGCGGGGCTGCATACGCTCTGCCGCAAACACGCCTGCCTGTGCGGTGAACGAAGACGCCACCAGGATCAAGGTGTTAATAAGGGCAAAAGTGAAGTTGTGCTTCTCGGTCTGCGTTGCCCACACATCGGGGTTCATGGCCCGAAGCGTGAAGTAGATCGCGAAGAGGCCTGCGAAGAACATGACCTCGCTGCCCAGCCACACGATCGTGCCGACGGCGACGATATTGGGTCGCTTAACCGCGGGCACGGCTGACTTGGTATTCATAGTGGTCTTGGTCACCCTTCCATTATGGCTGAAAGTTTGGTGTGCATTTTTCATCGCAGCGCAAAGTATGCAGATTACTGCGAAATACCTGACAATCCTATCGTGAACCGAAGAGCTTTGTGTGCCACGCCTCGCCGTGGCGTGCCGGATAGTATTTACGTATGATCGATGCTCAGACCTGGCCAGCAGTCCTCACCGCCCTACTTGCGGGGGAAGACCTCAGTGTTTCCCAGTCGGAATGGGCAATGTCCCAGGTAATGACCGGCGCCGCGACGCAAGCGCAAATGGGCGCATTCCTCGTTGGGCTTCGCAGCAAGGGCACAACCGTGGAAGAAGTAATTGGCTTCCGCGACGCAATCCTCGAGGAGGCGCGGCCGATTTCCCTTCCCGCAATGTCGCTCGACATCGTAGGTACGGGTGGTGATCGGTACGGTACCGTCAACATTTCGTCAATGTCGTCCATTGTCGCTGCTGCAGCAGGGACACCCGTAGTGAAGCACGGTAATCGCGCAGCGTCGAGCAAGTCAGGTTCTTCCGACGTTCTGTCTGAGCTCGGAATTGACCTCACCCTTGACGCTGGCCAACTCGCTGCATCGTTTGACGAAGCTGGAATTGCGTTTGTTCACGCTGCGCACTTCCTTCCCGGATTCCGCCACGTTGCGCCCGCGCGCAAGGAACTCGGTATCCCTACTGTGTTCAACTTCCTCGGCCCGCTTTGCAACCCGGTTCGTCCCGAAGCGTCTGCGGTCGGCGTATCTGACATTGATCGCATTCCGCTCTTCGTTGGCGTCTTCCGCCTACGTGGAGCTTCCGCGCTCGTCTTCCGCGGCGACGATGGGCTAGACGAGCTCACGACTACCGGCCACTCCCGTCTGTGGGAGATTTCGCGCGGCAACTTGAGTGAGCACGACATTGATCCGCGCGACCTCGGCCTGCCCCGCGCAAAGATGGAGGATCTGCTCGGCGGCACCCCACAGGAGAACGCAGAGGTTGTTCACCGAGTAATGGCCGGCGAGCGCGGGCCCGTCCGTGACATCGTGCTATTGAACTCAGCCGCGGGTCTCGTGTCTTACGATCTCGCATCCAAGCCAGACGCTGACGAGCGCCCGCTGCTCGTTCGCCTTCGCGAGGGAATCGAGCGTGCAGAGGCCGCGATTGATAGCGGCGCTGCAGCAGCAAAACTCGAGGCTTGGGCCACTGCAACCTCACGCCAGGCTGCCGCACAGTAGCAATAAACGTAGGGAGCCGATCCGCCAAGTGAATGGTGGATCGGCTCCCTACGAATATGTGCGAACTACGCAGCCGGCTTGGTTGCAGTAGCCTCAACCTTTGGCACTACTCGGCTATATGTGGCGAGGAATGGCATGGGATCTACCGGAACGCCCTGGATCTCAACGACCAGGTGCAAATGGGCGCCGAAGGACAATCCTGTGTTACCGACATTTCCGGCAACATCGCCCTTCTTAATGGCGTCGCCAACCTGCCAGCTGTGGGAGTCGGTCTGCATGTGACAGTAACGGCTCTTGGTAGCCTTGCCGTCAATCTCATGCTGAATTTCGAGCGCAAAACCACACGCCTCAGTAATGAACGGCCCGGCACTGACAACGCCATCTGCAATTGCGAGCACTGGCGACCCCTCAGCAATACCGAAGTCCTGCGCAGCGTGGAACTGCTCGACAGGTTCTGACCGGTAACTAAAGCCGTCCGTAAGTACTGATGGCTGATTAAGTGGGTACCCAACGATCGCGTCGGGGAGGGCGAAGAAGTTGCTTCCAACGTCAGCGCCAAGGGCCACCGCGGGGATCTCGCCAAGCGCGCTCGCAGTGCTGTCATCATTGCCGATAGCACTGTAGAACTTTTGCCCTGCGACGTTCTCACTGCCGCCGGCTGCTGTTGCCGCAAGCGAAGGCAATGCGAGCGAGAGCACCAGACCGGCAGCGCTGGCTGCTCCTGTAACTTGGAGCGCGCGCTTCAGCTTGGAGATCGGACGGGCAGGCGCTTCATGAGCATCCTGCGGCATCTCCTTCCGCTCGTTGGGCAGGGTAGCGATTGTCGTGATTGCCGCGGTCGAGACTTCGGCAAGCTGTTCACGCATCCGGATTTCGCGTCGCGACGGAAACGCTCGCGGCGTGGAATTACTATCGGAGTTCATACATCCCTGAATATAGGCGGTCGAGCAGTCAACACTCTAAGGTAACGATTATGTTACAGCGATGCAATTTGAGACACCAGTCAGGTGCGCCTCGAATGACCGCATTTGCACCTAATCTCCAGGTTTTACCTGCGCCGCGCCTTTTGCGTTTGTCACAAACGCCTCGATTAGATCGAGATTTTTCACACCCCGAGTAGATTCAACGCCACTCGACACATCAGCGCCCCCCGCACCGGAACGAGTCAACAGCTCAGATACGTTTGCGGGGGAGAGGCCGCCCGCGAGGAGCCATTCGTTGCCGAGGTGCAGCCGCGCAGCGGCATCCACGTCCCACAGATCTCCTGAACCCGGCACGCTGCCATCAAGGAGCAAACGTTCCTCACCACACTCGCCAGCCGCAATCTCTGGCTCATCACTTAATGATGCCGCACGCCAGACCCGGAGGCCTGCAGTACGTGCGTACTCAAAGTCAGCAGGAGAGTAGCCGCCATGCAACTGCAGCACGTCCGCCCCGTATGTTGCCATTCGCGCAATTGCTTCGTTCACATCGATGCCGCGCACCACGAGCACGGTGTCTACCGCGCGGCCGAGCTCTGCAGCCGCACCTCGGGCGGCGCGAAGCACTGGCTGTGCCAGATCCGCATCAATGTGGCGTGGGCTCTGAGGGTACGACACCACGCCAATGGCATCAGCTCCGGCGCGCACTGCGAAGTCAGCGGTGCGCGGATCTGTGATTCCGCAGATTTTCACATACATGCGTCGGAAATTCCGTTCTGACATCTTCTGCCTATTCACCAGCCTGCTCCCCAAAGAGACAGGCGGTCTGGAAGCGTAGGGTAAGGCTTCCGTCGATCGTAAACCGATCATTGATTGACAGTGAGGAGACAGGGTGAGCATCACTCACAAAGACCTGTTGAGATCTCATCTTATCTTCGAGCGAATACCCGGCCGATTGCCACGCGCCAACAATGGTTGCCACCGCGTTTCCACCTTCGTCACCGGAAAGAACTACGGTGAGTGATCCCGAGGTGCCGTGAGCTTGCCCATCAGAGGTTGCGCAAGCTTCGCGCACGAGCACCGGCATGGCCTCTAAGCTGGCCGTCGGCAATTCGGAGTCCTGCTGCAGTTTTGGACGGGAATCCGTAACCTCACTGGCGTGCTCAAGTAGCTCCGAAATCTGCGCATCGGCATCAGCAATAGAGAAGACCTGCTGGGGGAGTTCAGCTTCGTCAGTCCACTCCACTTCGGCTCGCTCTGAGGTGATAAATCGCTGGGCCATGCCGGTAGCCCAAGTTACGTTGCTGCTCGCCATTCCGCCACCAAGCACCAGGGTTCCGAGCAGCAAGGAAGCAGACACCGTAAGTGATATCAGCCAAGGCCTAGATCTATGCCAGGCCGCAAGCGCAGTGCCACAGGCGATCACAGTCAATGCAATTGCAAGGCTGGCATAAGTGCTGTCAAGTGACTCACTTGCCGCCGTAATTGCGTCGAGCCAGGCTTCACTGGAATTGACATCATTGGGATCGAATCCTTCAGCTGCGTTGACGGCAAGCGCATTCAGCAACAGCCAACCGCAAAGCCACAGGACAGCAAGTGGGAGGACGGTCGCAGCTGCAAGCTGAGCGTCTCGTTTCCATGAACGCGCCTGAGGTTCAAGATTTGGCATACGCAGAGCATATCCGCCTGCAGGGAGAGGTGCTCGACATCAATGAGCTGACATAATATAGATTATCCGCGCATACCCACCATTGAGAAATGGCCCCAGATCTGGACGTTTACGGCGTAGCTGGACGCGATGCCCACAGCAACGGCGCGTGCAGGGTCAGTAAGCCCTGCACATGCCACGCTTAGGATCGATCTGGGAGAACTTGCACCGTCGGCTCAGCGTCGCATACGGGCGCGATCGACAGCGCACTGAACGCGAATGGGTGCGTGACGCGATCCACGCTCAGCGGGCAATGTTTAACGCCGGCGGGAATGTAGATCGAACCCGACTGGGCGATGTAACTTTCTTCACCGTCGATCGTCATAGTGAGCACTGCGCCGCGATCTCGCGACCCTCACCCCGGTTTTTCTACGTGTGTAGATAAGTAAATCAGGTTTGGCGATGTTTGACCAGCAACACAGTTACTTCTTACCGCTCCCCAAACGCAATAGTGCGCGAGCAGCGAGCGCAGACAGGCCAATCGCGCCGAACTGCCCCGAACCTAACATGAGCGCGGATCGGCCAGACATCCAAGACCACAACGCCAACAGCAGCGCACCGACGATCAGAGCCCAGCCACAGAGCGCAAGCCCAATTGAAGCGGCCTGGCCGAGCGTCACGGTGCCGCGTGCGGTGGCGGGCTTGAGCACGCAGGCAATCGCGAACGCACTCACGCCGAGCGCGAGACCACCGAATACGTCACTGGGGCGATGCCAGCCATACTCCAGGAGCTGCCAGGCGGCAGCTCCGAGCACCGCCGCGCCAACGACCAGCACGAGCGCGCGGAATCGTGCAGGCACCGCCCACACCAAGCCACCGATGAGCACAGTGAATACGGTCATGTGTCCACTGGGAAAGGTATTGGGCACGTCAAACTCGAAGAGCTCAGGTCGCGTGAGGAGTTCCAGCTTCAGGAGCTGTGATGCTGCGATGCCGAGCCCTGGAACAATAACCACGACCAGCGCGCGCCGAATTCCGTGGGCAAAAAACGCAATCATGCCGATCACAACAAGCGAGACGCCGATCATCGGTACCGAAACAAGGTTGAGCGGAGGCGGCGGTTGCGTGGTGAAATCAGCGGCGTCGAGCACGCTGTTTTCTGCGCGCTGTCCCAGTTCGAGTTGCACGCCGAGCAGATACGATCCGCCGCCAACGATTGCCCAGAACAGCAGAGTCCACAGTGCCGTGCGGCGACCTGCTGTTTGTTTCATGGGCGTTCCTTCCGACTAGCCATCGCCAAACGTTACACCGAGTGCCAGCTCCGCATAGCTGCGCACCGCCGCTCTCGCAACGGATCGTGGCGTCGTGTCTCCCACGAGCGGGTAGAGATCATAAGCGTCCTCAAGCGCGACCAAATTGCGTGAAATGATTGCTGGGGCCGAGGCGAGTGTGAATTCTCCCGTGCCGGCACCAATTTCGATGAGCGTGCGGTACAGCATGACCTGCCGTTCCGTAATTGCGCGATGCGCTGGCCTGTACTGCGGGTGTTCTGCGAGTACAGGGATGCTCTCATATACGTGTCGAAGCTCGTCGCTGATGACGTCTGGGACGCCAGCATCGATCATCGCCAAGATCCGCTGCGCCGCGGATTCAGGCCGGTCTAGAATCTGCTGTCTCTGCTCTGCGAATTGCTCCATGGCGCCCGAGATGGCGGTCATCTGCAGTTCGTTCACGCTCTCGAAGTAGTGCAAGACGTTTGCGGGGCTCATTGCAGCTTCTGCTGCAACAGCGCGCACGTTTACCTGGCGTTGCGGGCGCGATCGTGCCACTCGCCAAAACGCGCGGATGATGTCTTCGCGGCGCTCGCTTCTGCGCTGGTCAATGACGCTCATGGTTTACACCCTATTGCTCAGATGTATCCGTGAGGTGAGTGAACCGCACCCACGGACCCATCAAGAGCCAACTCGCTTCACTCCCCCACGACCTTCACCGATTCGGTGAGCCCTGCGTAGTACTTGGGCTTTCGCGCTTTGAGCACGAGTCCCACGATGATGCCGCCCATGAAGAGAATCGGCGTGGGCAAGAGAAGGACCTGGTTAATACCGCCTTCAAAGCCGGTGACGATTTCAAAGTTCAGGACGATGAGCACGTATCCTGCAATAAGGCCGAGAGCGCCAATCGTTGGCGCCACGAGCACGCGCCAGGCGCTGTACCCGCGACGATCTTTCACGAAGTACAAGACCACCGCAACCGCCGTGACCGCCTGAGCGAAGACCAGCCCCTGCACGCCAGTTGCGTATGTCCAGAGTGCGAGTCCAAGGAATGGATCAGCCTGGACCAGGATTGCCACGAGTACCCCAAGCAATGAGAACGCGCTGAGCGTGAGACTAGCGACGGCCGGCGACTGGCTCTTTGCGCTCGCACGGCCGAGCGCGCGTGGCAATAAGCCTTCCCGGCCGAGCGAGAACAGGTAGCGTGTGCAAGCGTTGTGGAACGACAGCACGCAGGCAAAGAAGCTGGTCACGATCAAGATCTTCATAACAAATGTAGCCCACGCCCCGGCATAGACGCCAGTACCTTCAATCACCATGGTCTCGAAAGCGTCGCTCCGAGCGAGTTCGATGATGCCGTCGACACCAAAGGCAGCAGTAAGCATCCAGAAGGTGAAGGCGTAGAACACGCCGAGGAACGCAATCGACAGAATGGTCGCCCGCGGAATAGTGCGTTCCGGCCGCTTGGCCTCTTCTGCATAGATTGCTGTGCTCTCAAACCCCAAAAAGGCGCCGAAACCCATCACAAACAGTGCACCGGCACCTGTCGCGAAGAACACATTGCTGGGATCAAACGAGGCAAGGCTCCAGGGTTCGGGACCGCCGTCGACGAGCACAGCGACCGAGAGCACGAGAAGAATTCCGAGTTCGAGCGCGAGGAGTACTGCCAGAATTTTGGCACCAACATCAACCTTGCGATATCCGAGGAACGCAACAATCAAGACTGCAATGAGCGACCACACTCCCCACGGCAAGTCAATGCCAAAGAGTTCCGCGAAGGTGAATTGGGCGAAGAAACCAATGAAGCCATAGAACGAGATCACCAACGAGATGTACGCGAACACGGTGATTGACGAGACGCCAATCCCAAACGGCTTGCCCATCCCCCTCGAGACGTATGCATAGAATGCGCCCGCGTTTCGCACACTTTTCGACATTGCAGTGAAGCCGAGTGCGAAGAAAATCAGCACAATGGAACAGAACAAGATCGCACCAGGAGCCCCAATGCCGCCCATTCGGAACGACGTGATCGCACCGCTCAAAATGACAGTGAGTGGCGCTGCGGCTGAGATAACGAAGAACACAATGTCCCAGGTACCAAGCCGGGCTTGTGCCAGCGCATTGGGGGCGCGTGTGGTCGATTGCTCACTCTGACTCATTGAAAGACTCCCTTGTCTCATTGCGGCGAAAGCGCAACATTGAACAGTGATCCACTCTTCAGCATTGAATGAATGTTACGTATAGTAAGCAGAAGGGAAAGGATTAAACAATGTTCAATGTTGAATTGTTGCCAGAAGAAGCAGATATTCGCCACGAGCGCGCTCGCGACCTTGGAGTCCCGTTCGATGGCGTCCCTGGCACGCAGAACGCGATCACCGATGTCCCTGGCATTGAGGTCGGATTCGTCACTCTGACAGGCGACGCTCCTGGCGCGCCTGGCGGGCTGCGAACCGGGGTGACTGCGATCCTGCCTCGCGGCAAGCAGAAGGCGGCACTCCCCTGCGCCGCTGGCATCGCCGTGCTAAACGGGAACGGTGAACTCACTGGCCGTAGTTGGATCGAGGAATCCGGGCAGCTGCAAACCCCTATTGCAATCACCAACTCCCATGCCGTCGGCGCCGTCCATGCCGGGATCGACCGTTGGATGGCGGCGAACCACCCACAGGCGGCTGCGGCTTGGATGCTTCCCGTGGTCGGTGAGACCTGGGACGGCTACCTCAATACGATCAACGCACAAACAATCGCTCCCGAGCACGCGATCGCGGCGATTGAGAACGCAACCTCTGGTCCGGTCGAAGAAGGCAACGTTGGCGGCGGCAACGGCATGAACTGTTACGGGTTCAAGGGTGGCACCGGGACTGCCTCGCGCGTTGTGACATCCGGTGAGAAGTCATGGACGGTCGGAGTTCTTCTGCAGGCAAACTTCGGCTCGCGCAAGGAATTGCGCGTCGCGGGCCAAACGCTCGGGCGGTCGTCTGCTGCCCCCCTGCCCAATGGAGTCCAGCGGTTGGTTTGCAAAAGAACATGAGGCAGCTGGCACACTTCCCGGGGGTGCGGGCAGCGTCATCGTGATCGTTGCAACGGATGCGCCGATGCTTCCCGTCCAGTGTGAAGCACTCGCGCGCCGGGTCCCGCTCGGCCTTGCCCGCACTGGCACAACCGGAAGTCACTTCTCTGGCGATATCTTCCTTGCATTCTCCACTGCGAACGAAGGCTCACTCGCCTCGCGCATGAGCGATGAGACCGTGGCTGTCGAGACCTTGAGTTACGTGGCATGGGGATCAATTGACCCCTTCTTTGAAGCGGTCGTGGAAGCAACGGAGGAGGCTGTGCTCAACGCCCTCGTCGCCGCGCGGGACGTGACCGGCCGCAACGGCCATCAGAGCTTCGCGCTCCCCCACGGTGAGGTGCGCGCCGCGTTCACTGGCTGACCATTTCGGCGCGGATCATTCCAAGCTCGCCCAGTTGTTCGGCTAGTCGGTTTCCTCGTATTGACGCACGTGCTCCGCCACCTTGCGATCGAGCTCTTCCTCGAACGCAGTCGCCTCTGTGCCGACATGGTCTTGCCAATTTGTCACTGTGTTGTTGACGGAGCAGGCCGACGTAGCGGTCAAGGACATACCGAGATCGCTTGCTTGGAATCCCAGACCGGCGCCGTCTTCGCGATCCGCTCGAATGTAGGGATCGCGATTGGCGGCATCCTCGCGCACGTCGGTCACGACCCAGCCTTCCGATTCCCAGAACGCGCGCACGGCCGCTGCGGTCGCGGCCGGATCGGCAACAGTGTCTTTGAAGCGCAACGACTCAACCAGCTTGCCACCCGCGCTACAGCTGCGCGGGAACCAAGAACCCAAAATGGTTTCGCGGTGCTCTGCGTTCGCATCCCATGAAACCACTGTGTCACTGCCCCAGTGCCATCCCTCGGAGACGCCGGTGGCGTCAACGGCCTCGTCGAACTGAGCTGCTACCCACGCCCGTTGCTCATCCAACGTCATGTTTGTGGTCGGATTCCCCGATTCGCGCGACACGACCGGAACCTCCTGGATACACCCCGACAGCGATGCAGCACCGATGAGCGCGACAGTCAGTGCCGCTGCTGAACGCCAAGTGTTGGAGAGCTTCATATCGCTATCGTCAGCCGCTACGCCGAGAACTTGCCCTGATCTGCCGAACGAACCGCCCAAAGCGCGAGCGCCGCGGCGGTCGCAACGTTGAGTGAGTCGACGCTGTGCTCCATCGGGATCAGCACGGTACGTGCCGACGATGCGAGCGCACGGCGCGAGAGTCCGGGACCCTCTGAGCCGAACATGAGCGCGAGCTTATCGGGGACGTTGCCGACGAAATCAGCAAGGTCCTCAGCGTCGTCGCGCAGCGCGAACGCGGTGAGATCGTAGCCCGCGTCGCGGAACATCGGACCTGCCTCGCGCCAGTCAGGGAGGCGCGCCCACGGCACCTGCAACACGGCACCCATGCTCACACGCACCGCGCGGCGATACAGCGGATCGGCGCAGCCAGGCGACAGCAGCACGGCGTCCGCACCTAGCGCGGCGACCGATCGGAAGATCGCACCAACGTTGGTGTGGTCCATGAGGTCTTCGAGGACGACCACGCGCTTTGAAGCCTGCAGGAGTTCGAACGGGTCGCGATCCGCCGGACGGTGCATGGAAGCAAGCACGCCGCGGTGCATATGGAAGCCGGTGAGCTGCTCGAGCTGCGCCTCACTGCCGACATAGACGGGCACGTCGGGGTGCTCGGCGAGTGACTCCCCCAGCTGTGACAGCCAGGCCTCGGTCGTGAGCACGGCACGAGGCTTGTGGCCGGCCGCGATCGCGCGCGCGATGACCTTCGAAGATTCCGCGAGGTAGAGACCTTCTTCGGGCTCACGAACGCGGCGCAGCGCGACGTCAGTCAGCTGCGTAAAGTCGTTGAGCTCGGGGGCATTGATGTCTGTGATCGGAATGAGGTTCATTCGGCGCCTCCCAACGCATCGGTGATCCATGCGGCCGCGTCTGCCACGGCTTCGTAGTGCACAAGGTGTCCAGTGCCGGGGATGATGCGCAGCGTTGCGCCCGGGATTCGTCGCTCAAGGTCGAGCTGCGCCGCGAGCGGCGTGATGTCGTCACGATCGCCCACGATGAGGAGCGTTGGGACGCGATACTCCCCCGCGAACTCGCGCACAGTGTGCGAGACCGAGGCTTTGAAGGCTTCAAGCAGCGTCGCTGAGTCAGAGAAAGCGCTGAAGTAGGCGTGGTGCTGGGCGTGGATCCAGGCGCGGAGCTCGGGGTCACGAGTCTTGGCCATGACCTCACTCATCACTCGCACAATCAGGCGGTTGCCGAGCAGCTCCTTCGCGGCACGCTCGGGAAGCAGGCTGCCGGCCTTGTAGTAACCGATGGCAAGTTGCGTGAGTACTGCCTGCGGGCCCTCTAGCGCGGGAGAAGCGATGGGGTTCACCAGAATGACCTGGTCGGGCGAGAGACCGGCACGGAGAGCAGCAGAGACGACCAGTGAGCCGAACGAGTGGCCCAGCATCGTGTGCCCCTCGGGCGCAGCCTCAGCAACCAGCGCGACCAACCAGTCGCCGTACGCAGCGAGGTTGTGCTCGGTGCCAGCCATCGGCCCGGTCTCGCCGAAGCCGGGCAGATCAGGTACCAGGAAACGCTTGCCAGGGTTCTTCTCGGCAAGCGATTCAGCGAGCCCCTCGAGACCGTGATGATCGCCTCGGAAACCGTGCACCAGGAACACCGGCCAGCCATCGGCTGAGCCGTACTCCCACACATGGGTGTGGGTTCCTGCCACCTCGAACGTGTGTACCGTGCTCGTATTCACCTGTTTATCGTATCGGCCACCCCTGACATTCCAGCTCGCCGCCGCCCGCGCGCCACAGTGAGCCGATAGCATCGAAGTCAACGCGCCCGCAGCTCGAAAGGACTTCCGTTGCAGCGACCACTCCCCCTCTGGGCCTCACAAATTGCCGTGTTCGATACCGAAACCACAGGCATCGACACTGACACGTCACGCATTGTGAGCGCGACGGTCGCTCTGCTTGGCGACCAGGGAGAGGTGCTTGAGCGCTACGACTGGCTGTTGGATCCGGGCGTGGAGATTCCTGACGCAGCGGCGCGTGTACACGGCATCACGACCGCAATCGCGCGCACAAGCGGCACCAATGCGGCCGTGGGCGTTGCTCAGATCGCCGCACGCCTCGCCGAAATGGTTGATCGCGGATTCCCCGTCGTCATCTACAACGCGCCCTACGACCTGTCGCTGCTCGCTTCCGAACTGGAGCGTCACAACATCGATGCGGGCGTCCCGACGATGCCGATTCTCGATCCGCTCATCATCGACAAGCAGGTCGACAAGTACCGTCGTGGAAAACGCACCCTCGAGGCGGCGTCAGCGCACTACGGAGTCGAGCTGGGCACGGCGCATGATGCTGGCGATGATGCAATCGCAGCTGGCCGCGTCATGCAGCAGATCGCAGCCAAGTTTGGCGAATCGATGGCGGACGACCTTGAGTCCATCCATGCCGCGCAGATCAAGTGGGCGGCGGATCAGGCCGAAAACTTCCAGGACTACATGCGTAAGAACCGGGATCCGAACTTCACCGCGGACGGCCGCTGGCCGATTCGTCGCGGCTAGGAGGGGCGGCACGCGTAGCGCTCCTCGCTAAATCCCCGCGAACCCCGCAAAAAGGGGCCTTTCTCTCGAGAAGGGCCCTTTCTTGCGCCAGAAACGCCTTGCTTCGAGAGAAACAGGCAATTTCGCGGGGTTGGCTCACGTTTCGGGGTGGGGCGCATGATTCGCGGGGTTGAGCCCGCAGAACAGCGCCCAAACGCACGAAAGCCCGGGTTCCGAAGAACCCGGGCTTTCGTGAAGCGAGACTTAGGCGCCGAAGCCCTTGAAGCGCTGGTTGAACTTCTCAACGCGGCCAGCCGAGTCGAGGATACGCTGCTTACCGGTGTAGAACGGGTGCGAAGCGCTCGAGATTTCCACATCGAGAACCGGGTAGGTCACACCGTCAAGCTCGATCGTCTTGTCGCTCTTGAGGGTCGAACGGGTGAGGAAGGTCTCGCCCGAAGCCAGGTCGCGGAAAACGATTGCGTTGTACTCGGGGTGAATTGCGGTCTTCATGGAATAATCCTTTTGCCTTGATGATGGTGTGTAACAGCACACCGTGGGCCTGCGGCCAGAGCCGCAACAAGCGTCTAGTTTAGCAGACGATTCGCAAAGATTCGCCGCATTTCAGACGCAATTCGCTGGGCACCTAAAACGGCCACCCAGCAAAGCTGCTTGGCGAGCTCCCTAAGCGCGCGCAGTCGCGTTGTAGCGGCCGTTCGACTCGGTCAGCACAAGCGGCAAGTCGAACGTGCGCTCAAGGTTCTCTGCGGTCAGCGTCTCAGCGATCGGGCCGGCTGCCTGCACCTTACCGTCTGCAATGAGCATGAGATGGGTGAACCCTGGTGGGATCTCCTCAACGTGGTGCGTCACGAGGATCATCGCGGGCGAGTACTCCGACTGCGCGAAACCCGAGAGCATCTGAATGAGACGCTCACGAGCACCGAGATCGAGGCTCGAGCCCGGCTCATCGAGGAGCAACATCTCGGGATCAGCCATCACCGCACGAGCAATCATTGCGCGCTTGCGTTCGCCATCGCTGAGGGTACCGAAGCGACGATCCGCCAGTGCTTCGAGATCCCACTCAGCGAGCACACGACGCGCCTGACGCACATCGATCTCGTCGTACGACTCGTTCCAACGACCCTCGACCGCGTATGCCGCGGTGAGAACGAGGTTGAGCACGGTCTCGTCCGCGGGAATTCGGCGCATTGCAGCCGACGACACAAAGCCGATGCGGGTGCGCAGTTCGCGCACATCGACACGACCGAGGCGCTGATCGAGCACATCGACCGTGCCCTTCGACGGGTAGTCCTGCCCAGTTGCGAGCTTCATCAGCGTGGTCTTACCCGCGCCGTTGGGGCCGAGAATGACCCAGCGATCCGCCGAATCGATCGACCAATTGATGCCGTCAAGAATCGGACGGCCATTACGGACGTACGAAACGTCGGAAAGCTCGAGAACAGTTGCCATGCCTCCACACTAACGACTTGTCGCGCGCCCGCGCGTACATGAAACGCAGTGCGTCGGAATTCTCTAAACTGTCTTCCATGACCGTTGCACCGCTTGTAGTACTCGACTGTGATTCCACGACGATCCAGGACGAGGTGATTGAACTTATCGCGGAGGCCGCAGGCACCCGCGAGCAGGTGGCGGAGGTCACCGAACGCGCGATGCGCGGCGAGCTCGACTTCGCTGAGAGTCTCGCTGAGCGCGTTGCGACGCTCGCCGGCACGCCCGAGAGCGTGTTTGCCGATGTATATGCGCGGATCCGCCTCTCCCCTGGCATCGTTGAGTTGATCAGCGAGGTTCACGCGCGAGGTGGCAAGGTTGGTGTTGTGTCGGGCGGCTTCCACGAGGTGCTCGATCTTCTGGCCAAGGATCTGAAGCTCGACTTCTGGTCGGCAAACCGCCTCGAGGTCGAGAACGGTGTGCTCACTGGCCGCACCGTTGGCCCCGTGATCCACGCACAGGCGAAGGCTGAGAAGCTCCGCCTGTGGTCGAGCGAGAGCGGGATCGCGCTCGATTCTTCGGTTGCAATCGGCGACGGCGCGAACGACCTCGAAATGATGAAGATTGCTGCGATCGGTGTTGGTTACAACGCAAAGCCCATCGTGCAGGAGCAGGCTGACGAAGCGATTGAGGGAGATCTCCAGCTGGCGATCCCATTCCTTGATCGCCTGCCTATGCAGGAGTAGGTTCACGCACAAGCTTCACCATTTGGGTGAAAGCATCTCCATGGCGGTCGTGATTCTCTGCACAGCGGGAAGCACGACCGCCATGTGCATTCTCCAAGCACCCAAGACGGCTGAGCCGGCCTTCTTTGCCACATTTCTATTCCCATGACGCGCTGTCCTCGTTATCGTTGTCCACGAAGCGCCCTATGGCGACGTTATTCACACGCGAGAAAGAGACGGCATGCCTCATACGTCAGTCCCCACTGTCACGCTCAACAACGGGCTCGAAATGCCGCAGCTCGGCTTCGGGGTATACAAGGTGTCAAACGACGACGCGGCGACGGTCGTTACGCATGCGATCGAGGCCGGTTATCGCAGCATCGATACTGCGGCACTGTACGGCAACGAGCAGGGGGTGGGACAGGCAATTGCGCAGACAAGTGTTACGCGTGAAGACCTCTTCATCACCTCAAAGCTGTGGCCAAAAGACTTCACCTACGAAGGTGCGCTGCGCGGCTACGAAACCTCACTCGAAAAGCTCGGCCTTGAAAAGCTCGACCTTTACCTGCTGCATTGGCCCGCACCTGCGACCGACTCCTACCTTGAGGCTTGGCGCGCGCTCACCCAGTTGTACGCGGAGGGACGCGTCGGCGCTATCGGTGTCTCCAACTTCCTCCCCGAGCACCTGGCGCGCCTGGGTGAAGTCAGTGACATCGTCCCCGTTGTGAACCAGATCGAGCTGCACCCGTTGTTCCAGAATCGAGCGAGCGTGGCTGCAAACACCGCGCGTGGCATCGTCACCGAGGCCTGGAGCCCGCTCGCACAGGGTGCCGCGCTCTCACACCCGGCTGTGGTCGAAATCGCGGATCGGCTAGGAGTTACCTCGGCGCAGGTCATCCTGCACTGGCACCTGCAGCAGGGTCGCGTCATCATCCCGAAGTCGCAGACCCCGTCACGTATGGCTTCGAATCTTGACCTCTTCGGTTTCGAACTCTCGGAGACCGATCTCGCTGTCATCGATAGCTTGGACAGCGCTGAAGGTCGTGTCGGCCCGAACCCAGCAGAATTCAACGGCTAGAGCTCAGCAGTGCACAACGATACGGCCGGTACATCCGTGGAGATGTACCGGCCGTATTGCAATTTCACCCAGAGGACTCGGCTGGCGCCGAACTCACATCACTGCCATGCGCTAACAAGGCTGTGACCCCAAGCTGAGTCAGCAGCGTGAACTCAGTTGGGCCGTACAGGTCAGAAAGCTCGTGAATCAACGGAGCGATCGCTGGACCAACCTCATTGTCTGGCATCGCAGCAATCAATTGAACGAGTAAGAGAAGATCTTCTGGTGAAGCTCCAGAAGCCTCTGTGAGCGCACATAAGCGCTCAATTGAGTCCTCTGCACAAGCAAGCAACAATGCGCGCTTAGACGAGAAATTTGCGTACAGATGGGGCTGAGGCACGTCAGCCCGAGCTGCTATACGACCAGTTGAAGTGCCGTGATAGCCGTAGAGGCCGAACTCTACGAGTCCGGCCTCTACCAGGCGGCGACGATTTTCACCTGGGCGTCTTCGACCCTTGTAAGCGTCTGTCATCCGTTAATAGATATCGACAAGTTTGCGGTAGTGCTCGCCTACCGCTTCGAAACCTCGATGGTTGTAGAACGAACCCATACGAGCAGTGGAAGCAGAGATCTGTCGCACGCCACGCCCAGAGCAATAGTGCTCATTAGCTGACATGAGTCGATCTCCGATGCCGTTTTCACGTGCGGATTCATCTACAACGATCTCCTGCAGATGGGCGGTGAGGCCCGGTGCATGGAGGAGACGAGACACGGTGAGAAGCGAATAGCCGACAACTTTTCCATCAATCTCCGCGACGAAGAGCACGTTGGTCTCTTGTTCGCGGCGGATCATGACGTTGTCGTACGCAACCATGAACTCATCTCGACCGATCGGCTCGCGACCGGTGGAAAACTGGCGGGCCAGGCCGAAGACAGATTTTGCGTCTTCGGCCTGGCCGCGTCGAATCGTGATGCTCACGAAATCATCCAGATCTGATTACCGGGCGAAGTTACCGCGGTAGTACTCGTACACCCAGCCCACGACCGAAACAATCAGCAGAGGAACCGAGAAGAACGAGATCCAGAAGTTGAACGAGAGGCACATGCCGAGAACGACGAGTGCACACGCAAGTGCGAGCATGAACGGCCACCAGCTCCAGGGGCTGAAGTCGCCGAGCTCGGGATCGCCATCATCGATGTCAGAATCAAGACGATCCTCAATCGCAAGGCCGCCCTGCTTCTTCTGAACGAGGCCCAGGTACACGGCGATCATACCGGCAAGGAATGCCGCACCGAAGATCGACATCGAACCTGACCACTCGAGGTAGCCGTGGACGATGAAGTTCCATGCGGTGTACACCGTTGCAAGGAGAGCGAAGTAAATCGCAAGGATCCAGAAGATTACGATGTTTGATTTCATAGCCTTGTTCCTTCCTTACTACTTAGCTTCTGCGATTTCACGCACGACGGGCTGCTCAACACCGCTCACCTCAGGGTGATGCAGGTCGAAAGCAGGTGATTCCGAACGAATACGCGGGATCGAGGTGAAGTTGTGGCGCGGGGGCGGGCAAGAGGTTGCCCACTCGAGCGAGCGGCCGTAGCCCCAGGGGTCATCAACAGTGACCTTGGGAGCGCGGCGCGCGGTGACGTATACGTTCACAAGGAACGGAATCATCGATGCACCGAGGATCATTGCGCCAACGGTCGAGAGCTGGTTACCCCAGGTAATGCCATCGCTCGGCATGTAGGTGTAGTAACGGCGAGGCATAGCCATGACGCCAAGCCAGTGCTGCACGAGGAAGGTGGTGTGGAAGCCGATGAACAGCACCCAGAAGTGGATCTTGCCAAGACGCTCGTTGAGCATCTTGCCGGTCCACTTCGGCCACCAGAAGTAGAAGCCAGCGAACATCGCGAAGACGACCGTACCGAAGATCACGTAGTGGAAGTGAGCGACCACGAAGTAAGTATCAGAGAGGTGGAAGTCAAGCGCAGGCGAAGCGAGGATAACACCGGTGAGGCCGCCGAAGACGAAGGTCACGAGGAAGCCAAGCGACCAGAGCATCGGAGTTTCGAAGGTGATCGATCCGCGCCACATTGTTCCGATCCAGTTGAAGATCTTCACGCCGGTCGGAACCGCGATCAGCATCGTCATCAGGGCGAAGAACGGCAGGAGCACCGAACCGGTGACGTACATGTGGTGAGCCCACACCGTCATCGAGAGCGCAGCAATTGCGATGGTCGCGTAGATCAGGGTCTTGTAACCGAAGATCGGCTTACGGCTGAATACCGGGAAGATCTCAGAGACGATACCGAAGAACGGCAGCGCAATGATGTACACCTCGGGGTGGCCGAAGAACCAGAACAGATGCTGCCAGAGAATGGCGCCACCCTCACCGTTAAACACGTGAGCACCGAAGATACGGTCAGCTGCGAGGCTGAAGAATGCTGCTGCGAGAACGGGGAAGACGAGGAGCACGAGGATCGAGGTCACCAGGGTGTTCCAGGTGAAGATCGACATACGCCACATGGTCATGCCGGGGGCACGCATCGTGATGATGGTCGTGATGAAGTTCACGCCACCGAGGATGGTGCCGAAGCCGCCGATGCCCAGGCCAAGAACCCAGAGGTTTCCACCAACGCCAGGTGAGTACGTCATTTCAGACAGCGGCGCATAGGCGAACCAACCGAACGAAGCAGCACCCTGCGGGGTAAGGAAGCCACCGACCGCGATAAGCGAGCCGAAGGTGTAGAGCCAGAACGCGAAGGCGTTGAGGCGGGGGAAAGCCACGTCCGGTGCACCGATCTGAAGCGGCATCATAACGTTTGCGAAGCCAGCGAAGAGCGGCGTTGCAAACATCAGCAGCATGATCGTGCCGTGCATGGTAAACAGCTGGTTGTACTGTTCCTTGGTAGCAATGACCTCGAGGCCAGGCTGGAACAGCTGCGCGCGGATCACCAGGGCCATCAGGCCGCCAATGAGGAACCACACGAAGGAGCTGATCAGGTACATGTACCCGATCACCTTATGGTCCGTGGAAGTCATCCACGTGACAACTACGTTGCCCTTCTTCATCTTTCTGCTATCCCCTATTAGTCGTTCTGAGCCTTAGCCTCGTCCGAGGTGAACGAAGCCTGGTTCGGGTTGTACTCTTCGCCAACCAGACCCTGGTTCTCCGGGTTTGCCTTCAGGGTATCGATGTACTGATCGTAATCTTCCTGCGAGACAACCTTGACCTGGAAGAGCATCATTGAGTGGTACTCACCGCAGAGCTCAGCACACTTACCCATGAAGGTGCCGATTTCCTTGGGCTCGAAGCTCATGTAGTTGGTCTGACCCGGGATCATGTCCTTCTTGTAGAGGAACTCTACGATCCAGAAGGAGTGAATGACGTCACGGGTTTCGAGACGAATCTCGGTCTTGGTATCAACCGGGAGGTAGAGAACCGGCATGGTCTCTTCGGTTGCTTCACCGGTCTCATCGGTCTGGACCTGAACGCCCTGGAAGTGGACATCCTCGTTGACGTAGTTGAAGTCCCACGCCCAACGCTTGCCAATAACCTCTACGACGTTCTCCGGGTTGTCGTATCGAGCTTCAATCTTTGCCATCTCCTGAGCGGTGAAGGCGAAGAAGCCGAGGACAAGGAGAACGGGGACCACGGTGAAGAAGGTCTCGATCGGCATGTTGTAACGCAGCTGAACGGGGAGACCAGTCTGACCCTTGCGACGACGGTAAGCAATCGTCGCCCAAATGATGAGTGCCCAGGTGATTACGCCCACAATAAGGAGCACAATCCACGAGGTTACCCAGAGGCCAGTAATACCTTCGGTGTGGTTCGTCGCATTAGTGGATCCCTCGGGGAGGAATCCGCGCTGCTCTTCGGGCGTGCAGCCCGCGAGCACAAGTGCCGCGGACAGCGCCACAGGGGCCGCGACCCATTTCATTAGACGATTGGAACGCACCGCATACCTTTCGATATCTACTTCTCGTCGCCCCATTTCGGGCAGACGAATCTGATGACTACCTGTTAGCTTAGCGCGAACCTGAACGTTCCCCGAACACGGATGTACGGGTGTCGCAAACAGGAACGCGAAAATTCAACAGTTTTAGCTGAAACTGTCGCCACAGGCGCAGCTGCCCTCGGCGTTTGGATTGTCAATCGTGAAGCCCTGCTTCTCGATGGTGTCTTCGAAACCGATGGTTGCGCCACTGAGGTAGGGCACGCTCATCATGTCAACTGCGACCTCAACGCCATCGAAATCGACAATCGCGTCGTTCTCGAGCGTGCGCTCATCGAAGTACAACTGGTAAATCAAGCCTGAGCAACCACCGGGCTGCACGGCGATTCGCAGACGAAGGTCATCTCGACCTTCCTGCGCGAGCAGGCTGCGAACCTTTTCTCGCGCCGCATCACTCAACGCAACGCCGTGCGCCTGATCAACGGCGCCCTCAGCAGTCTCCATTTCCATGGCTGCTCCTTTACGTATAAAACTCAGCGAATTCGTATCTCGACAAGTCTACGCCTCTCAGAGGGAGAGGGTACGCTGTTAGGTGGCCCGTTTCCCTCACGCGTATGCGCGAGGCACGGCCCCGGAGCCAACGGGTTTCGGACTCGAAAGGAATAACGACGAGAATAATGAGTCGCGCAGAGCAGCCACAGGCCCAGGACTCCGGGATGAGCTCCAACGAAGAAGCAAACGGTAAGGGACGCCCTACCCCCTCGCGTAAGGCTGCCCAGGCAGCAAACGCACGCCCGATCGTCGGTTCGAAAGACAAGGCGCAGCAGAAAGAGATGCGGCGTAATCAGGTCGCCGAGCGTGAACGCGCTCGCGTCGGCATGATGCAGGGTGAGGAACGCTTCCTCACCGCACGTGACCGCGGCCCGCAGCGCCGCTACGTTCGCGACTACGTCGACGCACGTTGGAGTGTCGGCGAGCTGCTGATCCCCCTTATGTTGGTTGTGCTCGTCATGACCTTCATTCCGGGCATCATTCAGGTTCTGAGCCTCGTGCTCATCTGGGCGTTCGTGGCACTCGCGATTCTCGACGCTGTCTTCCTCGGCTTCCGGCTCAAGAAGAAGCTCGCAGAGAAGTTCGGTGAAGAAAACGTTCAGGGCGGGTTCCGCTGGTACGGCGCTATGCGTGCGATGCAGTTCCGTCCGCTTCGCGTACCGAAGCCTCAGGTCAAGCGCGGCAGCTACCCCGCATAAGCTCGTACACCGCGCGGTGCACGAAGCAACGACTGAGCCCCGGGTGAGATTGATTCTCACCCGGGGCTCAGTCGTTGCGGGGCTACCGATCGCGTGAGCGGATCCACCCCCTCACCGCTAAGCGGCCTGGCGCCAACCAGCCTTCTTCAGGCCGCGGTTGATCGCACGTGCCCACAGCGGCCCTTCGTAGATGAACGCGGTGAAGCCCTGCACCAGGGTGGCGCCGGCGTCGAGGCGTTCGATGACGTCGGCAGCAGTCGTGACGCCACCTACCGAGATAACGCAGAAGTCAGCGGGAGCGGTCTTGCGAATCTGCGTGAGGACTTCAAGCGAGCGATCCTTGAGCGGAGCACCCGAGAGGCCACCAGCTCCGATTGCTTCAATCTCAGCGGGCGTCACAGAGAGGCCTTCGCGCGAGATCGTAGTGTTGGTCGCAATAATCCCGTCAAGCCCGAGACGCACAGCGAGCGCGACAATGCCGTCAATCTGCTCGTCCCCCATGTCGGGTGCGATCTTCACAAGCAGTGGGGTCTCCCCCGCAGCTTCACGCACCGCAGCGAGCAGCGGCTCGAGCATGTCGATCTCCTGCAAGCCTCGCAGGCCGGGCGTGTTGGGCGAGCTGACGTTCACGGCGAGGTAGTCAGAGATCGGCGCGAGCCGGCCGGCGCTCCACACGTAATCGTCGATCGCGTTGTCGACCGGGGTCACTCGGCTCTTACCGATGTTTGCGCCGATGATGGGGCGATCCTTGCGCAGACGGGCCCGCTCGATGCGAGGAACCGCGGCTGCCGATCCGCCGTTGTTGAAGCCCATGCGGTTGATGAGACCGCGGTCTGCAACGAAGCGGAACATACGCGGCTTCGGATTGCCGGGCTGTGCATGCATCGTGACGGTGCCAACCTCAACGTGGCCGAAGCCAATCTCGCCGAGCCCGCGGATACCCTCTGCGTTCTTGTCAAAGCCTGCTGCCAGACCGAACGGGCTCGGGAAGGTGAGGCCAAGTGCCTCAACCTGGAGCGAGGGATCGGGAGCGCAGTAGCGCCGCACGAGTCCACCAAGCAGCGGCGATGCGCGGATCACGCGGAACGCGAGGTGGTGTGCCACCTCGGGGTCCATCGGCTTGAAAAAGATGTTGAACAGTGCGGGGTACAGGCGCATGCCGGAGTTACTCCTTGATGGGTTCTGAGCTTGCGCTCGGGGACGAAGCGTTTGAGCGCAAATCACTGATCGCGCTCTCAAAATCTGCGAGCGAATCGAAGGCCTGGTAGACGCTTGCAAATCGCAGGAAGGCGACCTCATCAAGCTCGCGCAGGTGCGGCAGAATCGCAAGGCCAATCTCATTGGCTTCAAACTGAGCAATGCCAGCCGAACGTACCGACTCCTCCACCCGCTGTGCAAGCACTGCAAGATCCGCGTCGGTGACCGGGCGCCCCTGGCAGGCCTTGCGAACACCGCTCACGACCTTCTCACGGCTGAACGGCTCAACAACACCCGAACGCTTGATGACCGTGAGACTCGCAGTCTCGGTCGTGGTAAACCTGCGACCACACTCGGGGCACTGACGGCGGCGGCGGATCGACATACCGTCATCGGCGGTACGCGAATCGATCACGCGCGAGTCTGAGTGACGGCAGAATGGGCAGTGCATTAGCGTGCCTCTTCGAATCGCGCCGAGACTGCCTCGCCGTGGGCGGGAAGGCCCTCGGCGCCTGCGAGTGAGAGCAATGGTGCCTCGACCTGTGCCAGCGCATCGCGGTCATACGAAATGATCTGTTGCGGACGCAGGAAGGTGTGTGCACCGAGGCCGGAGGCAAAGCGTGCGGTACCACCGGTGGGAAGTACATGGTTCGAACCCGCGAGGTAGTCGCCAAGGCTGACCGGAGTGTAGCTCCCGACGAAGATCGCACCTGCGTCGGTGATGAGCGAGAGAATTTCGTCATCATTGCTGGTCTGGATCTCGAGGTGCTCAGGACCGTATGCGTTGCTCACGCGCGCGCCAACAGTCATGTCGTCTACCAGCACAATTGCCGACTGCGGGCCACCGAGTGCCACGGCGACACGCTCGGCATGCCGGGTCTCCCCCGCACGCGCCGCAATCTCTGCGGCAACGCGCGTCGCAAACTCTTCTGAATCGGTTACGAGCACCGAAGCTGCTGCCTCGTCATGCTCAGCCTGGCTGATGAGGTCGGCAGCGACGAAGCGGGGATCAGCGCTCGAGTCTGCGAGGACAAGGATCTCAGTCGTTCCTGCTTCAGAGTCAATGCCAACGAGGCCGCTCACGACGCGCTTCGCAGCAGCGACGAACACGTTGCCCGGGCCAGTAACGACGTCAACGGGGGCAAGGTCGATGCTCGGGACACCGTGGGCAAACGCTGCGATCGCGCCAGCGCCGCCAATGGCGTACACCTCAGTCACTCCACACAGCGCAGCTGCCCACAACACAGCAGGGTGCGGAAGACCGTTGTTGTCCGCCTGGGCAGGCGAGGCAAGGGCAAGTTCGGGAACGCCTGCGGTCTGGGCAGAGACGGCGTTCATGATGACCGACGACGGATATGCTGCCTTGCCGCCCGGCGCGTACAGCCCTACCCGGGAGACGGGCTGCCAGCGCTGCGTGATGGTGGCACCGTCAGCGATGCGGGTGACCTGCTCGGCAGGAACCTGCGCCGCAGAGCCTTGACGCAGACGCACAATTAGCTCGCGAAGTGCGGCCTCAACCTCGGGCGGGCAGTCGGCAAGCGACTCCTGCACAGCAGCTTCGGGAACACGGAGCACATGCCCTCCCACGCCGTCAAAGTCGCGTGCCTGTTCACGCAGGGCGAGCTCGCCGCGGACGGCTACGTCCTGGACAAGCGGACGGACACGCTCTACGGCGACCTCTGCTCCGAGGGCAGCACGCGGGACGAGTTTGAGCAGGTCAGCGCGGGTAAGCTCGCGCCCCCGCAGATCAATCGTTCGCATCACCCTTCCAGTCTACCTGGCGGCCGGTCACACTCCCGTCGACGGCGCGAGCATTCCGAGCCATGCGAGCTCACGCACCGCTGATACGAGCGCCTCAGCAGCCGCGCCGCCGTCGACCTCAAGGATCGTCGCAAGCGCGTCTGCAATCTGGCCGAGGTCAAGGTCACCATCGCACGCGCCTACCGCGGCGGCAATGAGGGGGTCCGCTCCGACGCGCCGCGCGAGCGGGCGGTCAATCGTGAGAGCAAGCGCGCGCGGCGACTCTTCGCCCGGAGTGTGTTCGCGTTCCTCAACGACGTCGCGTGACCGTAGCCAGTGCGTCGCCAGCACGTCTGCGTCGCTCATTCGCGCGGCAATGACGCCGTTCGCAAACGCTGATGCGAGCAGGTCACCCGTACGGGGCCCACCGTACGCGCCGGCAACCTGCTCGATGTGCACGAGCGGATCGACTTCCGGCGTGACTTCCCGACGGATGCGGATCGATCCAAGCCCCACCCCAGCGATGCGGCGCGCAGCAAAGTCGTTGAGCCAACCATTCATGAGGCGCTCAAATTCTTCAGAGCCGGGGCGGGCACCACCGTCGCGGGCCCAGGTCTCCGCATACTGCGCGGGTTCGACGCGATCTCGCTCGATGACCCATGCGGCAAGCGCACCGTGCGCGTCGCTTGCGGCCTCGATCCATGCCTGCACACGGCCGAGTCCATTCTGTCCCCACGGAGATTCCCAGTTCGCCAGGCAGATGAGCGTGCCGCCAGCTGCGAGCAGCGCTGGCCCCTCGCGTACCACCCGTTCAGCGAGCGCGTCTCCGGTCATCCCACCGTCTCGGTACTCATACACCGGGGCAGAATCGTCACGTGGCGTGATCACAAAGGGCGGGTTCGACAGTACGAGTTCGAAGGACTCTCCCTCGACCGGAGCAAACAGATTACCCTGTCGGAATTCAATGTTTGACACGTCATTGAGGCGTGCGTTCGCGCGCGCAATCATGAGCGCGCGCTCAGAAATGTCTGTGGCGACAACGGGGCCGCGGAGCGCGAGGTGCAATGCCACAATGCCACAACCGGTGCCCAGATCGAGTGAGCTTGCGACATCACGGCCTGGCGCCTGCGAGATGAGTGAACGGGTCGCACCGCCGATTCCCATGACATGATCGGTGCGGGCTGGGCCGCGGCGCAGCTGATCATCAAGGTCAGAAATAATGCGCCAATCCAGCGGATCGTCGCTCCGCGAGTCCTCGACCTGCACGGGATTCAACGAAAGCGCTGCCCGGAACCGATCATCTGCGTCGCTCGCACGATCGGCGATGCAGGTAACGAGGCCGAGCTCAACCGCGCCAGTGGCCGTCAGGCTCGGGAGCGCATGGTTGAGGTCCTCGGCGGCCACCTCCTGACCCAGGAGGAAGATCTGAATGAGGATACTCAGCGGCGTTTGCTGATCCGCGCCCTGCGCCCGTTCCGAGAGCACCCGCAGCCCAGGCGCGAACACGCCGCGCAGACGCGCGGCGTCGGCAATCACGCCAAGCTCAGCCATCACGGCTTCTGCCCAGTAGTCTGCGTGGTCAAGGTCGTGGCGCAGCTGGTCAATAAGGTCGATCTTCACCGTGCAAGCTTACGGTGTGCGTTGCACGAATGCCGAACGCCCCGACACGGTGCCGGGGCGTTCGGGATGCGCTGTGACTAGCGCTTCGTTACCGAGCTGTTGACCTGCGTCGAGATCACCGTGTCAAAATTCGGACCCGCAATACGACGCTTTTTGAGGTTCTTGTTCACGAGCGGCCAGAAGATGACCAGTACCAGTGTTGCGGCGAGACTCGTAAAGACCTGCGTGCGACCGCTTTCGGAGGTGAGCATGACGATCACGATCCCAACGATCGCAGCAATGAGGAAGATGTTGAGCCACGGGTGTAGCCAGACCTTGATCTTCAACTTGCCCACTTCATCGGGAGTCATCTGCTGACGCATGCGCATCTGGGTGAGTGCGATCAGCACGTAGACAAAGAGTGCGACGAGACCCGCAGAGTTCATGATGAAGTCGAACACGCCGGAGTCAGGTGCGAAGAAGTTCACCAGGGTCGCAATGATGCCACCGAACGTCGATGCGATGAGGGCGAACACCGGGACGCCACGACGACTCTTACGAGCAACGATTTTGGGCGCGTACCCCTGCTCAGCGAGCGCAGCAAACATGCGTGATGCGGAATAGAGGCCGGAGTTCAACACCGAGATCACCGCGGTGAAGATGATGAGCTGCATGATTTCAGTCGCGAATGGCAAGCCGAAGCGCTCGAAGACCAGGGTGAACGGTGCGTTTGCGACACTCGTCGGGGCAGGCAGCTCGTTCCAGGGGATGACCATGGTGACGATCAACACGCCACCAACGAAGAAGAGCAGGATGCGCCAAATGACGGTACCTGTTGCCTGCCGAATTCCCTTTCCGGGATCCTCCGATTCAGCGGCAGCCATGACTGCAATCTCGGTGCCGAAATACGAAAAGATCACAAGCGAAACGCCCGTGAGGGCAATACCCACACCGTTCGGCGCAAAGCCACCGTGTTCCCACAGGTTGGGAACTGAGAAGTGTGACTCGGGCCACAGGCCAAACACAAAGAGCAAGCCTGCGCCGAGGAAGACAACGATCGCGATGACCTTAATGCTCGCAAGCCAGAATTCCACCTCGCCGAATGCGCGCACCGACACCATGTTGACGCCGATAAAGAGCACGAGCATACCAATACCCCAGGCCCACGATGGCAACACCGGGAACCACGTATGCAGCGTCTCACCGCTGAGCACCGCCTCATATGCGAGCACACCGACCCAGAAGTACCAGTACAACCAGCCAACGAGGTAAGCCGCCCAGCCGCCGAGCCCAACACGCGCGTATTCCATGAAGGAACCCGTCGCTGGGCGCGAAGCAGCCATCTCACCGAGCATGCGCATCGCAAGGAAGACCAACAGGCCACCGATGAGGTAGGAGATGATCGCTGCGGGACCGACGCTACGAATGACGTTGCCTGAGCCAACGAACAGTGCGGCGCCGATGATGCCACCGAGCGTGATCATGGTCACATGCCGTGACCGAAGCTTTTGCTGACCAGAAACAACTTGGCCTGCTGATGTGGCCGGGGATACCGGCTTGTCGTAGCGAGATTCACTCTGCATGTTTCGCCCTTGAAAAATCGAGACTCTTTGCTTGCTGCCACGCTGCTGAACAAGCCAGATGGCAACACTGCCAGGTCCTGGTGAGAACCGTCTCAATTAGTTTCGCGGATCACTCAAAGCAAGCGACTGGCGCCTCTGCACAGTGCTGCCAGCTCACACTGGGCAAACCCGCCGCATGAGGATTTGACAGCCATACGGCATACGTCTCGTGACACAAAACAGTGGCCGCCCCCCACACGGGAGCGACCACTGTTATTGTGCGAGAAAGCGCTTAGCCTTCGCCGTTGAAGCTTGAGGTGTCACCAACGAGACGGGTGTTGTCTGCGGGGACCGCCTCAACCGCAGCCTTCGCAACCTCAGCAGCGAACTCTGCGACGTTGTACAGCTTGCCTGCCTGCTCACGACGTTCTTCAATCGCGCCGGGGTTCAGACGGTTGAGGAGCGTTGCGGTAACAGTGCCCTCAATCATGTCGCCCGAGACCACGACGAAGCCAATGCCGCGAGCTTCAAGCTCGGGAATACGCGCACGGAGTGCGTCTTCGCCGGCACGCTTCGACTCTGCAACCGGAACGTACTCGGGCATCGTTGGGGTCGTCCGAATGAAGTGCGCCTGGTGGCTCGTCACGAACACCACGCGCGAGCCTTCACCGAGCAGCGGAAGCGCTGCGTCGAGCACGCTGAGCTGCGCATCGCGGTTAAGCTGCAGGGCGTAGTCCTCAGCCATGCCACTCTCCATGCCGCCCGAGGCGTTGAGCACGAGGATATCGAGACCGCCGAACTCCTCCTTCACATTCGCCATCATCGCCTGGACCGACTCAGGGTCGGTAAGGTCAGCGCCCTGGACAAGGGCGCGAACACCGAGATCTTGCAGCTGTGAAGCTAGCTTCTCCGCACGGGGTGCCTTGTTGCGGAAGTTGACGACCACGTCTGCGCCGGCTTCTGCAAAGTAGCGGACAGTGTCGGCACCAACGCCGCGGGAGGATCCCGTGACCAGTGCGCGGCGGCCAGCAAGGCTGCCCGACTCGAGGACGGTGGGCTGAGCGGTTTCAGTCATCTGCGATGCTCCTTTGAGGACTCTGCATACGTACCCACCCAGCGTACTGGAAGAAACATTCCCCCTACCGCCACGACGCGATCCCCGATAGCCTGCACATAGGTGGGCGATGATGAAGAAGCCAGGAGGTGTCGCCCTCGACATGGAGGTCCAAGATGGCCGATCGTACACTTCGCGGAGCCCGCATTGGCGCTACGAGCATGCAGAATGAGCAAGGCGTTGAGCTGGCTCCCCGCAAGACCGTTGAATACCTGACCGACAAAGGCACCCGTTTCAAGGTGGTCTTTGACGCCGACGCTGAACCGCCGGCTGAGTGGACCGACCTTCGCAGTGGCGAGCTCGGCTTCCTCGACGACGAGGCAGGCAAGGCTGCGCGCGCTGAGTTCGAAGGCAAAGAGTCAACGCAGCGTACACCCTGGGACATGTTGATCGAGCGCCGAAGCCGCGAAGAGCTTGAGGAAGTTCTTGAGGAACGCCTCAAGATCCTGCGCGCTCGCCGCGGTGGCCACAAAAAGAAGTAACGCCTCCTAGGCTGCGGGGTCGTTGCGCTTGCGCGATCCGCGCCCCTGCCAGAGACCGACTGCGCCGGCCGCACATCCGAGCGTCCCGAGGAGCATCCAGAGGGCTGCGAACCACGGCCCCAGCACGATGCCTGCTGTCTTTCCTTCGACGAGCGGCACGTCAGCTACCATCGCGTCGCGTGTGAACGGCGTCAGCGCATCAGCAGACCTGCCGTTGGGGAGGACGATCGCGCTCGTCCCCACAGTCGAAATGTTCACCAGCGATCGACCACTCTCAATTGCGCGCAATCGCGCAATCGCGAGCTGTTGTGCACTTTGGTCGGTACGGCCGAAGTCTGCGTTGTTCGTCGGTCCGAGGAGAATCTCAGCGCCGTCCGCGCTCATTGCGCGTGCCTGGTCATCGATCACCATGTCGAAGCAAATCGCGGTGCCCATGCGCACGGGGCCACGCGCGGTCTCTGCTGCGAGCACTGAGGATCGCTCCCCCGGCGTGTACTCCAGTTGTACGAGATCCACGAGATCTGGGGCGAGCATGTGGAAGAAATCTCGGTTCGGCATGTACTCTGCAAACGGCACAGGGAAGCGCTTGTCGTAACGCTGGTCAGTAACACCGAATCGGTCAACCACCACAACGCTGTTCGAGTATGTGCCCTCCGGTGTCTCTGGCGTGAAATCCTGCAGAATCGTACCAACAACGATCGGCGCATCGGCGCGAGCCGACAAACGAGCGATCTCCATGGTGCGGAACGGCTTCCCCGGCAGATCGAACTCAGCAGAGTTCTCAGGCCACACGATGAGGTCGACGCGTTCCCCTGCGACTTCGAGCTCGTCGAGCAATTCCTCGGTGCCAGTGATGTGGTCACGGAACACCGCACCAGCCTCACGATCATCAAAGATCGCTGCTTTCGCGTTTCCTTGCACAGCCGCGACGCGCAGAGTGCTGGTCGTTGGCAATGTAAACGGCGGCACGAACGCGGCAGCCGCGACAACAGCCGCTGTCACCCCCAGACCGACGACTCGGCGACGTGGGGTCATCCGCGGCCCGCTCGTGCGAGGCCAGACAAACGCGACCACGCACGCAATAGCGAGCACGACCAGTCCACTGAAACCGGCAAATCCGGTCCAAGAAACGAGAGCGTTCCAGGGTGATTCTGCGAGCGGGAAGCCCGCGCGCCCCCACGCGAATCCACCGTATGGCAGCGTGGTCTGCCCCTGCTCGCGGAGGACCCAGAGTCCCGCCGCAGAAAGTGCCTGCGCGGGGACGAGCCAACGCGCAAGATGCGGGCGGCTCGACGCAAGTTGCGCCAAGCCTCGTGTTGTGACGGCCGTGATGCCGCCAAGCAATACCATCCACACCGTCATGACGCCCGCGAGGCCTATCCAAGGCAGCGGGCCGAGGTACAGCGTCAACCAGGAAATATGCAAGAGCCAATACGAGGCACCCGCCGCAAGCCCGGCGAGGAGCGCCACTCCAATGCGCTGCTGCCACCACGCTGCAAGCATGAGTGCAATTCCAGGCAGCATGAGTGGCCAGGCCCCGACCCCGGGACTCGCAAGGTCAAACAGCGCACCACCTGCCGCTGCGGCAGGCACGGCAACGTACCACGCAAGACGGGCAGGCTGACCCGCGGTGTGGAGCCAGGCCATCAGCTCGAGCTCGAGGCTTCGACGATGCCACGCTTGACGAGACGCTTGGCATCACGTGCGCGATTCGTGAGCTCCGCCAATGATTCTGGCGCTCCCTCGAACTGGGCCGCGTGCGCACAGGCCTGCGCGACCTGATCGAGTAGGTCGATGGTCTGCTTCGACCAGCGCACAAAATCACCTGCCCCAATACCGCTCTGTGCAAGCACGTTCTCGAACGTCGAACCTGCTGCCCAGTCATACATGGCTGCGGCGAGGCCAGCGTGCGGCATGGTCGTCTGTGGCAGCCGGTAACGCTCTGCAAGATCGTCGAGATACACCCACTCATCGAGGATCCGATCGTAGACGGCAGAGAACGCACCTCCAGGCAAGCGTGGTGACTCCTCGTCATCTCGCCGCGGCTCGTAACTCAGCGTGCAGCACATCGCAGCAAGTCCAGTCGCATCAAGCGGATCAAACAGTCCCGATCGAATGCACTGTGCGACGAGCAGGTCACGATCACCATAGATTCGACGGAGCATCTCGCCCCACCCCGTGACCACGATTTCTGTCTGGTCATTGATCCGAGTCTTCTCAAGATAGTCGAGTTCAAGAAGCTCATCGACCACACGGCCAAACGTGCGAGCAATCGTGCCCGTCTTATTGGTGACCTGGCGACGTCCACGCTCAATCTTGCGCCGGAGCTTGCGAGCCCGGTCTTCCCAACGCTTCTTGTCTGACCCCTGAGCCTTTTCTGCCGCTTGCTCATAGCCGGCAAGTGAACGCTGCTCAGTTTGGAGATCACGGGCCTGGTCAACAACCGCGCGGTCTGCTTGGAATTGGGCGAACGATAGCTCAAGCGTGTCTTGCGCCTGTTCCACCGTCAGGCGCTCAAGCAGGTTCACAGCCATGTTCGGTGTCGGCCGGAAGCTTGACTTCACTGGGAACGAACGAGCGCCTGCGAGCTGCGAAAGTTCTTCTACGTTCAGTCCGTCCTGCCAGACAACGACGGCGTGACCTTCAACATCGATACCGCGGCGTCCAGCACGACCTGTCAGCTGCGTGAACTCGCCTGAGGTGAGCGGCACGCGCTGCTCACCGTTGAACTTATCCAAGCGTTCGATAACGACTGCGCGAGCTGGCATGTTGATACCGAGGGCGAGCGTTTCAGTGGCAAAGACGATCTTCACAAGACGACGTTGGAAGAGCTCCTCTACCGCAGACTTAAACGCGGGAAGCAGACCGGCGTGGTGAGCCGCAATGCCGCGCTCGAGGCCTGCGATCCAGTCGCGCACTCCAAGCACCCGGCGATCTTCGGCGGAGAGGTCGCGTACAACGCGATCCGCCACTTTTCGAATCTCAGCACGCTCCTCGCGAGACGTGAGATTCATACCTTCGAAGAGACACTGCTTGACGGCCTGGTCGCAGCCATTTCGGCTGAAAATAAAGACGATAGCTGGCAGCAGCTTAGCTTCGTCGAGCGACCGCGCAATATCAGCGCGCGAGATACGACGCGAGCGCCGCTCAGGGGCGCGGCCACGTGCGCGTTCGCGGCGATCGCGAGCGTTTCGACCTCCCCCACTCGGGCGCGGACTTCCCGCCAACTGTCGAAGATCAGGATTCACGCGACCGCCGGTCGTTGTCTCGCCATCTTTCGTGACGAACAACGGCAAGAGTTCACGAGAGGTGAGCACGTGCTGATACAGCGGCACCGGTCGATGCTCTGACAGAATCACGTCAGTGTCGCCGCGAACCGCGTGCATCCAGTCACCGAACTCTTCCGCGTTTGACACGGTCGCAGACAGCGACACGAGACGCGTCTCTGGCGGCAAGTGGAGAATGATTTCTTCCCAGACTGCTCCACGGAAGCGGTCACCCAAAAAGTGCACTTCGTCGAGCACGACGAATCCCAGGCTGTCGAGCGCCGATGATTCTGCATAGATCATGTTGCGCAGCACCTCGGTCGTCATCACGACGATTGGTGCATCACCACGCAGGTTGACATCGCCTGTCAAGAGGCCGACTTCGTCCTCACCGTAGGCTTCGCAGAGCTCATGAAACTTCTGGTTCGAAAGCGCCTTGATGGGGGCGGTATAGAAGATGCGCTCATCACGTTCGCGGCGCGCGAGGTACACGGCAAATTCTGCAACCGTCGTTTTGCCAGACCCTGTCGGCGCAGCGACGAGTACGCTCTTTCCGTCTTCAAGCCGCGCACATGCCTCCCGTTGGAACGCATCGAGCGGGTATTGAAGGCGCGATTCAAAGTGGTCAAGGGCGGGATGCGTTGTCATCTCTGAACCGGCCTCAGTCATAGCTACTTGGGCTCCTCTGTGACATCCGCAATATCTGGAATGTCATCGCGATCGTAGTCTGCAAATTCTTTTGCGCGTCGCTTGTCAACGCGGCGGTCATGCAAGATAGCAACGCCCGTCGCGAGGAAAAACAACACGGTGATGGGTACGGCGAGCAAGAACATGCTCATCAGGTCAGCTGCAGGGGTAGTGATTGCCGCAAACAACACGATAATCATGATCGCGATGCGCCAGCTCTTCAAAATGGTTTTGCCACGCAGAACACCGATGAAGTTCAGCAGAACGAGCAACACTGGCATCACGAAGCCAACGCCAACCGCAAGCAATAGCTTCACCGTAAAGTCGAGGTAGGTGCGCGCGTTAATAAAGAACGCATCCTCAGTTGGTTGGAAGGTTGACATGAGGCGGACAATGTTTGGCAGCACCATCCAGCCTGCGTAAATACCTCCGAGGAAAAGCGGAACCGCTGCACCGAGAAAACCAACCCCGTAGAGTTTCTCCCGCTTCGTCAGACCAGGGGCGAGAAAAGCCCAGATCTGGTACAACCAAATCGGCGAGGCAATGATCACAGCGATGAACAGCGAGATTTGCACCTTGGTGTCGAATCCGCTGGTCACGTCGGTGTATTGGATAAGCGCCGTACGTCCGTCGATGGACAGGTCATTAATGGGCTTGCGCAGCATTTCCCAGACCCAGTCTGAAAGTACCCAACCAGCAATTAGACCAACCGCAATGGCGATCGCCGAGATCACCAGTCGGTTGCGGAACTCCACAAGGTGCGAGCCCAGACTCATCCGCCCAGTCTTGCGCTGCGGATCCTTCGCCTTTTTTGCCATGATTCTCAGCTTATCCCAGCTCGCTCAACCCGAACTGCGACGCGGTCGCAGCGGTGAAAGAAGAATGCCAGCGTGCGGCATGTTCTGCCCACTCACGCACGGCTGATCGCGCAACCGTCGGCTGCTCAACCTCAAGTTCGCCTGGCGCACGTTGCGCGAGCCGCGCGGCTGTGTCAGCATGCCAACTCGCCAATTGCACACGCACGCGATCTCCAGAAAGCTGCTCAACGACCGTCGGTGAAAAGCCGTCAATGCGTGAGAGCAACCGCGCTGGAAGGCGTGCGACGAGGTTGTCTGCGTTGTCCTCGCCCCGGTGGTCACTCATTACGTGCGTGTCATCTGCCGGACCAGCACTGCTCACGTCTGTCATGCCTGCGACGAGGAACATTCGCTCGCCAACGCGCTCGCGGCACCACCCACGGAGATACCACGCGTCATCAAGCTCGACCAAGAGATATGGGTCGACAACGCGTTCGCTCTCAACGCCATTGCGGCTGACGTACTTGAATCCAACGGCCTTGCGATGTTCGATCGCCTGGGCAATCGTGGCGATGCGCGGATCTGCTGGCGCACCAGCAGCAGAAATTGCCGCGTTACCTGCGGCATCAACCAGCCCTCCAAGGCGCGCCCGTAGCCCGGCAGCAAGTCCGGCATCAGCATCAGAAAGCGCCGGCGCCAGCGCTTCAAGGCCGAGCAACAGCGATGAAAGCTCAACACCACTCAAGCGGGGCGCATCATCAATCGCAACCGTGTGAGAGAGGCTGACAATGCCGTCCTTGAGCGCATCCCAGTCGATGTCAAAGAGATCATCGTGCTGATAAGACAGTAACTCCCCCGGAATGCCGGCTGTACCAAGGAAGCGAATGAGATCGAACAGACGCGACTCATCCACCTCAAATCGTTCTCCGAGTTCGGCCAGTGACACCGGACCACTCTCCCGCAGAAATGGCACCAGCGCGAGCAACAGCAGCACCGCATCCTCCATCGCAAGAGGCGCGCGCCTCGCCACTGCCGAGCGATGCTGCCGTGAAGGAGCCGCGGCAGGTATTGGAGCCTCTCCCGCGTGGGCGGCAGCGACCGCGAGCAACGCATTGCGTACATTGTCGCGTAGTGATGCCGGTTCGAGTACGGCAATGTCAGCGCCGTAGGCGGCAAGTTCGGTCGCGAGTTCGGAGTAATCAATCGTGCCAAACTCAACGACCGCATAGCTACCATCAGCGGTGAGCTGTGGCTCGCCTCTCTGACGCAGCTGGCCAGCCGCAAATGAGCCAACGCGGGCGGCGACACGCACCGGCTGTCGCTCCTGGAGCGACACCAGTGCCGAAATCTGGTCGGGCACTAGCGCACGAAGATCTCGGTCATACGTCTGACGCGTCTGCTTGACCGCTGAGGTAATCCGCGAAAGCAGAAACACTCGCGGCTGGTCGCGATCTAGGTCATAACCGAGCAAGTGCCAGCGACCTTCAAATCGGTGAATTGCGAGCGGAGCGACGTTCCTCATAAGGGGCGCGGATCGACCATGCAGTTGATATCCAAACCGCACGCTCTCCCCCGTGTCAATTGCGGCTAGCAGAGCCGGCGCCGCAGGCTCAGCTAGGCCGAAGCGCGGAACGATATGACCGTGCAGCGCAGCATCGGGCGCACGCAATGCCTCAACTTTCAGCGTCGCGCGGCGGCTTACCGTATCAAGGCTTCCGCGACGCCACGACAGTGCTGCGAGGCGCAGGAGCATAAGCTCGCGGTCGCTAAACGTCAGACCCTCTGGTACCTGAAGTTCTCGCTTGGAAACGCGGTAGCGGAGCATCTGGTTATTGCCAGGCTCCACAGGTGACTCGATCACTTCGAGCGGGACTCCAATGTCCCGCAGCTTCGTCTTATCGCGTTCAAATTGTCGCTCAAGTGCCGCGAGTCGCTGCTTGCGGGTCTCCCCCGCGGCAGGCTGCGCGTCGTACCCTTCGACGATCTCGAAGATTTCCTGTTTTGTGAGACCTCGTTCACTTGACAACAACGCAAGGACGAGATTGAAGAGACGCTGTTCGGGCCGATTCCTTTTCAGAGGCCCGAACAGCGCGTCCCAGTCGTCGAGGTCATCCCACTCGACTTCCGCCATGCAGATTAACCTGCCGCGACGATGTCCATGACGAAGATCTGTGCCTGGCCGCCAGCATCAGTGATGACGACAACCTGTGATCCGATCTTCTTACCAGTGAGTGCAGCACGGAGCGGGTCTTCGCCCGAGTCTGCGCCAAGGGGTGCCGTCATACCGCTGTCCCAGGTGTTCACGAATACCGACTGATCGGCCCAGTTCACGCCCATAGCGTTCACCTGCACGATGTCGGTGTCTTTCACGACGGGCCCGTCTCCAACGATGCGAACGGCTGACTTGGTGCCGGTAGGTGCCTTCGTTGGGGGAAGCACGATACCGGGCTGACCAGCTTCGTTCGTGACAACTGCGGGGAAACCGTTCGGCAGGCCCTTCGTGCGGCCCTCCGACTTCGGACCAAACGCATCAATGACATCGATGACAGCGATTGCGGGCGTACCCATGGTCATGCCGTACTGGGTCGCGGTCTGCGAACTCAAGGTCACCACCACGCGATCACCGGGCGCTGCGCAGCGAATACCTTCAGAGAAGGGCGACGCCTGCGCTTCGGTTACCGAAACAAGCTGCTGCGAGCTTCCGCCCGACTGCGCTTTACTGTCGTAGATCGTTTGGCCCGATCCGCCATCAATGACGACCATGTTCACGGTGGCAATGTCACCCTCAGTGATCACGCGACTACGGTCAGCAGCCTTGTTCAAGATCGTGCGCTGCGTCAGCAGGTCCTGCTGCGGGTAGGCAAGGCTCACGGCGATCGGATCCCCGATGCCGCCCTGCACCGATACCGAGTCACTCGAGGAACCCGAAGTCAACATCGGCTTGCAGTTTGCCTCAGCTGAGTTAGCCGAGGTGCAGCCAGTCAGACCAGCGACCAGAAGGGCGGCCGCAGCAGTGGCCGGGACAATGCGACGAAGCATGGAGAAACCTCTCGAGGGGACAGATCGGATAAACGATCGGGATGATTGTCATCCTAGTGCCACACAGGGCGGCGATTCCTGCAAGCTCGCCGCCCTGTGTGTACTGAGAATTAACCTTCTGCGCGATCTGCTCGCTGGTCAGCGACCTTCTGCGCTTCGCGAGCCTTCTTGCGAAGAATCTTGTCGCTCTTCACGCGCTCGCCAACGGCTTCTGGGGTCCAGGTCTCCTCTGAGGTGGCGTCTCCCATGTCAGGCAGCCAGTTCGCAAGGTCGGCATCTGTGAAGTCACTCTTCGACGCACGGCGCTTGAGATCGGGAACCGTCGTGTTCGGCGCGAGGCGACGAGCAGTGACGAGGAAGCCGGTGTGCGCAACCATGCGGTGGTCGGGGCGGACTGCAAGGCCCTCAACGTGCCAGCCGCGCACCATCGTCTCCGATGCCTGCGGGTGGGTGTACATGCCCGAGCGGCGCATCTCTTCAACGGTGCGCGACAGCTGGGTGACGGTTGCAACGTAGCAAATGATTACGCCGCCAGGAGCGAGCGCATCAGCCGCGATGTCGACGCACTCCCAGGGAGCGAGCATGTCGAGCACAACGCGGTCAATTGAGCCGGGCTCAACCGCGTTGGGGAGCTCGTCCTGGAGGTCGCCGACCGTCACTGACCAGTTTGCAGGGTCCTCGCCAGTGAAGGCACGTACGTTCGCGCGAGCGATTTCAGCAAACTCGTCGCGACGCTCAAACGAACGCAGGGTGCCGGTCGAGCCGATACCGCGGAGCAGGTGCAGCGAGAGCGCACCAGAACCGACGCCAGCCTCGATGACGTTCGCACCAGGGAAGATATCTGCGAGCGAGAGAATCTGCGCCGCATCCTTCGGGTACACAATGGCTGCGCCGCGGGGCATCGACATCACGAAGTCTGACAGCAGCGGGCGGAGCAGCAGGTACTCCTCGCCCGACGAGTTCGTCACCACTGATGCGTCGGGCTGACCGACAATCTTGGCGTGCGGCAGCGTGCCACGGTGGCTCTGGAACTCGCCATCCACCTCAAGGGTGAACGTGTTCATGCGCCCCTTGGGGCCGGTGAGCTGGACGCGGTCGCCGTACACAAACGGGCCGCGCAGTGCGGGAGTTCCCACGTTTTCTGCTGCCGCGTCAGTCGCGCTGGGCTGATCGGTCATGTCTGTCTCCTCGATCGTGGATGTGAGATGTGAGTCCTGACCCGCCGAGTGGGCGGATCGGTACAGGGTAAAAGTCTTGCTGACGTCGTCTGCGTTTCTGACCGCGAGTCCGGAATCCCAGACTTCGTGGGCGGGCGCGTCTACGAGCGACACCATGTTTGGCAGGCCGATCGTCACGGCACCGGAGGCAGCTGCCGAGCGAACGCCCGTGCGCGAATCTTCGAAGGCGACGCAATCCTCGATCGTGACACCGAGCGCCTGCGCGCCGAGCAAATACGGCTCGGGGTGCGGCTTTTCATGCGTGACCTCGTCGCCAGCCACCACGGCAGCAAATGTGCCAGCAGGCAGCAAGTCGATGACGGCATCTGCGATCGGCCGAACTGACATTGTGACCAGCGCTGCGGGAATCCCGAGGCCACCCAGCTCAGCGAGAAGCTCGCGAGCGCCGGGGCGCCACACCGCTGGTTCCGTCTGCATGCCCGCAACGACACCGTCAGCCCACTCGTCGACGATGGTGTCGACCGAGAGCGGTACACCGAGTTCCTGGAAACGTCGTGCGGCATCCCGGAGGCCGGTGCCGACCAATTGTTCGGGCAAGTCAGCAGGCATTTCGATGCCATACCGAGCAAGCATTGCAAGCTCAACTCGAAGCCACAACGGCTCAGAATCAATGATCGTGCCGTCCATGTCCCACAGAGTCGCCACGGGCAGCACGTGGTTCTGGCTGTTCAGCACAGAGAGATGGGCGTTCATTCACCCGAGTCTACCGGCCAATCTCCGGTACTCTGGTGGTCTGCAAGCGCGCCGAGGCCCTCGGGTCGACAATTCTGTACCGCGCTGAAACCCTGTAGAGGAGATTCTTCGTGAGTATTCGCTCCGCATCCGGAGAAGACGCGCGCATTCTGATTGCCGCGTTCCAAGGGTGGAGCAATGCCGGCGATGCGACAACCGAGGCCGTTGCTCACCTCACCGAAATGCTCGGAAATGAGGTCATTCACACGATCTCCGGCGAACAGTACTGTGACTTGCAATTGAATCGGCCGCGCGTGAGTCGTGATGAAGACGGTAAGCGCATCATCAGCTGGCCAGACACCACGCTTTGGGGTCCGGTGCGCCGTCCCGAGATTGAGCAGCTCGCCGGAATTGCCGAGCTTGCCGAGCTGGAGGGCCTACCGGTGCCTGCGGGGGCTGTCGAAGCCGTCGCTGCGGATCGCGTGACCCGGCTCGACGGAACGGCAGTGACTGATCTGTTCGTGCTGTCTGGCGTGGAGCCCACCCGTGACTGGTCTGCCTTTTCGGAGGAAATCGTCGATCTTGTCGACGTTTGGGACATCGACGTCGTCGTGTTTCTTGGCGCCCTGTTCGCTGATGCACCTCACACACGTCCGATTGTCACGACCCTCAGCTCCGAAGATTCGGCGCTGCGCGAAGCACTCGAAGCAGAAAAGGCCACGTACGAAGGGCCAGCTGGTGTCTTGACGGCGGTCGATCTCGCGCTCAATGCACGCGATGTTCCGACCGTCGCGCTCTGGGCGCAGGTGCCACACTACGTGCACAGCGCGCCTTCCCCCAAGGCAACGCTTGCGTTGCTCGACAAGCTCGAAGAGATTCTCGATATCTTCGTCCCTCGCGGTGATCTGCTCGATCAGGCCACCGACTGGGAGAACAACATCAACAACATTGCGAACGTCGATGAGGAGATGTCGCGGTATATCACCCGCCTCGAGGAGGCCCGCGATGAGCTGCACGCCGCTGACGGAGCGGGTGATGCGCTCGCCCTTGAGTTCGAGCGTTTTTTGGGCGCGGATCAACACCTCTTGAAGTCCGATAGCTCTGGCGTTAGCCCGCACACTCAGACGGACGCCGATTCTGATTCGAACGCGAGGAGCGTCGCGGATGATCGCGCAGATGAGCACGCAGAAGATGCCTCGGACGTCGAGCCTCCCGAGGAAGGCCAAGCGTCTCAGAAGTAGACCTTTTGACACAGCACAGACGAAGCGCCCACTCACCGGAACGAATTCCGCGAGTGGGCGCTTCGCTGTGTACCACGTTTCGTGGCTTAGCCCTGCTGCTTTCGACGCGCGCCGAGTACCGTCGCACCGCCGCCAAGCGCCATCAGTGTTACCGCGCTCAGATACAACGCACTCATGTCGGTACCAGTGTCCGCTAGGCCAGCGGCATGCTTTGCTGACGCGCCTGTCGCGATGCCGGTGTTTGTTGCGCCGGTATTGGCGTCGGTCCCGCCCTTTCCGCCATTGCCCGTATCAGTATCGACAACCTCGCCAGCTATCGGACCGTTGTCTCCACCGAGTGCCTGGTAGCTCGCTTGCGCGGCTGCCAATTCAGCCGCTGCAGCCTCTGCTGCGAGTTGTGCGTCACTTAGCGCAGCTCCACTGCGCGCCAGCGCTACCTGCGAGTCCTCGTGCGCAGCCCGCGCAGCATTCAGCTGTGCCTGCGAGACATCAACGACGCCACCAGCTTCAGCGAGCGCGCGGTCTCGGGATGACGATGGGGCCTCAGCCAGGAGTGTTGCATTACTGCGGAACGCCGGCCCGGGCACAAGTTCACCGGCCTGGCTATTGAGCCAATCGAGCTCAGCCTCAATTGCTTCCAGTGCCGCCTCGGCTTCCTCAGCACGCGCCAGGACGTCAGGGAGTTGTGCGTTGAGGGCCTCAAGCTCTTGTACGAGCTGTGCGAGCATCACGCGCGCTTCCGCAAGCTCATTTTCCAGACTATCTACCACTTCCGCTGCGGCAGACGCAGCCGCGATCGTTGCAGCGCCAGCGTCTCGTGCCAGCACTGCAGCAGCGAGCCGTTCTTCAAAGCGTTGAAGCATCTCGGGCCAAGCGGCGAGTGCATTTTCTGCCTCAACAAGTGACTCCGAGAGCTCAACCGCCGTCTGTGTGAGTGCAGCAAGCGTCTCTCCGTATGCACGTGCGAGGACCAGCTCTTCACTGAGGAGCGCAATGCTCTCCTCAGCATCTGCAACCATGGCCGGAAGGCCTGCTTCGTAGGCAACAGCTTCGTCACGGCCAGCGTGCGCCAACTCGACGGCTGTTGTACTAGCGGCCAGTGCGTCTTCTGCTACGCCGAGAGCACCGTGTGCAGCATCCACGTTGTCACTGAGGTGTGCCCGCTGCAGAAGGATTGCATCGACGCCTTCCTGAGCGTTGTTGACTGCTTCCTGCGCTGCAGTCGCAGCCTCATCCGCTCGGTCCAATGCCCCCGCAGCAGCTTCCTCAGCGGCAACAGCGGCCGCAAGTGCGAGTTCAGCAGCCGCACGTTCCTCTAGTGTGGCCTCCGGGGCAAGCCCGTCAAGTGCTTCCTGCGCGGCATTCTTTGCATGGCTCGCTGCCCCAAGGGCATCACGGGCATTCTGCGCGATCGCGGTGGCCCCTGCTGCCGCATTCTCGAGTTCCTCGAACGCGGCAAGGAACCCCAGATCATCAGGGTCTGCGAGTTTTGCGTCAAGAGCGTTCTGAGCCGCAACAACTTCTTCGTTGGCCGTCTCGAGCTCAGTCTCGGCAGTTACGAGAGCTGTCTGGGCAACGAGCACCTGCCGTTCTGCCTCCTGAATCATCGCGGCAGCAAGGCCCGGTGCAACGTTGATCAGATTGTTCAGCTCTTGGGTGTGCGCATCGAGTTCTCGAGCGATATCCTCAACATCGCGCGGCGCGTGAGTCTGAAGCTCGGCAATTTCTGTCTGATTCGAGATGATCGCAGCAACGAGCTCATCGTGAGAGGTCTGTGCTGCAGCCGCCGCACTCCTACCTCCTGCGAGACCTGAAGTAGCAGCCTCGATTTCAGCTTCTAGCGCGTCAATATCGACTACTGCGGCTTCTGTGGCGGCGGCATCAGCAGCCTCGTGCGCGGTTGAGGTGGCGCTCTCAAGCCCCTCTACGGCGACACGTGCGTCGTCGACTGCCGCTTCCTTGAGATCAATCTGCTCTTGGAGGTTGCGCAAAGCGCTGCTCGCAGCCTCCTGTTCCGCCGCAGCTTTTTCGTGAATAGCGGTAGCAAAGTCAAGTTCGCTCACGGCCGCAATTGCGTCAAAGCTTTCAACTGCAGCCTCGTGCGCTACCTCCGCAGCGGCAAAGGCCACGCGCGCAGTCTCCGTCGCCGCAGAAGCTTCGCCGTGCTCAGTGATTGCTACTTGAAGCGTACGCTCGGCACTTGCGAGGGCCTGCTTGGCCTGTTCAAGACGCAACTTGGCCGCCTGATATGTTGCGTTCGTATCGGCGTTGTGACGCGCGGTCGCCGAATCAGGCGCCAATGTCGTCGCAGAAGAGAGGGCGGGAGCGACCGCCATACTCGCTACGACTGCTGCGGCAGCCACAGAGGTCGCGACAGTTCGTTTTTTCGTAAATGATGCACCGCTGAAATTCGACTCAGACACTAGATACTCCCTTGTATACAACCAAAAAGCGCACAGGTTACTATCACAAACCCGAGTTGGGTCTACGTGTAACCTATGCGCTAACTTGGTGCTGCACAAGAGTTAAGGCACAACTGTTGCCTTACAGTGTGACTCCCAGCAGCGCGAGTACCGCGTCAGCGAGCAATCCAGAATCATCAACGCCTCGGTCGAGCGCGGCATCGAGCGTGGCGAGCATCACGGGGGTGTCAAGGTCATTTGCAAGCGCCGTGCGGAGCTGCTGAACGACGGTGGCCGACGACAACGGCTCGGCACATTCGCGCTCAAGACCGTCACGCCACGCATGCAAGCGGCGATCTGCCTGTTCAAGATCAGCATCTTCCCATTCCCACTCCGAGCGGTAGTGGTGAGCAAGCAATCCAAGGCGGATCGCGCTAGGGTCAGCGCCAGCGTCAAGGAGCTTCGAAACAAACACGAGATTTCCGCGCGACTTCGACATCTTGTGGCCGCGATATGCGACGAGGCCAGCGTGACTGTAGAGGTGCGCAAGCGGGGTGTCCGTCACTGCAGTTGCGTGCGCCGCGGTGAACTCGTGGTGCGGGAAGACAAGATCTTCGCCGCCCCCCTGCACAGTGAAGGTGCCCCCAAGCGCTCTTGTTGCAATAACCGAGCATTCAATATGCCAGCCAGGACGGCCAGCGCCGACAACGGTGTCCCAGCTGGGCTCACCGTCACGTGCCGAGCGCCACAGCAGCGGGTCAAGCGCATCGCGCTTCGCGTAGCGGTCGGGGTCTCCCCCGCGGTCCGCACTAAACTTTGCCATGGTTTCACGGTCGTACGGAGCCACGTCGCCAAGCCGCCACTGCGAGCGCTCTTGAGCTCCCTGCACGTCGAAGTAGATGTCATCGCCGCCAAGCGAATCAGCCGTTGGGACGGTGTACGCAAACCCGCGAGCCATAAGCTCGGCCACGGCCGCCGCAATCTCATCAATCTGCTCGGTCACTGCGACGTAGTGCGCAGGCGGAATCATCCCCATGCGGTACATGTCAGAACGGAAAAGCCCGATCTGGTCATCGGCAAGTTCACGCCAATCAACACCGGTTGCGTTCGCACGCTCCAAAAGCGGATCATCAACATCAGTGATGTTTTGCGCGTAAACAGTTTCGATGCCAGCGTCGCGCCAGGCCCGCTGCATGATGTCGAACGTGAGGTAGGTGAAGGCGTGGCCGAGGTGCGTCGCGTCATAGGGCGTGATACCGCACACATACAATGAAGCCTTGCCATCCTCGATCGCCGGATACTCGAGCCGCCCGGTCGCTGTGTTGAACAGCTTTGGGGTGACGCCCTCGCCGGGAAGATCGGGGATCTCAGGCTGGGTCCAAGTGCGCATTAACCAACTCCATTCGTTGCGAGCGCAGCTGCAGCCGCACTCGCTGCTGCTCCACCATCAGCATCGAGAACACCGGTGCCGAGGAGGATGAAGACAATGATGCCAAGTGCGATCCGGTAGATCACGAACGGCATGAAGCTCTTTTTCGAAATGTAACCCATGAAGAACTTGATGACGAAGATTGCGATCACAAACGCAATCACTGTTGCGACGAGGGTCAGTGACATAGGCACTCCAGCGGTCGGTTCCTTGACTTCCTTCAGGAGCTTATAGAAGCCCGAGCCAAGAACTGCAGGGATCGCAAGCAGGAACGAGTAACGCGCAGCAGCCTCACGCTTGTATCCCATCAAGAGACCAGCGGTAATCGTGCCTCCCGAACGCGATACGCCGGGGATGAGCGCGAGTGCCTGCGCACAGCCGTACGCCAGGCCGTGTTGCCAAGTCATTTTCTCGAGCGGAAGCACCTTAGGGCTGTAACGGTCTGCAAAGCCAAGCAGCAGACCAAACACGATGAGCATCGTCGCGGTGAACCACAGCGATCGGAGCGTCGTATCGATCGCGCTTTCAAAGACGAGGCCGAGCAGTACGATCGGCAGCGAACCCAGAATGATCCACCAACCCATCAGCGCGTCGGGGTTCTTGCGCGGGAGTTTGCCCGTCAACGACTTCCACCAGTTGCCAATGATTCGCACGATGTCGCGCCAGAAGAACACAATGACCGCAGCCTCGGTGCCGATCTGCGTGATCGCGGTGAACGCTGCACCTGCATCACCGATTCCGAGCAGCTCGCTTGCAATGCGCAGATGCGCACTGGAAGAGACCGGCAAGAACTCAGTGAGCCCTTGCAGAATGCCGAGCAGGATTGCGTCTACGAAACTCATCGTTTCCTTTCGTGGCCAGCGGCTCTGTGCTCCGCGCAAGTTCACTCACGCGGAGGGCCGCCGTCAAGAATAGCCGAGGGTTGCCCGTAATTCTTAGTACGTACGCAGCAAGTCGACCAATACGCGGTGACCAAAGTCGAGCGCATCGAGCGGCACACGCTCGTCTACGCCATGGAACATGCCGGGGAAATCAAGGTCTGCAGGCAGACGCAGCGGGACAAAACCGTACCCGGTGATGCCGAGACGCGACAGCGCCTTGTTATCTGTGCCAGCGGCTAACAAGTACGGGAGCACCTTTGCCTCAGGATCGTGGCGCGAGAGGCTCGCGGTCATCGCCTCAACGAGCTCACCCGAGAAGGGAACCTCAAGGCCGATGTCGGAGTGCAGTGCTTCGACCTCGACGTGATCGCCAACGATCTCCTGGATCTTACGCATGACGGCCTCCTGCTCCCCCGGGATTGAGCGAACGTCGACGAGTGCATCAGCCGTGTCAGGAATCACATTGTGCTTGTAGCCAGCGTCGAGCACCGTTGGGTTTGCCGTATTGCGGAGACTTGCCTGAATAAAGCCACCCCCCTTACCGAGTCGCAGGACCAACTCGTCAGGGTTCACCTCTGCGGGATCTGCACCCACGATGCGGGAAAGCTCAGTGATGAGATCACGCGTGGTATCACACAGCGCGATCGGCCACTCGTGACGACCAAGCGCAGCAATCGCCTCAGCAAGGGTGGTGAGCGCATTGTCCTTCCAGTACCGCGAGCCGTGCGCAGCCGTTCCTCGTGCACGCAGACGAATCCAGTCGAGTGACTTCTCGCCTGTCTGGATCAGGTAGGCGCGCGTGCCTTCGACGTCTACTGAATAGCCACCGACTTCACTCACCGCGGTCGTAGCGCCAGCAAACAGTTCAGGGTGATTCTCCACGAGGTAGTGCGAGCCATACAGGCCGCCGTTCTCCTCATCAGCGAAGAATGCAAGGATGATTTCACGTCGCGGCTTTTCACCTGCGCGCAAAATCTCTGCGATCGCGGTCAGCATCATCGCATCCATGTCTTTCATATCGACCGCGCCACGGCCCCACAGCATGCCGTCTTTAATGACCCCCTCGAACGGATCTACACTCCAGTTCTCAGGGTCTGCGGGCACAACGTCAAGATGCCCGTGCAGCACCATCGCGGGCAGCGAGGGGTCAGCACCGGCAATGCGAGCGACAACGCTCGCACGACCCGGAGCGGACTCGAAGACCTGCGGCTCCAGCCCGAGCTCACGCAGATAAGAAACTACGTAGTCAGCCGCTGGGCGCTCTGGCTCTGCGTCGCCACCACCACGGTTGGTCGTGTCAAAACGAATGAGGTCGCGGGCGATGCGCGCGGTCTCGGACAGGTGCTGTTCGGGCTGGTCGTTGCTCATGTCATCCACCGTAGTCGTAACCACCGACAATTCAAGGAAACGTGAAGACCTATGACATTAGTCTCTGGAAAAACAAAGAAGCGGTGAGATCTTACGATCTCACCGCTTCTTTCTGTTCGTGCGCGGAGGGGGACTTGAACCCCCACGTCCTAATACGGACACTAGCACCTCAAGCTAGCGCGTCTGCCATTCCGCCACCCGCGCGAACCGTTTCACGCCGTCATCGGCTGAACAAGTAATAACTTACACGGGATCGGAATCATGCACCTAATCGAATGCGCTTTTCGGCGTTTCGCCACGCCAAGCGAACACGCAATTCCGAGGCAGGGACAGGGATCAGCCCTCCTAACTTGAAGCAGAAACCGTCGCACCAATCGTCTTACTAAGAATCAATCGTTCACAGAACGTCCACGTTGTTGTGGTCAGCAAATAGAGTGCAGCGGCCAGAGGAACGAAAGCGGCAAACAGTACCGTCAAGAACGGCATAAACCCGAGCATCTTCGTCAACCCCGAGAGATCAGGCATCTGCGGAAGGCCATCAACCGGTGCGGGTCGCGCCGGTTGCGCCTGCGCAGCACGCTGCGCCGCAGGCTGTTGAACATATCGACGCGATAGCCACGTCACGCCGCCAATCAGCGCCATGATCGACACAAATACCGCCAGCGAACCAAACTCGAGAGACGTGCCGCCAAGCATTACAGAGAGTCGCGAGTCGAGCGGCACACCCAGAAAGGTGTGACTCAGGAGCTGATTCGCTTCGCCGTGAATCTCAGGTCGCATAAATAACCCGTAAACCGCCATCAACACTGGCATCTGCAGCAGCATTGGCAAGCACCCGGCCATAGGCGAGGCCTTCTCGCGCTTATACAGTTCCATTGTCTTTCGCTGCAATTGCTCTGGGTTTTTCTTGTATCGCCGCTGCAGCTCCGCAAGTTCCGGCGCAAGGCGCTGCCGCATGACGGTTGCCTTCACCTGCGAGCGACCCACCGGAATCAATGCAGCACGTACCGCGAGCGTCAACAACACGATGGCAATGGCGGCACTTTCGGCGCCGGCGAGAGGCTCCAGTAGATCACTCAGGTGGGTAACGATCCAATACGCGCCCTCAATCAATAGACGGATTGGTAGAAAGTCATACAGGTTCAACAGTGTTCTCGTTTCTCAAGCGAAGTGTTTTGGTCTCCAAAACGCCTCGTCTGAGCGCGGGCACAACGAACGATAGAGGATATGCCACTGCACCATTCGTCGCGGTGACAGTACTCCCCTAGCTACGCCCAGTGGGCACGGTAGCAGCGGGCTCAGGCGAAAGCGTATGCAGCCACAGCAGGGGCTCGGACCACAACGGTGCCCGAAACTCCAGGAACGCCAGAGAATAGGCGCGTCGCAGCGCCAAAGACGGAAGGCACGGAGGGCGGATCATGCAGCAGCCAGCCGCACACGCGCAATATCCCGCGGCGAGCCCGCTTCGAGACGCCGGCGATCACCAGTGCGCTCAGCAGAACAACGAGAATCGCCTGGCTCGGCGACTCTGGTGTCGCGGCGCCAAAACTGAGAACGAGGGCAAGCATGACAAACTGCACGGCAATCCACAGTGACGCTGTCATCAAGTTACTCACCCAACCTCGATCGGTACCGTAAGGGTAACTAATGAAGCTGAGTACGGGTACCTGCAAAGTTGCGGGAGAGACATTCCTGCCCCATTCCAGCGGTCAGATCTCGAGAGAGCCACGCGAGACATGCCTAAGAACCCAGAAAACAAAGAAGCGGTGAGATCTTACGATCTCACCGCTTCTTTATGTTCGTGCGCGGAGGGGGACTTGAACCCCCACGTCCTAATACGGACACTAGCACCTCAAGCTAGCGCGTCTGCCATTCCGCCACCCGCGCGAACCGTTTCACACCGTCATCGGCTGAACAAGTAATAACTTACACGGAATCTCGCCCGCGCCACTAATTCGCTTGCACTCTCGCGCGCGTCGCCCCGAAAACAAGCGAATTTTGAGCGAAAACGGCCGCAAGGCACCGATCCGCGCTCACGACCCAGATCGCCCAATTGCTGCAAAAATCGCGCCAGTGACCGCTGCGAGATCGTTGGCGGCGAGTTCAACATCGAATCCGCGCTTTCCACCAGAGACCAACACGGTGGCATGCGAGCGTGCCGACTCGTCGAGCACGGTGGGAAGCTTGGTTCGCTGGCCCAGCGGGCTGATGCCACCGACGACATAACCGGTTTTGCGTTCGGCGACCTTCGGGTCGGCCATGACCGCCTTCTTGCCACCAATGGCCGCGGCGATTGCTTTAAGGTCAAGGAGACCAGAAACGGGCACGATTCCGACGACGAGGTCGCGCCCATCGACTTCAACGAGCAGCGTCTTGAACACGCGGGCTTCCTCAATACCGAGCGCAGAGGCCGCCTCAGCACCAAAATCGGTCACGGCAGGGTCGTGCACGTATTCGCGCGCCGCGAACGTGACGCCGGCACGAGTGAGCGCGAGGGTCGCAGGGGTGGAGCCGCCAGTCTTCTTTGCCATGGCACTACCGTAGCGCGCACTCAGCGGCCGCTCCGCAACCAATGCCGTGGACGCCGTGTTCTCAGTGGATCAGTCGCCTACGGCCGCAATCGTCGCCGCAACAGCTCGATGCGCTTCTGAATCTGAGTCACCGACGCCTGACCAACCGTCGGCCCGCCACAAATGCGACGAAGCTCATTGTGAATGTCTTTGTGGGGCTCACCCGTTACGCGAGCGTACATACCCACCAGGCTGCTCAAGAGCTTGCGCTGCTCCCCCAATGTACGGTGCAGCGCTTCAGGGGCCTCAGCCTTCTCTGGCGCGTGCTCGTGCAACCCCTGGCGAACAGCGCTGCGCTTCGCCTGGCGCGATTGCCGTTGTTGCAGCAGTGCTTGCACTTCCTGCGGCTCGAGTAGTCCAGGGAACCCAAGAAACTCAAGCTCTTCCTCGGTCTCGACCTCGGCATAGCCGCCGAACTCTTTGCCGTCGAACACCGCACGATCAAAGTGCGCGTCAGACGCAAGCGCCTCGTATTTGAAGCCATCATCGATGAGTTCAGAAGACGCTTTGTCCTCACGCTCCGCCTCCGACATGAGTGCGGCTTCCGCATCCCACATCTCTTCCGCACTCTTTGGCCCCTCGAGTACGTGATTGCGTTCCTTCTCGAGTTCCGCCGCGAGGCGCATCAGAGGAGGCACGTTCGGAATAAAGACTGACGCAATTTCGCCTCGACGGCGCGATCGCACGAAGCGCCCAATTGCCTGCGCAAAGAACAGCGGTGTCGATGAGCTCGTCGCATAGACGCCCACGGCGAGCCGAGGAACGTCGACACCCTCAGACACCATGCGGACCGCGACCATCCAGCGCGAATCTCCCTTGGAGTAGTCGTCGATGCGGGAGCTCGCCTCAGGGTCGTCCGACAGAATCAGCGCGACCGGCTGTTTCGAGATCTCACGCAGCATTGCCGCGTACGCCTTTGCTGAGGCATGGTCAGTCGCAATGACTAGGCCGCCTGCGTCTGGAACCTGCTGCCGCACCTCGGTGAGACGCCGATCCGCCGCGTTCAAGACCTTGGCCATCCAGTCACCGGCCGGATCAAGCGCGGTTCGCCATGCCTGGTTGGTAACGTCCTTGGCATTGCCTTCGCCCAGGCGCGCTTCCATCTCTTCACCCGCCGAGGTCTGCCAGCGCATCTTGCCCGCATAGACCATGAACACGACTGGGCGGACAATGCCGTCAGCGAGTGCGCGTCCGTAGCCGTAATCGTAGTCAGTGAGTGAAATCGTCGTACCGTCGGGCTGCGGCGCGTACTGAACGAACGGGATCCGTGCCTCGTCGGAACGGAACGGCGTACCGGTGAGCGAGAGCCTGCGGCGCGCGGTGCCATATGCCTCGCGGATCGCGTCACCCCAACTCAACGCATCGCCACCGTGATGCACCTCATCGAGAATGACGAGCGTGTCTGCGTTCTCTGTGAGGAGTTTGTGCTGGATTGGCTTCATTGCGACCTGAGCGTAGGTCACTGCAACACCGTGATAATGACGGCCATAGCCAAGACCGTCGTTGTTCGAATAATCAGGGTTGAGACGAATACCGGCACGCGCGGCAGCATCTGCCCACTGCGTTTTCAGGTGTTCTGTCGGAGCAACCACGATAATCTGGGTGACTGTGCGGTTCGCTCGTAGAATCGCAGCCAAGCGAAGCGCGAATGTCGTTTTACCTGCGCCCGGCGTTGCCGACGCGAGGAAGTCTTGGGGACCTGTTTCGAGGTAGCGGTTAATCGCTTCCTCCTGCCAGGCACGAAGCGTTCCCGCCGTACCGTGAGCTGCACGCTCTGGGTACGCCGGGGGCAGGTGCTCTGCGGCACTTGTTCCCGGAAGGTGAAATGCTTCCTGCTGATCGGTCACAGCCCAATAGACTACCGGTGAACCCCCGACACTGACTGCCGCGTTTCTCAGCAGGCCTGGAGTTTTGAAGGAGACGTCAGATATGGAACACCCAGCTGAACAGCACCGCGATAACACCGCTCTGCCGTGGACTCGGTATGTTGCAGTCGGCGATTCTTTCACCGAGGGAGTTGGCGATCCAAGCCCCGATAGCCCGGGCGGGTTGCGGGGATGGGCGGATCGCTTTGCCGAGGTGCTCCACGAGAAGAATCCGGAGCTCGCCTACGCGAACCTCGCGGTGCGCGGAAAGCTGATTCAGCAGATCATGGATGAGCAGCTAGAGCAGGCGCTCGAGCTGCGTCCAGATTTGATCAGTGTGTGCGCTGGCGGCAATGACGTTATCCGCCCCGGCACCGATCCTGACGAAGTTGCTGAGAAGCTTGAGCGCCTCATTGCCAAACTCAAGTCGGGCGGCGCAACGGTCATCGTGTTCACGGGTGTTGATGTTTCGTTCCAGCCGGTATTCCGATCGATCCGCGGCAAGGTCGCCATCTTCAACGAGAACGTGCGCAAGGTTGCCCAGCGACAAGATGCGATTGTTGTTGATCAGTGGGCAATTGAGGAACTGCAAGATAGCCGATACTGGGCTGGTGACCGCCTGCACATGAACGCGCTCGGACATCACACGATCGCGCGCGCGACGCTTGCCGCACTGAATGTGCCGAACGACCTTGAACCGCTCACTCCCCCGGCGCTTCCCGAACGCAGCTGGCGTGCGGCGCGCAAGGATGACGTGGTGTGGGCAAAGGAGCACCTGGTGCCCTGGGTCATTCGCCGGCTGAAACATGTTTCTTCCGGCGACAACATCGTCGCTAAGCGTCCCGAGCCTGGCATTCCGTTGGCTCCCCAACCACCGCAGGCGTGAGACGCGGGCGCGCCGAGAATTTTCGGTGCATTTCCTGCGGGTGCGCGGTAGGTTGAAGACATGACGAACCTCACGAAGCAGCTCGCAGACGCCGTCACCAAAAATGGCGTGAGCGCAGCATACGGCGATCCCATTGATGTTGACGGCACGACGATCATTCCGGTCGCGTGCGTCTCTTACGGCTTCGGCGCAGCTGAGGGCGATGCAGGCGACACTGATACCAAGGGTGAAGGCTCGGGCGGTGGCGGCGGCGGATCATCGATTCCCGTCGGTGCCTACGTGACCCGCGACGGTTACACCCGTTTCGAGCCGAACATCATCGCGCTCCTCACGATCGGTGTTCCGTTCGTCTGGGTTGCAGGTCGCGCGCTCGCTCGCGTTATTCGCGCGTTGAAGAAGTAACTCCGGGCCAAGTCCAGGCCTCCCGCGGCAGCGTCTGCGGATCAAAGCGTTCAAGGAGCAGGTCAGTGGTGACCTGCTCCTTTTCGTTTGCCAAATCGAGTGAGACTGCGAGTGCACCGAGTACCTGGCCATCGGTAATTCCCTGCTCGCGCAACTGCGGCAGCGTTACCGCACCGTCGCGCTTTGCAAGGCGTTGTCCGGTCGGCCCGAGCACGAGTGGCACGTGGGCGTACTCCACCGCCGGCGGCGTCGGCAAGCCCAGAAGCTGTTGCAACAGAATCTGGCGAGGCGTCGAGGGCGCGAGGTCTGATCCGCGCACCACCTGATCGACCCCCATTGCGGCGTCATCAACGACAACAGCGAGGTTGTAGGCGACAGTACCGTCCCCGCGCACGAGCACGAAATCGTCGATGTCACCCCGAACATCGCCCAGCATGACGTCGGTAAAGCTCAGCGAGGTCATCCCCTCCGGGGCGCGCAGTCGAAGTGCCGGGAACCTGGGAGCGATCGCAGCGCGTGCCACGGATCGTTCCGCATCCGACCGATCGCGACAGGTACCGGGGTACGCGCCAGGCGGGGCGTGTGGCGCGCTTGGCGCCGAGAGAATGTCCTTACGTGTGCAGGTGCACTCGTACACCAGGCCGAGCGCCTGTAGCTTGGCGATCGCGGCGGCGTGATCCGCGCCCCTGTCGGTCTGCAACACGGCAGGACCGTCCCACTCGATGCCCAGACTCGCGAGGTCGGCGAGCTGCTGCTCCCCCGTTCCAGCATCACGGGCCCGGTCAAGATCTTCGATGCGCATGACAAACGCACGCCCGGTCGAGCGGGCGAAGAGCCACGCGAGGAGCGCCGTGCGGAGATTTCCGAGGTGCAGATCGCCAGATGGGCTCGGGGCGTATCTACCAGCACCACGGAGGGCATCGCTCATCGTCATGTTCCCAGTTTCTCACGGCACCGCGTCGCAGCGAGTGCGGTGCGCCCTGCGTCGATAGGCTGCAAGCAACCAATGAGGGGGAAATAGTGGATCCACAGGCACTGCACACTGCACTCGGCAATCGATTCGTGACCGAGGGCGAGGCCATCATCACACACGCGCTGGATTCCTCACGTGCCGCATTTACCGGGACTCCCCTCGGCGTCGTGTTCGCGGAGTCAACCGCAGACGTCTCGACCGCGCTCGCATGGGCGAACGCGCACGCGGTTCCCGTCAGTGTGCGCGGCACTGGTACCGGTCTCACCGGTGGCGCAGTGGCGTACGATGGCGGACTCATTATCTCGCTCGAGCGGATGACGCAGATCATTGAGATCGATCCGGCTAACCGCATTGCAGTGGTTGAAGCCGGGGTGATTAATGCGGATCTCACCTCAGCGTGTTCCGAGCACGGACTGTTCTTCCCGCCCGACCCCGCGAGCTCCCGAATCAGCACCATCGGCGGCAACATCGCCACCAACGCCGGCGGCCTGCGCTGCGTCGCTCATGGCGTCACGAGTGACTGGATCGCGGGCCTCACAGTTGTACTTGCGGACGGACGCATTATGCAGACCGGCGCACGCACCCGAAAGAACGTCGTCGGCTATGACCTCACGAGTCTGTTCACTGGCTCCGAAGGCACACTCGGCATCGTCACGGAAGCAACCGTGCGCCTGAAGCCACTGCCAGAGGGTGTACCTGTCACGTTCTGGGCAGACTTCGACTCCGTCGGCGAGGCTGGCGATGCCGTCGTAGCCATTGTGAACAGTACCGCCGGCCCAGAGGTGCTTGAACTCATGGATGCGTTCAGCGTCGAAATCATTGAGTCTTTCAACCCCACCGGGATCCGCGTCCCCAAAGGCGCGCTCCTCGTCGGCCAGACCGCAGGCTCTGACGCCCTCGCGGCCGCAGAACTCATTTGCACAATCGCCAAGGCCTCAGGCGCCGTCGATGCAGGAATCGCCGCAACGGACGCCCTCATCGAGGCGCGACGCCTCTCCAACCCAGCGCTCAACGCACGCGGCCTGAAAATCTCCTGCGACGTCGGCGTCCCCGTCTCCTCCCTCGCAGAGATGTTCCGCGGTGTCGAAGCGCTCGCCGCAGCACATGGAATTCGGGTGTCGAGCGTCGCGCACGCTGGTGACGGCAATCTGCACTGTACGGTGGAGTCCCCCGACACCCCAGCTGGCATCGCCGCCGCAGATGCGCTCATTGACGACATCACGCGCCTCGCCCTGTCGTTCCACGGCACCATCACGGGCGAGCACGGCATCGGGTCGGTGAAGCAGCACGAGGTGTCGTGGCAGCTCGACGAGGTCGCCCGAGACGTGCAGTTCGCCATCAAGGGTGCGCTCGATCCGCGCAATATTCTGACGCCTGGCCGCGGCATCTAAATTGGTTCACCGGAACGCACGCGCAGTGGTCCACGCTGAGACCCGGTGGGAAAATCGAGCCATGCGAATGCTCTCAATTCAGTCCGCCGTCTCGTACGGTCACGTTGGCAATTCGGCAGCGGTCTTCCCCCTGCAGCGCATCGGCGTTGAGGTCATGCCCGTTTCGACCGTGTGCTTCTCGAATCACACCGGGTACGGCTCATGGGGCGGCCCGATGCTTACCGGCGACAACGTGCGCGACATCGTCGCGGGAATCGAAGATCGTGGCGGCCTCGCGGGAGTTTCTGCGGTCCTTTCGGGCTACCAGGGCGGCGACGATATCGGCGACGCAATTCTCGACGCCGTTACCCGCGTCAAGAAGCACAGCCCCGAGGCGATCTACGCGTGCGATCCCGTACTGGGCAACGCCGTTTCGGGATGCCACGTTGCGCCAGAAGTGCAGGCGCTCATTCGTGATCGCGTCGTCCCCCACGCCGATCTCATCACGCCGAATCAGTTCGAGCTCGGCTTCCTGACTGGCACTTCGCCTGACACGCTTGAGTCGACCCTCGCATCGATCGATGCTGCAATGGCCATTGGCCCCAAGTATGTACTCGTCACCAGCGTCACCTACCCTGAGCAGGCGGCCGATTCGATCTCGATGATCGCGGCAACCGGTGAGGGCGCCTGGATGATCACGACCCCCCGCCTGCCCTTCAAGGCAAACGGCTCTGGCGACGTCACCGCAGCGCTCTTCACCGCACACTTTGCACGCACCGGCGACGCTGCAGATGCGCTCGCGCGCACCGCTTCTAGCGTTTACACCTTGCTGGAGAACACCCTCAACTCGGGTGAGCGCGAACTGCAGCTCATCGAGTCGCAGGAGGCATATGCGAACCCGAGCATGCAGTTCGCGGTGGAACAGATCCGCTAAATACCCGCGCGGCCGAGAACGATCCCCGCGATCGCACACGCGACGGCTGCAACCATCATGCCAACACCGTTCGCGAGCGCCGCACCATATCGGCGCTCGCGAATGAGGTGTACCGTGTTGAGACTCGCGGTACTGAAGGTCGTGTAGCCGCCGAGCACACCAGTTCCCAACAGGAGCATCAGTGGCGCCGACGACGCGAGACCCACGAGCAATCCGAGCAAGAACGACCCAGTGAGGTTCACGATCGTGATACCCACTGGATAGTGGGCGCGGATCCGTCCCTGCACAAGCGTGTCAACAACATGGCGAAGCACCGCACCGATGCCGCCGCCAAGGGCGACACTGCCGAAGGCGAGGAGTGCACTAGGCATGATCCGCCCCAATCTCAGCCTCGGGCTGGCCGCGGCCAATCGCGTCACCGGCAATCATTCCGAGCAGGCTAGCGAGCGCGCCACCGACGAGGGTCGTGCTGGCGTAGATCGCGGCGAGGGTCCAGTTCTGCGCGAGGACGAACTCGCCCAGCTCAACGGCGAGCAGGCTGTAGGTGGTGAACCCGCCGAGCACACCAGTGCCGAGGAAGAGGCGCGCGTTCCGGCGGCCGCCAACGTCTGTACCGCGCGCGCCCAGCCAGAAGGTCATAAGGCCGAGCAAGAACGCGCCCGCGAGGTTTGCCGTGAGCGTCGCGACGGGGATTCCGTCACTCGCTGGAATCACGAGCGAGAGCGCATAGCGTGCCACAGCGCCAAGCGCACCACCGAGCGCAACAAGTGCGATTTCCCGCAGCGGCAGGGCCTGTTTCATAGCCCAATTCTATGTGCCGGGTCTACTGAGTCCTACCGAATGTAGACGTCGAGATGGTTGCCGAAGGTGCCGCGATCGTAGATCTTGCCCTTGAAACCGAACGGCGTATCAACGACCGTTCCCTTCGCCGCGTCACCGGCAAGCACGATATACCCGTCGGCATCTGCTACGTACCCGCCAGCGTTCACATGTCGACCCGGCACTTCAAGACCTTCACCCGGCAACACCTGCTGGCTGTAGTAAGTGAAGCGATAGCCACCCCAGTTCACGACGCCACTGAACAGGAACTGCTCGAGCGTATACAGCGCCCCGTTCGGCTGCGCTGCAGATTCAACGTCTTTCACCGAGGGAATGCGCAGATCGAGCATCTTCTCGGGCCCCTCGGCGACGACGAATGCCTGGACCTGGCTCCCCGCAGTGAGGTCAAATTCTGAGGGAGCCGATGCGTCCGCATGCGTTACTGGCGCAAGCGCGGCAGAGCCGAGCAGCAGCCCCGAAAACGCGACGGCGGCGACAGCCTTACCGCGCGAAAGACGGGGTGCGGTTCCAGATGTCGTAGGCATAATGCGAAAAATTCTACCCGGGAACGCTGGGTGTTCAACGAGGTAGAAATATCTATTTCTCTTATTGCAATTAAGACACCCACATGAAATGATCATTTCACACCATCTAAGGAGCAAAGGAGCTCTCAATGAAACTGAAGTCGTTTACCCCGCTCATCGCAGCAGCAGGTATCGCTTTCGCCATCTCGCTGACCGGTTGCACCAACGCAGCTGAGCAGTCGGCCGGCACTGAAGGTGAAACCGCTGAGCAGTCGACCGGTTCTGGACTTCCCACCGAGCAGATCACCGCGCTCACCGCAAACCCCGAGCTGGTGAAGCTCCTCCCGGCAAACATTGCCGAGGCAGGCGTGCTGCGCGTTGCGACCGACCCTACGTACGCGCCCTTCGAGGTCTACGCAGACGACAACAAGACCGTTGTCGGCCTGGACGCAGATCTCGCAACCTCGCTCGGACAGCTACTCGACCTCAAGATTGAGTTTGTCCCCGCCGGCTTCGACGCGATCATTCCCGGCCTGAGCTCGGGAAAGTATGACATGGCCATGTCGGCGTTCTCGGTCACTGATGAGCGCAAGGCAAACGCTGACTTCGTGATCTACCACCAGTCAGGCAGTGGCGTCGCGGTGCCGACCGGCAACCCCGACAAGCTGTCGATGGATCCGCTGTCACTGTGCGGTAAGACCATCGGTGCAGAGAAGGGCACCACCCAGGGCATGGAGATGCTCCCCGAGTTCAGTACCACTTGCACCGACGCAGGCAAGGAAGCCATCGACATCAAGCTCTTCCCCGGCACAGACAAGGCGATCACCGCACTGTCCTCTGGCCGCGTTGCCGGAGTTGTTTCGGGTGCGACCGGTCTTGGCTACCAGGCAAAGATCACCGGCGCATTCGACCTCGCAGAGGGTGGCGACTACGCATCGAAGCCCACCGGCCTCGTGCTCCCCAAGGGCTCGGATCTCACCCCCGCTATCACCGCAGCAATGCAGGAGCTCGTCACCACCGACGCATACACCGAGGCATTCGCAAAGTGGGGCATCAACGAAAGCAACTACGTCACCCCTGACGAAGTTCCCGTTTCGTAATTTCCCCGCTCGATCGTAAGCACAGAGGTACAAGATCACGATGAGTACATTGGTGGATCCGATGAACGCAACAACTATATCCAAAGCTCCTCCCACAGAGGACTACCCGATTGCCCAGAAGAAGCACCCCTGGCGGTGGATCTCTGGCGGCATCATCCTGTTCTTGATCGGGATGCTGGTGTACTCGGCGATTACGAACCCCCGGTTCCGCTGGGATGTCATCGGCCTATACTTCCGCGATGTGTCCATCGCGGAAGGCATCAAGCTCACCCTGTTCCTCACGATTGTGTGCATGGTTGTCGGCGTCCTGCTCGGCATTGTGCTCGCGGTCATGCGACTTTCGGTCAATCCGGTTATCAGGGGGGCAGCTGGCCTCTACGTATTCTTCTTCCGAGGCACTCCGGTCCTCGTGCAGCTGCTCCTCTGGTACAACCTCGCCGCGCTCTACCCGGACATCACGTTTGGCATTCCTGGCATACACCTCGATGCCAACCAGATCGTCACGCCACTCATGGCGGCGATCCTCGGCCTCGGTCTTAATGAGGCCGCCTACATGTCCGAGATCGTTCGTGCCGGCATTCTCTCGGTTGATCAGGGTCAGTCCGAAGCCTCGGGCGCACTTGGTCTCAACCGCCTGCAGACCATGATCAAAGTCGTGCTCCCCCAGGCCATGCGTGTCATCATCCCGCCGACAGGCAACGAGACCATCGGCATGCTCAAGCAGACCTCACTCGTCAGTGTGCTCGCCGTTTCCGAGCTGCTGTACACCACCCAGGTGATCTACACCAAGAACTTCCAGGTCATCCCAATGCTCATCGTCGCGAGCATTTGGTACATCATCATGACCACCGTATTTACACTCGGCCAAGCATGGCTCGAAAACCGGTATTCCCGCGGGGCAACCCGTACCGTCCAGGTCAGCTGGACCCAGCGAATCCGTAACGCTATGCGCGTCCACGCACCCGAAAGCAACCCGAAGGGTCTCAAGTCATGACCAACCCAGATCTCATGGTGCGCGCTGCAAACGTGCACAAGCACTTCGGTTCCCTCCAGGTACTCAAGGGCGTCGACCTCGAGGTCGGCCGAGGAGAGGTCGTCTGCCTCATCGGCGCATCGGGGTCGGGCAAGAGCACGCTTCTGCGCTGCATCAACCATCTCGAGAAGCTCGATGGCGGCCGCATTTGGGTTGACGACAACGTCGTTGGCTACGAGCTCCGCAACAAGACGCTGCATGAAAAGAACTACAGCGAGATCTGCAAGGACCGCACCCAGACTGGCATGGTCTTCCAACAGTTCAACCTCTTTGGTCACATGACCGTTCTGGAGAACATCATGTTGGCCCCGAAGACAGTGCTGCGCAAGCGCACAGCTGAGATCAAACCTCGCGCATTGGCACTCCTCGAACAGGTTGGCCTTGCAGACAAGGCCAAGGCATACCCGCGCCAACTCTCTGGTGGGCAGCAACAGCGCGTCGCGATCGCGCGAGCACTTTGCATGGATCCCAAGCTCATGCTCTTTGATGAGCCGACCAGCGCTCTCGACCCCGAGCTCGTCGGTGAAGTGCTCAAGGTCATGCGTGACCTTGCAGCCTCGGGCATGACGATGATCGTCGTCACCCACGAAATGGGCTTCGCACGTGAGGTCGCAGATCGCGTGGTCTTCATGCACGGCGGCCAGATCGTGGAGCAGGGACCCGCAGCCGACGTACTCGGAAACCCACAACACGAGCGCACCAAAGCGTTCTTGGCCGCGGTGCACTAGACCTGAGGCCTATGCGACCAGCGGCACGTTCCACTCGCGCGCTGCCCCACTCGCTTGGGTCGCACATTCGCGACAATTCGCCACCAACTGTCCCTGGTCTCTTGGCCAAGGCTGAGCCGCGGCATGCCCGCGCGCGGCCAAACTCAATGAAGAGAATGGAAGAATCACGTGGATCACCTCAAAATCCGACGCACTCTCGGCGTCACGGCTGTGGTTGCGTCACTCGCGGCAAGCAGCCTGGCCTTCGGCGCAGCCACTGCGCTTGCGAACGATACCGCTCCAGCCACCCCGGCGTCCGTCGACACCGGCAAGAAAGGCACCGTCGTCATGATTGGCGGCGCAATCAGCCCGAGTGATGACTCCGGTAACACGGAAGCGATCATGACAGAGATCGTACGACTCGCGCAGGAGCACGCAGGCCCAGGCAAGAAGCCACTCATCGCTGTTTCAACTGCGGCGTCCACGCCCGCAGCAAACGCCATCGAGGCAGCAGACGAGGATGAAGACAACGCATCCATCAACGGCATGGCGTACTACAAGCAGTGGTTCGCAGACTATGGCGCTGATGTCTACCCGATACCGGTTGACGTGAACCCTGGCCTCGACTACGACGGCGACCCGTACAGCGCCGATAACGCGCGCGACCAAGCTGTTGCAAACGAGATCGCGAAGGCTGACGGCGTCTTCTTCGGCGGCGGCGACCAGACCAATTATGTTCGTGCGTTCATGGACTGCACCGGGCCGAGTGCCGAAGCCGAAGCGATCCATGCCTACACGAGCTGCACCGATACCGTTGCGATGACGGCAATTCGCTCCGTTGTCGATAGCGGCGGGGTCACCGGCGGTACGAGCGCCGGCCTTGCGATTCAGCAGGGCAAGGACATGATTTCTGGCGGATCTCTTTACCAGTCGTGGTCAGAAGGCCCTCGCCCAGGCTGGTTTACCGGCGATGACCCCGTGATCGGCGATCCGCTCACCTATGTCCCGTCGGGTGGTTTTGGCTTCTTCGATGAGGGCACGATGGACTCTCACTTCGCACGTCGCGATCGCCAGCCCCGTGTGATCCGCCTCGCGCTTGATCGTGGTCACGAGCTGGCATTCGGCGTCGAGGAAAAGACCGCGCTCATCGTCGATCGCGCGACCCGTCAGGGCCGCGTCATCGGTGCGCTCGGGGCGACCATGCTCGACGTGAGCAATGCGTCATCGGACGGTCAAAACGTGACCGGCGTTCGCTACTCGTACTTCCAGGACGGCTCAACCATTGACTTCGCGACCCGCGAGATCACCCTGCCCGGCGAGATCAAAACCGGTCCCGGCACGGAGACGATCCCTGCAGGATGGTCGCAGGAAGACATCTGGGGTTCGGCCGACTGCAATGACGGCATCTTCGGCACCACGAACGTTATTGAGACGCTCCTCCCGTCGACCGAGTCGACGCTCTCTGGCACTACCTGCGACGCAGGCGATGGCAAGCCCCGGTTTGTCACCACCTTCAACCGCACCGCGAACACTCAGTGGACCACTGAAGGCAGCTTCACCGGTCTGGAAATGACGATCGCGAACCAGGCTTCGTTCGAACTTTCAGCAGCGTCCAATCTGGATAAGGTCATCGCTGGCAAGGAGACCGCCCTGAAGTTCACCATCACGAACACCGGTGGCACGGGCTTCATCAACATCGCCGCCAACGGCGCGGCTGCGGCTTCCGCTCGGGCCGTCGCACCAGTACTGCTCCCCGGCGAGTCTGTCACTGTCACCGCACCCATCAGCGCGAAGCTTGGCGCTCAGGAATTCGTACCGAGCGTGAGCGCTACCCCGAGCACGCTCGACGGTGTTCCCCTCGGTATCGACGCAACCATCGCTTCGAGTGAGGTATTCACCGTAACTGGAGTCCCCGCGAATCCCGTCGCTCCGGTTGAACCCGGGACCAAGCCTGACCCGAATGCCGGTACCGGCGGCGTCGCGACGGGCGGATCAGGCACCATCGCCAAGAATGGCGCACTCGCAAATACCGGCTCTCATGCAACCGCTGGCATGGCCTTCGGCGTCGCGGGCCTCGCACTCGTAGTCGCTGGCGCAGCTGCGACGCTCTTCGGTCGTCGCGCTCGCGTACAGCGATAAGTCTGCTGCAACGTTAGGGGGCTGGGTTCTACATTTCGGTGTGGAACCCAGCCCCCTAACGTGTGTACGCACTTCCCTACTCGGCGATCACCGGGATTCCAGTGAGAACGGCGGCTGCGTCGAGACTACCAAGATCTGTCACCTGCTCAATGCCTGCCGCTTGCAGGAGCTTGACGGCCTGGCTTGAGCGGCTCCCAGAGCGGCAGTACACGTAATACTCCTGCTCCGGATCGAGTGATGCCGCTTGCGCAGCCACTTCGCCCGCGTTGAAGTCAAGCACCGTTGCACCGGTGAGGTGCCCGCTCGCAAACTCCTGAGGGGTACGCACATCAAGTATCACTGCGTCAGCCGGCACCTCGATGGTCTGTGCACTGGAATTTGGTGCTGCGACATCACCTGCGGCTGGAGCGCACCCGGTGAGCCCAACAGCAAGAGCAATGGCGGCGAGTGGGAAGGTGAGCGTGGTGAGCATCTTACGAAACATCGGTCGTCCTTTCGATCGGGGAAATGTGAGTGCCGGAAGCAGGCGCTGCGCAGGTGCCGCCCGCGCAGTACATCGGTGGGCGTCTCGAAAAAAGCGCCTGCAGCTTACATCCCACGCAAATACCAAACGCGACTTCAAGAAACAGGAAGCTCAGGCAAAGGCCACACAACACGAGTGTGACCCACAGCGGAGCTTGAAAAAGCCCCGTGGCCGCGCAGGCGACAACGCCCATCCCATATCCCATCCACCACGCAAAGAGCTTCTGCGGAGCGCCAACCCACTCTGGGGTTTGTCGCCGAACAAACAGTGCACCAAGCACAAGGGAGGGTGCCCATTTCTCGCCCGCCGTCACACGAATGAACATGTCAATAATGAACAACGCCCCGAAAGGCTTCAACGGGTCCGCTGAGCCTGTAGTTGTGGCGACAACGTACAGCACCAGGCCAGGCAGAAACAATAGCCCAGCACCAGCCCGGGCTACACGCTCATTGATCACGGGAATTTTGTAGCCAGGAACCCACGTACCAACCCGGAGAGCACCCTGCTGTACAGGGTCCAAGCTGAGCGAGATATCGCGGTGCGAATGAGTCATAACTGACCTTACGTCTGGTGTGCAAGATTTGCAGGCGTGAGAGCGCCAACACCATCACCTTACTATACCCCCAGGGGTATTTGGCAACAGGGGGGGCAACGTGCTTGAGGAGCCGCCCGAAATGCGGCCACCTCACCACCCAGCGCGATCAGCATACAGCGCGTGGCCTATGCAGCCACAAGCGCCGATTGCAGGAGCACATGGACAGCTGCATCAATCGTCACCAAACGTACTTCACTCACGTCTGACTTCACTTGCGAAAGCGTGTGCACCGCAATCTTGATGGCATCTTCAATAGGCCAGCGATAGATTCCGGAGCTGAGGAGCGGGAACGCCACGCTTTGCGCCCCCAGTTCGCTCGCCACTTCCATCGAGCGGCGATAGCAGGACGCCAGCAGTTCAGGGTCATTCTGCCCGCGGCCATAATTGGGCCCCGGGGTGTGAATAACCCACTTCGCCGGAAGATCACCGGCGGTCGTAAACCCAGCATCACCCGTCGCGAGCCCGTCCGGGAAGCGAGCAATGCACTCTTCCAGAATCGAACGCCCTCCAGCCCGGTGGATAGCGCCGTCAACTCCTCCACCACCACGCATTCGGTAGTTCGCTGCATTGACAATCGCATCAACGTGCTGTTCAGTGATGCTCCCCAGAACTGCGGTAACAGTCGTCATCCACTCACCCTAGAGTTACCCACTGACAATTCAAGGTGCCGAAAAACCAAAAGGCTCCGATCAATCGATCGGAGCCTTTCTTGGTGGCACTGTTTTCCTGCTATGCAAAACAATTAGAACGCCTCACTGCATACTTTGCCTCAGAACCCTCAGATAACCCCGGTGGGGCCACTTCTACTGGCGACAATCAGCGTAAAACCCGTCAGCAGCGCTTCATCTCCAAGAAAGCCACCCAGGAGATCATCGCTGCCTACACTGCCGGAGAATCGACTGTCACTATCGCAGAACGTCTTGGCTGGCGTAGAAACACCATCAGCGGTGTCCTGAAGCGAAACGGTGTCACCATCCGCAGCTCCACACCTGACGCTGCAACGGTTCGCCAGATGATCCAGCACTACACCAACGGCGAATCACTGGCCGCCATCGGCATGCGATACAGTCTCTCCCCGGGCACTGTTGGCTCACACCTCAAGAAGCAGGGTGTGACGCTACGACCACGGCCTGGGTATCTGTAGGGCAGCTAACGGCGGAGGGTGGGGATCTGCGACTCAGTCGCGCAGTTCTTCTAGTTCCGCATGAATCGCTACTGCTGCTTCTTTCAGGTCCGCGATCGTCATGCCCGACACCTTGACGTATTTGTAGACAAAGTCCGGGGCGTAGTGATTAAACTCCTTGCGTCCATTCGGCATCTGCGGCAGATGCTCAGGGAATGAAAAGAATTCAGGGCGTCCCCGACTGACATCATCGCCCAGCGGCTTTGTGGTCGCACCAGACACCAACCCTGTCGGGGTCACCGCGCCCCTTGAGGGGTCACGGCAACCCCATCAGGCTTAATTTAAGAGACAGCGAACCCCGATACCGTCGCCGCGACCGCTGTAGCCATCACCGGGGTCGACGTAACTCGGATCGAAGCCCGCGCTGAAGGCGGTGCCTGGATAGGCCGGGTCGGCAGAAGCCGACCACAAGTAACCCGCGACGCCCTGGCCGTCGAAGCCGTCAACCCAGCCGCCCGAGAACGACCCTCTAAACGGGCCGGAGGGTTGCCACTTGGCTATGTTGGCTTCGCCGCCCCCTGCGTAGTTGCCAGTACCGCCAAAGGCAATGTCGAGATCTCCAAAGTCGTTACCTGAACCTCCACCGCCACTCGGCAGCCCCCAATTCGCTGGACAGATGGAATGCTGAGCGTTGCCGGTGGTGAGGGAGGCTAGCGTTTCTCCGGCAGTTGCTGCTGCGAAGTTGTAGAGATAGCCATAGTTGCCTGGGTCGTTATCGACGGGGCCGTAGGCACGTGGGAGGTCGTATTCTGCGTTACCGCCGGTTGTGAGCTGTGGCAACGTAAAGTTGCTCGCCACATTGCTGTCGGCTGGGGTGAGGGTAATGGAGCTACTGGTCGAGCCGAGCTTGAGGTTGGTCAGCATCCAGCACTTACCGTCAGCGAGTTTGGCTATTTCGTATGTTCTTGTTGTGCCACCGCGGTTGTCAGTGACGGTACGGACAGCGTCGTTGTTACTCCCCGTGAATGTTGGCAAAGCTTGGCACTGAGCTGAGGTGACGTTTTGGATTGGTGAGTTGGCGGCGATTTCAGTACCGCCTCCACCTCCGCCGCCAGCAATGGTGTGACCGGAACAAGCACCGCTCTGGATGGTGCCACTCTCCGTAATATGGAAGGCCTTGCCGTCCTTGGAGGCAGTGGCGCAGAAACCTTGGCCTGAGCTGGTTTGAGAGTACTGAATAGAGTCAGGAAGGCCAGCTGGCTCTGAGCTTGGGTAGGAGCCAGTTTCTGCTTGAGTTATACCGACCTTCTTGGCAGTGGTGTTGAGGTCTGCCTTGAGGGCAGACTCCTTGGCGTTGGCGGTAATGCCGTTGTAGGCAACGAGCGTAATGGCAGCGAGGATCGCAATGACCACCACCACGATGAGCAGTTCCACGATGGTGAAACCACGACGAGAAGAGCCCTGGCGAAGGTGAGAGAGGCCTTGCAGGGGCTGTTGGCCGAGGCTGAAGCCGTGCCCTGCTGCTCGGAGTTGCCTGGTTGGTGATTCATTGGCGTAGTGTGCCTGTGGGGATGTTCCTCTCATGCATGGGGATCCTGCTTATGTATTTTCTGCGCCTCATTGTGCGGGATTCGAGGGAATCGGTCAAGCGAAACAGAGGTCAGTAGACGCAAGGCCCTACGCGGCAATCGAGCGTCTGCATTGGCTCCACCTCAAGACATCTCCGTAGACATTCCGCTCTCCCCGGGGTTCCACCCCTTGCGGCGGGAACCCGCCAGTGTTCCCGCAGAAGGTGGCTGTGACTCCTTGCTATGCATCGGAAGCCCCTCCCGGGCCAACCACGAGGCCGAGAGGCGCGCCTGGACGGGCATGCTGCCGAGATAGGAGCTTGGGCATCGGCTTTCGAGCGTTCGTAGTTTGCTGTAGAGGCTTGCACAGTCGCCGCTGGGCGGCACTCGTTGGTACTGCGCTCTGAGTACATTTTGTGTTCTTCGAGGGAGCAGTGGACAGCCCTCGCCGTGCCGCCAAAGAATGCACTGGACTCTTTCGTCAAAAGAAGCGTCAATGGTGTCATGACTCTGTCTCAGTACACCCCAGGCCCAGCAGTTGCTGCGCCGCCCGTGACCGACCCGTTCGCGGCGTTCACAGAATCCTTTACGCCAAAGCGTGCTGTCTCGTACCTCCGGGTCTCCACTCGCGAGCAAGCAGAACGTGGTGGCAGAGAAGAAGGCTTCTCTATCCCGGCCCAGCGAGATGCCAACAAGAAGAAGGCCACCGCCATGGGAGCCATGGTCGTCAAGGAGTTCGTGGAACGCGGCGTTTCTGGCACCTCCACCAACCGCCCAGCTCTCCAGGCCATGCTGCGCTACCTGGAAGAAGAACCCGGCAGCATTGACTACGTCATTGTGCACAAGGTGGATCGTCTGGCACGCAACCGGGCCGACGATGTCACCCTCAATGCTCGCTTTGACGAGCTCGGCATCCGGCTCGTTTCCACCAGCGAGAACATTGACCAAACTCCGGGCGGCATGCTGCTGCACGGCATTATGTCCAGCATTGCCGAGTTCTACTCCCGCAACCTCGCCAACGAAGTACTCAAGGGCATGACCGAGAAAGTCAAAGCCGGAGGCCACGTCAGCCGTGCTCCAATTGGCTACCGCAACATCCGCACACTGGAGGGTAGCACTGAGACTCGCACCGTCGCGGTTGACGAGCAGCGAGCAGAGCATGTCCGGTGGGCCTTCTCCGCCTACGCCGAGGACGGCTGGACGATTGCCACCCTGGTTGACGAACTCAACCGGCGCGGCCTCACCACCGTGCCAACCCCGAAACTCCCGGAGAAGCCCATGGGGATCCGGCAGGTGCACCATATGCTCACCAATCCGTTCTACACCGGCGTAGTGCCGTTTAAGGGGGCAACGTACCCCGGCAGCCACGAGCCCCTGGTGGACAGCGAGACCTTTGCCAAAGTGCAGACCATCTTGGGGTCACGCCTGACCGGGGAGCGTTCCCGCAAACACGACCACTACCTGAAATCCAGTGTCGTCTGCGGCGGTTGCGGGTCGCGCCTCATTGTGCAACACAGCCGTTCTGGTGGTAACGGTGAGGTGTATGAGTACTACTCCTGTGGCGGACGGCACAACAAACGCACCAACTGCAACTTCCGGTCAATCCAGATCCCGCACCTGGAAGACCTCATTGCGGATCTGTAACGGCGCATCTCGCTCGACCCGCTCCTCCGGCTCCAGATGGAAGCCTTGTTGCGAGCATCCCTCAGGGAGATGCGACGCTCCGAGCACGACGAACGGAAACAGCTGGAAAAGACGAAGCTGCAACTGGAGCGCAAACAGCAGAAGCTGCTTGAGGCACATTACAACGACGCCATCCCGGTAGACCTGCTCAGCCGCGAACAGAAGAAGCTCGACACCGAACTGACCAAGGTCAAGCGGGAACTGGCAGGCCACCAGGCCAGTGCTGACAAGGGTGAGCAGATACTCTCCCTGGCGCTTGACCTCTGCGAAGACATGTTCCAGAAGTACCGCCGGGCACCGGAGCACATCCGGCGGCTCCTCAACCAGCTGCTCTTTGAGGGAATCCGGGTCGTCTTTGACGGAGAAGGCGGCGACTGGGCGGTCGAGGCCGACTACACGCCGGAGTTTATGTTCCTGACTTCTGGCAGCATCCGGACTGCCGCACGTGAGTACGTCGAGAAGACAAACAAGCCCACCCAGAAGGGTGAGCTTGCGAGTGATACCGGTGACGAGGTGGTTATTAACCTGGTCAAAGGTTCTAATAAGAGCTTGATGGTGGATCTAAGGGGATTCGAACCCCTGACCCCCTGCATGCCATGCAGGTGCGCTACCAACTGCGCCATAGACCCAAGTGAAGTCGGACGAATACTCGCCCGACGACTCTCTTACTCTACCTCGAGACGAGCCTCGTGAGCCAATCGCGCACGCTCGAGCGTGTCGTTGACCTCAATGCTCGGGCAATCTCCCCAGAGGCGCTCGAGCTGGTAAAACTCGCGGTCCTCGTGATGGAACACGTGAACGAGCAAATCGCCAAAGTCAAGCAGAACCCAACGTCCACCCGAGCGGCCCTCACGGCGAACCGTGCGAATGCCAGACCTATTCAGTTCGTCCTCGATGTTGTCAGAGATAGCCTGAACGTTGCGCTCGACCGAGCCACTCACAATCAGGAACGCGTCAGCGTAACCGAACTGTTCGGCTACGTTCAAGGCAACCTGATCGGTTGCGCCCTTCGCGTCGGCGGCGAGGACCGCGGTCTCAATGATGGACTCAAGCGGCTGCGTCTCCACTACGGTGACCCTTTCGAAGAAGTGTTTCTGATGGAATCAGAATGCGCCGCTGTTTACGGCCCAAACAATAATACCGCCAACGACTACGACCAGTCCGCCACCCGAGAGCGCAAGGACCATCGGGAGCTTGCTCTTCTCACGTGTCGGAGCGGCAACGACAGGCGCCTCGCGAACGGTCTGCGCACTCACAGCAGCACGCGCGGAAACCGGAGCGACACCGTGGTCTGCCGTTGCGTTGAGCGAATCTTCGACTACCTCGGCGACAAACGGATCGTACTCAGCGGAGTGCTGCAGTGATGCATGAGTGCCGGTTTCACCGAGCGACTTTGGAAGATGAATTGCGCCGGTGACAAAAAGTTCACCAGTCATACCCAATGGGCCAGTCAGCGAGTCGGTGTCCTCGGGATGCGAGGGAAGGATAAGTGCGGAAGTGTTACTCGGACTCGCAGCACCTTCCTGCGCAACAGCACGTGAAATCAACGACTCGAAATCGCCCTGTGCCGACGAATTCCCACCCACGCGCGATGCGGGGTCGTCGATGACGGGGTGCCACTCCTCAGGCGGACGAATGTCAGGGAACGTGTACGCAGGCGCATCATCCGATGCAGACGACTCGTCTCCACTCACCTCTTCGCCAAGCACAGGAGCGACGGCGGTAACGGGAAGCTCTTCAATAGCTTCCGCTGCTTCGATCTGCTCCTCGACGTCGTCTGTGACCTGAGTATCGGGGACGTCAGCTTCTGCTTCGGCCGCTGCATCAGTATCAGCGTCGGTCTCTACCGCGGTCTCGTCAGACTTCTTGCCGCGACGCCACAGGGAGCCGAAGCCACGCTTGGACTTCGTATCTTGCTCGTTCTCGTCTGACTCCTCAGCACCGTCAGCCGAGTCTGCATCTTCAACCGAAGCTGCATTTTCAGCCACCTCAGGAGTCTCAGCAGTAGGCTCTTCAGCTTGCTTCAGCTCCGCAAAGGTGTACGGCGCGGTCTCAGGGAACGCGTTATCATCAATCGCCGGTTCCTCGGCGAAAAGATCTGCAGCTCCAGGAGCCACAATCTCTGCCTCGGGCTCAGCGTCGCCAGATTCGACAGCTTCTACCGCCTCCACTGCAGGTACAAGTACCTCTGCAGCGAAGTTCTCGGTAGCAACTTCTTCCTGCAATGCAGCAACAGCCTCTTCTCGAAGCTGTCGCATCTCGCGACGCGAACGCGGCGTGCCGTCCTCATGGACTGGCGAAATATCTATTTTTTCGAGGACAACCTCTGGAATCGATGCCGTGATCGGCGCCGGCTCCTCAGTGGTCTCCTCGGCCGGCTCTACCGGCTGTTCACTTGCGGCACTATTCTGTGCGCGCTCCGCCTCTTCGCGGGCACGCAGCTCGCGACGCGTTAGCGGTCGTTCCTGCTCACTCATGATTCCAATGCTCCCTCGGCGTATAGCCCATGCTTTGCAATGTACTGCACGACGCCGTCTGGCACGAGGTACCACACGGGAAATCCTCGTCCAACACGCTCTCGACAATCCGTCGATGAGATCGCAAGCGCCGGAATCTCCAGAGTACTTACGTTTTCATGGGAGAGCCCAGACAGTTCAAGTTCATGGCCGGGGCGAGTCACCGCAATAAAATGCGAGAGGCCCCAAAGGCGGTCTACGTCTTTCCAACCGACGATCTGCTTGATAGCGTCGGCACCCGTGATGAAGAAGAGTTCTGCATCGGGCATTTGCTCACGGAGGTCCGCGAGCGTGTCGACCGTGTAGGTGGGGCCGAGTCGATCAATATCAACTCGGCTCACCTTAAAGCGCGGATTCGAGGCGGTCGCAATTACCGTCATCAAATAACGGTGCTCCCCCTCGGAAACGTTACTCTTTTGCCACGGCCGACCAGTCGGCACGAAGATGACCTCATCGAGGTCAAAACTCTGTGCCACCTCACTGGCTGCGACGAGGTGGCCGTGGTGAATGGGATCGAACGTGCCGCCCATCACCCCGACCCTGCGTCGGTTCACCACGATTAGTGCTGCGACTCGCCGCCGTGCTCACGTGCGTATGCCTCTGCCTTCTCCGAGTGACGGTTTGCAACGTCACGGAAGGAGAAAACAACGAGACCCATAACGGCAAAGAGAGCCCCGACGATAACGCCGTAAGCAACCGCCGGAATCGGCAGTTCGTTCACGATGTGCGCGCCCTCAGAGGCTGCGAGAACGGTTGCTGCAAGTGACATGAAAACCCCTTGTGTGGAAACTCAAGAAACAGATGTTCAAATATAAGTGTAGCGGTAGCCGCTAGCGGATTTGGCCAGCGCCGCGTACGAGCCACTTCGTGCTCGTGAGCTCCGGCAGTCCCATCGGGCCCCGTGCGTGCATCTTCTGGGTTGAAATTCCGACCTCTGCACCGAAGCCGAACTCTCCGCCATCAGTGAAGCGAGAAGAGGCATTCACCATGACTACCGCTGCATCAATCTCGGCAAGGAATCGATCCGCACTCGAGATATCGTTCGTGACAATCACCTCGGTGTGACGGGTCGAGTATCGCTCGATGTGATCAATGGCTTCGTCCAGCGAGTCGACCACGCGAACACCCATGGTGAGGCTGTGATGCTCTGTCTCCCAAGTTGTGTCGCTAGCCGCGCTAACGGTGTCATTCGCGGCAAGCGCGCGGTCGTCACCAAGGAGGTTCACACCGCTCTCTGCGAGCGACGCAAGGATCCGTGGAAGCATGCGCTCAGCCGCGTCACGGTGCACGAGGAGGGTCTCAGCCGCGTTGCAGACGCTCGGACGGTGGGTCTTTGCGTTGCGTACGATTTCGACAGCCATGTCTTCGTCAGCGGACGCGTCAACATAGACATGCACAACACCGGCACCTGTTTCGATGACAGGGACAGTCGACTCCTGCACGACGGTCGAAATGAGACCTGCGCTACCGCGCGGGATGAGTACGTCAATGAACCCACGGGCGCGCATAAGACGGTTCGCGCCCTCACGGCCGAATTCATCAATGGTCTGGACCACGTCACCGTCGAGACCCGATGCAGTAATTGCCTGCTGAATGAGGCGTACGAGGACCTCATTAGAGGATGCGGCGGCGGATCCGCCACGAAGTACCGCACCGTTACCGCTCTTGAGCGCGATCGCAGCGATATCAACCGTGACGTTCGGGCGTGCCTCGTAGATCGCGCCTACGACGCCGAACGGAACACGGACCTGCGAAATACGGATGCCGTTTGCAAGCGTGCTGCCGCGCACGATCTCCCCAACCGGGTCAGGGAGCGCGATGATCTCGCGCACCGCTGCTGCGAGACCCATCAGACGATCTTCGTCGAGACGGAGGCGGTCGAGCAGGCCATCACCGATGCCCTGCTCACGTCCACGATCGAGATCCTTGGCGTTCTCTGCCACGATCTCTGGGATGTTCGCCTCAATGGTCTGTGCAATCGCTTCTAGAGCGCGATTCTTCTCATCGGTAGTCGCGGTGCCGAGGCGGCGCGACGCGGTCTTAGCGCGCTGCAAGCGCGCGAGAAACAGATCTGAGGTAGCCATGACCACATTCTAGGACACAGATGTGTCGGTCACAGCTACCTCAGAGCTATAGATTGCCTACGAGTTAGGCGGATGCGGGACGGGCGTCGAACCAGGTTCCGCGATCCGCACCCTCAAGGACGGAATCAAACAGTCGCGCCTCAGTCAACAGCACCTCAGCGCCAGCATCTGCCGCGAGGCGAGCCGCCTGAACCTTGGTCGCAGCACCACCGGTGCCCCAACCTGAGCGGCTCTCACCAATCTCAATACCTTCAAGCGGATCGCGGAAACCAACTCGCGAAATGCGCTTGGCGCCCGGATTCTCGGGCGGCGCGGTGTACAGCGCATCGACATCTGACAGCAGCACGAGCAGATCGGCGCCAATGAGGCGAGCAACAAGTGCGGCGAGCCGATCATTATCGCCGAAGCGGATCTCGTGGGTCGCGACGGTATCGTTCTCGTTGATGATCGGGAGGATTCCAAGCTCAAGCAGACGCTCAAGCGCACGCTTCGCATTGCCGCGGTGCGTCGGGTTCTCCATATCGTTCGCGGTCAAAAGCACTTGTCCACCAACGATCTCATGGCTCGTGAACGCGCGCTGATAGCGGTTGACCAGAACGTTCTGGCCAACCGCTGCCGCGGCCTGCTGAGTTGCGAGATCATCGGGGCGTGCGTCCAAGTTCAAGAACGGAACACCCGTTGCAATCGCGCCACTCGACACCAGCACAACCTGCGCTCCAGCCGAGTGAAGCTTTGCGAGCGAATCAACGAGGAGTGGGATCTGTGCGGCGTTATCGCCGCTTACCGAGGAGGAGCCAACCTTGACAATGACTCGCTTCGCGGCGAAGATCTTCTCGCTCAGATTCACTCTTCTTCCTTCCAGAGCCCTGCCTCGCGCTCGCGCTCGAGCTCGGCACGCGCTTCTGCCTTCGCATCCATCATCTTGTAGTAGTCAGCGCGGCGCTCGTTGTTGGTACGGCGCGAGCTGCGATCGATGCGATCGTCAGAGCCACGAGCACCAACCTGCACCTCGGCTGCACTCGTGATCGAGGGCTCCCAGTCGAAGACGACACCCGAGCCTGGGCCAATCACGACGGTTGAGCCAGAGACAGCACCAGCCTTGACCAGCGCGTCCTCGAGGCCTGCCTTCTGCAGGCGGTCTGCGAGGTATCCCACAGCTTCGTCGTTTGCGAAGTCGGTCTGCTCGACCCAGCGCTCGGGACGCTCGCCAAGAATACGGAAGATCGTGCCGTGCGTGCCACCTTCGGTGCGAACCGTGAAGGATGCCTGACGGCCGCCTCGGCTACGCTGCTTGGGCTCAAGAACAATGCGCTCGCGCACTTCTGCAGCAGCAGCAATCTCAGCGGCGCGTGCTTCCTCGACAAGGCCAGCCAATGCGAAGGACAACTCGCGCAGACCCTCGTGGCTCGCGGTCGAAATCTCAAAGACGCGGTAGCCCTGCTTCTCGAGGTCACCACGCACGAACTGTGCGAGCTCACGAGCCTCAGGGACGTCGATCTTGTTTAGAGCGATCAACTGCGGACGCTCATTCAGCGGCTTCTGACCTTCTGGTACCGGGTAAGCCTCAAGCTCTGCCTTGATGACCTCGAGGTCAGACAGCGGATCTCGGCCCGGCTCAAGCGTTGCGCAGTCAAGGACATGCAGCAGCGCGCTGCAGCGCTCGACGTGACGGAGGAAGTCAAGGCCGAGGCCCTTACCCTCGCTCGCGCCTTCGATGAGGCCGGGAACGTCTGCAACGGTGTAGCGGTGCTCACCAGCAACGACCACACCGAGGTTTGGGTGGAGCGTCGTGAAGGGGTAATCGGCAATCTTCGGCTTTGCAGCACTCATTGCCGCGATCAGACTCGACTTACCAGCGGACGGGTAGCCAACGAACGCAACATCGGCGATCGTCTTCAGCTCGAGAGTAAGCGAAAGCGCCTTACCCTTCGTGCCGAGCAACGAAAAGCCTGGCGCCTTTCGCTTCGGGCTCGCGAGTCCCCAGTTGCCCAGGCCACCGATACCACCGCGGGCGGCGAGATACCGCATGCCAGCCTCGGTGAAGTCGGCGAGGGTCTCCCCCTTAGAACTCTTGATGACGGTTCCAACGGGAACGCTCAGCAACATTTCCGTGCCGTTCGTACCATCGCGGTAGTCGCCGGCACCGTAGCCGCCGTTTTCAGACATGAGGTGTGGGCGTCGATGGAAATCGATCAGCGTCGTGCTTTGCGGGTCAGCAACGAATACGATGTCACCACCGTTTCCGCCTGCGCCACCGTCTGGGCCAGCGAGAGGCTTAAACTTCTCACGCTTTACCGAGACACAGCCGTCGCCACCGCGTCCTGCCTGCAGATGCACCTGCACCTGATCAACGAACGTCACCATGACTTTTCCACCCTCTCACCTGCGGCCAATTACACCTCCAAGTGTATGGCCGTAAAACAACAAGAGGCGAGCCGAAGCCCGCCTCTTGCGAAAACCCGCGAACTTACGCTGCGGTGACGATGTTGACGACCTTGCGGCCGCCCTTTGCGCCGAATTCAACCTCGCCTGCAGCAAGTGCGAACAGCGTGTCATCCTTGCCACGGCCGACGTTTACGCCGGGGTGGAACTTGGTGCCGCGCTGGCGAACGATAATCTCGCCTGCGTTCACGTCCTGGCCACCGAAGCGCTTTACGCCGAGGCGCTGTGCGTTCGAGTCGCGGCCGTTCTTGCTAGAGCCTACGCCCTTCTTTGATGCCATGAGTCTCTACTCCTTAGGTAGCAGCCGAAGCTGGTTACTTGATGCCGGTGACCTTGAGGCGGGTCAGGTCCTGACGGTGACCCTGGCGGCTCTTGTAACCGGTCTTGTTCTTGTAGCGCTGAATGACGATCTTCGGGCCGCGGAGGTCGCCGAGAACCTCAGCAGTAACCTTCACCTTTGCAAGCTTCGCTGCATCGGTGGTCACGGTCTCGCCGTCGACGAGGAGAACTGCGGGAAGCTGAACCTTACCCTTTGCGTCACCTGCCATACGGTTAACGGTGATGATCGAACCGATTTCGACCTTCTCCTGCCGGCCGCCTGCGCGCACAACTGCGTAAACCACTTGTCACCCTTTTCCTAGGATCGTCTTTCAAAGTCAGTCGCAATTGGTCTGCAACCGAAACACTGTCGCCGATGCACATAAAAGCATCTAGCACAACGATCAATATTAACTTGAACTTCTATTTTCGGTCAAATATGTGCCAGCGTGTCGAGCCCGGATTCGACCACTCTCCGGACTTGATGGGACTGTTAGTCCCGCTCGGAAGCCTTTTCTTGCACGCGCACATCGAGCGCATCAAAAATGAGCTGCTGCGGATCTACCGCGACGTCTTTCGCCACCTGAGGTGCCGATTCTTCCGTTGCCGGTCCAGCGGGCTGGGTCGCGCGAGTCGCGCGAGCCGATCCGCCTGCCGGCTGCGAAGCCCGGCGACGAGCTCGCGACGTTCCGACCGCGGGAGCGTCCGGAAGAGCGTCGAGAACGCTATCAAGCAGGTTCGCTGCAGGGCTCGGATCGGCAGCTGCGGGTGCAGCGCCGCTGCGGCGAGCCTTCCCACTTACTACCTTGCCGCTCTTCTTTTCCTCTGCGACGACTGGCTTCGATACCGCGTGCGCGGTCTCGTCAGCCTGCGAAACAGGAAGGGTCGAAGCGGCTACCTGAGCCAGCATGTTCTTAGCACCATCGGTGATGGCGTGAGCTTTCGCGTCGGCAGCAACAGGCTGCGACTGGCTTTCAGCCTGTGCATTGCCGTTGTCATTCTTATTGCCGCCGTTATTACTTGAGTTACCGCCGCCACTGTTATTGCGGTTTCGCTTCGACGAACGAGGGGCCTCGTTACGATGCTTCGAGACGGGATCGTGGTGCACCACGACGCCACGACCCGCGCACACATCACAGGGCTCGCTGAACGACTCGAGCAGACCAAGGCCAAGCTTCTTACGAGTCATCTGAACAAGACCAAGCGAGGTAACCTCGGCCACCTGATGCTTGGTGCGATCGCGACCAAGGCATTCGACGAGGCGACGAAGCACGAGATCACGGTTCGATTCGAGAACCATGTCGATGAAGTCAATCACGATGATGCCACCAACATCGCGCAGACGCAGCTGACGAACGATTTCCTCAGCGGCCTCAAGGTTGTTCTTGGTGACGGTTTCTTCGAGGTTGCCACCAGAGCCAACGAACTTGCCAGTGTTGACGTCAACGACCGTCATTGCCTCAGTGCGGTCAATGACGAGCGAACCACCCGAGGGCAGCCAGACCTTCCGGTCGAGCGCCTTCGAGATCTGTTCCGTCACACGGAACTTATCAAAGACATCGCGCTCACCCTCGTAGCGCTCAACGCGCTGCAGCAGGTCAGGAGCAACCTGCTCAAGGTAGTTTGAAATTGTCGCGTGAGTGTCGTTGCCCGAAATCACCATGCGCTGGAAATCTTCGTTAAAGACGTCGCGCACGATCTTAATGAGCATGTCAGGTTCAGAGTGCAGCAGTGCGGGACCGCCGCCCTTCGCCATGCGCGACTGAATATGCTCCCACTGGCGTGCGAGATGCTGAACGTCGCGAGTGAGCTGCTCTTCTGTCGCACCCTCCGCAGCGGTACGCACAATGACGCCAGCGCCGGTCGGGAGCACTTCCTTCAGAATCTTTTTCAGGCGTGCACGCTCGGTATCAGGAAGCTTGCGTGAAATGCCGTTCATCGCACCGCCGGGAACGTACACGAGGAAGCGACCCGGAAGCGAAATCTGGCTGGTCAGGCGCGCACCCTTGTGCCCCACCGGGTCCTTCGTAACCTGTACGAGAACACGATCGCCGGGCTTCAGAGCATTCTCGATCTTGCGAGCAGTGTTGCCACCTTCGAACGCAGACCAGTCAACTTCACCCGAGTAGAGCACAGCATTGCGGCCGCGTCCAATATCAACGAACGCAGCTTCCATGCTCGGGAGCACGTTCTGCACGCGGCCAATGTAGACGTTGCCGATCAGCGAGTTTTCGCTCGAACGAGCAACGTAGTGCTCAACGAGAACGCTGTCTTCGAGCACACCGATCTGGATACGATCGGCCGAACTGCGCACGATCATCTCGCGGTCCACTGCCTCGCGGCGCGCAAGGAACTCGGACTCGGTGATGACGGTACGGCGGCGACCAGCATCACGACCGTCGCGACGTCGCTGCTTCTTCGCTTCGAGTCGAGTCGAACCCTTCACGCGCTGCGGTTCGGTCACCACGGGCGCCGCCTGGCGACGCTGGGGCTCTACCCCAGTTGCCGCCTGAGGCGCTGCTGCACGACGCTCACGACGTTCACGACGAGCGGGCTGGTCAACCTCGCGGTCATGCTGGCGGAGCGCCTGGTGCTGCTCCTCGAAGATATCGTCAAGCTGACGGAAGTTGCCACGACGGGGGCGCGGATCAATCGGCGGCACATCAGGCGCAAGGAAGATCAGTCGCGTGGTCGCACGGAACTGATCCTCGGGCGACAACGAGGCGAGGGGCAACACGAGCGGCAAACCGTCCGAGCCCTTCACAGCCTCAGGCTCTGCAACCTTTTCCTCATCTTCTGCAGGCAGTGCAGCTTCAGGGGTTCGTGCGCCTTCAGTTGAAACATTTGCCGCTTCAGCGGGCTCTTCAACTACGGCTACCTCGGTAGCCTCGACAGTTTCTACGGATTCTTCTCCCGATTCGCCCATTTCTGGGGTCTCGGTATCTGTGTTCGTCACCATTCCTGGTGCTCTCCATTCACTGCCCCAAATACGGGATCTGGAGCAAAAACTCTTGGCGCTCGCGCGCCTTAACAACTCGTACTCTTCCGCGTACCGGCAGACCGTCGCCCGTGCGACTGGCATTGCTTTCCGGCGGTGCAAGACTCTTGTGGGTAACACGACTATGCGTTGCCACAACCTCCATTATTACATGCGACTTGCTACATAGTCTCGTCTGACGTTCAGTGTCGTGGGTTTAGAATCGGGGCATGACTGAGGTGACACAGACCCCAAACCGTTCCCGTGTGTTTCCGATTGCAACGATTGTGTTCGGATTTATCGGGCTTTTCGCGGCTTTTGAACTGATCACCGAGTACATCAAGAAGATCCAAGAACCGGGCTACATTCCGAACTGTAACGTCAGCGTCCTCGTGACTTGCGGCCCGAACATGGATTCCTGGCAGGGTTCCATCTTCGGCTTCAGCAACACGATCATCGGCGTTGGCGCGTTCATGGCACCGATTATCGTCGGCTTCGCGATTCTCGCTGGCGCCCGATTCGCGAACTGGTTCTGGATTCTCTACCGCATCGGACTCGCGCTCGGTCTTATCTTTGTCGGCTGGCTTGCCTACCAGAGCATCTACAGCCTCGGCACACTGTGCCCGTGGTGCATGGTTGTGTGGGCTGCCACCATCCCGCTTTTCTGGACAACACTGTTCCAGCCAGAGGCGGCAGGATACGTCAATGTTTCCGACCGCACTCAGCAGCGCTTCGTCAACATGCGCTCTTGGGTATGGGTTGCGATTGCACTCTGCTACATCATCATTGCTGCGGCGGCGCAGTTCCGTCTCGACTGGTTCGCTGAGTTCACGCGCTAACCACGTCACCAATACAGGTCTGGTTCGCAGTCAGTGCGGACCAGACCTGTATTGGTATCTGCACGTAAGAGTGCGCGGATCACTCCCCCAGCGACTGCCAGATCGTGTCGACCTGGGCGCGGGTCGAGTCGAGCGACTGGGCAGTGTCGATGATGACATCAGCGACCGCACGACGTTCCTCATCAGTCGCCTGGCTTGCGATACGACGCTGCGCTTCCTCCTCAGTCAGTCCCCTGAGTTCGCGCAATCGTTTGCGCCGCACCTCAGCAGGTGCATCCGCAACCACAATGACATCCCACTGCCGCGGCATCCCGTCTCGGGAGAGTCCGTGACCAGACTCGACAAGCAGCGGAATCTCATAGACGATGACGGCGCGCGGATCCGCTGCACGAGCCGCAGCAATTCGTCCGGCGGCGATCCGGCGCACCTCGGGATGGACAATGCCGTTCAGTTTCGCGAGCGCCTCAGGATCGCCGAAGACACGTGCGCCAAGCGCAGCGCGGTTGAGTTCCCCCGATGCGGCATCGAGCATCTCGGAGCCGAAGGTCTCCGTAATGGCCGTGAGACCGGGTGTTCCAGGATTGACGGCTTCGCGAGCGAGCTGATCCGCGTCAATGACAACCGCACCGAGCTCAGCGAAGCGCGTCCGAATCGTCGATTTGCCGGAGGCAATGCCGCCCGTGAGTGCAATGAGTGTCATGTCTCCATCAAACCAGAAAGCCCGGCTCCAAAAGGAACCGGGCTTTCATAAGTAGCTATCGAGCTAGAAGGACTTAGTTGCCTTCGAGCTGAGCCTTGAGTGCAGCGAGTGCCTCATCGTCAGCGAGTGCGCCGGTAGCGTTCGAGTCGCTCGAGAAGCTCGAAGCGGGTGCCTCAACTGCGGGAGCTGCTGCTGCCTCAGCGATCGAAGCTGCAACCTGCTTCTTGTGTGCTTCCCAACGCTCCTGAGCAGAAGCGTATTCCTTCTCCCAGTTCTCGCGCTGGCTCTCGAAGCCTTCCTTCCACTCCTGAGTCTCAGGGTCGAAGCCTTCGGGGTACTTGTACTCGCCGTTCTCGTCGTACTCGGTGGTCATACCGTAGAGTGCGGGATCGAACTCGGTGCCCTCGGGGTCAACGCCCTCGTTAGCCTGCTTGAGGCTGAGCGAGATGCGGCGACGCTCGAGATCGATATCGATGATCTTGACGAAGACTTCCTGGCCGGCCTGTACAACCTGCTCAGCGAGCTCAACGTGCTGACCCGAGAGCTCCGAGATGTGCACGAGGCCCTCGATGCCGTCTGCAACGCGAACGAACGCGCCGAAGGGTACGAGCTTGGTGACGACGCCCGGTGCAATCTGACCGATTGCGTGGGTGCGTGCGAATACCTGCCAGGGGTCTTCCTGCGTAGCCTTGAGCGACAGCGAAACGCGCTCGCGGTCGAGCTCAACCGAAAGAACCTCAACGGTTACTTCCTGGCCAACCTCAACGACGTCCGAAGCGTGCTCGATGTGCTTCCACGAGAGCTCCGAAACGTGCACGAGGCCGTCGACGCCACCGAGGTCCACGAATGCACCGAAGTTGACGATCGACGAGATGACACCCTTGCGAACCTGGCCGGGCTTGAGCTCTGCAAGGAACGACGAACGGGTAGCCGACTGGGTCTCCTCGAGGAGTGCGCGACGCGAAAGCACAACGTTGTTGCGGTTCTTGTCGAGCTCGAGGATCTTTGCCTCGATCTCCTGGCCGAGGTACGGCGTGAGATCGCGGACGCGGCGGAGCTCGATGAGCGACGCGGGGAGGAAGCCACGGAGTCCGATGTCAACGATGAGGCCGCCCTTGACAACCTCGATGACGGTACCGGTAACAACGCCGTCGCTTTCCTTGATGCGCTCGACATCGCCCCAAGCACGCTCGTACTGAGCACGCTTCTTCGAGAGGATCAGGCGGCCTTCCTTGTCCTCCTTCTGGAGAACGAGTGCCTCAACCGAGTCGCCGACCTTGACGACCTCATCGGGGTCAACGTCGTGCTTGATGGACAGCTCGCGCGAGGGAATGACGCCCTCGGTCTTGAAGCCTACGTCGAGGAGAACCTCGTCGCGGTCAATCTTTACAACGGTGCCTTCGATGAGGTCGCCGTCGTTGAAAGACTTGATGGTCAGTTCGACCGCTGCAAGGAAGTCCTCGGCCGAGCCGATGTCGTTGATTGCGACCTTGCTGGTGGTCGTTGAGTTAGTCATGAAATTGGTCTCCAGAATGGACAGGAAATCAGGCGGACACACACTAACTCGCGTTAGTGAGACCCAAGGGCCCCCGAGGCATGGTCCGCGTGGACAGGTTTCGCCACAAATGTGACACTCAACCCTATCCCGAATCTAGAACTTTTGCCAGCAGCAGCCAACGCGGCGAGTTATGCGGCTGGCGGCACCATTCCCAAGTGTTCCCAGCCGAGGCGCGTGGCGATCCGCCCACGCGGCGAACGAGCGATGAGTCCGGCGCGCATGAGGAACGGTTCGACGACCGCCTCAATCGTCTCCGACTCTTCCCCGACCGATGCTGCGAGGGTCGAGAGACCGACTGGACCGCCGCCAAAGCGCTCAATAATCACGCTGAGAACCTCACGGTCGAGACGGTCAAGACCATTCTCGTCGACGTCGTACAGCGAGAGCGCCGCACGAACCGCGAGCACGTCGGCTTCCACCTCGTGCACGAGGCAGTAATCACGCACGCGACGCAGCAGACGGTTCGCGATACGGGGCGTTCCACGAGAACGGCCCGCGATCTCAACGACGCCAGCATCAGCAAGTGGGAACCCGAGAAGGCGAGCCGCGCGCGCGACCACCCGCTCAAGTTCGGTATGCGCGTAGTACTCAAGGTGCGCAGTAAAGCCAAAGCGGTCTCGCAGCGGGTTGGGGAGCAATCCGGCTCGGGTGGTTGCACCAACGAGCGTGAACGGTGCCAGCTCAAGTGGCACGGAGGTCGCACCAGCGCCCTTGCCCACCATGATGTCAACCTTGAAGTCCTCCATCGCGAGATACAGCATCTCTTCGGCGCTTCGCGCCATGCGATGGATCTCATCAATAAACAACACTTCGCCGGGCGACAGTGAAGACAGTACTGCAGCAAGGTCACCAGCATGCTGAATCGCGGGCCCGGACGTCTGCTGCAACGGCACCTCAAGCTCTGCCGCGACGATCATTGAGAGCGTAGTCTTGCCGAGCCCGGGAGGGCCAGCAAGCAGAATGTGGTCGGGCGTACGTCCGTCAATGGCCGCCGCTCCGAGCAGGAGCCCGAGCTGATCTCGAACCTTCTCCTGACCAACGAATTCAGCGAGGGACCCAGGGCGCAGCGCACCCTCGTAGGTGAGTTCGGCGGATCGACCCTGCGGGGACAGTTCGCCATTGTCGACGCTCATCGACCAACTCCACGGTTGTTCTGCAGAAGCGCGAGCGCTGCACGCAACAGACCCGCGTGACTCGCGGGAGCGCCAGCGTCGAGCGCATCCTGTGCAGCCTGTTGTGCGTCAGACTCGCGCCAGCCGAGACCAACAAGCCCCTCCGCCACCGCAGCAACAACGGCCTCGTTGGGATCCGCGCTCTCGGCAGCGTCGTGACGCAACTCGATCTGCAAGCCGTCAAGCTTGCCCGCGAGCGACACAACGATGAGCTTCGCGGTCTTCGGACCGACACCAGAAACCTTCTTGAAAGGCTTCTCATCTTCGCGTTTGACCGCCTCAACAAGTTCGGTCGGGGCGAGCGCGGAAAGCACTCCAAGCGCCATGCGTGGACCGACACCCGAAACGCTCAGAAGACGCGTGAAGAGCTCAAGCTCGACATCATCTTGGAAGCCAAACAGCGTGAGTGAATCTTCGCGCACAATAAGCGAGGTAACGAGCGAGAGATGGTCGCCGACAGCCACGCTTGGACCACGGCCTACAGGTACCTCGACTCGGTAGCCCAAGCCACCAACACCAATAACGACCCAGCCGGCTCCCTGCGAGAGGACCGGTCCATTAATCGAAGAAATCACAGTGCCAACCCTAAACGCACGAATGGTCGGAGTGACTCACGCCACTCCGACCATTCGAACAAATGTACGACTACTTACGCAGCGACCTTCGTGCGCTCAGCGCGATTGATCGAAGATACGATCGCCTTGAGGGTCGCACGGGTGGTGTCGGGATCAATACCGACGCCCCACAGGCGCTGACCATCGACTTCGAGGTCGACGTACGCAGCGGCAACTGCGTCGCCACCGGAGCTCATTGCGTGCTCAACATAGTCAAAGAGTGTGACCTCGTGACCGCTTTCATTCACGCCTGAGATGAACGCGTCGACAGGTCCGTTACCGCGCGACGTCATCTGCTCGCGAGTCTCACCATCACGGTAGTCGACTACGAGTTCGGTAACACCGTCACCCGCACTCGTCGATGCGGTACGGAACAACTCGTAACGACCCCACTGGTCAAACTCGGTTCCAGCGGTCGGCAGGTACTCATCCTGGAAGATGCGCCAGATCGATTCACTCGACACCTCGCCACCTTCACTGTCAGTGACGTCCTGCACGACAGCACTGAACTCGATCTGCAGACGACGCGGCAAATCCAGGTTGTGATCGGTCTTGAGCAGGTACGCAACACCGCCCTTGCCCGACTGCGAGTTCACACGAATGACGGCCTCATATGAGCGGCCGAGATCCTTGGGGTCAACCGGCAGGTACGGAACTGCCCACTCGATGTCGTCGATACTCTTGCCTGCCGCCTCAGCGTCGGCAGCCATGCGCTCGAAGCCCTTCTTGATCGCATCCTGGTGCGAGCCAGAGAACGCGGTGTACACGAGGTCGCCAGCCCAAGGGCTGCGCTCGGGTACGCGGAGCTGATTGCAGTACTCAGCGGTACGGCGAACCTCATCGAGACGCGAGAAGTCAATCTGCGGGTCAATGCCCTGCGTGAACATGTTGATGCCCAGCGCGACCAGGTCAACGTTGCCAGTTCGCTCACCGTTGCCGAAGAGGCAACCCTCGATGCGATCCGCACCCGCCATGTACCCCAGCTCAGCCGCAGCAACGCCGGTGCCACGGTCGTTGTGCGGGTGGAGCGAAATAATGACGTTTTCGCGGTTATTGATGTTGCGGCACATCCACTCGATTGAGTCAGCGTAGACATTGGGTGTCGCCATCTCAACGGTCGCAGGCAGGTTCAGAATAACCTTGCGCTCTGGAGTCGGCTGGAACACGTCGAGAATCGCATTGCAAACCTCGGCCGCGTACTCGAGCTCCGTGCCCGTGTACGACTCAGGCGAGTACTCATAGAAGATGTCGGTGCCTGCACAGATGTATTCGAAGGACTTGCAGAGCTTTGCGCCCTCAACAGCGAGCTGCTTGATGCCCTCGCGATCCTGACGGAACACCACATCGCGCTGCAGGATGCTCGTCGAGTTGTACAGGTGAACAATCGCCTGCTTCGCGCCAATGAGCGACTCGAAGGTGCGCTTGATCAGGTGCTCACGCGCCTGGGTCAGTACCTGAATCGTGACATCATCGGGAATCGCGTTGTCTTCGATGAGCTGACGCACAAAGTCAAAATCGGTCTGGCTTGCCGAGGGGAAGCCAACCTCGATCTCTTTGTAGCCCATCTTGACGAGCAGATCGAACATGATCCGCTTACGCTCGGGGCTCATCGGGTCGATGAGTGCCTGGTTGCCATCGCGGAGATCGACTGCGCACCAGCGCGGAGCCTCGGTGATCTGCTTCGTTGGCCACGTACGATCGGGGAGATCAACCTTGATGATCTCGCTGTACGGACGGTAACGGTGGGCCGGCATGCCCGAGGGCTGCTGCATGTTCTTCATGAACCTTGTATCTCTCTACGTTCGCTTGTTTGTTCCGCCAAACACAAACACCGCGACGAGGAAGGCCAGAAGGATTAGGCCTCGTCGCGGCAACTAAGGAGAAGCGTGCCGAACAGCATGTTTTTCACTATAGCACCAGATAACCTAGCCACATGCCATGGACACGCTTTGTACTAACCCCTGTACTGCTGCTGGCAGCATCTTCTGCCGCAATATTTGGCGGATCAGCACCGGCTTCGGCCGATGTTGACGACTTCTCGTACAGCAGCTGGTCTGTGGACTACCGCATTACGCAAGATGACGACGGCCGTGCACTCACCCACGTAACCGAGACCCTCGTGGCCCAGTTTCCCGAGGTCGATCAAAACCGCGGAATTGTTCGCGGTCTGCCCATGAGGTACGAAAAGGCGGCAATCGATCCACGAGATTTCACTGTTACCGATGAGCATGGTGCAGCAGTCCCCTTCGACACCGAGGTGGACGAAGATGGAGATTTCATCGCGGTCCTCACCGGGAACAATGACTACGTCCACGGCAGCCAGACCTACATCATCGATTACACGCTGAGCGACACCATCCTCGCGCGCGACGACGGCACTGCAGATGAGTTCTATTGGGACCTCGTCGACTTCGAACACCGCCAGCAGATTGACGCATTCCAGGCGTCAATCACCGTAGATCCCACAATTGCATCTGCACTCAATGGCAACACTGCCTGCTACGTCGGGGTCGGCGAGTCAACACAACGATGTGACATCTCGCACTCAGGCGCTACGTTCAGCGTCACACCTGTCCCACTTGCCGCGCACGAGGGCGTCACGGTAGCAATCGGGTTCGCGCCGGGTACCTTCACCCAGCCACCCGTGCGCCTCCCCAACGCACTCCTCGACACGGTGCCGTTCGTGACCGGCGGCCTGGCCGCGCTCTTGAGCCTTGGCTCGATGTTCGTGGGGATGCGATATGTTCGCAAACGGCGGGTCGATCGCGGCACCATCATTGCGCAATACGATGTTCCCCGGAACCTCCCGCCACTGCTCGCGGCCAAGATCGCAGGGCGCACCAGCTCCACCGTGCCCGCCGAGTTTGTACACCTCGCGGTGAACGGCGCGATCCGCATCGAAGATGACCCAAAGAAACCGGGCTCTCGCTCGGCCCGGCCGACCCTGCGCCTGGTGAGTCACGAGGCAGCGGTAGATGCGCTCGACGGCGCGACACTGAACAAGCTCTTCGGGAGCGCGGCTCCCGGCGCCAGCAAGGCGCTCCCGAAGAAGGACGAGAAGTTCGGCGCGAGCATGCAGAAGCTCACCGAGGCAGGGAGTAAGCAGGCTCACTCGCGCGGCTACTTCGAGAAACGTCAAGTGCCGCTCGCCCGAATGCTTGCCTTCATCAGCATGCCAATTGCCGCGGTCCACATTGTGCTCACGATTATGGCGATGGTGCAGCGCGACTCCGGCGCGTCGGTACTGTTCTTCATCCTCGCAATCGCAGCCATTGTCGGCATTATTTATGGCTTGGTGCCACACGAGATGCACACACGGCACGGGGCCGAAGCGCGCGAATACCTGCTTGGCGTGAAGGAGTTCATTTCTGTCGCAGAGGCGGATCGCATTCGGGTATTGCAGTCACCTACCGGCGCCGAACGCCGTGAGATCGACCAGGCGATGGTGGTTGACCTCTACGAGAAACTCCTCCCCTACGCCATGTTGTTCGGTCTTGAGAAGCAGTGGACGAAGACCTTGCAGACGAAGTATGCCGAGACGCCGGGGTACTCGCCGCTCTGGTATCCCGCGCTGATGATGCACGGCGGGATCGATCGCTTCGCGAGCGAGATCTCACGCTTCACCGACAACATGAGTTCCTCGGTGAGCTACACCTCAAGCAGCTCGGGCGGATCGAGCGGCGGTGGCTTCGCCGGCGGCGGTGGCGGAGGCGGGTTCAGCGGCGGTCGCTAGCTGTCGGCAGCCCGAGGCACGCTCCCTCGCCATGCACACGCGAAAAAGGCCCGTTCTCTCGAAACAGACAGTTGCAGCTGTGAATAGCTGCACATCTCGAGAGAACGGGCCTTTTTCGCGTGGTTGATCGCCGCCACTGGGCCGCGCAACCGCGTTACTGCGCTACTGCGCGTTGCGGTCGTACTTCGCCTGGCCGAAACCGATGATGAAGAAACCGATGGTGGAGAAGATCCAAATCAGGAACACCGAGAACGCCGTGCTCTTGCCGAACTTAGTTCCCACGCGGAGGCACACCATGATGTTGAAGATGAAACCGATGATCGGAACGATGTAGAGCAGCGAAAGCCAACCTGAGTAGCCGGCAATCTTCACGAGGAAGACGATGTTCACAATCGGGATAATCGCGAGGATACCCGCGTACCCGGCCTTGGTGAAGACCTTCCACATCGCAACGACGACGAGGATGTACCAGGCCACAGAAATTACTCCGAGACCACCCTGCATCAATGCGGCAAACTGCTCACTTACGTCCACTTCGGTCTCCTCTTAGAGGTCGGTTTGTGCCAGCGATGTACCGGCTTTAGAAACCGAGCTTACCGAGTGCCTTCGGGTCGCGCTGCCATTCCTTCAATACCTTTACGCGGATCGAGAGGTACACGCGACGACCGAGCAGCTCCTCGATGCCCTTGCGCGCGGTCTCGCCAATTGATTTCAGGCGCTGGCCACCCTTGCCAATAACGATGCCCTTCTGGCTGTCGCGCTCGACGTAGACGGAAGCGTAGATCTCGATAAGTCCGTCTTCGCGCTCTTCACGGTCATCGACCGATGCTGCGAGCGAGTGCGGCAATTCCTCACGGGCGCCCGCGAGGGCAGCCTCACGAATGAGCTCCGCGATCCGCTCGTCTTCACTCTCATCGGTGATCGTCTCGTTCTCGTACAGCGCGGGCGATTCTGGCATGAGCTCGAGGAGCACCTCAGAGAGGATATCGAGCTGCTGGTCTTCCGTCGACGAGATCGGCACGACCGCGTCCCACTCGCGCATTGCGCCGAGCTTGGTGAGCTGGTCGATGATTTCGGTCTGCGATGCGCTATCGATCTTGGTCAGGATCGCCACCTTCTTCGCGCGCGGGAAATCGTTGAGGCGCTCGTCAATAAAGCGATCGCCTGGGCCGATCTTCTCGTTCGCGGGAACGCAGAATCCGATCACGTCGACGTCACCGAGCGTGGTCTCTACGAGCGCGTTCAGGCGCTCACCGAGGAGCGTACGCGGGCGGTGAATACCCGGGGTATCGACGATGATGAGCTGGCCATCGGGACGGTGCACAATACCGCGGATGACTCGACGCGTCGTCTGCGGCTTCTCGCTCGTGATCACGATCTTCTCACCAACGAGTGCGTTAGTCAGGGTTGACTTGCCGACGTTGGGGCGACCGACGAACGAGACAAACCCTGCACGGAATGGCTTCTCAGCGCCCTCCGTGGGCTCGGTCACGTCACCAGCAGGCTGCGAAACTTCTTCGCTCATGATGATTACTCTTCCTCTTGCTGTGCTGACGACGCTTCGTCGTCATTGAATTTTTGGGCGCGGATCGTCACGAGCCGCTGTCTGCGACGTTCGACCTCGACGGCCTCAAGTCTGATGTCTTCGACGATCGCAAAGTCGCCTGGTTCTGGAAGCTTGCCCACGAGCATGGTGAGCAAACCGCCGACCGTATCAACGTCTTCGACGTCGAGTTCTGCCTCGAACAGGTCTGCGAGGCGGTCGATCGGCAAGCGTGCACTCACGAGGTAGGTCTCGTCACCTTCTTCGACGATGTCGACAGTCTCACGGTCATGCTCATCACTAATCTCACCAAAGAGTTCCTCAATGAGGTCTTCCAAGGTCACGAGCCCAGAAATGCCGCCGTACTCATCCACAACGAACGCGAGATGGTTGGACTCGGCCTGCATCTGCCGTAGGAGACGATCCGCGCGTTGCAGCTCAGGGACGAACACCGGCGCCTTCGTGATACGAGTTACGGGCGATGCTTCTGCTTCATCTGGTCGACGCAACACGAACTTGCTTGCGTCGCGCAAATGCACCACGCCCACAATGTCATCGGTGTCCCCACCGACGACCGGGAGCCGCGAATGACGTGAACTCAACTGCGCCTCAAGCGCCTCGCGCACGCTCTGATCGGCGCTCACCGTCACCATGTCGATGCGCGGCACCATGACCTCGCGAACGTAGGTGTCGTTCAATTCAACGATCGAGTGGATGAGATCGCGGTCGTCATCTTCGAGCACGGCCTGTTCCGCAGCCTGATCGACGACCGAGAGGAGCTGCTGCTCATCTCGAATGCGAGCGGCCCCGTCGCGTCCGGGGGCTACACGGTGACCAAACCTCATCAGGCCGTTCGACAAGGGACCCAACAGGACGCGGATCGCGTGCACGGTCGGTGCGGTGAAACGAATTACGCCGTCAGGGTGGTGGGTGCCGACAGTGCGGGGACTTGAGCCGACGAGCACGAACGTGACCGCAGTCATGACGATCGTCGCGAGGACGAGCTCGAGCCACAGTTCGTCAAGCATGTACGCGAGCACGAGTGTAATGAGCACGGCCGAGAGTACCTCAGCGAATACACGCGCAAAGGAGAGCGCGTTGACGTGACTCTCTTCGTTCTCAGCAATCGCGCGGATCGACTTACTTGAACGACCCCCCTCGTCTGCGAGCGCAAGTAGTTCAGCCCGCGAGCGCACCGAGAGTGCCGCATCGGTTGCGGCGAGCAGCCCACCGATCGCGGCAAGCAGCAGCGCCGCGATGATGAGTAGGGCAGCTAAGCCAGCGCTCAAAGTGAACGCTCTCGCGCGTGAAACGCGGTCACAATGTCGCGCTGGATGCCGAACATCTCGGCTTCCTCGGGCGGGGTTGCGTGATCAAATCCGAGCAGGTGCAGCATGCCGTGCGTGGTAAGAATGATGATTTCCTGCGCGAGGTCGTGACCCGCTGCGTCGGCCTGACGATCCGCCACCTGGGGGCAGATAACGATGTCGCCGAGAATACCCGCGGGGGTCTTCGCATCGAGACGTCCGGGGCGCAGCTCGTCCATCGGGAAGCTCAGCACGTCAGTCGCACCGGGTTCGCCCATCCACTGCTCGTGGAGGTCAGACATCGCGGGCTCGTCGACGAGCATGATTGCGACGTCGGTGTCGGCGTGCACATGCATCGCGTCGAGCGCAAAAAGCGCGAGGCGCTGCAGCTGCTCTTCAGAAATTTCGAATGCTGATTCGTTATTGATCTCTACGCTCATGAGGCGTCTCCTTGGTTCTTCTGCTCATCGTAATCCTGGTATGCGTCGACGATGCGACCGACCAGGCTATGACGAACGATGTCGTCTGCGGTGAGCTCCGCAAAATGAATGTCCTCTACGTCGCCGAGGATGCGTTGCACAACACCGAGCCCGCTCCGACCCTTTGGTCGATCAACCTGAGTGAGGTCGCCTGTGATGACCATCTTCGAGCCATAGCCGAGACGGGTCAGGAACATCTTCATCTGCTCGGGCGTCGTGTTCTGCGCTTCGTCAAGAATGACGAATGCTTCGTTGAGGGTGCGACCGCGCATGTAGGCAAGCGGCGCGACCTCGATGGTGCCGTTTGCAAGCATACGACCGACGAGATCTTGATCCATCATCGCGCTCACCGCATCGAACAACGGGCGCAGGTACGGGTCGATCTTTTCCTCAAGACCACCGGGCAGGAAGCCAAGGCTCTCCCCCGCTTCGACCGCGGGACGGGTGAGCATGATCTTCGAGACCTCGCGGCGTTGCAGGGCCTGCACAGCCTTCGCCATCGCCAAGTAGGTCTTGCCTGTGCCAGCGGGTCCGATGCCGAACACAATCGTGTTGTCATCAATCGCGTCGACGTAACTGCGCTGACCGTCGGTCTGGGCACGCACGGCATTGCCTCGCACCTGCACGATCGGCTCACTGAGACGCGGGGCGGCGGATCCAGCCTGCCCTTTGTTCACCAAATGGGTGATCGCGCGTACATCGTGCGCTGACACCTGGCCGCTCTTGCGAGCAAGATCGAGCACCTCAAGCACGACTGCTTCTGCGGCACGCACGTGTGCGACGCCTCCGCGCAAGGTCATCACCTCATCGCGAACGTGGAAACGTACGCCTGGGTGAAGTTCTTCGAGATCACGAACAAGCTGGTCTCGGTGCCCGAGAAACGAACTCAGTTCGACACCCGAGAGCGTGATGGTGCGTGTCAGCTCGCGAGAATTGACGGACGCGGAAGTGGGACTGGTTGTTTCAGGCTCCAACGAGCGAGTTCTCCTTGAGGTCTCCTGCGAGCACGTGAGCGTGCACATGGAATACGGTCTGGCCGACAGTTTCACCCGAGTTGAAGAGCAGACGGAAGTCACCGTTGCCGTGCTTCTCTGCGAGCTGCTTCGCTACCGCAACCATCTCGGCGAGGGTTTCGGGGTCACCAGCGGCAAGTTCGACGACGTTCTCATACTCGGTTGATTTGGGGATCACGAGAATGTGAACGGGCGCCTGAGGCGCAATATCTGGGAACGCGATCACGCGCTCGGTCTCGGCGAGAATCTCGACCGGGATTTCTCCAGAAACGATCTTGGCGAAAATGGTGTCCTGAGCCATATCACCAGTCTACCCGGCCAGAGCCGATGCGAAAGAGCCGTAAACGCAGTTCGCCCCTGGCAGACAGCAAATGCTCGAGCCAGGGGCGAACGACGCGGTGACGAAACGCCGCGTTAGGCTTCGCCTGCTGCGGGCACCTCAGCCTGCAACTTTTCTGCGTCTCGCTTCTTCAGCTTCTTCCGCACAAGCGGCCAGAAGAGTACGAGTACCACGGTCGCGATGAGGCTCGTCCACACCTGGGTTCGGCCAGCCTCAGTCGTGAGCATGATGATCAGGATCGCGATGATCGCGAGGATGAGGACAATGTTTAGCCAGGGGTGCAGCCACATCTTCAGCTTCAGGCCCTTGACCTCTTCAGGACTCATCTTCTGGCGCAGGCGCATCTGCGTCACTGCAATGAAGACGTAGACAAAGAGCGCAACGAGGCCAGCCGAGTTCATGATGAACGAGAAGACGCCCGAGTCAGGCGCTGCGAAGTTCACGATCGTTGCCGCGACCGCGCCACTCGTGGAGGCAATCAGAGCCCAGACAGGCACACCGTTGCGGGAACGCTTCGAAATCAGCTTCGGCGCAAAGCCCTGATCTGCGAGAGCAGCGAACATGCGTGAGGCCGAGTACAGGCCAGAGTTCAGCACCGAGATCACCGCGGTGAAGATGATGAGCTGCATGATCATCGCTGCGCCGGGAACGCCCAGCAGCGAGAACACCTGCGTGAACGGAGCCACTGCGACGCTCACGGGTTCGGGGAGTTCATCCCAGGGAATGACCATCGTAATGATGAGCACTGCACCTACGAAGAAGAGCAAGATTCGCCAAATGATGGTGTGCGTTGCCTGACGGATGCCCTTCGCTGGGTCTTCCGATTCAGCGGCTGCCATAACCGCAATCTCAGTGCCGAAGTACGAGAAGATGACGAGTGCTACACCAGTGAAGACCACGCCGAAACCGTTCGGTGCGAAGCCGCCATGCTCCCAAAGATTCGGTACAGAGAACGTTGCGTTCGGCCAGAGTCCGAGCGCAAAGAGTAGACCAGCGCCCAAGAACACCACAATCGCAACGACCTTGATGCTTGCGAGCCAGAACTCAACCTCACCGAAGGTACGAACGGAAATGAGGTTGGTACCGACGAAGATCGCGATAAGAATGAGCGACCATGCCCATCCCGGCAGGAAGGTGAACCAGCCGTTGAGGGTTTCACCACCGAGTACGGCCTCATATGCAAGGACGCCGACCCAGAAGTACCAGTACAGCCAGCCGACGAGATATGCCGCCCAGTTACCAAGACCGACACGTGCGTACTCCATGAACGAGCCGATGGTGGGCCGCGCCGCCGCCATCTCTCCGAGCATGCGCATCGCCAGGAAGACCAGAAGCCCGCCAATGAGGTAGGACAGCACCGCTGCCGGTCCAACCGCACGAATCACGTTGCCAGAGCCCACGAACAAGCTCGCGCCAATGATGCCGCCAAGCGTGATCATTGTCACGTGACGTGATGCCAGCTTCTTGTGCTGGGCGGGAGGCGGTGTCGAGGCGTTCGGTATCTCTTTTGCTCCGTTGTTTAATGCACCGTTTGAGTTGTTGTCACTCACTTGTAAAAACCTCTATATACCTATGTTCAACGCACATATTCTGGGATCGCTCGTAGCGCACCCCATGCGTGAGGACGATGGTATACCCAGGTGACTTATATCGCAAAAGCCAGAACAAGGCCAGAGTGGAATTGATCCCGTTTAGTGGAACAAATAAGTGCATATGCACTTATCTACCAGCGGTGTAGTCCCACATTCAGCACAGCAAGTGCGGCCGGACCAGCAGATGATGTGCGAAGTACCGTATTTCCGAGCACGAGCACACGCGCACCTGCAACCTCAAGCTCGTCAATCTCGCTGTCAGAAAGCCCACCCTCTGGGCCGACAACGAGCTTCACCTCACGGGTCTCACGGTCGAGACCGTCAGCAACCCATGTACTCAGGGCGCGCTCACCACGCGGGTGCAGCACCACCACTTCGATCTCGGGATCCGCAGCCGCAAGGCACAGATCACGCGTCGTCGTCAACGGACCAACTGCCGGGATCCAGGCACGAAGCGACTGCTTCGATGCTTCACGCGTGATGCGCTGCCACTTGGCAATGCCCTTCGCTGACTTCTCCGCACCGCCTGCGCCGTCCCAGCGCGACACTGAACGTGCAGCCTGCCAGGGAAGAAACCCGTCAACGCCGAATTCCGTCGACTGCTCGACGGCGCGCTCATCTCGGTCGCCCTTCGCAAGCGCTTGCACGAGCGTGAGTCGAATCTCTGGCGCGGCGGCCTGCGTCACATCGAGCAGGCGAACCGAGAACCGGTCCTTGCCAACGACGGTCGCCTCCGCGTTTGCCAGCGCGCCCGCACCGTTGCCGATGAGGATCTGCTCGCCCTGCCGTAGGCGACTGACGCGAACTGCATGCCGGGCTTCGTCACCAGTAATTTCGATGACGGCGCCGGGAACGAACTCAGCTGCGGTCAGATCCTCGCGGTAATAGAGATTCGCCACGGTGTTTAGTTCTTGAAAAAGCGATCGCGGATCTTGCCAAAGAAGCCCTGATGGAACTCACCAAAGTGGGGATCTTCATCCTTGCGCAGTGCCGCGAGCTGGCGCACGAGATCTTTCTCACGCTTGCTGAGCTTCGCGGGGGTCACGACCTGCACAGCAACCTTGAGGTCGCCGCGGTTCGTGGTCTGGAGGCCCTGGATGCCGCGGCCGCGCACGGTGATGATGTCACCCGACTGGACGCCAGCGGGAACCTCAATCTCAACCTTGTCACCGTCAAGCGAATCGAGCGAGACCTCAGCGCCGAGCACCGCGTCGGTCATTGCCACCTGCAGCGTACTGAGCAGGTCATCGCCATCGCGGCTGAAGATATCGTGGTGGGTCACACGGAATTCAATGAAGAGATCGCCGTTGGGGCCACCACCTGGGCCAACCTCGCCACCACCACGCATCTGCATACGGGTGCCAGTCTCAATGCCCGAGGGAATGTCGAGCGGCAACTCGCGACGCTCACGCACACGGCCCTTACCTGCGCACGAAGTGCAGGGGTGCTCAATGATCGTGCCATAGCCCGAGCAGCTGCCACAGGGGTGCATCGTCACAACATTGCCGAAGAGCGAACGAACCTGGCGCTGCACCTGTCCCTGACCATGGCAGACGTCACAGGTGACGGGGCTCGTGTCTGGCTGGCAGCCACTACCATCACACGTGTTGCAGAGCACGGCGGTGTTAATGGTGATGTCTCGCTTCGCACCGAAGACAACCTCTTCGAGGGGAACGTCAATGCGAATGAGGGCGTCCTCGCCGCGCTCGGCGCGCGAGCGGGGGCCCTGTGATCCGCCGCCGAAGCCGCCACCAAAGAAGGTCTCGAAGATATCGCCGAAACCGCCACCGGAGCCACCGAAGCCGGGCTGATCGCCACCACGATCGTAGCGCGCACGCTGCTCTGCGTCGCTGAGCACGTCGTATGCGTGAGTGACGTCTTTGAAGCGCTCTGCGGCGTCCTCAGACGGGTTCACATCGGGGTGGAGCTGACGCGCAAGCTTGCGGTACGCCTTCTTGATCTCTTCTGGGGTCGCTTCGCGGGAAACTCCGAGGACCTCGTAGTGATCTGCCACTCTGATTGCTCCTTAGTGGTTGCGGTTGAAAACTGATGAAAAACGGCGAAGGCGGCTAGTGCGCTTCGTCAAGGATCTGATTAAGGTACCGCGCAACAGCGCGCACGCTCGATATATTGCCCGCGTAGTCCATACGGACGGGACCGAGCACGCCGAGGCGCGCCGCGTTGTCTCCTACTGAGGCATAGTTCGTAGCGATGATCGACGCTTCGGGCAGGCCATACAGCGCGTTCTCACGCCCGATCGAAGCGGCAACGTCACGCTGATCGTGCACGAGTTCTTCGAACAATCGCAACAGGGTGACCTGCTCCTCGATCGCCTCGAGCACGGTCGTCAAGGTACCGGAGTACTCCCCGGGTCGAGTGAGGTTTGCCGTGCCGGCCACAGCAATCTTGTCGCTGCGATTCGCCTTGAGTTGCCCGAGAACGATGTCGAGCACGCGCCCGATGAGCTCGTTTTCGAGCGGATCGACCCACTCATTCGCATTCGCAGCGAGTGCGGTCAGCGCGCGTTCAGCAGAGTCAAGGTCGAGACCGATGATCGCCTGCGCGATCCGCCCTCTGAGACCATTGACCCACGCCTCGGTTACCTGCGCCGAAGGCAATTTCGCGACCTGCTGCTCAACTACACCTGAACCCAAGATGAGCACACACAGCACGCGATCTTCACCAACGGCAACGAGATCGATGTGACGCACGACCGTGCTGCGCAGTGACGGGTACTGCGCAACGGCCACCTGGTTCGTGAGCTGTGCGAGCAGTCGAACCGTGCGGCTCATGGCATCGTCAAGATCATTCGACTCACCGAGGAACCGCTCGATCGCAGTGCGCTGCGCCCCCGTGAGCGGGCGCGCACGAGCAAGAGTGTCGACATAGAGCCGGTAGCCCTTGTCAGTCGGCACCCGGCCCGAGGAGGTGTGTGTCTGCGCGATCAGCTCCTGGTCTTCGAGCGAAGCCATGTCATTACGAATGGTTGCGGCCGATACCCCGAAGCTGTGCCGATCAACGATGGACTTCGAACCAACCGGCTCACTCGTCGCAACGTAGTCACTCACGATCGCGTGCAGGACAGCGAGACCGCGTTCGGTAACCATCGCGACTCCCTTCCTGGCACTCAACACCTTCGAGTGCCAAGTCTAGCGCAGCAAGCCTCAGAAATACTTAGCTCAGCAGAGCGCCGACTACGCGATCAGCGAGCAGCCGCCCCTTGAGCGTCGGTACGATTCGGGGCGCGGATCCGCCACCTCCCAGGGCAGTGCGACCCTCGATGAGGCCGTCAGCGATCAGTCCGGCAACCGCTCCGCGTTCGCTCTCAGCAAGAGCCGAGATCGGGAGACCGTCAGCAATGCGAGTCTGCAGGAGCACCTGCTCCTCGTGCCGAGCCTCGTCGTCGAGCAGTTCACGCTCGAGCGCGGGCGAGACGCCCTGTGCGATTCGATCGGCATACGCGCGGGGGTGCTTGACGTTCCACCAGCGCGTGCCACCAATGTGGCTGTGCGCGCCTGGGCCGGCAGCCCACCAGTCTTCACCGGTCCAGTATGAGAGGTTGTGGCGTGAACGATAGTCTTCGCTGCGCGCCCAGTTACTCACCTCGTACCAGTCGTAGCCAGCCGCCGCGAGCTTCGCGTCTGCAAGCTCGTACATCTCAGCGTGCAGGTCGTCGTCGGTCTCCGGGTACTCGCCGCGCTTGATCTGCGCGGCAAGCTTCGTGCCAGGCTCGACGATCAGGGCGTAGGCCGAGAGATGATCGGGCGCCATCGCGAGTGCAGCATCGAGCGTGGTCTCCCACTCTTCGATGGTCTCGCCAGGCGAACCGTAGATGAGATCAAGACTGACCTGCAGGCCAACCTCGCGCGCCCAGCCAACCACCTGCGGCACGCGCTCCGGCGAGTGGGTACGATCAAGCACGCTCAACACCTTGGGCACAGCCGACTGCATACCAAAGCTGACACGGGTGAAGCCGTTGTCTGCAAGGTGTTGCAGATACGCGCGATCAACAGAATCGGGGTTCGCTTCGGTCGTCACCTCAGCGCCCTCCGCAATACCCCACTCATCACGAATACGGTTGAGCATCAGCACGAGGTCGGCAGCGGGAAGCAGCGTCGGGGTACCGCCGCCGAAGAAGACGGTCGACACCTGGCGCTCGGGAAGACCCGAGTCACGCATCACCTTGGCGCCAAAGCTCAGTTCAGTTGCCGCCTCAGACGCGTAGTGCGACTGATTCGTCGTGCCGAGCTCGCTCGCGGTGTAGGTGTTGAAGTCGCAGTATCCGCAGCGCACACGGCAGTATGGGACGTGGACATACACGCCAAACTTCCGATCCTCTGCGCCAGGAAGCACAGAGGCCGGAAGGGCACCGTCAGCGGGAGCAGGCTCGCCGGGCGGGAAGGTGCTTGGCACGGTTAGCGATCCGCCGAATCGTCAGCGGGCAGCTCGATAATGATCGGCTCGGCAGCGGCGCCAGTCTCGGCAGTGGCATCGTCAGCTCCGGAATCAGCCTCGGCATCATCGTTCGGCAGCGAGTTCACCGGCGCAGCGCCAGGTTGCAGCGCTTCAAGGATGCGCTTTGCCGCATCAACGACGTTGCGCTGATCGCCACGCGCCTTGAGGCCGAGGAATCCGTTCTGCGAGGAGTAGAAGAAACCACGAACGCCGGCCCAGACCGTGCCGTCTTCCTTCAGCTCCACAACTGCGAAGTGCTCGCCGTAGGGGCCGCCCTCTGCAGAACGATCACCCCATGCGAAGCCGATGCGGTTCGTCTCGACGAGTGTGTAGACCACGAGTATCTCGCGATCAAGATCGCCGATACGCAGGCGTGCAGTGGTGCCAGCCGTAATGAACGGCTCACCGTCAGGGCCGAACAATTCTTCGGTGTTGCCACTGGGCAGAGGCGAGCCCTCGGCATCGAACGCGACACCAACATAGTTGCTACCTTCGCCACGATCGACATCGTCGACCGCGCAGCCCGCACCGCGGTGCGCACCCCAGGTCATCAGCCAGCTTGACGCCAGAATGAATCGCTCTTCGCCGCTTCCAAGCTGTGCCGTCTCCTCATATGAGGTGCTGCCAGCCGGCGGAAAGCGGAGCAGATCGCTCGCCCGCGAGGCACCGACGGCTGCATAGCCAACGGGCATCTCGCGATGGGTCGAGCGCCGCGGAAGTTCTTCCTTCGGCGCCGGGGTCACTTCTTCGCGTCCTTCGTCTCGACGTCGCCCGACAGCGCTGCGATGAAGGCCTCCTGCGGCACTTCAACACGGCCAACCATCTTCATACGCTTCTTGCCTTCCTTCTGCTTTTCGAGCAGCTTGCGTTTACGGCTAATATCGCCGCCGTAGCACTTGGCAAGGACGTCCTTACGAATGGCGCGGATCGTCTCACGAGCAATAATGCGCGAGCCAACCGCAGCCTGGATGGGCACCTCGAACTGCTGGCGCGGGATGAGCTTGCGCAGGCGCTCAGCCATCATCGTTCCGTAGTGGTAGGCATTGTCGCGGTGGACGATCGCGCTGAACGCATCGACCTTGTCACCCTGGAGGAGGATGTCAACCTTGACGAGGTCGGCTTCCTGCTCACCCATGGGTTCGTAGTCGAGCGACGCGTAGCCCTGGGTACGGCTCTTGAGGTGGTCGAAGAAGTCGAACACGATTTCACCGAGGGGAATGCTGTAGCGAAGCTCAACACGCTCGCCGAGGTATTCCATGCCCATGAGGCTGCCACGGCGGCTCTGGCAGAGCTCCATGACGGTGCCGACGTAATCCTTCGGAGTGAGGATCGCGACGCGTACGACGGGCTCACGCACCGAGCGAATCTTGCCCTCGGGGTACTCGCTCGGGTTCGTCACGGTCGTCTCCGAGCCGTCTTCACTCGTCACCTGGTACACCACGCTAGGCGCGGTCGCGATGAGATCAAGGTCGAACTCACGGCGCAGGCGCTCCGAGATGATTTCGAGGTGCAATAGGCCAAGGAAGCCACAGCGGAAGCCGAAGCCAAGTGCGACCGAGGTCTCTGGCTCGTACTGAAGCGCCGCGTCAGAAAGCTTGAGCTTGTCGAGCGCCTCGCGGAGCACCGGGTAGTCCGAGCCGTCAATCGGGTACAGACCCGAGAAGACCATGGGCTTCGGGTCGGTGTAGCCGGGCAGTGCCTCTTCAGCACCGTGGAACTTGGTGGTGACGGTATCGCCGACCTTCGACTGGCGAACGTCCTTTACACCGGTGATGAGGTAGCCCACCTCGCCGACACCGAGACCCTTGGTCGGGGTCGGGCCGGGAGCCGAGACGCCAATCTCGAGCGCTTCGTGCTCAGTCTTGGTCGACATCATAAGGACCTTCTCACGCGGGGTGAGCTTGCCGTCAACCATACGGACGTAAGTAACCACGCCACGGTAGGGATCGTAGACCGAGTCAAAGATCATTGCGCGGGCGGGGCCGTCAGCGTTACCGACGGGCGCGGGAACGCGCTCAATGACACTGTTGAGCAGCTCTTCAACACCCATGCCGGTCTTGCCCGACACCTTGAGAATGTCATCGGGGTTGCCGCCGATGAGATCCGCGATCTCAGCAGCTACGCGCTCAGGGTCTGCAGCTGGGAGGTCGATCTTGTTCAAGACCGGGATGATCTCGAGATCGTTCTCCATCGCGAGGTAGAGGTTCGCGAGCGTCTGCGCCTCGATGCCCTGTGCGGCGTCAACGAGCAAGATCGCACCCTCACACGCTGCCAGTGAGCGAGATACCTCGTAGCTGAAGTCAACGTGACCCGGGGTATCGATCATGTTCAGTGCATAGTCACCACCGTCGTGGTTCCAATGCATACGGACAGCCTGCGACTTAATGGTGATACCGCGCTCGCGCTCGATATCCATGTTGTCGAGGTACTGAGCGCGCATATCGCGGTCAGAGACGGTGCCCGTGACCTGCAGCATGCGGTCAGCGAGGGTGGACTTACCGTGGTCGATGTGCGCGATGATGCAGAAGTTGCGAATCTTCGCGGGGTCGGTCGACGACGGCGCTGGGGGGTTCACACTACGAGGAGACATTGTGGCTCATTATCTCACAGGGACTCCTGAGTTGCCGCTCCCCCTATATGAGAGCTCGCGTGGCGTGCCCCCTGAGCGCTGTTATAGCACTGCCGTTCACTGCCGGGGCGCGGATCGGCGCCTCCCCCAGAAGTGCACATTCTTCGCGGACATTCATGCAACGCGAACACGCGAAGCAATGCACCCAGCAGGAGTGGGCCTTCATCTGATAGAGTTAATCTCTGACTTGCGTGTGGAACTATCCACACATCCGGGAGGTGCCCTCTCTCACCGAAACGGAACAATTCATATTGACCTTGAAATGAAGGAACTCACTTAACGTGGCAAACATCAAGTCGCAGCTGAAGCGCATCAAGACCAACCTCAAGGCTACCGAGCGTAACCGTGCATACAAGAGCGAGCTGCGTACTCTCATTCGCAAGACCCGCGAGTCGATCGCGGCTGGCGACAAGACTGCTGCTGAGGCAAACCTCAAGGTTGCTACCCGCAAGCTCGACAAGGCTGTTTCGAAGGGTGTTCTGCACAAGAACAACGCTGCGAACCGCAAGTCGAAGCTCGCAGCGCAGGTTGCAGCTATCTAAGACTGCTTTCTGAAGCATCGCAAAGCAGCGGATCACTTCGGTGGTCCGCTGCTTTCGTTTATCCGCAGTCGTGATGTGCTGCGTTCAATTGAGGAGACACGCTTTGCCCGCAGGTTGGAAAGCACTGTTGCAAACGAAGACCCCGCCGCGCCCTGCACTGAGGAAGATCGTGGTGGCCACGCTGGTCGCTGGCATTGCGCTGTGCTCGCTGGTGGCGATCGGCACGTGGACCGGCCATCAGCTGCTCATTCCGCCGCTCGCTGCGAGCATGGTGCTGATTGTCACGGGCCCGAACCTGCACCTGTCGCAGCCGCGTCAGGTCGTTGGCGGGCATCTGCTGTCTGCACTTGTCGGTGTAGGCGTTGGCTGCGTGAGTCATTCATTGTGGGCTGCGGCTATTGCTGGTGCACTCTCGCTCGGAGTGATGCTCGTGCTGCGCACAGCTCACTCCCCTGGTGCTGCGACTGCGATGATTGCGGCAATGACGGTATCGGGCCAGTTGACGCTGATTATTTCGACGGTGCTCGGTGCGATCATTCTCGTGGTGTTCGGCATCCTGCTGAACAAGATCAAGCACACGGGATACCCCGCGTACTGGTGGTAAACCGGCGTTAGCGGCTGGTGCGGCCTCGGAGGGCAACGAAGCTCACGAGCTGCTCGAGCGCGTACTCGGGGTCGCGGGTGCCACCCTTAAGCTTCCACTCGGTCTCGCACGCCAGGTCGATTGCGCGAGCGAGGTCTTCTTCGCGCCACGACTGTGCGTCACGCACGGCGTTCTGCACCATCCACGGCGCCATGCCGAGTTCTTTTGCGAGCTGCCCTGCGTTGCCGCGAGCACCGTAAACCCGTGCCATACCGCGCAGCTTCATATTGAGTGCCGCAAGCATGGGGATCGGTGAGAGGCCGGTCAAGAGCGCCTGGCGCAGGAGAACGAGCGCGTCTGAGCGGCGGCCTGCGATGGCCGCGTCAGCGAGCTTGAAGCCACTTGCTTCGACGCGACCCTCGGTCGCACGGTTAACTTCGGTCTCGGTGAGGTTTCGGCCGACGTCTGAGACGAGCTGCACGCACGCGCCTGCGAGTTCGCCCACACTACCGGAGGCGTACGCCGCGACGAGCATTCGGACAGCACCCGGGGTTGCCTGCGCGCCGAGGCGCCGGAATTCTTGCTGCGCGAAAGCGAGGCGGTCAGACTCTTTCTTGATCTCGGGGCAGACGATCTCGATCGCGCCGGGTGCGCTGCCGCGCACGGCATCGAGCAGCGCCTTACCGCGCATGCCGTTGACATGCCGGAGCACGAGCGTGGTGTCTTCTGCAGGCTCGAGCACGTATCGTTTGGCATCTTCGATAAACGCGTCTGAGCTCTTCTCAACGCCGCTCACGCGGATAAGTCGGGGCTCTGCAAAAAGCGAGGGGCTCGCGAGCGTGAAGAGCTCACCCGCGGCATATGAGGCCGCGTCGATGTCGTGCACCTCGAGCTCGGCGTTCTCGCTCTTGAGCTGTTCACGGATGCGCTGGCCGGCGCGGTCGGCAAGGAATTCTTCGACCCCGCTGATGAGCACGGTCGGCGCTGGGCGCGCTTCAGTCCAGTCGAACTGCGGGGCCTTTGCCTTCGCGATCTTTGCCGTTGTACCTCGTGCTGCTGCCACGGAAATTACTCTACCGGGGACCACTGACATTAGGAGGTGAAACCGCGCGCCCGCTCACTTTGCGTATACACCTCGGGCCTGGAACCCACGCACTTCGTTGCCGATCAGCACGAGGGCGACCGTTCCCATCTCGTCAGTTCGCCAGGCATTCATGCCGAGTTCCCCTAGCGAGGCAAGCAAGTCTGCGTTCGGGTGACCATAGCTGTTTTTCTCACCGACGGAGACAAACGCTGCCTTCGCTCCCGATTGCTCATAGAGCGGAAGGTGCTGGTCCTTGGAGCCGTGGTGAGCAATCTTCACGATGTCGCTGGTGACATCGATCCCTGCGGCGAGCATGCTCTTTTGTTCATCCTTTCCGGTGTCAGCGAGCATCAAGATCCGCCATCCCTGTATCTGGACGGACATGACGATGCTGGCCGCGTTGGTGTCCTTTGGCACCGTGCCTCGTGCTGGAGCTAGAACTCTCCATTTCAGGCCGCCTTGGTCGCCAGTGGCCGCACCGCCGGTGGCTCCTTCGCTGAGTTCGACGAATGGCACACCAGACTCGTTGAGGCTTCGCACAAGCTTGCGGTCAGTTCCGTCCTTGGCGTTTGCGGGCGCGATGATGGCTGTTTGCGTGATCGGCGCGACGGTGTCCAAAGCCCCGACGTGATCTCGATCGTCGTGGGTCAATACGAGCTGGTCTATCTCGCGCACCCCGAAGCGGTCCAAACAGGTACGAAGTAGGTCTTCGTCATCACCGGTGTCGATCAGCATCACGAACTCGGGGTCTGTCGGGTCGCGCAGCAACGTGGCATCGCCCTGGCCGACATCACACGACACGATCGACCAGTTGTTTGGCACGCCAAATCGGGACGCAACGGGTGCGACCAGGGTCATTGTGATCGCGATGCCCCCACCGACCGCTCCTAGCCACCCGGCTGCACGCTTGGCCGAGCGAGGCACGTCCGCTCTTCCTCGCCGTGGTGTGCGACGGCTGAACTTTTCCCATGAGCTCCGAGAGATTGCCCCGGAACGCAATGCAAATAGCGCAACCATCAACAGTTCGACGAGGGCAAGTGTGCCGACACCGAACCATCCGCCGTTCCAGTTCCACCTTCCGAACGGCACCTCTGCACCCAATGCCGCAACCAGTTCGATCCACCGAGCTGACAACGAAGCGAGTATGAGGAGCCATTCCCCCAACCAGGCAATCACCGGGAGCATGATGGTGGCAGCAAGTCCGAACGCTGTACCGGCAGGAGCAGCTGGGGCTGCCAGCACATTCGCAAACACACTCACTACGGGCAGCCCCGACTGCAGGAGCAGCAACAGCGGCCCGCAGGTCAACTGGGCCGCGATCGAAAGCGCGAATGGTGTCGCCAGCCAGCCTGGCATTCGGCAGGTTCGCCTCAGCGCGCGTGTGATCGGCGCGGAAAACAGCAATATCCCGAGCGTAGCCGTGACGGACAGGGCGAAGCCAGCCTGCACCGCTTCCCACGGGTCGCGAATCAGCAACACCAGCACGGCAATGCCCAAGGCAGACAATGCTTGCGATCGTTTCCCTGAGAACTGGGAAATCAGCACAACGGCGGCCATTACCGCTGCTCTTTGCACGCTTGAGTCGGGGCCGACGATGCCGACGAACCCGAGCAGCATGAGTCCCGCGATCGGGATCCGCGCCCTGCGTCCGAACCCAAGGTGCGAAGCGAACCAGATTCCCGCGGAGACCACCAGCGCGCAGTTTGCTCCTGAAACCGCAGTGAGGTGCGTGAGTCCTGTTTCAAGCATGTCTGCGGAGAGTTCTTCGCTTACGAGTGACGTGTCACCGACAGCGAAGCCGGGTACCAGCGCAGCGTGCGGGATTGATGCGGCTGCCGCGACGATACCTGCTCGCAACGCGGATGCAGCAGCGTTCCAACCCGACGCGGGCGAACGTACTTCCAAGGAACGAACGCTTATGCTCCAGGCTGTTGAGGAACTGGGCTTTCCTGGCGCGGGTTTTCCTCTGACTTGAAGATGCGTTCCAGGGCCAATTGTTTGGCTAGGTGGCCCGTCAATCCAGAGCATTACCGGCACGCGGGCTCCATCGAGGTGCGCTGCGGCGGCGATGCCGTAGCTTTCTCCGCCGATGAATGAGCTCGAAATTTTAGGGAACCCGACCACGTCTGCGTCGAATTCAACCGTGGCGCCAGTCTCGAGTGCCGAAACGAGCGCGGGATGATTTCTCACAGATGCGGCAGTCTCGACACGTACTCCGAGCACGATCAATACTCCACACAGCAGGAGTATTGCGCTCCGAAAACCCATGGGTCGCCGGGAACCGGCTTTACGGGACGTTGTCCAGTTGGACACGGCACACACGCTCCCGGCCAGACCTGCGGCGACAGTGATCCACCAATTCGAACCCGGCACGGTGATGAGAAGCGCGCAGGCAGCCCATCCGACGAGCGCGGGGAGCAACAGTCGCCATGCGCCGGGTGGCCCCGCGCTCGCGTCTACAATAAACGATTCCCGCGTCCTCGCGCTCATAGCGACACAAGCGGCGTGAGTGACTCAAGTGTCTTCTCACCGATGCCGCTGACTTCGCCGAGCTGCTCAATCGTCTTGAATCCCCCGTTCGCGGTGCGCCACTCGATGATTCGCGCCGCGAGGGCTGGCCCAACCCGAGGCAGAGTTTCGAAGTCGGCGGCGGTGCCACTGTTCAAACTCACCAGCCCGCCGCTTGAAGCTTGCCCGCCGCCACTCTCCGGAGCATTCGCCGGCGGAGCGAGCGCCTGCTCAAGATTCGGCACGATGATCTGTTCGCCGTCAATGACCAGCCGTGCAAGATTCACATCGGTGAGCACTGCTGCAGCGGTCGCACCACCCGCTGCAGCCATGGCGTCAAGCACACGTGATCCCTCCGGCAGCTCGACCACCCCGGGTTTCTCGACTTCCCCGACAACGTGGACCGCGAGCAATGCTGACGCGTCACCCTCCTGGCTCTCTGCTTCGATGACTCCGCCGCCGTTCTCAGCAGACTGTGCAGCCTCCACAAACGGCGCAGTAGCTTCGCCAGGCTGTTCCCAGATCAGCATCAGCGTGACAATCGAGGCGATAACGAAGAGCGCGACCGCTGCCGTTGCCGGCACAGCAATAGATCGCTTGGCCAAGGACGACACTGAGACTCGCTCGCGCCAGGTCAGGGCAGGCGCGTCTCCGTCAGTTTTCGGATACGCGACTGCCCACCGACCTTGGCGTTCAGGCTCTACCGGCGCCGGCGCTTCGGCGCCCTGAATCAAGTGCAGCCACCCCTGCTTGGTAGCAGGTGTGGCTCCGGTGTAGTGGTTCTCGGGCAGTGTTTCGGTGTTTGGAATGGGCGGTAGTTCCCAGTGCTGCGGTCTCATGCAGCCTAGTTTGCGAGTAATGCATTTTCCCGAAACTAGAAGATCATCGATTGTGCATAAGTAGCCTCCACCCGCCAAGCACCAGCGTTGTGAGCAACTCAACGAGCTGAGTTAGAACATGGATCGAATTCAATAGTTGCTCGCGATTCATCATTCCCACTGACGCTCGCGGTTCACCCGCTCTCGCACGGCCCGAAGCTCCACGTCGTTGAGTACTCCCGCGAATGGTGTGAGATTACGCATCTCAGCCGCATAACCACTTTCACCGGTGAGGAAAACTGACAACCGATCCAAGTCACGGTCGTTTATAGTTTGTGCCCAGACGTCAAGCATGACCTTCCCGAATCCGCGAACGTTTCCCGCAATACGAGGCATGTTACGGACGGCTACACCGAGGACCCTCTCTGGATCACTGTGCAGATGATCGAGCACAAGCCTATGCAAAGCAAGGCTGGTGTAGAACTTACGACCTTTTCGTGCCGGCTTCATCAGTTGAAAGTCGCAGCACTCTTCATCGTCGATCGTTGGCATTTCGACTCCCTTGAAACAGTCATTTTGGTGCCGCCAATTTTGGCAGGCGAGGGCGGCGCTGTCATTACGATCTCCGCAGGCATCCGCTCCCGCTTTCAACTAGGGAATCAAACGATACTGGCGACAGTCGCGCATACTTAACTCATGACGACGCGCTACCTCGCATTTGCCGCGATCTCGGAACGAACTGGCATCACTGAAGAGATTCTGCAGACATTCAGACTCCCCGCGCCCTATGCAGTGATCGGTGACACGCGAGGTTGGGCTGAGCAGACAATCGATGCCTGGAACGCAGGCTCCGCAGTCGCTGCACTCGCTTGGATCCACTCAACCAGGCAGAGGTTCGGTTACGGGAGCCACATATACGGCCATCCCACCCGCGAAGAGACAATTCAGATCGAGGTTGTCGAGGTACTCGAAGGGGCTTGGGAACTCGACGACGCGAGAGCCGTGTACGACGTCGACAAGATCGTTGATGAGGTGATCGTTTTCGATACCTTCTCGCAGGAGTACGTTAGCGTCGTCACCGCGCGTGAGTTCTGGGAGTCAGCAGACCGCCACAAGTTCTAAGGCGCTAATCGCATGAATCCAGGGCGAAGCACCAAGAGATTCATGTCGATGCTGGCACCCTTGAAAGCACGCGCACGTCGCGGAGTTTCTGGGCCACTTTTCCAGGCGACCCCAGAGTCGCTTGGGGCCGAAGCCGCAGTACATTCTGGACCTGTTCGTCCCTTCCTTCCAGCGCCGCCAAAACGATTGCAGCGCCTCCGCGCACGTCGTCGCCGAACGTGGCGCCCCGAAAATACTCGCGGATCAGCCTGGCTTTGGAATCAGACGATTCCAGCGCTCGTAAACGCTCTGCAAGTCGACGACGCTCAGTGCCGCGCACATGATCAAAGCTCAGTGTGTCTAAAAAGGCGATGAGGTTCGCTTGCGACTTCTCGGACAGGCGCCTTCGCGTTCCCGGCTCCCCACTTTGGGGATCTTCCATAACTACCCAGCGCCCACTGTGCTTCTCAGCTCGGAACATGCCATCCTTTGCCAACGCTCTCACGCGCTGCGGGGAAATCCCGCGCACGGCTGCGTAGCTGGCGACAGCATGAAACACGGCACAAGTTTTACGCCCGCGAGCGCGCACGTCAAGTGTCACTCTGCCGGTGTTACTGGCCTTTGCCAGCAGACCGCCACAAGCTCTAAACGCACGAAGGCCACGCAGCTCCTAAGAACTGCGCGGCCTTCGTGATGCAAACCGGAACCGACTACTTCGCGGGCTTCACCGCGATGCTCACGATCTTGGGAACGCGAACGATGAGGTTCACGATCTCCTGATCGCCGATAGCGCGCTTCACGCCTTCGTCTGCGAGTGCAGCCTCGCGTGCCTCGTCTTCGGTAACCGATGCTGGCAGCGTCAAACGCGCGCGCACCTTACCATTGACCTGCACGACCATGGTGACTTCGTCTTCGACGATGAGCGACGGGTCAGAAGCGGGCCACACTGCGAGCGAAACGGTCGCCTCGTGGCCGAGCTTTGCCCACATATCTTCTGCCGCGAACGGCGCGAAGAGCGAGAGGATCTGTGCGATCGCCTCTGCCGACTCACGAACAGCGGGGTCTGCGATGCCACAGCCCGAGTCGATTGCCTTGCGGGTGAAGTTCACCTGATCCATAAGACGTGCGACGACAACGTTGAACTTGTACTGCTCAATGAGGGTCGGTGCATCTGCGAGGAGCTGGTGGGTGTGCTTGCGGAGTGCCTTGTCGCTGCCAGCGAAGTCAACGCCAGCGGGGGCGCCGTTCTGCTCAACATCGTCGGCGATACGCCACGCACGCGCGAGGAACTTTGCCGAACCCTGCACCGAAACATCAGCCCAGTCGATGTCGTCCTCGGGCGGGCCAGCAAATGCGAGCGTCACGCGCAGCGCGTCAGCGCCGTGCTCCGACAGCTCCGAAGCGAACTCGACGAGGTTGCCCTTCGACTTCGACATCTTCGCGCCGTCAAGCAGCACCATGCCCTGGTTGAGGAGCGAGGTGAAGGGCTCTTCGAAGTCGAGGTAGCCGAGGTCGTGCAGCACCTTGGTGATGAAGCGCGAGTAGAGCAGGTGCAGAATTGCGTGCTCAACGCCGCCAGCGTACTGGTCGACGGGGCCCCACTTCTTCGCAGCCTCGGGATCGAACGCCTGGGTGTCGTCGTTCGAAGAGAGGAAGCGGAGGAAGTACCACGAGCTGTCCACGAAGGTGTCCATCGTGTCAGGGTCGCGCAGCCATTCGCCGTCTTCGTCGGTGACGGTTGCCCACTCGGTTGCGGCGCCGAGCGGCGACGAACCCTTGGGCTTGAGGTCGAGGCCCTCAGATGCGGGCAGCTCAACGGGCAGCGATTCCTGCGAGACGGGCTTCATTTCGCCCTCGTGCTCGCCGGTACCGTGCAGGATGGGGATCGGGGTGCCCCAGTAACGCTGACGCGAGATGAGCCAGTCGCGCAGGCGGTAGGTCGTGGTCGCACGGCCGGTGCCGCGTGCCTCGAGCACCTCGATTGCCTTCGCAATTGCCTCAGCCTTGGGCAGGCCGTCGAGCTCACCCGAGTTAACGAGCAGGCCTTCGCCCGCGGTCGCCTTGCCGCTCTCAGCGGGATTGGGAAGCTCGGCACCGTCTTCGTCACGAACGTCGACGACCACGCGAACGGGGAGGTCGAACTTGAGTGCGAAGTCGAGGTCGCGCTGGTCGTGCGCGGGCACGGCCATGATCGCACCGTGACCGTAGTCAGCAAGCACGTAGTCAGATGCCCAGACGGGGATGCGCTCACCGTTCACGGGGTTCACAGCGAAGTGATCGAGGAAGACGCCGGTCTTCTCGCGATCCGCGTTCTGACGCTCGATCTCGGTCTGCTTCTGCGTCTGCTCCAGGTATGCCTGGAACTGCATGCGAACCTCGGGCGATGCGCCAGCTGCGAGCTCTGCAGCGAGGTCAGCATCGGGAGCGACCACCATGAAGGTTGCGCCGTGCAGGGTATCGGGACGGGTCGTGAAGACGGGAACCTTCTCGTCGCGACCCTCGATCTCGAACTCGACCTCTGCGCCGCGCGAGCGACCGATCCAGTTGCGCTGCATGTTGAGCACCTTGGTGGGCCACTGGCCCTCAAGGGTGTCGAGGTCGTCGAGCAGGCGATCCGCGTAATCAGTGATGCGGAAGTACCACTGGGTCAGCTTCTTCTTGACGACCATTGCGCCTGAGCGCTCCGAGGTGCCGTCAGCGAGGACCTGCTCGTTCGCGAGAACGGTCTGATCTACGGGGTCCCAGTTGACCCAGCTCGCCTTGCGGTACGCGAGGCCCTTTTCGTACATCTTGAGGAACAGCCACTGGTTCCACTTGTAGTACTCGGGGTCGCTCGTGTGCAGCACGCGGCTCCAGTCGAACGACGGAGCGTACTTGCGGAACGAGTCCTTCTGCTGCTGAATGTTTGCGTAGGTCCACTCACGGGGATCAACGCCACGCTTGATTGCCGCGTTCTCAGCGGGGAGACCGAACGAGTCCCAGCCGATCGGGTGCAGCACGTCGTAGCCGCGACCGCGCCAGAAGCGAGCCATGATGTCACCGAAGCAGAATGCCTCAGCGTGACCCATGTGGAGGTCGCCCGACGGGTACGGGAACATATCGAGCACGTACTTCTTCGGCTTGCCCGAATCTTCGTTGCCGACCTCGAACGGCTTCATCTTGTCCCAGACGGGAAGCCAGCGTTCTTGGATCTTGCGGAAGTCGTAGCCTTCGGCGTCACGCCCCTGCTGCTCGGTCACACATACCTCGTTTTCAACTGCGTCACACGCCCCGGCGGACGTGCATATCTTTCAAGAATACCGCTTACAGCGCGGCAAGAAGCGGAGTTGCCTTCAGATGCTTCTCTGCGGCCTCCATTGCGGGGTCGGAGTCAGCGGTGATTCCTCCCCCGGCGCCGATACGGACGGCCGTTTCGAACGCCCCGCCGGCTCCCTCGCGCGCGTGGATTTCCACGCTGCGAATGGTCATTGCGATCTCTGCGTCGCCGTTCGCGTCGACCCAGCCGAAGCACCCCGAGTAGAGCCCGCGCGGGCCCGGTTCAAGCACGCCAAGGATCTCGACGGCGCGTCGCTTGGGGGCGCCAGTCATGGATCCGCCTGGGAAACATGCGGCGAGAGCATCCCACACATCGTTCCCGTGGGCCAGGTTGCCCGCGACCGTACTCACAAGCTGGTGAACGTGCGGATGGCTTTCTACTTCAAGGAAGCGCTCGACACTCACCGATCCCACGGCGCATACCCGACTGAGGTCGTTGCGCATGAGGTCGACGATCATGAGGTTTTCGGCCCGTTCCTTCGAGTCAGCGCGCAGCTCGGTAGCGAGCTCGCGATCCGCAACCTCGGTCGCGCCACGTTTGCGCGTGCCCTTGATCGGGTGCGTGCGAACGGTGCCGTCGTGCACGCTGAGAAAGCGCTCCGGACTCATGCTCACGAGTGCCCGGTCGCCCGCGGCAATCACACCACCGCGCACGGCGGGGCCTGTGGCGCGCAGGTGCAAGAACAGGGCGAGCGGATCAACCCGCTCAGTCACGACCGCCTCAGCCGTGTCGGTGAGGCACAGTACGTAGGCGTCACCCTCGGCGATCGCAGCACGGCAGGCTTCGACCTCGGCCTCGTATTGGGCGTCCGTGCGGCGCCAGGTGAGGTCGAGGTTGCGCGGCGTGCGGGCGTGCGTGGTCACGAGCGTGGCATCCGCTGCCGCCGCGCGGAGCGGAGCTTCGAAGCGTTCGAGCCAAGCGGTGCGGGCGGGGGCGGATCCGCGCAGGGTCGCCTGTCCGGTCGAGTGGTCAATCGCGAGCACGACATCAAGGCGGATCGCGAAGCTCGCATCGGCCAAAGCTTCGGGTGCCGCCGCAGCCTCAGCAGCCGCAGACACACCGAGCAGCCCAACACCGAACTCATACGAGAGCGCGAGCGCCCAGTTGGCACCGGCAACGGAATCCGCACGTAGCTCCGCAAGGAACTCTCGCTCAGCACCCGGCCGTGGCACACGAATCTCCGTGGCAACCCCCAGCAGGCTCACGGCCGGCTCTCCTGGAGCGGGCGCCTCGCCGTCAAACCAGCACCACGCCTCCCCCGAGGCAGCCAGCACGGCCGCAGCGGTCGAGGCGTCGACGGCGTACGGCAGCTCGGTCAACATCACCCCATAAGGGTAGCGCCGCCGTGCGGGCTCTTGCGTAACGGGCGTCGGGATCCGCCGCCCTGCTACGCTCACGGCATGGAACGTGAGCTACTTGTCGCCGACTCTTTCCGCACCCGTACGAACTCCTTCACAGGAGAAACCGAGGCGCGCGGCATGGAGATGCATGTCTCTCGCTTTATTGACTCCGTCGAGGAAGCTGTGGCGGGTGAGATCCCGTTCGATGATCTCGCGGGCTGGCTCACCGACTTCTTTGAGGCGGCAGGAGAAGATATCGCCGCGGGTGGCGACGGCTTCCCCCGCTTTGAGCTGTGGCGCACCGAAGAGGACGACTTCGAGCTGTCCTGCGCGATCCGCCCCCTGCCCGAGCTTGGTGAGATGATCGAGCTCGTAACGACCGCTCGCCTGGGTGAGCGCATCACGCCGTGGCGCAAGGGGCCGAACATTCCGTTCTACGCCGCGCTGAACCGTGAGCTGGGGGCCGAGGCGCTGTTCGTCGATGAGGATGGGTTCGCCATCGAAGGCGCGACAACGAGCTTGGTGCTGTGGAACCCCAGCACGGGTGGTGGCCATTACCTACCGGGCGCCGGTGAACGCCGGCCAGAGGGGCGGATCGTCTCGGTCACGGAGATCCTGGTACGGGTCATCGCCGAGGAAGACGACTCGAGTCAGGCAGCCTCCGAAATTGCAGTGCTTGGCAGCGCGATCAACCTGTTCGAGGTCTGGGCAGTGAACGCGCTGCACGGTATTCGCGTGGTGACGAGCATCGACGGCACGCCAACGCAGCCGGTAGACGAAGAGCGCCTTGCGAGGTTCCGCAAGGCGCTCGACCAGAGCTGGCAGCCGGTTTAAACGGGCCGCCAACCTCTGGCTCGGCTACAGCTCGAGTCGCGCGCCGGTGACATCCTCCGGCAGGTCGGTGTGCGTGATGAGCACGACCGCGCGATCATCGGGAATCGCTCCGAGCAGATCGCGCATGAGCACGTCTGCACGCTCACGATCAACGCCCGCGGTCGGTTCATCGAGAATGACAACCGGGAAATCCGCAAGAATGGCGCGCGCGAGCGCAATGCGCTGCGCCTGACCACCAGATACGAGCGCACCGTGTTCGCCGACACGGGCATCAAGACCGCCACGTTCTGCAAGCCACGGGCCGAGTCCTACACGCTCGATAACCGCAAGCAGCTCGTCGTCGCTCGCGGTTTCGTGCGCGAACTTCAGGTTCTGGCGAATGTCTGAGTCGAACAGGTGCGGGCTCTGCTCGCACAGGCCAACGAACGAACGCAGCTCAGCACCGGCGAGGGTGTTCGCCTCGATTCCGGCAACGCGATACTCTCCGCGGTACTCCAGCAGGCGGGTGAGCGCGAGGGCGAGCGTCGACTTGCCTGAGCCCGACGGGCCAGTAATCACGAGCAGCTCGCCAGCAGCGAGTTCGAAGCTGATGCCGGTGACGGCATCATGATCCGCGCCCGCATGGCGAACCGAAAGATGCTGCGTCGAAAGCAGCGGGGTGCCTGCAGGGACAGCCGCTGGCAGCTTGGCGGGCAACGCGGGATCGACCGGGATCTCGGCAGGCAACGGCTGCTCGGTGAGTTCGGCGATGCGATCAGCACTTGCCTCAACGGCGCGGCGGGCGGTGAAGGTCGCGAGCAACTGGGCGTACACCTCGAAGACCGCGGCCGGGACCACGACAATTGCAGCAAAGACCGGTGCAGAGATCGACTCGCCTGCCGCGGGCAGCGCGATGAGGAAGATTCCGAGCGTGGCGATGCCAGCGCCGAGTGCAACGATCGCACCGGTCAGTCCGGCAGATCGCGCACGACGCTCCTGCACGACTGCGAGGCGCGCTTCGGCCGCAGCGATGCGCGCGCGCTGAGCTGGCAGTGCATCGAACGCAGCAAGCACCTCTGCCGAAGCGAATCGCTCGAGAAGCGCGTCCATGAGGCCGGATCGCGCAGCAGCGAGCTCTCGGTCGCTCTCGCCAGCGAGGCGACGTGCGAGCCATGCCGCAACGAAGCCTGAAAGTATGAGTACGACGAGCAGCACGAGCGCCGCGGGAATCGATGCGATCGCCACGACCAGCACCGTCAGGCCGATAACGATGCCGCTCACAATCTTGGGCTGGCGAACGCGCAGCGCCTCGTCCTGCAGCTGATCAACGTCGTCAACGAATGCCGACAGCACCTCGCCGCGCTTCGACGTCTCGAGCGCACCTGGCACCCGCGGGATCAACCGCTCAAAGGTCTCAGTACGAAGGTGCGCGAGCTGCTTGAGCGCCGAGTCATGACTCGACAGTCGCTCCACGTATCTGAACGCCGCACGGCCAACCGCCAACGCTCGCACGCCCACGATCGCAAAGGTGAGGTGCAACACGGGCGGCTGCTCCCCCGCGCGCACAATGAGCCACATGCTCAGGGCGAGCAGTCCAACGGCGCTGCCGTCAGAGAGCACACCCAGCAAGATGCCAGGCACTCGGCGCTTCGTCGTCGGCACCGCACGCGCGATGACCGTCTCGCGAGCCGTCACTGTTGCACTCATGCCTGCACCTCTGCTGCTTCGATTCGTTCAACTCTGTCAGCGGCACTCAGCACCGCCGGTCTATGGCTCACAACCAGCACCGCGCGACCGGCATCGGCCTCGTCACGCATAGCCCGGATCACCAACCGCTCCGAATCAGCATCAAGTGCCGAGGTGGGCTCATCGAGCACGACCGCTGGCGCATCGAGCTGCCAGGTGCGGAAAAGGGCTCGCGCAACACTCACGCGCTGCGACTGGCCACCGGACAAACCACTGCCGAGCGAACCGAGTTCGTACTCGAGATCGAGACCGTCAAGGCCCACCGTATTGAGCGCGCGGCGCGCGAGCGCAGCGTCGGGGGCGCCGCCGAGTGCAAGGTTTGCACCGACAGTACCTTGGATGAGTCCGGGTCGCTGCCCCACCCACGAGAGCTGTTTCGGGCGGTAGACCGTGCCCTCGGTGGGCTCGAGCGTGCCCATGAGCAATGCAACGGCGGTTGACTTGCCAACGCCAGAGGGGCCGGCGAGGGCCACGACCTCACCTGGCGCGGCCGAAAGCTTGAGCGGTGGCGCGAGCTGCCGCGATCCGCGCACGAGCGGGACGTCATCAAGACCAACAAGACCGTCAGTGAGGGCAACTTCACCGGTCGTGGCGGCAGACTTGGCGTCAGGAGCACCATCGACGTCAGCCGCAGCGCCGGCGTCAGCGCCGAGCTCCTTGCCGTCGATGAGGTCGAACACGTCTCCGACCGCGGTGAGGCCCTCTGCCGAAGCGTGGAATGCCGCGCCAACCTGGCGAATAGGAATAAACACCTCGGGCAGCAGCAACAGCACGAAGAGGCCCATGGCGAGCGGGAAGTCGCCCACGACCAATCGTGTGCCGACCGTGACCGCAACGAGCGCGATCGAGAACGTGCCTGCGAGGTCGAGCACGAAGCCTGACAAGAATGTCACGCGCAGCACCTTCATGGTGCTCTCACGGTATTCATCTGTCTCGCGCGCAATGCGAGCGGCCTGGCGCTCCTCGCGGCGGAAAATCTTGAGGGTCGCAAGGCCAGTCACCACGTCGAGGAACGATGCCGAAAGGTGCTGGAGACGGCTCCACTGGCGATCCTGCACGGCCTTCGTTGCGAGGCCGATGAGCACCATGAACACGGGAATCACTGGGAACACGATGACGACGATGATGCCGCTCAGCGGATCCGCCAGCAATACGCACGCGATCATCACAGGTGTGGCCACGACCGCGAGTATCAGCTGCGGAACGTACCCGACGAAGTACCCATCGAGGGCATCGAGGCCGCGGCCGAGTGTGGTCGCAAGCCGCGAGTCGGGAACGCCAGCAGTCGCCTGTGGAGAGCGCGCATCGATCGCGTCAAGCGCGGCGGATCGCAGCTCCGCCTTCACACGCACTGAACCGCGCGCAGCGAGCGCATCCATGGCCCAACTCGACCCCGCGCGCAGCAACAGCGCAACCAGCGCGCACCCGAGGAGGAACGGAAGCTGCTCAACCGGGGCTGTCCCCTGCGGGGTGAGGCTGAGATCCGAGCCCTTCGCGAAACGCAGCACTGGGAATGCCGCCGCCGCAATCGACTGTGCAAGGAACCAGCTCCAAGCGATAATCGCAAGGGTGCGGATCAGGCCGATAAGCGCACCCCAGCCAAACACGGAACGGGCAGAACTCGCGGTGCGCAGCATGCGCGGGTCAAGCGGTTTCACAGCGGTGAACTCCTTGAGGTGAAGCGGATCCGAATGCGCCAAGGGCCAGGCCCGGGTCTTCCCGAACCTGGCCCTTGTATTGCACTCAGACTAGTGTGCAGCGGCGGGAATCATGTCCCGACTGACGCGCTTGCGGAATACCCAGTAGGTCCACGCCTGGTACGCGAGCACCAGCGGGAGGGTAATCACTGCAACCCAGGTCATGAACTCAAGGGTCTTCGCCGAGCTTGCCGCTCCCTCGATCGTCATCGAGAACGCGGGGTCGATGCTCGAGACCATGAGGTTCGGGAACAGCGCGGCAAAGATCGTCAGCAGCGCGAACGCGATTGTGACGGTGTTGCCGACGAATGCCCAGCCCTCGCGACCGGCGAGGTTCGCGAACCAGCCGGCGATGAGCGCGACAGCAGCAATTGCAGCGCACGCAACGATGAGGCCAAGGTGCGGGCTGTCAAGGTTCATCACGATGGTCCAGATGAGGAATCCAGCAGCCGCCACGATCGTAACGAGACCAACGCGAGTAGCGAGCGCACGAGCGCGATCACGAAGCTCACCGGTAGTCTTCAGTGCGATGAACACTGCGCCGTGAGTGAAGCAGAGCAGCATCACGACAACGCCACCGAGCAGACCATACGGGTTGAGGAGCGTGAGCAGCGTGCCCTCGTAGAGCCAGCCACCGTTGTCCATCTTGGTGATGGGGAGACCCTGCACGAGGTTCGCGAACGCGGTGCCCCAGAGGAGCGGTGGCAGGAACGAGCCCCACATGATGAACTGGTCGAACCAGTTCGTCCACTGCTTTCCCTTGCCCTGATGGCGGTACTCGAACGAGACACCGCGCAGAATCAGCGCAACGAGAATGAGCAGCAGTGCAAGGTAGAAGCCAGAGAACATCGTCGCGTACCACTCAGGGAACGCCGCGAAGAGGCAGGCACCAGCCACGATGAGCCAGGTCTCATTGAGATCCCAGACCGGGCCAATCGTGTTAATCATGACTCGGCGGTCGGTGTCGTCCTTGCTGATGAAGGGCATCGACATGCCAACGCCAAAGTCGAATCCATCGAGAACGAAGTAGCCGATAAGCAGCACTCCGACGATGAGGAACCAAATAGTCGTCAATTCCATGATGATCGTCCCTCCTTCTTTAATAGACCGTCGTCAGCTTGTGCTGATCCGGCTGCTTGGTGTCGTCGCCGTCTTCGAACTCGATTTCAGGCAAGCCAGCAACCGCTGCCTTGCGAATGAGACCGAACTCGACCACGGCAAGCGCGCCGTACACGACCGTGAACACAATGAGTGAAATGAGCACTGCCCAACCGGGGACGCCCGGGGAAACTGCCTGCTCAGTCGTCATGAGACCGAACACGATCCAGGGCTGACGACCCATCTCGGTGAAGACCCAGCCGACAAGCGAACCGAGCATCGGAAGCGGAGCGGTCCAGATCGCAACTCGCCACACCCAGGTGGGGAGCTCTGTCTTCTTGCGGGTCACCCAGAGGCCAACCGCAGAGATCACTACTGCAAGACCGCCAAGACCAATCATCCAGCGGAACGACCAGTAGGTCACCCAGATGATCGGGGTAAAGCTACCGTCAGACGGGCAGGTCATCAGTGAATCCGCGCCACAGAAGTCTGCACTGTACTGTGCCTGCAGGTCATTAATGCCTTCGACGGTGCCATCGAAGCCACCGGTTGACAGGTACGACAGGAGGTACGGGATGCGGATCGAGAAGATCTCGTGCAGACCGTCCGGGGTGCCGAGGCTGAAGAGAGAGAACGAAGCGTCCTTGCCAGAAGCGGTGTTATAAATCGCCTCGGCAGCTGCCATCTTCATCGGCTGGGTCTCGGTCATCGTCATCGAGAGATGGTGACCCGTGAAGCCGGTGCCAGCGAATGCAATGATGTTCGTCCATGCACCAAATCGAAGTGCCGTGTGCATCTCATCAACGAACTGATTGCGCTTGAGGTGCCATGCGGCGATCGCAACGATGACGACCGCAGCAAACATGATCGAAGCAAAAATCGTGTGCGGGAACTGCCACACAGCAACCGGGTTCGTGAATACCTCAGCAATGTTGGTGAGCTCGGCACGGCCACGCTCTTCGTTAATCTCAAAGCCAACCGGGTTCTGCATGAACGCGTTGGCCACGAGGATGAAGTACGCCGAGATTGTCGAGCCGATCCAGACGAACCAGATACTCATGAGGTGGAGGCCGCGCGGCAGCTTGTTCCAGCCAAAGATCCAGATACCAATGAACGTCGCTTCGAAGAAGAAGGCGATGAGGCCCTCGAGTGCGAGCGGTGCACCGAAGACGTCGCCGACAAAGCGTGAGTAGTTTGACCAGTTCATGCCGAACTGGAACTCCTGGACGATACCGGTGACGACACCCATCGTGAAGTTGATGAGCAAAATCTTGCCAAAGAGCTTGGTGAGTCGCAGGTACTTAACGTTGTCCGTGCGAACCCATGCGGTCTGCAGCAACGCAACCAGCAAGCTCATGCCGAGCGTCAGCGGCACAAAGATGAAGTGGTACAGCGTGGTCAACCCGAACTGCCAACGGGCAAGCAAGAGCGGATCGAGCGCCTCGGTCATATATTGCATTGTTGACTCCTGAACGTGGAATCTTGCTCCGCGCCAGCGAATCGAATTCCCGTAGTGAAGTTTCCGATTCAGGCATATTGCCTAAATTCGGTGAAGACCAAAATGGCCGTCACCTGTGATTTTACGCATATCTATGAGGTTCCTGCGAATAATTCTTGACGTCAAAACTTTTCTAGTTTGACGTCAAACCATTCATAGCTTCACGTCAAAACAATGTTTCCTCGACCCGAAGCAAAAAGTGCCTTGTTGTACCAACTCAGCTCGACGCGAACATTCCGCCTCGCGCACGGCCTTCCATTCACCGTACGGGTCGACGGCATAAACTGGGCTGGTGACTTCCCTACAGCAGCCCGATGATCGACCGCGCTTCGCAGCGCGCCTCGAAGATCGCATTCACGGCTTCCGAGAGAAGCGTGCGGTTTCGCGCGGCAAAACTCCGTCCGTGATCCCTTACATCGGCTACGGCTCAACCGAGTGGGTGCGCGTCCTAGGTCGGGTGCTGTATTTGAAGCCAGACACTCGCGAACACACTCGCTTTCGGCCTGATGTTGCGGCAATCTCACGCGTCCGAGGCTGGCGAACGTTCACTAGCCTCGCGGTCCCGTTTCAGCGTGTTCAGGTTCTCATCGACGGTGAACCAGTCGGTGAGGTCTTCGCAGATCGCGGTGGTGTCATTGACTCAATCGTTCCTGTCAGCCTGACCCCTGGCTGGCACACCGTCACCTTGCAGACAGATGCGGCGGAGGCAGCACATGCCCCGGTCAACATTCTTGACCCGAACGCCACACTCGGTGTGATCTCTGACGTTGATGACACCATTCTGATGACGACACTTCCGAAGCCGCTTGTAGCAGCCTGGAACAGTTTCGTCCTCGATGAGCACGCGCGCACCGCCATTCCAGGCATGCCGGTCATGCTCGACCACTTCACCGCAGCGCACCCGGGCGCGCCGGTCATCTATCTATCGACCGGCGCCTGGAACGCAGCGCCTGCGCTCAGCCGTTTTCTCGAACGCAACCTGTACCCCATGGGTCCACTGCTGCTGACCGACTGGGGCCCCACGCATGACCGCTGGTTCCGCAGCGGTAAAGAACACAAGCGTCGCGAACTCCGTCGCATCACAAAGGAGTTCCCCGGCGTCAAGTGGTTGCTCATCGGAGATGACGGCCAACATGACGAGACGCACTACCACGAGTTCGCAACCGAACACCCCGAGAGTGTGGCCGCGGTAGCGATCCGCCAGCTCTCGGTGGGTGAGGCAGTGCTTGCCGGTGGCCGGTCGAAGGCTCGTCTGCATCGAAACACTAGTGGCGTGCCCTGGGTCTACGGACCCGATGGGGCAACGCTACGAGAAGAACTCAAGAACATCGGACTGCTATGACCATCGATCAGGGCCGCATGGACTGGAGAGGTGCGCCGAAGCGCCTCACCGGACGATTCACCGTTTCACAGCGGCAATCAATCCTGCAGCCCCTGAAAGCCGCTGCCGCCGCGATCACCACCTGGCTGGTGTGCACGGCACTTCTTGATTCACACCTGCCGATCTTTGGCGCCATTGCGGCGCTGCTGGTAATGCAGGAGAACGTCGACCAGTCACTCACCCGTGGCATCGAACGCGTCGTCGGTGTAGTCGTTGGCATTTCCGTTGCGCTTGGCGCCGCCGCAATCTTTGGACCTCACCCTTGGCTCTTCATTGCCGCTATCATCGTCGCGATGCTGCTCGGTTGGCTGCTGCGCATGTCACAGTCGTCAGCAAACCAGATCGCGATCAGTGCGCTGCTGATGATCGCCCTTGGCGGACTCTCCATGGACTACGGTGTCGAGCGACTTTTAGAGACGGCCATCGGAGCGACCATCGGCGTGTTGTTCAACGCCCTGATTGTGGCGCCCGTGCGCACTCCCCCACTGCGGCTCGCGATCACTGATCTGACGCACCAGGCTGCGGATGCGCTCATCCGATTGGCAGAGGCGCTCGAACAGCCTCGTGACGAAGCCTGGCTGCAAGACATGTACAACCAGGCCCGGTCGCTCAACGCCGATCGCGCACGCGTACACACCCTGCTACGTCAGGCGCGCGAGAGCTTGCGGCTCAACCCGCGCAGCGGTCGCTACCGCTCCGCCCTTCGCGAGGACGACGAACTCTTCCAGCAACTTCAGCCCATCGTCACGCAGATCATCGGTATGTCGCGCACCACCTTCGATCTGTACGATGCCGACATCGTCAACGACCCTTCGGTTCCTGGCATGGCTGACGAGATTCGCCGCGCCGCACACGACCTGTTACTGCTCGCCGCGAGCGACGCCGAATGGGTGCAGGAGGACGAAGTTCCTGCGCTCACCGCGCCCTATATCATTCCGCGCGCAAACCCAGACCACTGGATTTTGATTGGTTCCTTGATGGCGGATCTCGGCCGCGTGCGCGGCCGCATCACCGGCGGACTCGACCTGTAAAGTCAGCACGAACTTCCGTACAGCTAGAACGCCATGGGGTTTCAGCCGTAGACGATAAACGCCCCGTGATAGACATCACGGGGCGTTTAAGCTTACTCGGCTGCGTACCGACCTTTGCGGCCAGCACGTTCACCTGGCGGAAGCAGGTCGGGTCGCACCTGACGGGTGCGCTCGACTCGCTGCTCCTGGCGCCACTTGGCGATTGCCGCGTGATTGCCACTGAGGAGAACATCGGGGACCGAGCGGTCACGCCAGCTCGCCGGCTTGGTGTAGCTCGGGTACTCGAGCAAACCGTCTTCCTCGTGCGATTCCTCGACGAGGCTTTCTGGGTTACCGACGACACCAGGAACAAGACGACCAATAGCCTCAATCATCGCGATCGAGGCGACTTCGCCGCCATTCAAGATGTAGTCGCCAATGCTGACCAGGCGGATCCGCGCGCGGGACTCATACTCGTCGAACACGCGATGGTCGATACCCTCGTAGCGACCGCAGGCGAACACCAGGTGCTCTTCGTGAGCGAGCTCACGTGCCATGCGCTGGGTGAAGACATCACCGGCAGGCGACGGGAAGATGATGAGTGGAGCCGAATCGTGAGCGTCCTCGATGATGCCATCGAGTGCCGCCCCCCAGGGCTCGGGTTTCATCACCATTCCAGCGCCGCCGCCGGTGGGAGTGTCGTCTACCGTGCGGTGCTTATCGTGCGCATGGTCGCGGAGATCGTGCACGTTCAGGTCAATGAGCCCCTTGCTCTGAGCCTTGCCCATGAGCGAGAGCTCGAGCGCATCAAAGTAGCCGGGGAAGATCGAGACGACGTCGATTCTCAAGAGTGATCTGCCTCCGCAGTGTCAGATTCCGAGTCTTCGAAAAGACCCGCGGGCGGGGTGATGAAGATCTTGCCACCTGCAATGTCTACCCGGGGAACGATTGCTTCCACGAAGGGAACCAGCACTGGGCCGTTCTCGGTCTTCACTGTGAGCAGGTCCTGCGCAGGGAAATGCTGCACTTCGGTCACCTTGCCGACGACTACGTCGCCGTCTTCGGTCTCCCGAATAACCTCGAGCCCATTGAGCTCGTGGTCGTACCAGGCATCATCTTCAGCACTGGCGTTGACGGTTTCTTCGTCGATCCACAGGATCGCACGAACAATTGATTCTGACGCATTGCGGTCAGGAACCTCGTGGAAGAAGCCAACGGGCGAGTCGTTGAACCAACGCAGTTCGCGCAGCTCAATTGTCTTGCCAAACCACTCAGACTCGGTCGGCACCTGGAGGTGGAACACCGCACCAGGAACGAACCGGAGTTCGGGATTATCCGTGAAGAGCTCGAGCTTAACGCCGCCCTTCAGACCGTGGGGCTTCGTGAGCCTACCGACGCGCAGGCTCCCCGCCCCACAATCGGGACGGGGAGCCTGCGCGCGACGTGGAGCGTCTGCCATTAGCGAGCACTCCGATCGCCGTCGGTATCGATGACGTCAACGCGAATACGCTCGCCAGAGGCGAGAGCGGAAATCACGGTGCGAAGCGCCTGTGCGGTACGTCCACTGCGCCCGATCACGCGACCGAGATCTTCGGGGTGCACGCGCACCTCAAGAACCTCGCCGCGGCCGGAGCTCTGTGCGTCCACGCGAACATCGTCAGGGTGATCTACGATCCCGCTAACGAGGTGCTCGAGCGCCTCAGCAAGTGCCATCTGAGCCAAAGGACTTAGGCCTCGGTGGTCTCAGCTGCAGCCTCTTCAGCTGCGGGAGCCTCAGCAGGCTTTGCTGCCTTGGGGCGAACAACGCTCTTCTTTGCCGAATCAGCCTCGAAAGCAACCTTTGCCTCGGGTGCGAGCACCTTCGACTCGGTGTTGCCCTCGCCCGAGAACTTGCCCCAGTCGCCGGTCAGCTTGAGGAGTGCTGCAACCTGCTCGGTGGGCTGAGCGCCAACCGAAAGCCAGTACTGTGCGCGGTCCGACGAGATGTCGATCAGCGAAGGGTTCTGAGTGGGATCGTACTTGCCGATCTCCTCGATGACGCGACCGTCACGCTTGGTGCGCGAGTCTGCAACGACAACGCGGTAGAAGGGTGCGCGGATCTTACCGAAGCGCTTGAGGCGAATCTTTACTGCCATGAGTGACTCCTAAAAAAGTGAAGTGTGCCGCACCGAAAGCCAGTGCGGAAGCCTGAATACGCGGTAACCGCGAACTCAACAATTCTTCCACAAAAGAGGTGTGAAATGCAATTTTTGCTGCGACCAGGGGTTTTAGCTGCCGCCTAGAGCTTTAGAGCTTCCCACCGAGCATCTGCTGCAGCTTTGCCATGTCTTCTTCGGAGGGTGCAGCACCCGCACCGCGCCCCAGGCCGAAGCCCGAGCCAGCCGCAGCAGACTCTGCCTTCGCGGCGATGCCCGCCTGCTCCTGAGCGCGCTTTGCCGGGTTGCCCGACTGCTTCTTACCCTTACCCTTGGCCTGCTGCTTCTTCTTGCCGCCGTGACTCATTCCAGGCATGGGACCCATGCCTGGAATCTGGGGAACGCCACCGCGCGCAACCGTCTTCATCATCTTTGCGGCCTGCTCGAAGCGCTGCACGAGCGAGTTCACGTCGGTCACGGTCATTCCCGAGCCCTTCGCGATACGGAGACGACGCGAGCCGTTCAGAATCTTGGGGTTGGTGCGCTCTTCCTTGGTCATCGACTGGATGATGGCCTCGGTGCGAACGATTTCACGCTCGTCGAAGTTATCGAGCTGGTCCTTCATCTTGCCCATGCCCGGGAGCATGCCCATCATCTTCTTGATGGAGCCGGCCTTACGCAACTGCTGCATCTGGCCAAGGAAGTCGTCGAGCGTGAACGCGTCCTTCGCGATCTTCTCGGCGACCTTGCGTGCCTCGTCCTCATCGAAAGCGTTCTGCGCCTGCTCGATCAGCGTGAGAATATCGCCGAGGTCAAGAATTCGGCTCGCCATACGGTCCGGGTGGAACGGCTCGAAGTCGCCGAGGCCCTCACCGGTCGATGCGAACATGATCGGACGGCCGGTAGCCGAGCGGATCGAAAGCGCAGCACCACCGCGCGCGTCACCGTCAAGCTTGGTGAGGACAACGCCGGTGAAGTCGACGCCTTCCTGGAACGCCTTCGCCGTTGCAACCGCGTCCTGACCAATCATCGCATCGATAACGAAGAGCACCTCGTCGGGATCGATTGCCTTGCGGATGTCGGCTGCCTGCTGCATGAGCTCAGCGTCAACGCCCAGACGGCCAGCGGTATCGACGATCACGAAGTCGTGCTGCTTGCTCTTTGCCTCAGCGATACCGGCCTTCGCGACCTTTACAGGGTCGCCGACACCGTTGCCGGGCTCGGGAGCGAAGATCGCTGCGCCAGCCTGCTCGGCAACAACGCTGAGCTGGGTCACTGCGTTCGGACGCTGAAGGTCACACGCGACGAGCAGCGGGGTGTGCCCCTGACCCTTGAGCCACTTCGCCAGCTTGCCAGCGAGGGTCGTCTTACCCGCACCCTGCAGGCCAGCGAGCATAATGACAGTCGGCGGGTTCTTCGCGAACTCGAGACGGCGCTGCTCGCCACCGAGGATCTCAACGAGCTCCTCGTTCACGATCTTGACGACCTGCTGGGCAGGGTTCAGTGCGTTGTTCACGTCATCGCCAAGGGCGCGCTCGCGCACCTTGCCGGTAAATTCCTTGACGACGTCGAGCGAGACGTCAGCCTCGAGCAGCGCACGGCGAATCTCGCGGACTGTCCCATCAACGTCAGACGCCGAGAGCTTGCCCTTAGAGCGGAGATTCTTGAGCGAGTCAGTCAGCCGCGCCGACAGGTTTCCAAAAGTAGCCATAGTGGCTAAATTCTACCCTTATTCTGTGGCGCGACTCACGCGGAAACTCGGGAGTCAGCCGATGAGCTGTGCAGCGAACACGTGCGGGGTGAAGCCCGTCAGGTCGCCAATGCCCTCACCCTGACCCACGAGCTTGATGGGAAGCTTCGTGTTTTCCTGCACGGAAAGCACGAAGCCGCCCTTCGCTGAACCGTCAAGCTTGGTCAGCACGAGACCGGTCACACCAGCGTGCTCAATGAAGGCCTCCGCCTGCGCAAGACCGTTCTGACCCGTGGTTGCGTCGAGCACGAGGAGCACCTCAGAGACAGGCGCAAGCTTTTCGATGACGCGACGCACCTTGCCCAGCTCGTCCATCAGGCCACCTTTGGTCTGCAGACGGCCGGCAGTGTCAATAATGGCGATGTCGTACGACTCGTCGATTGCCCTCTGCACGGTCTGGAACGCGACCGAAGCCGGGTCCTGACCCTGCTGCTGGGGCTTGACGATTGCGACGCCCGCGCGATCCGCCCACGTGGCCAACTGCTCAACAGCCGCCGCACGGAAGGTGTCGGCCGCGCCAACGATGATCTTCTTATCGAAGGCCTGGAGGTAGTTCGCAAACTTCCCAATGGTCGTGGTCTTACCGACGCCGTTGACGCCAACAACGAGGATGACCGCGGGGCGTTCCGACAGGCGCAGTGTGGGATCGAAGGCCGCGAGGCGCTCCTCGATCGCGTCCTGGAGCATGCGGCGCATCTCCTTGACCTCGGTCACCCGATGACGCTCGACCTGCTCGCGCAGCTCGTTGAGGATCGACTCCGCGATATCGGGCCCGAAATCGGCAGTGATCAGAGCAACCTCAAGATCGTCCCACGTCTCATCAGTGATGAGCTCGGGTCCGCTGAAGAAGTTGCGGAACGCCTTTGAAAACGACCAGGATTTCTCTGCCATGCAGACAAGACTACCGACTGCGCGGCGCGGATCGTGATTCGGCCGCTATTCAGCCGAGGTTTCGGCCACTTCCCCGTCTCGTGCGAGGCGCTGGCCGACGACCGCGGAGATACCGTCCTTGCGCATCGAGACGCCGTAGAGCGCGTCAGCAATCTCCATCGTGCGTTTCTGATGCGTGATGACAATGAGCTGCGAGTTCTCACGCAAACGTTCGAAGACCTCAAGCAAGCGGCCAAGATTTGCGTCGTCGAGGGCGGCCTCAACCTCATCCATGATGTAAAACGGGCTCGGTCGAGCCTGGAAGATAGCGATCAACCAGGCGACAGCAGCAAGCGAACGTTCGCCACCCGACAGCAGCGACAGGCGCTCAACTTTCTTACCAGCGGGACGAACCGAAATCTCAATGCCCGTCGTGAGCATGTCATCCGGATTCGTGAGAATGACCTCGCCTGCACCACCTGGGAACAGGATCGGGAACACCTCGCTGAAGGCCGCCTTCGTGTCAGCAAAAGCCGCAGCGAAGATGTCTTTCATCTTGTCGTCGAGTTCGGTAATGATGTCGCGAAGGTCGGCGCGCGTACGCGTGAGATCTTCGAGCTGCTCGACGAGGAATTTGTGGCGCTGCTCAAGTGCCGCAAACTCCTCAAGCGCGAGCGGGTTGATGCGGCCGAGCGCGGCGAGACGCTGCTCAGCCCGCGCGAGACGCGCCTCCTGCTCGGCACGAGTGTACGGGATCCCAGACACTTCAGCAGCGGGAGCCTCATCAGCAAGAGCCGCCGCGAGCGACCCTTCTTCCACGTCAGTGCCCGGCGTCTCCCCCAGCTCGGCAGCCAGCTGCTCTTCAAGGCTGAGTTCACGCGGAGCTTCGCGATCCGCGCCCGCCGCGTCACCGGTGCTCTCACCGTCGGCATCGGATGCGATGGGAATCAGCACGGCCGGCCCGTACTCCGCGAGGAGCACCTCTTCCCGTAAGCCAAGTTCATTCGCTGCGCGCTCGACAAGCGATGTGAACTGAATGCGACGCTCGTGGCTCTTCATCTCAGAGCCGTGCACGAGATTCGTGACCTCTTGGAGCCTGGCACGCAGATCCGCTTCTTCGGCCCGCAGCAGCGTGAGCTCCTGCGTATTGCGCGCACGCACCTGTTCTGCGCCCTGTTGAGCCACGCGTGCCTCGATGAGCGAACGATCGCACGCCTCAAGAATCATGGGAATGCGTGCCGCGACGCTCTCGGCCTGAGCCGTCTGGCGCGCACGCAGCACCGCCCGGCGCGCAGCCTCTTCGGCCGCAATACGCTCCGCCGCGTACTGCCGTTCGACCGACTGCGCCTGCGCGTGCGCAGCCCTGGCACGCTCGCGGGCAGTCTCAAGCGCAAGACGTTTTTCGAGCTCGACCTGGCGCTGCTCGTCGAGTGCGCGCTGGGCGCCCTCGCGCTGAGTGACGTCGAGGACTGGGCGCGGATCAGCAAGCGCTACTGCCAGCTGCTGCGCCGTGCGCTCTACCTCAGTATCGGCAGCCTCGCCGTTGCCCGCGACGCCGTCGTAAGCAACCTTCGCGCGTTCAGCCTCGGCCCGACCAGCCTCGGCACGCGCGACCAGCCGATTACGGTCGTTCTGGAATGCGGCCGCACGAGCGTCAGCCTCACGCATCTCCTCGAAGATCCGCTTTGCGTCTGTCTGCGACTTCGATACAAGCGCACGAAGATCACCAAGCTCAATTTCGACACCCGCGAGCAGCTCGGACACCTCTGCGCGACGAGTACGGGCCTGTTCAAGCTCACCCGTGAGCTCGATGCGCGACGGGGCCTGCCCTGATCCGCCGGCGAGGGTGTGCGCAGTGATAACGTCGCCGAGCTCGGTCACGACCGTGAAGTCCGTCGCCGCGTGGTGCGCGCGCAGTTCCGCTGCACCTGCCTGCGCCGCGGCCAGGTCTCCCGCAATGTAAGTCGTTTGCAACAGCGCGCGAACGCCAGCCGGCGCCGCAAGAATCAGCTCGCTCGCGTGCGTGAGTCCCGCGATCTCGGGAGCTTCGGCACCGATCGCGGCGCTCGACGCACCCGCGACCACGGCACGCAAGCGGCCGAGTTCGCCATCGTGGGCTTGGCGGATCGCGGCTACCGCCGAATCCTCATCCTCGGCGAGCAGTGCGTCTGCGAGCGAGCCAAGCGCAACACCGATCGCGGCGGAGGCTCCTTCTTTCACACGGAAGTGGTCAGCGACGCGGCCGAGTACGCCGGAAGGTGCCTCCGCGAGGATGGCAGCTGAGGCATCCTTAGCTTCGAGCGAGCGGGCAAGCGCGGAAATGCGGGCATCAAGGCCCGAGCCTTCACGCTCAAGCTCGTGGAGACGATCGCGGGCTTCGTCGCGGGCCTGTTCGGCGGCAACTTGCGCGTCTTGGGCGGCGCGGTAGATGGCGTCGCGATCCGCGCCAGATCCAGTGTCGTCAGCGAGATCACCCGCGCCTGCCTCCGCAGCACGCTCCTCGAATTCATTGAGTTCCCGCTCGGCGGCCGCGACGCGCTCGTCAGCTTGAGTGAGCGCGGTTTTGCGGCGTTCGATCTCGGCGGTCACGGCGTCGCGTTTCTGCTCTGCCGCTGAGACCGATCCGCGCAACTGCGATACCTGCAGGTCGTATGCCGACACAGCCGCGCTCTGTGCTGCGACCTGTTCGTCGATGGCGCCAAGCTCGGCCTGCGCCGTCCGCGTCTGGAGGCGCGCTTGTTCCCAGGCCTCTTCAGCCTGCGGAACCAGTTGGTCAAGCTCGGCAGCCTCGGTTTCAGCGTCACTCACGGTGCTCTTCGTAATGCGATGCGCAGGCGTGTCTGGATCAGCCTGCGTCGCGAGGAAAGTCAACCGCTGCTGCGCCTGGGTGTACAGGCCGCGGAGCTTTGACTGTGCCGTCTCGAGAGACATCGTAATGCGGCGCGCTTCGTCGAGCGCATCACCCTGCTGTTCAGTTTCGAGGTGGGTGATACGGAGTCGCTTCTGCTCAGACTGCTCCTGCAACACGACCTGTTCTTGGTGCCGCTCTGCTTCGTTGCGTGAGAGGTCTTCGAGTTCGCGTTTGAGGCGCGTGACGTCGTCAGCGATCAGACGCGCCTTGGCATCTCGTACTTCAGCAGCGATGCCCTGTGCGGCGCGGGCCACCTCAGCCTGGCGGCCGAGCGGCTTCAACTGACGACGCAGCTCCCCCGCAAGGTCGTTCAGGCGGGTGAGATTCGCCTCCATGCCGTCAAGCTTGCGAAGGGTGCGCTCCTTACGGCGCCGATGCTTGAGAATGCCCGCGGCTTCCTCAATGAATCCTCGGCGCTCCTCAGGGGTTGCACGAAGCACGGCATCGAGCTGCCCCTGCCCCACGATGACGTGCATTTCACGGCCGAGACCGGAATCGCTCAGGAGTTCCTGTACATCAAGCAGGCGGCAGCCCTCGCCGTTGATGGCGTATTCACTTGCGCCGCTGCGGAAGAGCGTACGGCTGATCGTGACTTCCGAGTACTCAATTGGCAGTGCACCGTCGCTGTTATCGATCGTGAGGCGAACCTCCGCGCGGCCGAGCGGGCCGCGCGTTGACGTGCCAGCAAAAATGACGTCTTCCATCTTGCCGCCGCGCAAGTTCTTGGCGCCCTGCTCGCCCATGACCCAGGCGAGCGCGTCGACAACATTTGACTTGCCAGACCCGTTCGGACCGACAATTGCAGTCACGCCAGGCTCAAACTGGAAGGTGGTTGGCTGAGCGAAAGACTTGAAGCCGCGCAACGTCAAACTCTTGAGATGCACCCGCCGTCCCTTCGTTCTCGATCAGCCGATCCGCCTACTTATTTATGGGCGGTATATATGCGTCAAGCCTAGTCGCAGAAAAGCCTCCCGCCACGGTGTGACGGGAGGCTTCGACGTGTCGCTCTAAGCGAGCACCATCTGCACGATCGTGCCATCGGCGGCGCGAGGCCCGAAACCGAGGGTGCGGTCGATCGCGATGTGCACGAACCAGGCAAGACCCGCGAGGGCAAGCGCGTAGAAGCCACCGGGGAACGCACCAGTGAGGAAGAACAGGATGACACCCACGATGAGCATGATCACGGGGATCGTCATCGTATGCATCGTGTTATAGAACTTCACACGACTCGGCTTCAGGCGACCCTTCTCAGCGAATGCCCCGACGAGCGAGATATCGGGTAGCAGGCCGAACACAATCGCAATCGCAACCGCAGGTACACCCCACATGACGCAGCACAGAATAATCATGATGAACCAGACCGCGGCGCTCATGCCCCAGGTCAAACGCAAGAAACCCATGCCTGAATTCTATCGGGGCAGCGACACAGCTTCCTGGCGCTGCCCCGAATGCAGGATTCGCTTAGACCTTTGCGACGCTTACGGACACCGGGGTGGGGTTCGCGAAGAGGTCGTAGACCGGGCAGTTCGCATCGACCGCAATGCGAAGCTCGTCATAGCGTTCGAGTGTTTCGGGGCCAGAGATCTCTACGCGCAGGCGAATGTCGCTGAACCCTGCTCGTACTGACGGATCCTTGCCAAGCAAGCGGGCAGCGTCGAGGTCACCCTCAGCGATGACCTTGATGTCGTCAACCTGAATGCCGAGCGCATCTGCGTACAGGCGGTAGACCACCGTCTGGCAGCCGATGAGTGCGCCGAGCGCGTACTCAACGGGGCTAGGCGCAACATCGTCACCCGCGAGCGGTGCAGGCTCATCGATCACGAACTCGTGCTTTCCCGAACGGACGCGGGTGGCAACACTGCCCTCACCGACGCCGGTGGTGCGGTAGGTGAGCTTCGACGAGTTTCGATTCGCATCGATGCGGTCGCTCCAAGCGGCGCCAGCCGTGCGCAGACGCTCGGCGCGTTCGTCAGCGGTGATCTCGGGGATTACGGTTGCGGGTGCAGTTGCAGTAGTCATGTCCGAGACAGTAGCCCGACCGATCCACGCCCCGCACTTGTGAGCGAAACGTACCGACATCGGGAGTCATTCGGTGTCACAAACCGGCGAATATTTGCCCAAATCTGTGCGCTGTGATTCGATGCGCCGCCGGATAGAGCCCGCTGGAATCGCCGGAAATTCGAGGCAGGCACTGGGGTGGCCTGACGGTCGAGTGGCTATTTCGGCCAGAATCTTGGCCATCATTCACCTGCGCTGCTTGGATTGAAACATGCACAGCACAAAACAAGACTTCGGTCGCTTCGTCTCCGAGCATCGCAAGGGTCAGGGACTCACCCAGCGCGAACTCGCAGAGGCGCTGCACGTGACCGAATCCGCGATCTCTAAGTGGGAACGCGGACTCTCCTACCCAGACATCACGGTGATCCCCGCACTGTCTCGAGCACTCGGCGTCAGCGCAGATGAACTCATGAACGCCAGCGAAGATCAGGATGCTCGTGAAGAGAAGCGCGAGGCGCGCAGCTATCGCAAGTGGCGCTCTGCGATTCTCTGGAGCACATCACTGGCATATGCCGTGGCACTCATCACATGCTTCATCGTGAATATTTCGGTCTCGCACCGACTGGGCTGGTTCTGGATCGTGCTCGCCGCCGTCGCACTTGCGGCGAGTCTCACGACGCTACCGCTGTTCAACGTGCCAGCGAAGGGATGGCTGGTGCTCGGAAGCGCAACGGTCTCGCTGCTTGCGCTCCTCGGAATCACGGCGCTCGTCGCAGGGTCCGGCGCCGGCGCCTGGCTCCCCATCACGCTCACCGCGATTCTGCTGGGGCTCGTCATCTGCTTCGGGCCGATTTGGCTTTCGTCGGCCACACTTCCTCAGCCGGCCGCCTCACACAAGATGGTGATCTCCCTTGCGCTCGATACGGTTGCGCTCCTGCTCTTCATCACCGTCACCATGTGTGTGCTCGGTCAGGGCGACGCACTCGTCATGCCGACGCTCGCACTCGTGGCGATCGGCCTCATTCCGTTCTGGGCCTGTGCGCTCGTGATCCGCTACGTGCCGCTCCACGGGCTTACCCGTGCCGGCATTGTCCTCGGCATTCTCGGCCTCCTTTCATTCTTCATGAACGACTGGATCTCTGTCGTAATCGGTTCCCCCGTCACCGAGCGCAAGTTTGACCTTGCGCGGTGGGACGGCGCCTACCTCGACGGCAACATTGCCGTGCTCGTAAGCGCAGGCCTGATCGCGCTCGCGGTGATCTTCGTCCTCGTCGGCATCGTCCGAGGTGCACGACTGCGTCGACTGCATCGCTAATACACCGTCCACTTCTGCGGGCCCGGGCATACCCTGCTCGGGCCCGCAGTTGGTTGTTCATTGGCGCGGATCGATGTCCTCGCTCGACTTGGCAGCTTTCTATACTCGAAGACATGCACCTGGAAACTGAGCGCCTCGTTCTTCGTGAGATGTCGGCGGCCGACCTGCCCGCATTGCGCGCAATCTTGCAGGACGAAGAAACCATGACCGCCTACGAAGGAGCGTTCTCCGAAACGATGGTGCAAGACTGGCTGCAACGCATGCTTGATCGGTACATGACTGCCGGTTTCGCGCTGTGGGCAGTCGAGCTCAAGTCAAGCGGCGAGGTCATTGGCCAGTGCGGTCTTACCAAGCAGCACATACTCGACGAAGACGTCATCGAGGTGGGGTACCTCTTTAACCGCGCATACTGGCACCACGGCTACGCGACCGAGGCCGCAGCAGCCTCGCGTGACTACGGCTTCAACGAACTCGGTCTCGACCGCGTCTGGGCTCAGGTACGCGATACGAATATCGCCTCAATGAAAGTCGCGATCCGCCTTGGCATGACCGTGCGCGGCCGCTTCGTAAAGCACTACCGCGGGATCGAGATGCCGCACCTTGCATTCGCGGTGGATCGCTAACGCTTCGAAGCGCGGTAGCCAGCAGCCGCAGCAGCTCCCGTCGTGCGGAAGCACTCCTCTGGGTTTGTGCGGTTGTAGTACGCACCACCGGGGACGTGGTAGATCATAGAGCTCGCATTGCCCTGACGGGCGCCTTTGCAACGTTAAGGGCGACGCCCCACTGAAACTAAACGACACCTGCTGCACATCTGCTTTGCTATTGACCAAGTTCACCCGCGAAGCCCCTCAGTCCTTTCTTTGCAGTGTCTATCTGACTACGATGATTTTGGGGGCATCTGTGGGAACGCCCTCTGTTGCCACAGTGAGGGCTTTGGCTAGTTCTTCCCTTGCGACACACGAAATCGTTCCTGCTGCATGAAGGATGTCGCTCACATGAAGAAGCCCATGAAGATTGCCAGCACTGCACTCATTGCCGCGGTTGGCCTGTCTGCGCTCCCTTCACAAGCGTTTGCCACCCCAGCGCCCCGGCTGGAAGCAAACGCATCACAGCAGCCCACCCTTGCTGAACTACAGCAACGCGTCGCTGAAGCAGCGGCAGTCGTGGCCGCAGCTGAGGAAGAAGTCTCGCGTGCTTCAACGGCAGTTGATCTCGTGCGGAAAACGCACGACACAGCCCTAGCCGACCTCGCTGCAGCTGAAGCGGCGCTTCGTGAGGTGAATGACGAAGCGGCCATCACCGATGCCACGAACACCGTTGCAGCAGCCGCAGCCAAGCTCGCTGCAGCCAAGGACGCTGAGAAGCAAGCAGCTGCGGATTTGCAGGCCCAAATCTCGGTGCATGAGGAGTCTCAGGCAGCCCTTTCCCAGGCTGCAATTGCGCTAGAGACAGCCGAAGCAGACGCCGCGGCAAAGCAGACGCAGGCAGATTCACACGACTACGCAGCGCTCGCGACTGCCACGCAGGCCGCAACGCAGGCGGAAGCAGACGCGACAACCGCCCACACCGCAGCGACTGAGACCCTCAAGGCGAAGCAAGCCGAGGCCCTCGCAGCGAAGAACGCCCTCGAGAAGGCAGAAAAGGATGCGGCCGACGCCACAGATCCTGACAAGTATGCGCAGGCGGAGGCTGCCGTTGCAGCCGCCAACAAGGCGCTACAGGAAGCCAATGCAACCCTTTCTGATGCGAAGAACGTTCACCAAGCAGCGACCACAGCACACACGGATGCCAAGGACGCGCGAGACACCGCTGTCGCCAATGAGGCCGCGAGCCAGGCCGAGGTCGATCGATTGAAGACCGCCGTAGAAACGTCAAGCACCGCAGTTGCAAGCGCCACGACTGAGCAAGCGGCAGCCGCAACGGCAAAGGAAGCAGCTCACACTCAGAAGACCACTGCCGATTCCGCTGATGCAACGGCTCAGCAGGAGAAAGCCGCAGCGGCGACCGCCTTGGGCACCGCGCAGCAGCAGAGCGACGCCGCCGAAAGTGCTCGACTCACGGCCGTGGCAGAGGAAGCTCGACTCAAGGCACTCGCCGAGGAAGCCGATCGCCTGCTTCCCATGGGAGCCGCCGGATACTTCGAAAATCGTGGTGCCACTGATGCGCTGAGAGTGTTGACTGATTCCACGTTTACCCTCAACCAAAGCTACGTAAAAGTCGGCAATGACAATAGCGCCACGAGCCTCGACAATTTCAAGCAGTCCCTCGAGTATCTCAAGGAGGCGAACAGCATCCGACAGCTTCGCGGGGTGCCCACCGTCAACGTTTCTGACGCTTACATGGCTATCGCTATGGCGAATGCTGACTACGCAGCCACCGAAGGCAAGGCAGTCATGCAGTTCTCTAACTATGGAACCGAGAACCTTGCCTTCGGCAGCGGTTCACCCTTTAACGAGTGGTACTACGACGCGCAGGATGGCGCCATTCCGAAAACCATCTTGTTACAGCAGGACCTTCGTTTCATGGGGTTCGCGATCTCTGGGCTTGGTCCACAACCTGCAAACGTCAATACCTTCTACACGACAGATTCGGTGACCAACCACACTGGTGCGCCGGTCACCTCTCGAACAACTGCACCGTTTACCGTCGAGGACTACGAGGAAGACCTCGACTCTTACATCTACGATCAGATCTGGGCGGGCGTCCGGCACGAAGAGGCCGCTGACGCACTCATGCTCGCCACGCAAGCGGCAACGGCTGCCGCAAGCGAGCTCACTGCTGCAAAAAAGCGCAATACAGATGCGATCGCAGCTGCTGAGCTGACCGCAAGCGCCAAGCAAACAGCCGATGAAGCTTTCAACTCAGCTGCGGCGGCGCTCACAGACGCAGACGATGCGCTCGCTGCAGCACAGTCAGCGCACACTCAGAACACCACCGACCTGGCAACGGCCGAGGCAGAACTCGAAGATAACCAGGCGCTCGCAGCGACTGCGATCGAAGCAGAGAAGTCCGCAGCCGCTCACCTCGCGAGCGCAAATACGGCCGTCACAGACGCTGAAGCTGCTGTCGTTGCTGCACAGCAGAAAAAGACTGCGGCCGACGCCGCACTCGCTGCGCTCGACAATGCCCTCGAAAACCTTCAGCAGGCTCAGGATGCATCTGATGCCGCCCAGCAGGCGGAAGAACTCGCACAAGACGCGGTCGACACTGCACTCGTAAGTCTGAACGACGCCCGTGCGACACGCGAGACCGCGGAGGCGGCAGAAGCGGGTGCACTGGCGGATCTCGCAGCCGCGGAAGCAGCCAAGGAAACACTGCTTGCGGCCCAAGGCACACATCGCGATGCCGTTGCTGCGGAGGCAGCTGCGAACGAAAAACGGAATGAGCTCAAGGCCGCAGCTGACGGAGCAAGTGCATCAGTAACATCTGCTCAAGAAGCACATGACTCTGCAGTCGACACACTCGATCGTTTGCTCGCAGCCGTAGCTGAGGCAGAAGAAAAGGTGGCGGAAGCGCGGGCCGCGCTCGACAAGGCGGCTGATGCGCTCGATGCTGCCGAGCAGGAGCTGGCCGCCGCGAACCAGGCACTGAAGGATGCGCGCGAGGCTTACGATCGTGCGCTTGCAGCACTCGAAGCTTTCGAAGAGGGCTCCGTAACTCCCAAGGACCCCGCCGTTGACGATCTCATGACGAATGGCACGGGAACCGCAGGTAAGCCCACACTCGCCAATACTGGCAGCGCGGCAACCCTGAGTATCGCGATTGGTGCAGCATCAGCACTCGCCCTTGCGGGCGCTGGTGTGACGCTCGCCACACGCCGCCGATCCACGCTTCGCTCAGTGCCCAGCGAATAGGCTCAACCTATGTCAATGAACTTTGCGCTCGGTTTCGCGCCAGACACGACCGTCCCATCGACCACCGACACCGTGAGTTTCAACGAGGCCGCAAGCAGCATGTCTGGCCAGCCCGCCGCAGCCCAGTACGGGCCGCACACGCTCCTCATTGATCCGACGATGCAGATGCTCGAGTACAGCCTTCCGGGGATCCCTGACGCGTTGCTCGTCACGCTCGCGGGCGTTGCCGACACCTACGTCGTGCAGGCGTTCGGTAATCCCGGTCGCCTCCGCGTGTTCAGCGAAGGTGCAGTCATCGAGGAACAGGGCGATCCACTCCCGACCGAATCCATTCTGAGCATGGGCGCGGATCCTGAAGACGCACACCTCGACTTCTTCTGCCAGGCTGCTGGCATCACCCCAGAAGCACTGTTTGCACTGCGCTGGTCACCTCTGACCGCGCAGGGCTGATCCGCCGCTGTCTCGTGCAGCGAGTGCGGCTAGCCGCAGGCCCAATCGAAGGTGTCTGACTCGAGGTCGATCTGGGCGTTGCCGTCTCCGCCGAAGTTGAGGCCGACGATCTCTTCAAGTTCGAGGTACCACGGGGTCAGCCCCTCAGGAAGCCCCTGCACAGGGAACGTCGTTCCGCCGAGGTGGCTCATGCCCAGCAGCGGTTCTGCCCAAGGCTGGATTTCTGACTGCGCGTCAAACGGGTTCGTATACCCAGCCGTCGCGGGTTCAGAGTCAAAGAACTCCTGCGGGATGATTCCGGCATTCGGGTCAGTGCGCGGGACCAGCCATACGTCCGAGCGCGGATCACGTTCGTCCCAGGCGTTGCAGCCTTCGCTCTCATCGATCCACGAACCCGCAGCTCGCAGGTCAGCGTGGGGTCCGGTTGGCCCGGCAGCGAGCTCTTCTGCGGTGAGCCAGAGCAGCGCGAATTCACCGTCGATGAGATCGCGCCTGCGATGCAACGCGGGATGCTCGATCGCGGCCGCGAGGTCACGGAGGAATGGATCCGCCGATGACGCGTCGCCCTGGACTGGTTCTGGAGCAAACTGCCCCTCCCCCGCGAAGAATGAAATCGCCGGGTACTGCTCGCCCTTGCGGCGATACTCAGCCGGGAGCACCAGCGTGATGGCGTGCATCATCGGGAGTCCGGTGGCGGTGCTGCGGGGCCAATGCTGCCACGCGATTCCTGGCCCTTCGTGGCCAACCATCCCGACGGAGCGTAGGTGGGCGTCGCGAAGGCTGCAGGGTCTCCGGGCCTGGGCGCGACGCCATTGCCCGAGGCGAAAAGCAGATTCCAAGCAGTGTGCGGAGAGGTCATAGGCACATCGTAGCTACCGATGCAGCGACATCAGCGTTGAATCACCTACGAATATCACGGCGGGGTTACTCGAACGAGAACTCGACCTTTGCGGTTGGGTCAACGCTCATCACGATGTTCGTGTAAAAGGTGCGCGCCTGCGACTTCAGGATGTCGAGGTTCTTGGCGACGTAGGCGTCCTCATTCTCGGCACTGAGAATTCGGTTCGTCATTTCGCTCTGGTTTATCTCGCCCGCGGTACCGCTCAAAATCCCGCCGACCTCAAGCATGTCGTCGAATTTCACGTCACCGTTGCCGACGAAGATGAACTTCGGAATCGCGATGTGGTACTTGTTCTCGTCGACCTCTGAGATGCGCACCTTGCCGCCGTCGATGCCGAGCTTTGCGGTGAAAGAATACGGCAGGAACGCCTTCTTACCGCTGCCGGGCACCGACAGACCCCAGATTTCGCCGTGTGAATCGGTCTGCTCAAGGCCCTGGATGCCGAGGCTCATCAGAACGACCTGATCTTCTCGCTGGACCGACATGACCACCTGAGAACTGCGACTCTCGGTGATTGTGGTTGGGGTCATGAAACTGCTTTTTGCAAATGCCAAGGTCCCGAACATAGTCAGTCCGACAAGGCCGGCAAGCCCAAGCAGGATTAACACCACACGAAGAGTCTTCACACACAGCAGATTAACAGCACATCCAGTTGTCGCTTCGAGCCTCACCCTCAGTTGCGTTTTCACAGACACCACTTCTCGTTCGTCTGCCACACTCGAGAACATGAGCATCATGGTGGTGGGCGGCAGTAAGGGTCTCGGTCGAGCAATTGTGGAAGCGCTGCGTTCAGACGGCAACACGGTGATAGGAGTCTCACGAAGCGCGCCGATCGACTTGGAAGGCCCCTGGATCACCGCCGATTTCTCCATCCCAGAGGCCGCGGTCGCAACAATGGCGGATCAGTGCCCCACAGACCTAGACACCCTCATCTGGAACTTGGGCATCTGGGAACCCACCGCATTCACCGACGCATACCGTTTCGACGCTGTTCCGGACGCGGTGACGACCGAGCTCATCGCAACGAACGTGACGGCACCTATCCTCGCGCTGCGAGCACTCATATCGACATTGCTCGAGAGTGACGCGCCCCGCGTGATCCTCACAGGCTCGACCTCCGCGCTTCGCCAAAGCGGTCGCCCGGAGGTTGCGTTTGGTGCAAGTAAGACCGCGCTGAATGGGATCGCGGACGCGCTGCGCGAAGGCTACCGCGATGAGGGGCTGCGTGTCACCACACTGCAGCTCGGCGACCTCAACACCGAGGACGGCCTCGAAGTCACCGTTGAGGAGGCTGCACTTCGCGGAAACGGGACCCTGATCCCTGTCCACGATGTTGTTGAGATGATCCGCGCACTGCTCTCGTTGTCTTCGGCCTCCTTCGTTCGCGAGATCGTAATGCCCGCGGTGCGCGATCCACGGTTCTGAGTAGCCAAATCGGATCAGGCTCCGAGGAGCCATTGCCACGCGAGAATTGAGCAGCCTCGGGTCGAAATCATGAGATTCCTGCTTACTTCGCTCGGCGCCCCGCGTGCGTCTTCACGTCCTTCGGAAACATGAATTCCGTCGAAGACACCTTCTTCAACTGGAATATCGACGCCACGTTTGCGCGCATCAGGCCGCTGTACGTCGCGAGCGGGATCGGATTCGCAGTCGGCGTGGACTCGGTAATTGCAGGCCTACTGATTTTTCGCAAAAGGCGGGCAAGTACCTCTAGCACTTCAACGGACACGTTGAACAGGCCAACTGAGGGGATCTACACCTTTCCGCGCTGATCTCTCGGTCGGGAGCGGTACTCTTGCCACGCTCTAAGAAGTTCTGATCGCGCGCCTGCGGGATTCGCCTCATGCCACGCTCGGGTAAAGCGGTTGTACTCGAACTGCGAGTCAATGGGCCTCGCCCCTTGACCGCGCGTCGCAATGTAGTGCTCGAGCGCATTTCCTAGGGTCTGCGTGCCATCCACCCCGGCGAAAAAGGCACGCATCTCACCGTCGAACCCGAAGGACGGACCCACCTGGTCAACGAACCATGCCCTGACGATCTGGCTGCACCGCTGCCCTACGGGGATTACCGTTGCGGCCGTAAGTGGCCCTGCAAGCTGCTGCCCAGCATTTCGAGGTGCCCGCTGCGGCTCCACGAATGCGTTACCGTCGAGCTTCGCAGCTATGCGCTGCGCGAGTAGCTCCTTCCCGCCCGTTGCGCGAATGCCCAAACGCCTAGCGAAGTCGGAGAGCTCGTCTTTAAGCCAGTACCAACGCAGCAGTTCGAAACCCGTCAGGCTGTCCGTCAGATCAGGGCGCTTCTCTTCAGTCACGCGACAACACTCTACCGGCGCAACGTCGATGCCCGACTGTCGTGTGACACGTCGAAGGAAGGCATCGCGCCAGTCAGATACTCGGTGCAGCGACTCGACGCTGACGCCTCGGGCAGTAGTGCGACGAACGCCCACCAAACGGCACGCGCTTGATTGGGTCACCACAGCGCGGGCACGCCTCTCCCCCGCGGCCATACGCGTTCAACGAATGTGCGAAGTACCCTCCACTACAGCAGTAATAGACGTTCACCCTGCTCAATTTGTCCAAGTCAGCGGCGGGTACCTGAATTGAGAAGCACCGCGAGGCGAGCTTTTTGGTCTTCGGTGAACGGAGGTGCTGCTGACCTGAGCGCCGCGACGTAGCGGTCCTGTTCTTCCGTAGAGAAGACAGCATCCAATTCTTCTACCTTGATCAGGTGTTTCCTTACGTGACGGCCGTCGCGCCCAGCCACGACGATCAGCTCGGACTGCAGCGCTCCCTTCTTGATGAGGTTGTAGATCGTGTTGCGACTGCACTCGTGCCGCTCGGCGGCCGCACGAATGTCGAGTCGGCTCTCACAGCCACCAGATCCCCTTTCCGTTTGATTCATGGGCTTCTTCCTAAGCCTCAGATCGCTCGAGCGCTGTCCAAGCAAGCTGAAAGCCAAGAGTCCTGTCCAACCAATATGAATGTAGGTAGGAATCGAAAGGTTCGGTGCGCCTCTACCATCGCTGTCCCCCACGCCAGAGTGCGTGCCGAATGCGATAGATCTGCGTCTCGGTAAGCGGCGTCACGGCAGCTCGAATCGCGGCAACATGCTCTTCGAGGCGTCGGCGTTGATCGATCGCGTCGAGATCCTGAACACGGATCATGTGCTTGAGCACGTAGCGGCCATCTCGTCCGAGCGCGCGAACCTTTTCCGACGGAAGCTGCCCCGTCCGGATCAGGAGATAGATGGCTTGGGTGGGCCGCCCCAGCCTCTCTGCGGCGGAGGGAATATCCATCCGCTCGTCCGCTTGTTCCATTGACTCCACCCTTCTCAACACCGTTGTCGAGAACTTGGCGTCGCCACGCACAAGTGTGACTCATAGTCCGTGGATTATGAGTCACACTCGCTTCATCGTTGAAGGATGCCTACCCCTGCGCATCGAGTTGCCTTCGGCGATCAACTGCGCAGAATGAGCCAGGAGCACGGCTGGGCATCGCAAGAAGCCTTTGCACATCACGCGGGACTCGACAGGACTTACATCAGCTCGATCGAGCGCGGCCGCCGGAACCCGACGCTGGACGTAATCGTGAAGCTGGCGCACGCGTTAGAGGGCCGGCCGGCGGACCTGCTTGCGACTGTTGAGTAGCGAGTAGTGCCCAGCATTCCTGAGATCGAGGACCTCGTACACCGTGTGCGTGCAGCGGTCCACACAATCGACTCGGAACCGAGCCGCAACTTCAAGACGCTCTTCCCGGGGATGTGGTGCGAATACGCATCCATCGTCATCTCTAGACCCTAGAGCGGGATGGTTCGACCTCATGGAATTTCGTCTATGCGGGCCTCTTCGCCCCCAAGCGGGCGTGCATAGATCGTGTTACAAGATGAGGATGGAGGGCCTATAGCTAGGCTTGAGGAGTTCGAACCCTACTTGGGTCAGCAAGTCGCAGGAGAGGGTGTACATGTGGATCACTGGGGACGTTGAAATCCCGCAGCCTGTCCTGGACGCGCACGCAAATGGCGACTTGGTCCTTTTTGTTGGAGCCGGGGCGTCCATGGGTGAACCTTCGAAACTACCGTCCTTCAAACGCCTGGCGGAAATCATGGCAGAGAAGGCTGGGGAGACTTTTTCCGACGATGGTGGACTCGACTTCTTCCTCGGGTCTTTGCCCGCGGGTTTCGATACTCACCGCCATGTTCGTGACGAAATCGCAGGTGGATCAGCGAAATACAACCCGATCCACACGGCCATCGTGCAACTCGCTGCGACAAGTGGGATGTTTCGGATCGTCACAACAAACTTTGATTTGCATCTCGAAAGTGCTGCTACAGACGCCGGCGTCAGCCCGGATGATATCTGGCACAGTCCCGCGCTACCCATCGGTTCAGACTATGAAGGGCTCGTGTACTTGCACGGGTCCGTCCGTCGCCCACCGGAGGAGCTCATTGTCACGGACCGTGACTTCGGCCGGGCCTACATCACAGAGGCCTGGGCCACGCGATTCCTGTTGCCGATGTTCGATAAGCGCACGGTGGTTTTCGTCGGATACAGTCACGAGGACACCATCATGCGGTACCTCGCGCTCGGGCTTCCGTCCAACACCCGCCGATATGCGTTCACCAATGACGGAAGCGATCCGAAGTGGAAGCACCTTGAAATCACTCCCCTCACTTACACGCTTCGCGGAGAATACGACCACGGCAACCTCGAAGACGCTCTGACCACGTGGGCCAAGCGCGCCACGATGGGAGCGCTCGAGCACGATGCTCGAGTCCGGGAGATCATCGAGGGCGAGTCGACGACCCTCCCTCTACCCGAGCGCGACTACCTGATCTCGCAGATCGAGACCGAGGAAGGGGCCCGTCGCTTTGCCGCGAGTGTAACCGAGCACCGCTGGTTGCGTTGGCTCGAAGATACAGATGTCTTCAAGAGTCTCTTCCACGGCGGATCGGCCTCGACTCCGGGCAGCATCCTTGCCCAGTGGTACGCAACATTCATCGAGAATCCCGAGACGAGCGATCTCGCACTCCACACGGTGCAGCGCCTCGGACGACGATTCTCTGACAGTCTCCTCCTCTCCGTAGCGCTCGCGACCGAAGCGCTCTTCCGAGTCGATCCAACCAGGGCCGCACGATGGCGCGTGCTCTTGATGACCTCCATCGAAGGACATACAGCCCCAGGAGATCCGGGGCCCGCGCTTCGCTTCGGGCGCGGGGGGATTTCGAACACTCGTGCTGTCGTCCGGTCCCTGCTGCGCCCCTACCTGGCGCTGAAACGGGGCTGGCTACAGAATGACGAAAGGAATTCTCCGCCGAGCGCCGACCTCGAATGGACGGTCAAACCGCGGGATCTACACAAGATCGTGACCGAGCACGCGATAGCCGTAACCCTTGATGACGCTCGAACCCTCAGCTTCTTCGAAGAGGCGCTCCACAGCGCATACGACCTTATCGCGGCATACAACGGAGCCACAGAACACGCCAGCTTCCGTTTCAGCAGAAGCAGAATCGAGGAGCAGCCCCCGCGTCAGATCAATCACATCGACTCCGTGATCGACGGGCTTCGGCTTGTCGGGGAGCGTCTTATCCATGACATGCCCGGTCTGCCTGATCGGTGGTGGCTATTCGAGCGCGTCCTGTTCCGCAGGCTGGCGCTTCATCTCATCGCAGAGGACCCTCACCGCTCCGCAGACGACAAGATTGCTTGGCTGACGGCCCGACAAACTGTTTTCCTCAGCGGCGTAAAGCACGAGGTTTTCCGAATCCTCGCCGAAAATATCGCGGTAGCAGGCGCTGTGCAGCGTGCGGCAGTGCTCGACGAAGTGCGTCGCGGACCACAGTTTCCCACGGGTGTCGAGGACGTCGAGCGGCACATCGCCTACAGCAAGTTCAATGTTTTGATCTGGCTCACGCGTGCAGCACCGGAATGGGCGGAGGCGGCAGCCGAAATCGCGGCGATCCGTGCCGAGTATTCCTACTTTGCCGAGCGCGATGAGCCCGACCAGGACTTCACGACAAGCACTGGAACGTGGGGCGGAGTGCTCCCCATGGAACCCGAGGATTTCATTGGGATGGTCGAAAAAGACGGGGCCGATGTCGCACTGACCTCGGTGTTGGCTCGGGACTACTCCGAGCGCAACTTCAATGAGCCCACCTGGGACGACGCTCTCAATCTGTTCAGTCGTGTGGCGCGTGAAGACGCAGCGTCCGGTCTTCAGATCCTGGAGCAATTGCAATCGCTCGACGAGGAAAAGCAAGGGCAGATTCGGAACGAGCTTGTTTCCGGCTGGGCCGAAGCAGTTATGGACGAGGCGATGAGAGTGAGCGTCATGAATGCACTCTCCCACGACTCGATACTCGCTGGCTCTCGACGGGCAGTGGCGCAGTTCTTACTCGGCCAGATCCGTCAGATCGTCGATTCTGGCGCATCGACATCCGCGGACCGCCTGCGTACACTTGCACGGGATCTGCTCGCGAAGAACGAAGACGACGAGGTCGAGCTCCCCGTCGGATACGACGGGCCGATGCTCGCTTTGAACTCCTGGCCAGGTGAGCTCACCATGTATTGGCTGACCGAGATCGACCGGCGATGGCGCAGTGATCGCGACGGTTGGGTTGGCCTGAACGGCGACGAAAGCACCGCGCTTATTACACTGCTCACGCGCGCAAATCTGTCGGCAGCGACCGCCCCTGCTATCGCCGGCCAGCTCTTCTTTCTTTTCGCCGCTGACGAAGTTTTCACCACAGACAACGTCATCCCACTGTTCACCGATTCGACCGCGATGGTCGGAGTCTGGAAGGCATACCTCTACGGTGCGCGCGTCAACGACCGGATGCTGAGGAACGGCATGTTCGCCGCGCTGTTGGGTATGTGGGAACGGCTGTCCGACCTCGATGACGAGTCTCTGGTTCGGCGATTTCTTTCCCTGGCTGCTTCTATCGCCGCGTACGCAGGAATCTCAAAATTGGAGCGCAGACAACTGTGCATTAAGAGCGTCACCGCTGAGAACGGCGCTCATGCATCTAGCTTTGCCGAGGAGGTCGGCCGAGACTTGACGTCGGGTGTGGAGGACGGAGAAGCAGCTTGGGACACCTGGCTACGAGCACATCTGGAAGACCGCTTGAACGGCGTGCCTCGAGAACCCGAGGCTGCGGAATTGGCTGCATGGGCTGATGTAGTTCCGTTGCTCGGGTCACGCGTGCCAGAGGGAATTGCAGCGTTTCACGGCCGCGCACCGGGATTAGACGCGGACAACTCCGCCGTCGACATTCCCGGCGACGCTCTCAGCGCTCACGGGCCGGCGCTCGTTGAGTTCTTAGCGGAGCGGGTGACAAACAGTGAGTCGAACAACATGATGCTCGCCTACCGAATCAACGAAATAGTCGAGAGCGCCAGCGCGTCCCTCTCACCGGAAGAAGTCGTTCCGCTGGTGACTGCTGCGCATGAGAAGGGCTACCTGAATGCCGAAATCTAGCGTTCGGCCGATTGCTCTAGAGTTCGGTTACAGCAGATTCGGGCTTTAGAAAGAGGGATGGCCCATACTGGGAGAGCACCCAATGCCCGGACTCCCACTCCGCAGCCGTGCTCCCGCTGTCATCAACTCGAACCCAGCGCAGATCGGTGCGATACATGGTGCCGCTCACAAGCAACTCGACGTCAGTGTGCGCAACTGCCGCAGCAACGTGACGTACGCGCAGGATTGCCCATTCTGATAGTTCAAGTGCCCCATACAGGTCTTTGGCGAGGACGGCGAGCTTGCCCACTGATGACCGGGCGCCTCCAAGTTCCATGAAGTGAGCTCCGACCGGCCCCCACCGTCGCTTCTCCCAACTCTCTAGAAATTCTCTAGAGGTCTGCACGACCTCGGACGCTGGCTCAGCCGCGGGGCCGGGCTCGTACTCGTAGGGCTGCCATTCTTCGATTCGAAACTTTTGGTCTTGGGTATCTTTCCATTGACGCAACGACTCGCGCAATGTGGGTGTCGGCTCCCCGGGTTTGGCTTTATGCTCTCGTGAGTCCGCCCAATCGGCGACGGCAAAGAGACGGTTCCACGCTTTGGTAGCGACGACCTCATTATCAAAATTAACCAGGGTGCCGTGTACGATGCCGTTGCGGAACAGCTCAGTCACTTCCGTGTCGTCGGTCTTGTAGAACCCTTTGAGGAAGGACTGGTGAGCGTGACTCAGGCCCAGGTGGTGGCCCGCTACGCTATCCCAGGCCACCATGTCCTCCGCAGGGCGGGTGTGGAGTCCTTGACGGACTGCCGTGTCGAGATCATTGACGAATCCGTCCATCACGGAAAGAACCACCAACACTGTGCTGTAGTAGCGGCCAGCCTCGTAGTCGGCGAGCGCTTTCTGGAGCAAGCCAATGCGCGGCCGCATCGCGTCGAAGCGTTGTAGGCGTCGGAGCAGGAGCGCGATCCGGCCGTCTTCCTTGTAGTAGCTGATAAGGCGCGCTTCGGCCGCATCAGAATCGTCGGCATCGATGACGTGCTCAATCGCAGGCAGATTCAAGTCGCCAGTGAATACCCAATTGCGCGTTCCAAGTAGCTCATAGAACGCGTCAACAATCCCAGTGATGCGTTTGTGCTCGCGCTCAAGCTCCTTGACTTGCTTCCGCTGCTCCTTAGGCAGCAGGACACCGAAGAGCTTGAACGCCGCGAGTTGCTTATCCAGCTCTTGGACCGAAGGAAGATCTCGAGCGGAACCGTACGGGCTCATCTTAGGAGCGACTGCCATGGTGATGATGATAGCGAATCACTATGCCCCTCCGGGACGCAACGCGATGGTGAGCTCAATCCACACACTCGTGTGCACCGGCCACTGGGTGACGATGTTATTGAGACTTCAGCATCGATCTATTTCAAATGGCGGTTTGGACGGTGAATACCCCCGCAATCTATGCAAAACGCAGACAACAAGGAGAGCTTAACGCTGGCGATAACGGTGAGGTTGAACCCACGGCACCCCTCACAGTGCGACGAGCGCATTTCTTACCGCTGAACAGGTGTTTGCTTATCAATCCAGGTTGACTTGGCTCAAAGCCATTGAATGGAGCACTACAACTGAACAGGCGGGGTTCTCATGACCTCAGTAACGCAGCGCATCGCGCAGTACAACAAAGAAGTGGGCCAGCGACGCTGCGGGCTGGTGAACCCGAAGCTGTTGACAGTGACGCAGTTCGACGACGGGCTCGGATCGCTTGATCACAGAGTCGAGAACCAGCACGCCGGCGCTATCGGCATGGTGGTCAACTATCTCAGCCGGTTAGCGGATATCCGCCTCGGCCCTGACGACAGTCCTTTGCAGCTGGCCAGCGAAGCCGTCTGCGGGTCGCTGTTCGGAACACGACGCCCTCGGGACTCGGGCACTCACGCATCCACGAAAGAAGAAGCCGCCCACGCAGCACTCAACCTGAACATACTGGAACATGAGGACGGTAGCGAGACCTTTGTCATGGATGACGATGCCGTTCGAATCGCATGCGAGTTGGCAGTCTGCGATCCCGCGATACACCTGGGCTCAGATTGCTCCACCTTGCGCGCGCCGGATGAAACGACGACATCTCACACCCTGACCATGGTCGAGAGATCACAGCATTTCTTCGAGGATTACGGGCCTGGTCTGGATGTTGGTTTCTTCTTCGTTGACGAGGACGACGAGGAAATGCGTGCAGACGGTGGGCGCGGCGGATACAATATCTTCTTCGGCGATGGAGACGGCGAGTTCTTGATCGAAGACACCCTGTGGAGTTTCGACGCCTCAGCCTCGAGACCGAACAAGGACCATTTGCTGCAGCTGCTCGTTCACCACTTGATGGGCAAGCAGTCAGGGCTCCCCCAGTTCACGACGCAGACTCACATCGGAGTCTTCAACCCGCGACTGAATACTATGTATCGGTTGACCGTCGATGAGATTCCCGACGATGTGATCGAGATTGTCCGGCGCGACATCATGGGCAACGCATTGTGGTGATAGGCAGTCGGGTTACTCCCCGACTGCGCGACGGGGCCTGATGCGCGTTTAGGTCGAACACTGTCACCTAAACGTACATCAGGCCCCACGGCTCTAAAGGTGCTCCACGCCTTGGACCTAGAAGACGCGGCCGTGACCGGCGGAGCACGTGCGCTCGTAGCCGATGCTCAGAACCACGTCACGGGGGCCTGTGCAAACCGGAGCCGGCTAAATCATCATTTACTCATCGAAGGGCAGGGCATCTGTAGCCGTACCCCGCGCGCAGCTGCGCCTCGCTGTAGCCGTAGTAGTTCGTGGATCACTGGGTGCCCCTTCGGCGCTCGGGACTGATTAGATCTCGAGGTCGAGAAGGCGGGTTCCGTCCCAGCTCCAGTTCGAGGCACCGTGGAAGTTGCTGGACTGGCTAATCTTAGCTCCGCTGCGCTCCTTGAGCACCTTAGTGAGCGGGCCAAGCGACCACTCAGCTCCTTCGAAAAGCACCTTGGAATCACTGACGACGTGAGCGGTAAGCATCGGGTTCGCGATGAACTCGATAGTCTCTCCGATGAGCTGATTCAGCGTCTCGCGTGAGGCAAACTGCGCGGAAGCTCGATCGTTCTGATTCCAGTTACTTGCCCTCTTGAAGCGAGCCGGAAGTTCGAGGATCTGTTGCAGTAGCAGATTGATGATGTAATCGCGTCGACGCCGGATCGCGGGTCCGTCCCACACTTCGCGGTCGAGGATGCGATTCTGAGTGACCTGCAGGCCAGACTGGCCTTCGTAGGTCTTCTTTTTCTCAGGGAATCCCTTGTTGCCGAGCTCCTGGTTGTGGCGGATCAGCGTGATGTTGCCAATGTTGTTCACTAGCTCCTGGTGAACTTCTTCAGCTTCGTCGCCGAGAGCTCGGGTCCAGTCCGCACTAAGCTTCTGCGGCATGATGTGCTCGAGCTGCAAATGTGTGTCATCCCACTGCGGGCGCGACTTAGTAAGTGACTCTTCTGCCATCGACAACAGTAGGCGCGGGTAGTTCCTCGAGCGGCCTAGGTTGTAGAAGTTCATGCCCCGAAGACGAGCACCCATCTCGTCGTCGTTCGGAACACGGAGCGCATACTCCTGAGAAGAGAGTTGGCTATACAGAGTGTCAGAGATGTCCTCTGAGTCGTAGAGCTCAGCAAGTCTAGAGCCGAGAACGGGATAGAACTTGTTCTCAGCTTGAGTCATGCCAAGCACGCGTCGGCGCAGCAGATAGGTGCGGAACCCGGTGAGCACGCTGATGACTTCGCCGTCGCTCAGCAGCTTCTCTTCCCAGGCTGCCAAGACTTCCGTCAGATACGAGTACGCAGGATTGACGCCGATCACGTTTAGGTCAGAGATGGCTTGATCGACACGATGCACACCAGTTTGTTCAAGACCGCAGATCACGGCGTAGGGGTGAGAGTACCGAACGAAGCTCTCGAAGAGCGCCTCGACACTTCGCCCACGCACGATCTCCTTGAAGGAGCCATACAGCTCTTTGTAGTTGCTCTCTCGTGCAACCTTGAAGCTCCGGTGCTGGTCTGCCTGCATCCAGTCGCGAATAAACTCGGACAGCTGACCGGGCAGACGCTTTTCGAGAGAAAGCCAATACCCGTTGTACAGTTCAGTCTGCTCCTGACTGCTCTTGCCCATGAGCAGATAGTTGCGGACGAGATCAGCAAGTGAGAGCGGCTTGCCGAGCGAGTTCATCGACTCGAAGATCTCTTGTGGGTTTTCCCATGGGTTGCGCTCTGGTTCGAGTTGGATCGAGATAATACTGAACTTAGAAAGCCCCATCGTCAGCAAATTCTTCTTACGCTCATCGCTCATCGACTCAAGCGCCTTACGGAAAAACTGGTAGTTGTGGTGAACGGCGGTATTCTTGTGTTTCGCATCGACCTCGCTGCGCAGCACAAGTCGCATATAGGCTTCCCAGTCGGTCTCAACCTGCTTCAACTTGATCTTGTACTCGACGTCCTCGTCTGCACGATCATTCTGAAGGTATCGTCGCTGGATCTCTGTCTGAAACTTTTCGTCCTCGATGCTATCGCGTAGAGCCATCAAGAGCAGCATCGTCGTGGTGATGCGTTGCTGGCCGTCAGTAAGGACATACTTGGCGGGAACTCCGAAGCCTGAGTCTTCGACTACGTAGACGATGCTGCCGAAGAAGTGCTCAGTCCGCACGTTCTTCAGGTTGGAGTCCGTGACCTTTTCGACATCCGCAAGCAGCACCTTGCAATTTTCCGTTGCCCACTCATAGTTACGTTGGTAGGGCGGGATGAAGAACGTGACGTCGTTGTTTGACAACGAGTCAAGCAGATACATCGGGCTGGCCTTCATACAGGAGTTCCTCTTCTTGTTGCTCGCGCACCAATGATCGGCGAGATTTGTGAGTACACGGGTGGGCCGGGCACAATGCTGCCATTCTCCCACCCGGAGCACGCCTTCTTAGCTTCCACGCCAGGAAGTACTCAGATTTCAACGTGGACAGGCAACGAAGAAGCTTGACGGCAACTAGAACCCAACGTCTAGGCTCAGTCGTGGAGTATCGCGAGGTCGGGGACCTGAACGGTGTACCCGTGCGGGTGTCTGCCAACGACGAGTACCGGACGTGCTCGGTGTACGGAGGTGACTGTAGGCCTGACCAGGCTTACAACTCCGACGAGCACGGCGCGAGGATCCGTTCGTGTGCCCTGAGCATGGCATCCAGAGCCCGGCGGGCACGTCTGAAGACCTGAGGTAGCTCTCCGAGCGTTTCGTCTGAGAAATGCTCGCGTTAAGATGGCGTCAGTCGCCCGAAGGGACGAGCGACTTCGCCAACGCCTCAAGATCTTCGAAATAAAAGATCCGGAGCGCCCGTCCGCTACCGAGCTCCAAAATGGAATAGCCGTCTTTGCCATTTAGATCGGACACGACCGACTGACAGGGACTGAGGGAGCGCGATCAATAGCTCTGTCATTGCAGGACTTCTTCGTCGAGCACCCCGTGGGCCGCGTGCGTCGAGGCGTAAAAGGGTCGCATGCTCGCCAACAAGCACGCACGTCGAATGAGCAGTCCCCGCGAGCAGGCCGAAGTACGATGGATTTGTTCGCATCATGATCAGCCCGTTGCCGCAAGGCGCGGGCTGATTTTTATTGAGACCACGCCAAAAGAAGGAGACCCCCATCGGCGCTTGCGGGGTTCTCATAGTTCTGTTTCTGAGCAGGGGCGGTGCACGCGTTGTGGCAGCTCGTGAACTACTCAATACCGCCAGAGTGCCAGGCGAAAAGCGTATCCACAGTCTCCCGCCCTCAACTGTCGCGATCACGACAGGTGCCAACCGAGCGGCGGAGAGCACGCCTACAACGTTTCATCCGAAGACGTCTAGGACGCTAGCTGCTCGGCAAGGAAAGCCTCGAGATCACACGGCCGGTAGAGAATGCAACCGCCAATCTTGGCATACCGAGGGCCAGTTCCTTCGCTGCGCCGCTTCTTGAGAGTCGAGTATCCGACACCGAGATAGCGGGCCGCGTCCGCTGGCGCGAGAGCACCGTATCCAGCGGGGCCGGTGGCCTTGCCGTTCCGAGTCTCGTCATCGCGAGTCGTCAGCGTCGGGGTGGTGGCCACTTTATCTCTTTGAAGGTTGGTGGTTTGCGAGCGGATACACGTTCTAGTCCGCTCTGCTTCACCGAGAGGCGCGGAGACCCCTCGGTATATGCCGCGGGTTACCCCAGTGCGGCCTGCCACTTCTCTTCTCAGAACAGCCCCTGGCCGAGCCTGCGCCGGATCGACTCACCTGCACCGATCACGCCAATCGATCACGTCCGCTGAGTGGTGCTCTCAAGAGTGAGAACCCAGTATGCGATCAAGGCAAAATAACCATAGCACACGCTCTGTCGGGCTCTCAGAGGCTAAGTTACGCTCGGGCTCCGACACCCGAATAGTGTAATGGGCATGAACACGACGAGCATCGCAGTAGCGAAGACCCCGGCCCGACAGCGGCGTCGGCTGCGCGCCGATCGCGGCGTGGTCTCCCCCAGCTACTTCGTGGCGACAGGCGCAAGACCCCATCCAGCGAACGTCACGCAGCCCGGGAAACCGGGTGCTCGGAGCTCACAGGGGACATGTGGAGCTACCTGAGGTTCAGGTTGGAATAGTGACTTGATCAGGGCAAAATACTACTAACGGGCCAAGCTTTGGCACCTCGGACAGAAATGGGAAGACCTACCAGCAAACGGAATTCGTTTGATCGCCGTGCCGCAGCGATTGCACGGCTCGCCGGTGCACCCATATGAATTCAGCGAGTGCGCAAAGTAACCAGCCTGGCCATTCACGTTGACGTACTGCTCGTCGAAACTCGTGCCGCCCTCGCTGAGCGCCTGACCGAGCACCTCGCGCACATGCCCGAGCAGCTCACGTACCTTGCGTAGGCCGACCGCGCGCCCGGGAGTTTCAGGGTGCAGGCGAGCACGCCACAGCGACTCATCAGCATAGATGTTGCCGATGCCGCTCGCGACGGCCTGGTCAAGCAGCAGTGCCTTCACACCGGTCCCGCGCGAACGCACACGCTCAACCCAGCGCGCATCGTCAAACGCCGGATCGAGCGGATCGCGCGCAATATGCGCCGCCTGCGCAGGAATCAGCGCGGGAGCGACCGGTGCGCCGCCAGCGCTCGCCTCACCAGCACCCCGCAACAGACCGTTGCCAACGAAGCCGCCGGGAGCGCCATCATCGGTCGGCACAAGCTCGTCGAGGGCGAGCGAGCCGAAGAGTCGCTGATCCGCGAAATCTAATCGCAGCTCGCCATGCTCGGGATGATCGATCCAGATGCGGATCCGCACGTGCCGATCATCAGCGGCCTCATGCGCCCGCAGCAGCATCTGCCCGCTCATCCCCAGATGCGCGAGAAGCGCGAGGCCTGACGCCCCGCGCTCACTCGCGACCGGTATCCACATGAACTTCCCGCGTCGCGCTGGCGCACCGAGCACGACACCGGTCAGCCGGCGCTCGAAGTCGGCGGCGCGGATCGCAGCAGCCTCCGACGTGAGTGTCACGCCGTGCCCACCGCGCCCGTCGTCGCCCACCATCGGCACATGCCGTTTCAGTGCGCGGCCGTCGAGCACCTCGACGCCGACGATGCGAGCGCCGTCCACCGCGGGCGCAAGCCCGGCCCGGACGACCTCAACCTCGGGAAGTTCAGGCACTTAGCGGCGCTTTCGCTTTGCCGCGCGTGCCTGAAGCTGTTCGACAGCATCACGCGCCGCAGCGAGTTCTGCCGTCTTCTTGCTCGTGCCCTCGCCACGGCCACGAATGCCGCCGAGGCTCACGCGCGCCACAAAGCGACGATCGTGATCGGGGCCAGCACCCATGGTTTCGTAGGTGGGGTGCGGTTCGCCACGCTTTGCGGCCTCCTGTTGGAGCAGCGTCTTCGGATCGAGCGCCTTGGTAAAGCGCTTCCGATCGGCAAACAGCGGCGCAACGAGGTCGAGCACGAACGTGTTGGCAATTGCAGGCGTCGTCGACAGGAAGACCGCACCAATCACGGCTTCAACCGTGTCGGCAAGGATTGAATCTTTGTCGCGGCCACCGCTCTTCGCCTCACCCTTGCCCAGGCGAAGGGATTCGCCAAGGTTCAGGCCGCGCGCAATCTCAGCGAGTGCAACCGTTGACACCAAAGCTGAACGTCGCTTCGCCAGCTCGCCCTCAGGCAGGGCTGGGTAGTCGTTGTACAGCTTTACTGTCACCGCTTGCCCGAGGATCGAGTCCCCCAGGAATTCGAGTCGCTCGTTGTGCGGAGCATGATCATGCTCAAACGCCCACGAACGATGAGTCAGTGCAAGTTCTAGAAGCCCGGGGTCTACGTCAACGTTGAAGGGACGGAGAAAGCCGCCGAACTCACTCTGAGAGGAGTCCGACGGCTTTACACCTTCTGCGTGAGACGCAGTCTTCGCGTTCCCCGGGATCGAATGTTCTTTCCCGTTCACGTGAGACTTAGGCGTCTGCGACCTTGCGGCCCTTGTACTCGAGGAACAGAGCGTTGCCCTGTGCGTCCTCAACTACGCGTGCGCGGTGGGGCAGGCTGTACACGGTACGGCCATTCTCAACGGTCTTTACCAGCTTGGGCGCAACAGCCTTCCACGCCGAACGGCGGTGGCGGGTGTTAGAGCGCGACATCTTCCGCTTGGGAACAGCCATGATGTTCTCTTTTCCTTAGTCAGATTCAGGTAAACCCGAACCATTTGATTCTGCAGCTTCGACGGGCTCAGTCACGGTTTCAGTGAAACCGGCCAGAGCTGCCCAGCGCGGATCTACGATCCCGCCATGCGATCCTTCATCCTCTACGTCACGCAACTCACCAGACTCGGGATCGAGTCCCGGGCAGTCGGGGCGACACATAGGTTGAAACGGCAGTGCAAGCACAACCGCGTCTCGAAGCGTCGGTTCGAGATCTACATGATCTCCTTGAACCAAGCTTTCTTCGGCCTCACTGGGAGTATACGCGAAAAGTTCCTGGATTTCGACATGAAACGGCGTGGCGAATGTCTCAAGGCAGCGTCCGCACTCAGCGTCCATCGTCGTGTTTACGTCGGCAGTAACGAGGACACCCTCGTGAACCGACTCGAGCTTGAGGTCGATCTCAATCTCGCTGCCCTCACGAACCTGGGCGAGCGCCTCGCCAAAAGTTTCGGGTGCGACGACCGTGATTTCGCGCTCGCGCATCTCACCGGGGCGACCCATCAGGTCGCGTACCTCAATGAGGTAGGGGTTTTTCTGAGCCATTATGCAAGCCTTGCCTTTTCAAGGAACCGCGATACGGGTGCGGGAACGTAGCCACTGACGTCGCCGCCAAGCTCAGCTACCTGACGCACCAGCGTGCTCGATACGTGTGCGTGCCCGGGATCGGGAAGCATGAAGATCGTCTCTACGCCCGCGAGGCTGCGGTTCATCAGCACCATCGGGGTTTCGTATGCGACGTCAATCTGCGAACGGATGCCCTTGACGAGCACAGACGCGCCCACCTCGGTGCAGTAATCAACGAGCAGCCCTACCGACCATGAAGCAACAATGATGTTGTCAGGCATGCCAGGCGTTTCATTGAGTGACTTCTTGATGAGGTTCACGCGCTCAGCGATCGGCAGCATTGCTGCCTTGCTGGGATTGTGCACGACGAGAACGTGCACCTCGTCAAACAGCTCCGCACTTCGGCGGATCACGTCAAGGTGACCGAGAGTGATCGGATCGAACGATCCGGGTACCACTGCAATCTTCTTCATACCTAAGAGCATATGACCCCGACCATCACTCATGCTGATTACAGGCCGTGATCTCGTGCGAAAATGACTGCCTGGACGCGGTCTCGAAGTTCAAGCTTTGCGAGGATTCGCCCAACGTGGGTCTTCACGGTGGATTCAGAGAGGAAGAGATCCGCGCCAATCTCGGCGTTGTTTCGCCCGGTTGCGATGAGCGCGAGGACATCGCGTTCGCGGTCGGTCAGGATATCGAGTGCGGTGCTATCAGCTGCGGAGGTTTGTGCGTCGCCGAGCAGTGCTCCACCGTCACCTGCCTGCATCTGTTCAAGCATGCGGCGCGTCACCGCGGGGGCCATGGCGGCGTCACCGGCAGCAACGCGTCGAATCGCGTCAACAAGCTCGGTGGGTCGCGCGTCTTTCAGCAGGAAGCCGCTCGCACCAGCACGGATCGCACCGATCGCGTACTCATCGAGGTCGAATGTCGTGAGCACGAGCACGCGCACGTCAGGGAACTCCTGAACGATTCGCTCAGTCGCCTCGATGCCATTCATACCCGGCATTCGCACGTCCATGAGGACTACGTCACACGACGACCCCTCACCGCTCAGCCGCGCAAGGGTTGCTAGCGCCTCGCGTCCATCGGAGGCCTCTCCCACGACCGTGATGCCAGCCTCGGCCATGAGTACCAAGCTGAACCCTGTTCGGATGAGCTCCTGGTCGTCGACCAGCATTACGTTAATGGTGCTTTCGGTCACGCTGATTCCTTCGTTCGTAGATTTCATTCTCGCAGTGCGCAGCGCATTGCGCACGCTTTCGCTGCGGCGCGCTCGTTCGCCGCCTTCTTTCTGCTGATTACTGCTTACTGCCTACTGCCCGCTGCTTGCTGGCCGCTGCCCGGTCACTTAGCTGGCGTTCTTTGCACCTGAGTCTGCGCGGATCTCCGCGCGCACGAGCCACCCGCGACCGTCGGGCACCGGCCCTGCCTCAAGCGTTCCGCCGAACATACGGGTGCGCTCCCGCAGCCCTTGCAGGCCTCGCCCTGATCCAACGCCAGTGACGGGTGGCTGCATCCCGACAGAGCCGAAGTCTCGCACCGAGACCTGTGTCAGGTTCGGGCCATGCGAGATCCGCACTTCCACCTGCGCTCCGCTTCCCGCGTATCGCAACACGTTGGTGAGCGACTCCTGCACGACTCGGTAGATCGCGAGCCCTTGGCCCCGGTCGCCGGTCTCGTCGCCCTCGGTAACGAGGGTGACGCGCAGTCCCGCATCGTTGAAGTCGCGGATCAGCCCAGGCAGATCACTCAGCCCAGGTGTCGGAGTCATTTCAGCTTGACCGTTGTTCGGGGTAATAGCCCCGAGCAATCGACGCATTTCCGCTAGCGCGGTCCTGCCGGTCTCTGCGCTCCGTTGCATCGCGTTTGCCGCAGCCTCAGGCGAAGCGGTCACTGCACGTGACGCCCCCTCAGAGAGCGCGATCATGACAGACACGGAGTGCGCGACGATGTCGTGCATCTCGCGGGCGATACGTGAACGCTCCTCGGCAACAGCAAGCTGTGCGAGCTGTTCGCGTTCGCGAGCGAGCTGGTGAGCACGATCAAGAATCGCATCGACGTAGCGGCGCCGATTACCAATATTGATGCCGGCGAGCAACACAGCAAGCATCCAAGCAGCAGAGATGAGCATGAGGGTAATGAACTCGCCAAGACTCTTATGACTCGGCCCCATTGCAACGACCAGTGAACCCGACGCGCTATTGGGGTCCGGGGTCATCCAGTACTGCAGTACCGTGCCCAGCATGACGATCCCGTACCCAGCCCAGCCAGCCCGGGCACTGCGGTACACCGGAACCGCGTAGAGCAAGAAGATCAGCGCGATGCCTGTCGCGAGTGACTGAATTCCATGATCACCAAAGCTCGCCACCACGCCTGCGGCGAGCGCGAGTAGTGGGTACTTGCGTCGGAACAGGAGCGCTGCAGCAATGATGGCGATACGGAGAACGGCGAATGGCCACCATGGCCAGGTGAGATAGCCGGGGAGCGGACTGTCGGCGATGATTTCACCTGTGGCGGGGTCACTCACGAAGGACGCGTCGACGACGTCTAGTCCGATGCCCATGAGACAGCCGATAACGAACCAGACGACGATGAATATGTCGACGGCGAGTGGGTGTGCGGCGAGCGCCCGCCGGATGAATCCTGGCGGGCGCGGGAGCCGAATCTCCTCAGTGTTGAGTGAGATCGTTGGCTGGGGCTGTTGGGTCACATTCTCACCTTAGTGAGTGGCTTATCGTGCGTCACGTTTGGTGAACAGAACGCCTGCGGGGATGAGCGTAATTGCGGCCCAGCCGATCATGCAGAGGAGCGCTTTCCAGTATCCGAACGACTCCGAGCTGAGTTCTGGGTCCTGGATTCCCTGGGAGAGGGTCGCGCCGAGGTGGTCTGGGAGGTAGCGGGAGAGTTCGTAAGGCCATTCCCATGTGCTGAGTCCGGCAAGGATGCCAATGGCAATGGGAAGAACGAACATGATTCCGACGACCACGACGATGCCACCGGCTGTGGAACGCAGGAGTGCTGCAACTCCGAGGGCAAAGGTCGTAATGAGGGTGAGGAAGAGTGCGGTGCCGAGTACTCCGGAAATCACGGGGACAGAGAACACCTGGTCTCCTGTTGCGGGGAACGTGAGTACGGCGATACCGAGCGATACCAGCGTGAGGATGAGCCCCATGCCGAGCGCGAGTATTGCGGTGACGATTGTCTTCGCGGCAAAGACCGCCTTGCGACCGGGTACGGCTATGAGCGTGGAGAGGATCATCCCGCTGGAGTATTCGGAGCCAATAGCGAATACGCCGAGTGCGCCGAACACCAAAGCCATGAAGGGCGAGGCGAAGGTCGCGACTGTGAGTAGGTAGGTCTGGTGCATGGCGTCGCCCGCTTGGGAGAGCCCGTCCATTCCAAACTCGGAGCTTGCGACCAGGGCGATGAGCAGATTGAGGGCGATGCCGCCGATCAGCGTAAGGAGCACGATGATACGAATGCTGCGGAGTGAGCTGAGTTTGATCCATTCTGAGCGGATCACTCCCCCAAAGTTCAACTTTGGTGCTTCAGTGAGCCCCTTCGCAAGAATCCCTACTGGGCGAGACACCGTGCTGGAGGAAATTGGTGCAGTGCTGGTTGGTGTGGTCATCGCTACATTGCTGCTTTCGTTGCTGGGTGCTGCGCGTTACTGGGTGTCACGGTGTGAGCGTTAGACGGTCTCGTATTCGAGGACGTCTCGTGTGATCGCGAGATAGGCGTCTTCGAGGGTTGCCGTCACTGGCGTGAGCTCGTGCAATGCGATGCCCGCGTTTGCCGCACACGCGCCGACCGTCGCTGCGCTCATACCGGTGACGGTAAAGCGGTACTCGCCAAGTGAGTCAATATGTGGCGCATTCCCCGGTGTGCTCGCGTCCAAGAGAATCGCCACGAGCTTTGCTGCTTCGGGACTCCCAACCGTGACGCTTGCCTGGTGGGATGACGCGAGTAGCTCACCAATCGGTGCGTCTGCTACGACCTTGCCCTTGCCGAGCACGATGAGGTGATCTGCCGTCTGTGCCATCTCGCTCATGAGGTGGCTCGACAGCAGAACCGTGCGCCCTTCCGATGCGAGCTGACGTAGCAGGCGTCGTACCCACAGCACGCCGTCAGGATCAAGACCGTTCACCGGCTCATCCAAGATCACCGTGTGCGGATCACCCAGCAGCGCGGCTGCGATTCCGAGCCGCTGCCCCATGCCAAGCGAGAACCCACCGACCCGTTTGTGCGCGACCTCTGTCAGGCCGGCCTGTTCAAGTACGGCGTCTACGCGGGAGTCTGGAATGCGATGTGTCGCGGCGAGCGCACGGAGGTGGCTGCGCGCTGATCGTCCAGGATGCACACCTTTTGCGTCAAGCAGTGCCCCCACCTCTGCGAGTGGGGCCGTCGAGCGGGTGAAGTTCTTGCGCGCAATCGTCACGGTGCCCGCGGTGGGCCGGTCGAGTCCGAGCATGAGGCGCATGGACGTCGACTTGCCTGCTCCATTCGGGCCGAGGAAGCCGGTAACCTGCCCCGGCCGAATGTCGAAGCTCACGTCTTCGAGCGCTGTCTTGCTGCCGTACAGCTTGGTAAGGCCTCGTGCTTCGATCATCGGGTGTCCTTTCGCATGGGTGCGTAATAGACACGTTAGGCAGAGGGAGGTGGGGCGCGGATCCCCCTGAGGGATTCTGTCCGTAGTACCTGGGTACCAGAGACCCCGGGCCTCCGGGCAGAGTTCTTTCCCTGGTCAGGACTTTGCGAGGTTTTCGAGCCTTCCACTCTCGCCGTACTGCACCAATCGGGCGGCGAGAATTGGATGCTCCGTCAGCGCAGGGTCGGCTGCGAGCAATGCTTCGGCAACGTCACGCGCGTGGGCGATGATGTCACCGTCCTTCGTGACACGAAGCAGCTTCAGGGTTGAACCGTTACCCGACTGCACCGTACCGAGAATGTCGCCCTCTCGACGCAGCTCCAGGTCGATCTCAGCGAGCACGAAGCCATCGCTCGTAGCGGCGACTGCTTCGATCCGCTCTCGGGCTTTGGTGCCCTGTTCAGCAGTGGTCATCAGCAGGCACAGACCGGGATGCTCGCCACGACCGACACGGCCGCGCAACTGGTGGAGCTGGGAGACGCCGAAGCGATCCGCGTCCCGCACAATCATGATTGATGCGTTCGGTACGTTGACGCCGACCTCGATGACGGTCGTGGCGACAAGGATGTTGGTGCGCCCGCTGGAGAACTCCCCCATGACACGGTCTTTTTCATCGCTCGGCATCGCACCCGTAAGCGCTTCGATCTGCATGCCCTCAAACTGCGGCATCGAACGGAGCCACGCCACGGTCTCCATGACGTTTGCCATGGGCTTTGCTGCCTTACCGTCTTCTGCGTCTTCAGGTGACGCAGCCTCGGGATCCTCTGCTTTGCCGCCAGGTTCGATCGCGGGACACACCACGTACACCTGGCGACCGGATGCGATGTCTTCGGCAGACCGTGCCCACACGCGTGCCGCGCGCCGCGGCATCTCAAGCTCCGGCACAACAAACGTCTCAATTCCCTGGCGTCCAGGCGGCAGCTCACGGATCGTCAGCGTTTCGAGATCACCAAAGGCCGTCAGCGCGATCGTGCGCGGAATCGGCGTTGCTGTCATCGCGAGAACGTGCGGCTGCGCACCCTTTTGACGCAGAGTCTCACGCTGCTCCACACCGAACCGGTGCTGCTCATCGACGACGATGAGACCAAGGTCGTAGAAGGACACCGTGTCACTGAGAAGCGCGTGGGTACCGACGGCGATCCGCGCTGTCCCAGACGCGAGTGACAATAGCGCGCGCTTGCGCTCAGCCGCAGGCATCTTGCCGGTGAGCAACACTGGGTTGAGCCTCGCGGTGAGATCCGGGCCGAGCGCCTCGACAATCGAGCGAAAATGCTGCCCTGCCAGCACCTCGGTCGGTGCAAGCATTGCGCTCTGGCCGCCGTCCTCAGCGACCTGGAGCATCGCGCGCAACGCCACGAGCGTCTTGCCCGAACCCACCTCGCCCTGGAGCAGGCGGTGCATGGGGCGTTCCGAATCCATTTCAGCGCGGATCACCTGACCCACCGCGCGCTGATCGCCCGTGAGTGAGAACGGCAGCGCATCATCGAACGCGTCGAGCAGGCCGCCGCTCACCGCGCTGCGCGCCCGACTCTCAGCAATCTGCATCCGCATGCGTCGCGCAAGGAGCGCGAGCTGCAGGTCGAACGCCTCGCGGAAACGCAGGCTCTGCTGCGCGCGCTGCCAGTCAGCGTCCCGCTTCGGGCGGTGGATGAGTTCGATCGCCTGGCCGAGCGGCAAGATACCTTCGGTACGCTGCACCTCGGCCGGGAGCGGATCTTCAATCGGGCCAAGTGCATCGAGCACGAGCTCCACGGAGCTCTGGATCGTCCACGTCGGCACCTGCGACGTCGCTGGGTAAATCGGTACCGGAGTTTCAGACCACGCCTTCGCCGCTGCTTCATCAAGCAACTCGGCACCCGGGGCCTCATCTGGGTCATCGAACAGCTGATAATCAGGATGCTGCAGCTGCAAGCGGCCCTGGTACGCATTCACTTTGCCGGCGAACGTTCCGCGCACGCCGGGCTTGAGCTTTTCTGCTTGCCACTTCTGGTTGAAGAACGTGAGCGCGAGGGTGCCGACGCCATCGGTGATCCGCACCTCGGTCAGCACGCCATTGCGTCGCTGCATGCGCCGCTCACGCACGTCGAGCACCTGCGCGACAACCGCAACCTGTTCACCAATCGGGAGCGAATTCAACGGCGTCAGCTCGCCACGCTTCGAGTACCGGCGCGGTACATGATCAAGCAATTCACGGGCGGTGCGGATCGCGAACGCCTTCTCAAGCGCCTTCGCGGTGCGCGCGCCGACCACGTCTGCGATGCCGGAATCGAGCGTGACGGAAACCATGCCTCCAGGCTACGCGGTCAGCGGGTCAGGATATTGACAGCTTGCCGCACGCCGCATAATCACCCGCATTCGTTACACTCTCAGCACAAGACTCAGAACAATCGAGATAGGGACGCCACATGAGCCAGCATCCGCACCGCACAGTTTCTCTCGCGACCGCGCCGAACATGCGCACGCTTGGTGGCCTTGAGGTGTCAGGTGGGCGAATCCGTGACGGTGTGATTTTCCGTTCAGCGACCCTCGCGCACCTGTCCGACGCTGATGGCCTGGCATTCACAGATCTCGGAATCAGGCTGGTGTTTGATCTGCGCACCAAAGGCGAATGCGCGGCGCAGCCAGACCGTCTGCCAGCCGGTATAGATCTCGTGAATCTCGATGTCCTCGCAGATAGCCCGGTTGATCTCGCCGCAAGCATGGCGATGCTGGATACGGATCCTGCCGCAACGAATGCGATGCTCGCTAGCGGCAAAGCGGTCTCGATGCTCGAACATTCCTACTGCGATATCGTCTCGCAGCCTTCCGCGCGGTGGGCGTACCGGACGTTCTTCGAGACGCTGTCCGAGCCTGGCGAAACTCGCACCGCGCTGTTCCACTGCACGACTGGCAAAGACCGCACCGGCTGGGCAGCTGCCGCACTACTTCTACTCCTCGGAGCAGAAGATGAGACGGTGCGCGCCGACTACCTGCAGACGAACGTCGATCTACTTCCTGCGCTTCGGCCGTTACTCGACAAGGCCGCCGCGGCTGGCATTGATCCTGATCTCTTGCTCCCAGTGTTGTCCGTGCAGGACAGCTTCCTCGATGCCGCATTGGGTGAAGTTGAACAGCGCTTCGGGTCAATGCAGGGCTACTTCACCGAGGGGCTCGGACTCAGCAAGTGCCGCATCGACGCGCTGCGCGAACGGTTCGTCGTCTCGAACTGAAATACACTTGAGGTGTGACCAGAATCATCGCAGGAGCAGCCGGCTCGCTCACGCTCGACGTCCCCAAGGCAGGCACTCGGCCAACGAGTGACCGCGTACGTGAGGCACTCTTTTCGAGTCTTGAAGCCTGGGACATGCTCAAGGGCGTCAATGTCCTTGACTTGTACGCCGGTTCTGGCGCACTCGGGTTTGAGGCCATCAGTCGCGGTGCTGCCGAACTCGATCTTGTCGAGAAACACGGGCCTGCGGCGCAAATCGTTGCACGAAATGCGACGAAGATTCAGGCGTCGCTGCGCGGATCCGCACCTCGTATCGACGTTCACCGCCAGGCAGCGGCCAGCTACCTTGCAGGCTGCGCTGAGACCCCGTTGTGGGACGTGGTGTTTATCGACCCGCCCTACGACCTTGGCGAGGCAGAACTCGTCGAAAACCTCGAGGCTGTCGCACTGCGGCTTCGCCCGCAAGCGCTCATCATGGTGGAACGTTCGAGCCGCTCGCCAGAGCCTACGTGGCCCGCTGGCCTAGTCCTGTTCAAGAAGAAGTCGTACGGTGAGACCGCCGTGTGGTGGGCCGAGTCGGCCGAAAGCGCAGCGACGGCATGATCTGTCAAGAAGCTAACGGTCTGTTGCGCGCCCAACTGAGTAACGTCGAATGATCTTCCGAAGCTGCATCTTTTGAGCTGCCTTGCGCTCACGTCGCACTTCGCGCACCGTTTCGTCGAAGGTCTGGTTAAGCTTCGCCTCTCGGTTCTGCTGACGCGCGGCGAAGGTCTCTGGCGAGAGGCGATATGGCATTGGCGTGAAGGTCATGATCCGCTCCCTCTCTGACTAAAAACGTTACCCACAGAATACATCCCCAGTTTGAAAAGTGCTCCCCTACGGGTGTGATGCTTCCGATTTGCCGCGGCATAGTATTCGGCGAGCACGTCGGCAATCGGGATGAGGTTTGCTTCATCGACCTCGAACAGGTCAGTTTCAGACGTCGTGTCGACCGTGAGAATTCCGAATACCTGGTCACCCCGCGACACAGACACTGCTGCGAAGCTGGTGTACTCGTTTCCGACGACTTTCCGCTTGCTGAGGGAATCACTATCGCCCGTAAGCAGACTCATCATCCCCACAAAGACGTCATCTCCATCGTCGTGTGCCCGTGGCCGATCTTCGCGCCCAGCACTTGCGACTGGACGCATTTGCACGTTTCCCCGCCCGTCACGCCCCAACTCGAAGAGCGTTACCCGATAGCCAAGTGCTCCTGGGTACGCAGTCTTCACCAGCTGTGCCACGATCTCCTCGAATGCTTGGTCCCGCAGTCGATGGCGGTCGCGGGGCCCCGCGGTCTCCATCGCCGAGAGGAGTGGCACCATGCGCGAAACCAAACGCAGACTTGCACGCTCCCGGGCATCTTGTTCATCTTGCTTCTTCTGAATATGGCGCAGAAAATACTGGCGAATTGCGAGCGGAAACGTGCCCACCGCAATGAGAGCGACCCCCAGCCAGAACCAGAACGCATCGAAGCTCTCCCCGACGTGGGTTGACACCATCGGGCCACCAATGAGCGGCAACACCCAGGGAGCCATCTCGATGAACAAGTACCGGTTTGCGATGAACTCTACGGTGAGCCACCAGGCGTTTCGAATGAACCTCATAAACGCCCTCCTCTGTACTCAGCCGACGATGTGCGCCTGTTTCCTACGCTACGTCCGACCACTGACATTTCAAGACGCGCTGCTAGCCACCCGCACCTCAGCACGCTGGCGCACGCCCAAACACTTCTCGCGACCCAACCCCGCGAAATCGACCGTTTCTGCCGAAAAGTCCCCTTTCATGCGTATGAAAGCGTCAGTCTCGGAAGAAACGGCCATTCTCGAGGAGTTGGCGCCCCACCCAACGACCAGCACAGCGGCACAGCGGCACACCGCGCAACAGAAAACGGGCGGCCCCGCACCGATGACTCGATGCAAGACCGCCCGTTGACTAGGCGAAGAATTAACGCGGGATGAGCGTGTACTTCGTTGCGAGGAACTCGTGGATGCCCTCGAAGCCACCCTCACGGCCGACGCCCGACTGCTTCATGCCACCGAAGGGCGCTGCAGCGTTCGAGACGAGGCCAGTATTGAGGCCCATCATGCCGCTCTGAAGCTTCTCGATCATGCGCTGGCCACGAGCAAGGTTCTCGGTGAACACGTAGCTCACGAGGCCGTACTCGGTGTTGTTCGCGATCTCAACTGCTTCGTCCTCAGTGGAGAAGCGGATGATGCCGAGAACCGGGCCGAAGATCTCTTCGCGCATGATTGCCGACTGCTTGCTGAGCTTGTCAATCACGGTGGGCTGGAAGAAGTTGCCAGCACCCTCAATGATCTCGCCGCCAGCGACAACGGTTGCACCGGTGTCAACTGCGTCTGCAACGAGGCGAGCGGTGTTTGCCACTGCCTTGCCGTCGACGAGTGCGCCGATGTCGTTACCCTCGTCAGCGCCACGGCCGATCGAGAACTTGTTGACGCGCTCTGCAATCTTCGCTGCGAACTCGTCAGCAACCGACTCGTGCACAATGATGCGGTTAGCTGCGGTGCAAGCCTGACCGATGTTGCGGAACTTCGCGAGCATTGCGCCCTCGACTGCTGCATCGATGTCTGCGTCTTCGAACACGACGAAGGGAGCGTTGCCGCCGAGCTCCATCGAGGTACGGAGAACGTTCTGCGCTGCTGCTTCGAGAAGCTTTACGCCAACCGGGGTCGAGCCGGTGAACGAGAGCTTACGGAGGCGGCTGTCGCTGAGCAGTGCGCTCGACTGAGCGCTCGACTTGCTGGTCTGAACAACGTTGACAACACCTGCGGGCACGCCAGCCTCTTCGAGCAGCTGCACGAAGAAGATGGTGGTGAGCGGGGTGAGTGCTGCAGGCTTCACAACGACGGTGCAACCAGCTGCAAGCGCAGGCGCGATCTTACGCGTCGCCATTGCCAGCGGGAAGTTCCACGGGGTGATGAAGTAGCAGGGGCCGACAGGCTGGTGCGAGACAACAATGTTGCCGGTGCCCTCGGGGTTCGGACGGTAGTCGCCGCGCACGCGCACTGCTTCTTCCGAGAACCAGCGAAGGAATTCGCCGCCGTAGTTGACCTCGCCACGTGCCTCAGAGATGGGCTTGCCCATCTCCATCGACATGAGGAGTGCGAAGTCTTCCTTGCGCTCCATGAGGAGGTCGAATGCACGACGAAGGATGTTCGAACGCTCACGGGTTGAGGTTGCTGCCCATGCGTCCTGAGCAGCTACTGCAGCGTCAAGCGCGCGAACTGCATCATCAACGGTTGCGTCAGCAATGGTCTTGATGACGTCACCGGTTGCGGGATCGTGCACGTCGAAGGTTGCGCCCGAGGACGATGCCTCGAACTTGCCACCGATTGCGAGACCCGAAGAAACTCGATCGAGCAGTTCCTGCTCGTTAGGCTTCAAAGCCATAAGAATGACCTACTTTCCTTGTTGGGAAAAAGTTAGTTTGCCTTGATCGCGTCAACGACGACCTGGAGGCCCTCGCGAAGCAGCGCGTCAGAGATGGTGAGCGAAGGCAGGAAGCGGATGACGTTGCCGTAAGTACCGCAGGTAAGAGCGAGAACGCCCTGGTCAGCTGCAACCTGTGCAACCTTGTTGGTGAGGGCCGAGTTAGCCTTCTTCGAACCCGACTCAACGAGCTCGACAGCCATCATTGCGCCACGGCCGCGGATCTCGCCGATGCGATCGTCCGACTTCTGGAGCTCTGCGAAGACCTCAGTGATGGTCGCTTCGATGCGCTTTGCCTCGCTGAGGAGATCGTCCTCGAGGTAGGTCTCGATGGTTGCGAGAGCTGCTGCACATGCAACGGGGCTACCGGTGTAGGTGCCGCCGAGGCCGCCTGCGTGCGACGAGTCCATGATCTCGGCGCGGCCGGTCACTGCCGAAAGCGGGAGGCCGCCTGCGATGCCCTTTGCGGTGGTGATCATGTCGGGGACAACGCCCTCGAAGTTCGCAGCGAACATCTGGCCGGTGCGTGCGAAGCCGGTCTGAACCTCATCAAGGATGAAGACAACCTTGTTTGCGGTTGCCCACTCCTGGATTGCGGGGAGGAAGCCCTCAGCGGGAGCGATGAAGCCACCCTCGCCCTGGATCGGCTCGATGATGATCGCAGCGAGGTTGTTTGCGCCAACCTGCTTCTCGATCTGGCTGATTGCCTGTGCTGCAGCCTCTGCGCCGGTCAGGCCGTCACGGTACGGGTACGAAGCCGGTACGCGGTAGAGCTCGGGAGCGAAGGGGCCGTAGCCCTCCTTGTAAGGCATGTTCTTAGCGGTCATGCCCATGGTGAGGTTGGTGCGACCGTGGTAAGCGTGGTCGAAGACAACAACGCCGTTCTTGCGGGTGTAGTGACGAGCGATCTTGATCGCGTTCTCTACTGCCTCAGCGCCCGAGTTGAAGAGCGCCGAACGCTTCTCGTGGTCACCGGGGGTCAGCTCATTGAGCTTCTCTGCAACTGCAACGTAGCCCTCGTAGGGGGTCACGGTGAAGCAGGTGTGGGTGAACTGAGCAACCTGCTCCTGAACAGCCTTTACAACGCGGGGTGCTGAGTTACCAACGCCGGTAACTGCAATGCCCGAGCCGAGATCGATGAGCGAGTTGCCGTCGACGTCAACGAGGACGCCGTCGCCGCCTGCTACGACCGAGATGGGGAGAGCTGCGCCAACGCCCGCTGCAACAGCAGCGTTCTTGCGAGCGATGATTTCCTGCGACTTCGGGCCAGGAATGCTGGTGACGAGCTTGCGCTCCTGGGGCAGCGAGGGGCCGCCGATGACGGTTGCGTCAGACATGTTTGAAGTGCCTCCATTTGTCAGTGATAGGCCACGCAGGGGTGCTCCCACGTAACTAGTCATAAGTGTATGCTTCCTTTCCTGAGATTCGCGGTGCCATAATGGAGATTGATGAACACAGCTTTCGCCAATCCGGCAAACACACCCGCAGCTGACAGCCTGACCCACCAGCCGTGGATCCCTCTCGAGGATCTCCTGCACGACTATCAGCTGGGTCTCGTCGTGATTGCTGGTGGTGGCGGCGACGCCGGTGCACGGCCGGTGCAATGGGTACATCCCAGTGATCTCGTCGATCCTGCCCCGTTCCTCACCCCGCGAACCGTCCTGCTCACGACCGGCGTTCAGTTCCCCGGCACACTCTCCCCCGGCACCGCGGAAACCTATGTCACGCGACTTGTTGATGCAGGCGTGTCGGCACTTGGCGTCGCGGTCGGGCTGCGGTGGGATCGCATCCCACCGACGCTCATTCGCGCGTGCGAAGAGCACCGTCTTCCGCTCGTCCGCGTTCCCTATGACACCCCCTTCATTGCGATCTCGCGCGCGGCAACCCGCCTCATTGAGGCTGCCGTGCACGCCCGCAGCATGGATCGCACGGATAACCTTTCGCGGGCGCAGCGATCCGCACCCCATCTGGCGCGTGTCGAATCGGCCGTTCGTTCCGCGGTGCTACGGCTACTCACCGCTGGTGAAATCGAGCTCGCAACCTCGGTTGCTGCCGAGTTACTTCCCCCGCTTCCGCGTGGCCAAATCGTGGTACTGAGCCTCGATGATCGTTCCGGGGCCGCGCGCCCGGCGATCGACTCCGCGATTGACGGCGTCATCTCGGGTGACCTCGATCATCGCTCGCTCATTGTGTGTGAGACGTCGCGGCTTGCGCCGATCCGCCGCCTGCTCGATCGCAACCAGGTTGCCGCTGGCGTGTCCGAGCGTGGCCGACATGATGACCTCACGACCCTCATCGATCAGGCGGATCGCGCGCTCGAAAACGCGCAGTCGCTCGAAGCGCCGCGCATCGTTGAGTATCGCCCCTCGATGCACTCGGGTGTACTGCAGTTGCTCACGAAGAGCCGTGAGGCGCGGCGTCGCGCGCACGGCTTGCTCGCCCCGATCACGGCACACGATGAGCGGCACAGCGACACCATTCTCATAAGCCTCGAAACCTGGCTCGCGCACAATGGCCAGCTCTCACCAGCCGCTGACGACCTCGGTGTGCACCGACACACGCTCCGCTCACGGATTCGGACTGCCGCGAGCCTCCTGCAGCGTGACATCGACTCCCCTGATACTCGTGCCGAGATTTGGACGGCGCTTCGCCTCCTGCACGCCGAACAGCAGGGTGAGAGCGCGCGCTAGTTCGATCCTGGCGGCACGACGAGATACGGGTCCCAGCCAGCTGGCGACACGGGCGCTCCGTCGAGGAGCACGCCGGGCGTCGTCACTGAGCGGCCCGCCTGATGAGTGCCCGGCTCGTCGCCCTCACGCGTGACTGTCTCGCCGATCCGCACGAAGCCAGTGGGAAGCGTGACATCGGCGGGGAACGTCGCAAGCAGGCCGTGGTCTTCCCCGCCGAACAACATCGCGGGCACGCTCACGGCCTCGCCCCCTTGCTCACCGAACCCGGCGCGCAGCAGATCGGCATGCAGCGCCACCGTCACCCCGCTCGCCGCCGCGATGCGCGACGCATCGAGGGCAAGCCCATCTGACACGTCCATCATTGCGGTCGCGCCAGCCTGTGCTGCGACGACGCCAAGCGCGATCGGCGGCATCGGAGCAAACTGCGCAGCAATCGCAGCAGGGTGCGCGGATCGCAATTCCCCCAGCGTGCGCGAGTGCGCCGTGCCGTCAGCCTCGGTGGCGCCAGCAAAAAGCTGCGCGAGCCCCTGACATGCGAGCCCGAGCTGGCCCGCGTAGGCCACCACGTCACCGACCCGCGCACCTGAGCGCAACACTGGCGTCTGGGGTCCCAGATCACCGAAGGCCGTCACCGCAGCCATGAGCACCGGGGCACGACCGAGATCGCCGCCCACAACGCCGCAGCCCGGCGCCAGTTCAGCGCACGCGGCCGTGAGTCCGCGCGCAACCTCTTCGAGGTAACAGACCGGCAGATCGCGCGGAACAGCGAAGGCAACCGTGAGCCCGACAGGGACCGCCCCCATCGCCGCGACATCCGAGAGGTTCGTGGCCGCAAGTTTCCACCCGAGTTCGAACCCGCTATGCCACGCAAGGCGGAAGTCGGGCCCCTCGATCATCGTGTCGGTTGTCACAACGCTTTCGCCCACGTATGCCAACACCGCACAGTCGTCACCGGGGCCGACGCTTGCTGCCGTCGCAGGGCCGAGATTCCGGAGCACGCGCGCAAGCACACCTGCCTCGCCAAGTTCGCCAACCGTCACGTCTTCTGAGCCAATCACACTCGCAACTGTAGCCTCTCGGGGTTTCCTCCAGCGCGGCTCGCTAGAGTTGGTGCTGTGTTTGATTCGCTGATCCGCCGCCCGCGTACGCTCGCCACTATCGGCCTGATTGCAGTTGCCGCTCCCCTCGCCCTCTCAGGCTGCGCCGGCCCCGCTCCCATGCACGCGGCTGACGACGCAAATAATCCTGCCTGCGCCGAGGTCATCGTGCGCCTGCCAGACACGGTCGCAGACCTGCAAAAGCGCGCTACCAACGCACAGTCAACCGGCGCGTGGGGAAATCCCGCCGATGTCGAGCTGCGTTGTGGGGTCGAAACGAGCGGGCCAACCACCGACATGTGCGTAAACGTCAACGACGTCGACTGGATCATCGACGAATCACAGGCTCCCCTCTACCGGTTCGAAGCATACGGCCGCGAGCCCGGTCTCGAGGTCTACGTGAACGGCGACAAGGTGAGTGGCACCTCGGTCGTCACCGACCTTGCCGCGGTAGCGAAGCAGCTCCCGCAGGTGCGCGAGTGCACCGGCTACGCCGATAGCATGGCGATCGCAAACGACAAGTAGCCGTCACCGCAACGACGACAACGCGAAAGGCCCCGGGGATCTCTCCTCGGGGCCTTTCGCGTGCGCGGCGATTAGTACATCGGGCGCTTCTCGATTGCGAGCTCAACGAGCTCAGTGATGAGGTCGGTGTACCCGAGACCTGATGCCTCCCACAGGCGCGGGTACATCGAGATCGGAGTGAATCCGGGCAGGGTGTTGATTTCGTTGAGCACGGGTCCTTCCTCGGTGAGGAAGAAGTCGATGCGTGAGAGTCCAGCACACTGGCAAACCTCAAACGCGAGCACGGCTGCATCGCGGATCGCCGCAAACTCCGCCTCGGTCACGTCTGCGGGCAGTGCGAGCTCGATGCCTGCTGCGCCGAGGTACTTGGCCTCGAAGTCATAGAAGTCACGGCCGGTGAAGATGATTTCACCAATCACCGAGCTCGTGCGCGCGCGCGACTCACCGCGACCCTCGAGCACAGCGATCTCGACCTCACGGCCGGTGACGCCTGACTCGACGAGCACGGTGCGGTCTTCTGCGAAGGCGAGTTCGAGCGCAGCGGGAATCTGCGATGCCTCAGTGACGCGGCTGACTCCGACACTCGAGCCGGCGCGGGCAGGCTTCACGAAGAGCGGGTAGGTGAGGCCTTCGTCGATCCGCGCAACAAACGCCGGATCACGCTCGATCTGCTCGCGGGTGACGGTGCGCCACGGCGCAACAGCGATGCCAGCGTCAGCGAGCACGGTTTTGACGGCGTGCTTGTCCATGCACAGCGCCGAACCGAGCACGCCGCTACCAACGTAGGGAACGCCCACGAGGTCGAGCATGCCCTGCACTGTTCCGTCTTCGCCGTACGGGCCGTGAAGCATCGGCAGCACCGCATCGATGTCGCCGAGTGTGCGGATCGCGCCAGATGCGTCGATGACAGACAACTCGCGCGTCTCAGTGGAGGCGGGCCACAGCACACGCGTGCCGTTGTTCCGCACCTCGGGCAGTGCGCCAGCCTCGAGCCGGTACTCAGCAAGATCGGACTCCTGCATGAGGACGTTTGCCCCCTGCTTAGTGATACCAACAAGGATCACATCGAACTGCTCGCGATCAATCGCACGCAGCACGCCAGCAGCGGTCACGCAGCTGATGCCGTGCTCGCTCGAACGGCCACCAAACAGGATGACAACAGTGCGCTTCGTAGAGCTCATCACTTGCTCCCCTTCAATCGGCTAATAAACCGCTTCCAGCGGCCTCCCACCTCGACCGCGAGCTTCAACTCGGGCTGCGGGATATCGTCTTCGGTCGCGAGATGCGGACCAAGATTGTGTGGCTTCATGGTGCCCTCAAGCACCATCTTCACCTGCTGCACGATCGGCATCGTAATGCCGAGCTCAGATGCGACCTTGAGCACCGGATCAACCGAGGTAATGCCCTCAGCAGTCTGGTTCATCTGTGCTTTCGTCTCTTCGAGCGTGAACCCCTGGCCAATGAGTCGCCCAGCAGTGTTGTTTCGCGACAGCGGCGACTGGCAGGTAGCGATGAGATCGCCCAGGCCGGCGAGGCCGGAAAGCGTCACCGGATCCGCGCCAAGCGCGACGGCAAATTCGGTCATCTCCGCGAGACCGCGCGTAATGATCGCCGCTTTCGTGTTCTCGCCATACCCCACGCCATCAACGATGCCGATCGCGAGCGCAATGAGGTTCTTCAGCACGCCACCAAGCTCGGTGCCTGGAATGTCAGTGTTCACGAACGTACGGAAGTACGGTGCAGCCGCAGCCGAAGCAATCTCCTGCGCGATCGCTAGGTTTGCACAGGAAGCAACAGCACCGGTGGGCTGCTCCTTTGCGATCTCAAGCGCGATGTTCGGGCCAGATACGACACCGATGCGCCACGGATCGAGGTCGAGCGTGTCTTCAATGACCTCAGTCATACGCATCGTCGTCGAACGCTCGAGGCCCTTGACCAGACTCACAAGCACACTGCGCGGATCGAGGTAGGGCTCGATGTCTTCGAGGTTCTGACGCAGCGTCTGACTCGGAACAGCGAGGAACACGATCTCAGCGCCCGTCAAGACCTCTTCGAGATCAGCAGAGGCAAACAGCGACTCAGGAAGTTCGATGTCAGGCAGGTACCGGCTGTTGCGGTGCTCAATGTTGATCTCTTCAGCGACCTCTGGGCGTCGCGCCCAGATGCGCGTCTCAGAGCCAGCATCACAGAGCACCTTCGCGAAGGTCGTGCCCCAGCTGCCCGCGCCGACGACGGCAACGCGGCGGCCGCGCTTGCCAGTTGGCGTTCGCCCGGTGTCGATCAAAAGCGCCCCGTCTCTGTCTGCTGATGCTTACTTGGATCCCACCGCTCCGCTGGAGCCTTTTCGCCGCGAAGACCTTCGAGCAACGCTGTGATCTCGTTCATGAGCAGCACAGTGGCCTCGTTGATGGTCTTCTGGTCGTGGGGTTTGCCGTCAAACCGGCTCAGGTCGATTGGCTGGCCAACCGCGACATGAATGGTCTTTCGCGGGAACGGGTGAATGCGCTTCGCGTAACGCGGCATCAGTTCCTGTGTGCCCCAGTGCGCGACCGGGATCAGCGGAATACCCGATTCGAGCGCGAGGCGAACCGCGCCAGCTTTGCCGCGCATAGGCCAGAGGTCAGGGTCGCGCGTCAGCGTACCTTCGGGGTACACGATCACGCCCGAGCGCTGCTCAATGAGCTGGCTTGCCGCGCCCAATGGGTTGCTCTTCGACTGAGCCGAACGTGCAGCGCCCTGACGCTCGACGGGAATCTGACCCGACTTTCGAAGCAGCCAACCGAACACAGGAATCTTGAACAGGCTTGCCTTAGCCATGAAACGAGGAACGCGGCCGAGCCGCCAGGTCGCAACACCCATCGCAATTGGATCGATCTCACTGTAATGGTTTGGCGCAAGAATAAACGGACCCTCAAGCGGAATCTTCGAGTCGGGTGTGTACCGGTAGCGCGTCATCAGCGCCCAGATCGGAAGCACCAGCCCGGCGAGGATCCAGAACACGGATGGGCGTCGTTTTTCGGCGGAGGATCGCCCTCGCAGCTTCACCGTGTTAGTCATGTCCCCAATTATCCCGGAAAAGCATGATGGCGCGTGCATGCACGCGCCATCATGGATGAATCTTGTCAGCCCAACAACAGAGAAACCGCGTTGGTGGCCTGTTGTACTTAGCCTTCGAAGACGAAGTCTGCGCCGAGCAGACGAAGCTTCTCGATGAAGTTCTCGTAACCGCGAGAGATGATTCCGAGGTTCGTCACCTTCGTCTGCCCCTCTGCGGTAAGACCAGCGATGAGGTAGCTGAAGCCGCCACGCAAGTCTGGAACCTCAATCTCAGCACCCTTCAACGGAGTCGGACCCGAGATAACCGCAGCCTGCTCAAATTCACGACGCTTCACGCGACGGCTTTCATCATGCAGACCATCTCGGAAGACCTCGATGTTCGCACCCATCTTGTTGAGCGCGTCGGTGAAGCCGAAGCGGTTCTCGTAGACAGTCTCGTGAATGGTCGAGACGCCCTCCGCCTGGGTGAGCGCAACAACGAGGGGCTGCTGCCAGTCGGTCATGAAACCGGGGTGCACATCGGTCTCGATGGTCACAGGCTTCAGGTCGCCACCGGGGTGGAAGAAGCGAATGCCGTCGTCGTGAATGTCGAAATCGCCGCCAACCTTACGGAAGACGTTGAGGAAGGTCATCATCTCTTCCTGACGAGCACCGCCAACGAAGACATCACCCTTGGTTGCGAGCGCAGCCGAGGCCCAGCTTGCAGCCTCGTTACGGTCGAACAGTGCACGGTGGTCGTAGCCACGGAGCTCTTCAACGCCCTCGATAAAGATCACGCGGTTGGGCTCGACCGTGATGATCGCGCCCATCTTCTGCAGGATGCAAATGAGGTCGGTGATCTCAGGTTCGATAGCCGCGTTACGGAGCTCAGTCTGGCCTTTAGCGAGCACACTCGTGAGCAGTACCTGCTCAGTCGCACCAACCGACGGGTACGGCAGTTCGATGTTTGCGCCGTGGAGACCATTGGGTGCCGTCAGGCTAATGCCGCTCGGCAACTTCTCGACAACAGCACCGAACTTGCGGAGCGCATCAAGATGGAAGTCAATCGGACGATCGCCGATTCGGCAGCCACCGAGATCTGGAATGAACGCTTCACCAAGGCGGTGCAGCAGCGGTCCACAGAACAAGATGGGGATACGCGAGGAACCAGCGTGCGCATCGATGTCAGCGTGGTGTGCGATTTCAACGTTCGACGGATCGAAACGCCACTCGCCCGGCTCTTCGCCGCGAGTCACGAGGACTCCGTGCAACGCGAGCAGGCCCGCAACAACGCGAATGTCAGAGACATTCGGCACGTTGCGGAGCACGCTCGGGGTCTTGCCGAGGAGCGCAGCAACCATTGCCTTAGGAGCAAGGTTCTTGGCGCCACGCACCTCAATACGACCCATGAGCGGACGACCACCGTTGATGATGATCTCGTCAGAGGTCAAGCCGACACGAGCGCCCGCCTTTTGGGCATCCTTCTTGAGTCCAGAAGCTTCGCCGTTGTCGTCCTGATGCTCTAGCTGAGTCACGCGTTCTCCTTCACCGGAAGCGTCTGCGGCATCCAAGCCGGACGACGCTTCTCGAAAGCGGTAATGTCTGCCTCGTTACGCAGGGTCAACGAGATGTCGTCGAGTCCTTCAAGCAGACGCCAGCGAGTGTAGCTGTCGATCTCGAAAGGAACCTGCAGGTCGCCTGCGGTAACGGTCTGATCCTCGAGGTTGACGGTCAGCTCAAGCCCGGGTTCAGCGTCCATTGCTGCCCAGAGTCGCTCAACGTCAGCCTCGGCAACCTGCGCCGCAAGCAAACCCTGCTTGCCCGAGTTGCCACGGAAGATATCTGCAAAACGCGAAGAGATAACGACCTTGAAGCCGTAATCACGGAGTGCCCACACGGCGTGCTCTCGCGACGAACCGGTACCGAAGTCCGGGCCTGCCACGAGGATCTGCGCGTTCTTGAACACGTCCTGGTTCAGCACAAAGTCAGCGTCTTCACGCCAGCGCGCGAAGAGTGCATCGTCAAAGCCAGTCTTCGTGACGCGCTTCAGGTACACCGCGGGGATGATCTGATCCGTGTCGACGTTTGAGCGCTTCAGCGGCGCTGCAACACCCGAGAATGTTTCGAATTTCTCCATGATTACGCCTCAACCTTCTGAGCTGCGTGGTCTACACCGTTGGCCAGGTCTTCCTGGAGGTCCCAGGGGCTCGAGAGCGTACCGCGGATCGCGGTCGCTGCTGCCACGAGCGGCGACACGAGGTGCGTGCGGCCGCCGTTGCCCTGGCGTCCCTCGAAGTTACGGTTCGAAGTCGAAGCGCAACGTTCACCGGGAGCGAGCTGGTCGGGGTTCATACCGAGGCACATCGAACAACCAGCGAAGCGCCATTCGCCACCGAAGTCAGTGACGATCTTGTCAATACCCTCAGCTTCTGCCTCGAGACGCACGCGTGCGGAACCGGGAACCACCATAAGGCGGATCCCCTCTGCCATCTGCTTGCCCTCAATCAGCCGAGCAAACTCGCGCAGGTCGTCGAGGCGCGCGTTGGTGCACGAACCCATGAACACTGCGTCGACCTTGATGTCTTTCATGTCCATGCCTGGTTCGAGCGCCATGTACTCGATGGCACGCTCTGCGGCGGCGCGCTCATTCGGATCCGCAATGTCTGCGGGAACCGGCACACGATCGCTCAGCGCGACGCCCTGACCAGGATTGGTGCCCCATGTCACGAACGGCTCGAGCGAGTTCGCGTCGATGAAAATCTCTTTGTCGAAGGTCGCACCCTCGTCAGTGGGCAACGACTTCCAGTACTCAACTGCCGCGTCCCAGTCAGCACCTTCGGGAGCGTGGGGACGGCCCTTGACGTACTCGAACGTGGTCTCGTCAGGAGCGACCATGCCCGCGCGTGCGCCTGCCTCGATCGACATGTTGCAGATCGTCATGCGACCGTCCATCGACAGTGCGCGGATCGCAGAGCCCCGGTATTCCAGGACATAGCCCTGGCCGCCGCCCGTGCCGATCTGGGCGATCACGGCAAGGATGATGTCTTTTGCCGTCACGCCGGGGCGGAGATCGCCATCGACGTTGATCGCCATGGTCTTGAACGGCTTGAGCGGGAGCGTCTGCGTCGCCATGACGTGCTCTACCTCGCTCGTGCCAATGCCAAATGCCAGCGCGCCGAACGCGCCGTGAGTCGACGTGTGGCTGTCGCCACAGACGACCGTAATGCCAGGCATTGAAAGACCGAGCTGCGGGCCGACAACGTGAACGATGCCCTGCTCCTTGTCGCCGAGCGGGTGTGCGCGCACACCGAACTCTGCGACATTCTTACGAAGGGTCTCAATCTGCACGCGGCTGGTCGGCTCTTCGATCTCACGCGTAATGTTCAGCGTGGGAGTGTTGTGATCTTCAGTTGCGATCATCAGGTCGACACGGCGCAACGGGCGGTCTGCCATGCGCAAACCGTCGAATGCCTGCGGACTCGTCACCTCGTGAATGAGGTGGAGGTCGATGTAAATCAGGTCAGGATCGCCGTTTTCACCCTTGACGACGACGTGATCGTCCCACAGCTTCTCTGCCAGGGTGCGGGGCTTCGTCGAAACGTTGCTCTGCTCAGTCATGTTTGCTTCTCTTCATTCTCTGCATGCGCGAAAACTCATCGCCCGCGCGTGAAACCGGTCATCACAAAGACTCCGCGGCGGGCGACCGATATGGGCTATTCCCCGCCGCGGCAAACAAGAAGCTGTTGCCACGAACGCATGTCGGGAGTCTAGCACTCAGGGCGCCCTACCGATTGGTAAGGCGCCCTGGAATGGCAGAACTCTGGGAGAAATTACTTCCCTGAGTCGTCCTTCGGAAGCTCGGCAGCGCCAAGGTGCAGACGCTCGCCGGTCTCCTTTGCGACGCGCTTCATCTTCACAACGCTGAAGATCGTTGCAACAGCCATTGCGAGGACGATGAAGCCGAGTGACATACCCGTCGTAATGTCGGGAACGTGCACCGGCTCGCCACCGTTGATGAACGGAAGTTCATTCTCGTGCAGCGCGTGCAGCACCAGCTTCACACCAATGAACGCAAGAATTGCAGCGATACCGTACTTGAGGTATTCGAGCTTCTCGAGCAGGCCACCAAGCAGGAAGTAGAGCTGGCGCAGACCCATGAGGGCGAACACGTTTGCAGTGAAGACAATGAAGGGGCTCTGGGTAATACCGAAGATTGCGGGAATCGAATCGAGCGCGAAGAGGACGTCAGTGCTCCCAAGCGCGATGTAGACGAGCAGCATCGGTGTGATGAGCTTCTTGCCGTCGATCTTGGTCACCATGCGGCCACCATCGAATTCCTCGGAGTATGGGAGGAAGCGCTTTGCAAGGCGGACCATCATGCCGTCCTTTACGGGCGCATCATCGTCATGCTTCACCTGCTGAATTGCGGTCCAAATGAGCCACGCACCAAAGATGAAGAAGACCCAGATGTAACGCTCGATTACCGCAGCGCCAGCAACAATGAGAATGCCGCGGAAGATCAGCGCCAGCACGATGCCAACCATCAGTGCGCGCTGTTGATACGCCGTCGGCACCTTGAAACTCGCGAGAATCATCACGAAGACAAAGAGGTTATCAATCGAGAGACTGTACTCGGTGAGCCAACCTGCAAGGAACTCTGTGCCGTGTTGGACATCGCCCAGCAAGAAAATTGCTCCGGCGAAGACCAGCGCAAGCAGCACATAGAACCCAACCCACAAGCTTGCCTCGCGCATCGACGGCACGTGCGGTCGTTTGATGATCATCAGAAGATCGACGATAAGGATCGTCACGAGGACGATCATTGAGCCGGCCTCGAACCAGAATGGAAGAACCGAGTTCACTCAGACTCCTGTTTCAGTAGGCCGCGTTTTTGGCGCGGCAGATTCTGAAAGTCTCTTCCCAAACTCAAGTTTGAGCCTGCTCCATGCCGGCAGCGCCACGGAGCACTACGTATTGACGACAATGAAGAAGTGGAATACTCCCCTTCGCGGGTTTAAGTGTAGCGCCTTGACATCTGTGCTGCGCTAACATTTAACAACTTACCCACGACCGAAAGGCCGCCCGTGTCCCGCTCTAGCCAACCTCATATTGAACGCACCGCCGCGAAGGGACCGAGCGCTGCCTCGCGCACGCTTGCGGGCTTCATCTTTGCCAGCCGCTGGCTTCAGGCACCCCTGTACCTTGGTCTGATCATCGCGCAGGCCGTGTACGTTGTGCTGTTCTTCGTTGAGCTCTGGCATCTCATCGAGAACGTCATCATCACGGGTCAGATCAACGAAACAGATGTCATGCTGAGCGTGCTCGCCCTCATTGACATCGTCATGATCGCGAACCTCCTCATCATGGTCATCATTGGCGGTTACGAGACGTTCGTCTCAAAGATCCGCGTCAATGGCCACCACGATGAGCCTGACTGGCTCTCACATGTCAATGCGAACCTCCTCAAGGTCAAGCTCGCGATCTCCATCATCTCGATCTCGTCGATCCACCTGCTCAAGACCTTCATCGAGGTCGGTCGCATGGAAAACGGCATCGTGAAGGACAGCGCCGACCGCGTCATCTACTCCTCTGAGGGTGTCATGTGGGAGGTACTCATCCACGTCGCCTTCATTATTTCGGCACTCGCACTCGCATGGATCGACCGTATGAGTCAGCACGGCCACAAGGACGATGCGCCCGCAGCAGCAGCTCCCATCGCTCCCGTCGTCATTGCTCCGGTTGCAACTCACGGCGCGTCGAACCCGAGCGCGGATCCCGCAAGCTTCGTCACTGTTCGACTCCCCGCGGGCGCGCAGCTGCCCGAGGGTGCAGAGATCATCGAACGCTAGGCACTCCGCCGCAAAAACACGCGGCTATGAAGTTTACGTCTGCTCACAAAACCCACTAGGCTAAAACGGTGCCCACGGGCACAATGCGCGAGTGGCGGAATTGGCAGACGCGCTAGATTTAGGTTCTAGTGTCTTCGGGCGTGTGGGTTCAAGTCCCACCTTGCGCACCACCTCATAAACAAAGGGAAGTAGCTTTTCGGAGCTACTTCCCTTTGTTGTTTGTGCCGCAAAAGTGCACCTTAGCTGTCACGCTTTTCACCCTGCACCGAGTGTGGTCGCAAGCCGCCAACGTGTGCTCAGAGGCACGAATGCGTGAGTACACAACAGCGGAGTACCGGATACACCGATACTCCGCTGTGAATCAGGTTTTACTTAGATAACCTGGATGTTTGCTGCCTGCGGGCCCTTCGGACCCTGCTCTGCCTCGAACGAAACCTTCTGGTTCTCTTCAAGGCTGCGGTAGCCGCTGCTGTTGATTGCACTGAAGTGTGCGAAAAGATCAGCAGATCCGTCGTCAGGTGCGATAAAGCCGAAGCCCTTGTCGGCGTTGAACCACTTCACTGTTCCAGTTGCCATAATTATTTCCTTACGTAGTGAGAAGACCGAAACGGTCAGTTGTGCCTCGACAGTGGTGCCGAGGAAATCGACTTACCTGGCGACCAGAACTGGCCGCTCCAGTGAGACGTTTAGTGACGTGAGATTCCACGAGCGCGCAAGCGCTGCTCAAGGAACTCACCTCCGCCAGCGCGCTACTGTGCGCGTCGTGGGCGGTAAAAGTAGTTCCGTCGATCGCAACATATCCAGCGAATTCGCCGCCAATGTTTGCAACATAGATGTCGCAGTCGGCCTGGAGCCAAGAAATATGTGAAAGAGCCACAGGAGTAGCAGGGGTGAAAATAAAAGACCAATCAATCTAAGCAATTGCATCCGGAAAATCGAGTTTCTAGATCACAACACTTGAGGTACTCACACCATCGCATCAAAGCTGAGGGGAGATGAATGCCGGCCTGAACGAGTTGTTCAGCAGAGACGCGACATCACAAACTAAGAATTTACACGAAAATTCGACGCAAGGAAACCCGTCTTGCCTGCGTTTCGCGTCACCGAGTCATAGCGGAGACACTTTTTCCCATCTACCCCCGCCCTCCGACCGCATCAACGCAGCGACCGCTGATACCGCCCAGGAGTCTGCCCGACCAACACGGTAAAGGCGTCGATGAACGCGCTCGGGTTCAACCACCCGCAGGCAACAGCGGTTTCGGTGACCGAGGTTCCGGTTGTCAGCATGAGCAGCGCGTGATGCACCCGAAGCTGGGTCCGCCAGTGTACGAATCCCATTCCGGTCTCAGCACGGAACAGTCGATTCAACGTCCGCTCACTCGCCCCGACCCTGCGTCCGAGATCTGCGAGCGTCGCGGGGTGAGAGAGGTCCGCCTGCACCAAGCGAGTCACCGCGAGTAGCCGATCGTCCTCCGGCACCGGCAGGTGCAGTGGCTGCTCTGGGGCGGCAACCACATCGTCAATGATGACCTCGCGCAGCCGCGTGAGGGACTCGACGGTGTGGCGCCGATCCGCTCCCGTTGCCGCAAGCATGGCTTCGCGCGCGAGCGGGGTCATGACCAGTACGGCAGGGTGTGTGGGAAGCAGAGCGGCGAGCAAAGCATCAAGGAATATCACCCGCATATCTGTGTGACCGTGGGCGCGGTGCGCGTGCTCGAAGCCCCCGGGGATCCAAATGACGCGGTTGGACGGCGCGATCCATGCCCCGTGCTGCGTGACGACTGACAGCACGCCTGTCGCGGGATAGACCAGGTGGCCTTGTACGTGGGTCTGCGTTGGCGTGCGCTCATCGTGCCCGAGCAACAGGCTGAGCTCGGGATCAAATGCATCGTGGCGTGTTTCAGTCATTACTCGTCAGTTTATTGGTGGTACGCCAATGAAGCCAGGAGGTTCACTGGGTCATAGAGTCACCGGGCAGGTCCGCTTGGGGGCTGTCTCGTTTCCCGGAAAGAGCATCAGAGTGAACCTCGCCTCCCCCAGCACACCACGCACCGCACCAGTGCCGACCGTGCCCGCACTGCACAACACGACCGCAGCGTCGGCAGCGTCGGCAGCGTCGGCAGCGTCGGCAACCCAGCCTGCCCGTTCTCGCTGGAGCCTCGTGCTGCTCGCAGCGGGACTCATGCTGATCGCCCTCAACATGCGTCCAGGCATCGCGGCGATTGGCCCGGTGCTGCTGGAGATCCGCACCGATCTCGGTCTGTCAGCTGAGGTCGCCAGTTTCCTTACGACGATCCCGGTCTTCTCGTTCGGCGTCTTCGCCTTCTTCACCCCTGTGCTCGTGCGCAAGCTCGGCACGCACCGCTTACTCGGTCTCACGATGCTCGTGTTGGCTGCGGGAATCGCCCTGCGTCTCGCACCGTCAATGCTTTGGATCTTCGCCGGTACCGTCTGCATCGGCGCCGCAATTGCCATCACGAACGTCGTGATGCCTGCCGCAATCAAGCAGGATTTCGCTTCTCGTTCTGCCCTCATGATGGGCTTCTACTCCACGGCAATGTTCGTCGGTGCCTCTGCCGCTTCTGGCCTCACCGCTCCCCTGGCAGTTGCTGCCGGCGGTTGGCGCCCCGCTGTCGGCGTCTGGGCGCTGCCTGCATTGGCGGCGTTCCTGCTGTTCCTTCCCCAGATGCTTCGTCCACGCGAGGTGGGCGCGGATCCGGCAGCCCGCACCACCGACACCACACCATCGAATTCAGCGTCACACGCGACCCCACGGCTCCGAGATCTCTTCAGGGATCGAGTCGCGATCGCCATCACCATCCTTATGGGCACGCAGAGTCTCTCGTACTACGTGAGCCTCACCTGGTTCCCTGCGCTCCTGCAGGATTTCGGTGTGGACAAGAACACCGCCGGTCTCCTGATCGCGTTCACTGCCCTCCCCGGCCTCGTTGCGTCACTGTTCACGCCGATGATCGCTCAGCGTGTCCGCCCCACGTGGGTCCCGTTCGTGGTGGCGGCGCTCCTGCCGGCTTCCGCATACCTCGGACTCGCATTCTCGCCGTTGCACGGCACCTACCTCTGGATGACGCTGCTCGGCCTCGGCCAGGGCGCTGCGATCGGTTTGGCACTCACCTACATCGTGTGGCGCTCACCCGATGTGCAGACCACGGCGCTCGTGTCGACGATGTCACAGGGCTTCGGGTATCTCCTGGCTGGCCTCGGCCCAATTCTCTTCGGCGCGCTGCACTCTGTCACGGGTTCGTGGAATGCTCCACTCTGGCTACTGGGCGGGATCCTCGTGCTGCAGGTCGTTGCTGGCATCGCAGTGAGTCGTCCCCGCATGGTGCTGGCTGGGCCGGTCGCGTAGGACGCGGATCGCACAGCAGCACGCCCTATCAGCAGGTCGGGGCGAATTCGGCGCCGGTGAACCGATCCGCCGTCCACGCGATGAGGTCGCCTGGCAGCGCAGAGTCGTCACCAACGACCCCCATGTGGTCGAGGCCCGGATACGTTCGATATTCGATGGCCTGTCCCGCTGCGCAGCGATCCGCCACGAACTGCGCCTGCACCGCGGGAAGCACGAGCGTGTCTCCCCCGCCCTGGCCGATGAATACGGGTGCGTCAATGAGCTTGGTCGGAGTGTTCTCCGCAGCGCGCTCGAGCAGCGGACCGTGCACCGGGTCGCCACGCCACACGGTGCCGTCTGCGAGCAAAGCGGTCGCGATGGAAGCGAGCGTTCCTGGGTCGGTGAGGCAGCGCTGAGCGTATTCATCGACGAGGATCCGCGCCCCGGGTCGCACGTATGCTCCGAGCGTGACATCGTCGTAGGTGTCTGCGTATGCGGTGATCATGAATGCACCAAAGACGCTTCCGACCCGGGTTTGGGTGAGGCCGGAAAGCAGCGCGGGGAGGTCGCTCGCTGGCGCAAGTGCCGCGACGCCGACGATATCGAGCTCAGGTGCGTAGCGTGACGCGACTCCGCCAGCCCAAAGAGCAGCGTGGCCACCCTGCGAGTGGCCCCAGATTGCGGTCTGGGTGCCGAGGTCTGCGGCCTCAAGCTGCTGCGCCGCGCGGACTGCGTCCAGGACGTTGCGTCCCGCTGGTTCACCCACGAGGTATCCGTGGGTGCCCTGCGTGCCGAGCCCTGCATAGTCAGTTGCGACAATGCCCCATCCTGTGGCAAGCATAGCGTCTGCGTTGAGCAGCGCACCGGCTTCGAACGGATGCGAAAGCAATGAGGGTGCGCACCCAGTCGCAGCTCCGGTCGTGCCGTGCGCCCACGCGATTACGGGCGCGTCTCGCACCCCAGACGGTGCCGCCACGATCGCAGACGCAACGGTTGCGGTACCGTCAGCGCTGGTCGTCGAATACAAGATGCGCCAGCCAGCGCTGCCTGCGGGAATGTCGGTCTCGAACGGCTCTGATCTGATCAGGGTGCCTGGCTCCGCGGGAATCTGCGTTGGGGCAGCATAGAAAGCACTAGGGGTCGGTGTCCCGGACAGCTTGGTACTCACCCAGAGTGAGCCGAACGCGAGAGCGCACACCAGACCAGCGGCGATCGGGCGACCCCATCGGCGCATCCGTTCCCGCTGCGCGTTCCGGCCCTTGCCATCCTCGCGCATGTGCTGTCTACGGAGCGTCCGCACCGCAGTGCCGATGTTCTCGAGGCCGAACAGCATGAGCTGCACACCAAACACTGCGGCGAGCGCGAACACCGAAAGGTCGGGCCAGGCGAACGCAACGATACCGAAGGCAATCCACGCGATGGCAAAGCACAGGTCTGCGATCCACCCCTCCTGTCGCGCAAGAACTGCCTGTACGAGCTTGACCGCACCGCTGATCACGAGCGCGGCAGCGAGGATCAGGGTGAGCAATGCAATGGTGAGCGCAGGGACAAGGAGCACTGCCGCTGCGGCAATGCACCACGCGGCCCGGGCGAACACCGAGAGGACGCGTGTTGCGGACTTTCTCGTGAGCGAGCCAGGGAGGAACGCGTTGAGCAGCATGCCGCACGCGAAGAGGATGACGAGTACCTGGAGTGAGGCAAACGGGGTAACCGCGAGTATCACGCCACCGGTGAGGGACACGCAGCCGAGCAGAAGTCGAAATTGCGCTGTTTGTGCCCAACGCCAGTTCTGGCGGTCAATGACTCGTCGGTATGCGGCACTGAACACTGAGGTCATAATTTCTCAGCTTACGCGCGCCTCAGCCTCGGGCGATGCATAGTAGTAGATGTATCGTTCTCCGAAAGTGTCTGAGTGAAGAAGGAGCCATCTCATGCCTCACGAAGAAGAGTCCAATCAGACTTCGTTACCCGCTTCGTCTCCGGTGGATAAGGCTCCTATCTCGAAGGCACCTCAGACCGACGCAACGAAGCGAGGCGCGTCTCCGCTTGACCCGAGCGCGTTCATCGAGTCTCGCAGCACTGCGCAGGCGGAGTTTGGGCGCTTCAATCTCGCGGTGGTTGGCGGGACAGGCGTTGGCAAGTCATCGCTCGTGAACGCGGTCTTTGGTCGGAATCTCGCGAAGACGGGGGCCGGTCTTCCGGTCACACGGGGCGTGAAGTACTACCAGGACGATTCACTGGGTATCTGGGACATCGAGGGCTTCGAGATTGGCTCGTCGGTGTCACCGCGCGAACAGCTGCGGCAGCACCTTGCGGAGATCGCGAAGCATCCTGCCGATACCCAGATCGCGGTGGTCTGGTACTGCGTGAAAGCCAATGACGCCCGTCTCACACCAGCAGATATTGAAATGATCCGCGAGCTCGATGCGAGTGGCCTGCCGGTCATGCTGGTACTCACCAAGGTGGACTGGGACCGCAACCCAATTACCGGCGTACGACGACCGGTGAAGGCGCTCTCTGAGTTCATGGATTGGCTGGAGCGTCCCGAGGACAACGGCACGCCCATTGACATCCCATACCAGCGAGTCATGCCGACCTCGACCATGGACCGTGACGGAAAGGGGTCGGGTCACGGACTCGGTGAACTTGTCGAAGAAACCCTGGCGCTTTCGCCAGAACGCGTCAAGGATTCCTTTCGCGTCGCCCAACGACTCAACCTCCCGTGGAAACGGGAGATGGCGCGCACCGCGACCAAGGCTGCCGTGGCCGCCGCTGGCGCAGCTGCCGCAGTCCCTCTCCCGCTTGCAGACGCCGTGGTCCTCGCGCCGATCCAACTCGGACTAATGGGGCGGATCGCTGCCATCTACGATCTTGATCTCACGACGATGATGTCAGCTGCCGGCCTCGCGCAGGTGGGCGTACAGTTTGCGGGGCGCGCACTCGCGAGCAGCTTCTTAAAACTCATCCCCGGCGCGGGCAGCGTACTCAACGCCGGAGTCGCTTCGGCGTTGACCGCAGCGACCGGTGAGGGCTGGACGCGGCTCTGCGAACAGATCCACACCGGCAAGCTCGACATCACCAAAGTGGAGAGCTCTTGGGGAGCCTACGCGCCGAGCTACCTCGAGGTGGTCCGCGGCATCGTCACGCAACGCGGATCAAAGCGATGACCTTGGCACGCTCGACAGACACGCTCGATGGCCTGCTGCAGCGCGTGGTCTCCCCCGGCATCGGTTGCGGGGCAGTGTTGCTCACAGCCGTGGATGGCACAGTCGTCAGCGACCATGCGCTGGGCACGACCCGCCAGTACGACAGCGTTGACGTTCCAACCACTGTGCCTGGCAAGCCGGTCACTCGTGACACCGCCTTTGACCTCGCTTCGCTCACCAAGCCGCTCGTAGCGGCAACCCTGCTCACCGAGCTCGCGGAGCGCGGCTACGGACCGGAGCTGCCCGTCGCTGAGGTGCTCTCCGAGTTCCGCACGCCAGAAGCACAATCGCTTACCGTCGGTCACCTCCTCACCCACACTTTTGGGTTCACCCCAACGTGGCCAGACCGTTCTCCCGATCCGGGAGGTCGTCGTTTTCGCGCAGCCGCACAGCCGAGCCGTGTACCCATGCCGCAACACGAGTATTCCTGCCTGAACTTCATCTGGGCCGGATACCTCGCCGAAGCGCTCGCCGAAGCACCGCTTCCTGAGCTTGTCAGGCGCCGAGTGCTTGATCCGCTCGGAATGCGCGGCACCGGGTACTTGCCTGCCCGCGAGCACTGGTCGAGCATCGCAGCGACAGAGTTCCAGCCGGCCCGGGGCATGGTGCAGGGACAGGTGCACGATGAGACAGCGTTCGCGCTCGGCGGTGCTGTGGGCAACGCAGGAATCTTCGGCACCGCGCCAGACATCATGCGGTTCGCGGAGACCGTGCGTACGGGCACTGGGCTGACTCCCCAGGTTCACACTTGGCTTACCGAGCCAGTGCAGTTGCCAGCCGGAGCGCCCTACGAGCACACCTATGGTCTCCGCAGAGCAGAGCCATGGTGTGCTGCGACCCCACGCACCGCAGTGAGCCACACTGGCTTCACCGGCACGGCATTTCTCACTGAGCCTGGCGGCTCCTTCTCACTCGTCCTGTTTACGAACCGCGTACACCCCACCAGAACGCAGACAGCACTGCCGACCATGCGCGCAAGTATTGTTGCGGCGGCGGTCAGCAGCGCTGGGTTGTAGGTGAGGCGCGGGCGCGGATCCCTAGCGGCGCACCGCGAACGGCGTCAGGTCAAGGTTCTTCCCCTTCACCTGTGTAACGCGGTTCGCGACGAGGTCTGCAACCACCTCACCGGTCACGGGGCCGAGCGAGAGGCCGTGCATGTTATGGCCAGACGCGACGATGACGTCTGCGCGGCCAGGCACGCGGCCAAGCAAGGGCATGCCGTCTGCGGTCATGGGACGCGGGCCAACCCATTCATCGGTGCGATTTTCCCAGTCGCCACCGGTGATGAGTCCGGCTGCCGCGCGAGTCAGCACGTCAAATCGATCGCGGTTCATGCGGGTGGGCTGCTGGTCGAATTCCATCATGCCGACGATGCGCAAGCGGCCGTGCATAGGAATGGCGACGCAGTGGCGATCCATCGCGTGAATGAGGGTCGATGGCATCGTCTCAACGGACACCGTGAAGCTGTAGCCCTTGCCCGAGACCACCTTGGTCGAGCGCACGCCTGAGCGCTGCAAGAACGGCGTGGTCCACGCACCAGCGGCGACGACCACCTTGTCACCAGAGATCGTCACGGGCTGGCGAATCTCGTCTTCGCACTCAACGCTCGCGCCCTGGCCAAGGCGCAGTGCGGTAAGTCCGGTGCGCACGTCGGCACCAGCTGCACGAATGTGGTCGGCGAGGCTCGCAACGAACGTCACGGGATCCAGCGAGAATTCTGCGGGCAGCATGAAGCCACCGGTGACGCCGGGGTCAAGCGTTGGCTCGTGGGCCGCAAGTTCAGCGTTGCGCATGATCTTGCCAGGCGCCTCGCCCCAGCCGAGGTCGGCGCGATGCTGGTAGCCTGCGTGCGCTGCCTGCAGCGCGCCTTCCTCTGAGCAGGTCATGAGGTAGCCGTCGCCACCACCCGAAATGTCAATACCGTCTGCGGCCATACGGTGCATCGCGGGCAGAATCTCACCAGAAAACTGGGCGAGGGCTGCCGATCCGCGGGCAGTGCCGCGCTTACCCGACGCTTTGATGAAGCCAAGGCCGAAGCCCGCGAGCGCTGGGAGCCGCAGGGCATCGATCGAGAGGTAGGAAGTGCGCGTAAACACGCCACGCAAAACGTCGCGAGCTGTGTTTGGCGACGCGAGCGGGGCAACCTGCTGCGGAGTGAGTTCACCAGCGTTGCCAGTGGCGGCGCCAGCGCCAAGATGGTCGCGCTCAATGATCGTGACTCGGTGGCCATCGCGCAGCAGCGCGTACGCCGAACTCAGACCGATGAGGCCGCCACCGACCACGACAACGTGCTGTTTCTTCAATTCATCTCTCCTTCGAGTGAACGGGGGTAGATTTGAGTGGCCGACTAGCCGATGATGACGCGTGGGCGCCGTCCGTCGAGTTCTGATGCCTCGGCCGAGGTCACTGACAGGCTCTGCACGAGGGGTTCTGCGAGACCAATCAGACGGACCTCACAGAACAACTCACCGCGATCGCACGCAATCGACCAGCGCAAGTGGGCAGCATCGTCTGCTGAGTGAATCCGCGAAGCGAATGCCGACTGACCGGCAGAGATCGGACCGATGTCGGCGAGCAAGGCATCGATCCGCGCCCGCCGAACCGGCTCGGGAACATCGAGCAGCACGTTGGTCGCGAGCACACCCGTGTCTGCGAACGTCGTATTGTGGCGGATCGCAGCGTCAAGTACCTCGGCAGCGTTGAGGGTGGCTGGCCATGGCCGCGTCTCCTCAGCGGGAGCGTCGACCGCAGCGAGCACGCGAACGAGTGCGTCGGCGGCGAGGCGTTCCGTGCGGAAGACATCGGAGTTTCCGAATGCCACCGCACCGATGCCGGTCGCGAGCTGCCAACGCATGTGCGAGCTGAAGCCAGGAAGACCGCCGGAATGCTGGGCAATTCTGCCGTGCTGACGATCGTGCTCAACTGCGAGCCCGTAGCCATAACCGAGCGCCGCAAGATCGCGATAGGGGCCAGCATCGCCGACGGGAATAACCGCATGCACGCGTTGCATTTCGCGGCGGCTGTGTGCCGAAAGCACCTCGGGGCGCAGCGGAGCGACCGAGAACCCAGAGGCGAGGAAAGCCGACCAGGCCGCAATGTCATCGACCGTGCTGAAGAGTGCGCCGATGCACGCGAGCGCGCCAGAGCCGACGAATGGTTCGGGTACGAAGCTCGCACCGTCGTCAAAGGTGCGGAAACCGTGCGCAAGATCGTGACCGGGGACGTACTCTCCCGCTTCGTAACGTGTCGAGTCGAGCCCGAGCGGGCCGAGGAAGCGCGAGCGCACCTCTGACTCAACGGTATTTCCGGTGACTGCTTCGATTGCACGACCGACGTAGGACATGCCGATGTTCGAGTATTGGTATTTCTCGCCAGGCAGTGCGGTGAGTTCGAAGCCGTGTTCACCGAGCGCGGCAATTTCCTCCCGGGTGACGCCGAGGGCGCGGTCGCCGTACGCATTGTCCTCAGGCATGCCCGATCGGTTCGCCAGGAGCTCACCTACGGTCACCTGTCGGGCTTCGCCCTGCCACCGGAACAGGACCCCAGGAACGTACTCGTCCAAATCTCGGTTGAGATCGAGCCGCCCTTCATCGCTCAGTGCGAGGGCAGTTGCCGCGAGGAAGCTCTTCGACATTGACGCGATACGGAAGACGGTGTCTCTGGCAGTGGCGTCACCGTCGCGGCGGGGCTCGCCGATTCCGCGCCAAGCAATGATGCCGGTGCGGTCAAAGAGCGCCACACTCACGGCGGGCGCAACCTCAGTCGCGGCAGCCGCGGCGGCCTCATCGAGCGCGCCCTTTGCGGCAGCGACGATGCGGGGCGATCCGCCCATCTCTGCAGCGAACGCATCGATCAGCTGCCGGCTCGCAGACGTGTTCTCACCGTGCACCGCACGCGCTGCCGCCAGCAGGTCGGCAATGTCGAGCCCCTCCTCGCGGAGCGCTGCATCATCCCAATTCTGCAGATCTGCGGCACTGGCCTCGGGGTGAAACTGCACCGCACGCACATGCTCGCCAATGACGAATGCCTGGTTCTCGATCGCATCACTCGACGCGAGCAGCACCGCGGTCTCGGGAAGCCGCGTGATCATGTCTTCGTGGTTTTCGATCATGTGGGCCGAGTGGCCAATCACACCAATGACACTGTCTTCACGGCCAGCCGGCGTGGTGTGGATCGCGGTCGCCCCGCGTTCCTTCGGGCCGGTCTTCGCCTGGACCTCGCCGCCGGCGACCTTCGCGATCACTTGCGCACCTAGGCAAATACCGAGCGTTGGCAAGTCCTGTTCGATTGCCTGGCGCACGAGATCGCGCTCTGCTGGCAGCCAGGGGGCGCGCTCGTCGTCGTCTGGCATGAGTCCGCCGCCGAGCAGCACGAGACCGTCGAACCCGTCAAGCGTTTCAGGAAGGCCGTCGGCGCCGTGAACAGCGACGACCTCGACTCCTGCATGTTCGAGCCACGTTGCGAGGCGACGCGGTCCCGAGCTCGGCGAGTTGACGACCACGAGTGCTCTCGGGGTGTGCGGGCTAGTCATGGGGAATTCCTTAGTTCTTTCAGTTTCGCTGTTCGGTATCGACCGCGGGGACGATCACGGGCGCAGCAGCTTCACCGGCAGTGCCAGCAAGGAATGCACGGTAGTCGTCGTCCGACGCGTCGAGGACGCGAAGTACGTTTTCGTGCGCGAGACCGCGCAGCTCAGGCTCGGTCCAGCCACGACGCTCCAGCTCGGCAAAGAGTGCCGGGTAGCCAGACACATCGCTGAGTCCTGTAGGCAACGCATCGGTGCCGTCGTAGTCCGCGCCAATGCCGACCGCGTGGACACCCGCAATCTTACGGACATGATCGATATGATCTGCCACATCTTCGACGCCGACGTACGGCGCTTCGCCGACCTCACCGGCCTCAACCCAGAGCCTGCGCTCTTCGTTGAGGAACGAGGGAACGAACGCCACCATGACAACGCCACCACCCTCGCCAATCTTCGCGAGCACATCGTCAGGGACGTTGCGCTTGTGGTCACAGATCGCGCTCGCACCAGAGTGGCTCACCATCACGGGGCGTGTGCTCTCCTCGAGCGCGTGCCGCATGGTGTCGGGTGACACGTGCGCCAGGTCGACGAGCACACCAATGCGGTTCATCTCACGTACGACCTCGCGGCCGAAGTCGGTGAGTCCGCCATGCACACGCTCGTCGGTTGCCGAGTCTGCCCAGTCAATCGTGCGCGACCAGGTAAGCGTCATGTAGCGGGCACCGAGGCGAGCGAACTGACGGAGTGTTGCAAGCGATCCGCCGATCTGGGCACCGCCCTCAATGCCAATCAGCGAGGCAACCTTGCCGTCAGTGAGCGCGGATCGGGCATCAGCTGCCGTGCGCGCCAGGCGGAGCTGGTCAGGATAGGTGTCGACAAAGCGGTAGACGAAGTCGATCTGTTCGAGGGTCGCAACGACCTGCTCTGCTCCCTGAAGCACAGGATCCACCCACACCGACCAGAACTGGCCGCCAACGTTGCCAGCCGCGAGGCGAGGCAGGTCAGTCTGCAGGTTCGGGACGCCGGTGTCGAGTTCGGCAACCGAGTATTTACGGTCGATACGGCATGCCCATGCAAGGTCATTGTGGCCGTCGATGACCGGGTAACGAGTGGTCATGCGAGATCCTCCTCAGCGGAATCGAAAATTGCGGTCGAAAGCTCTTGGATACGTGCGGTGTCTACCTCGAACCCGAGGCCCGTTCCGGTCGGCACCGCGACGACACCAGAGACCGCGACCACTGGCGGGTCGATGATGTCACGCTCGTAGTACTTATCTGAACCGGAGACATCCGACGGCAGCAGGAAGTTCGGCAGCGACGAGATCGCAACGTTTGCAGCACGCCCAATGCCGAACTCGTGCATGCCACCACACCACACGGGCACACCAGCGTCTGCAGCAACATCGTGCGCGCGCTTCGCCTGCGAAAGACCGCCCATCCGCGAGACCTTGATGTTGAGAATGCGTCCAGCATCAAGGCGCAACATCGTTTCGAGATCTTCAATCGTCACGACCGATTCATCGAGACAGATCGGCGTCTCAATCATGGCCTGCAGTTCGGCGTGCGATACGAAGTCACGCACACCGAACGGCTGCTCGATCATCGTGAGCCCCTGAGTGTCGAGTTCACGGAAGATACGAGTCGATTCCACCGAACGGGGGTAGGCGCCATTCGCATCGACGTGAACGTCGAGCGCGGGGAACGCTCCGCGCACCGCACGCACGGCCTCGACGTCCCAACCGGGCGCGATCTTCAGCTTTACGCGGCCGTAGCCCGCGCTGGTGTGCTGCGCCACCTGAGTAAGCAGCGCGTCAATCGACGGTTCGATCCCGAGTGAGACACCAGCGACGACCTCGGTGCGCGTGCCACCGAGGGCCTGCGACAGCGAGACACCACCGCGCTGGGCGAACAGATCCCACGCCGCACCAGCGAAGCCAGCCTTCGCGAACTCGTGCCCGCGCACCTTCGCCCACGTCGCTTCGAGTTCCTCGGGCCAATCCCACGATGCACCGAGCACCGCTGGCGCCAAGTACTTCGTTGCGAGCAGCCAGGCCGTATCAATGGTCTCTGAGCAGAAGAATGGGTCACTCGGTGAAGCGATCTCGCCCCAACCGATCCGCCCATCGGAGTCAGTCAGCTCTACGAGCAGGTGCTCGATGCCAGACTTCCGGTGGGAGCTTGTCTGAAAGCTGTGCCGCAACGGGAGGCCCATTGAATATACGCGCACACGCTGAATTGTCACTGCAGTCACGTTTACTCCCCTGCTCCATGTCCCGGCTGATACAGCGCAATTTGCGCCGCATATTGATCACGCACCGCCAGACGACGTCGCGCACCCTTCGCGCTCGCCGTCGTCAGCGTGCTGAGGAGGTGGCAGACCGCGGCAACCGCGGTCGGGGAATCCGCGTATGAGACAGAACCCGTGCGTACCTTGATGAGTGCCGTCGCATAGTGCGCGAGCGGGCATTCTTCACTGTCAGTAATGACGACGAGCTGACCACCAGCCTCTTTGAAGAGTCGACCAAGTTTGATGGTTTCCTCACGGTAGCGCCGCATCGAGAACACGATGAGCACGTCGCTCGCGCGCACATCGGTGAGCACCGTGATTGGCGACAATCCCCGTCCATCGATGAGGAACACGTTGGACAGCGTCGCAGACAGGTCGGCGTTCAGGAGCTGCGCGTAGGCCGCAGATTTTCCCTCGCCGCCGATGTAACGCCGGCGCGCGCTCAGAATGAGGGCGGCCGCACGGGGAACATCACCGGTCTCCGCGAGCTCTTCAAGTGTTTGTGCGAGCGAACTGAGTTCGCTCTCGATCACCTGTGACTGAATACCCTCAGCAGACAGGTTGGTCTTCAGCCGTTCGCCAAACCGATCTTGCGGTGAGACGAGCGAACGGTTGAGTGCGTCTTCCTCTTCGTGCTTCATGCGCTCTCCTCGTGGGGTGTGGGCGGCCGGTCCGCTGGCACCGCAAGATACGCGGCGGAAAGTTCATCTATACGGCGGCAGTCGATCAAGACGTGGCCGTCGGAAATAAGGCCGCCGAGCACACCGGCGAGAGCACCTCGAATTTCAGCGGTCGCAGCAGCGTCCTGATCAGTGGGTAACGAAACCCAAACACCATGCTCGTCTTCGACCGGGGTCGCCCACTGTGCCGTGGTGAGCCGGGGCGGCGTCGATCCGCGCAGTGCGAGATGGGGCGTCGGAGCATCGCCGATTGCCCACTCAACGATGAGTCGATCAGTCTCACTCCGACCGTAATAGTCGTGGAGGAAGCCGGTGCCGGTAGCGCCGAGGGTACCGAAGTTGAAGTGTCCATTGCGGGCAAGGATCGGATCAAACGTCCAGCGCATCGTCGTGTGCCCCCAACGTTCGGCGACCGCGCGCTGGAGCTGCTTGAGCTCACGGCCGATACCGGAACCTTGATACGCGGGATCAACAACAGCCGACTGCGAGTAGTGAAAGTCGCGGCCATGCTCATCGCGCCCGGCAAAGCCGTATGCAAAACCCACAAGCTTTTCGTTGCGGGTATACACACCGACGGCCGACCCGCCGTTGTCTTTGAGCGCAAACATAAGGTTTGGGTTCAGCGCAAAGCTAGGATCTTCGTAACCGAACACCCGAACGTAGAGTTCATTCGCTGCACGGAAGTCTTCGTACGTCGAGAGTTCTCGGCCGAATAGCCCGCGACCACCCTGAGCATTCAGGTGCGCGAGTGTGGTCCGTGGACTGGGAGCGACAGCGGTCCCGATCGACATCGTTGTGATCATGATTCGTATCCTATGTCTCCGACCACAGTCCGGCAAGGCTTTTATTTTTCGGCTATTGCCAGAGTCCAAAGTCTGGGATACGTTTCGTAACATGACTTTAGAATCATCAGACCGCAACGCCGGGGTCGATGAGGTAGCGCTGCTTCGTCAGCTCGTCGAAATCGAATCCCCGAGCCTTGATACCCAGGCGAGCGACGAGATCGCTCAACTCATCGAGGCCGAGTTTTCGCGCCTCGATGCTGCCGTCACCCACACCCGCACCGAAGCGGGCACGAGCCTCACGATCGACGTGGGTGGTGCGGGCGAGGACGCCGGGCGCGCACCGTTACTTCTTGTCGGACACACAGACACTGTCTGGCCGGTTGGCACCCTCGCAGGCGACGTGCCGTGGAGCCATGACGGCGACCGCATCGCAGGCCCAGGCGCATTCGACATGAAGTCGGGCATTGTCATCATGCACGCCGCACTCGCACGGCTGGCCGGTCACGCCCACCGCAGGGCGCGGATCGTGCTGACCTGCGACGAAGAAATCGGATCGCCCACCACGCAGGGCCTGCTTCGGGCAGCCGCGGCAGACGTCGCTGGGGTACTTGGCTTTGAGTCCCCCCACCCTGACGGGGCGCTCAAGGTGGGGCGCTGGGGCAGCACGCGCCTGCGTTTGGGAATCACCGGCAAGGCCTCGCACGCTGCACTCGATCCGGAACACGGAATCTCTGCCATAGATGAACTCGTCGATCAGCTCATGCGCGTGCGCGAGATCACGAATGACCCTACGCTTGTGTCGCCGGTGCTCTGCAACGTCGGGACTGTGGCTGGCGGTGGCCGCACCAACGTTGTCCCCGATCATGCGAGTGCCGAGATCGGCTTGCGCTTCGTGAACCCCGAGTCGGAGCATTCAGTGCTCGATCGACTCGCGAGTCTCGCTCCCTGCCGCGCTGGCGCTCAGCTCACGGTCGAAACCCTGAGCAGCAGGCCGGCGTGGCAAGCAAGCGAACGCGATACCGCACTCCTTGCCGAAGTCACCTCAGCCGCACACCGCATCGGGCAAACCGTGAGCGGGCGCCCAGCGCATGGCGCGGGCGATACCAATCTGCTCGGCTCACTCGGCATTCCAACGCTCGACGGCCTCGGCCCGCGCGGCGGTGGCGCCCACGCGGTCACCGAACACATCTTCGTTTCATCGCTCATGGAACGCATCGACCTACTCACGGAAGCGCTCAGGCAACCGTGAGTATCGCGCGCGAACACGCGCGCCCTCTCAGTAACCAATGATTTGAAACGTAAGTTCCATCGAAGATTCGATCACAATCACACAAAGTCCACTGAATTGTCTGTACAAACTCTTGGAAGTACCCCTACTATCGGGGTAACTCGAAACGAGAAATACGATTCATATCTTTGAATCAGCACGGTCATGATGGGGTGAACGATGCGTCTACACACGACAGCACAACGAAACAGCGAAGTTTCGTTCAGAGTCAACGCGCTCCTCACCCGCCATGGCAACAACACACTTGGCGCGGCCCCAGGTCGGCACCGCCTCACAAACCCATTTCGTGTGACAACCGAATTAAAGGAGATCCGGTAATGAAGATCATGAAACCACTCATCGGAACGACCGCAGCGCTCGCGCTCGCTGTTGCACCGGTGACTGCTGCGTTTGCAGCAGATTCCAGCGACGCCGAGTCGTCGATCCGCCTCTCGAGTGACATGAGCCAGATTGACACGCTGAACCCGTTCACCGCGGTGTTCAACGAGGCGCTCATCGTGCTCGACTACGAGTACGAGCCGCTCGCAGGCATCGTTGAGACCGGCGACTACGGCGGGATCCTCGCGAAAGACTTCAAGGTTGACGGCAAGACCTGGACCTACGAGATCCAGCCAGAGGCAACCTGGTCAGACGGTGAGCCCGTGACCGCTGACGACGTCGTCTGGACGTACGAGGCTGTCATGAACAACAAGGCGCTCCAGGTTGCGAACGGAGAGTCGGTCGGCAACATCGAAAAGGTCGTCGCGACTGACGACAAGACCGTCGAGATCATCACCGCAGACCCGACGCCGCTTCACCCCGGCATCCTGCCGATCGTCCCGAAGCACATCTGGGAAAAGATTGACAACCCCGACGAGTACGCAAACACCGAAGACGTCGTGGGCAGCGGCCCCTTCATCATCGATGAGTACAAGCAGGGCACCTCGATCACCATGAAGGCGAACCCGCACTACTGGCGCGGCGAGACCGGTGTCGACAAGCTCCACATCGTTGGCTTCAAGAACACCGATGCTGCTGTGCTCGCACTCCGTAATGGCGAGATCGACATGCTCGGCGGCCTGAACTCGGCGCAGTTCGATTCCCTCAAGGGCGTCGACGGCATCGAGGCATACCAGGTGAAGTCGAAGCACTTCTTCAACCTCACCATCAACGGCGGTTGGAAGACCACCGGCGGCGAGGCATTCGGCGACAACAACCCGGTCCTCGAGGATCAGGCGTTCCGCCGCGCACTCGGCCAGGCTATCGATCGCGATGTCCTCGTTGATCGTGTGCTCAACGGCCTCGGCAGCCAGGGCCCGACCATCCTGCCTCCCGGCAGCCCCGGTGGCATGTTCACCGAGCTCGAAGACGTTGCACTCCCCATGGGTGTTGAAGCAGCAGCAAAGTCGCTCGAAGCGGCTGGCTACACCACCGACGCTTCGGGCAACCGCCTCGATAAGAGCGGCAACCCCATCACGCTCCGCATGATGTTCAACGGTGGCAGCACCGCGAACACCGCTACCGCAGAGTTCGTCGAGTCGTGGTTCACCGACCTCGGCATCAAGATGGAGCTCAAGAACACCAACTGGGACGAAATGGGCGAACTGCTCCCCAAGGGTGAGTACGACATGTACATCGATGGCTGGGGCGTTTCGGACGACCCCGACTACATGCTCTCGATCAACACCTGCAAGGTGCTCCCCGAGACCCCCGGTGGTTCGAACTCTTCGCAGTCGGGCATGTGTGACCCCGAGTACGACAAGGTCTTCAAGGCACAGCACACTGAGCTCGATCCCGCGAAGCGCGAGACTCTCGTTCACCAGGCTCTCCAGATGATCTACGAACACGGCAACACCGCGATGTTCTACTACGACGACGCACTCGGCGCATACCGCACCGACCGTCTCGAGAACCTCGTAGAGGTCAATGGCTCGCCCTACAACCGCTTCTCGATCGCTCAGGCGACCATCAAGGGCCAGGACGAAGCAGGTTCGGGTAGCGCAACCGGTTGGATCGTTGGCGGCGGCATCGCAGTCGTCGTGATCGCGGCTGCGGCTATCTTCCTCTCCACTCGTCGTAAGCAGAACGCGGACGACCGAAAGTAAGTGAAAGCACAATGGAACGTGTGAATCCGGGCAATGCTGCCCCAGAAACAGAGACGAAACCGATGACCGGTCACGCCTCTGACGAAAGCGCTGACGTACGTCACGGCGGAAGTACCTGGCGGTACTTACTCGTCAAGGCGGGCGGTTCAGCAGTCAGCCTGCTGATGGTAGTGCTGCTCGGGTTCTTCGCGTTCCGCGTGCTCCCCGGCGACCCGGTGGCCTTGATGACTCGAGGCCGCCGGGTCACCGCGGACCAAATGGAACAGCTGCGAGAACAGTTCGGTCTGGACAAGCCCGTTCTCGTGCAGTTCTGGGAGTACCTCGTGGGGCTGCTCAACGGCAACCTCGGTACCTCCTTTGTCTTCCGTCGGCCCGTGACCGAGCTCATGGCTCAGTACGTCGGCCCGACGCTGCTCCTCATGAGCGTCTCGATGGTGCTTACCGTTAGCCTCGGCGTATGGGTCGGTCAGCGTGCTGCGTGGAAGCGCGGCGGCTGGTTCGATAAGTCGGCCACCTGGACCTCCCTCTTCTTCTGGTCGATGCCCACCTTCTGGTTCGGCCTGCTTCTGCTCCTCGCCTTCTCCGGCACCGGTTTCTTCCCGAGCAGCGGCATGGTCACCGTCGGTTCGGACCTGACTGGTTGGGCACACGTCCTCGACGTTGCACGCCACCTCGTACTCCCAGTACTGGCGCTTTCAATCGCGTCGTATGCGCAGTACGTCCTCATCATGCGTTCCTCACTCATTGAAGAACTCGGTCAGGACTACCTCGTGACCGCTCGGGCCAAGGGCCTCCCCGAGGATGGCGTGCGTCGCAAGCACGCACTCCCGAACGCTCTGCTGCCGACCGTCACCATGATCTTCCTGCAGCTCGCCGGCCTTATTAGCGGTGCGGTCACCGTCGAGACAGTGTTCTCCTGGCCAGGCCTTGGCTTCCTCACCTTCCAAGCGATTCAGGGACCTGACTTCCCCGTATTGCAAGGCACCTTCGTGGTGTTCTCGACGATCGTCATCGTCATGAACTTCTTTGCGGACATTCTTTACCGCTTCATCGATCCCCGCGTTCGTGCGGCATAGAAAGGCGGCGACGGAAATGGATACTGCAACAGTCTCAACGACCAGCGCTCGCACCCTCGCGCGGAAGCGCCGTGCCGATGCGGCCCGTGCCAACTGGCGCGCATTCGCGAAGCAGCCTGGTGGCGTCATCGGACTCATCGTGCTCATCATCGTGCTCGGCCTCGCGGCGTGCGCGCCCCTCATCGCCGATGTCTCAGTGCTCGACCCCACGAACGCCGAGGGTCGCCCATTCGAGGCTCCCTCAAGCACCTTCTGGCTCGGCACGGATTATCTCGGCCGCTCGGTCTTGCCGCTCCTCATTTGGGGCGCGCGAACCTCGCTCACGGTTGGCATCGCGGCAACGATCACGTCGATGATCATCGGTACGTTGATGGGCCTCATGGCAGGCACGCTGCACGGCTGGCGATCCGCAATTGTCATGCGCGTGATCGACTTCTTCCTCATCATTCCCGGCCTCGTTCTCGCGATCGTGCTGGGCGCGGTGCTCGGCTCGAGCACCTTCACGATTGTGGTCGCGATTGGTGTGACTTCGTGGGCTGGTACCGCGCGAATGATCCGCGCGCAGACCCTGTCGCTCGAAAACCGCGGCTACGTTGAGCGCGCACGCGCACTCGGCGCGTCACAGTCGCACATCACCTGGCGCCATATTCTGCCTGGCGTGATGCCGCTCGTCCTCGCAAACACCTCGCTTGCGGTCGGCGTCGCGATCATCTCAGAGGCAACGCTTGCCTTCCTCGGTATTAACGGTGGCGGTATCTCATGGGGCACCATGCTCCAGCAGGCCATGGGCTCGGGTGCCGCGGTTGCAGGATTCTGGTGGCTCATTGTGGCCCCGGGTGCCGCGATCCTCATCGTTGTTCTTTCTTTCACCCTCGTGAGCCGCGCCCTTGAGACCGTGGTCAACCCGACGCTCGGAGGTCGCTAATGTATGCACTGCAGTTCGAGGATGTCTCGATCTCCTACCGCACCCGCAATGAGGCAGGCGAGCCGATCGATTACGAAGCGGTCAAGAACGTCACGCTCCGTCTTCCGAAGCGCGGCACGCTCGGCATCGCTGGCGAGTCAGGGTCTGGCAAGTCGACCCTCATCATGTCGGCGCTGCGTCTGCTCCCCGACAGCGCGACCGTCACCGGCACCGTCAAGCTCGGCGACAAGAACATGAACGAGCTCTCCTGGGGTCAGGTGCGAGCCGTCCGCTGGAAGGAAGCATCGATTGTCTTCCAGGGCGCGATGCACTCGCTCAACCCGGTACAGCGCATCGGCAAGCAGATTGCTGAAGCCATGGAGCTCCACGATCCGAAGGCGCACACCAAGCGTGGCAAGAACGCCTACCGCGCCGAGGTCATCTCGCTGCTCGAGCAGGTGGACCTGCCGGCGCGCACCGTAGATTCGTACCCCCACGAAATCTCTGGCGGCCAGAAGCAGCGCGTCATGATCGCGATGGCACTCGCGTGTGACCCCGAGGTCATCATCGCTGATGAGCCGACCACCGCGCTCGACGTGATCGTGCAGGAGCGCGTCCTCGACCTCCTCACGAAGCTCGTCGAAGACCGCGGTCTCTCGCTCCTCATGATCACCCATGACCTCTCGGTACTTGCGCGCACGTGCAAGGAGATCGCGGTCATGTACCACGGCGAGATTGTGGAGTCGGGCCCCTCGCTCGATATCCTCACGAACCCGCAGCACCCGCACACTCGCGCGCTCACGGACGCGGTGCCGGTCATCGGCGATCCGAAGAGCCGGATGAACCCCGCAAGCCGGAAGCAGAGTGAGCCAGGCAGCACGACCGTCGTGAGCGTTGTGCCGGAGGGGCCAGGCGACGAGCTGCTCGGCGCCGACAACCTGTCGGTGCGCTTCCAGACGCGCGTCGGTGAGGTGCGCGCGGTCGACGGCGTCGACCTCAGCTGCCGCGAGGGCGAGATCACCGTTCTCGTCGGCCAGTCAGGCTCTGGCAAGACCACCCTCGTTCGCACGGTGCTCGGGCTCCAGGCACCGACGGGCGGCAACGTCCGTTTCCGCGGCAAGCCGCTCAGCCGCAAGCAGCGCGACCTGCGTGACTACCGCGGAAGCGTGCAGTTCGTATTGCAGGACCCAATGTCAGCGCTCAACCCCAAGCACACCGTCTACGAGCTCATCGCAGAGGGCATTCGGGTGCAGGGTCTGCAGGGTGACGAGCGCCAGCGTGTACGTGAGGCGCTCATTGCTGCCGAGCTGTCTCCGCCAGAGCGCTTCTTCGCGAAGCTGCCGAACGAGCTCTCCGGCGGTCAGCGTCAGCGCGTCGTCATCGCGGGCGCACTCGCGCTTGAACCGGAGTTCATCATCGCCGACGAGCCCGTCGCATCGCTCGATGCCTCGGTGCGTGGTGAGATCCTCGCGCTGCTGTTGCGTCTCAAGCGCAACCTCGGCCTCGGCTGTCTGGTCATCACCCACGACCTCGGCGTCGCGTGGAACATTGGTGACCGCGTGCTCGTTATGCACCAGGGACGCATCGTCGAGGCTGGCGCCGCGGAGGATGTGCTCCTCCGCCCAGAACACGAGTACACGAAGCAGCTGCTCGCGGCAGTCCCAACCATGCGCCAGCCAGCTGCGGCGCAGGCCTCGAACGATCACGTCGAAGGGCAGTAGGAAGAGCAGATGACCAGCACCGAAACTATCCTCGCTCGGGCGACCGACCCGCGCTTCACGCGTCCCCGTATCCTGGTACTTGAGGCCGATACTGGCCGCTCGCTCCTCGAACGCGCCGCTGACCGCGGCGAGGAGACCGCCAGCGTCATGAAGACAATCACCTGCGCTGCCGCACTGCACGAGCTCGGCCCGGACCGTCGTATCGAGACACGCGTGGTGCGCGGATCGGCACCGGGCGAAATCGTCATCATCGGTGGCGGCGACGTCACCCTCAGCCGGGTGCCTGATGACGGACCAACGTACTACGACTCCCCCGCTCGCATGGACGTGCTCGCACGGGACACCCTCGCGGCACTCGGCAATGAGGCGCCCACCCGCCTGGTCTACGACGATTCGCTCTTTGCTGGCGGCGAGTGGCTCACTGGCCAGTGGCTTGACGAAGACCGCAACCCCGAAGGCTACATCCCGATGATCTCGTCACTCCAGGCAGACGGCGATCGCGAGGATCCCGCTGCAGACGACAGTCCCCGCAGCGCCGATCCAGCTGGGAACGCAGCGCGTGCGTTTGCCGCCTTCCTGGGGGACGATATTGCGGTGGTGCGCGGATCCGCTCCCGCAAATGCCGAAGAACTCGCGGTCGCGAAGTCACACACGATCGAGGAACTCGTGCGCGAGTGCCTGCGCACCTCGGACAACGGGCTCGCGGAAGCGCTTGCGAAACTCGCGGTGATCGAGCGCGGCGAAGACGGCACCTTCGACGGGGTGAAGCGTGGCCTCACCGGCGTGCTGCGCGACCTTGGCGTCCCCACCGAGGGTGTGGAGCTGCAGGACGGCTCTGGTCTGAGCGACTACATCAAGGTGCCCGCGCGCACTATCGCGGATCTCATTCGCCGCGCGCGACTGCGCGAGGGAATCCTTGGCATGCTCGACGACCGGCTGAGCCGCACCGGGCCGAACGGCACTATGTACAGCGCACGCTTCACTGGCGAGAACGCCATCGTCGGCGATGCCGTGCGCGGCAAGACCGGCTTCATCAATTCGGTGCACTCGCTCGCGGGCGTTGTTCGTACGCTCGATGGCGCAGATCTCGTGTACGCCGTTTTCGCGATGGGCGAGGACATGTCGCCCGAGCATCCCTCGCGCGTGGCAATCGACGACTTCGTGACCAGCCTGCACCTGCACGGCGACGCGCTGCTCACGCACGGCGAGACGATTCTGCTCGACGACTAGCCCTGGCATGGGTGGCTGCATTTCGTAGCGCCCACGCGAAAGGCCCCCGCGCATCGTGTGATGCCGGGGGCCTTTCGCGTTCCGAGCTGTGGCGCGCTATACGTTAGGCATCGAACTCGATGCGTGGGTTCTCGTCAGCGGTGAGCGTCGCAGTGATGCCAGCGCCGATCGGGAACGAAGACACATCGGGACCGTGCCCGAAGCGCAGACCCCAGATGACCGGGATACCGAGCGGCTCGAGCAGCTCGGTCAACAGCGCCTTCACCTCGTCCAGGTCCCCACAGTCGACCCAGGTGCCGAGACCGACCGCGAGCGCACCCTCGAAATAGCCCGAGCGCAGCAAAATCTGCATGAGGCCATCGATCCGGTACGGCGACTCGTGGACCTCTTCGATGAGCACGATCTTGCCCTTCGCGCGCTCGAGTGTGGTCGGGTGTGAGCCGACGCTCATTACGAGCAGCGAGAGGTTGCCACCGGTGAGCTGGCCTGTTGCGGCGCCCGGCACGATGGTTGCGGTGTCGGTATCGCCGGCGATCTCCAGTGGCCCCTCGCCCAGCACGGCAACGCGCAGGTCCTCGACGTTGTTCGGCGACAGTAGCAGGTCGTTGGTGGCGATCATCGGGGTGAACCAGGTGGGAACTCCGAGCCGCTGCTCCCAGAATTCGTGGAGTGCGGTGATGTCAGAAGACCCGATGAGCGGCTTCGACTCAGCCGCGGCGAGCACGTCGACGTCAAGGAGATCGATGATGCGGATCGCGCCGTAGCCACCGCGTACACAGAAGACAGCGTCGATCTCGGGGTCTGTCCACGCTGCCGTGAGATCCGCCGCCCGATCTGCATCGCTGCCAGCCAGATACCCGTGAGCGCGCTCATGCCGGTCAAGCACGTGCTTGCCGCGGACGGGAACGAGGCCCCACGAGCGCAGGAGCGCTTCGGCTTTCTCGACGGCTTCTTCGGTCGACGGCCCCGATGGGCTCACCAGCGCGCAACGGGCACCTGGCGCGAGTGTGCGGAGTGCGGGTGAGGTGTTCCGAATGGTCATGTCGCTCCTTTGTGACAGTGTGGCGGGACCCACGCAGCCCACTTTACGATTCGTAAGACAGGAACACAAGAGTCGCGACTGGGTCAGATCCTCATGTAAATCAATAAAAGTTGCTGCGTTATTCACCGGCGACAGATAGTGTTTATGTGACGTAACTTCGGTGCGCCAACGGCGGCGCACGGTACGAACCTCAGAGAGGACGGTTCGCGAATGACCGCAGAGATGACAGCGGCCGAATTGTGTGCGCACTTCGTTCGCTACGACACTTCAAACTTCGGTAACGGCAAGAGCAGGGGCGAGACTCAACTTGCGGAGGAGATCGCTCGCATTCTCGCTGATGCGGGCTATGCGCCCGAGCTCTACGCGCCGGAACCCGACCGCGCATCGGTCCTGATCCGCATTCCCGGTCGCGATCGCAGCCTGCCCGGCGTGCTCGTGCACGGCCACCTCGACGTCGTACCCGCCGAGCCGGAGCAGTGGCGCGTGCCGCCCTTCGAAGGGCGAATCGAAGACGGATACGTATATGGTCGCGGATCAGTCGACATGAAGGACATGGTCGCGATGATGGTCGTGACCGCGCTCGAGTGGGCGAAGCGGCGGATCGTGCCAGAACGCGACGTTGTCTTCCTTTGGGTCGCCGACGAGGAGGATCGCGGCGACTGGGGCGCCGGCTGGCTCGTGAAGGAACGTCCGGAGCTCTTCGCGGGCATCGGCGCAGCGTTCGGCGAATCTGGCGGCCAGGCGATGCCCCTGACGGCGAAGGACGGCTCTCCCGTGACGCTCGTCCCCATCGCGGTTGCCGAGCGCGGCACACTCCACATGCGGCTGCGCGCTGAGGGCGTTTCAGGCCACGGCTCGCGCCCCGCGCCGGGCAGCGCGATTTCCAAGCTGCTCGCAGCAGCGCAGCGCCTCAACGAGCACAAGTGGCCGCTGCAGATGGTCGACGCCGTGCGCACCTACATCACCGACACGAACGCCGCGCTCGGCTACGAAGCCGACCTCACAGATGAAGCGGGCGTTGCCAAGGCGATCGAGCAGATGGGCGAGGCCGGTACCGTCGCACGCGTCACCGTCCGTTGCTCATCTACTACCACGGTGCTCAACGCCGGCTACAAGGTCAACGTTATTCCCGGCGTCGCCGAAGCCGAGATCGACGTGCGCTGCGTGCCAGGCACGTTCGAGTCAACGCAGGCGGTGCTCGCCGAGCTCGTCGGCCCCGATGTCTCGCACGAGTACATCGACCCGGGCAAGCCCACCGACTTTTCGCACCATTCACCATGGTTCGCGGCAATGCGCGAAGCGGTACTGCGCTCACGCCCCGAAGCGGTCGTCGTCCCGTTTTGCATGGGCGGCGGTACCGACGCAAAGTCCTTCGCCAAGCTCGGCATCGAATGCTTCGGCTTCGCCCCGCTCACCCCCGACCCCGACGGTCGCCGCTCAGGTGGCGTGCACGGCGTTGACGAGCGAGTCCCCGTGGCTTCAGTCAACGGCGGCCAGCTCATCCTCAGCGACTTCCTGCGCTCGGTCTAACCCTCATCTGTCAAGGAACACCATGAAGAATCCAGACTTCGGTCTCGACGATGACCCCCGCGGCATCGTCAGCGACTACTCCGACGGCATCCCCGTCATCTCCTACACGCTCGTCGACGCTGACGGTACCGTCCTGCGCGAGCAGAATGCCTCACTCCCCTATTACTCCGCATCAACTGTCAAGGTCGGTGTCCTCGTCGCTGCACTGCGGCGGGTGCAAGCTGGCGAATGGCGTCTCGACGATCCGCACATCGTCACGCACGAGTATGCGAGCATCGTGCCCGACGCGCCCCGGTTCACGATTGAGATCGAGGAGACCGATCCCGGCCTCGGCGCCCCCGGCGACACCGTCCCCCTCGCGCACTTGCTCAACCGAATGACGACCGTGAGCGCCAACTGCGCCACGAACATGCTGTTCGAAGCGTTGGGGGCGGATCGCATCGCCGCCGTCTCACTCGACGCAGGCTCGCCAGACACCGGCCTTGATCGGCCCTACTCCGACGTTGCAGGCCTCGAAGCCGGCGTCACGAACCGCGCCTCGGCACTCGGCCTCGCACGGCTCATGGCTGCGCTGGTTCGTGGCGCACTCCTCGACGCAGAGCACACCGCAATCGCGATGCAGCTCCTGCGAGAGCGTGAGGAGCCCGTCATCAGCACGGCAGCACAGGTCTTCGGTGAACGCACCGGCGTCGCAATCGACACCGGCAGCAAGGGCGGCAGCGTCGACGGCATCGCCCATGACTTTGCCTTTATCTCGCGCGACGGCATCATGCAGTGCCTCGCGGTCTGCACCCGCGGCTACACCTATGAGCAGGGTGCTGCCGCGATCTCGGCGATCACCGCGGCGCTACTCTCCTCGACTCCCGCGACAGCGGCTTCGGCCACCTCAGCGAGCATTTCTCAGGACGGAGCACAGGCATGAGCGTCGCGAAGCGCGGTGAGCCCAATGTCTCGTTCACCCTCATCGATCAGGCCGGCACCACCCTCGCAGGTTGTGACGAGACGCAGACCTACTACGCAGCGAGCACGGTGAAGCTTGCCGTCGCGGCTGCGGTCATGTTCGCGGTCGAAGCCGGCACGCTGCACCTCACCGATGAGTTCCCCGTGCGGCTCTCGTTCGCGAGCCGCATTCCTGACGCAGAGCCGTTCGGTTTCGAGCCAGCGGAGCAGGACCCTGGCCTTCCCGAGGTCGGCACCATGATGAGCGTTGACTGGTATCTCGAGCGCATGATCACGGTGTCGTCGAACGAGGCCACGAACATTCTCATTGAGGCGCTGGGCGCTGGGGTGGCTGGCATCAACGCGGTCGAGGCTGCACTCGATCGCCTCGGCGTGCGCAATGTAGAGATGTCTCGCCTCATTTGTGACTATCCCGCTGCGCTTGCAGGCTACACGCACTCGGTCACCACGCGCAGTCTCGCGGATCTGGCTCTCGCTGTCGTGTCCAGCGAGGAGCTCGCACCTTCCTCGCGCGCGGTCATCCTTGGCTACATGCGGGCGCAGCTGTTCCCGATGATCGCGCCAGCGCTTCCCGCTGGCGCTGTCTGGGGCGCAAAGAGCGGCTGGGACGAAGGTATCCGCCACGACGTCGCCGTCATTGGCGAGCCTGGAACTCCGGAATTCCGCGTGCTCGCGGTGTGCACGAAGGCGTTCTACGCGGCTGGCGCACAAGAGGCGATTGCCGCGGTTACCCGCGCCGTGCTTTAGTGCTTCGTCAATTCACCCCAGCCCCTCGAAAAGGGGCGTTTCTCCCGAGACGGCCTCTTTCATGCGTATGAAAGGCCCAGTCTCGGGAGAAACCCCTAGTCTCGGGGGGTCCGCTCCTGGCTGCTGCCAGGCTAGCGCACCGCAGCGCGGCGCATCGTCACCCAGGTGCCGACAAGCGCCAGCAGCGCGACAACGATAGCTCCGACCGCGAGATCTACCCGCGTAATACTCGTCACGATCTCGATGAAGTTCGGCGCAATCGCAAGCAGGATCAGCACGATAATCAGCCCGAGTACGACTCCGGCAATGGTCGGGCCCTTCGTCCCGAACCGCACCCAGATCGCGCCGAAGAAACCACCGATGGTGACCGCGACAAACGTCCCGAGGAACACCGTTACCGCGAGCACCCAGGCGTCGCCGCTGCCAAGTGCGTAGTTGTCGAGCGCATACGAGCCGAAGAACCAGTGATCGGTCGCCAGCTCAATCCAGAGCAGCACCGTGAGCATTGCCGCAACGAATACCGAGAGAATCAGATTCGCCAGTGCAGTGCCGAGTACGTAAGCACGTCGCGTCGTGCCAAGTGCAAGCGCGAACGGGAAGGTGGTCGATACCGCCTGCACGCCGTAATAAACCAGGAAGCCTGGCAGGGCGTATGCCACCGCAATGTTTGACCGTGCGCCGTCGGCGTACGCTGGGTTCGCAGGGTCGAGCCCAGCGCGCTGCAGCGCAAATGAAATGATCATCGTAATGATCAACACCAGAGCGATAATAAACGCCGGGGTGCGGAACATGATCTCAGGCTTATTCAGGTGCAATCGAGTCACGTGCGTGATGTGCTTCATGAGCGTGCTCCCTTCGCATCGCGAGCCAGCGCTTCGCCGGCATCGCCACCCGCGTCTGCATCACGGTCGAATCCATACGCTGACACGAGTTCCTGCAGCGTCACCGAGCTGAGATCAAGATCAGCTGCCACCGCGGCTGCCCGATCCGCCTCGGTCAATGTGCCCTCGATCACCGCAGTCGCAAGGCCACCCGTGCGATGTACGCTGAGTGCCGTCCGGGCGGCCACGAACTCCTCAACCGCCGCGCGGCGACCAGCGACCTGGTACGCACGTCCCCGCAGCTCATCGACGTCGGCGTCTTGAACCACACGTCCACGATCCAGAATCACCACCCGCTCGAGCAGCCGGTCCATTTCATCGATGAGGTGTGTGGAGAGCACGATCGTGCGCGGATGCTCTTGGTAATCCCGCAGCAGCACATCATAGAAGTAGGTGCGTGCGGTCGCATCGAGCCCCAGGTACGGTTCGTCAAAGAACGTGACCCGGGCACGCGAAGCGAGACCGAGCACGATCCCGAGCGCCGAGAGCTGACCGCGAGAGAACTTCTTCACTACGGTCTTGGCTGGGATACGGAACAGTGCCACGAGCTCGTCAGCGAGCTCTTGCGACCAACCGGGATGGAACACCCGTGCCGCGCGCAGCGCATGCTTGAGCTTGTAGTCGTCTGGGTAGCGCTGGTTGTCTCGAACAAAGCTCAGCTGTTCGATCACACGCTCGTTCTCGAACGGCTCTTCGCCGAGCACCTTCACGATGCCGGCAGTCGGACGATCCTGCGCGGTCACGAGCGACATGAACGTTGTCTTTCCTGCGCCGTTGCGGCCGAGGAGACCGGTGATCGTATTGGCCTGAATCTGCACCGTCACCGCATCGAGCGCGCGGATGTCACCGTACGCTCGCGTGAGGTCACGCGCCTCAATGGCAAATGTCATGATGTCTCAGTTTCTGTGTGAGCGGACTCCGATGGGAGCGCGGATCGCTCAGCCTCAGAAGCGACGAGGCGTGCAAGCGCAACCTGGTCGATTCCGAGCATCGCCGCTTCCGCAAGCATCGGTCGGATGAAGCTCTGAACAAATTCCTGATGACGTTCTGCAGAGAGCGCATCAAATGCGCCTGCCGCGACGAACATGCCGATACCGCGACGCTTCACCAGCACCTGACGCTCAACCAACAGGTTCAGCGCCTTCCCGGCGGTTGCAGGGTTAATGCGCAGATGCTGCGCAAGCTCGTTGGTTGACGGAACCTGCTCACCTTCTGCATATCGACCCCGCAGAATGTCGCCAGCGATGCGGTCGGCAAGCTGCAGAAAGATTGGGCGCGTGTCGTCGAACACTTGCCACCTCACTTTCACTCTCGCAGCGAGCCTATCGGCTTATCTGGTTCATTACTTCACTAATGAACCTACGCACCGAAAGCGATTTTGTCAATGAGATTGCGGAGACAGCTACAGCTCGTCTACGGCAGAATTGGATTGGGAATCGCCAAAACCCGTGATGACGCCTCAATGAGCGGAGCGGCATCAATTTCCACGGTACCTTCGTCGACGCCGATTCCGCGATGCATGTAATGAAGCTTCATCACACCCTGGGGAGGTAGTGGCCACAACCAGAACCCGTGTTCTGTTCTGGAGTAATCTTCACTGCCTTCCCCAGAACCACCGAGACTACTCAGCACAAACTTCTGTGGCTTTTCACCCCAGGGCCGGTCAGGACCCTCAAAGGAGTCAACAACGCTGCCATCCGAAAACTCAAGCCCTACGCGAAGCGCGTCTTTCAAGTAGGCCTCTTGGTCACCCCAATAGTGGTGCTCACCCAACGACCTACTCAACGCTGCTTTTTCTGCAGAGGTCATGCCCTGTGAATAACGCGCCTCGACGCGAAGAATAAACTTCACGCCTTCCGTGTACACGTCCGCACGCTCCAGCACCAACATCACATTTCTCGCGCGCCCGAGTTCTCGCACGTACGGCACGGCGACAGGAATCTCATCTTGACTCGGTTGCACCCAACTCGGCACCGCAACGGGTTCAGTGTTTTCATCGCCATCAGGCACTGGCACAAACGTGAAGAAGCTCATACGAAAGACTCAAGTCGAGTACATGCGAGCCGTCAAGTGTTGATCAATTTTCCCGCTCGGATCGCATCAGCGACCGCTGCCTCAACGGTTTCGTGCGTAAAGACAAAGCCAGATGTCAGCAGTACGTCTGGCCGCACGTCAGCATCAGCGGTCAGCAATGATTCAGTCGCCTCGCGCCCGAGCACGAGGCGCAATGCCCACGCAGGCGCAGGCAGCAGGAATGGGCGATGCATATTGCGTGCGAGCGCGCGGCCCGTCTCGTTGGCGGTGGCTGTGATCGGCCCGCAGAGATTAACGGGGCCAGTGATCCGCCGGTCAAGAATGTGCAAGATCGCTCGCACCTCATCGGTCAGCGAAATCCAAGGCCACGTCTGCTTGCCCGAACCGAGCGGGCCACCGAGACCGAGGTTCGTGAGCGTGATCATGGGACGCAGCACTCCCCTGGGGTGAATCACGGGAGCGGTGCGGAGCAAGGCCACGTCAGTCACCGCTTCCGCTTCGCGTGCGGCGCCTTCCCAGTCGACGCAGAGTTTCGCAAGAAAGGTATCGCCTGCCGGGGAGTCTTCGGTCAAGACGGCCCCGGGAACTGAACCGTAGAACCCCACCGCAGAGCCAGAGAGCAGCATGGGTCGCGGACCAGTCATTCGCTGCAGTGCCCTGACGACGGTGTTCGTCGAGTCCAGTCGAGAGGTGAGCAGCTCACCACGATACTTTGCCGTCCATGGTAAGCGTCCAACGCTCGCGCCGTTCAACAGCACGATCGCATCGACCCCTGCAATCGCCTCTGGCGCGAGCTCGCCGCGCACTGGGTTCCAGGATATTTCAGACTCGCTGACAGCGGGCCGCCGCACGAGGGTTGCGATGTCATCGCCGCGGGCACGCAGCGTTTCGCTCAGTGCCGAACCAATGAGTCCCGATGCACCGCCGATGAGCACTCGCATGATTACACCCTCTCCCAGGTGGCAACGCCGCCTGACACCACTGTAAACAGCGGATGGGGTGTTGGCGAGCTTTCTGCCCAACGAGCTGCGTCTTCTGGGCTCCGATGCGCAAGCTTTGACCCGAGGTGCGTCCATTCGAATGCAAGCTGGCCGTCGGTGACGGGGATGAGCTCTGTAACGTGCTCAGTACGCATGATTTTCGAGCCGTCGAAGCGATACCCGCGCGCGAGGGACTCCTCGTGCAACCCACGCAGGTAGGCCCCGACCATGAGCAGCGGGTCGCTCGTCTCACGGAATCGTTCAAGTTGTGGGTGGTTCTTGTACCCCTTCGTGAGGTCAGCAAGCACCGCCTGAGCGAGCAGTGTTTCACGCCAGCCGGCAACCAGGCCGGCACGATCAAGGTGACTGGGGTGAAGCGACCACATTCTCATGCTGACAATCTATCTAAGCGGTATCGATTTCCCTGCGGCCGCCGCGCTGTGCCGCCGCCCCAGCAATCACCACCAGCAAGATGCCAAGCACCTGCATGAGCACGGGCGCCTGCGCGAGCACGAGGAACCCAATAACGACGCCGATGCCCGGCTCGATGGCCATGAGCGTACCGAATGCCGTCGGCGTCATGCGTTTGAGCGCGAGCATCTCGAGCCCGAACGAGATGACGGGCGCGAGCAACGAAACCCCCGCGGCAAGCAGGATGAGTTGCCAGGTGAGGTCGCCCATGACGACCTGCGGCAAGCCGACTGGCATGGTCGCGATCGCCGCAATCGGGATCGTGATCGCCAGTCCAGAGATGCCACTGAATCGGTCGCCCACGCGCTGGGTCAGAACGATGTACAAGCCCCAGCACACACCGGAAAGCAACGCGAAGCCGATGCCTACGAGATCCGCGCTCCCACTCCAGGGTTCGGCAAGCAGCACGACGCCGACAAGCGCGAGTGCTGGCCAAACGAGCGCGGATCGACGCTTACTCATCACGCCCGCAACCGTCAGCGGCCCGAGGAACTCGATGGCAACGGCGGTGCCGAGCGGCAAGCGTTCGACCGCGGCAAGGAACGCTGCGGTCATGTAGCCCGTCACGACACCCAGTGCGATGAGGAGCGGGACGTCAGCTTTGCGCACCAACCGTAGGTTCGGACGCGCGATGAGGAGCAGGAACACCGCCCCAAACATCATGCGCATCCAGGAGGCACCCGCCGGCCCAACCCCAGCTATGAGGTGGACCGACAGGGCGTTGCCCAACTGAATCATCGCCATTGCCGCGACCGCGAGCAGCCACGGTGGAATGCCCGTGCGCGGGGCGTTCGGAATACGCGCGAGCACCCGGGGTTACCAGCCTTCGGTCAAGACGCGGTCAAGCTGCGCAACCATAAAGTCGGCGCTCTCCTCAGTGAGGCACAGCGGCGGCTTCACCTTGAGCACGTTCGAGCGCTCCGAGGTGGTGAGCACAATCACGCCGAGTTCCTTCAGACGCTCACAAATCGCTGCGGTCTCTTCCTTTGCTGGCTCGAGCGTCTCGCGATCGCGCACGAGCTCAACGCCGAGATACAGGCCTTCGCCGTGAATCGGGCCGATAATGTCGTGGCGCTCCGCGAGCTCACGGAATCCGGCCGCGAGGCGCGAGCCAACCACGCGCGCGTTCTCCTGCAGCTGCTCGTCACGCATCGCATCAAGCACGGCAATGCCGACGCGGCACGACAGCGGGTTGCCGCCTGCCGATGCGAAGAACTGGCCCTGGGTCGCGAGCGCGTCGGCGATCTTCTTGGTCGTGATGACGCCACCGATCGGGAACCCGTTACCCATGGGCTTCGCAATCGTAATGATGTCAGGTGTGACACCCGACTGTTCGAAGCCCCAGAAGCTCGATCCCATACGACCGAAGCCGACCTGTACCTCGTCAGCGATACACACGCCACCTGCGGCACGCACGCGTGCGTACACGTCACGCAGGTAGCCGTCAGGCAGGAGGACGCCGCCGGCGTTCCCCAGCACCGACTCGCAGATAAACCCTGCAACGTCTCGCCCGGCCTCGGCGAGGGCGGTGAGGTCGTTGCCGAGATCCGCCGCATACTGCGCGCCAATGGTCGCGTCAGTCACCGCGCCGCGGTAGGTGCCGCGGAACCGGTTCGGCACGTCAGCAACGTGCACCCAATCGGGGCGGTTATCGAGCGCGTACGGGTTGTCGTATGCGCTCGTCGTGACAGCGTCGCTCGCCATGGTCCAGCCGTGGTACGCCTCACGCAGCGAGACGATGGTCTTGCGGCCGGTCGCCGCCTGCGCCAGCCGGAGCGCGAGATCGACCGCCTCCGAGCCACTGTTCACGAGCAGCACGGTGTCAAGACCGGTATCCTCGGGCAGCATCTCAAGTAGGCGCTCGCTGTACTCAGTCAACTCGCGGTACAGGAAGCGCGAGTTCGTGTTGAGGATGCGGATCTGTCGGCTCGCCGCCGCAGCAACTCCCGGGTGCCCGTGGCCAAGACCCGTGACGTTGTTCACCATGTCGACGTACGACCGGCCGGTCGTGTCGATGAGGTGCTGGCGCCAGCCGCGCTCGATCTGCATTGGACGCTCGTAGTAGCGCTCTTGCGCGCTCGCAAAGATGCGCTGGCGACGCTCAAGCTCCGCAGCTGCCTCGTCGCGCTGGGCGAAGGATTCCAGGCCGAGAATGTCAGCGGGATCAACGGTGAAGCGATCCCACGCTGGCACGCGCTCCGGCGCGACAAACTGCGCGCGGCCGGTCTCTGGCACCTCAAGTGCGAGGATCGGCGGCACGCTCTCAACGAGTTCACCGAACTCGGACTGCGTGTTTCCAGCGGTCTCACCTACGGCATCGGCACGACACAGAGTAACGGCGATGGGGCGCGGATCGGCAGCAGCCACCAGAGTCGCCACCACGTCGCCGGCCTGCACCTGTGCGTCGGCCTCAGCCGTCGCCTGCACACCGTCAATCGAGAGGTACCACTCGGCGCCTGCCAGCTCGATGAGCAGACCGCGGTCGGTCGCAACGACCACTTTGCCATCGACCGGGGCAGCAACCGCGAGCTCCTCGCCAGCTGCGACAACGATCTCGGTCGCGAGCGGCCAGGTCTCAGCACCATCAGCTGAATTGATCGCAGTGCGAGTCAGACGGAAGACGCCATAGGGCAGCACAACCGCAGCTGCTCCCCCACCGAGCGCCTCATGTACGAGCGTGACATCAGCATCTGCTGCGAGGAACTTGCCAGCCTCAAGCGCCTCAGATTCGACGCCAGCGTCAATGACTGCGACCTCACCCGTGAGGGCGGAGAGCAGGGCGCGCAGCGGATCCGCCACCGAAGCAGCGGGCGCTGCGAGCTCACGCAGCCCAGCTCCGCACGCAATTCCATCGCGACCGAGCGCTGCGAGCACCTGTTCGGTCATCTCAGCGAGCGTGAAGTGGGTCGCGGAGTCAAAAATTGCCTGCTCGCCGGCGATACGCTCGCGGGCGTAGTCATTGTCACCGTCGATCTCGAGCTGACGCCAGCCACTCGCAACCAGGTGCGCAGCTCGCAGCACGACGAGCGGCCACACTGCACGCGCCTCTGCGTCAGCAATGGGCGCAACGCGGTCAAACGCGACGATGGTGTCGAGCGCACGCAGCGGGCGTGCGGGCTCGTGGTGCAGCATCGATGACACCGTGACCGAGAGTTCTGCGATGCGCCAGCCGTAACCGAGGTCACCGAGATCGAGCAGGGTGTGTGGGTGGTATCGACGATCATCCCCGGGCTGGGCCACAACGTTGTCGTCGGTGAGGTCACCGTGAATTGCTTGCACCGGCAGCGACTCGATGAGCGGCTGCAGCGCAGAGTGCGCGGCGATGGCGGCTTCAAGGACGTCCTCACGCAGGTCTTCGTCGGTGATCGCAGCAGCAAGACGCAGGGTCTCCTCGAACGCACCGCGCATGTCCCACGGGTTCGGGCGGCCGAGACCGTGGTGTTCGAGGTCAGCGAGCGCGTTGACCGAAGCCGCCGCGAGGGCACCGAACTCTTCAAGCACGACCGGCGCGAGGTAGCCATGGTCGACGAGTGACTTCCCGTGTGCGAACTCGCTGCGGCGCACGGCGAAACCGTTCCAACGCTGCGTCAGCTCACCGTTCAGACCGGGCAGGACGCTTGCGACACGCACGTTCGCCGCGCGGTAGGCGTCGAGCGCAGCGTGCTGCGCATCGCGCGCCTCGTCGCCGAACACCGGATTGTCGATGCGCAATACGCTCTTCGTGCCGTCAGCCTCGACGATCATGAAGTTGCGATCTTGGTTGCTCCCAAGTTCCGTCGCAGACACCTCGACCCCGTACAGATCCAACGCGATAGTAATCGCGTCAGCCACACGTACGTTGGGGCGTACAAGGCCGCCCGGCTCGGTGATGTCGGTCAGGTTGTGCATCTTTACAGTTCCTTTGTTCCAGGCCTCGCTGCGCGAAGCGGGTACAGCTCAAATATTACCGCCCAGAACGCACGAATGCCGCCGCAGGGGCTTCCCTGCGGCGGCATCACGGTGCGCTTGAGTGCGTTAGTCCGCGGTGATGCGCTTCGCAATCTCAGGCGCGAGTGCGCTAAAGGCACGGTTGCGGTGCGAGATGAGGTCTTTCTCCTCCGGCCGCATTTCAGCGGCAGAACGACGCTCTCCCGCCGGGCGGAAGATCGGATCGTAACCGAATCCTTCAACGCCAGCACGCTCGGTAAGAATCTCACCCTGCCAATGGCCGAGCTCGCACACCTCTTCGCCATCTGGCATCACGAGCGCCGCGGCGCAGACGAAACTTGCCGCACGATTTGGCTCAGCGACGTCAGAGAGCTGCCAGAGCAGCAGCTCGAGGTTCTTCGTGTCGTCACGCTCTGGGCCAGACCAACGGGCAGAAAAGATGCCGGGGCACCCGCCGAGCACGTCAACAGCAATGCCCGAATCATCTGCGACAGCGGGCAGCCCCGTGTGCTTCGCAGCAGCGCGGGCTTTGATGAGCGCATTGGCTTCGAACGTCAGGCCGTCTTCTACGGGCTCAGGGCCGTCATAGCTGACAATCTCAATGCCAGGCACGAGCGGTTCAAGCACGCGACGAAGCTCAGCGAGCTTCTTCGTATTGTGGCTTGCCAGAACAACCTTGGTCACGATTACTCCCCTGCCAGTGCAGCAGTCTGCGCCTCAGCAAGCTCAGCGATGCTTGCGAGTGCGAGGTCGAGGAGGGTGTTGAGCTCATCACGACTGTAGGGAGCTCCCTCAGCGGTACCCTGCACCTCAACGAGGCCGCCCTTGCCGGTCGCGACAACGTTCATGTCGGTGTCGGCCTTCGAGTCCTCGACGTATGCCAGGTCACTCATGGGAACGCCACCAACGATGCCGACCGAGATCGCTGCAACGCTGTCCTTCAGGGGCTTCGCGTTGCGGCCGATGTGACCGTTCGCGCGTGCCCACTCGATCGCGTCAGCGAGCGCGACGTACGCGCCGGTGATCGATGCGGTGCGCGTGCCGCCGTCTGCCTGCAGCACGTCGCAGTCGATGACGATGGTGTTCTCACCGAGCTCAGCGGTGTCGATTACCGCGCGGAGGCTCCGGCCAACAAGGCGCGAAATCTCATGGGTACGGCCACCGATCTTGCCGCGCACCGACTCGCGCTGCATGCGGTCGTTCGTCGAGCGGGGCAGCATCGAGTACTCAGCGGTTACCCAACCGGTGCCCTGGCCCTTGAGCCAACGGGGAACACCGGGGGTAAATGATGCGGTGCAGAGCACCTTGGTGTCGCCGAAGCTGATGAGCGCGCTGCCCTCAGCCTGCTTGCTCCAGCCACGCTCGATCGTTACGGTGCGCTTCTGCTCGGGCGTGCGGCCATCAACGCGGGTCATATCGCTCATCAGTTCTCCTTCTGGGGATGTGGCTCGACGGGATCGATCTCGATGCCGAGCATTCGGCGCGCGAGATCAGCGAAATGCTCGCCGTCTTCACCGGTAGTTTCATAGCGGATCACGGGGTCTCCCGCGCCCTCGGGTCGCAGCAGCTGCTCATCGGTGAGCACCTCGTAGACACGATTGGCTGTCTCAATGTCGCTCGAGACGAGCGCAACATCGGGACCCATGACCTGGCGGATCGCGCCGCGCAGGAACGGGTAGTGCGTGCAGCCGAGCACGAGTGTATCGATTTCCTTCGCCTTGAGCGGTGCAAGGTACTCGGAGGCGATCGCAAGCGTTTCTTCGCCAGAGGTCTTGCCCGCCTCAACGAGCTCGACGAAGCGGGGGCACGCGCGCGAGGTGAGATTCACACTCGAACTCACACGGAACAGGTCTTCGTAGGCACGGGAACGGATCGTCCCCTTCGTGCCAATCAACCCGATTCGACCATTGCGAGTGATCGCGAGCGCGCTTCGCACGGTTGGGCCGATGACCTCAACCACGGGAACGTCGTAGCGTTCGTACGCGTCACGCAACACCGCAGCCGAGGCGGTATTGCACGCGATCACGAGCATTTTCACGCCCTCGGCAACCAACCGATCCATCACCTCAAGCGCGAGCTTACGCACTTCGGCAATCGGCCGGGGACCATACGGCGTATGGGCCGTATCGCCGACATAAATCATGGATTCATTCGGCAACTGATCTCGAATTGCTCGCGCCACCGTCAATCCCCCGACGCCCGAATCGAAGACTCCGATGGGTGCGTGCTGGGGGTTACTGCCAAACTTCACGGGTCAAGTCTACCGTTTCGGCCTTTCGGCTACTTTTCCTTCAACCAGGTGATGCGGTGCAATTCGGTTGCGCCATGTTCTTCCAGGCCCGCATAGTGAGCGGCGGATCCGTAGCCCTTATTGGTGTCCCAGCTATAACCGGGATGCTGTTCGTGCGCCTCACGCATCAGCGCGTCGCGCTCCACCTTCGCGCGCACGGAGGCGGCTGCAACGCTCGCGCATGCGCGATCCGCGCCCACGCGAGTGCGCACATCGAGCGGTGATTTGAGCTGCGGCGTGAGCCAGTCTTGCGAGCCATCGACGAGAATCACTGCGCGAGTGACATCGACGCCCTGCTCATGGAGCTGCAGCAACGCACGCCGCGCGGCAGCACCGAGCATCGCGGTGATCCCGTGCTCATCAATCTCAGCTGCGGTTGCATAGCCAACTGCCCCTGCGCCCCATGCTTCGACGAGCGGTGCGATCTTCTCCCGTCGCTTCTCAGTGAGCAGCTTGGAATCGCGCAGCCCCTCAGGGAACGAGTCAGTGCCGCGCGTGACCACATGAGCACCGACCGCGACCGGGCCAGCAATCGCACCGCGACCCACCTCATCGATTCCGATGACGAGTTCTGCCCCCTCGTCGAACCACTGCCACTCCATGTCGAGCGTCGGGTCCTTCTCGGGTGGGGCCTTGCAGGTCAGCGGCTCACACTCAGTTGTCACGTGCTTCTTCCACTCCAACGAAGGTGTTCTCGGGGTTTGACAGCCAGCTCAGACGATTCAGCGGCCAGTTCAGGAGGAACGCACGGCCAACGACATCAGCCTCTGGGACGAAGCCCTTACCGGGACCGTCTTGGTTGTAACGCGAGTCTTTGCTCGCGTAGCGATTGTCACCCATAACCCAGAGCGATCCTTCTGGCACGACAACGTCAAAATCGATCGCTGAGGCGCGCTTTTCACCTTCGGGGAGCACAATGTACGGCTCGTCAAGCGGAACACCGTTGACGGTTACCCGCCCCCCGGTATCGCAGCAGGCGACACGGTCGCCACCAACACCGATGACACGCTTCACAACGTAGTCATGACTGGTGTCAGCTGCGAGGCCCACCGCCTGCAAGACTTTCTCGGCACCGGTTGGCTTAGTCTCGTGCGCGCGCGGGTATAGCCACCCACCCGGGTCACTGAACACAACGATGTCGCCGCGCTTAATGTCTTGCACGTTCGGGACCAGCTGGTTCACGAGGATGCGGTCATCGATCTGGAAGGTGTTCTCCATCGACTGCGATGGAATGTAGAAGCTCCGAACGAGGAACGTCTTCAGCAGGAACGACACCAGGAATGCCACCACGATGATGACGAGCAGGTCCCGGATAAACGTAAGAAAACCGGATCGGCGCCCGCGGGCTGTTTCGCTCATATCGCTCCTGAAATTAGCGGATCCCCGCAGCGCGCGGGGATGTACTCAGCGTATTGCATTGCTACTTAAAAACGCCTCAGGCTCCCACCTACGAGTAGATGAGAGCCTGAGAAGATCACGAAGGCAACAATTACTTGTCGCGCTTCTCCTTGATCTTTGCCTTCTTGCCGGTGAGGCCACGGAGGTAGTACAGCTTTGCGCGGCGAACATCACCGCGGCTGACGACCTCGATCTTCTCGATCGCGGGCGAGTGGACGGGGAACTTACGCTCCACGCCTACCTGGAAGCTGATCTTACGAACAGTGAAGGTCTCGCGAACGCCATCACCGTGACGGGAGATAACAACGCCCTGGAACACCTGAACACGCGAACGGTTGCCCTCGACAATGTTCACGTGAACCTTAACGGTGTCACCGGCGCGGAATGCGGGGATGTCGCTCTTGAGCGACGATGCATCGACGTGGTCGAGCTTCTGCATGATTGTCTCTCTCTGCGCCCGCCGCAAGCCGGAACGCTGAAATATAAATTGAAAAGTAAATGCGTGCAACACGAACCATGCGAAACCCTCGCGGCAGCGTCGCGTCGTGGCACAAGCTTCAATTATGCCATAACTGCGACCACTCTTCGTCACAGGCTCCCGCGCGTGTCAGCAGACGGCCAGAATCGGCGTAGACTGACACGATGACCAACACCTATGGTCACGACAGTCAACGGCGCTGAGTCATCGAAGCAGCACCCCCAGTTGAGTGACTCAGGCCTACTACCTGATTCTTCGAAAGCGACATTTTGTCTACTTCAGCTTCCTCAACTGTGAACTCGGGCGCCGCGCCCGCAAACTCTCGTTCACGCGTGATTCTCGCGAGCCTCATCGGCACGACGATTGAGTTCTACGACTTCTACGTCTACGCGACCGCTGCAGTGCTCGTCTTCCCCGTGCTGTTCTTCCCCACTGGGAACGAGACCACCGCGCTCATCGCATCATTCGCAACCTTCGGTGCTGCGATGCTTGCACGCCCGGTTGGCGCAATCTTCTTTGGCCATCTCGGCGATCGACTTGGCCGCAAGACCACGCTCGTCGCGTCACTGCTCACGATGGGCATCGCGACGTTCCTCATCGGCTTGCTTCCCACGCACGAGAACATCGGCATCTGGGCAGCGGTTCTGCTGCTCATCCTGCGCCTCGCGCAGGGCTTCGCCATCGGTGGCGAGTGGTCGGGCGCCGCACTTGTCGCCACCGAAAACGCGCCTGAGGGCAAGCGCGCCTGGTACGGCACCTTCCCCCAGCTTGGCGCACCGCTCGGATTCGTTATCGCGAACATGCTCTTCTTCGTGATCAACAATGCACTCGCAGACCCGGCAGCTCCCGGCATTGCTTCCGAAGCATTCCTGAGCTGGGGCTGGCGCATCCCGTTCCTCTTCTCGGCTGTCATGGTCATCGTTGGCCTGTGGGTACGCCTGAAGCTCGTTGAGTCTGAGGCATTCGAGCGCACGAAGCAGACCGGCAAGGTCATCCGCATGCCGCTCGTTGAGGCGTTCAAGAACCACAGCAAGGCGCTCGTGCGCGCGACCTTCGCGATGCTCGCAACGTACGTGCTCTTCTACCTCATGACCTCGTTCACTCTCACCTTCGGCACGCGCCCGACGCTCGAGACCGCGCAGGCAAACGCTGAGGCTGCAGGCACTCCGTTCGATGCCTCGACCTACGTTGCTGGCCAGGGCTACACGTACAACCAGTTCATTCTCATGCTGGTCTTCGGCGTCGTCTTCTTCGGCATCTTCACGCTGGTCTCGGGTCCGCTTGCCGACCGCTTTGGCCGCCGCCGCACGCTCATCTGGACGACCATCGCGATTGTCCTCTTCGGCTTCACGTTTGCGCCGCTGCTCGGCGGCGAAACCGCTGCAGTGATGTTCTTCCTCGCACTCGGGTTCACACTCATGGGCCTCACTTTTGGCCCGATGGGCGCGTTCCTGCCAGAGATGTTCCCCACAAACGTGCGCTACACGGGTTCGGCCTTTGCGTACAACGTCTCGTCGATTCTCGGTGCAGCACTTGCGCCAATCATCGCGGTCTGGCTGTGGGGCCTCGCAGATGGCAGCCCCGTCTACGTCGGCTGGTACCTCGCGATCGCAGCGGTCATCACGCTCGTTTCGCTGATCTTCACGCCCGAGACGAAGAACGTCGACATTAACGAGTAGACGCTTGGCGCCGCTCGGTGCGGTGTCTCGGCTCCCGTCGCGGAATCATTCTCCGGAGACATGCAATCGGCCGTCAATATGCTCCAGAACGCAGAATCTGGCATATTGACGGCCGATTGCATATCTACGGCAACTCGCGCGCTCGCTTCGTCGCACCGCTAGACGCAGAAAACGAGCGTTGGGTAAGACGTTTTCCCTGAGAATCGTCGTACCCAACGCTCGTTTTGCTACCGGGGCTCAATGAGGGGGCTCCGGCAGAGCTAGTGCTGGCAGCCGGGGCACCAGTACAGCTTGCGATTCGCCATTTCTTCGAGAACGATGTTCGTCCCACAGCGCTTACACGGAGTGCCCTCGAGCTTGTAGACCCAGTGGCGCTCATCGCGCTCGACCAGGGCCTTCTCGTACGCTTCTCCCTCGAGGCCGTCGATCGTCATCATCTGACCGACCGTAATACCGGTGTCCAGGAGCGCAGCCCAGTCGTCCCACATGTCTTCAAGCACCGTGCGGTCGATGGTATTTGCGGGGGTGTGCGGATCGATTTCCGCACGGAACAGCATCTCGGCACGGTAGACATTGCCGATGCCAGCGACGACCGACTGATCCATAAGCACGATGCCGATTGCGGTCTTCTTTTTGCCCGCACGCTCCACAAACCGCTGCTTCTCAAGCGGGGTGTTCGCGTTTGCCGGGTCGGGCCCAAGCTTCTGTATTACCGCATCGACTTCGGCAGGCGTCAGCACTTCGCAGGCGGTGGGGCCGCGCAGATCCGCGCACACGAGATCATTGAGCAATCGCACCCGCACCTGCCCAACGGGCTCGGGCGGCCAGACCGACGACGCTGCCGATGCCTTGTCGCTCTCGGCCATACGTACGCGACTGCGACGAGGTGCGCCGATCGAGGTGACTGAGTCTTCCGCGTCAGCATCGACCGGGCGTGAGCCGCTCGGTCGCGAGTGCTCCCCCGTTTGGCCAAGCTTCGAATGGCCCGGCGTCTGGCCATGGATCTGAATTGAGTCATCGACCCGAACCTCGCCCGCGAAGTCCCAGGCACCATAGATGCCGAGGTGGACGCGCAGCCAGTAACCGCCCTCGAACTCGAGAAACATCTGCTTCCCAACGGCACGCGCATCAATCATTTTGCGGCCGCTAATAAGCTCTGCGCCCTGCGCAAAACGTCCCTGAGGACTCGTGATTTCAGGCGCGGTGCCAACAAAGTTCACGCCGAACTGACGCGCAATTCGGTGTACGGAATGCCCTTCAGGCATGGATTTCACCTCACATATACAAGAAGTGGGGCTCAGGAACGCGCTGCGCACGAACCCGAAACCCCACCTCGCGAGTTAGTTTCGCGAACTCCGAGAGAAACTCTCTAGAGCGAATCGACCTGCTTGCCTGCGATAAGACCGGTGCGCTCGTACTCGCCGAGCTGACCGATGCGGCGCACGTGGCGCTCATCACCGGGGAACGGCGTAGCGATGAAGAGATCGATGAAGCGGATCGCGTCTTCGACCGGGTGCTGGCGCGCGCCGATCGAGATCACGTTGGCGTTGTTGTGCTCACGCGCGAGTTCAGCGGTCGAGTCGTTCCACACGAGTGCCGCACGGATACCCTCAACCTTGTTTGCAGCGATCTGCTCGCCGTTGCCCGAACCGCCGAACACGACGCCGAGCGCCTGCACGCCGTCGCGCTCATCACGCGCAACGCCGAGTGCTGCGTTGATGCAGAACGAGGGGTAGTCGTCAAGCGCGTCGTAGGCCTCAGGGCCGTGGTCAATTACTTCGTGGCCCTGGTCTGCCAGGTGCTGCTGAAGCTGCTGGCTGAACTCGAGGCCTGCATGGTCGGTGGCAACGTGAATACGCATAATCTCTAGTTTACCTGCTCGGAACTAGAACTGCGGACCCGCGGTACGACCGCGCTTGAGCTCGTAGAAACCGGGAACGCTTGCCATCATTACCATGCCGTCCCACAGCCGAAGTGCGTCATCACCGGTCGGCGCGGGGGTCATCACTGGGCCAAAGAATGCGTTGCCGTCGACGGAGATGATCGGAACGCCAACGTCGGGGCCGGCGGTCGCCATTGCGTGGTCGGTGTTCGCACGAAGGATGGTGTCGTCGGTGGCGTCTGCGCGATCCGCCAACTCAGCAGAGAGACCAACTGCAGCGAGCGCTTCGAGCGCAATCGCGTCGTCATCGGTGCGGGCTTCGGGGTGAATGCGGGTGCCGACCTCGGTGTAAAACTTGCCGACGGCTTCGTCGCCTGCGGTTTCGCCGATTGCAATGGCGATCTGGCCAAAGCGCTTGCCGCGCCGGTGGCCCTCGACGTACGGGGCAGCCTCGGGGCTGGAGTGCAGCGCTTCATTACCCTCGTTCAAGATGGCGAGGCTGATGGGGCGCCACAGCACAGGGAAGTTACGAACTTCTGAGACTTCGTGGACCCAACGGCTGGTCATCCAGCACCAGGGGCAGCTTGGGTCGAAGTAAAACTCTACGGTGGGGGTCTGCTCGGTCATGGCTTCACCCTATCTGCGTACTGGCTTCGCGCGCATGCCTTTTCCGCACAGAATGACTGCGGTTCTGCAGGCCGTTCAGCGCGGTCATTGGATATGCGAATACAGTTGACTCAATTACATTGTTTTTCGTGGAGTGGAGATCACAGTGCCAGGAGAAAACCTCACTCGTCTTGAGGCCCAGGAACGCGCCCGCGTAGTACAGAGTCAGAGCTACGAAATCGCTCTGCATCTTGCTTCGGGCGACGAGACGTTCCAGTCAGATACGACGGTTCGATTCACGGGCGAAGCTGGCGCTTCGACGTTCATCGACCTCATTGCTGCATCGGTTGAGCTCGTTGAGCTGAACGGTGTCGCGCTCGACCCCGCAGAGGTATTTGCGGACTCGCGTGTGCAGCTGCCCAGTATCGCTGCTGAGAACGTATTGCGGATCAAGTCGACCCAGCGTTACATGAACACTGGCGAGGGTCTGCACCGTTTCGTCGACCCTGCGGACAATGAGGTCTACCTGTACTCGCAGTTCGAGGTACCTGATTCGCGTCGTATGTACCCCGTGTTCGAGCAGCCTGATCTGAAGGCGAACTTCCAGTTCATCGTCACGGCTCCTGCGCGCTGGAAGGTGACGAGCAACCAGCCGACGCCTGAGCCCGTCGCAGTTGCTGAGCCCTCTGGCATTGGTGCGCTCGGCGGCGAGGAACTCGCTACCTGGACGTTCGAGCCAACCCCGGTGATCTCGAGCTACATCACTGCGCTCATCGCCGGCCCGTACTACGAGGTTCGTAGCGAACTGACGAGCAAGGATGGGCGGATCATCCCCCTCGGCGTTTTCTGCCGCCATTCGCTGTCAGAGTACATGGACGCCGACTACGTGTTCGACAAGACCCGTGAGGGCTTCGAGTTCTTCGAGAACGAGTTCGATTTCCCGTACCCGTTCGATAAGTACGATCAGCTCTTCGTCCCCGAGTACAACATGGGCGCAATGGAGAACGCTGGCGCTGTCACGTTCACCGAGACCTATGTCTTCCGTAGCCAGGTGACCGATGCCATTCGCGAGCGTCGCGTGGTGACGATTCTGCACGAGCTCGCGCACATGTGGTTCGGTGACCTTGTCACCATGCGCTGGTGGAATGATCTCTGGTTGAACGAGTCGTTCGCTGAGTACATGTCGACGCTGGGTGTTGCTGAGGCAACCGAGTGGTCAGACTGCTGGACGACCTTCGCTGCCAGCGAGAAGTCGTGGGCGTACCGCCAGGATCAGCTGCCTTCGACGCACCCGATCAAGGCTGAAATTCGTGATCTGCAGGACGTGCTCGTCAACTTCGACGGCATCACCTACGCCAAGGGCGCTTCGGTACTCAAGCAGCTCGTTGCTTGGGTTGGCCGCAAGCCGTTCATGACCGGTGTGCACGACTACTTCGTCAAGCATCAGTTCTCGAACACTGAGCTTCCTGATCTCATGACCGAGCTCGAGGCACAGAGCGGCCGCGACCTCACAGACTGGACCAAGAAGTGGCTCGAGACCGCTGGCGTGAACACGCTCCGCCCGGTCTTTGAGGTTGACGCAGACGGCAAGTTCACGAGCTTTGTGATCGAGCAGACCGCGCACGCCGACTACCCCACGCTTCGCCCCCACCGCATCGCGGTTGGCCTCTACGAGGAGCAGGACGGCGCGATCATTCGCACCAAGCGTGTCGAACTCGACGTTGATGGCGAGCGCACTGAGGTCACCGAGCTTATCGGCGAGACCCAGCCCGCACTCGTGCTCCTCAACGATGATGACCTGACCTACGCGAAGATCCGCTTCGACGAGCGCTCGCTTGAGACGGTTTCAGCTCGCCTGGGCGACATTGCCGATTCACTCGCTCGTGCGCTCGCGTGGAGCGCACTGTGGGACGCAACCCGTGACGCAGAGTTCCCTGCTTCGCGCTTCGTTGACATCGTGCTCGCGCACATGGATCGTGAGACCAACTCAACGACCCTGCGCACCCTGCTCAACCAGCTCATCCTCTCGGCCTCGAGCTACGTCGCTCCTGAGCGTCGTGCAGAAACCCTCGAAAAGGTTGCTGACACCCTGTGGCAGCGCTCGATCGATGCAGAGCCTGGCACCGACGCACAGTTCCAGTTCGTGAAGTCGTTCGCGCAGCTCGCTGCAACCGACGATCAGCTCGATTCGGTGCTCGCGCTCCTCGAAGGCAAGATCGAACTCGAGAAGCTCGACATTGACACTGACCTCGGTTGGGAGCTCCTCATCGCGCTCGCAGCTGGCGATCGCGCAACTACTGCAGAGATCGACAAGGCACTCGCAAGCGACCGCACCGCGACTGGTAATCAGTCGGCCGCGCACGCGCGCGCAGCGCTCCCGACTGCAGAGGCGAAGTCCGCAGCATGGGATTCGGTCTTCGTTGAGTCAGACAAGCCGAACGCCATCGTTCGCGCAACGGGCCTTGGCTTCCTGCGCGCACACGATCGTGAGCTGTTGACCCCGTTCGTTGAGCAGTACTTCTCGTCGCTCACCGCACTTTGGGATTCGCGCAGCTACGCAATCGTCGAAGAACTCGTCGACGGTTTCTTCCCGTCACCCCTCGCTGATGCAGCGCTCGAGCAGGCTACACAGGCATGGCTCGACGCTAACGCCGACGCAGCACCCGCGCTGCGCCGACTCATCATCGAGAACCACTCGGGCATCGTGCGCGCACTCGCAGCACAGCAGGCTGACGCGGCTGCTTAATGATGTTCATCTCTGAGGTGGCGGCGCCGCTCACTGACTTCTATACAACCTTCAAGCGACCGATCAACATTGTGTTGATCATCGTGATCGCGCTCTTTGCGAACTGGCTCTTGCGGTTCACACTGCGCCGCACGGTTCAGCGAATCGTGCAGGGAGTGAAGAAAGCACAGGACGTCGACTCCACCTCAGAGCTCACCGCTGCACCGTACATCAACGCACGTGCGGTGCAGCGGACCCGCACCCTCGGCACGGTCGGCCGCCACGTCATCACGTGGTCGATCGTTGTCTTCGCCCTCATCGCGATTCTCGCGAACATGGGCGTGAACCTCGCGGCACTGTTGACATCAGCGGGTATCGTCGCCGCAGGCCTCACCTTTGGCGCGCAGAACATCGTCAAAGACATCCTCAACGGACTGTTCATGGCGTTTGAGGATCAGCTCGGCGTCGGTGACTCCGTCACCATTGGCGCGGTGACTGGCACGGTCGAAGACGTAGGTATCCGCGTCACCCAGGTACGCGCATACGACGGCACGCTCTGGTTTATCCGCAACGGCGAAATTCTCATGCTCGGCAATGCTTCTCAGGGGTGGGGCCGAGCAGTGATCGACATCACTGTTGAAGCCGACCAAGACCTCAAGCACGTTGGCGAAGTCGCGATCGACGCCGCAGAAGACCTGCTCGCACAAGAGCAGTACCGTCGCAAGGTCACGGGTTTCCCTGAGATCCTCGGCCTCGAGAGTGTGTCTGGTAACCGCGCGACCCTGCGTCTCACCATGCGCACCAGACCTGAAGCGCGCGACGAGGTTCGCCGCGCACTCCGCGCCGCGATCCGCCGCAGTTTTAACGAACAAGGCATCAAACTCGCAGACGAACTCCCCCCAGCCCTCGGAGGACAAGCATGACCGAACAGACTCCCGCACAGCCGCGCTTGACGCTGCGCAAGGACGAAAACGGTGATGCACTCACCGATACGGTCTGGTCACAAATAGGCGGCGAGGAGACCTTCGAGCTCATCGCACGCAAGTTCTACGAGGGAGTCAAGGCCGACTCCGTTCTCGCCCCCATGTACCCGCAAGATGACTGGGATGGCGCAACCCGTCGCCTCCGCATGTTCCTTGAACAGTACTGGGGAGGCCCAGCAACCTACTCTGCAGAGCGTGGCCATCCACGCCTGCGTATGCGCCACGCGGCATACCACATCGACTCAGACGCGCGCGATCGCTGGCTCACGCACATGAACGCGGCACTCGACGCTGCGGCGCTGCCCCCGATGCACGATGCTGCGATTCGCGACTACGTCGAACGAGCCGCTTTCTCACTCATCAATCAGCCCGGGTAGCCCCGCGCCCGCAGCGCTTCGGTGACACGAGCAAGACCTTGCATGAGGCGCGGAACGGTCTCCTGGCCGTAACCAATGATCAGCCCATTTGCTGATTCATGGCTGCCAGGTGGCACCGTAAAGTCAGCGAGCGGCTCAACGTGTACGTCGCGCGTTCGAAGCTCACCAGCGAGCTCCCTCGCGTCAATCGCCGCCGGCATCTGCAAGACCACATGCAGCCCGCCGTCGGCACCCGAAACTGGCAACCCGCTGTCGGCAAAGTGCGCCAGCAGGAGGGACCGCCGGTGCTGGTATTCGCGCCGGTTTCGTGCGACTGCTCGCTTCAGCCCGCCGCCTTCAATGAACCGCGCGAGGGCGAACTGCGTGTGCGCTGAGACCGTGGCACCCACACCGCCCCGAGCGGCAAGAATCGCGGCTCGAAATTCCATATCGCCGGCTGGAAGCACAATGAACCCGCACCGTAGTGACGGATGGAAGGTCTTGTTCAGGCTCGCGATATAGACCGTCCTGCCGTGCGCATCAAGCGATGCCATCGAGGGAAGCGCAGGGCCGGTGTGCCGAAATTCGCTGTCGTAGTCATCTTCAATCACTGTCGCCCCACGCGCATGCGCCCATTCGAGGATCGCGATTCGCTCATCGGCGGGGAGCCGCCCTCCCATCGGATACTGGTGGCTCGGCGTGAGCATAACCGCTGCGAGTGGCTGGCTGTGATCCGCGCTCTGCAAGGCGGCAAGATCGATGCCGTTCGCACTGACTGGCACCGCATGGCATTCGGCGCCGGCCAGCTCGAGTGCGCGTCGCCCTTCCGGATAGCCAGGAGTCTCGACCGCGATTCTGGGCGCGGATCCCTGCACGGTACGCAACGCCAACCCGACGAGCAGGAGCGCTTCTGACGTTCCCGACGTGATCACGACGTCTTCGGCGTTGCACGGCACCCCGCGGAAGAACCGCACATGCGCGGCAAGTTGCTCACGCAATTCACGCGCGCCAACGGCTCCCGGCACGGGGGCCGACCATGCATCGTGCGCGGCAGCGGAAAGCGCGCGAAGCCAGTCCCGCGGCGGATCAGGGGCGACGTAGGGATAGCCAGGTGCGAGATCAATGAGCGGGGAACTGGGTAGCGGTTGCTGCTCTGTGAGCGTCGGCGGTGGCACTATCTCGTGCATTCGCGGCTGCAACCAATCAGGGAGCTCGCGCGATACCCGCGTGCCAGACCCCGCGACACCTTCTAAGAAAGCCTCACCCAACAGCTGATCGTAGGCGTTCACGACGACCGTGCGTGAGACGCCGAGCGACTCAGCGAGCTTGCGGGTCGCTGGCACGCGCTCCCCCGGGTGTAGCTGCCCGCTCACGATTGATGCGCGGATCTGGTCTGCCAGCTGTCGAGACAGCGAAGCCGCCCCGTTTCTGTTGAGCCGCACGAACGACATGGGGTCCACACAAACTCCTTCAAGTGGTATGCGTCAGAATGCGCATTCTGGCATTTTGAAACATACCAGTTTTGGGCAGGATGGAGAGTGATCATCAGAAGTCCGCGCCTACCTGGCGCGTCACAGTGAGGACCCCGCAATGGCTACCAAACCTGCCGTCACCGTTCGCCCCATTACCGCCGCAGACGAGCCCCGTTGGCGCGAGCTGTTTGCTGCATACCGCGAGTTTTACAAGCTCGAACCATCGGACGCGGTGCTGGACCGCGTGTGGAGCTGGCTGCTCGACCCTGCGCACCCCACTTCCGGACTCGTCGCCTCGGTCGACGGCACCATCCAGGGCATTGCACACCACCGCTTCTTCTTCTCGCCATACGTCGGTACGAAGAACGTCTTCCTTGACGACCTCTTCACCGATCCCGCAGCCCGCGGCCAGGGTGTCGGCCGCGCGTTGATCGGTGCGCTCACCGACCTCGCGGGCGCAGAGGCATGCGACATCGTGCAGTGGGAAACCGCAGACGACAACCACACCGCTCAGACGCTGTACGACTCGCTCGCATCGCGCACGACCTGGGTGACCTACGAGGCGCAGGCGACACGTCCGTAAAGAGGTGCGGGGCAGGGTGTTTGGCACCCTGCCCCGCACGATCGTGCCCCCGGCAGGATTCGAACCTGCGACCAAGAGATTAGAAGGCTCTTGCTCTATCCCCTGAGCTACGGAGGCAACCACTCAAGCTTATACGAAGCGAGACCCCGAGATCGCAGCGCGCACTGCGTAACGTTGACTTGTTTCTGGGCAGCCGCGATCCGCGCCCCAGAGCTAAGCTAGGAGGATGCCGAAACCCGCGAAGCACAAGCTGCCGTTTGAAGTCTGGGCGCTGGTCGCGGGTGGGTTTACTGTCGCGCTTGGGTACGGCGTGGTGGCTCCGGTCATTCCGCAGTTTGCGCTCGAGTTCGGTGTGTCGACCTTTGCTGCTTCAGCGATCGTCAGTGCCTTTGCGCTCATGCGTCTCGTTGGCGCCCCGCTTGCCGGCTGGATCGTCGTCAAGCTCGGTGAACGACGCACCTACACGCTTGGCATTCTGATCGTTGCTGCATCGACGGGGGCGGCTGCGCTCGCACAGACGTACGCGCAGTTCATGGTGCTGCGGGGCATTGGCGGTCTCGGGTCGGCGATGTTCACGATCGCCGCGACCGCGCTCCTCGTTGAGGTCAGTCCCCCAGATGCCCGCGGACGCGTCGCGAGCGTCAATGCGGCGTCCTTCCTCCTCGGCGGCCTCCTTGGCCCCGTCCTCGGCGGTGTCGTCGCTGGCTACGGTGTGCGCGCCCCCTTCGTGTTCTACTTCATCACGCTCGTCATTGCGGCGATCATTGTCACCATCGCGCTCCGCAGCAAGCGCGCGACCGGGGGCACGGCCCAGGCGAAGAGCGCGGATCAGCCAATGCAGCTCCGTGAAGCCCTCGGCATCCGGCACTACCGCGCGCTCCTGGTCTCCGTGTTTGCCTTCGGCTGGACATCGTTCGGCGTGCGCATTTCGATCATTCCGCTCTTCGTGGCGATCGTATTTAACGGCGATGCCGCCCTCGCGGCATGGGTCCTTGCGGGGTACGCCGCTGGCAATGCGATCCTCATCCTGCCATCAGGCCGCTGGAACGATACGATCGGCCGCAAACCGCTCCTCATTATTGGCCTGAGCGTCGTCTCGGTGAGTTACCTCGTGTTCCCACTCGCGCATTCGGTCTGGCAGGCCGCCGTGATCATGGTGGTCGCGGGCTTGGGATCAGCGCTCGCCAACCCTGGCCAGCAGGCAGTGCTCGCAGATGTGCTCGGCAATCGTCGCGGCGGTACCGTCGTTTCGACGTATTCGATGTCGAGCGACCTTGGCGGTCTACTCGGCCCCCTTGTCGCTGGCGCAATCGTCGACGCCGCCGGCTTTGGCTTGGCGTTCGCAGTAACTGCGGCGCTCACGGCAATTGCGGCCGTCTACTGGGCGACCATGCCCGATTCGCGCACCCTGCGCACCCGATAAATGCGTAAGCCCCTCACAAGGAGGGGCTTACGAAGCAGTAGTTGGCGGATCGCTTAGGCGTCGATGTCGTCTACTCCTGGCATCCAGGTGAGGCCGGGCTGGCCCCAACCGTTGCGGCGACGAGCCTTCTGAGCACCCTTGTTTTCGGGGTGCTGGAGACGGTCTACGTAGAGCAAACCGTCCAGGTGATCGTACTCGTGCTGCAGGATGCGAGCAAACCACCCCGAGGCCTCAATCTCAAAGGGGTTACCGTCGATGTCCTGTGCGCGGAGGAGCGCACGCTCCGAGCGGCGAAGCGCGAAACGCTCACCGGGGAACGAGAGGCACCCCTCTTCTTCGTCTTCGCCGGGGATGCCTGGAACGGGCGGGGAAATCCACAGTTCAGGGTTGATCGCGACGCCCGTTGCTGGAGCCTCGTCCTGATCTTCGTACATCCACACGAAGATGCGCTTGTTCACGCCGACCTGCGGTGCCGCGAGGCCGACTCCGGGCGCTGCCACGGTCGTGTCGTACATGTCGTCAACGAGCTTGCGCAGATCTGCGTCAAATTCGGTCACCGGCTCAGCCGGATGATGCAATACGGGCTCGCCGCAGATCGTAATGGGAAGAACAGCCATACCTCTAAGAATACCCACGGAGATAGACTGGAGATTCGTGACCTGCAACTTATTGCAGGAATTCGCGCCACTTTTCTCGCATGTCCACAGGAGGCACCCGTGTCGAACACACCCGCTGAGCAGATCGTCTGGATCGATTGCGAAATGACCGGGCTCGATGCGGATCTCGACGGGCTCTGCGAAATCGCCCTCATCATCACCGATTTCGATCTGAAGCCGCTTGACGCCAAGGGCTTCGAGATCATCATCAACCCGGGTGAAGCTGCCATGGAGCACATGAATGACTTTGTACGCGGCATGCACGAGAAGTCGGGCCTCCTGCCGAAGATCGCCTCGGGCGCGACCGTGGCCGAAGCCGAAGAACAGGTACTTGCGTACGTGAATAGCCTCGTCACGAAGGGCCGCCGCCCGCTCGTCGCAGGTAACACCATCGGCATGGACCGTCGCTTCATTGCGAAGTACATGCCGACGCTCGAGGAGCGCCTGCATTACCGCAGCATCGATGTCTCCACAATCAAGGAGCTCAGCCGCCGCTGGTACCCCAACGCTTACTCGCTTGCGCCAGAGAAGCGCGGTGGCCACCGTGCACTCGCGGACATTGCGGAATCAATTCAGGAGCTCGCGTACTTCCGCGATGCGGCGATGCTGCCACTGCCCGGTCTTGAGCGCCCAGCAGTCAAGGAAGCCGCGGCAAAGACCACCGACACCTACCGCGAGCTCATCGACGACGCGATTGCTGGCGGCAAGGCCGAGTAAGCAGACGCACCCTTACGCACTGTGCGTCTGCTCGCGTAGCGCTGACGCACTCGTTCAAACTGCGCGCGGATCGGGATCGTCAGCGCGGCCGGCCCCGATCCGAATGAGCTCGCGCAGTACGGACTCATCGATGTCTTCGAGTTTGCGCACGTACACGCACCCGCGACCCTCGGTGTATTTCCCGAGCTTTGGGAGCAGCTGCTCCCCTGCGGGCAGGTCTTTCAGGCCGTAAAGCGAGAGCTGCGCCTTTCTCGGCGAGAAGCCAACCTTTGGCCAGGTGCCCCGCGTTGCCGGATTTGCCGGTGAAACATAGTTGTAGCTGCCGTAGCCAATCATCGTCGGCCCCCAGAGCACGGGTGCTTCGCCTGTCACCTCATGGAAGATACGCGCCAGTTCGAGGCCATCTGCCCGCCGCTTCGCGGGTTCGACCGCGTCAAGAAACACATCGACGTTCGCATCAGTAGGTTGTGTCTTTGGAGTACTCATAATTCTTACCCTAACCACTTCATGTAGTTGTTCATTGGATCACATAGATACGTTAACCACCCCGTAACGCGGTAAAATAGCTGGATATCGAGCATTGCCGCCCGGTACCGCTACACCCGAGCAGGAGAAACACATGGACCTCACCCTGTCGCTCTCGGTTGACCCGCAATCGGCAGTTCCCCCATATGAACAACTACGTCGTCAGATCGCGAAGCAGATCATGAACCATGAGCTTGCCGCTGGAGACCGTCTTCCGCCCGTACGAAGGCTCGCTGAGCAGCTTGGCATGGCTGCCAATACCGTTGCACGCGTGTATCGCGAGCTCGAGGCAAACGGTTACGTCATCACACGCGGTCGGGCCGGTACCTTTATTTCGGATATCGCGCCCGCGGATCCGCAGGCGGCCGGCACAGCGGCAGCGCTCAGCACCACATACGTCGCAGATCTGCGCGCTCTCGGGTTCGGCCCGACGGTTATTTCCCAGTTCGTTACCGAGGCGCTCCGCGGCACGTCCGAGTAAGACTCGAATCGTTCACATACCTCACTGAGGCAACAAAAAACCCTCACTCTGTATGAGTGAGGGTTTTTTGCCTAGTTGGTGACCCCAGCGGGATTCGAACCCGCGTTGCCGCCGTGAGAGGGCGGAGTACTAGGCCGCTATACGATGGGGCCGTGCGGCGCTTCTGAGCAAGCTCATCTGTGCAACGGATCAATTCTTGCACACTCCGAGGCACACTCCGTGCGACGCACCCCGAAGCACCTCACCAGCAACCCAGGCTTCAGCGACACCACCGCACAAACTGGTGCACCCCAAGGCGCAGTGTTTGGCCTATTCTCAACGATCTTGGCGATACACATCCGAGACTCCAATGATTTGAGCAGCCCGGCAACCTGTCCAAATACTCGGCGCTCCAGCCTTTCTCCGCGCTGCACCTACAGCGTGTCTCTCTGGCAGGAGCCTGGCGTACGCAGTCCACGACTTTCACGGGCAGCAACGCCCCCGCTGCCGCCGATGACGGACATCCAAGTCAATTCAGGCGTCCACGCTTCCCCAGAGAGGCTGCGCGTGCATTCCGCAGAACGTCCCATTAGAGCGGATCGGACGAGATTCAGGCCGGGAAACAGAAAACCCTCACTCTACCGAGTGAGGGTTTTGCCTAGTTGTGACCCCAGCGGGATTCGAACCCGCGTTGCCGCCGTGAGAGGGCGGAGTACTAGGCCGCTATACGATGGGGCCATGCTGACTTCGCTTCGGGAATCGCTTCCCGCTGCCGTGGCAACGTATATATTTTTGCACGCAGTGAACTTCACTCGCAAATCGAGGCATACGCTCGGCAAGTCGCAAGCAATGGTCTCAGTTTTGAGCGCTCCGACCCCACGCGCTGCGCCGCTCAACAGTTGAAACCCACCAACGACCCACTCCATGGGGCGATGGGAAATCCCAACCCAGAAACAAAAAATCCCCCATCTGCAATAGATGAGGGATTTTGCCTAGTTGTGACCCCAGCGGGATTCGAACCCGCGTTGCCGCCGTGAGAGGGCGGAGTACTAGGCCGCTATACGATGGGGCCATGCTGACTTCGCTTCGGGAATCGCTTCCCGCTGCCGTGGCAACGAGATATATCTTGGCACGTTGCATACACCCCGCGCAAATCGAGCAGACTCATTCGGGAGTGTCACATAACTTTTCCCTGTTCAGCGCCCGACACACTCAATCCCCCCAGACCCCGCCACGAGCCCCTTGCCCCACCTCTCAGACGACGCAAAACGGGGCGAGGAGCAAAACTCCCCGCCCCGTTCTGTGCGACTCGGGCGCGTCAGCTGTCGAGGTTACGGCTTGACCGCACGCGCCGCAACGAACTCGCGAAGCTGCGCTTCGTCATTTGCCATCTCAGTGACATGCTGCGGCAAGTCGAGAAGCCCGGCGAGGTGCTCAGGCATGCCGAGCTGCTTGCCCGTTGCCTCGAACACGATCTCGGGGAACTTCTCAGGCTTTGCCGTCTCGAGCACGAGCATGGGCACACCCGGCTCGAGATGCTCGCGAGCAACCTTCACGCCATCTGCGGTGTGCGGGTCAATGATGACGCCCGTATTCTCAAAGGTCGAGCGGATCGTGGCAACGCGATCCGCGTGCGTGCTCGTGCCACTGACGAAGCCAAACTCACCTTCAAGGCGTGGCAGCTCTGCGGTGAGGTCGATCTTGCCGGTCTCATCAAGCTCGCGCCATGCGGCCGAGAGGCGCTCGCCATCACGGCCAAGCAGGTCGTAGATGAAGCGCTCGAGGTTTGAAGCCTTCGAAATGTCCATCGAAGGGCTCGAAGTGAGGTAGGTCTCAGCCGAGCTGCGCGGTGCGTACATGCCCGTGCGGAAGAACTGATCAAGCACGTTATTTTCGTTCGCAGCGAGAACCAGCTTACGAACAGGCAGACCCATCGTCTTCGCCATGTGGCCCGAAAGGATGTTGCCGAAGTTGCCCGAGGGAACAGTGAACGACACCTCGTACCCGGCACGCTCGGTGACGGGCAATGAATCGGTGACGCGCAGCCATGCCCAGAAGTAGTAGACCATCTGCGCACTGATGCGGCCGAGGTTGATCGAGTTGACGGTGCCGAGGTGGTTCTCACGCTTGAACTCGAGGTCGCCCGAGAGTGCCTTTACGAGGTTCTGGCAGTCGTCGAATACGCCCTCGAGCGCGATGTTGTGGATGTTCTCGTCGTCGAGCGAGTACATCTGAGCACGCTGGAAATCGCTCATGCGCCCCTGAGGCGACAGCATGAAGACAGAGATGCCTTCTTTACCGCGCAGCGCGTACTCCGCAGCCGAACCAGTGTCTCCCGAGGTCGCACCAACAATGTTGAGTGTGCGGTCGGTACGCGCGAGCACGTATTCAAGCGACTGGCCAAGGAACTGCATTGCCATGTCTTTGAACGCGAGGGTTGGGCCCTCCGAAAGGCCGACGAGTGTGATGTCAGCATCGAGCTTCGTAACGGGGACTACCTCGTCTGCAACGAACGATTCACGAGTGTATGCGCGTGCGCACATTGCATCGAGGTCGGCGCGAGGAATGTCGTGCGCATAAAGGCTCAGCACCTCAGCTGCGAGCTCAGGGTACGAAAGGTCGCGCCACGATTCAATCGTCTCGCTCGTCACCTGGGGAACGGTCTCTGGAACTACGAGGCCGCCATCAGTCGCGAGGCCTTCGAGGAGCACCTCACCGTACTCTGCCGGATCCATACCCCCACGGGTCGAAATGTACTTCACGTCGCTCCTTTGGCCGTGTCCAGGCCACTGCAGGCCAGTCGTCCGTCGCCACATCACTGTGTGCCGACCGTCCTCATTCTTCCAGGATTCACATGCCGACGCGAAACTTGAAGAGTTTTCTCACGGATCTTTACGCTTTTGCCGACTACGGTTATGCGCAGAACACTTTACGACGCAAAGGATGCACCCGGTATGAAGAACGCGAACAACCTCCGCAAGAAACTGACCATTCTGGCGGGGGCTGGCGCTATCACGGCGCTCGCGCTCGGCGGCCTGACGGCTTGCTCGGCGGGAAGTGACGCAGACTACGTCGCACAAACCAAGTTCGATTCGACCCCGGCGAATATGCAGTCGGGTGGCGCGGTGTTCACTTCCACCGACGCGGTTGTTGCGTCAGAGCCGCTCGCACAGGGCGCGGATCGCGTGGCTGTCGACCCCACCACGCTGAAGGCCCCGACCCAGGTCTCGGTCTTCGTTGACTTCATGTGCCCCGCGTGTGGCTCGTTCGAGCAGAGCTTTGGCGACATGCTCACCGAGAAGCTCGATGCCGGTGAAATCTCGCTGGAGGTCACGCCGATGACCTTCCTCAACCGCATGTCGCAGGGCACCGACTACTCGACGCGCGCGGCAAACCTCTTCGCCTGCACCGTTTCGCAGCAGCCTGAGCACGCGTACGAGGTTCACGCCTCGCTCTTTAGCTCGAAGGTGCAGCCAGCAGAAAACACCAAGGGTCTCTCGAACGACGAACTCATTAAGGTGGCGACCAAGGCAGGCGTTGAGGCAACTCAGGAGTTCATCGACTGCGCCAAGACGACTCCCTACGCTGAGTTCCTCAATACCAACTCAGATGAGGTACTCAACGGCGCAGGTGTAGTGCAGCTCGCTGACGGTGCGAAGCTGCAGGACCAGTACGGTCAGCCGCAGGCAGACGGCCCGCAGCGCCTCATGGGCACCCCGCTCGTGCTCATCAACGGTGAGCAGTGGGACTACTCAGTTGATCCTGATCTCGAAAAGGCGCTTGCTGCTGCCGCGAAGTAGATTACGCTCGAACTATTCATAGTTCTGGCACAGGGGGTTAATCCATGCTCAAGGGATTCAAAGAGTTTTTGATGCGCGGCAACGTCATCGACCTCGCGGTCGCTGTCGTGATCGGCGCAGCGTTCAATGCGGTGATTGAGCGCGTTGTGACGTCGTTCATCAATCCGATCATCGGAATGGTGTTCAAGGCTGACTCGCTCGACGGCGCGATGGTGGTCACTCTGCCCGGCGGCGGCGCGCTCGCATTCGGCGCTGTACTTGGCGCCCTGCTGAACTTCGTCATCGTCGCGGCTGTTGTCTACTTCGTGTTTGTACTTCCCATGAACAAGCTCAAGGGCAAGCCCGCTGAAGAAGCACCAGCTGGCCCCAGCACCGACGAGCTCCTCACTGAGATCCGCGATCTCCTGAAGGCTCAGAACGAGGCGAAGTAACTCCGGTTATCCGTTTCACGCACCGAGGGGTGCAGCCGATTCGTTCGGCTGCACCCCTCGGTGTTTGTGCACGATAGCGCGTGAGATCCGCGCCCGTTAGACCGTTGGCGGATCGGCCTGCGGCTTCGGATCGCCGTCAGTGTTTTCGGCATCGGGATCCGCACCAGTGTCATCGACCTTCTCGCCAACCGTGAGCGAGGCATCGCCCGAGGCAGCGCGTGCGGGCGGGGCTTCTGCCGGCGGCTGGATACGACCCGGTTCAAGGGTACGGCGAACGTCCTCGGCGGTGATCGTATCGATCGGCCCAGTGGTCGCATCGATGTACCACTCGGTGAGTGCGGGATCCTCACTGTCGAAGCCAGCTCCGGCACCCTCCTCCGCCGGAACCTCACTAGTGCCGAATACGAAGTCATCCCCGTACTCATCAATGCCGCGGCGCACGCCCTGCGCGATAGCCGCTTTCGCGTAGCGGCGCCTGATGATGAAGGGATCAGTGCGCAGTTCCTTTGCCCAGGAAATCATGATCCCGATCACAATGATCGCGAATGGGAGCGCCGAAACGACCATGATTGACTGCAGACCAGACAGCGCAGTGCGGCCGCCAGCGAGCAACAGCGACGCCGCAATCGTGCCGAGCAGGAGTCCCCACAGAACCGTCACCCATTTCGCGGGTTCTGGCCGGCCAGACTGTGACATTGATGCCATCACAATCGAGGCAGAATCGGCCGCGGTGACGAAGAAGATGATGACCGCAATCATCGCGATGACCGAGGTAATCATGCCGAGCGGCAGGCGCTGCAGCAGCTGGAAGAGCACTTCTTCGCTCGTACCGCCGGCCTGCAGGTCGACGCCTTGCTGCGCCATCCAGATCGCGGTGCCGCCGTACACAACGAACCAGGCGATTACGATCGCTGAAGGCACGAACACCACAACGGTGACGAACTCACGCAGCGTACGGCCACGAGAAATCTTCGCAATGAACATGCCAACGAACGGCGTCCATGACACCCACCACGCCCAGTAGTAGGTGGTCCAAGCTCCAAGGAAGTCCACTGCTTCCGGGCCGTCGTTCGCGTTGAGCGAGAGCATCGCGCCGAGCTGGTTCACGAATTCGACGAGCGACGCCGGCATGTAGTTGAGCAAGAATACCGTTGGCCCGGCGATAAGCACGAAGAGGCCAAGCATGCCGGTGAGGAACATATTCGTGTTCGACAGAATTCGAATGCCGCGCTTCACGCCAGACACCGCCGAAGCGATGAACAGCGCCGTGAGGATTGCGATTGAGCCGATAAGGAACATATTGCCCATGTCGCCAAGGCCGGTCACGAGCATGAATCCGCTCTGGATCTGCAGCGCGCCGATACCGAGCGAGACCGCCGTTCCGAAGAGCGTCACGACAATCGCGAAGAAATCGATGAGGCGACCGAGCACACGGTGACTCGAACCAGGAAAGACTGGCTCAAAGAGTGCCGAGATGAGCGGGGCACGACCGCGACGGAAGGTGCTGTAGGCAATCGCGCCGCCAACGAGCGCGTAAAAGGCCCAGGCGATCGGACCCCAGTGCAAGATCGTCTGCGCCATTGCGGGCAGCGCGGCAGCAGGGGTTCCGCCAACCACCGACTGGCTCGGGGCAGGTGACTGGAAATAGGTGAGCGGTTCAAGCGGGCCGTAGAAGAGCAAGCCAATACCCAGGCCTGCGGCGAAAAGCATCGAGACCCAGGAGGTGGTCGAGTACTCAGGTTCTTCATCGTCGGCTCCGAGACGAATGCCGCCGGTGCGACCGTAGCCAACGATGACCATGAATAGCGCAGCCACTATTGCCAGCGCACCGAACAGCCAGCCGAAGTTCATCGTGACCCAGGTGAGCGACGTCGAACCCACGTCGAGGAGATTGTCTGGCGCAATGAACGCCCACGAGATCACCGCAAGCGTCACTACGACGGCGCCACCAAGCACGAACTTGTTGGTTGGGAATCGCGTCGCAGTTTGCTCTACTCCGATTCCGGGGAGGAGGGCCGGGTGCGGGATCTGGGTGGTGTCATTGACGCCTGTGAACGCACGCGCTAATCGTTTGGTCGAATTTGGCTGCTTCATACTTCCAGACACTATCCAGCGCACGGGGTGAGCGACCGATTCTCTCTGTTTCCACGAATTCCTCTGAATCCCTTGTATCCCGCTGCCCCAGCCGGTATGGGTAGTATTAACAGAGTTCCGTGTTCAGCACATGGATGGTGCGTCGGGAAGCCTGGTCGACATTCTGTTCCACGCACCCAAGGAGTCTCATGGCTGAAGCCACTACTTCCCCCGCATTTCCTACTCCGTCGCCTCGCAGACGGCGCTCGGCACTCGGTAATTTTCTTCGCCGCGAGACCGTCGGCGGCATGCTGCTCGTCATTGCAGCGATCATAGCTCTCATCTGGGCAAACTCCCCCGCGTCCGACGGCTACTTCGCCCTGCGCGACTTCACAATCGGCTACGAACCCTGGCACCTGAACCTCTCACTTGGCCAGTGGGCTTCAGACGGCCTGCTTGCGATCTTCTTCTTCGTCGTCGGGCTTGAATTGAAGCGCGAATTCGTCACCGGCGACCTGCGGAAGTTCAGTACAGCGATCGTGCCGATCGCCGCGGCCGCTGGTGGCGTGGCCATTCCCGCGCTCATCTACGTAGCACTCTTGCGCGACGACACGGCACTACTTGGTGGTTGGGCGATTCCGACAGCCACCGATATTGCCTTTGCGGTTGCTGTGCTCGCGATTATCGGCTCGTATCTTCCCAGCGCGCTCCGCATCTTCCTGCTCACGCTCGCGGTCGTTGATGATCTCATCGCGATCGGCATCATCGCGATTTTCTACACGGACACTCTGAACTTCGTCCCGCTCGTGCTGTCGCTGCTCGTCATCGCGATCTACGGCTTCGTCGCGCAGCGCTGGCAGTCAGCGTTCCTGACACGCCCACTGCTCGCATGGTGCATCTTGCTACCACTCGGCGTCATTGCATGGGCACTCATGCACACCTCAGGTATCCACGCAACCATCGCCGGCGTACTGTTGGGCTTCACCGTTCCGGTGTTGCACTCACGACGCAGCAAGCTAGCAGAGGGCACACCGGGGCTTTCCGAGAGCATGGAACACCGATTCGGACCAATGTCAGCGGGCTTTGCCGTCCCAGTTTTCGCGTTCCTCGCAGCGGGCGTAAACATCGGCGGCTGGGCAGGCGTGCAGGCGGCAGTCACGGCCCCGCTCACACTTGCGATCGTCGCCGCGCTCGTCCTCGGCAAGCCGATCGGCATCACTCTCGTGACCTGGATCATGACGCTTGTCACCCGCAAGCCGCTTGACCCATCGATTCGTTGGATCGACCTCATCGGCATCGGCGCGCTTGCCGGTGTCGGCTTCACCGTTTCCTTGCTCGTCGCAGAGCTGAGCTTCGCCGCGGGCAGTTTCGAGCAATCAGACGCAAAGGTTGCCATCATTGCGGCATCGCTCGTTGCGATCTTGGTCGCGTCGATCATCTTGGTACCCCGCAACCGCAAGTACCGGCGGATCACCAAGGCGCCCCAAACTCGCACCTACTGAGCGGGCGCTCACCCAAAATAGTGAGGGCGCATGCAGATACTGCATGCGCCCTCACTATTTCATTCACTAGGCCAGTGATAGGAAGAGCTTCTCAAGCTCCTCAGGATTTGGGTTGTTTCCATCATCAGGGTTCGTCATGCAGTCTTTGAGTGCAGACGAGATCACGAGGAACCCTGCCCGGTCGAGCGCTTTCGAGACGGCTGACAACTGCTGCACGATATCGCGGCAGTTGTCGCCGCGCTCGACTGCGGAGATCACGGCGCCGAGCTGACCCTGAGCGCGTCGCAAACGATTCAATACCTTGCGCTGCGCTTCAGCATCGTGCTGGCTCGCCTCGGGTGTTTCGACGGTTTGCTCAGTCAAGTGATCCTCCAAATATTCAAGGTACCCTCAGGATACCCCGCAGTGTATACGTTTATGTGAGCGCCGCGTTACCGTTCGCGTCACCCTTTATCCTTCTCGCGCACGGCGGTTGCCCGTGCGATCGCCAGGTCACGCGTGGCCACCTGATGCACCACCTCGGCACGCCGTACTCGGTACTCGGCCATGGTTTCGGGTGCCTGGTTTCCGGCTTTGCGATCCGCCAGTTCCCTGGTTGCCGTGACGATATAGCTTCCCGCGAGCAAGATCACCTGCGCCGAAAGATTGAACCAGAGCAACAGCGCGATCAGTGCCGCGAACGAGGCGAGCAGCGGGTTCGAAGTTGCGCCACGCACGAACAGTCCAGAGAGCTCCTGCAACACAGTCAAGCCGATGCCGCCAAGCAGGGAGCCAGCCCAGAACGCTCGCCCAGCTGCACGGAACCCCGAGAGCAGGGAGAATGCAATCGCGATGGCCAAGGTATCGATAATCAGTACCGCGACCACCCCGAGCACTTGGGTGAGCACGCGCATCACCGGAGAGGTTTCTGCAATTCCGATCCACGATGCAAGCGCGCCGACACCGATCGAGTTCACGACGCTGAGGCCAGCGGAAACTACCAGTAAGCCCCCAAATCCAATCGCAACCAGGAGGTTGCGCAGTACAACCCAGACGAAGAATCCGTCATCGTGGAGCTCATCTGCAATTTCACGGAAGCCCACGCGCAGGCTGCCGATCGCACTGATAGCAGCGCCAATGAGGCCGACGAGCGAGAGGGCGCCAACGATCGTGAACGCCGAGGGCATGTTCACCTGTTCAAGGTCGACGAGCTCCAGTACGCCGGGGACCACACGAGACAGCGCAGCTTCAAGGGAGCGCATCGCTGAGGGGTCTCCCCCAACCCACAGTGCCGCAAACGAAAAGACCAGCAGGATTCCGGCAAACACGCTAAAGAGCGCCCGGTAAGTGATGGAGTCAGCATAGGTTGCGCCACGGTTCTCGCCGTACAACATGAAGGCTCGAACAATGCGGAGCTTGAGGATCCGCGAGGTAAGACGTTTCACCCACCCGCGCAATGGTGCATTCGTGCCCGTGTCACCGCGCTCGGCTGCCTCCTGGCGCTCGCCAGATACACTCTGCTCGTTCAGCGGCTCGCTCACCATCGTCTCCTCTGCTCCGCAGATCCCTGTGCCCAGTATGCCGCTCAGCAATATTCTTGCCTAGCGGCATACAGGCCAGGAGCTCCTAGCGAACGAGAATATCGGTGCCGAGCACGTCGCGCAGCGTGTTCATGCCGCCCGACATCGACGCAGAGTCGAATCCTGCCTGCACAAGCACTCTGTTCGCGATGTGCGATCGCACACCAGAACCGCAGAGCGCGCGCACGGGCCGGCCTGCCGCGGCCTCACGCACCTCACTGATGCGCTCGCGCAGCTCGGTGTGCGGGATGTTCAAGGCACCGGGCAGGTGTCCCGAGTCGAACTCACCGACGCTGCGCACATCAAGAATGAGCGCGTCTTCACGCAGCGATGCCCACTGTTCGGCGTACCACAGCGTGAGCGTCCCATCGATCACGTTTGAGCCGACCATCCCGATCATATTCACGGGATCCTTTGCACTGCCGTATACCGGCGAGTATGCGAGATCAAGGTCAATGAGGTCTGCCGCAGTGAACTGCGCGCGGATCGCGGTAGCGAGCACATCGATCCGCTTGTCGACGCCCTCTTTGCCAACGCCCTGAGCGCCGAGCACAAGTCCGTCACTCTTGCGAATGTGCACTACGAGCGCCATCGAGGTAGCGCCAGGGAAGTAGCCAGCATGCTGGGCCGGATGCAGGTGCAGCGTCTCATACGCGATGCCAGCCTGATCCAACGCGGCACGGTTCGCACCGGTCATTGCGGCGGTCAACTCACCAACGCGCACGATTGCGGTGCCGACTGGCGCCGGCACTGGGCGCGCGGTTTCGGGGCGCAGAATCGCGTCTGCAATCTGACGACCAGCACGGTTCGCGGGGCCTGCGAGCGCTACCGGACGACGGATCCCGGTCACCCAGTCCGTCGAGACCGTTGCATCGCCTGCGGCGTACACGTCTGCCAGGTTGGTGCGGCCGTGCTCATCAACCACGATTGCGCCGCGCTCGACCTTGATGCCAGCTGCCGAGAACACCTCAGTGTCTGGACTCACTCCAACAGAAAGCACGATCAGGTCTGCGGCGATCCGCTGCCCATCGTTCAGCATCACTTCTGCACCATCACCGATTTCAGTGATTGCGTTCGCGGTGGTCCCGGCGTGGACCGTGATGCCCAGGCGTCCGAGCTCTGCAGTCACGCGGCTCGCGATTTCAGTTTCCAGCGGCGCAAGCACGTGTGAAGCCGACTGCACAACGTCAACGTCAAGCCCCTGCAGGCGCAGCGCTTCGGCGGCTTCGACGCCGATGAAGCCAGCTCCAAGCACAACCGCGCGGCGCGCGCCTGCCTCGACGGTCTCACGCAGAGCGACCGCATCTCCGACAGTTCGCAGCGTGCGTACGCGCGGCGAATCGAGGCCGGTAATGCTCGGGCGCACTGCGGTCGCTCCGGGCGCGAGAATCAGCGCGTCATACGTGAGTTCCTGCTCCCCTGCCGCGTTTCGCACCGTAATGGTCTTCGCATCAGCGTTCAGGCCGATAACGTCGTGACCCGTGCGCACGTCGAGGTCGAGGGCGTCACGCAGCGTCGCGGGCGTGTGCAGCAGCAGCGAGGACTCCTCAACAATCTCGCCGCCAACGAAGTAGGGCAGACCGCAGTTCGCGAACGAGACATGCTCACCTCGCTCGAGCACGATAATCTGCGCGTCTTCATCAAGGCGGCGGGCACGTGCGGCCGCGCTCATTCCCGCGGCAACTCCACCGACAACAACAATGCGCATGGGGGCTCCATTCAGTTCGTTCTTTCGTTGCCAAAATTATACCCCCGGGGGTATTCATGTTGTCAAGCAAAACCCTCACATCGTCGCCCACGGTACCCAGCGCGCGACGCTCGTCGCGCCAGTTAGCGCAGCTCTGCCACCGCGAGGTCTGTGCGATCAGTCACGACGCCATCGACACCGAACTTCATAAGCACGCGCATATCAAGCGGGTTGTTCACGGTCCAGACGTGCACCTCGACGCCGTTCCGATGTGCGTGGCGCACCAGCCGCTCAGTCAGCACGGGCACGAGACCACTCTTTAGTGGAATCTGCAGCGCATCAACGCGAGCAAGCGCTCGGTCAATTGCCCACTCGGAGCGGGTCGCCAACGCAGCAAGCAACGTCATGATGCCACGCTTGCCAAGGGAGGTCGCTGGCAGCGCACCACGCTCACGGGCTGCAGCGAGGGCACGAGTACGTGCGCGGTCGGAGAAGCTCGTGAGGAGCACGCGATCCGCCGCCCCAGCAACGATCCAGCCGGTCTGCTCAGCAGCAGCGACAGCCTTCACGTCGATATTGAATCGCGTACCTGGAAACTCCGCAAGCGCGTCCTCGAGCGTAACCAACCCGCCTTTGTCGGTCATGACCGCCGCCAATTCGGCACGCGTGAGGGAGGCGACGGGGCGCGGATCACCAGCCACCCGAACGAGATCTGCATCATGGAAGCAGACCACGACGCCATCCTGCGTGAGATGCACATCAGTCTCTACGTATTCAGCCCCCGCAGCAACCGCTGCACGAAACGCTTCCCGGGTGTTTTCAACGAACGTATCGCGGGCTTCAAGCGGCACGAAACCACGGTGCGCGAAGATCTTCGGTTGAGTAGCACCTGTGAGGTAAGGATGAGCCATCCAGCAACGCCCTTCTGTACGAACGGGAGACGACTCTCAGCTTACGCCAACCCACTTTTCAGACTCGCGACTTTTCATCTGTTTTCCACCCCGTTCACACACTTCTTTGGGAAGATGTGAAGCATGCACATCACCTCTCGTTCGACCGGCCGCTTGCTCTTCGCCGCGGGCGTCACCGGCGCCCTCGCACTCGCACTCACGGGCTGCGCAGGCAACGGCACCGCCGGCCAGGCAGACACCCCGGGCATCGAGTCCACCACTGACCTCAGCACCCAGGTCCTCGGCACCTGGGGCTCCGTGAACGACGGCGAGCCAAACCTCACCCTCGTTGACGACGGCACCTACACCGGCAATGACGGCTGTAACCAGCTCATGGGTAGCTTCTCCACCTCGGGCGACACGATCACGTTCGGTACAGACGGCGCGATGACCCTCATGGCATGCATGGACGTCGACGACTGGCTGAACGGGATGGCTACCGGCAAAGTCGTCAACAACGTACTAGAAATCAGCAACGTCGACGGCGACGTGATCGGCACGCTCAGCCGCTAGCCAACTGCCGATCGGTCGTCAGCGTCGCGCGCTGGGGTCGCCTTCTCCCCACGACTCAATGCCGAGCCGACGCACCCAGCTTTCAGGAGCACCGTTCGCCGCCTCATACGCCGCGAGTGACGCGGGCGAATCCTGCCCCGCACGCAGATACTTGCCCGACCAGGCATCGAGCTCGCCAGCGAAGATCGCGAGCACCAAGTCACAGGTATCTGACACCGGGGTGAATTCGGTGCGACCCTTGTGCAGGTCCATCGAATCGGTCATGTCGGTTTTCACGACGCCCGGAGCGACCGCGAACGCCCGCAGCCCTTGCTCGAAGCCAGCCTCGTGCAGGTGGCCTGCGAGCCGGATGACACCCGCCTTGCTCGGGGTGTACGCCGACGCTTTCGCCCAATCATTCGCGCCAGCACCAGAAGCGAGCTCTACCACACGTCCACCGCCCGCTGCGAGCATTCCAGGGATCGCCGCGCGCGACACATGGAACGAACCGATGAGGTTTGTCTCGACGACCGCACGCCACTGTTCGACGTCTGCTTCCCAAAGGGGCACCTCACGATCGATGCGACCTGCCGCATTCACAATGAGCGTGAGCGGTACCCGCATCGCAGCGACAAGCTCATCGACCGCGGCCGCAACAGCGGCCGCGTCAGTGATGTCTGCCGTTTGATACTCAGCGACTCCACCTGTGGCACGAATCTCGTCAGCGACAGCCGCGAGCTTTGCCTCGTCGCGCGCGAGCAGCGCCACCGGAATCCCAGCCGCGGCGAGCGCCTTGGCGATGGCGGCGCCGATGCCGCGGGATGATCCGGTGATGAGTGCTCCACGTGTTGCGGTCATATCCCCAGCGTACGAGAAACACTCGGCGCACGGAGCCTCTAAAATCGGTGTTTATGGCTATCGGTTCGACCATTCTTAATTTCTCGATTCAGCTCGCTGATATTGATCGCGGCGTTTACGAGGATTTCTCGCTGCGCGTAGCACGGCATCCGTCTGAGACTGAGGCCTTCATGGTGACGCGCGTGCTGGCATATTGCTTGGAGTTTCAGGAGGGCATCGACTTTGGTGGCGGCGTTTCAACGACCGACGAACCCACCCTGTGGGTGAAGGACCTCACTGGCAAGGTGACCTCGTGGATCGAGATTGGCGCACCCGATGCAGCTCGCATGCATTTCGGGAGCAAGCTCGCTGACTACGCTGCGGTGTACACCCATCGCGATCCCGCGAAGGTGCTGCGCGCGTGGGAGGGCAAGACCATCTACAACGCAGAGGCCCTTGTCGTGCACAGCTTTGACTCGAAGTTCATCGATGACCTCGCTGGCGCACTCGATCGTCGCAACACGATGTCGGTGTCACGCACGGAGGGCACGCTGTACGTTGAGCTCAACGGCGCTTCGTTCGAGACCGCGATCGGCTCGCACCCCGCCGCCTAACGTTGCAGGTTGCTGAGGGGTGGGCGGATCCGCGCCCTACTCGTTCGTCAGCAACGGCAGCGCGCGTGCACTCGTGAATGAGCGTTCGGTTCCATCGACAGGATCGGTGAACGACAGCTGGTTCGCGAGCAGCTGCAGCGGGGTGGTGAAATCGTCGATCGTGACGTCGCGCTCGACCGGGTACAGCGGGTCGCCCACGATCGGGATCCCGAGGCTGGCGAGGTGAATGCGCAGCTGGTGCGTCTTACCGGTCACGGGTGACAGCTTGTATTCGCCGAGGCGCGGGGGCGCGGCAATTTCGCCGTCTGCTCCTGGCAGTTCTGGGTATGCGAGGGGCGCGGATCCCCCAGCCAGCTCCCCCACCAGCTCGACGATGGATTCCGAGTTCGGCTCGGCTCCCGCGATCTCGGTCGCGCGCATGATGCCGTGTTCCTTCTGGATGTGGCTGCGCACGACGGTCGGGATCTCAAGACCTTCGCGCAGCGGAGCGATCGCACGATAGGTCTTGGTGATCTGGCCGTACTGGAACATGGACTGGTACGGGCCGCGCCACTGCCGCTCCTTCGCGAGGAGCAGGAGTCCGCTCGTCACACGGTCGAGGCGATGCATGGGCGTCAGTTCTGGCAGCCCGAGCTCGGCCCGTAGGCGAACCACGACGCTCTGCATAACGTGCCTGCCGCGCGGAATCGACGACAGGAACGGCGGTTTGTCGACGACCATGATGCGCTCGTCTTCAAACACCGTGTGGATCTTGCCAGGAACCGTCGCTTCCTCGCGCAGGTCACGATGGAACCAGACGAAGGTGTACGGCTTATATGGGTCTTCCGCTCTGACGGGCTGACCATCGGCGAGAATGAACCGCTCCTCGGCAATGCGCTCATCGACGTCCATGTGCACACGCAGGCGATCATCGAGCCAATCGCGCATCGTCAGCCACGGGCTCGGCTGGTTGCGATCGAAGCCGTCAGTGCGCAACCACGCAGGATCAAGACCGTTGCGTTGCGCGAGCGGAGACTTCGGGGGCATCGTTCAATTCTACCGGGCGCGGATCAGCGAACGTTGTGCGGGGCGCCGGGTGACGGCCTGGCGCTCGCGTTGGGGCTCGCGTTGGGGCTAACGCTCGAGCGCGAACTTGCGCGCGGTCGCGTTGATGAGCGCTGCAAGAAGCGTTCCGACGATCACGCCAACCGCGAGGTTCGAGGTCGCGACGACGAGCGCGACCGTGATGACCATGACGATGGTGTCGCGCTTGGGAAGCGTCTTGAGTCCCCGGGGCGTGATGCTGCGCCAGTCGAAGGTCGCCACACAGACCATGATCATTATGGCAACGAGTGCCGCCATCGGGATCATAGCGACGAGGTCGCCGAACACGACCACGAGCAGCAGCAAGAAGCCACCGGCGCAGAACGTCGAGATGCGGGTGCGGGCGCCCGAGACCTTCACGTTGATCATCGTCTGGCCGATCATCGCGCAACCACCCATGCTGCCAAAGAAGCCAGACACGATGTTCGCGACGCCCTGACCCCACGCTTCCCTGGTCTTGTTCGATGGCGTCTTCGTGATGTCGTCGACGAGCTTCGCGGTCATGAGCGACTCCATGAGGCCAACAAGTGCCATTGCGATTGCGTACGGCGCAATGATCGCGAGCGTATGGAGGTTGAGTGGCACGTTCGGGATGAAGAGCTCAGGCAGGCTGTGCGGCAGTTCGCCCTGATCGCCAACGTTGGGCACGTTGATAGCGAAGAGAATCACGACGGCGGTGATGATGACGATCGTGACGAGCGGCGCTGGGATCGCGCGCGTGAAGCGCGGCAGGACCGCGAGGATCACGAGCCCAGCAGCAACAAGCAGATACACCGCCCACGGGACATCGATGAGGTGCGGCAGCTGCGCAATGAACACGAGAATCGACAGTGCGTTCACGAATCCAGTCATCACGCTGCGCGGCACAAACTTTACGAGCTTGGCGACGCCAAACACCGCGAACAGAATCTGGAAGACGCCTGCGAGCATGACCGTGGCGATGAAGTAGTCCATGCCGTAGATGCGCGACACCGGTGCGATCACGAGAGCGACGGCGCCGGTCGCGGCGCTGATCATTGCGGGGCGACCGCCCACAAAAGCGATCGTTACTGCCATCACGAAGGCAGCGAACAGGCCAACCTTCGGGTCAACGCCAGCGATGATCGAGAATGAGATTGCCTCGGGAATGAGCGCGAGACCAACGACGAGTCCCGCGAGCACCTCACGAGTGAGCAACCGCGGCGAGCGTAGCGCGCTGAGCACCGTGGGAGGGTGCGCTGATCCGCTCATTTTCGTGGCCGTCTGATTCTCGCGCTGCATACGTCGCACTCCCCTTCTCTGGCCGTTTTCCTCGCGTCACTGGCAAAGAAGAAACGGCCGCAGACCAGTTTACGCAGCTTGGGGCGGCGCGAGCAGCGTGCCCTTGATGACGGAGCCGTGGAAGGTGCGCGATGCCGCGATGATCCACGCGGCGACCAAACCGATGTAGTAAATCACGGCGAGCACTTGCACCGCGACGAGGCCGGTGTGTGCTGCAAGCCCGTTGAGTCCGGTCACACAGGTGCCGACGGGGAAGGTGAACGACCACCAGGTCAGGCTGAAGGGCAGACCAGCGCGGGCGGTGCGGATCGTGATGGCGAGTGCGACCGTTGTCCACAGCAGTCCAAAGCCGAGCATTGCAAAGCCGTAGATTAAGCTGAAGGTGTTGAGGCCCGCGGCGATCTCATCGCTCACGACGCCGCTCGCGTTTGCACCGAGCAGCGAGGCCGCGGTGATCGACTGTCCCACGGGGCCAAGCACGATCCAGAGCGTCGGAACCATGCCCGCCGCACCGACACCGTGCTGCATGAGACGGCTCCAGATGAGCGAGATGATGATGACCGCGGCCATGAGCGTGAGACCAAAGAAGCCGTAGCAGGTCCAGAGCAGCGTCTCGCGAATCTGGCCTTCCGGAGCGTACGGGAGCAGCAGGGCGCCGCCGGTCGCCGAGACCATGGGCGGCACGACCGGCATGAGCCAGCCACCGAACGCCGACTCGGGCTTGTAGTCGTGACGCGTGAACGCGAGGTACGGCACCATGACCGCGGTAATCAGGCCACCGATCGTGCCGATGGTCCAGAGCGCCCAGTCAATCGAGACAGCGGCGTCGATCCCGATCCAGTCTTTGCCGAGCAACAGCGTGCCAGTGCCGACGGTCATAAATGCCATGGGTGGAGCGCCGTAGAAGTGTGAGATTACCGGGTGCAGGTGATGCTTTGATGCAGTGCCGCGAAACCGGATCCAATGCAGCACAGTCGTCACGGTAAGCGCCACCAGAAGCACTGCGGCGAGCGCCCAGATCACCGTCGCTGCGGTGCGCAGTCCGGGAAACTGGAGCGGCAGTGAGGCGGCAGCAATCGCGACGATGCCGGTGCCCATGATCGAGGCATACCAGTTCGGGGTGAGGTTCGAGTAGATCTCGCGCGGTGAGCTGAGCGCCGCGAAGAGGCGGTGCGGCGCCTTCCCATGGTGCGCAGCAGGCGGCGTGTACTGGGGCGGTGCACTGGTGGTTGCGGTCATGTATCCAGTCTGGCGCGCGACAGCTTTGCCCACTACGTCGGTCAGATTGGTAGGGCACAATAGATAATTGTGACCTCCAATCGACGCATCACCGACCGCACGCTCGACCTCGACACGATCGAGGTGCTCGAGCAGGTCGCTGCGACCGGGTCGATTACTCGCGCCGCAGATTCCCTTGGAGTCACCCAGCAAGCAGTCTCTGCACGAGTGCGGATCGCGGAGCGCGCCGTCGGCCATCAACTCGTGCGCCGCTCCCCCTCTGGTTCGTCACTCACAGAAACTGGGAGGTTCGTACTTGGCCTCGCCCAGCCCGTGCTCGAGGCGGCAGATCGACTCGACGCCGGCGTGCGAGCACTGCAGCAGCCCAGTGGCGAACTCGTCGTTGCGGCGTCACAGACGATTGCTGAACTCATGCTTCCCGACTGGCTCCTCGAGTTCCAGCGACGTGCGCCATCCGTGACGGTCCGGCTCGTGGCGGGCAACTCGACGACGGTGGCTGATCTCGTGCGGTCAGGATCCGCCCACCTCGGATTCTGCGAAGGCCCGCACGCGCCAGTCGGCCTGAACACGGCCGATGTCGCAAGCGACGAACTCGCAGTGGTCACGTCACCCACGCACCCGTGGGCGCACACGGTGTCAATCACGCCCGAGATACTTGCGGCTACTCCCCTCCTCGTGCGCGAGGAAGGTTCAGGCACGCGCGCAACGATCGAAAGCTATCTCGGCGCGGTAGGACGCAGTCTCGCCACACCAGCCGCGGTGCTCGAGACGAGCGGCATCATTCGCGCGAACGCCCGCGCCGGGATCGCTCCTGCCGTGCTGAGCCTACGCCTCGTGGAGGGTGAAATCGCGCTCGGCAAACTTGTGCGCGTGCCACTCAGCGGACCCGTCATGACCCGGGTATTCCGTGGCGTATGGGATGGGCAGCTGTCACCGCTGGCGCGGCGGTTTTTGGCCACTACTTCGGAGTAGCAATGCTGGGGCGAAGCCACACAAGGGGGAAAGCGACGCGACGGTTTCGCCACCGCCTATTCCGTTCAGTCGATTGAGGTGCCATGCTGTGAGCTATGACAGCGAACACACTTCGAGAACTCATCACCATCCCCTGGCTCGACGAACTCGTGGTGAAGCTCCCGGGGGCCGTCACGTTCGTGAAGCCTGAGTGGGACGCGTACATTCTCGCGGTCGGAACAAAGCAGTTCGCAAGGCTCGGTGAAGACGGCGAAGGAGTTCCTTCCATCACACTGAAGGGCGACCCACACGAAAACGAGGCCCTGCGCCAGGCGTATCCCGAGGTCGTGCCCGGGTACTACTCACACAAGGTGCATTGGAACACGATCCGCTTCGTGCCAGATGCAACAATTCCCGAGGAACGAGTTCGCGAGCTCATTGAACACGCCTACGAGATCGTATTCGGCTCGCTCTCGAAAAAGCTCCAGGCCGAGTTGAGCCGCGACTCAGCCACATAAGACTGACGCCAGAACCGATGTTGCCGCACCGAGGTCGTGAAGGAGCACACGTGAGCGACGCCGTTAGCCGTTGGCAGCCATCGAATGCCGCCTCTTTCCTATTGCCGCCCGGTACCCACGATCACAAATACAGCCGCGGAGTGCTTGGACTGCGCACCGGATCAGTCACCTACCCCGGCGCAGCTGTGCTCGGGGCTGAAGCCGCATGGCGAACCGGTGTCGGTCTCGTGCAGTTCGTACCGCAGATCGATGCGAACGCGCCCAAGTTCGGCCTTCCAACCCCAGCTGCGGCAGTCCTCGCGGCGCGACCAGAGACCGTGATTTCTCGGGCGGATCGCAAACTCACCGCATGGCTCATCGGGAGCGGCACCGATCCGGCAGAGCGTTCCCCCGCCGAGACCGCCGAGCTGCTCGCGGTTCTCGCCGGGTCGCGACCCGTCGTAGCCGACGCTGGCGCGCTTGAACTCTGTGTGCGCACGCGACTCTCCGCATCCCCGAAAGCACCGCTCGCCCTCACGCCCCACGCGGGCGAGTTTGCTGCCGTATGGCGGGCTCTCGGTCGGCCACAGCCCGCAGATAACTCCGAGGCCGCCGCGGCGCTCGCCCTGGCGCTCTCTTGCACGGTCGTACTGAAGGGGCCAGTCACGCTCATCGCAGCACCTGACGGCACGCTTCTGCGGGTGGGTCCCGCAACGCCGTGGCTCGCAACCGCCGGTACAGGAGACGTCCTCGCGGGGATCCTCGGCGCACTTGCCGCCCGGCATGCAGCCGACATCACCCTGACCGGCCGCCGCTTCGCCGAGCTCGCCGCGACGGCAGCGTTGCTGCACGACGCAGCCGCCAGGTCGGCGGCTGGGACGTCATCTCAGGGCCGACCAATCACCGCGCTCGATGTGGCGGAGCACCTGCCAGCCGCGATCGATTTCATCACTTCATGATGATTGCGACAGCGAGTCGCAGTGCACCATCTACCAGGCTCGGCGGCCTTTCCTGCTGTGGTAGCTCTGCGCGAGCTTCACACCGCCTGCGATCAATGCTTCAGTCACTTTCGAGGTCTGACCCTTGTAGATCGAAAATCAGCACGGAGACGGTCTAAGACGAAACCCCTCAGTGGTGGCCAGAACATTCTCTGCCACCGCTGAGGGGTTATCCGCGCCGAGAGGGATTCAGCGCTAGTTAGGAACAATCACTTCGTTCGAGCGCGTGTGCAAGTTCACGCCCTTTGGTTCTTTAACAAGCGACACCGCAATCAACGAAATAATGGTGACGCCGAGGATGTAGAGGCCGATAGTCCAAGAAGCGCCAGTTGCCCCAAAAACCAGCTCGGCAATCATGGGCGCGAACGCTCCACCAAGGATCGCGCCAATTGCGTATCCGATAGAGACTCCCGAGTAGCGCACGTCAGCGGGGAACATCTCTGCGTACAATGCCGCCTGCGGCCCGTAGGAGAGCCCCAAGCCGATCGTCATGACAAACAGCGCAATGAAGTACATCCAGAGGTTGCCTGTATCGATCAGAAGCCACATGGGGATAGCCCAGATTCCCAGTAACACATAGCCAATCTGGAAGGTTCGAACACGACCGATTCGATCAGACAGGATGCCGCCGTACAGCGTGAAGAAGAGCCAACCAAACGATGCCAGGGTTGTTGCTAGGAGCACTGGTGGGCGCTCGAGTCCGAGTCCACCGTCAGCGACAGGTCGGGTCGCGTAGGCCGTGAAGAACGCGATAAGTAGATAGCCAGCCGCATTGTTCGCAATAAAGATCAGCGCCGCAAGTACAACCTCGCGCGAATGCTTCGAGAACAGCGTCTTGACCGGGGTAGCCGACTCACCCTTGCGTTCCTGCAGCTGTTTGAACACTGGCGACTCTTCGACTGCTCCTCGAATGAAATAGCCAACAACAATGAGGACAATCGAGAACAAGAATGGAATGCGCCAACCCCAAGTGAGGAACTGCTCTTCCGTGAGCGTCGTAGTGATCACCCACATGGTTGCTGTCGCCAGGATCATGCCAAGCGGCACACCAATCTGAGGATAGGCGCCGAAGAAGCCGCGGCGGTGATTCGGCGCGTGTTCGACTGACATGAGCGCGGCTCCGCCCCACTCTCCACCAGCTGAGAATCCTTGCAGCACTCGAAGCAAAATGAGTAGCACTGGCGCCGCGATACCAATCTGAGCGTAGGTGGGCAGCACACCAATGAGCGCCGTCGCAAGACCCATCAGGATGAGCGTCAGCACCAGCATGCGCTTTCGACCCAATTTGTCTCCTAGGTGGCCCGCCACAATTGCACCAAGCGGGCGGAAGAGGAAGGAGATTCCCAGCGATGCCCACGCAACGATCTGCCCCACGGTCTCGCCCGCGGGAGCAAAGTAGAGGGTCGCAAACACTGCGCCGGCAGCCTGTGCGTAGATAAAGAAGTCGTACCATTCGATCGTGGTTCCGACGACCGTTCCGGCCAGTACCTTTCGTTCTTCTTTACGTCGAGCCTTGGCCCATTCCGCGTCTCTTTCAAGTGTTGCAGTGTCATTCATTGAGAACTCCATTGTTCGTCCGCTGCTGCATGAAATCCTGACCGAACGGTCGGATAGGTGTCGAGTGTACACGCACACAAAAAGGACCGCGACCCCAAAAATGGTCGCGGCCCAGCAAAATCCACTATCCCTTCGTGATGTTTGGGAAGTCTTCGAAGATCAACAGTGTCCGTGAGCTTCGCACGGACGGGATCGATTGCACTTCCTCCAGCACCACACGTCGCAGGTCTCGATTGTCCCGCGCACGAACCAGCAGCAGCACGTCATATTCGCCCCCAACAAGGGCGATGTGCTCTACTTCCGGGATGAGCACTAGGCGCTCCCGAACCTCCTGCCACGACGGCTGTTCGACATGGAGCGTCACATACGCAGAGGCATGCTGACCCATTTTCAACGGGTCAGTGCGCACGGTGAACCCTGCGATGACCCCGCTTTCGCGCAACCGCTTCACCCTCGCGTGCGCACCTGCCCGCGAAATATGCACGGCCTCAGCGATAGTCGTCATTGAGGCTCTCGCATCACCTCGCAATACTTCCAGAACGGCCAGATCCACATCGTCCAGTTCCATGTTGCTCCTGCGTCACTTGATGAACACCTTGGATGGGCAATCGTACATATTTTTGAGGAATTTATAAACGGTTGTTCAACAATCAGTTGAATCCATAAGAGAATTACTACCTTTGGGGGCACCGAAACAGCAATCGTATTCACACATTGCTGCGGCCAAGCTCAAGGAGGAGCAGTTGCCTCACCAAACAACCCCGAATTCGGTCCTACGCTTTTTGCCGCGGGATACCCCCGTGCAGCTCATCTCCCCCAACGGCACACACACGCCAGATGCGGACTATGTAACGCCCGAAGACGAGCACCTTCTCGCCGCGTACGCAGCACTCGTGACGGGCCGCCGCATCAACGACCAGTGCAACGCGTTGGTCCGACAAGGGCGCCTCGCCGTCTATCCTTCTTCGAATGGCCAGGAAGCGTGCCAGGTTGCTGCAGCACTAGCAATCGCATCGAGCGACTGGCTGTTTCCAACCTATCGAGATTCGGTCGCTGTAATCGGACGTGGCGTTCCAGCAGAGGACGCCATGACGCTTCTTCGCGGGGACTGGCATTCGGGTTACGATCCTTGCAAATACAGGGTCGCACCGCAGGCTACACCCCTTGCAACCCAGCTACTGCACGCGGTGGGGTTTGCCCACGCAGCAAAGCTTCGCGGCGAGGACACCGTCGTACTCGCGATGTGCGGCGACGGAGCCACCAGCGAAGGCGACTTCCACGAGGCAATGAATTTTGCAGCTGTATTCAAACTGGCCGTCGTTTTCTTCGTACAAAACAACGAGTTCGCAATCTCGGTGCCCCTCGCCCGCCAAACCGCGGCGCCTTCCCTCGCACACAAGGCAATCGGCTATGGCATGCCTGGCCAGAGGGTCGACGGCAATGACGTTGCGGCACTCCTTGCTGTGCTCGGTGAAGCGGTTGACCGCGCGCGCGGTGGCGACGGCCCATCCTTGATTGAGGCTCACACCTACCGAATGCTTGCTCACACCAACGCCGATGACGACAGTCGTTACCGAGAACCGGAAGCCGTGCAGGAATGGGAGCCACAAGATCCGCTCGTGCGGCTCAGCAAGCTCCTGCGCGACCGCAGCATATTGACGGACTCTCTCGAAGACAAGTTTGCAGCTTCAGCGAATGAGCTATCCGCAACACTTCGCCAAGTCATGCACGCCGAGCCGAAAGTTGATCCCGAAGAGCTCTTCACCCACGTGTTTGCCGAGCGCCCAGAGTCACTTGAAACGCAATGGAATTTCTTACGAGACGAGATCGAGCGCACGGAGGAAGACTCATGAATCAGATCAAAAACCTCACGATGGCGGCTGCACTCAACCTCGCACTTGCCGATTCACTCGCCCAAGACAGCAGCGTACTGATTTTTGGTGAAGACGTTGGGGCGCTCGGCGGCGTATTTCGTATCACCGATGGCCTCACCGAGCGATTCGGCGAGGCCCGCTGCTTCGATACCCCACTCGCAGAATCGGGCATCATGGGTTCCGCAGTCGGCATGGCACTGAACGGCATGCGTCCAGTCGTGGAAATGCAATTCGATGCCTTTGCATTCCCCGCCTTCGAACAGATTGTGAGTCACGTCGCGAAGATCGGAAACCGCACGAAGGGCTCGGTTCGCTTACCCATCGTCATCCGAATTCCATACGGCGGAGGCATTGGCGGCGTAGAACACCACTGCGACTCGTCGGAGGCCTACTACGCGCACACACCGGGCCTCACTGTCGTTTCCCCAGCAACGCCCCAGGACGCCTATTCGCTATTACGTGCAGCAATCGCCTCACCCGACCCGGTGGTCTTTATGGAACCCAAAAAGCTGTACTGGGCAAAGGGTCCCGTCGATACGTCAGTGACCGCAGTGCTCAGGCAGGCACAGGTCGTGCGGGATGGCAGCGATCTCACTCTCATCAGCTATGGCCAGTCGCTTCCCGTGGCCCTTAGTGCGGCAGAGGCAGCAGAATCCGAAGGTCGTAGCGTGCAAGTGATTGACGTTCGCACCCTCACCCCCTTCGACGACAAAACAGTTATGGATGCCGTGCGCGGCACTGGCCGCGCGATCGTGATTGCCGAAGCGCCTAGCTTCGCGAGCGTTGCCTCTGAAATACAGTCCCGCATCTTTGAGCAGTGCTTTGAGTATCTCGAAGCACCCGTGCGAAAGGTTGCTGGCTTCGACATCCCTTACCCCTCTCCAAAGCTTGAGCACTGGCATCTTCCCGACGTTGACCGCGTGCTCGATGCAATCGACTCGCTCCATTGGGAGGACGAATCATGAACACACAGACGTTCCTACTTCCAGATCTCGGCGAGGGCCTTACCGAAGCGGTACTCGTTAACTGGGCTGTCGCGGTTGGCGACAAGATCGAACTCGACCAGGTCATTGCCGAGGTCGAGACAGCAAAAAGCATCGTCGAGCTTCCGTCGCCGTATGCAGGTACCGTGCTCGCGCTGCACTGCGAGGAGGGCGGCGCGATCCTAACCGGAAATCCCGTAATCGAGGTAGCGTCCGATTCAGATTCCGATTCCGCTTCGGGCCTCAATTCCGACCCCAGCACAGGAGACAACACCTCTGCGCAGGCGCTCTACCGCTCCGAGGAACAGGCCGGATCAGGCAACGTACTGATCGGCTACGGAACTGGAGCAAGCCCGACACGAGGCAAGCGCCGCAGACATTCGGGCACGAGCACAGCAACACCGCAGTGCCCAACCTCCGCAGGCACCATCGCAGTGCGTTCGCCAATTGTGCGCAGGCTCGCCCGTGAGCTTGGTATCGATCCGCGCACCATTGCGGCAACTGGCCGCGATGGCGCCGTCACCAGGGCCGATGTACTTCGCGCAGCGCATGCAAATTCCGCGGGCGCGAGCACTCCATTGACTCGCCCGATATGCGGGAAAGCCAAGAACACAGGCCCCTTGCAGGAGGTGCGGCGCGAGCCGTTCTCCCCCCTCCGAAAGGCCGTCAGCGCCACGCTCACCCGGAGCCGAAGCGATATCCCCGAGGCAACCGTTTGGGTCGACATCGACATGACCCAGCTATGGGAATTGCGGCCCGAGATGGCAACACAGGACGCGAAGGCACCATCAATCACCGCCCTGCTTGCGCGATACGTGCTACTCGCGCTGGAACAATTCCCGCTTCTCGCCGCACGTATCGATCACGGTAACGAGATCGTTGAGTTCGACGGAGTCAATCTTGGGGTTGCGGTCGATACTGCGCGCGGGCTGATGGTGCCGATGATCCCACGCGCCGACGACCTCACTGTCGCAGAACTCGATATTGCACTTCGTCAGCTCGCGACCAACGCACGTGACGGGAGCACACCGCCAGAGTTGATGCGTGATTCAACGTTTACCCTGAACAATTATGGCGGGCTCGGCGCTGATGGCTCAGCGGCCATCATTAACTTCCCGAATGTCGCGATTCTTGGCATTGGCCGCATCATGGAGCGCCCGTGGGTGGTCAAAGGCGAAATCGTGCCGCGGCGTATCGCGCAGCTCTCTCTCGTTTTCGATCACCGAGTGTGCGACGGCGGCTACGCTGCCGGGTTCCTGCGGACAGTTACCGCGCTACTAGAGCATCCATTGACTGCCTATTCCCGCGTGTGAGCTGTCGCGAGAGCTCGCGAGGCTCTCGAGAACTCCTGCAGGCCACAAGGTATTTGCGCTCCCGTAGCGTGGCACCCTATTGTAGAATTTATTACCGAACGATCAGTCACTAATTCGAGTGACGGGCGGTCGGGGCTAGACGAGGAGGTCACAGCCCATGCCAGAGGCATATCTCGTAGGAGGGGTACGCACCCCGGTCGGCCGCTACGGTGGCGCGCTCGCATATGTTCGGCCCGACGATCTCGCAGCAATCGTGTTGCGCGCAGCCGTCGAACGCTCGGCGCTGAGCACCGAAGCCATCGCTGCAGGTGCGATCGATGAGGTGGTCTTCGGTGCAGCTAACCAGGCTGGTGAAGACAATCGCAATGTGGCACGCATGGCGACGCTGCTAGCAGGATTGCCCGATGACTTGCCCGGTTACACGGTCAATCGGCTCTGCGCTTCTGGCATGACCGCGGTTGCAAACGCTGCACAGGCAATCCGCGCGGGAGACGCGCAGCTCATCGTTGCGGGTGGCGTCGAATCAATGACGCGCGCACCCTGGGTGCAAGAAAAGCCGTCCCGCCCATGGGCCAAGCCTGGAGCACAGTTCGACACCTCGATCGGTTGGCGGTTCACGAACCCCGCCCTTGCCGCACGCGACAAAGCAACATTCTCCATGCCAGAGACCGCGGAAGAGGTCGCTCGCACCTGCGGAATCACTCGCGAAGATGCCGATGCCTTCGCGGTCGAAAGCCATCGTCGGGCACTGGCAGCCATGGCAGCGGGGAGCTTCCGTGACGAAATCGTTCCGGTGAGCGCCCCTCACGGTCGTGAGACTCGCCTCATCGATGTTGATGAGGGCCCCCGCCCAGGCACAACTATGGACGTCCTCGCACGGCTTCGCCCAGTTGTTCACGACGGCCACGTGGTCACAGCTGGCAACGCCTCCTCGCTCAACGACGGCGCGTCAGCACTCATTGTCGCAAGCGGTGACGCCATTGAACGGTACGGACTCAAGCCTCGCGCGCGCATCGTCACGAGCGTAAGCGCTGCCTTGCCCCCAGAAATCATGGGGCTAGGACCGGTGCCTGCAACAGAAAAGGCGCTCAAGCGCGCGGGACTGACCATATCCGACATCGGCTCGATCGAACTCAACGAAGCTTTTGCCACGCAGTCGCTCGCCTGCATGCGACGACTTGATCTCAACCCAGAACTCGTCAATGCAGACGGTGGCGCAATCGCGCTTGGCCACCCCCTCGGCTCTTCAGGTTCTCGCCTCCTCGTAACGCTACTCGGTCGCATGGAGCGAGAAGGCTCACGGTACGGCCTCGCCACGATGTGTGTCGGCGTTGGCCAGGGCACCGCCACGATTATTGAACGGATTGAAGCATGAACGACTTCACGAGCCTCAGTGCACCTGGCGGCGCGCTCCACGTTCATGACCATGACGACTACATCATCGCGACACTCGACCGGCCGGCGAAGCGAAACGCGATTGACCAAGATCTCATCAACGCACTGCATGAGTTATGCGCAGAGCTCGAACGACGCCCGCGCACCCTCATACTGCACGGCTCTGGCGGCAATTTTGCAGCCGGTGCCGACATCGCACAGCTGCACGAACGTCGCGCCGAAGATGCACGAGCCGGGATCAACACCCACGCGTTCTCACGTGTCGCCGCGCTTCCCATGCCGGTGATCGCGGCGCTTGACGGCTACGCATTAGGCGGCGGCGCAGAGCTCGCCTATGCAGCTGATATTCGCGTTGGCACCCCAGCACTCCGCATAGGCAATCCAGAGACTGGTCTCGGAATCATCGCGGCTGCTGGCGCGACTTGGCGTCTCAGCTCAATTGTTGGCGAAGCCCTCGCAGCAGAGATGCTCCTGTCCGGCCGCATTTTAACCGGCGCAGAAGCATTTTCCGCTGGCCTCGTCACCCATATACACGACAGCGGAGAAGACGCGCTTGCCGCGGCAGAGAAAATTGCACACCGCATCGCATTGCTTGATCCCGCCGCCACCCGCGCCACCAAACGCGTGCTCCTTGCACCGCGTGAATCTCACCCAGCAATTGACCTCGCAGAACAGGCGAGCCTCTTCGAAAGCCCGGAGAAGATGCGACGCATGTCGGAGTTCCTTGAGCGGAAGAAGAAATAATGGCTGAAACGAAAGCTTCGACCTCACCAAACGACGTTGTACCGCAGGTCGTTGGAGTGCTCGGTGGCGGACGCATGGGCTCGGGAATCGCACACGCGTTCTTGCTCGCAGGAGCCTCAGTCACGGTCGTGGAACGCGACCAGGCTGTCGCGCAGGATGCGCGGGCGCGCATCGAACGCAGCATCTCAGCTTCCATCGATCGCGGTTTCCACGCCGACGCGGCCACGCTCAATGCCTCCCTCACCGTAGCCACAAGCGCGACGGCTTTCCAAGGAGCCGAATTGGTCGTCGAGGCAGTGCCAGAATCGCTCGAGTTAAAGCGCGTAGCCCTGCGAGCGATTGAGACCCAACTCGCAACATCTGCCACTATCGCGTCGAACACCTCATCGATACCGCTTGGCCAACTTGCTGAGGCGTTAACCCAACCGTCACGGTTTATCGGCCTCCACTTCTTTAATCCAGTGCCCGCCTCGACACTCATCGAGATTGTCTTGTGCAAGCAGACAAGTGACGAGCTCCCAGCGAAGGCTCGCAGCTGGGTTCGCGCGCTCGGGAAGACCCCCATCACTGTGAACGATGCGCCTGGGTTTGCCTCAAGCCGCCTCGGCGTCGCCCTCGCACTTGAGGCGATTCGCATGGTCGAACAGGGCGTTGCTTCGGCAGCCGACATCGACCTCGCTATGGAGCTCGGCTACCGCCACCCGGTCGGACCGCTGCGCACTACCGACATCGTTGGCCTCGATGTACGTCTCGGAATTGCAGAGCAGTTGCACCGTGACCTCGGGCACCATTTCGCCCCTCCTCGCCTGCTGCAAGACATGGTTGCCGCTGGAAAGCTCGGCCGCAAGAGTGGGCAGGGTTTCTACACCTGGCCTGATTCACCCACCACCGACCGATGAACGGAACAACTGTGACTCACTCGATACTTCCCAGTTTTGTGCAGGGCGCCTGGTGGCAGCCAGCTCCCACTGACCTCACCGCGCACCCCCCTGCCGAGGTACGCGACGCGGTAACCGGAGACCTCGTCGCCCTCGTATCAAGCGCCGGCCTGGATCTTGCAGGAGCGATGGATTACGCACGAGCTACTGGCCAGGAGTCGCTCAGTGCGCTCACCTTTCACCAGCGCGCGATAATTCTGAAGCAGCTCGCGCTTGCCCTTACGGAACGTAAAGCTGAACTGTACGAATTGTCCACCCGAACCGGTGCAACGAAGGCAGACTCGTGGGTAGATATCGACGGCGGTATCGGCGTACTGTTCACATATTCGGGCAAGGGACGGCGAGAGCTCCCGAACGCGCGGGTGCAGATTGACGGGCCAGTCGAGCCGCTGTCCAAGGACGGTTCGTTCCTCGGCCGCCATATTCGAACAACGTTGCCAGGCGTAGCAGTTCAGATCAATGCGTTCAATTTCCCCATCTGGGGCGCACTCGAAAAGTTCGCGCCCACTTTCCTTGCTGGTATGCCCACGATTATTAAGCCGGCGACGCCTGGAGCGTACCTCGCAGAGCACATGGTGCGGATCATGGTTGATTCAGGCCTCCTCCCCGCCGGTTCGGTACAGCTCGTGAGCGGCTCGATCCGTGCGGTGTTCGATCACGCAAAGCTTGGCGATGTCGTCTCCTTCACTGGCTCTGCGAGCACCGCGAAGGCACTCAAAACGCACCCGGCTGTCCAGACCGGCGGGGTCATCTTCGGCGCTGAGACTGACTCGATCAATGCATCAGTACTCGGCCCAGATGCCGTAGCAGGGACGCCAGAATTTGACGGATATGTACGCCAGGTCGTTGCCGAGATGACCACGAAGGCCGGCCAAAAGTGCACAGCCATTCGGCGCGCAATTGTGCCGACCAAGCTGGCAGATGAGGTTGCGGCCGCGATAGCGACGCGCATTGTCGCCAAGGTAGTCGTCGGCGATCCGCGCACCGACGGGACCACCATGGGTTCGCTCGCCTCGGCAGAACAGCGTGCGGAAGTGCTTCGACAGGTCAATCGACTCGTTGAGGGCGGCGGGCGCGTGCTGTTGGGTGCAGGCCAATCTCCCGGAGGTGATAGCGCCTTCGTCGACCCGATCCTACTGCGCTTTGAGAATTCCTACGCCGAGCGGGTACACGATACCGAGGCGTTCGGCCCGGTGGCTTCGATCATTACCTACGAATCAGCCGCTGAAGCCGCCGAACTCGTTGCATTGGGCGGCGGATCGCTCGTCACCAGTGTTGCCTCGGCCGATGCCGATTTCGTTGCCACGCTGACCCGACATATCGCGTCAAGCAATGGTCGCGTGCTTGTCCTGGATCGAACGAGCTCGCGCGCTTCGACCGGACACGGCTCTCCCCTACCCAGCCTTGTGCACGGTGGGCCAGGCCGCGCGGGCGGCGGCGAAGAGCTTGGCGGCGTGCGGAGCGTGTTCCACTACATGCAGCGCACCGCTATCCAGGGCAGTCCTGAGATGCTCACCGCCATTACCGGCGTATGGCATGCGGGAGCACAGACTCGTGCTGACACGCATCCCTTCCGCAAGTCGCTGCAGGATCTCCGTGTTGGAGATCAGGTAGTTTCTGAGGAGCGCGAAGTCACGCTCGATGACATCACCCACTTCGCGGAGTTTACGGGCGACACGTTCTATGCACACACGGACGAAACTGCCGCGGCAGCGAACCCCTTCTTCCCAGGCCGCGTTGCGCACGGCTACCTCTTGCTCTCGTTTGCAGCGGGCCTCTTCGTGTCGCCAGACCCCGGACCCGTACTCGCCAATTACGGCCTTGAGAGTCTTCGTTTCATCACGCCGGTCAGCCCCGGAGATCGCGTACGAGTCACACTCACCGCGAAGCAGATCGTGCCACGCGAAACCGATGATTACGGCGAAGTGCACTGGGACGCTGTGCTCACCAACCAGAACGAAGAAGTCGTCGCAAGTTACGACGTGCTGACGCTCGTTTCAAAGATGCCAAGTCCAGCGAATTAGGCATTACGCAAGTGAGTGGGTCGGGTACTTCTGCACCCGACCCACTCACACGTATTTCGACAGTTCTATGTGTTTGCTCGTAGCCCAGAGCGAACAAACGACAGCACGGTCTCTGCGAGCTCCTCTGGCTTGTCAGGGCCGTCTGGTCGATACCATTCGACAAGTGAATTCACGAGGCCAAATGTGAGACGCGAGGCAAGGCGAGGATCAATATCTTCTCGTACCTTCCCGTCGCCCTTTGCCAGCTCAAACAGCTTGCTAAATCGTGTGGTGAGCACACGTCGGCGCTCAAGCGCACGCAGTTCAACGTCTGAATTCCCGTGCAGTCGAAGCAGCAGCACGAGGTACTGCCGACGTTCACAGGCAACGAGCACTGCCTCGTGCACGATATGTCGAATCTGCTCCCCAGCGTCGTCGCCGGTGGCAGCAGCATCATCAAAGATGCGCTCAAGTTCGCCAAGCACCCGATCGAGTGCGATTTCAAGCATTTCCGTCTTTGACGTGAAATGGTGGTAGACCGCAGACTTCGAGAGGCCAAGGCGCTTAGCGATCATGTCGAGAGATGCGGCATCGTACCCGCGATCCATGAATAGCTGAACGATGACCTCAAGCATTGAGTTTTGGTCATAGCCAGGCCTGCCCCGGCGAGGTGCGGGCACCGCATCAAGCGCAGCCATCGGTCGTTCCTTCCCGACGAGTCCCCAAGGGACGCGGATCTCCAGCCAGGGCGAGACGCCCTGGCTGGATCCAAAGCTACCGTAGATCGTAGAGTCGCTTCAGCTTTCCTTCAGAACGCGGCAGCGACCCTCGTGCGACAAGCTCTACGCCAACCGAAGTTCCCGCGCGGTCTTTGATCAGCTTTTGTAGCCGCTGACGCCCCATTTCGGCAGCCATGTCGCTTGCTCCTTCACACGGCTCGATCTTGACCACGAGGTGGTCAAGCGGTCCGCGCTTCGACAGCTCAAGGCAAAAGTGCGGGGTAAGCTCAGCAATCTCGCACGCGATCTCCTCGATTTGGGTCGGGAACAGGTTCACCCCTCGCAGAATGATCATGTCGTCGTTGCGGCCGGTGATCTTCGCGATCCGCCTGTGCGCGGGACGCGAAGTTCCTGACATCAGCGAGGTGAGGTCACGCGTCCGATATCGAATCATGGGGAACGCTTCTTTCGTCAGCGTTGTGAACACGAGTTCGCCCTCGCTGCCGTCTGGAAGCTGGCGCAGCTCTTCGTCGACAACCTCGGGCAGAAAGTGGTCTTCCCAGATATGTGGCCCATCCTGAGTCTCAACGCATTCGTTACCTACGCCGGGGCCCATCATTTCTGAGAGTCCATAAATATCAACAGCTTTGATATCGAGTCGCGTTTCGAGCTCATGGCGCATCGCATCCGTCCACGGCTCTGCACCGCAGATTGCCACCTTCAGACTGGAGGCGCGCGGATCCAAACCAGCCTTTTCAAAAGCGTCTGCGATCGTCAGGAGGTAGCTCGGGGTGGACATGATCGCGTCTGGCTGGAAGTCATTGATCAGTTGTACTTGCTTTTCGGTCTGACCACCGGACATCGGAATAACCGTGCAACCAAGGCGTTCGATCCCAGCGTGGGCACCGAGGCCACCCGTAAACAAGCCATACCCGTAGGCGTTGTGCACTTTCCAGCCGGGCCGGACGCCAGAGGCATAGAGTGAACGGGCAATCAGATCTGCCCAGTTATCAAGGTCTCTCTGCGTGTATCCCACGACGGTCAAGCGCCCTGTCGTACCAGACGATGCGTGCAGGCGCCGAACTTGATCCATTGGCACCGCAAACAACCCAAATGGGTAATTCTCACGCAGATCCGCCTTCGTAGTGAATGGCAGTTTTTCAATATCTGCGAGCTGTCGAATGTCTTCTGGGCGCACGTGCGCTTCATCAAAACGGCGCCGATAGAACGGCACGTTTTCATACGCGTGCTTGACGGTCCACTGCAGCCGCTCCAGCTGCAGTGCTTCAAGCTCAGGGCGGCTGAGCCGCTCAGCTGCGTGTAGGCCATAGTTCTCTTCAGTGAGTTGGCCAGCAGAAACGTCTTCAAGAGTAGTGGGGGTACTAAACATGGGCGGTCTCAATTCTGGTGTGCGACGATGAACACCGAGTTTGGTGGGTGATTAGACTGCTGGCAGCGATCGGTTGGTGACAAAAGAGCGCCCTCGGAACTCTGCAATCACCGCTTCGTTTTGGTCAGTCACTGTAATGTCATAGAGGCCATTTCTTCCGGCGAGCCAGCGCCGTGAGGCACTCGCAGTAAGAACATCTCCTGCAAAGCTCGCCCGTGTGAATGAAATATCCGCGCCGGAGGCAACGACAGCCATGTCTCCCTCGTTACATGCGTAGGCAAACGCCGTATCGGCAAGTGTGAAGACCATACCACCGTGGGTAATCCCAAAGCCGTTGGCCATGTCGTCGCGGATCAGCATAGAGAGCACGGCGCGTCCCCGTTCAAGCTCAAGCAGCTGAATGCCGAGCGCGCTCTTCGCGGTGTCGGTACGCAACATTGCAGTTGCGGTCCAGGCCGGGTCAAATGGCAGATCCGCTTCGGTGATCGGCGCCCGCTCTGGGGCTCTTTCAGTGGTATTCGGGTTCGACGGTGAACTCATTTTCGCTCCATTGCGGTTATGGTGTAGTACAACTATACTTACTGATTGTTCGGTAAGTAATTGACTGACCGCAACTCTATCACTTCAAATCTTTATGCAAAAGACATGAGGCCAGTGGTTATATACACCGCACTGATGCAAGGAGGCAGCAGATGGTTATGACAACAACACCCGAGCCAGTTACTCTCGATGACGCCCAAGAGCAGGCACAGTTTGATGCCATCATCGAAGCAGACCACCGCATCGAGCCACGAGACTGGATGCCAGAGAAGTACCGCAGCACACTCGTGCGACAGATCTCGCAGCACGCACACTCGGAGATCATCGGCATGCAGCCTGAGGCCAACTGGATCACACGCGCCCCGAGCCTCAAACGTAAGGCAATTCTCATCGCAAAGGTGCAGGATGAGGCCGGCCACGGACTCTACCTGTACTCCGCAGCGCAGACGCTTGGCGTCACCCGCGACGAGATGACTCAGAAACTTGTGGATGGCAAGGCCCGCTACTCCTCGATCTTTAATTACCACACCCCAACGTGGGCAGACATGGGCGCGATCGGCTGGCTCGTCGACGGTGCAGCGATTTGCAACCAGGTACCTCTGTGCCGCGCATCCTACGGGCCATACGGTCGAGCAATGGTTCGCATCTGCAAGGAAGAGTCGTTCCACCAGCGACAGGGGTTTGAGATCCTCTACGAGCTCTCGCACGGCACTCCCGAGCAGAAGCAAATGGCGCAAGACGCGATCAACCGTTGGTACTGGCCATCACTGATGATGTTTGGCCCGAGCGATGACGCCTCGCCAAACTCAGCACAGTCAATGGCATGGAAGATCAAGAGATTCTCGAATGATGAACTTCGCCAGCGCTTTGTTGGAATGTGCGTTCCACAGTTCGAAGCTCTCGGTCTCGAATGCCCAGACAAGGATCTGCGGTTTGACGAAGAAACCGGGAAGTGGATTTCAGGTCCCATTGACTGGGACGAATTTACCGAGGTCCTTGCCGGTCGCGGGCCAGCAAACTCGGAGCGCCTTGATCATCGCAGGGCCGCACACGAAGAAGGTGCATGGGTGCGAGAAGCGGCCGTCGAATACGCAAGGAAGCAGCGCGAGCGCAGTCGATTCGCCGCGTAGTCACTTACCAGCAAGAAGGAGACAAAGATGTCAACACCAGGAGAAGACAGCACTGAGTCATGGCCGCTGTGGGAGATATTCATTCGCGCAAATCGCGGCCTGAGTCACGTGCATGCAGGCTCCTTGCATGCACCCGACTCAACAATGGCTGTGCGCAATGCGCGCGATCTGTACACGCGCCGCAATGAGGGCGTCTCGATCTGGGTTGTACCGGCCGCAGCGATCACGACGAGCGATCCGGACTCCAAAGGGGCGTACTTTGAATCGCCCGCAGGGAAGAACTACCGTCACGCGGTGTACTACTCGATCGCGGAGGGGGTGAAGCACCTATGAGTCAGGATCACGAGGCTCACGGTGACGTCACGGTTGATGAGATACGTCTCGCGGACGAGCTGCCAGGAGCCGGCCATACCGCTTCAGCAGATGTCGCTGAGTACGCAATGTGGCTCGGCGACGACTCACTGATTATGTCCCAGCAGCTCGCCTGGTGGATTTCGCGCGCGCCCGAGCTTGAAGAAGACATGGCGCTCTCGAACATCACACTCGACTTACTCGGCCACGCCCGCGCGCTGCTTCACTATGCCGGTACGGCAACCGGCAGGTCTGAGGATGACCTCGCGTTTTGGCGCGACGAGCCTGAGTTTCGAAGCTGTTGGCTCGTCGAACAGCCCAACGGTGGTTTCGGTGACACGATCGCCAGGCTGTTCCTCTTCTCGACGTACCAGCTACAGGTGTACCGGGCGCTCCTCACGAGCAGTGATCCGTCACTGCAGGCCATAGCTGGCAAAGCCGAGCGCGAAGTTTCCTACCATCTCGACCACGCTGCACAGTGGGTGCTGCGTCTCGCTGGAGGCACTGACCTCTCACGAGCGCGCATCATTGAGGGATTCAACCGCGCTTGGCCTTTCGTCGCTGAGCTGTTCACTGACCACCCGTTGAATGAGCAACTGGCGAATGTTGCACCACGCCCCTCCCAGCTGCGGGCTGGCTTCGATGCAGCTGTTACGGCGGTACTCGATGAGGCAGAGCTTACGGTGCCACAGGTGCAGCCCGCCAGAGCACGTGGTCGTTCTGGGATACACAGCACACGCATGGGGTACATCATCGCTGAATTGCAGTGGCTCCCCCGCCGACATCCTGGTGCATCATGGTGACCGGGATCCGCCCAGCCGACCCAGCCACCGCGCGCGCTTGGGACATTGCCGCACAGGTACCCGATCCCGAGGTCCCGGTACTCACTATCGAAGATCTCGGCGTCCTCCGAGCCGTCACGCTCACAGATGCCGGCGCTGAAGTCGTTTTGACTCCGACCTACTCGGGGTGCCCAGCGATCGATCAGATGCGGGACGATGTCGCCGCGCGACTTCGCGCTGCCGGATATACCGAAGTGAATGTATCCACGACGCTCTCGCCCGCTTGGACCACAGACTGGATGAGCGATTCGGGCAAACGAAAGCTCGAAGAGTACGGCATTGCCGCCCCCCATCCACGCTCAGCGCTTGGCACCGGACCCGTGCGAATCCAGCTCGGAGTGAAGTGTCCCCGCTGCCATTCGATTCGCACCCGAGAAGTGGCTCGTTTCGGCTCAACAGCTTGCAAAGCACACTACGAGTGCCTCGCCTGTTATGAGCCCTTCGACTTCTTTAAGACGCACTAAGCATGCCGGAAGGAACATCATGGCTGCCATTAATCTCGCCGCAAAGAAGCGTGCGACATTCCATGAGCTCAGAGTCACTGAACTCAGAGCTCTTACCGAGGAGAGCGTCGAAGTTACATTTGAGGTGCCACCAGACCTCGCAGACGACTTTCACTATCTCGCCGGCCAGCATCTCGCACTTCGCACCACAATTGGCGGTGCGGATCTACGGCGTTCTTACTCAATCTGCCGTCCGCCTACGAAGGGTCGTATCTCGGTCGCAGTGAAGCGTGATTTCGGCGGCGTGTTCTCCACATGGGTGAACGAAGAACTTCGAGTCGGGGATACCCTGCAGGTCATGACCCCGCAGGGCGCATTCACTTCAAATTTGGACGAACTCACAGGACGACACGTAGTCGGTATCGCTGCCGGCTCAGGGATTACGCCAATCATCACGATGGCTCACCGCGTGCTGAGCCAGAGCGACTCATCGCGGTTCGACCTCGTCTTCACGAACCGGTCATCCACTGATGTCATGTTTGTGGAAGAACTCGCCGATCTGAAGGATCGTTATCCGCAACGCTTCGGCTTGCATCATGTGCTCTCGCGGGAGCAGCGATCCGCTCCGATCATGTCTGGCCGGCTGGACGAGGATCGTCTGCGAACGATTCTGCAGCAGGTCATTCCCGTCACTATGACCGATGAGTGGGTTCTTTGCGGCCCTTTCGAACTCGTTCAGCTATGCCGGGACCTTCTCGCCGAGCATGAGGTTGATTCTTCCCACGTACGCTTCGAGCTCTTCTCAACTGGAGAACCTGGGTTCACTCCACAGGCACGACCTGTCCAGGTTCGCGGAGGCGAAAAGACGGTGACCATCGATTTCACACTCGACGGCACCTCAGCCTCCGTGGAGAGTCCTGTGGCGGCAAACGAGTCAGTTCTCAACGCGGCCCTTCGTGTCCGCCCCGACGTGCCTTTCGCCTGCGCCGGCGGTGTCTGTGGCACGTGCCGGGCACGCGTCATCGAAGGCTCCGTGTCAATGACAGAAAACTATGCGCTCGAGGAGGACGAAATCGAACGTGGCTATGTTTTGTCCTGTCAGTCACACCCACAGTCCGACCGCCTCGTGCTCGACTTCGACGCCTAGTGAGAAAGGTCACACAATGACCCAAGATGTATTGCTGACATTTCATGACGGTGTCGCTGAAGTCACATTGAATGCACCCGACCGGCTCAACGCCCTCGGCCCCGAGATGCTCGATTCAATCGCTGCCGCGTACCGCGAAGCAGCCGATAACGGAGTGCGGGCACTCGTGTTGCGGGGTGAGGGGCGCGCGTTCTGCGCCGGCCGCGATATCTCGGGAGTAGATCCCCGAGAAGACGATGTGCTCGGTTACCTGGCCGAACGCGTGCAGCCTCTGCTCGAACAAATGAGCGCATTTCCCGCGCCCACCTTTGCACTCGCGCACGGCGCATGTCTCGGCGTTGGTCTCGGCCTACTCATCGCGACCGATGTCGTGTACGTCTCGGAATCGGCCAAGATCGGGAGCCCCTTTGCAAAGCTTGGCGCGACACTCGACTCCGGCGGGCACGCGCTCTTCTTTGAACGGCTCGGCGCACACAGAACACTCGATTTGATCTATACAGGCAGGCTACTCACGGGCGCCGAGGCCGTCACCGCTGGACTATTCTCGCAAGCCTTTCCCGACGACACCGCTCTCGCAGCCACACGCCAGGCTGCCGCAATCGCCGCGCAAGGAGCGACGCAAGCGTTCATCGCGTCGAAGCTGCTCGTACACCAGCTCCGTGACGAGCGCACGGGGCTCTGGCGGGCAATGTCAGCCGAGAACAAGGCACAGGCTGCCCTGTGCGACACCGATGACTACCGTGAGGGCTTCTCAGCGTTCCAAGAGAAGCGGACGCCCACGTTTACTGGAACATCGAGGGCAGCCGTATGAAGACGAGTGAAGACACATTCTCCAAGACCGCACACCCTACCGCTGACAACTGGGTAGCCGCTCACGGTGGCGGCGAACTCATGGAGCGAATGGGCATTGAATTCACCGAGTACACCCTCGAACGCACGGTTGGGCGCATGCCAGTGCATGGCAACCGGCAGACCGTCGGATTCCTGCACGGTGGGGCCTACGTTGTCCTCGGCGAATCGCTCGGCTCAATGGCGGCGAACCTCCACGCGGGCCCCGGGCGGCTGGCAGTGGGAGTAGATATCAATGCGACGCATACTCGTTCTGCCACGGACGGCTTCGTCACGGGTGTCTGCACACCAGTGCACCTGGGGCGAACTATCGCGGTGCACGAAATCGTGGTGACTGACGAAGACGGCGATCGGTGCTGCACGATGCGCATAACCAACCTCATCAAGGACATGCCAGGGTAGGCCGGCACGTAGCTATATAAAGCAAAACCCCTTGAGCTTCAATGAAACTCAAGGGGTTTTATTTTGCTGGCGTAATAGACGCGTTGTCGAAAAACTCTACCCGTGGATTCACCCCTGTTACGCTGCGGAATCTCGCCCAGGAATACCCAGCAGTTTCGCCGACCAGGAATGAACAACAGTTTCAGGTTCACAATATTGGCGAGCGGCTCGGACAGGAGAAGGTGCGTGAGATTCTGTGTAGGTATGGAGAAGGGGAAAGTGCCCGTTCTCTAGCGCAGGAGTATGGCGTTGCACCATCAGCACTCGTGCGGCTACTCCGAGAGAACAATGTAGTGGTGCGGCGAAAGGTCGTATCTCCGGAAACGAAGGCGCTGCTCGTCAAGGAATACGAAGAGGGCGCCACGGTCGCGGAGCTAGAAGATCGGCATCAGCTTTCGCATGGATCAGTGCTACGAGCGCTGCATAATGCTGGGGTGGAGATGCGACCTAAGTCACCTCGCCCGCTTCGGTAACAGCCTTATCAGACCTTTTCAGTACCGCATCGAGTTGGTCGTGAAGACGCCGAAGAATCGGAGTGCCATATTCGCTTGGATTCGCCAGGCCCTCCTCGATGAGTCGGCTGGCAATAACCCTCTTGCCCGGCATTTTGAGCTTGTGATTGACCGCCCACTCGTTCAGAGCAGAAGGCCAAACGTCTTCATTAGCCGCGGGAAGATCTGGGAGGTCGGGAATGACGGCGTTAGGGTTGCACTCCCCCAGAAGAACCCTGACAGCCTCGAGGTAACTAGCTTTGTCCAGAAGGTTTTCAAGTGTCAACGCGTCTAAGGTGACAATCTTCTCCTCGGGAACTCCTCCCGCGATAAGCGCAGTTCGCCGGTCTTGGCCACCTTTGTCACCATCCACTAGATACGCGACGCGAGCGCCGAGAAGATCCAGGTCTGGATAGAGATCTGCGGGAACCTCGGAAAGGCCCGGCGCTACTTGGTACTCAAGATCTGGAACATCAATAGCGGCCTTAATCAAGCTCGGGAGGAGAATCATCTCACATGCGCCCTCACCCAGAACTACGTATCGAGCCGTTGAGAATGCCGCAGCACCAGCCCCCATTGCGAGCATTAGTGGTGAGAATCCTGCAGTGCCATTCCAGAAGCTACTTTGAATTATGCTGCGATACTCGTGCTCGTCACTAGGTACAACCGCTCGAATGTTTGAGCCAAGATCTGGCGGCAGACAAGCAGGCGAGTGCGTCGTATAGATGACCTTCGCAGCCTGCTGTTGCGTCATAAAAGTATTAACCAGATCAGCTTGAGCATCGAGGTGCAGATGAGTCTCGGCTTCATCTATGAGCAGGATAGGTGGGGTCTGCTCATCGCGGTCAGCGAGGAAGGCCACCAGCGCGACAAACATCTTTAGACCGGCGCTACGCTCATCGAACTGCGTAATCCGCTTCCCGTCCTGCTTGATCCGTATATAGAGTGCTGTGTTCTCAGTTTTTAGATGCACGGAGACATCGGATTGCTTCCATGCGGCTGCAAACTTCCTCGCGAGGGTTTGGTTCGCCTGATCAATCAGGGTCTCCCGCTCTCCCTCATCCCCAGTCTCAAACGCGCGCCACAGCGCCTGAAGATCGAGTTCTGCCATCTTTGCAATATTTCCGAGCGCTACCGGCGGATTCGCAACCTCTTCAGCAGAAAGAGGATAGCTCGAAGCAAGCGCGCGGTCCGCTTCATCAAAAAGGAGTATGTCAGGGGAACGCTCGTAGAGTGCGTCATTGGCAGCGGCAGTAGGGTCTTCCCGATCCCACCAGGCAAGAACCTCAGTCAGCGCCTCTATTATCGGAGTAGCAACCTGGTACTGGTCCAACTGAACAGCAGCTTCACGCAGAGAATCCGAATGTTCGGATATCACCAACCTCAGGTCTCCGGCGGCCGATGCAGCTTCAAGAAAAGCCGCAACTGGACTTTCAACAGCCTCGCGTAATCCAGCCCGGGCGTCATCTACTGGCTCGACGTTTCCATCTTCATCAGGTTCGGGAGCTGTGTAATCAAGCTGCGAAAGCATCTTCTTCGAGCTGTTGGCGCGAAGCTTCTTTACGGCATCCTCCAGCGGAGCAATAGCTTTCAGCACCTGTGGTTCAATGGTCACCCTCGGCCGACCACCACCTCCAGCAGTGCGGGAGAGCCACATTACCCGCGGAGCTTCCTGAAGTTCTAGATATTCAACAGCCTTACGATCCTCATCATCGAGGAGATACTGAACCCTTACTACTGTTGAATCGTCCGCAACATCCATACCTCGAGAACGCTCCGACACGGAGAGCACCTTTTCATTGTCTATATAGGCCAGAGCCTTGAGCAGGGTCGTCTTTCCTGCCTCATTTGGGCCGACAATCGCAATCACTTTGCTATCTAGGTTCACGGTACCTTCGGCTAATCTGCCGAATCCATTTATTTCTGCTTTCACTAGTCTCATGGCTTTGTTACCCGCAGGTCTCCTTTGATCCGCTTATGCATTCACTGATACTTTCTTGATCTGCCCCTGATTATGACAGCGACCACCGACACGTCAAGAGTCACGCACACGGAACAGCTAGGAGCTACGTATAGCCCCTTGGATCTACGTTCCTTAATTTCATCCAACATCTTCTGACCCTCCGACTGCCCGGAAAGATTAATAAAGGCGCTCGCCAATCGGTAGTATCGATCTTGGGAAGCACTGTCATAAAGTCTCGGACTCAGCGATCGGCACACATATCCTTCGTCGCCACTGGCGAGGGACTCGCTGCAGCAGCTTGATAATCAGCCACAGCTTTACTCTGGCAACCCTCCCGGCCCGCGGAGGCCCTTTGCAAGCACGGCCAACTTTTTGAGGCAGAGACGGTTCAGCTCCGATCTTCGAAGAGTGCCTCAGCTTCCGAGAAATCGGTTGCTACTCTGCGGGTGTGCCCGATGAGTTCAATGAAACCTTTGGAGTCTCTGTCCGTCCAGTAGCTTCCAGATATCTTCGCGACGGGGTTTCCCACCAGGCTTAAGACGCCCGATCCGTGGTGAATGGGGCTCCGACCTCGAACTGCTACATGCGGCTCATTGGAGTAAATGTAATGCAGCAACCATTCGCCGTCTTCATGCTTAACCTGCGATAGTGACGACTTGGACTTTGATTCGTCAGATATCAGAGTGACCGTGACCGAACTTGCGGTCTGGCGCACAACGACATAGACAGTCTTCTGTGACGGCGACTCGCCCGTGTTGGGGTTGACCCACATCGAATCGAGGGTGCCTCGCCACGTGCCACAGATGTTCCGAGGAACCGTCGGGATGCGCTGAACCAATGGAATCTTCCAGAACCATTTGTCCCAGAGCGCGAATGCGAAACTTACGACGAAAACTGCAGCAGAGAACAAGCTCAGAAGGCTCACCAGTGGGTCGCCAGTTTTCGCCCACGAACCGATCATGAAAACAGCCGCAACTACCGCAACTGTTATCCGAATCGCTAACCCGTTTGTCATCAATCAAACTCCATGTAGTCCCAAGCGGCGTCAGCGAACTTATGGATCTGCGGAAGTGTCCACTTCTGATTCAGGTGAAACAAATACTTTATGCCGTTAGATTCGAGCCATCGGTCATTGTCTGCTTCGGGCTTCAGAGTATGGTTAAAAATCTCAGCCAGGCACGCACGCATTACAGCTCGCCAGCTGCCCCGCGTAAAGAATTCATCAGGACAGTTATATATCAGGCATTCGAGCACGAATGATGGCACCGGCTCAGCAAGCTTCTTCTCAACCAAGGTGTTCTCGAGCCGCTTCAAGATCCGGACCGCCTTCTTGTAGGCAAAGTTCGTATTGCTGTTCTTACTACGCCCATTCTCAAGCTGCTGGTTTGGATAATTCTCGACTGAGGTTCCGTCCTTCTTGAATACCTTGGTTCCACGAGCGTAGTTTCCACTCGAGTAGTAAAGCTTGAATGTAAACGAGGGGACGACGTCAGCGTTTACCCGAGACGAGCTTGCATTTACTTCGAACGCAGTGCTCCCCTCCGAGACGAAGCCCGGGAACTTACTGCGTAATGCCGCACCAATCTCTGTTCTGAGCTTCTCCGGAGTCCAGACCCCCTGATAAGGGGTACCTCCGGAGTATCCCGGGTTATCTCGGTCTGCATTTCTCCAGTACTCAACATCCGAGCATTCGACAACAATGTCGACATCACTGTCGAATTTCACATTCGTGTTGTTGGCGTATGACCCTTTTGCGTAGACAGAGAAAAGCGACCGGTACCCGTCAAACCCAGGATGAGCGTCAATCGCTTCCCTGATCATACGTTCGGTGCGATCTTGTTTCTCTTGCTCTGCATCGCTTGAGGGCGCCGTCCAAGTCTTCAGTTGGTCTTCCGATACCGACATCTCTAAACCTTCCAACTCCCAGGAACCGATACTGCGTAGTCATCGACACCAATCGCTTTAAAGTGCTGAATAGCGGCCTTGATCTTCGCATTCTCGCTCGGGCGTCGTTTCGCTTCGTCGTCGGTACTCTTCGTTTCACGAATCATGTAGACGCGCACTTCGCCATCTTCATGCTTCACGATCGCCCAGTCAGGGTTATATGGCCCAACGGGTGTATCGATCTTGAACTTGCTCGGCAGCTTCATGAAGAACTTAATGTCTTCGCGTCCATCGAGGAGTTCAGCGAACTGACGTTCAGGCTCGGACTCATAGATGACGTAGTCAAAGTCCGACTTCTCAGCATTTTCCAGCTTGTACATCTGATCGAGGAAGCGATCTTTCTCGTCCTCGCCATCTTGGAGCAGCTGCCGCAACTCATAGATAGAACCGTTGATCCTTTGGTACTGAACCCCGTCCACGACGATCTTCGCGAGCTCTGTCTGCATGATGCGCTTAGCCATTGTGATGAAGTCATTCGGGTTCTGAATGAACTCCTCAAGGCGGCCACTCTTCAGCAGGATGTCAACAATGGTGTGACGGGTGAGGGAAGTCGCCTCCTGAAGCTCACCGATGATGTTTGGCAGGTCGTAACTGCCGCGCAACTCAGCCGAGCGACTACCAAGCTCCGTGCCTTTCGCACCCCCTCGAAGCACCTTCACGCCAGCACGCGTCACCTGGATGCGAAGCGGCTCAATCGTTGGTGCCGCACGCATCGCATCGACTGTGCTATCGATCAGCTTCTCGCGATCGACATTCACTCGGTATGTTGTGCGCTGTGTGATCGTCTCCCAGAACTGCTCAAACTCTGGGTTCGAGAAGAGCTGCTTGTTCAGCTTGCGCGGTTCACGTCGACTGGCCTGCTTAACGTACTTACCGATGTTTGCGCGAGCAATGAGTTCTGCAATATCCCGTTCATACGGATCGAACTCCTCAGGCAGACCAAGCGTGAAGCCCAGCTGATTCGGCTGGAACTTCGGCGTGACAACGCCATCATCGATAAAGCCCTTTGCCTGCAGATGATTCCAGACTGCGACAGACCGTTCGTATCCAAATACTGCGTCTGTAAGAATTCCGCCGTCATCTCGAAGTGGAATCTTCGAGAATTCAGCTCGGCGCACTCGCCCGATCTCGACGCCAGCCTCCTTATAGTCCCTCTGCAGCTCATCTGCGAAGCGCTTGTACGACTCGTTGGAGATCACCGTCAAGGTTGCAATTCCAGGATCTGCGACACGGACATAGCCATCGGCACTTCGTGCTACCGGAAGGCGGAGCCCACGGCCAAGAGTCTGGCGACGCTCCGTATCCTTGCCGATCTCTCGGAGTGTACAGATCTGGAAGACATTCGGATTGTCCCAACCCTCGCGAAGCGCTGAGTGGCTGAAAATAAAGCGAACTGGTTCCTCTTCGGAGAGGAGACGCTCCTTCTGTTGCATGATTAGCTGGTACGCATCGTCATCATCTTTGGTCTTGCCAGTAGTGTCCTGGAAGGTATCCGCAGCACCCTTCTTGCCTTTGAGTACTGAGAAGTAGCCTCGACGCAGTTCAGACGGATCCTGCGGCAGCAATTCCTGCCACACTGCAGAACGAGCACGCTCCTCGCGAAACACTTCATCGAACCACTGAACAAACTGGCCATTCGCGTCGTTATTGTTCGTGCCGTCACCGAGGAAGTTCTCAACCTTGTCGATAAAGAACAGACTCAGCACTTTGATGCCCTTAGAGCGGAGCTGTGTCTCCTTGCGGAGATGCTCACGAATCGTCTCGCGAATCATCTCCTTGTAGATCGCTCCAGTCGAAGCACCGATCGCTTCGCCCTCACTCAGTACGCCATGCATGTTAAGTTCGACACTCCCGGGAACTCCGCCAAAGGAGATGTTCATCTCGCTCATCACACGCCAGCCTTCGTAGGCAGGGTTGTCAGTAATGCGAGGATCGGACAGCTCCTGGTTGGGCCTCACCGTGACGAGGCGTCGCTCAAGGGAACCGTCAGCCTTACGACACGATAACTCGAGACGTGCGCCCCAACCCTTGTCGTTGCGAACCTCGACAAGTTTTACATATGGGGTCGCGTCTGCGCCCAGCTGCTGGACGTCAGCGACAACGATCTGCTTCACGAGCCCGAGGTCGTGCGCGTCAACTGGGTCAAGCCGATAGACAACATTGCGGAGAGTCTTATGGGTCGCACTGTAACGAAGCGTGAGAACAGGCTCAAGCTCGCCGACGGCAGATTTGGAAAGGAGCGACTCCATATTCTGCGGCTCATCCATAATGACGACCGGGTGGGTCGCGCGGAGATAGTCGATCGGCTTTAGGCCGTTCAGTTTATCCCGGTTCTGGTGGATGATTCGAGTATTTGAGTTACCACGCACGGAGTCGATCGTCATAATCATGATCTGCACGTTCGTGGAGGTTGCGAATGATTGGACTTCTTCAGCGCTCTTACCGCTGTAGACCATCGAATCGAACGTGATGTCACGCTTCTTGTACAGGTCTTCGAAGTGCTTTCGCATCTGACGGATGCTGGCGCTCACGCCCTCACGGATAGCGACACTCGGAACAAGGATCACAAACTTTGTGAAGTTGTACTTGTCTGCGAGTTCAAAGATGGTGCGGAGATAGACATAAGTCTTACCTGTACCGGTCTCCATCTCGATGTCGAAATCGAGCGTCTCGGTACGGAGCTTCGGTACAACTTCAAGGCCGTTGCGATCTTGCACACGCTGCAAGTTTGCAAGCACAGTGTCTTCGTCAAGCACCAGGCTATTACCGACCGCACCGACCTCTTGAGCAAGCTCGTCTTCGCTAAACTCGAATGCAGCCTGTCCGTCGTCAATCGGGGTCGGCACTGCAAGCTTGCCACGAAGCGTGGTTTTGAACTGCTCGGCGTCCTTAGGCTGCCCGTCTAGCAGGTCAACCACGGAGGCGATAGCGTCAAGCTGATACTGCTGGCTGTCGTCAAACTGAAATGCAGTGCTACTCATTACGCCGTCCAGAACTCAATGCCCTTGCTCTTGCAGAGCTGAGCGACGTTAGTTTTAAGTTCGTCATCACCCTTGAATGCATCTTCAAGGACCACGAGTCGAATCGGATCTGCTTCTGCAACCGCACGGAGCTGGTCGAGCGTCGGCTTAACATCTTCGTTCAGATAGGCGAGCACAACACCATCGGCAACGGAGCGCAAGTTCAAGCCAGCGATGTCGACCGCGGAGATGTCTTCAGTCAGCGAGTAGCCCTGCTTGAGCAGTATCTCAGTAAGGAGATCGTCTGCCGAGGCCTCATCGGCGCTACTGCTTTCACGTAGATCCAGAAGGTGCTGCTCGAGCTCATTGAGCTCGACTTCGCTGGACTGCTTCCACTTTGAAAAGTTGGTATCAGTAAGTGAGTAAGATCGGAATCCCAAATCCAAGTGTGAGAAGCCCGCATCGAGCGCTTCACCAGCAAGATCAATGCGCTTTCTTGCGAGTTCAGAGATTGTTGAGTAGCCTGCGTCATCCGCAGCAGATCCGTCTGGTGTCGGTTCAGGTAACTGCACCAGGATATATCGACGGCTACCTTGATCTTCAGCGTTCATCCGCATTAAAGCATGCGCCGTGCTGCCGGATCCGCCAAAGAAGTCTAGAACAATTGCGTTCTTATCATCACTAACTACCGAGCTGATCAAATATTTTAGTAACCCAGTTGGTTTTGGGTGGTTAAACACTGCTGCACCGAACAGGCCTTTGATTTCCGCGTTACCCGCGAGAACATCCCCTGCTATATCTCGTGGAATCAGTGTTGTAGGCGCAAGCGCCGACGTGGTGACCTTTCGGGAGTACGGGACGAATCCATCGCCTTTGATGACAATTTTTGTTCCCTCTGCGATCTGTTTCTCGAGGTAGTCCTGCGACCAAATTACTCTGCCCCGAAGTGAAAAGGGTGCGGTGGCCTGGCCGTCTGCTACCGTTACGTCATCCAGTAGGGTGTATCCAGATTTCCGCTCGCCAGCAGGGTACTCGCCATCTGCGAGTTGAAGTTCTAACCAGTCCGGTTCAAACTTCAGGGTCGTTTCTTTCATGGATGATTTCGTAAGCGATGGGAGTCCCTCGGTAGCCTTCTGCGCCCCAACAAGCGCACCGACCCGACTTTTATTACGTGCGTAACACAGAACATGCTGCGCATTCTCACGTTCTATACGAGAGCTGTTGTCGGGCCGGAAATTGCTTTCCCAGATATAGTTCTCGATAAAGTTTGATTCCCCGAACACCTCGTCTAAGACTCTGCGAAGATTTGCGACTTCATTGTCATCGATAGATACGAAGATCACACCATCTTCTGCCATTAGGTTTCGTGCGAGCTTGAGTCGTGGGTACATCATGCTCAACCAGGCGGAGTGGTACTGAGGATTCTCAGCGGTGTTCCGTGCGCTCGTGCTTTTTGCCTTACCCGATTCGTCGAGTTGGCCAGTGTACTCGAGATAGGTTTGAAGTCCTTCTCGATAGTTATCCGGGTAAACGAAATCTTTACCTGTGTTGTAGGGAGGGTCGATATAGATAACCCTAATTTTGGCGTGGTAGTGCTTCTGAAGCACTTTCAGCACCTCTAAATTGTCTCCCTCGATGAAGACGTTCTTTGTCGTGTCCCAGTCTTTGGAATTCTCAAAATCTGGACGGAGGGTCGCGGCTGTTGGCTCCTGAGCCGCACGCAATGCTCTCTTCTTGCCAGGCCAGAACAGCCCAAAGCGCTCGCTAGTATCGGCAACGTCGCCGCCTAGCAGTTCCTTGAGCTTCTCCACATCGATCTTGCAATCGGCAATTGCTTCAGGCATCAAATCGGCGAGCTGGGCGGCAAGCTCAGTTTGGAAATTTGGTGTTGTAGATGGTGTCTCGTAGATTTCGTCGTTCATGGGTGCCTTCTTAGTTGTCTTAAATGCTTGATATCTGCTGCAGTCGGTTCGACTTACGGGGTTATTCGCCAGCGGATTGCGAAGAGGTGTTCGCTTGACTGCGTACCTTGGAGCGATTGCTCGATCAGGTCTAGCTTCTCGTCGATCTCCGACTGAAGCTTTCTGCGCTCGACTCGGAAGTCGTCGTCGGCTTCGTCGGCTCGTCGTTCCCATTTGCGAGCCTCGCGCTTTAGCTTGAGCTGCTCGACTGGATCGTCCGCCTGCCTCGAGGCTTTGCGGACTTCTTTCTCCTTGGCGCGGTACTCACGAATCTTCGCTTCATGCTCAGCCTTACGATCTTGCTGATTGCGATACAGCAGTTCTTCCTGCTGGTCGTAGTACCGGGAGTTTCTGCTTTGAACTTCCTTCTCAATATCGGCCAAGCGGATGTTGAGCTGGGGTTCAAGTTTGCTGGTATTTACAGCGACCGGCTGACCACTGACGTTCAAGCAGGCGAGTTCGAGGATGTCGGCGACATACTCTTCGTCGAGCCATTTGCCCTCATCTGTATGGCCACCAGCGAGCATATACGACTCGGTAATATCCTCGTCGCGAGCACTCATCTTGAAAGTCACAAGATTGACAGTCAGCTCCCCGGACTTACCCTCAAGCTCTTTTACAGCGGTGCTGACACGCTCAGACGCTCCGAGCGAGAAGGTGAGTTCACGCGGAGGAGTGTCGTGCGTCTTCGCAGAGGAGGTGACGTACTCAGCGAGTGGACTTGCGTAGCGATACTGGTGCGCATTCGGCTGAGGCTTCGACTTAAAGAAGTATCTGCCTGTCGGAGTGCCCTCCGTAGGCGCATAGTTCAGCACAAAGTTCCGGCCATCTTCTTCGAATGTTGCCATGTCGCGAAGTTCATGTCGAGTAATAGTGAGGAGAAGCTGCTCAAACTTATTCAGGACCTCGCCCGACTGTGCATCGTATGCTTTCAGCCGGTCTTGGACGTGGGGATCGAGATTATCGAAGACCTTTGCCTTCGCGCTGGCCATCTCCTTGGAGATCTCTCCCGCGTACTGTTCCTCAAGCTGTTTGAAGGCCGAATCAATTTCGTCAGATGTTTTACAGCGGGTGAGAATGTCGCTGATTCGCTTCTCGAAGTCCAGACCATCCTCGATAGCACCAAGTACCTCATCACTGGCACCAAAGACGCTCGAGAACAGTTGGAACTTGTTCGTCAACAGTTCGAGAATGCGCTGCTCCGCCAAGTTTCCCTTGTTGGAGAGGTTAACTACAACGACGTTATGCTGCTGCCCGAAACGGTGCACACGTCCAATACGCTGCTCGACTCGCTGCGGGTTCCATGGGAGGTCATAGTTAACGAGCATCGAGCAGAACTGGAGGTTAATACCCTCTGCAGCAGCTTCGGTCGCAATCATGATCGTGCCTTCATCGCGGAAGTAATCCACGAGCGCCTTCCGCCGATCCACTGCTTGAATATCTGTGATCAGGTCTCCGTCTCGATTCTTCTCGAGCCACGCTTTATAGATCTCTGTTTGCTCTGGCGAGTTATTTTTACCGTTGAAAAGCACGACGCCTTCACCGCGACCCGCTTCATTGAGGGAGCGCGCAATGTAGTCTTGAGTCTTGGTCGAATCAGTGAAGATGATTGCTTTCTGAGCCGCCCCGAGTTCGCTAAGCCGCTCAAAGCCCATGTCGAGCGCATCCAGCAATTTGACGGCCTTCTGGTTCACCTGGATTGAGCGGGCGAGGGCTGCATATTCACGAAGTTCATCAACCTCAGCACGCATGCGCCGGAGAATATCCTCGTCGAGCGCGACATTGTGCGTATCCTCGACTGACTGTTCGGCAGCTTCAATTACCTCTTCTTCAACTTCGTCGTCCACATCGAAATCTGCAACGAACAAGCCGCCGCGATTATCACGTCGTTTGCCTGCCGCAACTTCATCGGCCAGACGGTTCGCAATGTTCTCGAGGGTGCTGGCTACTGCATATGTGGATGATCCAAGCCGCTTGCGGATAATTAGTGCGGAGAGATGACGCTGCGACCCAGCAAATGCGAACAGCTCGTCGCGTTGTAAGTACTCGTTGACCAGGTCGTACAGCCGAAGCTCATCAGCCGACGGCGTAAAGCCAACGGTGATCGCCATCCGTTCTGTGAATCGAATGTACTTACTGGCGTCCTTGCGAAGCGTGCGCTTTGAAATGGTGGCCACACGATCGACGAGGTCATCGTCCCCCGTGAGATCGCGGTTCTTGATGTAACGCTCACGAAACGCTTCGAGGGAGTAAAAGTAGTCCGGGTCGAAGATCGATACAAGTCCGTAGAGTTCTTCGAGCTTGTTCTGAAGTGGTGTCGCGGTGAGTAGGACTGTCTTGTGCGCATTGCGAGCGATACTTGCAACAGCGGAAGCCATCTTCGCCTTGCCGTTCCAGTAACTGCGCAATCGGTGCGCCTCATCGGCAACTACCAGATCCCACGACTTGAGCAGGGAAGCTTCGTGACGAAGTGCGAATTCGTAAGAGCAGATGAGCACATCCGTCGACCGACCTGCTGACCGAGCAAGCAAACTGCCCTTTGACTTTGCGTCAAGGATCTTCGACGAGATCATGAACTTTTCATACAGCTCCTGCTGCCATTGCTGACGGAGGCTAGAAGGGGCAATGATAAGTATCTGTCGCTTACGCTCTGCCCAATACTGCGAGATGACGATGCCAGCCTCAATGGTCTTACCCAAGCCAACCTCGTCGGCCAGAATAACCCCTGGCAAGAACGGGGTCTGCAGGGCAAACAGCGCAGCATCGATTTGGTGGGGTTTCGGCTCGACCTGAGCGTCAAATAGAAGGCCGGCGAGCTTGCCAACGTGGTCATTGGCATAGCTCCGTTGGAGCTCATGAGCGAAGTACTTCGCTTGGTAGTCACTTAGATATGCAGCCACTACGCGATATACCTATTCTTACGGGTGAACTGGGAACGATCCAGAGCACGCGATACTAATACAGGACGAATGCGGTCTGTGTCGTTAAACATGTGTGCTCCTTTCTCCGCGCCATAGCGGTAGCAAAAAATGATCACCGGACGTACTTGGCCAGATTATCGGTGGCTACCGACATTGCCGAGCGAGTCGATGCAGCCGGGAACTAGGTAGAGCTGCAACCGGACACTGCGATCTTCCTGTGATTATCTCATGATCAGGTATTTTCGTGAAGAGTTAAGGTTCTGATCGAGGTTCAAGACGAGCCTGTCAGCTGACTTGAGTGCGCGCTCGAACGAGCTGAATCGCCGACACCGAAGTCCAGAAGATCCAGTCCAAATACTCATCGCCATAGTCACCACGCTGGGCAGAGTCACCATGTCGGATCATGAACTTATTGAAGATCTGAAACAAGGCGCTTTCATCACCCGACGAGAATTGCACCTTCTTCAGCTCACTCCGGCGCAGCTCTAGATAGTTGGCAAGCTGCGCAATTGCCGCTCGCCGGTCCGTAGTCGTGGCTGCCCGCTTGCGATAGAGTTGGATAGCATCGGCGACAGTTCTATCACGATCAAATGCATCGACTGCTATGGCTTGATCACCCAATTCGTCGAGGTTTAGAGCCGCGTGTTGAATTAGCTTGCCAGTCTCATCTCCCTGGTTGCCAAGCCTCAGGCCAACATCGTAGGAGTCGAGCAACTCGTTTACTCTCCACCTGTACACAACTCCACCCGATGCCTTGCTGAAATTTTCGTAGTGATATCCACACCCAAATGTTTCATGCAGTGATCGAGTTCGCGGGCGTTGAGCCTGGTCATGGAAATACTCGATGACGGAGTAGAGAACATCATCAGGGAACGACAACGACTCTTGCTTCAGATCGTCTGGCCACACGATATTGCATTTGATGGCCTTACTAATCTCCGCGCTAAGGTCAAAACCCCAAGAACCACGATCATCGACACACCCTCGAGGCAAAGCTTTCGGGAAGTAACCCAGATCCTGCATTTCATCAATAAGCTCGAGAAAGGCTTCGCTAAAGCGCTTGCGCTGAATTCTTGGCTCTGAGTCTTTCTGCCGCTCCAGCCAGTACTGTGCCCGCTTGTATGGGCGAACCGGGCTTTCGTTGCTGATCAGGCTTTGAAGGAGTGCACGATCTTCTGCATCACTCGGCGGTGCAGCGCCATACCCCCGAGGCGCAGGCGCAACCACAGCGGCAACGTCGACATCTGCAAATGCCTCACCGAAGAGCGCTTCAATTTTGGCAGAAGCGTTTCCCTTAGAGGTTAGGATCCGCCTGGCCTCCCACTCGAAAAGCTCCCTCGGCCAGACAAGGGAGTAATCGAGCTCTGCAACATCAATCAACCCAAAATTTCCCATCTACTCACGCGATACCTACTTCTCCGAGAGTACTGACAACTACAGACAGCAGGGGTGACGCTCACCGGAGATGCTCGAACGGATCTACCACCGAGTGAAGTCCACAACGTAGGCAGATGAACGCAACCCGCAATGTGCCATCTCCAGCGCTCATGGGCTCAGGTTCGCAGTCTGCACCACAACTCGCGCAGGTGCGATAGCTCTGGTCTTCCGGGAGCGGATGAATCTCCATTTCGTAACCGTAGCGCAGCCTCACCGTGCAGGCTACCGCCCATTCGGGCCATTGGTGCTCAATCCGCCCAGGCAGGGCTTCAAGTCAACGGGTTTCGGCCCGGGCTCGTCTGGAAGTAGCTGTTCGGGGGGGGGGTGAGTGGATCAAGGGTGTCTTGTTCAGTTGCACTTGGAGCGACAGCTGAACTCTCGAGCATCACTAGCTGGAATGCATCGAAGGGAATCGGCCAGGTGTACGCGAATTTCGCTGATACAGGTACTCGTGCGTTCCAGCGGGGTGGGTACTGGAGCAATGGGTCGAGCACAGGTGTGCTGGCACTCGCTCTGAGCACCGCACTCTCGAACTCGAACGGATCCGTCGGGTTCCGGGTGACCCGGTGATATAGACCCCAAGCATTGGTTCTTGCCGTCTACGATGTACACCAACGAAACCGTCAAGAATCACAGCGCAGCAGTTATCCTCCGGGGCGTCTGTCGCGGGCTACGAAAGTTACCACTAATAATGTGAGACGCGGCAGCCCACCCGGAGGACGACCCTTTGATCATCTACTCCGAGCAAGGCTGCCGCTGCATGTTCAGGCTTCCGGAGAAACCTGCTTGGGTGACCGAGCAGGGGCCTTTCCTTTGTCCTTGCCAAGCACTGCCGCAATAGCGTTGCGCTTAGTCTCTGCCTCGCGCTCAATCTCGTCACGCACCTGCTCGGCGCGCCTGAGTACAGCAGGGTCGGACTTGGATTTCTCGACCCAGTGCTCCAGCGCGAGCCTCGTCTCTTCTGTGACGCTACGCTCGTTGAGCAGAGCAAGGACTTCGAGCTGCGCCCGAGTGTCCTCGCTGGTGCGGACGGTGAGTACCTTATAGGCAGCGCCCTGCCCGTTGATGCTTTCGCTCATAGCGAGCACCTCCTTCATGCTTGCGGCCCACGATCCGGTGTAGATCATGTCGTAGCCGCTGGACAGGAACGAGGTCCCCTGAGTATGGCGCAGCAAGGCAGGGAGTCAATATTCGGTTCGGGACGTTGTAAAAACTACGACGCGCTACCTCGTGAATGAATCGTGCTTATGGCCCATAGTCAGGGACAGTTCGAGCAATTCCAAGAACTGCGCACCAACAAGTAAGTAGGAGCCACCAAACATACCACCAGCCTGCTCCATCCGGAGCAGGCTTTTCCTATTCGCCGGACCCCTCGGAAGTCACCGTTCCCTTGACCATTTTGAACCTGACCGTGATGTAGCCAGCGTAAGGAAATCCAGCGGGGAGAATGCCGTTCATCTGCTCGTACCCAATCTGAGTCCCGCTAGGTGAGAAGATCTCTTCTCCAAGTATACGGCCACCATTCGGGTGAGCGTTATTCTCGAGCTTTGCACTCCCCGCTACGAACTGCGGGATGATTCCCGGATCGAAGTGCACCGTCGCACCATCCCAAATCTTGGTTGCATTATCAGAGCCAACGACGGCGAACACTGCCGCTCGGTCGCGCTCCATAATAAGAAACACACGTACACGAACCCCATACGCCCACGTTGCCGGGCCATCACTCGCGTCCGTGTCACAGCAATTTCTCACGTAAATACGAACGAAATACTCCTGATCCTTACGTGCCCAAACGTCGCTGTTCCACACATTCGGCACCTCCCAGCCTGGAATAGGTACCTGCCTGAGCGCCACGAAGCAGCGCTCATCTCCGATATGGGGGTTGTCACTACAACTATTGAGCGCCACATACGGAGAGCCGTCCTTGTATGAAAACATCTCGCGATGCGGACCCCAACCTCCCATGACCGTGGCACCAGGCACGTCGAGCAAGTGTGCCTGCGCTCGCTCATCATGGATACGATCAATTTCAGCGAGCATTACCCCAAAGATTGTTGCGGCGATGTCCGGCATCGGCCCCTGATTCAAGCTGAAACTACGGACAGCCTCGAGCTCGAAGAGACCCAGCAAATACGCTTTACGAACCGTGACAGCCTGCGAAAAGCTGGACTTTTTCGCGACCCCAGCGTGTGTACGAAGCTGCGCCAATGTTTCTCCATGTTTTGGTGGAGTGCCAGGGATAGGTTCGTTCTCATCTGGGGCGTTAACAAGGTTGAGAAGCACTCGAGCGGCGAAGAAGTCTCGAGAATCGATGGTGGGAGTTGCATCGTCGATGACGCTAAGGAGTAACTCCCAGCTGCGTTCAACTGACCATTTTTCGTTAGGGCCGAGTCGAAAGTGCGCATATTCCGACAGCGTGTCGTGGAGTTCCGCCCATCGCCCCATTCCCGTAGCAAGCTGGTAGGTTGCGTTTCCTTCCGCAGGGCGATCTACCACCCCCAGTAGCAATCGTTGCATCTGATTGACACTGCTCATCCATCGGGTGGAACCGGGCACAAGATCATCGGCGATCGTCATGCTCTCATTCTGTCATTCAAAAGCGCTCCCTATCTTTCCCTACATCCCCTATGTGCAGTTCTCGGCGTTCGCGCTGATGTTGTTGAACTCTCAGCAACTCAAGGAGGAACACCAATGAACGCTAACCCCCTCGCCACCGACCAGGCAGAAGCCCTCACCAGGCTCGCCGCACTCGCCAAGAAGCAGGGCATCCACCCAGACGAGTTCCGCACCCGTCTTGTCTACGAGTTCAGTGGTGATCTCGCCGATCAGATGCACAGGTATCTGGACGTCATGACCAAGCTCAGGGATGATCTGTCGCTGGTGTCACCCCAGCGCGGCGCAGCATTGGCTGCCGCATCCAAGCCGTTTTTGCAGGAGCTGAGCGCACTGTACGACTACCTCGTACACCTCAAGGAACATCCGCTGGATTGGCCCGCCAAGCAGTAGCCCAGAACGGGGTGGACGGTCCGAGCCGTCCACCCCAAGTCCACAATCTTCCTCCTCATTTTCAAACAGAAAAGGATTCATCATGTCGAACGAAATCTCTCTTTTTGGGGAGCAGCGCAGCGGGGCGCTCGGCCCACTGTTCTCCCCACCGACCACTCGTCAGGTGCGCCGTGACGTCGAGCAGGTGCAGGCACGAGGTCAAGTCGCGATCGCTGGTGTAGCGATGCGTCACCAGCTCCGGCAGGCGGAACTCGCTTCCCAGGCGACGCTCCGCGCGGCGGAAGAACACGCCCAGTCCTATCTCACAGCGACTGCGCTCAGTAACACTGCCGCATTGGTGGCGCAGGCCAAGTCCCACGCAAAGACTACGCCGGAGGGTGCACACCTGTATGAGGCAATTGTCACCGGGTATGCGCAGGGCGCGATCCATCGTTCTCAGCGAGGACTGCTCTGATGCACCCCGCAGAATTCATCGTGACGATCGCAGCAGCCAGCAGTGTCAGCTTCCTTATCGGCTGTGCTGTCGTCTTCGGCATTGAAGCGTTCCTCGAAGGCTTCGGTGACTGGCGGCAGTCTCGTCACCAGCGGAAACTCGCACGCATTGAAGAAGACCTCGACGATGCGCAAGAAGAGCTTCGGCACACGATCCTCGAACTCGCCGAGCAGCTGGCTGTTGACCGCGACGAAGCTTCCCGGGCTCTCACTCGGGCCGCCTATCTCACCTCCGGCACTATCAAGCGGGCCGACTAGCAGTACTTCGGTTCGGCCATGCGTTGTTCATTTCACAACATGCGGGAATGCCGCCATCTCTACACCTTGGCGTCAGCGGTGCAGGGCAGGGCTCGGTATTCCGCTCGCTCATGTCTTGTCGGCTGCGGTTCCCGGTCCGAACATTGACCCCTCCGCGCCGCTCATCCATAACTCATCTGCAAGCCGCCCACGCTACACAGCGTGAGGGCCTTGAAAGGAGCACATTCACATGACCACCACCCACACCACCAGTTCATCTGCCGACACAGAGCGCTGCGCACGACTGGCCCGCTTTGGCACCGACACCAAGATCCGTGTCTGGTACGTCGATCCGCCCTGGGATATCGCCCAAAAAGGGAAGCGCGGCGCGATCCAGCACTACGACCTGATGACCTTGGAGCGCATCAAACAGATGGGACCGCTCATCCAAGAACTCAGTGACGAGAACGCGACGCTGCTCATGTGGGTGACGAACGCGGCCCTTCCGGCCGGGCTCGACGTGCTCCGCGATTGGGGCTTCGAGTTTAAATCTCACGCAGCGTGGGATAAGTACTACATGGGACTCGGCACGTATTTTCGTTCGAGTCACGAAACCTTGCTGCACGGAGTGCGCGGCAAAGCACCATTCAAGTACCGGGCGCAGCGCTCTACGCTGCTGTTCCCGCGCACTGAGCACAGCAGGAAGCCCGACGAGATGATTCCCCTTATCGAGCGGATTCTCGACGGACCCTACGCGGAACTCTTTGCCCGACGCCGTCCGAATTCCCGCTCGCAGTGGCTGGTGTGGGGCAACGAGGTTGACTCCGATTTCATGCTGCCGGGATACCCGGTACCCAGTGACGCGAAATTCACGCAACTGCCTGAGGCCGGCGGTGGAGGGCCTCGTGATGACTAATGCCTTACAACTCAACGTCCAAGTCCATCGAAAGGGAGATGAGTCCAGTGGGGATGAAGTTCCTGAAGTTCTGTCTTGCTGTGCTCGCAGGCATCATCGTGCTGTATCTCGCGTTCTGTCTGCTCGCCCAGTTCTGGGTAGGGATCGTCGCCGCTGGACTCGTCATCTTCGCGACCTGGCTGGGGATTCTCGTGTGGCGGTGGCGGCGGGGCGGCTGGTGAGAAGCATGACCATGTTCGCCTCTGTCATGTCGTTGTGGAATACACAACGACGCTTGACAGACCCCGTGGAATCGTTCATAACTGGCCGGACCCCGCTCATGGGGCTCACCGCACGACCTACACCGACCGTACGTAATCGTCAGCCGGAGATTCTCCGGAAGAAGGTGTGCCATGCGTGACCCCATTTCATTCATCCGGCTTCTGCCGACCCCCGAAGCCACGTCGGCAGAGGTGTATCGGCTGCTCGATCTCTTGAGCCCTGCCGGAACACCCCGTCCGCTGGTCTTTGAAGCCTACGCCGGCGACGATGGTATCCGTCATTTCATTGGTCGCGACGCTTCAGGCAAGGCCCCGCTACGCACCCTCATTCGTGCCCAGCTGCCTGGTTCACTGCTACTGCGCACCAAACGACCCACTCCGCCGGATCGCGTCGCAAGGCTCAAAGCATCCCCACGGGCGATACCCCTCAGCGACAGTGCACTCGAAGCCACGCTGCATGCCCTCTATGGCGCGTTGGCAGGGCGTCGTAACGGCGAGACAATCGCTCTCCAGGTCGTCTTTGGCCGCGGATACCGGCCAATGACGGTGCCTGCCAAGATCGCAGACCCGGCACCGTCTCTAGCCCAACTGCTTCTGCGCGGGGGCAGCACGGCACCGACGGAGACTCGGAAGCGTGTTTCTGCGCATGCGGCAGCACCGAGAATCGAGGTGACCGTCCGAGTCGGGGTGAGTGCGGCGACGCCCGAGCGTCGTCGCATGCTTCGCGGTCAGCTGCTTGGGGCGCTCGCGCAGTTGGAAGCCCCAGGTACGAAGCTCTCGCTGACACCCGAACCTCCAAATAAGTGGGTGACGGCTCGTCCAGCCTTCTGGGGTATCCCGATGAGTGCTGCGGTACTCACGCCACTACTGTGCTGGCCAGTTGATGGGCTCCCGTTACCGGGGCTGCCACCACAGCACCCGAAGCTTCTTCCGCCGCCCAAAGGCGTGACAACGGATGAATCAGTGTTCGCCGTCACTACAGCACCAGGAATTGACAAACAGGTTGGGCTGACCTCGGCATCGCGGTTGCAGCATCTCGCTATTACTGGCGGCACCGGATCAGGCAAAAGCCAAATCTTTGCGCTGCTCTCCCTCGCAGATATTACAGCGGAGAGGCCGCTCGTGTTGATTGAGCCGAAGCGGCAGTTGGTCGACGCAATCGTTGCCCGCGCATCCAAGGAAGCGATCGGCAGAATCGTAGTGATCGATGCGGCAGATGATCGTCCTGTCGGGTTCAACCCGCTTGATATCGGTGACCGAGATCCTGGCCCGGTGGTTGACGGCATCCTCGAGGTGTTCAAGACGGTCTTCGCTGACGGATGGGGTCCCCGAACGGAGGATCTGCTGCATGTTGCCCTGCACTCATTGTGTGCTAGCGGAATGCGGCGCGGGAAACCTCATACGCTCCTCGACCTCCTGCCACTGATCTCGGATGACGGCTACCGACGCAGCGTTATCGGGGCTGTCGCCGATGATCCGACGCTCGCTACCTACTGGGCGACCTTCAACGGGCTCAGTCCTGCGCACCGTGCCTCCATCACAGCTGCGCCGCTCAATAAGCTGCGCAAATATGTCCTGCGAAAGAACATCGCCGCGATCCTCGGGCAGCCCCGACCCAAGCTTCGGCTCCGAGACATTTGGAAAAGCAACCTTGCTGTCTTGGTGCCGCTCAATGATGCCCTCATTGGGCCGGGTGCCGCGCAGCTTCTTGGCGGGCTGATCGTCTCCGAGCTCTGGCTCGCCACCCAGGAACGTGCCCTCGAGAAGCATCCGCAGAAGCGCCCAGGGATGGTATTTGTCGATGAAGTGCAGCGCTATCTCCATTTGCCGACCTCGATCGATGATGCCTTGGCAACGAGCCGCTCCTATGGTGTTGGATGGCATCTTGCCGCTCAGGGGCGATCGCAGCTCCCCAAGACACTGGCATTCGCGTTGGAGCTGAATGCCCGTAACCAGATCACTTTCGCGGCCAGCCCCAACGACGCGACCGCGCTCGCGAAGACCACTACCAAGCTCACCCGTGAAGATTTCCAGAGTCTTGGACGCTTTGAGATCTACGCGAATCTCGTGGTCGACGGCGCACCGGCAGGTTGGTTCTCCGCCCGTACCTTGCCACCAAGAAAACTGACCGGGCAAGGGAAGAAGATTCGTGCTGCCTACCGTGCAGCGTTCGGGGCCGACCCAGCGTCCCCGCAGCAGTCGTCAAAACGACAACCGGCAGGGAATACGGAGGGTACGCTACAGACCCCGAGGACAGATTCCGCCGCTGCTGCACCGCCTGGGAACCAGCGGAAACGGAGGCGACCATGAATGCGCACACTCGCAGAACCGTGGTAAATCTCGCGACAGCGAGAAGTGTCGGCGCTATTCCGATCACACTTCCAGCCACTCCCTCGACAGCAGCCAATTATTCCCATACTTCCGCCGACCGATGGCCGAACAGGGATGGGACTCCCGCTCAGATGAGCGGGGCGCGGGGCCACCAGTGGGCGCGACCAAGGAGCCGAGCTGGGAGGCGAGAAGGGGTGCCGTAGTTCAGACCTGAGTGACTTGCTGTTCTTTGACAATTCATAACTGACGCTCATTGAAAGGAGGTGCCGAGATGGCCCCAGAACGATCCCCCTATAAGATCACCGAGTTGCGTGCTCAGCTCACTGACCGTGACCTGCGCGTGCTCGAAGCACTGGAACGTTTCCGGCTGCTTGACACCCGGCTGGTGCAGCGGCTGGAGTTCCCTGCGTACGAGGGTGGCCCACACCGTACCCAGGGCTCCGCCACGCGGACGGCGCTTCGGGTACTTACGCGGCTGGAGGGGCACGGCCTAGCCTCCCGCGTCGGGCGACGTGTGGGCGGTGTCGGGCACGGCTCAACCCAAACCGTATGGCACCTCGGCAGTACCGGAGAACGGCTCCTACGCGCCCTCCGGGGCGTGCGTGGCCGTCGCCGTTACGTCGACCCCTCCCACGGCTTCCAAACCCACACCTTGGCGGTCGCCCGGTTCGCCGCATGCCTCATTGAAGAGGCGAGAAGTGGCAGCTTCGAGATTCTCGAGCTACAGGCCGAACCGGCAACGTGGCAGCAGTTTCATGCCGCGCACGGCGGCGCACAAACCCTCAAGCCTGACCTGTATGTCGTCACCGCAGACAGTGAGTCCGAGACGCACAGCTTCGTGGAGATCGACCTCGACACTGAGCATCTCCCGGCGATCATTCGCAAGTGCCGTCTCTACCAGCAGCACTTCCAAAGCGGTGCCGTGCAAGCCGAACACGACGGCCTCTACCCGGGCATTGTCTGGGTGACCCCAGATGAGGTGCGGGCGAGCAAAATCCAGCAGGTCATCTCGAAGGATCAGACCCTCACGCCAGGCCTATTCCGCACCGGCACCAGCACAACGACGCTCCCCATTGTCGCCCCGTATTCACCAACTGTATGAGGAAGGAGAAACACCATGAACTCATCACCATCAACCACCACAACTCCGTCAACGCAAATCAGCGCACCAGACCAGAGCGAGAAAGCCACCCAGATCATTAAGCTGGCGCTTCTCCTCGAACCCGAAGCCCAGGGGATTGCGGTCGCCAGGATCATCGCAGCTACTCTGCACGACGGCCCTGGCACCGCACTCGAACGCTTCGCCGCAACCGGAAACCTCGATGCCGAGTCCGTGCTCGATGAACTGAACGATGTACGTGTGCCATTCGAGCAGGAAGCCTGGGTCGATGCCCTCGCCAGACACATCCTCTTCACGAAGGGAGGCCAGTCATGAACACCCCCGAACAATTCACCCGGAGTGGCGAGTACTTACCACGTCCAGCGGTGGAGTCAGATACTACTGACTGGCGTCGGATCGAGGTCGCTTCACACCGGTTTGGCGACTTCATCGCGGGCGGTATTGCCAAGGCAGTGGAGCAGCGCACCGATATCGAGAAGGGTACGGCTCGCACGATCGCACATGTCCTCGGCCGTGGTATCGGACGGATGAGCGCACTGGCTGATTTCGGTCGCACCGGCGACGGTGACTACGAACGCATCCGCGACGAATACCTCACCCTCTACCAAGACCCTGATGCACCAGCCTGGGCCAGGGAGCAGATCGACTGGCTCGGCACATTCCTCATCCACCGCGACTTCCCAAACGCGCAGACTACCGACCACTGGGAGCAACGCCCGTTCACACTCGAAAAGCTCCTCGTCCCGACCGTTATGGTTGTTGATGACCGGGCGGTCGTCACTCATGTGCCCGGCAACTACGGCAGCAGCGCTATCGCAGACCTTGGCGAAACCCTTCTGGAGCTGCAAGCTCACGAAGACGCCGGGCTCCGTGCCTTTCTCTCCCTGCCTGACGTGAATGCCATGAGCGGCAGAATCATGGAGGACTTTGACGAGCACTACGTCAGAACATACCGCGACATTGAGGACGCCGTGCACGAGCTGGCCGAGGTCGATGAGCGTGAACGTGAGGTCACTGAGTACGCCAGCGAACGGCACTTGTTCTTCGACACGATTCAGCCCGACTTCGAAGCACTCATTGACGAAGCCCGTGAGGGATACGACTTCGTTGAGGAAGAGGGCAGGGTCTATGTCTTCAGCAAATAGACGGCGTCTGGATAAGTCTCCGCCACAGCTCGACGCCTCTACACGAACAAAGCGTGTAGCCCGGGCGACCCTGGTCAGAAAGAAAAAACCGGATATTCGCTTGCTTGCCCGAGCGCTACTGAATCTTGCAGCGCACGAGCGGGGTCGGCGCAGCGAGTTTGACACTCAGGAGAACATATCTCCAGCAGATGATGACGGCACTTTTGGCCATAGGCCGAGGTAAAAGATACATCGTGGAGCCTTCGGGGGTGAACCCGATGAGTTTGCCTTGGAATAGGTAGCTGGACTGGACTTCTTGCCCAGATCGAGCGTCAATGCGAAGAGTCATAAGAGGAAAGGAGCCTGCAAATGTTCGAAGATCTAGAAGCCCCACTAGGCAGTGAGGGTGCCACCACGAAACCGATAGTGAATTCCATCACCGGCCTGGAACACCTTGCGACAGCATGGAGCGACGAGCCGAGCACAAGCGCAAATACGATGACCTCTCAAGCCGTGCTTTACCTTCGCGTCTCGACGCCGCGTCAACTTCACACGGCCGCTGACCTCGACGAGGACGGCAACAGTATCGCCACTCAACGGGTCGAGGCGATGCGGAAGGTACGCGAACTCCGTGCAACTGTAAGTAGGGAATTCATTGAACCCGGTCAGTCCGCTCAGACGATCAGCAAGCGCGCCGAGTTTAAGAAGCTGCTGCGCTATCTCGACGAACATCCCGAGGTGAAGTTCGTCGTGATCTATATGCGTTCACGTGTGTTTCGTAACTTCACCGACGCGGCAATCACAAAGCGACAGCTCCTCGAAAAAGGCGTGCGCCTGATCTCCGCGAAAGAGGAGTTCGGCGAGGGGTACATGGCCGACGCGATGGAAGCCATCACGGACGTCATGAATGAAGTCCAAGTCAGGATGAACGGCGAGGACGTCAAAGTCAAGATGGCTCACAAAGTCGAACAAGGCGGCTCGGTCGGTCGCGCCAAGCTCGGCTATCTCAACGTCCGAAAGGACTTCAGTGGCCGACTCGTGAACACAATCGATGTTGACCCGATCCGAGGCCCACTAATTGCGTGGGCGTTCGAGCAGTATGCAACCGGCAACTACTCAGTAGCCCAACTTCGAGACATCATGGAGGAGCAAGGCCTCACGACTCGGGCATCCCCCGCAAGGGCAGAGCGGCCCGTCAGCCATAGTCGTCTGGCGGGGATTCTTCGCGACCCCTATTACACGGGAGTTAACCGATACAAGGGCAAACTCTACGCCGGGCGACACGAACCGCTGATCTCTAAGGAAGTTTTTCTCAAAGCTCAAACCTTGCTGGATCAGCGATCACAACGTGGGGACAAAGACGTCACGCATTTTCATTACTTCAAAGGAATCATCTACTGCGCCCGCTGCGAAAAGAACGGTCGCCGCAGCAGGTTGCTTTATAGCCAAGCAGCGGGCAACGGTGGGGTATATGAATACTTCGTCTGCACAGCCAAGCAGCGTCGCCTCTGCGATATGCCATGGCTGCGCATTGAAGTTGTTGAACGAGCCGTCAAAGAAGCGATCATCTCCGAGGGGTTCGCGCCCAGCAATATTGATCAGCTCAAACAGCTGGTTGTCGATGCAGTGAATAGCATCCTCATGTCCGATAAGGAAGCGAAAGCTCACCTGCGCAAACAACTCACCAAGCTCGAGGCGCAGGAGGAACGGTTAATCAATCTCGCAGCAACAGGGACAGCTGCCATTGAAAAAGTACACACACAGCTCGAGAAGGTGTCTCTTCAGAAAGCGGCGGTCGCGGAGAAGCTCAAAAACACCGCCGAGCGACTGCAGTACGGCGTCGAAATGACGGTGGCTTACCTCGACCTACTTGGAGACACTGGCACCATCTACGCCAATGCGCCTGACGACGTACGTCGGGATGTGTTGATTGCTCTCTATAGCGAGATCTTCATCGACGCAGATGAGGGCATTGTCGAAGCGATCCCCCAGCAAAATGAGGCGACTAGGCTCGTACACAGCCTCCAGAACCTAGAAACAACGGGCAAACAACCAGTTCTGAGCAAGACGAGAGCCCCTCGAACGAATTCGAAGGGCTCTCAAACCGTAACGAGCTTGACCAGTCCATTTGACCATGGTTCGACAAACTCGTATGTGGCTGGGATACCAGGACTCGAACCTAGAATGACGGTACCAGAAACCGTAGTGTTGCCAATTACACCATATCCCAATGTGGATTGTTGTCTTTCAGAAGCTCTTTCGAACCGCTCCAACGAGATATAACTTTACCCACTGGAACGCCTGTCGGCAAAATCGAGGCCCCTTCTGCGCGTTTCCCGCGCGCGTTGCGTTGAATTCTCAACGATTTGGCGGGGACGCCCTACTCACTTATACGGTCGCGCACGAGCGGGGAATGGGCAACGCTTTGCAGATCCGCGCCAGAATCGATGTCCCATGCGCCTTCAAGTGCCTCGATCGCACGCGCAAAGCGACCACCGTCATCAGCAGATAGGGTCATCAGCGGCTGACCGGCCGTCACCAGGTCGCCCGGTTTTGCGTGCAGATCGATTCCTGCAGCGAACACGACGGCGTCTTCCGCGCGGGCTCGACCTGCCCCGAGTCGCCATGCGGCTACTCCGACAGCAAGTGCATCGAGCCTTGTGAGCACGCCTGTCATCGGCGCGACGATGGTGTGGGTCTCGCGCGGGATCGGCAGCGCGGCATCTGGGTCACCACCCTGGGCGCGGATCATCCGCCGCCACGCATCCATCGCACGTCCATCGTCGAGTGCCGTTTCGACGTCAGCGTCTGGCTGCCCCGCGAGCGCAAGCATCTCCCGAGCAAGGGTTACCGTGAGTTCACGGACGTCGGCTGGACCGCCACCGGCGAGCACTTCGACCGATTCCCGCACCTCATTCGCGTTGCCAATTGCGCGACCAAGCGGGGTATTCATATCTGTGAGCAACGCTGTCGTGCGCACACCGGAGTCGACGCCGAGCGCCACCATGGTCTCGGCAAGCTCACGCGCGAGCGCGTAGTCCTGCATGAACGCGCCTGAACCGAACTTTACGTCGAGCACGAGCGAGTCAGTGCCCTCGGCGATCTTCTTCGACATGATGCTCGAGGCGATAAGCGGGATCGAGTTCACCGTACCCGTCACGTCGCGCAGCGCATACAGCTTCTTGTCTGCGGGCGCGAGGCCGGAGCCGGCAGCGCAGATCACTGCCCCGACGTCTTCGAGCTGCGCGAACAGCTCCTCGTTCGTCAGCGCCGCACGCCAGCCGGGGATCGACTCGAGTTTGTCGAGCGTGCCACCCGTGTGACCAAGTCCGCGACCGGACAGCTGCGGCACAGCAACTCCAAACGAAGCAACGAGCGGCGCGAGGGGCAACGTGATCTTGTCGCCAACGCCACCCGTTGAGTGCTTATCGACGGTCACCTTTGACAGCGCACCAAACGACATCCGCTCCCCCGACGCGATCATTGCGTCAGTGAGTACGCGGATCTCCTCACGTGCCATCCCGTTGAGAAACACCGCCATTGCAAACGCCGCCATTTGTGGATCCGAGACATACCCACGGGTGTACGCGTCAACTAGCCAGCGCAGCTCCGCCTCAGGCACGGCGCCGCCATCACGCTTTACACGGATCACATCAACTGCATCAAACGGTTCAAGCATGAAGTTTGTCCTTCTCTCGTTCTGTGTCTCTTGTGGTCACGCGCACCGGAGCTAGCCGGGACGCACCTCGTCTGCACTGAATGCCGCTGGCAGGAGTTCTTCCATTGAGTACTCGCGATCTAGACCCTGCAAGACAAAGCTCGCAGCCGCGTGCTCAGAAATCAGCTGACGGCACCGACCACACGGCATCACGATGCGCGGATCAGCGCCAGCATCACCACCCACGCAAATGAGCGCGGCGAGCTCGCCACCGCCCGAGGCGTGGAGCTCTGACACAACGCCGCACTCGGCACACAGGGTCAGCCCGTATGACGCGTTTTCAACGTTGCACCCGGTCACGATGCGTGGGACGCCGAGTCCATGACCAGAACCACCGAAAACGAGCGCTGCAGCACCCACGGTGAAGTTTGAATATGGCGCATAGGCATCAACGCGCGCACTCACGGCTGCTGCGTACAACTGATCGAAGAGGTCAGGGGCGCCTTCGGTCATGACTGCACGCCACGGAAGCTTTCAGTGACCGGATCAGCGCCGCGGCCATCGAGCGCATCGATGTAGCGCAGCACGATACCCTCGCGCAGCGCCCAGGGCGAGATGGTCAGCGTCTCAACACCGAACACCTTCATCGCAGTGCGCAGCACCACCGCACCAGCAATGATCTGATAGCCGCGCTCAGGAGTGATACCCGGCAGGTACTCGCGCACCGAACCTGGCATCTGACGCAGCGTCGGCTCCCACTCACGCAGGCCCGCATAGTGCAACTGAGCAAGGTCACCGGTGACCGGATCGGGCGGCCCGCCAACGAGTCGCGCCAGTGATCGAATCGTCTTCGATGTACCAACGACGCGCTTCGGATTGGGACGGTCTGCGAAGAGCTCATCACGCACCTTCGTGAACTCTGCGCGCGCATGGGCGCGCAACGCCGACACTGCCTCTCGTGAGGGCGGATCTTCCCGCAAGTAGTTAATAGTCGTGCGGCCAGCACCCAGCGGCAGCGAAACCTGCACTTCGGGATACTCGTCAACGCCCTGCGCGATCTCGAATGAGCCGCCACCAATATCAAAAAGCAGGATCTCCCCTGCGGACCAGCCGAGCCAACGACGTACCGCGAGCATCGTGATCCGCGCTTCGTCTTCGCCAGACAAGACCTGCAAGGGGATACCGGTCTCCCGCTCGATGCGAGCAAGCACCTCTGGACCGTTGGCCGCCTCGCGGATCGCGCTCGTCGCAGTAGCAATCAGGTCGTCGACGCCGATCTCACGCACAACGCGAACTGCGTTGCGGATCGCGTCAACGAGCAGCTGCACGCCCTCCCCCGTAATTGCACCCTCAGCATCGAGGTACCGCATGAGACGTAGCGTGGTGCGCTCACTCTGGTACGGGTTGGGGCTCGCGCCCGGGTGGGCGTCGACCACGAGCAGGTGGACAGTATTTGATCCGACATCGATGACTCCGAGGCGCATGTGGATGAGTCTATCTACGACCACCGACAAGTGCAGCGCGCCTGTGGATTCCCAAGAGAAATCACTCAATTGACGGCGCACGCAAAGGATTCCCATACAGATGACAGAAACATGCGTACGCTTGAAGTATCAGCCGGCTTCGTGCGGGCTGTCCATGCACGCGCTCTCACTCAAGGAGAAGAAGCACCATGACGAACCTGCCACCCGAGGGCCCGCAGAACCCTGACGAGAACGCACCCGAGGTCACCCCCGAGGCGGCTCCCGCGGCACCGGCCGCTCCTGCAGCTCCCGAAGTTCCCGCGACTGACCAGACTGCGCCCGAGGCTCCAACCGCACCTGCAGCCCCGGCTGCACCGGCCGCACCAGTTGCACCCGCGGTTCCGGCCAACGATGCGCCTGCGGCTCCGGCCGCACCGGCAGCACCGGCAGCACCGGCCTACGGCGCGCCTCCGGCAGATGCTGGCTACACGGCACCGGCTGTCTACCCCGCGGCTAATGCAGCACCCGCAGCACCTGCAGCACCCGCAGCACCGACTTACGGTGCTCCTGCAGCTCCCGCTTATGGCGCACCTGCGTACCAGCAGGCTGCTCCCGGTTACCCGTATCAGCAGCCGCAGGGCGCTGGCGTTCCCGGCCCCGGTGAACCCTTCGACGGCGCGATTGACCCTATGGACCTCAGCCGCCCACTGTATGGCGCGACCTTCGGTCAGGCAATCAAGCGTTACTTCAAGTCCTACGCCAAGTTCTCGGGCCGCGCATCGCGCAGCGAGTACTGGTGGTCGTACCTGTTCGTATCGTTGCTTGCGATCATCCCGACGATCATTTTCACCATCGGCATGTTCATGGTGCTGCCAGCACTGTCGTACATGGATTACTACAGCTATGACTACGGCTACGGTAATGGCTACGGCAACCCGTACATGGGCGTACCGAGCGCGGGTGGTGTGCTCATGATGGTCGTCGGCGGAATTATGCTTCTCGTGCTCTGGCTCGGCACCCTCGTGCCCCAGATCGCGATTTCGTGGCGCCGTCTGCACGATGGCAACTTCCCCGGAACTCTTTGGCTCATCGGTCTTGCCGGATTCATCCCGTACCTGGGCTACATCGCAAGCATTGCGCTGATCGTGTTCTTCATCTTGCCGTCGAAGGCAGCAGGACGCCGCTTTGACCGAGACCTCAGCTACGGGCAGCCGGTTGCACAGCAGGCCCCGTACCAGTACCCGCCCCAGGCGTAATACCGGTACAGCCCACAATGGCCCTGGCGGCCGCCGCATCACTTACGATGCAGGCGACTGCCAGGGCCATTTGGTTTCTCTGAGCGGATCTCCCAACCCACACAGCGTTCAGCAGTGTCGGAGGCTACCGCTAGGGTAAACCCATGCCAAAGCTCGCGAAAGACACAACTCCACAGGTCAGCCCACTTCAACTTCCACACCTCGCGGAAGGCTATGCCGGCGACTTAGAGCCCGGCTGCGATCTTGATGGCCTCCAGTTCTCGAAGGAGGAGCTTCCCGCTGACCTTTCGGGCGCCTCTTTCCTCGACTGCGAGCTCGTAGATTGCGCTGTGGAGCGATTACAGCTTCGTGGTGGACGGATGATCCAGACGCACCTCAATCGCCTCGCAGCACCCGGTCTCGCAGCCGCAGGCAGCACTTGGCGTGACGTCGAGATAACGGCTTCGCGCCTGGGCGCAGTGGACGTACCTGATGCAGAGGTTCGACGTGTGCTCATTGTTGATTCGAAGCTCGGTTGGGTCAATCTTCGTGGCGCGAACGTTCGCGACGTCATTTTCCGCAATTGCACGCTCGACGAAGTCGACCTCGGCGGAGCGAAAGTCGACCGCGTACAGTTCGAGAACTGCCGCACGAGAAAGCTCACTCTCAACCGAGCACAGGCAAAGAACCTCGATCTCCGAGGTCTCGACTTCGAAGCTTTCGAGGGATTCGAAGGCTTGCGTGGAGCAGTTCTCTCGCACGAGCAGCTCATGTACATGACCACAGCCTTCGCTGATCATCTTGGCATCACCGTCGCAGATTAAGAGGCCGAACAGGCCACACAGGGGCACGAGCGAACAGAACGCTGCAGGAACATTCGTGGAGCTCACTCAAGCCCGTCCCCTTGTCATCGCACGCAGTGCCTCACACCTCCCTGGTTAGGTGCCCGGATTTAGGGCACAAAAAAAGGGGGGCCCGCCCCCTAGAACAGACCCGAAAGCCTACCCCAGGAAGCGAACCCCCCTACAAAATAGCGAAAGGGAACAACCCCAGCAATCATTGCTGAAAGGCTATCCCCTCTCACCCACCAAAAGGTGTCCGGCGGTGACCTACTCTCCCACACCCTCCCGAGTGCAGTACCATCGGCGCTGTCAGTCTTAGCTTCCGGGTTCGGAATGCAACCGGGCGTTTCCCTGACGCTATAACCACCGTAACTCTATGAACATATCAACCACACCAGAATACCCAACCCACCCACTCAAGAGCGAATCAGACATGCTGTCTGGCGTGGCTTCTCGTACATCAAGAACCACAAAGTGAACGCGAACAATATCGTTTAAGAATCCCGAAATCCATGCCCCTCAACTTAATGAGGGAGAATATCAAGTCATCGGCTTATTAGTACCAGTCAGCTCCACACGTTACCGCGCTTCCACATCTGGCCTATCAACCCAGTCATCTACTGGGAGCCTCACAGACCGAAGTCTACGGAGATCTC
>NZ_JACVMX010000004.1 GCF_014530035.1 Leucobacter sp. cx-328
ATCACGCAATGGGTGGTGTTACTGATTTCCGGCACGGTTAATGGTGCCGGGGTAAGACGGTCCTTGTTTAGGGGCGTGTTTATGCGGCTAGATCAGGATTCGTTACACACGTTTTGTCCTATAACCCAGTTCCCGTCCATATGCAACCTGCCTTCGATATGGCATGTAGTGCGAGATTCCGCATATCTACGGCCGATTACATATCCAGGGAAGATCATTGAAATCACGCGCGACACTTCGAAAGCCACGGCCGATTTTGCGCGACTCGAATCGACCGTGTTAGAGTATTCCTCGTTGCCAAATACGGGAACATGCGCCTCTAGCTCAATTGGTTAGAGCATCTGACTCTTAATCAGAGGGTTCGGGGTTCGATTCCCCGGGGGCGCACAAGCAGGGCGAGATCTTCACGATCTCGCCCTTTTTGGTTACTGCCGCGTCCCGGCTGCGAACAATCGCACACCAGACCACCTCACCAAACTTGGAATCAGCCTTGAAGCTGACCAGAACGATGCACGAATGTCGCGGAGCATGCCATGCTCTGATCATGAAGTGCCCGAATGATGGTTCCACCCTGGTGATGTCCGAACGTCGAAACGTTGAAATCGACTACTGCCCTGAATGCCGCGGCATCTGGCTCGACCGTGGCGAGCTCGACAAGATCATCTCCCAGGTTGAGGCCGCAAGCGCATCTGCTCAGCTCACTACTCCTGCACAGTCGCCGCAGCAGCCTCAGTCACAGCCGCAGTCGTACCAACAGCGTCAGCCGACCTACGACGACCGCGGGTACACGAAGCCACGCAAGAAGCAGAGTCCTTTCGAACTGCTTGGTGACATTTTCGGTTAATTCTTCGCCAACCTTCGGTAAACCGAAGATCTTGCATACACAGAGCCTCGTCTGCGGAAACGTCTCGTTTCATGCGCATGACGGGGCTCTGTGCTGCTGCAGGTCAGGTGTCCCAGCGGCATAATTGACTCAGCACTTATACACACCCAAGCAATCAATAACTCCGGCGCGGTAGGCTTCGACCATGACCGCCTACTCCGAAGATCTCGTATTCGCGCTTGAGCTCGCCGACCTCGCTGATGCGATCTCGCACGAGCGTTTCCAGGCCGCTGACCTCACGATCGAAACCAAGCCGGACCGCACGTTCGTCACCGACGCTGACAAAGCTGTCGAAGACGCGATCCGCGCCCGCATTGAGGCAGAGCGCCCTGAGGATAGCTTCTTCGGCGAAGAGTCTGGCCGCACCGAGCGTGGTTCACGCCGCTGGGTGATCGACCCGATTGATGGCACCTCGAACTTCTTGCGCGGAGTCCCCAACTGGGCAACCCTCATCTCACTCGAGGTTGATGGTGTTCCCACGGTTGGCGTCGTTTCGGCACCTGCCTTTGGCCAGCGGTGGTGGGCCGAGACCGGTGGCGGCGCTTGGGGCTGGCGTCGCGGCGAAGAGCCGCGTCGTCTGCAGGTCTCCGGCGTTGAAGGTATCGAGAACGCGTCGCTCAGTTTCCAGAGCATCGAACAGTGGGACCTTGCCGGCTATCTCGATCCTCTGATCGCGCTCACCCGTGCCGTGTGGCGCGACCGTGCGTACGGCGACATGTGGTCGTACATGATGCTCGCAGAGGGCCTCGTTGATGTCGTTGCCGAGTTTGATGTCAAGCCATACGATCTCTCCGCGCTCGTGCCAATCGTGCGCGAGGCTGGCGGCACGTTTACCGATATCACCGGCGCTGATTCCGCGTGGAATGGCAGCTCGCTCGCAACCAACGGCAAGGTACATGAGGCCGTCCTCGACGTCGTGACCCGCGCGAAGGCAGCACAGGCATGAGCCGCACGCCGCAGGCCATCGCTCCCGCGCCGCGTACCGTGATCGCAGCGGCACTGCTCGACGCGACCCTGGTCGTGATCTTCGCCGCGCTCGGGCGTAGCAGTCACTCGCGTGATGCGACCGCGCTCGGGCTCCTAGAGACCGCTTGGCCGTTCCTCGCTGGTCTGGCGATCATGTGGCTGATTGTGCGTGCTTGGCGCGCGCCTGGTGATGTGATCCGCACTGGTGTTCCCATCTGGTCAGGCACCGTGTTGTTCGGCATGCTGCTGCGCGCGCTCACCGGCGCCGGGACAGCGTTCTCCTTCGTGCTCGTTACGATCACTGTGCTCTGCCTGTTCCTCGTCGGATGGCGTCTGATCTCGACGCTCATTCGTCGCCGTCGCGCATAGCCCGCATTCTGGTACTTCCCAGTAGCAAGCTGAAAGAATAGCGATATGCAGCAAACCTCGCGCCTTCCGCACGTCGTGCGTGGGTCTGCTGCTGCCTTTTGCGCAACCTTTGTCGCCTTGCTGTCACACGTTTCTGCTGGCGGCGAGATGCCAGGTCTGCTCGGCGTGGTCGTGCCGCTTGCTTTGTCGCTGTTCGTGAGTGTGCTGCTCGCAGGCAGGCGCTTGTCAGTCATACGACTGGGAGTGTCAGTCATTGCGAGTCAGACGCTCTTCCACTCGCTGTTCGTGCTGGGCACTGAGCAAGCCGGCATGGTTGGCGGATCAGGACACCAGCACTTCGTCACCGCAGACGCGCTCCCCGCGCCGTTCCTGAGCGATGCCACGGTGACCCTGTTACATGGCGATGCTCTGATGTGGGCTTCCCACGGGCTTGGCGCTGTTGCAACCGTGGTATTCCTCACTTTGGGAGAGCGAACTCTCGACGCCCTGCGGTCTCTCACACTCCGCACTGCTCAGTGGCTGCGTCACGCGCTTGTTCCTGCCGTTCGTCCGGTTCTGATCGCCGCACCGATCCGCGCACCGCGCATCGCGACTGCGCGCTGGACCGTGCTTGACGAGCTGCGCGCCTTCGCACTGCACCGCCGTGGACCACCATGCCTCGCGGGGTTCGCAGCGTAAGACTGCGCTCTACCCCGCTCTTCCAGCACTATCATTTTTCGCGCCCGCCAGGTCGGGCGCATTCGGCCTGCCCTTGTGCGGCCGATGATTCGCAGGTTGAAAGGCGAAAACACATGAACAAGTTCAAGACTCGTACCGCTCGCGTATCCGTAGTGATTGGCGCAGCACTGCTCGCGCTGACAGGTTGCAGCGGGACCGGCACTGATGCCAACGCAGATACAAAGCAGGAAGCAACTGCGAAGACCCAGGCCGACGCAGTGAAGCTCCACGATTTCTGGCTCAAGGCGTCAGACAAGGGCATGACCGGCGCATTCGGCACGATTGAGAACACCTCGGGCGAAGAGCTGCAGATCGTTTCAGCGAAGTCCCCGCTGTCAGACGACGTAGAGCTGCACGAGACCGTCGCTGACGGCTCAGGCAACAACGTCATGCAGGAGGTGAAGGGCGGCTACAAGATTGCTGCACACGGCAAGTTTGAGCTCGCTCCCGGTGCCAACCACATTATGCTGATGGACCTCAAGCAGGCTGTCCCGGCTGGCGAAGACGTTGAGTTCACGCTTGTGTTCTCTGACGGCTCCGAGCATACCTTCAACGCAATGGTGAAGGACTACGCGGGCGCTAAGGAAAACTACCGCGACGAAGACGGCACCACCAGCCATGAAGACATGGAGATGGACCACGGCTCGATGGAGCACTAAGTAATCACCGCGGTGGGCGGATCGGCAATTCGATCCGCCCACCAGTGCGGTCCGGTGATAAACCTGAACGCACCCGAAGCTTTCATTGTTACCATCGAAAACCCACGCGCCGCGCCCGCCAGAGCCACGCGCATTCCTCGGAAACAATTTACGGAAGAAGGAGGACGCATTGTCGAAACGTGCACCGCACAAGCTCGTCACCGTGCTGCTCGCCTTTTTCCTGTTTACACCGACGTTCTGGGTCATCGACATTCTTGAAAGTGTCGCGGCCGCGCCGAGTTCCGGTGCTACGACGCAAACGCTGCGTTTCGACGAGTCACGAACTCAGAAAGAGTCGCTCGAGAAGTCGGCAGCGAGCCTGGTTGGTGAGCCAGACGATGCTGACGATGCCCCAGACGCTGAGCCTGCTGACGACAAAGCCTTCTCCGGCCTCACCGAAGATGATCTCGGCTTTATCGCGCCGCAGGCCGATACCGCCGTCGCAGCTTCTGGCTTTGGCGCCCAAGCCCACTCGAACGACCATGGTCCCGTGCACTGGACCACGCCAGAGGTGCGTCTCCCCTACCTCACGCCGGGCGAACGCGTGCAGCTCGGGCGCCTGCTGATGCCGGCGCAGCCCGTCGCTGAAGTTCCCACCACCCCACCGTTGATCGCTGCCTGAGCACCGCGCACGCGCCGCCCAAGCGTCCGTGCGCCCGTTGCTCACACGACAGTCCCTGTCGCGCGGCATTGCCGCAGCATCGAACGGAAATTTATGCACGCCCAGCGTCCAACAGAAACCCTCCACGTCTCTGACATCGACTCGGCACTCACACGCCGCCAGCGCCGCCGCACCCGCCGCCGCCGAGTCACGATTACTATTGCGAGCGTCCTCACCGGCGCACTCGTCCTCACGGGTGCCGGAATCGCACTCGCCTACAAGAATTTCAACGACAACATCTCACGGTCTGACTTCTCGCTCCCCCTCGTCGACGATGTGCTCGACGACGCCGGTGAACAGAACATTCTCATCATGGGTATGGACTCACGTCTCGATCAGAACGGCGACCCACTCCCCGCTGAGGTCTACGATGCGATTCGCGCAGGTGATGAGAGCGACGGCGGATACAACGCAAACGTCCTCATGCTCCTGCACGTCCCAGAAGACCGCTCGAAGGCCGTTGGCATTTCGATCCCCCGCGATGACTACGTTGAGATCGTGGGTGCTCCCCTCGGCGTCGAGAACTCAAAGATCAAGGAGGCGTACGGCCTCGCGCTCCAGCAGCGCATGAATGATCTCTACGAAGAGGATTCCGGCCTCAGCGACGATGAGATCTATCAACAAGCCCGTGCCGCGGGCCGCCAGGCACAGATCGAGACTGTTTCTCACTTCCTTGGCGATGTTCGCATCGATCACTTCGTTGAGATGACGATGGGTGGTTTCTACCACGTCGCGCAAGCTGTCCAACCGCTCACGGTGTGCCTCAACGAGGCGACGGTCGATACCTACTCCGGCGCCGACTTCGGGGCAGGCGTGCAGGAAATCGATGCCGAACAGGCGATGAGCTTTGTACGCCAGCGCCGCGATACGAGCGAGGATGGCCCGTTCCTCACCGACCTTGACCGCTCGCGCCGCCAGCAGGCATTCATGATCTCGCTCGTTGACAAGATCAACACCCAGAGCACGTTCACTAGCCCGAAGAAAATCTCAGCGCTCATGGACGCCACGACGACCCACGTCGCGCTTGACACGAACTTCGACGTACTGAAGTTTGTGAAGATGGCACGCGAGGTGTCAAAGACCGGCGTTGAGTTTGTCACGCTCCCGATCCTTGAGTTTGACATGATCGACGGCTCGTACGTGAACACCGTTGATCAGGAACAGATCCAGCAGATCGTCGCAGCCATCTTCGCTGGCACCTACTTTGATGGCAGCTATCTGGCTGACACGTCATCCGGCGGTGATGATGCCGACGAATCCGCGGCCGACGAGTCGTCAGAAGATGACTCCGCGGTGTCTCCCGTTGAGCCTCCGGCGTCCGCTTCCGCGCCAAAGACCAATGAGACGGGACTTCCGGTGTACGACAGCTGGGACGACCCGATCCGCGCCGGCGCTATTCCCTGCGTGAACTAAGCCGCGCTCAATGGCACCCACGCGTCAGCAGCGGATCTCGCTGCCCGCGGCCCAGCCTTCCCGGTTCGCACTCGTACCGGCGCAGGCTGGGCCGCTGCGCTCGCTCGCAATCGTCCTCGTGGTGGTTGTGCTGCTTCTGGTCGGAATTGGCGTTGCTATGGTCCAATCGGCTGGCCAGGTGGTCGCGATCGCGAACGGCGCAAACCCATGGTCGGGGGCGATCCGGCAGGGAGGGTATGCCCTCGTCGGCATCCTCTGCATGGTCCTGCTCAGCCAGGTCTCGAGCCGCACGATGCGGAGGTACGCGTGGTGGCTCCTCGGCCTCGGATTCCTTCTTCAAATACTCGTCTACACCCCGCTCGGGTACGAGGCGGGTGGCAACCGCAACTGGCTACAGCTTGGACCGCTCTCGACCCAACCAGCGGAGTTCATGAAGTTCGTGCTCCTCATCTGGGTCGCGACCGTCCTCACCGCGAAAGAACCGCTTCTACGCCGCTGGCAACACGTGTGGATCCCCGTTATCCCAATCGTCGCGCTCTCCATGTTCATCAACGTCATCGGTGGCGACCTCGGCACGCTCATGATCCTCGGCGCTTTGATCTTCGGCTGCCTGATCTTCGCGCAAGTTCGCGCGCGGATCCTCGCAGGCATCGCCCTCCTCGGCGTCGCCGGCGTCGCAATCATGACCCTCATCAAGCCAAACCGTGTCTACCGGTTGACCCATTTCTTCGAGGTGGACTGCCTCACCGATCTCGAGCATGCAATGGACATGTGTTGGCAGTCACTCAACGGGTTTTGGGCGCTGTCAGCTGGCGGCATCTTCGGTGCGGGATTCGGGAACTCGAAGGCCAAGTGGCAATGGCTCCCCGAAGCGGAGACCGACTTTATTTACGCAATCATTGGCGAGGAGCTCGGACTCATCGGAACACTCGGTGTGCTCGCCCTGTACCTCGTGCTCGCTGTCGTGTGCATCGCGCTGATCAACCGGTTCACGTCCACTTTCGCGCTGATCCTTACCGGCGGAGCAGTGGTGTGGATCTCCACCCAGATGATCGTCAATATCGCTGTAGTGCTCGGCTATGCACCGGTACTTGGCGTGCCACTGCCGTTCGTCTCTGCCGGCGGTACGTCGCTCATCTCGACGCTGTTGTGCGTGGGTGCGGTGCTTGCCTGCGTTCGGGAGGAGGCCGCGTTAGTCGCTTTTGACGAGCGAGAGGACGGCGAGGACAGCGAGGTGGTCGCTCTCGCCAACGATGAAGGCTTCCCCGCCGCGCGACGCGAGGCCGCGTTCGAAGATGTGGTCGATCCGCGCCACAGGAAATGACGCAGGCCACGTGAAGGAAATTCCCGGAGCTGCTTGCTTCGCTTCCACAAGGTGCTCGCGCACCGGGGCGAGGGCTGGGTCGGTCGTTGCCGAGTTGAAGTCGCCGAGCGCGACAACGCTGTTGGTCTCGTCTGCGGCAATCTCCTCACCTAAAGCGGCAAGCATCCCGTCTCGGTCGGCTTGCTCTCCGGGGCGGAACGACGCGGCGTGCACGACATAGACGCTGACTATTCCGGCATCGGTCTCGAGTTTTGCGTTGAGCGCACGCTGCCAGCCGAGGCCGAGCTCGAGCGGATACGCGTCGATGATCGGGACGGTGCTCCAGAGACCGACTGTACCGACGAGGTATGAGTACGGGTGTGAGTCTTCGAGCGCGTCTACCGCGAGTGCTCGTGAATCTGCGTCGAGTTCGGTGAGGGCGATGACGTCTGCTCCGTGCTCGGCGAGGGTCGTCGCCGACACGTCTGCGGTGCCAGAGCCTGCTTCGACATTCTGGCTCGCAAAAACCAGATCAGTCGCGGGGTCAATGCTTCCTGCGGCTTCGGGTATCCACGTTACCGCGGGCGACACTGCGAGTGCCCAGACCACAACAGGCGCGATCACGAGCCACCACTTCCAGCGGAGCGTGAAGGCAAAGATGAGGAGCAGGGCGACCACGAAGCCGAGCCAGGGCAGGGCAACCGCGATTCCGGCGCCGATGAAGCCAGGCATTCGACCAAGCAGAACGACCGCGATCAATAGCAGGCTGAACACCACGACGAATGCGCCGCCAACGCCGATCCTCTTCCGGCTGCGCTTGCGTCCGCGCGATCGCTTCTCCCCGCTCGGGGCGCCCGGGGCGCCCTGCGGTAGATATAGCGATTGTGCCGACATTTGAGTCAGCCTAGTGGAGCGTGGCTATGATTTTTCTTGGTGCGCGAGGGCTCCGGCAGTTTCTGAGAAAGTTCAATGGGTCAGCTGTAGCCCGACGTACTATTCAGCGCGAAGCGGCACGAGCCCAACGTTCAGAAGCGAAGCAGCGCCAAGAATGGAAATTGCTCGTAGTACCTTCATGTTTCCTCCTGGAGATAGAGATGAATCCAATACTCCGAGGAGCCTAAGTTTCCTCGACTTATGCAAGTCAAGCAGTAGCGAGGAGCGTGACTCGAACTGATCGATTTGGCTGCGAAAGCCCATAGCCAGGCCTAGCGTCAGCGCAAACCGGACATGTGCCCGGAGTTACCCCCTCGAGAAGCACCATTTCTCCCGAAAACCATAGTTTCTACGCGCAGAAAGGGTCGATCTCGGCAGAAAGTGCCGCTTTCGCGGGGTTGGCAGCCCGCCAACCCCGCGAAAACAAAAACCGCCGACGCCCCAAGTTTCCAAGGGGCACCGGCGGTTTCCGCGGTAAATCTGTGCGTGATGCGAGCTCCAGTGGAGCCGCGGGGAATCGAACCCCGGTCCACTTCGACAATTCCATGTCTTCTACGAGCGTAGTTTGTGCAGACGTTCTACTCGGCCCCGTTCTTTGCCACAAACATCTAGAACGACAGGCCCAGCATCAGTGAAAGTCCCGATTCGCCCTGACACTCAACGAACCAGCAAGCCCTCTAAATGACGCCAGGAAACCGGGGCGAAGGCATACCCGGCCTGACGGACTCGGTCTCGTGCTTAGGCAGCGAGAGCGAAGTCGGTGCGCTTAGCGTTTGCACCTGTGTTTTGCGAAGGGCGTTAACGAGATAACTCCGCGTCCTCGGCCCGCTTCCCACGGTCTTAAATCGACGTGTCGAAACCGATCGGCCCCGTATCGATCACGCACCAGGGGCGCGGATCTGAGGCACTCGCATCATGCACTGTTGAATTACCAAGTTCTGGGCAAGGCCCAGGTTTCGGGCCGAAGCCCTGCCGACCGAAGCCGACTCCGAGCAATGCCCGGCATTACAGGATAGCAGCTCGAAGCTACTCCCCCATACGGTTTTTGTCGCGCATTGCGCGATCCGCCTCGCGCTTGTCCTGACGCTCACGGAGCGTCTGGCGCTTGTCGTATTCCTTCTTACCTTTAGCAAGAGCAATCTCGACCTTTGCGCGGCCGTCCAAGAAGTACAGGCGGAGCGGAATGATCGTCATGCCACCCTCGCGGGTCTTCTGGTACAGCTTGTCGATCTGCTGACGGTGCAGCAGCAGCTTGCGCTTACGTCGCGGCGAATGGTTGGTCCACGAGCCGTTCAAGTATTCCGGGATATACGCGGTGTCGAGCCACGCCTCCCCCCGCTCGATGAACACGTAGCCGTCGACAAGCGACGCGCGTCCCATACGAAGCGACTTCACCTCGCTACCGGTGAGGACCATTCCGGCCTCATAGGTATCGATGATGTGATACTCGTGGCGCGCCTTCTTGTTCGAGGCGATGAGCTTCTCGCCAGTCTCCTTAGGCATGGATAAGACCTTATACCTTGAGATAGCGGGTGATTGCGATCTTTGCCGCAATCGCCGAAAGAATCACACCTGCACCGATGAGAATTGGCGGCACAACGAGGGCCTGATCCATCGTGATGTAGCTCGTGAACGGCACCTCGGTAACGAGGAAGCCCTGCACGAAGAACTTCACAATGGCAAGCGAAGCTGCGCTCGCAAGGACCGCACCGATAAGCGATGCGATCACACCCTCAAGGATGAATGGCGTTTGAATAAAGCCGTTTGACGCGCCAACCAAGCGCATGATGCCAATCTCTCGACGTCGTGAGTACGCCGAGAGGCGAATCGTTGTCGAGATCAGCAGCACTGCAGCGACAAGCATCAGACCAGCAATGGCAATCGCTGAGTAGCTCGCGACGCCAAGGAACAGGAAGATCCGGTCGAGCAAACTGCGCTGATCAGAAACGCTCTGCACACCCGGAATGTCCGAGAACGCTTCCTGGATGATGTCCGACTTTGACGGATCACTGAGGCGGATCCAGAAGGTCTGATTCAGCTGGTCCGGGGTCGTGATGTCGACGATCGGGTTGCCCTCAAACTGCTTCGTGAACTCTTCGTATGCCTGATCGTGGTCGACGAAGAACGTCTCCTCGATGTGCGGCGCGAGAATCTCGGAGTCGAGCGCTGCTTGCACGGCATCGATGGTCTCTTCGTTGGCGTCGGTTCCGTCACACGTCGAGCTCTGATCGAACGAGGTACAGAGGTAGACAGCTACCTGCGCACGGTCATACCAGAAGGTCTTCATCTGGCTGATCTGCAGCTGCATGAGCACCGCGGCGCCAACAAAGGTGAGCGACACAAACGTCACGAGCACGACAGAAATCGCGACGGAAAGATTACGGCGGAGGCCACTCCAGACCTCGCCCATTACGAGTCTAAATCTCATCGAACCGGCCCCACATCCCGCTGATCATCTTCATCGCGGAGACCGAGGTGCTCTGCGAGGTTTCCGGTTTCTGCCATCTGCACTGGATCAATGCTGTCACCCGGTTCCAGGAACGCCGGGATACGACGTTTCGGTGCGGGTGGCGCACCTGGCGACCCTGCGCGGATCGTATCGTCAAGCGGATCGGACTCGGGCTGCGCCGCGGGCTGTGCATGGGGCACAACGGGGGCAACCGGAGCAGCGGGCGCTGGCACGATCGGCTGCATTGCCAGATCGGTGTCAGCATCAGCATCCGTAAAGGGTGCGGGAGCGGTAGGCGCCGCAGGCTCCGCACCCGCATCGGGAGCGAGGTCGAGCGCCGGTGCCGGCGTAGCCAACGACTGGAGGTCAAGGTTTGCGTCGGGGCCAAGTGCAGCGCGAACGACCTCTTCGGGGGCGCGCAATGCCTGTGCGGTCTCTGACGAGAGATCCGCGATCGGAATGGATGCAGTTTCGCCGTAGCCGCCACCCATTTCGTCACGGACGAGCACGCCCTGCGAAAGTTCGATCACGCGCTGGCGCATGATGTCAACGAAGGCAGCTTCGTGGGTCGCCATCACCACAGTGGTGCCCGCAGCATTAATCGCTTTGAGGAGCTGCATAATGCCAAGACTCGTTGCCGGGTCGAGGTTACCGGTCGGCTCATCTGCAAGCAGAATCGCAGGCTTGTTCACGATCGCACGCGCAATCGCGACGCGCTGCTGCTCACCACCAGAGAGTTCGTGCGGGTAGCGCTTCGCCTTGCCTGACAGGCCAACCATTTCGAGCGTATCGGGCACGGCTTCCTGAATGAAACCGCGCGACTTTCCAATCACCTGAAGTGAGAAGGCTACGTTGTCGTACACCGTCTTGTTGGCGAGGAGCTGGAAGTCTTGGAAGACCATGCCGAGGCCACGACGGAAGTACGGAACCTTACGCGAGGAGATTCGGCGCAGGTCCTGACCAGCGACATGGATGGAGCCTGACGTTGGCTGGTCCTCACAGAGGATGAGTCGCAAACAGGACGATTTTCCAGAGCCCGATGCGCCCACAATGAACACGAATTCGCCGCGCCCGATATTGATACTCAAGTTATCGAGCGCGGGCTTCTGCGTTCCGCGGTACTTTTTGGTGACGTTCTCAAAGAGGATCATGACGTTCCTGACGATACGCGGAGCTTGCTGGAGGTGGGCTGAGGCGCGCTGTAACTCAGTCGTTTTTCGTCAGCGAGCGCCAACGAATACCTGCGGCGATGAAGCCGTCGAGATCACCATCGAAGACAGCATCTGGCTGCGACGATTCGTGACCTGTGCGCAAGTCTTTCACGAGCTGCTGGCCGTACAGGAAGTATGAGCGAATCTGATCGCCCCAGCTTGCGGTCACTGAACCAGCAAGTTCTTTCTTCTTCGCTGCTTCCTGTTCTTTCTGGAGCAGGAGCAGGCGGGTCTGCAGCAGGCGCATCGCTGCGGCGCGGTTCTGGATCTGCGACTTCTCGTTCTGCATCGAGATCACGATGCCGGTCGGAAGGTGCGTGATGCGGACCGCCGAGTCAGTCGTGTTGACCGACTGCCCGCCGGGACCCGACGACCGGTACACATCAACACGGATGTCGGTTTCGGGAATATCGACCTCGGTTGCTTCTTCAAGCAACGGAATGACCTCGACACCTGCGAAGCTCGTCTGACGCTTATCTGCCGAACCGAACGGGCTAATGCGCGCAAGGCGGTGCGTGCCAGCCTCAACGGACAGCTTGCCGAACGCGTATGGCGCGTCAACCTCGAAGGTCGCAGACTTAATGCCAGCGCCTTCCGCGTACGAGGTGTCAAGCACCTTCGTTGGGAAGTCGTGGTCCTCTGCCCAGCGCAGGTACATGCGCAACAGGATCTCTGCGAAGTCGGTTGCGTCGTCGCCACCTGCACCAGAGCGGATCGTGACAACCGCAGAACGCTCGTCGTACTCGCCAGAGAGCATAGTCTGCACCTCGAGGTCCTGCAGCGCGGTTTCGAGCGCCGCCAGTTCCTTCATGGCTTCCTGCTCGGACTCGGCATCTTCCATCTCGACCGCGAGCTGCGCAAGCACCTCAAGGTCGTCGATCCGCGCTTCGACGCCACGCAACTTCTTCACGCGCGCCTGACGGTGCGAAAGACCACTCGTGACCTTCTGCGCAGCAGCGGGATCGTCCCACAGGCCAGGGGCAACGGCCTGCTCCTCGAGTTCTGCGATCTCGCGATCGAGTTTCTCGAGGTTGGTGACCTCTGCGATGTCTGCATAGGTCGAGCGGATCGCGCGAACGCGTGCGTTGAAGTCAATGTCGAGCATGATTGTTCTAGCTTACCTGCAGCAACGCCCCCGTACTCCTCTGTATATGAGGGGCACGGGGGCGCTTACTGAGCGGGATCCGCCGAATTAGTCGTCGATCGGAACCTTATTAAAGCCCGTGACCGGCTGGATCTCATCGAATGCCTGGACCTTGCGCTTGAATCCGCGCGTCAGCCACAGCAGGTAGATGAAGCCGATCGCAGCCCACGCCAGACCACCAATGAGTGCGTCGACGTGGAGATTTGCCCAGAGGATACCCGTCAGCAGCATGCCGATACCCGGCATCAGGACGAACTTGAAGAAGTCGCCAGGAGTCTTGTAACGCTTCTGGCGGATCGCGAACCACGCGATCACCGAGATGTTGACGAACGAGAATGCGATGAGCGCACCGAAGTTAATGAATGCCGCAATCATCTCCAGCGTGAACGCAATGGCGAGCATGCACACGAGGCCGGTCAGGATGATGTTAAACGTCGGGGTGCTGGTCTTGGGGTTGATGTACCCGAAGACCTTCTTCGGGAGCACGTTGTTACGGCCCATCACGAGGAGCATGCGCGAGACCGATGCGTGCGATGCGAGACCAGATGCGAAGGTCGCTGCGAAGCCCGCTGCAGTGAGGACTGCCTGCAGCATGCCGCCACCGACCTCCTTGCCCATGAGCGGAAGGGTCGAGTCCTCGATGTACTGCATATCGCCACCCGGCGCGAAGACTTCCCAGTCAGGGAATCGGAGCTGCGAGAAATAACCAGCGATGAGGAAGATTGCGCCACCGATGAGCACAGTGAGGAGGATTGCGCGCGGAACAATCTTCGGACTCTTCGCCTCTTCGACATACATGGTGACCGCGTCAAAGCCGATGAACGAGAAGCAGACAATGGTCGCGCCGGTGAGCACAGCGCCCATCTGCACACCGTCGTGGAAGAACGGATCCATCGAAGCAACGGTGCCAACGCCTTCGCCAGCTGCGAGCTGGCCCCAGACCATAGCAACGAAGACAGCCATGACCACGATCGAGAAGACGAGCAGGATCATGTTGAGGTTCGAAGTACCGCGCATCGTGAAGTAGATGACACTGGTGGTGATGATGCAGTACCCAACGACCCAGATCCAGCCGGGGGTGCCTGGGAATACAGCTTCAAGGTAACTACGAATGATGAGGCAGTTCACCATCGGAAGGAGCATGTAGTCGATGAGCGCTGTCCAGCCGACCATGAAGCCGACGTTCGGGTGGATCGATTCGCGCACGTAGGTGTAGGCGGATCCCGCACTCGGAATTGCGCGAGACATCTTGCCGTAGCTCGAAGCGGTAAAGAGCATCACGACAAGCGCTACGAGGTACGCCATCGGCACCACGTTGTTCGTATCACGTGCAACCATGCCGAACGTATCAAAGACCACGGTCGGAGTCATGTAACCAAGGCCGAGACCCACAATGGCCCAGAGGCCGAGGTTCCGCTTCAGGTTTGCTCGCTGCGTCACTGCAGGAGCCAGTCCTTTCGCCATTGTTCTCTCCTTTAAGAACGTGTGCGACATACGTCGCTCAAAATGGGAACAGAGTTACCCTACTCCCAAAAATGAACAGGGCTGGTCGCATCCGATGGATACGCCAGCCCTGCCGAAGATTATTCAGCGACCCGCCGAATGCGTCATGCCATTCTTGCGAGTTTCTTCTTCTTGTTGATGCCAACCAGCTGCACGATGACTACGAGGAGCAGCGCGCCGAGGAAGACAATCGATGCGAGAACGTTCGCCTGTGCGGGAACACCCTTCAACGCCGAGATGTAGATGAACTTCGGGAACGTGGTTGCTGTTCCTGAGTTGAAGTTCGTGATGATGAAGTCATCAAAGGAGAGCGCGAAGGAGAGCAGCGCCGCACCGATGATGCCTGGGAGCAGCATGGGGAAGGTGATCCGCCAAAATACCTGCATGGGCGAGCCATACAGATCGCGGCCGGCTTCCTCGAGCGCGGGATCAAGGCTCGCTACTCGAGCCTTGACCGCCACCACCACGTACGAGATGCAGAACATCGTGTGCGCGAGGATGATTGTGCCAATGCCCTTCTGCACGCCAGCGAGCAGGAACTGCGCTGCAAGGCCCGCGCCAAGAACAACCTCAGGGGTTGCCATTGGGGTGAAGAGCAAGAGGCTAACTGTTGAGCGTCCCTTGAAGTGGTATCGCACGAGCGCAATAGCGATCAGTGTGCCGAGAATGGTCGCAATGACCGTCGCGACGACACCGATCAGAATGCTGTTGCCAAACGCGGTACACACCTGCGGTGCACCACACGGATTCTGCCAGTTCTTCAGCGTGAAGCCACGCCACAGAATATTGTTACGACCAGCGTCGTTGAACGAGAACACAATGACGTGCACGATCGGAACGAGCAAGTAAACCAGCGTGATGGTCGCGATGACCGGCACGAATGCCTTGCCAAGACTGAAGTTTTTCACAGCAGATCCTCCGCCCCGCTCTTACGCACGTAGGTTGCAACAAAGATCAAAATAATCACCATCAGAATGATCGAGAGCGTTGCAGCCATCGGGTAGTTCTGCGTTTGCAGGAAGTTTGACTCGATGACGTTACCGACCATGGTTGTCGAGGTACCACCGAGGAACTCACGCGATGCATTGACATAGTCACCCGACATCGGGATGAAGCTCAGCAGCGTACCCGAAACGATGCCCGGCATCGACAGCGGCAGCGTCACCTTGCGGAACGTCGTCGCCGGCGATGCGTACAGGTCTGAGCCTGCCTCGAGCAGTCGCAGGTCAAGCGCCTGCAGCGACGAGAACATCGGCAGCACCATGAACGGAATGAAGTTGTAGACCAGACCGAAAATCACCGAGAAGTGAGTTCCGATGAGGTCACTCGGGAGAATTGACTTCCACGCGAGGGTACGCAACAGGAAGCTAATGAAGAAGGGCGCCACTACGAGGATGAGCAGGATGCCCTGCAGCATCGGCTTCGAACGCACCTTCACACCAATGAGGTATGCCAGCGGATAGCTGATGATGAGACCGATAATCGTCGCGACGATCGCGTACACGAACGACCGCAACAACTGCGGCCAGTATTCCTGGAGCGCAGCCCAGTAGTTCGAGAACTGCAACGCAGCGACGTATTGACCAATGCCACCGCTGTCGGCAGGAGCCTGCAGTGACGTGATCGCCAATTGGATAAAGGGTGCGACAAAAAAGAGCAGCATGTATGCAATGCCCGGTGCAAGGAGGATCAGGGCGATCCAACCACGCTTCTGCGGGGATTGCTCTACTGCCTTTGTCTCGCCTGAAAACGCGGTAAAGGCCATGGTGAGGAGCTCCTACTCAGCGAGTGCTGCCTGCGTCGCGATTGCTCGCGTCGAGAACTCTGTTGTGAGGGCGCCCGTGTCCAGGCGATCGTCGAGCAGACCAAAGGTGTGTTCGACGAGCCAGCTGAGCCACACGGTGTCACCGAGCGACGCCGCGGGGCCAGCTTCGACGTTTTGCGCGAAGACCTGTACCGATCCGAAGACCCCTGACTCGACCGTGTACTGCGTACTCACGCCGATGAAGGAGACATCGGTGATCACGCCAGGGCCGAGCACGTTGGTTGCAGCGTCGTGGCTCGACGGCTGCTCGCGGTGCAGACGAAGCTTTTCTGGGCGAACGCCAACCGTGATGTCCCCAGCATCGCGTTGGCTGCGATTGCGCGGAACCGAGATTCGACTGCCAGCGAGATCCGTGTGAATCACGGTGTCGGTGGTGCCAGCGACCTTCACGCTGAACAGGTTCGACTGTCCGAGGAAGTTCGCAACAAACACCGTCTTTGGCAGCTCGTAGAGTTCCTCAGGGGCACCCTTCTGTTCGATTCGGCCCTTGTTCATGACGGCGACGGTGTCAGCCATCGTCATCGCTTCTTCCTGGTCATGCGTCACGTGAAGGAAGGTGAGACCGACCTCCTGCTGAATTGACTTCAACTCTTGCTGCATCTGGCGACGGAGCTTCAGATCGAGCGCGCCGAGCGGCTCATCGAGCAACAGCAATGCCGGACGGTTCACCACAGCGCGTGCGAGGGCAACGCGCTGCTGCTGGCCACCCGAGAGCTGTGCCGGCTTGCGATCCTGTACGTGGTCAAGCTCCACTAGGCGCAGGGCGTCCCGTGCCTTTGCGAGCGGATCGCCAATCTTACGTCGACGCAAACCGAACGCGACGTTCTCAAGGATCGTCATGTGCGGGAACAGCGCGTACGACTGGAATACGGTATTGACGGGACGCTTGAACGGCTTCAGGTCGGTGACGTCCTTGCCACCGAGCAGAATCCGGCCTTCCGTCGGGTCCTCGAGACCAGCAACCAGGCGAAGCGTCGTCGTCTTGCCACAACCCGAGGGACCGAGCAGAGCGAAGAACGATCCGGCCGGAATGGTCAGGTCGAGGTTTTCAATCGCGGTGAATCCGGGGAAACGCTTCTGGATCCCGACAAGTTCGAGATCCGCGCCCTTTTCCGCGAAAGTATTGATGTTTGCCATTATGTATGCAGCCCTTACAGCCCCAGGACGTTCTGGAACGCGGTTGAGTATTTCTTGTCTTCTTCAGCTGACAGTGTGCGGAACGAGTGCAGGTGCTTCCAGTCAGTTTCCGTTGGGAAGATGAGCGGGTTTTCTGCATTCTCGGGGTGAAGTTTCCGCATGGCCTCCTGTGTGCCCGCTACCGGGGGCACGAAGGTGACGTAGTTTGCGACGTCGGCCATAACTTCAGGCTGGTAGTAGAAGTTGATGAGTTCTTCCACTCGCTTCTTAGCCTCTGGGTCTGTGCCGTTCGGTACTGTGAACGAATCAGCCGCAATCATGCCACCCGACTCGGGGATCTCCATCGTCCACTTCGGCCCGTCGGGCTCCTCAGTGTTCATCATGATGACGTCACCAGTCCACGCCATCGCAACGAGTGTGTCACCGGTCTGGAGATCCTGCGTGTAGGAGTTACCCTTCACATTCTTGATCTGGCCACTCTGTAGACCGTCGTCGAGCCATGCGAGAGCCTCGTCGTATTCCTTGTCGCCCCAGTCGCCAGAGGGATCGTACCCAAGGCCGGCAAGAATCATGCCCATGGTGTCGCGCATCTCGGTGAGCACGCCCACCTTGCCCTTGAGCTCGGGCCGCATAAAGTCGTTGAGCTCTTTGATCCCCTTCGGCACCGCTTCTGTGTTCCACACCCAGCCGGAGGCGGGAAGCTGCCACGGGATGGTGAACTCACGGCCAGGATCAACGTCGAGCGCATCCCACTGCGCCTCCACCATGTTGCTCTTCACGTTGGGAAGATTCGCGTAATCAAATTCCTGGATCTGATTGGCCTCGAGCAGACGCGCATTCATCCAGTCAGTGAACGTGATGACGTCGTATCCGGTGTACTGGTTCTGCTTGAGCTGATCTTTGATCTTGCCGTAGAAGGTGTTGTTGTCGTCGATGTCCTCGATGTAGGTGACCTTCATACCCGTCTCCTCTGCGAAGCGGTCGAGCGACGCGAAGCCGCCCGTCTCTTCATCGAAGTCGAGGTAGTAGGTCCAGTTGCCCCATGTGACGCCATTTGCGTCATTCCCGCCGGCGCAAGCGGACAAGCCGAGTGTGCCGAGGCCTGCAGCTCCGAGCATCGCTCCTTTGAGCAGGCGGCGACGATCCATTTGTGCGCCGCGGATCATATTGACGACGTTCTTGACCATTGGGTCTTCTGGCATGCGATTCACCATTTGGGTCTCCTTTGACTCATATGTTGTGCACGTCTGTCTCGCTGTATGTGCACTGCGCGAATCAGCATTTTCATTGCTAACTCACGCATGTTGAATATTTCACAGTTCGCAGGCCAATACCAGGGTGGAGTATCGGTGTTGTCGAATTAGACACAAAACAGTTATCAAACTCGCATCTCATGCGTGAAGGAGCGGCATTCTTCCGCAAGTTCCACTCATTCACTTGCGCGTAGGCAAAAAAGGCGCACCCTATAAGTACGGCTCCATTCGGCCAAAGTTCAGGCTGCAGTTTTTCCTGTGAACTTTCCAAATTGCCTGAATTTCTCGGCATCAGCTTCGGATTCCTTTGCTTTTTTGCTTTCCGACTGACAGAATCAGTGGTGTGGGTACTAAACGAGCCACTCTGGCACTCGATTCGACTTCGAAAGCGATCATTGAGCAACTTCAGCTCGATGGTCGACGTTCGTATGCCGAAATCGGAAAGGCAGTAGGTCTCAGCGAGGCCGCTGTCCGTCAGCGTGTGCAGAAACTCACCGATGCCGGCGTCATGCAGATTGTTGCAGTGACAGACCCAATGCGAATCGGCTTCCACCGACAAGCAATGCTCGGCATACGGGTCTCAGGCGACACCAGGGTCGTCGCCGATCGACTCGCAGAAGTGCCAGAAGTGAGTTACGTCGTGCTCAGCGCGGGTTCCTTTGATCTTCTTGCCGAGGTAGTCTGCGAAGACGATGATGCACTTATCGAGTTGCTGAATGACACCATTCGCCAGCTCGAGGGCGTTTCATCGACCGAGACTTTCGTCTATCTCAAACTCAACAAACAGAAATACGACTGGGGAACACGATAACCATGTCTTTCGATCCAACTGCAGCGGTCGACACTGCAGCTCTCCAGGCTTCGGCCCGGAAGCACATGTGGCCGCACTTCACCAACCGTAAGGTGCTCAACGACGGTATCCCCGTCATCACCCGCGCCGAGGGCCACCACATCTACGACGCAGCAGGCAAGGGCTACATTGATGGCCTTGCTGGTCTCTTCGTTGTGAACGCAGGCCACGGCCGCGATCGCATCGTTCAGGCTGCTGCAAAGCAGATGAAGCAGCTCGACTTCATGCCGATCTGGTCGTACGGTCACCCCGCAGCAATTGAGCTGTCGGAGCGTCTCGCATCGTACGCACCCGGCGAAATGAACAAGGTCTTCTTCACCACCGGCGGTGGCGAAGCTGTTGAGTCGGCGTTCAAGCTGGCTAAGCACTTCTGGAAGATCAAGGGCCAGCCGATGAAGCACAAGGTCATCTCGCGCTCGGTTGCCTACCACGGCACGCCGCAGGGTGCTCTTGCTATCACCGGTATCCCCGACATGAAGAAGTTCTACGAGCCGCTGACCCCCGGTGGTCACCGCGTTCCTAACACGAACTTCTACCGTGCCGATGAGATGGGCGCTCCCTCGAACGACATCGAAGCGTTCGGCCAGTGGGCAGCTAACCGCATCGAAGAGGCTATCCTCTTCGAGGGCCCCGAGACTGTTGCTGCAGTCTTCCTCGAGCCCGTACAGAACTCGGGTGGCTGCTTCCCGCCTCCCCCCGGTTACTTCAAGCGCGTTCGCGAGATCTGCGACCAGTACGACGTCCTCCTCGTTTCGGATGAGGTCATCTGTGCTTACGGTCGTATCGGCGACTTCTTCGCTTCGAAGGCACTCGGCTACGAGCCCGACATCATCACCTCGGCAAAGGGCATCACCTCGGGCTACGTGCCCCTCGGTGCAATGATCGTTGCTGACAAGGTGTCGGAGGTCTTCAACAACGAGGACAACACCTTCTACCACGGCTTCACCTTCGCAGGTCACCCTGCGGCAGCTGCAGCAGCACTCGAGAACCTCGACATCTTCGAGGAAGAAGACCTCAACGGCCGCGTACGCGAGAACAGCCCGCTGTTCCGTGCAGAGCTCGAGAAGCTTCTTGACATCGACATCGTCGGTGACGTTCGCGGTGAGGGCTACTTCTTCGGTATTGAGCTTGTCAAGGACAAGGCAACCAAGGAGACCTTCAACGAAGCTGAGTCGGATCGCCTCCTCCGCGATTACCTCTCGCCCGCTCTCTGGGACGCAGGCCTGTACTGCCGCGCAGATGACCGTGGAGACCCCGTCATCCAGCTCGCTCCCCCGCTGACCATTGGTCCGGCAGAGTTCGCTGAGATCGGCGGCATTCTCCGTAGCGTTCTGAAGGACGCTTCGTCGAAGATCTAATGATCTGGAGCTAAATTGGAGTAATCCGATTTGCTGCGCGAGCGCCCCCACCACTTTTGTGGTGGGGGCGCTTTGCTGTATCCACGCAACGCGCTCAAACAGGGAGTCAATAGGGGCTACATATCACTAGGCTAGGTACGTGTTCGGTGAGTTTTCTAGTACCCAGTGGGATGCACTTGCATTTGTGTATCTTGGCTTCGCTCTCATGGCAGGAATGATCGTGCGCAAGCGGGTGCCAGTCCTGCGGCGCTTGTACATCCCAGGCAGCGTCATTGCAGGCTTCTTGATCTTGCTGCTCGGCCCCCAAATCATCGGGCGGTTCACCGGCGGGTGGAGCTTGTTCCCGGAGCGGGCGCTGCACATCATCGAGTTACTCCCCGGCCTACTCATCAACATCGTGTTCGCTGGCATCATGCTGGGCAAGTCTCTACCTTCGTTCAAGCAAGTCTGGAAAGAAGCCGCCCCGCACGTAATTCTGGGCAGCGTGTTTTCCTTCGGCCAGTTTGCGCTTGGAGCACTCGCAGTCGTCTTCATCCTCACTCCGTTCTTCGGCCTCAATCCGGTCGCAGGGTCCATCTTGGAGATGTCGTTTGCGGGCGGCCACGGCACGATCGCAGGCATGGGCGGCATCCTAGAAGAAGCAGGCGCTCCGGAGATCGTCGATGTGGGTCTCGGACTCGCGACCATCAGCATGCTCACCGGAATCATCGGTGGATCGCTGCTCGTCAACTACGCGATCCGCAACCCCAAAATTCCGGTCGCGCGTACTGCGGATGATCGCACCCCAATTACCTCGTCACTGAGCAAGGTCAAGCCGAATTCGGGTGACCAGGTCGACAACAAGGGCGGCCTTGGGTCTCTCTCACGCAGCTTCGGGGCGATCGCCATTGCCATCGCTCTCGCGATCGTGATGCTGTATACGCTTCGTTGGATTTTGAACCTCGCCGGTTCGTCAGCCCTCGATAACTTCCCACTCTTCCCCTTCACCGTTATTGGCGGCTTCCTCGTGCAGCTCGTGCTCTCGAAGGTCGGGCAAGAAGCCATCCTCGATCGCCGTACGATCAATGACATCTCGGGGCTCGCGCTTGATCTCCTCATCGCGGCAGCCATCGGCACCATGTCACTGGCCGCGCTCGGTGCGAACTGGGTGAGCCTCGTGATTCTCACGATCATCGCATTCGCGTGGAGCGTCTTCGGAATGCTCTGGCTTGGACCGAAGATCCACCGCAAGAACTGGTTCGAGCATTCGATCGCTGACTACGGTCAGTCGCAGGGCAATGTGGCGGCCGGGTTCATTCTCGCTGACATGGCGGATCCGGCACATGAGACGACCGCAGCTCGCGCATACGGCTACAAGCAGCTCATCTATGAACCCTTGCTCGGCGGCGGCATTCTCACGGCCTTCGCCGTTCCAGTGATCCTCTCAATCGGATCATTGTGGTTTGGCCTTGCGAGCATCGTGATCACGCTGCTTCTCATTCTCTGGGGCGTAAAGCGCGGTCGCAAGCCCGCACACCTCGCGGCGTAGCACACAGACGTTCAGGCGCTTTCGCAGGGCAGGGGCCGCTCTCATTTGGGAGCAGCCCCTGCCCTGCGTTGGAGCGTCATCAAACGGCGATCACCTCTGCCGATATGAGCAAAACGACCCGAAGATACAACAACGCCCCGGGCTCGGAAGCCACGGGGCGTTGTTCAGACAGTCCGGCGATCACCGGAAGTCAGAAGCTACTTATCGGCGGAGGCCGAGACGCTCGATGAGCGAACGGTAGCGGGTGATGTCAGTCTTCTGGAGGTAGCCCAGGAGACGACGGCGCTGACCAACGAGGAGAAGGAGGCCACGGCGCGAGTGGTGATCGTGCTTGTGGTCCTTGAGGTGCTCGGTGAGATCCTTGATGCGCTTGGTGAGAAGTGCAACCTGGACCTCGGGGGAACCCGTGTCGCCCGGAGTGGTTGCGTATTCTTCCATGATCGCCTTCTTGACGTCTGCTGCGAGTGCCATGGAGATCCCCTTTCGATTGCTGCGCGGCGCTAGTAACAGAATGTTCTAGCTCTCTTAATCCGCGGCCGTTATTACGGCAACCTGACTACCTTACCACTATTTAGCACGCTACTCACCTCACTAGGCTCGAGGCATGGCATACCTGACGCCCACAGCACTCCAAGCCGCCCTTCCCGAGCTTGAATCACTCGCCGCAACACTCGCCCGCGAGGCAGGAATCGAGGCTATGCGTATGCGCGCCGAAGGCGTGAGCGTTGCCGCGACGAAGTCGAGCGACATCGATATCGTGACCTACGCTGATCGTGCGACCGAGGCACGCATCACTGCCGCGCTCCGTGCGGCACGGCCAGATGACGGCATCCTTGGCGAAGAGGGTGCCTCCGCAGAAGGCGCAAGCGGCATCACCTGGGTTATTGACCCGATCGATGGCACCGTGAACTATCTCTACGATCAGCCGGCATACGTGGTGAGCATTGCGGCGACCGTCGCTGATCCGCTCGCCTTCGCTGATGGTCGCCGTGCGGTCGCGGGTGCGGTGTATGCGCCACGCTTTGATGAGCTCTTTTCGGCACACACTGGCGGCGGATCGCGTCTCAACGGTTCCGTTCTCAACGTGAGTGACGTGGCAACGCCCGCCCACGCACTCGTCGCCACTGGCTTTGGCTACACGGTCGAACGAAAGCACGAGCAGCTTGTGCTGCTCACCCGGCTACTCCCAAGGATCCGCGATATTCGACGTCTCGGGGCGGCAGCGTACGATTTGTGCTCACTCGCTGCTGGCCGCGTGGATGCCTTTTACGAGAAGGGACTGCAACCGTGGGACTACGCGGCTGGCGCCCTCATCGCGAGCGAGGCGGGCGCAATGATTCTCGGTGCCGATGAGCAGACGGCTCCTGGCGAACCGCTGTTGTTTGCGGGAAACGAGACACTCGTCACGAAAATACGAGACATCGTTCGCGGTCTCTGAGAGACTGCTTGGGCAGTACAAAGTATCTCCAAAGGAGGAGACATGCGAAGTGAGCCTAACGATCCCATCATCGCCAGCCTGGTGCGGGCAGCAAAGTCCCGGCAGGTCAGCCGTCGCCAGCTGTTCACCGGTCTCGGTGTTGGTGCTGCAGCCCTCGGAGCAACGTCGCTCACGGGTTGCGCGGATGCGAGCGGCAAGGAGGGACAGATTCGCTGGGCGAGCTGGACCTACTACCTGGATTTCGACGAGGACACCCAGGACTACCCCACGCTCAATGCGTTCATCGAGAAGACCGGCATTGATGTCCAGTACTTCGAGGACGTCGACGACAACAAGACCTTCATCGGCAAGATCAAGGATCAGCTGAAGCTCAAGCAGGACACCGGTTACGACCTGTTCACGCTGACCGACTCATCGCTCGTACGCATCTTCGAGCAGGATCAACTGCTGCAGTTTGACCGCGCGCTCATGCCTCACGTCGAGGCTGAGATGATCGACATCTTCAAGCACGCGACGTTTGACCCGAATCGCGAATGGGCTATCCCCTTCCAGGGCGGCATGACCGGCCTCTGCTACAACGCGCAGCTGTACCCGAAGGGTGTCAAGACCGTTTCGGATCTCTGGGCAGCAGACCTCAAGGGCAAGATCAGCCTGCTCTCAGAGCAGGACGACACCCTCGGTCTCATCATGCTCGAGCAGGGCGTCGACATTGCCGGCGAATGGGGTGACGACGAGTTCAACGCTGCGCTCGCTGTCGTTGAGGAGCAGATCGCTCGCGGTCAGGTCTTCAATGTGAAGGGCAACTCGTACACGCAGGACTTGCAGAACGGCAGCGTGCTCGCCGCGATGTGCTGGTCGGGCGATATCGCAATGCTCAATGAGGAAGCCGGCGAGGAGATCTGGAAGTTCGTGGTCCCCGAGTCGGGCTCCCCGCTCTTCATCGACTCGTTCTGCATGCCAGAAACCGCAGTTCCCGTCGACGACATCCACAAGCTCGTCGATTACTACTACGAGCCTGAGGTCGCGGCGCAGGTCGCGGAGTACGTCCAGTACGTGACCCCGGTCAAGGGTGCACGCGACGCGATGGCAAAGCTGAACCCCGAGATGGCAGACAACCCGCTCATCTTCCCGGATGAGGAAATGTCAAAGCGCATCTACGACATGCGTTCGCTCTCCTCACAGGAGGACAACAAGTTCGCCCAGGCCTACCAAAAGGTGCTCGGCAACTAGCATTGCAGGCGCACCAGGATGCGCCTCAGTAGCTACTCGTGCCCGGCTGGGGAGCGTCGTTGCTGTCAGAAGCAGCACGATCCTCCCAGCCGAGCACGAGTTCGCCAAGCTGACCCGCAAGGGCCTTCAGGGCGAGCGGATCGCCAGCAGCCCCAACGGCCACTCCGAGCAGGAATGTGCTCAGCGGCGCCGCAGGACGAGCCACGTTTCGCGCGATGAGCTTCGCCGCGTGCAACACGATACGCGTGGTCTCGGTGTCGAGCTCGACGTTGTCATCGGTCACGCCGATCTCGGCCGCCGCAGCCGCCAACCATTCGTCGAGTGCTGCCGGTGGAAGATGCTTGCTGTCAGACATTCTCTACTCCTCCTGTTGCTGCGGTGCGTTCCGTTTCTGCCGCCCGCTGTGCTGCCGCAAGGTCTGCCGGCGTATCGATGTCGGCCGTGGCCGCCGCCGAAGCATCGAGCCACCGCACGTCGAGCGCGCCGGTCACCGCGCGCAACGGTAGGTTCACGACGCTTCCCTCGCGAGCTTCGACCTCAGCGACTGCGGCATGAAGCGTCCTCACACAGTAGTTTCCGGCGAGCCACTGCGGACGCCCGTCGGGATCTGTGAGGACAACTGCCTCGCCCTCGCCCAAATCCGCGTCTGTGAGCAACGCTACGACCGCTGCCGGCCGCACGAGATCACACGCGAGCACGAGTACCCGATCGGCGGTTACCCGAGGCAGAGCGGCCGCCAGTGCCGCGAGCGGCCCACCAAAGGCTGGCTCCTCACGTACCCCGATGCACCCGTCTGGCACCACTGCTGCCGGACCAGCCACAATGACCTCCGACGTCACCGCACCACCGCGCACGGCAGCAATCACCCGCGCGAGCAGCGTTTCCCCGCCGACCACCACGCGAGCCTTGTCTGCGCCGAGGCGGGATCCGCGCCCACCCGCGAGCACGATCGCACTGAGCGAAGCATGCGCGCTCACACTGCACCTCCGACGAGAATCACGTCCACGACATCGCCCGCGCGCACATCGCCATGTTCGGGTGGCACGAGCGCGTAACCCGCGGCACCGCCGCCGCTGCTAACCGCGTGCGAGACTCGACGCTCATGCACGGCCGGCACGCACTCGAGCCCGGCTTCGCTCGCTTCCAGGCGGATCGGCAGCACCTGCAGCCGGCCACGCGATCCGCGCCAGTCAACGCCAGCGCGCACGGGCACCCGCACGCGATCGACGACCGTCCGCCCCTGCATCCGCAGGAGGGCCGGCCTGACAAACAGTTCGAACGAGGTCGCTGCGCTGCCGGGGTTGCCTGGGAGCGCGAAGATCCATGCACCACCGGCCAGGCGTCCAGCACACTGCGGCTGACCGGGCTTCACAGCAACGCGCACGGCGCGCACTTCGGGTTCGGCAGCAAGCGCAATGCGCACGATGTCGTGCGCGCCTGGACCGACGCCGCCGGTCGTGATGATGACGTCCACCTCGCTGGCGAGGTGGCTGATCCGCGCCCCGAATGAATCTGGGTCGTCTGCACTCACGGCGTGCACGATGGCCCCGATTCCGGCTTCCGCGAGCAGGCTCACGATGAGGAGCGAGTTTGACTCTGAAATCTGGCCTCGGGCGAGCTGGGTTCCCGGCGCCTGTAGCTCCGAGCCAGTCGCAATCACGGCGACCCGGGGCGCGCGGTGCACAGCGACACTCCCCACACCAGCGGCGGCGAGCGCGGCGATGCGCATGGCGGTGAGCGGATCTCCCGCAGCAGCGATGGACATGTCAGCCGTCACGTCTTCACCGCGGCGCCGCACATGAGCGCCCGGCCTTGGGACAGCACTGAACGACACCGAGTCGTGCGCCCACTCGCCTGGCCCGTCTTTGCCAACTCCAGCCTCTACCGGAACGATTGCGTCTGCGTCTGTGGGCAGCGGCGCCCCGGTCATGATGCGGACACACTCCCCCGGTGCGATCGCGGGATCAGCGGCGCTACCCGCTGCCACCTCGCCGATGATGCGCAACCCAACCGGTGCTGTCGCGCTTGCCGCGGCAAGGTCGACGGCGCGCACGGCGTAACCGTCCATGGCCGAGTTGTCCCACAGCGGCAGGTCGTGCTGCGCAGCGACGTCAGCAGCGAGTGTTCGGCCGTGAGCCTCACGGAGCGGGACGGACTCGACGGACAACCGTGGAACCTCAGCGAGGATCCACTTGAGGTGATCCGCCGCCGGAATAAGGGATTCTGTACCCGCCATCGCGTTCTCCGCCCGTTTGAGCCGATATTGGCGCCTGCTGCTGCCCGCGCCTCGTTGCCGTCCGCGCGCCACGCGGCACGGGACTCGTTTCGATGCTATCCAAGAACTGTGTCACGAATCACCGCACGACGTCAGATCACTCGGATTACTGTGGGCGAGCTGCCCAAGCGCCGCAAGGACTTCCTCACCGTCGAGGAGCCGCTCGAGATCCGCGTCGGCAACAAACCACTGGCGGTGACGATGCGCACGCCCGGCCACGATGTCGAGTTGGCCGCTGGCTTCCTCGTCTCCGAGGGCGTGATATCCGCTCCCGAACACTTCTTTACGGCGCAATTCTGCGGGGGCGCGGATCAGCCACCCACCGACGGGCCTGCCCCCAACCGCGTGAATCTGCTGGGTCAGGTCGGCCTCGCGAACCCGTTTGCGGCTCCCCCAACGCTCGGTGACGCGGCGAACACCTACAACGTGCTCGACGTCACGCTCGCCGCTGGTGTTGCACCGCCTGATCCCTCACTCGAACGAAACTTTACGACCACGAGCTCCTGTGGGCTCTGCGGCAAGGCAACCATCGACGCTGTGCATACGCAGTCTCATTTCGGGGTGGCGGATGATCCGCTCACCATCTCGGCTGCAGCGCTCGTGTCGTTCCCTGACAAGCTCCGCGCAGAACAGGCCGTTTTCGAGCGCACTGGCGGCCTCCACGCGGCAGGCCTGTTCGACGGCCGCACGGGTGAGCTACTCGTCCTGCGCGAAGATGTTGGCCGCCACAATGCCGTCGACAAGGTCGTCGGCTGGGCACTCCTCAACGGTCGTCTGCCGCTGCGTTCGTGCGTGCTCATGGTGTCTGGTCGCGCGAGCTTCGAGCTCACGCAGAAATCGATCATGGCTGGCATTCCGATGCTCGCGGCGGTCTCGGCGCCCTCGTCCCTCGCGATGGACCTTGCGCAGGCCGAAGGGCTCACGCTTGTTGGCTTCCTGCGGGGCGAGTCCATGGTGGTCTACAGTCGGGCGGATCGCATTACCAACGAAGCTCCCCCGGTCGCCGAGTAATCGGGTCGCGAGGGAGCTTCGGAGGTACGGCGGGCGAGCCGCTGTTGCTAGCGCTTAGGCGTTCGCGCGCGGTGCACCGATTCCCGGATCGATCTGCACGGGACCCGACGCCGACGGACGAATGTCGAAGTCGAAGATCGCAGTGGGCAGATAGACGGTCGAACACGAGTTCGGAATGTCAACGACGCCCGACAGGCGCCCCTCGATCGGTGCCGCACCGAGCAGGAGGTAGGCCTGCTCAGGGCTGTAGCCGAACTTGGTGAGGTAATCGATTGCGTGGAGGCACGCACGCTGATAGGACAGGTGCGAGTCGAGGTAGCGCTGCTCCCCCTCGAGGGTGACCGACGTACCCGAGAACGCGAGCCACTCGCTGTACTGCGGCTCTACGTTGCCCGGCATAAAGATCGCGTTTTCCTTCACGCCATACGTCTCCATACCGCCGCGGATGATGTCGACGCGCAAGTCAATGAAGCCGCCCATCTCAATCGCGCCGCAGAAGGTGATCTCGCCATCGCCCTGCGAGAAGTGGAGATCACCCACCGAGAAGTTCGCACCGTCAACGAAGACCGGATAGAACACACGAGCGCCCTTGCTGAGATTCTTGATGTCCTGGTTACCACCGTTCTCACGCGGAGGAGCGGTGCGGGCAGCTTCCGAGCCGACGCGCGCCCACTGGTCACGAGGCAGACCACCGAGGATCGCATGCTCTGCCTCAGGTGGCAGTGCGAGCGGTGGAACGCGCAGCGGATCGGTTGCAATGAGGTCGCCCTCACGCTTGTTCCATTTCTGGAGCAGCTGTGCCGAGGGCGCGGTGCCCATGAGACCCGGGTGGATGATGCCGGTGAACGAGACACCGGGAATGTGCCGCGAGGTCGCCGTCTGACCGGCAAAGTCCCATACAGCCTTGTACGCATCAGGGAACTGGTCGGTCAGGAAGCTACCGCCGTTGCGCTTCGCAAAAATGCCGGTGTAACCCCAGCCCTGGCCAGCAAGCGGACCTTCCTCCTGCGGGATCGGGCCGACATCGAGAATGTCAACGATGAGTAGGTCGCCGGGCTTCGCACCCTCAACACGGAACGGGCCGCTGAGCGTGTGCACGGTGAGCAGTGGAGCATCCAGGATGTCTTGCGCGGAGTCATCATTCTTGATCGCACCGTCGAACCACTCACGGCAGTCGACACGGAAGCTGTCACCCGGCTTCACCGTCGCAACCGGCGGGATCTCGGGGTGCCAGCGGTTGTGGCCCAGCTTGTCCTGGTCTACAAACTTCTTATTGGAGTCCAGCTGAAATACATGTTCGGGCATTGAGCTAACCTTCTTCCTCATTCCCCGCGGGCGTCGTTGCACGCGGAAGTCTTCAGTTCACGAAGCCGCCGTTGTATCTAGGGGCGCGGCAGTCTCGCGTGCAGGGGGTTACGCGTCACCGGTTGACGCTTAGGTGGACCAGACGAAGACGTCGGCAACCCCGTCACCACCTGCGGTTCGTGAGCGCTCTGCGTCGCTCGGTCGATGAGTCCATACGCGGAGCTGCCCGCACCCGACAGGTGAGGAGCGGAGACCAGTCGAGTCGCAGTGCTGTCGCATGACCGGCACTCAGTCTCTCGCGGCACATCGGCCATCGCGAACAGGGCATCAAATTCGCACCCTGACTGACAGCGGAATCGGTAGTTCGGCATTCTCACACCCTTCTGCGTGACGCATCGTCGCGCGCACTCGGTGCCCAGCGACGCTGCTGGATAACTCACCTGCTTCGAAGCTATCGACCTCTGCGAGCTGCGTCAATGGTCTGAGGAGCGTGGATATACTGCGAGGCATGACCCAACGTCGTTTCATTTCTCGCCCTGTTCGCCGCGTACTCACCGCCACCGCTGCAATTGCGGTCGCAATCGGGTCGCTTACCGCCTGCGCAAGCACCGAAAAGGGCGCGGATCAGCCAGCAGCAGAATCGACAGATTCACTCACCGGCGAGCTCAACGTCGCCGCGGCAGCATCCCTGCAGCCCGCATTTGAAGAGCTCAGCGAGCAGTTCACCGCCGAACACCCCGATGTAAAGATCACGCTCTCGTTCGATGGCTCCTCGGTGCTCGCCACCCAGATCCTCGAGGGCGCACCAATCGACGTGTTCGCCTCGGCAGACGAAGCAAACATGCTCAAGGTGACAGACGAGAAGCTCAACGCCGTCGATCCCATCACCTTCGCCACCAGCAGCCTCGAAATCGCAGTCGCTCCAGGCAACCCGCTCGGCATCACGGACCTCGCGTCACTCGCACAGCCGACCACCTCCGGTGAGACACCCGTCGTCGTGCTGTGCGCGGCTGAGGTGCCCTGCGGCGCAGCATCGCACAAGCTCCTCGACCGCGACGGTGTCACCCTCTTCCCGGCAAGCGAAGAGCAGAGCGTCACCGCTGTCCTCACGAAGGTTGCAGCTGGCGAAGCCGACGCCGGCCTCATCTACCGTTCCGACGTGCTCCGTTCAGAGGGCGGCGTCGAGGGCATCGAAATCGCAGGCTCGAACGAAGCATCAGGCAGCTACCTCATTGCGCCGCTCACCTCCTCCGCATCACCCGAAGCAGCACTCGCGTTCGCTGAACTCATGAACAGCACAGCAGCACAGCAGCTCTTCGAAAAGCTCGGGTTCGGCCCAGCAGCGTGACCCACCAGCACAGCCGCGCCCGCAAGGATCTGCCTGCGATCATCATCGCGCCGGCAGTGCTTGCGGGCGCGCTCCTGCTGCTGCCCTTCATTGCACTCCTCGCACGGATCAATTGGGCAGCGCTGCCCGAGATCCTCGCACAACCGGAAACGCTCTCCGCGCTGCGCATCTCCATCGTGACCGCGCTCGCCGCAACCGCGTGCTGTCTCGCTCTCGGGGTCCCGCTCGCGATCGTGCTTGCGCGCACCTCCGGACTACTCGCAGCCGGGTTGCGGGCGATTGTCACGCTCCCGCTCGTGTTGCCGCCGCTGGTCGGCGGCCTCGCGCTCCTCTCACTCCTCGGCAGGAACGGTCTCATCGGCGGGTGGCTCGCGGAGCTGGGGATCCGCATCCCCTTCACCATGACCGCGGTCGTGATTGCGCAGACGTTTGTCGCACTGCCGTTCCTGGTGATTTCGGTTGAGGGAGCCCTACGCTCGCTCGATCCTGCCTACGAGGAGGCCGCGTCGACGCTCGGCGCATCCCCCACTGCCGTGCTCTGGCACGTCACCCTGCCGCTCATCGCGCCAGGACTTATTGCCGGCACGATCATGTCGTTCACGCGTGCACTCGGCGAATTCGGCGCAACCGCGCTCTTCGCCGGCAATGCCGAAGGCACCACCCGCACCGTGCCCCTCGCGATCTACACCGCGTTCAACGGCGCCGGTGTGACGCAAGACATCGCCCTCGCGCTATCACTCGTGCTCGTCTCGGTCTCGGTCATTGCGCTTGTCGTGCTGCGCGGTCGCACCACGCCTGACAGGATGGCAACGTGACTTCCCAACGCCGCATCGCTCAGCTGCCCTCAACCGGCCTGGTCGATGCGCGCGGACGTGGGCTGCGCGACCTGCGCATCTCGGTGACGGATCGCTGCAACTTCCGCTGTGTGTACTGCATGCCAAAGGAAATCTTTGGCCGCGACTACCAGTTCATGGAACGCTCAGAGTTGCTCACATTCGAGGAGATCGAACTCGTGGCGCGCGCCGCGGTCGAACTCGGCGTTGACAAGCTGCGCATCACCGGTGGCGAGCCACTGCTACGGCGCGGCATCGAGGGGTTGATTGAGCGGCTTGCCGCGATCCGCACCCCTGACGGACGCAAGCCAGATCTTGCACTGACAACCAATGGCGCCGCCCTGCCGGTGAAGGCCGCGGCGCTCAAGGCCGCCGGGCTCGACCGTGTGACGGTGTCGGTGGATTCGCTCGATGACGCGAAGTTCCGGGAGATGAATGACGTCGGGTTCCCGCTCGACCGCGTCTTTGCTGGCATTGCAGCCGCTGCCGATGCCGGCCTCGGACCGATCAAGATCAATGCCGTCATCAAGCGCGGCGTGAATGAGTCTGAGATTGTTCCGCTCGCCGAACGGTTCCGCGGCACCGGCCACACGCTCCGTTTCATCGAGTACATGGATGTTGGTGCATCCAACGGTTGGAAACTCGATGAGGTCGTGCCTTCGGCCGAGATCGTGCGTGCGATTGACGCGGTGCATCCGCTCGAACGCATCGGACCCGAGCGGCCTGGCGAGACCGCCGTGCGCTGGAAGTACCGTGACGGCGCCGGTGAGATCGGCGTCATCTCGAGCGTCACCGGGGCGTTCTGCGGAACCTGCACGCGCGCCCGCATCTCAGCAGACGGCCAGATCTTCACGTGCCTCTTCGCCGATCACGGATTCGACCTACGCGCACTCGTTCGCGGGGGCGCGGATCACCGCACCATTGTCGCGGCTCTCGCCGAGCTGTGGGCGGTACGTGACGACCGTTACTCAGAGCAGCGCGCCGAACTCTCCGGCAACCGCGACCGCATCGAAATGTCGTACATCGGGGGCTAGCCCGGTGCTACTGAGCGCCGGGTACTTCTTGGGATCGGGTGCGGCCTACAGCCCAACCCACTCAGAAATGCCGTCGGCAAAGTGCTGGCGCTTCCAGATCGGCACCTCGGCCTTAATCCGCTCGACCAGCTCTTCGATCGCGGCGAACGCTTCTGCCCGGTGCGGAGCCGATGCCGCGGCAACGAGCGCCGCATCGCCAATCTTGAGCGCCCCTACGCGGTGAGCTGCTGCGAGCCGCAAGCCTGTGCGGGAAGCTGCCTCAGCGACACACTCTCGCAGGAAACGCTCGGCATCAGGGTGAGCCTGGTAATCGAGCGCGGCAACACCCTTGCCGCCGTCGTGGTCGCGCACAATGCCGTGAAACATGACGAGGGCACCGCACTCATCCGCGTTCACCGCAGCACGGATCGCCGTCTCATCAAGCAAGTCCTCGGTGACGCGAGCGTAGAGCGCTGCTTGAGTTTCTGATGCTGACACGTCAGTAGCCTTTCGTGGGTGTGGCTGATCCGCGCACAATATGGTCGGGGGCGGATCGCGCGAAGGCATCGATTCCGCCGCGCAAATACGTCACGTTCTCCCAGCCTGCTGCGGCGAGCGCGCTGGCTGCGCGGATCGAGCGGGGGTCACGTTCGCAGTAGATGATGGTGACTCGATCTGCAGCGCCTGGCACGGGCAGATCTCCGGCCTCGATGCGGCTGACGTCGTGGTGACGCGCACCGGTGAGGCGGCGGCCCGCAAACTCTGCCACACTGCGGACATCGATGAGGTCGATAGCTGCGCGTTCGTCGGCATCGGAGAGCAGGCGCGCCAGATCAACTGAGTCGACGGAAAGAATTGATGCGTCATCAGGTGCGCTGCCCTGGGATACTCCAGCACGAGTGACGGCACACGCGACATCGAGGTCAACGAGCTCGGTAATCGCTGCCGCCTCTGGGTCACGGCCGTACGGAATCTCTCGGGTACGGGCGCTGAGTGCGTCATACGTGAGCACGCGTCCGATGAGCGGATCACCTACCCCCGCGATGAGCTTCATAGCCTCGGTCGCGAGCAGTGAGCCTACCGTGCCGCAGAGCCCAGGGAGCACGCCGCCCTCTGCGCAGTTGAGTACCTCGTCTGCACCGGGCGGATCAGGAAACAGATCTCGATATCCGGGCCCGTTCGCATGCCACGCAACACTCACCTGCCCCGAGTACTGCAGAATCGCACCCCACACGAGCGGGATGCCCGCGAGATGCGCGGCGTCGTTTACGAGATAACGCGTCGCAAAGTTATCGCTGCCATCGATCACGAGATCGTAATCGGCGAATATCCCGCGGGCGTTCGCCACCGTAAGCCGCAGGTGGTGTTCGTCAACCAAGATTGCGGGATTGAGCGCGTGCACGGTCTCGGCGAGCGAGGTCACCTTCGGGCGGCCGATATCTGCCGTGCCGTGCGAAACCTGGCGGTGCAGGTTCGACAGCTCGACGAGATCATCGTCGATGATCCCGATCCGCCCGATGCCTGCGCCAGCCAGATACGGAACCACCGCGCTGCCAAGGCCACCGGCCCCGACCACGAGCACCCGAGCCGCTGCCAGGCGCCGCTGAGCGAGCTCGCCGAAGCCAGGCAGAATGATCTGACGGTGAGCGCGTGCTCGCGCCTCGTCGGTGAGCGCAGGGGTCGGCTCTACGAGCGGCGCGATCCTTGCGGTGTTCATGTCCCCATCTTAGGTGTGCACGGCACTGCTATTCACACCTGCGGCACACACTGCGGCGAGCGCCAGTGTGACCTGCCAGCACAGTACGATGGCAGCATGTCGAAGATCACCGTCAGATACTTCGCCGCCGCAGCGGAAGCGGCAGGCCGCGATGCAGAGGTCTTGGAGTTTGCGAGCGAACTCCCATCTCTCGATGACCTCCGTTCAGACCTCGTCGCTCGCTACGGCGACGCGATTGCCCGCGTGCTCAAGTCGGGGTCGTTCCTCGTAAACGGCACCGTGCGCCGCGACGGTGGCGCCCTCGTCGCTGCCGGTACAGAAACCGGCCCCAATGACGAGCACACCGTCGACGTCCTCCCCGCGTTTGCAGGCGGGTAATGATGACCGCTGCTGATACCTGCGCCGGCCCGCGGTCGCTCGCCGAGCACACAGAGATTGTGCGGGCCTTGCTGGCCCCCGTGCTCGCTGCCCGTGCGGCCGCGACGCCAGAGTTGCTGTCGGTACTCGACCCCGCGCTCACCGGCCGCGTGATCGCGGAGCCGCTGACGAGCACCCTCCCCTTGCCGCCATTCGATAACTCACAGATGGATGGCTACGCCGTGCGCACGGCTGACTTTGTGGGTCAAGCGCCGTTCACCCTCACAATCGGCCACACGACCGCTGCTGGTGATCCGCCACTCACGCATGTTGCAGGTACCGCTGCGCCGGTCATGACCGGGGCGCCGGTACCGATCGGTGCCGACGCGGTGATCCCGATCGAGGCGGCGGGCCCGCCAGGTTTCACCGAGTTGCAGCGCGCTGGTCACCCCGCGCCGACTGGCACGGTCTCGTTCGCGGAAGCGCCACCTGCCAATCAGTTTGTCAGGCACGCGGGGTCTGATCTCGCGCTCGGCGAGCAGCTTGTTGCTGCGGGGACGCGGATCACGCCCCCAATCATCGGTCTGCTTGCAAACGCGGGCGTTCAGATGGCGCCGGTACGCCAGCGCCCACGGGTTCTTCTTGTGTCGACGGGTGATGAGGTGTCCACGGCCTCGGATATCGCGAAAACCTCGGCAGGCACGCTGCCAGCCGGCGCAATCTTCGATGCGAATACTCCGATGTTGAGCGCCCTGCTCCGCGAAGCAGGAGCCGAGGTGGTGCATCAGCGGGTGCCAGACGACGCCGAGCATCTGCGCGCGGTTGTTGTTGCAAACGCTGCCGAGTGTGATTTGCTGCTCACCTCCGGTGGCATCAGCGCTGGCGCCTACGAGGTCGTGCGCGATGCGTTCACCGGCTTCGGTGTGACCTTCGCTGGCGTCGCGATGCAGCCGGGTGGGCCACAGGGCGCAGGCCAGCTGACGTTGCCGAGCGCGGACGGCGCGACCGCAACCATGACCGCGCTCTGTTTCCCTGGCAACCCGGTGAGCTGTGCCCTTTCGGCAGAGTGCTTCTTGCTGCCCGTACTGCGCGAATATGCTGGCAGGCCTGGCCGGGCCGCGACAGCGGTACGCCAACTCGCACACGATATCGTCTCGCCAGCGCACAAGCATCAGCTGCGCCGCGGGCGACTATTGCCAGATGGCCAGGTGCGCGTCACGCCACCAAGCTCCCATCTGCTCGCGGATCTTGCCGCAGCCGAAGTTCTTGTTCACATCCCGGTGGGAGTCTCTGCGCTCTCGACCGGCGACGACGTCGAAATCTGGAGACTCCATGACTAACGAACCCCAGCAGCACCTCACCCACATTCGTGAGGACGGCAGCGCGCACATGGTCGATGTCACCGAGAAGGCAGTCACCAAGCGCACCGCCCAGGCGGAAGCCATTTTGGAAACCCGCGCAGACGTCATCAAACAGCTCGTCTCTGGCAACCTGCCAAAGGGCGAGGCACTTGGCACCGCTCGCATCGCGGGCATCATGGCGGCAAAGCGCACTTGGGAGCTCATTCCTCTCTGCCACCCGCTTCCCATCACTAAGCTCGCAATCGATTTTGAACCGAGCGAAACAAGTGTGCGGATCATCGCTTCGGCAACCGTTCGCGGCGTCACCGGCGTGGAAATGGAGGCGCTCACCGCCGCAAGCGTTGCTGCGCTTACTCTGTACGACATGATCAAGGCTGTCGACCATCAGGCAGTGATCTCAAGTACCCGTGTGCTGTCGAAGTCGGGTGGCAAGAGCGGCGACTGGTCGGTCGAGTGATCGCCGCAACTGAGCCGGGCGCACGCGCGGCACGCGTCATCGTGGCTTCGACGAGCGCAGCTGCCGGTACTGCCGCGGATCTCACGGGCCCAATCATCGTGCAATGGCTCAACGACCGGGGGTTCAGCACCCCGGTGGCAGCGGTCGTCGCCGACGGTAGGCCCGTTGGCGACGCGGTACGAGCGGCAATTGACGCTGAAGCTGCACTCGTGTTGACCACCGGTGGCACTGGGATCTCACCGTCTGACGGCACCCCTGAGCAGGTTGCACCGTTGCTCGAAGTACAGCTTCCCGGGTTGATCGAGGCACTTCGGGCACGGGGTGCCACTGTCACCCCGAATGCTGCACTTACCCGCGGGGTCGCGGGGTTCGCCGGTAAAACCTTCATCATGACGTTGCCGGGTTCACCAGGCGGCGTACGCGACGGTCTCGCGGTACTTGACGAGGTTCTTGACCACATGCTCGGGCAGCGGTCAGGTAGCCCGCGCGGTCAGCACCCAGCACGTTAGCCCTCAGCCTGCCACTCAGCGCGATGGCTTCAGGTTGAACTCTTCAAGCGCACGTCGCAGAGACACCCCCGACCCGAAGCCTGCGAGGTGCGCGACAAGGCTGCGACTCCAGCTGGGGTACAGGTCCAACCGTGATTTCGCGTATTCCGCACGTGCCCGGCGAATCTCTTGCGCGATCCGGCAGCCGCGCGCAGAGTACGCACGGTCGAGCGTACTGCGAGACACTCCCAAACGCTGGGCCAGCTGCGCGGCATTGAACTCGGGGTTCGTGAACTCGGCCTGCAACACCCACTGCGCCGACTCAAACAGGCATTCCGTGGCTGGATCTACGACCGTTGAGGTGCGTACGATCGCGCGCGCAACCTCTCGCACGAGCGTGCGCAGCGTGGTGGTGTCATCGCCGATCGTGCCACTGTCGCTGTCGAGAATGCCCTTCAGGTAGCCAAATGAGGCTCGCCCCAGCGGCGCCCGGAGCGTCTCTTCTCGCAGTTTCGCGGCCTCGGGCCGCAGCGGCTCGACCTCACTGCGGTGAAATGTGAACAGCATCCCCTCGCAGTACTCGGGCACCATGAAGGTCAAGCGTTCATCCCCTGGTGGAACGACAAAGAACTGTTCGCTGAATGCGGCGAGCGGCTTGCCAGCCATGGAAATATCGAGACGGCCCTTGGTGCACAGAATCAGCCAGAAGCGCTCACCGCTCCCCACTGCACGCCGTTCACGCACCATCGACACCGGTCCGCACTTGAATTGCGCGATGGTAAATGAGTCAAAAAGCAGCGCATTAATTGCTACGCGGCCAGGGTCACCATCACGTGGAAACAGCTGAAACATTCGATGAAAGTCGATCGGGGTCTGAGTCGGCGTACGGGCGCCCCAGTTCAGGCGGTGCCGACTGTGCTGCGTTGCAGACACATCGCCTGTATCAAGCTCGGTATTCATCGTTGTGTAACGGCCTTCCGTCCCGTAAGCAGAAAAGTGGACAGGTGAAAAGTTACTTTCACGCGCGAACGGGAAGAAGCCAATAGCCAGAGTTGCAGTAGAGAATCGGCTGCTTTCCGTGTTCAGCCTTCACATTCCCGCGTACGAGCGGGCCGTTGTGATCTGCATTACGGATCATGCTCCGTGCCTAGCTGCGCCGCTGGCAACACGATCCGCGCCCGAGACGGCAGGAACTCCGCACGTCCCGCCGAATATCTCCACATTCAGAAACGAAAACGGCCCCGGACTCATTGAGTTCGGGGCCGTGATCCGCGATGCCCATACGGGCGCCTGGGTGGTTACAGGCCGATCATCGCTTCGAACGGTGCACGTGCGAAGAAGATCATGAAGCCTACTGCCACGATCCAGAGGAGCCAGTGGATCTTCTTTGCGCGGCCGCTGAACGCGTTCACGAGCACGTATGAGACGAAGCCCGCACCGATGCCGTTTGCGATCGAGTAGGTCATCGGCATCACTGCAGCGGTCAGGAAGACCGGGAGGAGGATGCGGAAGTCGGTGAGATCAATGTTCTTCACCTGTGCCATCATCATCGCGCCGACGATTACGAGTGCCGCTGCAGCAACCTCAGTCGGAACGATACCGGTGAGCGGTGTGAAGAACATCGCAACGAAGAAGAGCAGACCGGTCACGATGTTTGCAAATCCGGTTCGAGCACCCTCGCCGATACCTGCGCCCGACTCGACGAACACGGTGTTCGACGACGACGAGGTGAGGCCACCGGCGATTGCGCCGACACCCTCGACAACGAGTGCCGACTTGAGGCGGGGGAAGTTGCCCTTCTCGTCAGCGAGGTTTGCCTCGCGCGAGAGACCGGTCATGGTGCCCATTGCATCAAAGAAGTTCGTGAAGAGGAGCGTGAAGACCAGCATGATGACGGTGATCGTGCCGACCTTGCTGAAGTCGAAGCTCACTGCGCCAACGAGGCTCAGATCGGGAACGCTGAAGGGTGCCGAGCCAAGCTCGGGAACGGTGAGTCCCCAGCCGCCAGCGTTGAACTCGCCGTCAGCACCAATCTGCGGTCCGAGGTGAGCGACAGCCTCGACGATGACCGCAATGATGGTTCCGGTAACGAGACCGATGAGAAGGCCACCCTTGACCTTTGCCGCGACGAGGACGCCGGTGAGCACGAGGGTGATGACGAAGATCAGTGTCGGGATCGTTGCGATCGAGCCACCCTGACCGAGGCCAACAGGGGGCGAGTTCTGACCGGTTGCGGTCACAAATCCTGCGTTCACAAAGCCGATGAAGGCGATGAAGAAACCAATACCGACGGTGATCGCAAGCTTGAGCTCAACGGGAACCGCGTCGAAGATCATACGTCGCAGGCCAGTAGCCGCGAGGAGCACGATGAGCACACCGTTGATCACTACGATTGCCATTGCCTCGGGCCAGGTGACTTCCTGGACTACCGAGAACGCGAGGAACGCGTTAATGCCCAGGCCGGCTGCGAAGCCGAAAGGCAGTCGCGAAACCAGGCCGAAGAGAATCGTCATGACACCGGCGGTGAGGGCGGTGACCGCGCTGACCTGACCGAAGTCGAGCATGTTGCCTGCGACGTCAGGCTTTCCCGAGAGGATGATCGGGTTGAGGATCACGATGTAGGCCATCGTGACGAACGTCACGAGACCGCCGCGCACCTCGGTGCCGATGGTGGATCCACGCTCGGAAATTTTGAAGAAGCGGTCGAGCGCGCCCTTCGGTTCAGTCTGCTGAGCGGAGGCTTGAGCCACTGCGTACTCCTTGAGTTACTTGGTCAGAACGCTGATGAGCTACGGATTCGGTATATGAATTCGCAACTATTTAACAGACACACGTTATCAGGTAAAACTCAGAATCAACGATCTCTGGTATCGTCTGCCGATTTCAATGCCATAACAAAAACGCCCCGTCCGCGCTCGAACAGAGCGGACGGGGCGTTACGCCACGGGGCTGAGGCTTAGCTCACACCGAGAAGATCGATCACGAAGATCAGAGTCTTACCTGCGAGGGGGTGGCCACCTGCGGTGCCATATGCCTGCGCGGGAGGAACAACGAGCTTGCGGCGGCCGCCGACCTTCATGCCGGGGATGCCGACCTGCCAGCCCTGGATGAGCGCGCGGAGCGGGAAGTTGATCGACTCGCCGCGACCCCACGAGGAGTCGAACTCTTCGCCAGAGTCGTACTCGACGCCAAGGTAGTGAACGTCGACGGTCGAGCTTGCAAGCGCCTCGGCGCCGTCACCCTCGACAAGATCGATGATCTCGAGCGTTGCGGGAGCCGGACCCTCAGGTGCGTCAATTTCAGGCTTGTTGAGCGAATTCGTCATGTCACCATTCTTACTGCATTCGACCTGAACTGCCACCGATTTCGCTGACAGGAGAGCACGAAATTCATGACTTTCACCGGTTCCGTCGAGCCATTCAGCAAGCTGGACCTTCGTCCGATACCCTGGGATGGTGAGATTCGCGCATATAGCTTTGACCCCAGATTCTTCGCCCGTGCTGGTTGTTCAGCACGGCGACCGCTATGTACGTGTCGCAGACTTCGGCTTCGAGGCGAACACTCTGCAGGAGTTCATTGAGCTCGGTGCAGACGCTCAGGCGCGACTTGCTGACGCGATCACAAAGGCTCCCGACGACGCAGGCATCGCAGTTGATGACGCGGTTTACGGCCCCGGCACCATCAATCCTCCAAGCATCCTCGCGGTTGGCCTCAACTACGACGAGCATGCGAGCGAGCTGAGCCTCGATAACGACTCCGGCCCCGTGCTGTTTTCGCTGTTCCCGAACTCGCTCAATGCTCACGAGGCAGAGGTCAAGCTCCCCCTCAACATCAGCCGGGAGGTTGACTACGAGGCCGAGCTCGGTGTCATCATTGGAAAGCCAGCGAAGAATGTCACGCCTGAAGAGGCCCTCGACTACGTCTTTGGCTATACCGCGGTCAACGACATCACGGCACGCAATATCCAGTTCCAGGAGCCCCAGTGGGCGCGTTGCAAGTCGTTCGATACCTTCACCCCGGTGGGCCCGGTCGTCGTGACCGCAGATGAGATCCCAGACCCCCAGGCGCTCGCTATCACGACCGACGTTGACGATCTGCGCGTCCAGGACTCGACCACAGGCTTCATGGTCCGCACCGTGGCAGAGCTGATTGCTTCACTCTCGCAGGAGCTCACGCTGCTGCCAGGAACGCTCATCTCGACCGGTTCGCCAGGCGGAGCAGGCCGTTCGCGCAAGCCACCGCTGTACTTGACCCCCGGTTCAACCGTGACGGTTACGATCGAGAAGATCGGTGAGCTTCGCTCGTACTGCGTCGAAGCAGACTAAGTACGGTATCCATGCGGAATTCCCGCGGTGATAATGGCTCTCGGCATCATGCCGGGGGCCATTTTTCGTTGGCGGATCGGGGCAACGGGTGAACTTCTCATCTTCGCGCAGTGTGTGCGGGCGCAGAGGAAGAGGCGTCAGGGGCGGGGTCGCAAGGTCTGTTCGTAGATCTCACTCACCTGGAACGCGATCACGCGTGCAGGCGAAGAGTCACACCCTCGAGGAGGCCCCTTTCACACAAAACAAGGGGTTTCTGACCGCTGAAAGGGGTGTTTTGTTGGAAACGGTTCTTTTCGCGGGGTTGGGTTTTGATGAGCCGGTCTGAACATGGCAGAGGCTGGCGAAATGCTTTCGGGCTGGCATGACGGCTGCACTCACTGTGGTGCGAGCCTGGCGGCCACCACACGGATCCCTGCGGCGCGCACTTCCCAAAACACGTGTGGGGCCCGGGACATATGCCCCGGACCCCACACGTGGGTGCACCTAGCGCTTGGCTAGTGCGCGCCTGAACTAGTCAGACAGACCAGCAAGCTTTGCTGGCTGAAGCAGCTCGTCGAGCTGCTCCTGATCGAGCAGGCCAGCAGCGAGCACGAGGTCAGAAACCTTTGCGTTGGTTGCGAGTGCTTCCTTCGCGAGCTTTGCTGCCGCTGCGTAGCCGATAACCGGTGCGAGTGCCGTGATGACGGTGACCGAGCGGCCTACGATGTCCTCGAGGCGATCCTCGTTAGCGGTGATGCCATCGACGCAGTTGACGCGGAGCGTCTGGCATGCGCGCTCGAGCCAGACGATCGACTGGAACAGCGAGTGAGCAATGATCGGCTCAAAAGCGTTGAGCTGGAGCTGTCCAGCCTCAACTGCCATTGAAACAGTCACGTCGCAGCCAGCGACCGAGTATGCCACCTGGGTGACCGACTCAGGGATGACGGGGTTGACCTTACCGGGCATGATCGAAGAGCCTGCCTGGCGTGCGGGGAGATTGATCTCACCGAGGCCAGCCTGCGGGCCCGACGAGAGCAGGCGAAGATCGTTCGAGATCTTCGACAGCTTCATCGCGGTGCGCTTGAGCGCACCCGAGAAAGTGATGAATACGCCGGTGTCGCTGGTCGACTCAATGAGGTCGCCTGCGGTGATGAGGTCAAGCCCGGTGATCTCACCAAGGTGCTTGATGACCGATTCCTTGTAACCAACGGGAGCGTTGATACCGGTACCGATTGCGGTTGCGCCCATGTTGACCTCGCGGAGCAGCGAAACTGCTTCCTTCAAGCGGTCAACGTCCTCGCGCAGGGTCACGCCGAACGCGTTGAACTCCTGGCCGAGGGTCATGGGAACGGCGTCCTGCAGCTGGGTGCGGCCAACCTTGACGATGTGCGAGAACTCGCGGCCCTTGTTCTGGAACGAGTCTGCGAGGAGCGTGAGCTCGTCAAGCAGCGACGTCAGCGAGAACGCGAGCGCAATCTTGATTGCGGTCGGGTAGGTGTCGTTGGTCGACTGGCTGTGGTTGGTGTGATCGTTCGGGTTAATGAACGAGTAGTCACCCTTAGTGTGGCCTGCGAGCTCGAGCGCGCGGTTGGTAATAACCTCGTTCGCGTTCATATTCGTCGAGGTGCCTGCGCCACCCTGAACGACACCTACGACGAACTGGTCGTGGAACATGCCGCTCTTGATCTCTTCACACGCCTGGTCGATGAGCTTCGTGCGCTCGTCATCCAGTACGCCAATCTCGTTGTTCGCACGAGCAGCGGCCTGCTTAACGCAAGCAAATGCACGAACGAAATCGGGGTATACCGAGATCGGTCGACGAGCAATCGGGAAGTTCTCGTTTGCACGCGCGGTATGCACACCCCAGTAGGCCTGTGCGGGAATTTCGACGCTGCCGAGAGAATCGGTCTCGGTACGCGTCTCAGATGCGAGGAAATCGCTCACTTGTATCGCTCCGGTGTATTCGAAGAATCAGACGGCGGAGACCCGCCGAAGTACCACGGATAACCTTACTCCCGTCATCGTAAAAAGCAGTCATAAATCAACGGAATCATCTGCGAGTCGCAGGAACCTCAGGTTTATTCGCGAAAGTCACTATTTTTTACCGGGCGCGCCAGGGTCTTCAACGTCGGGTTCTGGCAATTTCGGGAGTGAAATCGGCCCAGTCAGACCATCTGCCAGCGGTCCATTCTCTGGGACGGAACTCACATCTCCCACTGGGAGCGGCTGGCGACGGAGCACCTGGAGTGGTGCAGTGAGTGTCTCATCCTGCACCGCACTTGGTTCGGCTGTCGTTGGTCGCCCTGCGTGGGTGACAACAAAGTGGGGCGCGGATCCGATCCGCACTCGAACCCGCAGCCCACGACCGATAAACCACCAGCCAACGCCAATCAAGCATGCAAGCAAGCCTGCGATCGCTGCGACGCCAAGCGCCCAACGCGGACCGAAATGGTCCGCGACGGCTCCCGCCACAGGCGCCCCGAGCGGGGTACCGCCCATGAGCACGGCAAAGTAGAGGGAGAGCACTCTGCCCCGCATCGATGGATCTGTCGTGGTTTGCACGAAGCCGTTCGCGGTTGAGAGCAGCGTAGAGGTGCAGTAGCCAAGCAGCACGAGAGAAAGCGCAAACGTCCAGAACGTGGGCATCAGCGCCGCGATGAGGGCTGCAAGCCCCAGACCACCCGCTGACAGCACGACCACACGCATCCTCGCGGCTGGCCGCCGCGCCACGAGCAAGGCGCCAGATAGCGACCCGATCGCCAGCACCGAAGAAAGCACTCCGTACTCACCGGCGCCGCGGCCGAACTCCACGGCCATCGTCGAGGAATACACCGGGAAGTTCATCGCAAATGCTCCCACGAGGAACACGATGATAAAGATCACCAGCAGATCGCGCCGCATCCACACATATTTGAAACCGGCAATGAGCTGGTTTCCCTCTGCGGGCTGCGCCTGCACGGTCGCCTCTGACGCTGCGGTGACGCGGATCGCGGCAAGCGCGAGCAGCATCGCAACGAAGGAGGCCGAGTTAATGATGAAGACCCAGCCGGAGCCCACTCCAGCAATGAGTAGACCGGCAACTGCAGGCCCCACCAGGCGAGCCGAGTTGAAGGAGGCGGAATTGAGCGCGACCGCGTTTGAGAGCTCTGTCTGATCGACCAGATTCGATACAAAAGCCTGACGTGAAGGGGTGTCGAACGCATTGACGATGCCGAGCCCGAGCGCGAAGAGATACAGATGCCAAAGCTCAGCTGTGCCAAGTACGAGCAGCAGGCCAAGGGCGCAGGCAAGCACCATTAACAGCGACTGCGTAACGAAGAGCACCTTGCGGCGGTCACAGCGGTCTGCCACTGCCCCACTGAGCGGAACGAGCAGGAGTTGTGGCCCGAATTGCAGCGCCATCGTGATGCCCACAGCGGTCGCATCGTTTTCTGTCAGCTCGGTCAGGACCACCCAGTTCTGAGCGGTCGCTTGCATCCACGCGCCAATATTCGAGACCAGGGCTCCGATGAACCAGATCCGATAGTTCCGAATCGAAAGTGATCTGAACATCGTTGACACGTCGTTGGGCTCCTTCGGTTGCCCACCACCTTACGCCTGCGACGTACCTGGTATCTAGACCTAACGGTGGTTTAGAACTTGTCGCCCATGTCGAGCAGGCGGCGAATGCGATCGGGAATCGGCGGGTGCGTCGCGAAGAGCCGCTGGGTGAGGCCGGGCTTCAGCGGATCCGCGATCCATAGATGCGCCATGCTGGAGTTTTGCTTCTGCATCGGCTGGCCGTAGGTGGACAGTTTGTGCAGGGCACTCGCGAGCGCCTCCGGGTGGCGGGTCGTCAGTGCGCCCGTCGCGTCTGCGAGGTACTCGCGCTGGCGCGAGACAGCGAGCTGCACCATGCTCGCCACCAGCGGAGCAACGAGCATCGCCAATACTCCAAAGATCATCACCACAGGATTGTTGTTGTTATTGTTCCGGCTGAAGAACACCATACGAACGAGCATGTCGCTGATCATGCCGACAGCGACCACAAGACCGTACACAATCATCGAGACACGGATGTCGTAATTGCGCACGTGTCCGAGTTCGTGCGCCATAACGCCTTCGAGTTCGGAGTCCGTCATCATGTCGAGCAGGCCCGTCGTTGCAGCCACCATCGCATGGTTGGGATCACGACCGGTCGCGAACGCGTTCGGTGCAGGATCATGCACGATATACACCTCGGGCATCGGAGTGCCAGTGGTGATCGCAAGGTTCTCAACGATCCGGTATAGCCGGGGGTTGTCTGCCTGCGTGATGCGCTGGGCACCACTCATCATGATCGCTTGCTTGCCAGCTGCGAAGTACTGGAACAACGCGAAACCGCAGGCGAAGACCATCACCCAAATGACGATCGTCCACGAGTTATAGATATAGGAGGCGAGCCAACCAAGACCGCCGATTACTGCCAAGAACAACAGAATAATGAGCACACTGTTGATCTTGTTCTTTCGAATTGCGCTGTACACGCGGGTGCCCTCTTAGCCCTTCAGAGTGCGGTGATTAGAACTGAATACGCGGGGGCTCCGAGATTGCAGCAACGTCTTGTACCTCAAAGAACTCGCGCTGCTTGAATCCCATACCGCCTGCAAAGACGTTGTTCGGGAACACCTGAATCTTGGTGTTGTACTCACGCACTCCACCGTTGTAGAAGCGGCGCGAAGCCTGAATCTTGTTCTCAGTGTCGACAAGCTCAGACTGTAGCTGTAGGAAGTTCTGGCTGGCCTGCAGCTGCGGGTACGCCTCTGCAACCGCGAAGATGCTCTTCAGCGCATTCTGCATGTGGCCTTCGGCGACCGATGCTTCAGCGGGTCCCTGAGCCGAAATGGTCTCAGCACGCGCCTTTGTGACAGCAGAGAAAACGCCTTCCTCGTGCGCGGCATAGCCCTTCACCGATTCAACGAGCGAGGGGATCAGATCAGCACGGCGCTTCAGCTGCACCGTGATGTCACTCCAAGCCTCGTCAACGCGAACCTTGAGCGTGACGAGCGAGTTGTAGGTCGCCCACACGTAGATACCAAGGACCACCACGAGGCCCACTGCGATGAGGAGTGCAATCATTCCGCCGTTCATAGGGTCAGTCTATCCACCGAGTCCATGAATCAGCTGTGTCGATTTGGCTAGTTGTAGACAACTTGCAGAAATCGGGTCTTACAGTTCTCGCAGATCGCGTTCCAACTCGGCCTGAAACGCAGCACGAACGCGAGCGCGCTCCCTGAGTGAGGCGCGGATCCGCAAAAACAACCCGAGGCCAGCCGCAATGAGCAGGGCAACAATCAGAACCATCTTCGCAAACGCCACGCAGCCACAGTACACCTTGCCTCTGGAAGGACTATGCTTTGGTGGTTGCGAGAGGTTGCTCGCACTCCCCCTATAGCCCAACTGGCAGAGGCAGCTGACTTAAAATCAGCAAAGTCTGGGTTCGAATCCCAGTGGGGGGACAAGAAACGTGAGATCCGGGTAGATTTCCTCAAGTTCTCATCCACATACGCATCGCGCAATCCGGCGTTTATTCGACGCTTTCACCGGCACGCCTGGTGCATTTCGCACGTATCCCGCATAGGGCAGCACCGGCTTAAGCATTAGATTTCTTATGCATTTGCTGCGAGAATGTGAGGCGTGAACAATAACGAATCAACGTCTACGCCAGAGCAGCCAACGCAGGCCGTCCCTGCCCCAGAACTCGAGCCTGCCGCGAATGAGACGCCGGTCACATACGCGCCACCAACCCAGGCCACCGGCACCGCACAGTATGCACCGACACCTACCGTGGCAGCAACGGCCTTTCCGGCTGCACCCGCAGCAAAAGGCCTCGCAATCTCTGCGTTGATCGTTGGTATCGCTGGCTTCCTCACAGGCCTGATGCCGATTGTCGGCATCATTATTGGCGCCGCAGGCATTGTGCTTGGCATTATGGCACTCGTGAAGAAGCAGCCGAAGGCGCTCGCGCTTACAGGCTTGATCCTCGCTGCGGTCGGATTCGTCACCTCATGCGTCACCACCATTGGTGTTGGCGCTGCGGTCAATGTTCTTGCAGAATCGCCAGCGATTCAATCACCGGAGCTCGTCACCCCAGAGCCGGTCATCCCTGAGAACGACACAGAAGCACCCTCCGACACACCTGCGCCTGCACCGACAGACGTTCCCGTCGAGTTCACTTCGGCGCTCACCAAGGCCGACCTGTACGCAAACACTATGCATATGAGCAAGGCTGGCCTCTATGATCAGCTCACCTCGGAGTACGGCGAGCAGTTCTCCGCCGAAGCAGGCCAGTATGCGGTTGACAACGTCAAGACAGACTGGAACCGTAACGCCCTTGAAAAAGCGAAGGAATACCAGGACCTGATGGCTATGTCCCCAAATGCGATCCGGGATCAGCTTGTCAGCGAATACGGCGAACAGTTCACCGCTGAAGAGGCCGATTACGCGCTCGCAAATTTGAACAGCTAGGTTCACAACCCAAACTTGCCTGGGGCCGGGACTGATTCACGCTAACGAGAATCAATTCCGGCTCCTTGCTCTGGAAGGCTTGATCCCCCCCTATCTACATCGCAATACAAGTTGCATATCAGTTGCGCGCAACACCCGTTGTTTGCCGATGCCTTTCATACCCCGGTGGCGGAAACCGGCCAAGTTCCCCCGCTCGGCTAAACCTCGGGTAATGATTAGGGCATGAACGAAACGCACGTAACCCCAAGCCCCGCGACAGTCGCCACAAGCGCACCACTCGCACAGGCTGATGTGCCGGCGTCACAGCGAAAGGCCCCCGAGGTCGTCGCATTCCGCTTCGGCCTCATCGCATTCAGCGCAACTGTTGTTGCCATGATCTCGCCGTTCATCCCCGGCATAGGAATGCTCGTGAGCGGCCTGATCTTCATCATGCCGTTCGCAGCCATGGCCGCTGGTATCGTCGGCATCGTTCTGGCGACCAAGGCGCTGAAAGCCACGACGCACCCGCGCCCAGCACGCGTCGGCTTGGGCTTCTCAATCGCTACCGTCGCGATTCCATGCATCACCCTCGGCTTCTCGATCTTCGCGATGATCGCCCTCACGATGTAACGTTTGCCGGTCACCGCGCGCACGGCACACAAACGTAGGAGGCCCCCACCGGTTGGTGGGGGCCTCCTACGTTGTACTGAGACTTAGTTGCTCAGGCGGTCACGCAGACCGTTGAGCTGATCATTCAGCGCTGCGGGAACACGATCGCCGAACTGAGCGAAGAACTCTTCGGTCAGGTCTGCCTCTGCGAGCCACGACTTGGGATCGATAGCGAACAGCTCCTCGAGGTCAGCCTCGGGCACATCGATGCCGTCAAGGTTGAGTTCGCCCTCTGCAGGGACGGTGCCAATTGCGGTCTTACGGCCGGTGTGCTCACCCTCAACGCGGCGAATGATCCAGTCGATCACACGCGAGTTGTCACCGAAGCCAGGCCACAGGAAGCGACCGTCGTCACCCTTACGGAACCAGTTGACCTGGAAGATCTTGGGAGCGTTCTCACCAAGGATCTCGCCCATCTCGAGCCAGTGACCCCAGTAGTCAGCCATGTTGTAGCCGCAGAAGGGAAGCATCGCGAAGGGATCGCGGCGAAGCTCGCCAACGGTGCCCTCCTGTGCAGCGGTCTTCTCAGACGAAATCGTTGCGCCAACGAATACGCCGTGCTCCCACGAGAGCGACTGAGCTACGAGGGGAACGTTGGTCGCGCGGCGACCGCCGAAGAGGATGGCGTCGAGCGGAACGCCGTCCTGCTCGTACCAGTCCTGCGCGAGGGTCGGGGTCTGCTGGATAGGCACAGTGAAGCGCGAGTTTGGGTGCGCAGCCACACGGCCTGAGTCGGGAGTCCAGTCGTTGCCGAGCCAATCGATGAGGTGATCGGGAACCTCGTCGGTCTTGCCCTCCCACCACACGTCACCGTCATCGGTGAGCGCAACATTGGTGTAGATGGTGTGGCCCCAGAGGGTCTCCATTGCAACAGGGTTGGTCGATTCACCGGTGCCGGGAGCAACACCGAAGAAGCCAGCCTCTGGGTTGATCGCGTAGAGGCGACCGTCCTTGCCGGGGCGGAGCCATGCAATGTCATCACCAATGGTCTCGACCTTCCAGCCGGGAATGGTGGGCTGAAGCATTGCGAGGTTCGTCTTGCCACATGCCGAGGGGAATGCCGCAGACAGGTGATATGCCTTGTCGGTCTCGGTGTTCGTGAGCTTCAGGAGGAGCATGTGCTCTGCGAGCCAGCCCTCGTTCTTGCCCATAACCGATGCGATACGGAGCGCGAAGCACTTCTTCGAGAGCAGCGCGTTTCCGCCGTAGCCCGAACCGTACGACCACACCTCGAGGGTTTCAGGGAAGTGCGTGATGTACTTCGTGTCGTTGCTGGGCCACGCGACGTCTTCAGCGCCGTCAACGAGCGGTGCACCTACCGAGTGAACGGTACGGACCCACTCCGAACCCGGGGTGATGCCATCAAGCGCAGCCTGACCCATGCGGGTCATGATGCGCATATTCAGCACAGCGTAGGGCGAATCGGTGATCTCGATACCAAGCTGCGTGATTGCGCCACCAACGGGACCCATCGAGAACGGTACAACGTACATCGTGCGACCGCGCATCGAGCCTTCGAAGAGGGGCATGAGCTCCGCCTTCATAGCATCGGGAGCAGCCCAGTTGTTCGTGGGGCCTGCGTCTACTTCGTTTTCCGAGCAGATGAAGGTCCGATCCTCAACGCGAGCGACATCGTTCGGGTTCGAACGCGCAAGGAAGCTTCCGGGGCGGATGTCCTTGTTCAGTGCAATGAGCGTGCCGGCCTCAACCATTTCCGAGGTGATGCGGTTCCATTCGTCCTGCGAACCATCGCACCACAGCACAGCATCTGGCTGAGTCAGCTCGGCGACCTCAGTCACCCAGCTCAGTACCTCTTCATTGCCGGTCTTCGCTTCTGCACGTACGAGCGCTGCGTAGTTCAGGTCATTACCCATGAGTGATGTATCTCCTTGGAGTGAAACCGCACCTTATTCAGGCGTGTACAACCATCTTCCCCCACAAGTTCACCCGCTATTTTCCAAATCGGCTGTAAAAATTCAGCTTTTTTGACGTACAGTGAATTTCATGGCACCTCAGGATACTCCGACACTTTCTGGCGCGGATATGGACCGAATGATCCTTGGCAAGCGACTTCGGCACTATCGCACGCATGCGGGCTTCACGCTGGAGCAACTTGGTGAGCGTGTAGGTGTCGTGGCGAGCCAGATCTCGCACATCGAAAACGGTCGTCGCGAGCCAAAACTTGTATTGATTCAGGCTCTTGCACGAGAACTCAAGATTGAGCCGGGAGATTTGCTGTCTCGTGAGGCCCCTGACGAGCGCAGCCGACTCGAGATTGAGTTGGAACGCGCGCAATCAACACCGTCATACCAGCGGCTTGGTCTCCCCCATGTCCGCGCACCACGCAGTCTGAGTGACGAAACCCTTGCAACCCTCGTCGGCATGCATCAGGAACTTGCGCGACGCAGCCGTGCTGCGGCCTCCACCTCTGAGGAGGCACGTCGTGCGAACACCGTGATCCGCACTCAAATGCAAGAACGCAACAACTACTTGCCCGATGTTGAACTGCTTGCTTCTGACCTCATGCGCCGAATCGGGCACGGCAATGGCGCCGTGACGCACCGGGAAGTGGCGATGCTCGGTGAACTCTTGGGGTTCACCCTGATCTTCGTCGACGATCTTCCCGAGAACACCCGCAGCATGACCGACCTTGAGAACGGCCGTATCTATCTGCCACCTGCATCGATTCCAGGCGGCCACGGCCTTCGCTCGCTTGCGCTGCAGGCGATGGGACACCGCGTGCTCGGTCATGGCAAGCCCGCAAGCTACGCAGAATTCCTCCAGCAGCGACTGCAGATCAACTACTTCGCTTCAGCCTGCCTCATTCCCGAAGCACGCGCGGTCGAGTTCTTGCAGTACGCGAAGCGGAACCGCAACCTCGCGATTGAAGATTTCCGCGACGCCTTCGGCGTCACACACGAGGCAGCGGCGCACCGCTTCTCGAACCTCGCCACACGCCACCTTGATTTGCGCGTGCATCACTATCGCACCGATGCAGTGGGCGCCCTCCAGCGCGGATACGCGAATGACGGTCTTCCCTTCCCCACGGATGAGGACGGCTCCATCGAGGGCGAGCTGCTCTGCGCGAAGTGGGGTGGCCGCACGGCATTCAATCGCACTGACCGTACGAGTGAGTTCTATCAGTACACGGATACCCCGAACGGGACGTTCTGGACGAGCGTGCAGACTGGCCAAGCTGACGCAGGGAACTTCGCGATCGCCTGTGGCGTCTCGTTCGACGACTCACGCTGGTTCCGCGGCCGAGACACCAGCATGCGCGAGGCGTCAACGTGCCCGGATCCGGCGTGCTGCCGGACCGCACCTACTGACCTCCGTGCCCGCTGGGAAGGAAAGGCGTGGCCAAGCGCGCGCATGCACGCGCACGTGCTCTCTCCCCTGCCGACCGGTACGTTCCCCGGCGTCGATGACACCGCAATGTTTGAGTTCTTGTCGCGACACTCGCCCTCAGATGCATAGGGGACACTCTCGGCGCGGATCCGCCAATCACAGAAAAGCCGCCGGTCTGAGGCAAAAACTCAGCCCAGTAACACCCCTCCTTCGCTACGCTAGATAAGTAGTACAAGCCCTGGAAAGGACTCGACCACCACAATGAGCAATCCCGCCTTCTCGAAGAACCCCGCGCTGAATGGCAAGCAGAACCTCACCGCTGATGAACTGCGCCGTATCTATGATCAGCCTGCAGCCGAGGTGAACCGTCCTGGCGTCGATACGCCGGCAGGCGCGGCACCCGGTGCTGGCGTACCCGCAGGTGCGCCCACAATGCCCGCGTCATCTTCACCGATGACCTACGAGAACACCATCTCCAAGACGGTGTTCCTCTTCATCCTGACTGTTGCGTTCGCGGCAGTTGGCTGGATGGCAACGCCAACCATGCCATTCATCCCGTTTGTTGGCGCGATCGTAGGCCTCGTGCTCGGTCTCGTGAACTCGTTCAAGAAGCAGCCGAGTGTGCCGCTCATCATCGGTTACGCCGCGTTCCAGGGTCTGTTCCTTGGCGGCATCTCGATGATCTTCGAAGCGCAGTGGGCGGGCATCGTCTCGCAGGCCGTCATCGGCACGTTTGCCGTATTCGGCGTTACCCTGTTGCTCTTCCGCAGCGGTAAGGTTCGCACCAGCCCGCGTATGACCAAGATCGTCCTGATCGCAATGGTCGGCTACGGCGTCTTCTCGCTCATCAACTTCATCCTCATGCTGACCGGCATCAACGACAACCCCTGGGGCCTGCGTGGTGTAACCATCTTCGGCTTCCCCCTCGGTGTCGTCATCGGTCTGCTTGCTGTCGCCCTCGCCGCGTACTCGCTCGTCATGGACTTCGAGATGATTCAGAACGGTGTGCAGAACCGCGTCCCCGAGAAGTGGGGCTGGAGCGCAGCATTCGGCATTATGGTCACGCTGATCTGGCTCTACGTTGAGATCCTCCGCATCATCGCGATCTTGCGAGGCAACGACTAACAGTCGGCTACACAGCTAGCTACTGACGCTCTCAGGAGCGCGGATCAGGGGTGGAGCACCATTCGGTGCTCCACCCCTTTTGCTGTGTCTTGGGGTGGGCGGCTGGCGTGCTCGCGGACCAGCGGATCCCAGCTCGCGGGGCCCTGTGCGCGGATCCCGGCTCACAAAGCTCAACATCGCGAGAACAGCACGTTCTGACACAGACAGGCCTTTCATACGCATGAAAAGGGCCTTCTCGGCAGAAACGCCCCTTTTCGCGAGGTAGGAGTCCACAAGCACGCGCACAAAAAAGAGGAGCCGCACCAATTAGGTGCGGCTCCTCAATTCACTCAGCGGTTAGCCAAGCATGCGGGTGAGATTACTCCCACTCGATGGTCCCGGGCGGCTTCGAGGTCACGTCGAGTACAACTCGGTTGACCTCAGGCACCTGGTTGGTGATCTTGTTCGAGATGCGCGCGAGCACATCGTACGGAACACGGGTCCAGTCTGCGGTCATCGCGTCTTCCGACGAGACAGGACGCAGCACGATGGGGTGACCGTAGGTACGGTGATCACCCTGGACGCCAACCGAACGAACGTCAGCGAGCAGAACAACCGGGCACTGCCAGATTGTCTGATCGAGACCAGCAGCGGTGAGCTCCTCGCGGGCAATCGCGTCAGCCTCGCGAAGCACCTCAAGGCGATCACGGGTCACCTCGCCAACGATGCGGATACCCAGGCCTGGGCCGGGGAACGGCTGACGGCCGACGATTTCTTCGGGGATACCAAGTTCGCGACCAATCGCACGAACCTCATCCTTGAAGAGCGCGCGAAGCGGCTCGATGAGTTCGAAGTCGAGATCCTCTGGGAGGCCACCGACGTTGTGGTGCGACTTGATGTTTGCGGTGCCTGATCCGCCACCCGACTCAACGACGTCGGGGTACAGGGTGCCCTGCACGAGGAACTTCACCTTTTCGCCAGAAGCCTTCGCCTCTGCGACGAGATCAAGCTGTACCTTTTCGAACGCGCGAATGAACTCGCGGCCGATGATCTTGCGCTTGGTCTCAGGATCGGTGACGCCCTCGAGGTGGCCGAGGAATGTGTCAGCCGCGTCAACGGTGATGAGCTTCACACCGGTCGATGCAACGTAGTCGCGCTCAACCTGCTCGCGCTCACCCTTGCGCAGGAGGCCGTGGTCGACGAACACAGCGGTGAGCTGGTCGCCGATTGCCTTGTGCACGAGTGCGGTCGAGACTGCCGAATCAACGCCACCCGAGAGTGCCGAGATAACGCGTGCATCGCCAACCTGTGCGCGGATCGACTCGATCTGCTCAGCGATGACATTGCCGGGGGTCCAGTCCGAGGGAATCTCTGCAACTTCGTGCAGGAACTTCTCGATCATTGCCTGGCCGAATTCTGAGTGCTTCACCTCGGGGTGCCACTGCACACCGTACATCCGCTTCTCGGGCGAACCGAATGCGGCGACGGGAGTGAGAGCTGTGCTTGCGAGCACCTCAAAGCCTTCGGGAGCCTGCGAAACGGAGTCGCCGTGGCTCATCCAGACGTTCTGAGTCTCGGGAAGGCCGCCAAGAATTGCGCCGCCGCCTGCGAGGAGGTCAGCCTCGACACGACCGTACTCACGGTCACCGGTCTCGGTGACAACGCCGCCGAGGGTGTGAGCCATGATCTGGAAGCCGTAGCACATGCCGAACATCGGGACGCCGAGCTCGAAGATCGCGGGATCGAACTGGGGTGCGCCCTCTTCGTACACCGACGAGGGGCCACCCGACATCAGGATTGCGAGAGGCTGCTTTTCAGCGACCTCGGCAGCCGTGATCGAGTGAGGAACGAGCTCGGAGTACACTCCGGCCTCGCGCACACGGCGGGCGATCAGCTGCGCATACTGCGCGCCGAAGTCGACCACCAGCACCGGACGGTGCGCAGTGCTTGCCTGTTCTGTCATTACTGACCTTCCGTGGTAGTCGCGGTCGAAGCCGCGATTGATGAATTCTGAGGAGCCGCACTATCGGCGTCCTGCAATCTGGTGAGTGCGTCTCGCACCTGGCGTGCCACGCGTGCTTCGAGGAAGAACGAGAGCAGCGGAATGACGCCACCGAGGGCGATCAGCAGGAACTTGCTGAAGCCCCAGCGCATTGGGCTCCAGAGCATGAAGTCCGACACGAGGTAGATCACGTAGAACCAACCGTGCGCGATCAGGATCGCCTTAAACAGGTCGAACCCGGGCTGCACGAAGTCAGCTTCGACGCCCTCAGGTGCGATCTCGCGGAAGACCGCGAACCCGTCTGGGGTGAAGAGGTAGAGCTGTACTCCGACCGCGTACTTCATGACCATCACTGCGCATAGCAGGAGGAGCATGAAGCCCGTGATCACCGACGTCACCTTGTAGATCGACAGCGCACGCTTGATACGCGGGAAATCTTCGGGCTTCGGCTGCAGTTGCATGATGTCCATTCTATTCGGCGTCGGCGGCTGCTTTTTCAGCGAGCGCCTTGAGTTCGTGTTCTTTCTCCCATGCATCACGAGTGAGGCGGAACCAGAAGAAGACTGCAAATCCGCCAAACACCACCCATTCGACTGCGTAGAAGAGGTTCAGCCAGTTGACCTGCTCCGGTTCCGAGGGCGGTACCGAATCGATCGCATCGAGCCCCGCTGCATCGAGCAGCGGCGCAATATCAGCGTCTGGGTGCAGCACCATGTAGCCGGCATACACCGGCTCCGTCAGTTCACTCCACGTGTTAATGAGGTGAGCGGGAACCATCGAGGTCATGGTGTTCGGATCGGCGTCAGAACCGGGACGCGCGGGCGCCTCTGCCGGCATCATGCGCCCCTCGAGCGCGAAGACCTGTGACGGATCTACCTGCGCGTTCAGCAGTTCAATTGCTTGTTCTGCGTCAGATGCAGTGGGCGCCCAGCCGATGGCGGCCGAGATATTGCTCGCTGGGTCCTCGGTTGCGAACCGGCCAACGACCCAAGAGCCTTCGACGCCACCGTTCTGACGCTGCTCGACAACGTTGAAATCGCCAGGCACGAGCGTGCCATCGATCTCAACTACCGAGCCAGCTGCGAGCTCATTCAGCCCGCCACCGGGCTTCGCAAGCTCGGTCAGCGACGTGACAGTCTCAGTATCTGCGAGATCCGAGATGTCCATGCGGATCGCACTTCCAAGCTGCCACCGACCGAGCCACGCGAATGTCGCGGCGATAACCATCACGAGCAGGAGAGCGAGGATCCACTGGGGACGCCGCATCACCTGCCCGAGCGTAGGCTCACCGAGGTATTCAGGTGTTTTGCGAGGCACTGTTTAGCGCTCTGCGTAGACGACACCGACGCGCTGGAACTCCTTGACGTCGGAGTAGCCCGTGGTTGCCATCGAACGGCGCAATGCGCCAATGAGGTTCGAGTGCCCGTCGGCACCGTGTGCCGGGCCGTTGATGATCTCTGAGAACGGTGCAATCTGCTCAACCGAGATGCGCTTACCACGGGGCAGGTCCTCGTGGTGAGCTTCCTGACCCCAGTGACGGCCGCGGCCCGGTGCGTCAGTTGCGCGGGCAAGTGCGCCACCGAGCATGACTGCGTCTGCGCCACATGCGATTGCCTTGACAAGGTCGCCGGAGGTGCCGAGGCCACCATCAGCGATGACGTGGACGTAGCGTCCACCCGACTCGTCGAGGTAGTCAGTGCGTGCACCAGCTACGTCAGCGATTGCGCTTGCCATCGGTGCGCGAACGCCAAGAGTTGCGCGGGTGGTCGACGATGCGCCACCACCGAAGCCGACGAGAACGCCAGCTGCACCGGTACGCATGAGGTGCAGGGCCGACTGGTAGGTCGCAACGCCACCGACGATGACGGGCACGTCGAGCTCGTAGATGAATTCCTTGAGGTTGAGCGGCTCGCGGCCTGCAACCGAAACGTGTTCTGCCGAGACCGTGTTGCCACGGATCACGAACATATCGACGCCCGACTTCACGACGGTGTCAGCGAACTCGGCGGTGCGGTGCGGCGAAAGAGCGCCAGCCACGGTGACACCCGCATCACGGATCTCAGCGAGGCGGTCACGGATCAGCTCGGGCTTGATAGGAGCCGAGTAGAGCTCGCGCATGCGATGCACTGCCTCAGTCTCGTCATCAATGCGTGCGATCTCCTCGAGCAGGGGCTCGGGGTTCTCGTGACGCGTCCAGAGGCCCTCAAGGTTCAGTACGCCGAGGCCACCCAGTCGGCCCAGCTCAATCGCCGTTGCGGGCGACATTACCGAGTCCATAGGGGCGCCGAGTACGGGAATCTCGAACTGGAATGCGTCGATCGACCATGCGGTCGACACGAGCTCTGGGTCGCGCGTACGACGGGTCGGCACAACGCCGATTTCGTCGAAGGTGTACACGCGACGGGCCCGCTTGCCCCGGCCGATCTCGATCTCGTTACTCACGATCACTCTTTCTTTCCGCGCCGCAGCGCCGGTGAAGTATTACTACTTGTAGTTCGGTGCTTCGACAACCATCTGGATGTCGTGCGGGTGCGATTCCTTGAGACCCGCTGCAGTGATACGAACGAACTGGCCGCGCTCCTTGAGCTCGTCAATCGTGCGTGCACCAACGTAGAACATCGACTGGCGAAGGCCGCCGGTCATCTGGTGTGCAACTGCGCCAACCGGGCCGCGGTAGGGCACCTGGCCCTCGATGCCCTCAGGGATGAGCTTCTCATCGCTGGGAACGTCTGCCTGGAAGTAGCGGTCCTTCGAGTACGAGGTACGCTCGCCACGGGTCTGCAGCGCGCCAAGCGAGCCCATACCGCGGTAGCCCTTGTACTGCTTGCCGCCGATGAACACGAGGTCGCCGGGGCTCTCGTCGGTGCCCGCCAGGAGCGAGCCCATCATGACAGCCGATGCACCAGCAACAAGTGCCTTCGCGATGTCGCCAGAGTACTGCAGACCGCCGTCTGCGATCACGGGAACGCCCATGGGCGTTGCAGCCTTCGCAGCCTCGTAGACTGCGGTGACCTGGGGAACGCCAACACCAGCGATCACGCGCGTGGTGCAGATCGAGCCGGGGCCAACGCCAACCTTGATCGCGTCTGCGCCTGCCTCGGCAAGGGCCTTTGCGCCTGCGTAGGTCGCGACGTTGCCGCCGATGACGTCAACGCCGGCGAATGCGGGGTCGGCCTTGATCTTTGCGATGATGTCGAGCACACCCTTGCTGTCACCGTTTGCGGTGTCAACAACGATGACATCGACGCCTGCGTCAACGAGCTGACCAGCACGCTGCCACGCATCGCCGAAGAAGCCAACAGCAGCGCCAACACGAAGACGACCAGCGTCGTCCTTGGTTGCGAGCGGGTACTGCTCTTCCTTATCGAAGTCCTTGACCGTGATGAGTCCGGTGAGCTTGCCGTTCGCATCAACGAGGGGGAGCTTCTCGATCTTGTGCTGACGGAAGATCTCCGCAGCGGCCTCACGGGCGATGCCAGCGGGAGCGGTGATAAGGGGCATGCGGGTCATTGCGTCACCGACGCGAACCTGTGCACGATCCTTTACATCGATGAAACGCATGTCACGGTTCGTGATGATGCCGAGCAGGATGCCTGCTGCGTCAACAACGGGGAGACCCGATACGCGGTACTCGCCGCAGATCGCGTCAACCTCGGCAACAGTTGCGTCTACCGTGGTCGTCACCGGGTTGGTGATCATGCCAGCTTCGCTGCGCTTTACGCGGTCAACCATCTCTGCCTGATCCTGAATAGACAGGTTGCGGTGCAGGATGCCGAGGCCGCCATTACGAGCCATGGCAACAGCCATACGGGTCTCGGTAACGGTGTCCATTGCCGCCGAAATGAGCGGAATGTTCAGGCGAATGCGACGGGTGAGCTGGGTACCAGTGTCAGCCTCACTCGGAATCACGTCGGTGTGCGCAGGCAGGAGCAGCACATCGTCGTAGGTGAGACCGGTGAACGCGAAGGGGTCACGCTGTTCCATAGAACCTCTCTCAATTGTGGCCAAGACTCGGGCCGATTTAGGAGGCTAATATGCACTCCTCACCTGTATCAGTCTAAACGACTCTGGCCTGTGCTCGGCTGGGCGTCCGCCAAGGGCGTCCTTCTGGCTTTGCGAATCATGTCCGTGACCAGGAGAACAAGCGCAATCCAGACGCCGATAAAGCCAATCCAGCGTCCGAGCGACACAGATTCGTGCAGCACCAAATAGCCGTATAGGAAGCCAATAATCGGCGTAATAAATTGCAGGAAGCCGACGTAGGTAAGCGGCAGCCTCCGTGTAGATTCGCCGAAGAGAATGAGCGGTGCAGCAGTAAAGACACCACTGATCAGCACGAGTGCAAACATACCGGCGCCATGCGAGAAGACGTTCAGGCCAACGGTCATCGCGAGAATGATGCCCTGCACGATACCGATGGGCGCCGAGATGACCGACTCAGCAGCGAGCCCGGTAATACCATCGACCGATTCAATGCGCTGATGTACGACGCCGTAGAGTCCGAACGACAGCGCAAGTCCGAGCGAGATCCAGGGGAATTTGCCGTAGGCGATTGCCGACACAACAACACCCACAAGCGCGATGGTGATTGCTGCCCATTGCAGTCTGGTGAGCTTCTCTCGCCAAAAAATCACGCCAAACAACACCGTGAGTATGGGGTTAATGAAGTAACCGAGTGACGTCTCAAGCACGTGACCAGTTACGACGCCGATGACGAAAATCTGCCAGTTCGCATACAGCAACAGTGCCGACAGCGTGTACATGCCGAGAAGTTTTGGTGTTTTGAAGATCCGCGCAAACTCTTGCCACTTACGGGCAATCGTGACCAACACAGCGCACACCAGGAGCGTAGATAATACGCGCCACGACACAATCTCGAGCGGTGAAACCACCGAGATGAGCGTGAAGTACAGGGGGAAGGCTCCCCACAACAGGTATGCGCCGATTCCATATGCTATTCCTCGGCGCGTCTCATTCACTGCACCAGTCTATAGAGGCTCTGAGTGTGCAGGTGTGGTGGAAAACATACAAAAGGCGGGGCAGTCCCACTCCGGACTGCCCCGCCTTTTAGCGCGAGTGTGCTTAGCGCTCGATGATCGCGAGAATGTCGCGCGAGTTGAGCACGAGGTAGCTCTCGAGACCAACCTTGATCTCGGTGCCGCCGAACTTCGCGTAGATGACCTTGTCGCCTACTGCGACGTCCATGGGGAGGCGGGTGCCAGCGTCAGAAACACGACCGGGGCCAACTGCCACGACCTCACCCTCAAGGGGCTTTTCCTTTGCGCTGTCAGGGATGACAAGACCCGACGCAGTGGTCTGCTCTGCCTCGACCTGCTTGATGACGATACGATCCTCGAGCGGCTTGATAGCAACCGACACGGTTGACCTCTTTCTCCAATGGAAGCGTGGTTAGTACGCTGCGCGCCCCGGAAGGAGCTCGCCTGGTAATGAGTCTACGGGCCGAATTGGCACTCTCGCAAGACGAGTGCCAATGATTCAGAGCGCGGATCGCGGACAGCGAACGACACCCCCTCGATAGAATCGAGGATCCGCATTCATGCACGCGCAGCACTGACCGAAAGAGATGCCATGTCACACACGACCACATCTGCCCCCGGCTGGCACGAACTGGCTGAACCTGCGGGTCTCAATCTGCTCGCTCGCATCGCAACTGCACACTCGGCCGGCAGCTCGCTCGACGCCATTGGTCAGCGCCTGCGCAAGGACAACATCGAACCGAGCATGATTGCCGCGGCACTCACCCAGACTGACTTGCGTGCGAAGGCCGCCGGCAAGTTCGGCCCAGTTGCGTCAGAGTTGCTCTTCACTCGGGCAGGCCTCGAACAAGCGAGCCGTGCCATCGTGAGCGATCTGCATGCGGCACGCTTCGCTGCGGCAGGCTGCACAACCGTCGCAGACCTGGGCTGCGGTCTCGGCGCCGAGTCGGTTTCATTCTTGCGTGCTGGACTTGACGTGCGGGCGGTGGAAATTGACCCGCTCACGGCGGCCTACGCCCGCCATAATCTGGCCGTGGTTGCCGCGGAACCCGGGTGCGGATCAGCAACCGTCACCGAGGCTGATGCTGAAAGCTCCGACCTCGCTGGCATTGACGCCGTGTTTCTCGACCCGGCTCGCCGCACGGCCGGACACCGCGATACGCGTCGAGTATCGCCCGATGACTATTCCCCCTCGCTCGACTTTGCTTTTGAGGCGGCACGATCCGCAATCGCGGGCGGCGTGAAGCTCGGCCCGGGTCTCCCCCGCGAGCTGCTCCCTGACGATGCGGAGGCTCAATGGGTGTCTGTCGAAGGCGCGCTCGTTGAGACGGGCGTCTGGTTCGGCGCGGCAGCGCGGCCAGGCATCCGCCGCGCTGCAACCATCATTCAGCGCAACGAGGTGCATGAACTTACCGGCGCCGAGGATGCGGCTGATGCCGAGGTGCGCGAACTCGGCCAATTTGTCTACGAGCCAGACGGTGCGGTGATCCGCGCTCGCCTGATAGGAACGCTTACGACCCAGCTACATGCCGGCATGGTGCGCGAAGGCATCGCGTACCTCACGGGTGATGCACTCGTACCGACACCGTTCGCCACAGCATTCCGCGTGCTCGAAGAGCTCCCAGCCGGTGAGAAGCAGCTCCGCAAGGAACTCGCCGCGCGCGACATCGGCACACTCGAGATCAAGAAACGCGGTGTCGATGTCGACCCGGCAAGCATGCGGAAGCGATTGAAATTGCGCGGATCCCAGTCTGCGACGATCATTCTTACGCGCGTGGCAGACCGCCACGTTGCGCTCCTTGCAGAGCGGGTGCGCTAGAGATACGCAGTCGGTGAGTGTAACTTTACGAAGCGGCCGGTTCAGCACACATCGGCGGTGAACTCGTCAGTGCAAGTACGGCAGCGCGCACGCGTGGCTCTGGCGTGATGGTGTCTCGCAGGACCGTTGACAGGATCGGCAGACCGATCAGCAGATCAAGCAAAAGGTTCGCGTCGGTGCCAACGGGAAGCTCGCCGCGCTCTACTGCGCCATTCACGATCTGCAGACCCTGCTTGCGCCGACCCGCGCCGATGCGTGCGATGTACAGCTCGAGCACATCCGGGCTCACGATGAGCGCCCAGATAGACAGCCGTGCGGTGTCACCGATCTCACGCGGGGGCGCGTTCCGCATCGTGTAGGTCACGAGGTCTTCAATGAGGTTGCCAGTGATTTCCATGGGTTCAAAGTCCGTGTAGAACTCGAGCACATCGTAGGCGAGCTCAATTTTGCTCTCCCACCGACGATAGATTGCACTGCGGCTGGTCTGTGCAGCATCAGCAACTCGATCGAAGCTCAGTGCTTCGAATCCTTCTTCAAGCATCACGTCGCGCGCAGCAAGCAGTGCACGCTCAGTGAGCTCCTGGTCCCTGGGTCGCCCACGTGTCATGCCACCCATGTTAGCCACCCCGCGAGGATGAAATTTGACGCCTAATGGTCGTTAGGAATAGAATCCGCAGCCGAACTCAGATTCGAATTCATTTCGATTCTCCCCTGAAAAATCTGAAACCACAGGTATCCACCGCAAGATCTCGCCGATTTTTCAGATATTCGGGACACTAAATCCTATAAGTACCAAATGTTTTAGATTGGTACAACCCTTGCGACACCCGTGACAATGATTTCACCACCTTCAGCGCGTCGTCGCGTCACAGCTCGAGTTACGAAACGCGAATTTCCGTAACTGGCAGCGTCGAATCGGCGCTGAATTTCAACTCCGAAGGTGCGTGGCCCGCCATCACTAGCTGCGCGCCAAGTGACGCGATCATCGCGCCGTTGTCAGTGCAAAGCGAAAGCGGCGGAACACGCAGCTCAATGCCGGTCGCTGCGCATCGCTCCGCTGCAAGCTCGCGAACCCGCGCGTTTGCGACAACGCCACCGCCGAGGAGCAACCTCGGCACGCCATACTCCTTGCACGCGTCAAGCGCCTTTGTGAGCAACACATCGGCGACTGCCTCGCGGAAGCTCGCTGCAACGTCAGCGACGGGCACCTCAACTCCCGCATCTGCTTGCTGCTCAACCCAGCGCGCAACCGAAGTCTTCAGACCAGAGAATGAGAAGTCAAAGCGATGGCGCTCGAGATCCTTCTTCTTAGTGAGTCCGCGGGGAAAGCGGATCGCGTTCGGATCCCCCTCAGCTGCTACACGGTCGATCTGCGGGCCGCCGGGGTACGGCAAGCCGAGCACACGTGCCACCTTGTCGAACGCCTCGCCTGCCGCGTCATCGATCGTCTCGCCGAGCAGCTCGACATCGCCGACCAGGTCGCGCACGAGCAACAGTGACGTATGCCCGCCAGACACGAGCAGCGCAATCGTCGGAAGCTCAAGCTCGCCAATTTTGCCCTCCATGCCGACTACGCCGCGGAGACCTTCGCCCTGCAAGAGATCGGCACCAACGTGGCCCACGAGGTGGTTGACACCGTACAGCGGCTTGCCAGTCGCAACCGACAGCGCTTTGGCCGCCGAGATGCCCACCATGAGCGCGCCAGCGAGGCCAGGGCCAGCAGTCACCGCAATCGCGTCCACCTCATCGAGGGTGAGGCCCGCCTCGGTGAGCGCCTGCTCGATCGTCGGCGTCATCGATTCGAGATGAGCGCGAGCCGCAACCTCAGGCACGACGCCACCGAATCGCGCGTGCTCATCCATCGACGAGGCAATCGCGTTTGCGAGCAGGGTGCGCCCGCGCACGATGCCAACGCCGGTCTCGTCACAGCTCGTTTCGATGCCAAGGACGACGGGCTCTGCCACGTTTGCTACGCTCTCCACGCTCATTTTCCTGTCATTTCCAGACGCATCACGATCGCGTCTACATTGCCCGGCTGGTAGTACCCGGGGCGCACCCCGATCTGCTCGAAGCCGAGTGATTCGTATAGTTTCTGGGCGACGGAGTTGTCGCCCCGCACCTCAAGGAAGATTCGCTCAACACCGCGCCTGGTGGCTTCTGCGAGCAGTTCGGCCATGATCCGCCGCCCCTGCCCGGTACCGCGAGCTGATGCGTCAACAGCGATGGTCTGAATATCGCCGTCGGGACCGACCGCGAGGAGGCCGCCATAGCCGTAGACGGTCTGTGCGTCGTCGACGAGCGCGAGGTAGTGCCGATACTCTGACTCGAGTTCGTCACGCATCGCGCTCTCGCTCCAGGTCTCCCCCGCAAACGTTGCATGCTCGATGCGCATGATGCCTGGCAGATCGGCGACGGTTGCCACGCGCAGCGTCAGCTCCCTCGGTGTTGCGAGCGCCTCGGTCACGCAACGACCCGCTTCGGCGCCGATGGCTCCTTCACGTCAGGCGCACGGAGATACATCGCACGCTCAGTCTCAAACGTGCCACCGCCAGCGAGCTTGCGGGCCGCGAGCTGAATGAGCGCGCGCGCGGGCACCACGGCGGGGACGACATCGTTCTGCTGCGACACGAGATCTGCGCGGGCGATAAGGTGCGGATCAGCGCTCCGCTCTGGCACTCCCGCCCAGTCAAGGCCGCTGTACTCGGTAATGAAGAGCTCGCGACGCTTTGCGTCTTGCACCACGCGAACGCCAGCCTGAGCTCCAGCGCCGTCAAGCGCGGCAAGCGCGACAGCATCATGGCTGCAGAGCGGCAGCAGTGGGACACCGCGGCCGACAGCGAAGGCCTGGGCGGCCGCCATGCCAACACGAAGACCGGTGAACGGGCCGGGGCCGACGCCCATGACGACGGCGGTGACCTGCTCGGGCGAGACCCCGGCATCCGCAAAGACGGCGGCGATGAGCTCGCCGATCCGCTCAATGTGGCCACGCGGATCTTCACTCGTCAACTCGACTATCCGTCCGTCACCGGTGCTGAGCGCGACGCTCGTGCCGAGGGCGGTGTCGATCGCCAGCACCGCGCCATCCTGCGGCTCAGACTGTGACACTTCGTTCCGCTCGACTCCCGCGATTTCCAGCGCGCTCATGCGATTGCTCCCTCTGCCCAGCGCGGGCCATGCCCGGTGATCGTAATGGTTCGTGCCTCGACGAGATCGTCCTCGTCCTCGTCTTCGTCATCGTCATCGACGGACCCGAGTACGGCCGCGCCTGCGCCCGGCGTACTCCCATCGGACGCACCACCGATCGGGCGTTCAATCACGATGTCGAGCCACGATTCTCGCTCACCAGCGAGCGCCGCACCCCACTCGGCAACGACGACCGAACCATCAAAGTCAAGGTCAAGATCTTCAATCTCTGCCGCATCGCCAAGACGATACGCATCAACGTGCACGAGCGGTGCGCCGCCAACGAGCGACGGGTGAGTGCGCGCGATCACAAAGGTCGGGCTCTGCACCGGACCCCGCACCCCAAGGCCCTCACCGATGCCACGTGTCAGTGTCGTCTTCCCTGCGCCGAGCGGGCCGGTGAGCAGCACGAGATCTCCCGCCCGCAACACGCGACCGAGCTTGATACCGAGTTCGTGCATGTCATCAGGTTCGGGGACTTCGATCCGCTCTGAGAATTGTTCGCTCACGCCTCGCCCCCTGCAGTGTCGACATCAACCGCAACCCGCACAACGCGGGGGCCGATGCCGGCGATGATTTCGTAGTTGATGGTGCGCATGAGGCCCGACCAGATTTCGACGGGCGGATGCCCGCGCTCAGGGTCACCGAACAGCACCACCGAATCACCGAGTGACAACCGGCCAGCGAGCGGGCCGACATCGACAATGAACTGGTCCATGCCGATACGGCCGACAATCGGCCGCGGTTCCCCCGCAACGGTGACCCATGCACCCGCGCCATTGAGCGCGCGCGGCATGCCGTCTGCATAGCCCATGGGCACGAGGGCGAGCGTTGTCGCGGTCTCGCACACGTGGTTGTATCCGTACGAGACCCCGGTGCCAGCGGGAACCCCGCGCAGTGCGACAATCTCTGACCGCAGCGTCATCGCGGGAACGAGCCCCAACTGGGCCGAAGTCTTGTCTGCGAACGGACTCAGGCCGTACGCGGCGACGCCGACGCGCACCGTGTTGTACCGGAGGTGTGGCGAGCTGAACGATGCGGCACTCGCCGCGAGGTGTTGCATTTCAGGGTCTACCCCGTGCTCCGCAAGCAGCGCGATTGCGCGCTCGAAACATGCCGCCTGGCCGCGATCATTCTCGTCACCCGCGTTTGCGAGGTGGCTGAAGATTCCGCGCACTCGCAGAGTGCCAGCTGCTTCGAGTTCGGCCGCACGCGCGAACATTTCAGGCCAGTCTTGCTCCTGCACGCCATTACGGCTCAGGCCGGTATCGACCTTGAGGTGTACCGTCGCCAATTTTCCGGTGTCGCGAGCGGCCTGCGCGATCGCATCGAGCTGGCACAGGCTATTCACACCAAGTTCAATTCCGGCGTCGACGCCGGCAAAAAAATCAGTTCGCGGGCCGTGCAACCAACACAGCAACGGGTCTGCAAAACCCTGCTCACGAAGCGCGAGCGCCTCCTCGAGATCAGCAACTCCGATCATGACTGCGCCCCCGGCCATTGCAGCTTCGGCCGCAATGAGCGCTCCGTGACCGTAGCCACCTGCCTTCGCCACAACGATGACGTTTCCGCCGGTGAGTTCTCGCATGCGCGCAACATTGTGGCGGATCGCATACGTCGAAATCTCAGCGACTCGCATCGAGCCTGTTCTCATTCGTCGTCTCCGTCCGAGTCTTCAACTGTGGGCAGCTGCCCACCCTCCAAGACAACAAATGCGGTGGCCATGCCACCGTCGTGTGTCAGTGAGAGGTGAACCGTGTCGGCCCCGCGCTGGGCCAGTACGCGGTTGAGCCCCGCCGTTCGCGTGAACGTCGGGGCCGTCTTTGGAATGCGTGGCACTTCAAGGTCGTGCCACGAAAGGTCATGCGATCCGCCAAGCGCTTTGATCAATGCTTCTTTGGCAGCGAATCGCGCTGCGCGCGAGGCGAGTTCTAGCTCCTCCTCGCGCGCAGTGAAAAGACGAGCGTTCAGTTTCGGCGCCCGGTCAAGCTGCTGCTCGAAGCGAGCAATGTCGACTGTGTCGACGCCGATGCCCTGAATCACTCGTCTCTCCTTTGCGTGGATTACTCGACCGTAACCGACTTCGCGAGGTTACGCGGCTGATCTACGTCCAGGCCCTTCGCGGTCGACAGTTCGAGCGCGAACCACTGCAGCGGCACAACCTGCAAGATCGGGTCAAAGAGCGCGTCCGACAGCGGAATGCGGATCACGTCATCAGCAAACGGCAGCACCGCGGTGTCACCAGTCTCAACGATTGCGATCACGCGTGCCCCACGTGCACGGATCTCCTGAATGTTCGAGACCACCTTCGCATGCATAAGCGGCGACGTGCGCGGGCTCGGCACGAGCACGAACACCGGCTGACCGTGATCGATGAGCGCGATCGGGCCGTGCTTGAGCTCGCCAGCAGCGAAGCCTTCAGCGTGGATGTAGGCGATCTCCTTGAGCTTCAGTGCACCCTCGAGTGCCGCGGGGTAGCCCACATGGCGACCGAGGAAGAGCACCGAGCGGGTGTCTGCCATCCAGTGTGCGAGCTGTGCGATCTGCTCGTGCGTCGCGACTGCTTCCCGCATCTTCTCGGGAAGCGCCTCGAACTGCGCGAGTGCTTCAGCCTCGTCAGCAGCACTCAGCGTGCCACGGATGTGACCAAACTGCAGACCAATGAGGTACAGCGCGGTGATCTGCGCAACAAATGCCTTCGTCGAAGCCACTGCGACCTCGGGGCCGGCGTGCGTGTAGACCGCAGCGTCTGATTCACGGGGAATCGTCGCACTCTGGGTGTTGCAGACCGAGACGGTCTTTGCGCCACGTTCAATGGCGTACTTCACTGCCATCAGCGTGTCCATGGTCTCACCCGACTGGCTCACCGAGATGACCATCGTGTTCGGCGTCAGGACAGGGTCGCGGTAGCGGAACTCGTGGCTCAGCTGCACCTCAACCGGGATGCGCGCCCACTGCTCGATCGCGTACGCGCCGATCATGCCAGCGTACGAAGCCGTACCGCAGGCGATGATGATGATGCGATCGACATTCTTGATGACGTCTTCGCCGAGCGCAGCAATCTCAGGGATCTCAACGTGACCGGTCTCAATGCGGCCGCGGAGCGTGTTCGCAATTGCCTCGGGCTGCTCATGGATTTCCTTCGCCATGAAGGAGGACCAGCCGCCCTTGTCAGCGGCGTTCGCGTCCCACTCAACCTCGAACTCACTGAACTCAACCGGCTTGCCGGCGAAATCGGTGATACGAACCGCGTCTGCGGTAATGATCGCGATGTTGTCTTCATCTACCGCGACTGCACGACGGGTGGACGACACGAACGCTGCGACGTCAGAGCCGAGGAAGTTCTCTCCCTCGCCAAGACCAACGACGAGCGGCGAGTGATGGCGTGCTGCCACGATCTTGCCCGGCTCGTCCTGGTGCAGCGCCAGAAGCGTAAAGGTGCCGTGCAAGCGCTTTACGACCACGCGGAACGCAGCCTCAAGATCGTGCTGGCGCTGGTACTCAAGACCGAGCAGTGCAGCGACGACCTCAGAGTCAGTCTCGCTGGCAAGCTCGCAGCCTGCTTCGAGCACCTCTGCGCGAAGCTCCGAGAAGTTCTCGACGATGCCGTTGTGAATCAGGGCGAGACGACCGTTGTCGCCCAGGTGCGGGTGTGCGTTCACATCGGTGGGGCCACCGTGGGTTGCCCAGCGAGTGTGACCGATGCCGGTCGAGCCTGCAGCGAGGGGATCATCTTCGAGCACCTCGATGAGTCGAGCAAGCTTGCCCGACTTCTTTCGCACTGACACACCATCATCTGCATCGATGACAGCGACGCCCGCGGAGTCATACCCGCGGTACTCAAGACGACGAAGGCCGGTGATCAGTGCGTCGACCGTACTATTTGGTCCGACGTATCCAACGATTCCACACATACCGTTATTTTAGTGGCACGATGGTGAACAATGAATGAGCACGCACACCCGAGAACCAAGCCCATCGACGTGAGCTTGCATACCCAGGCGCTGATCCGCCCGGATCTCACCTCGCCATTTACTGAAATTGGGCGCGCGGAGTGGGCCCGCCTTGCTGGTGAAACCAAGCTACCGCTTACCCAGGAAGAGGTCGATTCATTTCGTGGCCTCGGTGAGCCGCTCGACCTTGCGGAGGTCGCAGACGTCTACCGCCCACTCTCGAGACTCATAAATTTGCACGCGATCGCCGCGCGCGAACGACACAAATTGACACGTCAAGCATTCCTGCATCGTGAGGAAGAGCAGCCCACACCCTTCGTCATCGGCATCGCTGGCTCGGTCGCTGTCGGCAAATCGACCGTTGCGCGACTGCTGCGTGAGCTCCTTGCCCGCTGGCCAGAGACGCCGAACGTCGACCTCATCACGACCGACGGATTCTTGTACACCAACGACGAACTTGAGCGACGCGGTATCGCGGATCGCAAGGGCTTCCCCGAATCCTACGATCGTCGTGCACTGCTGAAGTTTGTCACTCAGGTGAAGGCCGGCGTTCCTGAGGTCAAGGCCCCGCACTACAGCCACCTGATCTACGACATCGTCCCCGACGAATTTACGGTCGTGCGTCAGCCTGACATCCTCATCGTCGAGGGTCTCAATGTGTTGCAGCCTGCAACGATGCGTCACCCGCTTGCGGTGAGTGACCTGTTCGACTTCTCGATTTACGTCGACGCGCGCACGTCTGACATTCAAACGTGGTTCCGCGATCGATTCTTGAAGCTTCGCGAAAAGGCATTCTCTGACCCTCGTTCACACTTCCGCCCATTCGCAAAGGTCGACGACGCAACCGCGCACGCGCTTGCTGATTCCTTTTGGAAGGACATCAACGAGCCAAACTTGATGACGAATATCCGCCCGACTCGCGCACGCGCCACACTCGTGCTCCGCAAGGAGCGCGACCACCGCGTGCAGAAGGTGCTGCTGCGAAAGCTGTAGGGATCATTCGCGTTATTTGCGCTGTGTGTGGGCAAACCCCTCGAGATTGGCCAGTTTTCGCGAGATTGCCCGTTTCACACGCAAGAAAGGGGCCGTTTCGAGAGAAACGGCCCCTTTCGAGGTATCGAGCACCAGAATGGCGCCAAAATCGCAAGCGCCAGGCTAGATAGCGAGGCGCTCCTTCACGACAGCGGCAAGATCATCAGCGAGCTGATGAGCCTGCTCCTCTGTGGTTGCCTCAACCATCACACGCACGACGGGCTCAGTACCCGACGGTCGCAACAGCACACGGCCTTCGCCGGCGAGGATGAGTTCAGCTGCGCGAACTGCCTGCTGAACCACTTCATCGCCAGCAACCTTCGCGCGGTCAACGCCACGAACATTCACAAGCACCTGCGGGTACACGGTCATGCAGGCCGCGAGCTCAGCAAGCGTCTTGCCGGTGCGCGCGAGTTCTGCAGCGATGTGCATACCCGTGAGAATTCCGTCACCGGTGGTGGCGAACTCGCTCATGATGACGTGACCGGACTGCTCGCCGCCCAGGCTGTAACCGTGCTCGTTGATCGCTTCGAGAACGTACCGATCGCCGACCCCGGTCTCAACCACATCAATGCCGTTGTCAGCCATCGCAAGCTTCAGGCCGAGGTTCGACATCACGGTCGCTACAAGAGTGTTCTTCTTGAGCTTGCCACGGGCCTCCATCGAGAGAGCGATGATTGCCATGATCTTGTCACCGTCGATGACATTGCCATCAGCGTCAACAGCGAGGCAACGATCCGCGTCACCGTCGTGAGCGATACCGAGGTCGGCACCGATTTCACGGACCTTCGCCTGCAACGGCTCAAGGTGGGTAGAACCGACACCGTCGTTAATGTTGTAGCCATCGGGATCATTACCGATCACCGTGACGTTGGCGCCAGCGGCAGCAAAAACGTCTGGCGAAATACCAGATGCCGCGCCGTGCGCGCAGTCGAGAACGACGTTGAGGCCCTTAAGGCTCACACCATCGAGTGTGCCGAGCAGGTGCACGAGGTATCGATCCTCGGCGTCTGCGAAGCGGCGGATCCGCCCAACTTCACGACCGGTTGCGGCGGGAGCGGGCTGCGCAAGCGCTGCCTCAATCTCGTCTTCGATCGAGTCGTCGAGCTTCTTGCCACCACCGGCGAAGAACTTGATCCCGTTATCTGCCGCAGGATTGTGCGACGCCGACACCATCACGCCAAAGTCAGCGTCAGTATCGGCTACGAGATAGGCAGCGGCTGGGGTGGGAATGACTCCCGCGTCCAGCACGTCGACGCCGGCCGCCGCGAGGCCTGCCGAGACTGCGGCCGAGATGAACTCGCCTGAGACTCGGGGGTCGCGCGCAACGACGGCGATAGCACGACGGCTCTCGGCCCGGGCGTGACGCCCAAGGACGAGAGCCGCCGCGTGCGCGAGGCGCAGGGCAAGGTCGGCAGTGACATCCACGCCGGCCAAGCCCCGCACCCCATCAGTGCCAAATAGGCGTCCCATGAAGGGGAATACTCCTGCTTAACGCTTCGAGTACTGAGGCGCCTTACGGGCCTTCTTCAGACCAGCCTTCTTGCGCTCCTTGATACGAGCGTCACGGCTGAGGAAGCCCGCCTTCTTCAGGGTCGGGCGGTTGTGCTCTGCGTCGATCTCGTTAAGCGCGCGAGCGATAGCGAGGCGGAGTGCGCCTGCCTGACCCGAGGGGCCGCCACCGACGATGCGTGCGACGATGTCGTACGCGCCACCGAGCTCAAGCACGGTGAAGGGGTCGGTGATGAGCTGCTGGTGCAGCTTGTTCGGGAAGTACTCAGCAAGGTCGCGACCGTTAACGGTCATCTTGCCTGCGCCGGGGATGAGGCGAACGCGAGCGATTGCCTGCTTACGACGGCCTACAGCTGCACCGGGAACGGTGAGTGCGGGGCGGGGGGTCGAGGCTGCGGCCGAATCGGCCGGGGTCTCGGTGGTGTAGCTTTCGACGGCCACGGTCTGCTCTTCAGTCACTGTGAAGTCTCTCTCTTAAGTCTCTGTAGGAGGCGCGTTACTGCGCGACCTGGCCGAAGTTGTAAGGGGTGGGCTGCTGAGCTGCGTGGGGGTGCTCTGCGCCGACGTATACCTTCAGCTTGCGGAACTGGTCACGGCCGAGCGAGTTCTTGGGAAGCATGCCGCGGATCGCCTTCTCAACAGCGCGGTCCGGGTTCTTGCCGAGGAGCTCGGTGTAGCTGACCGAGGTGAGGCCGCCCGGGTAACCCGAGTGGCGGTGCGCCTTCTTCTGCGCTGCCTTGTTGCCGGTGAGGACAACCTTTGCAGCGTTGATGATGATGACGTGGTCACCCATGTCCATGTGAGGAGCGAAGGTGGTCTTGTGCTTGCCGCGGAGGAGTGCGGCTGCATGCGATGCGAGGCGGCCAAGAACGACGTCGGTTGCGTCGATGACGATCCAGTCGTGCTTCTTGTCAGCTGCCTTCGGCGAGTAAGTGCGAGTCACTGTCGTGCTGCTTTCTGTCGAAATGGAGATGTTCGTGGATCCCACTCCTCTGCTCAGTCCCACGGGATTTCTCTCGGGGTGCTGAGCCGGTGGAGGGCTCACATTCGGGCACGAACTGGATATACCAGTACGCACCAAGGATCTACTTTAGCACATCAGTCTTCGAGCAAGTCACGCCGGGCACGGGTCTGCTCTGCGCGCGCAGCAAGGTCCTCGTCAGCCGGGTAGGCGATCTCCTCAAGCGAGAGCCCTTTCGCCGGCATGACGGTGAACTTGCTCGTCCGCTCACGCGCATCTCGGAGGTCACGGAGCTGTTCGCCACTGATCCGCTGCGAACCGACCGCGACGACCGAGCCTACGAGCGCTCGCACCATGGAATGGCAGAACGCGTCGGCCTCGATCCGCGCGGCAAATGCGCCATCCGAAGTTTCTCGCCAGTCAAACGTCAGCAACTCACGCACCGCTGTGGCACCCTCCCGCGCCTTGCAGAACGTCGTGAAGTCCTGGAGACCGAGCAGATCATCAGATGCCTGCTGCATGACCGCAAGGTCGAGCTCTCGGGTGAAGTCTGCCGTAAACCTGGCAGTGAGCGGATCGAGCTTCGACTGAGCCGGCCGCACACGATACTCATACCGGCGCCGAAGTGCGCCAAATCTGGCATCAAAGGCGGCAGGTACCTCGCGCACAGAATGGATCGCAACATCTGGCGCGGATCGCGACAGCACGCGATTCAGACGCCGCGCCATCGCGTTCGACTTGTTCCACTGCGCGAGTTGGGCTGCTGACACATCAATATGTGCGACCTGGCCGCGCGAGTGAACCCCAGCGTCGGTACGACCACCGACGGTCAACCGCACGTCGCCCGGTGCGACCTGAAGAATAACCGCGAGCGCCTCTTCGATCTCACCCTCGACCGTCCGCAGCCCCGGCTGCTTCGCCCAGCCAGAGAAATCTGTGCCGTCATATGCAAGGTCGAGTCGGAGTCGATGAAGCCCCGCAGAAAGATCTGTCATCCTTCGATAGTGCCAGAACAACCTTGAAGCCCCGCTCGCGCAGACAAATCGCGTAGAATAACCTGAGTCTTTTCCAGGCGAACATCTGTATGAGTATTTTTCGAGTTTCCACCCCGCACCCCCGCCACATCGGTGGACTTGACGGACTCCGCGCAATCGCTGTATTGCTGGTCCTCATTTACCACCTTGCTCCCAAGGCACTCACCGGCGGCTTCCTTGGCGTAGACATTTTCTTCGTCATCAGCGGCTTCTTGATCACGACACTTCTTTTGCGTGAGGTTCGCAAGAGTGGGCGGATCCGCCTCATCGCATTCTGGCAACGGCGCGCACGGCGGTTGCTGCCACCTTTGGCACTCGTGGTACTCGTCTCAACGACGCTGGCGTATCTTGTGGATCGAGATTTGCTTGTCAATATTGGCAAACAAATTCTGGGCACCGTCTTTTTCATCAGTAACTGGATGTTCATCGGGAACGGCACAGATTACTTCACGCAGGACACCCCTGAACTCTTCAGGAATACGTGGTCACTTGCCATTGAGGAGCAGTTCTACCTCGTACTTCCCTTGCTCGCGCTACTCCTAGTCACGCTCCGTTCACGCGCAACGCGTGGCTTGCCGTTACTCGTTCTCGGTTTCATTTCTGCTGGCTTTATGGCCGGCATGGCCGCCGATGGCATCGACCCGACACGCATTTACTTCGGCTCAGACACGCACAGCTTCGGACTCCTCTTCGGTGCAACACTCGCAGTCTTCGCAGAGCCGCGTACAGGCGGTGACGCTGCTTCCCCACTCGGCCGCGGCGGCCAGCTCCTGACGACGAGCATCGCCGTGCTGTGCGGTGGCGCGTTCCTGTATCTTGCATTCACTGTCAGGGAGGCCTCGCTCGAGAGCTTCACTGGTGGGTTCCAGCTCGCAACATTGCTCGCGGTCGCAATCATCTGGGCGATCACCCGCCCCGGCGCAGTCGCGGGACGGGTGCTTGACTGCGCTCCCCTGCGCTGGATCGGCGAGCGTTCCTACGGCATCTACCTGTGGCATTGGCCGCTGCTGCTCATCGTGACGGCTGCCCTGAAGAACGTGTTTGGCGGATCCGCGCCCCTCGCACTGATCATCATCATCACCGCAACGGCAACATTCGGCCTTGCCGCCCTTTCTTACACGTATGTGGAGCAGCCAGTGCGTCGTTCTGGAATTCGTAGCGCATTCCGCATCATGCGGCTACGTGCGTCACGCACGACCCGCCAATCGATCATCGCAATCGCGGTGCTGACGGTGGTCATTGTGTCGGTACCGATGACCGCGGTCGCGGTTGCAGTCGCACCTACGCGCACAACCTCCGCCGAGGTCATTGCGCGCGGTGAAGAAATGCTCAAGCAGCAGCAAGCATCCGCTGAGGCACAGGCGGCTGCAGATGCGAAAGCAGCGGCAGAAGCGGCAGAAACGGCAAAGGGCAAACCGGGCGCAACATCATCCGGCGCCAAGCCCGCCACAAAGGATCCCAAAGATCCCAAGAAATCACAGCCAAGGCCCGCGCCCGTTCCTATCGAGGTCACCGGAGCCGACATCACGGCCGTCGGCGACTCGGTTATGCTCGCTAGCTTGCCCGAGCTGAGCGCACGATTCCCCGGCATCGCCGTTGACGCGGCAGTCTCTCGCGGCATGGGTGTTGGCGCAGATCTCATCGAAGCGCAGGCAGCCAATGGAACGCTTCGTTCCGTCGTGCTTGTCGGCCTCGGAACGAACGGCCCGGTAGACCATGACGATATGGTGCGGATCACCAAGGCTGCAGGCAATGACCGCTTCGTCGTGTTCGTCGATGCTCACGCTGACCGCGACTGGATCGCCCAGGTGAACCAGGATCTCGAGGGATTTGCCGCCGAGCGTCCCGGGGTGGTCACCGCTCCGTGGACCGAGATGGTCGCCGGCGTCCCTGATGCCCTCGCGGGAGACGACATTCACCCGAACCCGCGCGGCGGCGAAATCTACGCTGACGCGGCCCAGAAGGCGTTTGACGACATGTTTTCGCCCGGCGAAGCTCGCGGCTGGAGCGTTCCGCGCAGGTAAGTGATTCTCAGCCGTGGTTGGATAGCACCATGGCTGATTCACTACCCACCGATGCGCTCGAGTTCGCGCACCGGCTCTTCGATGCTGCACGCGCGGGCAATGCCGAGCTTCTGCTGACCGCGATCGACCAGGGCGTCCCCGCTGATCTCACCGACCCCAGCGGAAACACGCTGCTCATGCTTGCCGCGTACAACGGCCACGCCGAGCTCACCGACGGGCTTGCTGTGCGCGGTGCCGATGTCAACAGACTGAATGACCGCGGCCAGAGTCCGCTCGCAGGCGCCGTGTTCAAGCGCAGTACCGATGTTATCTCCGCACTGATCGATCGAGGGGCGGATCCAGACGCAGGTACCCCGTCAGCACGCGCGACGGCCGAAATGTTTGGCGTCGAGCTGCCTGACGTACGTTAGGAACTCCACAACATACACAAAGGCCGCAATCCTTCTCGAAGGATTGCGGCCTTTGTGTATGAGGAGGAAAGCTTACTCAGCCTTCTCCGCTGCAGCCTCAGCTGCGGGTGCCTCTTCGACAACCTCTGCCTCAACAGCAGCAGGAGCCTCTTCGACAACCTCGGCTGCGGGTGCAGCCTTCTTTGCCTTGGGCTTCGGGTTGACGGGCTCGAGGACGAGCTCGATCACTGCGAGGGGAGCGTTGTCGCCCTTGCGGAAACCGGTCTTGATGATGCGGGTGTAACCACCCTGGCGCTCAGCAACGAGGGGTGCGATCTCAGTGAAGAGCTCGTGCACAACCGAGTTGTCGAGGATCTGACGCATGACGCGACGGCGTGCGTGCAGGTCGCCGCGCTTTGCGAACGTCACGAGACGCTCAGCGACGGGCTGCAGGCGCTTAGCCTTGGTCTCAGTCGTCTGGATGCGCTTGTGCTCGAAAAGCTGCGCAGCCATCTGGTTGAGCATCAGACGCTCGTGAGCGGGTCCGCCTCCGAGGCGGGGGCCCTTGTTGGGCTTAGGCATGTGTGTACTCCAAGTAAATTTCGATCAGCGCGAGACGCTTAATCGTTAGTTAACGTCGTCTTCGTAGCTGTAGAACTGTGCGCCGTCAAAGCCGGGCACTGCGTCCTTCAGCGAGAGGCCCATCTCGGTGAGCTTGTCGCGCACCTCGAATACTGACTTCTGACCGAAGTTGCGGATGTTCATGAGCTGGGCTTCCGAGAGCGCTACGAGTTCGCTCACGGTGTTGATGCCCTCACGCTTCAGGCAGTTGTAGCTGCGAACCGAAAGGTCGAGATCCTCGATGGGGATCGACAGTTCGCTTTCAGCAACAACCTCGACCGGTGCCGGACCGATCTCGACGCCCTCAGCCTGCACGTTCAGCTCGCGTGCAAGACCGAACAGCTCGACAAGCGTCGAACCGGCCGATGCAATTGCATCACGGGGGCTGATAGCGGGCTTCGACTCAACGTCAACAACGAGGCGATCGAAGTCGGTGCGCTCACCTGCACGAGTTGCTTCAACTCGGTAGGTAACCTTGAGCACCGGCGAGTAGATCGAGTCAACCGGAATACGGCCAACCTCTGCATCGTCGTTACGGTTCTGAGCCGCCGAAACGTAGCCGCGGCCACGTTCGATGGTGAGCTCGAGCTCGAACTGTGCATCGTCATTCAGCGTGGCGATGACGAGTTCCGGGTTGTGAACCTCAACGCCAGCAGGCGCCGAGATGTCAGCAGCGGTAACCTCGCCCGCACCAGTCTTGCGGAGGTACGCGGTGATCGGCTCATCGTGCTCGCTCGAAACTACGAGCGCCTTCACGTTGAGGATGATCTCGGTGACGTCCTCAGTCACGCCGGGAATGGTCGTGAACTCGTGGGCAACGCCCTCGAAGCGGACGCTCGTCACAGCTGCGCCAGGAATCGACGACAGCAGGGTGCGGCGGAGCGAATTGCCGAGGGTGTAACCGAAGCCTGGCTCCAGCGGTTCAATGGTGAACCGCGAACGGAACTCAGAGATTGATTCTTCAGTCAGAGTGGGTCGCTGTGCAATGAGCACTGTGTGATCCTTTCGCCGGAGTCCGCTATATGACTCACGCGGTAAAGAGAGAGGGAAATGTGTAAGTAATGCTGTGAGTCAACCGAAGTTGACTCACACCCGCTGCACGCAGCGGAAGGCGCTACTTATACGCGGCGACGCTTCGGGGGACGGCAGCCGTTGTGAGCCTGAGGGGTCACATCGTTGATCGAACCAACCTCGAGGCCTGCTGCCTGGAGCGAACGAATCGCGGTCTCGCGGCCCGAGCCGGGGCCCTTGACGAAGATGTCAACCTTCTTCATGCCGTGCTCCTGCGCCTTACGCGCAGCAGACTCAGCAGCAAGCTGAGCAGCAAACGGAGTCGACTTACGCGAGCCCTTGAAGCCCACGCCGCCCGACGATGCCCAGCTGATCACAGCACCGGTGGTGTCAGTGATCGAAACGATGGTGTTGTTGAACGTCGACTTGATGTGGGCCTGGCCCTGTACAACGTTCTTCTTATCCTTGCGGCGCGGCTTGCGCGCTGCGGCCTTAGGTGCAGCCATTGAGAATTCTCCTGAAAACTATCTGTGATGGTCCGGTGAACCGGCTATTACTTCTTCTTGCCGGCGACGGTACGCTTCGGACCCTTACGGGTACGTGCGTTCGTCTTGGTGCGCTGACCATGCACAGGCAGGCCCTTGCGGTGACGAAGGCCCTGGTAGCTGCCAGTCTCAACCTTGCGGCGGATGTCTGCTGCGACCTCGCGGCGAAGATCGCCCTCAACCTTGAAGTTGCCCTCAATGTGGTCGCGCAGAAGCACGAGCTGGTCGTCAGTGAGATCACGAACGCGGATGTTGCCGTCGATACCGGTCTCAGCAAGCGTCTTAAGCGCGCTGGTGCGGCCGACGCCGTAGATGTAAGTGAGTGCAATCTCAACGCGCTTCTCGCGCGGGATGTCTACTCCTGCAATACGTGCCATGTGTTGGCTCTCCTTGGCGGTAGTGGAGGTATGGTGCGCGTTGGGGGTTCGGGCCTCCAACCCGAGGTGTCCCCCACCCAAGTACTTGCGTACTCAGACGGGATCTTCAACGCGCGGTTCAATGTTGAATTATGAATGGTCCACGAAAGCAAATGACGATCGCTCGTCATGCATCGCAACCAGCGAGGGAATTAACCCTGGCGCTGCTTGTGACGGGGGTTGCTCTTGCAGATCACCATGACACGGCCGTGGCGACGGATCACCTTGCAGTGCTCGCAAATCGGCTTGACGCTGGGCTTAACCTTCATGATTTCCTTAAGGGTTCGCTGTCTTCGTACCTACGAGGATTCGTAGGCCGTTACTTCCGAGAGACCTACTTGTAGCGGTAGACGATACGACCACGGGTCAGGTCGTACGGCGTCAGCTCTACGATCACGCGGTCCTCAGGGAGGATTCGGATGTAGTGCTGGCGCATTTTGCCGGAGATGTGCGCGAGGACCTTATGGCCGTTCGTCAATTCAACCCTGAACAGTGCGTTCGGGAGTGCCTCGACAACCTGGCCCTCGATCTCGATGACGCCGTCTTTTTTCGCCATAGCCTCACTATCGCTTAGTAGATGTACTCGTCTGCGAATGCTCCACACCGTTTTCGCGATCACGAAAACAGGCGCAAAGCACCAAAGAACAAGAATAGCCGGGCGCGCCGGGTTTGTAAACCCGAGGGTGCCAGTCCTCGGCGAGTCGCACTTTCAGACCCGCCCGAATCCAGTAGCAAACAGAGGAAGCCCCGCTCGTTACCAAGCGGGGCTTCCTCATAAATGCAAGCGGGATTGCGTTGCGTTAGGCGATCGGAACCGGCGTAATGCCGAATGGTGCGAGCCCTGCAGCTCCGCCGTCTTCGGCGGTCAACACCCAGATGCCACCTTCGTGACGCGCGACGCTGTGTTCCCACTGGGCGCTCAAAGAGCCGTCTTTGATTGTGACGGTCCAGTCATCGTCCTGAATTGTGGTCTCGATCGTTCCAGCCGAAATGATTGGTTCAATCGCGACACAGAGACCTGGCTTCACTGCGGGTCCACGGCCCGGGCTAGGCACGTTAAACACGGGGGGATCTTCGTGCATGCTCCGTCCAATGCCGTGCCCGATGTACTCTTCGAGCACGCCGTACTTGCTGTTCGCGTGAACATACTCCGAGACAGCTTCGCCCACTTCATTGAGATGAGAAGCACGCGCAAAGCGAGCGATCCCCTCCCACATCGCATTGTGAGTGACCTCTGAAAGGCGCTGGGCGTGCTTTGTGCGCGCCTCGTCCTTCGGGTCCGGGATCACGACGGTGATCGCAGCGTCGCCGTTCCAGCCGTTGACATCAGCTCCAACATCGAGCGATACAATATCGCCGGCTTGGAGCGGACGATCAGTCGGAATAGCGTGGACGACGTCGTCATTCACGTTTGCACAAATGGTGTGGCTATACCCCGGCACCAGCTGGAAGTTCGGGACTCCCCCAGCATCGCGAATCGTCTTCTCAGCGATCGCATCAAGTTCTAGGGTGGTGACACCCTCTCGTGCGTTCGCCGTGAGGGCGTCGAGTGCCAGCCGTGTCACACGACCAGCTTCAACCATGAGGCGAAGCTGTGCCGGCGATTTGTAGATCGAACGGCGGATAATTCCTCGACGTGCCATTGACTAGCGACCCAGCTGTGCAGTCAGGCCCGAGGCAATACGCTCTGCGACCTCGTCGGGAGTACCCATGCCATCAACGGAAACGAGAATGCCACGCTTCGAGAACAGCTCGATGAGCGGTGCAGTCTGCTCCGCGTACACGTTCTGGCGGTGTCGAATGACCTCTTCGGTGTCATCCGCACGACCCTCAAGTTCGGCACGCTTCAACAGACGAGTCACGACCGCGTCAACGTCTGCCTCGAGCAACACAACTGCGTCAAGCGAGTCGCCCTCAAGCATGCCATCTAGCGCCGTGACCTGATCGACGGTACGGGGGTATCCATCGAGCAGGAAGCCTGCTGCGGCATCCGCCTGGCCGAGGCGGTCTTCAACGATTTCGTTGGTCAACGAATCAGGAACGAGCTCGCCCGATTCGATAATTGCCTGCACGCGCTTGCCAAGCTCAGTGCCGCCCTTAATGTTCGCGCGGAAAATGTCGCCGGTCGAAATTGCCGGAACGCCATAGGTCTCAGCGATCTTTCCTGCCTGGGTGCCTTTGCCTGCACCGGGAGGGCCGATGATGAGGAGTCGAGTTGAAGTCATTTACTTAAGAAGCCCTTCATAGTGACGCTGCTGCAGCTGTGCGTCGATCTGCTTGACGGTTTCAAGACCCACACCGACGATGATGAGGATCGAAGCACCACCGAACGGGAAGTTCTGGTTGGCTCCGAAGAACGACAGAGCGATCAGCGGGATGAGCGCGATGATGCCGATGTAGATCGAACCAGCCGTCGTGATTCGGGTGAGTACGTAGTTCAGGTACTCAGCCGTGGGGCGGCCAGCGCGGATACCGGGGATGAATCCGCTGTACTTCTTCATGTTGTCCGCGACCTCTTCAGGGTTGAAGGTGATCTGAACGTAGAAGAACGTGAAGCCGATGATGAGCAGGAAGAATACGACCATGTAGAGGGGCTGGTCACCGGTGACCAGGTTTGTCTGGATCCAGACAACCCACGCCTTGGGGTCTTCACCCGCAGCGGGCTGGTTGAACTGCGAGATCAACATCGGGAGGTACAGAATTGCCGAAGCGAAGATCACGGGGATAACGCCCGCCATGTTCACCTTGATCGGGATGTAGGTGCTGCTGCCACCGTACGTGCGGCGACCAACAACGCGCTTCGCATACTGAACAGGAATCCGACGCTGCGACTGCTCGACGTACACAACTGCGGCAACAATGATGAGGCCGATTGCGATAACGAAGAAGAAGACCTCCCAGCCGCGCTGTTCCTTGATGACCCAAAGAGCGTTCGGGAACGTTGCAGCAATAGAGGTGAAGATAAGTAGTGACATACCGTTGCCGATACCGCGTTCGGTGATGAGCTCGCCGAACCACATAATGAGGCCGGTACCCGCGGTCATCGTAAGGATCATGATGAGGGTTGCCCACCACTCGTTCGAGACGAGATTTTCACACGCCTGATTCGCGTTGCCGAGCAGCTGTCCCGACTTCGCAACCGTGATCAGAGTGGTCGACTGGAGAACTGCGAGACCAATGGTGAGGTAACGCGTGTACTGCGTCATCTTCGCCTGGCCTGCCTGGCCTTCCTTGTGGAGTGCCTCGAAGTGAGGAATCACCACGCGGAGGAGCTGCACAATAATCGACGCCGTAATGTACGGCATGATGCCAAGGGCGAAGATGGACAGCTGCAGCAGAGCGCCACCGCTGAACAGGTTGATCATGTCGTACAACCCGTTTGCATTCTCCCCTGCCGCAAGGCAGGCCTGAACGTTGGCAAAGTCAACGAACGGTGCGGGGATGAATGAACCCAAACGGAAAAGCGTGACAATGCCGAGCGTGAAGAGAATCTTCCGCCTTAGATCGGGGGTTCGAAAAATTCGTCCGATCGCACTGAACAAGATCTGCCTCCTGGCCTGTCGGTACTGGCTCACGCCAACACGACGATCACCGACTCAACAGCCTACACTGCAGCCGGGTCGTTTCGCTTAATGATTCGGTTGTTTGGCAACCAAATGACAAAAGAAAAGCGGGGGAATTCCTCGCACGAAACTTCGCACAAGGGATTCCCCCGCAAATAACTTCCTACATATAGAAAGTTACTTTACCTCGCCGCCTGCGGCAACGATCTTTTCGCGTGCCGAAGCCGACACCTTGTCAACGTCGATGACGAGCTTGACCGAGAGGTCACCGTCGCCAAGGACCTTGACGGGCTGGTTCTTGCGAACCGCACCCTTTGCAACGAGATCTGCAATCGTGACGTCGCCACCCTTGGGGTACAGCTCAGCGAGCTTAGCAACGTTCACAACCTGGTACTCGGTGCGGAACGGGTTCTTGAAGCCGCGGAGCTTCGGGGTGCGCATATGCAGCGGCATCTGGCCACCCTCGAAGCCTGCACGGACCTGGTAACGAGCCTTGGTACCCTTGGTACCACGGCCAGCAGTCTTACCCTTCGAAGCCTCGCCACGACCCACGCGGGTCTTGGCCTTCTTCGAACCAGCTGCGGGGCGAAGGTGGTGTGCCTTCAGAACCTCGCCGCGCTCAATGTTCTCGCTCATGCGTCGATCTCCTCAACCTGTACCAGGTGAGCAACTGCACGAACGTAACCACGGTTAGCTACGGTATCCTCACGAACGACCGACTGGCCGATCTTCTTGAGGCCGAGGCTACGCAGGGTGTCGCGCTGGTTCTGCTTCTCACTGATAACGGACTTCGTCTGCGTAATCTTCAGGCTCTTAGCCATTACGCACCTGCCTTTGCCTTAGCTGCAGCGTCGGCCAGAGCCTTCGCTTCGGCGCGCACGAGGCGAGCCGGTGCGACACGGTCAAAGTCAAGGCCACGACGAGCTGCGACGGAGCGGGGCTCCTCGAGCATCTTCAGTGCCTCAACGGTCGCATGCACGATGTTCAGGGTGTTCGACGAACCGAGCGACTTGCTCAGTACGTCGTGGATGCCAGCGCACTCGAGTACGGCGCGGACGGGGCCACCGGCGATAACACCGGTACCAGCAGCTGCGGGGCGGAGCAGGACAACGCCTGCTGCTGCCTCACCCTGCACGGGGTGCGGGATGGTGCTGCCAACGCGGGGGACGCGGAAGAAGTTCTTCTTTGCCTCTTCGACACCCTTCGAAATTGCGAGGGGCACCTCCTTGGCCTTACCGTAACCGACACCAACGGTGCCGTTACCGTCGCCGACGACGACGAGAGCGGTGAAGCTGAAGCGACGACCACCCTTGACGACCTTCGAAACACGGTTGATGGTGACGACGCGCTCGAGGAACTGGCTCTCGGTGCGCTCGCGACCGCCGCGCTCACCACGGGTGCCGCGATCGCGGCTACCGCGACGCTGCTCACGAGGCTCGTTGCGGTGATCCTCAGTCTTGGTTTCCACGACCGGGGTCTCAGCAGCCACTTCCTGCTCCTTCGTTTCGTTGCTCACAGGGTCAGCCCCCCTTCGCGAGCGCCTTCGGCGATCGCAGCGACACGGCCGGCGTACTTGCTGCCACCGCGGTCGAAGACCACTGCGTCAACGCCTGCTGCCTTTACACGCTCAGCGAGGATTTCGCCTACCTTGCGTGCCTTAGCGGTCTTGTCGCCCTCGAAAGCGCGAATGTCCGCTTCCATGGTCGAAGCCGATGCGATGGTGAAACCCTTCGAATCGTCAATGACCTGGACGAAGACGTGACGCGACGAGCGCGTTACGTTCATGCGGGGGCGCACCTCGGTGCCAACAACCTTCTTGCGAAGGCGGCTGTGGCGGCGGAGGCGGGCAGCGGTACGGCCCTTAGCGCGAGTGATGTTAGCGGCCATGGTTACTTACCAGCCTTTCCAGCCTTGCGGCGAACGTTCTCGCCCGCGTAGCGGATGCCCTTACCCTTGTAGGGCTCCGGCTTCTTCAGCTTGCGAATGTTAGCAGCAGCCTCACCGACTGCCTGCTTGGAGATACCACTGACCGAGATCTTCGTGGTGCCCTCTACTGCGAGCGTGATGCCTGCAGGAGCAGCGAAGACGACGGGGTGCGAGAAGCCGAGCGCGAGCTCGAGATCGCTACCCTTCAGCGCGACGCGGTAACCGGTACCAACAACCTCAAGCTGCTTGGTGTAACCAGCGGTTACGCCAACGATGTTGTTGTTGATAAGGGTACGGGTGAGGCCGTGCAGTGCACGTGACTCGCGCTCGTCGTTGGGGCGCGTAACCAGAATCTGGCCGTCCTCAACTGCAACGCGAATGGGCTCTGCAACGGTGAGCGTGAGCTCGCCCTTTGCGCCCTTGACCGTGACCTGCTGGCCATCGATCTTGACATCTACACCACCGGGAACGGTGATGGGAAGCTTACCGATACGTGACATTCTGGCTTACCACACGTAGGCCAGCACTTCGCCGCCCACGCCCTTCTGCTCGGCCTCGCGGTCCGTGAGGAGCCCCGAAGAGGTGGACAGGATCGCAATACCGAGACCGCCAAGAACGCTCGGAACCTCGGCTGAACCTGCGTATACACGCAGACCGGGCTTCGAGACACGCTTGATGCCTTCGATCGAACGCTCGCGGTTGGGGCCGTACTTCAGCTGCATGGTGAGGGTGGTGCCGACGCGTGCGGCCTCAACCTTCCAGTCAGCGATGTAGCCTTCGCGCTTGAGGATCTCTGCGATCCGCTCCTTGAGCTTTGAGCCGGGGAGCGAAACGTCATCGTGATGTGCGCTATTTGCATTGCGCAACCGGGTCAGCATATCTGCGACCGGATCAGTCATCGTCATAATTGACTCTGCTTTCTCGCCTGGTATCGGGGGCCGTTACACGACCACCGACCTGGGTGACGCGGGAAAGGTGCCCGGGAGAATTCCCGGGCACCAAGCCCACTTGGACTATTCAGTTATTAGGCCTTGAACGGGAAGCCGAGCGCCTTAAGCAGCGCGCGACCCTCGTCGTCGGTCTTTGCCGAGGTCACGACAGTGATGTCGAAACCGCGTACACGATCAATCTTATCCTGATCGATCTCGTGGAACACACTCTGCTCGGTCAAACCGAAGGTGTAGTTGCCGGCGCCATCAAACTGCTTCGCCGAAAGACCGCGGAAATCGCGGATACGCGGCAGAGCGAGGTTGATGAGACGATCAAGGAATTCCCATGCACGGTCACCACGGAGGGTAACGTGCGCACCAATAGCCTGGCCTTCGCGCAGCTTGAACTGTGCGATCGACTTACGGGCCAAGGTGACCTTGGGCTTCTGACCGGTGATCTTCTGGAGGTCTGCGATAGCGCCCTCAATCACCTTGCTGTCGCGAGCTGCCTCGCCGACGCCGGTGTTAACGACAACCTTCACAACGCCAGGCACCTGCATAACGTTCTCGAACTTGAACTCCTCGAGGAGTGCAGGAACGATCTCGCCGCGGTACTTCTGCTTCAGACGGGGCTGAACCTTAGTCTCAGTCATTAGAGGGCCTTCCCTGACTTCTTCGCGTAGCGAACACGGACGGTCTTCTTCACGCCGTTCTTCTCAACCTCTTCGACGCGGAAACCAACGCGAGTCGGCTTCTTGGTCTCGGGGTCGACAACTGCGACGTTCGACACGTGGATCGGAGCCTCGACGGTCTCAATGCCGCCTTCCTTCGTTCCACGCTCCGACTGGCCGACGCGGGTGTGCTTGGTGACGAAGTTAACGCCCTCAACCACTACACGGTCAGTTTCGGTCAGAACCTCAATGACGCGACCCTGCTTGCCGCGGTAGCCACCGCGCTCCTGGGTCGGGCCCGAGATGACCTCTACGAGGTCACCCTTCTTGATCTTGTTAGCCATATGGACTAGATCACCTCCGGTGCGAGCGAGACGATCTTCATGAACTTCTTGTCGCGAAGCTCACGGCCGACCGGCCCGAAGATACGGGTGCCGCGGGGCTCCCCGTCAGCCTTCAGAATGACGGCAGCGTTCTCGTCAAAGCTAATGTACGAACCGTCAACACGACGGGTCGACTTACGCGTACGAACGACAACAGCCTTTACGACGTCGCCCTTCTTGACGTTGCCACCGGGGATTGCGTCCTTGACGGTCGCGACGATCGTGTCGCCGAGGCCGGCGTAACGACGACCCGATCCACCGAGTACGCGAATAGTGAGCAACTCCTTGGCACCGCTGTTGTCGGCAACCTTGAGTCGCGATTCCTGCTGAATCACTTGCTACTCCTTCAATCAGTAAGCCGCGAGGCTTACTTCGCCTTCTCGAGAATCTCTACGAGGCGCCAGCGCTTCGAAGCGCTGAGCGGACGGGTCTCGTGGATAACCACGAGATCGCCGATGCCTGCAGTGTTCATCTCGTCGTGAGCCTTAACCTTCGACGAGCGGCGCAGGACCTTGCCGTAGAGGGGGTGCTTCACACGGTCTTCGACCTCAACGACGATGGTCTTGTCCATCTTGTCGCTGACGACGTAACCACGGCGGGCCTTGCGGTAGCCGCGCTGTTCCTGTTCGATCTCAGCCATTGTTAGGCCTCCTTCGTGTCAGCGGCGGCGTCCGCCTGCTCGGTCTTCTTAGTGCTCTTCTTCGCCTTAGCCTTTGCGGGAGCAGCAACGGGGGTAACCCGAATGCCGAGCTCACGCTCACGCAGAACGGTGTAGATGCGAGCAATGTCGCGCTTCACCTGACGAACACGGCCGTGGCTTTCAAGCTGGCCGGTGGCCGACTGGAAGCGAAGGTTGAAAAGCTCAGCCTTAGCCTTCTTGAGCTCTTCTGCCAGGCGCTCGTTCTCGAACGTATCCAGTTCGGTGACTGCCAGTTCCTTGGTACCGATCGCCATTACGCGTCGCCCTCCTCACGCTTGATAATGCGGGCCTTGAGCGGAAGCTTGTGAATCGCGCGGGTCAGTGCCTCGCGTGCAAGCTGCTCATCGACACCTGCGACCTCGAAGAGGACGCGGCCCGGCTTGACATTGGCAATCCACCACTCCGGTGAACCCTTACCTGAACCCATGCGGGTCTCGGCAGGCTTCTTGGTGAGGGGACGGTCAGGGTAGATGTTGATCCACACCTTGCCACCACGCTTGATGTGACGGGTCATCGCGATACGAGCGGACTCGATCTGACGGTTCGTCACGTAAGCGGGGGTGAGAGCCTGGATACCAAACTCACCGAAGGTGACCTTGGTTCCGCCCTTTGCCTGGCCGCTACGGCCGGGGTGATGCTGCTTACGGTGCTTTACTCGACGGGGAATCAGCATTGTTACTTCTCCGCTCCTGCTGCAGCGGGTGCAGCCTCAGCCTGCTGAGCGTTACGAGGCGCACGGCGGCGATCGCCGCGGTCACGCGACGGCTTCTGTGCTGCCTGCTCGCGAGCAAGTTCCTTGTTGGTGAGGTCACCCTTGTAGATCCAGACCTTCACGCCGATACGGCCGAAGGTGGTCTTAGCTTCGTAGAAACCGTAATCGATGTTCGCACGAAGGGTGTGCAGCGGCACGCGACCCTCGCGGTAGAACTCCGAACGGCTCATCTCTGCGCCGCCAAGACGGCCCGAGACCTGAATACGAACGCCCTTGGCACCAGCGCGCTGTGCGCCCTGGAGGCCCTTGCGCATTGCACGGCGGAATGCAACACGAGCAGCGAGCTGCTCTGCAATACCCTGTGCAACGAGCTGAGCGTCAGCCTCGGGGTTCTTGACCTCGAGGATGTTCAGCTGGATCTGCTTGCCGGTGAGCTTCTCGAGGCCAGCGCGGATGCGCTCTGCCTCTGCGCCACGACGGCCGATGACGATACCGGGACGTGCAGTGTGGATGTCCACGCGTACACGGTCACGGGTGCGCTCGATCTCGATGCGCGAAACACCTGCACGGTCAAGCGTGTCAGTCAGGTAGCTGCGGATCTTGATGTCCTCGGCAAGGTAGTCAGCATAACGCTGGCCCTTCTTGGTCGAGTCCGAGAACCAACGCGATACGTGATCAGTGGTTACCCCGAGGCGGAAGCCATAGGGATGAATCTTCTGGCCCATTTACTTGGCTCCCTTCGATGCGGCAACCGCGTCAGCCGTCTGAAGAATGACGGTGATGTGGCTGGTCCGCTTGTTGATACGGAACGCGCGACCCTGTGCACGGGGGCGGAAACGCTTCAGCGTTGCTCCCTCGTCCACGAAGGCACGTGCCACAACGAGCTCGTCTTCGTTGAAGCGCAGGTTTTCCTTCTCGGCCTTGACACGCGCGTTAGCGACTGCCGAGGCGACGAGCTTGAAAATGGGCTCCGACGCTGCCTGGGGTGCGAACTTGAGGATCGCAAGTGCTTCCTCAACGTTCTTGCCACGGATCAGGTCAACAACGCGACGGGCCTTCTGGGGGGTGATGCGGATATGACGCACGCGTGCGATCGATTCCACCATTTCTCTTCCTCCTTCACGTCGCCGCTTAGCGGCGACGGCCCTTCTTGTCGTCCTTCACGTGGCCACGGAAGGTACGAGTCGGGGCGAACTCGCCCAGCTTGTGACCAACCATGGTTTCCGTTACGAACACGGGAATGTGCTTACGACCGTCGTGCACTGCGATGGTGTGACCCAGCATTGCGGGGATGATCATCGAGCGGCGCGACCAGGTCTTGATCACGTTCTTGGTGCCAGCTTCGTTCTGTACAACCACCTTGTTCAGCAGGTGGTTATCGACGAAGGGGCCCTTCTTGAGACTACGAGGCATCTTCTACTCTCTCCTACCTGCCGACTAGCGCTTCTTGCCAACAGTACGGCGACGCACGATGAGCTTGTCGCTTTCCTTGTTCGGATGGCGCGTACGGCCTTCCTTCTGGCCCCACGGGGTAACCGGGTGGCGGCCACCCGAGGTGCGGCCTTCGCCACCACCGTGCGGGTGATCTACCGGGTTCATGACAACACCGCGGACGGTCGGGCGAACGCCCTTCCAGCGCATACGGCCAGCCTTGCCCCAGTTGATGTTCGACTGCTCGGCGTTACCTACCTCGCCGATCGTTGCGCGGCAGCGCAGATCGACGTTGCGGATCTCACCCGAGGGGAGACGAAGCTGAGCGTAGGGGCCGTCCTTAGCGACGAGACGCACCGACATACCAGCCGAGCGAGCGAGCTTAGCGCCGCCGCCGGGACGGAGCTCGATAGCGTGAATCACGGTACCGGTGGGGATGTTCTTCAAGGGCAGGTTGTTACCCGGCTTGATATCTGCACCCGCGCCAGCCTCGACGATGTCGCCCTGCTTGAGCTTGTTCGGAGCGATGATGTAACGCTTCGTGCCGTCCACGTAGTGCAGCAGCGCGATGCGCGCGGTGCGGTTGGGATCGTACTCGATGTGCGCAACCTTGGCGTTGACGCCGTCCTTGTCATGGCGACGGAAGTCGATGACACGGTACTGGCGCTTGTGGCCACCGCCGATGTGGCGGGTGGTGATACGACCCTGGTTGTTGCGGCCGCCGGTCTTGGGGAGCGGGCGAAGCAGCGACTTCTCAGGGGTGGAGCGGGTGATCTCAGCGAAATCAGCAACGCTCGAGCCACGACGACCGGGGGTCGTCGGCTTGTACTTGCGAATAGCCATTATGTTTCCTCTTCGCCCTTCTACAGACCGGCCGTGAAGATGTCGATCGAGCCCGACTGAAGGGTGACGATGGCGCGCTTGGTGTCCTTGCGCTTGCCAATGCCGAACTTAGTGCGGCGGGTCTTGCCCTTGCGGTTCAGGGTGTTGATCTTGTTGACCTTCACGCCAAAGACCTGCTCGATAGCGAGCTTGATCTCAGTCTTCGTCGCGGTGGGCTGTACCTCAAAGGTGTACTGGCCGTTCGCGTCGATGAGGCTGTAGCTCTTCTCCGAGACGATGGGACGGATGATGACGTCGTGTGAAGACTTGTTCAGGCTCACTTCGTTTCCTCCTTGGCGGTGCGACCAGCGACGAATGCGTCGAAGGCTGCCTTGGTGAAGACGAGGTCATCGCTGACGACCACGTCGTAGGCGTTGAGCTGATCCTGGAACAGGACGTGGACGTTCTGCAGGTTGCGAACGCTCAGCGCGGTCAGCTCGTCTTCACGAGTGACAACGACGAGAACGCGGGTGCCAGGAGCAACAGCTGCGAGGAACTCGCGTGCGCTCTTGGTGCTCGGCTTGCCCTCGATGCCGAAGCTATCAACGACGTGCAGACGGTTGCCGCGAACGCGGTCCGAAAGCAGGCCGATGAGTGCAGCTGCGATCATCTTCTTGGGGGTGCGCTGTGCGTAGTCACGGGGAACCGGACCGTGCACAATGCCGCCGCCGCGGTGCTGAGGCATACGGACCGAACCCTGACGAGCGCGGCCGGTACCCTTCTGCTTGAACGGCTTGACGCCCGAACCGGAGCGTTCGCCACGGTTCTTGACCTTGTGGGTGCCCTGACGCGCAGCTGCGAGCTGAGCGGTGACAACCTGGTGGATCAGCGGGACGTTGGTCTCGGCGCCGAAGATAGCCTCGGGAAGCTCAACCGAGCCTGCCTTCTTGCCCTTCGCGTCGAGGATCTCGAGCTTGGTAGCGGTAGCCATGAACTACGCCCCCTTCACTGCGTTGCGGACGAATACGAGACGACCGCTTGCACCGGGAACAGCACCCTTAACGAGGATGAGACCCTTTTCAGCGTCGATCGCCTGAACCGTAAGGTTCTGGACGGTGACACGGTCGCCACCCATACGGCCGGCCATCTTCTGACCCTTGAACACGCGACCAGGGGTCGCAGCGCCGCCGACAGAACCGGGCTTACGGTGGTTACGGTGCTGACCGTGCGATGCGCCAACGCCAGAGAAGTTGTGGCGCTTCATGGTGCCCGCGAAGCCCTTACCCTTCGAAGTACCTACAACGTCGATCTTCTGACCGGTGGTGAAGGTTGCATCGATGGTGAGCTCCTGGCCGAGAGCGTACTCAGCTGCATCCGCAGTGCGGATCTCAGTGAGGTGACGGCGAGGCGTGACGCCTGCCTTCTCGAAGTGACCAGCCGAAGGCTTGTTTACCTTGCGGGGGTCAATCTGGCCAGCTGCGATCTGAATCGCGCTGTAGCCGTCGAGCTCCGGGGTGCGGATCTGGGTAACAACGTTAGGTGCTACCTCGATTACGGTCACAGGAACAACGTTGCCGTTCTCGTCCCAGACCTGAGTCATACCGAGCTTGGTGCCCAGGAGACCCTTCACGTTACGTACTGCAGTCATGAATCGATCCCCCCTTAGAGCTTGATCTCGATGTTGACATCGGCCGGAAGATCGAGACGCATGAGCGAATCGACGGCCTTGGGCGTGGGATCGACGATGTCGATCAGACGCTTGTGCGTGCGCTTCTCGAAGTGCTCGCGGCTGTCCTTGTACTTGTGAGGCGAACGGATAACAGCGATCACGTTCTTCTCAGTGGGGAGCGGCACGGGGCCGATAACAGTTGCGCCTGCACGGGTGACCGTATCAACGATCTTCCGAGCGGAGCTGTCGATGACCTCGTGGTCATACGACTTCAGTCGAATGCGGATCTTTTGTCCCGCCATGTGACTCTCTACTTTCTACTTGCGTCGTACTCAGGGCAAGCCCTAAGCATTGGACGTCTTGCGTACCAGCGCCCTGGCAATACGGCGTCTTTCAACGCTGTGCGTGCTGGGTCTCTGTTCACCTGTCAAAACCACACTCAACATGTGGCCTCGCAACGCACCGCTCTCACCAAAGTGATGACGGGCCTTACAAGTCTTGTTCGCTCCCTACGGCGCTTCGCCTCAATTAGTTGAGGTGCCTACACACAGCCAGGCAGTGATTCTTGAATAACCAAGAAGTACTGAACCTGTATATTCTCGCACGCCGCACGCAATGAATGCAACCCGGGCGTGTCGTGTGTCGCAAGCCTTCAGGAGATCCTCAGGATCCGCGCCACCATGCGCTTGTCAGCGCGCAGGGAGCAGTTTGGGAAGGGCGAGATATACACCCAAAACAGCGATGCCAGCGATGAGCAGAAGCGCTGTGCCAAGGAGGCCGGTAAAGCACGAAATCAGGCCGAGGCCTGCGGCTACCAGCGAGCACAGTGCAGCGATACCGGATGCCTGCGCGTGCGTGTAGCCAAGCTGCTGAATCCGCTGGTAAACGTGCTCCTTGTGGGGTTCATCCCACTTTTTGCCAGCCCGCACCCGCTTCACGAGCGTGACGCCAACATCCCCAAAGCAGATAATCATCGGACCGATGGTCGCGAGTAACGGAACCCCAGCAAGCAACGCAGCAAAGCTCGTCACTGCAGTGGCGCCACCAAGCAGGTAGCTCCCGACGTCACCGAGAAACGCACCGGTCTTACTGAAGTTCCATGGCAAGAATCCCGCATAACCAGCGGCAAGCACACCACCACTCACGGTGAGCCACCACTCACCTACAATCGCGCCTGCCGCCGCAAATGCGAGACCGGCAATCACCCCGTGGAACCCGCTTATGCCGTTGAGCCCATCAACAAAGTTCGCGACGTTGATGTAACTCGAAATAAAGAGCACTGCATAGATGACCAGAATTACGAGCGTCACCATTGACACGTCAGTTACAGGCATTCCTGCCACCCAGGTGAAGGCCACTCCCCCGGAGCGTTCTGCGGAGGTGACCAATGCAATCGCTGAGCCAGCAGCGATCGCAAGCAAGACCGCGCTGCGCACGGGAACACTCAGGCCCTTCAGGTCCTCCCGAAGGCCGAGCAGACCACTCAACACCGCGCCAAGGCCGATGACGAGAAGTGAATACCAGCCTGGGTGATCCGCGCCCTGCGAAATCAGCCCAACCCCATACCCGGCTGCCATCGCAATGAGCACCGCAAGGCCGAGCCCACGCAAGACCGGTCGGACGTGCGAAGAACGCGCGTTCGGAACGTCCATGATTCCAAGCTTCATGAGCATTGGTTTCACCGCGAAGGGCAACAGGAGCGAGAGGACGAGCGTGGTGGCTGCTGCGATGGCGGCGGATCCGGCGAAGGTCATTGCACTCGTTCTTCTGCGGCCGAGGTCAACGACATGCGTGCCACCCAGCCTTCATGATCAAGGTTCATGGGGTCGAGCACACCAACGTGGGCATGCGAAATCTTGGGATGGAATGGGCGTGAGTCCCCCTCACCATCTGCAACAAGGATCTCATGCATCTTTTCCCCATGGCGAAGCCCAGTGAATACGATCTCGACCTGCTTGCCCGACTGCGCAATCATGCGCTTCGCAACATCGAGAATGCTGACGGGTTCGCCCATGTCAAGAATGAGGACTTCACCTGGACGGCCAATACCGCCAGCCTGCAGCACGAGCTGCGAGGCCTCGGGAATGGTCATGAAGAAACGAGTGACCTCCGGGTGCGTGACGGTGAGCGGCCCACCAGCTTCAATGAGCTTGCGGAACGTTGGCAACATCGAACCCCGACTACCGAGCACGTTGCCAAAGCGGACAGACAGGTAACGCTTGCCGGTTTCCTGTGCCATCCAGCCAGTCAGCTTCTCAGCCACGCGCTTCGAATGTCCAAGCACGCTTGTCGGGTTCGCTGCCTTGTCGGTCGAGATATTCACGAAAGTACCGACGTCAGCAGCCTGCGCCGCGCGGAGCACGTTCAGTGTGCCGAGCACGTTTGTCTTCCAAGCCTCATCTGGATACTGCTCAAGCATCGGGAGGTGCTTGAGCGCAGCAGCATGAAACACGACATCTGGCTTGCGCTCGAGCATGATCGCCGTGAGAGCTTCCGCATCGCGAATATCTGCAAGTACTACATCATTCGTGTCGAGCAGGCCATGCCCGCTGATGGAGAGCTGCGCCTCCTGCAGTGCAGTCTCATCTCGGTCGAGCATGATGAGCTCGCCGGGAGCGAAGGCAACCAGCTGACGGCAAATTTCCGAACCGATTGAACCGCCGGCCCCCGTTACGAGAACCCGCTTTCCCTGGATGTACTTCGCAATTGGCGAAGCATTCAGGCGTACCGGGTGACGACCGATGAGGTCTTCAATGGAGAGTTCACGCACGTTTGAAATTGAAGCAGAGTTGTTCAAGATCTGATCAAGCGGCGGAAGCACAAGCACATTCAGGCCGTAGCGATCAGCTGCGTCGTCTACGCGACGGAGCATCGCAGCATCTGCATCACCGATGCAGACCATAAGCGTCGTCGCTCCCGTCTGCTTCACGGCCTTACCGAGTTCGTCTAGTGTCGCTAGGACCCCAACGCCTCGCACAACCTGATGCCGCTTTGTCGGGTCATCATCAACGAAGCCGACGGGAAGGTATGAGGCTTTCGCATCGGTCAGCAAGCGCTTTGCAGTCTGGACACCGAGGTAGCCGGCACCATACAAGAGCACCTTCTCCGCGCGTGCGCCTGGCTTCAGGCTTCGTTCAGCGTGCAGACGAACGAAGTATCGGCTCACGCCCATAATGCTGAACGTGATCGGGGCTGCAATGATCACAGTACTGCGCGGGATCCCGTTGCCGTAGCCCACCCAATACCCGAATGTCCAAGAGACAACCATCACCGCGGTCACGCAGAAGACGAGCGCGCGCACCTCATCAAAGCTGCCGACCTCATAGCGATTTCGGTACAACCAGAACGCCCAACCACCGATGAGCTGCAGCAAGACAGCCACAGCAATCAGCGCGCTTGTCCAACCCCAGTGGATACGTTCGAACTGAAAATCAAATCGGAGCACGAGGGCAGCAATGATTGCAATTGCCCAGGCGAGTGCATCACACAGGAACAACACTCCATACGTCCGAAGAAAATGTGTCATACGACCGGTTGGCGTTTCGCGCACACGCACCCCTTTTCGATTCGACAGTTAGGCCGATGCCTATTCATCAACTCTACCGCTCAGACAAAGCAAAACCCCCGAGAGGCGAGCCTCTCGGGGGTTTTGTCAATCAGTCAGAGTGAAATTACTCGACGATCTTGGTGACGGTGCCTGCACCAACGGTGCGGCCACCCTCACGGATAGCGAAGCCGAGGCCCTCTTCCATAGCGATGGGCTGGATCAGCTCAACAACCATGTCAGTGGTATCGCCGGGCATAACCATCGGCTTGTCCTCGGGAAGGGTGATAACACCGGTCACGTCAGTCGTACGGAAGTAGAACTGGGGACGGTAGTTCGTCTCGAACGGGTTGTGACGGCCGCCCTCATCCTTCTTGAGGATGTAAGCGGTGCCCTCGAACTTGGTGTGAGGGGTGATCGAACCGGGTGCAACAACAACCTGGCCGCGCTCAACGTCTTCACGCTTGGTGCCGCGGAGGAGGAGGCCACAGTTCTCGCCAGCCCAAGCCTCGTCGAGCTGCTTGTGGAACATCTCGATACCGGTAACGGTGGTCTTCTGCGTGGGACGCAGGCCAACGATCTCGACCTCAGAGTTGATCTTCAGGGTGCCACGCTCTGCACGGCCGGTAACGACGGTGCCACGACCGGTGATCGTGAAGACGTCCTCGACGGGCATAAGGAACGGCTTGTCCTTGTCACGTACGGGGTCGGGGATGTTCTCGTCGACAGCTTCCATGAGCTCAACGATCGAGTTAGCCCACTTCTCGTCACCCTGGAGTGCCTGGTAGCCCGAAACGCGGACGACGGGGACGTCGTCTCCGGGGTAACCCTGCTTCGAGAGCTCCTCACGGACCTCCATCTCGACGAGCTCAAGCATCTCTTCGTCCTCAACCTGGTCGCACTTGTTCAGTGCAACGAGGAGGTAAGGAACGCCGACCTGCTTTGCAAGGAGGATGTGCTCCTTGGTCTGAGCCATCATGCCGTCAGTAGCAGCAACCACGAGGATCGCGCCGTCCATCTGAGCAGCACCGGTGATCATGTTCTTGATGTAGTCGGCGTGGCCGGGTGCATCAACGTGAGCGTAGTGACGCTTCGGGGTCTCGTACTCAACGTGCGAGATGTTGATGGTGATGCCGCGCTGGCGCTCCTCGGGAGCCGAGTCGATCGTTGCGAAGTCGCGCTGAACGTTGGTCTCCGAAGGGAACTTGTCAGCAAGGGTCTTCGAGATCGCAGCGGTAAGAGTGGTCTTACCGTGGTCAACGTGACCGATGGTTCCGATGTTAACGTGCGGCTTGGTCCGCTCGAACTTGGCCTTCGCCACTATGGTCCTCCTCAGGACGTAGTACACAGAGCTCCTCCGACGGTTTCGGAGGCTCCGGGTACAGGTTTATGTGTTTATGTTACAAGCTCTGGGCGCTCAGCGCGACCTGAGCCGTAGATCAGGGGCGAGTTTCTTACTCGCCCCTGATCACAGGCGAGAGTTACTCGCCCTTAGCCTTCTGAACGATCTCTTCGGCTACTGCCTTCGGCACCTCAGCGTAGGAGTCGAAGGTCATCGAGAACACGGCACGACCACTGGTCTTCGACCGGAGGTCACCGATGTACCCGAACATCTCTGAAAGCGGAACAAGCGCGCGGATAACCTTCACGCCACTCGCATCTTCCATCGACTGGATCTGGCCACGACGCGAGTTGAGGTCGCCGATAACATCGCCCATGTACTCCTCAGGAGTACGAACCTCAACTGCCATCATCGGCTCAAGCAGCACGGGCTGAGCCATGCGAGCTGCTTCCTTGAACGCGATCGAGCCAGCAATCTTGAACGCCATCTCCGACGAGTCAACGTCGTGGTAAGCGCCGTCAAGCAGGGTTGCCTTGACATTGACAACGGGGAAGCCAGCGAGGATGCCGTACTGCATTGCATCCTGGATACCAGCGTTGACCGAAGGAATGTACTCGCGGGGAATACGGCCGCCGGTGACCTTGTCTTCGAACTCGTAGATCTTGTCGCTGTTTTCCTCTGCATCGAGAGGAGCGATAGCGATCTGGACCTTTGCGAACTGACCCGAACCACCGGTCTGCTTCTTGTGAGTGTAGTCGTACTTCTCAACCGTCTTGCGGATGGTCTCGCGGTACGCAACCTGGGGCTTGCCCACGTTAGCCTCAACCTTGAATTCGCGCTTCATGCGGTCAACAAGAATGTCGAGGTGGAGCTCGCCCATACCCGCGATAACGGTCTGGCCGGTCTCAGCGTTGAGGCTCACGCGGAACGTGGGGTCCTCTTCGGCAAGCTTCTGGATAGCCGTGCCGAGCTTCTCCTGGTCACCCTTGGTCTTAGGCTCAATAGCGACCTCGATGACGGGCTCAGGGAAGGTCATCGACTCGAGAACCACCTGGTTTGCGGGATCGCAAAGGGTGTCACCGGTCGTGGTGTCCTTGAGGCCAATAACCGCGTAGATGTTACCTGCGGTGAGGTTATCTACGGGGTTTTCCTTGTTGGCGTGCATCTGGAAGATCTTGCCGATGCGCTCCTTCTTGCCCTTGGTCGAGTTCACGACCTGAGCACCGGAGTCAAGCTGGCCCGAGTACACGCGAACGTAGGTCAGACGACCGAAGAACGGGTGAACTGCAACCTTGAAGGCGAGAGCCGAGAAGGGCTCGTCTGCCTGAGGCTTACGGGGGATAACGATCGTCTCGTCGCGGGGATCGTGAGCTTCGATAGCACCGATGTCGAGCGGGTTGGGGAGGAAGTCCACAACTGCGTCGAGCACGGGCTGGATGCCACGGTTCTTGAACGCCGAGCCACAGTACACGGGGTACAGCTCGTTGTTCACAACAAGCTTGCGGATGCCGCCCTTGATCTCATCGATGGTGAGGTCTTCGCCACCGAAGAACTTCTCGAGGAGTGCGTCATCAGTCTCTGCGGCGGTCTCAACGATCTTCAGGCGGTACTCTTCAGCCTTTGCCTGGAGGTCAGCGGGGATCTCGCGAGTCTCGTAGTTTGCACCGAGGGTAACGTCGCCCTTAGCGTCGCCTTCCCAAACGAATGCCTTCATCGAAAGGAGGTCGACAACGCCAACGAAGTCGCTCTCCGAACCGATGGGGAGCTGCATAACGAGCGGCTTCGCACCGAGGCGGCTGACGATGGTGTCTACGGTGAAGTAGAAATCAGCGCCCATCTTGTCCATCTTGTTGACGAAGCAGATGCGGGGAACGCCGTACTTGTCAGCCTGACGCCAAACGGTCTCCGACTGGGGCTCAACGCCCTCCTTACCGTCGAACACTGCAACAGCGCCATCGAGAACGCGGAGCGAACGCTCCACCTCGACGGTGAAGTCGACGTGACCCGGGGTGTCAATGATGTTGATCTGGTTCTTGTTCCAGAAGCAGGTAACAGCGGCCGACGTAATCGTGATGCCGCGCTCCTTCTCCTGCTCCATCCAGTCAGTGGTCGCGCCGCCGTCGTGGGTCTCGCCCAGCTTGTGGTTCACACCCGTGTAGAACAGGATGCGCTCGGTCGTGGTGGTCTTGCCAGCATCGATGTGAGCCATGATGCCGATGTTGCGGACCTTGTTCAGGTCCGTGAGCACGTCTTGTGCCACAGGGGTCTCCTCCGGGTGGGGATGAACGTTCGAAAGTGCGGGAGCGGTTCGCTCCGCAGGTGGCGGATCGGGCCGGTGAGGCACCGATCCGCCACCTGGGTGCTACCTGCTGATTACCAGCGGTAGTGAGCGAACGCGCGGTTCGACTCAGCCATCTTGTGAGTGTCCTCACGACGCTTTACAGCGGCGCCGAGGCCATTCGATGCGTCGAGGATCTCGTTGGTGAGACGCTCGGTCATCGTGTTCTCACGACGAGCCTTTGCGTAGCTGGTGAGCCAACGCAGTGCGAGGGTGTTCGCACGGTGCGGCTTTACCTCAACGGGCACCTGGTAGGTCGAGCCGCCAACACGACGCGAACGTACCTCAAGGGTGGGACGCACGTTGTCGAGCGCCTTCTTGAGTACGGTCACGGCATCCTGGCCGCTCTTCTCTGCGACGGTCTCGAGTGCACCGTAAACGATGCGCTCTGCGAGACCCTTCTTGCCGTCAACAAGAATCTTGTTGACGAGCTGGCTTACGATCGGTGCGCCGTATACCGGATCGGCGACGACGGGACGCTTAGGAGCGGGACCTTTACGAGGCATTACTTCACCTTCTTTGCACCGTAGCGGCTACGAGCCTGCTGGCGATCCTTGACCGCCTGCGTGTCGAGCGCGCCGCGCACGATCTTGTAACGAACACCGGGGAGGTCCTTAACACGACCACCGCGAACGAGCACCATCGAGTGCTCCTGGAGGTTGTGGCCCTCACCGGGGATGTACGCAGTTACCTCGGTACCGTTCGAAAGCTTCACACGAGCGACCTTACGCATCGCCGAGTTCGGCTTCTTAGGGGTGGTGGTGTACACACGGGTGCACACGCCGCGCTGCTGAGGGTTCGCCTTCAGAGCGGGCGCCTTGGTCTTCGAGACCTTCGGCGTCCGGCCCTTGCGAACCAGCTGCTGAATAGTAGGCACTGATTCTCCTAGTTAGTCCTGCACGGTGACAGGAATGCTTCACATGGTTGAGCATGCGTACTTGCTTGCACAAGCACTGAGCTGCTGCCCCTCCTGGCCCACAAAAGTGGATCATAAGAGGCTGAGTGCAGCTATGCCGTGGGGGTTTCATCTCGGACGAGATGAGGGACCCACAGTGTGCGCCACCCTCGTCCGCATGCGAGCATGCGAATAACGGCGGTACACACCTCGTTCCACTTTACGGGCGATTGGTCAGATTCGCAAGATTCCGCGGCGTTAGGCGGGCGGTTCTAGGTGCTTTGCCAGCTCTTCGAGCAGCGCCTCAACCTGCGGCTCAACAAACCTCGCGATTGCGCCCCGAACATCGGGTCGGTGTGTCACGAGCGCGGCGCAAACTGCGTTGCCGGTATCGACGGCGACGCGATCCGCAACGACCAGCTCCTGCCGCAGCGCGTCGCGCTCTTCGCGAGTCATTGGGGGCCGCGGAAGCGCTACGCTCCCCCGGTCTTGCTCAGCGAGTTCTCCCATGGTGAAGAGGAATGGCTGGCCGTCATCTCCGGGCTCCGGGTCAGGATCGACGCCATCAAACTCTGGGTCAAGCCCAGCGAGCGGATCGTAACGCGGAGCTGACCATTCTTCAGCACCCTGAAGCTCGGCATACAGCGCCGGCAATGCCGCCTCGGTAAACTCATCGACACGACGATCAATGATCTTCTGCATACGCGCGACGAGTGCGTGCGTCACCTGGTGGGGCGTGGAATCGGGAATGCCCGCTGCCGTAATCAGCGGGGAGCCAATGCACCGTCGGCAAATGCGCGCGCGACCCTTGTGTACCGGCGGGGCCCATTTCGGGACCCAGCGGAGCCAGGCGGCGATGGCATCAGTGACATCTTGCTCAACGGTGCGGGAATTCATTCTGCCCGCTCGTCTCGTTCCCACGGCCAACGAGGCGGTGGCAACTCGGTGTAGACCCTGCGCACGAGCACAGCCCAGAACGCAAGGCATGACACGAACCAGATGGGCACGAGCACCCATGCGTAAACGCTGAGCCAGGTCTCCTCGATCTGCAGCCTGCCTAGTGTGCCCCCGAGGCACCACACAAGATACGCGAGCAGCGACCCAACGAACATCGTCGTCCATGCAGGCGTCACTCGCCCTCGCAATAGCGCGAGCGCCTGTTGCCACATTGCTGCAGCGAGCACCACGAGCGCAATTGCGACAAGCACGGGTGCGAGCCACCGCGGCACGCTTTCCGTCTGCACCGGGGATGCGGATCCGAGCAAGCTCGTGAACCCCCACACCGCGACGAGCAGCGCCACGGCGACAACCAAACACGCGGCAATGAGCCCGCGGACGTATCCACGGGTCACGCCGCGTCTTGGTTGAGGTGCCATCACTACTTTGAGTTCACCTCTGCGAGGGCGACGTCGTATTCGTCAAGCAGCTCTGCGTTACGGTTGCGCACGCGGCGACCACGGAAACCAATCCACGCACCGAACCAGACAGTAACTTCACGGGCCACGATACCCGCGGCAATCGCCGGCATAGTAAATCCGTACTGCTCAATAATGGCGAACGGATCTGTGCCAATCCCAATACCGAGACCGAAGCGTGCGTACAACGCAGCGCCTGCAGTTGCCGCAAGCCAAGTCGCAACGCCAACGAAGACGCCAAAGACAATGTATGCCCACCAGCCAGCACGGCCGACGATCAACACGAGCAATGCAAGAGCAGCGAAGAATCCGAAGACTGCAGCCTCGAAGCCCCAGTTCTGCAGCAGCGGGAGAAGGCCCTCACTCAGGTACGTCGAGGGCGGGAACTGCGGCGCTTGCCAGGCTGCATACACGCCCGTGAGCACCAGACCGAAACCAACCATGGCGACAAGTGAAATGAGCACACCTACGCCGCGGTTACCACGCAGATCTGGCGGCATCGGGGTCTGCATGTACAGGGCAGCCATGGGGTGCTCTGCACTGATGCGGATCTCCCCGTCGCGCTCGGAGATCGTCATAGCTTCGGGATCCGCCACGTCCGCTTCCGCAGCGGCACTCGGCAGTTCTTCGACCTCGACCACCTCAGGCATCACAGAGGTAGCTGCCGACGCGGACACCACACCGGCGGTTGACGCGTCATCTGCGCGCGGCAAGTCCATTTCAGTTGCAACCTCGGAAAGCTCTTCACGACGTCGAAGTTCAACCTCGTCTACCGTGAGGGGCGTCTGCGGATCCGCCGAAACACGATCGGTTGACGCATCAACCGGCGTGACGGATGCTGCAAGTGACTGATCTGCCGATTCCTCAGTGGCAACCGCACGTGCGCGCTGGACTGCCTCAAGAACCTGGTTCTCTTCGACGACGTCCTCTGCAACGGGTGCGCCGGGGTTCGGCTTCTCGTTCTCAGTCATCGGTGCTCCTCACTGGTGGGGATCGCACCACGCACAAATGCGGGCACGGTGATATGGCAAATACCGTACTCTGACCAACCGGCATTCCGCGATCAGCGCGCCGTAGCGTTACCAAAAAACGAGAACGGCCCCGGTCACTGCGTGCGCAGCGGACCGGGGCCGTCATCTAGAACTTCTTAGCTGAAGTTACCGGGGTTGAACTCGTCAGAGGTGAAGCTGTCGAAATCAACGAACGAGAAATCGTTCTCATCGAACGTGCCCTCGCCAGCGAATACGCGGTTCGGGTAACGTTCTGCCTTTGCCTCTTCAGTCGGCTCAACGTCGACATCGCGGTAGGTGCTCAGGCCGGTACCAGCCGGGATGAGCTTACCGATGATGACGTTCTCCTTCAGGCCGACGAGCGGATCCTTCGATCCCTCCATCGCTGCCTGGGTGAGGACGCGAGTGGTCTCCTGGAACGAAGCAGCCGACAGCCACGACTCGGTTGCGAGCGACGCCTTGGTGATACCCATGACCTCGGGACGTGCGGTAGCCGCACGCTTGCCCTCGATGAGCGCCTCGCGGTTGATGCGCTGGTAGCTTGCACGGTCAACGAGCGCTCCAGGGAGGAGCTCGGTGTCGCCGTGATCGACGACGGTGACCTTGCGGAGCATCTGGCGAACGATGACCTCGATGTGCTTATCGTGGATCGGCACGCCCTGCGAACGGTAGACGCCCTGAACACCCTCAACGAGGTACTTCTGGACCGCACGCTCACCGGGGATGTGCTTGCCGTTCTGGGTCGAACCAACCTGCAGGATGTCCTTGGGGTCAAGGGTACCTGCGAGGAACGGCTGGCCGAGCTCGACGTGATCGCCGTCTGCAACGAGCAGGGTTGCACGCTTCAGAACGGGGTATGCCTTGACCTCGGTGCCATCGTCAGGAGTGAGCAGTACGCGACGCGACTTCTCGGTGTCCTCGATAGCGATGCGGCCTGCAGCCTCTGCGATCGGCGATGCACCCTTGGGGGTACGTGCCTCGAAGAGCTCTTGGACACGGGGCAGACCCTGGGTGATATCTGCTGCCGATGCCGAACCACCGGTGTGGAACGTACGCATGGTCAGCTGAGTACCGGGCTCGCCAATCGACTGTGCAGCGATAATGCCGACTGCCTCGCCGATGTCGACGCGCTGACCGGTCGCAAGCGAACGGCCGTAGCAGGTTGCACAAACGCCAACTGCCGACTCACAGGTCAGAACCGAACGTACCTTAATCTCGGTGACGCCAGCTGCAACGAGCTGCTCGATTGCGACGTCGCCCACGTCCGAGCCACCTGCGAGGACGACAGCGCCGTCTTCTGCAAGTGCATCGGTTGCAAGGGTACGTGCGTAGACCGAGTTCTCAACGTTCTCGTCACGGACGAGGACGCCGTTTGCGTCTGCCTCTGCGATTGCGAGGTCGAGACCCTTCTTCGTGCCACAGTCTTCTTCGCGGATGATGACATCCTGCGAAACGTCGACGAGACGACGGGTCAGGTAGCCCGAGTCAGCGGTACGGAGAGCGGTATCAGCAAGACCCTTACGTGCACCGTGGGTCGCGATGAAGTACTCCGCAACCGACAGGCCCTCACGGTACGAGTTGATAATCGGGCGAGGAATAATCTCACCCTTCGGGTTCGACACCAGGCCACGCATACCCGCGATGTTACGGATCTGCAGCCAGTTACCACGTGCACCCGACGAGACCATGCGGAAGACCGTGTTGTCCTCGGGGAATGCGTCGCGCATTGCCTGAGCAACCTCATCGGTAGCCTCGGTCCAGATGTCGGTGAGTGCCTTGTGACGGTCAGCGTTGCTGATCATACCGAGGTCGTAGTCGCGCTGAACCTTTGCGGCGCGCTTCTCGTGACCTGCGATAATCTCTGCCTTGTTCGACGGCGTGATGACGTCAGACAGTGCAACGGTGACACCCGAGCGCGATGCCCAGTGGAAGCCTGCATCCTTGATGCGGTCCAGAGTCGCGGCAACCTCGGTCTTGGGGTAGCGCTCAGCGAGGTCATTCACGAGACCCGAGAGTGCGCCCTTGTCAGCAACGCGCTCGAAGTACGGGTAGTTCGCGGGAAGGGCCTCATTGAAGATCGCACGACCAAGCGTGGTCTCAACCAAGGTCGGCTTCTCCATAGTCACGCCCGACGCATCGGTGTAACCGATGAGGCGGAGCTTGACGGGAGCGCCGAGGTCGAGGGTGCCCTCGTCCATAGCAAGGATTGCCTCGGAGATGGTACCGAACGCACGACCAGCGCCCACAGCCTTCGGCTTGAGGGTGGTGAGGTGGTGCAGACCGATGATCATATCCTGCGAAGGCAGAGCAACCGGACGGCCGTCCGAAGGCTTCAGGATGTTGTTCGATGCAAGCATGAGGACGCGTGCCTCAGCCTGTGCCTCTACCGAGAGGGGCAGGTGAACAGCCATCTGGTCACCGTCGAAGTCAGCGTTGAACGCTGCACACACGAGCGGGTGAAGCTGGATTGCCTTGCCCTCAACGAGCTGCGGCTCGAACGCCTGGATGCCGAGGCGGTGCAGGGTCGGTGCGCGGTTCAGCAGAACCGGACGCTCGCGGATGATCTCCTCGAGTACGTCCCAGACCTCCGAGCGCGCGCGCTCGACCATACGCTTTGCAGCCTTGACGTTCTGTGCGTGTGACAGATCCATCAGGCGCTTGATCACGAACGGCTTGAAGAGCTCGAGTGCCATCTGCTTGGGCAGACCACACTGGTGCAGCTTCAGCTGCGGGCCAACGACAATAACCGAACGGCCCGAGTAGTCAACTCGCTTGCCGAGCAGGTTCTGACGGAAACGACCCTGCTTGCCCTTGAGCATGTCCGAAAGCGACTTGAGCGCACGGTTACCGGTACCGGTAACGGGGCGACCACGACGGCCGTTATCGAACAGTGCGTCAACGGCTTCCTGAAGCATGCGCTTCTCGTTGTTCACGATGATCTCGGGAGCACCGAGGTCAAGGAGGCGGCGCAGACGGTTGTTGCGGTTGATCACGCGGCGGTACAGATCGTTGAGATCCGAGGTCGCGAAGCGGCCACCGTCAAGCTGCACCATCGGACGCAGCTCGGGCGGGATAACCGGGACGACGTCGAGCACCATTGCAGCGGGGCTTGCGCCAGTCTGCAGGAACGAGTTGACAACCTTCAGGCGCTTGATGGCGCGGATCTTCTTCTGACCCTTGCCCTCAGCGATCTGGAGGTGGAGCAGCTCGCTCTCAGCGGCGAGGTCGAATGCTTCAAGGCGCTTCTTGATTGCTTCTGCACCCATGAAAGCGTCGAAGTAATCGCCGTAGCGGTCCATGAGCTCGATGAAGACAGCGTCTTCAGCGCGGAGATCGCCAACCTTGAGGTTGCGGAACTCTTCCCAGACGCGCTCAAGGCGAGCGATGTCCTCGTCGAAGCCCTTACGGATAAGGGTCATGTCCTTCTCAGCCGACTGCTCGGCGCGACGGCGCTGATCAGCCTTCGCACCCTCAGCTTCGAGTGCTGCAAGGTCAGTCTCCGACTGCTGCATACGCTTCGAGATAGCAATATCGCGCTGATCTGCGAGTGTACGCAGCTCGTCGCGAAGCTCTGCCTCGAGCTCTGCAAGGTCTTCGTGACGGCCCTCTTCATCGATATCGATGACCATGTACGCAGCGAAGTAGATGACCTTCTCGAGGTCCTTCGGAGCCATGTCGAGGAGGTAACCGAGACGACTCGGAACACCCTTGAAGTACCAAATGTGGGTAACAGGAGCTGCAAGCTCGATGTGCCCCATGCGCTCACGACGAACGCTCGACTTGGTGACCTCTACGCCACAACGCTCACAAACGATGCCCTTGTAACGGACACGCTTGTACTTGCCACACGCGCATTCCCAGTCACGCGAAGGACCGAAGATCTGCTCACCGAACAGACCGTCCTTCTCGGGCTTCAGGGTGCGGTAGTTGATGGTCTCAGGCTTCTTGACCTCGCCGTGGGACCAGCTGCGGATGTCGTCGGCGGTCGCCAGACGGATCTGCAGTTCATTGAAACTCGTACCTTCGAGCAAAGTTGTTCTCCTTGGTAGCTTTTGTCTGGCCCGGCTTAGATCTCGTCGACAGACGAGGTCTCGAAGCGGGATGAAAGGTTAATGCCGAGCTCTTCCGCGGTGCGGTGAGCCTCATCGTCGTTGTCACGGAGGCTGACGACCTGGCCGTCAGCACCGAGTACCTCAACGTTCAGGCAGAGCGACTGCATCTCCTTCATGAGAACGCGGAACGACTCGGGCACGCCCGGCTCCGGAATGTTCTCACCACGGACAATCGCCTCGTAGACCTTGACGCGACCGAGGATGTCATCCGACTTGACGGTCAGGAGCTCCTGGAGGGCGTATGCAGCACCGTATGCCTCAAGTGCCCACACCTCCATCTCACCGAATCGCTGGCCACCGAACTGCGCCTTACCACCGAGCGGCTGCTGGGTGATCATCGAGTACGGACCGGTCGAACGAGCGTGAATCTTGTCGTCGACGAGGTGGTGCAGCTTCAGGATGTACATGTAGCCGACCGAGATCGGGTACGGGTACGGCTCGCCCGAACGACCATCGAACAGACGGGTCTTACCGGTCGAGTCGATGAGGCGAACGCCATCACGCGTGGGAAGGGTCGAGTCGAGGAGTCCTGCGATCTCGGCCTCCGAAGCGCCATCGAACACGGGGGTCGCAACCTTGGTGTTCGGAGCAGCTTCGCGTGCCTCTTCCGAGAGCTTTGCAGCCCACTCAGGCATGCCGTCGATCTTCCAACCCTGCTTGGCGATCCAGCCGAGGTGAACCTCGAGGACCTGGCCGAAGTTCATTCGACCCGGGATACCGAGCGGGTTGAGGATAACGTCAACCGGGGTGCCGTCTTCCAGGAAGGGCATGTCCTCGATCGGGAGGATCTTCGAGATGACACCCTTGTTGCCGTGACGGCCTGCAAGCTTGTCGCCCTCGGTGATCTTACGCTTCTGAGCGATGTAGACAACCACGCGCTGGTTGACGCCCGAGCCGAGCTCGTCGTCGTTATCAGCGTCGAATACCTTCACCGCGGTGACGGTACCTGCAACACCGTGCGGAACCTTCAGCGAGGTATCGCGAACCTCACGGCTCTTCTCGTTGAAGATCGCGCGAAGCAGGCGCTCCTCAGCGCTGAGCTCGGTCTCGCCCTTCGGGGTGACCTTACCGACGAGGATGTCGCCGGGGCTGACCTCAGCACCGATGCGGATGATGCCGCGCTCGTCGAGATCCTTCAGCGACTCCATGCTTGCGTTGGGGAGGTCACGGGTGATCTCTTCCTTACCAAGCTTCGTGTCACGAGCATCGATGTCGTACTCTTCGATGTGGATCGACGAGAGGGTGTCGTCCTTCACCAGGTTCTGGCTCAGGATGATCGCGTCCTCGAAGTTGTGGCCTTCCCACGGCATGAACGCTACGAGGAGGTTCTTGCCGAGTGCGAGCTCACCGTTCTCGGTTGCCGGGCCATCAGCGATGACCGAGCCAACCTCGACGCGTTCGCCAGCCTTGACGATCACGCGGTGGTTGTAGTTCGTGCCCTGGTTCGAACGGTCGAACTTACGCATACGGTAAGTCTTCGATCCGCCCTCATCGTTGATGACAGTGACGGCGTCAGCCGAAACGTCCTCAACGACGCCAGCCTGGAGCGCGGTGATCACGTCACCAGCATCGATGGCTGCGTAGCCCTCCATACCGGTACCAACGATCGGCGACTCGCTGCGAAGCAGCGGGACAGCCTGACGCTGCATGTTCGCGCCCATGAGTGCGCGGTTCGCATCATCGTGCTCGAGGAACGGAATCAGCGACGTAGCGACCGAGACCATCTGGCGCGGCGAAACGTCCATGTAGTGAACGCGAGCTGCGTCAACGAGCACAACCTCGGAGCCACGGGGGCGAGCGAGGACCTGCTCCTCAGCGAAGCGGCCGTCCTCGGTGAGGGGTGCGCCTGCCTGAGCGATGAGGAACTCGTCCTCTTCGTGTGCGGTGAGGTAATCGACCTGGTCGGTGACCTTGCCGTCAACGATGCGACGGTACGGGGTCTCGATGAAGCCGAAAGCGTTGATGCGCGCGAAGGTTGCGAGTGCACCAATCAGACCAATGTTCGGGCCCTCAGGAGTCTCAATCGGGCACATACGGCCGTAGTGCGACGGGTGAACGTCTCGAACCTCAACACCTGCGCGGTCACGCGACAGACCACCGGGGCCAAGTGCCGACAGACGGCGCTTGTTGGTGAGGCCTGCGAGGGGGTTGTTCTGGTCCATGAACTGCGACAGCTGCGAAGTTCCGAAGAACTCCTTGATAGCTGCGAGCACGGGACGCGTGTTGATCAGCGTGTTCGGCGTGATCGCTTCGATGTCCTGCGTGGTCATACGCTCGCGAACAACGCGCTCCATACGGCTCAGGCCGGTACGGACCTGGTTCTGGATGAGCTCGCCGACAGCGCGAACGCGACGGTTACCGAAGTGATCGATGTCGTCGGTGTCGAGGCGGTTGTCGAAGACTTCGCCCTCACGGACGCCGGGAAGGGTTTCGGTGCCTGCGTGCAGACCAACAAGGTACTTGATGGTGCTGACGATGTCTTCAAGCGAGAGTACCGAGTCGGTAATCGGTGCGTCGATGCCGAGCTTACGGTTGATCTTGTAACGACCAACCTTCGCGAGGTCGTAACGCTTTGAGTTGAAGTAGCTGTTGTCGAGCAGTGCGCGTGCGGCCTCGATAGCAACCTGCTCGCCCGGACGCTGCTTGCGGTAGATGTCCTTGAGGGCATCTTCCTGCGTGACGATGTCTTTGTTGTCCTTCGCAAGCGTCTCGGTGATCGAGTCGTAGCCTGCGAACTCTTCCAGGATCTCTTCGGCAGACATGCCAAGAGCCTTGAGGAAGACGGTGACCGACTGCTTGCGCTTACGGTCGATACGCACGCCAACCTGGTCGCGCTTATCGATCTCGAACTCGAGCCATGCACCACGGCTCGGGATCACACGTGCAGTAAAGACGTCCTTGTCACTGGTCTTTTCGGGCGTGCGCTCGAAGTAGACACCAGGGCTACGGACGAGCTGCGAAACAATAACGCGCTCGGTGCCGTTGATAATGAAGGTGCCCTTGTCGGTCATGATGGGGAAATCACCCATGTAGACCGTCTGGCTCTTCAGAACCTGAGTCTCGGTGTTGTAGAAAGCAGCCTCGACGTAGAGGGGTGCGGAGTAGGTCTTGCCTCGCTCCTTGCACTCTTCAATCGTGAACTTCTTCTCATCGAGAATCGGGTTCTCGAACGAGAGCTGCATAGTGCCTGCGTTGTCCTCGATAGGCGAGATCTCTTCAAAGATCTCTTCGAGGCCACTGCGGAGCGCGACGTCGTCGCGCCCTTCGGCCTGTGCTTCAACGAGGCGTGTCTTCCACGCTTCGTTGCCGACGAGCCAGTCAAAGCTCTCGAGCTGCAGTGCCAGCAGATTAGGCACCGACAGCGTGTCGGAAATCTTGGCGAAGGACAGACGCGTGTGATTGCGTCCATTCTTCGGATTGGTGGATGACGATGCGTTGCGCGCAGCAGCCAAGGAAGTACCTCCGTGAGCCCCGTCGGGCCGGTTGACCTGGTCTTGCGAGAAATGCAACGGAATCACTCGTTCGGGGCTATTTGCGCGTAAAGCGCCAACTCCCGGAACCTCCCACTATATGAAGGCACACTGGTGTCCGTAGTGCAAACAACGAGTTTATCACCAGAAATTTCACTTGTCTACCGAATGTGTGTATATTGACCTGATCACTTTCCGGCTCAATCCGGGTGTTCCAAAGGTTTGCCGAGTATCGTTCCAGGATGTCAAGCGTTCAAGATCCGCGCCCCGCAATATCGCTCCCCCGTGCCGCTTCCCGCGATCCGCGGCCATTTCCGCGCGCGGCATTGCCCATCGCGGTCGCCGCAATTGCGCTTGTCTGCGGCTTCGGCGCCTACCTGTTGATTGGCGGATCGGGCCCAACCCCGGTCGACGACTGGTGGTTGTCCGTGACAACCATTGACGCGTCCAGCCCTGCTGCCGCGCTGGCAAGGTTCCTTGCGATCGTGGGCGGTTCGACGGGTGTCATTATTCTCGGCGCCGTGCTGATCGTACTGCTGTGGGTGTTTCGGCAGCGACGATCCGCGCTCATGTTGGCGACTGCGCTCCTACTCGGGGTAGCCATGTCAGAGGTATTGAAGCGGATCTTCGAGCGCGCGCGACCAGGCGATCAGCTGTTCCCGACGACCGGATTCTCGTACCCCTCAGGACATTCGATGGGCGCGGCAACGCTTGCGATCTCACTCGCGATTATCGTCACGTGCTTCATCGGGGCGAGCCGCAGCGTGCTCGCAGTCACCTGGTTCGTCGCCGGCGCATGGGTCGTGCTGATGATGTGGAGTCGTGCCGCACTGCACGCGCACTGGCTCACCGACACCCTCGGTGGCATGCTGCTCGGCTTCGCAGCCGCGCTACTTGCGGGCTGGCTGTGGTCCGATTCTGGGGTTCTCGGCCGCCGCAATATGGTTGAGGGATGAAGCTTCCGGATCCTGTCACGCTGAGTTCAGGGCTCACCGCCGCAATTGAAGAGGACGAGTGGGTCCCGGGCGCGGTGCAACTTGTCGTTGACGGTACCCCGCAGTCGCACGTGAACCTGCGAGACCCGGCTGACCTGTTCTATGAATACATTCGGCGGATCGGCCACGTCATCGATCTGTTCAAGCCGAGCGGCCAGCCCATCTCGGCGTTGCATCTCGGCGGTGGCGCATTCACTCTTCCGCGCTACGTCGAGGCAACTCGACCGGGAAGCCGACAGCAGATCATCGAGCTCGAGGGCGCGCTCGTCGACCTCGTGCGCGAGGCTGCTCCCCTGCCGCAGCGGGCAAGCATCCGCGTGCGTCGCGGTGACGCGCGTGCCATGCTCGCAAAGCTGCCAGCAGGTATGCAGGGCGCGATGGATCTCATCGTCGTCGATGTGTTTGCTGGCGCCCAAACGCCCGCGCACATTTCGAGCGTCGAGTTCTATGACGCGCTGAAACCGTTCCTCGCACCCGGTGGTGTGGTCGTTGTGAACGCCGCAGACGGTGCTGGTCTGCCGTTTGTGCGCGGCCAGGCAGCGACGCTCGCCGATCGGTTCTCGGTCGTGGCTGCGATCGCTGAGCCGCAGGTGCTCAAGGGTCGACGTTTCGGCAATGTCGTATTTGTCGCTTCTGATGGCTCGCCTGACCTATCGCCCGGCCTGGAATGGCTGCCTCGCCTGCTTGCCGGCGGCCCGTTCCCCGCGAGCATGCTCGTCGGCCCCGAGTTCGCCGCGCTTGCTGCCAAGGCGAAAGTTGTCACTGACGCGACGGCCTTCGACTCCCCCGCGCCACCCGAGGGTATCTTCGGCTAATGGCGTTGCTGGCTGAGGTTCGCGCGCTGGCCGAGGCACTCATCGCGGAGCACCTCGGGGTGCGCGGTGGTGCTGGTTCTGGTGCTGGCGCTGGTTCAGGCCTTGGCGGCGTGCGCGGGTTGATCGGGCGTCTGGGATCCCGGACACCAGCCGCAGTTCCCCCCGCGGCACCATGGACTTTCGATTTCGACCGCGCGAAACGACGTGCGGGGTTGTGTAATTTCACCGATCGGCGGATCACCGTCTCCCGATACCTCGCCGAGAAGTACGAGCTGGAAGAGGTGCGGCAGATTCTGCTGCACGAGGTCGCGCACGCTTTGGTCGGCCCTGACGTCGGACATGGCCCACAATGGCGATCTACTGCCGCGTCGATTGGGTACACAGGTGGCCGGACGCACGACGGTGAGATCGCGCACGAGCAAGCGCCCTGGGTGGGGCAGTGCCCTGCGGGGCATGAGTTCTTCCGGTTCAGAAAGCCAACGCGACCCTCGTCATGCACCAAGTGCGCAAGTGGGTATTCACCCGAGCACGGGATTCGCTGGCGGCGACGATAGTCTGCGCTGTCGGTGACACGTCGCCAGTTTCCCGTCAATCCCGCGAAACCCGCTTCGTCTGCCAACCCCGCCAAACTGACCGTTTCTGCCGAAACTTGCCGTTTCACACGTATGAAAGGGCTGTTCTCGGGAGAAACGGTCGATCTCGTGGGGCTTGGGGCGACAACACGCTTAAGCGCGTGCCACGGCGCTCCAGAGCGGCTCAATGCAACGCCAACGCGGCTCAGGTTGTGAGACAACCGTGCGGCCGCAGGCCGCGCCCTTTCCATAAGAGAGCGGCGCAGCATGCGCCACGTAGTCGTCTCCTTCGCCTAACCATTGTGGTTGGCGGATCCTACGCAGCGGCCCGGGCGCAGTAATGCTTCGGTGCGGAGAAGGCTTGGACCGCGCCGACCACCGCCTACCACCCGACGGTAGCGAGCGCCTGTCGCACGAGATTGCCACGACCGCCTGGCAGGTCGGCAAACGTCGCATCAGAAATTGCCTCGGCCGGCGAAAGCCAAGCGATCTCGAGCGCGTCCTGCCGGGGCTCACACGAGCCCGTCACCGGAACCACATAGACGAGTGACACGGCGTGCTGACGCTCGTCAACGTAACGCGAGATACCCGGCATCGGGAAGTACTCGGCAATCTGCGCGGGAACAAGCGCAGTTGGAATCTGCGGGAACGCCATCGGACCGAGGTCGTTTTCGAGGTGGCGGAAGAGTGCCTCACGAATTGTCTCACCGTAGCGCACGCGGCCCGAGACGAGCGCGTGACCGAGCCGCCCTTCAGGGGTACTTCGCAGGAGCAGCCCAACTTCGGTGACGTTGCCATAGCCGTCGAGTCGCACGGGCAACGCCTCAACATAGAGCATCGGCATGCGACCACGCACGAACGCGAGCTCAGCCTCATTTAGCCAGCCGGGATTCTCCATACTGCGCGGAGCACGCTCCGGTTCAGTCGGTTCCTCAGGACGGTCTGCGGTGTCAATCGCCATGGCCCCATTCTGCCAGGGACCTCTGCCAAGCACAGCTATCATTTACGGGTGGCTGCGAACAATACTCAGGGAACCGAACAGATCATCCGCGTGAGTGCGGTGGTGATGCGCAATTCTGCAGGCAACGTCTTGCACGTGCGTAAGCGGGGAACCGACATGTTCATGCTTCCCGGAGGTAAGCCAGAGGCGGGCGAAACCGCTGACGTGACTGCCGTGCGTGAGATTGCTGAGGAGCTCGGATTCGAGCTCGATGCCGCAAGTCTGATTCCGCTCGGTGTGTATCGATCCGCCGCCGCAAACGAAGCTGGCTTCATCGTCGAAGCAGCCGTGTTCGTGGCTCCCGCGGTGCCAGGGGTTGAGGATGCGGCACCACAGGCTGAGATCGAGGCGGTCGATTGGATCGCGCCGACCAGTACGCGTGCCGACGTTGCCCCGCTCAATCACGACCACGTGTTTCCCGCGTTGCTCGCACAGGACAACGCCGCGTGACAGACCCCAAGCCTGGCATCGTATTCACAATCGGCCGTGCGGTGCTGCGTCCGGTGCTTGCGCTTGGGTTCCGCCCACACATCACCGGGCGTGAAAATGTGCCAGAATCTGGCCCCGTATTGCTTGTGAGCAACCATCTTTCCGGGTTCGATACGATCCTCATCCCATCGTTTGCGCCGCGCAAGGTGCAGTTCCTCGCGAAGGCCTCTCTCTTTTCGAGCGCGCTTGGTCGCTGGTTTTTTACGCGGATCGGCGCCATCCCCGTCTATCGAGAGGCGTCATCGGCTGCTCAGGCTGCGCTTGATTCAGGGCGTCGGGTACTCGCAGCGGGCAATGTATTTGCCGTGTTCCCCGAGGGGAGTCGCTCACGCGATGGTCGTCTCTACCGCGGAAAGCCTGGCGCTGCCTGGCTCGCCCTTGAGACCGGTGCGGCCGTGGTGCCTGTTGGCCTCATCGGCACCAGCAGGAAAGTAACCGGTCGCCGTTGGCCCAGGGGCCGTGCTCAGATCAAGTATGGGCAGCCGCTCGATTTCTCCGCTCTCGCGGCTTTGCCCGGTGGCAGAGCACGCCGTGAGGCGACAGAGCAGATCATGTGCGCGATCCAGGCATTAACTGGGCAGGAGCGCACGGATGCCCACGCGTCAGGCGCGGTCGGGGCTTAGCCCTCGGGCGCATGCCCGGCCCATTGGATATGGCCGACCGGCCACAGGCCGGCCCATGCTTTCCACCTGGCGGAGGCATTGAATGGTGCGCGTTGCGCGCCACTTACGATCTGCAGCGCTTCGCACGGGCAACCAGCGGCGCCAACCCCGCGAGATGGGTCCGTTCACACGAAAAGGCCCCTTTCATACGCATGAAAGGGGCCTTTTCGGTAGAAACCCTCGGTTTCGAGGGGTTGAGCGCTAAATTAAGCGCGAGAAGTTACAGGATTTCAGCGCGCAGCTGCTCTGCCGACTTCGGCGAAAGCAGGCCAGGAGCGATGTCGAACGGCGTCTTCGCACCGGTATCGCCCTGCGCAGCGAGACGAGCTGCCGCACGTGCATAAGCCACGAGCACGCTTGAGGTGAACTCGGGGTTCGAGTCGAGTGCAAGCTTGTACTCAATAGTGTGGTTGACGCCCTCTGACGACTCACCGCTGCGAATCACGAAGCCACCGTGGGGCATGCCCTGGTGATCGCGTGCCAGCTCTTCAGCCGAGATGAAGTTCACGGTCGTGTCGTACGGCTCGAAGTAGTCGGGCATCGTGACGATCTCGTTGCGAACTGCCTCAGCGTCTGCACCCTCTGCGAGTACTACGAAGCACTCGCGGGTGTGCTGCTCACGAGTGGTGAGCTCGGGCTGCTCGCCCGAACGCACGCGCTCGATTGCCGACTCTGCGGGAAGGGTGTACTGCACAGCACCAACGACACCCTCGATGCGGCGAAGCGCATCGGAGTGGCCCTGGCTGAGGCCACGACCCCAGAACGTGTAGGTCGAGCCCTGGGGCAGGATTGCCTCACCGTAGAGACGGTTGATCGAGAACAGCCCCGGATCCCAGCCGGTCGAGATGATCGCGATCGTGCCTGCTGCGGTTGCAGCAGCGTCTACGGCTGCGAAGTGCTCGGGAACCTTGGGGTGGGTGTCAAAGCTGTCAACAATGGTGAATCGTGCAGCGAGCTCTGGGCTCTGCACGGGCAGGTCGCTGCGCGAGCCGCCGCAAAGGATAAGGACATCGATCTCGTCTGCGTGTGCATCGAGGTCTGCAAGAGCGTATGCGGGAGCTCCCGCCGTCTTCACTTCTAATGGATCGCGGCGTGAGAACACGCCGACAAGCTGGAGGTCAGGGCTCAGTGCGATCGCCTTTTCGACGCCGCGTCCGAGGTTGCCGTAGCCAACAATTCCGATACCGATAGGAGTGGTCATGCGAATCATCATATGATGTTTTTGCGTTGCGACACGCGGGCTTTACGTCATATGACGCGCATTGCACATCAGACCCATTTACCCGAGTCCCAGCACTGAAATGGCGACGGTGAAGTAAATCATCAGGCCACTCGCATCGCAGAACGTCGAGATGAACGGCGTCGAGAAGACCGCCGGATCCACCTTGCACGCACGCGCTACCAGCGGGATTATGCCACCAACCGTCGCCGCAATCGGCAGGTTGATAATGATCGTCAAACCGATGACGATACCAATCGGTACCTCATACACGAGGCTCGCAACGGTGAATGCCAGCACCGCGAGAATTGCACCGAGCATCAGGCCGGTTCGTACTTCCTTGAACGCGACGCGAGCTGCGTCGCGCAGCCGTACCTCGCCCATCGCAAGCGCGCGGGTCACGGTTGTCGCAGCCTGCGAGCCGGTGTTGCCACCGATGCCCGTCAGCAGCGGAATGAAGAGCGCGAGCGCCACCTGCTGTTCGAGTGTTGCTTCGTACAGTTCAAGCACGTTGACCGTAAGGACAGCCGATATCGCGAGCACGAGCAGCCATACGATTCGCGACCGCGCGATCTTGCGCACTGGGGTCAAAAGGTAGGGGCGACGAAGCGGCTCACTCGCACCTGCGCGCGCCTGGTCCTCTGCGACGGCTTCCTTGTCAATCTTCGCCGCATCGGTGATGGGCAGCAGGCCAACGAGGCGGTGCTCACTATCCACGACGGGTGCGAGCAGATCGCCAGAGTCGAGGAGCTGTCGTGACGCCTGCTCGACGTCTTCGTTCGTGGTCGCCACGATTGGATCGACGTGCATAATGTCGGTGACAATCGTGTCTGGAGCGGACCGCCACACATCAGCGGGATCAAGTGTGCCGAGAAGAATGCGGTCTCGGGTAATCACAGGGATCGCCGCGAAGTCTGCAATGTGAACGTCTTCGGCATTAATTCGCGTGGCGAGCGAAGCAACGGTGTCGTCTGCATACGCGCGCACGCGAGTCGGTGACATGTGACGTCCGACCGATCCAGCGGGATACCCGAGGAGGGCCATCACGGGCCCACGTTCCGTGACATCAATCGATGACACGAGGCGCTTCGCTACGCGTGCTGGCAGTTCATCGAGCAGGCGCGCCTGTTCGTCGGGGTCGATCGTGGCGAACACCTCGGTGATCGCGCCGTGACCCAGTTCGTCGACAAGATCGGCCTGCGTTGCAGTGTCGAGGCTGTCGAAAACGGGGGCAGCGTCGCCTTTATGGAGAAGACGGAAAACGATTGCTGCCTCATTGGTTGGCAGCGCGTCAATAACTTCGACTACCTCAGCGGTGTCGAGGGTGTGCAGAGTCTCGGCGAGACCTTGGAGGTCGCCTGCCTGCAGTGGTTCGCGGATCTGGTTCTGAAAGTCGACCATGTCGGCACCTTCTGGCTTCACGCACCACACTATGGTGCGGACGGATATCTGAGAGCACGCCTCAAGTCACCTATTCCAGGGGTGCGGCGCGCTATACCGTCCTGGAGGTGCGGTGAGATCGACTGAGCGGATCGCCCATCATGCACCTCCTGCCGTGTTTCACAGCGAGCCAGCGAATCTGACTCCAGAAAAGCCTATGTTACCCGATTTGTAGCGTGGTGAGGCACGTTGGGTCTTCAGGACCAGTGGTGACGACCTGCGTGCCCGTCTTCCCGTCTGCGGTTACGGTGACCTCGTATTCGTTTCCACTCTCAAGCCAGACGCCGGTGAATCCGTTGTCAGCGAGCGTGCGAGCACCGTCAACAACGTGCTCCCCCGTTGCCGTATTCGTGATCTGCAATGTCACGTCCGCGCCGCGCATCTCACCGACACAGGTGGTGAGGCTGTGGAAGGTGCAGGGATGCGTCTGCTCAACGTACGGCGCGATCGAGAGATAGAACTGGCCCTCGGGAATTGCCAAGTTGTGCGCGGTCGATTCGCCTGGCTGCAGCTGCAGTTCCGTTGGTGTCACGGAGGCGATGAGGTTGCTCGGTCGCTCTGCGAGCGGGAGCGCATCGAGCGCATCGATAATCTGGCGCGGATTCGTCGTCGAGATACCGAGATCTGACAGCACCGTGGCTGGCACTGCAGCCCCGGTCACCTCGACCGCGCCACCGCTGGTGTCCGATGCCCCGTCACCCGAGGTGCAACCAGTCACAGCCAGCACGGTCGCAAGAGCGAGAGCAGAAACAACCCCAAAGCGCACAGTCATGTGGCCATCATCCCAAGCCAAACGTCAAGGTTGGCTGTGAGTTGAGTGGGCGCGGATCCGCCTCTACTCCGCGGGGACGACCGGAGCAGCGAAGCGATCCGCCTTGGCCTTGCTGAATGGGTCGAAGATCCAGCTCACAGCAAGGGCGATGCCAGCCGCAACGAGGCCGGCGATGACGCGTTCACCCGCAAGAACGTACCCGGGAAGCTCCGAGCTCGACGTCAGCAAAATTGCTGGCGTAAGGAACGCAACGAACAGCGCATAGTTGCCCATGTTGATGTAGGCCAGGCCGAGAATGCCACAGATGGCAGCCGCTGCCGTCTGCGCCGGCTCGGGCGCAAACATCATGAGGGCGGCAAAGAGCGCACCCGCGATCGTGCCGAACATGCGCTGGTGCACGCGCGAGACGCGGTTGTCAAAACCGACCGAGAGAATCATGCAGAAGGTGAGCAGCGTCCATTCGGTGAACGTTTTACCAACGAGCTGACCGAGCAGCAGGATGAGCACGGAGCCGGAGGCAAACATGAAGCCGTACCACAAGCGCTGGTGCGTGCTTGTGGGCTGTTCGAGCTTGCCGCTCTTTTGCGGGTTCAGCCAGCCAACCAACAACATGACCGAAGCGCCAGCGATCGAACCGACGATGACGTGCCAGAGCTCCATCGAGCCGGTCGCACCGATGCCCGCGAACACCACAAAGTTCACCGGCGAACGGCTGAGTGAGGCAATCTCACCAATGCGGAACATGCCCTGCACGATGCACACCAGCATCACGCCGATGAGCATGGGCCAGAAGCCAAGCCCACCGATCAGGAAGCCGGCGACTGCGACGGCGACAGCCCAGCAGGCAGAAAGCACGCGAGTCTTCAACACGAAGGTGCGCACCGGGGAGAGGAGGAACAGCATCGCGAGGTACCCAGCGCGAGCGGTATTGGGGCCGATGACCACATTCAGCAGACCGAGCACCACGATTGCGGCAATCGCGAGCGCTACGGCGCCAAGGATTGCAGCCTTCGTGAGGCGGAAGGAGAATCCGTCAGGCTTCTTTGTGATCAAGTCATTCACATCCCCATGCTATCCGTGCAGATGGCAGCTCACAGGGCGGATCAGTGGAATTTCTGTGTGTCGCATGTGACACGCCTGGAGCTCCCCCGATCCGCCCTGTGAGATAGACGGACTGGCTAGCCGAGTGCGCGAGTAAGCAGCACCTCGGCCGCTACGCGCGGCCCCGTGAAGAACGGGGTCTCTTCGCGCACGTGGCGCCGCGCCTCGGTGGCACGCAAGTCACGCATGAGGTCAACAATGCGCAGCAGGTCGTTCGCTTCAAATGCAAGCAACCACTCGTAGTCACCGAGCGCGAACGACGAAACCGTATTCGCCAGCACATCTGTGTAATCGCGCGCCGCCGCACCGTGCTCGCGAAGCATCTGGCTGCGCTCGGCCTCTGGCAGCAGGTACCAGTCATAGCTGCGCACGAAGGGGTACACGCAGACGTAGTCACCTGGCGTCTCGCCCGCGAGGAACGCGGGGATGTGGCTACGGTTGAACTCCGCGGTGCGATGCACGCCGATGTTCGACCAGACGGGCGAGAGTCGCCCCTCTGACCCCTCAATGACGGCACGATAGCCGGCCTGGAGCGCTTCGGAAGTGGGCGCGTGGAACCAGACCATGATGTCTGCGTCTGCGCGGAACCCCGAGATGTCATACCAGCCACGAACCTCGAGGCCGTTAACGGCTGCGATCCGCGCCTCAATCTCGGCGATTGCGGCTGGAGCGTCGTCAACGGGCGCAACCAGTCGATCTTCTGCGAAGACCGCAAACATGGTGTAGTTCACTGCGTCATTGACGCTTTCGGCGATTGCTGAGTGGTCGATCATGGTGGATCTCCTTAATCCTCTGGTCCTGCAAGTACCGGTTTGCCGGTTACTTCGTTGTGGCGCATGCGGCAGCTTCCTGGAGGTGCCACATCTGGCAGCGCCGCGAGCTCACCGAGCGTGCGGGACGTGACGTCCTCGCCACGTTCGCGGGCGGCGCGTTCGAGCACGAGATCAACGAGGCCGGCAACGAAGGGGGCGCGCACGCCGGCGGTGTCTGCACGAACCGCGTGAATGCCAAGCTCCTCAGCGGTTTCTAGCGCCTCGGTGTCGAGGTCGTAGACGACCTCCATGTGATCTGAGATAAAGCCGATGGGCGCGAGAACCACCTTTGTGACGCCGGCAGCCGCGAGCGCTTCCAGATGATCGTTCACATCGGGTTCGAGCCACGGGGTCCGCGGATCGCCAGAGCGCGAGCAGTACGCGAGTGAGGAATCAAAGGTGGGAGCGGTCGCACCCGCGAGGAGCGCATCGATCGTGGCTCGCACATCCTCGTGCTGTTCGCGGTAGCCGGGGCCGGTGGCCGCCGAGGCATCTTGCATGGTGTCAGGGATCGAGTGAGTGACGTACACAATGTGCGCGCCAGCAAGCTCACCAGGCAGCTTCGCTGCCGCCTCGCGAATCGCATCTGCGTTCGCAGTCACAAACCCCGGGTCATTAAAGAATGGGCGCACAATATCGATTTCGGGAGCGATGTCGCCGAGCGCGGCGACGTCTGCCGCGAGGTGCTCGCGGTACTGGCGGCTGCCCGAGTACGAGGCGTATGCGCTCGTCACAATCGTGAGTACGCGCTTCGCTCCGAAGGCTGCGGCATCGCGCAGGGTGTCAACCGAGTACGGGTGCCAGTTGCGGTTCCCCCAGACGACCGGTAGGTCGATGCCGCGACCAGCAAGCTCTGCCTGCAACGCTGCAACGAGCTCAAGATTCTGTTCGTTGATGGGGCTCTTACCGCCGAAGTGGCCGTAGTGCTCGCCCACCTCCGCGAGACGCTCATCAGGGATCCCCTTACCGACGGTCACATTTCGCAGGAACGGCAACACGTCTTCGGGAGCGTTCGGTCCGCCAAAAGAGCAGAGGAGCACGGCGTCGTAGGGGTGGGCAGCTTTGAGATGAGATTTGTCAGTCACAACTCTGACGCTATTCTCCCCAACCTGAACATCTGATGTGAAACATCGGACGTGATAGGTCTGACGTGGAACTATAGTGATTGCCGTTCGGCCAAACGGCCGGCTCCATCCCTTCGTCAGGAGCTCAATCGTGACCCGCATGCGCCATCCCGTGCTGTGGACGACCGTCATCGGCGTGGTTGTCCTGGCCGCGGTCGCACTCGTCTCGCTCATGCTCGGCACGGTTCGACTCACGCCAGCAGAGACGCTGGGCGCGCTGTTCTCCGGGTTCGGCGGATCAGCACCCCAAGGCGCCGAGGCCACCGGTCGTGCTGCCGCGCAGGCACAGGCGGTCGTGTGGTCGATCCGCCTCCCCCGCATCGTGGTCGCGATGCTCGTGGGTGCCGCACTCGCGGTTGTGGGTACGGTCATGCAGGCGATTCTGCGCAACCCGCTCGCCGAACCTGGCATCACGGGCGTCTCCGCGGGTGCAGCGGTCGGCGCGGTTGCCGGCATCACGCTTGGCTTCTCTGGCAAGAGCCAATGGGGCGTCCCACTTTCTGCGTTCGCGGGGGCCGCAATCGTCGCACTCATTCTGCTCGGCGTCTTGCGTGCGCGGCGCGATCTCCGCCCCGGCACCATCATTCTCGTTGGTGTCTCACTCAGCGCGCTGGCCGGCGCAATCATCAGCATCCTCATCGCTAACGCGCACGATGACGCACTCGTACGGAGTGCCATGTTCTGGCTCTCGGGCGATCTCGAACTCCGACGCTGGGATCATGTCGCGCTCGCGATCGTTCCCATCGTCCTCGGTGTCGGCTACCTCCTCACCCGGCTACGGGCTCTCGATGCGCTCGCGCTCGGCGAAGAAATCGCGGCTACCTCCGGCATCAACGTGAACCGAGAGCGCACGATCCTGCTGCTCGTCGCCGCACTCGTCACCGGTGCCGCAGTTGCGGTGAGCGGAATCATCAGCTTCGTCGGCCTCATCGTGCCGCACTTCCTGCGTCTCATCGTCGGTGCCGCGCACGCCAGGCTTCTCCCCCTCACGGCGCTCGGTGGCGCACTGTTCCTGGTCGTCGCAGACACCCTGGCGCGCACCGCGTTCGGTTCGGTCGTCGTGCAGACCGGCGTTGTTGCCGCGCTCGCTGGCGCACCAGTCTTCCTGTTCATGCTCCTGCGAAAGAGCCGCTCATGACGACCGAATCACTCACACTCACCGATTTCGGCGCGATGCGGGGCGGGCGCTCGCTGGCGGATCCGCTCACCGTGCGCATCGAACCAGGCGCTATCCTCGGCCTGGTCGGCCCGAACGGTGTCGGCAAGTCGTCCTTGCTCGGCGCGATCGCCCGCACCGGCATCGCCTCATACGGCACGGCCACCTATGGCGATGCCGACCTCGCGCGCGTACCTGCGCGAGAGCGAGCGAAGCTCATCGCTCTCATGGCACAAGACCACGGCGCACCTGGCGAACTGCGCGTCCGCGAGCTCGTCGCGGTGGGCGCGTGGGCGTCAGCCCGCAAGTATCCGAGCATGGCGGTCGAGCGTGCGCTCGACCAGGCAGGTATCGCTCACCTCGCAGATCGCCCCTACGCCGGACTCTCCGGAGGCCAGCGCCAGCTCGTCCAGTTTGCACGCGTGCTCGCCCAGCAGACCCCCATCGTCGTACTCGACGAGCCTACGAGCGCACTCGATCTCTTCCACCAGGGCGCGGTCGAGCGCATCATGCGCGATCTCGGAGCAGAGGGGCGGATCGTGATCGCCGCCATCCACGACCTCAGCCTCGCACTGAACGCGTGCACGGACGTCCTGCTCCTCCACCCTGGCGGCGTCGCGCATCACGGCCCGCCGCAGGAGGCGCTGCATCCGGAGCGTGTGTATGACGCGTACGGCGTGCACACCGAGATTCACACAACTGACCAGGGCAGGCACGTGCTTGCGACGGCAGATCCGTACGGGGCTGATCCGCGCCCCGAAGACACACACCCCGGCGTCACGCCGCACCGAAAGGACCAGTAATGCACCTCAACCGGACTCTCTCAGCCACGGCACTCGCGGCCGCGTGCCTCGTCGCCCTGACCGGGTGCGGCGCGGGTGGCGGATCGGACGCTACCGAGGACGCCGCGTCGGTAGCACCGGCCGAGGCTGCCGCGAGCTGGCCACGCACGATTGAAATTCCCGCTGGCTTGCACGGTGGCGAGGCAACGTCGATCACGATCGAGACCGAGCCGCAGGCGATCGCCGCGCTTGATTACGAGAGCGCTGAGGCGATCGCTGAACTGGGTCTCGCCGACCACCTCGTACTGATCCCCGAAGCCGTACTCAACCCGACACTTGGAAGCCACGTCAAGGAACTCAGTGCGGTGCCTGCGACCTTCCCCGTCGCAATGAGCCTTGATCCGGAGACCGTCATTGCGGCGGCGCCCGACCTCGTCATTTCGAGCCCACGCCACGGCATGGACGACACCATCGGCGAGACGCTCGCGCAAGCCGGCATTCAGTCGATGCAGCTGCCGACATCATGGACGAGTGTCGCCACCCTCACCCAGAATGTCGACCTCATCGGGCAGGCGGTCGGGGCGGATGACGCCGCAGACAAGCTCATCACCGAGCTGGAAAAGGGACTCGTGGCTACGGGATCCGCCGCCAAGTCGTCTGATCCTAAGAACAGCGAGACGCCAGGCGTGCTGGTGCTCACCAACCAGGCCGGCCGCGCTTTCATCACCGCAGGCGAGGCGTACCCACTCGAGCTCCTCGAGCTCGCTGGCGGCCACAGCGTGAGTGCGGATCTTGGCATGCGCGCCACCGGCCCCATCACCACTGAGCAGGTGGTTGAGGCAAATCCCGCAGGCATCGTACTCGTCGATATGAACGGTTCTGGCGATCGCCTGTTCCAGGATCTGCTCGCGAACGAAGCGGTCGCGGCGTTGCCGGCTGCCGCGGATGACAAGATCCTGCGCGTTACTGGGCACGAGGTCCAGGCACTCGGCTTGAACTCGACCATCGACGGGCTTGCAAAGCTCTCGACCTGGGTAGCCACGCTGGGCTAACGGGCAACTTTGGGACGCGATCGGTACACTCAACGCATGGCGACCCAACAGCTCGGATCACACAAAGTGCGAGACACACTAGCTTTCCTTCGCGCGCGCATCAGCAGCGGCGAATGGGCCATCGGCGAACTCATTCCGAAAGAACCCGAGCTCATGGAGCTCATCGGTGTCGGTCGCTCGACCGTCCGCGAGGCCGTGCGGTCACTCGCGACCCTCGGCATGTTGCAGGCTGTTCCCGGCGTCGGCACCTTCGTGCGTGCGCGTACGCCGGTAAGCTCGATCCTTACCGAGTTCTTGCAGGAGCAAGACATCGAAGAGGTGCTCGTCTACCGGCGCTCGCTGGAAATCGAGGCGGCACAGACCGCGGCAATCAAGCGCACCGACGAGCAGCTTGAGGCACTACGCCTGAGCTACAAGCAGAACCACACCCACATTCTCAACGGTGAATACGGCGCTCCCGAGCACGGAGACACCCACGAGCGCTGCAACGACATCACGCGCCCGGACTCGTTCCACCGCCTGATCGTCGAAGCAAGTGGCAGCAAGCTGCTGCTCGACCTCTACACGGGCGTGATGGCCGTGCTCGGCCGCGCGGTCGATAACGGTGTCGCGTTCCTCGACATTTCCCCCGAGACCATGGACCTCGATCACGGTGCGCTCCTGCGCGCTATCGAGGACCGCGACGTGCGTGATGCGGCTCACACGATGGCGCTGCACGCAGACCGCGACCTCGGATTGCACACCGACATGCTGAATCTCTCCCCCAACACGGAGCGTGCCGAAAGCCTGATCGAGGCCGGCTACGATCCGCAGTCGGTCGAGTAAGGCGCGAACGAGTCGATCATGACGATTTTGTGGGGCGATGCGCGAAAGCGCATCGCCCCACAGTCGTTTGCCCGGCTTGATTCAGTCCGGGTTTTGCAGCAAGTTTGCACTAAGTTGCACATTAATGTGCACTTTAGGGGTAAGCTGTTCACGTGAAACAGAGCTGGAGCGTCTTTACACGCGATGTTAAGCGAATCCTGCGCACAAGAAAAGCGTGGGTCATCGTCGTCGGTGTACTCGTCACGCCTGCCCTCTATGCGTGGTTCAATATCAATGCATTCTGGGACCCGTACGAGAACACCTCGAACATTACCGTTGCCGTTGCAAACCTCGACCAGGGCGCAGAAAATGACCTCACCGGCAAGGTGAACATTGGCGACGAGCTGGTCAAAGAACTCAAGGCCAACAACCAACTCGGCTGGGAGTTCATGAGCGAGGCAGCCGCGCACGAAGCCGTCGAAAGCGGCAAGGCCTACGCAGCAATTGTCGTCCCGGCAGAATTCAGTTCAGATCTCTTGAGCCTCACGTCAGGCGACTTTACCCAGCCCGCACTCGAGTACTACGTCAACGAGAAAAACGGCATGATCGGGCCAAAGATCACCGACGTTGGCGCGTCCACGCTTGACGCTCAGATCACCAACTCCTTCAAGGAGCAGGTCGCAGACGCCGCAACGAAGGCGATCAAAGACACCGGCGACTCGATCGAACTGAAGCTGTTCAACGCGCAAGACAAGACCGTCAATGCCTTTGACCAGACCACCAAGACGCTCGAGAACGCTCGGACGAGCCTCACGAACATGCAGTCTGGGATTGAAGACTCACGCGGCACGATTGCGACCGCGCGCACGACCCTCACCGACGTGCGCAGCACGCTCGACGACGTGAAGAGCTCGATGACCGCTGCGCAGTCTGCACTCGTGGAAACGCAGCGCGAACTCGTGGCGTTCACAGACGCGGCATCAAATGCGTATCTCACCGGGGCAACAAAGCTCGCAGATTCAGCTGCCTCTGCCAAGACTTCGATTACGCATCTCACTCAGGAACTCGATCAGGCAGGCGTTCGGCTTGATGCATCGATCACCGAGATGCAGAAGTCGATCGATGCGAACAACGAATCGATCGCAGATCTCAAGGCCCTGCTCGCAGACACGTCGCTTCCGCCCGAGACCACAGCCGCACTCACCTCTGCGCTTGAGCAGCTCGAGCAGCAGAACACAGCCAACCAGGGTGTACTCGATTCACTCAGCGAGCTGAGTGATAGCACCGCAGGCGCAGCGGCTTCGGTCACTGATGCGGTCACCGCGCTCTCCACCGCGATGGAGAACACCAAAAACGCCGCCGGTGACATGCGGAAGATTCTCACGCAGACCGTTCCCGGAGTGAACTCAGCCGTTTCGCAGCTGTCAGCGAGCGCTTCGGCATTTACCGCAGCGATCTCTGCGCAGCAAGAAGTCCTGACGCAGGCCGATGGCTTGCTCGCAGGCATCGATACGCAGTTGGTAGCTACCGGATCCGCGCTCACCAGCTTCGATGAGGACCTCAAGGGCCTGATCACCGGCGTGAAGACCGCCCGAGCAGACGTGCTCGCGATGTCTGCAGCGTCGGAGTGGGGTCTCCTCACCACGATCACCACGCTTGATCCCGACCAGATCGCGAGCTTCGTCTCTTCGCCGGTGACGGTGAATGAGATCCAGGTGTTCCCTATCAAGACCTACGGTTCGGCCATGGCGGCGCTCTTCACCAACCTTTCCCTGTGGATCGGCGCCTTCGTACTCATGGTGATCTTCAAGGTTGAGGTCGATACCGAAGGCCTGCGCCGCATCACCGTTCGCCAGGCGTACATGGGACGCTTCTTCCTATTCGCCGTACTCGGAATGCTGCAGGCGCTCATTGTGAGCGTCGGCAACCTCGTCATCGGGGTACAAACGACGAGCGCAATCGCCTACGTCGGCACGAGCATGCTCATCTCTGTCGTGTACATGAGCATCATCTACGCGCTTTCGTCTGCGTTTGGCCACGTCGGCCGCGGCCTCTGTGTGTTGTTGATCATCATGCAGATCCCTGGCGCTTCTGGCCTCTACCCGATTGAGCTCATGCCCGGATTCTTCCGCACGCTGTACCCGCTGCTGCCGTTCTCCTACGGCATCGACGCACTGCGCGAAACGATCGGCGGCTTCTACGGCGCGCACTACTGGAAGTTCATGGGTGTGCTTGCGCTCATGTCGGCGATCGCTTTCATCATCGGCATCACGCTGCGCACGCGCTTCGGTAACTTCAACCGACTGTTCAACCGTCAGATCGCTGAAACCGATCTGATGATTGGCGAGAAGGTTGCGGTGGTCGGCCCCGGCTACCGCCTGATTGATGTCATTCACGCACTGAAGAACCGTGACGAGTACCGCGAGGACCTCGCGGTACGCGAGCGCGCGTTCACCCACCACTACCCCAAGCTGTTGAAGAGCACGCTCATTATCGGCGCGGTCGGCATGGTCGTACTCGGAATCGTCGCGTGGGCGTTGCCCGGCGGCAAGGCCCTCATGCTCGGCCTCTGGGTGGCGTGGTCACTGCTCGTGATCGTCTCACTCATCGTGCTCGAGTACATCAAGCAGAGCTTTATTCACGCGGCCACGGTCGCAAACATGCCGGAGGAAGAACTCCGCGAAGCAGTCGTGGCGAGTGCCATCACTGAGCAGGGCGAGGAGGAGTCGCGCGCATGAGAAATATCTTGGATCTGATCCGCCGCGATCTGCGTCACGCCACTCGTAACGTCATGGCAGGCATCGTGTTGTTCGGCCTCGTCGTCATTCCATCGCTCTTTACCTGGTTCAACGTGATCGCCAGCTGGGACCCGTTCGAGAACGCGAGCAGCCTCAAAGTCGCCGTCGCAAGCACGGATGCCGGATATCAGAGCGACCTCATGCCGATCCGCATCAACGTCGGCGAACAGGTGCTCTCCCAGCTGCGCGCAAACGATGCACTCAACTGGGTCATCACCGATGAGGAAGACGCAATCGACGGCACCCGCTCGGGTGAGTACTACGCGGCTGTTGTGCTGCCCGCATCGTTCAGCACCGACATGATGACGTTCTACACCAACGGCTCTGAGCGCACGAGCCTCGACTTCTACACGAACGAGAAGAAAAACGCGCTCGCGCCGAAGCTCACCGAGCAGGGTGCCGAGGGCATCTCTGCGCAGATCAGCGAGACCTTCACCGAAACGCTCGGTGATGTTGCGGTCGGCATGATCTCCTCGCTCAGTGACTACCTCACCGATGACAACACGCAGGCCATGCTCACTCGCGTAGAATCCCGCGTTGGCAACATCTCTTTGCAACTACGTTCGAGCGCCCGTACAACCGAAATGCTCACTTCGCTCGTCGACGCGAGCATTCCCCTCGTTGACAGTGCCGAATCGCTCGTAAGCGCTGCGGGTGGCGCATTTGGCGATACCAAGAACGCGCTCGGCGGTGGTGCTGCAGCAGTTGAGGATCTGAAGAGCACGCTGCAGGGCGCATCAAGCGCGCTCTCGAGTGCACTCACCGCTTCTACCGAAGGCTACGACGCGGTCGCGGCGAAGATCGACGCGCTCTACGCGAGCGGTAACGATCTCGGCAACGCGCAGGCCAACGAACTCAACGCGCTCGCTACCGTCGTGCAGACCCAGATTGATGCGACTCAAGCGCTCCGCGACAAGCTCGCGACAGACACCGCAAACCTGCCCCAGCAAGACGAAGCAACCAAGCTCCTGGCCCGGCTCGACGACGTCATCGCACGTCAGACGGTCGTGCGCGATCGCCTCACCGACGCTGCGCAGGCCATTCGCGACGGCAATGCGAAAGCCCAAGCATCACACGACCAGAACATCGCGGCAATCAACGATGCAAAGGCAGCACTAGAGGCTGCTCGCACCTCATACGAAACCGGCCTGAAGCCACAGCTCGACAAGCTCGGCGCTGCCGTCGACGCGGTGAGTGGTGATGTGGGGGCGATCCGCCAAGACCTCGCTTCAGCATCTGCCGGGCTCTCTGGCGCGGGTGACTCGGTACGCGACGTGCTCGACCGCTCGCGCGATGCGACCTCGAAGCTCTCAAAGTCGCTCACCGATGCCGCCGACAAGTTCGACAAGATCCAGCAGACCATCAAGGATGCGACCAAGACCGGTGATCTTTCGAAGCTCTCAGAGGTGATTGGCTCTGACCCGGGTACGCTCGCTACCTCACTCGCGAACCCGGTGCGCGTGGATCGCACAGCGGTATTCCCTGTCGCAGGCTTCGGCGTTGGCGTCGCTCCGCTGTACATGGTGCTTGCGCTGTGGGTGGGTGCCTTGCTGATGACGGTCACCATTCGCACCGACGTGACCAACGAGACGCTCCCCGACCGTGACGAACTCAGCCCCACCGAAAAGTACCTCGGTCGCTACGGTATCTTCGCCCTCATTGGGCTGGCACAAAGCACCCTGCTGTCCCTCGGACTCATTCTGTTCGTCCAGATCGAGCCGGCACATCCGTTCCTGTTCGTGCTCGCGTCATGGGTAATCTCGCTGGTCTTCACGCTCATCGTGTACACCGCAGTGGTCGCCTTCGGCAATGCGGGCAAGGCACTTTCCGTGCTCTTGCTTGTGCTCCAGGTGTCAGGTGCAGGCGGCGCCTACCCGCTGCAGCTGCTACCCGAGTGGTTCCAGAACATCAGCCCGTTCCTGCCTGCAACGTACGCGGTGGAGGCGCTCAGGGCTGCAGTCGCCGGCGTTTACAATGGAGACTTCTGGATCGCGCTTGGCATGCTCCTGCTGTTCATGCTTCCCGCGCTGCTGCTCGGCCTCGTCCTGCGTCGCCCGCTCATGTCATTCAACCGTGGCCTCATCGAGGCCGTTGAATCAACGAAACTCATGTAAGGGGTGACACCGATGCCCGCATCAACTGCCGTGCGCAACGTCGTTCGCCGCGGACCCCGCAGCGACGCCACCGCCAACCGTGAAGCGCTCATTCAGGCCGCCCAGTCAGTCTTGGCGCAGCAGCCCAATGCCTCACTCGTCACGATTGCGCAGGCCGCTGGCCTCTCACGGCGCGCACTGTACGGGCACTTCCCCGACAGAGAAGCCCTCATCAAGGCAGTCGTTGAGCATGGTGCACGGAAGTTCAACGACATCGCCGATTCGACGGAGCATGCCGATCCGCGCGTTGCGCTGGCACTCTTGGCGGGGCGGCTGTGGCGCGAAGCTTCGGCCGTGCGCGCGTCTGCGAATATTGCTTTGGACGATGCGCACGTTGCCGACACCGCGCGGGCGCTGGCCCCGCTGCGCCAGCGGTTGCGGGTGTTGACCGAGGCTGGTGTTGCTGACGGGTCGTTCCGTCGGGACCTGTCGCCCGCCGTACTCGCCTACCTTGTGGAGGAGGCAGCTCGCACTACGTTGCGTGGGCGGTCTTCCTCTGGCGATTTGGCGTCAGGCGAGCTGGCTGCTGCCGCTGGCACCGTCGTGCGGGTGGTACTCAGCATCGTTGGGCTCGGGTGGGTCGAGCAGGTCGAGCTCATCGAGGCGCATCCTGAGGTGCTTGGGTAACCCCTAGCCGCCGAACGAACGCGTCTTAGAGGCACAAACTCCATCAATTCGTTCACAGCCGTTGACGTCTAACCTCAGCTGAGCGATGCTCGTGCGCATGGGTTGTGATGCTTCTGCGCATAAGGTTCTGATTCCACATGGGGCACAGCTGCATGCTCTGAGCATTGTGCGGGAGTTCCCTTGGGCCTGTGCCCTCTCTGAGGCTGAACAACTGCAATGCGCGAGCGATCTACTCGCAGCAATACGGGCTGATACGCCGGGGCGGCTATTGAACGAGATCTACTCTTGGCGCGGCACTGCTGAGGCCCTGGCTGCCGAGCTAAAGAATGAATCGTGTGGGTGACATGAGGCGCGACATGTTCCAGAGGTATAGCTGGAATTGATTCCCACCCCGGGATGCGACGTGAGACAACAAGAAAGGGGGAGACAACCGATTGGCTGTCTCCCCCTTTCTGATCCAGGCAACTAGGCGCTAGCCGCGAATGAGCGCGAAGCCCTCGTGCTCACCTACGACCTGAATGCCGTATTCGTGTGCCTTCTTAGCCTTGCCCGAAAGCGTGTGTGGGTCAGCGGCGATGACGAGACCGGTTTTCTTGGTGACGCCCTTACCGACGACAAACCCGCGGATCGCGATCTCTGCTTCGAGGGTGGAACGCTCCATCGTCATTGTGCCGGTGAGCACGATGACTGTTCCGGGCGCGAGTGCACCGATCGCGTTTGCGGCCTGTGCCACGGCTGCCGCATCGGGCACTTGGAGATGCGTCACGAGCGGCTCAGGCGCCGACGCTTCTTCGGGGTGCACGCCCTCGAGTGCACGAGCGAGCGAGTCTTTGTCAATACAGAGCACGTTCGAGAGACTGATGATGTCAGCACGCTCCTGCGCGGTGAGAACACCGTCTGCCCACGCAGCGCGCACGGCGGCATCAAAGTGCCCACGGTGGAGAGAGCCGAGAGTGACACCGTCAAGGCCCAGCTCCTTTGCGGTGCGAACTAAGTCGTCCACCTCACTCGCATCTAGGATGCCATCTTCGAGTGCAGTATCAAGCAACGCGGCGTATGACGCTGTGCCAGCTGCTGCAGGTACCGCGGCACCGATCGCTTGGAAGACGTCGCCGATGGAGCTTTCGGCTGCGGGGCGCGACGTAGCGACAGGCATGGTCACCGTTGGCCTCGCTTGCTCCGGCACAGCGATGTTCTGTTTCGGCATGATGATGCCGGCCTCGCTGCCGCGTAACTTAGTATGCAGGGTGACGGGCACGTACTCGGGCCAGACCACGCGAGAGGCGTAGTCAAGTTGGCTACCCCAGAAGGCCGAACCCGAGGCGAGCTCATACAGGTGACGCAGCACGTATGCAGTAACCGCAGCATCACCGAACGCGCTATGGGCCGGGCGGGATTCAAAGCCGGACCTCGCGAGCACTTCACCGATCTCGAGCTCGAAGTATGCCGCAAGATCACTGAGCTTGAACGAGGGAAGTTGCCCCTTCACGAAAATCTGCTTCGCAATCTTCATCGTGTCAATCGCCACGATCTCGGGGACTTCGTATCCTTCACGCTCGAGCTCCGCTGAGAGGAATCGAAGATCGAAAGCGACGTTGTGTCCGACAACAAGACGCCCGTCGAGCGCAGCCATGAGGGCAGGTGCGACACGGTCGAAGGCCGGTGCATCACGGATATCCGCGGCGGTCACACCATGAATACTCGTCGGTCCCACGTCTCGACCGGGGTTCACGAGGGTCTCAAACGAACCCTCGATTCGGAAGTCAGCATCGAGGAGAAGAACTCCGACCTCGAGAATCCGATGGCCGAATTTTGGGGACAGACCTGTCGTCTCAAAATCGAGAACAGCAAAACCGCGATTCATTTCACCCTTTGTGTAAGGAAACTAATCGTTGATGCGAACACACCACGTGATTGCCATTTTCTAAGAGTTTGCCTTTGCTTACCTTTCGGCGCGCTGGTCTTTACATCGTATTCACCGAAACAGCACCCCGCACCGGATCCTGCTTCGCGATCAACCGCAGGTGCCACGCACGCAGCACCTCAACGAGCACGACGCCCACCGCGACAACGATAAGCACAAGCAGGCCCAGTTCGTTGGGCAGCCACGTCACCTGGAAGAAGTCGCGCGTGAACGGAATGAGCCAGACGAGGCCGAGTCCGGCGTACATTGCCAGCACGATGAGCACCCGGAACGGGTGAATCGGTCGCGCCATCACCGCGAGCACCCAGAGCGCGACGCCAGCAAGTGTGAGCGTCGACGCCGACTGGATCTCGATCGTCGAGAAGTCGCCCATGTTGAATGCGCCGATCCGCACCGCAATGAGCGCAGCCGTCACGATAAGGCCAGCAGGAATTGAGAACGCCAGGGATCGCTTAAGGAAGCCCGACCGGTAGCGCGCGGAGTTTGGCATCAGCGCCAGGAAGAACGCCGGGATACCGATGGTGAGGCCGTCGGTGATCGACAGCTGGCGCGGCAAGAACGGGAACGCCCACGCGAGCAGACCGAAAATCACGCCAATCGCGAAGGCGTACATCGTCTTCGTCAAGAACAGCATCGAAACGCGCTCAATGTTCGCGATCACGCGGCGCCCCTCTGCCACAACGCCCGGCATGCGGTCGAAGCGGCCATCGAGGAGCACGAGGCGTGCGACGGCCTTCGTTGCCTGCGCGGCGGTGTCCATGGCGATTCCGAGATCCGCTTCTTTGATAGCGAGTGCGTCGTTCACGCCGTCACCGGTCATCGCAACCACGTGGCCGCGTCGTTGGAGGGCATGCACCATCGCGAGTTTCTGCCGCGGAGTCACCCGCCCAAACACATGCTCGCGCTCGAGCACCTCACCGAGCTCGTCGAGATCTTCCGGGAGCTCGCGCGCATCGAATCCTGCCGCACATTCAAGACCAACGGAGCGGGCAACGGCGGCGACCGTGCGCGGATCGTCTCCCGAGATCACCCGCACATCGACGTCTTGCTCGGCAAAGTACTGCAGTGTCTGTGCGGCGTCTTCGCGCACCTGTTCCTTGAAGGTCAAGATCACGACCGGGAACAGTTCGACTGGCAGCTCCGGCTGCTCCAGCGCCGCAGGGTGCTGCGGGCTGTACGCGAGCACGAGCGTGCGCGAACCCTGCTCAGCCAGGCGGCCGGCCTCCGCGAGCGCGATCCGGTTCGCCTCGGTTGCCTCGCGCATGACGAACTCGGGGGCGCCAAGCACCCAGGTGCCTTCGGCGGGGGCGGATCCGCGCCCCACCAACAACGCACTCCACTTGCGCGCCGAATCAAACGGAATCGGGGTCGGGTCAACCGGTTGCTCGGCACCCGCGAACGGGCCCGCGAGCGAGGCCGCGGTGCCGTTCGCGTCGGGCGCGGATCCGAGGTAGCTCAGTACCCCTTCCCAGCCCGTGACCGGATGCAGTTCGACCGCCTGGTCGAAGGCCATTTCGCCGGTCGTGAGCGTGCCCGTCTTGTCGAGGCAGAGTGCGTCGACGCGCGCGAGGCCTTCGACGGCCGGCAGCTCTTGGATGAGGACCTGCTGCTGCGCGAGCGAGACTCCGCTCACGGCAAACGCGATACTCGTGACGAGCACAAGGCCGAGTGGCACCATCGCGATGACGGCAGCGATCGCACCGACAACCGCTTCTTCCCACCCACCGTTGGAAATAGCGACCGACCAGCCGCCCTGCGACTGCATCTGGCCGTTCACAACGATGACGATCATGAGCGGAAGCAGCCACATGATCCACTTCAGCAGACGGTCGATACTGCTCCGCAGCTCGGACTTCACGAGGGAGAACTTGCGTGCGTCGGCTGTGAGCTTCGCAGCGTAGGAGTCGCCACCGACGCGGATCACCTCAGCGGTTCCGCTGCCGCTCACCACGTTTGAACCCGACAGAAGCTCATCGTCGGGCTGCTTGCGAATCGCGTCAGATTCGCCGGTCAATAGCGACTCGTCGACTTCGAGGCCGGTCGGACCGGTGTGATCGGTGTCAATGACCCGCGCATCGGCGGTGATTTGGTCACCCGTATGCAGCACAAACACATCGCCGAGCACGACCTGTTCCTGCGGAATCTCGATCGTTTTCCCATCGCGGATCACGCGCGCCGTCGGCGCATTCAGCACGGCAAGGCGGTCAAGTGTGCGCTTCGCGTTGAACTCCTGCACGACGCCGATGACGGTGTTGAAGATTGCTGGCAGGCCGAACAGCGCATCTTGCCAGCGACCTAGAAGGAGCAAGATGCCGAAGCCCGCGAACACAATCGCGTTGAACAGCGTGAATACGTTGGCAGCGAGGATCGCGCCGAGCGATCGACTCGATGCGTCTGGGGCCGCGTTCCCTCGTCCGTCAGCAAGCCGTTTGGCTGCCTCTGTGCTGGAGAGTCCGGTCGTAGTCACGCTCATAGTCCAAGCCTATGAGGTTTGAGGTGTTTTTCTTAGGGTTTTGTGCGGCCTCGCCAAGGTTGCCGGGCTCGCGGCCCCGCGCCCCAACCCGCCGCGCAGGCCACGATGGCCGTGCTGGCCGTGCTGGCCGTGCTGGTACCCCCAATCCCGCGAAAACACCCGTTTCTGCCGAAACCGATAGTTTCAGCGCGCAGAAACGGGTGATCTCGACAACAACGTCCCTTCTCGCGGGGTTGACCTCGTAAGACCCTGGACTTGAGTACCACTACGCATCAAAAGCGTGCAGCCCAGCTCAAATCTGGCTACTTCCTCACGCCAATCCCAGCAAATTCACTAAGGTTTCACTGGCGGCCGAGGAAGAAGTGGTCTCACAGGGGTCAAATGACGTCGAGTGAACCGTCCGAAGCACAAACTTCTCCATGTGGAGGCAAATGAGGGAGCGTTTTCACGCTCCCTCATTTGTTTTGCTCCCCTTCATGCAGAAGTGCGATAGCTAGACCTTGACTGCCACCTCGGGCACCTGCTTACGCCCGAGGAAGGGTGCGCACACCACGCCGAGCAGCGCAATGCTGCCGCCCACGACGAACGCCAGGTGCACGCCGCTACCGCCACCGGCACCAACACCGGCACCAACACCGGCACCAGCACCAGCCGTCCCGAGCGCGAAGCCGCCGATCATCGCCGCGATACCGATCGCACCACCGAGCTGCTGAGCGGTGTTCACGATCGCGCTGCCGTGACCGTACAGTCGCATGGGCAGGCTGCTGAGCGCGTGGGTCAGCATGGGCGTGAGCACGAATGCCATACCGATCGAGAATACGACGTGCATGCCGATGATCTGCGGCACCGTGCTCTCCGCGTTGAGCGTCGTCATCCACCACTCAGCGCCAGCGAGCACGATCGTGCCGGGAATCACGAGCGGAAGCACGCCGAACATGTCGTACAGGCGGCCAACGAAGGGCGAGAGCAGGCCCTGCAGCACGCCACCTGGTAGCAGCATGAGGCCGGTCGCGAGCACGGTCATGCCAAGCGCGGTCTGGGCGAACATCGGCAGCACGAGAACGGTGCCGAGCATCGTGCCCATGGCGACCATCACCACGATGACCGAGAGTGCGAAGCGGCGCTCCCGGAACGGCGTGAGATCAAGCAGTGCAAGGCCGGGACCCTTCGCGAGGAGCGCGCGCTGACGCAGCACGAAGCCTACCAACGCGACGAGACCGATCGGCCCCGCGATGACAGGAACGAGCGAGCCGGTGGAGAGATCCGCGATCGTGGAAATCGCCGTCACGATACCGCCGAAACCGAGCAGACTCAGAATCACTGAGGTGACGTCGAGCGACGGTCGCGCGCCGCCGCCGATGCGCGGCATGAGCAGGAGGCCGACAATGAGCGCGATGATCGCAATGGGCACCATGAAGCCAAAGACCCAGCGCCAGTTGAAGGCATCGATGACGAGGCCAGAGAGCGTCGGGCCGACCGCGGGACCGACCGAGATGACGACGGAGTTGAGGCCCATGACTGATCCGCGGAACTGGGGCGGCACCAGCGTCAGCGTCGTCGTCATGAGGAGCGGCATGATGATCGCGGTGCCAGCAGCCTGGAGCACGCGGCCCGTCATTACGACCCCGAACGCCGGCGCGACGGCGGACACGATCGTTCCGACGAGGAAGAGCACGATCGCGATCAAGAACAGGTGGCGGATCGAGTGCTTCTGGAGCAGGAATCCGGTCATCGGAATGACGATCGCCATCGTCAGCAAGAATCCTGTGGTGAGCCACTGCACCGTGGTCGCGCTCACGCTGAAGTCAGCCATGAGCTGCGGGAGGGCCACGCCAAGCACCGTCTCATTGAGAATCATCACGAAGGCAGAGATCGCGAGAATCGAGATCGCTGCCGTGATCGTACGGCGGTCGGGGGTGGGTGTTTCGGTGGGTTCAGGCGTCACTACGCAGCAGCTCTTCTCTGGTGAGGAATTGTTCGAAGCATAAATTATGGCACACTGTGCCATCTTCCGAAAAATGGACCGCGGATCAGATAGATTCGTATGGCACCGATCCGCCCACCGCGAGGAGCGCCGTGTCTACACCGCAACCTGATGCCCTGCCAGAGGGGCTGCGTCAGCGAAACTACCGCGAGACGCAGACGCGAATCCAGCTTGCCGCGATCGATCTCGCCGAGCGCAACGGACTGTGCAACGTCACGACCGCGCAGATCGCCGAGGCCGCTGGCATTTCGCGGCGCACATTCTTCCGCTACTTCTCCTGCAAAGAACAGGCGATCATGCCTGGCCCGCGCAGGTATCTCGACACGATCGACTCGATCGAGCTCGCCGGGTCGAACCTCACGGTGTCAGACAGCATCCTCGCGACCATCGAGGCAATCGGCGACCAGGTGCTTGAGATTGAGGGCGACCCAGAACTCACGGTGCATCGCCGCATCGCCGCACTTCTCGCCGCCGAACCAGATCTGCGCACGTACGGCGCCTCGCAGGACGTCGAGATCGCAGAGCGCATGGCGGATCGGTTCAGCGCGGTCTACCCCGATGTGAGCACCGCAGACCTCGCACTGTTTTCCGAGATCGGGATCACGGTCTGGCGCCACGGCTGGATTCGCTGGTCAGGCCAGGCCGAGCAGCCGAACCCCGAGTCGCCCGTCGAAAGCCATCGTGCCGTGCGCGAGGCGATGCGCGGGGCGTTCCAGGCGCTCGCCCAGCAGTAGCGCGGTCCGGCCCGTTCAGCCGCGCTCAACCCCGCGAACCCCGCGAACCCCGCGAACCCCGCGAAAAGCATAGTTTCTCCCGAAACCGATAGTTTCAGCGCGCTGAAAGGGGTGATCTCGGCAACAACGCCCCTTCTCGCGGGGTTGACCGCAGCTGGGGCAGGGTTGGCCGCAGCCTGCGCGGGGTTTGCCGCAGCGTGCGCGGCGTTGAGCACCAATTCAGCCCAGCACCACACCCCAAACACCAAACCCGTATGCCGTCCGTGAGGATCCCCGCAAACACCGTATGGATTCCGTTAGGACTCCGTTCAACGACCCCAGCCGGGTGTTTGATCAGGTCATAGCCCAATTTCGGGCGCCAGTTTCCGCCAGCAGCAGGCTGCGTGAGCGGGACTGACTTTCGCTGAAAGGACCTGTCGTGTTTGACCTCATTGCCGCCACGCTCGCGGTCGCCGCCATCGTGTATCTCGTGGTCGCACTGTTGAAGCCGGAGAAATTCTAATGCCCTGGCTCTATGCGCTCGCCTCCCTCGCGACCGTCGCGCTCGTCCTGGTCATCGCGTATCGCCCATTCGGCGATTACATGGCCTGGGTCTACACCTCACGCACTGATTGGAAGATCGAGCGTGTGATCTACCGGATCATTGGCGCGGATCCGCAGACCGAACAAACCTGGCAGGCCTACCTGCGCAGCGTGCTCTCGTTCTCAGCCGTTGGTCTCCTCTTCGTCTACCTGTTGCAGCGGCTCCAGCCGGTGCTCCCCTATTCGCTCGGGCTCGATGCTCCGTCACCGGATCTCGCGTTCAACACCGCGGCCTCCTTCGTGGGCAACACCAACTGGCAGTCGTATTCGCCAGAGCTGACGCTCGGATACACCGTGCAGTTTGCGGGTCTCGCCGTACAGAACTTTGTCTCGGCTGCGGTCGGCATCTCGGTTGCGATCGCGCTCGTGCGCGGCTTTGCGTATCGCCGCTCTGGCACGATCGGCAACTTCTGGGTGGATCTCACCCGTGGCACCCTACGTATCTTGCTGCTGATCGCATCGCTTGCAGCGGTGGTGCTGATGATCGCGGGCGTCGTCCAGAACTTCGCTGGTTTCACGACCATCGAGACACTGACCGGTGCGACGCAAACAATTCCGGGTGGCCCGACCGCTTCGCAGGAGGCTATCAAGCTCCTCGGCACGAACGGTGGCGGTTTCTTCAACGCGAACTCCGCGCACCCGTTCGAGAATCCCTCGGCACTGACGAACCTGTTCCAGGTGCTCCTCATGCTCATCATCCCGTTCTCCCTGCCTCGCACCTTCGGGCGGATGGTCGACGACAACCGCCAGGGCTACGCAATCGTGTCGGTCATGGCGATCCTCTACATCGCATCCTTCAAGATCCTCACGCTGCTCGAGACCGCCGGCCGAGGCACCGCACCCGAGCTCGCAGGGGCTGCGATGGAGGGCAAGGAACAGCGGCTCGGCATCATTGGCTCGACGCTGTTCACCACGACGAGCACGGGGACATCGACGGGCGCGGTCTCGGCGATGCACGATTCGTACACTTCCCTCGGCGGAATGATGCCGATGCTCAACATGATGCTCGGCGAGGTCTCCCCCGGTGGCGTCGGATCTGGGTTGTACGCGATCCTCGTCCTCGCGGTGATTGCGGTGTTCATCTCGGGCTTGCTCATTGGGCGCACCCCCGAATACCTCGGCAAGAAGATCAGCTCGCGTGAGATCAAGCTGGCGGCGATGTACGTGCTCGTGAGCCCCATGCTGGTGCTGGTAGGCACCGCCCTGAGCTTCGCACTCCCCGGTGTCAAAGACGAGGTGGCCAACGTCTCGATTGCGAACCCCGGCGTGCACGGCATGTCCGAAGTGCTCTACGCCTTCACCTCGGCAGCCAACAACAATGGCTCGGCGTTCGCGGGACTTACTGCCGATACTCCGTGGCTGAACATCGCGCTCGGCCTCACGATCTTGCTCGGCAGGTTCATTCCGATCGCACTCGTGCTCGCGCTCGCTGGTTCGCTCGCCGCACAGGAGAAGGTCCCGCCAACGGTCGGCACCCTCCCCACCCATCGCCCAATGTTCATCGGACTGTTGACCGCGGTCACGATCCTCATGTCGGCACTCACTTACTTCCCAGTACTCACTCTGGGTCCGCTCGCTGAAGGGCTGCAGTAACTCATGTCTACGATCATTTCTCCATCACAGGCGACGACACCTGAGCCTGGCACCGAGCCGGCAGCACCACAGCCGCAGCCCCGCTCCGGCTTCACGCTGCAGCAGGTGAAGGAGGCGCTGCCTGGCGCCCTGCGGAAACTCAATCCGAAGGAACAGTGGCGCAACCCCGTCATGTTCCTAGTGTGGATCGGTGCCGCACTCACCACCGTGCTCGCGGTCGCTGAGCCGTTCATCGGTGGGCCAGCTGATTCTGGCGGATCACCGGTGCCAGTCTCGTTCACCTGGGCAATCGCCGTTTGGCTGTGGCTGACCGTGCTGTTCGCGAACCTTGCCGAGTCCATCGCTGAGGGCCGCGGCAAGGCACAGGCTGAGACACTGCGAAACACCCGCACGAGCACGGTTGCGAACCGTGTCGACGGCTACGACGCTGCCGCTGACCCCGCTGCGACCGACGCCCAGACCACACAGCTCGCCTCGTCCGAGCTCACGCTCGACGATGTCGTCGTGGTCACCGCTGGTGAACTCATTCCTGGCGATGGCGACGTGATTTGGGGCATCGCCTCGGTTGACGAGTCTGCGATCACTGGTGAGTCCGCGCCCGTGGTGCGCGAGTCCGGTGGTGACCGATCCGCCGTCACTGGTGGCACGCGCGTGCTGTCCGATCGCATCGTGGTGCGGATCACCTCACGTCCCGGCGAGACCTTCGTCGACCGGATGATCTCGCTCGTCGAGGGCGCCGCTCGGCAGAAGACGCCGAATGAGATTGCGTTGAACATCCTGCTGTCAGCGCTGTCGATCATCTTCGTAACGGTCGCGATCACGCTCAACCCGATCGCCTCGTACGCAGCCGCTCCCGTGAGCGTCCCCGTGCTCGTCGCGCTGCTGGTCTGCCTCATCCCGACCACCATTGGCGCACTCCTCAGCGCAATCGGTATCGCTGGCATGGACCGCCTCGTGCAGCGCAACGTCCTCGCGATGTCTGGTCGCGCGGTTGAGGCCGCTGGCGACGTCACGACCCTGCTGCTCGATAAGACGGGCACCATCACGTATGGCAACCGGCGAGCGAGCGAGTTCGTGTGCATCACCGGCGTGAACGCGCAGGAGCTCGGCGAGGCAGCAGCGCTCTCATCGCTCGCCGATCCCACCCCCGAGGGCGTCTCGATCGTCGAGCTCGCAGAGCAGCTCGGCATCGCGTTCGAGCGAGACACCACCGGCGAGATCGTCCCGTTCACCGCGCAGACCCGTATGTCTGGTCTCGATCTGCCGGACGGCACACAGATCCGAAAGGGTGCCGGCTCGGCCGTCAAGGCGTGGCTCGTGGAGGCAGACGCCCCACTCACCCCTGCGGCGAGCGCTGAGCTCGATGCGCACATTGAGCGGGTGTCGTCGACCGGTGGTACTCCCCTGGTGGTGGCGATGCGTGATGCTGCCGGTGTTGCTCGGTTGCTCGGCGTCGTCCATCTCAAGGATGTGGTGAAGGAGGGTCTCCCCGAAAAGTTCACGGAGTTGCGTGCAATGGGGATCCGCACCGTGATGATCACGGGTGACAATGCGCTCACGGCCGCCGCGATTGCGCAGGAGGCTGGCGTTGACGACTTCCTCGCGGAGGCGACGCCTGAGGACAAGCTCGCCTATATCCGTCAGGAGCAGGAGGGCGGCAGTCTTGTCGCGATGACCGGTGACGGCACGAACGATGCGCCGGCGCTCGCGCAGGCCGATGTCGGTGTGGCGATGAACTCGGGCACCTCGGCTGCGAAGGAGGCCGGCAACATGGTCGATCTCGATTCTGACCCGTCAAAGCTGATCGATATTGTGCGGATCGGTAAGCAGCTCCTCATCACCCGCGGCGCCCTCACCACGTTCTCTATTTCGAATGACATCGCCAAGTACTTTGCGATTATCCCTGCGATTTTCATCGGGGTCTTCCCACAGCTCTCTGCGCTGAACATCATGGGTCTGCACTCACCGTCGTCGGCGGTGCTGTCGGCGATCATCTTCAACGCGATCGTGATCGTGTTCCTCATTCCGCTCGCGCTGCGCGGCGTGAAGTTCCGCCCGGGCAACGCCTCGACCGTGCTCGGCAGAAACCTTGGCGTCTATGGCCTCGGTGGCATTGTCACCCCGTTCATCGGTATCTGGCTCATCGATCTGCTCGTGCGACTCATTCCCGGGTTCTAGCGCGTCTTTACCTACCGTCTTTTGAAAGAAGCTCATCATGCAATCCTCACTTCGTAGCGTGGGTCGTTCGACCTGGGCGTCGGTGCGCGCAATGGCGCTCTTCACGGTGCTGCTCGGTGTCGTCTACGCCCTCGTCATCACCGGTATCGGGCAGCTGGCGCTCCCGTGGCAGGCCAACGGGTCGCTCCGCACAGATTCGCAGGGCAACGCAGTCGGTTCTGCGCTCATCGGGCAATCGTTTGTCGACGCCACGGGTGCCCCGCTCCCCGAGTACTTCCAGCCCCGGCCGTCGGCCGCGGGCGACGGGTACGACGGTGGCGCCTCGGGCGCATCGAACCTCGGCCCAGAGAATCCCGATCTCGTGGCCGCGATCACCGAGCGCAAATCGCAGGTCGCGAGGTTCAACGGGGTACCAGAGTCGGCGGTGCCCGCAGATGCGGTGACTGCGTCGGCGTCTGGCCTTGATCCGCATATCAGCCAGGAGTACGCCGCCATCCAGGTTGCGCGCGTTGCACAGGCTCGTCATCTCGACCCCGCTGTGGTGCAACAGGTCGTCGCTGAAAACACCCATGGCCGTGCCCTCGGCTATTTGGGAGAATCAACCGTAAACGTGCTCGATGTGAACATCGCGCTCACCGAGCTGAAGGAGTAAGCATGTCGAAGCGGGGGCGGCTCAATGTGCTGCTCGGCGCCGCCCCAGGCGTCGGCAAGACATTCGCGATGCTTGAGGAGGGGCGCAGGCTCCTTGGCGAGGGAAAAGATGTCATTATCGGCATCGTCGAAACTCACGGTCGCGAGGCAACCGCGGCCATGACCGTTGGGCTTCCCGTGATCCCGCGCGCGCTCGTCGAGCACCGCGGGGTCGCCCTCGAAGAACTCGACCTCGCAGCCGTCCTTGCACACCACCCAGAGATCGCGCTCATCGATGAGTTGGCCCACACCAACGCCCCAGGGTCTGCGCATGCGAAGCGCTGGGAAGATGTCGAGGCGCTGCTTGCCGCGGGCATCGACGTCATCTCGACGCTCAACATCCAGCACATTGAGTCGCTCAATGATGTGGTCGAGCAGATCACGGGCATTCCACAGCGCGAGACAGTGCCAGACAGCTTCCTGCGTGAGGCTGACTCCATCGAGGTGATCGACCTCGCCCCGCAGGCGCTGCGCGACCGCTTGAGCAGCGGCGTCGTCTACCCCGCGGAACGCATCGACGCTGCCCTCTCAAACTACTTCCGGCTCGGCAACCTCACCGCCCTCCGTGAGCTCGCGCTCATCTGGCTCGCTGACGAGGTCGACCAAGCCCTTCGCGGCTACCGCGCCGCACACGGCATCAACCGCACCTGGGAAGCTCGCGAGCGCGTAGTCGTTGCGCTCACGGGCGGCCCCGAGGGTGAGACCCTGCTGCGACGAGGGGCGCGGATCGCCTCCCGCTCAGCCGGTGGCGAGCTCTTGGCAGTGCATGTCACGACCCAGGACGGCCTGCGCGCGAGCAACCCTGCAGAGCTCTCGCAGCAGCGCCGCCTCGTCGAAAAGCTCAACGGTTCGTATCACCAGGTGATCGGTGACGACGTCCCCGGTGCGCTCGTCGAGTTCGCTCGGTCAGTCAACGCCACCCAGCTCGTGCTCGGCGCCAGCCGCCGCGGCAGGCTCGCCGCCGTCTTTACCGGCTCTGGCATTGGTGCAACCGTCGTGCGTGAGTCTGGCGACATCGACGTGCACATGGTGAACCATGCGGCAGCAGGCAAGCGCTTCTCGCTCCCGCCGCGCACGGGCGCTCTCACCATGAAGCGCCGCCTGCTCGGTCTCGCTGTTGCGCTCATCGGTGGCCCGCTGCTGACACTCCTGCTTGCCACCACCCGCAACGCTGAATCCATTACGACTGACGTACTGAGCTTCCAGCTGCTCGTCGTGGTGGTCGCGATTGTGGGCGGCTTCTGGCCTGCCATTCTCGCGGCGGTCTTGTCAGGGCTCACCCTCGACTTCCTCTTCATCGAACCGCTCTACACGGTGCATATCAATCGCACCCACCATCTCCTCGCGCTCGTGCTCTATGTGGTCATCGCGAGCCTGGTGAGCTTCATCGTTGACCGCTCAGCACGCTTCACCCGCGCTGCCCGTCGAGCCGCGGCCGAATCCGAACTCATTCAGACGATCGCGGGCAGCGTGCTGCGCGGTGAGAACTCGATCCAGGCGATCCTCGACCGCGCCCGCGAGGCCTTCCAATTGCCAAGTGTGGTCTTGCGTCAGGGCGACCGGGTGGTCGCGAGTGCTGGCGATCCGCCGCCTGCCGAGACCCCGACCTCGATTGTGCTCACCCGCGATGCGACGCTCGATCTCTACGGCCCCGACATCAACGCGACCGAGCAGCGCTTGCTCGGCGTCGTCGTCGTGCAGCTCACCACCGCGCTCGAGCACGAGCAGCTCACCGAGACCGCGAAGCAGATTGAACCGATCGCCGCGTCCGACCGCGTGCGCGGAGCGCTGCTCTCTGCCCTGAGCCACGACCTCCGACGCCCCCTCGCCGCTGCGACCGCGGCAATCGGCGGCCTGAAGACCGCGAGCCCAGAACTGTCACTCACCGACAAGCAGGAACTCCTCGATACCGCTGACGAAAGCCTCACCTCGCTCGCAACGCTCGTCACCGATCTGCTCGATGTGAGCCGGCTCCAGGCCGATGCGATGAACGTCAGGACGTTCCCGATCGATCCGGCCGATGCCATCGCTCCCGCGCTCGAGGAGCTCGGCCTCGGGCCGCGCGATGTCGTACTCAGCCTCGACCATGGCGACGCCAACGTCGACGCCGACCCCGTGCTGCTGCAACGCGTGGTCGTGAACCTACTGTCGAACGCGCAGCGGTACACCCCCGCCGGCATCCCGGTGCTCGTTGGTACGAGCGTCTTCGGCGACCGGCTCGAGATCAGGGTGGCGGATCGCGGTCACGGCATCCCCGCAGAGAAGTTCGACGACGTGTTCCAGCCGTTCCAGCGACTCGGCGACACCGACAATTCGACAGGTCTCGGGCTGGGCCTTGCGCTCTCTCGCGGTTTCGTGGAGGCGATGCGCGGTACGCTCACGCCAGAGGATACGCCCGGCGGCGGACTCACCATGGTGGTGTCACTGCCGATCGAAGGTGCCGCCACTGGTGACGGTGCGGGTGCGGCAGGTGCGGCTAGTGCCGATGCTGATGCCGCGAATGAGGAGGATGTGCGATGAAGATTCTGATTGCCGACGATGATCCGCAGATCCTCCGTGCGCTGCGCATCACGCTCACGGCCAAGGGGTACACGGTCTTCATCGCAAACGATGGTGCGCAGGCGATTGCGGCCGCCATCGATCACCACCCCGACATCTACCTGCTCGACCTCGGCATGCCGCAGCTCGATGGTATCGAGGTCATCCAGGCGATTCGTGGCTGGTCACAGGCACCGATTCTTGTCGTTTCGGGGCGCTCAGGCGCCGCCGACAAGGTCGAGGCCCTCGATGCGGGAGCCGATGACTACATCACAAAGCCGTTTGCGGTCGAAGAGCTGCTCGCGCGCATTCGGGCGCTCTCCCGACGCGTGGTGCAAGATGACACGTCACCTGTCGTGCGTCTGGGTGACACCGTCATCGACCTCGCCGCGCACAGCGTGACGCGGGTTGGGGGTGCTGGCAGCGAAGCGGGTGCGGCTGCTCGCCAGATTCGGCTCACTCCCACCGAGTGGCAGTTCATCGAGATCCTCATTCGGAACGCTGGCAAGCTCGTCACCAGGAAGACGATTCTCACGAGCATCTGGGGCTCAGAACACGTCGAAGACACCGGGTACCTGAGGCTCTACGTCTCGCAGCTGCGCCGCAAGCTCGAGGCAGACCCGGCGAATCCCGTACACATCCTCACCGAGCCCGGCATGGGGTATCGGTTGGAAGGGTTGAGCACGTAAGGATCACTGACGTACCGCGGGCTCACCGTGCATGAGTGTGCCCCGGTGTCACAGCTGACCGCTGGGCCAACGTGACACCGGGGCACACCCGCGGTCAGACAGGCTATCCAGCGTCTCCCGCACGCTGCGCGGTGCGCTTTCGCGCTCCTGCGAGCGCGGCACCCGCAGCGGCAAGCGCTATTCCCGCAGCGACCATCAGCGCAACCAAGTTCGCGTCCTCACCGGTGTTCGCGAGTGCGCCAGTCGCCCCGCCGGTTCCGGTTCCGCCTGCATTGCCTGAGCCCCCAGGGGTAACGGGTTTGACCGGGTCAACCGGGTCAACAGGGTCAACCGGCGAATCTGCGTTCAACCAGCCAGCACGGAGCGCCTCAGAGCTGTACCCATCGGCGAACCACCAAGCGGGCCGCTTGCCATCGACGATGAGCTCAGCGGGGGCAGTCGCAAACCCCTCGTTGTTCAGATTCGGGAGCCCAGCGGGACGCAGCACATGCTTCACCGTTGGTTCTGCGGTGCCGTTGAGCGAGATCTGTGCTCCGGTTCCGTCACATCCGTCATCGCAGACTGCCCACAGCACGCCGAGCGTCGTGTCATAGTCGAGCGCCATAACACCGGGTAGCCCCGGCTTCACCTCGGCAACAATCTCTGCCTTGCCGCCCGGGAGCAGTGCGACCGCAAACACCTGCCCTTGATCTTCGATGCCAACAAAGAACAGCCCGTCACCATGACCGGCGTAATCGCTGCTCTGGTATGGCGCATTGGTGTTGCGATCCCACAGCTCGCCTTCGAGGTCGCTGTCCGAGACCCACTCGATTGCTTCAAGACCCAGGTTTGCACTGACCTGCGGCAGCATGCTCGTGAGATCCCACTGCTGTGATGCCACCACGTCCGGCCCCTGGGCGTTCGGGTCGATCTGCAACACGGTGTTGTAGTTCACGCCCTTAGCGCTGTTGTCGCGCTCAGCTGCGAGGTAGAGGAAGCCATCGCCAGCAACGGTGATGCCCTCGGTATCGGGGCCTGCAGCACCCGGATTCGCCGCATCATGCTGGAACCGGGCGCGTTTGCCTGACTCCCACCCGTCAGCAAACTGCACACTGCCGTCGGCCTGCGCAGCGAGCTTCCAGAACTTGCCAGCACCGTTGTCTACTGCCCAGAGGAACACGCCTTCGTCGGTGACCTGTGTATCCAGCCCTGAACTGTCTGCCAAGAACATGGGGGCCGCATCGAGCACGCGTGTCTCTGCAGCGCCCGGCCACGGATCCGCTGAAATCTCGCCAACACAGGTGTTCGCTGCACCCTTCGTTGCGCCAGCTGTCACAGCGAACGGGCCAGCAGTGTCGGGGCACCGGCCCCAGCTAGGTACTGCGTGCTCAGGGCCCCAACTTGTCTCATTGATCAAGTTGCCACTTTCGAAGAGGCGCACGCTGTCGGCCTTACCCAAACCGAAGCCAAGCGCATCGCCCTCGATGACCAGGTATCCGCCTGCGGGAATCCTGGTGCCCGCAGGAATCGTGTACTCGTGTGCATCATCGTCGTCTTTCACCACAATGCCCGAGACGTCGATTGCACTCGCCGCCGGGTTCACCAGCTCAACCCAGTCGCTCGGGTTCGAGACCACCTCATTGATACGCACCGGATTGCCACAGGCGTTCTGCAGTCCCTTGGTGGAGATCTCAAGGTCGCGGAACTCACCGGTGCCGTCAACGCAGCGTCCGAATACACCGGCAGCGTGGTCATCCCAGCTGTACTCGGCAGCCACGAGCCCAGCCGCGGTACGCACGGATGCGGTGTCTGCCTTACCAAGCCCGAACGTGAAGTGTGACGGCTGGTCAAAGACATAGAAACCACCCGGCGCAAGCACCGTACCGGCGGCAACCGGGGTCACATCAGCTGCATGCCCAACGGGGTCGTTATCGAGCATGATCCAGCCCGAAATATCGACAGGGTTCGCACCCGTGTTGGTGATTTCTACCCAGTCGGTCGCATCACCGTTCGATTCAACCTCGTTGATCGCGATGGTCGGGGGAACGCAACGGTTTTTCTTTCCCGGCGTCGCATACGCAAGCGCGAACTCACCTTCGCCATCGACGCATCGCGCGAGCGTCGCTGCGGCCGCGTCACCATCGATCGCCGCGTGGGCCGTCCACGCGCCAGTGCGATCTACCAGGTCTCCGTTGCCTGCAAAGAGGCGGATCTCGTCAGCCCCACCAATTCCAATCGCCTCAGGGAAGCGGCCGTCTTGCCAGGCACCCGTGGCGTCATTGAACACGGATCCGCTGCTGTTCTCGTCGACGACGAGCAGCGCACCGGGCTCAATCACGGCTCCGGCGGGGAAGCGCCAACGGTGATCATCAGAGTTGTCACGCAGCTCGAACCCATCAAGTGACACCGCGACGTCGCCAGGGTTCACCAGCTCGACCCAGTCTGCCGGTTGCGAGTCAACCTCGTTGAGCTTGACGCTGCCCTGCACGGGAGCAACCGTGCACATGTTTGCGGCGCCCGGAGTCGCCTGCGTCGCGGGAGCCCAATCGCCAAGTCCGTCACCGCAGCGTGCCCAGGTCATGAGCGGGGCCTCGTTCGTGTACGCGTAGCCGTCGACCTCAACACCGGCCAAGTCGGACAGGGTGAACGAGTCACCCTTGCCCAGCCCGAACGTGAAGTGAACGCCATTCATGAGCATGAAGTACTCGCCGGGCTGCACAACGGTGCCTGCTGGGAGCGCCTCTTGATTCTTATCATCGGCCACGCCCCAACCACTCACATCGACAGCAGTCGTTCCGGTATTGAGAATCTCGACCTGGTCAGTGTCGTAACCGGAAGCTTCGCCGTAAATGATCTCGTTCACGATGAGACCGCTCGGGTGCGCGGGGGCAAGTACTGCGGGGCTCGGCTCGGCAGCACGCGCCGTGGCGTGTGGAAGCGCCGACGCGGGCGCTCCCGTAACGGTCAGAGATATCGGTGCAACACACACTGTTGCGCCGAGTACGCCAAGGGTAACTCTGGCGAAGATTGAACTATTGCGGGGCAAGGCGGGGCTCCTCTGGTCTCGAACGGCCAGGTTTCAATCAACCACTCATATGTTTCTCACTGGTTACGAGAGTGCAAAGCCGCGGTGACACGCTGGCATCAGCTCAGAGTTCATCGTTACGGCGCAAAGGGACGACGCACATGGGTGTGCCCCGGATGACAACATCCGGGGCACACCCATGTGTACGAGGAGTCAGTGTGACGACGTCAACTACGGCATCACACGAACTCTGCCTACAGCACGCTCTGCAAGAAGCCCTGCGTGCGCGCGTGCTGCGGGTTGTCGATGAGTTCGCTGGGGGCGCCAGCTTCGACGACAACGCCGCCGTCCATGAAGACCACCTGGTCGGCAACCTCACGGGCAAAGCCGATCTCGTGCGTGACCACGATCATGGTCATGCCTTCCTTCGCGAGCTCCTTCATGACGTCGAGTACCTCACCGACGAGCTCGGGATCGAGCGCAGAAGTCGGCTCATCGAAGAGCATGAGCTTCGGCTTCATCGCGAGTGCGCGAGCGATCGCGACGCGCTGCTGCTGGCCACCGGAGAGTTGTGACGGGTAGTGATCCGCCCACGCATCGAGGCCCACGCGTGCGAGTAGGCGACGTGCCTCAGCAACAGCTTCGGCCTTACTGCGCCGCGAAACGACCATCGGAGCTTCGATGATGTTCTCGAGCGCGGTCTTGTGCGGGAACAGGTTGAAGCGCTGGAAGACCATGCCGATCGAGCGACGCTGCTTCGCGACCTCGCGCGGGTGCATCTCGCGCAGACGCTTGTCGCTCTGCTCGCGATAGCCCACGATCTCGCCGTCAACGGTGATACGGCCGCCGTCAATGGTTTCGAGGTGGTTGATGCAGCGAAGCAGGGTCGATTTACCCGAGCCTGACGGGCCGAGCAGCACAGATACCTGGCCCTCGTGCACGTCCATCGAGATGCCCTTGAGGACCTCGAGATCGCCGAAGTGCTTACGCACTCCGCGCATCTGTACGAGCGCCGAGTCATCGAGTTCAGCCACGACGTGCTCCCTTCTTCTTGCCCTGCAGCTGCACTGCAATGGCACCGGTCATTTCGCGCGCCTTCTGCAGCGTCGACGTGGGAGCGTTGCGCTCAACGCCACGGCCGAAGTACCGCTCCAGGTAGTGCTGCGGAATCGACAGGATCGAAACGATGATGAGGTACCAGATGCTCACAACGATGAGCAGCTCAACCTGCTTGAGGTTCTGCGCCGAGATCTGCGTCGCGCGGGTGTAGACCTCCATCACCGCGATGAGCGAGAGCAGCGAGGTGTTCTTGATCATCGAGATGAGCTCGTTGCCGAGCGGCGGAATGATCACGCGCATCGCCTGGGGCAGGAGGATGCGAACGAAGGTGTGGAACGGGCTCATGCCGAGCGACGCTGCCGCTTCCTTCTGGCCGGAATCGACCGACAGCATGCCCGAGCGAACGATCTCTGCCGAGTATGCAGCCTCGTTCAGCGTGAGGGCAATAATGCCAGCAACGAACGCGGTGAGCAGCACGTTGGTGTCGACTTCCCAGAACACGATGTCGGTGAAGGGAATACCGAGCGAAATCTTCTCGAAGATGAGACCGAAGTAGCCCCAGATGACAATCTGGACGAGCAGCGGGGTGCCACGGAACAGCCAGACGTAGAAGGACGAGAACGCGATCGCGACCGGGTTGCCCGACAGGCGCATCGCTGCCAGTACCACCGCGAGCACGGTCGAGATGATCATTGCAATGGCAGTGATGATGAGCGTCGTGCCGACGCCCGAGACGATCTCAGGGTTGAACAGGTACTGCCCAACCACGGAGTAGTCGATGTTCTTGTTTGTCCAGAGCGCCTGGATGAACCATGCTGCGAAGAGCAGGAGGACGATGGCCCAGATCCATCGCCCGGGCCGCCGGAGCGGGAGGGCCTCAATATCGAAGGCCCGATCCTGCCCCGGCTTCGGGAGAGTTGACGAAGTCATTGTGGAAACTAGCCTGCCTGCGATGCGCCGTTGACGATTGCCTCTTCAGTGGCGAAGGTCTGGAGGTTGTGCTTCTCGAGGATCTCCTGGTAGACACCCTCATCGATGATCGCCTGCAGTGCGAGCTGGAGCGCCTCGGTGAGTTCGGTGTTCTCCTTGAGCGTGCCGATGCCCGTGTACACGGGGTTGATGCCCGCGGGGTTCTCGGGGTCGGTGATCATCTCGAAGTCGTTGCCGTCGCCCGCGGTCTGCACGGTGTACGCCGCAACCGGTGAGTCAACGGGGAACGCAACCACGCGACCTGCCTTCAGTGCGGTCTGCGGATCCTGCGCGGTGGGCAGCTGCTGGATGACGAGCTCACCCTTGCCGTCTGCCTTGCAGGTCGCAGCCTGTTCCTTCAGCAGGTCGAGCTGGGCGCTCGCCTTCTGCACGGCTACCTCGTGGCCGCAGAGATCGCCGAGACCGGTAATACCCTCGGGGTTACCCTTCTTCACGACGATCGAGAAGCCAGCGTAGATTTCTTCGACGAAGTTCAGCGTCTTCTCGCGCTCAACGGTGTCGTTCATGCCCGACATGATGATGTCGAACTTCTTTGCCTGCAACGAGGGGATGACGGTCTCAAACGCCTGGTGCGAGATCTGAATCTCAACGCCGAGCTTTTCGCCGAGTGCCTGAGCGAGGTCGGGGTCAAGACCAACCTGCTTCTCGCCCTCGAGAAGAATGAACGGCGGGTACGGGATGCCTGCGGCTGCCTTGATGACGCCTGAGTCGCGGATCGAATCGGGAAGCGCAGCAGCTGCCTTCTCGTCAACGCCCGAGGTGAGCTGCGGTGCGGCGTCTTCCTTCGCGGGAGCTGCGTCGGTGCTCGAGCACGCGGTGAGGCCGAACACTGCGGCGAGCGCAGCAGCTGTGGAGATCTGTACGAGCTTCTTGTTCATGGTGTTTCCTCTTCTTTGGGGATATTGGTTGGCGGCAAGTGGCCGCCGGTTCTGTGAACTGGTCTATTCGGCCCAGGAGACTTCGCTCGGGCCGACGTGCGGACCCAAGAATTCTGCGTAGGTTTGGCGTCGCACCGCGAGTCGACTCTCGCCGTTTCGGCAGAACACCACCGCGGGCTTCAGCGCACCGTTGTAGTTGTTCGAGAGCGTGTACCCGTATGCGCCGGTCGCTGCGAGCACGATGGTGTCGCCGGTCTTGGGTGATGCGAGTTCTGCCTGATCGACCAGGAGATCACCCGATTCACACTGCCTACCGACAAGCTGCGCGACCGTGTCGGGGGTCTGGTTTGCGCGATCCGCCACGATGGGAGTGAATTCCATGTTCATGAGCGCAACGTTCATCTGGTCAGCGAGGCCACCATCGACCGCGACGAAGGTCGCGCCGGTCTGCTTCACGTTGTTCACCCGGTATGCGGTCATGCCGCTGCGGGCGACGAGCGAACGGCCGGGTTCGATGATGAGCTGGCTCGACGCCGGCAGCACGCGCTCGGCGGCGGCGGTGATCGCGTCAAGGTACTCGTCGAGGGTCGGAGCGTTGTGCTTGACGTTGTAGTTCACGCCGAGTCCGCCACCGATGTTGTAGACCTCGAACTCACCGAGCTCTCGAACCGCGGCAACCGCGCGTTCGAAGGGCTCGACCTCGAGCACCTGCGAACCGATGTGCAGGTGCAGGCCCTTGACGTTGATGTACGGGTGATCCTTGAGCTTTTCGATCAGTGCCTTCGCCTGCGGAATCGGCAGACCGAACTTCGACTTCTTGCCGCCGGTCGAAATCGCCTTCGGCACGCTCGGGTCCACACCGGGGATGATGCGCACGAGCACATCCTGCGGGCGGGTGAGCAGCGCATCGAGGCGCTCAACATCTGCCTCGCCATCGATCACGATCGCGCCGATGCCAGAGTCAACCGCGAGTACGAGCTCTTCCTGGCTCTTCGCGTTACCGTGCAGGTGGATGAGCTCGGGATCCGCGCCAGACTCCAGAGCGAGCAGTAGCTCACCCGCGCCAGCAACGTCGAGCGCGAGGCCCTCTGATGCTGCAACCGCGTACGCTGCGAGTACCGGGAACGACTTCGAAGCGAATGCGACCTGGCTGTTCGGGCGGCGTGCTGCCAGCCCCTGCTTGTACGCACGCATCCGATCGCGCAGACCCTGCTCGTCGACCACGTACAACGGGGTTCCATACTCAGCGGTGAGCGCTGGCAGTTCGCAACCGCCGACACTCAAAACTCCGTTCGCACCCACTGCGGCGTGCGTCGGAAAGATCCGTTCAAACCTCGGATCGTAGAACCCGCTAACTGCCACTTCGAAACTCCTTTGTGTTCGTATGTAAAGACTCTAGAAAGCTGGAGTGGCAGAATTTTTATCGGATTCGATAATCTTTAGAAGTGAACTTATCGAAGTCGAGCAATGTAGCTCAGCCGCCATTTGCGAGTGGCCTCCCGCTGTCGACCCTGCTGTCGCAGCTCGGTGACGAGGTCGTCGTCTCCCTCAACACCTCTGCGGCGCCCGTCGCGCTCGTCGGCGTGACCTACTACGACTCAGATGTGACGCAGCAGCACCTCACGGGTCAGCTCCTCCTGCTCACCGCTCACGCAGAGCTCACAGTCGAGCGCATCAACGAGCTGTGCGCCGAGCTCAGGCTGCATCAGGTCAGCGGCGTCGTGGCGAGAGATTCGGGTAGTGGCGTCTCCCCCGCACTCGTTGCCGCATGCCAGTCAAACAGCCTTCACCTCCTCGCCCTCACCGCGAGCGTCGGCTGGCGCGAGTTCGACGCCCTCATCAGCCGACTCCTTGGCGAGCACGGTGCCGGCCTGCAGCTGGGTTCCAACTCGGGCGACCGCCTATTCGCGCTCGCGAACTCGGTCGCGCAGGCGTTTCGCGGATCGGTTGCCATTGAGGATCACCGGCGCAACATCCTCGCCTACTCAGCGCTGCCTGGGCAGGCAATCGATCAGCTGCGCGCGAGCGGCATCCTCACGCGCAAGACCCCGGATGGGCCGCTGAACGAGGTGCGCTACCGACAGGTCTTCAGCACCGAGGATGTCTCGCGGTTCCCAACCGAGTACGAGTTTGCGCCCCGCGCCGCGATGCCGATCCGCGCGGGAAATATCCCCCTCGGATCCATCTGGGTCATTGACCCGACAGGCGATGACCTGGCGACCCCGCTCGCGCCAGAGAAGGAAGACGCCCTCCGCAGCGCCGCCAACATCGCCGCGAGCTACATCGTGGATGCCTGGCGCTTCGACCACGGCGACGAGCGCTCGAAGGAGGCAGCACTCCGTCGCGTGCTCGCCGGCACCCAGCACGTCAACGATTTCACCGTGCTCGGGATCCGCTCAGACCGCCAGTACCTCGTTGCCGCGATCGACGGCACGTCGGCTACCGAGGGTGACGTCAGCGAGATCCGCGCCGCCGCCTCACGCCATCTCTCCGTCTACTTCCCTGGCAGCACGTGCGCCGTTGTCGATGGCCGGGTGCTTGCCGTGGTGCCAGCGCTGTCGCGGGAGAACGTCGCTCGCTCACTCGAGCGGTTACTGCCCGAGCTCGAACGTCTCACCGGCGTGCACTGCCACTGCGGCGTCAGCGAGCCGAGCCACCCTGGATCATTCGCCGAAGATACCGAGCGGGCCATCCGCATCGCTGACTGCGCGCGCGACCTCGGTCTCACGGTCGCGGGGGCCGACGCGGTGCAGGCGCAGTTGGTGCTGCGCGCATGCAACGATGCACTGCAGGGGGCGGATCTCCGACTGCCCGAAACCGAGCAGCTCCTGGCCGAGAACGAAGCCGAGACGCGGGCAACACTGCTCGCGTGGCTAGAAGAACGTGGCAATGCGCCTCGCGTCGCGGAGCGGCTCAACCTGCACGAACAGACCGTGCGGTACCGGGTGCGCAAGGCTACTGCTCGTTTGGGTATTGATCTCGATGACCCCGACCGGACGCTGGCGCTTTGGTTGCAGCTGCGGTTGGCGGAGTTGGGGTAGTGATCGGCAGTCGCCGCAGCGGCTCACAGCCGCCCGGATACCCGTAATTTCCCAACAAGTAATCCGGCAAAACCCTAGTAATCAACCTGGCCCAGACCCGAGCCCCGGCTCATATACTGACAAGCAGACCCGGCACCGCCGCCGGGTACCAATCAGGGCCACGCACGGCACAGCGCAAGCAGCTGTCGGAAGGAATTGACATGTCATATCGAGTACAGGGTGTTGTTGTTCGCGAGAAGTTCGCACCGGCCACGATCGAGACGATCATCGTTCCCGGGCCAGGCCCGGGTGAGGTCGTCGTTGACGTGCTCACCTGTGGCGTCTGCCACACCGATTACCACTACCAGCAGGGCGGAATCAGTGACGAGTTCCCCTTCCTCCTCGGCCACGAGTCAACCGCTCGCGTTGCCGTCGTCGGTGAGGGCGTGACCGAGGTCGCCGTCGGCGATCGTGTCATTCTCAACTGGCGTGCGGCCTGCGGCCAGTGCCGCGCCTGCCAGAAGGGCCAGCCCCAGTACTGCTTCGCGACGCACAACGCAAAGCAGAAGATGACGCTCGAAGACGGCACCGAACTCTCCCCCGCGCTCGGAATTGGCTCGTTCGCAGAAAAGACCCTCGTAGCTGCTGGCCAGTGCACGAAGATCGACGAGGATTCCGACGCAGCTGCCGTTGGCCTGCTGGGTTGCGGAATCATGGCCGGCATCGGCGCCGCAATCAACACCGGTGAGATCAAGCGCGGCGAATCCGCGGCCGTCATCGGCTGCGGCGGCGTCGGCACCGCAGCCATCGCTGGCGCACAGCTCGCTGGCGCCACCACAATCATCGCGGTCGATATCGACGACGCGAAGCTCGAACAGGCGAAGCACTTCGGCGCGACGCACACCATCAACTCGCGGAATGAGGATCCGGTTGAGGCGATCCGCGCCCTCACCGGTGGTCATGGTGCCGACGTCGTGATCGACGCGGTCGGCCGCCCCGAGACCTACAAGCAGGCGTTCTACGCGCGTGATCTTGCGGGCCGAGTCGTGCTCGTGGGCGTTCCTACGCCCGAGATGATGCTTGAGCTGCCGTTGCTCGACGTCTTCGGACGTGGCGGATCGCTGAAGTCGTCCTGGTACGGTGATTGCCTGCCCAGCCGCGACTTCCAGATGCTCATCGATCAGTACAAGCTGGGTCGCCTCGATCTCGGCGGATTTGTTACCGAGCGCATCGCTCTTGGCGACGTCGAGGCTGCGTTTGGCAAGATGGCTAGTGGAAACGTGCTGCGCTCGGTCGTCGAGCTGTAAAGGAAATCATGAGTAACGCACGCATTGAACGCCTGATCACGAGCGGCACGTTCTCGCTCGACGGCGGAACCTGGGACGTCGACAACAACGTCTGGATCATCGGTAACGACGATGAAGTGATCGTCATCGATCCCGCGCACGACGCAGCAGCGGTGGCTGAGGCAGTCGGTGGTCGCAAGGTCATCGGCATCCTACTCACGCATGGCCACGACGACCACATTCGTGCCGCGGTCGACACCGCCGCCGCGCTCGATGCGGCGCTGTACTTGCACCCCGCAGATCACATGCTCTGGCAGTCGGTGCACAAGCAGCTTCCGCACTTCGAGATCGCTGACGGCGACGCCTTCCCCGTAGCGGGCATCTCGGTTGAGGCGCTCCACACCCCAGGTCACTCCCCCGGATCGGTGAGCTTCTCGGTGCCCGCGCTCGAGGCCGTCTTCACCGGCGACACCCTGTTCAACGGCGGACCCGGCGCAACCGGCCGCTCGTACAGCGACTTCCCGACCATCATCGACTCGATCTCGCAGCGCCTGCTGACGCTCCCTGAGGAGACCGTCGTCTACACCGGTCACGGCGACACCACGACGATCGGCGACGAGAAGCCGCACCTCCAGGATTGGGTGAAGCGCGGGCACTGATCCGCCGATCTTCTTGGGCCGTGATCACACTGCCCGCACCGACTGTGCCCCGCGAATGTCACCCGACTCGCGGGGCACAGCGGTGTCTCTACGCCCCTACGTCGATACTTAGACTGGTCTGTGATGAGAAAAGCATGTGAGGTTTCTGTGTCCACGACCGCAAGTCGACTGGCGCTCAAGCGCTCGCTCGCAGCAGTAGGCCTCGCGTCGACGCTGTTGCTTACAGGGTGCGGATCTGCCCCCGCAGAAGAATCATTCGCTTCTTCGCAGGGCGCTGAGCAGGCTGTGCCTGCCGCTCCTGCGGAGACCGCGCCCGGGGCTGCCGAGAGCACCGAGGCTCCTGCCGCGCCTGCTGAGACTGCGCCCGAGACTGCGAAGCCTGCCGACGAATGGTTCGACGTCGCGTACGAGGATTCGTATAAATCGGTCTTCCTGCTCTCAGCTGCGCAGATCAAGGACGCGACCGGGCTCGATGTCGCTACCGCTTCGGCGAGCGATCTCTCGACAGCGTTCGCTGACGCTGAGCTCTGGGCGGGCGATTCACGCTCGGCGGACTACGCCGACGTCATCGTGACCGCGTTCAAGAACGAGAGCGACCGCCTCAACGGTACGGTCAACGCGCTCCGCAACGACGACGGCGCCCGCCTGAAGGTGTTCGTGAAGCACGACAGCCACAAGACGATCGCGCACGTGCAGACCAGCCATGAGGGCGATCAGCACCACGGTTAATCGGTTTCACCGGCAGAGAGTAAAACTACCCAGGCAATATCGGCTCGGCGTAGGCGTGACTCGGACGAAACGTTCCAAATCTTTCTTCGCTAAGGCTTCTACAGGTTTCCGGCTTCAATGAGACGAAACAGGAGTTCAGGCGGAGTGCTTTTGTTCTCGATCAGCGCATTACGCACCTCTGGCGCAACTCGCTCAGTTAGGTCGCTGAGAGCTTCAATTGGTGCTGCAGGATTTGATGCTACCGCGACAAGCACTTTCATGTGATCACTAGACGCTGCAGCGCGAATTAGACGCTCATTCGTACCAGACGCGTACTCAATGAGTGCTGTCTCCGGGAAGTTAGGATGGGCAATTGCAAGCTTCAGAAAGCGTTCCTCCTGATTCACATGATTCGAGCGCACGAACTGCATCAGGTAGTCCCCGGGAGTTAATGGATTCTTCAATAGCGCCCGTACTAGGGCATCATGCATCGATCGATCCTCGTCTCGGAAGAATCGTTTGGCCGAAACCGCTTCGACGACCGCAGAGTCTTCCGATGCTGCAAACCGGATCAAGAGTGGAAGGTCCGTATCGAAGGCTTTGACGACGGCCACGACAGTTTCAGAGTCCCCAGTATCGGCAAGTCGGTTCAGAACGGTGGCTGGAAGCCCCCAGAGACCCTTTCCGGCGAGAATTCTCCATAGATCAGCGTCGCTGGTGTCAACCAGATGGACTAGGGCCTCTGCGGACAATCCAAAGTCGCGATCAAAAGTGTTGCATTCTTTGCTTACGACGGCTCGTATTAGCGATGCTCGAACTACAGGGTGATCATCGAAGGCGTAGCGATCTCGAGCTTCCTGCGAAAGCGTATTCCAAAAGACGCTGAGGTTGTCCGCTACCGCTGATCGCACAGTCGCGTCCTGATCTTGAGCCAGATACTCGAAAGCCGTGCGGTAACAAGACTCACGAGTGTTCGCCGCGTTCAGATACGATTCGTGTCTAACGCTTGCCAAATCAGGGTGCGTGGCCGCGGCAGCGGCCAACCGAACCTCGGTAGCTGGATCGGCAACAAGCACGTGGAACATTTTGGGGTCCGTTGACGGATTGCCGGCAACTGCGCTGCGGACGGCAACGTCCGAGTCGCCGCTCAGTTCCTCCAGTATTTCAAGGGATACCTCTGGATTAGAGGCAAACTCAAGGCGATTCTTGCTGTTGGACGTATCGCGCCACTGCAGCCGTGAGAGCTCCTTTTTTACCGCGCTAGCCATGTCCTGCTTGGCAGCAGCAGTCGCTGGTCGGTCCCACACCTTCCATGTCGTAGTATGACCGTCCTCACGCTCACTTCGCTTCGTTGTCCGGCGCGCAACCCAGTCTCCGGAACTCAGAAAGTCGAGAGTCGCAACCGAAACAGATGGGTTCTTCACAACACTTTTCAGCGTCAATTCACGGAGGCTCTCCAGGCCGATACGCCCGCGATCCGGGTCAGTTTTGGTCCAAACCATCTCATGCACTGCACGAGCGATCTTGTCGAGCAAGTCGTCTGTTGCCGAGGGGTTACCCGCGATGCTTGTCCAAACTCCGACTTCTCGCTCAATAGCGGTTTCATCGCGGGAATAGCCGAGATTGTCATTCAGCGCTCGATCAACAGAGTCGGCGAGAGTTCGTAGAGTGTCTTTGTCGGTCCGAGGGTTCGCGGCAACAGCATATAGCGGCCTGAGTGAGAAATTAGGCAGATCACGGCTGTACGCCGACTTGGATCGGGCGTTCTTGCGCCGCTCAAGCTGATCTTTCACTACCCTGTCAAGAACAGCTGCTGTGGCCTTTGGGTGGATGGCGGTCGCTCGAACGACGGCTGGCACATCATCGGTGGCTGATCTGAGCAAGAGTTCAACTGGGGTTATTGAGTTGCTCGCGACGATTTCCCGGATCTTTGGATCGGCATCGGAGGCGAGCTTCACCAGGCTATCCATGGGGACCATGGGAGAGTTAGCCATTAGCTTTCGGATGTCAAGGTCATTGTCCATCGCGAGAGTTCGGAGCGTCTCTGCCGAAACCCGAGGGTTAGACGCAATCGCGTTCTTGAGTTCTGATGCTTTCCGCGGAGTTAGGCTCGCTCCTCTATCAAGAACTCCGCTCAAGATCTGGCTCGGCGTGCCAGGGTCCTTCGCGAGGTCCATTAGCGTGTCCTCACCGACCAATGGCAGCCCAGCTTCCACCGCCGCTGCTTTGTGATCGACAGGTATATTCGCATTCATAATCAAGGCCTCGATCACCATCCCATCGGTGCTCAAGGTGAGATCCTCGATCTCGCCTAGGCCCCTTGCCCAGCGTGCTCGAGCGACAGAGGACACCTCCCGGGCTGGGTCATCGGAAAGTACAGCAAGAATGGTGTCCGAAGCGCCTGGAGCGAGTGCCACTGCCCGGCGAACCTCCGAATCAGGGCTATGGGACAGCAGCTCAGCTACACAGTTGGAGGCCGCGCGAGCGCACGCAATCCGGGACTGTGATGATTGGCGCAGCTCGTTTGCAAGCACTAGGTCTCGATAAGTATCCATTCCGAACAGCTCTGCCCGCGTATCGAGGGGAGCGGCAGGGTTTCCTGCAATGGCCCTGTTGATTTCTCGCTGCGTCGGCGACTTCTCGTCTCGTTGGAAAAGGTCCCGTAGGGTGCCCGCTGAGGCGTTCGGATTAAGCGCGACGGAGACAAGCATTTGGTGCTCGGCGTCCTGGGAGCTGAAGTGAGGCGTCATTCGCAATTCGGAAAGGGAGACCGCCGACGCGGATGGATTCGCGGCAATCGCGAGTTTCTCGCGTTCAGAGATCGAGTCGGCTTTAACGATTTCTTCAAGGACCGATGTCGGCATCGAAGGATTCGCTACTGCGGCCTCCCTGATAACGCTATTCTCGTTACGCGACAGGGTCTCAAGCGCACTAGCTGGACAAAGAGGATTGCCGGCCACAGCGAGTTCAACTTCAGCATCGTGATCTTTCGCAAGAATGCTGAGCATTGTGACCGGCGTCGATGGGTTCGAGGCAACGAGCCTACGAATTATTGGGTTTCGACTCCGAGCCAACCGAGCGAGCTTATCTGTACTCGTTCGAGAATCACGAGCGGCTTTTTCACCGAACACCATTTCTACCCCCACTGTCGCTGTTCGAGTCGCTTCATACTACCTACGACATACGCAACGAGCCTGTTTGATTCAGACATTGGCACCTGGGAACAAAGTGATGTGCTTTCGAATCAGTGACGACCCGAGCTGGTGCACGGCCGTCGATACCTCGGTGGCTCGCATGACTAGGGTGGTGAGGACCGCAGGCTCCCCGAGAGCATTATTCACGATGGAATCGAAGGACCATTCGACACGACCGGGGCCGACTTTGGTGAGACTTAGATGCGCCGCGACCCCATTGCGAATCTGCTTAAGTTCTTCCATAAATGCCCGGTCCTTACGTATTCCTTTCACTGCGTTCTTGAAATTCTTGCCTTCGTCTTGCAGATCTGTGCCAAGCAGAGATGGCAGCTCTTCAAGTACCTGCCACAGCACTAACGCCAAATACTTGTGCCAGATCGCACGATCTGATGGAGCCTCGACCAATCTTAGGACTAGTGTTTTTAACTCGTAATTCAGCGAGGCAATGGCCGCAATTAAGTCCAGGTCTGTCTTAATGCTTTCGCGGTTTTGACGACGCCGTTCGATGACAACGGTAGCGATGATCATCTCGTAGGACCTCCGAGCATCAAGGAGGCCTCTTTGAAGCACGGGCACTAGTTCCGCGACTTGCTTGTCCCAGCTATCAGGTACCGCCGATTCACTATTGCGCATTCAAATAGTTTCCCATTCAAACAGGCAACGAGTCGGCCCCAGCCCACGCGCTTTCTCATTTGCACTTCCCGCAGAGCAGAGGTTCGTATCGGGTTATAGACAAGCGAGGGGCGTCGGAGTCCTGATTTAACCGTGTAATCCCGGAGCTTGCACAGATCACTAATGCACGGCACCACTCATCATGCCAACAGCGACAACCCCAAATCACTGCGTGTTCGACCCAGCCAGACTCCAAAGACGGTAGGCATCCCTCCAGAACAAGACGCCGTCGATGCCCCACCTGCGAAACGTCGCCAAGTAGAAAATGGGTGGGCTTGCCAAATAGCTTCAACTCGCCATAGCGTTTGTCTGTCTCTCTGATGAATGTATCAACCGAGATGCCTTCCAGACCAGCGCCAGCGCCCTCAGGCGAGATGTCGACTCGTGTTGGGAGTAGCACGGCAACACATTTACGTCATTCGACCGACGGACTTCCGAGACCACAACTCGCACAATTGCTTAGTCGGGCACCGCCAGCCCGCCTGAAGATTGCTCGGCCTCGCGCCGGTGCGTGAAAGGTCAACGATGCCCAGTAGTTCCCCAAGCTCCTCGCCAGTCACGGCGACGAGCGCGCCCGCTCCCTCACTCGTGAAAACCCTCGGCCTCACGGGCGCGGTCGGTTTCGGTCTCGCCTACATGATGCCGATGGCGTCATTCACGACGTACGGCGTTGTGAACACCATGACGGAGGGCGCAATTGTCACGTCATACGTCGTGACGCTCATCGCGATGCTCTTCACCGCATCGAGCTACGCGTCGATGGCTGGCGCCTTCCCCACGACGGGCGCCGCCTACACCTACACGCGCAAGTCACTCGGTGGGCACATTGGATTCCTCGGTGGTTGGACGATCCTGCTCGACTACGTCCTGCTGCCAATGATGGCGTACCTCGTCATCGGCATCTATATGGCTGCGGCGGTACCCGCGATCCCACAGCAGGTGTGGATCATCATCGCCATCGTCGCGGTCACCGTCTTGAATTCGATCGGCGTCAAGCTCCTCTCAGGTGTGAGTAACGCAATCGTGGCGGCGCAGGTGATCTTCGTGGTGCTCTTCCTGGTCCTCGCATCGACGACCGCCGCTGGCAATGAGATCCCGTCGATCTTCGACGTGGTGTTCGGCGGTAATACGGAGACAGCGTTGGTGCTGGCCGGATCCGCCGTTCTTTGCTACTCGTTCTTGGGATTCGACGCCGTATCTTCGCTCGCCGAGGAAACGAAGAATGCGAAGCGGAACATTCCGCGGGCGATCATGCTCGTGACGCTCATCGGCGGACTCCTCTTTATTGTGGTTTCGGCACTGTCGAACCTCGCGGTCCCAGACTGGACTAGTTACTCGAGCCCAGACTCGGCGGCGAATGACATCACCTTCGCCGTCGGCGGCAAGTGGTTCGAGATCTTCTTCACCGCGGCATTCGTCGCCGGTTGCTTCGGCGCAGTTATGGCGCAGCAGGCCACCGCATCCCGCTTGCTGTTCTCGATGGGACGCGACGGTGTGCTCCCCCGCGCGATCTTCGGCGTGCTGCACCCGAAGTTCAAGACCCCGGTGCGCGCGACCATGTTCATCTCGGCCATCGGCCTCGTCTCGCTCTTCATCGATATGAACGCGGCAGCCTCGCTCATCAACTTCGGCGCGCTCACGGCGTTCTCGCTCGTGAATCTGTCGGTCATCAAGCATTTCTTCTTCGAGCAGAAGCGCCGGGCTGGATTCGACTTCGTGCGGTTCCTGGTGCTTCCGCTCATCGGCTTCGCGCTCTCAGCATGGCTCTGGACAAGCCTCGACGGCATGGCAATGACTGTCGGCCTCATCTGGCTCGGCCTCGGCCTCGCCTACCTGGTGTGGATGACCCGTGGCTTCCGTCGCCAGCCGCCCGAGCTCGAACTCAACAACGCGGCTGAATAAGGCGGCGGATCCCCAACGCCAATCGGTCGCTCACCGGCTGGGCTCGTTGTCGAGTATTCGATGTACGAGCCCAGCCTATGGGCGTTATTGAGGTTTACGCGTCTTCGCAGCCGCTGCCCTATTCTGCGTCTTCAGGTGAAGACTTTGAAAGTGAAGCCAAGAGCACCACGTTAAGGATGAACCCGGTCGTTAGGGGCGCCACAACGAGGAGCATATATTGGAGCCACAAGGGCGAGATCCAGGGTTCATCGATCAGGCTGAGCGATGTGCCAATGATCATGACTCCCATGACTAACAAAAGCAAGCCAGGAAAACTCTGCTCGTCAGTTTCTCGCGTGCAGAGCGAGAAACTCAACAAGAACGCAAACATAAGGCTTGCTCCTGCAAGCCCGATTCCCATGAAGATATCCATGCGAGTTACCAGCGGGCCCTGAAGAGGTTGTAACAACCACCAAGCCCAAGCGAGCCGACGATTACCGAGCTTATGCCTCCGACGAGTTTCCCGATCGTTCTGATTTGGTATGTCGACAGACTCGACCGGTTCCTCACGAATCTCTCCATATACCTGAGCACGCTTTTCATGCTGTTACCAAGAGCACGGTATGCCTGAAGTACGGTTTTAGCTGATTTGATGATTCGTTCCGCTTTGGCGAATGCTGCAACAACTTTGGCCGCCCCGAAGGCAAGCGTCCCCAGTTGCGCAGCACAGACGGCAGAGGTACCGATGACCCACCATAATGCCGGGTCGGCGGTTACTGGAAATACTGCGCCACGCAAGTCAACTACTTGCGTTAGGGTTTCTCCACTTAATTCGTATCGGGTTGGAAGCGCCTTACCTTTCGCGTCGATTGCCCAAGGCACCCCGACCTTGGCCAGCTGCTGAGTTTCGCTAGCCACCTCCATTTTCGCTGGTGCAATCTGCTCAAGTTCCGCAGCTTGGGATTCTGACAGCGGTTGATCGTCTTTCAAATCGATGAGGGCAGCATCCACGGCGTCGCTAATTCGTTTCTCTTCACCAGCAAGAGGCCGCTCAATTTCAACGTCCTGCTCGATAGCGATAGACCCATCAGCTATCTCCACCATTCGCGAATCCAACGGAAGCTCAAATTCAAAGGACACTCTTCCTTCTGCTGCCTCGTCGTTGAAGATCGCTACCAGTTGTGCCCCATTTTCGGTGGCTCGCGTAACGACATCTGCTTCGTTTACTTCACCCGTCTGGACTGAGGATCCACCCGAGATCGCACCACTATTGAACCTGCCAGTTGCGCTAATCCCAATCTCATCGCCCAAATTTGAAGAAAGCAGGGCTGTCCCGTCCGGAGCGATCTCTACAGTGCTGCCATTTTCAGCGACCGCACTTTCCACGGCACCGTCGGTCTCAATTGGAATTGAATCTTGAAGCGAAGCTGCATCGGCCAATCTCGCAGCTGTTTCCTGTTTCTCCTTCTCATAAGCCTCTGCGCTGGCCGAAATCACCTGAAGATCATTCGCGGCACCATTCATCTCCTTTGGGGTTCCCCGGCTAAGGGCACCTATGGTGTCTGCCCCCTCGAAGGTGTCATCCGATTTTGCTGCCAAAGCTGGTCCGGAGATCATTGATACCGAGAGCGCTACTGCAATCAGCACACCTAACGTCTGTCTTAAAAGGGCGCTGCTCCTCGCCTGAGGTTCTTGTGTGCAGTGCTGCTGTCTTCGATGCATTTGTTTCCTCTTCAAGTGATGAATTTCCGCCAGCAATCCAGTAGATCAACGGCCACCAAGTGGGGAAAATAGGCCAAACAAGCCGGTATTACCGTTCAATGAAAAAATCTGCTGTCGCCTGGATTGAACTCGGGGTTGGGCTCACAAAAGTAGTGAGACAAGCCATGAACCAACTCGATGTTCCGCGGAATGACGCGAACCTGATGTGCGTTGTCTTCATCCGTGAGTTTCGAAGCTTGCCCCCACTGGTGAATCAGCATTACTGCACTTCTCATTCAGCATTTCTCACATTCAACGTCTCACACCAATTCGGAAAAGGTTGAACGGACTGACGACGTCCCCGAGACGCTCGGCCTCGGCATCGCCTACCTGGTCTGGCTGACCCGCGGCTTCCGTCGCCATCCTCCCGAGCTCGAACTCAACAACGCGACTGAGTAGTCACACCCAACCCTCACTGAATACTCACTTCTGGTACCTTGCGCACTCAAAGAGCATGGAACCAATGGTCCGGACTGGCTTTCCGGGTGATGCTGGAGTTGTGACGTGTGCCTGTTCCTACTTGGGACAACAGTTGGCATACGCGCGGGGAGGGAGCGACACTATGTCAGTTCAGGGAAACATCACGAAGCGCACAAGGTTCACCGCGATCAGTGGAGCGCTCGCACTCGGCTTGCTCAGCGCAGGAGCAGGGGCGGGTGCCATCACAACCTTAGGTGCCACCGCGGCCGTCGCTGCAACACCAACACCAGTCCAAGCACCGCCTGCGGCCATCGGCCAAGATGGCCAGACGCTCATCGTGCTCGACGACGTCATGGCTGCCGCAACCCCCACCCCACAGGGGCAGCTGGAACCCGGCATCGACGGCTCCTTCTACTCTGCGCTCTGGTCAGGCAGCGCCATAGGCAGCTCTCTCATCACCAGGTACTTCGAGAACGGTGACGCCCCAATCGAGTGGAACACGAACGATGCACCCGGCGTGACCGGAAAGGTGTACTCGGTCTCCACCGATGCGGCCGGCACGGTCTACGCACTGAACCGCGGTGCCGCGGCTCCCGCATCGTTCACCATCTCGACCTGGCAGCCTGACGGCACCTTCGTCGGGGCCCAAGACTTCAGCATCCCCGGTATCGTTTCGGGATACACAAACGGCATGGCTGTCTCCGCTTCAGGCAACACCGCGTACGTGCGCGTTGACCGCGCTGTGCCGACGAGTTTGAATGGCATCTGGGCCGTTGATCTCGCGTCTGGCGACGTCACCCCGGTGGTGCAGAACCTTGCGGACACCGCAAACCCAGAGCAGTCGCCGTGGGTGCAGGTCGATCACGTCACCGGCGCGATTGCGTTCAGTCTCGATATGCGCGAGATGGGAATCATCGCGGATCCAGCGACCGGCACCGTCCAGTCGTTCCCGACGAACGATCACATGATCCGCGGCATTGACATGACCCGCTACAGCGAAGGTATCGTCACCGTGAGCGGCGGCGGATACATCATGGATCTCAACACCGCGACCGGCGCCCTGACCACCACCCTGGGACTCCAGGACCTCGACTACTTCAATCCGTATGCCACTCGCGTCGGAACGGACGGCCGCACCTACATCAGCGGCTTCAGCCCCTGGGGCGTCTTGCCCGTTGACGTCACGCAACTGAAGTCCGCTGAGATTTCGTACCCCGAGACCACAATCACCACGAACGTGTGCGCGGCGGATCCGATCGCCCTCACCCCGACGCTCGCAGGCGCGCCCACGCCAACCTGGGTGAGCATCGCAGACGGTGAGCTCCCGGAAGGCCTCGAGCTTGACTCCGTCTCCGGCGTGATCTCAGGTACGCCGACCACCGATGGCGCGGTGACCGTGCGCGCCGAGAACGGTGTGACGCTGGTGGCAGGATCCGCCCCCGATACCGCCCACCTCACCTTCGAAAGCGTCGAAGAGCCCGTAGCATTCGAGTCCGTACACACCCCGGCGGTGACCGGTACGCCGGCAATCGGTGAAACGCTCAGCGCGCAGGTATCGGCTTGGGTGCCGGCAGCGTCATTCAGCTACCAGTGGACGCGCGATGGCTCGCCGATCAGCGGCGCCACCGAAGCGACCTACACCGTCGTTGCGGCCGACGCGGGTGCTGAGATCGCCGTGACGGTGGCCGGCACCGCCGACTGCCGAATTGCCGCGGAGCTCAGCTCGCCGGCCGTCGTGATCGACGATGCGCTTGCGCCCCCGGTGAAGCCGGGCGGTCCCACCGGACCCGGTACCGGTGCGAAGCCGGGCACGGGCACCGGTGCCACGCCAGATGCGCTCGCGCGCACGGGTAGCGACGACCTCGGCTGGGGCGTTGTTGGCGCAGCACTCTTCGCGGCAGCAGGTGCCTCGCTCATTGCGCGCCGCTCGGTGCTTCGCAAGCAATAGCGGTACAGCAGCCTCAGAGGTTCTGGCGAAGCCATTGCCAGGCGAACTGAGAACTGCCCTTGGCATGACGTGCGTTGGCACCATTCGATCGTCGTTTTCGTTTGGTGCACCCAAACCGAAATAGCCTTTCCGCCATGACAGGAGCAACCAGCTGGCCAGCGCATCGCGTCGAATTGTGCCCGTGGCGCCAGCAGACGCGCAGCGGCAACCGTGCTGACCGCACATTGACGTCGGTCAGCACGATGGTGCCGCCTCGTATCGCAGCGCTCCATTTCGCCCCTGGTCTCGGGCTCACTGTCGCCGCAGAGCGTGCACTGCTGGCGGTGGCCCAGGTAGATGCCGATGCTGAAGACCATTCCAGGGCAGTAAACCGCTTCCTCATTCGAAGCGAATCAGTCGCATCTTCAAAGATCGAACAGATTTCGGCCTCCGCTATCGACTACGCCAAGGCGGCGACTGGGAATCGAAGCAATCCGTGCGCGACGAGCATGGTGGCGGCTACAGAGGCGATCCACCAACTCATGCCCGGGTGGGTCTGCACGGTTGCTTTACGCTCGATGAAATTCAGGGTGCTCACCGTGCGCTCATGTTCGACGATCCGAGTGAGTCTCTCTACGCCGGGCGACTCAGAGACATGCAGAACTGGATCGGTGGAAGCGATCACTCCCCGCGCGACGCAATCCACGTACCGCCTGCGCCCGAGCATGTTCCACCACTGATGGCTGATCTCATCGAGTACCTCAACCGTGAAGACGTCCCCATCATGGTGCAGGCGGCGATCGGGCATGCGCAGTTTGAATCGATCCACGGGTTTACCGACGGCAATGGGCGGATCGGGCGCGCGCTCGTCTCCGCCGTGCTGCATCGGCGCGGTGCAACACGAAATCTTGTCGTTCCCATTGCGAGCGGCCTGCTCGCCCAGCGCGACGCTTACTTTGCTGCGCTCATCGCCTATCGCGAAGGTGATCCCGAACCAATCATCCGTCTATTCGCCCGCTCAGCGGAGGCCGCAGCAGTCTGCTCCCGAGCCACAATTGAGCGGCTGAACGCATTGCCAGATCGGTGGTATCTGCAGCTGAAGCCGCGTTACGGCTCCGCAACGGAGCGACTGATCGCCGCGTTCTACGACGAGCCTGCCCTGACGTCAGAAGAGGCGAACTTCTATGCGGGCACCGCTTCTTCGAACACGAATCACGCGATCACGCAGCTTGAAGCGGCCGGCATCATCAAGGAGATCACCGGGCGTAAACGTGACAGGGTGTGGATCGCCATCGCAATCATGGAGGAGCTCGATCAGTTGGATCAGCGGATTCACGCGGCGATGGCGGAAACACAAAAGCCGCGGAGCTCTTAGAGCTCCGCGGCATCTGTCGGGGTGTTCTCCTCGTATGCAAAACAATTAGAACAGGGGTGGCGGCTACTGCAGGAAGAATCCTCGTCGCCAAGTACCGCAGAAATACAACAATCTCCACGATCTTTCGCACGCATCATTCCTGAGCGTCTGACAGAGATAGCTGCCGACTACGAGGCGGGAATGTCGGCCTACGAACTTGCCGACAAGTACGGCCAAAATCGCGGCACGATTATGAAGCACCTCGCGGGGGCCGGAGTCCGCTCACGAGTTGCAGTGCCGGTTAACGACGAGATCCTTTGATGGCAGGAACTCCATGCAGAGGGTCATGGTTTCAAAACTATCGCCAGGCGAGTAGGGCGGAATCACAAGACGATCCGAAAATACCTCACCATGTGACGGGCGGTCAAAGACCTCGGAGGTGTCGCCAAACTCGACCGTGGGCCAGCGGGTCGTACTTCTCGTTGTTGAGAAGAGCGCGAACGTGCATATACTCAGCGACCGGAGCCTTTGACAGCTCTTCACGAATTGCTCCGGTTGCGCACATGGTGCGAATATCGTGGCGCCAGTACTCCCAAGTGTGATTCGTGACTCTACCTAATGACCGTAGTGCGATCTGGTCATCCGAAAGATTCAAGTACTCTCTCAGCACAGCCGTATCGGCTTTCGTAGGAATCCCTTTGCGCTTGAACTTATCCGACAGGCGATCCGTTAACGTCCAGAATCGAAGCAAGTATTGCATTTCGAACTCTCGGTGCATCTGCCGATTTATATGCCGGATCTGTACCGCAGCCAGGCCAACTGCGACAAGTGTCGCAACTGAGAACAGCGCAGTCAGTGCCTCAGCCCAATTTGGGAGCTGGGGGGATACCACTGAAAGAAATCTCTCGTCGAGAAATTGTGTCACAAGAGTCTTCATCTCGAAATTCACATTCTTCTCGCATTAACGACACTCTTGAACTCTTCCAACCGTTTAATCTCTTCTTCCAGGTCGTTCGGCGTCATAGCCGCTGAGCCATCACTCACAGGGGCTGAGTGGCCAGTCATGAATCGAGATTCAATCGACATACCCAGATCAACGGTGGCGATATCTTCCGGGGACAGGTCGATCAGCTTCTGAAGCCTTTGAGTCTGCACTCGGCGCTCATGGCGAGTAACAACCCCATTAAGCAGCTCCTGTTCCACAAAAAACTCCCAGGTGTCTCTCATTGCGCCAACGATTTCTCGCGCGAGAGATTCATACTCGCTGATTGCGTTCTTGCGATACAGCGCCCCTGCGGCCTGTAGGCGATCCTTGAGCCTTCCGATGCGGACTTTCACGCTTACGTGACGCCACTCAACTGCGGACGTTAATGCCCCAGCCCCTTCAGCAGAGCGTTCTATATGAAGGTAGTGAATGTCCTTTGCGGGCCCCTCACCACGGGTGCGTGCGTCTTTATCCCGTAGCTGCTTTTCCTCGTAGAGGTACTGCACAAAAGAGAAGTCGTGAGTAAAGACGAGCACCTGACGCTTCTCGGCTTCTTCCAAGAGCCGCCGGGCAACCTTGACTCGGAAAACTTGATCGAGACTGGAAACGGGATCATCGAAAATCAAGGTCGAAAAATCACCGGACTCCGTTAAATCGGCAAAGAAGCCAGCAATGGCAGTTACTCGCTGCTCACCTTCACTGAGAACCGACGGGACAGGTGCTTTAGCTGCGTCTGTAAGTGCAACGCGGATGTAACTGGTTCCTTTGGATGACTTGTCGAAAACCAGTTCCACTGGCACTCGGTCGAGGCCCAGCTTTTTTGATTCTGCGGTGAACCCCTCACAGACTTTTCCCACATAACTAGCTGAAAGATCTGAGTTCTTCCGGCTTGCTGAAGTGGTATTACAGGCTTTCAGGCTTGCTTCGAGGCAGGTAGCTCGCGCGAATCTGTCATGTTGTGCTGCAATACCTTCGAGATGATCAGCCAGCCCTTTTCTCAGTTTCAGCTCCGCTTGGCGTCCTTGCAGTCTGGCGACGGCCTCGGCTGAAGTATCCGTTTTAGCCAGATCGTCAGCATTCTTGGTTTCAAGATCTGCCGCGTCTCGGATGCGCTCGATGCCCTTTGTGAAAGCGGCTTCGAGTGAGGATTCGCCAGATGATTCGGCTTCTCGTTTCGAACTGATCAAGCGATCGCAGATTGCATTGGCTTTGTGAAGAGAGGCAGCGAGCTCGACCGCCGTATTTTCGTCATAAATGCTGATGAGTTCAGTTACCTCTGGTGCCCTGACTGCGTCCCAAGGAAGCTCTTTTAGCCTGTTGACGTCATTCTCTCTCAGCTCCTTAGCCTTGCCCCACGCAAGTTGAGCCTCTCCGCTCATAAACTGGGCAAACTGGGTGAACCGAGCCTTGGATTCTTCGTCCACGTCTTGTTGGCAAAGTGGGCAAACGTCCGAATCTTCCAATGCGTTCGTCTGGTCATGGGAGTGCTCAGCCTTGTAAAACACCTCGGCAGCTTGCCAGAGCGCCTGCCAAGCCTCTCCACCGGTTCCTGTTAGCTTACCTTCGGCTTTGACAAGGCTGCGTGCGTCGTCTGCCTTCGCTTTGCAAGCTTGAAGGTTATCGATCAGGTTCTCACTTGCAGCAACAGCATCGCTCGATACCTTTGCGGAGATCAGTTCGAGATTCCGAGCTAGAACGGTGAGCTGCGTGGCTCGTTGCCTCGCCTGGGCCGAGAGGGTCGCAGGATCTGAAGAAGATAGATTTCGTACCTTTGTAGGCAACTCATCGAGCTCTTCCTGCTCTTCTGCAGATAACGGCTTGACGCCCTTGAGCGTTTGCAATGCAGCCTCCTGCCCGAGGTGCGCAAACAGATCGGCTCCTGAACCGATTTCCAGTTCCGGCCAGTTTCGACTTTGAAGTTTGAGGGACTGCAGGTCTGCAGAAATGAGACCGTGGATCTCGTTCAGTGCTCTAGTGTACTCAGCTAGTATCTGGAGAGTTGCAGGAACGTAAGCGATCTCGGTTGCACCTGCGAGATGAACGTTTGCAGCCGCAGTGTCAAAAATGCGGACTCGCTGAAGCGGGCCTTCGGGCTGAGCATCCGCAGCCTGCCAGGTCAAGCTTTGAATGGATGCGTTTCCAATGGTGTATTCGACTACTGCCCTGGGAACTTGGGTAGAACGAAAAGCGTTAGGGAGCACGGCCTCTGAAGCCCTGCATGCTGCAACCTGCTTCAGAATCCGCGTGTAGCCAGATTTCCCGCTACCGTTCTTTCCGGCAATAATTGTGAGCCCTGTTTGATGTGGTTCCAAAGCTGCCCCGTCGGCCAGGCCATTTGCCCCGTGAACATGAATGATCTTCGCCAGCCGAACTGGATCAGCACCATCTTCCGTAGTGTTCAGGTGTGCAGCAGTTAGTGGCTCAAATTCTTGTAATTTATCCGTGCCAGGTACCGCATAGAAATGCGAAATCTTCTGCATCTCTGCTCGTTCGGCAGCGTCAGCATAAGCACGTAGGCTCTGCTGCCCCAGGACAACGCCTGTGGCCAACTGCCGCAGAAGGTCTTGCTGCCACGCATCGCGCTTACTGGCCCATTCCAGCAGCCCCGACTCCAATTCGCTCACTTACAGGTTCCACCTTCCCGGTGATGACTTCGCATAATCGATATTCAGTGCTTTGAAGTGCGCTCGTGCGGCCTTGATCTTCGCTTTCTCGGTAGGACGAAGTAGCTCTGCGTTTGCGGTGCTCTTGGTCTCACGCACCATGTAGATGCGGTCTTCGCCGTCCTCATGCTTCACGATCGCCCAGTCAGGGTTATACGGCCCGACAGGCGTATCGATCTTGAACTTAGCCGGGAGCTTCATGAACATCTTGACGTCTTCACGCCCGTCAAGCAGCTCCGCGAACTGTCGCTCAATGTCCGAGTCGAACAGCACGTAATCAAAGTCAGTCTTATCTTGGTTCTGCACTTTGTACAGCTGGTCAAGGAACCGATCCGCTTCTTCCTTGCTATCCTCGCGGAGTTCGCGTAGCTCGTAGACGCTGCCCGAGATCCGCTCATATTCAACACCGTCAACGATGATCTTTGCGAGCTCAGCATTAATAACTCGTCGAGCCATAGTGATGAAGTCATTCGGGTTACCAATGAACTCATCGAGCCGTTCGCTGCCGGTCAAGATATCAACGATAGTGCGGCGGGTGAGCTTCGTTGCATCTTGCAGCTCGGTGATGATGTCAGGTAGGTCATAGCTGCCTCGCAGATCAGCGGTGCGCACACCGCGTTCTTCGGCCTTCGCGCCACCGCGCTGGATCTTCAAACCAGCTTTGGTCACCTGAATCCTCAGCGGTTCAACTCGCGGATTCTCATCCAGATCGCGCAGCTTTGCCAGGCTCGTGCTAATGATGTCTTCACGATCAACCTTGACTCGGTAGGTCGTCTTGCGACTAATCGCGTACCAGAAGTCTTCAAACTCGTCTGACCAGTAGAACTCCTTATTGAGTTGGCGTGAGGCACGAAGCTTCTTTGGCTTCACGAGCTTGTCAAGCTTGCACTTATCGACGAGCTCAATCACGAAATCGGTCGCCCATGCGAAGTCGACTGGCAGACCAAGATCAAATCCGAGCGTTGTCGGCGCAAACTGATCCGTGACCCGACCGTCTTTATCGAGGAAGCCACCAGTCTGGAGAAGTTCGTAGATTCGCTTTGAAGCTTCAAACCCGAGTGGCTTCTCTGTCTCACCATCAACAACAGGAATCTGGGCGAACTCGCCCTTTCTGACGAAGCCAAGCTGCACGCCAGCTTTCTTGTACTCGTCTTGGAGGCTTTTCGCGAACTCAGCATAAGACTCGTTCGCGATCACCGTGAGCTGCGCAATTTCGGGCTCAGCAATTCGCTCACCGTCTTTGTTCACGGGGAGACGAAGTCCTCGTCCGATGGTCTGGCGTCGTTCGGTTTCTCCACCCATTTCGCGCAGGGTGCAGATTTGGAAAACATTAGGGTTGTCCCAGCCCTCGCGGAGCGCTGAGTGGCTGAAAATAAACCGAGTCGGGGTATCTTCACTGAGCAGGCGCCCCTTATCTTTCATGATGAGGTCGTAAGCGTCATCATCTTTCGCGGTAGTGCCCTCGCCTTTAGAATCGACAAACGTCAGCTTTGCAGCTTTTCCCTTGCCAGACTTCATCTGCGCAAAGTACGCCTTGCGATATTCCTGCGGATCTTCAGGCAGCAGCTCGCTCCAGGCTGGGACACGGTCGCGCTCTTCGCGAAGTAGCTCATCGAACCACTGTACGTATTGGCCGTTGGCATCTTCGTTGTTGACACCATCACCAAGGAAGTTAGCCACCTTGTCAATGAAGAATAGACTCAGTACTTTGACACCCCGAGGACGCATCTGCGCTTCCTTGCGGAGGTGTTCACGAATCGTCTCGCGGATCATCTCCCGGTAGATCACCTGAGAGTTGCCGCCAATTTCTTCGCCGAGGTTGAGAATCGGGTGCTTCGTTAGTTCAACAAACGGAAGACCTGAACCATCTGGAGACTCAAGTCCGATCTCGTTAACACGCCATCCCTCATAGATCGGATTATTAGACGCCGCAATACCTGCAAGGTCTTGCCCTTGCTTGATCTTCTTCGCCGTGCGAGCAAAGCTTCCGTCTGCCTTGCGGCTCAATAGCTCGAGCTTTGCCGTCCACGGATCTCGTTGCACGTCAACAAGTTTGATGTAAGGGGTTGCATCCGCGCCCTGCTGGCGAGCTTCAGCAACAACAATCTGCTTGACAAGCCCCTTGTCGTGGGCATCAACAGGGTCGAGACGGTACACAACGTTGCGTGTCTTGCGGTGGGTCGCGCTGTAACGCAAGGTGCACGTTGGCGAGAGGTCACCGACCGCACTCTGGGAGAGCTTCGACTCCATGTTCTGTGGTTCATCCATGATGACTACAGGCCGCGTGGCCTTTAGATAGTCAATCGGACGCAAGCCCTGCAGCTTGTCGCGGGTCTGGTGAATAATTCGGCTGTTCGCATCACCACGAATTGAGTCAATCGTCATTACTAGAATCTGCACATTGGTTGCCGTCGCGAACGACTGCACCTCTTCTGCAGACTTACCGCTGTACACGGAGGAATCGAATGGAAGAGCCGGGTAGAGTCCACGGAAGTGCTCGCGCATCAGCTCGATACTCGTGTTCACACCTTCGCGGATGGCAACGCTCGGAACCAAGATCACGAACTTGGTGAAGTTGTACTTCTGCGCCAACTCAAAAATGGTGCGCAGGTACACGTAGGTCTTACCCGTGCCGGTCTCCATCTCAATATCAAACCCGAGCTCTTCCTCAGCAAGCCGAGCGCTGAGTTCAAGGCCGTTCCGATTCTGTACCTTACGAAGATTCGCAAGGACCGTGTCGCGTTCAACGATCAGGTTATTGCCGACTGCGCCAACCTCTTGCGCTAGTTCCGAGGGGTCAATATCGAATGCAGCTTGACCTGATGTGTCACTCTCGGGAAGACTAATCTTGCCCCGTAAGGCGATCTCAAGTTTCTCAGCGTCCTTCGGCTGACCGTCAAAGAGGTCTACGACTGCTGAAATTGCATCGAGTTGAAATGGTTGTTTGTCGTCAAATCTAAACTTCATGGGTGCCTCGCCTACGCAGTCCATAGCTCAATGCCGTTACTCTTACAGAGTTGGGCGAGGTTGGTCTTCAGTTCGTCATCGCCATGGAACGCGTCTTCGAGCACGATGATCTTTCCACCATGGATTTCATCGACCATCGCTCGGAGCTGATCTAGCGTCGGCTTCCTGTGCTCGTCTAGATAGGCGAGCACAGCAATGTCCCCATCTGCCTGAAGAACTGCACGCATTTCGAGGCCAGCAACCTCGAACGGACTGATCTGCTCGGTGAGCGAGAAGCCCTGCTTTAGAAGGATCTCGGTGAAGAGGTCATCTGGTGTGGCGTTGTCGTCAGCACTGTCACGGAGACCGAGAAGTCTTTGCTCCAAAGCATCAGGCTCAATCTCACTCGAGACTCGCCATTTGGAGAAGTTACTGTCAACCAATCTGAATGAGCGGTATCCCGTATCCACGGGGTGTCCCTTCACCAGCAGATTTTGGTTGTCCGACTGAATCTCTGCTGCTGCAAGGTCGATTCGCAGTCGCGAAATATCCGGAATCGTTTTGTAGCCTGCCTTCGCAGCTTCGCTCCCACCGTCGAGTGGTTCGGGCAGTTGAACTTGAATATATCGTCGAGCACCGCCGTCTTCCCGGTTTACTTCCATAATGGCATGTGCAGTTGTGGCGGAACCAGAAAAGAAGTCCAACACAATATCGTTGTCATCGGTTGCCTGCGAGACTAGAAACTTGATCAGGTCGAGCGGCTTCGGGAAGTCAAAGTACTTCTTCCCGCCAAAGAGTCGAATCAACTGTTTGGTTGAAGTCTCACTATCGAATCGCCCAAGATTCGAGAATAGCGGTGAGCGATCATTTGCCATTTCATCCGCATACACAACTTGGACAGGCTTTCCATCATCATTTTTCGGGAAGCGGATTTTTCCGTCTTCCACCATCTGCTTGATCCGGTCTTCCGAGAACGCCCAGTTGCCGTAATAGGACTTACCGTTCACTGGGTTGATAATGCTAAACCAACTATTCTGCGCTCCAGTAGCTTGTATCGGCATCGTGCGCCACCAACGACCGTCCGCATCTTGTTTATAGCTGGCAAGGCTTCGCTCCTGCCCCTTGAAGCGGAAGGGCTTCCTGCGCTGAAGCACCATTAGGTACTCAAAGTTGGGTAGAAGCATGTTTTTCGGAGGAACACCTGAAGCCTTCTCTTTCTTGACCCAAACTAGTTCGCCAACGAAATTGTGCTCACCGAAAACTTCAACACAAAGCTTTCGAAGGTTTGCGACCTCATTACCATCGATGGAGATAAACATGACGCCGTCATCAGTCAGTAGGTTTCGCGCAAGCTTCAGACGCGGGTACATCATGTTGAGCCAGTTCGAGTGATAGCGCCCCTCTGATTCAGAGTTACTCGAGAGCTTCTTGCCATCCCCGCTGACCTGCTGCGTCCACTCAAGGTAATGCTGAACACCGCCGGTGAAGTTGTCGTTGTAAACGAAGTCCTTACCAGTGTTGTAAGGAGGGTCGATGTAGATCATCTTGATCTTGCCGTGGTAGTGCCGCTGCAAGATCTTTAGTACCTCGAGGTTGTCGCCCTCGATGAACACGTTCTGAGTCTTGTCCCAGTCTTTCGAGGTCTCGAAATCAGGCTTCAAGGTAGCGGTGGTCTGCTCCTGCGCTACACGAAGCGCTCGTTTCTTACCCGGCCAGAACAAGCCAAATCGCTCATTGCCCTCGGCTGCGTCACCGTCAAGAAGTTCCTGCAGCTTCGCGACATCCACTTTGCCATCAGCGATCGCTTCGGGTACTAATTCAGCCAGCTGCGCTGCCAGCTCAGTGCGGAAGTTCGGTGTTGTTGATGGTGTCTCGCGGATATCGTCGTCGTGCATATTCATTTCCTCTACTTGTAACATTTTTTAAGTCTTCTGTGAACAGGTTCCAGCGTCAGGCGACTACTCGCCAACGGATCGAAAACAGATGTTCTGTATTCTGTGTGCCAGTCAGAGCCTGAGAGATTAGCTCGAGAATGTCGTCTGCTTCGTCACGCATCTTGCGTTTCTCAAACCGGTAATCGTCCTCGGCGTCATCAGCCTTGCGATCCCACTTGGCGGCTTCCTTTTTCATGCGCAGCTGCTCCATCGGATCATCTGCACCCCTGGCGGCCTTGCGGGCTTCCTTTTCTTTACTGCGGTACTCGCGCACTTTTGCTTCAAACTCGGCGCGTCGATCTTTGATATTCCGGTCGAGGATTTCTTCCTGCTGGTTGTAGTACTTGGCGTTACGGCCCTGAACCTCACGCTCATACTCTGCCCGCTGGAGAGCGAGTCGATCGGCGAACCGCGCCTCATCGATAGCAACATCGTGCTGGCCGACCTCGACAGCAGTGAGCTCGAGCAAATCATTGACAAGTTCCGCGTCCATCCACTCGCCACCAGCACCATCGGCAAAGCCGCCAGCGAGCATGTACGACTCAGAGATGTCATCGTTCTTTGCTTGCATACTAAAAGTCACCAGGCTGACCGTCAGTTCGCCGTTCTTACCCTCAAGTTGCTTCACGGCGGCACCTGCACGATCTGATGCAGAAATACTGAACGTCAGTTCACGCGCTGGGGTAACTCGTGACTTCGCTCCTTCAACTACATGAACAGCAAGCGGACTTGAATAGCGATACTGGTGAGCATTTTCTAGAGGTTGTGATTTGAAGAAGTAGGGACCCTCCTTCGCCTCTGGCACAGGCGAGCAATGCAACGTGAAGTGTCGCGGATCTTCTTCAAATGTTGCATCGTCTTTAAGTTCATGCTGAGTAATCGACAGGAGTAACCGTTCGAACTTATTCAGAACCTCACCCGACTGCGCGTCGTAAGACTTCAAGCGATCCTGAACATTCGGATCTAGGTTGTCAAACACCTTTGACTTGGCCTGTGCCATTTCCTGGCTGATCTCTTCTGAGTACTGAGCCTCAAGCTTTGCGAATGCAGTATCGATCTCAGCGGCAGTCTTACAGCCATTCAGAATCGCAGAGATGTTCTTCTCGAAATCGAGGCCATCTTCAATCGACCCGAGAACCTGGTCGGATGCCCCAAAGACGCTCTCGAAGAGATGGAACTTCTCTGTGAGGAGTTCCAAAATGCGCTGCTCGGCGACGTTGCCTTTGTTCGAGAAGTTCACAACGATCACGTTGTGCTTCTGCCCAAACCGGTGCACTCGTCCAATACGCTGTTCCACACGCTGCGGGTTCCATGGCAAGTCGTAGTTCACAAGCATTGAACAAAACTGCAGGTTAATTCCCTCAGCGGCAGCCTCTGTTGCGATCATGATCGTGCCCCGGTCACGGAACTCATCGACAAGGGCCTTACGTCTATCCGCTGCAGGGATGCCCGTGATTAGGTCGCTGTCCTTGTTGCGCGCAAGCCAATCTTGGTAGATGCGTGTGGCTTCTGGACTGTTGTTTGTGCCGTTGAAGAGGACGAGGCCTTCACCGCGGCCAGCGTCTTGAAGGGTGCGCGCGATGTATTCCTGCGTCTTCGTTGAATCAGTGAAGATGATTGCTTTCTCGGGTGCACCAATCTCACGGAGACGTTCAAAACCTTGATCAAGCGCCTCACCAAGCTTTACCGCCTTCTGGTTGACCGTGATTGAACGCGCTAGTGCCGCATACTCGCGAAGCTCCTGCACCTCAGCCTTGACGCGTTGGTGGAGGCTCTTGTCTGCAAAGTCAGTCGGGGTGTCAGCAGTTTCATCGATCTCTTCAAACTCTTCGCTTGTCAAGTCGCCGTCGATAAACAAAGATCCGCGCCCGTCACGCCTGCGACCCTCAGCGAGTTCATCCGCGAGCCTGTTCGCGATGTTCTCCAGGGTGCCTGCTACTGCATACGTGGAGGACCCGAGACGTTTTCGAATAATTAGGGCTGATAGATGCCTCTGGCTCCCCGCAAATGCAAACAGCTCGTCCCGTTGCAAATAGTCGTTCACCAGGTCATATAGGCGCACTTCTTCAGGTGAAGGGGTGAACTCAACAGTCAAAGGTGAGCGCTTGGTGAAACGAATGTATCTCTCGGCGTCACGTCGAAGCGTGCGCTTTGAAACTGTTGCAACACGATCAACGAGGTCATCGTCGCCGAACGCGTCACGGTTCTTAATATATCGCTCTCGGAATGCGTCAAGCGAGTGGAAATACGTCGGATCAAACACCGACACCAGCCCGTACAGTTCATCGAGCCGGTTCTGTAACGGTGTCGCCGTCAGCAGCACTGTCTTGTTTGCGTTCCGAACCACTCTCGCTACGGCAGAAGGCATCTTCGCCCGGTCACCATTCCAGAAGTTGCGGAGCCGGTGAGCCTCGTCAGCGACGATGAGATCCCACTGCTGAGAAAGGGCAGCCTCATGACGCAGCACAAACTCATACGAGCAGATCAGAACCTGAGCTTTTTGAGTGTCTTGAGCTTGTAGCAGTCGATCGCGTGACTTCGAATCGAGAAGTGCCGAAGGGATTAGGAACTTTTCATACAGCTCTTGCTGCCACTGCTGGCGAAGACTAGAGGGAGCAATAATCAGGACTCGACGCTTACGCTCTGCCCAGTATTGACTGATGACGATGCCAGCCTCGATCGTCTTGCCGAGGCCGACTTCATCAGCCAGGATCACACCGGGCAAGAAAGGGGTCTGTAGTGCGAATAGCGCAGCATCGATTTGATGCGGCTTTGGCTCCACTTGGGCATCAAACAGCAGACCAGCGAGCTTGCCAACGTGATCATTTGCATAGCTGCGCTGTAGTTCATGCGCAAAATACTTAGCCTGGTGATCGGTGAGTTTTGTCTTGGGTGATGTCTCCGCCATGTGATGCAGTCTCCTACGCCACAGGGGCGCTATTCGTTTATACCTCTCATCATTTCACCGTACCGCGGACCAACGACAATGGCCGCCTCGGCCCACCGGAGACTTTGCGTTAGAGGCTATGCGGCACAAGAATGAAGCGATCCGGTCAGCTGCCTCATATTGCGGCTTATTATGACATGATCGGGTGTTTTCGTGAAGTACTGTTCCCAATTTCTCACGGCAACCATCCCACGGAAGATCACCCGCTGAACAGGCGGCAGCATGAGAAGGCGTCGAAGTATTCGTGCAATCGCTGCTCCTGGCTCGCCAGCCGATCTACGACTTCAGTAATTCGGGGCAACGCCAAAGTTCCGCGCCAAAAGTCATGTACCTCTGTGTCACGAATGATCAAGGCCATGATGTGCGCCGTCAGCTGCGTTTCAGGGAATCTTGGGTCGTAAATGCTCAGTGTTCCTTCGTAGAGGTATGGGAGCACCAGTTTGTCTATGTCACGGGGAGCGATTTCCTCGAATACTCTGCTGTACGCGCCGCCAGAAAGCACTCGAATCATGGTCTCGAACGGTCTCGCAGGGTGTACAACTCCACCTGGTCACGGAAGGACACTTTCACTTTCGCGCGCTCGCCGAGGAGCTAGCGGGCAAAAGATCGAGAAATCAAAAAAGCCCGCCATTTCTAGCGGGCTTTCCCGGATCAATGTGGATCAATTTCCGATTTCTTATGCCCTTGTTTCTGATTAAAGAGCACAGTGGTCGGGCTGACAGGATTTGAACCTGCGACCCCTTGACCCCCAGTCAAGTGCGCTACCAAACTGCGCCACAGCCCGTTGTTGTTGAAACAACTCTTCTATCCTAGTACAGATTTCGGGCCGCTCTGACCACGGGCACTCCGGCTACTTCCGGCGCCGACACAGCACCCGCCCACGGCGCACGCAGCGCAAGCGGCGCAAGCACCCAACTACTCCGCGTCCCACAGCGCCCGGTAGTACGCGATCCGCTCCGCGTCCGGCTCGATGCCATACGCATCCCAGAAGTCTCGCTCGTCATAGTTTGTGTAGTTCCAGCCGAGCGAGACGGTGATGATGGCGAGATCCGCCCACCGATCCGCGACACCGAGGCGCGCGAGATCGACGTGTGCGAGGAAGTCACCATCGCGGGAGATGAGCGTGTTGGGCGCGCACGGATCGCCCTGGCACACGACGAGCTTGTCGATGGGTGGCGGATCCGCGAGCGTCCCCGCAGCGATCCCCGCGATGCGCGTACGCTCGGCAACACCCCAGTCGAACGGGCAATCGTCGACGGGCAGCTCGTGCAGGCGGCGCATGCCAGTGCCGAGCGCGCGGAGCGCCGTCGCGGGGTCGGCCTTCCACCGCTCGCTCACTGCCGATTCACCGGGGAGTGCGCGCGTAATCAGCACCTCGTCATAGCGGGGCGGCTCGTCGCCCTCGCCAGCGACGGCCCAGTTCGCGAGCCCGACGACGGCGGGCGCCGGGTGGCGTGCTGACAGCCAGACGAGGCGTTTAGCTTCGTCGGCGAGGGACTCCCCTGATCCGCCGGGGTTCCACTTCACGAAGTATTCGGGTTCCGCGCCGGGGCCGCCCGTGGCCGCAGAGAAGGTGAGTCCGCCGGTGCCGTTCTGCCAGACGGCGGCGAGCGCAGCCGCACCGAGTCCGTGTGCGCCGAGCACTGCGGTCACGGCGACGGGCACCGCCACGGGCTCGGTTGGGGCGCCGGCGAGATCGCTCGGAACGGCAGAATTTGTCATGCGGGAAGCCTAGCGAGGCGAGTTGGTGAAACCAACCCTTGTGTCCCGCGCAAAGAAGCCGCTAGGGTATTTCTCAGACTTAACCCTCTACGACCCGGAAAGGAGCAGCCATGATTCGCACAATCGCATTTACCGCTGTTCTTCCGGGCACAGCTCTGTCCGGAAATTAGACCTCGGCCGTTCCAGGCCCTCTCTCTTTCCCACAGCTTCCGCGCCTAGGTGCGCACCTTCTTCTCATTAGGGATCATGTCTTCTTCATCTACAGTTTCACTGTCTCTGCCGCGCGCGCTTGCTCGGCTTCTCCCCTTCGTTGCGCCCACAAAGTGGTGGCTTCTGGCGGGCTTCCTGGTCGCTTTGCTGGGTTCCGTGGCGAGCCTCGCGATTCCGCTTGTGCTGCAGGCCGTCGTCGATGGCCCGCTCGTCTCCGGCGACCAAACCGCCATCGTGTGGGGTGTGGCTGCCGTGCTCGGCCTCGGAATCCTCGAAGCTCTCTTCATCTTCTTGCGTCGCCGGTTCGTGCTGCGCCCGATGACCGAGGTGGAGTTCTCGATCCGCCAAACGTTCTATGAGCGCTTGCAGCGCCTGCCCGTCGCATTCCACGATCGGTGGCAATCGGGTCAGCTCCTCAGCCGCATGATGCAAGACATCGGGCTCATTCGGCGCTGGCTCACCTTCGGCCTCATCATGCTCGTCGTGAACGTGCTGACGATGCTCGTTGGCATTGGCTTGCTGTTCCGCTGGCATTGGGCGCTCGGCACCGTCTTCTTCATCTGCTCGCTGCCGATCTGGATCGTGGCCTACCGCTTCGAGCAGAAGTACGGCGTACTGTCACGCATGAGCCAGGATCAGTCTGGCGATCTCGCGACCGCGGTTGAGGAGAGTGTGCACGGCATCCGCGTGCTCAAGGCATTCGGCCGCGGTGCGCACTCGCTCGCGAAGTTCCGGGAGCGCGCTGAAACGCTACGCGGAACCGAGCTGCGCAAAGCCCGCGAAGTCGGCCTCATCTGGTTCTGGTACGACCTCGTGCCGTTCCTCGCGCTCGGCGCGTGCCTGTTCACCGGCATCGTGCTCGCGAGCCGCGGTGAGCTGAGCGTTGGCGAGCTCTTCGGCTTCTTCGCGCTCGCTGCTGCGGTGCGCTGGCCGATGAATTCGCTCGGCTTCCTGTTCTCCTTCATGATCGATGCCCGCACCGCGACCGATCGCGTCTTCGAGGTGTTTGATGCCCCGATTACGATCGCGGATCCCGAACATCCCCAGACCATCGAGCATCCGCGCGGTGAGCTCGCGTTCCGTGGTGTGCACTTCCGCTTCGGCGATGCCCGCGAGCACGAGCGTGACCTCATCAACGGGCTCGACCTCGTACTGCAGCCCGGCGAGACCATGGCGCTCGTCGGCGCGACCGGTTCTGGAAAGACGACGCTCACCGCGCTGCCGACCAGGCTCTACGATGTGACCGCCGGCGCGGTCGAGCTCGACGGCGTTGACGTGCGCAACCTCACGCTTGAGGAGCTGCGGCGCCGCATCGGCATCGCATTCGAAGACCCGATCCTATTCTCGGCGAGCGTGCGCGACAACGTGCTGCTCGGCCGCGAGGATCTCGACCCCGCGAGCGAGGAAGCCGAGGCTGTACTCAGTGAGGCGCTCGGGGTAGCCCAGGCCGGGTTCGCGTACGATCTCCCTGAGGGCCTCGACACCGAGGTCGGCGAGGAAGGCATGAGCCTGTCCGGCGGTCAGCGCCAGCGCCTCGCACTCGCCCGCGTCGTCGCCGCGAAGCCTGATGTGCTTGTGCTTGACGATCCGCTGTCTGCACTCGATGTCGACACCGAGGCGCAGGTCGAGGCGGCGCTGCGTCGGGTGCTTGCCACCACGACCGCACTCATCGTTGCGCACCGACCGTCCACGGTCTCGATGGCGGATCGCGTCGCCGTCATGCAGGCAGGCCACGTCATAGCGGTCGGCACGCACAGCCAGCTGCTCGCGAGCAACGAACACTACCGACACCTGATTTCGTCGCTTGAACCCGATACCGACACTGCAGAGGAGGTGGCGCGATGAGCCCCGAATCAATCCGCGGAACCCGCGGCGAAGACCGCTCCAACTACACCCGCGAGGAGAGTCGCGCCATCAGGCGCCGCTCACTCCGGCTGCTCGGGTCGCTGCTCAAGCCCCGCAAGAAGCTCATCGTGCTCACCGCCGTCGTGGTCGTGCTCTCTGCGGTACTGCGCGCAATGGGCCCGTCGCTCATTGCCTACGGCATCGACGAGGCGCTGCCCCGCGCCGTCTCGCAGGGTGACTGGGGTCCGGCAATCGGCATCTCCCTCACCTACCTCGTGGTCGGTGGTGGCGGTGCCGCGCTCGTCGGCTGGTACGTCGTGCTCATCGCACGCCTCACCCAGGCCGTGATGCTTGAGCTGCGCACCCGCATCTTCCGGCACACGCAGCGCCTGAGCCTCGAATTCCACGAGGGCTACACCTCTGGCCGCATCATCTCTCGGCAGACGAGCGACCTGGAGTCGATCCAGGAGCTGCTCGATGGCTCCCTCTCGGAGCTCATCGACGCTGTGCTGCTCGGATCGTTTACGCTCATCGCTCTCTTCCTGCTGGATTGGCGGTCTGGCCTCGTCCTCGTCGCAATGGGGCTGCCCCTTGGCATCCTCATGTGGTGGTTCGTCATTGAGTCCCAGAAGGGGTTCCGCGCGACCCGCACCGTGAGCGCACGGCTCATCGTGCAGTTCGTGGAGACGATGACCGGTATTCGTGCGGTGCAAGCGTTCCGGCGTGAGAAGCGGAACGACCGCGCGTTCGCGAAGGTCTCTGATGACTACCGGCGTGCAAACCTGCGCGTGGTGAACCTGTTCGGTGTCCTTGATCCCGGCCTCGTGCTGCTCGGCAACATCACCATCGCTGCGGTGCTGCTGTGGGGCGCGTTCCGCGTGACCGACAACGCGCTCGCAGTGGGCGTGCTGCTCGCCGCGCTCCTGCACGTGCGCAACTTCTTTGGCCCGCTCGAAGACGTCGCGATGTTCCTGAACTCGTACCAGTCGGCAGTCGCCGCACTCGAGAAGGTCTCGGGCGTACTGGAAGAGGAGCCAACGGTGCAAGACCCCGAGCGCCCCGTCGCCCTCCCGGCGGCACGCGGCTCGCTGCGATTCGACAACGTGACCTTCCGGTACGGCGGCGCGGATGACCCCAAGGTCGTCCTCGATCGCTGCACGCTCGATATTCCAGCTGGCCAAACGATCGCGCTTGTGGGTACCACCGGTGCTGGCAAGTCGACGCTCGCGAAGCTCATTGCCCGGTTCTATGACCCCACCGAGGGAACGGTGTCGCTCGACGACGTCTCGCTGCGCGAACTCGACACTGCCGACATGCGCCGCGCCATCGTGATGGTCACGCAGGAGGCATACCTCTTCAGCGGAACCATCGCCGAGAACATCGCCCTCGGCAAGCCCGATGCATCGCGCGCGGAAATTCGTGATGCCGCGAAGGCCGTGGGCGCCGATGAGTTCATCCAGTCGCTGCCCGACGGCTACGACACCGACGTGAACAAGCGCGGTGGCAGGGTCTCGGCTGGCCAGCGGCAGCTTGTCTCCTTCGCGCGCGCGTTTTTGGCGGATCCAGCCGTGCTTATCCTCGACGAAGCCACCGCATCGCTCGACCTCCCGAGCGAGCGCCTCGTGCAGGATGCCTTGCAACGCCTCCTCGCCGACCGCACCGCAATCATCATCGCGCACCGGCTCTCCACCGTCGCGATCGCTGACCGCGTGCTCGTCATGGAACACGGTGTCGTGGTGGAAGACGGCTCCCCCGCTGCACTCGTCGCGCAGTGCGGCCGCTTCGCAGACCTGCACGCTGCCTGGGAGAAGTCGCTCGCGTAGCTGCTGACTGGTAAACTTGGGATTTATGGAGCTGATTGAGGTAGATATCCGGGCCTAGCCGCCGGTTGTAGGCGGCCTCTCGTTTGCGCGCCATTTTTGCGTCTCAGCAAACGATTCCCCCTCTTCCCCGCACTCCGTGAATCCGCTCGTCGTTCGAGCGTTGATTCCGCCGTGCACAGCACGCCCCGTGGTCGCCGCATTGTCACTGCACTGTGGCGACCACGCGGGCAGAAAGACGGTGCTTACATGTCTATGCATCCCGCAGTTTCACTGCACAATCTCACGTTTGCCTGGCCAGATGGCAAGGTCGCGCTCGAACAGCTCAACGGCACGTTCAATCCGGGCAAGACCGGCCTCATCGGAAGTAACGGTGCAGGCAAGTCGACGCTGCTTCGCCTCATCGCGGGCAAGCTCAAAGCGACCTCTGGCAAGATCCGCGCCCAGGGTGACATCGGATACCTGCCGCAGAACCTCACGCTGCAGGCCGACGCAACGATCGCCGATCTGCTCGGTATTCGCCCAACGCTCAACGCGATGCGTGCGATCGAAGCCGGTGATATTCAGCAGCGGTACTTCGACCGGATTGGTGACGATTGGGACATTGAGTCGCGCGCTGACGAGGCGCTCACGAACATCGGATTTTCGGGGGCGGATCTCGAACGCAGCGTCGCCGAACTCTCTGGCGGCGAGAGCATGCTCATTGCCATCACCGGGCTCCGGCTGCGCCGCACCCCCATCACGCTGCTCGACGAGCCGACCAACAATCTCGACCGCGATACGCGCGCAACCCTGACGAAGCTCGTCGACGGCTGGCCAGGCACGCTCATCGTGGTGAGCCACGACCTCGAACTGCTCGAACATATGGATCACACCGCCGAGCTGCACGCCGGACGCCTCGAGACGTTCGGCGGCCCGTACAGCGAATGGCGTGCGAACCAAGACCAGCTGCAGACCGCAGCGCGGCAGGCCGCTCGCACCGCGCAGCAAGCGCTGAAGAGCGAGAAGCGGCAGCGCGTCGAGGCAGAAACCAAGCTCGCCCGCCGCGAGCGCACAGCGAAGAAGGCGCAGAAGGACGGCGGCATTCCCAAGATCGTGGCCGGGAATCTGGCGAGCCGTGCCCAGGGATCCGCCGGATCGATGCGCACCACGCTCGACGCCAAGGTCGAAGCCGCACAAGCCGCGGTTGACGCCGCGGATGCCCGCGTGCGCGAGACCGCGCACATCTCGCTTGAGCTGCCCGACCCGAACGTGCCGCGCGGGCGCCGAATTGCGGAGCTGACGGATGGCTCGCGGAATGTGGTCATTCAAGGGCCGGAGCGGGTCGCGCTCATTGGGCCGAACGGGTCTGGCAAGTCGACGCTCATCGCGCAGCTGCTCGCGGGCAGTGAGGCGACTCCGGGTCGCGCCCACGGTCGACTCCTCACCGAACACGTGGGGTTCCTCCCGCAACGACTCGACAGCCTCGACGACTCCGCGAGTGCGCTCGAGAACGTTCGTGCGGTGGCTCCGGAGACTCCGCTGGGAACGATCCGCAATCATCTCGCGCGTCTGCTGCTGCGCGGTCCGGGCGTCGATCGCCCCGTGGGAACGCTGTCGGGTGGCGAGCGCTTTCGGGTGGCGCTTGCGCGGCTGTTGTTCGCGGATCCGCCAGCCCAACTCCTCGTGCTCGACGAGCCGACGAACAACCTCGATATTGCCAGTGTCGAGCAGCTCGCCGAGGCGCTTGACGCGTATCGAGGCGCACTCCTCGTCGTGAGTCACGACTATTCCTTCCTGGATCGGATCCGCGTCGACACGGTCATTCAGCTCGACCCGAGTGGTGGCATGGAGGTGCTTTCCGAGCTTCCATTTGACGACTAAAACGATCGCTGGACTGGGATTTAGGGTTGCCTAACCTTGCTTGCATTACGCCAAAATCGGAGTATCGTACTTTTTAACAGTTCAAATCAAACGTGAGACGAAAGGTATAGACACATCATGGTCGCTACTCAGAAAACTTCAGTCGTAGTCTCGCAGGGAGACCTCGATCGCCCCGCAGGCGTAGCTCGCTACCTCGCGCCGGTCGTGAACGATCTCGTTGCACTCGCAGTCAACGGCAAGCAGGCGCACTGGCACGTGCGCGGCGCAAACTTCATCGGCGTACACGAGTTCCTCGATGACGTGGTCACCCACGCACAGGACGGTGCCGACGAGGTCGCAGAGCGCATCGTCGCACTCGGCCTTCCGCTCGATGCTCGCATCGGTTCGGTCGCCGCTGGCAACAGCCTTCCTGAGCTGAGCGCCGGCTTCCAGAACTCCGAGACCACGGTCACCGAAATGGTCGCTTCGCTCGACGCAGCAATCGCGACGGTCTACGCGGCGATCGACGGCCTTGCCGACGTCGACGCTCCGAGCCAGGACATCGTCATCGCGCTCGCACAGCAGCTCGACAAGGATCGCTGGTTCCTCAATTCGCACATTGCGAACTAATTTCGTCTGACTAACGAGTCAGGGAACCCGGGTGGGTGGCGCGGATCTTTCCGCGTCGCCCACCTTTGCGTTTGCGGGCGAGTTAGTGCGGGCGAGTTAGTGCGTGCGTGGTGAGACGGCGCGAGCTAGTCGTTGAGTTCGCCGCGGAACGCGGTCGCGGCCGCGAACGTCTCAGCAAGTTCGTCAGCGATGCGACGCAGCTCACTGGTCGCCCACTCGTTGCCACCCAGGCCAGGCCACAGCTGCACATAGCGACCGCTCATCGGGTCACCACGCAGCCACTCATCCAGCCAGCCGTCAGCTGCACGGACAGCGGTGGCGCCGGGGCGCGCGGCATTCGTTGCGCGGACCACCCAGGTGACACTCACGCCTGCGGGGAAGAGTCCCCGCTCGAATGGTTCGATCTGCACCGGCGACTCAACCTCGACGATGACTCGGCCATAGGTCTTGCGTGGGAGCATTGACGCCCAGTCGCGCAGCGCAGGAACATCTTCGACGTCACCAACCGCGAGCACGCACTCGAGGTTCGTTGGGCACACGAAAATGAAGTCGCCTGACTCATCGCCAGACCCGACCTCGTTTTCTGGCTCACCAGGAAAAACACCCCAACTCACGCCTCCAGTGTACGCCACATTTCTCAATCATCAGATGTTGGTTTACTGAGAGGGGTTCGGCGGGCCTGGGTGAATGATCCGCGCCCCCGGTTATGGACGTTCGGCGGCGCCGGGCTTTGCCGCTTGCCGCTTGCTACTTGCTACGTGCTACTTGCTACTTGCTACTTGCCGTAGATATGCGATCGGCCAAAGATCTGGCAGTTTGGGCCGAAAACAGCATATTGAGGGCAGATTACATATCTATGGCGAAGGGTGACTGCGCGGATATGAGGCGCTGATGGGGCTGCCGCGGGTGAGCTTTCACTCACCCTTGCCATTGATGTGTGTGGCTGGGCAGGTGAGTTCGCCTGGGTATTGGAAAGTGGCTTCGCGCGCACTGAATTGGGGGAATCCGTCTTAACCTGGGGACTTTTCAATACCGGGGGTGAATAGGACGGGCGGGGTGAGTTGGACTGGCGGGGTGGAACGGCTGGCGGGCCGCGGGCTGGGAATGCAACAGCGCCCGAAGGCTCGAAAGCCACCGGGCGCTGCTAGCGAGAAATCAGGGCGTGATCAGAGCCCTTGTCCCGACGGCGAGACGAGGATCTTCACTGCCGTCTCATTGTGGTTGATGAGGGTGTCGAAGCCCTTGTCCACGAGATCTTCAAGACGGATCTTGCCGGTGATGAACGGCTTGAGGTCGATCTTGCCCGATTCGACGAGTGCGATGGTGTCGGGGTGCGAGTTCACGTAACCGATGGTTCCGCGAACGTCGATCTCCTTCATGACGAGCTTGTGCATGTCGAACGACGCAAGCTTGCCCCAGATCGAAACGACGACGATGACACCGGTCGGGCGCACTGCGTCCATGAGGGTGTCGAAGACAACCTGCACCGAGGTGCACTCGAACGCAACATCTGCGCCCTTGCCACCGGTGAGCTTCTTGACCTCAGCAACAACGTCGGTCTCTGCGGGGTTGAGGGCGACCTCTGCAACGCCAGCATCGAGCGCCTTCTGACGACGCAGTGGCGAGAGCTCCGAGATGATGACCTTCACACCGAGTGCGGTGAGTACCGCTGCGGTGAGCTGGCCGATGGGGCCCGCGCCGCCAACGAGTGCGGTCTGGCCTGCCTGCACGCCCGAGCGCTTGACTGCGTGGTACGCAACCGAGAGCGGCTCGATGAGTGCTGCCTCGTCGAGGGCAACAGACTTGTCGACCTTGTGTACCCAGCGCTCACGCACGACGATGTTTTCTGCGAGTCCGCCGCCGCGGCCGCCAAGACCGATGAAGTTCATGTCGTCCGACAGGTGGTAGTCGTTCGAGTCGGGGCCGGTGTTCACATCATCGCGGATGATGTACGGCTCAACCACAACGTGGTCGCCGATTGCGAGGTCGGTAACGCCCTCGCCAATTTCAGAAATCACACCCGAGAATTCGTGGCCGAGCGTGACAGGTGCGTCTTCGCCCGAGATCGGGTGCGGGTGACCGTGGGCCGGAACAAAAATGGGCCCATCAAGGTATTCATGCAAATCGGTGCCGCAGATACCAGTCCATGCGACATCGATACGAACCGTTCCCGGCTCGAGTTTCTGCTGCTCAATCTCTTCGATGCGAATATCGCCGCGATCGTAGAAACGTGCTGCCTTCATTATGAACACCCTCTTCAGTACAAGGTGCAACTGAGCGGAGGCGACCGGGTCTTGTGAACCCGGCACCAGCTTGTCAGCTGCTGGCTATTGGTTCTCAAACACCAACCGGCGCGGCGGTGCCGCTTCGATTGATGATTATCACGTTACGCCCGCTAGCATTGATGCGTCAACCACACAGGAGGTTCGGTGAGTCCGACAGCTGAAGACCGAAATCCAGACCTGCGCGAACTGCAGATCTGGGCCAATTACCTCGAGTCTGCTCACTTCCTGCGCAACATGCTCGAACGCCGCATGCTCGAGCGCGCATCGCTGTCGCTCGGTGACTACCAGGTCCTGCTCGCGCTGTCTGAGGCCGAGAAACACACGCTGCGATCCGCCGCCCTCGCAGACCTCGTGGACTGGGAACGCAGCCGCCTCTCACACCACCTCGGTCGCATGGAAAAGCGTGGCCTACTTAAGCGCAGCCAGAGCAAGGAAGCCTCTCGCGGCGTCAACGTGACGATCACTGCTGACGGCCTTTCGTCGTTCCGTATTGCGAACGCGGATCACCTCCACGCCATCAAAGAGCTCTTCGTGAATGCGTTCAGCCCTGCGCAGATCCAGCAGGCAGGCGAGGTCTCAGAGACACTGCTCGGCCACCTCGATGAGGTCGAAGAAGCAGAGATCGCAGCGGCTGAAGCTGCCGCAGCCGCAAAGCCATCGCGCGTCGCAGAGGCGGCACAGGCTGCAGCTGCGATCGCCGCGATGCCTGTAATCTTTGAGCCGCGCGAGGAGCTTTCAGGCGCCGGTGCAGCTGCGGTTCACCCCGCGGCTTAGTTTCCCCCGAACCGCTCCTCGGCAAAGTCGAGGAGCGCAGATGCACGCTGCGTGAGCTCCATGTCTTCAGGCCAAATCCCGACGACATGCGACTGCGTGACCGGCGGATCGAGCGGCCGAATCAAGAGCGGCCGACCTTCGACACTCGTGCGCGCCGCACTCGGCCGTGACATGAGCAGGCTGTACCCGAGCCCGCGGCCGACCAGTGCTTGCACGAGACCGATGTCGCTGATCCGCGCCTCAATCGTCGGAGCCAGCCCGAGCGCAGAAAACGCGTCCATGACGTTGGCGGTACCGGGGGTCGCGTCGAACTGAATGTATGGCTCGCTCGCCAGATCTGCGAGGTCGATCGAGGGCACGGTTGCGAGCGGGTGCTCCGGGTGCAGGTGGACCTCGAGTTCGGTCTCGTAGATCCGCCGTTTGCGGTAGCCAGCGGGCAGCGATACGTCGTAGACGAGCGCGACATCGAGCCGGCCACCTTGTAACGCTGAGAGAAGCTCCTCGTTCGTACCGATCATGATCGAGACGTCGACGCCGGGGTGTTCGCGCGGAAAGCCATCGAGAATCGCAGGCACGACATACGCCGCGAAGGTCGAGTAGCATCCAAGCTTCACCGGTCCGGTGCCAGCTTCGGAGGCTGCCCTCGACTGGGCCGCGGGCGTGCTCGCCGAGGCAGCTGCGTTGCTGACCGGAGCGCGCTAACGCGCCAAGCGTTCGCACGGTCACGATCCGCCCACCATGTCACTCGGCACGGTGGGCGGATCTATGCGGCGCATGCTCCGGGTTCGCACTGGACGAAAAATAGTTCATATGCAAAACTACTTTCACGCACCGGCGCGGCACACAACGCAGTGACGCGGATCGACACAGGAGTCACACATGCGCATCATCATCGTGGGAGCTGGCATTGCTGGCCTCTCGACCGCCCTCAGCCTCGAAGCTGCGGGCTTCACCGACATCACCATCTACGAACGCACCGGCCAGGTGCGCGGGCTCGGCGTCGGTCTCAACCTTCTCCCCCACGCGGTGCGCGAGCTCACCGAGCTCGGCCTCAAGGACCGCATCGAGGCGCTCGGCGTCGAACCGACCGCGCTTGCCTACTTCAACCGCTTCGGCCAGCCGATCTGGTCGGAGCCCCGCGGCACCACGGCAGGGTACGCTTGGCCCCAGCTTTCAGTACACCGCGGCGAGCTGCAACTCATGTTGCTCGCCGCGGTCACCGAGCGCCTCGGTGACATTGTCCGGACGGGCCACCGCCTCATCGAGGTTGCAGACGGGGACGACACCACCGTCACCTTCGAGACCGCGACCGGCCCGGTCACCGAGAACGCTGACCTCATCATCGGCGCCGACGGCATCCACTCATCACTGCGCCAGCTGCGCTATCCCGACGAGGGTGCCCCGCCCTGGAGCGGACTCACCCTCTGGCGCGGGACCGCTCGCATCCCCCAGTTCCTTGACGGTGCGACCATGGTCATGACCGGTGATGGCGACCAAAAGTTCGTCGCCTACCCGCTCGAAGCAGCCGGCACAGACGGCACCCAGCGCGTCAACTTCATCGCAGAACACCGTGCCCCAGGGTCTCCAGGCGCAGACTGGAACCGTACCGTCGACCCCGCGCCCATCGTCGAACTGTTCCAAGACTGGCGGTACGACTGGTTCGATGTCCCCGCGACCATCGCTGCCGCAGAGGAAATCCTCGAGTACCCCATGGTTGATCGCGACGCACTCCCCCAGTGGACGTTCGGCCAGACCACCCTCGTCGGCGACGCCGCACACGCGATGTACCCCAACGGATCCAACGGCGGATCTCAGGCCATCCTCGACGCCCGCACGCTCGCGTTTGAGTTGGCAACCGCAGTAGGCGGATCCGCCCCCACCAACACCGATGACCGCGCCGGTCGCGCAGCAGCAATCGCTCGTGCTCTCGAGAGCTACGAGACGAAGCGACGCCCTGCCACCGCAACACTGCTCGAGATGACGCGTCAGACCGGGCCCGAGCGCGTGATGCTGCTCGCCCGCGAGCGCGCCCCAGAGGGGTTTGCCGACATCGACGACGTGATTTCGCTGGCGGAGCGAGAGCAGATCGCGCTGAGCTACAAGCAGGCGGCCGGGTTTGATCCGGCAATGCTCGCGGAACGCAGCTCGCTCACGGTCGAGGCACGCGCGTGAGCTCGGCCGCGCTGTCCACGCTTGCCGCGCAAGTCTCCCCCATGCGGCGAGCGCTCAGCGCCCTTGCTCGCGAGCGTGAGGCGCTGCCAGAGATCCCGGATGCGCAGATCGAAATCATCCGGTTCATCGAGACCGGTGGCGAAGCAACGCCCAGCTCGATTGCACTCGCGCTCGGCTCGGGTCGCCCGACGGTGAGCAACCTGCTCGCCACGATGGAATCCGCTGGCCTCATCACCCGGAGGCGCGATGTACACGATGGCCGCCGGATCGTCGTGAACGTATCAGCCGCCGCACGTGACTACTTCGCCCGGTTCGACGCGGCGACCTCCGCGATCATGACGGAGGCTGCTGCGCAGCTTTCCGCGGCGGATCAGGCAGCCCTCATCGCCGCAGCCAAGGCCTTTGAACGCCTCACAGGGCAACTCGTGCTCACCCGCGGCGGAGCACACACGCCTTCGTCCGTTTCCACCGAACAGACCGAACAGGAACGCGCATGACCACTCCGCTCCTCGACCAGCTCGCAGTGCCTCAGCTCACCCCTGTCTTCGATGTGTGCGTTGACCTTGAGCGCCCGCTCGAACTCGGCAGCACACGCGCTGGCACGCGACGCATCATTCCCATCGTTGGCGGAACCGTCTCGAACGGCCTCGACGCAACGATCCTCAGCAGCGGTGCCGACTGGCAGCGCGTGCGCGCAGACGGCACCCTCGAGATCGATGGCCGCTACACCGCGCACACCGCAGACGGCGAGCTCCTGTACCTCACCGCGACCGGCATCCGCACGGGGCCACCAGAGGTGCTCGCTGCGCTCGGCCGCGGCGAAGCGGTGGATCCGGCCGCGTATTATTTCCGCACGACCGTCTCGATTGAGACCGGGAGCGCGGATCTCGCCTGGTTGCAGCGGTCACTGTTCGTTGCGACCTGCGTGCGTGAGGCTGCGACCGTGCGGTACCGGACCTACCAGGTGTCGTAACGACGAAGAGGTGGCTGGGCGCTCTCGCACTCAGCCACCTGTTCGTTGCCTGCCGGTGTTACTTGCGCTGCGCGCGACGGGAGACCGCGAACGCAGCAGCCGCAGCGACCAACAGTGCGATACCAGCAGCACCCAGCCACGGCGCGAACTCGTCACCCGTGTTGCTGAGGCTGCCTGCCTTTGCTGGCAAGGGCTTCGGCTGAGCCGGGTCGGGCTTTGGTTCGGGTTTCGGCTCAGGCTTCACCGGGGTCTTCGCGAGCGTGCTCGCCGTAAGATCCGCTGATGCGCCTTCCCGATCGTTTGCCCCGTAGGCAGTCAACTCGACGGTGTACGTCGTATCTGCTTTCAGCCCGGCAAAGCGATAGCTCGTCGGGAGTTGGGCATCAGTCAGTTGGCTGGCCTCAACGACGTTCTCTGGATCCGCGTCCCCTTCAAAGAGGGTAATCACGTAGTGATCTACGGGAACTTCCGATCCGCCAGCCCGCGTGGTGACAGGGGCAGCTGGGGCGTCCCAAGCGAACGTGAGTGAGTCAACGGTGCGATCCGCAGCTTTCAGACCGGTGGGCGCCGCCGGGATCTGGGCTGGCAGCATCTCGTCGATCTGCTCCAGGAGCGCCAGTCCATCAACGAGGCCGTTACCGAACACATGCTCGTCAGCGAACCGCGGTGCGTACGGGTTCACGAGCGAAACGCCATCAACGTTGTCACGCGCAGTACTAATCGTGAGATCGCTCAATTCAGCGCCCGTCAACTCGGGACGATATGAAAGTCCGAGTGCCGCCACTGCCGCCGCGTTGGGGGCCGCCGCAGACGTGCCCTCAAATCGGTACTCGTTCTCCGTGTCCGTTTCCGTGAAGAAGGTGGTCTGGGTGCCGTCGACTGACACGATATGCGGCGTATCGACAATCTCCGGTGCGGCCAGGCGCGCTGATGCGGCCGGTGGGGCCACCGGCTCGAAGAGCAGCGTGCCAGGGCCGAGGGAAGAGTAGTCACGAATGATGGTGGGGTCTTCCCAGTTCATCGCGCCAACACTGATCGCTGATCCGTCAGCCGCGTGCCCGAAGAATGATTCGCCAACCCAGTCGTGGGTGTTATCGCCCATGAACTGTCGCTCAGTGATCGCTGCACCACCTTGCATAAACAGTGTGTAGAGCGCTGGCAACGGAGCCGCGGTGTCATGTCCCGAACGCACAATGACCATCTTGATGTTGGAGGCCAAGGGCAGCGTCGCTTCACCGACCAGTGTCGTGAACGGGCCGCCGATCATTCCAATCTCATCAATGAGTTCCGGCTCGGCTGCACCGTCCGTTTCCTTGTAGAACTGCACCTGGAAGTCACTCGTCACACCGAAGAGTGATTCACCAACCGCGCCATAGAAGAGCAGCTTGAATGCGTTGCCACCTGCAGCCTGCATGGTCTTGAGCGTGTCAAACCCGACCTCCGACGATTCGGAAGGGTCAAAGTCCATGCAGTCAACCCCGGCTTCTGACGCCGGAACCTGCACCTCCTCGCCGTCCTGCAGCACGGTGATTTTAGTCCACGCCGGGCATTCCATCGGCCGGTACTCGTTGGTCTGCCATGAGCTGTTTGGCAGCCCCGCACTCGGGCCAGTAGACGCTATTGCGGTCGAATTTCCTGCCGCCGTGAAGTAGGCAACATCGTAGTTCTCTTTCGCCTCCTCAACCGTGGCCGAAACGATCCCCTTTTGGTAGTAGGCCTCGGACAGGTAGGAAATGTCGTCGACAATAATGTCAGCGCCAGCTTCCACGAGCGCTTCGATGTTGAGCGCCATCCCGATCTCGCTGCTGCCTGAATCTGCGAACAGCAGCTTCGCTCCGGGGGCAATGCCGTGCACGAGCTGCGCCATCGCTCGGCCTTCATCGCTTCCATCGTCTTTCTCGTCGGACACGATCGTTACTGGTTCTTGCCAGCCGCAAGGATTGTCGGGGCCGGGCAGAGCCCCAGCCGCGATGTCTTCCGCCACCGATTTGGGTGTTTCGAGCTGCCCGAATGAGTCAGAGATGATGCCGATCGTGACACCGGTACCGTCGACGTCGTATTCACCCCTGGCGAGGTCTGCGCGCAGCGGAACGTCTGCCTCGATCGGCACGGGTCCGCACTGCTCGCCCGAGACTTGCTCCGCAGCGGTACGAATCGCGCCGTTCGCAGCGAGGCTCTCGCGCAGGCCGGCCGTTGCTGCTGCTGACCGTTCACGGCCCGCAATCGGTGCGAGGGACGGAGTAGCGCTGAGGACACCGTCAATTTCCGCAACCGCGGGAAGCGCCTCCGGCGCCACCCGAATCTCAGCAGCCGCAAAGCGTTCGACAAGCTGATCGATTTCGGCGATCTCACCGAGGGCAGCGAGCGTTGCCGCAGTCGGCGCACCGTCAAAGAACACCGTCGCGCTCACGCGCTGATCAGCGTCGAAGGACAGACTGCCGCCGCCCTCGACCGGGAGCGAGGCTGCCTCACTGATCTCTTCGGGGCTTGCTCCCCCTTCGGCAACTGCCGCAATGCGGTCGGAAAGCGTATCCAAGGTTGTCACTTCAATCGGCTCTTCTGCCGAGGCCGCAACCGAAACACCACCCATGGTGACAAGCGAGACTACGGCAAACGCCGAGAGTAAAGACGTGGATCTCAGACGCATATCTTCTCCTAAGCGCGCCCGGGGAGGCCTTTCTCCCAAGCCAGAGACGCACAAGAGAAACCTAAGCGAGATTTCCCGTTCTCCGGATGAATTCCTCGGTTGCTTCGCAAACTGCACGCTCTGTGCGCGGATCGTTCCAAGCTCGCACGCTGCGTCTGCTGCTCCGCACGCGCCAACTAGCGACTGTTGCGCAATTCCCGCGGGGCGAGTCCGTACAGCTCCTTCAGCGCCCGACGCATGCTCGCGCTCGTGCCGAACCCGGTTTGCTCCGCGATCGTCGTCACATCGATCTCATCGAATCGAGCGTCTTGCAGCATCGACCGTGCCACGCGAGCTCGCTCCCGTCGAATCTCACCCGCAACCGAGCTTTCAGCCTCAGCAAACACCGCCTGCAGGTGCCGGAGCGACACCCCGAGGCGCTGCGCCACCATGCACGGAGTCAAATGCGCTTCAGCACGGTGCTCAGCAATATGCTGCAACGCCTTCTCACGTAGGGCAGCACGCGGGCTACCGGCCTGTTGAGGGCCGCCCTGTCGTCCGATGATCAGCGTGCCGGCCATCTCGAGCAGCATCCGGTCGACAGTGAAGCGCTCACGCTCCGAGGTGTCGTCAGTGACCGAGATGCACTGTCCGAGGAACGCCAGCATCGCGCGCTCCGAGACCGTGAGCTCGTCAAAGAGCATGACCTGATCGATAAGCATCGGCACGTACGCAAGCAACGCATCCCGCGGAATACGCAACACGTGGAATCGCCACGGTTCGACGAAGCGCACGCGGTGCGGCAGGCCGCTCGGCGCGATCATCAGAGTACTCGAGGAACGTTGCCAGGCCCCACCAAGCAAGTATTCGAAAGACCCTTCTTGCACGAAGACAATATCGATCGTTGGCAGGCCAGGCCGCAGCGGCCTCCGCTCAACCTCGCCGCCGGTACCCCACGCTTCGATTGCCATGAGCAAGCCGAAAGCAGTGACTCGAGCCTGCATACCAAGGTCTCCCCCGGCATTGCGCACACCGGTTCGCCGAATGTCGCTATCTGCGTAATCAGTGGTCGATCGTTCAGGCAGTCCCTCGATCTGAGCAGCGGTGCTACTGTTCATCCTCACAATGTATCCCGCAAATCAGTCAATTGCAGCCGTTTCCGGCTTCCACTTCGCACGAGCCGCGAGCGGCGGCGAAATGAACGAGCAGTGGTGCGGTGCGGCGCTGGGTACCGAGCGTCCCCTTCGAAGAAACACAAAGTCCCGGAAACCCTCAGGTTTCCGGGACAATCTGTCGGGCTGACAGGATTTGAACCTGCGACCCCTTGACCCCCAGTCAAGTGCGCTACCAAACTGCGCCACAGCCCGTTGTTATCTGGCTTTCACCAAGCAACCACTCAATAATAGCGAGGAAACTTCGTTTCGCCGATTCGAGCGCGACTCACGCCCATACTCCCGCGTGATTCTGCGGATCTTGTAACCCACGCCAGGAACACAGCCGCGCGTTTCGCGGCTCAAAAACCAGGGTGGATGGCGTCGCGATCAGGCTCTTCACCAAAAATAAAGTCACGTCCTGTCAGCGACGCAACCATGATGCGTACGAACTCCATTTTGACGGTGGCCACCATTGGCTTCAGCGGTAGCTCTTCGGCGCGCTCGATCTCGCTGAGCTTCTGGATACGGTGCGCGTTGCCACGGATCACGACGCTCCATCCGCTTTTATCGTTGTACTCATCAACTTCAAACAGCACCTCATGGTTCACGACGAGGCTGGAGAGTTTTGTCCCCTCAGCCGTGCGAAACACAATGCTCCGATCGTCAACCACGTAGTTCACGGGGACGATGTCGAGCAAGCCCGCGACGTTCGTAACGATACGACCGACACGCTGCGTTGCGAGTCGTTCCCAGCAAGCGTCTTCGCTCAGTGCGGTGATGGGGACTTCAGTGTTCATGTCTCTAATCTTGCCGTATCACAGGTCGAAATTGTGGTAATTCGCAATCTCCATTCGAATGTCAGAGGCCTCCGATATTCTGAGGAAATGAGCGATACTCGGAACACCGGAGATGTCTGGGTCGAAGCCCCTGACGGGACTCGATACTGGGGCAAATTCGGCGCGGCCGGCCTGCTCGCCTACGACCGTGCACGCGATGCAGTACTCATGCAGCACCGTGCAAGCTGGAGCGATCATGGTGGCACCTGGGGTATCCCCGGTGGTGCACTCCACGAGGGTGAATCGGCAATCGCAGGTGCGATCCGTGAATCACAGGAGGAGGCGGGAATTCCCGATGACTCCGTGCAGCCGCGTTACACTCACGTACTGAACCGCGAGGTGTGGTCGTACACGACCGTTATTGCCGAGACGGTATTCCCATTCGAACCGGTCATCACCGATGCTGAAAGCGATGCTCTCGAGTGGGTGCACGTTGATGAGGTCGACGATCTTGATCTCCACCCTGGCTTTGCGCAGAGCTGGCCACTGTTGCGCACCCTCGTGCGCGCAACACCGACAGTCGTTGTCGACGCAGCAAACGTCATGCTGACGATATCTGGTAACTGGTGGCGCGACCGCAAAGGCGCAACAGAGCGTCTGCGTGACCGCATCAACGAGGCAGCTCCGCACGGAATCCGCCCTGGGTTCATCGGCTTGCCTCCGACCGAGGCACCCGGCCTTGAGCTTGTGTTCCCCGAGTGGATTCTCGTCACAGAAAGCACTGCTCGCGGCATGCTCTCGGTCGACCATGTCGCCGCGGTCGACGCCGTGCATTCTGGCGACGACACCATCGTCGACCAGGTGAAAGCTGCAGCGCTCAACGGCAACACCATCACGGTTGTCACCAACGACGACGAACTGCGCGTTCGCTGCTCAGTCTCGGGCGCGGGCAATTTCCGCGGTGGCGCACAGTTGCTGTTGCTGCTGCCGGAAGAAATCGCAGCAGCTTAGCCGCGCGCAACGAGCCAGTCGACAGTCGACAGTCGGCAGCGACCGGCAACCCATTGCGGGCAGCCGGTCGCTTTCGCCGCGGGCGGTTAGTCGCGCAGGGCGTCGACTGGTTCGATCCGCGCTGCCTTGAGCGCAGGGTACGAGCCCGCTGCGAGTCCTACCAGTGCGCCAACGAGCACTCCGACGGGAGCAGCCCACGGTGCGATGATTGGCGTCCATTGCTGGGCGATGCAGACCCCGATGAGGGCAAACAAACCGACCACAACGCCCATTAGCCCGCCAAGTACACCGGTCGTGAGTGACTCAAGCATGAACTGGGCTGCGATGTCCCGCGTGCGGGCACCGAGCGCTCGGCGCAGACCAATCTCGCCGCGCCGCTCCGCGACAGAAAGCAGTGTCACGTTGGCGATTCCGATGCCGCCACCAATGAGCGCCACAACGCCAATTGCGAGGAACAGCACGTTCACGTCAGCCTGCACGTCTTCTTGCAGGTCGTTCGTGCTCGACGGCGCTTTGACCTTAAACCCGTCTGGCGTATTCGGGTTGAGCGCGATTGGTGCTTGATGGGCAACCACTGATCCTGCACCAATTGCAATACGAATGTCGAGGTTCTCAGCCGTCGCAATATCAAGCTGTGCCCGCGCAGTCTGCAAGGGCACAATGACCGAGTCAAGCAGTGTCTTCCGGGTTCCGACTGAATCAAGGATGCCAATAACCGTGTACGCACGATCATCAATAAACACCGCAGGCTGGCCAGTCACGCGGTTGACGCCGAGTTTGTCGGCAGCGTTCTTCCCGAGTACAACGACGCGGTCACCGCGATCATCATGCCCGCGGTCGTAGAACCGACCAGTAGCGAGTTTGCCGTTCACAGTTTCGAGTAGCTCTGGCGATGCCGCAACGACACTTGGAGATGACTGCTGCGCGGCCGAGGGATCTTGTACTCGCACTGCTTCAACACGTGGGGCGGCCTTCGGGCGTGCGATCAGCGCGGCGTGCTCGACGCCAGCAAGGTCACTCACCCGGTCAACCGCGTCCCAGGGCAACGACGCTTTCGCTTGCTCTTTGCCTTTGGCTGCCTTCACCGTGCCTGGTTCGACTGTCACTCGCGTTGCCGCGAGCGCGTCAAACTGTTGCGCGATTTGGCCCGAGGCTGTCTGCGAGAAGCCGATCGTTGCGACGAGTGAAGCGATACCGAGTACCGTGCCGACAAGCGTAATAATGAGGCGCGACGGTCGTGCGCCAACGCCTTCGAACGTCTCGCGCAGCAAGTCTTTCGTCGAGACGCCTGGCGGTAGTGGAGCGCGTGGCTGTTTCCGAGTTTCGCGCCATTGACGGAATCTGTGCTTCAGGTTGCCCATCAGTCCACCTCCGTCAGCGATCCGTCGTGCATGCGCACCCGTCGCCGAGCGGCCTGTGCAACCTCTGCGTCGTGCGTGATCATAATGATGGTGAGACCGTCTTCACCGAGTTCCTCGAACAAACGCATGATGCCTTGCGAGTTCTCTCGGTCAAGGTTGCCCGTCGGTTCGTCGGCGAGCAGCAAACGCGGTGATGTGCTGACGGCGCGGGCGATCGCCACGCGCTGACGCTCACCGCCTGAGAGCGTACGTGGGAAAAAGTCGACTCGGTGTGAGAGGCCAACGCGATCAAGCGCGGATCGTGCAAGCTCCTCACGTTCCTCGCGCGGAATGCCAGCGTATGTCCCAGCAAGCATCGTGTTCTCCAGCACTGTGCGCGTGGGCATGAGATGGAACGACTGAAACACGAAGCCAATTGCGCTCGCGCGCAACGCAGCACGCGTGTTGTCTTCGAGTCCACCCGCGTCGATGCCTTCAAACAGAAACGTGCCAGTACTTGGCCGGTCGAGTAGGCCAAGTGTGTTGAGCATCGTTGATTTACCGGAGCCAGACGGACCAATAATCGCGAGGTATTCCCCCCGGTCAACGGTCAAGTCGACACCGCGCAATGCGTTCACCGGTGGCGGCCCAGCGAAGAACCTGGTGACATCAGTGAGCGAAATGAGCGGCCCAGCGTAGTCGGGATTCCCTACGCCAGCGCTTGGCACTCCTAGCATCCCTCGCGAGCTTGCTGCGTGCAGCTTTGCCCGCCGCTTTGCTTCACGCACTGTCTCCCGGTCACTCTGTCGCTGCCCACGTGCGAGCGCTCGCCTTGACAGCTGCTTTCGCTCTGCACCTGCCTCACGCGCTTCCTCGAAGAGGTTGTCGACCTCACTCACCGGCCGACCACAACCTTGGCACCAGCCTTAAAGCGCGAATCGTCGCTCGTAATCTCTACAAAACCATCTGCAGCAAGGCCAGCCTGAACATCGATGAGTTCCGTGACCGCGTCTGGGCCACTCTTCAGATCAACCAACAGTTCAACGCGGTCTTGCCCACCTGAACCTGCCGAGAGTGCCGCAATCGGGACAGCGAGTACATCACCATCGGTACTCGCAACAGGTACGCGAACTCGCACGTTTGTTCCGCGCAGTGCCTCAACCTGTTCCTTCGTGAGGCCACTTGGAGTGAAGCTCACGGTGTAGCGCGAACTCGAGCCGGTGCCTGCGCTGTCGCCCCCCGCATTGCCGCTGTTCTCGCCGCCCTCCGGCTTCGCACCGGTCTTCGGCGCTTCGACTTTGGCGACCTTAGCCTTCAACTCGGCGCCGTCAGGGCCGGGGAATGTCGCCTCGGCACCCGCAACAAGCAGTTCTGCGTCTTGCTTTGAGACCGTGCCAACAATGGTGAGCTCCGCGCCAGACACGTTCATCGGGGATCCCTGCAGCACGTCGCCACGCTTCACGGAGATGTCGTCCACTCGGCGCGGGAGGTTATTGAGGAAGAGCACTTCTGACGAGGGCAGTGTCGGCAGCACACGTTCCTGGGCCAGGCCGAGTGCGTCCTGGGCGTCAGAGAGCTGATCGTTCGCACCTGTGAGGGCCGCCTCTTCGGCTGCGGTGTTTTTGCTCCCACCGGCGCGTGCCTGGTCTAGCGCTGCCTGAGCCTGAGACACCGCAATGTTTGCATCCCGAACGCTGCGTTCGGAAGCCTGCAGTGCTTCTTGCGCTTCTGTACCGCCATTTGCCGCAGAATAGCCGGTCTGCTCGTACAGCGCGCCGACGGCTGTAGCGGTGTCCCAGGTGAACGTGTCATCTCCTGAGTCACCTGCGGCGTAGCCCATTGCGTTCAGGGCAGCTTTGAGCTGTACAACGTCAGGGCCACGCATACCGATGCTCAGTGTGCGATAGGCAGGCAGGTCGCCAGGAAGCACAATGACAGGACGGCCCGCAACCTCAAGCGCGATATTGCCGGCGTTGAACACCGTTCCGGCCTCTGGCACGTGACCGGTGACGACCGGTCGCTCTGCTGCTGCAGCCGCATCGATGCTGACTTCTACCGCGTCAGCGTACGTCACCTCACCACGCGTGATGATGGTGTTCTCGATGCGCCGCTCTTCGACAGGCGCCGTAATTGGTCCGGGCTCAGGAGCCTCGGTGCGCGCAGCAAGCTCGGCAGGAGACACGATGAACTGCATCACGCCGATGCCGATGAGCAGCGAGGCCACGGCAACGCCAGCGATGAGGGCGACAAGGCGTCGCCCTGTCCAGCTCTTTCGTTCTTCAGCCGACTTTGAATTCTCAGCTAAGGCTTCTGCGTTTTGCTCGGTGCCGTTCGATGCCTCATCTGCCGACATTTCGTCGTGCAATGCAGTTTCATCGCCCGTTACTTCTTCGTTCAATGCTGCGTTTTCGTGACGGCGCTTTCGTTCCCGCATTCGCTAGTTCTTCTTTGCGCCGTACTTGGCGACGAGCGCATCGAGCTGCGCCTTGTTCTCATCGATGAACTCTTGCTCTGCGGCGTTTGTGAGCTTCCGGACCTGGTCGTCGTACTTGACGTTCTTCTTGCAGGTTGCGTCGGCAACAGCAGTCTCGATCTCGCGTGACTTGAACGCGTCAACAGCGCTCTTGTCAGCTTTCGACATGTCGCCGTCCTCAGGCATGAGCTCGTTGTACTCCTCGATGAGCGTGTCGTACGGCTGATTCGGGTTGTCAAATTCGCTGATACCCGTCTTCGTCATGCATGCGTTCCACGACGCATTGATCGCCTGCAGCTCAGGACTTGCCTGTTCAGGGTCGTAGAACGGAGTGAGGAGGTTACTCATTCCTTCAAACAGTTCAGCGAACTCAGGGTCTTCGTATGCGCCCATGATTCCGCCAGATTCTTCATTAACCTGGTTCTGCGCCCAGCCCTGGCAACCGGCGGTCTCCCAGTTGTACTCGTACGAGCCGTCTTCGTTGAGCTCGCTTTCGTCAGGGCCTTGGCCGTACAGGGTGTCGTAGAACGCCTGCTGCTCAGACTCGCTCAACGAGTTGATGTACTCCTCGTTGGGGTCGGTGTAGTCCGTGGAGTCATCGGGCTCTTCGGCATCGGCATCGTCCATACCGGGCCAGTCCACAATGCCGTAGCCGTACTGTTCGGCGAATTCGATACTGCCCCACTCCGGACCGCTATCGCCCTCGTCCTCGGTCGTGTTCGAGATCACTACGCCGCCACCAGACGAGCTGGGGATGTATTCGAAGCCTTCCTTCGTCATGCACTGCGCAACGAGCTCTTCAGTCTTCGCCATCTCGGCGTCCAGCATCTCCTGCGTGTACTCCTCCTCACCCGACAGGGCAGCGAAGTACTTCTGCAGCGGAGTCTCTTCAGCCTCGGCAGCCTGCTTACCGCCGTCGCCGGAACAGCCGCTCAGCAGCATCGCTGCGGCGAGCGCGAGGGCGGGTGCACCAATGCGCATTCCAAGAATCGAACGTGTACGGCTGGTCTGGGGATTCATGCTGGTCCTCAATTTCGAGCGTCGCCGGCGGTATCTGACAGGCTAGTTAAGCAGAAAGCCTATCCAGCGAAGTCTGTGGGAAGACACCGCCGAGACCAAATCGTCACCGAACGACTGGAACTGATCACCGTTCGACGAGCACCCCGTCCGCATCGCACCACACGTGGGCACCTGGGCGGAATTTCACTCCCCCGATGATGAGTTCAACGTCGAGAACTCCGGCACCCGTCTTTGTCGATTTTGCTGGGTTCGAACCGAGCGCTTTTACCCCAAGCGGCAGCGTGCCGATGGCAACCCGGTCACGAATTGCGCCGTTCACGATGATGCCTACCCAACCGTTATCGACAGCGAGCCCTGCAATCATGTCGCCGACGAGTGCGGTCTCCAGCGATCCGCCCCCATCAATCACCAACACAGCCCCGTCACCGGGCGATGACAGCACGCTTTTGAGCAGCGCATTGTCTTGGAAACAGCGAACCGTCCGAACCGGACCGTCGAAGCACGTCATGCCCCCGAGGTCTTGAAACTGCACGGCGAGAGACTGCAATGAATCTCCATGGTCGTCATAGAGATCTGCGGTGCTGATGAGGTCCACGAGACCCCTCCTTCCGGCGCGGGCGTCTGCGAACGCGCACCATTCCAAGCTACCCCTGACCTTGGTATCGCGCGACCCCCTGATGACGGTACCTGGGTATGACAGCGCCAATACCCACGCAGGATGTCCGCGTGCTTCCATCCCCGTAACTTTGTAGTTACCAGGCACACAAGCCACCGTCCGAGAAAGGCAACATCATGCAGGACACCATGCACCTCACCCAGGCAACCGACATTGACAACGGCCTGGGCACCACTACTTCGCACGCCGATGCACATACTGCACCCTCAACAGAGCAGTTCACCGCGAAAAAGGAAAGCGACGGCAGCGCATTCGCAATCGCAAGCTTCGTCGTCGGCATCGCGTCGATCGTCTCCGGTTGGACCATCGTCGCTCCGATCGTCGGCCTCATCCTCGGCGTGCTGGCCCTCCGCCGCGACACCAAGGAGCGCACGCTCGCTCTCTGGGGCGTGTGGATGAACGCCGCGATCCTCTCGCTCGTTGCGATCATGCTGGTCTTCGGCATCGGCCTGCTGGTCTTCGGCTTGATCGCGGGCACTATCGCCTAGCGCGCCAGATTCCCTCTGTGCCGGGGCGCGGATCACCACCCATGATCCGCGCCCCGTTTCGTGTGTGACGGGTTGCACGCCTAGGATGTACACGTCTTAATTTCCACGATGGCGAGGAAACCCTACGTGTCTAAATACACACTTGATAATGCAACCGACACTGGCCACATTCACACTGGCAAGGGATTAAGCCAAGGCACCCTGGGCGTCGTTGGGTCAACAATCATTGGCCTTTCATCGACAGCCCCGCTGTACTCGCTCGCTGCGACGCTCGGTTACGTCATTGTCGCGGTTGGTGCGCAGGCTCCGCTCGTGTTCGTCGTTGCGTGTATTCCGATGGTGTTTGCAGCGTTCGCATACCAAGAGCTGAACCGTGTCGCGCCTGACTGCGGCACCACTTTCGTGTGGGGCACCAAAGCGTTCGGGCCGGTCACCGGCTGGATCGGCGGCTGGGCCGTAGCCGTTGCAGGAGTCATGGTGATGGCCAACGTCGGCGAGATCACAGGCCGCTATTTCTGGTACCTCCTGGGGAACGAAGAGTTCGCGAACGATCAGACCATTGTGGTTATTACCTCCGTGGTCTTTATCGCGATCATGTCGGGAATCAGCATGCTCGGCGTCCAAATCGGTGACCGCATGCAGATGGTGCTCATGGTGATTCAGATGGGAGCGCTCCTCCTCTTTGGCGTGCTCGCGCTCGTGCATGCGCTCGACGGCAGCAACCCTGATTCGATCGCGTTTAGCTGGAGCTGGTTTAACCCCGCAGAGCTCGGCAGCTGGAGCGGCTTCATGCAGGCAGTCTTGCTGGCGCTCTTTATCTACTGGGGTTGGGACACCTGCCTTGCGCTCAACGAAGAAACGAAGAACCCGCGCAAGACCCCCGGTCGCGCTGCCCTCTCGAGCATCGTCGTGCTCATCGTTGTCTACGTTGGCGTCTCGATCGCGGTCATGATGTTCGCCGGCTTCGGCGAGACCGGGTTCGGCCTCACGAATGCGGCGAACCTCGATGACGTATTTATTGTGCTCCGCGATGTCCTCTTTGGCCCGTGGGGCTGGTTCCTCATTCTTGCGGTAATGGTTTCGGCAGCGTCCTCGACCCAGACCACTATTCTGCCCACCGCACGCGGCACTCTTTCCATGGCGGTCTACCGCGCACTCCCCGCAAAATTCGCGTCGGTGCACCCGAAGTTCAAGACTCCGTGGTTTTCAACGCTCGTGATGGGAATCGCCTCAATCGTCTACTACGTCGTCATGTCACTCGTCTCGACAGACATGCTCGCCGACTCGCTCACCTCGATGGGTCTCGCCGTCGCGCTGTACTACGCGTTGACCTCGTTCGCCTGTGTCTGGTACTTCCGTGACACCCTGCGCGACAATGCTCGCAACCTGTGGATGCGCGGCATCCTGCCGTTGCTTGGCGGCCTGATGCTCACCTACGCCTTCATCCAGTCGGCAATTGATATGTGGGCGACCGACTACGGCAACACCGTTCTGTTCGGCATCGGCGGCGCGTTTGTCATCGGTGTTGGCGCAATCGGCCTTGGTTTCGTGCTGATGGGGCTTTGGGCGATGCGCCCGAATTCACGCCCGTTCTTCCGCGGCGAGAGCCTCAACCGCGATACCCCCGTACTCGTTCCCGACGAGTAAGCCGCTGCCCATGTCCCCAGATTCTTGTCATGTCCCGCATTGGAGCGTCAAATGACTCACGTTGACACCCTCATCATTGGTGCCGGAGTTTCTGGCCTCACCGCGGCATCGCTGCTCGCGCGTGCTGGCCGCAGCGTCACGGTGCTCGAAGCACGCGATCGCGTCGGTGGGCGCGTGCATTCTGAGCGCGCAAACGGCAAGGTGACCGACCTCGGCGCTTCGTGGATTCACGGCATTGTCGACAGCCCCGTCTACGAGGCCGCACGCGCCTTCGGAATGCCTATGGTGGAGTTCACCGTCGGCGGATACCAACCAGACAGCCGCCCCATGGCTTACTACGGCCCTGACAACGTGCGACTGTCGACGGCAGCAGCCAAGCAGTTCACTGCTGACCTCCACGCGGTTGACGCGCAGCTCGTGCACACGATCGCGGCATCGCAGCTCGGTGAATCATACGGTGATGTCGTCGAGCGCACGTTTGCGAGCCTCGACTGGGAAGCCGAGCGGACCGAACGTGCGCGCGAGTACTTCCGCCACCGTTCAGAAGAGCAGTACGGGGCATGGATCGATGATCTCGATGCCCACGGTCTCGACGATGATGCAATCGACGGTGACGAAGTCGTCTTCCCGGAAGGCTATGACGCGCTCGCGACCAACCTTGCGCGAGGCCTCGATATCCGGCTTGAGCACGAGGTCACCATGGTGAGGTGGGGCGGATCGGGCGTCGAGGTAACGTCCAACCGCGGCATCTTCACCGCTGATCGTGTGATCATCACCGTGCCCGTTGGCGTGCTGCAGTCGACGGAGTTTGTGATTGATCCGCCCCTCCCGGAAACCAATGCCCGTGCGCTCGCTGGTCTGCGTATGAACGCCTTTGAGAAAGTGTTCATCAGGTTCTCTGAGAAGTTCTGGGATGACGATGTCTATGCGATTCGTCGCCAGGGCGCGGAGAGCCACTGGTGGCACTCGTGGTACGACCTCACCGCTGTGGCAGACGAGCCGACGCTCCTCACGTTCGCGGCCGGCCCGTGCGCGCAGGAAACGCGTGGGTGGTCAGATGATCGGATCGTCGATGCCGTATTGGCCGAGCTGCGCGCACTCTACGGTGATCGTGTTGCCGTGCCAACGCAGGTGAACGTGACCCGCTGGCAGGACGACCGGTGGTCGCGTGGCTCGTACGCCTACATGATTCCTGGTGCACGCCCGGAGGAACACGATCTGCTCGCGAATCCCGTTGGGGATGTGTTGCACCTCGCGGGCGAAGCGACGTGGACCGATGATCCCGCGACCGTGACTGCGGCACTCATGTCGGGACATCGCGCGGCCGAGCGCATTCTTGGCCGAGACGTAGCGTTCTCTGAGCTGTGGAGCTAGCGGGAAATTCGTCGCTGGGCACGCGCCCACAAACAGCACAGAGCGGGTGCCTCAGCTTGATCGCTGAGGCACCCGCTCTGTTCATGTGCGCACGAGGCGCGGCCGCGTCGCTTACGGACGGGGACGCTTCTCGCGGATACGCATGTTCAGCACGATCGGGCTGCCCTCGAAGTTGAAGGTCTCGCGCAGACGGCGCTGGATGAAGCGGCGGTAGCCGGGGTCCAGGAAGCCGGTCGTGAAGAGCACGAACGTGGGCGGGCGGTTCTGCACCTGGGTGCCGAAGAGAATACGGGGCTGCTTGCCGCCGCGCACGGGGTGCGGGTTCTCCTGGGTAAGTTCTGCGATAAACGCGTTGAACTTCGCGGTGGGAATACGCGAATCCCACGAGTCAAGTGCGGTCTCGAGCGCGGGTACGAGCTTCTCAAGGTGGCGGCCGGTACGTGCCGAGATGTTCACTCGGGGTGCCCAGTCGACGTGAGCGAGGTCAGCCTCGATCTCACGTTCGAGGTAGCGGCGACGCTCGTCGTCAAGCAGGTCCCACTTGTTGAACGCAAGTACGAGCGCGCGGCCCGACTCGAGCACGAGGTCGATGATACGGAGGTCCTGGTCGGAGATCTCAGCGGTGACATCGATCAGAACGACGGCAACCTCTGCCTTTTCGAGCGCAGCCTGGGTACGGAGGGTCGCGTAGAAGTCAGCGCCCTTCTGCTGGCGCACGCGGCGACGGATACCTGCAGTATCGACGAAGGTCCAGACACGGCCCGCGATCTCCACCTGCTCATCGACGGGGTCACGCGTGGTGCCAGCGAGCTCGTTGACGACAACGCGCTCTTCGCCTGCAGCCTTGTTGAGGAGGCTCGACTTGCCAACGTTCGGGCGACCAAGCAGTGCAACGCGGCGGGGGCCTGCGAGCTTGGGCGTTGCGACAGCCGATTCCTCGGGAAGCGATTTGACGACGTCGTCGAGCAGGTCAGCTGCGCCGCGACCGTGCAGTGCCGAGACGGCACGGGGCTCGCCAAGGCCGAGCGACCAAAGCTGAGCAGCTTCGGGCTCAAGCACAGCGTCGTCGACCTTGTTCGCAACGAGGAAGACGGGCTTGTTGGTGCGGCGAAGCAGCTGCACAACGTGCTCATCGGTCGAGGTGGGGCCAACTCGCGAGTCAACGACGAAGAGGACGACGTCGCAGAGCTCGATAGCGATCTCAGCCTGCAGTGCAACCGAAGCGTCGATGCCCTTTGCGTCGGGCTCCCAGCCGCCGGTATCGACGAGCGAGAAGCGCTTGCCAGCCCATTCAGCGGTGTAGGTGACGCGGTCACGGGTCACACCGGGGATGTCTTCCACGACTGCCTCACGGCGGCCAAGGATACGGTTCACGAGCGCCGACTTGCCAACGTTCGGGCGACCAACGATCGCGACAACGGGAAGTGCCTCCGCAAGCTTTTCCTGGAAGCCGAGGAACTCGCCGTCCTCGCCAAAGAGAACCTGGTGGTCGTCTTCGTCGAGCTCGAACGTGTTCAGGGTCGAGCGCATGCTACGCAGGCGCTCCTCGTCGGTCAGCTCCGCGTCGAAGCCTTCACCAACGATGACCTCGGTGGCGTCGATCTCGGTGGCGTCGAATTCTTCGCCTGCCGGATCCAGTTGTTCGTTCTGGGTCGTCATCGGGGGTCCTGTTCCGAGGCACGGACGGCCTCTACGATGTCAATCACAGCCTGAATCGACTGTTCAAAGTCAAGATCACTCGTATCAACGAGCGTTACCCCGGGGGCGGGGTTAAGGAAATCCACCACGAGCGCATCTTTCGCATCACGCGCGGTGATGTCTGCAAGCACCTGCTCGTGCGTCGCACCGGGCAGTTCGCCTGCTCGCCGGGTTGCGCGCACCTCGGGGGACGCCGTCATCAGAATGCGAACCGGCGCATTCGGAGCAACGACAGTGGTGATGTCGCGACCTTCGATAACAACGCCGGGCAAACCCGACGTTGCCACGATGTCGCGGAACATCTCGTTCAACCGCTCACGTACCTGCGGGTGCTTGGAAACTCGGCTCACCTGACCACTAATGGCAGGCTCGCGAATCTCACTGGTGACGTCATGGGTCGCGGATCCGTCAGCACTCGACAGTTCGACCCCTATGCGCTGCTCCCCCTGTAGCGTGGTCTGATACGACCACGCGTCCATGAGTTCGAGCACGGCGGCTTCATTTTCAAGATCGGTACCGGTGTGCAGCGCCGACCATGCGAGCGTGCGGTAGGCCGCGCCCGTGTCGAGGATGCCAAAGCCGAGGCGATCCGCTGCCTTACGAGCGACGCTAGATTTGCCGCTGCCTGCGGGGCCGTCGATTGCGACGAGCATTGCTTCGGTCATTACAGCGTCCTCCATCCGCGCTCAGTAAGGTCGGTCGTCGCGCGTTCTGCCACTTCTGGCAGCACCGCGATCTCCGCGAATCCGATCTCTGCGCCCGGCGAGTGCTCAAGGCGCAAGTCTTCCATGTTAATACCCAGATCTCCGAGTTCGGTGAGCAAGCGGGCGAGCTCGCCTGGCTGATCGTCGATAAGCACCGTAATTGCGGTAAATCTTTCGCTCGATCCGTGCTTGCCCGGGAGCCGCTTTACGCCGAGATTTCCCTGCGCCATGAGGTCTGCGACCCTGCGCTTTGAGCCAGGCGCCTCAATTTCACGTAGTGCGTCAGCAAACTGCTGCACGTCGGCAACGAAGGCGTCGAGTACTTCAACGATCGGCTCGCTGTTCGCACCAAGAATTTGCACCCAAAGTTCGGGGTCGCTTGCCGCGATGCGCGTGGTGTCGCGCACGCCGGCTCCCGCCAGGTTCATCGACAGCTCAGGTGCGGGTACGAGACGCGCAGCAAGCAGACTCGAAACCACCTGGGGAACGTGGGAGACAAGACCGACCGAACGGTCGTGTTCTTCAGGCGTCATTTCGAGGAGCACCGAGCCAAGGTCGAGCGCAATTGCTTCGACGGCCGAGAGCACGCTCGCGGGGGTTTCTTCGTCGCGGCAGATCACCCACGGTCGAGCGGTGAACAGGTCTGCACGAGCCATGATCGCGCCGCCACGTTCGCGGCCAGCCATCGGATGCGATCCAACGTAGTTCGTGAGATCGACGCCGCGACGCTTGAGCTCGACGAACGGCGCAAGCTTTACGCTGGCAACGTCGGTAACGACTGCCTCAGGGAAGCGTGCCAGCGCACCTGCCACGACGTCTGCGACGACATCGGGCGGGGTTGCGACGATCACAATCGAGGGATGCGGATCGTTCTCGCCCCGTGCGCGGCCCGCGCCGTAGTCTGCGGCGAGCGCGACCACGGTGGGCGACTGATCTTCAAGGGTGACCTCAATGCCGCGTTCGCGCAGGCCGAGCCCGATGCTCGCACCGAGTAAGCCCGCACCAATGATGTGCACGGAGCCAGTCACGCGATTCACAAACGTGTGGGGAGCTGGACTCATCGCTGTCCTCCTCGGTTGTCACGGCGGCCTGAGCCACCGCCATTGTTCTTACCGCCGTTGTTGCCGTCGCCACCGTTGTTTCCGCGCCCAGCACCGCCGCGGCCGTGCGGGTTGCCCTTTGCTGCAATGCCGCGCATGCCGCGCGCACCTGCGCCGTCGCCGGGGCGACCTGCGGTGATGGGGCGGCGCTTGTTGCGCACCTGCTGCTTGGCGGTGTTCTCGCTCTCACGGTTCGAGCGCGCGGTCTCTTTCTGACCACCATCTTCAACTGCGGAGAGGATCGCACCTCGCTCAGCCGCCGACATTTCACGCAATTCGCCGAGGCCGAGTGTGCCGAGGTTGAGCGGACCAAAGCTGCGGCGCACGAGTTCGAGGACCGGGTGACCCACCTCTGCCATCATGCGTCGCACGATGCGGTTGCGGCCAGAGTGGATAGTGAGTTCGATCAGGGTGTTCGTGCTGTTCGAGGTATCGGGGAGCAGCTTGACTCGATCTGCCTTGATCGGCCCATCTTTCAGCTCGATGCCGTCTTTCAGCTGCTGCACGGTGCCGGGGCGCACGCGGCCGCGCACCTTGGCAATGTACGTCTTCTGCACGCCGAAGCTCGGGTGGGAAAGCGCGTGCGCGAGGTCGCCATCGTTGGTGAGGATGAGCAGGCCACTCGTGTCAGTGTCGAGGCGGCCGACGTTGTACAGGCGGTCAGCCGGTGCGGTGCCGATCTTTTCGGTGAACTCGCGCAAGTCAGGGCGACCGTCTTCATCTGCCATCGTTGACACGACACCGGTCGGCTTGTTGAGCACGAAGTAGCGCTTTGAAACATCGAGCTGGACGACGACGCCGTCGACGCGCACCTCATCGCCAGGGTTCAGACGCGAGCCAAGCTCGAGTTCAACTTCGCCGTTCACAGTGACACGACCGCTCGTGATGAGCGTCTCGCAGGCACGTCGTGATGCGATGCCGGCGTGCGCAAGTGCCTTCTGGAGGCGCGGACGCTCATCCACCGGCTGGGGTGCCGCCGACGTACGGGGTTCCCAGCCGAATTCGGCCAGGTCGACCTCGACAGCTTCGCCATCGACGGTGAACGAGCCACCGAAGTCGTTCGAGTCGTTGCGGTCAGAGTTCTTCATGGTCAAATCCTTCAGTGCCGTCTTCGAGGAGCGGCGCGATCGGCGGAAGCTGTGACAGGTGATCAATTCCCAGCTGCGCAAGCAGCATGTCACCTGTGCCATACAGGGTCGCGTTGGTCTCGGGCTCGAGCCCTACCTCTTCCACGAGCCCGCGGCCCAGCAGGGTGCGTACTACCGAGTCTACGTTTACTGCGCGGATCGACGCGATTGCACCCCTCGTAATGGGCTGCCGATACGCGATTACCGCGAGCGTTTCGAGCGCCGCCTGCGACAGCTTGGCTGGGGTGGTCTGCTGCACGAAATCAGCCACGATCGGGTCGAGGCTTTCTCGCACATAGAGCCTGAATCCGTTTGCCGTCTCGCGCAGTTCGAAGCCGCGAGGTGTGCCACTGCTTGCGAGTGTCTCGTCGGTGCCGTTGTAGTCAGCCACGAGGGCGGCGAGCGCGGATCGCACGAGCCGCACGGGGTGATCTGTCGCGGCTGCGAGCTCGACTGCCGACAGCGGCTGGTCGGCCACGATGAGCAGCGCCTCGAGCTGCTGTGAAAGCGAGTGCGCTTCACGAGCTGCTGCGAGCGCTGTCGGTGTCTGCTGATCGTCAGTCATAATCACTTCCCAGGGTAGCGAGTTCGTCCTCGCTCCATTCGTCGCCAACCCACTGCACGTGCAAGTCGCCAAGAGGTTCTGCCTGGTCAAACAGCACCGAGCCGCGTCGATACAGCTCAAGAATCGCGAGGAATCTGGCAACAATCACGCCTCGTTCGGTTGACATGTCAACCCCTGCGATGAGGTGCCGGAAACTCAGCGCACCGTCGCTTCGCAGCATTGCCACAACTATTGCCGCCTGCTCGCGAATCGATACGAGCGGGGCGTGCAGGTGGTCAAGCCCGACAACTGGTATTGCCCGCGGCGCAAACGCGAGCGTCGCGACTGCTGCGAAGTCTTCCGCCGTCAAGGTCCAGAGTAGCTCGGGGCCTTTGCCTCGGTACTTCGCGTCAAGAGGGACCTGCCTCGGGTGACGACCGGCCTCTGTCGTAAGCTTCCCGGCGAACCAGGCGCTCGCCTGCTTGAACGCACGGTACTGCAGCAGTCGCGCAAACAGCAGGTCACGCGCTTCAAGCAGCGCGATGTCTTCGGCATCGACAGCCTCGCCCTGTGGCAACAGGCTCGCGATCTTCATGTCGAGCAGGGTCGCCGCGACGACCAAGAATTCGGAGGCCTGATCAAGCTCGATCAGCCCCTGTCCTTCGAGCGTGCCAAGGTACGAAATAAACTCGTCGGTGACGAGGCTCAACGAGACCTCGGTGATATCGAGCTCGTGTTTGCCGATGAGACTGAGCAACAGGTCGAATGGACCGTCAAAGACCTCAAGACTTACCCGGAAGCCGCCATCATCTGCATCTGCCGGCAGCGACGTTGCTGCGCCCGCCTGAGCGCCCGGCAAAAGAGTGTCTGGCGTCTCAGCGTGTGTGTCCATGTGAGCGCCAGTTCGGGTCATGCGACTATGCCGCGCTGCACGATCTCACGGGCCAGCGTGAGATAGGCCTCAGCTGCCGCGTTCGAGGGTGCGTAGTCAAGAATCGACTGTGCCGCGACCGAAGCGTCAGGCAGCTTCACTGTACGGCCAATAACGGTGTCAAACGTCTTCTCACCAAAGGTCTCGACCACACGCTCAAGTACCTCACGGGCGTGCAGTGTGCGCGGGTCGTACATCGTCGCGATAATGCCATCGAGCTCGAGCGCTGGGTTCAGGCGATCGCGCACCTTTTCAATCGTCTCGATCAGCAACGCAACACCGCGAAGCGCGAAGTACTCGCACGCGAGCGGAATGAGCACGCCATGCGCCGCCGTCAGGGCATTCACGGTGAGCAAGCCGAGCGAAGGCTGGCAGTCGATGAGGATGACGTCATAGTCGTCAGCAACGCGGCGCAGCACCGAACCGAGGATCTGCTCGCGGGCGACCTCACTCACGAGGTGCACCTCGGCGGCAGACAGGTCGATGTTTGCGGGAATCACGTCAAGGCCGGGGGTCGCCGTGTTCTGGATAACCTCGTGCGGGTTCTTGATCTTGCCAAGCATGAGGTCGTAGATCGTCGGGACCTCATGCGCGGGAACGCCGAGGCCTGCTGACAAAGCGCCCTGGGGATCGAAATCTACCGCGAGCACCCGACGGCCGTAGCGTGCGAGCGCTGCACCCAGGTTGATGGTCGTGGTCGTCTTACCGACGCCACCCTTCTGGTTACACATCGCGATGATGCGTGCAGGGCCGTGCGTTTCAAGGAACTCAGGCGGCGTAATGACACGCACCGGTCGACCGGTTGGTCCAAGCTCGCCTTTGTTCGCCATCGTGCACTCTCCTTGGGGGTCGTGATTCGGCTCAAGCTTATCGCTGGCCACTGACATTTGAAGGTTGCATCACGGCGTGTATTTCGGTGTGGCGAAGCAGTGCAAACCGTCAGAAATCGCCCCTCAGCATCTACTTCGCTCGCGGATGCGACATCACATAGTGCTCCCGCAACGTATCAGGAGTCACCTGCGTGTAAATCTGGGTGGTGGTCACCGATGAATGACCGAGCAGTTCCTGCACGGTTCGCACGTCGGCACCGCCAGCGAGCAAGTGGGTGGCGAACGAGTGGCGCAGCGTATGCGGAGAAACCTCTGCGGTGATCTCGGCACGATCCGCCGCCGCGCGAATGACCAGCCAGGCGCTCTGCCGCGACAACCGAGCACCGCGGGGGCCGACAAACAGCGCGGGAGTTCCCTTGCCACGCTCGACCATCGCGGGCCGCGCGCGCACCAGGTAGGCAGCCAGCGCCGAACCAGCGTGCCGGCCGTATGGCACGATCCGCTGCTTCGAGCCTTTGCCCGTTACGCGCAGGAAGCCGCCTTCGCTGAGTACGCGGGCCGGATCTGCCCACGCGTCACCGGCAGTATGACCACCAACGAGATCATCGAGATCGAGATCAGCAACCTCGCTCACGCGCGCACCGCTCGCATACAGCAACTCAAGCAGGGCCCGATCGCGCAGCGCAACAGGATCGTCACCGCCCGTCGCCTCGAGTAGCGCGGTGACTTCCTCGATCGTGAGTGCCTTCGGTAGCCGCTGGGCTTTCTTCGGCGTGCGAACTCCGCGGCCAGCAAACTCCTCAAGCAGCCCTTCTTCGAACAGGAACCGATGGAGCCCACGCACAGTCGAAGTTCGGCGCGTGACGGTCGCTGGTGACAGGGGTGCGGATCCCCCAGCATCCTCATCTCCGCCAGCAGACAGGCTGACCACAAAGGCAGAGAGCAGCGCTGGCGTCACCCGCGCGAGATCGGTGACCTGTTCGGCCGAAAGCCACTCGCCGTACGCAGCAAGGTCGGCGCGATAGGCCTTCAACGTGTTCTCCGAAAGGCCGCGCTCAATCACGAGATGGCGCAGCCACCGCTCGGCAGCCGCATCGAACGTGACCGCCATGGGTACTACTTCGAACGCTCGCCACGCACAGTATCGCGCGCGGGCCATGCAGTGTCGGCAGCACGCAGCGTCGACCAGTCGAGCGAACGTGCGGTTGCAGCGGCCAAGATACCGCCTGCGGTGACCGCGTTCTTTACGCGCCCCTCAAGCACTGCAAGGACGGCCTCCTCGAGCGGCACCCAAGCTGTAAGCATGTCGGCCTCTTCGGCTTCACGCTCGAAGGTGTGCTGAGTGGGGTGCACATCGCGTGCGAGGAAGATGCGCATGGCCTCCGACGATCCGCCGGGGGTCAGGAAGAGGTCAATGAGCAAGTCCCAGCGCTCAGCAGCGAGGTCTGCCTCTTCTGCGAGCTCGCGGGCAGCGGCCAGATGGCCGGGCTCCCCCGCGACGTCCATGAGACCTGCGGGAAGTTCCCAGTCGCGGTGCGCGATGGGGTGTCGGTACTGCTGGATGAGCAGCACCCGACCGGCGTCATCGAGCGCAACGACTGCGACGGCGCCAGGGTGATCAATGTAGTCCCGCACAAGTTCGGTATCGCCATAGGCGAATCGATCCCGGCGCAGGTCCCACACATAGCCGTTCGCGACGAGCTCGCTCGAGAGCACCCGCACATCGCGTGCGGGTGCGTCTACGAGCGAGCCGTCGAACGACGCCCCGAGTTCGGGGTTAGGCGTTTGCGCCACCGTTGTTCTCCACCTCGAAGAGGTGCGTAGCCTCACGGCGCTCGATTGCTGCGCCTACGAGGCCAGCGAAGAGCGGGTGGGGCGTGCCCGGACGCGAGCGCAGCTCAGGGTGCGCCTGGGTTGCGATGTAGTACGGGTGCACGTCGCGGGGCAGCTCGACGAACTCAACGAGCTCGCCATCGGGGCTGGTGCCCGAGAAGCTCAGACCAGCGGCAGCGATCTGATCACGGAACTGGTTGTTGACCTCGTAGCGGTGACGATGACGTTCTTCGACCATGGTCGAGCCGTACAGGTCGGCCGCGAGCGAGCCGTCAGCGAGCTTCGCATCGTAGAGGCCGAGGCGCATGGTGCCACCGAGGTCGCCGCCGTCGATGTGCGCGCGCTGCTCGGCCATCGTTGCGATGACGGGAACAGCGGTCTCAGGATCGAACTCGGTAGACGAAGCGCCCTCGAGACCAGCAACGTTACGCGCGTACTCGATGACCATTGCCTGCATGCCAAGGCAGAGGCCGAGTGCGGGCAGGCCGTTCTCGCGAGCGAAACGGAGTGCGCCGAGCTTGCCCTCGATACCGCGGATGCCGAAGCCGCCGGGAACGCAGATTGCGTCCATGCCGCCGAGCTGCTCACGAGCACCCTCGGGGGTCTCGCAGGTGTCAGACGGGATCCACTTGATGTTGACCTTGGTCGCGTGAGCGAAGCCGCCTGCACGAAGTGCTTCGGTGACCGAGAGGTACGCGTCAGGAAGATCAATGTACTTGCCGACGAGGCCGATAGTGACCTCACCCTTGGGGTTGTGCACCGCATCAAGGACGGGCTGCCATGCCGCCCAGTCAACCTTGGGTGCACGCTCAGCGAGGCCGAGGTGCTCAACGACGGTCTGGTCGAGGCCCTGATCGTTGAAAAGCTTCGGCAGGTCGTAGATGCTCTTGACGTCAATAGCGTTCACGACTGCGCCCTCTTCGACGTCACACATGAGTGCGATCTTCGAGAGGTTCTCCTTGGTGACGGGACGGTCACTGCGAAGGACGAGCGCGTCAGGCTGGATACCAACCGAACGGAGCGAAGCAACCGAGTGCTGGGTCGGCTTGGTCTTCTGTTCACCCGATGCCCCCATGAAGGGAACCAGCGAAACGTGCACGAAGATGACGTTCTTGCGGCCGAGCTCGTGGCGAACCTGACGTGCCGACTCAAGGAACGGCTGCGACTCGATGTCGCCGACGGTGCCACCGATTTCGGTGATGATGACGTCAGGCTGGGGATCCTGCTCAGCCTGGAGACGCATGCGGCGCTTGATCTCGTTGGTGATGTGCGGGATGACCTGGACGGTTGCGCCAAGGTAATCTCCGCGACGCTCGGCTGCGAGCACGTCAGAGTAGATCTGTCCGGTCGTTACGTTTGCCGCGCGCGAAAGATTGATGCCGAGGAAACGCTCGTAGTGGCCGATATCAAGATCGGTCTCTGCGCCGTCGTCGGTAACGAATACCTCGCCGTGCTCGAACGGGTTCATCGTGCCCGGATCGACGTTCAGGTAGGGGTCAAGCTTCTGCATAACCACGTGCAGACCGCGCGCGGTGAGCAGGTTGCCCAGGCTAGCTGCCGTCAAACCCTTGCCGAGTGACGAGACGACGCCGCCGGTGACAAAGATGTGCTTGGTCGTTTTACGCTGTTCCGCGTTTAGCTCTGCTTCCACGGGCTTTGATCCTATCAGCTGATTCTGGAGAGTACTGGACAGTTGTGCGAATTACCGGGTTTCTTGGCGCGGAACCCAGACCTGCTTGATGATCATGAGGATCGAAGCCGTCACCGGAATCGAGATAAGAGCGCCAAGCAAACCGAGCAAAGTACCGCCGGCGAGGGCGCCAATCACGACGAGCGCGCCGGGAACCGCGACGACACGATTCATGATGCGCGGTGTGAAGACGTACGACTCAATCTGCATGTACACGAGGTAATAAATTACAGCGACAAGTGCCGTCATGGGCGAGTTGAATAGCGCCACAATGCCCACGAGAACCGTTGCCATCACCGAACCGATGAGTGGGATGAGCGCGAGAATGAACACACCCACCGCGACCAAGCCAGCGAACGGTACGCCGACGATAAGCATCATGATGAACCCCAGAATCGAGTTCATGAGCGCGAGCAGCACCATGCCGTTCACGTAGCCGCCGACCGAGCCAGCAACCTGCTCGGTGATGTCGATCACCTTTGCGCGCCCGCTACGAGGCACGAGCGTGTAGAAGCCGCGCTTGATTGATCGCATCGAGGAGAGGAAGTACAGGCTCAGAATCAGGATGATGAGCGCAGCAGTGAGTCCATTTGCAATGCCCATGCCTGCCTGCCAGACGCCACCGGCGACTTGCGTCCAGTTCTCGGGCTTACTGATCAGGTCTTGACCTGATTTCAGTAGCGCCTGGAAGTCGATGTACTGGCCGAAGCGCTCGTTGATGTCCTTGTACCAGGCTTTGGAAGTGATGTCGGTCACCAGTTCGGGTGCGCTCTGAATCAACAGGTTCACCTGGTGCGCAATCATCGGAATCACGATCGCCAAAATGGTGGCGATGATCGCGATAAAGCCGAGGAACACGACAGCGATGCCGACCGGTCGCTTCATGCCGCGCTTTTCAAACTTGCGAACTACGGGGTCAAGACCAAGCGCGATGAAGAGCGCGGCAACCACGTACATGATGATCGTGCTGAGCTGACCAAACATGTCGCCGACGAGGATAGCCACGAGCACACCAAGCGTGATGGTGAAGCCCAGCACAAAGGGGCTGCGCATAGTGACAAAGCGATTGCGCTTGTCTCCTGATTCGGCTTGTGCCTCAACTGCCGCTGATCGTGCATCACGATACAGTTCCCGGAGGTCAGCATCCATCTCTTCGATGTTCGCATGTACGACGCCTGAAGAGGCTTCGGACTTGGTCTCCACGATCGTCTCTTCGCTCGGCGAAGTCGCGTCTTCGTTCTTGTGCCCGAATAGCTTGCTCATAGCGTCAGATTATCAGAGCGTTAGGCAGATTCAAGGGGCAAGGTTCAGGAGCTCGTTGGCATGTTCGCGTGCACTTTCTGAACTTGAGAGCCCTGATAGCAGGCGCGCCATCTCATCAATTCTGGCCTCGCCTTCAAGCCGAGTACAGCTGCTTTCAGTGAACCCGCCCGAGGAGTCTTTCACGACCTGCAGGTGGTTGTTCGCAAAGGCAGCGACCTGCGCGAGATGCGTCACCACAATGACCTGCGAGGTTTGCGCCAAACGAGCGAGCCTGCGACCGATCTCGATTGCTGCCGCGCCACCGATGCCAGCGTCCACCTCGTCAAACACGAAGGTGGGCACGGGGTCTGCGCCGGCCAATACCACTTCAAGTGCAAGCATGACACGTGAGAGCTCGCCGCCGGAGGCACTCTTCGCGACTGGTCGCGGCGACGCGCCTGGATGCGGACTCAACAGGAACTGCACCTCGTCGGCCCCGTGACCCGCGAACGAGCCAAGCGGCTCGACCGTGACGATGAAGTCTGCGTCTGGGAGCGCGAGTTGCCGCAGTTCTGCGGTAACGCCCTTACGGAGCTTCGTTGCAGCCTTTGAGCGGAGCTCAGTCAGCTTTCCTGCCAACTCGCTTTCCAGCACCAGACATTCGTCGAGAAGCGCCGTGAGCGCCTCTTCTGAGCTACCCTCACCCTCAATGTCAGCAAGTCGTTCTGCAGCCGTCTCAGCGTACGCGAGGACGGCTTCCGTGTCTTCGCCAAAGAGCCGCAGCACGCGCTTGAGCGCTGACATTCGTTCGTTCGCCCGTTCGAGCTCTGCAGGCCCCTCTTCGTCGAGATCACTCGCGTACTCTGCGAGGTCCCGGCCAGCGTCTGCGAGTTGGAAGCGCGCTTCTCGCAGCATATTTGCCACGGCGTCAAGACGTGGATCGACGCCGGTCACACGGTCAAGGTGGTGCAACGCATCATCGATCAGGCCGGCTGCGTCACGCGACATCGGATCATCGCCCTCGTTTGCCACGGCATTCTGTGCAGCGGTTGCTGCGTCGCGCAGCGCTTCGACGTTTGCGAGTACCTCGATGCGGGAGGCAAGTTCACGCTCTTCGCCAGGCTCAGGGTTCACCTCTTGGATGAGCTCAAGCTCTTCGCGCAGTCGATTCGCTTCAGCCGTCACTGCGTCACGCGTGTCACGCAGTTCAGTGATGCGGCGTTCGAGATTGGTGCGTTCATCGTGAGCAGCGCGGTACTTTTTCGCGACGGTGGCAAGCGCAGAACCAGCGAATCGGTCAAGCGTCTCGCGCTGAGCAGCCGTTGATTTCAGGCGCAGCTGTTCTGATTGGCCGTGAACGGCAAAGAGCTGCTCTGCGAGGCGCCCAAGCGCACCGACCGGCACACCAACGCCACCGGCAACCGCACGGCTGCGCCCCTCGGCGTTCACCGTGCGACTCAAAACGAGTTCGCTATCTTCAATCGCACCACCGACCTCGTCGACGATCGCTGCGATGTCTGGGAACTCTGTTGCTTCAATGCGCACAATTCCACTCACGCGCGCCTGCGAGGCACCTGCACGAACGCTGCTTGCGTCTGCGCGCTCACCCATCAGCAGGCCGAGCGCGGTGACGACCATCGTCTTACCCGCGCCAGTTTCGCCCGTAATGGCGGTGAAGCCGGGTCCGAGCGGCAGCACGGTCTCTGCAATCACACCGAGATCACGAATCTGGAGTTCTTCAATCATGCGGCCCGCCCTCCGTGACCGCGCCAGCCTTCAACTGGTAGGTGGAATTTGCGAACGAGGCGCTCGGAGAACGGTGACTCGTCAAGGCGCGCAAGGCGCACGGTCTGGGCTGATCGACTCACAATCACCACAGAACCTGCGGGTAGCTCAGTGCGGCGGCGACCATCGCACCACATGACGCCCGGGCCGATGTTTTCAGGGAGGATCTCGACGGTGATGGTCGAATCGGGTCCGGTTACCACTGGCCGGTTGAAGAGCGCGTGCGCCGCGATCGGCACCATCAGCAAGGCTTGCACCCCGGGCCAGACGACAGGAGCGCCAGCGGAGAATGCGTATGCTGTTGACCCCGTTGGGGTTGCCACCACGACACCATCACAAGCGAAGGAGGTCAGCGGACGACCATCTACGCCTGTCGCCACCTCGAGCATGCGGCGACGCTTTTCAACGCTCACTTCGTTCAGCGCCCATGTTGCGGCAATCGTTTCGCCTTCATGCTCAGCACGCACGTCAAGCGTGAGTCGTTCTTCGACGGTGTAGCGACGCTGCAACACCGAATCGATCGTGAACTCAAGGTCGTGCATTTCCATTTCAGCGAGAAAGCCAACATGACCGAGGTTGACGCCCACAATCGGGCACGCTGAGTCACGAAGCACCTCGGCCGCACGCAGAATAGTGCCGTCACCGCCAAGCACGATCGCCACTTCAAGGTCTTCGATCTCGGTGTCGACGCCGAGTACCTCGGTGCGAGCGGGGGCCAAGTATGGAGCGAACTCGGCCTGGTCTTCTGCAGTGAGCACCGGAACCACGTCACGTTCGCGGAGTCGCCGAACTGTCTCTACGGTCGCACTCACAGCCTCTTCACGGAATGTGTGCGAGACGATCAGCATGCGCCGCACTGGTGCCTGGGTCATCAGTTGGTCCTCCCGGTTGCCGCTCCACTGCGTTCAGCAGTCACCGTGCACAGCTCGGTGATCCGCGCATCCCATTCTGTCTGATCGCCGGGCGTACCGCGCGCGATCCACAAAAGAAATTCTCGATTCCCTTCTCCGCCAAGGATCGGCGAGGGCGCAATGCCGCGAGTCATGAAGCCGTGCTCTGCAGCGGCCCCCATTACTGTGCGGATCGCCGACTCCCACTGCGCTGGGTCAAGGACAATGCCGTTGCGCACACGGCCTACCTCGAACTGAGGTTTCACCAGTACAGCCGCTTCTGCATCGTCACTCGCGCACCGGGCGATGGCGGGCAAGATGTGAGTCAGGGAAATGAACGATAGGTCTGCGACGATGAGGCTCGGTTTCTCGTTCTGCCCGGTCAGCTCAGCAAGGCGCTCTGCAGTGAGTTCGCGTGCGTTACAGCCCTCAATAGAACGTACGCGCGGATCAGCAGCAATCGCAGGCACCATCTGATCATGCCCGACGTCAATTGCCAGCACCACCTTGGGGTCATGCTCGAGCAGTACCTGAGTAAAGCCACCTGTCGACGCACCGAGGTCCATCGTGACGCGCCCCTGGGGTTCGAGCCCGAACTCTGCGATTGCCGCGACGAGCTTGTGCGCGCCTCGGCTCACGAAACGGTCTTCACCGGTCACCGTCACTTCTACGCCGGCGGTGACCTTCACACCGGCTTTCTTCGCAAGCACCCCGTCGCAGGTGACCGCGCCCGCTGCAATGAGCTCACCCGCGCGACTGCGTGAGCGCGCGAGGTCGAGCTCTGCCACTACGCGATCAAGGCGGGCCTCGTCACCTTCCCAGGTGGCGCTGCGCTGTACATCGGCGGCCTGATTATTCATTACTCGGCACCCACATCGCTACGTTCAAGCTCAGTTACGAGCTCACTGTACAACTGCTCAAACCCGGTTGCTCGTTCAGCAAGCGGCATCGCCTCGATTACCCCGACCTGCTCGGCGCATCGCTCGACGACCTCAGCCGCGTCAACGACCCCGGATTCTTGCTGCGTAATCATGTGTTCCAGACTATCTCTGACCGCTGACACTAGACATGTGTTGCGCCCCGTCAGGCGCATGTTGCACCACTTCTCACAAAAGTTCGACACATCGAACATTCAACTTGCATTTATGAAATACACTTTGGTGCATGCCCCGGACATCTTCGGTCACGATTCGCTCTTCGCAGAACCGCTTGCTTGCGCTCCTCGGTCCTGCGTTCGTAGCTGCAATTGCGTATGTCGATCCTGGCAACGTTGCAGCAAACATGTCAGCGGGTGCCGAGTACGGCTACCTGCTCCTCTGGGTGCTTGTGCTGGCAAACGCGATGGCGGCGATCGTGCAATACCTGTCAGCAAAGCTCGGGCTCGTGACCGGGGAGAGCCTGCCTTCGTTACTCGGCAAACGGCTGTCCACCACGAGCCGCAGACTTTATTGGGTGCAGGCTGAACTTGTCGCCGCGGCAACCGATCTCGCAGAAGTGATCGGCGGCGCACTTGCGCTGTACATTCTCTTCGGCATCCCACTCTTGCCTGGTGGAATTCTGGTCGGAATCCTGTCGATCCTCATTCTCATGCTGCAAGGCAGACGTCAGCGGCAGTTCGAGGGCGTCATGATCTTCATGCTCATCGTGATCACCGTTGGCTTCGTCGGCGGATTGCTCTTCGTCAACATCAATCCCTCCGAGCTCGTCGCGGGCCTCGTTCCTCGTTTCGCCGATGTGCAGTCGCTCCTGCTCGCCACGAGCATGCTCGGCGCAACGATCATGCCGCACGCGATCTACCTGCATTCGTCACTGTCGCGCGATCGTCACGGCGCGAGCATCGCAGCATCCGGCGATGATCCACGCCTCATCAAACGACTACTCAAGGCGTCAAAGATCGATGTCTTCCTCGCGCTCATCCTCGCGGGCGGAGTGAACATCGCCATGCTCATTCTCGCGGCGGCAAGCCTGCAAGGCGTCGACGGTACCGACACCATCGATGGCGCAGCAAACGTCATCTCGACGCATCTCGGTGCTGGCGTTGGCATTGTCTTCGGTATCGGCCTGCTCGCTTCCGGCCTCGCATCGACCTCGGTCGGTGCCTACGCGGGCGCTGAGATCATGGCCGGCTTGCTTCGGGTGCGGATCCCCTTGCTCGTTCGCAGGGTCGTCACACTCTTGCCTGCCCTCATCATTCTGGGCATCGGCATCGATCCAACCTGGTCGCTCATCATCAGCCAGGTCGTGCTCTCCTTCGGTCTCCCGTTCGCGATCATCCCGCTCGTTGCGCTCACTGGGAAGAGCGAACTCATGGGTGGCTTCGTCAACCGACTTCCATTGCGGATAGCAGGCATCGCCATCGCGGTCGCCATCGTCGTGCTGAACGGCGCGTTGATCGTGCTCGAGCTCAGCGGAATGGCGTAACACCCCCAGAAACACAAAAATCCCGCTTGAGCGCTACCGAAATTGGCAGCTTGCCCAAGCGGGATTCTTGTAATTACAACTAAATACGCCAGTGATCCTCGTAGATTACCGAGGGCACCTTCAAACCATAGATCGCGAGACCCGAGTTCCAGATCGCGCCGCAACCCGCACGCAATAGGTTGATCGCACTGTCACCCTCGTCGACGACGCTCGCAATGTGACCGTCCATACGCACGCGGGCGCTGCCGACGCTGACCGAACCATCACGGCGGATCTCCGTCGCGGGGTACGGCTCAAACAGCTCTGCGAGCGAAGCCACAATGTAGTCGGGGCGCATGTCTTGCGATGCAGCAACGAGCTGCTTGGGACGATCCGCACCAGTCAGAACGTGCAGCGAGGCGATACCAGCCTCATGCGCGCCCTTGATGTCGGTGTCAAGACGATCGCCGAGCATGAGCGGGTTCTTCGCGCCGAAGCGCGATGCAGCCGTCTCAAACATGGGGCGTTCGGGCTTGCCAGCGAACTCAGGAAGGCGCTGAACAGCGGTGTGTACCGCCGATACGAGCGTGCCGTTACCGGGCGCGAGACCGCGCGCAACGGGAATCGTCCAGTCCGTGTTGGTTGCGACCCACGGCAGCGGATCGCGACCAGGCTGATCAGCGAGCGCGAACGCCGCCTCAGCTAGCTCGGTCCAACCAACCTCGGGTGCGAAACCCTGGACAACGGCATCGGGGTTATCGTCTGCACTGCGCGTCGTGCGAAAGCCCGCCTTCGCGAGCTCATCCATGATACCTTCGCCGCCGATAACGAACACGAGCGAACCGGGAGCGACGCGTTCACGCAGCACAGTGACTGCCGCCTGAGGCGACGTGACAACCTGATCTACAGCAGCCTTGAGACCAAGGCTCTGCAGGTGTGCTGCCACGTCGCGATCAGTGCGCGAAGCGTTATTCGTGAGGTAGCCGATCTGCATCGACTCAGCCGCACGGTTGAGGTGCTCAACTGCGCCAGGGATCGCGCCTGCGCCGCGGTACACGACACCATCGAGATCGGTCAGGATCGCATCGCGACCCGCAATCGGCGCGTCAATCATCTTGCCGCGTCGGCTAAACATCCCCACGATAACCCTTCCTAGGAGTCAGGCGACTCGTTAGTCGTTCTGCGCTTCGGTAGCTACGTCAGCAGCGTCCGCTTCAGCTTCTTCAGCTACGGGCTCTGCAACCGATTCAGCCTCTGTCTCGACGTACGCCTCAGCATACGCCTCGTCTGCATCATCCTCGTCAGCTGTTTCAGCCTCTTCAGTTTCAGACTCGACAGCAGCGTCTTCACCAGCGGTGTCGACGATACCAGCCTCGGCGAGAAGCTCTGCAACCTCGTCCTCGATGCTCATCGAGTCTTCTTCGGTCTCTGCTTCTGCTTCTGCCTCTGCGACAAGAGCATCAGCGTCTGCAGCGGGTGCTGGCTCTGCTACTTCGTCAGCGCCTGCAGCGTCATCAGCGTCGTCAACGGGAGCATCGGTGTCGCTGTCGCGATCCGCGCCCTCTGCCGAATCGTCAGCGTCGTAACTGTCAGTCTCGTAAGCGTCGTCCTCATCGAACTCGATGGGCTCTTCTTCAACGATCTCGAATACCTCGAGCTGGTCGAAGCCGGCTGCGTGCTCATGCAGAGCGGCAGCAGCGCGGTCGGCGTAGGCGAACCACTTCTCGGATTCTTCGGCACGGCCAAGATCCTCAAGGACGGTTGCGTATGCGCCAAAGAGCTCGGGGCTCCAGGAGAACGCACGGTTCGGGTTGAGCTCGGGGATCTCAAGCTCGAGCAGTGCCTGCTGAGTCTGGTTGAGATCAAGACGAGCTCCCGACATTGCGATCGCGAGGTGCACTCGCTGCTCGGTATCGAGCTTACTTGCGTCAACCGCGAGGCCAGCCTCGATGGCCTTGTCAGGACGCTCCATGCCGCGCTCCGAATCAACCAGGATCGCGATGTGGTCATCACGGCCACTGAGACGACGGAACGTGCGGATCTCCCGCAGCGCAAGCGCAAAGTCGCCAGTACGGTATGCGGTCATCGCGAGGGTTTCGCGCGCAACCGGGATGCGGCCTGCACGGCGGCTTGCCGAGATCGCGTGCTCGTGAGCGAGCGCGGGATCATCGTCAATCAGCTGCGCAACCATAGCGAGGTGACGAGCAACCTTTTCGGCGGTCTCAGCCTGGAGGGTCTTCAGCTCAACACGTGCTGCGGGGTGCAGATCGCGCTCGGTGATCGAGTCAGGGATCTGCGGATCTTCGTGCTCCGCACGAACGGGACGCAGCGAGTGCTGAAGGCGCTCTGCCTCGGTGAACTCGCGGTCCACGCCACCACGGTCGCTGCGGTTACCACCACGAGTACCACCGCGGCCGTAATCACCGCCTCGATCGTCGCGGCCGTCACGATCAAAAGGGCGGCGGCCCCCACGATCGTTACGGTCGCCGCGATCATTACGATCGTTGAAACGACGGTCGCCACCACGGTTGTCATCGCGGTTGAACGACTTGCGATCACCACGATCGTTGAAGCGACGCTCGCCACCACGATCATCACGGTTACGATCACCGTAGCCACCCTGACGGCGATCCCCGCCATCACGGTTGAAAGGCTTACGCTCACCGCGGTCATCACGGTTGAACGAACGACGGTCATCGCCATCACGGTTGAAAGGCTTGCGGTCGCCACGATCATTACGATCGTTGAAACGACGGTCGCCACCACGGTTGTCATCGCGGTTGAACGGCTTACGATCACCACGATCGTTGAAGCGACGCTCGCCACCACGATCATCACGGTTACGATCACCGTAGCCACCCTGACGGCGGTCGCCGCCATCACGGTTGAAAGGCTTGCGATCACCGCGGTCATCGCGGTTGAACGGCTTGCGGTCATCGCGGTTGAAAGGCTTGCGATCACCGCGGTCGTCACGGTTGAACGAACGACGGTCATCGCCATCGCGGTTGAAGGGCTTGCGGTCGCCACGATCATTACGATCATTGAAACGACGGTCGCCACCACGGTTGTCATCGCGGTTGAACGGCTTACGATCACCACGATCGTTGAAGCGACGCTCGCCACCACGATCATCACGGTTACGATCACCGTAGCCACCCTGACGGCGATCCCCGCCATCACGGTTGAAAGGCTTACGCTCACCGCGGTCATCACGGTTGAA
>NZ_JACVMX010000005.1 GCF_014530035.1 Leucobacter sp. cx-328
ACTCCCCGTACCGACCAAACCAATGGCCTTCCGAAAAGCAGTCCAACAACCAAAACCCGTAGGTTTCGGTTAACCGCAAGCGAATCAACCAGGCCAGCGATGCTGCCCGGCTGCGTTGCGGCGACAAGGGATTACATTACGCCGATCCACACCCCAGCGCAAACCCAGACCACATCCCGGGCGCGCCCCCACCACTCCCCCAAGCCACCACCAGAAAACCCACAAAAGCAACACCCGACCACAGCTTGGAATGATCCGCGCCCCGCACCCGAAAACCACGGCCAACAGCCAACGCCAACCCCTCGAAAACGATAGTTCCCAACAAAAAACAGGGGTTACTTGCGCAAGAAAGGGACAATCTCGCTAAAACAGGCCTATCTCGGCGAGGTAGCGGCAAAGCAAGACTGCACTGCACCGCGCAAACAAACAAACACACAAAAAGTGGGGCGCCCCGGAAATTCCGGAACGCCCCACTTCAACGGCCGAAGCCGAAGCGAAAGCTTTAGCCAGCCGCGCGCTCGAGCACGAGCTCGCGTACACGGGCGGCATCTGCCTGGCCGCGCATCGCCTTCATGACTGCACCGATGACTGCGCCGGCTGCCTGCACCTTGCCGTCGCGAATCTTCGCGAGAACGTCGGGCTGCTGCGCGAGCGCTGCATCGATTGCTTCGATGAGTGCGCCGTCGTCCGAGACGATTGCGAGGCCGCGAGCCTCAACGATCTCAGCTGCTGTGCCCTCGCCATCGATCAGGCCAGCGATGACCTGGCGAGCGAGCTTATCGTTCAGCGTGCCAGCGTCAACGAGCTCAACAACCGAGGCGATCTGCGCCGGGGTGATGAGGTCGGTGGGCTCTGCCTCGCGCTCCTTGGCGATACGTGCGATCTCGCCGGTCCACCACTTACGCGCAGCCTGTGCGGGAACGCCTGCAGCAACGGTCGACTCGATCGCATCGATCAGTCCGGCGTTGATGACATCGCGGAACTCGAGCGCCGAGAACTGCCACTCGTCGCGCAGGCGACGGCGACGCAGGGTCGGGTGCTCGGGAAGAGCTGCGCGCAGCTCCTCGACCAGCTCGCGCGAAGGCGTGAGCGGTGCAAGGTCGGGCTCGGGGAAGTAACGGTAGTCGTCCGCGTCACTCTTGGGACGGCCGGGCGAGGTCTCGCCGGTGTCCTCGTGCCAGTGACGGGTCTCCTGCGTGATGGTGCCACCCTCGTCAAGGATGCGCGCCTGGCGCTGGATCTCGAAGCGGACCGCACGCTCGATCGAGCGGAGCGAGTTCACGTTCTTGGTCTCGGTACGCGTGCCGAGCACCGACATGCCTGCATCCTCGTTGCCGCGGGGGCGGAGCGAAACGTTCGCGTCACAGCGGATGTTGCCGCGCTCCATGCGAGCGTCAGAGATGCCGAGAGCGGTAACGAGGTCGCGGATCGTCGAAACGTACGCAGCTGCGATCTCGGGAGTATCTGCTTCGCCGCCGAAGATCGGACGGGTCACGATCTCCACGAGGGGAACGCCAGCGCGATTGTAATCGACGAGCGAGTACTCTGCACCCTGGATGCGGCCGGTCGATCCACCAACGTGGTTCAGCTTGCCAGCGTCTTCCTCCATGTGAGCGCGCTCGATGGGCACGTTGATGATGCGGCCCGACTCGAGCTCGATCTCAACCTCACCGTCGTAGGCGATGGGGTCATCAGCCTGCGAGATCTGGTAGTTCTTCGCGAGGTCAGGGTAGAAGTAGTTCTTCCGAGCAAAGCCCGATACTTCCTGGATCTCGCAGCCGAGCGCGAGGCCGAGGCTGATCGAGTAGCGAACGGCCTGCTCGTTCACGACGGGCAGCGAGCCCGGGAGACCGAGGCAAACAGGGGTGATGTTCGTATTGGGGTCAGCACCGAAGGTGTTGGGTGCCGACGAGAACATCTTCGTCTTGGTGTTGAGTTCGACGTGAACCTCGAGGCCGATGACCGGTTCGTACAGCTCGAGAGCCTTGTCGAAATCCATGAGCTTGGTCTTTGCCATTACGCGGTCGCCTTTCCGAGTGCGGGAGCCGTAGCCCAGAACGGGGTGCCATCGCGCTCAGTGATGAGCGCTTCGATTGCTGCACCGGTGCGGAACAGGCGCGCATCTTCATATGCGGGCGCCATGAGCTGCAGGCCAACGGGCATGCCGTCTTCTGCCGCGGTACCGATCGGGAGCGAGAGGCCGGGAATGCCTGCCATGTTCGCGGGGATCGTGGTTGCGTCGTTGAGGTACGCAGCCATCGGGTCGTCCTGCTTCTTGCCGAGCTCCCATGCGGTGGTGGGGGCGGTGAGCGAAGCGATAACGTCGACCTGCTCGAATGCCTGCGCAAAGTCGCGCTGGATGAGCGTGCGCACCTTCTGTGCGTTGCCGTAGTACGCGTCGTAGTAGCCAGCCGAGAGGGCGTAGGTACCGAGGATGATGCGTCGCTTCACCTCTGCGCCGAAGCCCGCCGCACGGGTAGCACTCATGACGTCTTCAACGGTGCCCTGACCGGTGCGGAGACCGTAGCGAACCGAATCGAACTTCGCGAGGTTACTCGATGCCTCTGCGGGGTGCAGGAGGTAATACGCAGCAACTGCGTACTCGAAGTGCGGGGTGTCGATCTCGATGACCTCTGCGCCCTGCGCGGTGAGCATTGCGACAGCCTCTTCGAAGCGTGCCTTTGCCCCTGCCTGCGCACCGTCGAGCATGAGCTGCTTGACGAGGCCAACGCGAAGACCCTTGAGAGGTGCGTCGGTTGCACCTTCACGAGCTGCTGCCGCGAACGACGGCCACTCGTGCTTGAGCGAGGTCGAATCGTGTGCGTCGTGGCCGCTGATGACGTCCTGCAGGAGGGCGGTATCGAGGACGGTACGCGCGCAGCTGCCGATCTGGTCGAGCGACGATGCCATCGCGATCGCACCGTAGCGGCTCACACTGCCGTAGGTGCCTTTGAAGCCAACCGAACCGGTGAAGGCTGCGGGCTGGCGGATCGATCCGCCGGTGTCAGAGCCGAACGCAAGGGGGGCCTCGAACGCAGCAACCGCCGCAGCCGAGCCGCCGCCGGAGCCGCCGGGAATACGGTCGAGGTTCCACGGGTTGTGCACTGCACCGTACGCCGAGGTCTCGTTCGACGAGCCCATTGCGAACTCGTCCATGTTGGTCTTGCCGATGTTCACGAGACCTGCAGCGCGTGCCTGCGCAACCGAGGTTGCGTCGAACGGCGACTGGTAGCCCTCGAGAATCTTCGAACCAGCGGTGGTCGGCATGTCCGTCGTCACGAGGATGTCCTTGATGGCAACGGGAACGCCCGCGAGCTCACCGAGCTCTTCGCCGGCTGCACGGCGCTCGTCGATCGAGCGCGCGGCGGCAAGCGATGCCTCCGCGTCGGTTGCAAGGAACGCGTTGAGCGAGCCGTCAACCTCTGCAATGCGGTCAAGGTGCGCCTGCGCAGCCTCAACAGCCGATACTTCACCCGCAGCGAGCTTTGCGCCCAGCTCTGCGGCTGTCAGTCGAATCAATTCAGTCATTGGTGCCCCTCCTACTGCTCTTCACCGAGGATCGAGGTCACACGGAACATGCCGTCTGCCTGATCGGGAGCGTTCTTCAGCGCGTCTTCACGCGACAGGACATCTGCGATTTCGTCCTTGCGCGTCACGTTCGTGAGCGGGATCGGGTGGCTCGTCGCGGTCACGTCCGCAGTCGTAACCTCGCTCACCTTCGCAATATTCGTGAGGATCGAGCCCAGCTCAGTCGTGAGGCTTGCGACCTCTTCGGGGGTCAGGGCGATCCGGGCGAGACCAGCAAGATGTTCGACCGTCTCGGTCGTGATCTCGTTGTTCGCCGCATGGGTGTCAGACATGCTGCTCCATCATTCAGGCGTGGACGGGTTTCAAACCACACCATCCTATCCGACGGGGCAGACATTCAGCGGTGATTATTCACAAGCAGTGCGCGGATCACCATCACTCTGAATCATCTCTACGATGGGAGTATGAACGTGATTGATCTCAAGGGCGTCGATCTCAACCTGCTCGTGGTTTTCCATACCCTCATGCAGGAGCGGAACGTCACTCGTGCGGCAGAAAAACTGCATCTCACACAGAGTGCGGTGAGCGCTGCGCTGTCGCGTTTGCGTGCGGCGCTTGGCGATCCACTGTTCGAACGCGGCCGCGGTGAAATGACCCCGACGCCGCATGCGATCGAGATTGCTGGCGCGATCTCTTCGGCGCTTGGTGGCTTGTCGCAGGTATTCCACCCGAAGTCGACCTTCGACCCTGTCACGTCGACGCGCACGTTTCACTTGGCCATGTCAGATGACATTGAGGCCGTCGTCGCGCCATGGTTGCTGCGCCGCACGCTTGATGAGGGCTGGCGCGTTCGCTTCGCAGTGCACCAGACCAACTCGCGTCTCTATGAAGAGGCGCTTGCTACCGGTGGCAACGACGTCGCCATTTGCGTAACACCCTTGGACCGATCCGCTGCCCATCGTGTGCAGCCGATGTTTGCTGGTAGCTGGCTCTGCCTGTACGCGCCGACGTGGCGCCTCCGTAAGGGTCCGATCACCCGCAAGGAATTTGCCGAGGTGCCGCACATCCGCGTTTCGTTCGATGCACAGCGTGGCTTCATCGATGATCTCCTCGAGTCAGCAACCTCACTACGCCACATGCCGCTCTCGATTACCCACTTTGCTGGCCTCGGCGCGGTGCTGAAGAGCTCGCCCGCGATCGCAACTTTGCCCGACTATGCTGCGCGCGCCTTCGCGGCAGCAGAGGGGTTGCGCTGCTCCCCCGTGCCAGTTCCGGTTCCAGCGTTCACGGTGTCGATGGTGTGGCGTTCCGAGACTGACAGTGACCCGGCACTCGCGTGGCTGCGCGAGGTGCTCGGCGAATTCACCATGCCCAACGCAGAGTAGCCACAGCAATCGGGACGCGGATCATTTTCCGCTCCCAGAACTATGCATGCGTGCGAGTGCCGTCGATGTTCCAGAGCCCTGAGCAGCCACGGCGGTGAGAACTCACGATGTGCCCATCAACGACCCCGATTGCGGTCATAAGCGCATAGACAGTAACGGGACCGACATATCGGAAGCCTCGCTTCTTCAGCGCTTTTGCGAGAGCTACCGAATCCGGCGAGGAAGCCGGAATTTCATTCTCGGTATGTGCGGCAGGCGAAACAGCGGGCATTGCACTCCACACAAGCTCGTTCAGAGTCTCTCCGTCGTGCCACATCTTCATGACCAGCTGCGCATTCTGGATGACCGACCTCACCTTCATGCGATTTCGAATCATGTCTGGCATCTCGAGGATGCGTTCGATGTCTGCTTCATTCATCTGAGCGACGCGCTCGATCTCAAAGTTGTGGAACGCTGCTCGGATGCCCTCGCGCTTTCGGAGAACCGTCAACCATGAAAGCCCCGCTTGGAACCCTTCGAGCGAGATCCGCTCGAACAACCCGCGTTCGTCGCGCACGGGCATGCCCCACTCGGTGTCGTAGTACTCCGTTAGCAGGGGATCTTGTTCAGCCCAAGGCGTGCGCACAACATCGGACGCGGGTTGGTAGGTGCTCATCAGCTCACTTTCTTTCACTTAGCAGCAGATTGAAAACGCTGCCGGTCAGTAGCAAACCACGGTTCGCTCCCCCGTTGGAAAAATAACTGAATTTGCGAACAAGATCGCCGCACCAGCAAAGATTGGTACCTGTGGGCAACGCTCATGGGTACCCCGGCCTCTGCCAGAAGCCAGGACTTACAGATTGAGGCCTGCAGGCCCCTCCGTCACGAGAATCGCGAATTGTTCAGCGTCAAGCACTGGAATGCCGAGTTCTTCGGCTTTGCCGAGCTTTGAGCCAGCGCCCGGCCCCGCTGCGACGTAGTCGGTTTTTTTCGAGACCGACGAGGCCGCTTTACCGCCGGCCTGAATGATCGCTTCCTTCGCGCCGTCACGAGTAAAGCCGTCGAGCGCGCCGGTTGCCACGACAGTCAAGCCTTCGAGGACACCGCCCTCGGCAACTGCACCACCGGGGCCAGGATGACCTGGCGTCGACCACTGCACCCCAGCCGCCGTCCAACGCTCAACAATCTCACGGTGCCAGTCGACCTCAAACCAAGCCTGGAGCGACTCCGCGATGATGCTGCCGACACCTTCAACTGCGGAAAGCTCTTCGAGCGTTGCCGCACGGATCGCGTCAAGCGAGCCAAACCAGTCTGCGAGCGCTCGCGCCGCAACAGGACCAACGTGCCGAATATTCAGTGAGACGAGCAGTCGCCAGAGCGGCTTGGTCTTCGCCTTCTCAAGCTCTTCGAGGAGTTTGTCGGCGTCTTTAGATTTCACCGCAACGCGGTAGTCCTTCTTAATTCCGGCCTGACGGCGCTCAGCAGGCGTCGCATCTTCCCAGCCGGGCGGGTAGGTTGCCGCGCTCAATTTTTGGAACGGCTTCCGTCGCTTGGGTTCACCGGTCTCTTCGTCGATGGTGACCTCGCCCGTCTCAAGATCACGCACGATGACCTCAATAGGAACGAGCTGATCGAGCGTCAGTTCGAACAGACCTGCCTCGGTCTCGAGGGGTGGGGTAGCAGGAACCTCGGGCTGCGTGAGCGCGGCCGCGGTGATCGCGCCGAGCACCTCGACATCGAGCGCGCCGCGGGTACCGATGTGTTCAACGCGACCGCGCACCTGCGCGGGGCACGCACGCGCGTTCGGGCAACGCAGATCGATATCGCCCTCCTTCATCGCGCGCAGTTCAGCTCCACACTCGGGGCAGTTCTTCGGCATCTGCCACTCGATCTGGGTGCCGTCTCGTAGTTCGACGACCGCGCCGAGCACCTCAGGAATCACGTCGCCTGCTTTGCGAAGCACGACAGTGTCACCGAGCAGCACTCCCTTCGCCTTCACGACCTGTTGGTTGTGCAGGGTCGCCTGGCTCACGGTCGAACCGGCCACTCGAACCGGCTCCATGACCGCGTAAGGGGTCGCACGTCCTGTACGGCCGACGCCAATACGAATGTCGACCAGCTTGGTGTGCACCTCTTCTGGCGGATACTTGTATGCGATCGCCCAACGCGGTGCGCGACTGGTCTCTCCGAGTTCTGCGTGAAGCTCAAGTTCATCGACCTTGATGACGATCCCGTCGATCTCGTGCTCGAAGCCGTGGCGGTTTTCACCGCTCTCCCGAATAAAATCGACAACTTCTTCAGCAGTATCAAACACACGGGAATGCGGAGACACAGGTAGACCCCAGCTCGCGAGAAGCTCGTACGCATCTGACTGGTTCACAAATCCTGGGTGCTCCCATGCACCGATGCCGTGAACATACAGCGAGAGCTTGCCAAGACGCTCACGCATGAGCACGAGTTCGTCTGCACTCTTATTGTCGGCACGCTGGCGCAGCGAACCCGCAGCCGTGTTTCGTGGGTTCGCGAACTCTGGGTAGCGCACCTTAATGTCACCGTCAGCGATTCCCTTTGCTCGCTGCGTTGCCGCGAAGTCTTCTTGCAAGCGATGCTGGCGCTCGTTCAGCTCGGCGAACGCCTCACCACTGAGGAATACCTCGCCACGCGCCTCGAAGAACTCGGGAAGGTTCTCCCCCATCAGCTCACGCGGGATGACCGGAATGAGGTCAACGTTTTCGGTAATGTCTTCGCCGGTGCGCCCATCGCCACGGGTCGTCGCTGTCTCAAGCACACCGTTGCGGTACGCGAGGCTGATCGCGAGGCCGTCAATCTTGAGTTCACTCAGCCAGCGCACGTTACGCCCAGCCGCCGCACGGGTCTTGGCTGCCCACTCGCGGAACTCGTCGAGCGAGAACACGTTGTCGAGGCTCAGCATCCGCTCGGCGTGCGTGTGCTCAGGGAAACCAACTGATGCGACCGCAGCACCGACCTCGCGGGTGGGACTATCTTGACCGACAAGCTCGGGAAACTCCTGCTCGAGAGCTTCGAGCCTGCGGAACCGTTCGTCGTACTCAGCGTCAGACACCAAGCTCACACCGTCTGAATGGTATGCCAGACGGAACCGTTCGATCTCTTCGGTCAAACGGTCGACCTCGGCGCGCGCCTCATCAAAGTCGCGCGGAAGTGCTGCTGCAGAGTCGGTGTTCGTAGTCACCGTTCCAGTGTAAGTTCAGCCACCGACATCGGCACTCTTGGCACGCGCATTCCGCCACGCGCCCCTATGACGGGCGGCCCCGCTACCTACGCGGCGACCGGAGCTTCTGCGAGCGCACGGTCAATCGTGAACTGGCCAAGCACGCGCGAGCCAACGTAAATCACTGCCGTTTGGCCGGGCGCAACACCCAGCAGCGGCTCCGCGAGCTGCAGATTGATATCAACCACGAGCTCGTGAGTTGCTTCGGCACGGTGCTGCTCGGTGCGGTCCTCGTCGCGGATCGGCTCCAAACGCGCAAACGCAGGTACGGGATCAGCGTGGGCACGAATCTGCACCTCGCACGCGAAGCGCTCCGAGAGGTCGAAGCCGGGCTCACCAGCAAAGCTGTAGCGACCACCGGTGATCCGCTCAATTGCAAGACGGTCCTTCGAACCGACAACTACCTGGTTCGATACTGGGCGGATCGACAGCACGTATCGGGGCTTACCGTCATCGGCCGGACGACCGAGCTGGAGCCCGCGACGCTGGCCAACGGTGTAGCCGTGCGCGCCATCGTGCTTGCCGATGACCTCGCCAGCCTCGTCGAGAATCTCGCCTGGCTCACGCGACACGTGATCCGAAAGCCAGCCGCGCGTATCGCCGTCAGGAATGAAGCAAATGTCATGGCTATCGGGCTTCTGCGCGATCTGGATGCCGCGATCCGCCGCCTCTTCACGAATCATCGCCTTCGAAGGCGTATCGCCTAGCGGGAAATAGCAGTGATCGAGCTGGTTCTCAGTGAGGACACCAAGCACATATGACTGGTCTTTCGCCCACGCGCTCGCGCGGTGAAGTTCACGACCGTTCTCGCCGTCAATGAGGGTCGCATAGTGGCCGGTGGCCACGGCGTCAAAGCCAAGTGCGATTGCCTTATCGAGCAGCGCTGCAAACTTGATCTTCTCGTTGCACCGCATACACGGGTTCGGAGTGCGGCCCGCGGCATACTCGGCGATAAAGTCATCGACCACATCTGCCTTAAACCGCTCGCTGAAGTCCCACACATAGAAAGGAATGTCGAGCAGGTTCGCGACGCGACGGGCATCCATTGCGTCTTCGATCGTGCAGCAACCGCGCGAACCGGTACGCAGCGTGCCCGGCATACGGCTCAGCGCCAGGTGGACACCGACAACCTCGTGCCCTGCCTCAACGGCGCGAGCTGCAGCAACCGCTGAGTCAACGCCGCCACTCATCGCAGCCAAAATCTTCATTCGAAAGAGTTTACGCGACCTCGCCGGGAATCGTTACCCAGGTTTAGACAAATCCGGCGACCCGGGCGCGTTCGATCGCAATCGGCAGCGCCGCGAGAAACGCGTCAATCTCGGCGACTGCCGTGTCAGGGCTCAGCGTGAGACGAAGTGCACCGGCCGCAACATTCTCTGGCAGGCCCATGGCGAGCAGCACGTGAGAGACTTCGGCGACACCGGCGCGGCACGCAGATCCAACGGAAACCGAGACGCCTGCCGAGTCAAGAAGGAAGACGAGCGAATCACCCTGGCAGCCAGGGAACGTGAAGTGCGCGCTGCCGGCGAGGCGGTGGCCCGCTGCCGGATCCGCGCCCCGAAGTACCGCGGTGGGATCGATCGCGCGCACGCCAGCGATGAGCTGGTCGCGACGGCTCGTAAGCCGTGCGATGCGGTCGGTACGCGGGGTGCCATCAGTTTCAAGTGACAGTTCGATCGCGCGGGCGAAGGCAATTGCGCCGGCGACGTCCTGGGTGCCGGAGCGGCCGCGCTGCTGGGACCCGCCGTGGAACAGCGGGCTTACGGTGAGGCGCCGATCAACGACGAGCGCACCGACGCCCATAGGGCCACCGATCTTGTGCGCCGAAACACTCATCAGATTTGCGCCGGAATCGCGTAGCGAAACCGGGATCTGACCGAGGGCTGCCACAGCGTCAACGTGAACCGGAATATCAGCAGCCTGAGCGATCGCGCACAGTTCCTTCACCGGCTGGACGGTGCCGACCTCGTTGTTCGCCCAAAGGAACGAGATGAGTGCGACACGATCCGCGCCCCCAGCGTTCTCCTCCGCGATTGCCGCAGCGAGCGTCTCTGGTGCGAGGCGACCCTCAGCGTCGATCGGCAGCCAGCGCACGATCGCGCCCTGCTCATCGCGCAGCCACTCCGCTGCTTCGATGGTCGCGTGATGCTCACCATCAGCGACCAACATGACCGGGCGTGCGGATCGACCCTGGCGAGCCCAGAAGCCACCCTTGAGCGCAAGGTTGATTGATTCGGTGCCACCACCGGTGAGCACGAGCTCTGCTGAGCCGCAACCGAGCGCGACAGCAATGCGTTCGCGCGCGCTTTCCAGCGCCTCGCTTGCACGCTGGCCGTGGCTGTGGGTCGAGGCAGGGTTACCGACGGTCTGAAGCGCACGCGCGTACGCCGCAAGCACCTCATCCGGCATGGGTGAGGTGCTTGCGTGGTCGAGGTACGCCGAAGCTCCCTCAGTGGCGCCGGGCGCCGTGTCGTTCAGGTCGAGCATCGAGGTTAGAACATCAGCGATGCGAGGCGACCACGAGCGGCGTTGACGCGCGGATCAGCCTGGCCGACGACTTCGAACAGTTCGAGGAGACGGGTGCGAACGATCGCACGGTTCGCCTCGTCGCTCTTTTCGAAGAGTTCAAGGAGGCGAAGGAATGCGTCCTCAATATGGCCCCCCGAAAGGTCGAGGTCAGCAACAAGCATCTGCGCGTTGAGATCGTCGGGCTGGTCGGCAGCAGCCGTGCGCACACCGTCAACGGTCTGACCCTGCAGACGAAGCAACAGCTTCATCTGTGCGAGCGCTTCCTTTGCCGCCTGATCTGCGGGAGCCTTCTGCAGAACGGCCTGCCACTCGGCGATCGCGCCAGCGTAGTCACCACGCTCTGCCGCTTCCATCGCAGGGATGTGCGCCTCAGGAACACGCGCTGCAGGCGGGGGCACCGGAGTGCCGTCACCTGTCGCGTCGGGAGCTGCCACTCGGCCAGTCACACCCTGCTGTTCTGCGAGCTGCAGGAGCTGTGCCATGAAGTCACGGATCTGTGTCTCGGCGAGCGGACCCTGGAACAACGGAACTGGGCGGCCACCAACGAGTGCAACGACGGTCGGAATAGCCTGCGGGCCGAACGCTTGCGTCAGCTGCGGGTTTGCATCAACGTCGACCTTCGCGAGCATGATGAGGCCGCCAAGGTCACGGGTGACCTTTTCAAGGACGGGATTCAGCTCTTTCGCGGGCTCGCTGCTCTCAGACCACAGCGAGATCACGACGGGAACAATGCCCGACAGCTGCGCTGCCTGCTCGAAGGTCGAGTCACTGATGTCCATAACGAGAGACGGGACGTCGACTGCCGAGGCAGTCTGCTGACCACCCGCACCTGCGCCAGCGCCGGGAGCTTGGCCGCCCTGCGGACGGTTTGCCAAATGGCTCAGATCGACGCCACCACCGGGAATGCTCGGCATAGGGTTACGCTGACTCATGCTGTTCACTTACTCCTTCGCTCCAACGAGCTCACTTGTTACGCCGAGGAGTTGAATCTTCTCGCCGGAATCCTTGGTCGGGACGTAGAACAGGAGCTGGTGTGCAACCTCGCGCACGAGCTTCTTCTTCTGGCCTTCGAGGCCCGAAATTGCGGTGACCTCATTGGCCGCCTTAGGTGCATAGCCGTCTGACTCGACGATCTGGTCTTCAAGCACGGTTGTGGCAACAAGCGCTCCACCGAGGCCTGTAGAGAGCGCAACCACGGGCTGCTCACCCTGCGCTGCGGTCACCGAGAACTTCATCGGCGTCTTGTCGGTGTCAGCCTTCTGCTTCGACTGCGCTACCCAGGCAGCACCGTACTTCTCCAAGAGGAGATTATCTTCAAGGTCAAAGAGATCTGCACCTTCTGCGTCCTTGCCAGTGGCAAGGAACGTGGCGTACATTTCGCCGACCGACTCGGGCGTTGCCGCAATCGTTGAGATGTCGTTCGCGAGGAGCGCCGTACCCACCTCGGCAGGTGCTGCCTGCGGCATTGTGATGCCGCCGCGCAGCGAGAACACGCGAGTCACGAGGTAGTTGGTGTGCGGCGACTCCTGGGTGAGAAGCATCGCAACTGACGGCGCTTCGGCCTGTTCGTCACCTTCAGCCGCCTCGGGGGCCTTGGACGCAACAGTTAGGAAGAGTGTGCGAGGCCAGCCCTCGGTGCTCTGCACCAGCTGGTAGTCACGTGATTCCGAGGTGATGGCATCGGGAACCGAAGCATAATCACTCACCGATTTGCGGATCGTATAGTTCGCTGCGCGCTGCGTGAGGGCATCGCCCGTGAAGCGCTGCGCGAGGAGCTCTGCGTCGAGATCAGCATCGGCCTGTTTCGTTACCTCGGCTACGTTGTCCAGGATCGCGGTGATCTGACCGTCGGTCACGGGCACCGGCGCGGCGCCAGAACCTTCAACGACTTCTTCGACGACGGCTGGCTCTTCGTTTTCAAAGCTTGGCCAGTACGTTGGCGAACAGCCGCTCAGGCCAAGCACGGCAGCCATGCCGACGACAGGCAGCGCGAATCGGGACATCTTCTTTGTGCCTCCGTCGGAGTTGCCAGTCTCGGGTGTAGTTGCCTCTGGACCTGTTGCTTCTGGTGCATCCGTTCCCGGCTCGGACGCGGATCCTTCTACCGCAGCGGGCACCTCAGATGCGGGTGATTCAGTCGTGGGCGATTCAGGCAGCGTCGAAGCAACCTTCTTGCTTCTGAACATATTTCGGATCCCCTGGAATGCGCCGCGACGACCACGACGGGGGCCAAGACCACGACGGTCATGGTCGAATGCGAGGAGGTACAGCACGAGACCAGCGATGGCGAGCACGCCACCCGCAGTCAGGAGCGGGCCTGCCCACGGGGTATTGCGATCCTGTACCCAAACAAGTGCAGCGTCATCTGGCGCTGGTGCTTCGCCATCGGTTGCGAAGAGCAGCGACTCGTCAGGCTGCAGCGACACCGGAAGTCGGGTCTGCTTTTCACCATCGACGGGACCCTCACGAGACTCAAGCCAAAGATCGCTTCCACGTGGATTGATTGGCTCCATTGGCTCGGTGGTTTCATCGGTTGCCGCTGCATCGGTCGCCGCTGCATCGGTCGCTGCAGCATCGGCCTCGGCAGGTGCTTCGTCGGTAGCCGTCTGATCCGCATCGGAACCATCGCCTGCAGCGCCGGAACCGGGCTTCACAATAAAGGTCTTGCTCGCAGCGTCGTAGGTTGCACCGTCACTCTCGAAGGGAGCGATCCAGCCCTCGATGTCGCGGGTCTTTGCGATTGCAACGAATGAGTCAGGCGAGGTGAGCACGACATTGCCCTGGCCGGGAACGTCTTGCATGTCATCTGCGTCAACGACGAAGTACGGCGCGTCACTTTCCTCCGAGATCGGATACCGAAGCTCAGCAGGCCCAGCAAGGAAGGTGCGCTGGCCAACGCCAAGCACTAACAGCACGCCCGCTAATACCAGCGTCGCGATCGCAAGGAAATATCGCACCGGGAAGTCCTCCAATGGTGGCCCGAGAGCCGCCGTACTTTGTTGACTTATCCCGCCGACAGGAAGTGGACGGGAAAGCTTCGACGGTCGCCGAAACCTACAGTTCCTTACTACGGTACCGGAATGCAGCTGTGGAGCGCAGATGAATCAGCCAGAACTGTGTTGACTCCCAGCCGCACTCTTCCCCCATTCCAACACCGCAATCGGGTTATCATTGGTCAGTTACACAGGCGCGATAGATATGTTTGTCGAGCCTGAGCACCCAACGAATCCGGAGGCCATGTGTCCGACGCAGCACAGCAGTTCTCAGTCTCATTTCGCGGCTACCAGCGGGAAGAGGTGGATGCGCATCTCAATGATTTGAGCACGCGCATGTCGACTTTGCAGTCCCACTTGACCGCACTGCAGAACGCGCACCAGACCGAGGTGCAAGCTGGCGAGGGTCAGCGTGCCCTCATCGCAGAGCTTCAGGAGCAGGTCGCCGAACTGGGTGCATCAGGCTACTCAGGCCTCGGACTCCGCGTCGAGAAGAGCCTGCAGCAGGCCGAACAGCACGCTCAGGCACTGATGGCGCAAGCGGACCTTGATGCAGACAAGCTGCGTAAGTCGAGCGAAGAAGAAAGTAACCGCGTTCTCGCGCAGGCACGCACTCAAGCAGATGAGCTCCTGACCTCCGCGAACGAGCAGGCCGAGGTCATCATTAGCGCCGCGCGCCGCGACGTCATTCAGATCACCGCAGAGACCAATGAGGAGCGCGAGCGCATCCTCACTGAGACGAACGACACCGCAACGCGCGTCCGCACGACCGCTGAACGTGAGTCACTTTCGCTTCGTGAGACCGCAGATCGCGAGTCTCGTGCAGAGCTTGCGACGGCCAAGAGTGAAGCAGAGCGCATCCTTGGCGAGGCACAGACTGCCGCAGCAGCGCTCACAAACTCCACCGAAGCATCGGCTGCGGCGTTTGAGACGGAGCGTGAGGAAACTCGCCGCGAGGTCGAAGCCGAGCGCGCACGCCTCACCCATGAGGCAGAAGTGAATCGCGCCGAGTTTGAGGCACGCCGTCAGCGCGAAGAAGCTGAGCTTGAAGAGAAGTACACCGAGCTCGAGCGCCAGCTGACAGCGTCGACCGACGCCCAGCGCCGTGATCTCGAGAACGAAATGACCACACTGCGTGGTCGCATCGCGCAGGAGCGTGCCGAGCACGAGGAAGCGATCACGGCAGAGCGCACTGCGCACGATGCGCGGATCACGGCAGAGCTTGAACAGCACGCAGCACGACTTGCCCAGGAGCTCGCAGAACACGAGGCAACTGCCGCACGCGAGCAGGATCAGCAGGCCGCACAGATCCGCACCCTTGCCGATCAGGCTGAGCGCGAGCGCGAGCGACTGAACGCACACGCAACCGAGCTTCGCGAACGTGAGCGCGCAACGCACGATGCGACGCTCACCCGCGAGCGCGAGGACCACGACGCGCAACTCCTCACCGAACGCGAGAAGCAGACCGCACAGCTCACCGCTGAGCGCACTGCCCACGAGACTGCGATCCTTGACGAGCGCACCGCGCACGATGATTCGGTGCAGGCAGAGCGCAATGCGCACGAGGAACGCCTCGCATCCGAGCGCGCAACCCACGATGCGACACTCGCTACTGAGATCGAATCTCACGAGGCTCGCCTCGAGGCAGAGAGCACCGCGCACAGCGAGCGTATCGCTGCAGAGTCGCTCGCTCATGACGAACGTATTGCTGCAGAATCGCTTGCACATGACGAACGGATCGCCGCGGAAGCGCTCGCGCATGACGAGCGCCTTGCGTCCGAACGCGCAACGCATGAGGAGCGGATCGAGACCGAAGGCACCGAGCACGCAGATCGCATGGCCGCTGAACGACAGGCGCACGGCGAGCGCATTTCGCGCGAGCTTGGATCGCATCAGGATCGTCTCATCGCCGAGTGGGAACAGCATCGGACTCGCGTCGAGGGCGAGCGCAGCGCGCTGGCTGACGAACTCGAGGCGGCACGACTTTCAGCAGTCGAAGCGCGTGATGCCGCGGCTGAGGAGCAGCGCATCCAGCTTGCCGACGAGGTCGCCGAGCACACGGCCCGCCTTGCCGACGAAGTCACCGTGCACAACGAGTCACTCGCTGGCGAACTTGCCGCACACATTCAGCGTCTCGCTGACGAGGCTGCCGCGGCTGAAGCGCAGCTTCGTTTGGCACGTGAAGAATCCGCGACCCAGCTGGGTCTCGATCGCGAACAGCTCGAACTGCGCATCGAACGTGATCGTGCGAGCCTCAATGCAGACATCGAACGCGAACGCGGCGAACACGAGCGTGAACTCATCAAGCTTCGCGCACAGCACGACGAAGATCTACTTCGCGAGCGCGACGAGGCAGCAGCTTCGATTGCTCGCGAAGCAGCCGCGATCCGCGCCACCGCGACCGAGGAGACCGATCTCCTGCGCGCCAACACGGTGAAAGAACTCGCTGACTTCCGCACAAGCGAAGAAACCGAGCTCGCAACGCTGCGCGACACCACTGAGACCGAGGTCCGTGAGGCCCGTGAACAGCTCGCGGCCGAGCGCACCGAGACCGCGCAGACCGTAGCGGATCAGCGTTCGCAGCTCGAAACCGATTTGGCAGACCGTCAGCGCGAGGCAGCAGCTGCGGCGAAGGCAGAGCTCGATGCTGCGACCACAGAACTGGTTGCGCTGCGCGAACAGCTTGCCGCGGCACGCGCGGAGCACCAGGAACTCACGGCTGACGCCGAACAGGATGCGATGAAGATCCGTGCGGCTGCCGAACAGCGTGCTGCAGAGATCATGGTCGAAGCCGAGCAGCGTGCGCAGGTGACCTGGGTCGCCGCAGAGGACCGCGCGACCAAGGTGCTTGCAGCGGCAGAGGATCGCATGAACCAGCTCAAGGTCGAACGCGGCGCGGTTGCGCGCTACTTCGAGAGCCTTGGTGAAGTGCTGACCAATGCGCAGAAGATGAACACCGCAGCGGAGCGCCACGTGGATGTCGAGGTCGTTTCCGAAGAGGCACCCAACGCCACCGGCGAGACCGCAGTCATTCCCGAAGCAGATCAGGCAGAGTAACCCCAATGAGCATTACCGCAGCAGCCGATGGCTCGGCGCTCGGCAACCCCGGGCCAGCTGGCTGGGCTTGGTACATCGATGACAACCAGTGGCGCGCTGGCGGCTGGCCACGCGCCACCAACAACCAGGGCGAACTCATGGCCGTCCTTGATCTCCTGAACGCGACCGCCGACCGGGCGTCTGAGCCTATTCTGATCCGCTGTGACAGCCAATACGTCATCAACTCAGTAACGCAGTGGATGCCTGGCTGGAAGCGGAAGGGCTGGAGAAAGGCCGATGGCAAGCCCGTTCTCAATCGCGAGCTACTCGAACAGATCGATGCAGCACTCGCAGGTCGCACTTACAAATTCGAGTGGGTGAAGGGACACGCAGGTGACCCGATGAACGAAGCAGCGGACGCGCGAGCCAATGCGGCTGCAAAGGCTTTCCAGGCAGGTGTGGCACCCGATGCAGGCCCTGGCCTCGCCTCTGGCTCGCCAGCGCCGGTCACCGTCGATGTAGAGGCGCCTGCCGCTCCCCCGACGCTCTTCTAGCTCCGACTTCCAGCTTCTTCGCTACAACGAGAAAGAGGCCCCGCCTCCCGCGACCGCGGGGTGTGGGGCCTCTTTCTCGTTGGCCAAGGTCATCGCAAGGCGCCAGGGGCCAGAAGGCGTTACATGAGGCGCCAGCAGTGTGAATGATAATGGCGACGATCCGCTACCGCAGCCGAGTCACCAAAGAGGTTCTCTGCGCTCCATGCAACCACATGGGCTTGGCCTGGTGGCACGTCGCTGCCACACTCTGGGCAGCGATAGATTTTCTCTGCGCGTTGCACGGAAACATCACGAACGAACCATTCACGGCCACGACGCATTTCACGTCGTGCACCGCCGTTGGCCAGACGAGACACATCACGCTGCGGCGCTGCGGCCGCACGCTGATACTTACTCGGACCGCGGCTACGCCCCACCCGAGATCACCACCAGTGGTTCGAGGTCCAGAAGTCGTACGCTGCAGCCCAGCTGCCGTAACGACCCACTGCGTACCCGTTTGCCCACTGCAGGTTGTCTACTGGGTTGTAGCCGTTTCCAGGGACCTTGCTGCACGGGTAGGCCTGGATAAGGCCGCATGCACCCGAATCAGGGTTGGTCGCGTTGGGGTTCCAACCAGACTCACGCGAAGCAATGTAGTCAACGAAGCCCCAGTCACTCTGCGCGATACCTGCAGCTGCCATCCACTCAGAGGGAGCGCCACCACCGGTATAACGAAGCGATTCAGTGCTTGCAGACTCAGACGAGTCCTCAGAAGACCCAGAAGTTTCAACCGTCTTTGCGACAGGCTTTGGCTTCGGAATCTCTTCACCTTCAACGGCCGGAAGCACGAAGTCATCGTTCGGGTTTTCGTTCGCAACGAATTCTTGGAAGAGCTGTGGGTACTGCGCAGCAAACTCTTCGTCGGCAGAAGCGCTGGGCGTGGTCATCGGGGCCAGAATCGCCATACCGAGGAAGCCGGCTGCGGTCACGCCTGCGATGGGGCCGCGTACGCGGCGCCAGAGAGAAATACGAGTTGTTGATGCAGTCACAATGTAACGATTCTATCTCATCAACCGTGATGCGCCAAGGCGCTCACAGTCTGCGGTCAGCGAGTAGCGAGAATCAACTCGACAATCGCGTCGAGCAGCGCGTCTACCTGGTCTTCGTCGTAGCCACGCCATTCGCTATGGAAGACGGTCTCGCGCACCTCAGCTGGAGTCATTGAGATCTCACGTCGGGCGAACATGTCGCCAACGCTGTCGAGAAACGCATCGACCTGAGAGCGACGGTATCCCGACGCGAATACCCCGCGACGACGCAGGCGTTTGCCCGCCGGACGTCCGATGCGGCCACGCACGTCAGAGAGGAGTGAGCGGGTCTCATCCCACCACTCTTTCTCACCATTCTCACGCATCTCAACGCGACGTTCACGCTCATAAAAGACGTCCTCGAGCCGGTCGAGTGCCGCATCGACGTGGCGAACGGAGTAGCCACCTTTGACTACGGGGAAGGAAGCTTCTCGAACCTCTCCAGCGGTTACCGCGGAGGATGCGCCTGCAGCGCCAACATAGGTTTCACGAGCGCGCTCAACGAACGCTTCAACGTCGGCCGGCTTGTATCCCAGACGACGATCCGCCGCTTTCGGGAATACGTTTCCTGTCTGACCGGCACTGCCGGTTGCACCATCACTCAAGAGATAACTCCTACCACGAGGGCGACGCCATACACGGCAACCGCCGACGGCAACAACGAATCAAGTCGATCCAAGAAGCCACCATGACCAGGGAACCAGGTACTCATGTCTTTGACACCGAGATCACGCTTAATCAGCGACTCGGTAAGGTCTCCGCCCGTGGCGGTGAGGAGAACGACCGCGCCGAGCAGAATGCCTACCCACCACGGTTGATCAAGGAAGAATACGGCGGAGAGCACGCCCGTCGTCATCGCGAGCGCAGCTGCACCGGCGAAGCCTTCCCAGGTCTTATTGGGGCTAATCCTGGGAGTCATCTTGTGTTTACCAAGAGTCACGCCAGCGGCATATGCGCCGATATCAACCGAGACAACGACGAGAACGAGGGTGAAGACCCACCATTCTCCGTTATCGAGCTCGTTCAGCAGAACCGCAAACGAGCCGAAGAAGCCCACATATACGAGGGTAAAGAGCCCAGAGAACACGTCCCGAATGAGCGTCTTTGGTGGCACTTCCCACTTGGGTACAAGGCCCTCAAGTAGTCGCCACACAACGAGAAGTGCCGAGGCTGCAAACAGGCCCATAAGCATGCCCGCTGCACCCCAGAAATAGGTGGCGGTGACGGTGAGCAGTCCGCCGAGCGCGACGCCGATGCGCGGCACACGGCGTCCCGCGGTGCGAAACGCTGAAGCTAGCTCGACAAGAGCGACCACGACAAGCGCGCCAACGAGAATCGCGAAAGCCGGCTTCATCCAGAAGAGACTTCCAAGGAAAACCGCGCCGAAGGCCAAACCAGAACCAATCGCTAAGAAGAGATTGCGTCCTGCCTTTTCTTCTACACGATCGCTCGTCGCTTTGAGCTGCGCGCGAAGCTCCTGAAGGTCATGTCGACCCTCGTGCTGCTCACCATCTACCGGCATTGAGGTTAGACCTCCAGCAGTTCTGCTTCTTTGCGCTTGAACGCTTCGTCGATCTGCTCGATGAACTGCTTCGTCAGAGCCTCAAGCTCCTTCTCAGCACGTGCAACGTCGTCCTCGCCAACCTCGCTCTTAAGCGCCTCAAGCTCGTCCTTCGTGCTGCGGCGCACGTTACGAACTGCAACGCGTGCATCCTCAGAACGAGTCTTGACGATCTTGACGAACTCCTTACGGCGTTCTGCAGTCAGTTCGGGCAGGGTTACACGAATGACGGTTCCGTCGTTCGTAGGGTTTGCCCCGAGGTTGTGCATGTTGCGGATCGCCTCTTCGATGCCCTTCATCGCACCCTTGTCGTAGGGGGTGATAACAAGGCTACGTGCGTCCTGGTTTGCTACCGAACCCAGCTGCGGAAGCGGCGTCGGGGTGCCGTAGTAATCAACCAGCAGGTTCTGCAGCAGCGACGGGTTAGCGCGTCCGGTGCGAACCGTCGCGAAGCTTTCCTTGGCGGCCTCGACCGCGCGGGTCATACGATCCTTCGCGTCAGCGAATACCTCTTCGATCACGATGATCTCCTTCTTAAACGGTAAACGTTTCTAAGCTTACTGGTGGACCCGGGTGCCGAGCTTCTCGCCACGGATAGCGGCTGTGACATTTCCAGCAGGCTCCATACCAAAGACGCGCATCGGCATGCCATTGTCCATGCAGAGGCTGAACGAGGTCGAGTCGACTACCTTGAGGCCCTTAACGAGCGCATCATTGTAAGTAATGTCTTCGATGAGCGTAGCGTTGGGGTCTTTGTTCGGGTCGGCCGTGTACACGCCATCAACACCGTTCTTCGCGACGAGCACTTCGTCAGCGTGAATCTCGAGAGCACGCTGAGCTGCAACCGTGTCCGTCGAGAAGTACGGGAGGCCTGCGCCTGCACCGAAGATAACGACGCGACCCTTTTCCATATGGCGGATCGCACGAAGCGGGATGTAGGTCTCTGCGACCTGGGTCATGGTAATAGCCGACTGCACACGGCTATCGACGCCCGCCTGCTCGAGGAAGTCCTGAAGTGCAAGTGCGTTCATGACCGTGCCGAGCATACCCATGTAGTCGGCGCGCGCGCGATCCATACCGCGCTGTGAAAGCTCTGCGCCGCGGAAGAAATTACCGCCGCCAACAACGACTGCAACTTCTGCGGAATCCATTGCTGCAGCAATCTCACGTGCGATCTCGCTGATGACGTCCGGGTTCACTCCGAGGGTGCCACCACCGAACGCTTCTCCAGAGAGCTTAAGCAGTACGCGGCGCTTACGAGGGGTGACTGAAGTCATAAAAAGAGACTCGCTTTCTCGGTGGGTTCTGGGAGTAATGATAGTCGGTGAATGGCAGCACAAGGCCCGAGGGTAGAAAAACTACCCTCGGGCCTCATGAAGCAACTTACGCGCCGACCTTGCTACGAGCAAAGCCAACGATCTTGATGCCAGCTGCCTCAGCAACAGCCTTCACGTCGCGCTTGTCAGCGTCGAGTGCGTGAATCTGCTCGGTGAGAACAACCTGCTTGAAGAACGCGTTCAGGCGGCCTTCAACGATCTTCGGGAGTGCAGCCTCAGGCTTGCCCTCGTTACGCGAAATCTCGGTAACGATCTCGCGCTCCTTGTCGACGTCTGCAGCGGGAACCTCATCGCGGTTCACGTACAGGGGGTCAGCGAACGAGATGTGACGTGCGATGCTGAGCGCTGCGTCTGCAGCCTCTGCCGACTCACCTTCGTAGCCAACGACAACGCCGATCTGCGGGGGCAGATCCTTCGAGGTGCGGTGGAGGTAAACCGAGGTAGCGGGAGCCTCAACGCGGGTCACCTTACGGAGAACGATACGCTCACCGATGATTGCCGATTCGTCAGTGATGACGTCTGCAACGGTCTTGCCGTCGAGATCAGCCGCGAGGCCAGCCTCTGCGTCAGCTGCACCTGCTGCTGCAATTGCGTCGAGAACCTTCTCGCTGAGTGCAACGAACTTCTCGTTCTTTGCAACGAAGTCGGTCTCGCAAACGAGCTCGATCATGGTTGCTGCGCCCTCGGTCTCGCGCACTGCGACGAGTCCTTCGGTAGCCTCGCGGCCCTCACGCTTAGCAACGCCCTTGATGCCCTTCAGGCGAAGGATCTCAATTGCCTTCTCGATGTCACCGTCTGCCTCGACGAGTGCGTTCTTGCTGTCCATCATGCCGGCGCCAAGGCGCTCGCGCAGTTCCTTCACAGCGGCCATGGTTACTGCAGCCATGTGTGACTCCTTCATGTCTATGGAAACCGCGGGGTACTTTTCAGCACCCCGCGGTTTCATGTGTCTTGACTAAATCCTACGTTCAATAGATGAACGGAGGAAAGATCAGAGGTAATTACGAAAGGTAATTACTCAGCTGCGGGAGCAGCTGCCTCAGCCTCAGCCTCAGCGGGCTTGTCAGCGTTGAGGAGCTCAACTTCCCACTCAGCGAGGGGCTCAGCTGCTGCGCCTTCAGCGGGCTTCTGGTGGCGCTCCATGAGGCCCTCAGCAGCTGCGTCAGCGATAACACGGGTGAGCAGTGCAACCGAACGGATTGCGTCATCGTTGCCCGGGATGGGGTAGGTGACGTCGTCGGGATCGCAGTTGGTGTCGAGGATAGCGATAACGGGGATACCCAGCTTCTTCGCCTCGTCGATTGCGAGGTGCTCCTTCTTGGTGTCAACAACCCAGATAGCCGAAGGGGTCTTCGTCATGTGACGGATACCACCGAGGGTCTTCTGGAGCTTGTCGAGCTCACGCTTCTTGAGGAGGAGCTCCTTCTTGGTGAAGCCCGAGGTGGTGCCCTCGAAGTCGAGCTGCTCGAGCTCCTTCATGCGCTCCAGGCGACCGGTAACGGTCTGGAAGTTGGTGAGGAGGCCACCGAGCCAGCGCTGGTTCACGTAAGGCTGGTTAACGCGAGTCGACTGCTCAGCAATTGCTTCCTGAGCCTGCTTCTTGGTGCCGACGAAAAGAATCGAGCCGCCGCGTGCAACGGTGTTCTTTACGAAGTCGTATGCAGAATCGATGTAACCGAGGGTCTGCTGCAGGTCGATGATGTAGATACCCGAACGCTCGGTGAAAATGAAGCGCTTCATCTTCGGGTTCCAACGACGGGTCTGGTGACCGAAGTGGACGCCGCTGTCGAGCAGCTGGCGCATGGTAACGACTGCCATGGTCGTCTCCTTGTAAATCAGGCGCGCAAAAAGCACGCTCATACGGTTTTCAACGATCGCGGTGCGATCGAAGCCTGGTGCCCGTGAGCTCAACCGCCACTCACCAAATTGGTGTGCGGACCGATGGCATCACCCACTGAAGTGGGCACGCGAAGTCACCTCTTCCGAGATGCCAGTCCAGCTTACCACCATTTCGTCACTCACTTCGACGCCTCAGCGTTGCTCGCATATCGAGTTTGCCGCGATCTTTCGGTACTTATTCACAAAGCGAGGTGATCGCACTTCTGAGCTGGCAGTTTTCTTCACACTACCGACAGGAGGTTACCCATGAATGAAGAAAACTCACGTCGAAAATCTCAAGCGCTTGGTGCGCGTGGCGAGGCACTGGCGGCCAGGTTTCTCGTAGCGAAAGGGTACACAGTGTTAGCGCGTAATTGGCGTACGCAGCACGGTGAACTCGATCTGATCGTGTCGAAGGCTGGCACCGTCGTCGCGGTTGAGGTGAAGACCAGACGTGGACTCAACCACGGCCATCCGCTCGAAGCCATCACCGCCCGAAAGTGTGCACGCCTCAAGCGACTGCTCCTCGAGTGGGTGCAGAAGCAACGCATGCCACACCCCCATTTGCGTATTGATGCGATCGGCATCACGCTGCGCGATGACGAAACACCACGAATCGACCATCTGCGAGGCATCCAATGACGCGCGTCTGTCGCGCAGCGACCATCGCGCTCACCGGCCTCTCCGGCAGTGCGGTCTATGTAGAGGCCGCGGTGAACCAGCAGCTGCCGGGCATGGCGATCATCGGCCTCCCAGATGCTGCACTGGCGGAGGCGAAGCTGCGCGTACGAACTGCCGCGACCCAATCCGGGCTTTCGCTCTCAAGCAGGTTCATTACCGTGAACCTCGCCCCAGCAGCGCTCCCGAAGCATGGCACCGGGTTCGACCTTGCTATTGCACTCTCGGTGCTCTCAGCATCTGGGCACCTCCCGAGTTCGCAGCTCGCGACCACCGCTCACTTCGGCGAGCTCGGGCTAGACGGCACCCTTCGACGCCCCAATGGACTCTTGAGCGCAGTGCTCGCAGCCCGCGACCTCGGATTTCGGAAAGTGATGGTGCCATCGGCATCATTCAGTGAGGCGCAACTCATCCCCGATATCGAGGTCATCGCTGTGCCTGATCTGCGCAGCGCTGTTGCGTGGCACCACGGCGAGCAGGTTTCCCAGGGCTTCACTCACCCAGCACCGTCGCGATCCTTACAGCTCCTGCCAGAAGCCACCAACCTGCACTCTCTGGATATGGCTGAGGTCACAGGCCAGGCCGATGCGATCGAGGCACTCGTTGTCGCAGCAGCCGGGAGGCATCACCTTGCTATGGTCGGCCCGCCAGGCGCAGGCAAGACCCTACTTGCCACCAGACTCCCTTCTCTCCTGCCAGACTTGTCCGGGCAAGAGTCCCTCATGGCAAGCAGCATTGCGTCGCTTGGTGGCACGCCAGTGTTCGAACTCGTCACGCGCCCACCATTTGAGTCACCGCACCACACGGCAACCAGTGCTTCCCTCGTTGGGGGTGGGCAGTCAGCCGTTCCACGTATCGGCGCGATCACCCGAGCCTGTCACGGCGTGCTGTTTCTCGATGAAGCACCGGAGTTCAAAAAGGACGTACTCGAGGCACTTCGACAGCCACTCGAATCGGGAAGTATCGAAATCCATCGCGCAAATATGCGAACAACCTTTCCCGCCCGCACCCAACTCGTGCTGGCAGCGAATCCATGCCCGTGCGGGAAAGCAGGCTCACCTGAAACCGCGCTCCAGTGCGAGTGCACTCCTCAGATCCGACGCCGTTATCTCCGCAAGCTCTCAGGACCACTTGCAGACCGCATAGATCTCCAACTGTCGGTCCGCCGTGTCTCAACAGTTGCCAGACCTGCGACCGCAGGCCTTGACGCGATCGCAGAACACAGTAGCGCTGCACTGAGAGAAAAGGTCACTCTGGCGCGTGAGCGATCCGCCCACCGGCTTCGGGAAACACCATGGCGAGTGAACGCAGACGTTCCAGGAGACTGGCTGCGCGGTCTGACGCTCCGCCTCCCGAGCGAGGAGACGGCCGTGCTCGACCAAGCTTTGCGTCGCGGGTCAATCACGATGCGCGGCTACGACCGAGTACTCCGACTGCACAATACAACGTTTTTGCGTATGTGAACAACAGCGGGGAAACCCCAGATCAGCACATGGTTCCTGCCACTCGCAGCCGCTCGGCTGCTGCCGCACAGGGAGGGTTTCCCTCCTCCAGGAGGTGCTCGGCATGAGCGAGAAGGCGTCCGTGGCCGTGCTCGGCGGAGCGGGTGTGGGCCGCTGAGCGTAACGGAACGAGCGTTACGCTCCCCGATGGGTTGAGAAACCGCGGAATCATGCGGCAGAACGGGGCGTCGGAGCACGCGAGCGGCGGTGCGGTCGAATGGTGGCGTTACAGCTGCGAAACGGCGAGATCCGCGGAATCATGCGGTAGAACGAGGTGCGTAACGCTGTAACGCTGAAAACGCGAAACCTTTAGCTACAGAGCGCGTAAGTGCACGCATGGCATGGTCGTTGGTCTTGATATTTAACTTCTCTCTATACTATTTCCCCAGAACGAGCGTTACACCGTTACATTCAAGAAAAAACCCTGGTCAGAGGCTGTTTCATTTGTAACCCTGCTGTAACACCACGAGGCCCGGCGTTACAAAACCGGCTTCCCAGCCCCGGCGAGCAGACTCCCAGCGCGAAGAAACCCCTGGTAAACGAGCAGAAACGCGCACCTCGCGAGCCGCGGGGCCAGCGTTACTACACGGCCAGAAGCAGCGTTACGCAGCCCCTAGTAGCCCGCACCCATGCAGCCGTCCGCACGAGCTCCCTCATGCACGAGGGGCTCTCCCTCCCCAGCCCGGCCGAGGCGCAGCGGGAGCTCAGCCGCGGCCCCAGGAAACGCAGCGGCCACGCAGCGGGAGCGGAGTGGCTGCGCCCCGAGGCCCCTCCGGGCGCTCAACACGACGCGCGACACGCCGTACCGGCCATCGCTTCGCGTTGTAGATCGTTTCGCCTAGCCTGTGAGCAGTCGTTGAGACTCATACCGCGACTGCCTTTCAGAGGGCCGCTCCAAGACTCGGACTCCACGGAGCGGCCCTCGACTTTTCTTCCGCCTCCGGCAGTGCTTGTTTATCCTTGCCTCCGGGAGGCATCAGAGCGCTCCTATGCAACGAGCCCCGCGGCATCACGCTGCGGGGTCTGCTTTTCACCGCAGGTGCTCGAACGGATCAACAACCGAGTGCACGCCGTGCTCAGGGCACGAGAACGCCACCCTGATGCCGTCACCCACGCCGGCGTCGAAGGGCTCCGGCACGCAGTCGCGGCCGCACTCCTGGCATGTGCGGTACTGCTCCACGCCCGAGCTGTCGCCGACGCGGACCTCCAGGTTGTCGGGGACCTCAATACCATCGTCGCTCATGAATCGACCATATCCGCACCGTGCTCGCTGCTGTCAAGGTCGAGCACTGCTTGAAAACAAGAACCCCGAGGCATCGCGCCTCGGGGTTCTTGCGTCTACTCCGCTCGCCTGCGCGAGCGAGGAAGCGAATGTTGGGGCCGGGCACAGCCCGTCCCGGGAGAAGTGGTGACAAGAGCATCCCGCAGGGATGCGGCAGAGCGCACAGGCAGCCCTACGGGCTGTGGCTCTGTTGGCATCACCGCAACAGAAATGAGCACAACTATGCCTGAGCAGAAGCAAGCACAGCAGCGGATCACCGTGTCCGGCGTCGTCGGGGACACGGTCAAGTACGGCACCACGAAGCTGGGCCAGCCCTACATCTCATTCGAGATCGCGGTCCAGGAGGGTCCACGTCGCGGCGCGAAGCGCACCGTGTACTACACAGTGAACGCGTTCCGGCAGCTCGCCGTGAACGCATCGCAGAGCATCAAGCCGGGCGACCGTCTGCTCGTGACCGGCACGGTCAAGGAGATGCTCTGGCAGCGGCCTGACCGCCTCGTCAGCCAGCGCACCATCACCGCCGAGCGCATGGGCCATGACCTGTCCTAGGGCATCAGCGCGTTCAATCGCGCAGAAGAAGACATCGAAGACGCATAAGGAGACCCGACCATGACCACCCAACTCACCCCCTACGACACCGGCGACCGCCTGGAGCCGCAGCCCTGGCCGCTGGAGAGCGACGACCACTATGGCCTCGTCGACCTCGACAACGACGAGAGCGCCACGGTGTTCACCATCAGCGGCAAGCGCCTAGATGACAACACAGCCAACAGGACCGCTGACGGCTCGCCCGGGTACCTGCTGAGCGTCAGCACGTACAGCGACGACACAGCCGTCGAGATCGACGGCGACAGAGTCCTCGTTCTCGACGAGGACACCCTCGCGGGCCTCAACACTCTCGTCGAGCTCGCCGAGCAGGGTACTGCCGTCGACGCCGACGCCTGGCGCCTCGTTCAAGGAACCATCAAGAAGATTCAAGGAGCACGACCATGAAAGCACAGCCCACCGTCCTCCGCGCCACGAGCAGCGCTAATTTCCTCGCCGCGCTGCCCCGGCTCACGGGCATGACCGCGCCCGAGAGCTGCTTCGTCGTGCTGTTCAACGGCAAGCGCACGCTCGGCGCAGCCCGCATCGACCTGCCGCCGCTGGAACAGCTAGAGCGCCCCGGTGACGAGATCGAGCACTGGCTGCGCCAGATGGCCGAGATCGCCCTCAAAGGCGACGCCGTGGCCGTTGTAGTCAACACTGACGCTCAGCTCTCCAAGCAGCCCGTGTCGAGCCCGCACGGCACGCTCACAGGCGTGCTGGCTGATGTCTTACACGCTGCCGGCGCCTCAGTTCGCGACGCCCTCGTGGTTGCATCCGACGGCTGGGCGAGCTTCGTCGGGACGAACTTTCCAGAGCTACATAGCCTCGACGAGATCCAGCAGAGCCCGCTCTACGACCCTGACCACGTGCTGCTCGGTGTCGACGAGTGGCGCGCCCAGCACCCCGGCCGGACGGCCGAGGACCCCAACGAGATCACAAATATGACGGCGCAGATGTGCGCCTCCGGCAGTCAGGAGAACAGATCATGAGCACCAGAGACGCAGACCTCCTCGCGCGCTTCGCCTGGAGCCGCATCATCGAGCCCGGCGACCGCGCAGCCGCTGCGCTGATGAACGCCTTCGGCGCGGCAGAGGCACTGCAGCGACTCGCCGCCATCGACGAGCAGATCAAGAAGCGAATAGTGAACGCGTCCTACGCGCCGCTCGCTGAGAAGTGGCTCGCCCGTCACGACATGTCGCAGGCCCAGCGCGAGCTGGAGAAGGCACTGGCCGCAGGTCTCACGGCTCTGCTGCCCGGCGACGAGCTCTGGCCTGCGCGCCTCGGCGACCAAGAAAGCGCAGACCCGCTCGCACCGGCTCAGCCCCTCATGCTCTGGGCTCGCGGCGACGTTGCGTTGCTCCAGAAGCCGAGCCTTGCGATCACCGGGGCCCGCGCCTGCACCGGCTACGGCGAGCACGTGACCCGCGAGATCGCAGATCACGCAGCGCAGCACAGCGTCACCGTGCTGGCTGGCGCCTCCTACGGCATCGACGGCGCGGCTCACCGTGCTGCACTGGCGGCCGGCGGCAAGACCGTCGCGGTGCTTGCGAGCGGAGTGGACAGAGCCTATCCCGCAGGCCACCGAGAGCTCATCGAGCGGATCGCGGAGCAGGGCTTGGTCGTCAGCGAGATACCTCCCGGCACCGCGCCCACGCGGCACAGGTTCCAGATGCGCGGTCGGATCATCGCAGCGCTGGCGGGCGCAGTGGTCATTCCCGAGGCGGGCCTGCGCTCTGGCGCGCTGCGGGTGGCACAGCAGGCGCACGGCATCGGCAGGCCCGTCGGCGCTGTGCCGGGTCCCGTCACCAGCGCAGCGAGTGCGGGCTGCCACATGCTCCTGCAGCAGGGCACAGCGCAGCTGGTTGCAGACGGCGAGGAAGCGCTCGCCTTCATCATGCGGAGCAACGGTTGCAACGAAGAAGGAGTACCAGCATGAGCACCACCACGTTCGAGCTCACTCAAGGAGAGGCAGCCTGCGGCGTCGACCTGGAAGACGTCCATGCCCTGCGCGCGAGGGCGCTCGTCATCGACGGCGGTGGTGCCGTGGTGCTGCCCGCCGACCTTGCTCCGGCACTGACCGGGGCCGCGGCGAGGCTTGCGCTCGGCGGAGCAGTGGTATTCAGCGGGTTCAACCAGTTCGGCCAGCCTGTCTACCGACGCGAGGAGACAGCGCGATGACATGGAAGCTCATGCGCGAGGCTCTGAGGCTGCGATTCGGCGAGACCGAGCTGCAAGGCTCGCTTCATTACGACCCAGCCCAGCACGCACTGGAGATGCTGTTCCCCGACAGCGACAGCGAGATGCTCACGGTAGATCTGCTCGCGTCCGGCTACGTCGCGTACCCGGGCGAGGTGTTCGTCCGCGACTACAGCGAGCACAGCGGCCTGCCGGCGGCCCTTGTCGCAGCAGGTGTCTTCGGGGAGGTGGAAAAGCTCAGCGTCGGTCCCTTCAGCTCCAGCGTGAGCCGGATGCGTGTGATCGCTGCTGGTTGAGATGCGAAGAGACCCCGGGGCCCGACGGCCTCGGGGTCTCTGTGTGACTCAGAGTGATCTATTAGAAGATCATTCGACACCGTAGTGCGCGTTCATCTGTCGAGTACCCTGAATGATGAGCAGCTTCTTCAGATCAGTCCCCTTTGCCACATCATCGGTGAGCTTCCCGCCCCACTTCTGGATCTCCTCCTGAACCCAGAGACTCGCAAAATCAGGGGCGAGTTTGCCAGTACTGCGGATCTGCTTCGCGGTGTCAGTGCTCTCATACTGATCGAGGCTCTTCTTGATGAAGTCGAAGAAGCTCCGCAGTCGCTCATTCCCCTGCTTGGACAACTCACCAACCTCGACGAGCTTCACTCTCAGATCGTCGTCGGTGTTCTGTTCGCTCATTTCTCTCCTCTTTTCAGCGCCTGTTCCGGCGATCTCAAGCCTACGGGTCAGGCTTCTACGGCGAGCACGGCCCTACCTCCTCCCCTCGAACGGGTCCGTGACGCTGTGCAGGCCGTGCTCAGGGCACGAGAACGCTACCCTGATCGCGGCTTCCTCGCCGCCGTCGAATATCTCGGGCTCGCAGTCGCAGCCGCACTCGGAGCAGGTTCGGTAGTCCTCGTTGCCCGAGCCGTCTCCGATCCTGATATGCATGCGTTGATGATACGCGGGACGCCACCCTTCTCGCGGAACTCGGTGTTGTCGTGAGCGATCCCGCCTCACGAACATAGAATCGTTCCATGACCAACAAGCTCGGAGGCAATGAAGAACAGGTGCGCCGCTTCATCGACGCGGCGCAGAGTCTGAGTAGCTCTGACATCGAGCCGGTCGTCACAGCGACGCGCAGACAGGAAGTTCGCGATGCGGGGTCTCGGATCTTGGACGTTCCTCGGTCTGCATCGCACTACGCGGCCATAGAGTCTGCAGTTCGCGGTCTCGTAAAGGATGTTCGGGCGAAGCTGCCACAGTCCACCACGACTGCCGAGCGAATGACCATGGGGAGCTTCACTTCGCTCCTGGGTTTGGCAGTGTTCGCTCTCGCATCGCGCACGCAGCTCGATGACAACACAGTGGCGCTAGTAGTGGACCCATTCGCAAGGCGACTCGGGTTCGAGTGGCGGTCCTGGGGTGTGCCCAACGCAACAAGAAACCTCTGGAGCGGCGAGCCCAACGACGACGATGCAGCTCGGGAGCCTATAACAGTCGCGGTGAGCGGCGGGCCCGACGACGACGTAGCTCCTGCGCCGAGGTTCGACCGCGACGAGCCGGCTTGGGCGGCGCGCATAGTGGTCGGGGTGAGCGAAGAGCTCGGCGACAGGGAACGACAGCAGCTCGCCCACTTCCTCGACCCCGACTACTCGGCGAGGATCGAGGACGACGAGCCGGAGACGAAGTTCGAGGACATCTACGTCTCGCAGGAGCACCGCTTCTCGCTGGGCGCGGAGCTCATCTTCGGCATCGGCTACCTGTCGATTCCGGTGTCGACGGGCCTCGTCGACTACGAGGAGTACTACGCCCTCAACCGCGACGAGTTCGAGCAGTTCCGCAAGGACCCCGAGCTGGCTCTCCCGCTTGTTGAACAGTGCCGCAGGCGCGAGCAGGACGGCCGCCTCATGCAACAGCTGCCGGTCACGAATCGTGGCGTACCCGTCTAGCGGGCGAGCGTCCGCTTGCTCTCAGGGGAGCCGAGGCGTCGCGTGCCTCGCCCCGCTGCGAACGGGGTTTACGCGACGTAGAAGAACGTGAAGAACACCGCGAACCCGACGAATACCGCGAGCGGCAGGCCCAGAGACATCACCAACGTGGCGATAGCGGCGCCCCTACGCTCTCGCCTGACGAGGGAGATGATCGAGAACACGACGCCCCCGCCCATCGCGACGAGCAGCCCGATCGCCCACCCGGCTCCTGGGAGGACGTTTGACGCCGTGCCGACATAGGTGAGCAGCAGGGAGCCCAGGAACACGAGCAGCGCCGCGCGACCCCAGACCGGCTTTGCTCGGCTCCCTGCAGGCTCGCCTCGTTCGTCGGGCTCGCTTCGGCGCGCTCCAAGACTCGGTGCACGCTCGAAGCCCTGTTCCGTGCAGCCCTCTAGCTCAGCAGCCCGGCGGAGCGCCTGCAGCACCCTGCCGTCCTTCACGAAGCCGTCGATAAAGCCGTCGCAGAACCTCTCGCCGCGCTGCACCCACGTGAGGAACGTGGACAGCTGCGACTGGCTCATCTCCGGGACGCTCAGCTCTCGCACCTCGTCGACGCGCTCTGTGTAACCGTAGTCGGTGCCAACCAGCTCTGAAGCGCCCCACAACGCTTCCATGAGCCGCTTGTCGTAGTTCGGATAGGACATCGTGCGCGCCCCGGACTCCGTCACTCGCGACGATGTCCACTCGACGGTGTAGCCGGCCTCAAGCAGCTCGATGCCTGTGCTGATTCGCTGCAAGGCGTCCATCTGGTCCTCGTTTCTAGTCATCACGTGAGGTACCTCTTCGGCCCGAGCATCGGCAACGGCCGGCCCGGAGGGTGCGGATGCGCCGGGTTCCCTGTCTTCAGCAGTGCGTCAAGCGTGTACGCCCTCACGCTCATCCGGTCGAGCAGTGCCAGCACATCGGGTAGCGCCCGCGTCAAGGTCGCCGAGCCGCCCATGTTGCCCCAGGCTCCGAGCACCTCGGTCGCGCCCACCAGGTCGAGCACGTGCTCGATAGCGTCGCAGTTCGCAGCGGAGAGCCCCGCATCATACGGCCTGAGCGCCTTCGGCTTGGGAGACCGCTCCGGGTAGAGGTTCAGCATGAGCCACCCCGGATGCCTCCGCCTGGAGACGTCAATCACGTGGTTCACGGTCTTGTCGGACTCAGTCTCGCGGGCGTGCGAGGGGTTCATGCCGATCACGACGAGCGGCGGCGACCCCGCGGAGCATGCGCGGATCCTGCCGAGCGCGAAGCGGTGCCGGGCGTTGGCCGGGTTCGGGTCCCAGAAGTCTGGCTCCTGGCCGGAAGGGTAAGCGATCATGCATTCGCCTCAGTTTTTGCGCTCTCTTCCAAGAGCACGGCGTGCACGCTGCCCACGGAGACGTCGAGCACCCGAGCGATGACTCTTATCGACTCCCCCTTCTCGCGGCGCGCAAGAATGACCGCACGCTTGTCGTCGTCGATCACGCGAGGCCGGCCGCCGACCTTGCCACGCTTGCGTGCGGCTTCGAGGCCGTTCTTCGTCTTGCGGCTGATGTCGCGGCGGCGATCCTCCGCGAGAGCGAGAGCAAGGTCAAGGATCAGCGACCGCTCCGTGTGCTCACCAGCGGCGATGCCGTCGAGCACCTTCACCGAGATACCGCGCTCGAAAAGCTCAGTGAGCACGATGAGCCCTTCCAGCAGGTTTCGGCCGAGCCGGTCCACCTCCTGCACCGTGAGCATGTCCCCGTCGCGCAGGTAGTCAAGTGCAGCAGTGAGCCCCGGGCGGTCCTTGACCGCGAGCTTGCCGCTGACCTTCTCCTCGAACACCTTGACGCAGATCGGGTCGAGCACGTCGTGCTGTCGTGCGGTGTCCTGCCCCTTCGTGCTCACACGCACGAGTCCCACGAGTGCCACGCGCGTCACCTCCGTTCAGAAAACCTGTTCACTATCTACTCCCAACCTTACTGGTTACTGAACGAGTTTTTGAACACTATTTGCACCGGTACAGCGGCTTCGCGGCCACCGTGTTCAGATTCAACTAATGGCCGTTTGTTGAACGCGTACTGACCTGCCTTCGGCGATGCTCCTGCCGATGTCGGAGGTTCACGAGACAATGATGCGACCGGATGCTGGATCACTGGCGATCACCGGGAGATTCAAGTAGGAGGACACAGATGGCAACGGCGAGCGAGCGGTACAGGCGCCACACGGTGTGGGAGACGCTGGCGATCAAGCGCGAGTCCCTCAATGCAGCGAGGTTCGGCAGTAAGGATCTCGAGCGCTGGCGTACCGATGTGGTCGAGTGGCTCCTCGAGGCAGAGAAGACCAAGGCTGCGCGGCAACCTGCACTGTACCTCGGAGTCCTAGATGATCTGGGCAATGCTCTGAATCAACTCCCGGTCACGGAGACCGAGTTCCAGCGTTTTCTCTCAAATGGGTACTCGCAGCAACTGCTTGTCTCTCTCCGCGCGCTGCCGCTGCCGCCGCCCAAGGACCTTAAGGACTCCTACGTCGCGCTTCTCGACGATGAGATCGAAGCCAGAACCGAACGACTCGACCGTCTCGAAGGACGGGTTGCCGAGACCGAGAAAGCGCTGGCGGATCGACAAGCGACGCTCGACACCCTCGAGAAGAAGGCCACTGCGATCGCTGCCGAGGTCGAAGCCGAGCGCGAGGCGATCAAGTCCGTGAGCGAAGCGGCGACGGAGCAGATAGAGAACGAGTGGAGTGAATCGCTCGCAGATTGGTCGAAGAAGCGAGCCGAGTTCGACGAAGAGCAGAACGCGAAGATCCTGGCGCATGCTGCCTCGCTTGCCGCTACGGCGCGCGCCGGTGAAGCACTGGCCGAGCACGCAGCGGGTAGCCTGAGCGCCGCGGACTGGAACGGGCGCGCCAAGCGTGAGCGTCGAGCAGCGCAGTGGATGCGCTTCGGGGCAGCTGCTTCGTTCGTCTTCGCCGGGGCCGTCGGCTGGTTTATCGTCAGCGAGGCCGTCAAGAACAACTTCGATCTGACCGTCGGGGACGGCCTGCTGCGCGCGAGCGTCGCAGCAGTGATCGGTGCATTCGGCGCCCTCCTGCTCCGCGAGTCCGGCCGCCATTTCCGAGAAGCTGATACCGCCGAGGATGTGGCGCTCTCCCTCAGGGCACTGGCGCCGTTCTATGCCAGCTCCGATGACGACGTCCGCCTCGCTGCACGCGTCCAAGTCGGCAACGCGGTGCTCGTGCGGAACGTGCTCTCGAGGTTCGCCCACCGAGATGCGGCGAAACACGCTGGCGAGGCCAGTACGGCTGACCTCCCGAAGCTAGTGGACGACGCGGCCCAGGCGCTCGGCAAAGCCAGGCAGATGGACCCAGCCTGATGATCAATGACTACTGTGGACTATCGCTACTGATTTCCCATGAAGAAGGGTGAATCCCATGACTGTGCCTTCCGATGTGGTGAAGAGGCTGCTGCAAGAACAGGAGCAGCAGCTCGCCGTTGAGCTCCTGCGGAACAATCGCCTCCAGGGATATTTTCCGCCTGACAGTGAGGAGCTGTCCATGCTCCTTGGCGACTCAAGAGCCGACTTTGCCGACTTCCCTCGTGTCTTCCTGCACCCACGAGGCCACAAGATAGTGGGAGTGAAGGTTCTGTGGCCTGAATCGGAGGAAGCCGCGCTATCTGAACTCATCGACATTCTGCAACTGCTCGAAGACGCCTTCTCAGACTACGAGGAGGTCCATCTCCTCGCGGCAACACCATGGGAGTGCCCTCGCCTCGGTCGCTGGTTGAAATCGGTGCCGGGAATTTCCTTGACGGGTATTCAGGCCTCGCTCAACGTCACGGTTGGCGCGGACACTGCTGGCCCCGTCCCGCGAGTGCCCGCACCCGCACCCAGCCCGACGCCATTGTCGCCTGAGCCTGAGCCTGAGCCTGATCGCACGGAATCACAAGAGCTAGTTCCCGACAAAGTACTACCACCTCCTCACAGGAGGAAACCCCAGTCTCTGAAGGACTGGGCCGTGCCTGTGTGCCCGGAGTGCGAGGCCAGAATCGAGCTCGCTGACTTCGTGATCCAACCTCATCCTGGTGGCGGCCAGGTCGACTGCCCTACCAGCGGCAGTTTCGCAGTGATCCCCTCAGGTAGCACAAAGAGAATCAAGGCAGTATGCCCGGGCTGCACTGGAGCAACCGGGACGAATGCGATGACCGGGAAGATCTATCCTCACCTGATTCCAGGATCCCCAGACGCCCCCTGCCCATGGGGCAACTATTATCTAGAACCAGGCCCCAAGGAGATCAAAGTACACCTGCGCAAGAGGCAATCTGACGAACCAGTTCCAGCAGTCACTGCGTCGAAACAAAAAATCCGACCCAACTATGCCGACAGAACTGTGAATAGCGTCTTCGCTTATAACGGCGGGTCACCGGGTTCCCGTTAGGACATGAAGCCTGGGCGTCCTACCTCGAGCCTTTCACAGGCCTGCAAAGTCCACTTGGCCACGTGTTTCAACGTCACGACTTATGCTCCATAAGAGGATGACGAGTGGCCCCCCTGCTCAAAATCTCGGAAGGCCGCTCCAGGACGCACCGCGTTCAGCCGCGCCGAACCCCGGCCGGATCGAACATCGGCGAACCCAGCTCCTCGCGGAGCTGGCGGTAGCATCGAGCCGTCATGCCCTTCTCGATAAGCTCTCGCGCCCGCTCGGGGTATCCGAAGACCTCCGGCAGGCCGCCTGAGCGAAGCGTCGCCAGAGCTTCTTCGCGCACCTGCGAACCAGGGTGCACGAAGCCGTGCGGCTCGTACTGGAAAAGGTTCCAGCACCAGGCCGTCGCTTCTCCCCGAGTGATGCCAGACCAGCGGCCCCGTTCCACGACGTCGCCGGCGTTCGGCTGGTCGAACGCACCCTCGAACTCGGCCAGATCGGCTTCGCGGCGCTCGATCGCAGCGAGTTCGCGCCGCTGCTCGCGCTCCTGCGCCGCTGCTTCGATCATGGCCGCGACCTGTTCCAGACTGAGCGGTGCGCCTCCGACCACGGACACGAATGCGATGGGCGGGTGCTCACGGAGCACTCGCTCGGCCAGCCCGCCCATGACTCGATCGGCCACCGCTCGCAGTCCGAGGACGCTCCACCACCCATCGTCGTCCGGCAGTCGGCGCTTTGTTGTTGAGGACATGAGAACAGCCCCTCCCCGGGGCATCGCCCCATCGAATCTTGCGGCATGAGATCTCATGCCGCCCGTTCTTCCCCTGGGACACCCGGGAATCGATGGATTCGGGTTGTCGCGCGACCGGCCAGGTACCTACGGTCACGACTCTTGAACGTAGGAGGAACCATACCACAGACGTCGAGAGCGGCGCTCACCGTAAAGCTATAGGAGCACCTTCAGGAGCGCGGGAAGGTCCGAGCGGACGACGAGAGCCAGCGGCTTCTCGCTGACCTTCCCTGAATGGGTGATCGCGATGGCCTGGGGAGGGGTGTTGTTCTCCAGACCTGCGAAGACGCGCCAGGCCTGGACCACAGTCAACTCGCGTGAGCGCACGAGGACCTTGTCCTCCGCCTCTGAGAACTTTAGAACCTCGCCCAGCGAAGCATGCTCGATCGCAGCACCCGAGAACGCCTTGTATTCGGAAGCGAGCCATCGTGCCACAGCGTTGGTAGTGATCAGCTCCAGGCTCCCATCGCCCATGCGGACAGGCGCCTGCGAGAAGTTGTGCTCCCTCACGAGGTCGAGGAACTCTGCGGAGTCGCTCGCCTCGTCGAGCACGCCCACTTTCTGGTTCGGCATCACCGAAGCGACTCGAGGAGGGTTCTCGAGCTGATCTGCGATCCGTTCGAACTCCTCGACGACGCTGTCCCTCGGCTCTGCGATCGGATCGCCTGTGTGAGACCCCCTCGTGTGCAGGATCACATTGCGCAGCTCCGCATAGTCGAGGAGCACGTCTCGCGTCGGTGCGACCAGAAGCTTACTGGCTCGGACCCGCTTCGAAAAAGAGACGTAATCGGTGTCAGACTGCTTCCCTTCGAGTTGACGGTCGACTCTGTTGTACGCGTCGATGAATCGTGCCGCGTTGGACAGCTGTGGGTCGTTCATTGTTCGTCACTCCTCCAGGTCAGGACATCTAGATTCCATTACGTCGCCGAAGCGAACACCTCTGCCTGCTTCAGCACGAGCTCCACAGCCTGCTCCTCGGCGTCCGGTGGATAGTCGTAACGGGCCAAGATCCTGCGCACCTTCGAGCGCATTGTCGCGAGCACCGACTCCTTGAGGTTCCAGTCGATCGTCGCTGACTGCTGCACCGACTTCACGAGGTCCCGAGCGATCGCCTTCAGCGTCTCGTCGCCAAGCTCCAGCACCGCCGCGTCGTTCTGCACGACCGCGTCGTAGAACGCCACCTCGTCCTCACGCAGGCCCAGCTGCTCGAAGCGGCTCTGGTCGTCGCGGACCTCCTTCGCGAGCTTCACGAGCTCCGCGATGATCTCAGCAGTCGACAGAGACCTGTTCGTGTAGCGCTTCACCGCCTCGTCGAGCATCTCTGAGAACTTCCGCCCCTGCACGATGTTCTTGCGCTGCACCGTGCGGATCTGGTCGTTCAGGATCTTGCGGAGGAGCCCCATCTGCAGGTTCGGCTTGTCCTTGCCAGCCAGGGAGTCCAGAAACTCGTCGCTCAGGATTGAGATCTCCGGCGTCTCGACGCCCGCCAGCTTGTACACGTCGACGACGTCCTCGGCGGCGACCGCCTCGTTGAGTAGCTGCCCGAGCGCTGTGTCGATCTCCACCGCGCCGGAGCCGCCCTTGCCGGAGTCTGGGTTCAGGATCTTCAGGATCGCCGCGCGCACGTCCGTGAACAGCCGCACGTCGTCACGGATCGCCGCAGCCTCGTCACGGGCGCCGGCCAGTGCGAACGCCTTCGCCAGCGCGAGCACTTCGTCGTTGAACCGCTTCGTGCGATCAGGGTCAGCCATCACGAAGTCGAGCACCTTCGCGTACTCCGCGAGCCGCTGCGACGACGACAGCGCTGGCGATGCGTCGTACGCGACGCCGTGCAGGATCCCGCGCACGACGTCGTGCTTCTCCAGCATCGCGTTCACGATCTCCTCGATCGGCACGCCCGCCTGGTCACGGTCCGACGGCGAGTACTCCTGCAACGCCTCTTGCAAGTTCGCGAACAGCCCGATGTAGTCGACGATCAGCCCGCCGGGCTTGTCGCGGAACGTGCGGTTCACGCGGGCGATCGCCTGCATGAGCCCAGCGCCCTGCATGGTCTTGTCGACGTACATCGTGTGCATCGACGGCGCGTCGAAGCCGGTGAGCCACATGTCGCGCACGATCACGAGCTCCAGAGAGTCGTCGGCGTTCTTCGCCCGGAGCTTCAGGTCCTTCCGCACGTCCTTCGAGTGGATGTGCGGCTGGAACTCTGCCGGATCGGCGGCGGACCCAGTCATGACGACCTTGATCTTGCCCTTCTCAGGGTCATCTGAGTGCCAGTCTGGCCTGAGCGCAACGATCTTCTCGTACAGGCGCACAGCGATGCGGCGGCTCATCGCGACGATCATGCCCTTGCCGAGCATCGCCTCGCGGCGCTTCTCCCAGTGGTCGACGATGTCCTGGGCTACACGGTCGAGACGCGATTCCGAGCCGACGATCGCCTCCAGGCGCGACCAGCGCGACTTCGCCGCCGTCGCCGTGTCTTCCTCTACTGTTTCGGTGATCTCATCGGCGAGCTCGTCCAGCGCTGCGAGATCAGCGTCCGAAAGCTCGACGCGGGCGAGCCTCGACTCGTAGAAGATCTTCACCGTGGCGCCGTCGTCGACCGCCCTGGTGAGGTCGTAGACGTCGATGTAGTCGCCGAACACGGCACGGGTCGACTTGTCGTTCGACTCGATCGGCGTGCCGGTGAAGCCGAGGTACGTCGCCCCGGGCAGCGCATCGCGCATGTGCTTCGCGAGGCCCGCCTTCAGCCTGCCATGGCGGTCGAGCGTCTCGCCGAAACCGTACTGGCTGCGATGCGCCTCGTCGGCGATCACGACCACGTTCCTGCGGTCCGTGAGGACCGGATTAGTATCCCCGTCCTCGCCAGGGGCGAACTTCTGCAGCGTGGTGAACACGATGCCGCCGGACGCCCGCCTGAGCTTCTCGCGCAGGTCGGAGCGGGTCGACGCCTGCACCGGCGTCTCCGGCAGGATGCGCGCCGGTGCGAACGCCTCGCCGAACAACTGGTCGTCAAGGTCATTGCGGTCCGTGATGAACACGAGCGTCGGGTTCGCCATGCGCGGGTCCCGCATGATCTTCGCCGCGTAGAACACCATCTCGAAGCTCTTGCCCGAGCCCTGCGTGTGCCACACCACGCCGCCTCGCCGATCGCCGTCAGGGCGCGAGGCAGACACCGTGGACTCGACCGCGGCATTGACCGCCCAGTACTGGTGGTACTTCGCAACCCGCTTCACAAGCGTTCGCGTCGGCTGACCGGTGCTCCTGTCGGTCACCGTCTCGTCACTGAACACGACGAAGTTCTTCAGGATGTCCAGGAAGCGTCCCGGCTCGAACACGCCCTTGATGAGCACCTCAAGCGCGGGCCGGTCAGTCACGACCTCGCGGCCCTCGATCGTCTTCCATGGCGCGTAGTGCTCGAAAGCGCCGGAGTAGCTGCTCATCGCGGCCGACATGCCGTCAGAGATCACCGTGACCGCGTTCGGCACGAACACGGAGGGGATGTCCTGGCGGTACGTCTGGACCTGGTTCCACGCTGATTTGAGCGTCGCATTCTCCGCCGCCGGGTTCTTCAGCTCCAGCAGCGACACAGGCAGGCCGTTCAGCATCACGAGCACATCAGGACGACGGTTCTTGCCGTTCTCCACGATCGTGAACTGGTTGATCGCGACCCAGTCGTTGTTGCTCGGAACGTCGAAGTCGACGAGCTGAAGCCGCGTCGTGCGCAGCGTGCCCTCGGCGTCGCGATGCTCGACCGGCACGCCCTCGACAATCAGCTTGTGCACGCGGGCGTTCTCGTCGATCGCGCTCTGCGACTCGGCGCGCTGGAATGACTTGATCGCTTCGGAGATCAGCGCAGAGGTCGCGTCGAGGTTAATCCGGCGCATCGCATCCCGCAGGCGTCCCCACAGGATCACGTCCTCGTAGGACTCGCGCTCGGAAGAAGCCTCACCGGGTGCGATGTCGGGGCCATGCACGACTGTGTAGTCGAGCTCGTCGAAGTACTCCAGCGCGGCCTGCTCGACGACGTTCTCATTGAAGGATGTCATTAGGCGACCTCCACGTCTGCGGCGCGGATGCACCCGGAGAGGAGCTCGGGAAGGAGTGAATCGCGCAACGTAGAAAGTTGTTGGCTCTCCTCTTGCAGGTGCAGCATCTCGGCCATAAATTCTGCAGGAACGAGCATTTCTTGCTCATTCAAGGATGGAACCGCAACCTTGATCTTGGAGAGCCTTCCTTTCGATACGTTTGTATAAACCGAACCGCCCCCACCAGCTGCAAGAAGCTCTGGTTTCAGGGATCGAAACAGATAGTAAGCAAATCCTGTATTGATCACGGACAAATTTGGGATTAGCGTGTTGATCTGTTGGTTAGTCACAGACTCGGTTCCGATGATCCCGCACTCCCCGACGGTGGCGATACAAGATATAGCGATTGATCCAGCTGGAACCACAGCACCTTTCACAAGCTCCGCGCCAGCGTTCGAAAGCGTGCGTGCTGACTGCTGAACGATGTGGTGAGCTGATAGCTCAGAAATAGTCACAAATGGGATTGAGCCCCCAAAATTACCTTTGTCTTTTGTGCTTGGAGTCTTTCCTGTCACAAGAGTGCCGAGACTCTCCAATGCGCGTAATTGGCCAATATCAGCATGCGCGAGGTAGTTGCCGACTCTGGTTGACATGATCCTGTCCAGAATGTCAATAGCCCGCCGGTTCGACTCGATCTTGTCGTCGAGCGCGCCGAGCGTCGCCGCGATCGCTCGCTGCTCTTCGAGCGTAGGAAGGTCGATCTCGAACGAGCTCAGAGAATCGTGCTGCACTCTTTGTCTGCCAGAACTTCCGTTCATCGAACTGATGGCGTGATCTCGGACCTCAGGCGAGGTAAACAGATAGTACGCAAAATCGGTACTTGAAACTCCCTCTTTCCCACGAATCACAATGAACTCCGTGGACCCGAAAGCCGGGGTACCTTGCCGGTCGACGGCCGCACGATAAATCGACGTTTTCCCGTTCTCCAGCGACGGAGTGATTCGCGCCATCAGAACATCACCGTCACAGAACTTCATGCCGCCGCCGTACGGTTTATCTTGTGTCGCTGACACGTCCCTGGTGAACGGGACAAGACTCGCCATTTCGACGAAAGGAGCACTCATGCCCTTGGTGAGCTTCACAGTCGGGTTGAGGTCAAATGCTTCACCGAGAGTCATGCTAGTCACTGAAGACCACCCAGCCGACGACGGACCTCGTTCTCAAGCTCGCGTCCACGCTCGAACTCGGCGAAGAGCTCGCTCGTCAAGCGCTCGATCTTCTCGTCGATCGGCTCGTCGTCGACCTCGGCCTCGGCTGCACCGACATACCGGCCAGGCGTGAGCACGAAGTCGTGACTCTCAATCTCGTCGATCGTCGCGGACCTTGCAAAACCGGGAACGTCCTTGTACTTGCCGCCGTGGTTTCGCCACTCGTGATAGGTATCTGCGATTTTCGCGATATGTTCATCCGACAGCACGCGCAGCTTGCGAGTCTCCATGTCGCCAAGCTTGCGGGCGTCGATGAACAGCACCTCGCCCTTACGAGCACGGTGACCGTTGCCATCTCGCCCCTTAGAGACGAACCACAGCGCCACTGGAATGCCCGTGTTGAAGAACAACTTGTCGGGCATCGCAACAATGCAGTCGACGAGTCCCGCCTCGACGAGCTTCTGGCGGATCTCACCGTTCCCTCCTTCTTTGGAGCTGAGGGAGCCGTTCGCGAGGACGAAGCCTGCGGTTCCGTTCGGTGCCAGGTGATAGATGAAATGCTGGGCCCAAGCGAAGTTGCTCCCTACCTTGCCCGGTGCGGGCGTGCCGTACTTCCAGCGAGGGTCGTCCGCGAGGCTCGCGTCCCACCACTCCTTCTGGTTGAACGGCGGGTTCGCGATCACGAAGTCCGCGCGCAGATCAGGATGCAGGTTCTCGGTGAACGAGTCAGCCGAGCGCACGCCCATGTCAGCCTCGATGCCGCGCAGCGCGAGGTTCATCTTCGCGAGCTTCCACGTCGTGTCGGTGAACTCCTGGCCGTAGACGGAGATGTCCGTGCGCTTGCCGCCGTGTGCCTTCACGAACTCAGCCGACTGCACGAACATGCCGCCCGAGCCTGCCGCGGGGTCGTACACACGGCCCTTGTAGGGCTCCAGCATCTCGACCAGCGTCTTGACGACTGAGCGAGGCGTGTAGAACGCACCTGCGTCCTTGCCGGTCTCCTTGCCTGCGAACTGGCCCAGGAAGTACTCGTACACACGGCCCAACACATCGTCGGCGCCGTGATCATCAGTCGCAGTGAAGCCGATCGAGCCGATGAGGTCGACGAGCTCGCCGAGGCGTTTCTTGTCGAGGCCGTCGCGGCCGTAGTTGCGCGGTAGCACGCCCTTGAGCGTCGGGTTCTCCTTCTCGATGAGGTCCATCGCGGTGTCAATGAGTTCACCGATCTCCGGCTGCTTCGCCGAGTCCTGGATCGTGCCCCATCGGGCTGCCGAGGGTACCCAGAAGACGTTCTGGCTCGCGTACTCGTCGCGGTCCTCCAGGAAGCCGTCGATGCGCTCGGGCTTGATGCCCTCAGCCGCGAGCTCGTCCTTGAGCTGTGCGCGGCGCTCCTCGAAGCGGTCGGAGATGTACTTCAGGAACACGAGGCCGAGCACGACGTGCTTGTACTCGCTCGGCTCCTGGTTACCGCGCAGCTTGTCCGCGGCGTCCCACAGGGTCTGCTCAAGGGTTCGTTGCGGCTTGGCCGCGGCCGACTTTCTCGCCATATTTTGTTAGCTCCTTCGCGCGCTATCGCGCTTCCAGATGAAGTATCAGGTGTTAGGAGCGATCCTATCGGGGGCCTACGACACTGCTAAACGAAGCGCCCGAACTGCGCTGGCGATGACCCGGGTCGTGGGTCTCAGATCATCCGAGAGTCAACGCAGCGGGCAGGGAGCGACTTGCTCCCTGCCCGCTGTCTCTCAGACCACTGCCGGCGGCTGCTGCATCCTCTGCTGGTAGCTGTGGATCGCGTGCCACTCAGGGATCATCAACCCGTGCTTCGCGAGCAAACCCCAGTAGCCCAGCGGGTCCTCTCCGCCCGCTCCAAGCTTCGCTGCGCGCTCCATGGTGAGCTCCACGAACCGACGCTCGTCGCGGGCGAGGCGTGCCTCGTACTCGACGCGAGTCTCGTCGTCCAGCTCGTCGGGCTCACGAATGCAGTCCTCACACTCGCATCCCTCCTCGTCATCGAAGAGCCCCAGCATGTCCCGGAGCAGCTCGATCTCGCCGTCCAGATACTCCAGTTCTTCATCAATTTCCGCGACCAGCCCGTACGCTGCCCCCATGGCATCGCTCGCGGCAGCGATCTCGGCGACCTCGGCCGCCAGCACCAACGCGCCGCGGTTCTCGGGGTCCCAGGGGATCAGCGCGCTTGCGAGCGCGTCGTGCTCTTCAATCGCTGCGTCGATCGCTAAATCAGCGGGTGAGCCGTCCTCGAAGTAGGACGGGGTCCGTATCCAGGCGTGCGACGCCTCGGAGCAGGCCTGCAGCGCTGCGCGCACTGCCTGCTCGTCGCCGGCGTGCATCGCCGCCTCGAACTCGCGGTGCTTGTCGCTCATCGTCTGGATTGCGCGCAATACTGCGTCGAGCTGCATCTGCTCGGCCTGTGTCGTCTCTGCTGTCTTCGTCATGGTCTTGCTCCGTTCTGGTTCTTTGCGCTCTTGCGCGAGGGCCTCGGCGACTGTCGCCGAGGCTGTGTTCTCTCGTCGGGGGCGGCGTAATGTGCCGCCCCCGGTTGTCTTTGCTCTCTGGCGCGTGCTACTTCACCGCGATCATCGAGCGACCCTTGAGCTTCTTGCCGTGCTTCAGCAGCACGCTGGCGAAGGAGAGCTCGATCGTCAGCCACATCTCCAGCATCTCGGAGGCAGCGCTCATCGCTTCGTCGATCTCGTGGGCGTCGCCCCGAGCCTCGGCTGCCGCCAGCTCGGCGAAGTGATCCTCCATGCCGAGGCGCATGGCCTTCGCCCCGCCCTCCGCGATCGTGATCGTTCCGGGCACATTCATCGGGATCGCGTCGCGAGGCACGACAGCGATCAGCGGCATCTTGCCCGTCGGATCCACTCGGAGCTTCATGTTGTCCAGCGCGAGGTTCAACTGCTTGTTCGTAATAGTCATCTTCTTGTCCTTCTCTCGATTTGCCGCGCGCAGCACTCATCACAGCGCGCTCGTCTGGACGAGTGCGTCTCACCCGTCTCACATGCTTTTCCGGGCGCGGCGTCATGCCGCGCCAAGCTCTGCTGCTCGCTGTGCTCGTCACAGCGCTCGCTTCGCAGGCTCCGCCAGGGGCGCCGGGCTCGCAGAGGCAGGCGCTTCTCACCTGTCTCACCAGCTTCTCGGGGCGGCAGTGTTGCCGCCCTGTGCTCTCTGTGTTGCTACCTGGCTGCGATCACCGCAGCCAGGGGCCTGTCGCACGCGTGTGCGCGTGCTGTACCTCCCGCGCGGCGTCCGTGCCGCGCTCTGTGCTTCTCGCGCTCGCGCATGCTGCGCGGCGACTCGTCCACCCGATCCGACGCTCATCGGGTCGGGGTAGGGCTTCAGCTGGCCGCTTCCGGCGACCACCTATGACAGCTTCTGAAGGAACTAGACTTTAGCTCCTCTGCCTCAGCGGGATTCCCTTCTCAAGTTTTCCCCCGGGCAGTGCTCTGCACTGCCACCACGAGCCGGAGTAACCTCTGCAAAAAACAGCTCGTGATCGTCATGATGCCCGTCCCGGGTATCGAGTAGTGAAGCTAAAGTCTAGTACGCAAAAATGTGACAGAGATGGGAACACTCCGTTGCTGGTCTCTATCGTTACTGGATCGTTACCACGTTTGTTTCTCTGCGATACAGCACACCACGCGGAGCCGCCCCGCTCACGCGGGGCCGGGAGTCTCCCTGATGAGCACGGCACGTCCGCCGCTGCTCGCGCACGAGACCGGAGGACGCTCCCATGGTTACTACTGTTTCTTCTACTTCTACCTCTGCTGCTACACCCGGCAACACAGCGCAGACGCCGAGCGTCTGGCTAGGGTGCATGTCGCATTACAACGCCGGTTACCTGGTCGGCGACTGGTACGACGCCGCGGAAGCAAGCACCGTGACCGTCGCCAAGCTGCACCGCGGCACGGGCCTGAGCCCTGCCGGCTGCGAGGAGATCTGGGCGTACGACACTGAGTACATGCTCGTCGACCGCGAGATGAGCCCTCACGAGGCCCAGCAGCAGGCCGAGGCTCTGCTCGCCGTGGAAGAGCACCTGCGCCCTGCCCTGCGGGCCTGGGTCGCGAGCGGCGACTACGTCGCTGAGGGCGACGGCAGGAGTGACGTGCCGGTGCTCTCTGAGTTCCAGGACCGTTATTGCGGTCACTGGGACTCCTTCGAGGAGTACGCTGCCGACCTGGTCGACAGCACGGGGATGCTGAACGGGGTTCCTGAGGAGGTGGCGCAGCACTTCGACTGGAGGAGCCACGCCCGCGAGCTGGCGCACGACTACGCTGTGCTCGATGCTCAGGCTCCTGCCTCCGGCGTGTACGTGTTCAGGAGCTGCTGAGTCATGGGCCTCCGTGACATCAGCAGCACGGCTGAGGAACGCTGGCAGCGCTTCTGCCTCGACTGCGACCCGCCCCGGCTGTGCCACCGGGAGCTGCTGTTCTTCCCGGACCTCGGCGCGTACAGGGTCCGTGTCTGCCCCGAGCACGGCGCCTGCGCCATGGAGACCGTGCTCGCAAAAGGCGACGCGCCCCGACCTGGCGCATCAGGGGCGAGCATGGGAGCGCTGCCATGACCGCAACCCTTGAGCGCGAGCTCATCGTGCAGGAGGAGTGCACCTCCCTCAGGCACCACGAGCTCCAGGAGCTCCTCTCCGCAGCCGAGAGGGCTGCGGACCTCTCTGTGTCCGTCGAGGACCTGCTGCGCCTCCTGGCGGCCGTCCAGGCCCAGGTGCACGCCTGCAGGAAGGCAGTGGTATGCGAAGCCCGCGCGACAGGGCATAGCGACAGGGAGGTAGCGCGGATGTTGAAGATCCACGTCAATGACTTCGTGTCGCGGTTCCCCGCGGCATAGAAGCAGACAGGCAGAGACCCCGAGGCTAGCCACAGGGGGCTCTGCTTGCAGTCATCACAGCAGGTGCGATGGCTACAACCTCTACTGTCTACTGCCGCGCCGGCCCTTCGGGTTTGCGTCGTCAGGCCTGACTCGCACAGCGGGTAGCTCGTCATGGACCTCCCCAGAGAGCAGAGCGCCCGCGTCGAGCCCCAAGAAGCCGGCGTACTCGTCGAAGGTGTCTAACGTCACATTCCGCTCGCCCCGCTCAAGTGCCGCGAGATAACGGGGGGTCACGCCGATCCTTTCGGCAAGCTGCTCCTGCGTAAGGCCCCAATGGTTCCGTTGCGCACGGAGCCCCTCGCCAAGCCGGCCCCTCAGTGTTTTTCCCACCCTTCAACATTTTCGACAGGAACGTGACCGTGCCAGGTACGGATACGTTCCTGTTTCTAATAGGATCTGCTGATAGACGAGCGGGAACGACGCCCGTCAGCAGAGACGGGAGCCCCCGCCCGAGCGCCTCGCCCGCGCCGGAAGACTCCAGCCCCGAACGGCCCGCACTGCAGGCGACTTCACACAAGAACAGGAAAGAGGCCACGCCATGTTGGTGCCAACGAAGAAAAAAACCATCGCGACCGTCGCCGCGGCGATCGCCCTGCTCGCGGCCCTCACCGGCTGCGCCACCGAGAACACCAAGACCCCCAACGAGACCGTCGCACCCGAGCAGACGCAGACGCAGACCCAGGAGCCCGCCCCCGAGGCGTGGATCCCCGAGGGTCCTGCAGACGACTGGACCGCGGAGCTGACCGACCCCGCCAACCCGATCGCCGACGGCACGTCCGTCGGGGTGAGCCTGACCGCATGGTCCGGCGGGCACCCTGCTCAGAACGGTGTCATCGTCGTCCCCTGGGGCGTCGAAGGCCCCGCGGCCGGTGAGTGTGGCTTCGACGAGGCCCGCGCAGGCGCGGCCGCGAAGATCGAAGAACTCGCTCCGCAGGTCCACGAGTGGCGCGTCTCCTACGTGGAGGGTGCCGACACCGTCAACACTGAAGACCAGCACGTCGCGAAGATCGCGATGGGCGACTACGGCTACGGCCCCGTGCTCGTGCGCGCGGGCTGGGCCAAGGACACCGGCGGCCAGTACGCCGAAGACCAGATCATCGCTCAGCAGGCCGGTTCCGGCCTCTGGGCAACCTGCTGGGCTGAGTAGCCCGGCAGGACACAAGAACATCACAGACAAAGAAGGAGGTGGCAGCCATAGCTGACAAGAGCAGCAACACCGGCGACACACAAAAGAGTGCCGGTGCAAAGAAGAATAAGAAAGCAATCATCGCGATCGCTGCAGCAGCTGCGCTCGTGCTCGGCGGTGGCGTCGCATCCGCCGTTGCAGTGAACAACTACAACACCGAGACCCAGGCTCTCTGCGTCGCAGCGACCGACAAGGTCGCAGAGGCCCGCACGACCGCGAAGACCGCCCAGCAGGGCGCGGACGCGGCGCTCGCGGCTGTTGAGGACACCACGCTCCCCGAAAGCGCGGGCACCAGCACCAAGTACGCCGACCGCAAGGCCGTCGAAGAGGTGAAGGCGCAGAAGGCAGAGGGTGACAAGCCCGAGGTCAAGGCTGTGCCCGCCCGCCAGAGCGGCGCTGACTTCGTGGGCGATGTCACCGACGCCAAGGAGGAGCTCACCAAGGCTGAGAAGGCCCTCGCCGACACCTGCGAGACCCGCGACAACGCCGCAGCGAGCGACACTCAGGTGAAGGCTGTGACTGACGCCGCGAAGAAGCTCGATGCTGCATCCACTGCACTCACCGAGGACTTCGCTCTCTTTCAGGCTGACGAGGCTGCTCGCCTCGCCGCGGAGAAGAAGGCGGCCGAGGAGGCAGCGGCGGCAGAGGCCGCTCGCATCGCGGCGGAGCAGGCAGCGGCCGAGGAGGCTGCGCGCCAGGCCGAGCAGGAAAGCTGGGACAACAGCTACGGCGGAGGCTACGACGACGGCTACTACAACCCCGGAAACGGTGGTGGTGGCGGCGGGGGCAACTCCGGCGGCGGCGGTACGATCATTGTTCCCCCGAACGGCGGCGGCGGCTGCCCGCCCAACCAGCCGGTCTGCTACGGCTGATCCGCGCTGACCTAAGACGATGAGCCCCGAGGGAGAAATCCCTCGGGGGTTTCGTTGCACGCGACGGGAGAATGAGTACCGCGCACTGCCGGTTCTGTCTCTCGTGACAAGCAGCGGTGAATGCTTGTGACGCCACAGGCGTCACGGGAGAAACATGAGGATGCCAGCCGGCATCTCATCTTTCCGCGACACGCCGAAAACACGGAAACGAATTGTGCCGATTTGACAGGGTTCCTAGGCTCACGCTCATCACCGTCACCCCCTGCTTCACGATGTGATTTCGCTTGAGAGCCTAGACTCTCTCGCACTCGGCAAGCATCTCGTTATCTGTGGTTCTCGGCCCGTCTTCCCTCTGTATTCTGACTACCCCCAGCACCAGCGTCTTCTCTGTGACCCTAAGGTCACGAGGCTGCATGCGGGGTTCAGGGTACACCGTTTCTGGAGGTCTCATGCCCACCACAATCACTAATGCAATGAACACGAGCGTCGACGAGTTCGAACTCTTTGACGACACCACACACTCACGGTCTACCGGCTACGAAGCCCTGCGCAACACCCGCGCCGTGGAGTCAGCATCGAACACACGTCTGCTCGCACCCAGCTACCAGTTCCATCGCCCAGACCTCGCTCACGAAACCGCTGCTCAACTGCTCCGCACGAAACCCCAGATCGTCGCAGTCACTGGAAGACCCGGTGTTGGGCGCACTGCATTTCTTGCTGAGGTCGCTGCCGTCGTGCACGCAGCACACTCCACCCTTCGCTTGCGAATAGCAGAACTGCCCGGAGGTGATTCTGCTATCGAGCTCGCCGACATGATCGACGTGTTGCACGCAGAAGGCCTCTCCGCCTCAACGGTGCTCGTGGTCGATAACATCGACCTCCGTCCCGACATGCACACGGACACGAAACATCTGGGTATCATCAGCCTGCTCACCAGCTACGCGAACGAGCATGGCCTCCGCAGCATCCTGGTGTACGACGAACGCAAATACGCTGAACTGGCCGAAGCTGAACCCGTGCGCATCTCAAAGCTGCATCGCGTACAACTCGAGCCCCTCCCAAACGAGGCGCTGACAAGGATCGTTGCCACCGAATCACTCACGCTGCCACAGCTCGCCCACATCAACACGGAGATCACCCCCGCCGTCATCGAGCACGCACTCACACCGCCAACGCCGACAGATGCCTACGTGCACCCGCGGCTCGCGTTAGAGCGGATCGACACCGCGATCGCACGCGCACAGATCGAACAGCGCACCACCCGAATACAGCTGACACCAGGCCACCTCGCACTCGAGGGTCTCCCCGCAGCAAGAACCGCGACCGAGCTGCGTGACCGGCTCACCGAAGTCGTCAGAGGGCAAGACGCAGCAATCCACACCATCGCCGAACGGCTCGCCCCCGCACTGTCCGGCCTCACGCTACGGCCAGAACGCCCCCACGGGGTGTTCCTGTTCGCTGGCCCATCCGGAGTCGGCAAGACCGAGGCTGCGAAACAGCTCGCACGAACCGTGTACGGCACCGACGAGGCCCTCATCCGCCTCGACATGAGCGAGTACAGCACGCACGAAGACTCAGTCATGAAACTCATCGGCGGGCACCGGATCTGGAAGAAGAGCAGCACCGAAGGTCTCCTCACCACGAGGATCATCCAGCAACCCCGTACCGTGCTCCTGCTCGACGAGTTCGAGAAATCTCACCCACTGGTCTGGCCGCTATTCCTCCAGATCTTCGATGAAGGCCGCCTCACCGACGGCTGGGGAAACACCGCCTCATTCGCCGAAACCATCATCATCATGACGTCAAACCTCGGCGTCAGGGAAGGAGCAAAACCAGGCACCGGGTTCGGCTCCACACACACATTCGACAGCAGCCGCCAACTCCAAGAAATCGAACGAGTGCTCCCGCCGGAGCTGCTCGGCAGAATCACCGAGACGATCTGCTTCGACCCCCTCGACGAGAACGCGATCCAGCAACTCGCGCACGACGAACTCGCACGCCTGAGCGGCCGCCTCACAGGCATCGGATGGCGACTCGACTACGCACCAGAGGTCCCGTCGTGGCTCGCCAGCCACCGCAGAAACCCCGCACTCGGTGCACGCCACCTCCAGAGCAATATCGAACGCGAACTGCTTCCCGCGCTCGCACGAGAAGCATCACGAGAGCTGATGGTCACTATCCGCGACGGAAAGATCCACACGCACCCGATCCTGGATCACTACTAATTACCCATCGAGCGGGCCCCTGCAGCACAGTGCTGCAGGGGCTCATCTTTTCACCGCACGAATACCCCCGAGGCGCACGCCTCGGGGGTATTCGTTTTCACCGTGCCAATCAACACCAACACCAACACGACACACGTCCAAGGCATTACCAACGCGCAACCGAGTTGTCCACAGGTTCAGCTACACCTCAGCAGAGTGCCTGCAGCTACCCCTGCGACAGAGGCGGCGACGTCCCCGGAGGCAGGCTCGCAGCGTGCCAGGAGACACGTCTGCGACGGGTGCTTTGCGACGACGAAGCGTGCGATGAGGAGACCGTGCAGAGCCCGGTCTCGCGCTGGAGAGAGGCAATGGCCGCAGCCTTCGGGGCTGCGGTCGACACGGAAGAGTGAGCGGAGGCGCCCCGGGGGCACCACCGCTTCTCAGCGCTTCGCGCTACACAGGCGCCCCGGGACCAGAGGTCCCACAATCCTGGGCGCCCGTGCTTCCGCGTCTTTCCAACGAAGTAGCGGGGGTCAGGCACCTAGGCTCTACCGAGGCCCCTCCGGGGCTACCCTAGGCGCCTAGGGCCGAGGCCCCCCGCAACTTCGTTGATTCTCCAGCAGATTCCATACCTGTTTCACCGCTAAGGCGGCGAAACGAGGTAAGTAACGAAAAGAGCATAAGGGGGCGTGGTCCTTCGCTGCGTTTATCCACTCGCTGCGCTCCTGTCTAAACTTGCTTCGGAGTTGGCATAGCCAACACGCCTTCGTCGACGTTTCGGGACTCGCTTCGCTCCTCCCTCTCCGTCTCCTCACCCGGTCTCGCTGCGCTCGCCGGGCCCTTACTTCGGTCGCTGCGCTCCCTCGCCCCTGCGACAGCCCACTGGGCTGTCTGGGGGTGCTCCTGCCCTCCGCGCAGCCGGGCTCGCGCTGCCGTACCCTCGCTGCGCTCGTGTAACGGACAGCACGAGGTTATCCACAGCTGAAGCTGTGATGCTCCGCTGCCGCCAGCAAAACACGAAGAGGCTCTGCGCGTCACATAAACGCACAGAGCCTCAACACGAGTAGCGAGTGCTACTTCGGAGTCACGTCCCAAGGCGACGGCACCGAATCAGGACTCACCGGCCTGCGATCAGCCAACTTTGCCTCACCCAGAAACACGCGCTTAAACAGATCGCGAATTCCAGGCTTCAGCTCGTTCACCCAAGGACCGAGGGTGAGCTGATTATCGCCGTCCTCAGAGTCGCTTGACTCGGCATGCTCCTCCCGCTTCAACCAAGGGTTGATCTTCTCCCAGCTTGCGGCAAGCCTCAGCCAAGCGTGAACTCGAGAATGCTCATTCGCGACCTGCTGCTGCTCCACAAGCAACAGAGTCGCCTCAGCCTGCGCGATGGCCGCATGAGCAGCGGCGGCATCGCACAACTCCTTGTGCCCGTCTGACACCGTGATGCGACCAAGACAACGACGAGCGGCGTCAATGCTCCTACGGACAGCCTCAGCGCCGTCAAGGTGCTTCTGAGGGATGTTGTTCCTAACCATAAGGAACTCCTTTCCTGTATATAGCTTGCGAACGGCCGATTGGACGTTCGCTGTAGCCGTCGCTCAGGGGCGGCTCGGGTGTTTATCAAGACTTGGAATCCGGGGGCAGTCACCCCAATGCTCAGACCTGCGCGTGCTGCATCATGAGCTGCGCCTCAGAAGGCAAAGTCTCAAGCGCGTCCTCCGCGTAGCTCGCGAGGGAGTTGGCGGCCTCGACGACGTCGAAGTAGCTGTAGGTGTTGCTCATGGTGTTTCTCTCTTTCTCGTGTACTCCGATCTCGTGATCTGTGCCGACGCTCAGCCGCCGGCACCCTCGTCATCCGTGGACGCAGCCTGAGCAGCGGCAGGTACCGCGCGCAAGATGCAGCGATAGCTCGCCTTCGGCTTGTCGAACGCACCGACGGAGAGCGGGTTGTTGCCACTCGCCAGCGTGTTCTTCCACTTGACGAGGTCGTACTCGGCGATCAGCGGCTCTGGCACGGCCATCAGCTTCTTGATGCGCTCCGGGCCCGCCGGGCACTGCCAGTGGGCGGAGCCGTCGAGATGCGACCTGATCGCCTCCAGGAAGTCCTTGTAGCTCTCTGCCCTCCCGCCGGGCTCGACCTCGGCGAACCACGCCTTGTACAGGTCATACAGGAACGACAGGGGCAGGAGATCCCACGCGAACTGCTGTTCGAACTCCTCCCAGAAACCGCGCACGGAGTTGTTGGCGCTGAACCACGACCCCCACGCCACACGGCACACCAGGGGCTCCGAGAGCTCGACGTGGTCCATGTGGAGGGCGCGCTTGAGCGCATACCGCAGCACGTCCTCGCGGGCGAGGTACTGATTCTTGATGTACTTGCGCTCGATCCCGGTGAAGCGCTTCGTCATCGGGACGACGAGCGCTCGTCTCATGAACGACGCCGACTTGTCCTTGACCTTGGGCGCCATCGTGTTCATGCACTGCACCATGAAGCCGCTCCAGTGCAGCATGATCGGGTCCCTGTACTTGCGGTCGACCATCACGGGGTCGCCGGTGACGACCGCCTTGAAATCGTCGAGGTTCTGCGCGAGCGCGCCGACGGCGTTCTCGTCGGTCAGCACGAGCGGCGACTTCAGCAGGCCCGTGAGAGCGAACGGCTTGCCGAACCGCGCGAGCGGGATCGACACATAGGCTCCCCTCCCGACGAGCTTGCGCATGAGCTCCAGGAGCGTGCCCTTGCCGCCGTTGCCATTCGGTCCGACGAAGTACGGCACCCGGTCCCAGCTCAGGTGAGGCCTGAGTGCGGCGCTGACAATCTCCCAGAGGAGTTCGGGCACGCCCTCGTCATCACTCAGCTCGGCCATCCACTGCTCGACCTCCCAGACGGTGCCGTCCACGGGATGGGTGATCACAGGGCTCTCAGCGTTCGGGTCGTAGTCGACCGCGCACTTGGAGAGGAAGACCCACTCCGGGGAGAAGGGCTGCAACTCCATCCGCGTGGTGTCGAAGACCCCGTTGCGCACGGGCACCAGGTGTTCTTCCTGCGTCGGTAGCACAACAGGGGCCATGCTCGCGAGCCGCTTGAACGCGGACTCGATCGCGTTCTGTTTCATCGAGGGCGCGAGCGCCGCGATGAGCCGCTGGATCGCCTCGTCGTCCTCCACGTAGAGGCCGGCGTGCTCGCCGAGCTCGTGGTACATGGCAACGAACTTGGACGCTGCGCTGTCGCTGCCCCGGGTGAAGTCGAGGCGCACGATGCGGTGGCGGGCGAGCGCGACGGCGACCGCGGTCGCCTCGTCCAGCGCGTCGATGGTCGAGATCGCGGGGGCGTTGGCCACGGCCTTGTGGCGCAGCTTCGCCTCCGTCACGATCGCGTTGTTGATGTGGCGGAGGATTCCGTCACGGATCTCCGCGAGCGTGAGCGCGAGGTTCGCGGAGATCATCGAGAGGTACTCGCCAGTGGCGTCCGAAACGATGGTGTCCTTCGACGTCGGGCAGAAGCTCGGATCATGCCGCCTGTGCTGCCTCTCGCGCACAGGCCCGCTGCCGGATGACGGCGGGGCCTGGTCCGTCTGAGGCGCCATCAGCGCGCACCCCCGTCCAGGATCGAGCCGAGTCGCGCGAGCTGCGCCGAGCTCAGCCTCGGCGCGCGAGCGACGACATCATCGACAGCGGCGTCGAGGGCAGTCACCTCCGCGGCGGGGCCGACGGGCTCGGGCCTCGCGCCCAGCACGCGATCGAGGTCGACGGGGTCGAAGATGTTCTTGCGGCGCCCGTCGCGGATGATCTTGACGCGCGGCAGCTCGCCAGAGGCGATGCGACGGCGGATCGTCGCCATCGTGCCGTAGCCCAGGGCGATCGCCTGGTGGATGTCAGGGTAGCGGCTGTACTTCTCAGCGATGGTTGCGGGGTTCCCCACGGCGGCTCTCCTTCGGAGAACACGACGAACCAGGGCACCGGCGTAGTTGGTGCTGCCTGGTTCGGCCGTCTGCCGACGGACGGGGCTGCCCGTGTCGCTGTCACGACAGGGGGTTGTGGTTCTGCTTCGTGCTGGTGCCGAGGTGTGAGGAGATGCTGAGGTTGAGTCTGTGGGACGCTTCGTTCAGCCGGGAGCCCGCGTCACTCTCTCCCGACCGCACGCCTGCCTGGGCAGCACGTGGTGCATGTTCGTTCAGCCACTATTGAATTGTCGGTGCGCATATCTTACGCACTCACAAATATATCATATGATCGCAAATCGGCGCGCAGGTTATTTCGCCTCGACCCACTCGATGCCGACCGTGTCCGGCCTGAACGTGCGCACGCCGCGGCCCACCGGGTGGAGGGTCACCGTGAGCAGCTCCCGCACAACCTCGCGCTGGCGCTCGACGCTGAGGGCCTCCCACACGGCGCGCACGGCCGCCTCGCGCGACTGGGCAGTGTCGCCGCCGAGCCCGACCAGCTCGCCGAGCAGGTCGACGCGGCCGGCGTCCGACAGCTCCGCCTGGATGGCGGCGAGCTGGTCCTTGATACCCTTCGAGGCGATGCCGAGCTGCGACGCGGTCAGCGCCGAGTCCGGCTTGGCGAACTCGGCCGCGAGCGCGTCCAGCCGCTCCCGCAGCCGACGCTCCTCGGCGCGCAGCTTCCGGGCATCGACGGACTTCGAGGGGCTCAGCAGGCGGATGGCGTCCTTCCTCGCCAGGCGTCGCACGACGATGCGCGAGACGTAGTCCTCAACGGGCTCGGCCATGCGCGCGAAGTGGCCGGTGCTGCCCGAGCAGCGGTAGCCGCGCACGCCCCTGCGCGCGCTGCCGCCGGCGTGGACGGTCGCGCCGCAGACGCCGCACAGCGCGACCCCGGTGAGAAGCCCCACAGGGTTGCGACCGGGCCTGCGCCGCCCCGGGTCCAGCAGTATCGACTGCACCTGCTCAAAGAGGTCGGCGTCGTCGCCCTGCAGGATCGGCTCCCACTGGGCCGGCGCGCTCTGCACCTCGCCGAGGTAGACGAGCTGCCCGATGTTGCGGCGGTTGAGCATCACGTCGCGGACGCCGCTGCGGGTCCACGGAGAGGGCGCGGGAGCCTCCCCGGCCTCCTTCTCGGCCTTGCTCAGGCGCTTGTTCTGGCCGGTGGTGAACCCCGCCTCGTTCCAGGCCCGGGCCACGGAGCCGAGGGACTCGCCCCGGGCGATCATCCGGTAGCCCTGCACGATCGCGTCGGCCTCCGCCCGGCGCAGCGTCACGCCGTCCTTCTCGTACCCGAAGGGCCTGCGGCCCCCGACGCGCAGCCCCTTCGCCGCGCGCTGCTCGTTCGCGCGCTTCTGGCGCTCGGACTTCCGGCGCACCTCGAACCGGGCCACCGCCGCCAGCATCGTCGCCCGCAGCTCACCGTCGGCGCTGGTCAGGTCGATCTCGCCGTCGACGGTGAGCACGCGCACGCCGGTGCGCATCAGGTCGGCGAGGTCGGTGATCGAGCGCAGCAGCCGGTCCACGTCCACGGCGATCACCACGTCGATCCGATTCGCGGCCGCGTCGTCGAGGAGCTGCGCCCACTTCGCGGTGCCGCGGCCCTTGCTCGCGCTGGTCGCGTTGTCCTCGTAGGTCGCCACGACGACGTACTCGCGGGCCTTCGCCATCATGCGGGTCTTCTTTCGCTGGCGCTCGATGCCGTCCTTCTCGTCGACGCTCTGCCGCCAGTACAGGCCGGCCTTCGCTCCCGCCTTCAGTGCTCCGCTCATGCACCTATGCTATTTCGTTGTCCTGTGAGTCGCGTGGACGGTGAGTGATCTCTCCGGAGTCGTACGCCCCGGCCGCAGGGAGATAGCTCAGGCCCTCAGCCTTCGGAGTGGAGCGTTCTCATGACCAACCACTCACCGTTCTTCGCAAACGACACTGAGCTGCGGCACGCACTCGCTGCAACTCAAGGAGCTGACCTAGATGTGCGCCTCGCCACAACACTGCTCTCCCGGATCATCTGGGCTCGCTTGTGTGAGCCTGGCGACCGAGTTGCAGGCTCGCTTATTGCGGCGCTCGGCCCCGAACACGCTTTTGATCTCGTCGTGCAAGGCGCATCAGCAAAAACCACGCTCGAAGCGATCGCCGCTAGCGGGTTCTCCCCCGCCGAGTTTTCGCTCCTCACTCCTGCACGAATTACGGCAGCGATGCAACGCTGGCGCCCGCGACTCAGCAGAAAAGAGACACTTAAAGATCTCAACGCCGCCGCCGCCAATGGCTTCGATGTCATGAGTCCAGATCACGCAGACTGGCCGAGCGGCCTTGCCGACCTGGAGCACGCAGCTCCACCACTTTTATGGTTCCAAGGAAACGTTTCGGCACTCAACGCTGGAGGGCTAGCGATCGTAGGAGCACGTGCCTGCACAAATTACGGTCGAGAGTTGACAGGTGAATTTGCAGAATATGCGGCGAGCGCAGGGCTCATGGTGGTCTCTGGCGCTGCCTACGGGATCGACGCCGCAGCCCATCACGCCGCCCTCAGCGCACAGCAACCAACCGTCGCTGTACTTGCTGGTGGACTTGACCGCCCCTACCCGGCAGGACACACCGCTCTTATTGCAGAGATAGCGCGCCGCGGGGCCGTCTGCTCTGAAGTTGTTCCCGGCACCGCTCCGACAAGATGGCGGTTCCTGCAACGGAACAGACTCATTGCCGCACTCGCACACGCAACGCTCGTCACTGAGGCAGGCGCACGATCCGGGTCACTCAATACTGCTGGGCATGCTGCGGAGCTCGGCCGACCGCTTGCTGCTGTGCCGGGCCCGATCACGAGTCCTGCTTCGGCAGGGTGCCACGCACTCATTCGGAATCTCGGGGCAGAGCTCGTCTCAAACACTTCTGAGCTACGTGAGTTCCTCAGGCTTGAAGCAATCGGTTCGGCGTCAGAGGCCAGCAATGCAAGGCAGCTTTCCGTCCACCGGCGGGTACTGGACGCCCTGCCATTGCGGAATACTCGCAGCGCCACTGAGACTTCTCGTGTCTCTGGGGTCACGCTCACAGAGGCTCGGCAAGCGCTTGCCGAGCTAGAGCTTCTCGGGTTCGTGGAACGAGACCCCTTAGATCCCCAGAACTGGAGGTTACTCAAACGCGAGTGAAGCTACGTCCGCTGGAGGAGCCCCTATGTATAGGGTGCAAGCATGGCAACCACCTTCTCCTTCCGCGTTGGCGTAGAAGAATCGCATGAGGTCACAGTGAACTTGGCCGGCGTCAGGCATGTTGTGACGATTAGTGTGGATGGCCACATAATCCTCACAGGAGGCGGCAATCTCGGTATCCTCATGCCGAACGTGTTCGACCTCGAAGTTGGTTTTGTGGAGAAGCATATGGTCTCCGTGCGTTTCATCGCGGCTCAGGTCATCGACGGGGGTGCTACCTATATTGACGTCTTCGTTGACGGCAGGTTCGCGTTCCGTCACCCCTGGTGAAACGATCCTCGCCTAGGACGCGAAAGCGGCCCACTCTCGCCTAGCGAGCGGGCCGCTTTTCGCGTCTGCCAGCAGTAACAGTTACGTCAGACTTCTTATCACCCTGCCAGGAACAGGATCGAGTGGCGCTCGCCGTCGCCAGACTTCTGCGATCGCTACACAGACAGTGCGCACCGACCGTTGTGTCCGCATCGCATTGGCGATAGCGTCGTAACCAGATCTGCAACATAATCGCTCATGCTTTCAGCGCGATGTCATCGCACCACTCAACGACGAGTCAGGCGAAGTGACAGCGTGCCAAGGCACGGTTCTGAGGACTTTTCAATGACGTCGAGTACCACCACACCAGATTCAGTTTCACGCAAGGACCCGACGGAGCTCCGCGCCCCGGGCATGATTATCGGCGCGGTGATCATCGTCGTGCTCTTGATCGGCGTCGCATTCGCGCTCGACGCGGTGAAGGGCATCTTCGCTGGCGGCGCACCCGCGCCTGCGGCGAGCGCTTCACCGCAACCAGAAGGGTTTGGGGCGTGGGTGAGCTGGACGATCAGCGATATCACGTCGCCTCAGTTCTACAAGCTGCCCCTCGCTTCCATTGGCCTCTTCCTCGGCGCTGCGCTCGCATGGTGGGCGTGGAAGCGTGGTCGCGCCTGGGGCGGCATCGCGGTCTCGTATGGTTCGGGGCTGTGGCCGTGGATCCTTGGTTCGGCGACGCTCAGTCTCATCCTTTCGAACGTCGCGTTTGGCTGGCGGATCGATGACACCTGGCAGTCCACCTTCATCCCGTTCGTGTGTGTGCCCGCCGCGATCGTACTGATCTATGGTTCGGGTTGGAAGACGCTCTTCACTGGCGCGGTCCTTGGCGCGGGTATCGCGACTCCCCTGTCGATCCCGCTGATCATGTATGTGACGGTGCCGCTCGGTCTCCCCGGCGTTGCTGCAAACACCATGGCTATGGCGCTCGGTACCGCGATCTCGTGCCTAATTGCGCGCTATCTGCCGTGGATGGAGCGTCCGGCCGCGCCGAAGCAAGACGCAGCGCCGGCGGCCCCCGCGACCACTATCACGGGCACACCAACGCTGTGGAAGGACGCGGCTTGGACAATGCGCCGCGTTATCGCCGATTTCTCAGAGGCACAGTTCTGGGCGACCGAGCTCGCTTCGATTGGCATGCTGATCGGCCTCGCAATCACGGTCATGATCGGTCCGGCTGAGCTGGCTGGCCTTCTCCCGCAGATTCTCGTGGCGCAAGGCCTCACCGCGGCGATCGGCGTAGTTGTGTGGCGGCGTGGACTTCGTGGCGGCGGCTACGTTCCCACCTATATCCCCGTCGTCTCCGTCGCTCCAGCGTGCGTGCTGGCCTTCGGTGGCACGGTTCCCGCGATCATCCTCGGTGCGGTGCTCGGCGCGCTTATTGGCCCATTCATCTCTCGCCTGATTGAAAAGATCCTCGCGTCCGATTTCCACCCGGTCATCGCGTTCACCTTCGCGATGGCGGTCACCTCGGCAATCGTTGTACCGACGCTCGGCCTCATTCTGAATTAGTGACCGGTCAGGGCGCGGTTCAGTGCCAGCTGGAAAGGCTCACAGCCAAAAGATTGTGAGCCTTTCCAGCTTCCTGCTCCATGCGAGCCACAATAGAGGCATGGATATCCGTGACGCAGTGGACAGCTTCCTCACCATCGTGCGCCACGAGTATGGCTACTCGGAGCACACCGTTACCGCTTACCGCCGCGATCTCGAACTCCTCTCAGCTTTCGCCGTGGAGCGGCAGCTCACCAATGTCACGGATCTCACGCTTGATCTACTGCGAGACTGGCTCTGGCAGCGCCAGCAGACTGGGCTTTCCCCAGCGACACTCTCCCGCAACGTCGCGACGTTGAAGTCGTTCGGGTCTTGGCTTGAGACCAGAGGTTATGTTCCAGGCAGCCCTGCATCGCGCCTACGCGCCCCGAAGTCGCCGCAGTCGCTTCCCCGTGTCCTCACCGCCGATCAGGCGGAACGCATTCTCACGCGTGCTGCCAGCCTTGCCGAGAGTGGTGATCCCACGAAGCTCCGGGATCATGCCGCGCTTGAGCTGCTGTACGCATCTGCGTTGCGTGTATCTGAGCTGTGTTCACTCACCGTCGCTGGCTACGCGCCAGGTGATCGCACCGTGCGCGTGCTCGGCAAGGGCAATAAGGAGCGTGTGGTGCCGCTCGGCCGATCCGCCGCCCTTGCGCTCGATCGCTACCTCAGTAGCGGGCGACCGGCACTCCTCGCACGCGCACAGAACACGGGCGCGGATCGGTCTCCCACTCCTGCAACGCAAGCAACCATGTTCCTGGGGAACCGTGGTGGTGCGTTCACCTCGTCTGCCGCGTATCGATTGGTCGCAAAGGAACTCGAACAGGAGCCTGGCAGTGGCCCGCGCGGACCGCACACTCTCCGCCACACCGCCGCCACCCACCTGCTCGACGGCGGCGCCGACCTGCGCGTTGTTCAGGAATATCTTGGTCACTCGAGCCTCGCCAGCACGCAGGTATACACCCACGTCTCGAAGGAACGCCTCGCAGAGAGCTACCGTCAGGCACACCCGCGCGCCTGAGACCGCGTGGCCTGATCCGCTACCCAGAAAGTGGGAGCAAGATCGGCCGTGCCAAGAAGAACCGCATGGGGTTCACATAGGCACCATCGATTCTGACGCCGACGTGCACACATTCCGCGTAGCAGTGACCGCCGCTGGCCATCTCACCGAGCACGGCTCCGCGACTGACGAAATCACCGATGACGAACTCCGAGCGCACCGGCTCCAGCGACACAAGTGTCTGCGCATCGACGCGGATGGTGACGAGCGGGCGGTCAGCAACCACGCCAGCGAATGTCACTTCGCCCGCGGTAGGCGCGAGCACAGCTGCGCCAGGGAGAGCAGGCAGGTCGATTCCTCGATGGCCTGACGCATAGCGATTAGGTGGTGCCCGATACCGGCCGGAAACCTGCAACGCAGTGCCGACCGGGGGTAGCCATTTTCCAGGGGAGGCCGCGGCGGTCGCGTCGGCAGGCGGTGCCGGGATTGACGAGGTCGACGGCACTGACGGCGCTGCCACGGCAACCGGAACCGCCGGACTCACCAGGAAAAGGGTCAAAACCAACGAGTACACACACGAGACGAAACGATTCATGCGGCAAGTGTGGTGCACCGGTTGTCGCCAGACACACAAAAACCGCCTCTGAGGCGGTTGTTGTGGAGAAATACTTGAAACCGGGGGCTGTGAGCAACCTACCGGTCGAGCGACAGGTCCTCAGGGAACTTCAGCTCGTGCGCCGAAAGCTCCTCAACGTTGACGTCCTTGAACGTCAACACCCGAACCGACTTCACGAAGCGGTTGGCGCGGTACACGTCCCACACCCACACGTCAGTCATGGACAGCTCAAAGTAAAAATCGTTGCCCGCGTCCTGGCGTTTCAGCTCAACATCGTTCGCCAGGTAGAAACGGCGTTCCGTCTCTACGACATAGCGAAACTGGCTTGCGATATCGCGGTACTCACGAAACAGCGATAGCTCGGCTTCGCGCTCGTAATCGTCCAGCTCTTCCTCATTCATCGCCACCATCCTACGCGCCTTCTTGGGGGCGCGCCGACAGATTGACTTATTCGAACATATGTTCGAATATTGCTTCATGAATTCTCCGGCGACAGTCCTCGAGCTGCAACAGCGCATCAGCGCAATGCAGCCGCTGCGCCTGCACGAGCGCACGCTACCAACGGCGCCTGAACTCGCTCCGCTCCTTCCCGGCGGCGCACTCCGCGAAGGGGGCATCTACTCGGTCTCCGGCTCTTGGCAGCTCGCGCTTACTTTCCTCGCCCCCGTGTCACAAAGTGGCGCGTGGTGCGGCATTATTGGCTGTCCAGATCTCAGTGCTGAAGCCGCTGCCGAGGTGGGCATTGCTCTTGACCGCTGCATCATCGTGCCAAATCCCGGCAATCGCACGACCGCGGTCGCCGACATGCTGAGCGGCACAGTCACTGCGCTCCTCACGAAGTTTCCCGCCGAGGTCCCACCACACGACGCAGAACACATCGCAGCCAGACTTCGCGAGCAGGGCTCTGCGCTCATTGTCATGGGAGATTGGCGTCGCACCGATGCCGAGATTCGAGTGACAGATTCCCGCTGGCTTGGGCTAGACACTGGCCGCGGTGCACTCCGCGACCGCGAGTTGACCGTTCGCAGCAATGACCACCGCGGCCCTCGCACGCACAAGATCCGATTCGCTGGCGGCCACCTGGCCCCGCAGCAATCACCAGTCCGCTTGGTGGCAACGCGATGAGCCTCGAACAAGCCAAGCAGCGCATCATTGCACTGTGGTTCCCCGATTGGCCCGTTTACGCACACCTTGATGCATTTAGCGCCGAACTGGCCGATCCGCTCCCACCGCTTGCTCTCACGTCCAAGCGCACGATCGTTGCGTGTTCACCCTCGGCGCGCGCACGCGGTGTGCGGATCGGACTGCGCGAGCAAGAAGCCCGCCTCCGCTGCCCAGATCTCGCAATCGAACCACTGCATCCCACGCTGGGAGCAGAGCGCTTCGCGACACTGCTCGCGGCCTTCGCAGACCTTATTCCTCACATCGCCGAAGAACGACCCGGCCTTGCCGTCATGCAGGCACGAGGCCCCGCGCGGTTTTATGGCAGTGAACTGCAGGCCGCACAAGAGCTGTGCAGGTTCGCGACCGAACTCGGCTATGTCACCGCTCGCGTTGGCATAGCCGAGGGCAGATTTGCGGCAGCACAGGCTGCCAGAACTGACGCGCAAAACCCATATCTGGAAACAGCGGAAGCAGGCGTCAGAGTGCTGCGCCCTGGCACCGCGCGAGCGTTTCTTGCGCCGCTCCCTGTAGACCTCGCGATCGCAGCCTCACCACGTTTGGGCGACACATTGCACGGGCTCGGCATCCACACGCTTGGCGCTTTCGCAGCGCTCCCCGAACCTGCCGTGCGCGCCCGTTTCGGCCCCAGCGGTATTGCCGCACACCGTCGCGCGCAGGGGCTTGACCCGGCAACCCCCGCGACAATTCAAGCGTATGCTCCAGCACAGACGTTCGAGGTGACACAAGAGTTTGAGTCCCCTATTGATACTGCTGAACAACTCGCTTTTGCGTGCAGTGCGCTCGCAAATACCTGTGTCGATCAGCTCGCGCAGGCAAACCTTGTCTGCACAGAGCTTCGCATCACTCTGGTCGATGACATCGGCGTACTTCACGAGCGAGTCTGGGGACACCCCCAGCATTTCTCTGCGGCAGATCTCCTCACGCGTATTCGCTGGCAAAGTGAACAGGTTCCCCGCGCTCCCGAACGCACTGGGTCTGGCATCGCGCGAATCCTGGTGTTTCCAGTTCGTACTGATGCGGCTGCGGCGCACGAACCAGGCCTCTGGAACACCGGCGCAGACGAACGCGTGCATCACCAGTTCAGTCGCGTGCAACAGCTCCTCGGCCCGAGCAGCATCGGCACGTTCTCTCTCACAGGTGGGCGCCTTGTCAGCGAACGTCAGGCGTTCACGCCGTGGGGCACCGTACAAGCTGACGCGTCACGCAACAGTGCCGCTGCACCGTGGCCGGGGGCGCTCTCGGAGCCGCATCCCTCTCTCGTTTTTGATCCACCAATTCCCGCGCATCTCATTGGCACCGATGGCACTCCCCTGCTCGTCACCTCCGATGACGTATTGTCAGCAGACCCTGCTGAGTTCACGGCAGGGTCACAGCAGAGTGTTCAGGTCGCGCACTGGTCCTTCCCGTGGCCGTTGCGTGAGCGTTGGTGGGAAGGCAGACCAGTCAGACACCGCTTACAGATCGAGCTTGCAGACGGCACTGCCTGGCTTCTCATTACTTCGAACCAGTCATGGTTCGCCGAGGGGAAGTACGACTGATGGCTGGCTGGCACAACCCAAAGATCACCTGGTCCGAGCTTGAGCGCAGGCTCTCCGGGCGCCCGGACGCGGGCGCCCAAGTGGCCGCAACACCGCCGGCAGAGAAGGTTTCCCCGCGTCAGGGATCCGCCCACACACCAGAACGTGATGACTCCCACATTCCGTATGCAGAGTTGCATGCGCACTCCCACTACAGCTTCCTCGACGGCGCATCCTCACCGCAGCAGCTCATCCGCACCGCGGCCGAACTTGACCTCGATGGCATCGCAATCACCGATCACGATGGCCTCTATGGGGCTGCCCGTTTCGCAGAGGAAGCAACCGCTTTCCCCAACGTTCGCACCGTATACGGGGCCGAACTCAGTCTCGGCCTCGATGTCCCCCAGCTCGGCGCGATCGACCCAGTTGGCACGCACCTGCTCGCACTCGCCCACGGCCAGGAGGGATATCACCGACTCGCGAGCGCGATTACCCACGCGCAACTGGCCGGCGGCGCAAAAGGCCGCCCCGTCTATGACCTCGAGTCGCTCGCCGAATCAGCTGGCGGCGAATGGGCCATTCTGACCGGCTGCCGCAAGGGCGCGGTACAGCAGGCACTCAATACCGCTTCGAACAGATCCGACGGAGAAGACGCGGCCCTATTGGAACTCAATCGCCTCATTGCACTCTTCGGACGCGACCAGGTGCACGTTGAGCTCACGCACCACGGCCGCCCCGGCGACGATGCGCGGATCGACCAGCTCGCCGGCCTTGCCAAGCACGCAGGTGTGCCCATCTTGGCAACCGGCAACGTGCACTACGCGACCCTCGCTGAGACGCCACTGGCCGAAGCGGTGGCCGCGGTTCGCGCGCGGAGAAGTCTCGCGGAAATGAACCCGTATCTGCCTGCGAACGGTTCTGCACGATTGCGAAGCGGTGCCTGGATGCTGAACCGGTTTGCCAGGCACGCAGACGCTGTGCTGCGCACCGCGCCCCTGGCCCGCGAACTCGCGTTCCCTCTCGCCAAGGCGAAGCCAAACCTGCCCCGTATCCCACTACCTGACGGGCAGACGCAGATGGGTTGGCTCCGCGAACTCGTCTGGCGCGGCGCTGAACAGCGGTACGGGCAAGCACTCGACGCGGCAAAGCGCGCACGCATCGAGCGCGAACTCGGAGTCATTGAAGCAAAAGACTTCCCCGGTTACTTCCTCATCGTGCACGACATCGTGCAGCATGCCCGTAGCCTCGGCATCCTCTGCCAGGGGCGCGGATCGGCTGCGAACTCAGCCGTTTGCTACGTGCTCGAAATCACCGCGGTCGACTCGATCTACTACGACCTCCCGTTTGAGCGATTCCTCTCAAGCATGCGCGATGAAGAGCCAGACATCGATGTCGACTTCGATTCTGAGCGCCGCGAAGAGGTCATCCAATACGTCTACGCCAAATACGGCAGGCTGAACGCCGCTCAGGTTGCCAACGTCATCACGTACCGCCCGAAAGCAGCGGTGCGCGATGCCGCGCGCGCCCTCGGTTATAGTTCTGCCCAGCAGACGGCATGGACGAAACAGCTTGAACGCGGCGGCAAGATCGCCGAGAACACCGCGCTGCCAGCGCCTGTCGCCAAGTTGGCAGAGATGATGTTGACGGCGCCACGTCACCTCGGTATTCACTCCGGCGGCATGGTACTCACCGACCGTCCCGTCGGCGAGGTCTGCCCAATCGAGCACGCCCGCATGGAGCGCCGCACGGTCCTCCAATGGGACAAAGACGACTGCGCGTCTATGGGTCTTGTCAAGTTTGATCTACTTGGACTCGGCATGCTGAGCGCGATCCGCAAATCATTCGACATGATCGCGGCAGGCACCGGTGAGCAATGGAGCATCGAAACCATTCCCCGTGAAGAGAGCGGCGTCTACGACATGCTCTGCCGCGGTGACGCGGTCGGTGTCTTCCAGCTCGAAAGCCGCGCGCAGCTCAATACGCTCCCCCGACTCAAACCACGCAAGTTCACTGACCTCGTGATTGAAATTGCGCTCATCCGGCCGGGGCCAGTACAAGGCGGCTCCGTGCACCCCTACCTCCGCAGACGCTCGGGTGCCGAGCCCATCACCTATCCGCATCCCACGCTTGAGCCCGTACTCAAGCGCACGCTCGGCATTCCACTCTTCCAAGAGCAGCTCATGCAGATGGCAATGGCCGTTGGCAATTTCACGGGTGAAGATGCCGACCAGCTCCGCCGAGCAATGGGGTCAAAGCGCGGCGAGGAGCGGATCGACAAGCTCAAGTCGAAACTCTTCACTGGCATGGCCGAACACGGCATCGTGGGTGATGAGGCAGCTCGAATCTTCGAACAGATCGAGGCGTTTGCGAGCTTCGGCTTCGCAGAAAGCCATTCGATCAGCTTTGCGTTGCTCGTCTACGTGAGTGCCTGGCTCAAGCTGCACTATCCGGCGGCGTTCCTCGCTGGGCTGTTGCAGTCTCAACCCATGGGCTTCTACTCACCGCGATCACTCGTCGAAGACTCCCGAAGGCACGGCGTCGAGGTGTTGCCCCCTGATGTCCAGTTCTCCGATGTCGCCTCGGTCATCGCCCCGAGCGCTTCGCAGGGTTCGCGCGCTTCGCAAGGTTCGCCCAGCCCGCTCCAAGAACCGAGTGGGATCCACGCCTGCACCATCTTCGAACAACCACCGGTGGGCCTATTCGACAGCAGTAGACCAGACGAGAGCGGGCAACACCGACGTGACCGCAATGTTCATGTGCGGCTCGGTCTCACTGAGATCCGCGGCATCGAGACGGCAACAGCAGAGCGCATCGTCGCAGCCCGCGCGCGCGAGCCGTTCCTCGACATGGCCGACCTTGCCCGCAGAGCAGACCTCAGCAAAGATCAGCTCGAGGCGCTCGCGAGCGCGGGCGCGTGCAGCGGCATCGGTCTTGAACGACGCGAGGCACTCTGGTCGGCAGGCCCCAGCTCAGAAAACCGTGAGCGTTATCTCCCAGGCATCGCCACCTCCGTGCAACCGCCCCTGCTACCTCTCCTCACCCCTGGCGAGCAATCTGCACTCGATCTTTGGAGCACGGGTGTGGTCACCGAGCATCATCCGCTCAGCCTGTTGCGCGACCAGCTCGATGTACGTCGTGTCGTACGATCCGACCGCACCAGCCAGGTACGTCCAGGGAGCATCGTCGAAGTCGCTGGCGTCGTCACCCATCGGCAGCGCCCCAGCACGGCAGGCGGTGTCACCTTCCTCACTCTTGAAGATGAGAGTGGCACCGTCAACATCGTGGTCTGGCAGAAGATGTGGGAGCGGCACAGGTTGGTGGCTCGATCCGCGCCAGCGCTCATCGTGCGAGGCCGCCTAGAACGATCACCAGAAGGGGTAGAAAACGTCGTCGCCGAAAGTTTCGAGCCTTTAGCTGCCCCACCCGCCGTGCAGTCTCGAGATTTTCAATGAACATTAGCTAAGCTGACCGAGTGAACACCACAGCACGGTCCACCGCTTTCTTCACCGACCATTACGAGCTGACGATGGTTGATGCGGCGCTTCGCAATGGCACCGCTCACCGTCAGAGCGTCTTTGAGCTGTTTGCGCGCCGACTCTCGGGCGCACGTCGATACGGCGTTGTTGCCGGCGTCGGCCGTCTGCTCGAAGCAATCGAACAGTTCCGTTTCGGTGACGCTGAACTCGAGTTCCTCCGTCGCAAGAACATTGCGAGCGCCGAGACACTCGATTGGCTCGCAAACTACCGTTTCAGCGGTGACATCTGGGGCTACCCCGAAGGTGAAGTCTTCTTCCCCGGCTCACCACTGCTGACGGTTGAGTCAACCTTCGCTGAGGGCGTGGTACTCGAGACTCTCGCCCTCTCCATCCTCAACGCTGATTCTGCCGTCGCAACCGCTGCTTCGCGCATGACCAATGCGGCGCATGGCAAGCCGCTTGCAGAGATGGGCTCACGCCGCACCGGTGAGTACAGCGCGGTCGCAGCCGCACGCGCCGCGTACATCGCAGGCTTCGGCGCCACCTCAAATCTCGAGGCTGGTCGCACGTACGGTATCCCAACGATGGGCACCGCCGCGCACAGCTTTACCCTCCTCCACGACAGCGAGCGTGAAGCATTTGAGGCACAGATTGCCGCGTTCGGTGTCGATACCACGCTCCTCGTTGACACCTATGACATCGAGCAGGGCGTGCGCACCGCGATCGACGTTGCTGGCACCGAACTTGGCGCTGTGCGCATCGACTCGGGCGATCTCCCAGTCGTCGTCGCGCGGGTGCGAAACCTGCTTGATAGCCTCGGCGCAACCAACACGAAGATCACCGTCACAAACGACCTCGATGAGCACACCGTGGCTGCGCTTTCCCACTCTCCGGTCGATGCGTTCGGGGTCGGCACCTCGGTGGTTGTTGGTTCAGGCACCCCGACCATGGGTATGGTCTACAAGCTCGTCTCCCGCCAGGGAAACGACGGCGAGTGGGTCTCAGTCGCGAAAAAGAGTGCAGACAAGGCCACCGTCGGCGGCCGCAAGTCTGTACGACGCACTTTTGACGCGAAGGGGCACGCAAACGCAGAGCTCATCTTTGCGAGCAGCGACCCTGCAGAGCAGCACGGTTCGCACGCAAACGACGACGCCGCCGCAGCGACCACCGGTCGAGACGTGCTCGTACCGCTCATGCTCAACGGCGAAATCGAGTCCGGTCATACCGGCCAGGAGGGGATCGCGCTCGCACGCGAACGTCATATTACGAGCGTCGCAGAGCTGCCACTCGTGGCAATGAGCCTCACACGAGGAGACCCCGCTATCCCTACCGAATACCGGTAAAGCGCGGGGTCTCTGCGAGGGGGTGCGTTACTTACGCATTCCCTCGTACACCTTCTTGCAGTCTGGGCAGACCGGGAACTTCTCGGGGTCACGCGACGGCGTCCACTTCTTGCCGCAGAGGGCACGCACGGGTTTGCCGGTCACCGCCGATTCGAGGATCTTGTCTTTCGGCACATAGTGCGAAAAACGCTCGTGATCGCCGTCTTCAATCTGCGAGTCTTCGAGAAGCTTCTCGAGTTCGCGGTCGAGAACGTCGACCCCTCCAGCAGGCTCAGACTCACGTCGCGTAAAGATTCCCATAGCTGGCATTCTACCGCGCAAACCAAAAGCCGGCTGAGTCGAAATAAGACCCAGCCGGCTTTTCACGAGCAGTTCGCACTCCAGTGAACTAGTCGAACATCTGTGTTGCCGCGATAAGTTCTGGACCGCGTCGATTGAAGATCGCGCCACCAATCAGCACGCCGACAATGAGCACAAGCAAGCCGAAGCCGAGACCAACGACAAGCGCAAGAATGTTCCAGCCAAGTTCGGGCACCGCAATCGCGTATCCCGAGAGCAGTACAGGGACGAGCGAGAGCATGGCGGCGGTGATCATCGACATCGTCTGAGCGGTGCCAGAACCAGAGCCAGACCACTGCGGCTGCGCAAAGGGGCTCTCACCGGGACGCGTCGCAGGATACGGCATCAGTGCAGAGAAGATACTCGAAACGCCACTCGCAACCAACAGCACACCAAGGTTCATGCCGATCAGAGCTGGCAACACACGCCAATCACCGATGATCGTCGCGGTCAGGCTTGAGCCAATCACCGCGATCGGAACGCCGAACATCAGTACAGGAGCAAGTCTGCCCCAACGATCTGCGCGGCCGTCAACACCACTTGCGACGTGTTCCCAAATCGCCGTCGAGTCCATTGCGACATCGTTGTGCTGCGACCAACCGAAGAGGAGCATCAGCACCGGGAGCGGAATCACCGCGAGCACGCGAATATCTGCGCCGGCCACCCAGAAGGCAAGCAGCATCACGATCGGCGCGATCGGAATAGCAGCGAGCGCAACACGGTAACGCGGATCTCGTGCCCAGTACGTCAGCTGACGCGCAGCAATTGCTGAAGCCGGGCGAGCTGCGAAGCGTTCGAACCAGCCGAGGCCGCGTCGGGCGCTCAGCACGTCGACCGGCGCTTCAAGCGAGACATGAGTCTTGCCGGCTACGAGGAACCACAGACCACCAAGCACGATCGTCGAGCCGAGCAATACACTCAGGCGCAGCAGCGCGTCGACGGTCATACCGGTGCCAAACATTGAGCTTGCGGTCAGGCCAGCACCGAAGGGCGTCCATCCAAGCACGCGAGCTGCGTCTTCAAGCATCTGTGCTTCTTCAGGACGGAACACCGTGGCGAAGGCAAAAGCGATGACAGGAACGATTGCAATCAACAGGACGACGCCGATGAGGCGAACGGTGCCTTCGATCCGGGCACTCACCCACAGCTTGGAAAGACCTGCCATCAGCCGAGCGCTCACCAATACGAACAGCGCAGTCAGTACTCCAGCGAGCGGAACAGCCCAGACAGGGCCGACCGTCCACAGCGGGCGGGTACACAGCACAGTCACTAGCCACACAATGAAGGTGAAGAACGGCCACGTCAAGACGCCAGAGGACAGCATTGCCCATGCGATCGAGCGTGAACGCACCGGGTAGGCAGTGAACTGGCGAACATCGAGCATACGACGCGAGTCAAAGAATGGGACGATGGTTGCAGCGATCAGCAGGATCGAGCCAACGAGCACGTCGATCGTGTCACGCACGACGATATCGTTCACCACCAGCAGCGGCAGCAGTCCAAGCAGCACGGCCGCAGCGAAGCCGAGCATGAGACGGATCGCCGCGCGAACGACGTGACCTGCGGAGCCGCGGAAGATTCCGCCGAGCAGTGCTACTCGGAGTCGGAAGAGCCTTGCAGCCACTCGAGCCCCTTCTCTTCTTCGCGCTCGCCAGTAAGCGAACGGAACCGCTCTTCCAAGCTCATGCCATCGCGAACATCGTCGACGGTGCCCTGAGCGATGACCGAGCCATCAACAATGATTGCGACGTGGTCGCACACGCGCTGGATCAGGTCCAGACTGTGGCTCGACATCACGACGCTGCCGCCGCCTGCGACGTACTTCTCAAGAATTTCGGTGAGATTTGCAGCCGAGACAGGGTCGATCGCTTCGAACGGCTCGTCAAGCACGAGCACCTGCGGCGCGTGAATCATCGAGCACGCGAGTGCGATCTTCTTCTGCATGCCAGCGGAATAGTCAGAGACAAGACGAGTGAGCGCCGAGTCAAGGCCAAAGGCCCGCGCAAGCTCAGCGCCGCGCTTTGCAACGTCTGCTTCTGGAACGCCGTGCAGGACGCCGCAGTAGTACAGCAGCTGGGCGCCAGTCAGACGGTCAAACAGACGTAGTCGGTCGGGCAGTGTGCCGATAAGGCGCTTTGCAGCAGGACCATCGGCCCACACATCAACATCGCTGACCGTCACGCGGCCCGAGGACGGACGCAGCAGGCCACTGATCATCGAAAGTGTCGTGGTCTTGCCTGCGCCGTTCGGGCCGACAAAGCCGGTGAAGGAGCCAGCGTGTACCTCAATTGACACTTCGCCAGCGGCGACAACCGAGCCGTAGATCTTGGTGAGCATCTCTGTGCGCAGGACGACTGGGTTTTGCGTGGCAATTCGGCCGCGCTCACGAGCACGAACGACCGAGGGAATCGGCACCTCGATACGGCCCGTGCGGGGCGCAGCGTGCGAGGTTGTTGCCTGAGCATCAGCCGCTTCTGGCGTCTTCACGGTCGCCTGCTCTGGCTCTGGCGCAGAACGCTCAGGAGCCTCAGCCTGCGTTGCCGACGTGCGACTCGGTCGCACTCGCGGCGCAGGGGTCGAATTCACGTCGGATTCGCTGGCGCCAGTGGGTAACACGTCTGGTTCAGACGCGCCATCGCTGGTCGCAGAAGAGGATTCGTGCTGCACGCTATTAATCTACCAAACGTTAATCGTCGCGACCGGTCGACTCACAGGAGTCGATGCCGTCACGTTACTTTTCGGTTCCCGGGTGAGTACCGAGGTCACCGTCGGGTTGAGATCTGTGCTGAGTAGCGTCAGCAGCACGATGCGCTGCCGCCCGCTCCATCAGCGTTTCGATCGCAGCGTGGAAGCGCTTGGTCGGCGCCCCCGGTGTCGTGTCGCCGAAGTATCGCTCTGACCACACACCGAGACGCTCGCGGGCGGTGCCGTCGTTGATCACACCGTCGAGCACGTCGGCGATTGACGTGGTCTGCGACGCATCAAGCCACTCGCACACGCTGAGGTAGCCGCCCTCGTCGACGGTGGCCTCTTCAGCAATCGGACGGGTAACCATGAGCGGTTTGCCAGTTGCGAGCCGGTCGTACACCATCGCCGAGATGTCACAGATCGCGACGTCTGGCACACGCAGCTGCCAGCCAAGAGCCGGAGCGGTGTCATAGACGTGATGAGCTGCAGGATCGGCCTCGTTTGCCGCGGCGATCATCGCAATGATGCGCTTGTTCGCGGCCCCGAAGCTTTCACTGACAACACCGCTACGCGGATGCGGGCGGTAGACCACACGGTGCTTGCCTGTCGCAAGGAGCTCACGCACGAGCCCCTCACCGTGCGACTCCACGGAGCCGTAGCTCGCTGCAGGTCGGTCGCCTTCCCAAGTTGGTGAATAGAGCACGACCGTACGGCCATCTGCGGGGAATGGCGGTTCGCCGTCGAAATAGTCAGCTTGCGGACGGCCAATCTCGATAGTGCGCGACTCAACGTCGTAATCCCACAGTGCGGCAGACAATCGTGCGCGAGCGGCCTGCCCAGCAACAAACGCATAGTCATACGTTTTGTACTGGTTGCTCGTCATATACATTTTGTCGCTCTCGCCGTGATTCACGAACACGTGCCAACGCGAGCCATAGCGCATCATCTGGAAGTTACGCGTGTTCTGGTTCACGTAAAGAATGACATCGAGCTGTTCCTGCTCGATGAAACGCTCAAGGTGCGTCACCTTGGGCACGTGAACGACGTCGAGGCCGCTCTCCGTGATGAGCTGGCGTGCACCCGCAGTGTTGCGCGCCAGGACGACAACGGGCCAGCTCTTCGAGAGCTCCGCGAGCGGCGCGTACCACTGACGCATCTGGTAGATATTCACGTCGCTGTCAGCGAAGTACACGCCAACACGGTACTTTCCGACGGGCAGCGGGCCGCGCTCTTCAAGCAGCTTGCGCAACTCAAAGTGCGCCTTCCGTCCTTTGAGGACCCGCTTTGCGAGCTTGATTGCGCGCTTACTGTCTTTCGCCAACTGCATAAAGCAAGGATACCGGGCAGGTATGGGAAGATCGTGTTGTGAGCGCTGCCAATCCCCTCCCGGAGCTGCCCGAGCTTCCCGCTGTGAGCTACATCATGCCCGTCCTCAACGAGGAAGACTTCCTTGAGGCCGCGGTCGAGACGATCCTCGCGCAGGACTACGACGGTGAGAAGGAGATCGTGCTTGCGCTCGGCCCGTCTCGCGATGCGAGCAATGAGATTGCGGCGCGGATCGCAGGGCGTGACCCCCGCGTCGTCCTCGTCGACAACCCCGAGCGCGACATCCCTACCGGCCTGAATCACGCAATCCGCGCAAGCCACTTCCCCGTGGTGATCCGCGTTGACGCCCACTCGGAACTCACCCCTGACTACACCCGTGTCGCGATCGCAGCGCTGCGCTCGACCGGCGCAGCCAATGTTGGCGGCATCATGCTCGCTGCGGGATCCACGCCTGTGCAACGCGCGATCGCCCGCGGTTACAACAGCCCATATGGCCTCGGCGGCGGCGCGTACCACGGGGACGGTACACCCGGCCCAGCCGAGTCTGCGTATCTCGGTGTCTTCCGACGTGACGTGCTTGACCGGGTCGGTGGCTATGATCCCGCGATTCTGCGCGGTGAAGACTGGGAACTGAACCTGCGGATCCGCCGTCTCGGTGAGACTATCTGGTTCGAACCCAAGCTCGGCGTCACCTATTGGCCGCGTGCGAGCTTCGGTGCGCTCTCTCGCCAATTCTTCGCGACCGGTAACTGGCGCGCTGTCCTCGTCCGTAAGTACGGCGGCGCAAATCCCTGGCGATTTTTCGCCCCTGGCACGCTCGTTGTCGGTCTCGTGATCGGCCTCATCACGCTGCTACTGCAGGCGTGCGGTGTCATGGCTTTTGCCTCAGCGTGGTCGATTCTCTGGGCGCCGACCGCACTCTATGTCCTTGGAATCGTCTTTGCAGTGGCGCGGATCCCAGAACAACACGGGCTTCGCGACCGGTGGCTCACGGCCGTCACCCTCGTAACGATGCATACGTCGTGGGGCTCCGGATTCTTGCGCGGCATCATCTTCGGCGGCGGCAAGGTCGTCGACCGGTCGCGGATTTAGCGTTCACGGATGTCCGTGCTGCGCCGAGCGCAGACCGGACATCCACAGACCGGAGCTAGCCGCGCAGGCCGCGCACCTCGAGCGAGTCGACTACACGTGCCGCGGCGCGACCGTCGTCGAACGGCGCAAACTTCTTCCGCCATGCGGCCGCACGTGCAGCATATTCCTGACGCCACGCTGCCGAATCGCCGGCAGCACCGAGTTCGAGCGCGTGCGCCACAACCGAGGTACGCGAGTCCAAGATTGGACCGGGCGCCTCGCGTTCGAAGTCGAACGTGAAGCCACGCTCACTGTCGCGGTACGCTGCGAGGTCAGGAGCGAAGAACAACATAGGCGTGCGCGACACCGCTGCATCGAACATGACGGATGAGTAGTCAGTCACGAGCAGGTCGCACGCAAGCAGCGCGTCGTTGATGTCTGGATGGCGAGACACGTCGATCACGTTGCCGAGACCCTGCGTCGCATAGCCGCCAAGATCGTGCGTACGGGTGTGCCCGCGAGCAATGACCGTCCAACCATCGCCAAGCTCCTGCGCGAGCTTCACCACGTCGAGATCGTCACTCGGACCTACCTGCCGCTCACGCCACGTCGGCGCGTACAACAGCACGCGTGCGTCATCGCTGAGACTGAGGCTCTTGCGGGCCGCACTGCGGACGATTGGATTGATCTCTGCGTTGCCGTCGCGATCCACCATGACGGCCTGCGCGAGCCTGTCATCGCGCGGGTATCCTGTCTCAAGCATCTCGCCCTTGAACGCATAGTTCTTGCGGAACTGCTCCGTCGAGTGTGGGTTTTGGGAGATCATCAGCGACCAACGTGCGCTCTCACGGCGGATCGCGATCCGCGTTCGCAGAGACACATTCGGCCGACCAAGCGCCAGGTGCTTGAGCATCGTGCCGTGCCAAGTCTGCAGGACGACCTGATTTCGCTGGCGCTTGAAGCCGAAACGCAGCCAGTCATTGACGACCAGGAACGCTGCGCGCTTGCGAGCCGCGTGCCACTCATGACCACCGACGAGCACGGGAACTGCGCCTGCTGGCACCGCCTGATCCTCGCTCGTGACGCTCCAGTAGCGAGGCACCGTGGGCAAACGATCCACGATTTCACGATCAATTGCGAGCGGGTTACAGCTCACCTGGCGGCCATAGAACGATTCAAAGAACACTGAGTTCGCCGGCACGAGTTCGGCAGCGGGAGTATCGAGCTGCGCGATTGCGTCGAGGACACGGTGCGCGGATCCGCCAGCAGGGAACTCATGGAATCGGTCCGCGAGTGCCTTCGCCTGGCGAATTGCTTCCCAGTGCTCACGGCTACCGGACTCGAGCAGACGGCCGAGACGTGCTTGCACCTCAGCCCAGGTCGTGTCGATGCGGCCGGAGGTCGTGACGTGGAGTGGCTCGTACAGTCCACGGGTCGCTTCGTAGTGTGCGAGGTCTGGTGCAAACCAGACAATCGGACGGTGCAGAAGCGAGAAGTCGACCGCGATCGAGGAGTAATCAGTGATGAGCAAGTCGAAGGCGCTGAGCAGCGGAGTAATGTCACGGGCGTGCTCGCTCGACAGCAGGTGCACTCGATCACCGATGAGATGCGCGTACTCTCCCTCGCCGAGCGGGTGCGAGCGAATCACGAGGTGCGAGTCTGACCGTTCGAGCTGTGCGATGAGGTCAGCAGCTTCTGTTGCTGTTGGGATCGCAGCGTCGGTCTCGCCGTCGCGCCAGGTTGGCGCGTACATGATGATCGTGTCTGAGCCGGTAACAGCGCCACCGAGGAGCGCGCACACTGCCCGCTTCGCATCGGTTGCACGTGCGGGGTCTGCCGCCTGACGTGCAAGCTGATCGTCGCGTGCATCACCGAGTACCTGGACCTTGCCCGGCTGTACTCGGAACGCCGAACGCATGCGCTGTGCCGATTCGACGGAGCCGGCGACGAAGAGCGAAACCTGCTGAGTGCCGCGCAGGTACATACGGCGCAGGACCGCGCGGAGCGGAGCCGGGCCGCTGAACGTCATGGTGACGGGCGAATCGAGATGGATGCGTTTGAGCGGAGCTCCGTGCCAGAGTTGCACGACAAGTGCGCGGAACGGCGCGTATCGGTTCACGTCGCCGAGGCCGTGGGTGACGATGAGGTGACGAGCGCGGAGTGTCGTCCAGAATCCTTGCCAGGAGTCACGTTGCAGCGGGATGAACCCTTCGGCTGCAGCGAGCGCGGTCTCGGTTTCTGCCCGGTCGCCTGACGCGATCGACCAGAAGATTTCGGCGTGCGGATCGCGAAGCTTGAGGGCACGCGCAACCTCAAGGGCTCCCTCTCCAACGCCAATGCCGCTCCCGAACACCCACCGGTCGTGCTTACGCGGTACGAACCAGGAGAACAGCCAGCCGAACGCGTATGCGGGGATCGAGAGCAGCTTGACAAGGTTGCCCGTGGCGAAATGGAACCGGCTCTTGCTCATTTCACCAACTGTAGGGCATCTCGCTGGGGTGAACATGCCTGTGCGGCGGAACCGATTCGGATCCGCCGCACAGGGTATTCATCTTGTTGCTAATGGTTACCAATCAAGGCTTCCGAGGGTGGCCTCGACCTGTCCGGCGACACCGCCGCGCAGGTAATCGATGGTCACCTTCTCGTTGGCGCCGTGAGTGCGGACCAGAGCTGAGACGGTGACACCGTCTGCTGCTGGCACGCCATCAACTGCGGTGACAACGTCACCGACCTTCAAACCAGCCTTCGCCGCTGCACCGCCACGGACGACCTCAGCGATCAGGCCACCGGCGGCCTGCGCGTCAACGTCGGTATCAGCGCTTGCGTCGAGCACGCTTGCGCCGAGCAAGCCGTAGGTTGGCTTCTCGCCTGCGATGATTTCGTCAGCGACGCGAACTGCTGCGTTTGCGGGGATCGCAAAGCCAAGGCCTGCGCTTCCCGCGGTGCCCTCACTCGCGCCAGGTGAAGCAATAGCCACGTTAATTCCGATGAGTTCACCGGCGCCGTTCAGCAGTGCGCCACCCGAGTTGCCAGGGTTGATCGAGGCATCCGTCTGAATCACCGGGAGCGTTACCGAACCGGTGGGCTGCTGCTCCTGGCTCTGCGAATCGAAGCGGAAGTCCCACGGCGAATTAGAACCGTTCTCGTCCTGCTGCGCGTTCGGGTCGCTCGGAACGAGCGGGCTACCGACCGTGATGCCGCGGTTGAGCGCGCTGACGACGCCGCTGGTGACCGTGTTCGACAGACTCATCGGTGCGCCGATTGCGACTGCAAGGTCACCAACATTGACTTTGCTCGAGTCAGCAACCTTGATCGGGGTGAGTCCTTCAGGGTCAACCTTCAACACAGCGATATCGGTGTACGGTGCGGTGCCGACGAGCTTCGCATCACGGACGCTGCCGTCGTGTAGCTTCACCTGTACGGTCGGATTACTCGTCGCGCCATCAAGCAGTGCGACGTGGGCGTTCGTGATGATGTAGCCCTCATCGCCGTAGATGACGCCAGAGCCAGAGCCCGAAGCACCATCACCTGAGACAAGCACGGTGACAACGCTCGGGGTCGCGACAAGTGCAACCTGCGTCACATCAGTCGCGGTCGAAGCATTGTTCAATGTCACTGCGCTCTGGTTTACTGCGGTCGCCGGATGCGAGTTCGCAGATACGATCGCTGCGACGCCGCCGCCTACGATGCCACCAAGCAGCGCACCGATCGCAAGGCCAACGAGCAGAACGTTGCCCTTGCTCTTCTCAGCTGACTTCTTGGGCTCTGGGTTCAGGCCGAAGCTCGCGCCACCTTCGCCACCGGTCGGCGGCACAGGCGGAACCTGACCGTGGTCGTGGCCCGCGGCGGGCGGGAGTACCTCGGTGACCTGCTGCGTCGGATGCGCAGGCGCAGCAGGGACAGCAGGCGCTGCGTGTGCACTTGGAGCTGCAGGCGCAGGGTGCGTAACGGGAGCAGCGGGTGCTACTGACGCTGACGGTGCGACCTGCGCAACCGTGGGTGCGGGCGCAGCCGGCGCAGCGGGGGCAACCGGGGTAACCGGAGCACCCTGCGCGGCAGGCACCACAGGAGTGGCAGGAGCTACAGGAGCAGCGGGTTCCGCACCCGCAGCGGTCTCAACAGGGAGAGTCGACTCCGGCGTCGGCGTCGACTGTTCAGATTCTGGGGTATTCGCCATGAGCAGTGTCCTTCTTGGTCTTTGGTGCCTCTAGCTTCTCGTAATTTCCTATGTTTTTGACGAACAAAACCTGCGAGCCTGCTGCACATCAATTGCGTGGCTTCTGGTTCGCTATTCGATATCGGCGACTGCATCCCGCGCACGCCACACGCACCGTTTGCGAATCATGCCTGTCAGTAACACCGCGGCAGCGCATCCCAACAAACCGATGCCACAAAAGACGGTCAGCTTCAAGTGCCCGTTTCCGGTGAAGACTAGGGGCGGGCTCGGCGGCCGATGCACAACCGTTCGTTCATTTTCAAGGCCACAATCACCACGGTGCAGCACGATCACCTCACCTGACTCGTCATCGCGCGCCAACAATGTCTCCACCCAGTAGACAACGCCATCACTCTGCGCAGTCACTGTCGGCGACCTGAACTGTGCGCCAGTCTTGGTAACGTGCACCGCCGCCGTTGTCGCCACAGGCTGTGCTTCGCAGGACGCAGCAGCGACCTCCGCCGCGGTCCAGGGCTTTTCACTTGATCGTTCGCGCCATTCCTCGTCAAACATAGGTTGCCCCGCCCGTGGCTGCAGAAAGGCGGTAAACGTGAGTTCTGTTCGCATCCCCTCCGGTAACGCACCCGAAACCTTGGCCACGTCATGCATCAGCTCCCCGACGTTAACCTGCTGCAATGCCTCAGTTTCAACTTTAGGTTGCTCAATGACCGCAGACGCTTCTGGCGAACCCCACACATCGCAGGTGTCGTCAATGAGCGGCTGAATCTCTTCTGGTTGATCTTCTTGGAGCACGCAAGACTGCACGGTCACTCCACTTCGCACCTCACGCGGCACCAACACTTCCACTTCAACCCCGAGCTCGGCTTCAGCTCCGGTATCAGCGACTGACATCGGCAACGAGCGCAGCCGTCCACCGTCATCGTCGACGACTGAGGCCTGTGCCTGCATGTCTGCATCGCCGACCTGGACATGGGTCAGCAGTCGCGCAAGCACCCGCGCAGTTTCCGGGGCTTGCGCCTGCGATAATACATTTCGCGGCGCTTCGTACACCGTCGAACGCACCACGAGAGGAATCGTTGTGTTGCTCGCGATGAGGCACCCGTCGTCCTCGCACGCGAAGTCCCATCGGGCGACCGTTGATCCGCCAATTGGCAAGACTTGGTCACGTAGCCTCGTAAGTGGGACGGCACGCATGGGTTGCACATGTGTTTCCTGGGGCTGCCCAAACTCGTCCGCAAATGCGTAGTCACCGCGCAGATGCCATGCTTCCTCCGGTCCGGTTTGCAGCTCGGGGCCCTGATCAGCGCCCCGTATGCGCCATACCCAGTTGTAAAACCCAACCTCACGCGCCGAGCCGGCTGGAGCGGTCGCAAGGTACTCCCCTGGGCCCTCATTAGCGATAAGCCGCACTTGTGCAGCGATCGGCAGCTTCGCAGGGTCAGGGTCTTTGTTTGGGAGCTGCTGGAGTGGACCATACAACGTGCCTTCCGCTTCAAGCGCACGATATTTCCGCTCGTCATTCTCAACATAAGTAGGCCAGTGCGAGCCGGACTCCGCTGCGAATACCACCCGGTCGGTCGGCTCGTCGGTGGGCGAGAGACGCACCACATCAACCTGCGTCGACAGGGTTGGCCTAAACTCAACCGGCGCAGGAGCGATGCCGCCCCAACTTCCACCTCGCGTCACCACTTCCTGCCGCGCAACACCGAGTTGCTGCTGCGTTGCCGAGTCCCGACCCGCGAAGACCGTGACCGCTGCCGGCCACCCTCGTCGCGATACTTCCCAAGACCCCGCCGCACTCGGCCCGGTCGCGGTGGCGTCAGTCTTCCCAAGCGCTTGATCCCAGCGGATCGAGTGCGAGCGGCCGTCCGTAATCGCTATCGATCTGCGATCAGGTGAAAACTGCACACCAGCATCAGGATCGCCGCTCGCGACGGCCCCTTTGAGTTGAACCTGTTTCGTGCCCGCGGCCGCGACGAGTGTGCCTGCCGTGCGGATCTCCCCCTCCCAATGCATCGTGGGAGCCATAACCTCAGCAATAGCTGGCGTTGGTTTCGCGTTCAGCTTTGCTTCGCGCACCATTTGATCGGCAAGCGCAACCCACGCTGCTCCGCTCGCACGGCGATCGCGGATCACGTTCTCCTGCAACCAAGAATCACCCGCGCTTCGAATAATCCAGATTGCCATCGAAACGGCAGCCGCACGCCCGTTGGGGTCGGCGACCGTGTGAAGCGGCACACCGAAGTTATGCAGAATGTAGGCCATCTGGCGCAGCCCTGCCGGGTCGCTGTACGGCGCAACGTAGTGCTTGTTTCCGGCCGTCCAGTACCCGCGCAATGTTGAGACGTTGTTTTCCCCCGGCGCTTGCGGGTCGAGCGGCGTCTCGGCCCCAGGCTCGAGGCAGTACACCGCCAGCTTGGTACCGGGCACCAGGTACGCGCCCATAAACCACTTCGAGGTCCAGACGCCAGGCCCAAAGCTCGCCGCTTGCACGGTTGTTGGCGGCTGACCCAGTGTCCATCCAACGCCGCAACTCAAAGCCAGCAGGACCACGAACGTGCCCATCACCGCGCGCCGGACAGCGTTCGTTCGCTTTTTCACCCAGCTTCTGTATGTCGCTCGGTCTGTCTGTGGTCGATGTGGCCTCGTACTCAAGGCAGCCTCCCCTCGGCACCGCGAACTCTCCGCGATGCCAATGATTCTGCGGAACCCCGCGTCGAGTCAGGGAGTTATACACACCACCCGCCACGCCCGAAACGACTGGCTCTTCGGCCTCGATTCGTCGGATCCTCATACGCCGTGTATTGTTTTACATGTGCCGCGGGATGGAGCAGTTCGGTAGCTCGCCGGGCTCATAACCCGGAGGTCGTAGGTTCAAATCCTGCTCCCGCAACTATGAGGAAGGCCCTGATCTATCACAGATCAGGGCCTTCCGGCTTTTGTATGCCAGAAAGTTGCCACCGCGCGCCTGCGCCTGGAGATCGGCCAAAGACCGGACAATCCTGCTCAGCTTCGCCCTAACGACGGTCGAATTCCAAACGAAGGCGACTCGCCATGACGCGCCCACGAAACACGCTCGTTTAGGCGATATCCGCAAACCCCCACTAGTCTCTTAGATGTGCCGCGGGATGGAGCAGTTCGGTAGCTCGCCGGGCTCATAACCCGGAGGTCGTAGGTTCAAATCCTGCTCCCGCAACTAGTGAGAAAGGCCCTGGTCAAGTGATTACCACTTGACCAGGGCCTTTCGCTTTGTCATCACGCTACGAATACTGTGCTTGACATGCACAACCGGTGAGGGCGGTACCGTTTCTCGGTTTGCCCCCACCTGTTGAATGTGAGCAACGCTGTCGAGCTCGGGGCTCCACCCGAGACACTCCGACGAAACACCGTGGTTCCCGAGAACACCTATTTCTACGCGCTAAAACCATCAATTTCGGGAGAATGTACCCGTTTCGCGGGCTTGAGTGCCGCTAGCCGCTGCCGCCCCAGAGCACGGCGCTCACCCACCCTGGGCATAGACAGAGGGAGGGCCCGGAACAGATGCTCCGGGCCCTCCCTCTCTGCGCTAGGCGCGGTGACTACTCTGCAGCGATCGCAGCTTCAAGAGCCGCACGCAGCTTCTCGTCTGCCTTGCCGTAGGCCGTCCAGTCACCCTTCTTCATTGCAGCATCGCGTTCGTCGATTGCCTGCTGCATCTGCTTCAGGATTTCCTTCGTGGTCTGCACAGTCGGCGTTTGACCACCGTCAGTGCCGCCTTCGGTACCGGCCTCGGCATCCTCTGTGCCGCCGCCTGCGATGTTACTGTCGCCAGCAGAGACGCCCGAGTTGCCGCCAAACAGCTCGTCAAGCGCTGCGTCAAGCGTGTCTTCGAAGGCGATGTCATCACCGAACGAAACAAGCACCTTCTGGAGCAGGGGGAACTGCGTACCAGATGACGCCTCGATGTAGACCGGCTGGACGTACAGCAAGCCACCACCGACCGGGAGGGTCAGCAGGTTACCGCTGACCACCTGGGTGCCACCCTGACGCAGCAGGTTCAACTCAGTTGACACCTTCGGGTCAGTGTTGAAGTTGTTCTGCATCTGACCAGGGCCAGCAATCGTGTTGCCCTTTGGCAGGGTCAGCAGCTTCAGCGTGCCGTAATCGTCTGAGATCACGCCGTCCTTCGAACCAGCGTTCGAGTTCGCGGCGAGATAGCCCGTGAGAATGTCGCGCGCGTTCTTACCGGTCGCGTCAGGAACATACGTCGAGTAGATCGAGTAGTTCGGCTCTGCCTCCTTACCGGCAGACAGCGTGAGGTAGTACGGCGGCTGCGCCACTTCCTGGGTGCCGTCGGTCGTCTTCGATGCGACGGGATCGTTCGGCGTACGCCAAGCGTCTTCCTTCGAGTAGAACGCGCCAGCGTCAGTGACGTGGTACTTGCTCAGCACCTCGCGCTGCACCTTGAACATGTCCGTCGGGTAACGTACGTGGCTGAGCAGATCACCGCTCATTTCCGATACCGAGGTGAAGGAGTCAGGGTAGATTGACTGCCAGGCCTTCAGGATGGGATCGGTTTCGTCCCAGGCATACAGCGTGACAGATCCATCGTACGCATCAACCGTCGCCTTGACCGAGTTGCGAATGTAGTTGAGGTTCTTCGGCAGCGGCGAAGTGCGGGTCGTGTCGGCATCGGCGATGAGCGAGTTCATATCGTTCATCTGCGAATACGGGTAGTTTGCCGAGGTCGTGTAGCCGTCGATGATCCAGACAATGCGTCCGTCGACCACCGAAGCGTAGGGCGACTCGTCGAGCGTCAGGTAGGGCGCAACCTTCTGCACACGCTCGAGCGGGTTGCGGTCGTAAAGCACCTGCGAACCCTCTGCAACATCACCCGACAGCAGCAGCTCGACGTCCTGGAACTTGAGCGCGTAGATCATCTTGGTGAGAACATTATTCAGGACCGGGCCGCCATCGCCCGAGAACGTTGTGAAGTTCGGGCGACTATCGTCAGCCTTCGTTTCCTCCGTGGATGCGCCCTGCTCAGCGTCATCGGTCTTCTCGCTCGGCTCGCCCTCTGCCGCCTGCTCAGCGGTTGACTCAACATCAGAATCTGCGGGGTAATCGAGCTCGATCGACTTCTTCCGCTCGCCACCCACGACCGAGTATTCAGGTGAGTTCATTCCGAAGTACACACGGGGCTCAAACTCGCCGAGACGGCCCGTGCTCGGAATACCGCTCTCAAGGAAGACGGGCTCGCCACCGGACGATCGCTGGTTACCGTAAGCAGCGACAAGGCCATAACCGTGCGTGTACACGAGGGTTCGGTTGTACCAGCCGGTCTGCCCGGAGATATCGATGTCACGAACTGCAGAGATGGTGTCTTCGACCTTGCCATCAAGTACGTAACGGTCGACGTTCAGACTCTCGGGGAACTTGTAGTACTGCTTGCTCTGCTCGAGCTGCGAGAAGGTACGAGCGATCTTCTCGGGGTCCATGATGCGGATGTTTGCCGTTGCAACGGCATCGTCGCGGAGTGCGCCTGGCTCAGCGTCAGTCTCTGCGTCATAACGTTCAATCTTGACCTTGTCGAGACCATATGCCGCACGGGTTGCCTCGATGTTGCGCTCGATGTACTCAGACTCGAGGCTCTTCTCATCGGGGGTGACACGGAACTGCTGGATGGTCCAGGGGTAGCCAACACCGACCACCAGTGCAGACACCACGAAGAGCGAGGTACCAATCACGGGCAGACGCCACTTGCCGGTGAACGCGGTCACCAGGAAGAGGATCGCAACGAGTGCCGCGATGCCAGCGAGGATCTGCTTGCCTGGAATCACGGCGTTGGCACCCGAGTACATCGCACCGGTACCGATCGCCGTACTCTCAGTCAGCGTGCTGTACTGGCCAAGCCAAAGGCTGCCGCCAAGAATCAGCAAGAAGAGGAAGATGAGGATGGCCGCCTGAATACGAGTTGCCTTCGAAACTCGGAACTCACGTGCCGAGATCGAAACGCCACCGTAGAGGAAGCTTGTCGCTACGCCAGCGATGAGTGAAATCAGTACGACTGCCGAGGCAAACGAAAGCACCGACTGCCACAGCGGCAACGCAAACAAGTAGAACGAGATATCAAGGTTGAACTGGGGGTCAGTTGTGCCCGTGGGCGAACTGTTCATCCAGAGCATGACCTTCTGCCAGCTCGATGCCGCAGCCGTGGCCGCAAACAGACCGATGACCGCGGGTAGACCCCACTTCACGACGCGGCGGATAGGCTCAAACGCCTCCTGATACCGGTCGAGCTGTGCGGTCAAGCGCGCGTAGACGGGGCGCTTGCGGTATGCAATGTCGATCGACAGGAACACCGGGATGGCCATTCCCAGGAAGCCGATCACAAACATCACCGCCGCCGCGATCCATTGGGTCGCGAAGACCGGCAGGAAGTCAACCTGTCGGAACCACAGAACTTCGGTAAATACCGCCGCTACTGCCAAAAAGGCAATGACGAGAGCCACCACGAGCACGACAGTAATCGCGAGTGGTGAAAACTTCCTCGTTTGGGCGGGATCAGTAACAATCGGGTCGGTCACGTCTGCCATTACACGCTTTCTCGTCGCCGGTGTTCAGTACACCGCGGGCAAGGTTTCTACCACCCTACCTGTCCGAGCTGGCGAGTTACCTGGCTTTACACAGTTCAAGTCCGGCTGGCTTCGTTCCGTTCTGATATTCCTGCACCACGCTGAGCGCTTCTTCAAGCGTCCCAACCGGAGCGACGGTGAGCCCTGACGGCACATTTTCGGGGACCTGGCCACAGTTCTCGATTGGCATGAGGAAGAGGTCAGTGCCTGCGCGATCCGCCGCCCACATCTTTTGTTTGAGGCCACCAATCGCCCCAACCGTGCCATCCGCGCTCATGGTGCCAGTTCCGCTCACGTTCAGTCCGTCAAATAGCGGCTCCTCGGTGAGCCGATCAACCACGCCGAGTGCAAACACGAGACCGGCACTCGGTCCACCGATATCTTCAAGGTGGATCTTCACGGTGTCTGGAATGTCTGCGTACTGCGTGAGCGTCACCCCGATGCGCGGCGCTTCAGCATCAGCTGGTTGTTCCGGCGTGATGCTGACGGTCTGCATCTTGCCGTCACGGCGGATCCCTATATCGACGGGATTTCCCGCGCCGCGTTGTGTGAGCAACGCTCGGAACTCGTCGAGGCTCGTGATCGGCGCACCGGCCGCAGTGATGAGCACATCGCCGGCCTGTAGCACCCCTTCTGCGGCCTCTCCCTTGGCCACATCGTGCACCCGAAGTTCGACGGTGATCTCCTCACCGAGGGCAGCATAGGCCGCGATGAGCGCGGTCGACTGCGAGGACTCCATCATGGCAGCGCTCAACTCTTTGCGCTCGTCGCCCGTGATGTTGTCGGGATAGACCTTGTCAATCGGCAATCGATCCTGGGTTGCATCGAAGAACGTTGGGATGATCTCAAAGAGACTTGCGCTTCGCTCAGGAGTACCAATGAGTGAAACAGTGAGGAGGTTGAGTGTTCCAGGCGTGTCGAAGCCGCCATCATCTGTCGATTCGATGACTTCGACTGCACCAGATTCAAGCTCAATTTCACCCAGCACGTTCACCACCGGGCCCGGGCGCTCCACTGCGTATCCCGAAGGGATGAATCCGACGAGCATCAAAAGCACAATCACCATCGTGGCAACCGTCGTCCCGCTTGGCTTTTTCCAAGACCGCTTTACCGCAGTGGTTTCCTGGCTCATTCCGCTCCTCGCAGTGTTCCGTTTCGGAAATGGCGTTGCTGCTGCGATCCGCGCCCTGACCAGCTGTTCGCAGTCGGCGCAACGGAATCCCGGCGACGGAGGCCAATCTAGCAGGCGAAACCGAGCCTCTTGCCGTAGCGTTAATTCCATTCACTCTTGAAGGAGGATGCCATGGGAGCAGACGATTTTGACCGGTCTGGCTCGAACGACGACTTCGAGGATCTGCAGCGCATGTTGCGCGACATGCTGTCCGGTCAGGGAATGCCTGAGGGCGGCTTTGACCCGGAGAAATTTGCTGGGGCTGCTGGGTTACCAGGTGACCCAGCAGCGCTGAAGAAGCTGTTCGAGACGCTCCGCGGCGCAATGAATAACACCACCGATGGCGTCGATTGGTCGCTCGCTCGAAAGTCTGCGATCGAGGCTGCTGGGGGCACTCAACCGGCGGATCCGGCGCCGGCTGAACGCGCTTTCCCCGTCGCGTCGCTCTGGCTCGATGAGGTAACTACGCTCGGCACGACGCAGGACGCACCCCGCACCGTTTCACGGATCGAGTGGGTTCAGCAGACGATCGACACTTGGATCAGCCTGGCCGAGCCCGTCGCTGAGTCCATCTCGAATGCGCTGCTTGGTGCGCTCGAGAGCCAGGTGCCAGAGGAAATGCGCGCAGGCATCCTGTCACAGGCAGGACCTATGCTGCGCAACGTCGGTGGCGCACTCTTTGCGATGCAGCTCGGCTCCATCGTCGGCCGAATCTCAGGCGAGGTCGTCTCGGCTGGCGATGTCGGCATCCCGCTGTTCTCTGGCGCTGGGAAGGAAGGCGGCGCGCTACTCCCCTCGGGTGTTGCCGCATTCGCTTCAGGTCTCGAACAGGATCTTGAAGCGGTCACGCTCTACCTCGCGGTGCGCGAGCTCGCGCACGCACGTCTTTTCCGCCACACCAAGTGGCTCCGTCTAAGCCTGCTCACGGCGATCACTGATTACGCACGTGAGATCCGCATTGATACTGCGCGTATGGAAGAGCTCGCGCGCGACTTCGACCCGTCGCAGACGGAGGAATTCCAAGCGTTGCTCACAAGCGGCGCTCTCATTCCGCCGAAGACTCCCGAGCAGGAGGCTGCGCACGCTCGCCTCGAGACCATGCTCGCGCTCATCGATGGCTGGGTAGACGTCGTCACCGAACAGGCAACGAAGCGCCTCCCCGGCGCGAACGCGATCGCTGAAATGGTGCGTCGCCGACGCGCAGCAGGTGGCCCTGCAGAACGCGCATTCTCCGCCCTAGCTGGTTTGGAACTGCGTCCCCGACGCATGCGTGAGGCTGCCGCGATGTGGCGTCTCGTTGAGGAGCGTAGCGATGCTGCAACCCGTGACGGCCTCTGGTCGCACCCAGATCTGTTGCCGACCGGCGACGAGGTTGACGATCCACAGTCGCTGCTCGTACGCCTCGGCCTGACCGACGCTGAGCCGGAGATCGATTCGTTCGACGCCGACCTTGCGCGACTACTGAGTGGCGACCTGCCGCCACTCAAGCGTGACTCGGACGATTCTGACGGCGTCACAGGCGAAAAAGATCAGCCAGAAGCGTAGTCATTTTGTAGGTACGTAGCGAGGTCCCGCCAGTTGTGGATAACAATTGGCGGGACCTCGCTACGTTCACAATGCCATCTATGACTCGAACGACGAATCCTGTCCCTGCCCGATTCTCCGCCCACACCACCTCAGGCAGCGCCTCTCACACGGTCTGGACGCTTGATGCTGTTCCACTCTGCTGGGAATCCCCCGATGTGCTTCGCCTGGGTTTCGATCGGGTGACCGCACGCCTCGGACCGTTGTCTGCTGCCGCAAAGCGCGTGATCGAGCTGCTCTGCGCAGGCGTCTCCGGCGTGAACGACCCGCACGCCGCCGTGGCCGAGGCGATCCGTATGGCGGGCGCCCGAGATGAAGGAGCCCGCAATCTCGCCCCTGTGCTCCCCCGGTATCTCAGTCGGCATCTCCCACCCGCACTAGAGCTCGGTCGCGTCGGCATGCCTGCGTTGCGCACGTTTATCGCAGACAACGGCCGCAATGTTGATGGCCTGGCGCGGGCGCTTGATGCATGTGGCGCATTCGCCTTTACGCGGATCACTTCCCGCCCTGACATGGTGTTGCGGGTGATTCGCTATTTAGAACCCCTCGAGTGGACACACCGATGGCTCCTCAGCGGCACACCGCATTTACTCATGAGGTACACCGATACCGCGATCCGCATCGGCCCCCTCGTAGGCGGCGAGGGGCGTCCGTGCCACACGTGCGAGGCGCTCGCCCTGGTCGATGTTGATCCACTCCTCCCGCGTTTGGCTGCTCAGCTCGTCGATACGACACCGGTTTCAGAGAGTCAGGCGTTGACGCGTATCGCGATCGCTCATGCGGTGCCGTTCGTTCACGCTTGGCGCCAAGGCGAAGATTGGGTACACCAGAGGCAGTTAGTGCTCGAAGTGAACGGTGTCGGTACTTGCGGAGAGGACGATGGCGACCGCGAGCGCGCGCCCGAACAGGCGGTTGAGCGGGCACGCGTGAGCGGGATGCACTGGGAGACCGTAGCCGCGCATCCCGAGTGCGGTTGCGCGGTTGCTGAACGGCAGGCAGCCTGAACGCTTAGATTCCTGCCTCCGCGATAAAGCGCGATGGCGCCGAGCCCGACTGCCGCGAGCCTGAAAGGAAGAGCCTGTCCCGCGCTCGGGTGAGGGCCACGTAGCAAAGACGGCGCTCCTCCTCGATGGCGGCTTCGTCCTGCGCATAGTTGATCGGGAACATTCCCTCGCTCATGCCGATGACGTGCACGAGCGACCATTCCAAACCCTTGGCTGCGTGAACGGCAGATAGCGTGACCGCTTCTACCTTCGGCTCGTGCTGCGAGCGCTGACGCGCGACGAGCTCGTCAGCAAACTCGCGGATCGTTGTGCCTGCCGGCATTTCGTCCACGAGACCGAGCAGCGCGTTCAGCGCTTCCCAGCTCTCACGCTCGGCAGCACCCTCGGGTGGCTGCGAGGTCCAGCCGCCAGCGCGCAACGCGTCACTGACAACCTGAAATAGCGGCCGTGGGTCGCCGGTTTTTGCTTCGCCACGCAACAGCAGCACTGCACGCTTCACGTCTGCGCGGTCGAAGAAGCGCTGGCCGCCACGCACTTGCGACTGGGCGCCCTGCCTTGCGAGCGCTTCTTCGATTCGGACGAGCTGCGCGTTCGTTCGCGCAAGCACAGCGATGTCAGAGGGCGCGGTACCCGAGCGGATTGCGGCGGCCACCGAGGCTGCGACCGCCTGTGCTTCGTCAATGTCAGTCGAGAACCATTCGAAACCGGGCGCGAACACCTGTGCTGCAGTTGCCTCAAGCGTCTCGGTACCAGAAGGTGTCTCTGGTGCGCCGCGCATGGGGCGCAGCTGCAGTGCGCCCGGGCGCTGCTTCATCAACCGGTTCGCGGCGGCAACGATGGGAGCGGTCGAACGGTAATTGCGTTCGAGTCTGAATTCACGCGCATTTCGGAAGTCACTGCTGAAGCCCAGTAGGTAGTCGCTCGAGGCGCCAGCGAACGAGTAAATGGTCTGGCTCGCATCACCGACAACGCAAAGATCATTGCGATTACCCAGCCACAGCTTAAGTAACTCGTACTGCAGCGGCGAAACGTCTTGGAACTCATCGACGGTAAAGAAACGATACTGCTCACGTACCTGCATTGCGACGCGCGGCTCAACCTCGAGCATGCCAGAAAGCAGCACGAGTACATCTTCAAAGTCGATCTGACGACGCTCTTCAAGAATCTGGCCGTACTTCGCATGCATGTCGACAAGTGTCTCTGGGGTGAGACCGTTGAGCGCCGGCCGTTCGCCGATCTTGGCCGCGTACGTATCGAGGTCGAGACGCGATACCTTACGCCACTCGATCTCGAACGCGACATCGCGCAGTGTATCGGTGCTCAGGCGCATGCCGAGCGACTCGGCAGCCTGCGCGAGTACGGGAACTTTGCCGTTCAGAATCTGGGGCGCATCGCCACCGACAACCTGCGGCCAGAAGAAACTCAACTGAGCGAGCGCCGCACCGTGGAACGTGCGCGCTTTCACTCCGTCAGCGCCGAGGTCGCGCAGGCGCCCCTGCAACTCACCGGCGGCCTTTCGGGTGAAGGTAACGGCGAGCACACGATCCGGCGCATAGACACCCGTGCGTACGCCGTACGCAATACGGTGCGTAATCGCACGCGTCTTACCCGTACCAGCGCCCGCGCGCACCACAACTGGCCCAGCGAGCGTTTCAGCGATGGCGCGCTGATCGGGGTCAAGCCCGGCAAGTACCGCATCAGCGCCCGAAACTGCGCCGCTCATTCGTTGCCCTCATTGCTTGCATTACACTCGTCGACCTCGTCGGCCTCGTCACCCTCGTTGAGCCACAACTGCACAAGCCAGCCCGCAATCGAGAGCTCACCAGGAAGCTTGACACCGACCGGCGGGTGCCGAAGCTCGTCACGGGTGAACCAGCGCAGCTCGGAAATCTCTGCCGGATCCGCGACCAGATCAGCGGGTGACTGATCCGCCGCCAATTTCGCACGGAATCCCAGCATCAGCGAGCGCGGGAACGGCCACGGCTGCGAAGCGACATACGTGATGTCGGTGACACGAGCGCCGGCTTCCTCGCGCATCTCACGTTCGACGGCGTGCTCGGCGGTTTCGCCGGCATCGATGTACCCGGCAAGGAGCGAGAATCGGCCAGATTCCCAGAGAGCATTCGAGCCGAGCAGGAGCTTGTTGTCGTGCTCAACAATCACGATGACCGCTGGGTCCATGCGCGGGAACAGCTCTGCGCCATTCGCGTCGCGACGCGACCAGCCGCCGTCGGCGATAGTCGTGGGTGTGCCGTCCTGGGGTGAGAACCCGGCTGTGCGATGCCAGTTCAACAGCGCGGCTGCGATCGTGACAATCTCACGTTCGGCTGCGGGCAGCTCGGTGCCGCGCGCGAATGGATGCGCCCATTCCACGTCTGGATCGGTGGGCCTCGCCTGATCTGCAGCTGCCTCAGCAGCAGGCAGCTCGCGTGCAAACACCGCTGCACCTTCCATCCGCCCGATAAAGACGACCTCTTCCGGCCGGTCACCGATCGTTGAACCAAGTACGAGGTGGGAGACGTCAGCAGACTCGCGACGTAGCGGAATCTGGCCTGCCCGAAGTTCAAGCATTCGTGCGGCCTCACTCGCCCACGCCGCATCAAGCGCGGCGGGCTGGGTGCGGATCGCCGAATCGCGGTCAAGGTAGCCTGCGCCGAGCGGGACTCCGCCCGTCTGATTCGTTTCGCGTGCGCTCATCGCATCCTCCCCAGATATTGCTCTCGCCACTCGTGCGCGTGGCGCGTGGAACCGACCGCCCTGGTTGCTTACCCTAAGGTCATGTCCAGCACCCCTCTCACCCTAGCTGCGCTCGCGACCTCTGCGGTACCGGATCTCGAGCCGCTCGCGGTGCGCCCTTACAATCCGTCAGGGCAGGACTTCCGATCGGCGGTGCTCACCACCGCGAGCGAAGAACTTCTCGTCAGCGTGCCGCGCAATCACTCAGCTGAAGTCGCCCAGGCTGCAAGCTTGCTTGCGTTCTCGGCGCTCACCGAGGGCGCACGGGCACAGCTCCCCTTCGCGGTCCCAGAAGGACGCGGAATGACGCGCACTGGCGAGTCCCGCGCGGTTGTGTCGACTTTCCTGATTGGTGGGCGGATCGATCCCTCAGCACTCGCAGCGGATTCACTTCTCGTTGACCCGATTGCAGCGGCAACCGCAGCGATCCATGCGCTCCCCCGCACGGTCGTGCAGCAGGGCGGGCTTCCCGTGCGCACCGCAAACGATTTGCGCCTGCTCGCCACCCGGATCGTGGATCGCGCTGACGCGACCCGTTTTCTGCCAGACACGGTGCACCGTCGGTGGCTCGAGGTCATCGAGAATGCTGAGCTGTGGGACTTCACGCCGGTCGTGACGCATGGCTCGCTCAATGCCGAAGCACTGCTTGTGGAGGACGACGAGATTCTCGGTGTGCTCGGTTGGTCGGAGTTTGGCGTCGGCGACCCAGCGGCTGACCTCGCGTGGCTGCATGGTGCGTCGCAGGGCACATTTGGTGCCGTTCTTGAGGCCTACCTGGGGCTCGTCGATACCGGTAACGCTGACGCGCTCACTGCCAGGAGCCGCCTTTACCACGAGCTTGAAATCGCGAAGTGGCTGCTGCACGGCGTCGAACATCACGACCGTGAGGTCGTTGATGACGCGGTGAGCATGCTCGACCGCTTTGTCGATGCGCTCAGCCTGCTCGCGCCCGCGACGGCGACGCGTGCCCCGCTGAACGCGGAGGAGGCGCTCGATCTGCTTGAGCAGACTCCCGATGTCAACGATCATATGTCTGACACTGCGGCCTACGAGGCCCTCGACGAGGATCGGATGTTCGCCAATGACACCGACTTCATCGAGCCGCTCACGGCGGCTACGGCTGCAGAACCAACGACGGAGTCAGAGGCGACTGCGGCTACCGAGGCGAATGCGACTGCTGAGGCCCCGGCGGCCGCAGAGATCGCTGACGAGCAGGTGACCGAGGCATACGGCGACAACGATCTCCCTACGCGCGCTCCAAATGCTCAGCCGCAAGAGGGTCACTAACCCGCTCCGCGGCCGCCTGCCAGATCTCTTCAAGCTCTGGCAGCGTGCGCACCTGGTCTCCTCTGAGCTCGACGCCCTCTGAGACGTAGAACAGCGAGACGTCGATCCTCTCAGGCGCCACTCCTGCCCACTGGGCGTAGGCGTGCCGGTAGAGGTCGAGCTGGAAGAAGCGTGTCTCGCGCTCCTTCGCGGTCTGCGGTGAGCGGCCTGCCTTCCAGTCGATGACCTCGAAGCGGGGCTCTTTTTCACCCTCGCGTGGCGGCAACTCGTACACAGCGTCGAGCTTGCAGACGAGGGTGCGGCCGGCAAAGGGCAGCGCCACCTGCTGTTCAACCGAGATCGGCTGCAGATCTGCCCAGCGCGACGCCTCGAACAATTCGATGAGCGGTTGCAGCTCAGCCTCGTCAACGAACGCGTCAAGACCTTCTACTGCCGAATCGATCTCGGTGTCGGGTTCGAGATCGAACAGCGCGAGGCTCGTGCCGTGTGCAGTCGTCGCTCGGCGCTCCACCCACTCGTGGAAACGGTTACCAATGCGTGTGCGCCGGAACGGCCGCTGCGGGATCGGACGCAGGCGGCTCCGCTCTGCGGCTTCAGGGTCTTCGACAAACTCGTGGAATGTCGACGCCGTGATTCGGCCAGGCAGCGTTTTCACGACTGCAGCATCGTCACCCTGTGCCGCCCGCTCGGCGAGCAACAGGCGGACCGTGCTGTCAATGTCGAGGTCAGCCTCTTCGGGTTCCTCAGCGATGCGCGCACTGAGCACCGCAGCTGCCGCCAGCACCACATCAGCACGTCGGCCGAGCGGATCAAGGGGCCACTGCATCGTGAGTTCTTGGGCCTCGCTCGGGTCTTCCTCATGCTCCGAGGATTCGGGCAGCCCGGTAATTACGCCGTGTTCTTGCAGTTCGAGCATGAACAGCGACGGCACACGGGCACGTGATTGACCGCCCCAGAAGCTGCCAGTCAGCAGCAGTTTCTTCGCGGCACGCGTGATTGCGACGTAGCCCAGGCGTCGTTCCTCTTCCGCGAAGCGGTCTTTCGACTCGGTGACGTACTCAGCGATGCGTTCTTTGAGTTCTTTCTGGTTGGTCGCAATACGCCAGTTGAGCTGCGGTCGCGCCGAGGCATCGCCGCGCAGTTCGTCTGACAGTTGTCCTTTCCGGAGCCAGCCAACGCCGCGGCGCGGGGTACTCGGGAACTCGCCATCAACCATGCGTGGAATCGCAACGAGGTCCCATTCGAGCCCCTTCGATCCGTGCGCGGTGATGAGCTGCACCGTGCCCGGCGCTGGCGCCGACACGTGCTCTTCAACCTCATCGGCTTCGACCGCGCGTTCGATCCACTCAAGAAGCGATGCGAGCGTGCCGCGGCTATCGACCGCCAGGTGGCCCTCGACGAGGTCGATGAAGACGTCAAGGTTTGCCAGAGCCGCTGCGCCACCAGCGTGCTCGCGCCCCTCGTGAGATTCCAGCTCGATGTCGAGACGCAGCGCGTTCACTGTTGCCTGGATCAGCTCGATGACGTCGCCGCCGACGCGCTGGCGCAGGTTCGCGAGCATCCACCCGGCCTCGCGCAGTCGTTCAACACCGACGTCGCTAATGGTTTTGAGAGCTGCGTGCTTCCGGCCACCGCGCATCGGGTCGCGGATCGCTGCGATCTGGTCGAGCGCATCGATGAGCGTGAAGTCACGGTCGGGATCAGGCAGCACACTGTCTGCCGCGATGTCTTCCGGTGAGAATTCCTGTTGCGTCTCGTCGCGGCGGGAGAACCAGCGCGCTGCGTCTTTCAGCCCAGCGATGTCTGCGACACCAAGGCGGAAGCGCGGCCCGGCGAGCAACCGAATGAGGTCTCCCCCGGCGTCGGCGTACCACACGCAGCGCAGCGTGCTCACGACGTCGGTGATCTCTGGCGTGCTGAGCAGACCGCCGAGGCCGACGATGATGTTTGGCACGCCAGCCGCGGTGAGAGCTGCCGAGAACGGCGCCATGTGACGGCGATTGCGGAAGACGACCGCAGAGGTCGGCAGCTCGTTCTTCTCACGAATGTGTGCTGCCCGTTCCTCTGCCATCCATGCGGCAAGCGCGTCTTGCTCTTCGTGCAGAGTCTCAGGGAATCGCCATTCGACGACACCGTCTTTTGCGCCGGGCCGCGGAGCGAGCTTCGGCACGTCAATCTCAGAGGCCGCCGCAAGTGGTGCCGCAACCACGTTGGCTGCGTCGAGCACGGTCACCGGGTTTCGCCAGCTCGTCGAGAGCGTCAACGTTGCCGCAGCCTGGGGCCGCCCGGTGCCGCGCGCCGCAAAGTCAGCATGGAACGACTGCAGACCCTCGGCTGAGGCGCCTCGCCAACCGTAGATTGACTGGTGCGGATCACCCACCGCCATGACAGGGACACCCGAGAAAATTCGCGAAAGCAGTCGGGTCTGACCGACTGACGTATCTTGTACCTCGTCAAGGAGCACGACGCCGTAGCGCCGACGCAGCACAGCACCTGCTTCGGGAACGAACTCAAGTGTGCGTGACGCAAGCGCCAACTGATCTGAGAACTCTATGAGACCGCGACGCTGTTTCTCTTCGGCGAATGCCTCAGCGAGACGCGCGAGCAGCGGGGTGTCTGCAACGTTTGCGACCGCATCACGCACTGGCGCGTAGTTCTTGCCTTCGGGGCCACCGACGGTGTCTTTCTCGTTGTACGGCAGGTCGAGTACCCGCGTGAACTCGGTGATGATTTGACGTGTCCGCTCAAACGAGGTGAGGTTGTCTGCGACCGCGTGATCGATCGCCATCGTGTGGCGAATCAGTTCGGGGGTACGCATGTCAGTCGTGAGGAGTTCACGGTCATGGCTCGCGAGGATAACCTCGCGAGCCACACGCCAGGCGGTGGCCTCATCAATGACCGTTGCCCCGGGGGCGATGCCCGCTGCCGCGCCGAACTCCTGCAGCACACCAGAAGCGAATGCGTTGTACGTGCTCACCTCTGGCAGGTCGAGTCCATCTTCGAGGAGAGCGACGAGCTCTGCGGCGCGCAACTTCTCTGGCTCAGTCAGGAGTCCCTGCTCGGCGTTGTCGACGAGGCGTTCGACAAAGGTGTGCAGACGACCGGAGATACGCTCGCGCAGCTCACCCGCGGCCTTCCGTGTAAAGGTGAGGCCCAGAATACGGTCTGGGTCAATCTCTCCATTCGCGACGAGCCAGACAACGCGGTTCGCCATGGTCTCGGTCTTGCCGCTGCCTGCACCGGCGATAACGAGTGCGGTGCCCTCGCGTTCGTGCTCGATGACAGCGCGCTGCTCATGCGTGGGGGTGAGCGGCGTTGCGCCAGGCTCGGTGAGCAACTCTGCGATGCGAGTGGCTGAGAACACTGGGGCGTTCTGCATGGGGACCTCATTCATGCGTGGCTCACCGCCTGGATGATATGGATTCGGCAGTTGCCAAACTGGTGCGGATCGGTGCAGTGGTGTTCAACGCGTGCGGTGAAGCTCCCGGCTGCCATGGTGTCACCCGCGGTTTCAATGCGTTCGAGCAGCGCGTTTCGCGTCTCAGCGTCGAGCGGTGCCTGCACGCGTTCGACGTACCCCTTGCCCTTTGCTGCGTTCGGGTGCACGTACAAGAGGCGAGCGCCCCCCGAGCTGATTTCACCGGCTTCTGTGTGCTCACTCGTTGCGCCGTCGAAGGCGCCATATTCGACGCCGAGCTGGTACGCCTGCAGCTGAAGGTGCTGCTCTGTCGCAGGTTTGGAAGGTACCGATGCGCCCGTTTTCAGGTCAAGCACGGTGATCTCGAGCCCGTCGGCTTTTACAAGACCCTCAAGCCGGTCAGCCTTGCCGCGAAGGGTGACGTCGCCCACTTGAACGTGGAACCCTGACTCACGACCGATGAGCTGTCGATCTGACGCGTCGAACTCACGCAGGTATACGCCAAGCCCCTCGACCATGTGTTCTGCGGTCGCGAGCGTGCGTGTCGACTCCCACTCGGCGTCGAAGGGCAGTTTTCGCCACTCTCGTCGAATGTCTGCCATGAGGGCTTCCGTGTCAGCAGTCACGGCATTCTCGAACGCGTGATGCACGAGTGTGCCAAGGCTCGCCTGGATATTGCCGGTACCACCGCCAAGCGCGCCAACGACCCAGTCGAGCGCACAGCCTTCCACCGATTCAAGCTGGGACGGACCGACCGCGATCTCGCGCTCACCGTTTTCATTTGTGAAGAGCGCGGCTTCGGTGCTCGGAGGGAGTACGCCGTACCAGCTCTCGGGAGCCGCGCCTGCCACATCTGCCCGCGTGAGCTGCACGAGCGAGTCACGAGCGGACACGTCAGTTGGGTCTGTCGTGAGCCGACGCCGCATAGCCGCGGTTGCCCCACGCAGTGTGAGTCTGGAGCTCGGCAGTGGATCAACAGCGAAATCTTTCCCGAACCCGAAGAATGCACTCGGGTGCTGATCTGTGTCGCTCACTGACACCACAAGTAATTCCTGCTGCGTGCGTGAGCTTGCCTGGTGCAGGAGGCGCAGCTCGTCATGAATGGTGTCTTTGCGACTTGGCGGAACCGCTGCGCCTCCGCGCAGCCAGCGTTCGAGTGCCACCGTGCCAAGAATTGTGCCGCGCGAACGGGTGTTCGGCCACGCGCCGTCTTGCAGACCGACAACAGCGACGAGTGCGAACTCACGGCCAACCGCACCCTGCGGTGTCGTCACTGTCACTGCTGACCGTTCGCCGCTGCGGGCAAGGGAGTCTTCTGGCACAGCGCTCTCTGCGAGTTCAGCAAGCAGGGCGTGGATCGGCTGCTCACTCACCTGTTCTTCGTGCCGCTGGAGTGCAAAGAACAGACCGAGCACTGCGTCGAGTGAACGATTTGCTTCGTCTGCACGGGCGCCACGACCGCGCAGCGCTTCTTCTTGCCAGGCCTCGGCGAGGCGTGTGCCCTGCCACAGCGCCCAGAGTGTCTCGCGCGGAGTGCCGTCAGCAGCCACGACGGTGTTTGCTGCGTCGGCAATCTTGCCGAGCCTGCGCAACGCACGACCCTGCTTACTGTCGATCGCTGGTTCGACACCGGGCACGAGGAATGCGGCCAGAATAAGCTGCTCAGTTGCTTCCGGCTCACGACCTTCTGCGCGGGCCGCACGCCGCTCCTGCATCATCAGCGAGCCGCGCAGACGGCGCACAGCAACCGGGTCCAGCCCACCAATGGGGCCGCTCAGCAGCTGGAGCACGCCTGACGCATCAAGTGGGGCGATACCGAGCGAGTGTTGCAGCAGCCTGATGAGGTCAAGCACGATGCGATGCTCACGCAGCACGATGCCGCCTGCGAGTGTGCCGGTCGGCACCTGGTGGCCGGCGAGGCCACGCGCGACCCGCGACGCTTCCGAACGCGAACGGCAGATCACCGCCATCTGCTCCCACTCAAGGGGACTTTCGCGATCGAGGCCGAGCCTGTTCGCTCGCATTCGATGCGCAATCATTCCAAGCTGCTCGGAGGTGGAGCCAGCGCGCACGAACTCGATGCGCTCAGCGGGCTCAGCCACCGACCGGCCGTCTACCGTACCTGACACGTCAGTCGACGCGAGCTGTGCCTTACGCTTCGCCGTAGCCGCGCGCTGCTGCCCGGCACCTGCGGCACCGATACGTGCAGCGAGGCTCTGGGTGAAGCCACGCAACTGCTGGCCACCGCGGTACACGTATTCCAACACCCAGAACTGCTCTGCGTCAGCACGCACGCCACGGCGCTGGAGCTCACCGCTGAGGCCTGCCAGCACCCGCGATCGCTCGCCGTGGAAAGTCTCAGTTGTCACGTCAGGATCGCCGAAGACCCAGATAGTGGTGCCCGCCGCGGCACATGCCGCGAGCAGCGCGAGCTGGCCCTCGCCAATCTCTTGCGCGTCATCAACGAGAAGCAGGCGCGGTACCTGTACGGCCCCCGCTCGCACGCTCGCTGCGGCGGCGCGCAGCAGCCCGCTCGCGCTGTACTCCCCCGGGCGCTCAGCGCGCACGCGCGCCTCGACGGCCTCAACGATGAGCAAGGCCTCTGCCCAACGGTTCAGCAGCTGGTCTTCTGGCGCGTCTGACTGCGCAGACGATACCGCAACCCCGCGCAGCGCGGTCACCCGCGCGAGCAGTTCGCGTACGTCGAGGTCGAAGTCGTCGATCGTGCGCCAGAACTCGCGCAGCTCAGCACGAAAGGCAGGACTGCGAAGCACCTCTGCAGTGAGCCCCTCGACATTGCCGAGAGTCTCGCCAGCCTCGTCACTCTCACCGTTACTAGTCGAGCTGTCACAGGTCGCGCCCGCACCCGCGCGCGACCTGAGCGCAACCTCGAGCTGCTCGTCAATCAACGCGGTAATGAGTTCGTCTTGCACCGTACCGGTAAGGAGTCGCGGTTCGGTCTCACCGCCGGTCGCAGCAGCTGCTGCGAGCACCCCGAACGCGAATGAGGTGAGCGTACGTACTGGTGTGCCGCCGAGCGCACGCTCAGAGCGGTCTTCAATGGCGCCACGCAACATTGTCGCCGGCCGACGCCCGGAGGCAATCGCGAGTACGTCACCCTCGCTCCAGCCTGGCAGATCGAGCACACGCGCAAACATCTCGACGACGAGCGTGCTCTTCCCGCTGCCTGGCGCACCGAGCACCCGTGCGTGCCTACCGGGATCACCGGCAAGGACCGCGAGCTGCGCACCATCAAATTCGATCATGCATTCAGCCTAATGATGACCACTGACATTGCATGGTGCGCTTGCGGCGAACGATCCACATTTCTGAGGCGCAGTGTCGGAGGTCAGGCATAGACTCATTTCGTACTTACTTCGTGACGGCATGTCACAGCACTATGAGGAGGCTCCCTGTGGAGGTTCGTATCGGCATCAAGCACTCACCTCGCGAGCTCGCATTCGAGACCGAGGCAACTGCTGACGAGGTGCGCGCTGCGCTCACTCAGGCAGCTGAGGGCTTCGCATCATTCGCAGATTCGAAGGGCAAGCAGATTATCGTTGCTGCCGATTCGATCGCATTCATCGAGTTCGGTGGCGAGAACAGCCGCAAGGTCGGCTTCATCGGCTAACCCGCTTTCGGGCGGGTTGCCGCGCGGCAGAATTACTTCGCGTCAACCCGTTCGAGCAGCACCATCACCTCGGCATGCCCCGTATGCGGGAACATGTCGAATAGTCGTGCATTCACCGCACGCAATGAGGGCATTCGCGCGAGATCCTGCGCGAGACTCTTCGGGTTACAGCTCGAGTAGATGACCGAGCGCGTCGACGACTGCTCAAGCCAGTCAGCGAGTTCTGGGCCGATACCGCGACGCGGCGGGTTGACGATTACCAGCTCGGGCGCATCTCCGGGAGCGCTTTCGAGCGCAAACGCGGTCGCATCACCCGCGCTGAATCGCACGGGCGCGCCCGCATCCTTCGCGCTTCGAGTAGCCGAGCGGATCGCAGCCTCGCTCACCTCGATCCCCACTGTGTCTCGGATCCCAGACGCATCGCCCGCGCCAGTTCCCGCACAGAACAGCGCGAAGCCACCGACGCCGCAGTAGAGATCCCACAGTGACGCGGGGTCAAGCTCCGCGGTCCACTCCGCAGCCTGCGCGTACAGCGCCTGTGCCACGGGAGTGTTTGTCTGGAAGAAGCTCTGGGGCTGCAAGTGCAGTGACACCGGGCCAAGATCCATCTCGAGTGAGTCGCCGAGCAACAGCTCTTCGCGCTCCCCCTCCAGCACAGCTTTGTGCTCCGGCAGCAGATTCACCGAGATCACGGTTGCTTGCGGAAGCAGTTCACGCAGTTGCGGGAGCAAAGCGCGGATCCGATCGAGCGCGCCGCTCGAACGCACAACAAACCGCACCATGAGCGCACCAGACGGCGCCTCGGTGAGATGCGCATACTTGAGTTCGCCCTTACGGTTTGGCACCGAGTACGGCGCGAGTCCCGTCTCGTTGAGGAATTCGGCAACGCGTGGAATTGCCTGCTGCACACCTGGCTGGTGGATCAGACACTCGGTGAGATCAATGCCACGTCCATCGCCGTCGCGGCTGAGGTCAAGAATGCCAAGGGCCACGGCCCCGGTTTCACCGCCGACAGCGAGCTTTGCGCGGTTGCGGAACTCAGTGACTCCACCTGGCACTGGCGGCAGCCACGCATCATCGGCGGGTCCGTACTCGCCCAGCAAGTTACGGCACGCGAGATCCTTCTCGCGGAGTTGTACCGCGTACGGCGTTTCGATGAGTGCACACGAGCGGCAAAGATCCGCCACAAAATATCGGCACTCGGGAATCTGCGTGTCGAGCGTCACAGTCACAATTACGCGGTGAGGCCGAGGCCATCCATGCGGCGAATGTGATCGGCAATGAGCTCCGTAAACACAGGCTCGACAGCGTCCGCGTCGAACTCGCGGTTTGCGCTGCGCGACAGAACCGCGCGCGCCATGAGCAGCGTGTCGCCGACGAGACGACGACCCCAGACAGCAAGCCAGCTACCGAGCTTCGGATCCGCCTCCAATTCGGCCTGCAACAGCCGCTTGAGCTCATCGCGGCCCGCATGATCGCTCAGCGTCGCGATTGCCTCCCGGCTGAAGGGATCTTTAATGCCGCTCGCGAGCTCCGCGAAGAAGTCGTCAAACAGGCCACCAACGAGGTAGATCGAGAGGATGTGCTGGTGCCAATCGACCGCGTCGATGCGCGTGATGTAGTCCTCAATCATGGTCGAGTAGGGCTGCATCACGACGTGCGGCGATCGCCCGCGGCGGCGGATCTCCTCCGCAAAACGCTGGTGCTTCTGCAGCGTGGCGCCCGCGACGCCAGCCAAAACTTCCTTCGCTTGGAGCGTCGGAGCACCCGAAACACCGCGCGTCGCGGCCTCGTACATCTCTAGCTGCAGGTACGCCGTCAGGCCGAGAAACTCGAGGACTTCAGGCGCGAACGCAGCTACTTCAACCTTTTCGGCACCAGCAGACTCATCACGCGAGCGCACCTTGCGCGATGATGTCTGCTTCTTACCGATGCCACGAATCCAGTTGAACACGATAAATAGCCTACCTCGGGTTCTGTGTAGCTCTGGAATAGAATACGTACGAACTATTCATCGCCCCTGCTCACGGAAGCCGGGGCCGCTGCGCCGGAAGTATGCATGCGCAGCACCGCACACTTCGGAGGTCACATACAGTGACAACGTTCCTTGAACTTGGAATTGACCAGGACATGGTCGACGCGCTCACTCGGGAAGGCATCGTCGATGCGTTCCCTATTCAGGAGCAGACCATCCCCCTCGCTATCACCGGCCAGGACATCATTGGCCAGGCAAAGACCGGTACCGGTAAGACCTTCGGCTTCGGCCTGCCTCTCCTGCAGCGCATCGGCGCGAACCCAGAGCCCGGAGTCCAGGCACTCATCGTCGTGCCGACCCGTGAGCTCGCAGTGCAGGTCTACGAAGACCTCGAACTCGCAGCGAGCGGCCGCGCGGCAACCGTCGTCCCCATCTACGGCGGCAAGGCGTACGAGGGCCAGATTGAACAGCTGAAGGCTGGTGCGCAGATCGTTGTCGGCACCCCCGGCCGCCTGCTCGACCTCTCGAACCAGCGCCTCCTCGACCTTTCGAAGGTTCGTGAAATGGTGCTCGACGAGGCAGACAAGATGCTCGACCTCGGCTTCCTCGCCGACATCGAGAAGCTGTTCTCGAAGACCCCCGAGAAGCGCCACACCATGCTCTTCTCGGCAACCATGCCCGGCACCATCGTGACGCTCGCTCGTCGCTTCATGTCGAACCCCGTGCACATTCGCGCAACCGACCCTGACGAGGGCGCTGCACAGGCGAACATCGAGCACATCATCTACCGCGCACACTCGCTTGATAAGGACGAGGTCATCGGCCGCATCCTGCAGGCAGAAGGCCGCGGCAAGACCGTCATCTTCATGCGCACCAAGCGCGCGGCTGCAAAGCTGCAGGAGGAGCTCAACGACCGCGGCTTTAACGCGGCATCGGTTCACGGTGACCTCAACCAGGATCAGCGTGAGCGCGCAATGGCGAGCTTCAAGTCAGGCAAGAAGGACATCCTGATTGCTACCGACGTTGCCGCTCGTGGCATCGACGTTGACGACGTGACCCACGTCATCAACCACACGGTTCCCGACGATGAAAAGACCTACCTGCACCGCGTGGGCCGTACCGGTCGTGCGGGTCGCGAAGGCATCGCAGTCACCTTCGTTGACTGGGATGACCTGCACAAGTGGGCACTCATCAACAAGGCACTCGAGTTTGGTGTTGACGAGCCCGTCGAGACCTACTCGTCGTCGCCGCACCTCTTCTCGGACCTGAACATCCCCGAGGGATCAAAAGGCCGCCTCAAGGCAACTCCCGTCAAGGAGACCGCACCTCGCAACGGTTCGCGCCGTTCGTCGGGCGACCGCGACAAGAAGGACGGCCAGCGCGATGGCGGCGAGCGCCGCAACCGCACCCGTACCCGCAGCGCAAACCCGCGCGGCGAAGGCCGTCACGAGTCGCACGGTGAAGGCCGTTCGGCAACGGACAAGAACACCGATGTAGCTGGCGAGCAGGCAGCAGGCGAGACGGGTGACGCACCTCGCCGCCGTCGCCGCCGTCGCCGCGGTGGTGCGGGCTCGGGCAGCGCTGAGGGCGGCTCGAACGCCGGCTCAGCTTCGACCGAGGTTCCCGCACAGGACGCATAAGGCTGAGACCTTCGGAGGGGCGCGCAGATTCATTGGAATTTGCGCGCCCCTCCTGTGCTTTGGGGCGCAGGCTGCTGGTGCGGCGCCTATGCTCGCACCTTCGCTCGCACCAGCACTCGCACCTGCGCTCACACCTGCGCTCGCACCTGCGCTCACACCTGCGCTCGCACCTCAGCTCAGCGCACCCCACCCCGTCGAAACTGGCACTTCCCCGCGAGAACCCTAGTTTCAGCGCGCTGAAAGGGGTCATCTCAGCAGAAACTCCCCGTTTCGCGGGGTTGATAACCAATGGAGCCGCATCGCGGGACTCAGCAGCCTAAGCGCTCAGCGCCGCCTTGACGAGCGGCAACGTCCGCCCCATGAAGTGCGTACCGAGCACGAGCTGTGACGATACCCGAATGACCCCTGGTGCGGTGGCAACGTGGTCAAGCACTCGCTGCAGGTCGTGCGTTGACCGGGCGACGATTGCGGCAAACAGATCCGCATCCCCAGTCGCGGTGTGCAATTCGAGCAGTTCTGGGATAGCTTCGAGGCCAACCGAGACCCGATCGTGGCCGATCCGCTGATCAATCTGTATCGAACAGAAGCAGCGGATCGGAAAGCCGAGCGCGACGGGGTCGATGTGCGGCGCCATTGACTTGATGATGCCGGTTTTGCGCAGTCGGTCGAGTCGACCCTGTGCGGTTGCGCGGGCGATTCCGAGTCTGCGCGCACATTCGACTACCGAAATACCGGCTTCTTCACTGGTGAGCGTGATGAGTCGCGCATCAAGTGCATCAATTGCCACGAGGCCTCCTTGCCTAGACATTTTGCCTACCCTATCGCAGGCGACACCTATCTGTCAGTACAGATTGCTACCCCAGAAATGAACCAATTGACGGAGGAATTCCCGGATCCCTAGAGTTACGGCCGGAACACTCCATCCAGAGAAAGCGAGCCAGCACATGACTCTTGAATTCCGTCCAGGCCTCGAACATGTCGCGGCATACCGCGCGGGCAAAGCCGCCCCGGTGTCGGCGTCAGGTCAGAGCTACAAGCTCTCCTCAAATGAAAACCCCTACCCGCCGCTCGAATCCGTTCAGCGCCGCGTTGCCGCGTGCCTGCCCGACGCGATCTACCGCTACCCCAGCATCGCCGCCGAGTCGGTGGTGAATGCCCTTGCCGCACGCTTCGACGTTGCAGCGAACAACATCGCGCTGGGCGCTGGTTCCGTTGAAGTCGCTGCCCAGATCATCCACGCACTTACCGGCCCGGGTGACGAGGTGATGTACGCATGGCGCTCGTTTGAGGCCTACCCGATTCTTACGCGCGTTGCAGGCGCTGTGCCGGTTGAGGTTCCGCTCGATGCTGATGCGCGCCACGATCTGCCGGCTATGGCCGCTGCGGTCACTGATCGAACTCGCGTCGTCTTCGTGTGCAACCCAAATAACCCGACCGGCACGGTCATCACACAGTCAGAGCTCGATGCGTTCCTCGCCGCCGTTCCCCGAAATGTGCTCGTCGTGATTGACGAAGCGTACGTACACTTTGATCGCAACGCTGACTCCCCGAGTGGCATCGCCGAGTTTAAAAAGCACCCGAACGTCGCCGTGCTACACACCTTCTCGAAGGCATATGGTCTCGCCGGTTTGCGCATCGGTTACGCGATTGCGCCCACCGATGTCGCCGAGGCACTGCGCAAGGTATCGGTGCCGTTCGCAGTCACCGCACTCGCTCAGGAGGCCGCGGTCGCACCTCTCGAAGCCGAAGACGAACTCGGGGCGCGGATCAGCGACATCGTCACCTCACGCGAGCAGCTGACCGACGCCCTGCGAGCACTGGGTCTTCCGCTTGTCGCATCACAGGCGAACTTCGTTTGGCTGTCGCTCGGTACAGACAGTGCACGATTCAACGCGGCGCTCGAGTCCAACGGTATTTCTGCTCGCACGTTTGCGGGCGAGGGCATCCGCATCTCGATCGGTAACGCAGCCGAAAACGAGGCGGTCATCGCAGCACTCACACAGGAAATCACGAACGGTAACGCGTCAACGGCATAGCTCGACTACGCCTATTTCAGCGTGCTCACCCGCAATGTTTTTGCTCTGTGCAGCGTGTGACAACTTCCAGAGCAAACCTTAAATAGCTGTACAAGTTGTATAGCCATCGCGAAACTACGACCGCCGAACAGCTACACATGTCTAGCAAACAAAGAACATGTTTACAGTGCAGCGGCTCGCCGTTACGCTCAACCACCAGGGACGGCGTTGTCCCAGTACTTACCGGTACTAGCGCCGTGTCGACCCATTCTGACCATCCACAGTAAATGAGGACATCATGGCCAACCACAAGCTCCGCGGCAGGACCTTTGCCGCAGCAGGCGTAGCCCTCTCGGCTGCACTTCTCCTGGGCGCATGCTCATCGAACGCCGGCAATGACGCCGGCACAGGCGACGAAAAGTCGTTCAAGGTAGGCATCAGCCAGTTCGTTCAGCACCCCGCGCTCGACTCCGCAAGCGAAGGTTTCAAGCAGGCCTTCTTCGACGCGGGATATGTTGAGGGCGAGACCATCACATTCGACGAGCAGAACGCGAACGGCGAGGTTCCAACTGCGACGACGATCTCACAGACCTTCGCCACCTCGAATCTCGATCTTGCGATCGCAATCGCCACCCCGTCGGCACAGGCGCTGCTGCAGAACAACACTGACATTCCGTTGCTCTTCGCAGCCGTCACTGACCCTGTTGCAACCGGTCTGCTCGAAAGCAACGAGAAGCCCGGTGCAAACATGACCGGTGTCAGCGATATGAACCCGGTCGCCGATCAGATCGATCTCATCACCGAGATCAAGCCTGAAACGAAGCGCATCGGCATCGTCTACGGTTCGGGCGAGGCAAACTCAGAGGTGCAGGTCGCACTCGCCAAGGAAGCCGCGCAGGAACGCGGTCTCGAGATCGTCGCAACCTCGATCACCAACGCTTCCGAGCTGAAGCAGGCAGTTGAGGCGCTCAGCGACATCGATGCGATCTACACCCCGAGCGATAACCTCGTTGCATCGGGCCTCGGCTCGCTCATCTCGGTGGCTGAGGATCGCGGCATCCTCGTTGTCGGCGCAGACTCCACCCACGTTGAGGGCGGGGCAGTCGCAACTCTCGGTATCGACTATCTGAAGCTCGGTCACCAGGCTGGCGAGATGGCGCTTCGTATCCTTGAGGATGGCGCGGATCCCGCGACCATGCCCGTTGAGTCGCAGAAGGAGCTTTCGCTCGTTGTGAACCCGGAAGCTGCGAAGCGTCAGGGTGTGGAAATCCCGGCGGCTCTCCTCGAGCGCGCTGACAGCGTCATCGAGTAATCGTGATCGGTGCACTGGAAATTGGACTCCTCTATGGAGTCATGGCGCTCGGTGTCTATCTGACCTTCCGAGTGCTGAACTTCCCTGATCTCACGGTTGACGGAAGTTTCACGACGGGCGGCGCTGTCGCTGCGTCCATGATCGTGGCTGGTCAGAGCCCGCTGCTCGCAACCCTTGCGGGTGCGGCAGCGGGCGTGGTCGCCGGCATTGTGACGGGTCTGCTCCACACGAAGGGCCGCATCGACGGACTCCTCGCCGGCATCCTCACCATGATCGCGCTCTGGTCGATCAACCTACGAATCATGGGCAAAGCAAACGTGCCACTCCTCCGCGAGGAGACGATCATGTCGCCGCTTCGCGACAACGGCTGGATCGGCAAGACATGGATCGCTGTCGTCATCTTCATCGTTGCGGTCTTCCTCGTGAAGCTCGCACTTGACTGGTTCCTCTCGACTGACCTCGGTCTCGCGATTCAGGCAACGGGTAACAACGAACAAATGATCCGCTCGTTCGGTGTAAGTACCGACCGCATGAAGATCCTCACCCTTGCGCTTTCGAACGGCTTCGTCGCACTGGCAGGCGCGGTCATCGCGCAGTACCAGGGCTTCGCAGACATCAGCATGGGCATCGGTATCATCCTCATCGGTCTCGCATCGGTGATCCTTGGCCAGGCAGTGCTCGGCCAGCGAAACATTTTCATGGCAAGCCTTGCCGTACTTGTTGGTTCGGTTCTCTACCGAATGATCATCTTCATTGCGCTGTCGGCTGGCCTGAACCCGAACGATATGCGCGCGGTCACCGCTGTGCTCGTCGTGCTCGCGCTGCTGCTGCCGCGTTGGGGCTTCCTCAAGAAGATCCCGGCGTGGAGCAACCGTGGCAACACGAGGCCGAAGGACCAGGGTCCAGATCCGGTGATCTCAGCGACCACCGGCGTCAAGGTCCCCGTAGCGGGAGGGAAGTAAGCACATGCTGCACATCGACAAGATTTCGAAGACCTTCTTCCCCGGCACGATCAATGAGCGCAAGGCACTCGTAGACGTGAGCCTGCGACTGAGCCAGGGCGATTTCGTTACGGTGATTGGTTCAAACGGTGCGGGCAAGTCCACGCTGCTAAACGCAGTTGCTGGCCGCTACCTCATCGACACAGGCTCACTCACCATCGACGGCAAGCAAGTCGCAAAGCTCAAGGAGTACCAGCGCGCAAAGTACGTCGGTCGCGTCTTCCAGGACCCGATGGCGGGAACTGCTCCCGATCTCACGATCGAGCAGAACCTGTCGCTGGCACTCAAGCGCGGACAGTCCCGCGGCCTCGGCGCAGGACGCACCAAGGCCCGCCGCGAGCTATTCGTCGAGGAGCTGAAGTCGCTTGAGCTCGGCCTTGAGAACAGGCTCACGGCCAAGGTGGGCCTGTTGTCGGGTGGCCAGCGTCAGGCGCTCTCGCTGCTCATGGCAGGCTTTACGCAGCCCAGTATCCTGCTTCTGGACGAGCACACCGCGGCGCTCGATCCGCAGCGTGCGGCGCTCGTGACGAACCTCACGGAGCGCATTGTGGCGGCGGATCGCCTCACCACTCTCATGGTCACTCACAACATGGAGCAGGCGCTCCAGCTGGGTAACCGCCTCATCATGATGCACGAGGGACGGATTGTGTTCCAGGCCTCCGAGGAGGAGAAGAAGCACCTCACGGTACCGGCACTGCTCTCAGAGTTTGCCAAGATCAAGGGCGCAAGCTTCGACGATCGCGCACTCCTGGCGTAGTTTCAGCCACCCGCTCTACCCGCCCAGCCACCCGCTGAGCACCTCAACCCCGCGAGAACGTCCCTTTCTCCCGAAAACCCGAGTTTCTACACGTAGAAACGGGTCATCTCGAGAGAAACGGGCCATCTCGCGGGGTTGACTCCGTGTAACCTTCGGCCGATGCAAACCTAGTTACCGAATCGCGCCAGACTTCCGCGCGGCAGCGACAGCAGCGGTTCGTGATGAGACCCCGAGCTTCGTATAGATGTGCGCGAGGTGAGTCTTCACCGTCGCTTCGGAAATGATGAGCTCATTCGCGATCCGCGTATTGGATTTGCCTTGGGCGACCAGCGTGAGCACCTCGGCCTCGCGTGCGCTCAAGCTTTCCTGCGGTGCGCGCAGCCGGGCGAGCAGGCGGCCAGCGATCGCAGGAGCGAGCGCGCTCTCCCCCGCTGCGGCCGCGCGGATCGCGGCAACGAGTTCCTCCGGAGGAGCGTCCTTCAACAGGTACCCGCTCGCGCCAGCTTCGACCGCACCGAGAATGTCTCCGTCGGTGTCGTAGTTCGTGAGCACGAGCACGGCTGGCGGATCGGCCAAGGCTCGAATCTCCCGAGTCGCATCGGCCCCGTTCACCGGTGCTCCGGCTCCAGCTGCGCCGGCGCCCGCCGAGACTGCACCAAACTGCAGGTCCATCAGCACAACGTCTGGCCGCAACTCGGCTGCCGCCCGCACCGCATCAGCTGGGGTGGCTGCGTCACCGACAACAGTGAATTCGGGTTCGCCCTCCAGGAGGGCACGAATCCCTGCGCGCACTACGGGATGATCATCTGCCAACACGATACGCATCGTCATCACACTGCCTCTCTGGGAAGGGTTGCCGAGAGCACGGTACCGTGCCCTGGCGCCGAATCAATCTCCATAGCACCACCGAGCTGCAATACACGCTCTTCGATGGCACGGATCCCGAAGGAATCTCGCGAGGGGTTGCTTGCCTGCATGACCTGCAAGTCAAACCCACTGCCATCATCTGCGACGCTCAAGCGCACGCCGCCGTCATCGGATTCGGCGAGGATGATGCGTGCGTGATCCGCGCCAGAGTGCTTGACCACGTTCGACATCGCTCCCTGCGCGATGCGCAAAAGCGCTGTGCTGGCATCCATGCTCAACTCGCGGGACTCTATCTCAGGGGCAATGTCGACGACCACGAGGATGCCCGTGCGGCGACTCTGATCAGCCGCGAGCCGTCGGAGCGCGTCAGCGAGACCGTTCGACAGCGTCTCTGGGGTGAGCGCACGAATAATCTGTCGGGTATCGGCAAGGCTCTCAGCAGCCGTCTCGCGTGCGAGTCGGAGGTACCCGAGACCGGGCTCCGGTGTCGTACGTTCGGCCGCGTGCAACAGCATCTGAATGCTCGACAGCCCTTGCGCGACGGTGTCGTGGATATCGCGGGCAAGCCGCGCACGTTCTTCGGAGGCGCCCTGTTCGCGCTCGGTTGCGGCGAGCTGTTCGCGGGTCGCAAGGAGCTCTTGCACGAGGGCTTCACGCTCGTGCGCCTCACGTGTAAGTCGTCGATAGCCATACCCGATGAAGGTGGCGACAACCGCACCGACGATGGGCCCAATAACTCCCCCAAAGCTGAACCCGAGGTGCAGGCCAAGTGCGAGCACTGCGATTCCCGTCGTGACGATGACGGTGATGAGTCCGCCGGGCGACGGCAACACATGCAAGTAGAGGAAGAAGAGCGGGAATACGAGGTAGGCACCCTCGGGTGACAGCCACACAAGGACAGTCCAAAGCAGTGTCAGCGCTGCCACCCACGCGACCGCCTGCGATGTACGGGCAGCAGGTGAGCGCGTCTCACGGAGGTGCCCAAACACAGCACCGCCAGCATAGACCGCAAGGAAGCCGACCGCGATAATCAGCACCGGGAGGAAATGCCCAGAGCTCGACAGATAGCTCGTTGCAACGGGCAAGACGAGCAGGCCAAGCAGCAGCACGTGCAGCCCGAGGCGGAGCCCGGCAAAGACCGGTGACAGGGTGGCGTGCTCGCGTGAGTGACTCATGACGCTTCCAGGTTACGCCGTTACCCACGTCTCGTCATCATCCATTCGGATGACCCCGCATCAGCCGATATGAGCTGCGAAAGACCGGGTATGCGGCCGATGTTTGAAGCCCGAAACTTCGCGATTCTTGAATGGTGGCCGCGCACCAAGCGCGACCGGAAGGAGTTATCGTGTTCGTTGCTTGGAGAGACCTGCGGTTTGCGCGGGGTCGCTTCTTCCTCATCGGAACCGTGGTGGCACTCATCACGCTACTCGTCGGTTTCCTTTCGGGACTCACCGGCGGCCTAGCATCACAGAACATTTCTGCGGTGCTGCAGCTGCCTGGGGAGCGCGTGGTGCTGCAAAACCCTGGTGATGGCGCCCCTGACTATGCCACCTCGTCAATCTCGAACGAAACTGGCGAAGCCTGGATCGCGGCAGACGGCGTCGAAACCGTGCTCCCCCTCGGCATCGCGCAGGCGCGCGCTGAAAACACGAGCGGGTCGGCAACTGCGGCTGAGGGCACGGTTGGCGTCGCCCTGTTCGGCATGTCAGAGGCATCTGAGAAAGACGGCACCACCGGTTCGGTCTTTGATCTCACCCCGGCAAAGTCTGGCGAGGTCGGACTCTCGCAGGGCGCGGCCGATGAGCTTGGTGCGAAGGTGGGCGATACGCTCACCATCATCGGCTCCGAATTTACGGTTGCGAAGATCGGCTCCGAGGCGTGGTACAGCCACACGCCGGTCGTCGCAATGGACCACGGCGATTGGGCAATGTCGAACGCAAAGCTCGGCGGCACAGGCGCGCCAACGGCGCTGCTGGTGTCTGGCGCTGAGGGATCCGCGCCCGATTGGGACGGCATTGCCGCCGATACCGGCACGACCGTCAAGACTCCGATCATGTCACTGTCCGCGCTCTCGACGTTTAAGTCAGAGATCGGATCTCTTGGACTCATGATCGCAATGCTCTTCGGCATCTCTGCCCTCGTTGTCGGCGCATTCTTCACCGTCTGGACGATGCAGCGAGCTGGCGATGTCGCGGTGCTCAAGGCGCTTGGCGCCTCGAACGCTTCACTCATCAAGGATGCGCTCGGCCAGGCACTCGTCGTCCTCATCGCGGGCATCGGCATCGGCATCCTCGCGGTGACTGGGCTCGGACTTCTCGCAGGGCAGGCGCTGCCGTTCCTGCTGAGTCCGCTCACCACCGTGCTTCCCGCGCTCATCATGGCCGTCCTCGGCCTCGCAGGAGCCGCATTCGCACTCCGTACCGTCACCAAAGCTGATCCACTCGTAGCACTTGGGAGCCACCGATGATTGAACTACAGAACGTCACCCTCACCTTCCCCGACGGCGACAGCCGAGTCACCGCGGTCGACAACGTCACCCTCACCGCGCCAGCTGGCAAGGTGACCGGTATCACCGGCCCGTCTGGCTCAGGTAAGTCTTCGATCCTTGCGGTCGCTTCGACACTCATCCGGCCTGACAGCGGAAGCGTCTTGCTCAGTAGCGCGAAACACTCCACCGTCGACGCGGCGAAACTCTCGCTCGAAGACGCAGCGGCGCTTCGTCGCGATCGCATCGGCATCGTGTTCCAGCAGTCGAATCTGCTTCCGTCCCTCACCGCTCGCGAGCAGTTGCTCGTCATGGCAGAGCTCGGGGGTGCGGATCGTCGCACCAGGCGCACGCAGATCACCGGCCGCGTCGACGAACTCCTCGCAGCCGTCGGCCTTGCTGAGCACGCAAGCAAGCGCCCGCATCAGCTCTCGGGCGGCCAGCGCCAGCGCATCGCGATCGCTCGCGCGCTCGTGCAGGAGCCGGATGCGCTCCTCGTCGATGAACCGACGAGCGCGCTTGATCAGGAGCGCGGTGCAGAAATCATGCAGCTCATCGCTGACCTCACCCACGAACGCGGCACCGCAACTCTGCTGGTGACACACGACCTCGTTCATCGTGGCACGCTCGATGAGCTCGTCACCGTGGTTGACGGGCGCATCGCAGCCGACAGCCTCGCAGGCAGCGCGGCTGCCTAGTTAGCGCGGCGTGGCGGTCATCTTTCGGATGGCCGCCACAGTCGTTTCCGGGGTCGTGAAATCGCCAAGCCGGTTTGGCTTACCTGCACCGTGGAAGTCACTCGACCCCGTCGGGATCAACCCGATCTCAGCTGACCCAACGCGCAGCTCAGGGATCCACTCAGCCCGATTCTCTGGATGGTCCAGCTCGATGCCCCACAGTCCAGCTGCGGCGAGCGCTGCGAGGTCTGCGAGTGGAATTGCCTCTGACTGGCGGTTCGCAGCTGGATGCGCAATCACGGGAACCCCACCGGCCTCACGTACCAGGCGGATCGCCTCCGCCGTATCCATCGCAAGCGTACCGATGTAATAGGGCGAGCCGGGGTACAGCAGCTCAGCGAACACGGCACTGCGGTCAACGAAGTAGCCTGCACGCACGAGTGCATCCGCGATGTGCGGGCGGCCAACCGTGCGCGCGTCTTCGGAGCCGAGCACGTCTTCCCACGTGATCGCAAAGTCTTTCTTGATGAGGTCGACCATCTTGCTCGCGCGGGTCAGCCGCGCGCGGCGCACCACCGCGAGCGCGTCAAACAGCTCGTCGTCATCCGGTGAGATGCCGTATCCCAGTAGGTGCGGCGAGCGGCCAGCAAACTTCGTGGTGATCTCGATACCAGGAAGAAAATCGATGCCGTGCATCGCTGCCGCCTCGCGTGCTTCTTCCCAACCGTCGATCGTGTCGTGGTCGGTCAGGGCGAAGCCGCTGAGTCCGAGCGCGGCAACGTCTGCCGCGATTTCGCTCGGCCTGGTCGTACCGTCTGAAAACACCGAGTGCGTGTGGAGGTCAAACCCTCGTTGCTTTTCGGTGCGGTCCATCCCGCCAGTCTAGGGTCTTTCCATCGCATTCGGGTCTCTGAGGTGGTTCCGGTATTGAGGTGAGAGGATGGAGATATGACCACGAGCGAGCAGGCTACCCACGAGGTAGAGATCGATAACACGAACCGAAGCACTACCCCGCAGAATGACGCGTTCGGAACGTATATTTCGCAGCACTGGGCGGATCGGGTTGACGAGCTGCCCGCAGCCCATCCCGCCGCTGGCTTCGCTGCAACGCGTCGTGCTGCAGTCGCAGCACAGTTCGCAGGCAAGCGCCTTGTGATCGCCGCTGGCGCAATGAAGCAGCGCTCAAACGATACGTTCTACCAGTACCGCGCACATTCGGCGTTCGCGCACCTCACCGGCTGGGGCGCAGAGTCTGAGCCCGGCGCGATCCTCGTCATTGAGGACGATGCTTCGACCCTGTACTTCCGTGAGCGCGCTGGTCGCGACAGCGACGAGTTCTTTGCGAACCCTGAGATCGGCGAGTTCTGGATCGGCCCGCGCCCCTCACTCGCGCAGGTCTCGGCACTGCTTGACGTGCCAACAGCGCACCTCGCAGAGTTCCGTGCAGAGGATGGCGACATCACACTTGACGACGCTGAGCTTGCGCGCGTCACCTCTGAGCTGCGTCTCGTGAAGGACGACTACGAACTCGCCGAAATGCAGGCCGCCGTCGATGCTACTGCGCAGGGCTTCACTGAGGTCCTCGCTGCGCTGCCAAAGGCGAGCGCTCATCCTCGCGGCGAGCGCATCGTCGAGGGCGTCTTCAACCAGCGCGCTCGTCTTGATGGCAACACTGTTGGCTACGAGACCATCGCTGCTTCGGGGCCACACGCGTGCACGCTGCATTGGATCCGCAATGATGGCCCAGTGCGCGAGGGCGATCTTCTGCTCCTCGATGCCGGCATCGAGATGGACAGCCTGTACACGGCAGACATTACGCGCACCGTTCCCGTCTCGGGCAAGTTCACTGAGGTGCAGCGCCGCGTGTACAACGCCGTGCTCGAAGCCGCAGATGCTGCACGCGCGATTGTGCGCCCAGGGATCCGCTTCCACGAAGTACACGACGCAGCAATGGCAGTGATCGAACGCCGCACCCGCGAGTGGGGCATTCTTCCCGAAGATGACGGCACCGCGTACTACCGTCGCTACATGGTGCACGGCACAAGCCACCATCTTGGCATGGACGTACACGACTGCGCGCAGGCGCGTCGCGAGATGTACATGGACGGTGTGCTCGAGCCAGGCATGGTCTTCACGATCGAGCCCGGCCTATACTTCCAGCCTGATGACCTCACGGTTCCCGCAGAGTACCGCGGCATCGGCGTGCGTATCGAGGACGACATTGTCGTTACCGAGAGCGGTTGCCTCAACCTCTCCGCAGGTATCCCCCGCACCGCTGACGCGGTAGAGGCGTGGATCGCTAGCGCGCAGGGCTAGTTCGCGCCTCCCGCGCTTCCGCGCTTCCCCGTTCAACCCCTCGAGACGGGCCCTTTCTCTCGAGATGACCACTTTCATGCATCAGAAAGTGCTTGTTTCGAGAGAATCGCCCTGTTTCGAGGGGTTGAGTCGTTGAATGACGCTCGTCTGGTCCCACGGTCCTCGACCTCGTATTACCCCGCGAAGTTAAACCACGCTGAGTAGATGCCCTTAGGAATTGTTGTGGATATACAAATGCGGCAGCTCTTCTCGAAGTCGCAAATACACTCGGTCCCTTGCAGAAAAGGTGATTCCCAATCGATTCGCAGAATTCCACCAAATAAGTGCTCCGATAGGCCCATCCTGAATCTCAGCGATAAAAACTTCTAGCTCCCCATCAGAAGGATTTTCGGGGCTGACCATGCTATTCGCCCAATGCGAATGACCACTGGTGCCTTCCTTTCTCAACTGGTCCATGATCGAAAAGTCTTTGTACAAAACCAATGTGGCATTGGGCATTGACTCTGAGCCATTTAGAAAATCAATCAGGTCTTTGGGGACGTCGAACCCTCGCTCATCGATTCGACAAGCGAAATTCTTCACGTAATAACGGGCAAGGTTTGCCGAGGTGTGCGGTTCTCCAGCGAGTACATGGGACATTTGAAAGCTTGTCCGTGCACGAAAGAAGTCGGGCCTTTCGCGCACAAACGTTACGAACTGATCGTATGCTCGGTCGAATGGCTGGCTTCGCGCGCCATTACATGTTTTACACATGGTTTTGGGGAAGAGCATCAGCGGTGATTTCGGGCCATGGAATTTGGACGGACGTTCGTTCGCTAGAACAAGATAATCCGAACCTTTGAACGATTTGCGAAGTTCCGAAGCTTTTACTCGATGCTCTCGAGAGTCAGCGATGGCTCCGCACCACCAGCACCGGGGATGAAAATCAGGTTCATTCACTATTTCACCGTTCTGCAGCTAGCTGTTTGGTCAGGCTCTCGGAGGACGTTCCTTTGGAAGGTAGCACTGGATGCAGCCGCCAAGAGTTTGCCACGCGATTTTCAGCACGGCGCTAGCCTTCCACCCCGCACACGCTTACCGGGGAAAAGAATGGGCCGGCCTCGCGGCCGGGCGGCCTCATTCGCCCACCCAAACCCCTCGAAACCGATAGTTTCTACCGAGATCAGCCCTTTCATGCGCAAGAAAGCCCCCGTCTCGAGAGAACGGGGGCTTTTCGCGGGGTTGGCCCTGCGGACCGAAGCTTTCGCGGGGTTGGCCGAGGTCAGCGACCAGGGGCCGCGCCGACAACTACTGAGCAGACGGAACTTCACCCATCAGCACGCGACGCGCGTCGTGCACGAGTTCGGGCGATGTGTACAGCTCGTACCGCACCGCGATCATCTGTGTGACCGATGAGAAGCCGCGGCGGTTGCGGGTCATCGAGTACGAGACCACGCTGAACAGCATGCCAAAGCCAGCGCCGATCACAAGTGCGGCGATGAAGACACCGAGAATGCCAGTGTTGTCAGGCTGGAACAGGAACAGTAGTACGCCAAGGAACAAACCGAGGTAGGCACCAGACAGCGCACCCATAAGGGCGACGCGGCCGTAGGTGAGCTTGCCGGTGATTCGTTCAACGCTGCGGACGTGGTTACCGACGATGCTGACCTCACGAACTGGGAAACCACTCTTTGCGAGGGTATCGACCGCAGCACGAGCGTCTTCGTAACGGTCGTACGTCGAGATGATGTCGCCTGTCGGCAGCTCAAGTGACAGTGGCGTGCGAGGCGCTCCGGGCTGACCTGTGAAACTCATACCCTGATTCTACGGCTCACGCTGCGAAGAACCCAGTGTTTTCCTTAGCGTTGCGAACGTGCTGCTCTCGACGTGCACGATTGTCAGCGGTAGACGGTAGCGTAGGGGTGTGAGCAATTCGAGGGTCTTTGTCGGCCGCCTTGCGGGGCGGGGTGTTTTTGACCCTGCCGGTGATCGCATCGGAAAGGTACGCGACGTGCTCGTCGTGTACCGACATCAGTCTCAGCCGCGCGTTGTCGGTCTCATTGTCGAGATTCCCGGCAAGCGTCGCGTCTTCGTCCCGATCAGTCGTGTGACTTCGATTGGTTCAGGCCAGGTCATCACCACTGGCCTCATCAACATTCGCCGCTTCGAGCAGCGAAGTGGCGAGATCCGCGTCCTGGCGCAGCTCATCGGCCTCCCAGCGCAGCTTGCTGATTCAACCCGTGTGCGTATTGAAGACGCCGCGATTGAACGCACACGTTCTGGAGAATGGGTGCTGTCGGAGGTCTTCGTGCACGTACTGCGCGCCGAGGTGCGCGCGTTCAGCCGCCCCGAATCACGCATCGTTGCATGGACCGACATGCGGCTGCCGCAGGAGAAGTCAGAGGCGCAGTCTGCTGAGCGTCTGATTCAGACGTTCCTCGATCTCAAGCCTGCCGACCTCGCAGAGCAGCTCCTTGAGCTGCCGTTCGAACGCATGACCGAGGTCATGGCCGAGATGTCAGATGATCGCGTTGCTGACGCGCTCGAGGAGATGACCGAGGCGGATCAGCTCTCGCTGCTCGCCCACATCCCCGAAACCCGTGCGGCCGATGTGCTTGACCACATGGAGCCCGATGACGCTGCCGATCTCGTGTCAGCCTTGCCAGATGCGAAGCGTGAAGAACTCCTCGACCTCATGGAAGATGAGGAAGAGGCAGAGGTGCGTAAGCTCCTCGGCTACGATCCAGACACCGCGGGTGGCCTCATGAGCCCGTCCGCGATCATTCTGTCGGGCGAGGCAAGCATTGCTGAGGGCCTTGCGATGATCCGCCGTGCTGAGATCTCACCAGCCATGGCATCAGCGGTGTATGTCACTCATCCGCCGTTTGAAACTCCCACAGGAGAGTTTCTCGGCATCGCACACTTCCAGCGGATGCTGCGCTTCCCACCGCACGAGCGCCTGTCTGCACTGCTCGATAGTGAGATCGAGCCGGTGCACGTCGACGCCGATGCAGCAGAGGTTGCTCGTCAGCTCGCGAGCTACGACCTAGTGGCGATCCCTGTGGTTGACGATCAGCAGCGCCTCGTCGGTGTCGTCACTGTCGATGACGTACTCGACCACCTTTTGCCAGACGATTGGCGCCATGCTGGCGACGATGACGAGGCCATCAGCTCAACCCCGACCGCTCACCGAACTGGAATGGGGGCGTGATGCGCTGGGGAAAAAACGCGTCACTTGACGCACCACGCGCCTTGGGCATGCGTGGACCGCAAGAGACGCGCACCGGAGGCAACGAACGGTTCGGTCGGTGGACCGAGAGCATCGCACGTGGCATGGGCACCCCGTGGTTCCTGCTTATTTTGACAGCGTTCTGTCTCGCTTGGCTCGCGTGGAACACCTGGGGCCCTCAGCATCTCCGCTTTGACTCGGCAGCGCTCGGCTTCACCGCTCTCACGCTCATCCTGTCGCTCCAGGCTTCATACGCGGCGCCCATGATCCTGCTCGCGCAGAACCGCCAGGACGACCGTGACCGCGTGCAGATCGAACAAGATCGCCAGCGTGCCGAGCGCAACGTCGCAGACATCGAATTCCTTGCGCGTGAGGTTGTCTCGCTGCGCATCATGATGAAAGATCTCCCCGACCGGGAATTCATTCGCCAGGAGTTGCGTTCTCTGCTTGCAGAGCTCGAAGAAGAACCAGAGCCAGAATCGGCAGCGGTAGCAACACCGACAGACCCGGCCACATCAGTAGGCACAGCCTCGCCCCGCACCCAGGAGGATTAAGCGCGCAATGACCGCAGAGCACACGATGCCAGGTCGCGACACAGCGTCCGCACTCGAACTCACCCTGTGGACCGCGCTTGACCGCGTGCAAGACCCCGACATCCGTCGCCCGCTCACTGAGCTCGGCATGGTCCGCGAGGTCACGGTCAGCTCTGACGAGACCGGCGCCCAGCGCGCCGCAGTGAGCATCCAGCTCACGATCGCGGGCTGCCCAGCGGCTCGCCAGATCGAGGCCGACGTGCACAGCGCGATCGAGTCGGTCGCGGGCATCACCTCCGGTGACGTCGAGGTGGGCGTCATGACATCGACCGAGCGGCAGGCGTTCGTCGAACGTGTACGCGGATCACGTCCCCGCCAGTTCGGCCCAGACTCACTCACGCGCGTCATCGCCGTGACAAGCGGCAAGGGCGGGGTCGGCAAGTCCTCCCTCACTTCTGCGCTGGCGATGGCGTTCACGAAGCGTGGCCTCTCTGTTGGCGTGATCGACGCCGACATTTTCGGCTTCTCGATCCCGAGCGTGCTGGGCCTCAGCCGCGACGGCAAGGTCGAACAACCGACCCGCGTCGGCGAGATGATCATCCCGCCGTCCGTCGACGGTGTACAGGCGATTTCGATCGGCATGTTCTTGGGCGATGCCGATCCGCGCAATACTGCCGTATCTTGGCGCGGCCCCATGCTGCACCGTACGATCGAACAGTTCTTGCGCGACGTCTGGTTCGGTGACCTCGACGTGCTGCTGCTCGATCTGCCGCCCGGAACGGGTGACGTCGCAATCAGTGTCGGTCAGCTTCTCCCCCAGGCCGAGGTGCTCGTTATCACGACCCCGCAGGAGGCCGCGGCCGATGTCGCCGTGCGTAGCGCGCTCGTTGCTCGCCAGACTGGTCAGAAGGTCATCGGCGTCATCGAAAACATGGCCGGCCTTGTGCAGCCCGATGGCACCGTTCTTGACCTGTTCGGCTCGGGTGGCGGCAAGGCCGTCGCAGAACGCCTCTCAGATGATGAGCACGGCACCGTTCCGCTCCTTGGCAGCGTGCCGCTGAGCCCAGACTTCCGTGCGGCAGGTGACACTGGCACCCCGCAGTCGCTGATTGCGGGGGCGGATCCGGCTGGCGCCGAGGTTCTGCGCATCGCTGATCGCATTATCGGCCTCGGCCGTGGACTCGCAGGCCGTTCGCTCGGTATCAGCCTGAGCTAACACCGCGGGTACTGAGTGGCCGAGATCGCCTAGGTCGCCTCGTCGTCGTAGCGCATCATGCCCGTGAGCTTTGCCTCGCGCTCCTTGCGGGCGTTATCGAGGCGCTCTCGCCGCTCAGCAAGGCGTGCCTCACGCTCGTCCTCTGTCAGGGCATCGCGGATGATACGGCGAGGGTCATACTGGCGCGGATCAAGCTGCTTCCAGTCGACGCTTTCGTACTCTGGGCCCATTTCGTCCTTGAGCCGACCCTTCGCGCCGTCGGCCATACCCTTGATCATCTTCACGAACTCACCAAGCTTCTTGGCGTATTCGGGGAGGCGGGTAGGTCCAACGATGATCATCGCGATCACGAGAATCACCAAGATCTTGTCGAAAGTCAGGCCCATACCCGTTATCGTACATCGCACTGCGCTGGGAAACCTCACGATGACGCGCGTGTATAGCCTCAGTGCAGCGCGCTGAACCTCTACGCTTAGAAAGTACGCGTGTTGAGTCGCGATATTGGAGGCAAAGTGAGCAAGGTCGAACGTAACTGGCAGTTCGTCGAACAGTACCCGAACGAGCCTGAATCGCTCGCGCGTGCACGCCGCCTCTCCACCGAGCACGGCGTGGCTCCGGTTTCCCCCTCGGTCGCGTCAGAACTCTCCCTGCTCGCGGCAGTGTCGAACGCACGCACAATCTGCGAGATCGGCACCGGTCTCGGCGTCAGCGGTCTCGCGCTGCTGCGTCACGCCCCGAATGCCACGCTCACCACCATCGAACGTGAGTCGGAGTACGTGCGAGAAGCACGTCCCATCTTCACCGAAGCGGGCATCCCGTCTTCGCGTGTGCGCTTCGTCGAGGGCGATGCACTCCACATTCTGCCTCGCCTGAACCTCAACTCGTATGACATCGTATTGCTCGACGCCGAGCCGGAGATTCTCCTTGAGCTCTTCGAATACGCGCTTGGAATCGTGCGTCAGGGTGGCACCATCATCATCCCGAACGCGCTCGCACATGGCCAGGTCTCTGACCCGGCTGCTCGCGATCCTCAGACCCAGTCGCTGCGCGACCTCCTCGCGGTGGTCGCAGAGTCGCCCGCGACGGCTGCGTCGCTGTCAGCGTCCGGAGGCGGCCTCCTCACCGTCGTCAAGCTCGCGGCCTAACACCGCAGTTACGGGTGCGGAGCAGGCCGGGGACGGCCAACTCCGGCAGAAACACAGAACCCCCGCCTCGTTTGAGGCGGGGGTTCTGTGTTTACAACGCGGAGCACTCAGCCGTCGAGCACACCTGCGAGAACATTACGCAGCTCAGCTGCTTCTTCATCATTGACCGAAACGACGAGACGACCGCCGCCTTCGAGAGGCACGCGGACCACGATCACTCGGCTCTCACGAACCGCTTCCATGGGTCCGTCCCCGGTCCTCGGTTTCATTGCCGCCATGACGCCTCCTTGCAAGCTAGATACTTCCAACACCTATTATCCCCCGGAAACGCCAAGCGCACGAAATCGTGGCGTCATATTTGAGAAACAGATCTATTTCTTGGCCAGATATGAGTAGATGGGCACAAAAGTAGGGCGACGCGCAAGTGCGCCTCGCCCCAAACTTTCGCTGCGTTAGCGGTTCAGGTGCCGTTCTGCGGAACCTGTGTACAGCTGCTGCGGGCGACCGATCTTGGTCTGCGGATCGGTGCGCGCCTCACGCCACTGGGCGATCCAACCGGGCAGACGACCGATTGCGAACAGCACGGTGAACATGCGAGTCGGGAAGCCCATTGCCTTGTAAATCACGCCAGTGTAGAAATCGACGTTCGGGTAAAGCTTGCGCTCCTTGAAGTAGTCGTCTTCGAGTGCGATCTGCTCAAGCTCCTGCGCGAGCGCGAGCAACGGGTCGTTCACGCCGAGCTCTTCAAGCACCTTTGCCGCGCTGTCCTTCACGATGCGCGCACGCGGGTCGTAGTTCTTGTAGACGCGGTGACCGAAGCCCATGAGCTTCACCCCATCTTCCTTGCGCTTAACCTTTTCCACGAACGCCTGGACGCTCTGACCTGAATCGCGGATCTGCGCGAGCATGTCGAGCACTGCCTCGTTTGCGCCACCGTGCAGCGGCCCTGAGAGTGCGTTGATGCCCGCCGAAACCGACGAGAAGAGATTTGCGCCGGTCGAGCCAACGAGGCGAACCGTCGACGTCGACGCGTTCTGCTCGTGATCTGCGTGCAGAATCAGGAGCTTGTCGAGCGCGTCAACGAGCACCGGATTCATGTTGTAGTCTTCAGCCTTGTTGCCAAAGTTGAGACGCAAGAAGTTCTCAACAAAGCCAAGGCTGTTCTTCGGGTACAGGGTTGCCTGACCGATCGACTTCTTGTGCGCGTATGCAGCGAGCACGGGAAGCTTTGCAAGCAGACGAATCGTGTTGACCTCAACGAACTCGGGCACCGAGGTATCGAGCGAGTTCTCGTAGTAGGTCGACATGGTCTGCAGGCCGCCCGAGAGCATCGCCATCGGGTGTGCAGTGTGCGGCACAGCCTCGAAATAGTACGCCATGTCTTCGTGCAGAAGTGTGTGGCGACGGATTTCGCTATCGAACGCTGCAAGCTGGTCTGGGGTCGGCAGCTCACCGTAGATCAGCAGGTATGCAACCTCCAGGAAGGTTGATCCCTTCGCGAGCTCTTCGATTGGGTAGCCGCGGTACCGGAGAACACCCTCATCGCCATCGATGTATGTGATCGACGACTTCGTCGATGCGGTGTTCACGAAACCGTAGTCGAGCGCGGTGTAGCCGCTCTGACGCGTCAGCGTGCTCAGGTCAATTGCCGAGTTGCCGTCGACTGCAGCCAGGATCGGAAATTCAGCCGAACCCTCGGGCAGGATCAGCTTCGCTGTGTTGGGGCTCTGTGTCGAGTCGGTCATGTCATCTCCTCGTGAGATCTCATGCTGGCGAGCGTCTGGTTAACACTGCCAATACTTTTCAGCCTATCGGCTCCTTTAGGAGTCCACGGCCAGGCCGTAGATTCGTTACGCCCTTAACCTCAGACTATCTTGATGTCGAACAAAATGCGATGCATTGAGCTCAATGATGTTCCGTGTTTGCGCTACAGCTTTACCCTACTGGCATCCGAAGCTTCTTTGGCGCAAACACACAAAAGCCGCTGTTTCTTCCGAAGAAACAGCGGCCGGTGCATCTCGTGCGGCTTTTATGCCTGAGGCGGAAGAGCCGCCACTACGGGATGGTCGAAGTTGTACATGCCAACCTTTGCTGCTCCACCAGGCGAACCAATTTCATCGAAGAATTCAACATTCGCACGGTAGTAATCAGACCATTCACTGGGCAGATCATCTTCGTAGTAAATGGCTTCCACGGGGCACACAGGCTCACATGCGCCACAGTCAACGCACTCATCCGGATGGATGTAGAGCGAGCGTTCACCCTCGTAAATGCAGTCAACGGGGCACTCGTCGACGCAGGCGCGATCTTTCACGTCCACGCAGGGAAGAGCGATCACATAGGTCATGATCCACGCCTTTCACTCGTCAAACAATGTTTTCATCTTAGCCGGTCGCAGACCCGCTAGCTGCGAGCGCGCCAAGTCCGGGCGACAAGAGCAGATACGTCACCCAAGCGGCGCCGAGGAGCCACGGGCCCGCTGCAGTAACCCGCGCTCGAATTCGTCTCCGGCGAAGATTCTGCAGTGTGAGCGCGAGCGCGAAACCGCACAGCAGCGCTCCCGCACGCAGCCACGGAGCTTCCCCGAACCCGGCAACGGCCGCAGTCGCCACGATGCCGAGCTTCACATCGCCCGCGCCAATACCCGTTGGCACACACCACCAGACAGACACCAGCAGCACGCAGGGCACGCTCATTGCGCCGAGCCGCTCAAGCAGGGGCGCGGATCCACCTCCACCCACACCAGCCGCACTCACGGCTGTACCGGCCGCGAGGAGCACGACGACAGCTGCACAGGCGAGCAAGCGATTAGGGATGCGGAGGGCTGTGTGATCCGCCGCAGAGATCACAACGCTCAGACAGCCGAGCAGTCCAGCGGCCGCTGCGGGAACAAGGATGGCGCGTACCCAGGTGTCGGCGCTATCGCCGGGGGTGCGCACGAGCGTGAGCTGGAGTACAGCGGCGAGCGCTCCCCCGGAGACGGCCAGTACAAGAATGCCGGTGGAGAAGGCAAGTTGCTTCTCCACCGGCATTCCGGCATCCCTAGTCTGGGACGACCTCTGTACCGATGCCATGCTCGGTGAAAATCTCAAGCAGCACCGAGTGCGGCTCTCGACCGTCGATGATTGCGGCCTTTGACACCCCGCCGCGAACCGCTTCTAGGCACGCACGCATCTTCGGGATCATTCCCGACTCGAGTGAGGGCAGCATCGTCTCAAGATCAGTGACGCTGATCGTGGAGACAAGCGAACTCTTGTCTGGCCAGCTCGCATAGAGACCGGCAACATCCGTGAGAATGACGAGCTTTTCAGCTCCGAGGGCCGATGCCAGGGCCGATGCCGCCGCATCTGCATTGACATTCAGGGACTCGCCTGGGTTGTCTGCATCTGGAGCGATCGACGAGACCACCGGAATCATGCCGGCTTCAAGCAGCGCCAGAATCGGCTCCGTGCGAACGCCAACAATGTCACCAACGCGGCCCAGGTCGACAGACTCACCATCGACCTCAACCGGCGGCCGGCGCTTGCCGATAAACAGGCCGCCATCCTCACCGGTGGTACCTGACGCGAACGGACCGTGAGCGTTGATCGACTCGATCAGCTCAGGGTTCACCTTGCCGGTGAGCACCATGCGAACGACGTCCATTGTTTCGGGGGTCGTTACACGGTACCCACCTCGGAACTCACTCGTGATACCCAGGCGTTCGAGCATGCGGTTAATCTGTGGTCCGCCGCCGTGCACGACCACCGGCCGAATACCGGCGTGGTGGAGGTAGACGATGTCCTCTGCAAAGGCCGCAAGCAGCTCCTCATCAACCATCGCGTTGCCGCCAAACTTGATGACCATGATCGTGTCACGGAACTTCTTCAGCCACGGCAATGACTCAATGAGTACCTGTGCCTTCGCTGACGCCTGCGCGTGGTCGAGCGCTTCCTTCGTGGTCGTAGCCAAAACCTCGTCCTAGCTCGAGTACGCGCTGTTCTCGTGCACGTAGTCGTGCGTGAGATCGTTGGTGCGGATCAGCGCCTGCGCGTCGCCAGCAAAGAGCTCGATGCGCACGTGCGTCTGACGCGGGGTCAAATCGCAGTCAGTCACGGGGCGATCGGGGGCACCCGCGTGGCAGAGGCGGATGCCATTGAAGCTCACATCAACCTGGTACGGATCAAACGCGGCTTCGGTGGTGCCGATCGCTGCCAGGACGCGGCCCCAGTTTGGATCGTTGCCGAAGATCGCAGCCTTGAACAGGTTGTTACGCGCCAGTGCACGACCAACCTCGACAGCGTCATCTTCGGTTGCTGCGCCGAGCACCTCGATATCAATATTGTGGCTTGCGCCCTCTGCATCGCCCTGAAGCTGCGCAGCAAGACTGTCACAGATCGCGATGAGTGCCGCAGTGAATTCAGCTTCGTCGGGGGTGACGCCCGCAGCGCCGGACGCCATGAGCGTGACCTGGTCGTTCGTCGACATGCAGCCGTCAGAGTCCAGGCGGTCGAAGCTCACCTTGGTTGCCGCGCGAAGCGCACGGTCAAGTACTTCTTCTTCGAGGACCGCATCAGTTGTGATGACCACGAGCATTGTCGCAAGGCCGGGAGCCAGCATGCCAGCACCCTTTGCCATCGCTCCAATAGTCCAGCCCGCGCCCGTGTGGGTGGCAATCTTTTCGACCGAATCGGTCGTGAGGATCGCTGCGGGGGCGGTGGTGTCGTCTGTCGCGAGCTGCTCGACAAGCGCCGGAATGTTCAGCACGATCTTGTCGCGGAACGTCTGATCGCCAGCACCAATGAGGCCCGTCGAGCAAACGAGGATGTTCTCTGCATCGCCATCAGCGCCGTCGAGCGCGGTCGCAACGGCCTCTGCGGTGAGCTTTGTCGTCTCGTAGCCGAAGTCACCGGTGAAGCAGTTCGCGCCACCCGAGTTCAGCACAATCGCGCGTGCGGGGCCGTGCTGGATGACCTTGCGGCTCCACAGAATGGGGTTTGCCTGCGCTCGGTTCATCGTGAAGACCACTGCCGACTCTGGCTTCGGGCCGTCATTGACGACGAGAGCAAGGTCAGGCTTGCCTGTGGACTTGAGGCCGACTGCGATACCCGCAGATCGGAACCCCTGGGGTGCGGTGACGCTCATCGCTACTCCTTTTCATGCGTCGGCATACCGACGCGATCAGCCCGCGGCTACACGGGCGCTGTTCTGACGTGAGTGAGAGTGACTCGCGCTTAGGGGGCCAGCCCGTTCACTGAAAGACCAGTGTCTTCAGCGAGCCCAAGAGCGATGTTGGCTGACTGAATAGCCGCGCCAGCGGTGCCCTTGGCCAAGTTATCAAGTGCCGCAACGATGACGACGCGTTGTGCAGCCTCATCAATTGCGATGCCCATCAGGCAGGTATTTGCGCCGAGTGTATCCGCGGTACGCGGGAACACGCCTTCGGGCAGCACATGCACGAAGGCCTCGTCAGCGTACGCCGACTCCCAGGCAGCACGAACCTCTGCAACAGTGGTGCCAGGCGTGAGCTTCGCGGTCGTCGTTGCGAGGATGCCGCGTGACATCGGAACAAGCACCGGGGTGAAGCTCAACGTCGGCTCACCAGTCGCACCAGCTCGACGCAGCGACTGCTGAATTTCTGGGATGTGCCGGTGGGTTCCACCAACCGCGTACGGGTTCGCAGTGCCCATGAGCTCAGCACCCAGCAGGTGAGTCTTTGCCGCTTTACCAGCGCCGGAAGGGCCTACAGCAAGCACGGTGACGATGTCGTCGGCCTGAATCACCCCAGCAGCAATGCCTGGTGCGAGTGAGAGTCCGACCGTCGAAGCGTTGCAGCCGGGAGCCGCAATACGGGTAGCGCCGATGAGCGCCTCACGCTGTCGGCGAGCACCGCCGTCAATGAGCAACTCAGGCACGCCGTAGGTCCATGCCTCGTGGAACTCTCCACCGTAAAACGCTTCCCAATCTGCAGGGTCTGCCAATCGGTGATCCGCGCCACAGTCGACTGCAAGACGGACATCCGTGAGCTGCGCAGTGAGCGCGCCAGACGCACCGTGCGGCAACGCAAAGAAGACAATGTCGTGACCGTCGAGCACCTCAGGGGTGGTCTCGCGAAGCGTCAGGTGCGCAAGCGAGCGCAGGTGCGGCTGCGATTCGATCAGTGGTCGCCCCGCTGATGAATGCCCGGTCACCGTACGGATCTCAAACTCGGGGTGACCTGCGAGTAGACGGAGCAGCTCGCCACCGGCATACCCACTCGCACCAGCCACTGCCACACTGAAAGTCATCGACGCTCCTTCATCTCTGCACACCGATGCTCTCTATTCTGGCACTTCACAGCAAATCCTTCGATTTTTGCCGCAACAGACTGCAGGATCTGCAACATTTACTCGTTCGTGAAATTGGGTTGACGCTTTTCGCTGAAGGCGCGCATGCCTTCTTTCTGATCGGCTGTCGCAAACTGCGCGGCGAACGCAAGACGCTCGAATCGCAGGCCCTCGGCAAGCGTCGATTCCTGCGCCACCTGCAACGCTTCCTTCGCCGCGTACACCGCTGGCAACGACTTGGCGGCGATGGTTTCCGCTAGTTTCTGCGCTTCTACGAGCAGCTCATCCTGCGGCACGATACGTGACACCAAGCCGCTCCGTTCGGCTTCGTCAGCCTTCATATGACGCCCGGTCAATACCAGTTCAGCGGCCTTGTACTTGCCGATCGCGCGCGGCAACCGCTGCGATCCACCAAAACCAGGGATGATGCCAAGGTTGATTTCGGGCTGGCCAAACCGAGCCGAGTCAGCCGCAAGAATGATGTCACACATCATCGCCAGTTCACAGCCACCACCAAGAGCAAAGCCGGAGACGGCCGCGATGAGCGGGGTCCGGATCTGCTCGAACGGCGCCCAACCAGGGAACGGCGCGTTCAGGTACATATCGACGTACCCCTGCTCACTCATTTCTTTAATGTCTGCGCCAGCGGCAAAGGCCTTCGCCGACCCGGTGATCACGATTGCGCCGATTTCCGGATCAGCATCGAACGTCGTCGCCGCGTCGATGAGCTCACGCACGAGAGTGGAATCGAGCGCGTTCAACGCCTCTGGACGGTTCAGGGTGATCGTTGCGACACGGTTGTTCGCTGCGGTGAGAATACGCGTGTAGTCAGTCATGTCCCACACGTTACCGGCTCAGAAGTCGTTGATGACCAGTTTCTTCATCCCCATCATGTGTTCGAATGCATTGGGTCGCGCCATGAGCTCCCCCATGTTCTTCGGGACGACCTGCCAGCTCACGCCAAACTCGTCAACAAGCCACCCGCACTGCTCAGCCTCAGGCGAGGCAGACAGCGCGTCCCAAACAACATCGATTTGGGCCTGGTCGTCGCACTGCACTTCTAAGGAGACACCGCAGGTGAAGCAATGCTCTTCCTCGAGCGGATTATCGATCGCGATAAACCAGTCATCCCCGAGATGGAACTCCCCGAAGACAAGAGCTTCAGCAGACGCCTTCCCGACCTGTGCACCGTACGACTGGGTATTGGTCACTCCAGCTCCGCCAGGAAGTTTTTCAAACACGCTTGTGTACAACGCAAGCGCCTCTGTCGCGCGGTTCTGCGCAGCGCAGGCAAAGGTCATTGCAGGCAACACAAACGGCCGTGGTGAACGGTTCGGGCTCGCGAGAACAAGTTGCCAGTGCACGCCAAACCGGTCTCGCACCCAGCCATACTTATCGGAGAGCGGAGACTCCCCCAGTGGAATAACCTCTGCTCCTCCGACAAGCAGCGCATCCCACAACAGGTCGAGAGTCTCGCGCGCGCACGCCGCACCGCCGCTCAGAATCGCTGCATCGAAGTTCAAAGCAAACGATACCGACGCGTTGGGAGCATACTCAGGGCCACCATTTATGAGCCCGATACGGTATCCCTCGATCGTCATCGTTACCGACAGGGCCTTGCCCGCGAGTGCCTGCTGGAAGTCAGCCAGCCCGGTCTCCGGGTATCGTCCATCCACTTCGATGTGGATCTCGCGGCCTGACCCTCGAAAGGCGTTCTCGTAGAAGGAAGCCATCTCTTCGGCGTTCCCGTCACACCAAATTTTGGGAACAATCTGTTGCGTCATAAGACCCAGTGTTACTTTCTCTAATGGAGCATCAATGCCGGTGCAATTGCGAGTAATCAGCGAGCCAATTTACATAGCCCACCGTACCAATTTCTGCGTTTTCGTGCGGCAATAACGTGCCGTCACGCAATGATTTTCCGTATCGCCCCCAGTACGGCAGCTCAATGACTGGGCGCGGATCGGCGCGCGCTTCAAACACCATTCGCGTGATTTCGGCGAGTCGCATCCGCTCAGGGCCTGAAAACTCCCTGGCGTACCCAACTGGCACACTTTCCGCAGCCCAGAGGAGACGTTCTGCGATCACTCTCGCGGGGAGCGGCTGAGCTAGCACCTCAGGCACAAACACCCAGCCACCTACGGTTTTGCCATGTTGCTCGGCAAATTCGTAAGAGGGAGCGGTCGGCAAAATCGTCCACGGGATCTGCCCCTCGGCGACGCAGTGCTCCTGGATGGCCTTGCCGGCAAATTGCCCGTACGGATGCGCAGCGGCACCAATCATCGTTAGCAACACGTAATGCCGCACCCCGCCAGCAATTGCTGCAGTTTGGAGGCGACGTGATGCGAGTTCAAAAAACGTGACGCGCTCATACTCATTGCGCGGATCGACAACATCGATCACCGTATCCACACCGCTCAGGTCTAGTCCCTGGCCGTCATACACGTCACAGCCGGTAGACCGCGCAAGTGCGAGCACATCATGGCCAGCTGCGCGCGCAAGCTCAACGGCGTGCGCGCCGATGAGCCCGGTTCCCCCAACCACTGCTATTCGCATGCCCGCCTCCTTTGGCCTGCCTGTGCGCTAACCATATGCCTCGACGGAGAAGTTCACCAGGGATACTTTTCTCTGCTCGTTCCCCCTTCGCAGAGTCGCCAATGCCCCGGCTCTCGTTTCACGGAGTACCGGGGCATTGGCAGCTTCAGATTACGCTGCGACCCGTGGCAGCGGCTCAGGCAAATGAGCCCCCTGCGGGGCAAGCGAGGCATCGCTACGAGCGCCGAGCAGCTGCACAAACTCCATGATGTTTTCAGGCAGCTGGTCGCCCCGCCAAGCGACATGTTGATCTTCCCGAACAATGAGATACCCAGTACTAAATGTCACTGGAAGCTCGACAGCAGAGAGGTCAAGAAACGCGGTGGGCAATCCCGCAGCAGAAGCAGACGCTGCCCATACCGCGCCAGCAACCGAGTTACCAGACGCATTTACCAACGTGTACCACTTCCCCAACGAGTCATACACGGAGGAACCATCGGGCAACCAGATATGCGGCATGCGACAGCCGGGTACGGTTGATGGAGTATAGGTTCCCATCGTGTATTCGGGCGCCGGGCCATCGGCAACAATGATCGGAGAGCCATGATAGCTGTAGCCGTAGTTCAACCCGGCAGCAGCAAACTGCTGAGCGTTCAACTGCTCCGCCAGCACGCCAAAGCGTCGCCGCGCAATGTCTGCCTCTACACCAGAGTGTTCGATGTTTGCAGGCATGTCAGCTGCATCGAGTTTCTGCAGGTGCCCCATCGCAAACCGTGATACCTGCTCGGTGATGGGCTGCCTCTCAGCAGCATAGGCGTCAAGCACGTGGTCCCCCGCCCAGCCGTCGAGCACTGCCGCAATGGTCCAGGCGAGGTTCACTCCATCAGCGATCCCAGCATTCATTCCGTATCCGCCCATCGGCACCCACAGATGAGCCGCATCACCAGCAATAAAGAACCTGCGGTCACGGAACTTGTCTGCGACCAGTCTGCGCGCAACCCAATCTTCCTCTGAGAGCACCTCATACGGGAAGAGCACGTCTACTCCGAGAATGTCACGAAGCGCCTGATGACGATCCACTGATCCTGATTCGGCTTCCTCTGCCGTGAGATACGTATGCACCAAGAACTCGTCTACGCCATTGATGGCATAGATATGCCCGTTCCGTCGCGTGTTATACACGTAGGTGCCCCACGAGGGAATGGCCTCGCGTGCTGCGGCGAGCGCAGCGGATCGGATCCACGTTGACTGCACGTGTTGCAGCACTGGGTCGCCGCTAAATTTCGCACCCATTGCTTTTCGAACAAGTGAACGGCCGCCGTCTGCACCGATCAAGTACTTTGCGCGCACCGTCGTTTGTGTGCCCGTTACGACGTCGGTCACCGCGGCAGTGACCCCATACTCATCTTGTGTAACGGCATCGACACGTACACCGTTCCGGAGGTCAATCCCGGAACGAGACGCCACGTGGCGTTCCAGAATCGGCTCGAGATAGGTCTGGTTGACGCGGTGCGGGTGCTCCGGCGTTGCCCACGAGACGTCTGGGCCTGATCCACCTCCGGTCCGGCGCTCCTCGGCAGACGGGATGCGGATCCTGCCAAACTCCTGCCCAACATAAGATGTGCGAAATGCGACGTCCTGGGGGTGGCCCGATGGCAAGCCGGCACTGCGTACTTCGTCAGCGATTCCGTGTCGTCGAAATACTTCCATCGTGCGCGAGGACACGTGGTTGCACTTCACGTTTGGCGGCTGCAGGAATGGGTCTTGCTCAAGCACGATCGCGGTCGCACCATGACTATCAAGCGTCATCGCCGCAAGCAGTCCGACTGGGCCACCGCCGACAATCAGGACCTCCGTATCGTAGGTGTAGTTCACTTGACGTCCGCCAGATTCCGCTTTGAGCCTTCAGGAGAGATAAACACTGCAACGAGGCAGACAAGAAGCACTGCAATCCATACGACGCCGAGTACGACCGGACCGCCAGACCCCATCAAGGAGCTCGCAATAATCGGAGTAAAGCCTGCGCCAATCGCCGAGGCTCCTTGGAAGGCAATTGAAGCTCCAGTGAAGCGCGTTTCGGTCGGGAACAGTTCTGCAAGGAACGCGGCCAACGGGCCGAGGATGATGCCCTGGATACCCTGGCCGACAATGACTGCGACCGCAAATGCCCAGTTCTCTCCCATGCCGACGAGTTGAATGAGCGGGAACGCAAATACTGCAGCAGCGACAATGCCGACAGCGATGACGGGGCGGCGGCCATAGCGATCGCTCAAGCGTGCCGCAATAATCGTGGTGACAAACATCGCGATCGCAGAGGCTACCTTTGAGTTAAGCGCGAAGGTGGGATCGGTTCCGTGGGAGGTTGCGTAGCCAAGGCCCCACACACTTGCCATGCCAGAAATCGTGAGCTGGCTCATTGCTACGAGCATGCCAAGCAGGAGCACCCACGGCGAGTTCTTAAAGACCTCAATAAAAGGAACCTTGCGTTTTTCTGCTTCATTGTTGAAGCTCACAAAGAGCGGGCTTTCAACGACCTTCAAACGCACGACCATGCCAATCGCAACGAGAACCACGCTCAACAGGAATGGAACTCGCCATCCCCAGGCAAGGAACTGCTCGTGTGGCATCAGAGTGAACAGGCCGAGAATGCCTGCGGAAAGCACTGAACCAGCGGGAGCGCCAAGGTTGGCGAAGGCGGCGGCAAAACCACGCTTGCCACCGGGTGCCTGCTCGAGTGCGATCAGCATCGCACCACCCCATTCGCCGCCGACCGCAAAGCCCTGGACGATTCTGAGTGTGACCAGCAACATTGGCGCGGCTGCGCCGATCTGATCGTAGGTCGGCAACAGGCCGATGAGTGCCGTGGCGACACCCATCAGCACCATAGTGAAGACGAGCACACCCTTACGTCCGAGGCGGTCGCCGAAGTGTCCGAAGACGATGCCTCCGAGCGGGCGAGCAACATAGCCTGCTGCAAGCGTCGCGAACGACGCGATTGCGGCGAGCGCTGGATCAAGCTGCGAGAAAAAGACCGGGCCGAACACGAGCGCCGCTGCGCTTGCGTACAGCATGAAATCGTAAAACTCGATTGCACTGCCAAGGAAGCTGGAAGCCAGGATCCGCCGCATCTGCGGCGTACGTAGGGATTCCTGCTCGTATTTGGGCGTCACTGCTGTCGCAGCGTCGGAAATGGGCGGGGTGCTCATCATTGAACTCCTGTGAGAAAAAGGCCAAAATTCGGCGCGCGAACATACGAATGCCGCACGAGGCTCTATCTTTCTGGCAGCGCATAAGTAAGACAAGAATAATAATCTTGATTGATTGTTTAGTATTAGTTAAATGGGTTCCCCGAAGATCACGATCCGCCAGTTGGAAAGCTTCTGTGCTACGGCTGAGACCGGCTCCCTCACGGCAGCCGCAGACCGGCTGCATGTCTCACCTGCCGGGGTGTCTCAGGCCATTACACAGCTGGAAGAACAACTTGGAATACAACTCACGCTGCGAACCCGTGGACGAGGCGTAGAAATCACTGCAGCCGGGCATACCGTCGCCGAGCTCGCGCGTGCGGTCACCGAGGGCTTGCACGGAATTCAAGACATCGCAGACGCAATGCGCGGCGAACTTACTGGCACCCTGACGGTCGGAATCTTCACTACCCTTTCCCCGTGGCTTTTCCCGCGGATCGCAGAGCACTTCAATGACACACATCCGCAGGTGAGCCTCGAACTCGTCGAGGGCGGTTCTGCAGAGCTACAGGCAATGCTGCTTTCGGGAAACATCGATGCTGCACTTTTGTATCACAACCACTTGTTGCCCGGTGCTCGATCCTTCCCTGTCACCCCCGTGCGGCTCCAAATCGCACTTGCCCCGACGCATCCGCTCGCAAGGCTTGACACGATTCCCCTTCACCTTCTCAAGGAAGAACCCGCAGCTTTACTCTCGCTTCGGCCAGCCACCGATCATGTCGAAGCGATTCTCGAACAGGCGGGACTTACGCCACGAGTCAAATGGCGTAGCGCAAATGTCGAAACGCTGCGTTCGCTCGTCGCACGAGGTCTCGCGTACACCATCATCATGGGCCGTCCCTACGGTGATACGAGCTACGACGGGCTCCCGCTCGTGTACCGCGCCATCTCAGATCCCCTCCCAGACAACTCCGTCGTGCTCGCATTCGCGCACGGTGCTCGGCCAACGGCGAAAACGCAAGCGCTCCTCGACTTCACCACCAGCGCGTTCCGCCCCGACGCACCAGCGAAGCCCCACACCTGGCAGCACCACATGGGCGAACTCTCCTAAATGCAAACGGGCCGACGCAACAGAACTATCTGTCGCACCGGCCCGTTTGGCAGCAGGCGAATTAGTCGCGCAGCTTGGCTCCAAATGCGAGCTCAGCAGCTGCGACACCAGCAAGCTTTGCTTCGCTCGCCTCTTCAGCCTTCAACGTGCGATCCTCGGCACGGAAGCGGAGCGCGAAGGTCAGTGCCTTCTCGCCCTCTTCGATGCCCTGGCCGCGGTAATCGTCGACGACGTGAGCGTCCTCGAGGAGCTCGCCAGCACCAGCAACGACAACCGTCAGCACATCGCCAGCGGGGATGTCAGCCGCGACGACGAGTGTGAGGTCCTGCGTAGCTGCGGGGTAACCCGAGAGCGACGAGGTGGTCGCCTCACGCGGAGCCAGCTCGATGAGCCGCTCGAGGTCGAGCTCGAACGCTGCGACGCGCCCGGGCAGGTGGTGACCAGCTACGAGCTCGGGAAGGAGCTCGCCAGCAACACCGATGACTTCGAGGCCACCCTCGTCGCCGTCGATGTCATTAGCAACGCGAACTGCGAGCGTCGCGGTGCGGCCGGGGTGGAACGCGCGATGCGAGCCCTGGAGCACAACGAGCTCGATCGACACAGCCGAAGCGACCGTGCGTGCGTACTCGAGAGCATCTGCCCAGTCGTACTCACGAGCTGCCTCACCAGGCTGCTTCGTCGCTGCATCACCGAGGAGCAGTCCTGCGGTGCGCAGGGGCTGCTTCGGGATCGAAGCGTTGAGTTCAGCTAGCACCTCGTCCGAGGGACGCTCAGCGAGCGGCGGGACGAAATCAGTACCGAGTGGCTTGCCGGTGAGCGGTTCGAAGACCGAGCCGAACTCCACGAGCGCGAGATCGGTGAGGCCACGCGAAACGTTGCGCTGAGCCGCGGTCACGAGACCAGGAAGCAGTGAACGGCGCATGAACGGCGAGCTCGCGTCAAGCGCGTTTGCGAGGCGGATCGCGTGCACGGGCTCAGTAGCAGCGTCAGCCGCCTCTTCTGCACCGGCACCGAACGCGTTGAGCTGCTCACGCGACATGAACGGGTAGCTCTGGATCTCGTCCAGGCCAGCAGCGGTCACGATATTTGCGGCGCGGCGACGCAGACGCTGTGCGCGGGTCAGGCCACGGCCAGCCGGAGCGACAGGGAGAACAGAGGGGATGCGATCGTAACCTACGATGCGCGCAACCTCTTCAACTAGGTCCGCGGGCCGGGTGAGGTCAGAGCGCCAGCTCGGAGCAGTAACGACGAGCGTGCCCTCTGCGCCGTCTGCGACGGCGCACCCGATGAGCTCGATCGCTGAGCGAACCTCAGCGTCGGTGTAGTCGGTGCCGAGCAGGCCGTTTACGCGGGCGATCGGAAGAACGACCTCGGTCGGCTCCCAGGGAGCCACGATGTCGGTGCCGAGCTCGTCAGCGGTGCCACCTGCAAGCTCAACGAGCAGGTCGACCATGCGCTGTGCAGCAGCCTGCGCGACGCGGGGGTCCACGCCACGCTCGAAGCGCTTCGACGCTTCGCTCGGCAGCTTGTGGCGGCGCGACGTACGCGCGATCGAAACGGAGTCGAAGGTCGCAGCCTCAACGAGGATGTCGGTCGTCGAATCATCAGTCTTGGTTGACTCGCCACCCATGACGCCTGCAAGGCCGATTACGCCTGACTCATCGGTGATGAGGAGGTCTTCGGGGTGCAGCTTGCGAGTCTGCTCGTCGAGCGTGACGAGGGTCTCGCCCTCCTTCGCGCGACGAACAGTGATGCCGCCCTGCAGCTTAGCGAGGTCGTATGCGTGCAGCGGGTTACCCAGCTCGAGCATGACGTAGTTCGAGATGTCAACGGGCAGCGACAGTGAACGAATGCCTGCGAGCTGCAGTCGCGCGACCATCCACGGCGGGGTGGGGATTGTTGCATCAATACCGCGCACGACACGGGTCACGAAGCCGGTTGCACCCTGCTTGCCGCGGATCGGTGTCTCGTCAGCAATCGTGACGTTGAAGCCAGTTGCAGGCTTCACCTCGATGATCGAAGCAGGATCGGTGAACGCAGCACCGGTCGCGTGCGAGTACTCTCGAGCAACACCACGAACCGAGAACGCGTAGCCGCGGTCGGGCGTGACATTGATTTCAACGGCGGTGTCATCGATGCCAAGGAGCGCCTTTGCGTCGGTGCCAACCTCAGGATCAAGACCGTAGTCTTTGAACACGACGATGCCGTTGTGCTCGTCGCCGAGCGAAAGCTCGCGCGCCGAAGCCATCATGCCGTCAGAGACATGACCGTAAGTCTTGCGTGCAGCAATCGCGAAGCCGCCGGGCAGTACTGCACCGGGAAGGCATGCAACAACCTTGTCGCCCTCAACGAAGTTGTGAGCGCCACAAACGATGCCGCGCACGTCGGCGCCGCCGTCAGCTGCAAGCTCCCCCTCTGGCGCAACGCGCACCTGGCACCAGTTCACGGTCTTGCCGTTCGAGTGCTCTTCGGGCTCGCGGGAGATGACCTGGCCGACGACGACCGGGCCGGTCACCTCAAAGCGGCGGATCGACTCTTCTTCAAACCCCACACGCACGAGATCGGCGTGCACGGTTTCAGGGGTGACGTCAGCGGGGAGAGCTACAAGCTCACCCAGCCAGCTCAGTGGGATACGCATCAGACCAGTCCTCCGAACTGCTGGTTGAAACGGACATCGCCTTCGACCATGTCACGCATGTCATTAAGGTCGTTACGGAACTGCAGGGTGCGCTCGATACCCATACCGAAGGCGAAGCCCTGGTATTCCTCGGGATCGAGGCCAGCAGCCATCAGCACCTTGGGATCGACCATGCCGCAGCCGCCCCACTCAACCCAGCGCGCGCCGCCCTTAGCGTTGGGCTGCCACACGTCCATCTCAGCGGACGGCTCGGTGAACGGGAAGAAGTTCGGGCGGAGGCGGATCTTTGCCTCTTCGCCGAACATCTGGCGCGCGAAGTGCTCAAGCGTGCCGCGCAGGTGAGCCATCGTCAGACCCTTATCGATGGCGAGGCCCTCAATCTGCTGGAACACAGGGGTGTGCGTCGCGTCGAGTTCGTCGGTGCGGTAAACGCGGCCCGGGCACACGACGTAGAGGGGAAGGTCGCGCTCGAGTAGCGAACGAACCTGCACCGGCGACGTGTGGGTACGAAGCAGAAGGTGGCGGTCGGCAGGATCAACAAAGAACGTGTCCTGCATTGCGCGTGCGGGGTGGTCGGGGTCGAAGCCGAGCGCGTCGAAGTTGAACCACTCGTGCTCGAGTTCGGGGCCTTCTGCAATTTCCCAGCCCATGCCGATGAAGATGTCGGATGCTTCGTCCTGCAGCTGCGCGAGCGGGTGACGCGAGCCAGCCTTGCGGCGGACGGGCGCCTCGGTGACGTCAACAGTCTCAGCAATGAGACGTGCTGCAGCCTCGGCCTCAGCAAGCGCGGTTTCGCGCGCCTTAAAGCTGCCCTCGACGCGACCGCGGGCCTGGCCCATGATCTTGCCGGTTTCGGCCTTTGCTTCCTTCGGTACCTCACGCATGAGCGAGTTCAGCCTTGCAATTGCAGAAGCGTCTCCAACGTGCGCGGTACGGGCGGTCTTCAGCTCGGCGAGGGTCTCTGCTGCATCAAACGCGGCGAGCGCATCTGCAACAGCCGCATCGACGGCTTCCTGGGTGATCGGATTGATGTCTGACACGGTGGTCAATCTTACCTTGCCTGGGTGACAGCCGGCTGCGCGACTTTCGGTGGGCGACAGTCCGAGGCGTATCCAGCTTCCAGCCAGTGACTTTCTCTAAGCTTCGTCTTAGGACACACCATTTCATCTCGCGATGGAACCAACGATGGAGGCCTTTCAGTGGGTAACCCTTTCAATCTCGCCGCAACTCAGACGCTTGACGGAATGTCTGAGCGTAGCGCGACCAAGTCATGGCTTCGCGGAATGATTGTTGGCCTGGTTGCACTCTTTGCGCTCCTCATCGGGCCAACCTCCCCCGCACTCGCTCATGATGAGCTTGCAAACACCGAGGTGATCCTTGGTGCCTCAGGCGAGGCTTCGTCGATTACGTTGAGCTACACAAACAACATCATGGACGGCGCGACAATCGTCAACGTCACCAACGCCGCTGGTGAGGCCGTCACCGAGGGCGACGCCGTCATCGATGGATTCGATGTGAAGCAGCAGCTGCAGCCGCTTGAACCGGGCGTGTACCAGGCTGTGTGGAGCGTCGTCTCGAGTGACGGACACCGCATTGAGGGCGGCTTCGAGTTCGACGTCGTCGAGGGTTCGACTGACCCTCCCGCGATCCGCACGATCACCTCCGTCGCTGGCGCAGAAGAGCTCGCTGATGAGCCCGCAGACAATGCCGGCACGAACGGCGGCAAGGTGTGGCTGTGGATCGGCATCGCAATCGCAGGCGTCCTCGTCATTGGTGGCGGCATTGCCGCCTTCGCGATGAAGGCTAAGCGTCAGGCGTTGGCAGCTGACGAAGACCTCACCGGCATCGAGTAATTCACGATGACCAACAGCACTGATCCTGTCACTCCAACGGCAGGCACGAAGGACCGCACCACTCACACGACCGGCCGCTTCAGCCGCCGCGCCCTCATCACCGGCAGCGCGGTTGGCGCAGGCGTCGGACTGGCGCTCGGAGCAGGTGGCACAGCGACGGTTACCGCGATCCGCGCCCAAAACGCTGGTGCCGGCTACGCTGAGCCGACGGTCGAGCCGTCGCTCGGTGCAGAAGGCACCGAGCCCGGGTACGGTGGCGAGTCACTCCCCTGCCACGGCGCGCATCAGGCTGGCATTACGACGCTCCCTGCAGCACACGCACGCTATCTCTCGTTCACGCTGAAGCCTGGAACCGACCGAGATGCGATCTCGCGCATGCTACGAATCCTCACCGACGACATCGAAGGACTCGTGTCTGGGGCTGGTCCGCTCGCCGATCCCGAACCTGAACTCGCGAGTCGCCCATCACGCCTGTCGATCACGGTTGGCGTTGGGTCAGAGTTGGTAAAGCGAGTAGATCCCGCAAAGGTGCCGAAGTGGCTTGCGCCGCTCCCCGCGTTTAAGCTCGACGAGCTGACTCCCGCGTACACCGGTGGCGACCTGCTGATCGTGCTACAGGCCGACAGCCAGATGCCAATCTCTCACGCCGCACGCATGATGCACCGTGACCTCTCGAGCTTTGCTGAGCTGTCATGGTTCCAGCAGGGCTTCCGCCAGGCACGTGGCGCAGAGGCCCCTGGCAAGACCATGCGCAACCTCATGGGTCAGGTTGACGGCACCGTCAATCCCGCACCCGAAGAAGAGGATTTCGCTGGCCTCGTCTGGATCGATGGTACAGCGCCGAACGAGCAGTGGCTCAAGAACGGTTCTGCGCTGGTGTTCAGGCGCATTCGGATGGAGCTTGACACCTGGGACCAGGTCGACCGCCCCGGCCGTGAAGACACCATTGGCCGCACGCTCGACACGGGTGGCCCGATCACCGGCGGCGACGAGTCCACCCCGATGGACTTCGATGCAAAGAACGCACTCGGCCTTCCCGCGATCCCGATCACGGCGCACTCGCGCCGCGCGCACTCAACGGATCCGAACGAGCGTATTTACCGTCGTGCCATCAACTATGACGAGGGAACTGAGGCTGGCCTGGTGTTCGTGTGTTACCAACGCGACCCTCGCAAACAGTTCGTCCCCATCCAGGAACGCCTCGACGAACTCGACATGCTCAACGAATGGGTGACTCACACGGGCTCTGCCGTGTTTGCGATGCTCCCTGGCTTCGAAAGTGGCGACATCATCGGTGCTTCGCTCTTCGCCTAGATAACGATCGCTGATGACAGAGGGCGGATCGGTACATACGTTGTACCGATCCGCCCTCTGCTGTGTGCTCGCGCGTCTGAGCCGTTAGCCGCGCTGCGCAAACGCGGTCTCGTACAGCAGCACGCTTGCTGCGGTCGCGAGATTGAGCGACTCTGCGGCACCATAAATGGGGAGCTTGAGTGCGCGACCGACAGTCTCACGCTCCTCTTCTGTGAGGCCCCGTGCTTCGTTGCCGAAGACCCACGCGATGCTGCCGTTGAGGTCGCCGTGTGCGCGAGCCTGAGACAGATCCATACCGCGAACGTCAGCAGCAATAGTCTCGAGGCCGGCAGCGCGTGCTGCCTGCACAGCGTCAGCCAGCTCGGGCACGACTGCGACGGGTAGATGGAAGATCGACCCAGTCGTGGAACGCACAACCTTTGGGTGCCACGGGTCGACGGCGTCGCCAGTGAAGATCACGCCGTCTGCTCCAGCAGCGTCTGCTGCGCGGAGCACCGCGCCAGCGTTTCCGGGGTCGCGAACTTCGTGGAGCACAGCGATGAGGCGTGCCGACTCAAGCATGGTCTCAGCCGAGGCGTTCTCGAGGCGCGCGACGGCAATCACTCCCTGCGGCTGTACAGTCTCGGCGAGGGTAGCGAGCACCTCTGGAGTGGCGCGCTCAATGCGGACGCCAGCGTCGTTCGCAAGCTGGTCCATTTCGCGCTGCCACGGCTCGTTGCCGAGCGTCGCGTAGACGACCTCAGCGAGCTCGGGGCGATGCACGAGGAGTTCACGAACTGCCTGCGGCCCTTCGACGAGGAAGCGCTGCTGTTCGCGGCGTTCCTTTTTACGGGCGAGCGCAGCCGCACGCTTTACGCGTGTAGCCTTCGGATTTTCGAGAATGGCGTCGTTCACGGTTCAAGCCTAACTTGTCTAGAAAACGAAAATGCCCCGGCAGAAGCCGGGGCATTTTCATACAGCTGTGAAGAGCTTACGCTGCCTTGGGTGCCGAGGTGTCGGCGGGCAGTGCGTTCTTTGCAACCTCAACGAGCGTCGCGAATGCGGTGGGCTCGTTGGTAGCAAGCTCAGAGAGCATGCGGCGGTCAACCTCAACACCAGCGATCGCGAGACCCTGGATGAAACGGTTGTAGGTCAGGCCGTTTGCGCGCGCGCCAGCGTTGATGCGCTGGATCCACAGGCGACGGAAGTTGCCCTTGTTCTTGCGACGGTCGTTGTATGCGTAAACGTGCGAGTGGAGCAGCTGCTCCTTCGCCTTACGGTACAGGCGCGAACGCTGTCCGCGGTAGCCCGATGCGCGCTCAAGAACAACGCGACGCTTCTTGTGGGCATTGACGGCCCGCTTGACTCTTGCCATTTCAGTGTTTCCTTACTGAGTTATTAAGATCGGTGGGCCGAATTAGTGGCCGAGGAGCTTCATCGCCTGCTTGGCGTCACCCTTGCTGAGCACCTGCTCAGCGTTGAGGGCACGCTTGCGCTTCGAGGACTTAACCTCGAGGTTGTGGCGCATGCCGGCCCGCTGCTTCATCAGCTTGCCGCTACCGGTGAGCTTGAAGCGCTTCTTAGCACCCGAGTGGGTCTTCTGCTTAGGCATCGATTTCTCCTTGTTGTGGTGCGCGCCGCCTGAGCGACTGCGTCTAGCGCGAAACGATCAAAGATCGTCGCAGGTCTTATTCGGCAGCCGCTTCCGGTTCAACGGTCTTTTCAGCGCGGCGGGTTGCCTTCTCCTCGGCGCGGCGAGCATTCAGCTCGGCCTTTGCCTCGGACTTGTTCTTGACGGGCGCGATGACCATAACCATGTTGCGGCCGTCAATGCGCGGCGACGACTCTACCGAGCCGTATTCCACGATGTCCTCAGCGAACTGCTGGAGGAGTCGTACACCCTGCTCGGGACGCGACTGCTCGCGGCCACGGAAGAGGATCATTGCCTTGACCTTGTCGCCCTGCGACAGGAAGCCGATAGCGCGCTTGAGCTTGGTCTCGTAGTCATGCTTATCGATCTTCAGGCGGAAGCGAACTTCCTTGAGGACCGTGTTGGCCTGGTTACGACGAGCTTCCTTAGCCTTCTGCGCAGCTTCGTACTTGAACTTGCCGTAGTCCATGATCTTCGCAACGGGAGGCTTCGAGTTAGGCGCAACCTCAACAAGGTCGAGCTCTGCCTCAGCTGCCATGCGGAGGGCAACGTCGATTGACACCACACCTACCTGCTCGCCACCTGGGCCTACCAGGCGCAGTTCGGTTGCACGGATGCGGTCGTTAGTACGGGGCTCGCTGATTGCCGACTCCTCTGATCTCGTAATGATCCACCCTTAGGGTGTAACGGATTCAGAGAAATGACACACGACTCGCGCGTCACATACCCTTCAGCTGTCGCGATGCGACGGGGTACCAACTACCCGGTAACCTATTAGAGGTGCCGGGTGGGAGAATCTCCTCTTCCGTAGCTCCCGGCGGCTTGCCGAGAACCTCAGCAAGCTTAGCACAACATTCGTCGTAAGCGAATGCCACGAATAGAACAGGACAACTGTGAGCGAAAACGCAGAAGATCAGCAGACTCCCAACGGCGCTCCCGAGAGCGTTGCAGATGCGGCTCGCGATATCGCAGACGTCGCTGCCGTAGAGATCATCACCACCGCTGCGGTTCACCTGCTCAGCGCAGCTGCGGTCAAGGTTGGCCTTGCCGATGATCCCGAGAACCAGATCGACCTTGACGAGGCACGCAAGCTCATCAACGCGCTGGCTGGCCTCATCACCGCAGGTGCTCCCGAGGTGAGCGATATGCACGCTCGCAGCCTCCGCGACGGTCTGCGTTCCGTGCAGCTCGCATTCCGTGAGGCGTCACAGGTACCCGATGCTCCCGGCGCTGGCCCCGGCGAGAAGTACACCGGTTCGGTGATCTAAGCTTCGGCTTCACATTTTGTGGGGGCGGATGGCGGTGGCCATTCGCCCCTTCTGTTTACTTGCCGTCACTTCGCGGTGTTAACACGTCGAGACCACCCTTTTCTGCCGAAAACCCTAGTTTCACGCGCAAGAAAGTGCCTATCTCGCAAGAATGTGCTTGTTTCACGGGTTTGGCAGTGAACGGCCAACGGCCAGCGCTACCGGGGGCCGCCCGTCCGCCCCGTCATGACGTTCTTGATCGCAATGTGCGATGTGAAGCGGGCAACCCCCGTCACTGCGCTCACTCGGTGGGTATGGAAGTCTTCATACGCTTCCAAGTTCTCGACGCCAACTCGCGCAAAGTAGTCAGGGCTTCCAAACAGTCGGCGCAACTCAAGCACCTCTGGAAGTGCCGATAGCTCACGCTCAAAGGACTCGATCGTCGCAGCATCGTGAGCAGCGAGCTCAAACAGGAGGATGACTTCAAATGCGCGCCCCACCGAGGCAGGGTCCACGTCCGCGTGATAGCCACGAATAACTCCCTCGCGCTCGAGACGCTGCACTCGACGCAGGCAGGGGCCGGGGGTCAACCCGATCCGCGCGGCCAAATCGACATTATTCAGACGCCCTTCACACTCAAGGATCTCAATAATTGCGCGATCTAATTCATCCATGCATATATATTGCACGTTTTGACGCGGGCGCGCGAGAACTACGCACACACATTGCATGATTTTTGCGAGAAGATACTCCCATGGAATCCGCACCCGCGCAGAACGCAGCAGCAATACGCAGCTCAGAGATCCGCGCGGGAATGAAAGATTCTCTCGGCGTTGGCCTTGGCATCTTTCCACTCGGCTTTGCGCTCGGCATGCTGGTGATTCAGGCGGGCCTCCCCTGGTGGCTGACGCCCGCGCTTTCGATCGGCATCTTCGCAGGTTCAGTCGAGCTGTTCCTTGTGAGCTTGCTCGCGGCCTACGCACCACTCATCACGATTGCCGTGACGGTATTCGCACTGAACTTCCGCCACGTGTTCTACCCGTTCTCCTTCCCACTCCACAAGGTACGCAACGGGTGGCCGCGGTGGTATTCGATGTACGCAATGATCGACGAGGCGTACGCGACCTATGCGACCATGCCTGCTCAGCAGATCACGTCGGCACGCATGGTCACCGGTCAGCTGTGCATGCAGGGGTACTGGGTAGCTGGTGGTTTGCTTGGCGTGCTGGTGGCAAACGCATTGCCTGGCCCGATCGCCGGCTTCGAATTCGCACTCACGGCACTATTTATCGTGATGACGATGGATTCCATTCGCGGAAAGCGGGAGGTCCCCTCAGCTGTGCTGGCCGGCCTCTCTGTGACCGTTGCAATGGTGGCGATGCCCGACCAGGCACTGCTCGCAGCGCTTGTGCTGTTTACCGTTTCGCTCGTGGCCAGGTATTTCTGGGTTCGCGCACGCGGTGGTCTCGCACAGCCTGAGGAAACACCGGCTGCTGAGCAATCAGCTGCGCAGCTCGCAACGTACGAACCGTCAACCATCGGCGAGCAACAGCTCAAGCCGACGCAGCAGGGGGAAGCAGCATGAACCAGACGGCCTACCTGCTGAGCGCCGTACTGCTAGCGGGACTCATCACGTTTGCATTGCGTGCGTTGCCATTCGCTATTTTGAAGCCACTTCGCAAGAGCAAGTTCGTGCAGCTGCTTGGGCAGTGGATGCCTGCTGGGATCCTACTCATGCTCGCAGTCGTTGTGCTGCAGGAGTCAATTGTTGCGGATCCCGGCAAGTGGTGGATCGTCGCCGCCGCTTCCGGCGTAACGGTCATCACCCACCTCTTCACGAAGCGCAAAGCACTCGTGAGTATTGCCGTCGGCACCGCGAGCTATGTCGCGTTGCTGTCGGTCTTTGGCTAGCGTGGCGGGCGATGCCTCGGAGGATCCCCCCGAGACATCGCCCGCATGGGCTACTCGTAGGACTTGCTGACCTTGTGCAGCGCCTCATCGACATCGTCTGACTCGCCCTCGGGGTATTCAGACTCGTCAAGTTCAGGTCGCTTCGTCAGGAAGATCGAGCTCGCGATAAGCCCGCCCCACAGGAGCACGAACGACAGCACCATGAAGGTGATGGAAATCGGGGTCATGACTCATTCCCTTCAAGAGTTGGGTTCATCGGTGTGCCGACCAGGTGCTTGCCCTGCTTCGAGTCGAACGCGGGGTATGGCACGAACTGGTCCGGACTGCGCTTCCAAGGCACCGCCGTAAGGAGCAGCGCGGCGAGCACCATAATGGCAACACAGCCCCAACCGAAGAGGTTGGTATACCAGCTCGGGTAGCTGCCATAGCCGTCCTTGACGAGCGCAATAACCACCTGAACCAACATCACACCGATCACGACCGGGCTGAGAATGCCAACGAAGAAGCGCCAGGTCCGACCAAGTTTGAAGGTCGACAGCGAGGACACGTGGTAAGACAGCTCTGGCCCGCGCTTATAGATCCACATCACGACAACAGTTGAGACAACCGCCGCGAAGACGATGCCGAAGTTGTTCACCCAGTTGTCAATGACGTCGAGGGTGTTCAGACCGGAGGTCGTCGTGTAGAGCAAGAGCGACACGATCGCCAAGAGGCCACCAACACCCCACACTGCCTGCTTGCGCGAGAGACCAAACTTGTCCATCACCGCAGAAATGATGACCTCGAGCACGGAAATGAGCGAGGTGATGCCGGCGAGGAAGATCGAGCCGAAGAACAGGATGCCGAAGAGCTGACTCATTGGCATCTCGGCGACGATTGCCGGGAATGTAATGAATGCAAGGCTCACACCAGCGATACCCTCAATGTCACTCACACCGATACCCTGCTGTGCAGCGAAGAAGCCGAGCGCAGCGAAGACTCCGACGCCAGCGAGCAGCTCGAACGACGAGTTCGCGAATGCAACGACAAGGCCGGGAGCAGAAAGGTTCGAGCGACGCTTCCGGTACGAGGAGTACGTCACCATGATGCCGAACGCGACCGAAAGCGAGAAGAATACCTGTCCATAGGCTGCGATCCACACCTTTGGCTGGGCCAGTGCGGCGAAGTCAGGCGTAAAGAAGGCGCTGACGCCTTCAAGTGCGCCAGGCAGCGTCAGTGCGCCAATCACGAGCGCGAGGAACGTGATGACGAGAAGCGGCAGGAAGACGACGTTCATCTTCTCGATACCCTTCGCGACACCGGTTGCCTGCACGATCAGTACCACGGCCCAAATTGCAGCTACTGGAATCAGTAGTGCGGGAACGAAGTCCATCGTGAACGGTGCCTCTGAGGTCTGCAAGAACTCACCGATGAAGTAGCCTGCGGCGTCGTCGCCCCACTTGAGATTAAACGAGAACACGAAGTAGCTCACTGCCCACGCGACCACGACTGCGTAGTAGGTAGCAATGAATACGTTAATCATGACCTGGAACCAGCCAATTGCCTCGCCGCCCTTACCAGCAGCGCGTCGGAACGCGAGTGGAGCAGAACCACGGAAGCGGTGACCAATTGCGTAGTCAAACAGCAGAATGGGAATGCCGGCAGTCAAGAGCGCAACGAAATACGGGATGAGGAATGCTCCGCCACCGTTTTCATATGCGACGCCAGGAAAACGCCAAATGTTGCCAAGTCCGACAGCCGAACCGATCGCAGCGAAGATGAAGCCAAGCTGGCCTGTCCACTGTTCTCGCTTCGGCGCGCCAGTGACCTTTGCAGATGACATGCGTCAGCCTTTCTCAAGCGCCGCCCCGGGGCGGCGCAGACGGTTAATAACCGAGCTAGCGTATCACCAGGGTCCAACGCTGAGGCAAGGCTATGCGGGCATCTGTGGCACAACCTTGAGCGAGTCAACACGCTCAGCGATGACGGAATTTGCCGCCCAGCGTTGCTGCAGGGAGGTCACGAGATCAGCGAGTTCTTCGCGAGACAGACCAGATTCAACGAGCAATCGCACTTCGGTTTCGGCCGAGAGCAGCTCACCGGTCGGGTCACCTGGAATGACGGCGAGTGCCTGCAAACGCGGATCTCCCGAGCTTGCCTCGAGGAAGGCGTTTCGCACGTGCACATCAGCCCACGCCGGGAGCTGCGCTTCACCAAGCGCGAGCGCTTTGAGCTCGGGGCGACGGATACCCACCCGGGACTCACCGCTCGCGGGATCGATGATGAGGAGGTCGGTTTCTTCCTGCGCTGCTGCCACCGCGGCCTGCGGTGCCGGCACCGGAATCGGTCGCGCTTCTGCGTTCCACGCACGCATTGCCTCTGCAGACGTGAAGACAGGCATGACCCGACGACCGTCCGGCGCAGCGACCGTCACGATTGACAATTCTTGCGATTTCTCCACGATGCGACCGTCAGGCGTTTCACCAATGTCGCCTGCCTCAGCAACCAACGGAATCAAGAGGCGGATCCCCGACAGCGCGACAATGAGTTCAGCACGACGCTGGCCGAGCAGCGCAAACGCTGCTGCCTGATCCGCCGCACCTGCGAGCCCAGCTGCGGCCTCGCGCATCGCACCGAGCGCAACGAGGTATGACTCGGGAGTTGAGCCATCATCGTCAGCAAATGCGGTCTCGTGGTGCTCGAATGTGCGCCCTTCCCAGGGGAAGCCGGCCGAGTCGGCGTCGCCGCCAGCTACGAGTGATTCGGGTACGCCGGTGGTACGCGGCATATCGCCGGTCGAGGGGAGCTTCTTAATCGCCATAGTGAAACCGCCTTATACGCGAGGAACCCCGCGCTATTCGCGCGGGGCACCAGGCTTAGTTCGATGCGACGTCGAGTGCCGCTTTCAAAGTAAATGCGCCGTCGTAAAGCGCCTTACCGATGATTGCACCCTCGATGCCAGCCGGCACCTGCTCGCGCAGTGCTGCAAGATCATCGAGGCTCGAGATGCCGCCAGAAGCGACAACCGGGCGCGACGTGTGACGGCATACCTCGAGCAGAAGCTCGATGTTCGGGCCGCGCATGGTGCCGTCTTTGGTGACGTCGGTGACGACGTAGCGAGGGCAGTTTGCGTCTTCGAGGCGTTCGAGCACCTCCCAAAGGTTGCCGCCCTCTTCGGTCCAACCACGGCCGGCAAGGGTCTCGCCACGCACGTCGAGGCCTACAGCAATCTTCTCGCCGTAGCGGGCGATTGCCGAGCGAGTCCACTCGGGATTCTCAAGCGCTGCGGTGCCGAGGTTCACACGTGCCGCGCCCATCTCGATTGCCGCCTCAAGGCTGCGATCATCGCGGATGCCGCCGGAGAACTCGATGTTCGTCTTGCCCGAGCGAGCCATGATCTTCTTTGCAACACCAACGTTGCTGCCACGGCCGAATGCTGCGTCGAGGTCGACGAGGTGAATCCACTCCGCGCCCTGCTCGATCCAGTCGAGAGCCGCGTCTACGGGGTCGCCGTAACCGGTCTCGGTACCTGCTTCACCCTGAGTCAGGCGCACGGCCTGACCATTGACCATGTCAATCGCGGGGAGCAGCGTAAGCGCCGGTGTGCTGTTGAGGTGTGACATTCAATGTTCCTTGATTTGTCGCGGATCTTCCGCGAATTAGAGCGTAGAAATCCAGTTGCGCAGCAGCTGCAGCCCGGCTTCACCGGACTTCTCAGGATGGAACTGGGTTGCCGTGAGCGGGCCGTTTTCGACCGCGGCGATGAAGCGCTCGCCAGCCTCGCTCCAGGTCACGAGGGGGCGGGTAGCCTCCGTGCGACCTTCGATGGTCCACTCCGTCGCAGCGTTACTGTGCACAAAGTAGAAGTATTCGTCTTCGATGCCTGCGAAAAGCTTCGAACCAGCAGGCGTCTCAACCTTGCTCCAGCCCATGTTCGGCAGGCGGGGTGCCTCGAGCTGACGTACGGTGCCCGGCCACTGACCGAGGCCCTCCGCAGTCACGCCACGTTCGATGCCCTGGTCAAACATGATCTGATGTCCAACACAGATACCCAGCACCGGGCGGCCGCCAGCGAGGCGGCGATCGATGAGTTCGTCACCGCGCACTGCGAGGAGCTGCTTCATAACGGCATCGTACGCACCAACGCCAGGAACGAAGAGACCGTCGGCCGCGGCGACTGCCGCGGGATCCGCCGTCAGCTCAACGTCAGCGCCTGCGTGCTCAAGCGCGGTTATGGCCGAGTGGACATTGCCCGAACCATAGGCCAGAACTACAACCTTGGGTCGTGCTTCGCTCACAGTGCACCCTTCGTCGACGGGATGATGCCGGCCATGACTGCGTCAGCCGACTTTGCCTGGCGGAATGCTCGCGCAAACGCCTTGAACTCTGCCTCGGCAATGTGGTGCGGATCACGACCCTCAACGAGCTTGATGTGCGCGGTCAGGCGCGCGTTAAGGACGATTGCCTCAAAGAAGTGACGCACCATCGAACCGGTGAAGTGACCGCCGATGAGGTGGAACTCGAAGCCTGCGGGTTCGCCCGAGTGCACGAGGTATGGGCGCCCCGAGATGTCGACGACCGCGTGCGCGAGCGACTCATCAAGGGGGCAGTACGCATCACCGTAGCGGGTGATGCCGCGCTTGTCGCCGAGCGCCTCAAGAATCGCCTGACCGAGCAGAATGCCGGTGTCTTCGACGGTGTGATGTACGTCGATGTGCACATCGCCTTCGGCACGAACCGTGAGATCCGAAGCGGAGTGCTTGGCGAATGCCGTCAGCATATGGTCGAAGAATGGAACGCCGGTGGCAATATCGGCCTTGCCTGTTCCGTCGAGATCGATGCTCAGCTTGATGGAGGATTCGCTTGTCACGCGCTCAAGTGCGGCAGTGCGCCCGGTTGCAGTCATGTGAAGAGTCTATCCCGTTCACCCGCGTGCTTCTGAGCTGTCCACCGATTCGGGACGGGATTCACGGGCCCGTCTCGTAAACCACCAGATCAACAACGCACATGCGACCAATATGACAAGCACGACCCAGTCGGGAACGGCGGCCCCTGCCTGCAGTGCGCCGTTCTCAAGCACGGCCTGCTGGTCGACGCCGAGCATGCCAGACAGCGCCTCAGTGCCGTCGGTCACGATGAGTAGGATGCCGACAGCGATCGTGATCAGACCACCGATGATGAAGGTCCAGGAGTTGCGCCATTTTCCAATGACGAGCTCGCGTGGGCGCACGATCCGCCGAATGATGGGCAGCCTGTCCCACAGGATCGCGAGCAGGAGCATCGGAACGACCATACCGATCGCGTAGACGAACATCGTGAGCGCGCCAGTGAGCGCGCTCCCGCCAAACGCGGAAAGTGCCAGGATCGCGCCGAAGATTGGCCCGGCACAGCCACCAGCGAGGCCGTATACCGCACCAAGTGAGAACACCGAGAGTGCAGATGCGCTCGAGGCGCCCTGCGTTTTCGTGAGACCGGGGATGCGGATTCCAAATAGCATCACCACGCCAAACACGATGACGATGACCGCGAACCAGGTGAGCAACGATCCGCGATGGAGATTGATCCAGCCACCAAGCGTTCCCGCAAGCGCACCAATAGGCACGAGCGTGACCACAAGACCAGCGAGGAAGACCCCCGTGCGGCTCACCAACCGACCTGTGTTCGGGAATGCATACGCGAAGAACGCCGGTAACAGCATGACGGAACACGGACTCAGAATGGCCAGCATGCCGCCAAGGAAAGCACCGAACAGGTTGATGGAGCCCACGGAAACGCTACTTCGTTTCCTCGAGCTTCGCGTCGATCGCGGCCCGGAAGGTCTCGATCGTTTGCGCACCGCTGAGCGGGCTCGCGCAGTCACTCAGCGCGAAGAACGGAACTCCAGATACGCCAAGCTGCTGTGATTCAGCGGTTGACTCACGCACAGCGTCTTCGTGAGTGCCTTCCGCCACGGCCTGATCAAATGCGTCCAAGTCAGCCACACCGGCTGCTTTCGCGAGCGCAGTCAGGTCAGCGTCGCTGAGCGCGGCGTTGTCTGTGGCCCCCTGGTGCTCGTAGACCCCGTCGAGGAATTCAAAGTACTTGCCTTGCACGCCAGCTGCTCGCGCTGCACCAGCAATCTTGACTGATTCTTCGCCACCGACAAGGGCTGCATCATGGATCTCGATGCGCACCTTGCCGGTGTCAACGTACTCCTTGATGAGTTCGGGCATCGTCTCTCGGGTGTACTTGCCACACCACGGACAACGGAAGTCGGTCCATTCATGCATGACGACTGGCGCATCGATGTCACCGATAGCCATGAAATCGTCGGGATCGCGTCGGTCTTTGACAGGGCAGTTTGCAGCGCCTTCAGCGGCGTCAGCAGTGCCGGAGTTCGAACCGTTCGCACCAGCGGCAGTACTGCCAACGCCGGCACCGCCCTGCCACATCACGCCAATCATGACTGCGGCGACCACTAGGAGAATACCGACAACAACACTCACGAGTCGGGTGCGACGGTAACGAAGTTCAAGCTCGGCACGCGACAGCGCGGCAATCGGGGTTCCCATTATGCGGTCACTCCAACCTCTGCGGTGATTTCACGGATCGCATCGATGACTTGCGTGGTCTCGTCAGGGGTACCTGCCGTGATACGGAGGTGACCGTCGATTCCGAGGTTACGCACGAGGATGCCACGGGCGAAGAGCGCTTCGAACATGGCAGCCGGGTCGACGAAGCCGCCGACAAGCACAAAGTTCGCACCTGACTCGTGCACGCGGTAGCCCATCGCAGCGAGCTCGGCTTGGAGACGATCTCGCTCATCACGGATCGCGTCAACGGTCGAGAGCATCGTCGCGGCGTGACGTAGCGCGGTGGTAGCAGCCGCTTGAGTGAGCGCTGAGAGGTGGTACGGCAGGCGGACGAGGCGAAGCGCGTCGATGACGGCCGGGTCAGCCGCGAGGTAGCCAAGGCGAACACCAGCGAACGCAAAGGCCTTGCTCATGGTGCGCGATACAAGCAGACGGTGACGACCGGGAAGCAGTTCAACCGCGGTCGGGTTCTCGTCGTCGAACTCGTGGTAAGCCTCATCAACGATGAGGATGCCGTCAAAAGCATCGTAGGCCGCGAGGATCGTCTCGCGGGTAAGCGGCGTACCTGTGGGGTTGTTCGGGCCACAGATGATCGCGATGTCGGGCTTGTGCTCGGCAAGCGCGGCAGCAACATGCTCAGGCGTGAGTGCGTAGTCAGCGGGACGCGGCACTGCGACCCAACCGGTGTCGGTACCGTCTGCGAGGAGCGGGTACATCGAGTAAGTCGGGGTGAAGCTCAAGAGCGTACGGCCCGGACCACCGAATGCCTGCAATACCTGCTGCAGCACCTCGTTCGAGCCATTTGCCGCCCACACCTGTTCACAGGTGAGGTCATGTCCGAGGTACTTTGCGAGCTCCGTTCGGAGCTCGGTTGCCTCGCGGTCGGGGTAGCGGTTCACCCCTCTCACTGCCTCAGCGAGTGAAGTAACAATGTCTGCGAGCACCTCCTCCGAAATCGGATGGGTGTTCTCGTTCACGTTCAGGCTCACGGGAACCGGGTCCTGGGGAGCGCCGTACGGCATCTTGCCCACGAGGTTTGATCGGAGAGGGAGATCGCTGAGTTTAGCCACGTCGCTCAGTCTAGCGACGGCAGGCGAACGATCGCCTGGGTGTTACGGGAACTGAGCGCCTATTCACCGGCGCTGTAGCGAAGCGGAATTGCGATCGCGTCGCCGACCTGAATGTCAGCTGTGGGCAGCTGGTTCAGGCGAGCAAGTTCAGCAACCAAATCGCGAGGGTCGGCCTGCGGGTCGATCTTCTCTGCAATTGACCAGAGCGAGGCACCGGGCGCAGCAACCACGTACGTGAACTCCTGCTCACTATTGGCAAGCGTTGCCTGGGCACTCGGAGCCGACATAAGTGCGGCCACCGCCAGCGCTACTGCGAACAGCATGGTGCCCAGCGCACCGAACACTGCGCGGCCGCGACGGGTGAGACGAATCTTCATTGCGCCCTGCGCAGACTCGCGCTGCGCAACCGCTGCGGCAGGCGCGAGACGCTGCATTGCGTCGAACTGCTCGTTCATGAAAGTCACTGCGGGAGTCATGGTGTTAGTAGTCACGAGCTCTTCCTCCAAAAATCGGGAGTTCAGGAGCGCCTCTTTTCGAATCTTCACGAAGCGCGTTCGAACATCTCTTTCGAATATATCTTCGAAGCTTCGATTTCACAACTCTCGTTTTCGATATCTTTCAAACGACACTCGAACACATGTTTGTCAGATATGTATTTGGGAGTTAGGGTTTCGAAACAACACCCCCACCAAAACACCCACCACTGACATTCCAAGATTTGCTCGCCCCAAGCGAAGTGAATGCACAGAAGAAGTGGTTACGAACGGAAGCGCAATGGTCGACGGCACAGCACGCACGAAGCCCCTCACAGAGAAGCAGCGTGCCATCCTCGAGTTCATTTGCCGTTCGGTAGAGGGTCGCGGTTACCCGCCAAGTATGCGTGAGATCGGTGACGCCGTTGGCCTGTCGTCGCTTTCCAGCGTGACGCACCAGCTCAGCCGCCTCGAGGTGGCTGGGTACATTCGACGCGACCCGAATCGCCCCCGCGCATTGGAAATCTTGATCGAACTCGCCGAGACCCGCAGCGCCATGGGCGACGGGCAGTCGACCGAGGTCGCCGAGACGAGTTTTGTTCCTCTCGTGGGCCAGATTGCAGCGGGTGTTCCGATTACTGCCGACCAGCAGGTCGAAGAGGTCTTCCCGCTCCCCCGCCAGCTCGTGGGAGACGGCAACCTGTTCATGCTAAAGGTCGTCGGCGACTCAATGATCGATGCCGCGATCTGCGACGGCGACTTCGTTGTCGTCCGTCAGCAGCGCGAAGCAGAGAACGGCGATATGGTCGCGGCCATGCTCGACGGTGAAGCGACCGTCAAGGTCTTCCGGCGCCGGGACGGCCACACCTGGCTCCTCCCCCGCAACAGCGCGTTCGAGCCAATCCTTGGCGATCACGCCGAGGTGCTCGGCAAGGTGGTTTCGGTCTTCCGTTCGGTCTGATCCGCGCCCCAAAACCTCGAAAAGCGCGACACTGCACTCAGCAGCGTCGCGCTTTTCTGTAGATACTTATGCCAGCGGGTCTCGCACGAGCAACCCAAGCTCGCGCAGCACCGTAAGCACCTGTTCATGGCGATTGAACGTGTACAGGTGAATCGACGGCGCACCACCCGCAATGAGCTCACGTGCGAGTTCGACCGTATGCTCAACGCCAAGTTCTGGCGCGAACCCGCCAGCTTCCTGCATCGCTTTTTCGAGCGCAGCGGGAGCAGGTTGCCCTGCGAGTTCCGCGACCTTTCGCAGTTGCGCGCTTGTCGAGACCGGCATAAGGCCAGGCAACACCGGCAGCTTCACACCCTGCGCACGGGCGTCTGCAACGAAGCTCAAGTATTCATCCGCGTGGAAGAACAGTTGGGTAATACCGAGTGAAGCGCCAGCCTCCTGTTTCGCAAGCAGCCACTCGATATCGGCATTGCGCCCGCGCGACTGGGGGTGCCCATTCGGGTACACCGCGACCGCGGTACGACCGACACTCGTGAACGCGGGCCGCGCAGCACGCGCCTCAGCAGCCAGCTCCACGAGTTCGCGCGCTGAGAGCGAACCAGCGACCTCGGTTGACTCCTCAGTCATCCCACGCGGCGGATCCCCCCGCAGCGCCAAGAAGTCATGAATGCCGGCATCCATGAGGTCGTGAATAATCTGCAGCAGCGAATCACGGTTCTCGCGAACCGTCGTGAGATGCGCCAGAGGCAGTACATCCGTGTGGGTACGGAGGTACTTCAGCAGGTCAACAGACTCATCTCGATGCGACCCGTTCGCACCGTACGTGACAGAAACGAAATCCGGATTCGCGGCTGCGAGGTGCTGCACCGCGTGACCGAGAGCGAGTGCTGCCGCTCCCGTCCGCGCGGGGAAGACCTCAAACGAGAATCGCGTCTGGGTAGGCGCGGATCCCGTCAGCAGCGTCGTGTGTTGCACGGTCATTGTGCGCCTCCCGCCAGGTGGTCACTCGCCATCTGCGTTCCGCGTACGCGGGCCGCAACCTTAGCGAATGCGACGTCACGGGCGTAGTCAGGCGACCCGTGACGGGGCTTTTCATCGATGAGGTACGGCGAGAAGCCGCAATCATCAGTGGAGCCGAGGAGCTCGGCAGGAATGAAACGGGCAGCGTTCACGAGCTGGTCGCGCACGTGCTCCGCGGTCTCAAGGCGCGGACTCGTCGGGTCGGTGACGCCGAGCAGCACGCGCGGCTGCTGTCGCCCGGCCCCGGCGAGCGCGGTGAGTTCGCGACCGACGAGGCGCGCAACGCGACCCGGATCTTTCTCGCTCGCCGCCTGCATGAGGAAATACCCCGCCTCGATCTGAAACAGCTCGGGAATGAGCGCGGCATAGTCGATGTCGGCGCTGTGCGCAGAGTCGTTCGCGTTTCCGGGACAGGTGTGGACGCCCGTCGCCGCGCTGTTCCGACGTGAGACGGTCAAGCACGGCGTTGATGAGTTCGATGAATCCGCCGAGCGCTGCGGGGCCTGCCCACGGCGCACGGAGATCCTGGCGAAGCGCGAGTCGTCCCTCAGTGAAATCAATGGACACCCGGCTCGCACCAGCTGCAAAACAGCGCTGAATATCTTTGGCGCAGCCAGCCACGATGTCCTCAATAAGCTCGGCACGCACAGAACTACCAGCCTGCTCAGCATGCACCATGAGCGAGAGCATCGACGGCGAGATCACAGCTTGTTTCAGGGGCAGGTCAGTGAGTGGGCGGATCGCCGAAACATCGTCTGCGGCCCACCCCTGGAAGCGGAACGGCGGCGCCGAAATCGACGGCACCACACGGTGATGACCGTCAGCGAACACAGCAAACACCGGCCCCTCATCCAGATCATCTGCGCCGAGCGGGTAGCTCGCGAAGCTCTGGCGGCGCTGCTCACCGTCACTCACGATGGGCGAGCCCGTCGCGATGAGCCGATCAAGGGTGTCTCGGACAGCGGCGTCTTGGATCCGCGCAAATTCGTCGCGCGCAAGCACACCGATCTCGAGATCGAGTACGGCAGCTTGGAGCGCAGCAGGGCGAGGCAACGAGCCCACCTGCTCGGTCGGGAGCGTCCCGGCCTCCCAGGGACGCCCAGCTGGGGCAGCGGCATTCACTGCCCCAGCTGGAATATCGTTGGTGCTCAATTTAGGCTCCGCGCACTGCCTTCGCAGCTGCGACGAGGTTGCTCAGGCTGGCAACGGTCTCGTCGTAACCACGGGTCTTCAGACCGCAGTCGGGGTTCACCCAGAGCTGCTTGCCGGGGATGTGCTCGGCAGCGATACGGATGAGCTCGGTCTGCTCCTCGATGCTCGGCACGCGCGGCGAGTGGATGTCGTAGACACCGGGGCCGATGCCGCGCCTGTAGCCGTGATCACCGAGCGGTACGACGACGTCCATGCGGCTGCGCGCGGCCTCGATCGAGGTGACGTCTGCGTCGAGGCCGTCAACGGCATCGATGATCTCACCGAACTCCGAGTAGCAGAGGTGCGTGTGGATCTGCACCTCAGGAGCAGCGCCAGCGGTCGCAAGGCGGAACGAGCCGACCGACCAGTCAAGGTACGCAGCCTGGCGATCCGCGTCCAAGGGAAGGAGCTCGCGCAGTGCGGGCTCATCGACCTGGACAATCTTGATGCCGGCGGCAACGAGATCGTCGATCTCATCGCGCAGCGAGAGCGCAACCTGGTTCGCGGTGTCTGCGAGCGGCTGATCGTCACGCACGAACGACCACGCGAGGATCGTCACGGGCCCGGTGAGCATGCCCTTCACGAAGTGATCGGTGAGTGACTGCGCGTAGCTGCTCCACGCGACGGTGATGGGTGCGGGACGTGACACGTCACCCCAGAGGATCGAGGGGCGGGTCGCGCGCGTGCCGTACGACTGCACCCAGCCGTTCTCAGTCACCGAGAAACCGTCGAGGTTTTCAGCGAAGTACTGCACCATGTCGTTGCGCTCAGCCTCGCCGTGCACGAGCACGTCCAGGCCGATCTCTTCCTGGAGCTTCACGACCGAACCGATCTCAGCGCGCAGGAACTCATCATACGCAGCACCATCGATCTCCCCGCGGTTGAACGATGCACGTGCCTTGCGGATCTCAGTGGTCTGCGGGAACGAACCAATCGTGGTCGTTGCGAGCTCAGGGATGCCAAGTGCGAGCTGCGCTGCACGGCGATCTTCTTCCGACGCGCGATCGCGGTCTGCGGCGGTCACTGCACCGGTACGGGCGCGGATCGCGTCAACGCGTACACCAGGCGCCGAGGCGCGGTCAGCGAGTACGCGGTCGACTTCTGCGAGCTCAGCTTCGATTGCAGCTGCACCCTCGGTGAGTCCCTTCGCGAGGACAACGACCTGCTCGACCTTCTGATCAGCGAATGCGAGCCACGACTTCAGGCGTGCATCGAGCTTCGACTCAGCAGCGACATCGTGCGGGACGTGCTGCAGGTTGTTTGAGGTGCCAATGACGGTGTTCACGCCAGCGCGCTGGGCGGTCTCGGTCTGTTCGAATGCCGCGCGGAGGTCCGTGCGCCAGATGTTGCGGCCATCAACAACGCCGGCAACGAACTGCTTGCCCTCGAACGCCGATGCGAACGTGCCGTCAGCGAGGGCTGCTGCGGGAAGGGATCCGCGCACAAGGTCTGCGTGGACGGCCTCGACCGGGAGCTTGCCCAGTGCGACGAGTGCGTCAGCCGCATTGCCGTACGGGGTCGTGAGGAGGATGCTCGGTCGGTTTGCCACTGCGCCGAGCTGCTCGTACGCCTGCTCGATGAGGGCAAGGGTGGCCTTGCGATCGCCGGGCACCGAGTCAGAGACGAGTGCGGGTTCATCAAACTGCACCCAGGTTGCGCCAGCTGCGGCGAGCGCCTCAAGCAACTCAGCGTAGACAGCGACGACGTCAGCAAGGCGGCTGACCGGGTTGAAGTCTGCAGCTGCGTCATCTGCGGCCTTCGCCAGGAGCAGGTAGGTGACCGGGCCGACAAGCACGGGGCGGGTTTCAATGCCCTGCGCCTGTGCTTCGCGAACCTGTTCGACGAGTGCTGTGGGGTGCGCGGCGAACGCGGTGTGCTCCGAGATCTCGGGGACCGAGAAGTGGTAGTTGGTGTCGAACCACTTGGTCATCTCGAGCGGCTGGTGCTCTGCGTTTCCGCGAGCAAGCGTGAAGTAGACGTCGAGGTCGTTACCCTCGATCGCGCCGAAGCGGGCCGGAATCGCACCAAGCGCGAGGGTCGCGTCAAGTACCTGGTCGTAGAAGCTGAAGCTCTCAGGAACAGCTCCGCCGGCTGCGGGGAGGCCGAGCTCAACCAGGCGTGCGCGGGTTGTCGCGCGGAGAGCTGCTGCGCGAGTGCGGAGCTCAGCCTGGTCGATGTCGCCCTTCCAGAACGACTCGACCGCGCGCTTGAGTTCACGTTCGCGGCCGATGCGGGGGTAGCCGAGGATGGTGGCGGTGGGCAGTGCGTGTGCGGTCATGGTGACTTCCTTTAAGTAGAACTCAAGGATTGGACCGCCGCTGCATCGCGAGGCCCTCCCCGTGGAACGCTTACACGCTAACTTCGGGGTGTCACATGACGCACGAATATTTCGCTATATGAATAACGTGAACTTATGCAATAACCCCGCCTTATGGGTGACGGGGTTATTGCGGACTGCTTATAGGGTCGGCGCTTGCCGGATGCTGCCTACAACGCAACTTCCTCAACCAGGTACGGCTCGAGCTTCGAGTACATTTCGTCGCTGACGAGCGCGCGGACCTGTGTACCAGTCTCGACGTACTCCGTCTCGAGCACGCGGTTGCGCTCATGCATCTCTGCGACGAGGTCACCCCGGTCGTAGGGCACCACGACCGTGACCTCGCGATCGGAAACCGGGAGTGCGGCATACACCCGAGATTTGAGCTCTTCGAGCCCCTCGCCGGTGCGTGCTGACACGAAGACCGCGTCGGGTACGAGGCCGTGGAGCAGCATGCGCTGCGCGTCGTCGAAGAGATCCGCCTTGTTAAAGGCAACAATCTCGGTTACGTCTTGCGCATCTACCTCTGCAATGACATCGCGCACAGTCTTCAGCTGCGCTTCGGGGTCTGGGTGAGAACCGTCAACGACGTGGAGAATCACGTCTGCATCGGCAACCTCTTCGAACGTCGAGCGGAACGCTTCAACGAGCTGGTGCGGCAGGTTTCGCACGAAGCCAACAGTGTCGGTGTACGTGAACGTACGACCGTCGGTAGTCTCCGATCCGCGCACCGCGGTATCCAGGGTCGCGAACAGCTGGTTCTGCACGAGTTCCTGAGTCGCGGTCAGGCGGTTCACCAGACTCGACTTGCCAGCGTTCGTGTAGCCAGCGATCGCGACCGATGGCACCTCTCCGCGCTTACGGTTCGCGCGCTTTGCCTCACGCGCCGGAGCGAAGCCAGCGATCTGCTTGCGCAGCTTGGCCATGCGGGTGCGGATCCGGCGACGATCAAGCTCAATCTTTGTCTCGCCGGGACCACGCGAGCCCATGCCAGCGCCACCAGCACCACCGGCGCCAACCTGGCCACCGGCCTGACGGGACATCGACTCACCCCAACCACGCAGGCGGGGCATGAGGTATTCGAGCTGAGCAAGCTCGACCTGCGCCTTGCCCTCACGGCTCTTTGCGTGCTGGCTGAAGATATCAAGGATCACCGTGGTGCGGTCAATGACCTTTACCTTGACGACATCCTCAAGCGCACGGCGCTGGCTCGGCGCGAGTTCAGTGTCGGCAATGACGGTATCGGCGCCGGTCGCGGCCACCAAGTCAGCCAGCTCACGAGCCTTACCCTTGCCGAGGTACGTCGCAGGGTCGGGGTTCGGACGGCGCTGCAGCAAGCCATCAAGCACATTTGCGCCGGCAGTCTCCGCAAGCGCGGCAAGCTCGCGCAGCGAGTTCTCCGCGTCTTCCGAACTCTTCGCCGAGTAGATACCGATCAGAATGACGTTCTCCAGGCGAAGCTGACGGTACTCAACTTCGGTGACGTCTTCAAGCTCGGTCGAAAGGCCAGAGATACGCGTGAGCGCAGCACGGTCGTCGCGCTCCATACGGATCGAGTCATACGCATCGTGCTCTGCGTCGTGCGCGTCGTCACCAAGCGCCTGAGCCTGGCCGCTTCCGAAACGGCGCAGCGGCTCCTCACCGAGGTCACGGGTCACATGGGCTTGCTCGCGATCTGCACGGGCAAGCAGGCGCGCGAGCGGATCTGCCGCATCAAAACCGGTGTCGTCTGCGGCCGCATCGCTGCCGAACTCATCATCGAACTCGTCGAACTCTGGCGCATCGAAATCGTTGTTCTTCGTCATCTGACCTCCAGTCTAAGCCGCACGCGGGCGATCTGACAGCCCTGTTCACCGCAAGCGCACCCCTCGCCTGAGATACTTGAGGGGTGAATCAGCACTACTTCTCCGAAACCCCGGCCGGCGAGATGCGCCTGCGCGACATCGAGGTCATCCTTGCGGGTGAGCCGCGGACCGTCTCAACGGCCGGCGGTGTCTTCAGCCCCGAGCACCTTGACCGCGGTACGGAGATCTTGCTCGATACACTCATCGACATTGAGGCAAACGGCGTCGGCGATGCTGGCCCGATTCTCGACATCGGCTGCGGTTGGGGACCCATCGCACTCGACGCGGCGCTCGAGAACCCGTCGACGCCCGTCTGGGCCGTCGACGTCAATGCTCGTTCGCGCGAGCTCACCGCAGCCAATGCGGCCCGCCTCGGCCTCACCAACGTGCATGTTGCTGCCCCCGAAGATGTCCCCGCAGACCTGCAGTTCGCGCAGATTCGTTCGAACCCGCCTATTCGCGTGGGCAAGGAAGTGCTGCACGAGATTCTGTCGACCTGGCTTCCCCGCCTCATGCCCGGTGGCTCGGCGTACCTCGTGGTCGCGAAGCACCTTGGCGCTGACTCACTACAGAAGTGGATCGACGCCTCATTCGATGACCTGAGCATTGACCGCATCGCGCGCAGCAAAGGCTTCCACATCATTGAGGCCCTGCGCGACTAGGCTCCTGGCTTCCTAGCCCCTCACACCCTCGAAAAGGGCTCTTTCTCTCGAAAACACTAGTTTCTGTCGCAAGAAACTATCCGTTTCGGGAGAAGGAGCCCTTTTCGCGTAGTTGGCGGGGCTTCGCGGACCACACTCGTTTGACGTACTACGACTACCGTAGTACGGCGAGTGCAACGAAGGTGAGGGGGCGCAATGAACGAGCAGCTAATTAGTGCTGACGCGATCCACGGATATGTCGATCTCATGGTGCTATCACTACTACGCTCCGGCCCGTCGTACGCATACGAACTCGTACAGCAAATCGGTGAGACGAGCGCTGGCAGTTACAGCATCAAGCAGACCACGCTCTACACAGCGGTGAAGCGGCTGGAACAGTCGGCGCTTGTGAGTTCGTACCCAGGCGAGTCCGCGACAGGTAAAGCGCGCACCTATTACCAAATCACGCCAGAGGGCGAAGCCCACCTCCGCGAAAAAGTGGCGGAATGGCAACAGACCAAGACCGTCGTCGACCGATTCATCGAAGGAACAGCAGTATGAACACGATCATTGCCTACCTCGAAACCATGTTCGGCACCTATCCGCAGACGCCGAAGCTTTTCGAGGCAAAGGCCGAGCTTCGCACCATGATGGAAGACGCCTACCAGGGTTTCATCGCGGCCGGAATGTCAGAAAACGAGGCCATCGGAGGTGTCATCTCCGAGTTTGGCAACATTGATGAGATCGCTCCGACGCTGGGTATCTCGGCAGAGATCCAGTCAAGCGCCCACGCGATGCCTGCCCCAGGTCTCCACGGCACCGCTGATTCTTCTGGTGCTTCAGTTGCATCGGGCACACCAGCCGCCTTTGCAGCACCGGCCACCTCTCCCGTATCGCCTGCGTCCCCAGCCGCGGCACGGGTGTCTCAGTCGCACCCTGCCGTCACCCTCGAAGAAGCACAGGCCTATTCGAACGCAAGACGCCAGGTGAATGGTCGCCTCGCAAGCGCCGTTGCCCTGTTTGTCACCTCACCCGTAATCGTGATCCTGCTTCTTGCATGGCACAACGCGTCCCCGCACGCTGTCACGACAAGCACTGCACTGGCGGTCGGCCTTGTCGCGCAGTTCGTGTTCATCGCCGTTGGGGTGTTCCTCATGATAGATGTGACGCGCACGATGGGTCCGCATCGGCGGATTCGCGAGCTTCAGTTCACCCCCGACCAGTCCGTAACGGTCTGGGTCGAGACGGTTGCCGAGACGCATGAACGCCGCCGCGTACGCGCGCTGCAGCTCGCGGTGATGTGGCTGGGTGTTTGCTCCACTCCCGCTGGTGCTGCTGGCGCTGCTGGCGCAGGAACCCTCGCGCGGTGCCTGGCTACTGGTCGGCGTCGCGATCACCCTGGTCATGGTAGCCATTGGCATTGCGACGCTCGTTTCAGCGTCTTGGGCTCGATCAGTGTCGCAGATCCTCAGCGCACGCGGCCCGGTGGCGGCTCACCTCGTGAACACCGAGCAGGCAGACGGCGGAATCATCGGTGTCATCGCGTCCTTCTACTGGCCGTTCGTTGTGATCGCATACCTGCTGTGGAGCTTCATCGGCAACGCGTGGAACATCTCTTGGCTGATCTTCCCGATTGCCGGACTTCTCTTCGGCGCGATCGCTGCCGGCACCGGATCGGTGTCTGCCTATCGCAAAGCACGAAACCGTTAGGTCGCGCCGCTACAGCGGTGCCGGCTCCCCCGGCGACAACCAGGTCACGTCGGCGTAGCGCTTGAACCAGCTCACCTGGCGGCGGGCGTAGCGCCGAGTAAGGAACTGCGTTTCAGCAATCGCCTCTTCCTGCGTTTTCTCCCCGCGAATCTGTGCGATCGCCTGCGCATATCCAATCGCACGGCTCGCGGTCGGCCCCTCTTCGAGGCCGTTCGGGAGCAATGCCTCGACCTCAGCGATGAGACCGTCAGCCCACATCTGCTCGACGCGGCGATCAAGCCGCTCAACAAGCTCTGCACGCTCGCAGTGCACGCCGAGGATGCGCGTGGGCTGGTACCAGTACACCGGCGCTGTCGGCAACGTCACCTGCGCGTCACCGCCCATTTCGGCAACTTCGAGCGCACGGATCACGCGACGCGGATTCCGTGCGTCCACCGCCGCGGCCGTCTCGGGTGACAACGCTGCAAGCCTCGCGAGCAGGGGCGCGACCCCGTCCCGTTCGCACTCCGCCTCGAGCCGGGCGCGGATCGCCTCATCTCGCGGCGGGAACTGGAAATCAAAGATGACGCTCGAGACGTAGAGGCCTGATCCGCCAATCAGAATCGCATCGTTGCCGCGCGCGTGGATCGCTTCGATGAGTGCGCGCGCGGTCGGCTGGTACCAGGCAACGGTCGCTTCCTCGCGCGGATCGAGCGCTTCAAAGAGATGGTGCGGGATGCCCTGTCGTTCAGCTTCGGGCAGCTTCGCGGTACCGATGTTCATTCCGCGATAGAACTGCATTGCATCGACGTTGATGATCTCAGCGGCGACTCCGTGCTCAGCTTGGAGGCGGGTCGCAAGGTCAAGCGACAGCGCGGTTTTTCCCGTGCCAGTTGCGCCAACGACGGCCCACAGGTGGGGCTTGCGTTCAGGCTCTGCGGAGTCAGTCATCTCAGGCCCGTTCACATCGTCGGCGCGCCGACGCGGAGAGTCGGCAGCCCGAGATTCACCGCAGCACCTGCCGCGGAGGCGGACGCGCCGGGGGTTGCCGGAACGCCACAGCTGTCTGCCTGCCGGCGATCCCATGCGTCACCAGCGCGCGTCCGGCGGACCGCGTAGATTTCGGTGTCATCTGCGATGAGGAAGTACGGAGCGGCATCGCTCACACGCGCCGTGACCATGTCTCCGGGACGTGGCGTTTCTGCACCCTCCGGGACCGAGAAGTGCACGAGACGGTTGTCTGCTGAGCGACCGTGGAGGCGGTGCGTCGCCTCGCCTTTTCGACTCGCACCGGCCGAAACGAGAATCTCGACGGACGTACCGATGAGCTTGCGGTTCTCTTCTTCTGCGACGCGATCTTGCAAGGCCATGAGACGTTCGTAACGCGCCTGCACGATCTCCTTAGGAATCTGGTCTTCCATCTCAGCGGCAGGAGTACCTGGACGAATCGAGTACTGGAAAGTGAACGCGTTTGAGAAGCGCGAGGCCTCGACGACTCGGAGCGTATCTTCGAAGTCCTCCTCGGTTTCGCCTGGGAAGCCTACGATGAGGTCGGTCGTGATTGCGGCGCCAGGGATTTGTTCGCGAACCGAGTCGAGAATTCCAAGGAACTTTTTCGAACGGTATGAGCGTCGCATCGCTTTGAGAACGGTGTCCGAACCTGACTGCAGCGGCATATGCAGCTGCGGCATCACATTGTGCGTTTCGGCCATCGCAGCAATCACGTCTTCGGTGAATGCCGCGGGATGCGGGCTTGTGAAGCGTACTCGCTCCAGACCTTCGATCTCGCCCATCGAACGGAGTAGTTTGCTAAAGGCCTGACGGTCACCAAACTCAACGCCGTAGGTGTTCACGTTCTGGCCAAGCAACGTGACCTCGATCGCGCCGTCATCAACGAGCGCCTGCACCTCGGCAAGAATGTCACCTGGGCGGCGATCTTTTTCCTTACCGCGAAGCGAGGGCACGATACAGAAGGTGCAGGTGTTGTTGCAGCCGACGGAAATCGACACCCAACCGCTCGCGGCAGAGTCACGCTTCGTTGGGAGCGTCGATGGGAAACGCTCGAGGGATTCGAGAATTTCGACCTGCGCTTCTGCGTTGTGCCGAGCTCGCTCAAGCAGCTGCGGAAGCGAACCCACATTGTGGGTGCCGAACACGACATCGACCCAGGGTGCGGTTTCGACGATGGCGCTCTGGTCTTTCTGCGCCAGGCAACCGCCGACGGCAATCTGCATGCCCGCACGGCCGAGCTTGGTGCGATTCAGTGTGCCCAGCTGACCATAGAGCTTGGTCGCCGCGTTCTCGCGGACGGCGCAGGTGTTAATCACCACGACGTCCGCGTGAGCCGGATCTTCTGCCGGCACATAACCGGCCGCCTCGAGCGAACCAGACATGCGCTCTGAGTCGTGCACGTTCATCTGACACCCGAGCGTGCGAACGGTGTAGCTTCGGGGGCTGCCGTCGGGGCGGAGCGCGGCCGGAGACAGCTCAATCGTTACGGGGTCAGAAACTGGTGCGGTCATAACTCACAATTCTACCGAGGAGTATTACTGGAAGCGCACACCGCCTGAGCGGCCACTCCCACCGCGTCGTTGGGTACCGCCTTCGAGGGCGTCACGCACTGCTCGACGTGCGGCTTCGCCGCCCCATCCGCGTCGGGCTAGGAAGCCGAGGAGGCGTCGCTCTGCGGTTGCGCGATCAAGCGAGCCCATCTTGCGGGCGCGGTCAAACGCGGTCTCGCGCAGCAGGGCGTCTTCATCTTCCTCATCAAGCTCATCAAGGACAAGTTCGATCGCCGAGTCTGGGAGCTTTCGATCACGGAGCTTCTGTCTGATTTGGCTACGACTCGCGCCTTTTCCGTCGCGAAGCTTCGTGCAAACCGCGCGCGCAAGGCCTTCGTCGTCGACGTACAACGCTTCCACCGCACGAGCGACCGCATCTTCAGCGTCGAACTCGAGATGACCGAGAAGTACAAGCTCACGCTGCAACTCGCCGCTCGAACGCGCTTTTTTGGCCATGAGGCGGACAACGTCATCATCAATGTCGTTGAGCGGCGTATCTTCGCCCTCGGTTGTGTCTGCTATTTCAGCGGCGCGGGGGCTTGCTGCGCGCTTGCGCTTTGGTGACGCTGGAGCAGGCTCGGAGAAGCTTGCCGTACTCGACTCCGAGGCTGGCGCCACGTCAGACTCACCAGAGACCTTTCGCTTCCGATGGGAGGCAAGTGAAACCACACCATTGTCGACGTCCGGGGACGCTTCCGCCTTGACCGCGGGCTGAGCACTGGCATCACCGCGCAGTGAAGCTGCCGTAACGAGGTTTCCAGCCCGGAGGCTGGAGAACGCTTCAACCGAGCCTGCAACTGTCGAATCCCCGAAAGATTCGTCATCCTGTGCAGGGGTGGCCCAACTGGAGCTGAAGCGCGCGCGGAGCTCGACTACCTCAGCAAAGTTTTCGCGGTCTGGCCGCGCCGGTGCCGGTTCCCCATCGGGAACCGGCAGAAACCGAACGACCATGGAACTTACGCACTCTTCTTCGCAGCAGCGGGAGTCTTCGCAGCGGCTGCTGGCGCCTTTGTTGCGGCACCCTTCGTCGCGTCTGCTGCGGCCGGAGCGGCATCAGCCACCTTCGCCTCGAGTGCAGGCTCTTCCTTACGTCCATTCACGCCAAGCTTGGTGAGAATTTTCTCTTCAATCTCGAGTGCAACATCAGCGTGCTCAATGAGGAAGCGCCGAGCATTCTCCATGCCCTGGCCAAGCTGATCACCCTCATAGGTGTACCAAGCACCACTCTTCTTAATGAAGTTGTGCTCGACACCGTAATCAATGAGCGAGCCCTCACGCGAGATGCCGTGACCGTAAAGAATATCGAACTCAGCCTGCTTGAAAGGAGGGGCCATCTTATTCTTGACGACCTTCACACGAGTACGGTTGCCAACAGCGTCGGTACCGTCTTTCAGCGTCTGGATACGGCGGATATCAAGGCGAACCGAAGCGTAGAACTTCAGCGCCTTACCGCCTGAGGTCGTCTCTGGGCTGCCGAAGAAGACGCCGACCTTCTCGCGAAGCTGGTTAATGAAGATAGCGGTGGTCTTCGTCGCGTTGAGGCTACCCGTGATCTTACGGAGCGCCTGCGACATAAGGCGCGCCTGAAGACCAACGTGGCTGTCACCCATTTCACCGTCGATCTCGGCCTTCGGCACGAGCGCGGCAACGGAGTCAATAACAACGAGATCGACCGAGCCGGAGCGAATCAGCATGTCTGCGATCTCGAGCGCCTGCTCACCGGTATCGGGCTGCGCGACGAGCAGCGCGTCAATGTCGACACCCAGCTTCTGCGCATAATCGGGATCGAGTGCGTGCTCAGCGTCAATGAAGGCAGCGATGCCTCCCTGCTTTTGAGCGTTGGCAATTGCGTGCAGCGTTAGTGTCGTCTTACCCGAGGATTCAGGGCCGTAAATCTCCACAATTCGACCACGGGGAAGACCGCCAATTCCGAGCGCAACATCAAGAGCAACCGAGCCGGTTGGGATGACCTCTACCGGCGGACGCTCTTCGCTGCCCATGCGCATGATCGCGCCCTTACCGAATTGACGGTCAATCTGCGCGAGTGCAGACTCAAGTGCTTTTTCACGATCTTTGGGTGCGGCCATGTTCATGCTCCTGGTGTTCTCGGCCTGGACTCTGATGAGTGCCAGCTAATTTGCTGCCTACCGACTATCGCTACCCCAGAGTGGGGCCGACAAGGCTTGAATGTCTTCACTTCAGAATCTAGAACCAACCACTGACATTTCAATATTCAGAAGTTTGCTTGTGGATAATCGTCCGATCAGACCTTCGAGAACGACAGTAACAAGCTTCGAACACACATTCGAACAAAGGTTTGGCGTGTCGCCAAAAACCTCCATCTGGAGCCCCCCAGACGCAACAATGCCCCGTCATTTCTGACGGGGCATTGTCCGCAATTAATCCTTACGCGGATTCGCAAGGCCGCGACCGTGACGTCGCGACTCCGGCACATCAAACTCCTCACAGAGCGCAACCCAGACAACACGGGGTTCCACCCCGCGCGCAAGGGCTTCGTCTGGCGTACTCGCCAGACCTGTCACCCAATAGTCCCGGAACAGCACGCCTGCATGGGCAGCACCAAATTCTTCTGCGGCCGCGGTTCGCAGCGCGCGCATGCGCATCGGGTGGACTAGCCAGCGACGAGCGAAGAGCTAAAGTCGGTCACCAGTTCATCAGGAACGGTGTCCGGGAAGCGCGACGAGAGCGGCATAGAAATTCCCTCAACAAGCGCGAGCCGTTCGCTCACTTCGCCGAGGATTACCGAGAGCGGGGTGTCAAGCGCATCAGCGACTGCCGCGAGAATCTCACTCGAAGCTTCCTTCTGACCGCGCTCCACCTCACTCAGGTAGCCAAGCGCAACGCTCGCATCGCCCGCAACTTGACGCAGGGTGCGACCTTTCTGCTGTCGGAAATCACGCAGAACGTCTCCGAGCTCCTGACGCATCAGTACCATCGGTTACCTCCCCTTCGCAGTGGCCGTCGGCCATTTTTGTAAGAATATCCGGCTTGTGCGATTCTCGCACTCACCTCGACACATTTGCCGGTCATCGAATACAACTTCGACCCTACTCGATCTATTCCGACAATTTCCCAAACCTGAGTGAACTCCACTCAGGTTTACGGTTTTCTCCCAGCTATTACGAAGAAAAGTCGGGATGTGTGAGCAACTCTTGGGCAGCATTGATCGCCGCGATAACCGTTGCTTCACGAATTTGCTGTCTGCTCCCGGGCGCCACATCAACCAAAATTGCCTTCGTCATCTCACCCAAGCTCAACCCCACCCACACTGTGCCAACCGGCTGACCGGTCTGCGGATCAGGATCCGGCCCGGCAACACCGGTCGTTGAGATACCGAGCTGAGCGGGGACGCCGGCAACTGCACACGTTCTCCGCACGCCGGCCGCCATTTGTTTTGCGACCTCAGCATCGACTGGACCGTATACGGAGAGCCTCTCTTGGGAAACGCCAAGCAACGATGCCTTGATGGCGGTGTCGTAGGCAATCACTCCCCCTGACACCACCCGTGAAGCACCAGGAACGCCCACCAGAGTGGCGCAGAGCATTCCCCCAGTGAGCGACTCGGCTATCGCAAGTCGCAGTCCCAACTCCGCACAGCGCTCAATAACTGCAGCGGCGCTACTCATGGTGGCCGCTACTCGGCCTGTGCAGCACGCTGGCTGCGGACATACGCGATGATGTAATCGATGCCGCTCGCGATAGTGAGGAACACCGCGATACTCATCGTGATGATATTCACCCACTCGAAGACTGTGCCAGCGATCCCGTCGATCTGCGAAAGCGGCGTCAGCGCGAGAGCAATTGCAACCGACTGCGCAACGGTCTTGAGCTTGCCCATCCAGGCAGCAGCCACCACGACGTCGCTGACGATCATCAGCCGGTGGATCGTGATGCCTACCTCGCGCACGAGCACGACGATGGTCACCCACCAGGGAAGCTCGGCAATGATCGAGAGGCAAACCATTGCAGCCCCGGTCAATACCTTGTCTGCGATGGGGTCAAGGAGCTTACCGAGATCGGTGATCAAACCCTTCGAACGAGCCAAATAGCCGTCGAGCGCATCGGTCGCAATTGCCACTACGAAGAATGCTGTCGCGCCCCAACGCATGGCCACCGAATCTCCACTCGCGAGAATCAGCCAGACAAACAGTGGAGTCGCGAGAATGCGAGCACCGGTGATGATGTTGGGCGCATTCCAATTGCTCTGTCGTGCTGCGGGTGCGTTCGTCATGGAGCTCATCTCGTATTCGTTTAGTCCCGGCCTGTGAGTTGCCAGGCATCTTCGTTAGGTTCATCATCGTCGCCATCATCGGTTGACGAGTTCGCAAGCGGATCGTTGTAACGATCATCTGAGTGGTCATCGAGAACGGTTGTTGCGCTGCTACCAGAGAACTGATCAACAGGTTCGGCAATCACTTGTGGCGCTGCGGATACAACAGGGGGCGCGACAGGCACAGCAGATGGGGAAGGCGTGCCAGTAATGCGCGCGAGAATCTCAGGAAGCTGTTCGGGTGAGACAAGTACATCGCGAGCCTTTGAACCCTCAGAGGGGCCGACGATTTCTCTCGACTCCATCAGATCCATAAGACGGCCGGCTTTCGCGAACCCCACACGCAGCTTGCGCTGCAGCATGGAGGTGGACCCAAACTGCGAAGTTACAACGAGGTCGATTGCGGCGATAAGCACTTCCAGGTCATCGCCGATATCTGCGTCGATTTCCTTCTTCTCAACGACCTGCGCAACGTCTGCACGGTATTCAGGACGCGCCTGAGTCTTCACGTGCTCGACAACACGGGCGATCTCAGCTTCGTTCACCCAAGCACCTTGCACACGCATCGGGCTAGATTCACCGTTCAAGAGCAACAGGCCGTCGCCTTGTCCGATCAGACGCTCAGCACCGACCTCATCGAGAATGACTCGTGAATCGGTACCCGAAGCGACAGCGAACGCGTAGCGGCTGGGAACGTTTGACTTGATCACGCCAGTGACGACGTTTACCGAAGGGCGCTGGGTCGCAAGCACGAGATGAATACCTGCGGCACGTGCGAGCTGTGTAATGCGCTGAATTGAGTCTTCAACATCTCGTGGTGCGACCAGCATGAGGTCTGCGAGCTCATCAACGACAACGAGCAAGTACGGGTACGGCTTGAGTTTGCGTTCGCTGCCCTCTGGCAGGATGATTTTGCCCTCACGAATTGCAGCATTGAAATCATCAATGTGACGGAAGCCGAAGCTCGCGAGGTCGTCGTACCTCATGTCCATTTCTTTCACGACCCACTGAAGCGCTTCGGCAGCCTTCTTCGGGTTCGTGATGATGGGGGTAATCAAGTGAGGAACACCCTGGTAGACGGTGAGTTCAACACGTTTCGGGTCGACGAGTACCATGCGCACCTCTTCAGGCTTTGACCGCATCAAAATACTCGTGATCATCGAGTTGATAAAGCTTGACTTACCTGAACCCGTTGCACCGGCTACAAGCAGGTGAGGCATCTTGGCAAGGTTGGCAATCACGAAGCCACCCTTGACGTCCTTGCCAACACCGATGGTCATCGGGTGCGTCGAGCGTTGTGCCTTCGCAGAACGAAGTACGTCGCCAAGCGCGACATTCTCACGGTCGGTGTTCGGGATCTCAATGCCGATGGCGCTCTTACCAGGGATCGGCGAGAGAATTCGAACCTCATTTGAAGCGACAGCGTACGAAAGGTTGCGCGAAAGCGCAGTAACCTTTTCAACCTTCACACCGGGTCCGAGCTCAACCTCATATTGCGTTACAGTGGGGCCGCGTGAAAACCCGGTAACCTGCGCGTCAACCTTGAACTCTTCGAACACCCGACCAATTGCTGCCATGATCTGATCGTTGGCATCGGTGTGGGTTTTGGGTGTCGATCCTTCTGACAGAATGCGTGCATCAGGAAGATCATAAGTGGAGGCAACTGACGGGTCATGCAGCGGTGCAACTTCGAAAGCGGGAGCCGCAGGCACATCGCCGTCCACAGCGTCCAAGTCGTCAAGCTCGAGAATTCGAGTTTCCACCTGGGGTGAATCATCCCCAAGGCCTGAGCCCCCTCGCGCACCGCTTACCTCCGAGCTCAAGAAGTCAGTTCCGAGGCCGAGGTCGGCGAACGGGTCACCGGTGGCGATCGCCGCTGTCTCTTCGGATGCGCCGACCACTGCAGTTACCGCGTCGTCAGTAGCGAAGGCAGATTCGAATGCGCCGCTCCCACTTTTCTCAGCAGGGAGCACGTCGTCAAGCGCTTCGGCTGCCTGCACGAAGTCAGGATCTTCCTCGCGCCCTGTTGAATTACGACGCCACCAGGGCAGCGATTCAGGAGAGTCGTGGTCGAAGAGCGCAGCATCGGACTCGTCATTCTTTGCCCGCGCACGCGAACTGCGCGGTGTTGGCTCAGGCTGTACAGGTGCTTGCTCGCCGAAGAGGTACGCATACCCTTCGCGGATACGTCGCACAATACGGCCTGGCGGGGTCTTCGTGATGATCAGCACCGCGAAGACCAGCAAGAGCGAGAGAACAGGCACGGCGAACCACTTGGTCAACGCGCCAAGTGGAGTGCCAACCAGCCAACCCAGAAGTCCACCAGCGGCAGAAAGTGCTGGCATTCCCTGGCTGGGCTGAGGTTCATTGCCATAGAGATGGGTGAGGCCAGACGCACTCGCGACTGCGAGGAAGAGTCCGATCGCGATACGGCGGTTGTCATTCACGCTCAGTGGGTGGTTGAACAGCCACAACGCAAAGCAGAACATGATGATCGGAAGACCGAAGGCGATACGCCCGACCAGGCCGCCAAAGGTATATGCCGTGATCTGAGAAGCGACGTCACTGCCAATTGCAAACCACTCTAGGATCGCGCCTATGAGCGCAAGCACTACCAGGAACAGCGGGAAACCATCGCGACGATCTGCCGCGTCAAGAGGCTCCGCACGGAATGTGCGAGCAGCGCCACCGACTGCGTGCGCAATGCTCTCCCAGACACGAACAATGAACGGCGAGCTTGGCTCAGCTTCCATAAGCACTCGGGTGCGCGCGGTCGCCTGAGACCCGGAAGAGTTACGACTCTTCGCGGGCGTTTTCCGGGCTTTGCCGTTCGCTGACGAGTTTTTGGCCATGTGAATACGGTACAAGGCGCCGCCGACATGCGTGTGCTTCAGTTCGGCGCGCCTATGATTCAGCCGCCTACGGTGACCGTAGGCGGCTGAATCAGTATGCGAAAATCGCTGGTTTAGAAGTACACGCCACGTGCGGCCATGAAGCCACGCGGATCAACTCGGCTCCAGGAATTCGGCCAAGTTTCGAAGTGCAGGTGAGGGCCGGTTGACCAACCTGTATTTCCCACGTGACCGATCTGCTGACCCTTCTCAACCCACTGGCCGCAGTTCACGATGATGCCACCGTAGGGCTGGTGAGCGTACCGAGTCTTCGATCCATCTGCATGCTGAATATCAACCGCATTGCCGTAATTGCTGAACTCGTAGCACGCGCTGACGCGGCCTGCAGCAACCGCGTAAATTGGCGTCCACTCGGCACCGTCGAAGTCCAGACCTCCGTGGTTGCGTGCACCGCCGAATTCCTCATTCACGTTGTTCCATGCGAGCGGATAGCCCCAGCCACCGCCACCGGTGGGTGGTTTAACAGTGCCACCGCCACCGCCGCCGCCGCCGTTATTGTTGTTGTTGTTTTCTTGGGCCTTACGCGCAGCTTCTTCTGCAGCCTTACGTGCGGCTTCCTGTCGCTGTCGCTCTTCTTCTGCCTCTTGGCGTACGCGCTCTTCGTAGCCCTCAACCGTTTTCGCGGTTTTGTCTTTGAGAGCGTCAAGCTGCGCTTCTAGCGTCGCTTGCTGTTCTTCCTGTGTCGTCTGTTTCTCGACGGCTGCAGCTGCGGCTACAGTCGCGATTTCTTTGCGCTCTGCGGCTTCCTGCTGCAAACGCTCACGTTCTGCTGATGCAGATTCAGCCTGCTGACCAAGCGTCTCCGCATTATTGCGGGCGCGAGTTGCGTCGTCAGCAACCTTGGAGTTCCGCTCCGAAGCCTTCGACATCACAGCAAGACGCTCGAGCAGCTGATCGGCTGTCGAGGCGTCGCTCTCGAGGAAGAGTTCCATGTTGCGATCGACGCCACCTGAACGATACATCTGAGAGACCAATGAAGCGGCCTCGCGCGAGGCAGCATCCGCTTCCGCTGCGCTCTCACTCGCTTTGGTTTCAAGAGCCTCAACTCGCTCATTCGCGGCGAGCAAGTCATCTTCTGCCTGCGCAAGCGCGTTTCCTGCGGTGATAGAAGCCTGCTTTGTCGTCTCTACTTCCTTCGCCACCTGCACGAGGAGCGCTTCGATCTCAGTGATCTTGGCATCAGTCGCGTTGACATCTTGCTTCGCCTTTTGCACGTCATCCCAGGTAGGGAGATCGGCATCGACCGCCTGGCCCGGAGATGCGCCCAAGGTAAGTCCAGTAGCGATGATGCACGCAGCTGCCGCAAGGCCGACCACACCCGTCCATCTGCGTCGCGCGTTGCTTTCAGCAGAAGTGTGAGTTCTCATACGGCCTCCCGTGTCAGTGTTCGGTGTAGGACGTGCCCGAAGACACTATTCAAAGAACGCTAGCATTCTCAGTTCGATCGCGCTTTCAGACGAGCCAAAATAAGCCGGAGATCGGGCGAACGCGTGATCGCGAGTACGCCAACAAAGACAATTCCGGTCACTACAGTGATGACAACTGAGCGCCAAATCGCATCAAACACAGTGGCGAGGCCCAAGTTGTCGTCGAAGAGGGACACCAACGCGATTCCGATGACCGCAGCAATGACTGCTGCAGGCACCGCACTCGTGAGCGTTCGCAGGATCCGCCGACCACCGAGCAACCCGACTTTTCGGCGCAGGAGAACAACCGCAAGAATGCACTCAATAATTGTCGAAAGTGCCCACGTGATCGTCAGGCCAACAACGGTGAACTGATGCGGCAGCATCAGCGAGAACAGGCCGCCGCCAGAGTACAGAATGATCTGCACGAGGTTAAAGAAGAACGGGGTCTTCATATCTGTGAGCGCAAAGAAGCCGCGCTGCACCACGTACAAGAAGCTGAACGCTGCAAGTCCGATGAGGTACCCGCGAAGCACCAGCGTGAACATCTGTACTTGCGACTCATCGGTAGCAAAGAGTACGACGCGGCTCACGTACGGGGCAACAGCCATCATTAACGCGGCCGAGAACAGCATGACAATGCTGATCGCCCGGGTCGCGGACTGGAAATTCTCGCGATAACCGACGGTATCGCCGGTCTGTCCTGCGGTAGCAAGCCGCGTAAAGAACGCCGTGCCAATTGACATCGCAATGACCGAGTGCGGCAGCATAAACAAGAGCCAGGCATTCTGCATAGCAGCAGCAGACGGCCCACTACCGGAGGCGCTATTCGCCACGTTTGTAGTGATAATGCTCCCGAGTTGCATTGCGACGACAGAGCCAAGGCTCCAGCTTGCCACCCGAGCAGTCTCGCCAAGGCCCATATTGCGCCACTGGAAGTCAGGACGGTAGCGGATCCCCGATTTCGTCCATGCGATGTACAGGATCGCAGACTGGATCGCGACACCGAGGGTTCCGCTGCCAGCCAACAGCGCGATGCTCCAGCCATTCCATTCAGAGACAGTGCGAAGGCCGTCGGGATCCGCACCAAAAATGAGAATGAACGCGGCGATGCCGGCAATTCCAACGAGGTTATTGATCGCTGGCGCCCAGGAGAACGGACCAAAGACACTACGTGCGTTCAACACCTCACCCAGGACCGTGAAGAGGCCATAGAGCAAGATCTGCGGAAGGCACCAATAGGCGAACGCAGTCGCGAGTGCGCGCTGATCCGCCGGGAATTCAAGGGTGAAAATGTGCACGAGCCAGGGGGCGGCCGCCATTGCCAGCACGGTGACCGTGCCGAGAATCGTCAAGATCAATGTCATGATCTTGTTAATGTAAGCGGCGCCCCCATCAGGCGCTTGCGATGCTTTGACGATGAGCGGCACGAGCACGGAGCTCAACATGCCGCCCACCAGCATGAGGTAGAGCGTGTTTGGGAGCATTGAGCCGTTCGCAAATGCGTCGGCTGAAATTGACTGCGTCTGACCGATCGCGAACGCGAGCAAGGCTGTCTTTACGAAGCCAAGCATTCGCGACACCATCGTGCCTGATGCCATCAGCGCACTCGCGCGCGCGATCCCAGAAGCCACCCTCTGACCTTTCGTTCCCCAGCGGGAGTTAGACGACGACCACGACAGGCACGATCATTGCCTTGCGGCGGAGCTTGGTGCCCACCCAGCGGCCAATCGTGCGGCGCGTGATCTGCTGCAGCTGCTTGTGGTCGGTCACGCCGTCCTTCATAGCTGCCTCAAGCGCATCAGCGATCTGCGGCTTGATCTTGTCAAAGACGCGACGATCTTCGGCAACACCCTTTGCGTGGATGTCGGGGCCCGAAACAATGTGCGCCGTAGTCGGCTCAACCACGGTAATGACCGAGATGAAGCCTTCCTCTGCAAGCGTCATGCGGTCCTTGAGGTCATCCTCAGTGACGCGGCCAACGCTCTTGCCGTCGACATAAATGAACTCGGTATCGATCTGTCCAACAGCGCGTGCAACGCCATCAACAAGGTCAACAACGGTGCCGTTCTCAGCGATAACTGTGCGGTTCGCAGGAACGCCGGTCTCAATTGCGAGCGCAGCGTTTGCGACGAGCATGCGGTATTCGCCGTGGATCGGCATCACGTTCTTCGGACGAACGATGTTGTAGCAGTACAGGAGTTCGCCTGCTGCTGCGTGTCCTGAGACGTGAACCTTTGCGTTGCCCTTGTGAACAACGTTGGCACCGAGCTTGATGAGGCCGTCGATAACACGGTAGACCGAGGTCTCATTACCAGGAATGAGACTCGAAGCGAGGATGACGGTGTCGTCCTTGCCGACCTCGACCTGGTGTTCCTGGTTGACCATGCGGCTGAGGACAGCCATCGGCTCACCCTGCGAACCGGTCGACATGTAGACGATACGGTGATCAGGAATGTCGCCGCTTTTCTTGAGATCGACCAGTACACCCTCGGGAACGTTGAGGTACCCAAGATCAGACGCAATCTTCATGTTGCGAACCATCGAACGTCCGAGAAGAACAACCTGGCGGCCGTTGGCGTGAGCTGCATCGAGCACCTGCTGAACGCGGTGTACGTGGCTCGAGAAACTCGCCACGACTACCTTCCCAGGCGCACGCGAGATTACCTGTTCGATAACTGGGCCGATGTTCTTCTCAAGCGGAGTGAAGCCTGGAACATCTGCGTTCGTCGAGTCAGTCATGAAGAGGTCAACACCCTCTTCACCCAGGCGAGCAAACGCGCGCAGGTCAGTGATGCGACCATCAAGCGGGAGCTGATCCATCTTGAAGTCACCGGTGCCGATCACGAGACCAGCGTCAGTGCGGATTGCAACAGCAAGCGCATCGGGAATCGAGTGGTTCACAGCGATGAACTCGAGGTCAAACGGGCCGTACTTGGTGCGCTCCCCCTCTGCCACAACGCGCGTGACCGGGCGGATACGGTGCTCCTTGAGCTTTGCCGACACGAATGCCAGGGTCAGCTTCGAACCGACAAGCGGGATGTCTTCGCGCATCTTCAGGAGATACGGGACACCACCGATGTGGTCCTCGTGGCCGTGCGTGAGCACAACCGCGACAATGTCTTCGAGACGGTCTTCAACCTTCGAGATGTCGGGAAGGATGAGGTCGACGCCGGGGTGCTGCACCTCGGGGAAGAACACGCCACAGTCGACGATCAGCAGCTTGCCGTTGATCTCGTAGACAGTCATGTTTCGGCCAACTTCGCCCAGACCACCGAGTGGCGTGATGCGAAGCGTACCCTCTTCGAGGGCTGGCGGAGCGTACGGGGGGTTCGGCACAAAGCCTCCTGTGTTTATCGGGTGGTGCCTGCGATTTTGGGCAGAGCACCGCCGGCAGCCGCATTGCGGTCCGGTCGGAAGTTCGTAAAGTCAACACCGGGTACATCGCGAACCAGCGACAGTTCATCTTCGATGACTGCTGCTTCCCATTCTTCGGGTCCGACGAGCGGCAAACGCACGCGCGGGCTCGAAATGCGGCCGAGGCCGTGGAGAATGTACTTCGCTGCAACCGTTCCCGGAACATGCGTCATGACTGCGCGCACGAGCGGTTCGAGGTTCTTGTGTACAGCCGTTGCTGCGTGCAGGTCGCCGGCGTTAACCGCGTCGACCATCGCACGGTACGGTGCAGGCGCAATGTTTGCCGTCACACCGATGAGACCAGAGGCTCCGATCGAAAGGTGCGGAAGCACGTTCGCGTCGTCGCCCGAGAAGTAGAGCAGATCAGTCTGGTTGAGCACTCGGCTCACCTCGCTAAGATCGCCCTTCGCGTCCTTCACAGCCACAATGTTCGGGTGCTTCGCGAGACGAAGAATCGTCTCATACGCGATCGGAACACCGGTACGACCAGGGATGTCATACAGGATGGTGGGAAGGTCAGTTGCGTCAGCAACCATGCGGAAGTGAGTGAGCAAGCCCGCCTGGGTGGGCTTGTTGTAGTACGGGGTCACGATCATGACACCATCTGCACCCGCGCGCTCACTCGCGCGGTAGAGCTCAATTGCGTGTGCGGTCTCGTTCGATCCGCCACCGGTAATAATCTTTGCGCGGCCGCTCGCCACAGATTTCGCAACCTGGACGAGCTTCAACTTTTCAGGGTCGGTGAGGGTAGACGTCTCACCGGTCGTTCCAGTCACGACGATGCCGTCAGCACCGCCCTGAATGCAGTTTTCAATATGCTGCTCCGTCGCAGCCCAGTCAACTTCACCGTCAGCATCGAACGGTGTTACAAGCGCGACCAGGACCTGCCCGAAGGGGTTCTCAATATTTGCCACTTACCTAGGCTACCCGAATCGGGCTGGTGAGATTATCCAGATTACGGATCAGAGACGTGACCAGCGCTCGAAAACGTACCCGAGCCCCTGCTGTGATTGCTCTTCAGGTCCCTGTTCTGCAAGATGCCACTCAGGCCCAATTTCAGGCGCGAAGGTGTCTGCGTCGTCGATAGTGAGGCCGATCCGCGTGACTACGAGCTCGTCAGCAAGCGGCATCGCGGCTCGGTACAGCTGGCCGCCGCCCATGATCCACGCAGCGCGTGCTGGCCAGTCATTGTTGGCCGCTTCAGCATCAGCGGCGCATGCCGCCGTATAAGCATCGCGCACAGCCGACTTCGTGAGCGCAAGAGCCTCTTCAAGCGTCGCAACAATGGTCGCACCGTCAGCGACATATGCCGCATCACTCGTAATAACAACGTTGGTGCGCCCGGGAAGCGGCCGGAAACTCGCAGGAAGTGATTCCCAAGTCCGGCGCCCCATAATCACCGGCGCGCCCCAGGTTGTTCGTTTGAAATGCGCGAGGTCCTCAGGCAGGTGCCAAGGCATGGTTCCGCCACGGCCAATCACTCCCCCAGTTGCCTCAGCCCAAATCATGCCGAGACCTTCACCAATGGTGCGTTCTGCGTGCTTCATTAGACCGCCACCGGCGCCTTAATACCGGGGTGGTGCTCGTAGCCGACGATCTCGAAGTCTTCGAGCGTGTAATCAAAGATCGAATCAGCCTTGTTGATCTTGATCTGCGGGTACGCGTACGGCTCGCGTGAAAGCTGCTTCTCAACCTGTTCAACGTGGTTGTCATAGACGTGGCAATCGCCACCGGTCCAGATAAACTCACCCGGCTCTAGGCCGACCTGCTGCGCCACCATCAGGGTCAGCAGCGCGTATGACGCGATGTTGAAGGGAACACCCAGGAACATATCTGCCGAACGCTGGTACAGCTGGCAGGACAACTTGCCATCAGCGACGTAAAACTGGAAGAACGCGTGGCACGGCATAAGCGCCATCTCGTCAAGATCAGCAACGTTCCACGCCGAGACGATGATGCGACGCGAGTCAGGGTTCGAGCGAAGCTGCTCGATGACGTTTGCAATCTGGTCGATGTGCTCGCCACCGGGCGCTGGCCATGAACGCCACTGCACACCGTAAACGGGGCCGAGATCGCCCTTTTCGTCAGCCCACTCGTCCCAAATCGTCACGCCATTGTCGGTGAGGAACTGCGTGTTCGACTCGCCCCGAAGGAACCACAGCAGCTCAACCGCGACAGACTTGAAATGCACACGCTTGGTCGTGAGCAGCGGGAACGACCCTGCAAGATCGTAGCGAATCTGGCGGCCGAAGAGACTGCGCGTGCCGGTGCCCGTGCGATCGCTCTTCGGAGTACCAGTCTCATATACCTCACGAAGCAGGTCTTCGTATGGAGTTTTGATCTCAGCAGTCATGCGCTCAATCTTACCGAATCGTCAGGGCATGAGGCCGAGGCGCTTGGTCAAGTTCATTTGTCAGCCGTGGGCGCAACCAAAAATGGCGGTACCCCGGTGATTTCCCACCGGGGTACCGCCATTTACACAGCCTAGGCAGTGAAGGAAATTAGCTTCCCAGACCGTCGTCGAAGACCTCGATGATCGACGTATCGTTCGTTGCATCCACGCGCTCAAGGACCTGGCCCTTGAAGAAGCGAGGAGTCTTACGCGACTGGATGAGCATGAGTACAACACCCAACCCGAGAACGACAACACCGATCAGGCCAACCAAGCCGATGCCGGCAATGTTGCTCCCGGAACCAGCCGCGGGATCCATGCTGTCGACAGTCGTCTGAATGAAGACCAAGAGCAGAATGACGCCACCGATGCCAGGAAGGATAACCTTCGACATCATCGAACCAAAGCCCTGCTTAGGAGCAAGCTTACGGAAGTACCAGGTGCTCGAAAGCGCAGTAATGCCGTAGTAGAAGCAGACCATCATGCCGAGCGCGGTGATCGTGTCCCAAAGAACGTCTTCACTGATGAAACGCATAACGGCGTAGAAGATCGAAGCAACAAGTGAAGACAGCATGAGCGCCACGTAAGGCGACTTGTACTTGGGGTGGATCTTCTTAATTGCGGCAGGAATAGCACCATAGTGCGACATTGCGAGGAGGGTACGCGCCGGCGAAATAGCGGTCGAGTTAATCGATGCCATTGCCGAAACGAGGATTGCAAGCGAGAGGAAGATCGCAGCCGGGCCCATGACAGGATGCGCGAGCGCTGCAAAGACGTTCTCAGCGATGTCGGAGTTGCCGAGGCCCGTCGGACCATCGCCGACGCCAGCGTATGCAACCGTTGCCGCTGCGGTACCGACATACATGATCACCAGGATGACGACGAGGATCATCGCGGCCTTGCTCTCAGTCGACATACGACCCTTGGAAGGCTTCGTTTCCTCACCCATGGTGAGGATGGTGTCCCAGCCCCAGTACACGAAGATCGAAACTGCAATACCAGCAGCGAATGCGCTCACGCTCGAAACCTCAAGCGGGTTAAACCACGAGAGTTCCGGCATACGGCCTTCGGTGTTTGCAGGATCAGCTGCGCCGACAAACATCGCAACAGCGAACCAGATCATGATGGCCATCTGGAACACCACGGTGATGTACTGGAAGATCTTCGTCGAGGTCATACCTCTATACGAGATGAAGGTCGCCACGGCCATGAACGCGAGGCAGACGAGAATGTTAATGAACTTGTTGTCTGAAAGCAGTGCAATCTCAGGGTTTTCCGCCATGATTGCGATCGACTGGAACAAGAACTCAACAGCAATACCGGCAAGGTTCGAAAGAACAAGCACCGTAGCCGCGATGAGGCCCCAACCTGCCATCCAGCCCACCCACGGGCCGAATGCACGAGTCGCCCAGGTGAACGAAGTGCCCGAGTCAGGCATTGCCGAGTTCAGGGCACGGTAACCGATTGCAACGAGCAGCATGGGCAGGAAGCCCATGAGGAAGATTGCCGGCGTCTGATATCCAACTTCACTTGCTGCTGGACCAATTGCCGAGGTGAGCGTGTACGCAGGCGCACACACCGAAAGGCCAATAACCAGTGCGCCGACAACGCCGACAGTGCCTGATTCCAGACCTTTCTTACTAATTCCAGTGACCGAATCCAGGGTGCGGGTAGCACCTTCAGGAACGCTCTGGTCGTACTTAGAAGACATACGTCTACTCCGTCTTTCTCTCGCTTCAGTGCGAGAAGATCCCATACGCATTTGCACAGAGCAAATGCTTCCCACAGCAATACGTATGGCTAGTTAACTTGCTCCGAAGAATCTTACGCCTATACTTCGAAAAAGTCGCATCGGCTAGAGAAACGCCACTGATTTAGTTGTGTTCTACAGAAATGGCTTGTCTTGTCGCCTGTCTTGCGCGCTTTCGATCACCTGCCGCATCGTAGACAATCGACAAACGCATCCAGTTGCGCCACTCCTCTGGCTCCGTCTCTGCCGCCTGCTGATACTTCGGAAAAACTGCCTCGACATTTTCGTGCGTCGGACGTTTACCGCCCTCAACCACGAACAGATCGTCAGGGAGATTTCCCTCGGCTTCGAGCTGGTCAACCAGCTTCGTTGCAGAGTAGCCAAACATGATTTCACGCACGAGCGCCCACACGCCAATGATTGGCAGAATGACGAGTGCGATACCCATCGCTACGGCAATTGCATCACCCGACATAATGAGCGCAACTGCCTTTACACCGGCAAGGAAGAAGTAGAGCACCAGCAGCGCGCTCATAGTGACAATGCCAAAGATTGCGTTATTACGCGCTTTCATCGTTATGCGCCCACCTTGCCAAGCCCGAGCAGGGCATCGAGGCCAACCGTCAAACCGGTCGCATCAGGAGCAGCTGCGAGCGCTGCACGAATGCCAGCCTTGTATGAATCACCGGAAAGGGTGTCATGCGTCACGGTAAGCACTTCACCGGCGCCACCCATTCGAACCTCCTGCTTCGCCATGACTCCGGTCATACGAAGACTGTGGACGGGGATGCCCCCGATGAGTTCGCCACGAGCCGTCTGATCTGCGTATGGGGCGTCAACAGGCTTGCCGTCGCGTGCGGCCATCATGAGCTCTGCAGTACGTACTGCAGAGCCAGATGGAGAATCAACCTTTTTTGCGTGATGCGCCTCGATGATCTCTATCGAATCAAAGAACGGCGCTGCGATCTGCGCAAGCGCGGTGCCAAGCACCGAGCCAAGTGAAAAGTTCGGGACGACAATCGCACCGGCATCTGAAAGTTCAGAAATCAGCGCGGCGAGTTCTGCAAGACGCTCCTGCGACCAGCCGCTCGTACCCACAATGACTTTCTGACCGCGTCGCAACGCCCGCTCTACGACCGCCTGTGAGACATCAGGCGTCGTTACATCGACCAGCACCGCTGCGTCTGCTCCTTCGTCAGGGGCAGAAGTGCTGCGCAGGCGCGCGACCAGCTCGAACCGCGGGTCCTCCTCAATCACGTCGCAAATGAGAGAACCAAGCCGACCGGATGAACCGGCCACCGCTACTGAAATTGCCATGTTCCCAGCGTAGCGGTGACCACCGTCAGTCCGCTTAGAGGCCGAGACCTTCCACAGCGCCAACCGCAACGATCTGCAGCGGCTGAGCTGCGAGCGTCTTCGCCATTGACTGAATTTCATCGTTTGTTACAGCCGCATAGCGCTCGAGCGACATATCAAGGTCGTAGAACTCCCCCGAGGTCATCTCTGCGCGTGCGAGGCGACTCATACGCGTGTCCGAATCTTCGAGCGCCAGGGCAGAAGATCCAGCGACCTGACCAAGGGTACGTTCGAGTTCTTCCTCGGTGATCCCCTGATCCGCCAACCGAGCAAGCTCTGCTTCTGCCAGCTCCATGACCTCGACCGCGTTCGCCGGTGCCATACCCGCGTACATACCGAAGAGGCCAGCGTCTGTGTAGCTCGCACCGAAGGAATACGCTGTGTAGGCCAGGCCGCGCTTCTCGCGGATCTCCTGGAACAGCCGGCTGGACATGCCCCCACCCAGCACCGAATTCATGATGCCGTAGGCGTAACGGCGCGGATCACCATTTCGCAGTGCGGGGGTACCGAGCATGAGGTTTACCTGCTCACTCGTACGATTCACAAGCGCGGGAGCACCGGGCGCTCCGACCCAGCCCTGCGCGGCGGCCGCGCGGCGCACGGGCGTGCGATCCACGTTGAGATCCCACTGCGCCGAGTCTGCGAGGCCCAATTCGCGCAGGACGATCTCGACAAATCGATCGTGATCGACCGCACCAGCTGCCGTCACAATCAGGGTCGAGGGATCGTACTGTTCCTTGTAATGACGAAGCACATCATCACGCTGTGCAGCGCGGATCGTCTCATTATTGCCGCCAATCGGACGGCCAAGCGCGTGCCCGCGGAGCACCTCTTCGAATAGTCGCTCACTCGCGACATCACCAAGATCGTCTGCTGCCATTGCGAGTTCTTCGAGAATGACGCCGCGTTCGGTCTCAAACTCTTTCTCGTCGAGTACCGAGTTTGCCACCATGTCGGTGAGGACAACGGTCGCGTGCTCCAGATCCGCGTCACGGACCTTTGCGTAGTAGCAGGTGTATTCCTTCGCGGTGAGTGCGTTGTGCTCGGCACCAATTCGGTCAAAGCTGGTGGCAATCTCATACGCATCGCGCGTAGGCGTGCCTTTGAAGAGCAGGTGCTCGAGGAAGTGGGTCGAACCGAGGCTCCCGGGCGCTTCGTTACTCACTGCCTGCTCATCAGCAGAACCGACACCAACCCAGAAACCGATCGACGCGCTGCGCGCAGCTGGCATACGCTCGGTCAGAATGCGCAATCCGCTCGGGTGCACCGTACGCCGAATCTCACCGCCACCCAGATCGATCGAAAGCTCAGGCTGGTCGAGGGGAAAAAGAATCGGCTCGCGCATTCCCCCAGCCTATGCCCTTCCTTCTGAACAACTCCCCAGGGGCGCGGATCGATCCGCAAGCAGAAACGCATCGCGCCCGCGGCCACCATTGCTGGGGCCGCGGGCGCGATGTCGTGACGTTACCGTCGAGGGGCGAAATTACTCAGCTTCGGGAGCTGCTTCTTCTTCCGCCTTCTCTTCGAGAACGGGCTCGAGCGAGAGCTTGCCGCGATCGTCAACCTTGGTGATCTTCACGAGGATCTTCTGACCCACCGAGAGCACCTCGTCGACCGAGTCGATACGCTTGCCGCCGACGAGCTTGCGCACCTCAGAGATGTGCAGCAGGCCGTCCTTGCCCGGGAGGAGCGAGACGAACGCGCCAAATGCCGCGTTCTTCACGACGGTGCCGAGGTACTGCTCGCCAACCTCAGGGTTCTGAGGGTTCGCGATTGCGTTGACCTGTGCACGTGCAGCCTCAGCCGAGGGGCCGTCAACTGCGCCGATGTAGACGGTGCCGTCGTCATCGATCGAGATGTCAGCGCCCGTCTCGTCCTGGATGCCGTTGATGGTCTTGCCCTTAGGACCGATGAGCTCACCGATCTTGTCAACGGGGATCTGCACGCTGATGACGCGAGGCGCGGTGGGCGCCATCTCGTCGGGAGCGTCGATTGCCTGCTCCATGACCGAGAGGATTGCGGTGCGCGCTTCCTTCGCCTGCGACAGTGCACCAACGAGGACGTCCGAGGGGATGCCGTCGAGCTTGGTGTCGAGCTGGAGAGCGGTAACGAACTCAGGGGTACCTGCGACCTTGAAGTCCATATCGCCGAGCGCGTCCTCTGCGCCGAGAATATCGGTGAGGGTAGCGAAGCGGGTCTCGCCGTCAACCTGGTCAGACACGAGGCCCATTGCGATGCCCGCAACAGGTGCGCGCAGCGGAACGCCTGCGTTCAGCAGCGACAGAGTCGATGCACAGACCGAACCCATCGAGGTCGAACCGTTCGAACCGAGTGCCTCAGAAACCTGGCGGATTGCGTACGGGAACTGCTCGCGGCTCGGAAGTACCGGAACAAGTGCGCGCTCTGCGAGGAAGCCGTGGCCGATTTCGCGGCGCTTCGGGCTGCCAACACGGCCGGTCTCACCGGTCGAGTAGGGCGGGAAGTTGTAGTGGTGCATGTAGCGCTTGCTGGTCGTGGGCGACAGCGAGTCGATCTGCTGCTCCATCTTCAGCATGTTCAGCGTGGAGACACCCATGATCTGGGTCTCGCCGCGCTGGAAGATTGCCGAACCATGTACGCGAGGGATGACCTGCACCTCTGCGTCGAGTGCACGGATGTCACGGAGACCGCGGCCATCGATACGTGCGCCCTCGCTGAGGATACGACCGCGAACGATCTTCTTGGTGACCGACTTGTACGCAGCCGAGACCTGACCCTCTGCCGAAGCGTCGAGTTCACCAGCCTCGATCTTCGCAGCGATTGCTTCCTTGACGCGCGCCTTGAGCGCATCGTCAGCATCCTGGCGCTCAACCTTGTCAGCGATCTGGTAGATCGACGACAGCTCTGCCTCTGCGAGCTCAGCAACTGCTGCGTAGGTCTCATCAGCGTACGGGGGGAAGACGGGGTAGTCAGCGATTTCCTTCGCCGACTGCGCAGCGAGTGCTTCCTGAGCCTTCACCAGCTGAGTCAGGAACGGCTTTGCAGCGTCGAGACCCGCAGCAACAACTGCCTCGTCAGGCTTGACAGCGCCAGCCTTGATGAGGTCCCACGAACCCTCGGTAGCTTCAGCCTCAACCATCATGATTGCGACATCTTCGGTACCGTCAGCCTTGGTAACGACGCGGCCTGCAACCATGAGGTCGAAGACTGCTTCCTTTACCTGCTCGTCGTTCGGGAACGCGACCCACTGGTCTGCGTCCGAACCGAAGCCGGGGATCAGCGCGAGGCGAACGCCTGCGATCGGACCCGAGAAGGGCAGACCCGAGATCTGGGTCGACATCGACGCTGCGTTGATAGCAAGCGCGTCGTAGTACTCACCCGGTGCGATCGAGAGCACGGTCACAACGATCTGAACCTCGTTGCGGAGACCGTCGACAAACGACGGGCGCAGGGGGCGGTCGATGAGACGGCACACAAGGATAGCCTCGGTCGAGGGGCGACCCTCACGGCGGAAGAACGAGCCGGGGATCTTGCCAGCGGCGTACGAACGCTCTTCAACGTCAACGGTCAGCGGGAAGAAGTCGAAGTGATCCTTCGGCTGCTTCGATGCGCTGGTAGCCGAGAGGAGCATGGTCTCCTCGTCGAGGTACGCAGCAACGGCACCCTGTGCCTGCTGTGCGAGACGGCCAGCCTCAAAACGGATGGTGCGCTTGCCGAAACGACCGTTGTCGAGCACGGCCTCCGCAAACTTGATTTCAGGACCCTCCACGGGTTCTCCTTTACTCCAGGCGAACGCTGCACAGCTCCCCCTGGCGGCGCCAGGTTGCTGCGCGGGCGACCACGGACTGATGTTCAGTGGAAGACCACTTGCTCCACCTGATGACCGCCGCGATACGACGGTCACTTTCAGCCATGTCAGGCTTGGCAAGGGATCCACCACCGAAGACCAGCACGAGATCTGACTCGTTCGCGCTTCGTTGGTGCGGGCAAATGCCCACGCAGCCAGGCTATCAGTTGCGCTCATGGTTTGGCTCGTTGAGTTTGGGTAGCGAACGCCCGGGCGATTGGGTGAGGTGGTGGGCGGATCGACGTACGGTTATCAACGATCGCCTTCGCGGCCAGTTATGCAATCAATGAGAAGAAGTCATCAATTCACCCGACGCCCACCAACACGGACCGCAGGCTGAATGCTGCGGCGCTTTCAATGATGAACACTGCAGAAACAATGATTTCCGCGAGCAGAAAGCCAAGTTCACTTCCCTAGCCGATGGCGTTCAGCGACTTGACCATCAGCTACGGGGTTGCGGGGTTGCGGGCGCGGCGTACTTCTCGCGTGCTGATGAACGGGCTGCACTGCTCACTTCATCGCTTGTTTTCCCAGCTCAGACAGCCCGGCCTCTGGCCGGCCCATTTCAGTCCCTGGCGAAGAGCCGGTGGCGTGAACCAATGACTCCGATTGGCGCGTAACTGCGCGAGAATGGCGCGGTGCGGTCGCGCTCCGCGCGTATAGCTGCCGGCCAACCCCTCGAAACAGGGCCGTTCATACGAAAAAGCCCCTTTCATACGAATGAAAGGGGCTTTTTCGGGGGAAACGCTTGGTTTCGAGGGGTTAGCCTCGATGCCTCCGAAAGCTACAGTTGCCGAAGCGGCAGAACAGTTCTAGGCGTCGATGTCGATTGCGTGCAGCCGATCTGCACCGATCTTCTCGCTGAGCTGCTCGAGCAGCTCAGCTTCGATTGCGGTGTCGACCGAGAGAACCGAGAGCGCGGTGCCCTTCTTCTCGTCGCGTGCAATCTGGAGACCGGCAATGTTGACGCCTGCGTCGCCGAGGAGCCCACCGTATGCTGCAACGATGCCGGGGCGATCGGTGTAGCTGAAGACAATGAGGTGCTCAGAGATAGCGAGCTCAAGGTCGTAGCCGTTGATCTCAACGATCTTCTCAACCTGCTTGGGGCCGGTGAGGGTACCCGAGACCGAGATCTGGGTGCCGTCGGTGAGCGAGCCACGAAGGGTGATGATGTTGCGGAAGCTCTCTGCGACCGTGTCGGTCGAGAAGCGAACCTCAACGTCGCGCTGCTCTGCGAGGAGCGGTGCGTTCACATACGAGACGGGCTCACTGACAATCTTCGAGAAGATGCCCTTGAGCGCTGCGAGGCGGAGTGCCTCAACGCGGTGCTCTGCGAGCTCGCCGTGTACCTCGATGTCAACCGACGCGAGGGGACCCGACGCGAGACCTGCGAAGATCTGACCGAGCTTCTCGGTGAGGGGCAGACCGGGACGAACGTACTCGTCGATGACGCCGCCAGCAACGTTCACTGCGTCGGGGACGAGGTCGCCCGAGAGCGCGAGACGAACCGACTTTGCAACTGCAACGCCAGCCTTCTCCTGCGCTTCAGCGGTCGAAGCGCCGAGGTGCGGGGTCACGTTAACGGTGGGGAGACCGGTGAACGAGTTGTCAGCCGGGGGCTCCTGCATGAAGACGTCGAGTGCTGCGCCAGCGATCTCACCCTCGGTGAGTGCCGCTGCGAGTGCTGCTTCGTCAATGAGGCCACCGCGTGCAACGTTGACCACGTACGCGGTCTTCTTCATTGCCTTGAGCTGCTCTGCGCCGATCATGCCGAGGGTCTCGGGAGTACGGGGCATGTGGATGGTGAGGAAGTCAACACGCTCTACGAGTTCTTCGAGCGACACGAGCTGTACGCCGAGCTGCTGTGCGCGCGCTGCGGTGACGTAGGGGTCGAACGCGATGAGCTCGACGCCGAAGCCACGGAGACGCTCAGCTACGAGGGCACCGATACGGCCAAGGCCGACGATACCGATCGTCTTCTCGTAGAGCTCGGTGCCCGAGAACGACGAACGCTTCCACTCGCCAGCCGAGAGCGAAGCGTGTGCGCGCTGCAGATTGCGAGCGAGGCCCAGGATGTGAGCAACGGTCAGCTCTGCAGCGCTGATGATGTTGGAGGTAGGAGCATTCACTACCATGACGCCAGCCTGCGTTGCAGCCTTGATGTCAACGTTGTCAAGGCCAACGCCCGCGCGAGCGACGACCTTGAGTTCGGGAGCCCAGCCGAGAGCCTCGGCATCAATCTGAGTTGCCGAGCGCACGAGCACAGCACTCGCGGTAGCGAGTTCCTTGCGAAGTGCGTCACGGTCGGTTCCGTCGACGTGAACCACGTCGAAGTCGGGGCCGAGCGCGGCGATAGTAGCGGGCGAGAGTTTTTCGGCGATCAGCACGACCGGCTTTGACACGAGCGGTTCCTTCTCAGGGTGGCGGTCAGAAATTGTCACGCGAGGCGCGCGAACACAGCCAGTCTATAACCGTTCCCCGAAGAAGAACCGCTCGTGTTCCCGAGAACTACGCACTATTACTGAAACAAATACCCGATCTGTTCAATCGGGAACAGGAGGTGGAAGACATCCAGCTGAATCGCAGCCACGACGCAGAGTGCCACTGTGAGCAACAGTAGCTTCGATCCGCCACCCCGCTTGCGCCCAAGCAGGAGTGCCGCAAGCAGCGCAAGTGCGGGTGCAGCAACATTCAGAATCAGGAGGCCCCAGCCGAGCGTCGAAAGGGAGTCACCACGAAGGTTGCTCATACCAACGAGGTTCGCGACCGCGAATACCGTCGATGACACGAAAAATACGAAGAGGATGACGGCGTATGCCCATCCGAGAATGCGCTTCGCCATTAGAGTGCGACTCCGATCGAGAAGAGGAAGGGGATCGGCACGAGAATAATGAGGCCGAGCACGAGTCCGACGATGAGCTTGATGGGCTTCTTCCGGTACAGCACCAGCACCGCAACAAACCAAGCAATCGCAGCGAGCGGTGACAGCCAGTAGATTGCCTGCTGCAGGAAAGCGCCGATGGCGCCGCTTCCAGCGACCGATGCCGCAATCGCAGCATCATACGCGCGCACCCACGTGAGCGTGACCCACGCGTAGAAGATGTACATGCCGCCGACGATCCCGAGCACAACGAGCAGGATGGCGCTCATCTGCTTCGGCGCCTCTGACACGGCCACCTCGGGGCTGTCAGTGGCATTGTTCCGATCGTCCCCAGGGCCACCCACAGTCGTTGTGACGTAAGCGTCTACGCTCGATCCCCCTACCTCTGGCGTATCGACCGTTGGCTTCGCATGAGCGTTGGGTCCGGCTGCAGTATCTGGCGTGGCGTCCGTTGCTTCAACGGTCCATCCGGCGCGGATCGAGCGGGCCTCGCCCGCTTCTCCAGTCTTCTTCTTCACGCAGCTCAGTGTAGTCACGCCAGCCATGGCTTCTCTGAGGATTCGGTTGAGACGGCTTTACGCGCGACGACATGACGCCAGGAAGCCCTGATGATGCGAGGGACACCACTGCCACCAAACCGGCGGCAAACGCCGGCACCGCAGCTGTTTGGGAACCACAAATCTGCTGCACAACCTGGCTTTCTTGGCATAACCTTGGAAGTATCAATCAATCGACGGAGGTGCGGGATGACAAACGAAAATCCAGAACAGCCAGTGGGCGAGCCTGAGGGCACTCTGCCTGGCGAGACACAGCAGCCTGTACAGCCGGCGGCACCAGCAGCACCAGCAGCACCAGAGGTTCCACCGGCGCCGCAGCAGCCGGCTCCCCCGCAGCCCGTCTACGCGCCGTCCGCACCGATGCAGCCTCGCCTGAACACCATGGCGTTGATCTCACTCATTCTCGGTATCGTCGGCCTCTTTGTGTTCGGCATCCCCGCGGTGGTCGCGGTCGTTCTTGGCCACATCGCACTCAGCCAGATTAAGAAGCGCGGCGAACGTGGCCGTGGGCTCGCAATTGCCGGCCTCGTCACCGGCTACGTCAGCATTGCTCTGTGGGCGATCTTGCTCGTTCTCGGCCTGATCCTTGGCATCGGATTCCTAGCCGCAGCTCAGAATGGCGACTTCGAGTTTGAAACAGGCCAGAATCCAGGGTCGAGCGAAATCATCACCGATGAGAATGGCAATGACGTCACCGACGAGGTGTATCGCGAGGTCGAGATCTTCGCTGAGACCTCGATTGTCACAACGCTCACTGGCTCGGATCAGATCTTCTGGGTCCCTGGTGGCGCGACCGGCGGTGCAGTCTGCAAGGAAGCGTCCGGCCTCGCCCTGGATGTCGACATGACCGGGAATGAAATCGTTTCGGGCACTGTTGCTGAGTCCTTCGGGGAGAACGGCAGCGCCGGACTCGCCGTCGATTGGGACGACATCGCAGTGGCCGACTGCGGCTATACGTTCGACCAGGTCGACTCAGCGTCAGACATCGCCTTCGACGCAGCAGATGACTTCTTCGAGCGTCTCGTCGGCTAGCCACATCACGCGTTTTGGGGCGGGCGGGGATCTCCTCGCCCGCCCTGCTGCGTTTCGCCAGGGGCGCGGATCATTTGCCGCTCAGATCCGCACCGTTACGGAGATATGCGACACTCAGTCGCTTTCATCCCGTGATTGATTGGAATACCCTTGGAACGACCAGTTAGTTACCGGAGGCAAAGCATGACGAACGAAAACGCCGAGCGGCCTGAAGATTCACCGCAGCAGCAGCAGCAGGCACCCCAGTATGAGGCGCCCCCAGTAGACGCACCTGCGTACACTGCCGCTCCCACTGCATACCCTGCAGCCCCGCCCGCGTATCAGCCGCCAGCTCCGCCCTACCAGGGAGCACCCGGCGCACCGGGCTTCCCTCCCGCGCCGCCGTACGTCGGCCAGCAGCCTGCTCCGCAGTATCCGCAGTCGCAGGCGCCAATGAATGTGCTCGCTATTTTGTCGCTTATCGCTGCGATTGTCGGCTTCTTCACCCTCGGAATCATTTCGGTTGCGGCAGTTGTCCTCGGTCACATCGCCCTGAGCCAGATCAAGAAGCGCCTCGATCGCGGACGCGGTATGGCGATCGCTGGCCTCATCATTGGCTATATTGGCACCGCGATTTGGGCATTCATCCTGGTCGTCTGGATGATCATCGGCTTCAGCTTCCTCACCCTCTTTGGTATTGGTGCTTCAACCTACGATTACGGTAGCGACTACGGCTATGGCACCGACTCGTCTGATGAATATGTTTCCCCTGATGACAGCTTCTACGACGAATGGACGATCGCAGAAGAAACCGCGTTGGTCACAACCCTCACCGGTAAGGATGAGGTTTTCTGGGTTGACGGCGGTTTCGGTGGCACCGCAGTGTGTGCCGAAGCGCAAAGCCTCAAGGAAGAAGCAGAGCTCTTCGACAGCTCGATCGTCAGCGGCACCGTGCGCGATGCATACTTTACCGATTCGCTTACGAGCCTGGAATACAAGTGGCAGTACACCGCCGTCACTGACTGCGGCTTCACCCAAGAGCAGGTTACAGCAGCCGAGCAGGCCGCAGAAAACGCCTCGGAAGAGTACTACGAACTCAACCACTAACACGTTTGCAAGGCCCTGAACGACAGAAGCTCAGTCACACCTTCCCTAGGATTGTCGTGTGGCTTCCCATCAGTTTGATCTCACTCGCATCGGCGCCGGCCTTGTTGTCGCTGAGGCGCGATCCGCGCTCGAGGAAGCCACACGCACCGGCGCCGCAATCATCACCGCGCCGCCTGGCACGGGCAAGACCACGTTCATCCCGCCGCTGATCGCGAACCTACTCAGCGCACCAGGTGGCAACGGCGGTACAGTGTTGCTGTCGCAGCCGCGCAGGGTCGCCGTTCGCGCGGCCGCACGGCGCATCGCGTCGCTGGATGGCGGATCAGTCGGCGACGCCGTCGGATTCACCGTCCGCGGCGAACGACGCGTGAGTGACGACACCGCGATCGAGGTGCTCACCCCGGGTGTGCTCCTCAGGAAGCTCCTTGCCGATCCAGAGCTGACCGGTGTTGGCGCCGTCATCCTCGATGAGGTGCACGAGCGTTCGCTCGACGGCGACCTCCTCTTCGCGCTCGTGGCTGAGGCCCGAGCCCTCCGCGACGATCTCATCGTGGTTGCCATGTCAGCAACGCTTGACGCGGCACAGTTCGCTGAGCTGTTGGGATCCGCGCCCACGGTCGAAGTCCCATCGGTCTTGCACCCGCTCACGCACAGCTATGCCCCCTACGCCGCGGGTCGCCTCGACGATCGCGGCGTCACCCGCGGCTACCTCGAACACCTCGCTCAGGTTGCCGTCACGGAGCAGCGCACCCTCGGCTGCGATGCGCTCGTGTTCGTTCCAGGCGCGCGCGAAGTCGACGATACTGTCCGGCTCATCACGGAGCGGCTTGCGACGGGGCGCGGATCGGCGGCCGTCGACGTCCTCCCGCTACACGGCCGTTTGGCATCGGCGGATCAGGACCGCGCGGTGCGCGGGCGCGCGGCCGGCGACCCACCACGGATCGTCGTCAGCACCTCACTCGCCGAAAGCTCCCTGACCGTGCCGGGCGTGCACCTCGTGGTCGATTCCGGGCTCTCCCGAGAGGTGCGCCGCGACCGCGCCCGCGGCATGAGCGGACTCGTCACTGTCAGCGCCTCGCGCGCGAGCGCTGAGCAGCGCGCGGGTCGTGCTGCCCGCCTCGGACCGGGCCACGCGGTGCGTGTGTACAGCGAAGCCAACTTCGCGCGTATGCCAGCCGCGGCCGCCCCCGAGATCGCTTCGGCTGATCTCCTCGACGCGGCCCTCCTCCTCGCGGTTTGGGGTACCCCCGGTGGTCGCGGACTCGCGTTGCCCACTGCTCCCCCGGCAGCGTCGATGTCCGAGGCTGAGTCGCTGCTCCTCGCACTCTCGCTTGTCTCAGCGGACGGCCGGCCAACCCCGCTTGGTACGCGCGTTGCGCAGTTGCCGGTCGGCGTGCGCGAGGCGCGAGCGCTCCTTTCTGGCACGCAGCATTTCGGTGATGCGCGCGGGGTAGCCGAGGTGGTGGCTGCGATCTCTGACGATCACCGAGAACCGTCAGCGGATCTTGGAAGGCTCCTCACCGAGCTCCGGTCGGGACGTGCGCCCGGAGCCCAGCGTTGGAAGCGTGAGGTGCAACGATTGGAGCGGATCGCCCGCGAGGACGCCACTTCGACACGACCTTCGTCTGGGATCCCAGACGCGGGCGAAGTCCTCGCGCTCTCCCGGCCAGAGTGGATCGCACGCCGCACCGGCGATCACGCACGCACGTACTTGCTCGCGAGTGGTACCCGAGCTGCGCTTCCCGAGGGCAGCGGCCTCATCGCCGCCGAATGGATCGCGGTTCGTGAAGTCCAGCGTGCCGAGGGCCGTGTCGCAGACGGCACTGGCGCAGTCATTCGCATGGCGGGTGCGCTCACTGCCGAAGCCGCGCTCGAAATCGGCACTGGCCTGTTGACGAGAGGCCGATCCGCGCGCATTGTTGACGGCAAAGTGCAGGTGCGCGAAGAACGCAAGCTTGGCGCGATCACGCTCAGTGCGCAACCGGTTGCTGCGCGTGCCGACGACACCGCAGCCGCTTTCGTTGCTCACATTCGCGAATCAGGCCTCGGTGTGCTCGGTTGGAGCGAGGATGCGCTGCAGCTCCGCGGGCGTCTCGCGCTGCTGCACCGTGAGCTTGGGGCACCGTGGCCCGCGGTCGATGATGCGGCGTTGCTCACCGGCCTCGAAGACTGGCTTGGGCCCGATCTCGCGTCAGCCCACCCGTCGGCTGCGCTCGACAAGATTTCGCTCACTGCTGCCCTGCGACGGCTGCTTCCTTGGCCCGCGGCGGCCCGCTTCGATGAGCTCGCCCCCGAGCGGCTTGCGGTCCCCTCTGGCTCGCATGTGCGCATCGAATATGCGCTGCCTGAGGCGAGCAATCACTCACCTGTGGTCGCAGTTAAGCTCCAAGAGCTATTTGGTTATGCAGAGACGCCTCGCCTCGTTGAGGGCCGTGTGCCGATACTGTTCCACTTGTTGTCGCCGGCTCGGCGTCCACTTGCCGTGACCGATGACCTCGCGTCGTTCTGGAACGGCCCCTACCAGGACGTGCGTAAGGAAATGCGTGGCAAATACCCGCGGCATCCTTGGCCTGAGGACCCTTGGACGGCCGTCGCCACTGCCCGCACCAAGCGTGCGCAGGCCCGCCTCGACGGCTAGCGCGCTGCACTTTCACACGTCGCTCCCTCGAAACTCACCCGTTCTCTCGAGAAGAGGTGTTTCTTGCGCCAGAAAAGGCGGATCTCAGCAGAAACGGTCTGTTTCGCGAGGCTGAGGCCCCAAAGTGGAACTCGCAAGTTCGCGCAGAACAACAGACAAAAAGCGGTGCCCCGGGACCGAAGTCCCGGGGCACCGCCCACACATAACGAGTGAAGCGAACGCTACTTAGCGTGCAACCGAACCGTCAACGTAATCCTCATCGGTGGTCTTCCACGAGAAGAGCTTGCGCAGCTCGCGACCGGTGGTCTCGATGGGGTGCTGCTCGCCCTTTGCGCGGAGCGACAGGAACTCGGGAGCGCCTGCATCCTGGTCGTTGATGAAGCGGGTTGCGAATGCGCCCGACTGGATGTCAGCGAGGACAGCCTTCATGTTTTCCTTGACCGAAGGATCGATCACGCGGGGGCCCGAAACGTAGTCGCCGTACTCAGCGGTGTCCGAAACCGACCAACGCTGCTTAGCGATGCCGCCCTCCCACATGAGGTCAACGATGAGCTTGAGCTCGTGAAGCACCTCGAAGTAAGCGATCTCGGGCTGGTAGCCAGCCTCGGTGAGGGTCTCGAAGCCGTACTGAACGAGCTGCGAAGCGCCACCGCAGAGAACTGCCTGCTCGCCGAAGAGGTCGGTCTCGGTCTCCTCAGTGAAGGTGGTCTTGATGACGCCTGCACGGGTGCCGCCGATTGCCTTAGCGTACGACTTTGCGGTCTCCCAAGCGGTGCCCGATGCGTCAACCTCGACTGCAATGATGTCGGGGATGCCACGGCCAGCTTCGTACTCGCGGCGCACGGTGTGGCCGGGAGCCTTGGGAGCTACGAGGATAACGTCAACGCCCTCGGGAGCCTCAATGTAGCCAAAACGAATGTTGAAGCCGTGTGCGAACGCAAGGGTCTTGCCAGCGGTGAGGTGCTGCTTGACCTGGTCGTTGTAGATCGAACGCTGGTGCTGGTCCGGTGCGAGGATCATGATGAGATCTGCCCACTCCGAAGCCTCGTCAACCGAGAGCACCTTGAAGCCAGCCTCTTCAGCCTTGGCGATCGACTTCGAGCCAGCCTTGAGAGCGATAACGACCTCAACGCCCGAATCGCGAAGGTTCATTGCGTGTGCGTGACCCTGCGAGCCGTAGCCAACAACGGCTACCTTCTTGCCCTGGATGATCGAGAGGTCTGCGTCTTTGTCGTAGTACATTTCAGCCACGAGTGGCCTCCTTATATTCGTTTGGAATGTGAAAAATTAGCTTTTGAACACGCGTTCGGTGATCGACTTTGAGCCGCGGCCCATCGCAATGAGGCCCGACTGCGCGATCTCCTTGATGCCGAACGGCTCGAGGACGCGGAGGAAGGCTTCGATCTTGCCACTGTCGCCAGTGACCTCGATCGTCAGCGCGTCGGGCACAACGTCTACGACGCGTGCACGGAAGAGCGACACTGACTCGAGCACGTGCGAGCGCGTCTGATTATCAGCACGCACCTTCACGAGCACATGCTCGCGCTGCACAGAGTTCGATTCTTCGAGTTCAACGATCTTAATGACGTTGACAAGCTTGTTGAGCTGCTTGGTGACCTGCTCGAGGAGCACCTCATCTTCGTCAACCACAACGGTGATGCGAGAGAGTCCCTGCACCTCGGTCGGGCCAACTGCGAGCGACTCAATATTGAAACCACGGCGGGCGAAGAGACCCGCAACGCGGGTGAGCAGGCCTGGCTTATCTTCGACGAGCAGGCTCAGAACGTGACGTGCCATGGCTTACTCTCCTTCCCATTCCGGGCTGTGATCAAGTGCGTACTGGATGTCGCTATTCGACGTACCCTGGCGGACCATCGGCCACACCATTGCGTCTGCGCTCACCACGAAGTCAATAACTACGGGACGATCGTTGGTCTCAAGCGCGAGCTTGATAGCAGCGTCGATCTCTTCCTCGCGCTCGACGCGGATCGCGAGGCACCCGTAAGCTTCGCCGAGCTTCACGAAGTCAGGCACACGAACCGAACCATGACCGGTGTTGAGCTCGGTGTTCGAGTAGCGACCGTTGTAAATCAGGGTCTGCCACTGGCGCACCATGCCAAGCGACGAGTTGTTGATGACCGCAACCTTGATGGGAATGTTGTTCACGACGCAGGTCGCGAGTTCCTGGTTGGTCATCTGGAAGCAGCCGTCGCCGTCAATTGCCCACACGTGGCGGTCAGGTTCTGCGACCTTTGCGCCCATTGCTGCGGGAACCGAGTAGCCCATGGTGCCTGCGCCGCCCGAGTTCAGCCAAGCGCCGGGGCGCTCGTACTTAATGAACTGTGCGGCCCACATCTGGTGCTGGCCAACGCCTGCGGCGTAGATGCCTTCGGGGCCTGTGAGCTCACCGATACGCTGGATGATGTGCTGCGGCGAAAGCAGGCCGTCAGTCGTCGGCTGGTAACCGAGCGGGAAGCGCTCGCGGAGCATGTTGAGGCGCTCCCACCATGCGCTCTGATCCGCGAATTCACGGGTCAGCTTGGCGGTCGAGACCGCAGCGATCAGATCTGCAATAACCTCGGCAGCGTCGCCAACGATGGGGACGTCAGCAGCGCGGATCTTGCCGATCTCAGCGGGGTCAACGTCTGCGTGGATCACCTTGGCGTCGGGTGCGAAGAGTGCAGCCTTGCCGGTCACGCGATCATCGAAGCGGGCGCCGAGTGTGATGAGCAGGTCAGACTCCTGCAGCGCAAGCACAGCGGGAACAGTGCCGTGCATACCGGGCATGCCCAGGTGCTGCTTGTGCGAGTCAGGGAATACGCCGCGCGCCATCAGCGTCGTGACAACGGGTGCACCAACGAGCTCGGCGAGCTGCAGGAGCTCCTCCGAAGCGCCGGCGCGGTTGACACCGCCACCAACGTAGAACACGGGACGCTCTGCGGCAGCGATGAGGTCGGCAGCCGCCTGTACCTGCTTGCTGTTGGCCTTCGTGATGGGGCGGTAGCCGAGAAGATCCACGCGAGGATCCCATACGAAGTCGAGCTCGCCCTCCTGCGCGTCCTTCGTGATGTCCACGAGAACGGGACCGGGACGACCGGTCGTTGCGAGGTGGTGTGCCGCAGCGATAGCGCCGGGAACATCCTCAGGCTTCTTGACCAGGATCGAATGCTTCGTGATCGGCATCGTGACGCCGACGATGTCAGCTTCCTGGAACGCGTCGGTGCCCATCAGGTGCGAAAACACCTGACCCGTGATCGCGAGCAGCGGGACCGAGTCCATGTACGCGTCAGCGATTGCGGTCACCAGGTTCGTTGCGCCAGGACCGGAGGTCGCGATACAGACGCCGACCTTGTTGGTCGCCGCTGCGTAACCCTCAGCAGCGTGACCAGCACCCTGCTCGTGGCGTACGAGGATGTGACGAAGGTCATTACCATCCATGAGCGTGTCGTACAGGGGCAGAACAGCGCCGCCGGGCAGGCCGAACACATCGGTGACCCCGAGAGACTCAAGGCTGCGAACGACCGCCTGAGCACCGGTCATACGCTCGCCGCGCTGGCCGTGCTTGAGTTCTTCACTCGATTCCAATGACATTACGTGTCTTTCGTGAGTAGTGGATTGATCTGATTCGCGTGCGGCACACACTGCGGGGACCGAGTGTGTGAACGAGACAAGAGTCTGCGGGAGCAAGTTGCGCCGCTGTGGGAAATGCGGCTGGTGCAGTCGCTGTCACGTTCATCGATCCGAACGACGTCATCTTGGGATTGCCAATGCTCACGGTGGGAAGCCGGAGCTGATGAGAGTCGCGCGCGATGCGGGCACAATGGCGCCATAGCGATAAGGAAGCGAGCCCAACTGTCCTGTCGGGCTACAAGCTCTGCGGGATCTACCAGCACGTCGAGCGTATGCGGCGCGATATCGACCCGATTCAGGTCGGCATCGCCGATCCAGAGATGCGAAACTGTGCTCAGCACCTCTGATTCCAAATGTTCAAGCCCCGATTCGGTTGTGCCAACCGTGGCCTGTCCACTCGTCAATAGTAATGCATTCACGCGAGCTCGCGAACGCGCTCGCGTGTCGTCGCGCATGCGCGATCCAATGCACCCCATTGCCATATCTCCCAGCATAGAGCTAAGCCATATGCCGACACGCGTTCATGACGAAGATCACTGAAGTTCAGGGCAGAAAGAACAAAGGGGTGGATCGGAAAGCTCCGATCCACCCCTTTTGCTACAACCGGCCCGAGCCGATCTCGCTTATCGCTTGCCGCTACAGCGCGTAATTACTTACCGATTGCGGGGAGGAAAACGAAGGGAATCATCCAGCCAATGAGCTCTGCAACGAGGCCACCAGCGAAGATCGAGAGCTGCGTCATCAGGGGAAGCTCAGCGTTGAAGCCCGCACCGAACAGGTAGAAGCCACCGAACACAAACACGCACGAAAGCAGGAAGCCGATAACGGTGATCGCGCTCGTTGCACCCTGCGAGCTCTCTTCAAACAGCTGCTCGTTCTTTGCCATGACTGCCCTCCATAGGAACTGATTTCACATCGGAGCCCGCGGCTCCATGAAGTCTTTTCGCGCGCACCAAATGTTCGCGCGAACCAAACCAAGCGTACCCCACCTCGGCGCGGTAGTGTGTTCACACCCGCCAGCGAACGCCCCGGTTCATCATTTTGGGCCGGTATACCGCCCGGGTCACCCACGTGATGCGGCAAGGTTGCAGCATCAATCACAACCTCACCCATCAGCCACTTCAATAGCGGAGGAATCTCAATGACTTCGATCGGCAAGTACGTCACCAACCCCGGCGTCATCGGCGCAGCAGCTGGCGCATTCACCACCGTGCGTCGCACCCAGAGCATGCGCAAGGACTGGCGCATCGCTCTCGTCTGGGGAGTCTGGGCCGCCGGTCTCGCGCTCGCGATTGCCAGCGTCGCCATGCAAGATGAGGACGCCGATTTCGAGGCATTCGGCGAGTAACATCGCCCGCCACGGCGTCTTGGCCAGGCCATTCATGACGCGGATCATCGCAAGCACTCCGCACTCCGCACGACACGCACGGGCCAGCGGCCTGATTTTGTGTGGGCTCGCGAAGCCGTGTTAATGTATTCCTCGTTGCCAAGCACGGCAGCATGCGCCTCTAGCTCAATTGGTTAGAGCATCTGACTCTTAATCAGAGGGTTCGGGGTTCGATTCCCCGGGGGCGCACAGTCAGGGCGAGATCTTCACGATCTCGCCCTTTTTGTTTTGCTCGGGGCCTGTGGTGGACGCTGCGCGCGCCAACAGTTCCCGGGGTTATAGGACAAAACGTGTGTAAACGGTTGGGCGGGTCATGCCCGTCCTCCCCATCCAGCACGTAGCCAGAGCCCTTCCGCAGCATCGAGTCCTGTGCCGTAGAGCTCTGGCCCATTGTCGGGTT
>NZ_JACVMX010000006.1 GCF_014530035.1 Leucobacter sp. cx-328
GAGATCTCCGTAGACTTCGGTCTGTGAGGCTCCCAGTAGATGACTGGGTTGATAGGCCAGATGTGGAAGCGCGGTAACGTGTGGAGCTGACTGGTACTAATAAGCCGATGACTTGATATTCTCCCTCCCTTGGATGGGTGGGGCATGAGTATGGAAAATCTTAAACGATATTGTTCGCGTTCACTTTGTGGTTCTTGATGTACGAGAAGCCACGCCAGGCAGTATGTCTGATTCGCTCTTGAGTGGGTGGGTTGGGTATTCTGGTGTGGTTGATATGTGTATAGAGTTACGGTGGTTATAGCGTCAGGGAAACGCCCGGTTACATTCCGAACCCGGAAGCTAAGACTGACAGCGCCGATGGTACTGCACTCGGGAGGGTGTGGGAGAGTAGGTCACCGCCGGACACCTTTTGGTGGGTGAGAGGGGATAGCCTTTCAGCAATGATTGCTGGGGTTTTTCCCTTTCGCTATTTTGTAGGGGGGTTCGCTTCCTTTGGTTTCTTTCCTTTTTGGGGGAGGGGCTAGAGGGGCGGGCCCCCTTTTTTTGTACCCAAAACCGGGCACGCGTCCACTGCATTGAGCGCTTGATAGTAATGCTTACCCTCATCGGCAGCGCCATTGAGTGTATGGAGTCAGCATGCACACACGCGTACGCTGTACGTATGATCGACGAGAACGAGAATGAATCCGCAGCGGAGGATCTACAGCTCCTTGCAATGGCACAAGTGCGGGGCATTCGACTGGCCTCTCGCAGCCTGTACGGTGCGATGCACCATGCGTTTGGGGCTCCAGACGGCAGCGTTGAACGCGCAGCGGCCATGTTGTCGCTCGATGAGCAGATTGCTGATTTCCTCTCGCTTCCCGGCAACTCACCGAGCACTGCGATTCTCGCCGTTGGCCGCATCGCGGCAGAGGTTGCCGGCGAGCTTGGCGCGCGGACTGGGCTCAGCCAGGAACGCCTTGGCCGGCAGGTTGACCAGTACCTGCTGGCTACCGGATTCTCAGCATGACCCTGCGCAAGCGTCCACGATTTCTTGAGATCAACGTTCGCGTTCTCTGGAAAATTCGGTTAAACTTCTAGAGTTTGCGTTCGCTGTCATGGGCGATGCAAACGCACCGCCCTCCGGAATGGCTGGAGGGACGGGAGAGCTCGCGCGAAAGCGCGTGTTCGAAGAAAGGAACAATCATGGCAAAGGTAAAGAAGGTTACGGGTCTGATCAAGCTTCAGATCCCCGCCGGCGCTGCCAACCCCGCACCCCCCGTGGGTCCGGCTCTCGGCCAGCACGGCGTGAACATCATGGAATTCTGCAAGGCGTACAACGCTGCAACTGAATCCCAGCGTGGAAACATCGTTCCTGTGGAGATCACTGTCTACGAGGATCGTTCGTTCACGTTCGTTCTCAAGACTCCTCCCGCAGCAGAGCTCCTGAAGAAGGCTGCTGGCGTTCAGAAGGGTTCGGGTACCCCGCACACCGTTAAGGTTGCAAAGGTTACTGCTGAGCAGGTTCGCCAGATCGCCGAGCAGAAGAAGGCTGATCTGAACGCCAACGATCTCGATGCTGCATCGAAGATCATCGCGGGCACCGCTCGCTCCATGGGCATCACGGTCGAGTAAGGGGTATCGCAATGGCTCAGAAGTCGAAGGCGTACCGCGCCGCAGCTGCCAAGATTCAGGCAGACAAGTTCTACGCTCCCAGCGAGGCAGTTGCTCTCGCTAAGGAGACCGGTTCCGCAAAGACCAACTCGACCGTTGAGGTCGCGTTGAAGCTTGGTGTGGACCCCCGCAAGGCTGACCAGATGGTCCGCGGCACGGTCAACCTGCCTCACGGCACGGGTAAGACCGCACGCGTCATCGTGTTCGCAACCGGTGCAGCAGCAGAGGCAGCTATCGCTGCCGGCGCTGACGAGGTTGGCGGCGACGAGCTCATCGAGAAGGTAGCCGGCGGCTACACCTCGTTCGATGCAGCAGTGTCGACCCCCGAGCTCATGGGCAAGGTTGGTCGTCTTGGTAAGGTACTGGGCCCCCGTGGTCTCATGCCGAACCCCAAGACCGGCACCGTGACCCCCAACACCGCTAAGGCTGTTGAGGACATCAAGGGCGGCAAGATCGAGTTCCGCGTTGACAAGCACGCTAATGTTCACTTCATCGTGGGCAAGGCGTCGTTCACCGCTGAGCAGCTCGACGAGAACATCACTTCGGTACTCGAGGAAATCTCGCGTCTGAAGCCCTCGTCGTCGAAGGGCAAGTACGTCATCAAGGGCGCTGTCTCGACCACCTTCGGTCCTGGCATCCCCCTCGACGTTTCGGGTCTCTAAACCGAACGGTTATCAACAGGGCCTTTCCGCGTCATTGATGCGGGGAGGCCCTGTTGGGTATATATAGACTTATATCTGGCGCACACGAGCCAGACTTGGCCGTTTGGCCGATCCGCGAACTGACGATGGGAGCGTGATGGCGAGACCGCAGGCGCACGCCCCGCAGCTCACGGGCTATGCTCTCATCGGCTTGCTCGGTACCGGTGGGTACGCGCAAGTGTTTCAGTATGAGCAGAATCTCCCTCGCCGTTCAGTCGCGGTGAAGGTGCTTGAAGCCTCGCTTGAGGCACAGCATGATCGCTCAATGTTTGAGGCCGAGGCCAACGTCATGGGCCTGCTTTCGAACCACCCGTCAATCGTGACGATCTATTCGGCGAGCGTCGCTGCGGACGGTCGTCCATATATTGCAATGGAGTACTGCCCGGGATCCTTCCGCGCTGCTGCTAAGGGATCACCGATGACCCTTGACCGTGTGCTTGACGCCGGCGTGCGCATCGCGGGCGCACTTGAGTCGGCACACCGCTCAGGCGTTCTCCATCGTGACATTAAACCTGCCAACGTGCTGCTCGGACATGCAGAGCGACCGTTGCTCACAGATTTCGGCATCGCATCCCTCAGAGGAAGTATGCGCGGTGAACGCACCGAACTTGCAATGTCACCGCAGTGGGCAGCGCCTGAGGTATTGAGCCTGCAGACGAGCGGTACGGTTGCGAGTGAGGTTTGGTCACTCGGTGCCACGCTGTACGGCATTGCGGCAGGGCACCCGCCATTCGCGTCTCCTGACCCCGATCAGAACACGAGTACGAAGTTGCGCGAACGTGTGCAGCGTGCGGTGTACGTTCCTGTGCCTGGCGCTCAGGGCTATGAACCCTTTGACCGCGTGATCCAGCGGGCTTTGTCACGAGATCCACGAGAACGGTACGGCTCCATGCTCGAGTTCGGTGAGGCGCTCCGTGGCTTGCAACGTGTGTATGGCTACGATCTCACTGCCATGGACGTCGTCGATTTCGGTGCTGCACCAGAACCAGCTGGGGGAGCGCCTTTGCGACCCTCATCAGTTCGGGCGAAAACCCGTGCAGAGCGGCGCGACGAAATGCGATCCGCGCACACGAAATCATCAACCTCGCGTGAGGCGCTCGAGCGCCGACGCGGTGCGCGTGATTCGAAGCGGGGGCTGTCACCGCTCGCGAGCGCCTGCATTGGCGCCGTGATTGGCGCGGCTGCAGTTTTTGCCGCCAACCTGACAGGAATACTCTAGGTGATGGCTGCTCCGCGCGCGGTCAAACCAACCAAAGGCACTCCTGTGCGCAGACGGCGGTGGCTGAACTGGCTGAGTGCCGGAGTTGTGGTGGCGCTTGGCGTCACCGTTGCGGTGGTCTCGCAAGGTTTTGATGCACGTGAAACATCGCGTGACGAACCCTCGGTGTGGGCGATGCGAGCGAGCGGCCAGTATGCGCGTGTGAACACTGAAACCGCAGAGATTGATACTGTGCGGATCGCGGAGTCTGCGTCTGGAGTACTCCAGTCGGGCGCACGCACGCTCGTGCTGACGAATGGTGGGGGCCGAGCATGGGGAGTGAACCCGGCCGAGCCGCAGGACCTGCGGGAACAAGAAGAAGTTACGTCCAGCGAACAGGACCACACTGCAGCCCCTGAATCGTCTCACGATGGGGAGCGAGAAACGCCAGTACTTGATGGAGAAATCAGAGTACCTGCAGGGAATCGCGAGACCCTTATTGCCGGTGACTTTGTGCTCTTCCGCACGGAAGAAGGTGCGGCCTACCTCGGCACCTTGACCGGAGCCGCGAGTAGCAATGCTGGCACAGACACGGCCGCAAAAACGGCGACCTCGGTCCGCGGTGAGACCTTGCTCGATCCTTTCGCTGCGGAACGCACGGCAGCCCCTGCTGAAGGCAGCGCAGAGGCACCCGCTGATGACGAAGAGGGCAACGCGATTGCTTTCCCTGTGACTGCCGCGGCGCTCAATGACAGTGGTCGGGTCGCGCTGTATTCCGCGCACGCGCGTGAACTACGTTTCTATGAAGCGAGCGAAGGCCGGTTCGAGACCGATGTCGTCAAGCTCTCGGGTGACGTACCCGTTGAAGGTCTCGAGATGGCACTGCTCGGAAAGGACTGGGCACTGTATGCGCCAGACACCGGCACTCTGTGGACGTCCGCTGCGCCTGGTGGAGTGAAGGTGCCAGCGCGCGGCCAGAGTCACCTGCAGCAGACGGCCAGCGACGGCTCTGCCGAAGGCCTGCTCATCGCAGATGAGCAGGGACTGATCCGGGTGACTGATACCGACCGCGTCGCGCGCGTTGACGGGACGGGTACGGGAGTTCCCACACGACCACTCACGATTCGTGACGAGCGATACGCTGCGTGGATCGGCGCTGACTCCGGGACCCTGTGGCAGGAAGGCGCCAAGCTCTCGAAACTTGCTCTCGATGATCAGGTGGCACTGCCTGGCACGGTTACCCCCGTGCTACAGACGAACGGCACACGTGCGCTGCTCTCTGAGACACAGACTGGCATGATGTGGACTGTGCCAGAGGGCAAGCTCATTCCCGTTGAGCAGTGGACACTCACGGAGCCACCCAAACAGGAAGACGGCGCCGTCGTTGTCAACGATGCGACCGACCCAGAGCCCCCAGTGGCCGTGAACGATGTCTTTGGCGTTCGGGCGGGCGAACAAGCGCTGCTACCAGTCATGCTGAACGACTACGATCCGAACCGCAAAGACGTGTTGACGATCGTTCCCGAAAGCGTCGCTGACTCGACGCTCGGAGAATTTGGCAGCATAGAGATGCTTTCCAACTCCCAGATGCTCACGGCCCGGGTTGCCGAAGGTGCGACCGGTTCGGCCACCTTTACGTATCGCATTACTGACGGCGTATACGAATCTGAACCTGCAACGGTGACACTCACCGTCAAGGGAGATGAAGTCGAGAATCCGCCGGCATGGTGCCCGGTGGAAGGCTGTCAGCATGAGTGGCCATCTCCCGAGGTCTCGCCAGGTGGCACCCTCATATTGCCAATTCTCGAAGGGTACGTTGACCCCGAAGGTGACCCGATGCTGCTGCAAGCAGCGGAACTCATCGACCCGGCCTCTGCAGCTCGCGTACTCGTTTCGGCAGACGGACGACTCGCCTTTCGACATGACGACCCCAACGCCGCCGACGAAGACATCTCGGTCAAGGTGACGGTTTCCGATTCACGCGGTGCGTTGAACGTTCGTGAAATGCGGATCCGCGTGCGAGGCGATGCACAACCCAGCATGACGGCAATGGCCTTGACCGTGGCCGCGGGCGAGCCGGCGACCATTCGGCCCCTTGGCCGGGTAACGGGTGGCTCGGGCGCGTATGCGCTGCTCGATGCCTCTGTGACCAGCGGTGAGGCCACGGCAACGACGAATGCTGGTACCGGAGCGATCGAAGTCACCTCCTCGACACTTGGCGATTCGATATTGAGCGTGACGATCAGGGACACCATCTCCGGTGGCGAAACCGCCGGTGTGATCCGCGTCACGACCGTGGCGTCCCGGCCCAAACTCGCGGTGCCGCCTTTGCGTGCGTTCGTGCGACCACTTTCGGACGCGACGATCGAGGTGCTTGATGCGATCCCAGGCGCCAACCATCGAGGCCTTGTCGTTAGCGACGTTGAGGTGCGTGACGGACAGCTTACGGCCGATGTGCTCGAGCACGCCCGTGTTCGCGTTTCTGGCAGCACGGCAGACGGTGCAGCGGGGCGGATCGGGTCTGCCCGGGTCTACGTTTCTGAAGGTGGAACAACTGCATCAGGAGAACTCACGGTTTTCCAAGTGCCAGACGGGACGAATTCAAGTGCGATTGCCGTTGCAGACACGGCGACGGTGCGCGCGGGCAGCGTTGTCGACATCGCTGTTCTCGATAATGACCTTGCGCCTGCGGGTGAACGTCTCGTGCTGCATCCGCAGATTGCTGGCAGCGGCACCAAGGGAGAACTTGCATTCGCTTCGGGGAATACGCTTCGCTATCTTGCCCCGAGTGCGCCGGGTGACTACACGCTGTCGTACACGACGTATGGCTCGAGTACGCCGGAAAGCAGCGATACTGGCACCGTGCGCGTGACAGTGAAGGCTGCTGAGGGCAATCGCGATCCACAACCCTCTGCGCTGACCGTTCGGTTGTCAGCTGGCGAAAAGAACACGGTTCGCGTGCCTCTCTCGGGAGTTGATCCCGATGGCGACCGAGTGCGTCTGGTTGGCGTGCAGAGCACTGACGCTCAGATCACCGCCTCGGTTACGCCGCGTGCTGCCTCGATCGATGTTCAGGCGTCGAAACAGACCACTCCAGGCACGTACGAGCTCCAGTACGCCGTGCGCGACGGGAAGGGCGGCGAAGCCCTGGGCTTGCTGCGCGTGGTGGTGACCGCGGCCGAAGTAGCGAGCATCCCGATTGCATACACCGACCACGTGCGCGTTCAGCGCGACAGCTCTGAGCCGCTCGTCGTGCAGCCGCTCGACAACGATGTTGATCCCGCTGGCGGCACGCTCAGCATCATCGAGGTTGTGCCGAACGTGCCCGGGGGCAAAGAATCAGCAGAGTACGAAAAGCTCATGCAGCGGCTCGACCTTTCTGCGATGAAGAAGGGTCGTATTTCGGTAAGCGCTGGCGAACTCGGCACCGTTTCCTTCCGGTACCGCGTACGGTCATCTGAGACACAGAGCACCGCAGACGGCTTGATCGTTGTGCAGACTTCGGAGCGCATCGGGCAGCTGGCTCCGACGATTCGTGACACCCTGCTCACGACACGCGATCGCGTTGATCTTGCGCACGGCGGCGTTGACGTTGTGACGGATCGTGTCTTCTGGGCAGGCGGTGATGTCGACAACCTCCAGCTGTCGGTATGGGGGAAGTCTGCATCCCGGTTCAAGGCATCTGGCAAGCGGATCACGGGCGAGTACCGCGCTTCGGGTGACCTCGTGCCATTCAAGCTGAGCGGTAAGGACGCGAATGGGGCGGACATTGAGGCGTTTGGTTTCCTCGTGATTCCGCCGCTCGATGACCTGCGGCTGACGCTTCAGCCCGGCCTCACACCCCTGTCCGTGAAGGAAGGAAAGAACGTCTCCGCCACGCTGACGAGCCTGGTTGATATTGGTCGTGGAGATTCGGTCGAGATGGCTACCGGCAGTATGCCCGTCCAACGCTCGCAGGCAACTTGCACAAGCGATGGTTCATCGATCGTGTACCAAGCCGGGAAAAACGAACCCTGGTCAGACAGCTGCGTGATCCGCGTCAAACTGTCCGAGCAGACTCAGTGGACTGAGCTTGCAGTGCCCATCGCGATCGTGCCGAATGAGCCCGTTGTCACGCTCGAACCGCTGAGCCGAACGCTGAGCCCCGGAGAAACTGAAACGATCAATCTCGCTGACATGGTGCGGTGGGAAGGCAATCGAGCGGGTAAGTTCTCGAACCTCCGTTTCACGTTAAACGGTGGCGATGGCTCGTTCGAGATTACCCAGAATGGGAGCAAGCTGTCCGTGCTGGCTCCCGCAGACGCTGTCGTAGGAACCGAACGAGCGGTAAATGTATCGGTCAGCGGTGCTGGAGATAGCCAGTCAGTGCTCAACCTGCGCGTCGGTGTCGCGCCGAAGGATGCGCCAGTGGGCGGATCCGCACCTTTGACGTGCGTAGTCGGTTCCAGCTGTGCTGTCGCTGTCACAGCGCTGCCAGGCAGTTACGATCCGTTCCAAGACAAAAAGGGCGGCGGGCTTGAACTCATCTCGGTCGCTGACGGTGCCTGCGCTGTAGCCTCGTTTGCTGTCGATGGGGACCGGGTCGTGGTGAACTGGCCCAATGGCGCGGAAGGTTCGGGTGGCAAGTGCACCGCAACGTTTACCGTGCGTGATGCGCAAAAGCGCGTCGGAACTGGCGCGGTGGAGCTGGACGCACGAGGCGTTCCGCGAGCACCAGTGTCGATCGTGCCAAAGTCGGCCGACAGAAACAGCGTGTCGCTTACGGTGTCGCTGAGTCAGCAGGCCGCTCACCCGGCTGTCACTGGGGTGGAGCTCTTCGCCGACGGATCACGCGTTGGCGACTGCACCCTCAACGATGGCAGCGTTGCTGTTTGCTCGAACTCGGGTCTGACTCCCGGTGTGAAACATACGTACACTGCACGGGCGGTGAACGCCGTCGGCTCATCACAGGCGACCGCAAACGGTGTTGAGACATGGGCGTACGAAGCACCAAACGCCCCCACGGTGGCAGCTGCAGCGGTGAGCTGGCCTGAGAATGAGAGTTCGACACGTGGTCGTCTGCGGATCACCATCGGTGAGGCTGGCAATGCCGAACGCAGGCTCTGGATCGGTGGTGTTGAGACTCCGCTCAGCGCGAGCGGCATTTACGAAACTGCCGCGGGCACACAGAGCATTGCGGTCATGGCTGTAGACCCTGACTCGGCGCTGCCCCCTGCCTACGCGGGCGGCAGCGAGAGCCAGCAAAACCGCATCGATGCTGAAGCGTTCGGTGCTCCAACGCTGACGGCAAAGCTCGCGAACAAAGGTGACACCGGGTACATCTTCACGACGACCGCAGCTGGCAAGGGTGACATCACGCTGACCTATGGCCTGACACCAGGCAGGGGCGATGCCAAGTGCACTGGCGCGTCTGAGAGTGGGTCTGGGCTTACTGCGTTCACCTATTACGCGGGCGCCTCCTGCGCGTCATCGCAATACGGCAAGACGAGAGCGCAGGCTGGCTGGATCTTCACGAGTGGAGACGTACCCGCACTGACCGGTGGTCAATACCGGGTGAGTTCAAACCCAACTGTCAGACCAGGCGGCCTCGATATTGACGGTGTCGTTGCATACGGCGCGACAACTCCAGAGCTCGGCGGGAAGCTTGACGGCGCCCTCCTTGAATGGTCAACACCGATCTCTGAGCTGAACTCCCATAACACCGAAACGACCGTCACCCAGTGCGTGCGCAAGGAAGATGTGAACCGGTGTTCTGATCCGCTAACCGTGCGCCCTGTCGATCGTGTGACGCCGTTTGAAGTCTCCTACCTTGGGAACTGTGCGGCCAATGCGAGTGAACTCACGATCGGTGGTGTCTTCGGACTTTCGGGAACACCGGGTGTCACGCCCGTGTTCACAGAGATTCCGAATACACAGAACGTAGAGATGTCGTGGCCAGGTGGCGCCTACGGCAGTGCAACCTTCACGAACGTGATGTGCTCGCCGCCGACGGGGCAGACCGAACCGCCCGCCAACACGAGCCCCACCACGAACACCAACTAGTAAGTCGAGAGAACGAGTAGCAATGAGCGCATCGGATCTGAAGAACGTCGGACCCCTCACTGAAGAGCGTGCACTCTGGGCGCGCGACGCGGTCAGCACGGTGGCCTCTGCGATGGAGCAGGCGATTCACGGTAAGCGACGCATCATCGAGCTTGTCCTCACGACGATGATCGCCGAGGGACACGTGCTTCTGGAGGACGTTCCGGGTACTGGCAAGACGGCGCTCGCTCGATCGCTGGCGAAGGCAGTGCAGGGACAATCTGCACGTATCCAGTTCACGCCAGATCTCTTGCCCTCGGACGTGACTGGCACCACGGTGTACCACGAGCGTGAGCACCTGTTTGAGTTTCACAAGGGGCCGGTGTTCACCAATGTGCTCCTCGCAGATGAGATCAACCGTGCAAGCCCAAAGACGCAGTCGGCACTGCTCGAGGTGATGGAAGAACGCCAGGTAACCGCTGACGGGAAGACCCACGAGGTACCCGCGCCGTTCATCGTGATCGCGACACAGAACCCGGTAGAGCAAGCAGGCACGTACCGCCTGCCCGAGGCACAGCTTGACCGGTTCATGCTGAAGACATCAATCGGCTACCCAGACGAGGTGGCAATGCGCCGCATTCTCGAGCGCATTGAGGTCTCTGAAGTCCCCGAGGTGTTGAGCCTCGGCTCGCTGGTGCAGCTGCAGCAGTTCGCGAAGCTTGTGCGAGTGAGCCCGCTCCTCACCGAGTACATCACCCGCATTGTCGAGGCGACCCGTCGCTCACCAGAGGTTCGTCTTGGCGCAAGCGTCCGTGGTGCGCTCGCCCTCGTCCGCCTCGCAAGCGCGTGGGCCCTTCGCGATGGCCGAAACTACGTGGTTGCAGAAGATATTCGCGAGCTCGCTGTCGGAGTCCTCGCTCACCGTCTCGTGCTCGAGCCAGAGGCGGAGTTCGAGGGTGTCACAGCTGAGGCCGTGGTCGGTCAGGTCATCCTCGATACGCCGATCCCGCAGGAGAACGGCACCGCGTGACCCCCGACGATACCCTTCCTGGCGCGCGCGAGAGCAGGAGCGAGCCCGATTCGCGCCTGCGCAAGCCTGCGCAACGACGGGATGAAACCCGAACTGGCACGCGCACCAGGACGCGGACGCGCACCCGTACGCGCACCCGTACGGTGACAAGCATCGGTTCAACGCCTGTGGCGTTGACACGTCGTACTCGCGCGAAGCGCTGGGCACGTGGTGCACGTGAGGCAGCCGCTCAGTGGGGCGGATCCGCGCTCCGCGCAGTCACACCGCTTGGTTGGTTTGTCATTGTTTTGACCCTAGTCGGAATCATTCTCGGAGCGGCATATGGCTGGATCGAGGCGTGGTACCTCGCGTGTGCCGGCCTGGTGTTGTTGCTCATTGCGAGTCCGTTTCTCATCGGCAGTCGCGCGTATGAGGTGAGCATTCACCTCGATAAAGATCACGTTGTGGCTGGTGGCGTGATTGAGATCGGCGTGCGGGTGCACAACGATGGCGCTCGGCCAGCACTACCGACACTGGCTGAACTGCCTGTAGGCCCAGCTCTACGAGAGCTTCCAATTCCCTTCATGGCTCCGCACCACGAGATGGTGCTGCCGACCTCGGTACCCACCGTGTCACGCGGCGTTATCCCAGTCGGCCCGCTTACCATCGCGCGTCGTGATCCGCTGTCTTTGCTGCGTCGTGAGGTGACGTGGGACGATCGCCGGCTCGTGCACGTGCACCCGCGCACGGTGCAGCTGCCAGCGAATTCGTCTGGTCTCGTACGCGACATTGAGGGCATCGCAAGTCGCCGCATTGTAGATTCTGATCTCTCGTTCTATGCGGTCCGCGAGTATGTGCCGGGTGACTCGATCCGCCATATTCACTGGAAATCTACCGCGCGCACCGGCACAACAATGGTGCGCCAGTATGAGGAATCGCAAACGGCGCGGGTAGCGGTGCTCTTTGATGCGATTCGTGAGGAGTATGCGAGCGAAGAAGAGTTCGAACTCGGCGTAAGTCTCGCGGCATCGCTCTCGGTTCAGGCCGTGCGCGAGGGACGCGATCGTTTTGTTGCGAGTGGCTGGGTGCCTGCGGGGCGCAGAGCGCGGATCGATGGCCTCGAAGAACTCCCGTCGCGCGAGCCATTGCAACTGATGAACGCGTGGTCAGCGCTTGGCGCGATGCCGGAGGCACAGCCCATAGAGGTGCTGGCAAATACCCTCTCGCACTCGCTTCGTGACTTGTCAGTTGTCATGCTCATCACCGGCTCGAAGGTGAGCTTCGCACGTTTGCGTCGCGCAGCGGCGACATTCCCTGGGGATGTTCATGTGCTCGCGATCCGCGCCGAGATGTATGCCGATCCGCGCATGCAGCGCGTAGACGCAGTCTCACTGTTCACCGCGGGGGCGTTGGAAGATCTTCCGCAGCTCCTCGTGAGGAGCCTGCGATGAACCGCGACACTTCACGCATTGCTTGGCGCCGACTTCCTGGGGCACTCGCGGCTGCCGCGATCGCACTCGTGCTTGGTGGCTTGGGAGCATGGCAGATCTACGAGACACCGTGGCTGTTTGCAGTTGCTGGCGCCTCGTTTGTGCTCGCGACCCTGATCTCGACGATGCAGGCCCGTTTCCGCTGGAGCTGGCCGGTGTATATCGCCGTCGCCGCACTCACCTTTGTCGTGACGCTCGTGCCTGTTGCTCGACCGCAGTCGTTCAGCCAGGGACTGCTGCCCGGGTTCCTTGATAGCGTGAGCGCGATCGTGCTCGGCTGGAAGCAGCTCCTCACGCTGACACTTCCCGTCGGCTGGTACCAGTCGGTGCTCGTCCCCGCATACCTCGTCTTCTTTGTGAGCACGCTCGCGATTGTGCGGATCGGCCTGCGCAGCTCGAACATCGCCGGGTTCGCCGTCGTCCCAATGCTCGCCCCATTGGCGTTCGCTACGGTCTTTGGAAGTTCAGCGGTGAGCGCACCGCTCCGATTCTGCGCGATCACCATTGTTGCGCCGCGTGAGATTGCGCTCTGGCTGCTCGGCGCGATTGCAGCTGCACTGTGGATTGTGTGGGTTACGGGCGCGGATCGTCGAGCCGCTCTGCGCCTTGGCCGGCAACAGGTGGGGGTATCAGCCCCACGCGACGTGGCCGCTGATACTGGGGCCTCGCTTCGCTCAATTCGCGGCGGTCGCGGCGGTCGCGGCATGAGATTCGTCACGGGTGCGGTCACGTTGTTGGTCGCGTTCGGCCTCGCTGCGGTCGCCGTGCACGCGGTTGACGCTGGCAGCCGCTCGGTCGCGCGCGATGAGGTGGCGCCGGTGGTCGTGATTCGCGAGCAGGCGAGCGCATTGGCCACCTATCGGGCATCAAAGAGCGACACTGGAATAGATGCGCCACTCTTCTCGGTCGAGGCTGTTGACAAGGGAGCTGTGCTGCCCGATCGGCTCCGCATTGCTGTGCTCGATGACTATAACGGTGTGGATTTTCACGTTGGTGAAGGTGAAGCCGGACGATTCTCCCGCTTCCCAAGTGGCCGCGCGGGCGCTGACGACCCAGTCGTTCAGGTGCGGATCGCCGAAGCCTACGATGGCATCTGGCTGCCAACGGCCGGCTTCACCGAGCCGCCCTGGTTCATTGGCTCGCGCGGTGCCGAGCTTGCTGATTCGCTGTACGTTAACCGCGATACCGGCGCGGCCATCGCGGTACCCAACGCTTCGGGCGTGCAGCCTGGCGATGGGTTCACTGCGCCGATGCGGCGCACAACCGACACCAAGATTTCTGACCTTCCCGCGCAGCGCACTCCACTTGTTGATCTTGAAACGATGCCAGAGCTTGCAACCTGGATCGAACGGCAACAGCAGAGTGTGAGCGCAGAAGGCCTGACCGAACTCATCGACAGGCTGCGAGCTCGCGGCTATCTGAGCCATGCGCTTGCGCCAGGCGAAAGTGGCACCTCTGGCGAGCACTCCAAATGGTTGACGCGACTCGCTGAGGAGTACGGCACGACGTTTAAGCCCAGTCTTGGCGGACACTCAGCGAGTCGTATCGAGTCGCTGTTCGCCGAGCTGAACGCACAAGAACTCGCGGCGGGTGAGAACCCCGATCCTGCCGCGCTCGTTGCCGGCGTTGGCGACGATGAGCAGTTCGCTGCCGCCGGAGCGCTGATTGCGCGCGCACTCGGCTACGAATCGCGTGTTGTTGTCGGAGTCCACCTGACCGAGCCAGATTTCCCTGGCATCCCGGCGTGTGACACCATTTGCACCGGCGAAAATATTGCGGCCTGGATTGAAGTGCGCGGATCAGACGGGAAATGGGCTGCTGTCGACGTGACCCCGCAGCTCTCCCTGCTGCCACAACTTATCGAACAGGGTGAGCAGCTGCCGGAGTTCCCCACTATTGCAGAGCAGCGTGATGCGCAGGAGGTCGATCCGCCGATCGGCACGACCGATCAGCATGAGTCAGGGGATCCTCGTGTCGACGATACGACGGTCTCCTGGCTGATTCCGCTGGCCAAGGGGGTCGGGCTTGCGGTTGGCGGTCTCGCCTGCATCGCACTGCCGCTCGTCTTCCTGCCGCTCGCGAAGCGCCGACGGGCAAGTAGACGCAAGCGTGAGCCGAATCCTGAGCTGCGCGCGCTTGGCGCCTGGGCTGAACTACTCGATCGCGAGCGGGACGCCGGATACGAGATCGATGAATCACGCACCCGCCCCCGAATCGCGGCTGAGATCGGCCATCCAGCGGTGGTGTGGGCCGCGATGCAGGTGGATCGTGCGGTCTTCTCGCCCGAAGGAATTGACGGGGATACGGCCGACTGGGTGTGGAATGCCGTTGAGACCCACGCCGCAGATAGACGCCAAAATCTGACAAAGCGTGAAAAGCTCAGAGAAGCGTTTGCAATGCGTTCGCTTTGGCCGCTCGGCGGCCGCGGTACCGCACAGTGGCGAATCAAGACACAACGCTCATCACAGAGAAAGGCAGGTTGATGGCTGCAACGATTCGGTTGGAGCACGGCTCGCAGACCCATCCGGGCATGCGACGCACCGTCAACGAAGATGCCTTTCTCGCTGCTGACCCGGTGTTTGTCGTTGCAGACGGCATGGGAGGCCATGAGGCTGGTGATCGGGCGAGCGCTGCGGCTGTGCAGGCGTTCGCGTCGATCGTCGGTCGGAACGACCTCACCTATCTCGATATCGATGAGACGCTGAACAAAGCTCGCCAGGCGGTGCTCGAAGTCGCGGCGACGACCTTGCGCGGAGGCGGCTGCACGCTGACCGGCGTCGTACGTATCGTTCATGGTGGCGCTCCGCAGTGGCACGTGCTCAACGTTGGCGACTCACGCGTCTACGAGTACATTGATGGCGAGCTTCGCCAGATCACACGAGATCACTCACTCCACCTTGAGTTGCTTGCCCAGGGCAGCCCGCGCGCGAGCATCACGCCGCGCAATGTGATTACTCGGGCGCTCGGGTCCGAAGATAGCAGGCACGATGCCTGGCTTATTCCGCTCCAGGTTGGTTCGCGGCTGCTCATCTGCTCGGATGGCCTCACAACCGAGGTCGAAGACATTGAGCTCGCCGAGGCACTCGCAAGCGGGCAAGACCCAGATACCCTTGTCGCCCAGCTCATCGACCTGGCCTGTGATCGTGGCGGTCGCGACAACATCACGGCGATCGTCGTCGATACCCTCGCGCTCGAGATGACCCCCGTGGCGCCGGCCGAGAGCACTGAGTTTGCTGACCTTGGAGACGACACCGAAGACACCACGGCCGAACAAGATCACACGGTTCGGGTGGCACGCGCAGATCGGTTCCGTACTGAGGATCAGCGATGAGCCCGACACGTAAGGTCACGGATCCACGCGGCACCCACGACACAGACGATCTCACCGTCGTGCAGCCGCGCCGCGCAGGTGCTCGTGCCGACACGCACTCGCAGTCGCGTTCGAGGCACGGCGACATCACGGTGTCTGCAACTCGCAAGCCGTGGGAGCCGTCACCGTCGGTCCTTGCCGAGGAGACCGTCATGCTGCCGACGTCTGATTCTGGCCTGTTCCAGGCAGAGGTCATGCCTGTGGTCTATGGCGTTCGTACGGGCGATGTCGAGACCTCGGCAGGGCTGACTGGGCATCTCACCCCGCGTCGCGTACCGCCCGCGCCGGGTGCTTTCACCGATTCGGGCGCGGATCCCAGCAACTCAGCAGAACTCCCAGACCGAAGCGGCCTCGCCTCCATTGAGCGACGCACGCTGCGCGGACGAATGGCAACAGTACTCGTCTTTGCGATGGTTATTGTCGCAAGTGTGAGTGGGATCATCGCCATTGCCCGTGTCGTAATGGGATAATCGACAAAACTTGGAACATCCAGTGGATAAGAGGCGTGAGGTTCGAGCATGAACGTACCGATGTTGCTGCCAACTGAGATTGGCCAGCCAGATCCGGCCGTGACTGTCTCAACGGCGTTTGTCATGATTGCAGTGATCTGGTCGCTCGTTGGGCTTGCGTTCTTCGTTTGGTACCTGTGGTCGCTGAGCCGGTTGTTCCCGCTCATTGGCCTGCCTGCAGGCCAGGGCTGGATTCCGATCTGGAACCAGGTGCTCCTGGTCAGTCGCGGCGGATTCCCCGGTTGGCTCATGTTCCTCGTGATCATCCCTGGCGTGAGTATTGTGCCCTTTGTGCTGCTCATGATGTCGATTCATCGCCTCCACAAAGAGTTCAATGCGAACGTCGCGTACATTTGGTTCGCGATTTTCCTGCCCCCGGTTTGGGCAATGGTGTTTGCGTCTCACCTCGAGCAGTCGCAGATCACGGTAGGCGGATCAGGACAGGCCGGCATGCAGGGACAGCTCCCTGTGAAGGCAACCGCCGCACCAGTCGCGCGCCCGAGTTCTCCCGCGCCCGTTGCAGCTCGTGCTGCACAGGTGGCACCTGCCGCACCGGCTGCTCCGGCGCAGGCACGCCCAGTTGTGCAGCCAGCGCCTGCCGTGCCCCGCCAGGCTGCGCCGGTTCAGCCGTCCGCTCAGCCAGCGCCTGCGCCCGCTCCTTTGGTGGAGCCGGCTGCCCAGCCTCAGCCTCAGTCTCCTGCTGTTCCTGCACCCGTCACACCGGCAGTTGCGCAGGAACCTTGGGAGGTTCCCGCGGCTGAGCAGGATCCACAGCATGAGGGATGGGGCTTTAGCCGTACGACTGAAGACGCGTTCCACCAGCTTGCCGAAGAGGGCGCTCAGCCTGGCACTGCGACACCGCTTGAACCGACTGCCCCGCCGCGTCCGTTCATGTGGCCTGAGCCCGACTTCGCGAAGCCTGTGAAGCCGACACCGGTTGTGCAGCCAGCTGCAGCAGCTCCTGCTCCTGCTCCTGCCACCCCTGCGCCGCAGCCCGTTCCGGCTCCGGCCCCTGCGCCGATTCCCGAAGCAGTCCAGCCTACGGCTCAGCCTACGCCCGAGCTGCAGGCCCCAGCGCCTGTAGCGCCAGCCCAGGTCGTTCCTGAGCCGGTTGTCCCGGCCCAGGTTCCCCCGGCACCCGTTCAGGAAGACGCCCCGACACCGGCCCAGGCCCCGGCAGCGCAGGCGCCAGCACAGTCGCCAGCGGTTTGGCCGATCTTGCCAGAGGCAGTTGTCCCGCCCGTCGCGCCAGCAGCCAATCGGCTCTTCGCCACTGATGATGATGACGACGATAATACGATCGCCGTCGTGCGCAGCCCCCGTTGGGGTCTCGTACTCGGCTCCAACGAGGTACTGGTCATTCCCGGTGACGACGTCATCGTTGGCCGAAAGCCGTCCGCAACGGCAGAGTCGGTCACGCTCATCGTGGAAGACCCCACACGTACACTCTCAAAGTCGCACGTGCGCATGATCCGCACCGGCGGAGAGTGGCAGATCGTCGACCTCAACTCGACCAACGGTGTCGCGACCCAGGCCGCCAGCGGGGAGTGGGCAGAGGTAGCGCCCGGTACCCGCACGATCGCGAGCGAGCGCATGATGTTCGGCACCCTTGAGGTGCGTCTCATCCCGCTCGACTAACGGGCTAGCAAGCTCGTATCGTGCGGGGTAACCAGCACGCAAGCAGGGCGCGGATGAGCGGAGCCGAAATAGCTTACGCCTGATCCGCGCTCTTCTGCTCTGAACGCCAGAACGCCTGAGCAGCGTTGAACTCTGACTCGATCTCGGGGTCGCGCTTGCGCGTAGCCAAGCTCACAACGATGGCGGTGAGCATGGCGAGAACGAATGCTGGCAGCAACTCGTATAGGCCTGTGTTCAGCGCCTTCCAAATGAAGACGGTCGCAGTACCAACGATCATGGCTGCGAGTGCACCCCAAGTCGTGAGTTTGCGCCAGTACAGGCTGAGTAGCATGACGGGGCCGAAGGCAGCTCCGAAGCCGGCCCACGCGAACCCAACGAGCGCGAGAATTGAGTCGCTCGGTGAGAATGCCAGTGCGCCAGCGATGACCGCGATGAGGAGCACTCCGAGGCGACCAAAGTTCAGCAGCACCTTTTCACTCGGTGCAGGCTTACTGATGAGACGGTAGATGTCTTCGACGATGGCCGATGAGCACACGAGGAGCTGACTCGACAGCGTGCTCATGATTGCAGCAAGTACGGCAGCAAGGACGAGACCCGCGACGAGGGGATGGAGCAGCGTCTGCGCGAGCAACAGCACGATCGTCTCAGGGTTGGTGGGAGCTCCACCAAAGACATCGAAGTATGCGATCGCGACCAGTCCGGCCGAAAGCGCACCAGCGAGCGAGAGGAACTGCCAGCTCGTGCCGATGAGGCGTGCGCTCTTCGCCTCGGCGGGGGAGCGGAGCGCCATGAAGCGAATGACAATGTGGGGCTGACCGAAGTAGCCGAGGCCCCATGCGAGACCGGAGAGAATGACAAGAACGACCGCGGTGGTGGTCATGTCTGATCCGCCGAAAATTGAGAGATTGCCGGGGCTGACAGCGTGCACGAGCGAGGCGGTCTCGCCGAGGCCACCGATGTTGATGATGGCGATGACCGGGACAACGATGAGGGCAGTCACCATCATGAGACCCTGCACCACGTCAGTGAGTGAAGCACCGAGGAAGCCGCCGAAGAGCGTGTACACCAGGGTAACGGCCGTGATGAGCAGAACGCCGGTGACATAGTTGCCGCCGAACGCGCTCTCAAAGAAGACACCTCCGGCAACAATGCCAGACGACGCGTAGAGCGTGAAGAACACCAGAATGATTGCGCTCGAGACGAGGCGCAGTAGGTGCGATTTGTCACGCAGACGGTTCTCGAAATAGCTCGGGATGGTGATCGAGTTTTTTGCCACCTCGCTGTACGCGCGCAGTCGCGGGGCAACCAGGCGCCAGTTGAGGTACGAACCGATGAGCAAGCCAACCGCGATCCAGCCTTCGATGAGGCCGGTCGCATAGATCGCGCCGGGGAGACCCATAATGAGCCAACCCGACATATCTGAGGCGCCGGCGCTCAGTGCGGCGACCCACGACGGCAGCCCGCGACCGGCGAGCATGTACCCCTCATGACTGTTGGTGCGGCGAAACGCGATGAACCCAATAAAGAGCAACACCGCGAAGTACGCACCAAGCGCAATGTAGAGGAACAGCTGATCCGACAAGCCGGATTCCTTTCGTTGACCACCAAGAAACAGGCGAAACCTATCTATAACTCTATTCCCCCTGTAAATTCGGGCCATTCTCTTGTGACTCTGCACAGTTCTCAGGTAATCCACTGTTTTACGGCGCACACTGAATTCACCCGTGCAGGGCTCAACAGGGCGCTCGCAGTTGAAGACACGCCCGCTTCTCGAGCCGTGCGTCACTCTTTGGCAGCAGGCGTAATGTGAGAACTGCAACGAAGCCACCCGGAATCTCGAGGAGAGTGACCGTATGAAGACGATCAGCTACAACCTGCGTAAGAACCGTGCCGCGTGCGAACTGCACGATCTGGTCGACGCACATGACGCTGACGTACTTTGCCTGCAAGAAGCTGACGCGATGACGCTTCCAGAGCGTCTCGGCAAGCTCAAGCTCGTGCATGCCACCGAAAAGAACCGCCTTGGCCTTGCGATGTACGTTGATAGCGAGCGATTCCACGTTCGTGAGTCACGCACCTTCCAGCTGAAGAAGTCGATGCATGATCGCGTGCTCGCGCCGGCTCACGAGCGTCTGCTTGGCGTGCACATGCACGACTTTGAGCGCGACTCCGATGTCGTCGCCGCGTCTTTCCACGCCGCTCCGCTCACCGCGCTGAATTCGCTGCGTCGCAGCCAGATTCATGCGGCACTCGCGCAGCTGCGCACCTTCGGTCACGGCCTTCCCGTGCTCATGGTGGGCGACTACAACTACCCGGTATTCAAGAAGCGCCTCGACACCGAAATGCGCGACACCGGGTACAACCTCAATCTCAGTGACAAGCGTACGTACACGCGATACGGCATGTTCCGTGGGCACTTCGACTTCGCGACCTCGTCTGGCTTTGACGTTGCAAGCGTGCAGACCCTTGGCCGCGGCACCTCAGACCACCTACCGATCATGGTGACCTCGCTCATCAACGAGCCCATCGTGTTCGCTGATCGTCCTGAGCGCAAGCTTCAGCTCGTCTAGCCGACGACACACACAAACACCTCGGGTGACTGATCCTCCGCATAGCGGCGCGGATCAGTCACCCGAGGTGTTTCTCTGTGGTGCGGGAGTGACCCGCCAGCTGTCTACAGTCCGAGGCGTGCGGGAATCTCGGCGACAGACTCGATAACTTCGGCAGTACGCGGAGCCGAATCACACAAATCTGCGAAGTCCGTACGCTGCAGTTCGCCCGTCAACACACCAAACGTCAGCGATGCGCCCGAGTTGATGCCAGCCTGCACGTCGACGAGAGTGTCGCCTGCTGCGAGTACCGTGGAGACGTCGTGCACGTTGGTGGCCTCCATCGCGCGGTGGATCATGTAGGGCGCGGGGCGCCCCTCGGCGACCTCGTCACCGCAGATGAGCGCATCGATCACGACAGCGCTCGCCGCAGCACCCTCAGCATCAGCACCAACAACCCAACCGATCTCGTTGAGAATCCCGGTCGCGATGTCGCGCGAGAAACCGGTCGTCAGGGCAACCTGCAGCCCTGCGCTGCGCAGCTGCGTGATGGCCTCGGGAACGCCCGGAAGGGGGGTGGGCGGCTGCGCCGCATACTTCTCAGCCAGGATCGCACGGAATCGGTCGTATGCCTGGGGCACCCGATCCGCCGGCGTGAAGGGATCGCCGCCACCGAGCTCGATGAGTGCGGTGATCGCCGCGCGCTTTTCGGTGCCCATCCAGGTCTGCAGATCGGCCGGCGAGACGGTGACGCCGGTCTCCTCGACGGCCTCGCGGAGCGCGTCGTAGACCGCGCCGCCGTCGTTGATGGTGGTTCCTGCCATGTCGAATACGGCGAGGGTAATCATTCGGGAGTGCTCCTTAAACGGTGAACGATTGAGATGATGAAGTCAGATGGCGCTCTGCCTGGTGAAGGCGGTGCGGTGCTCGGCGCTGTTCTCGATGACGAACGTCGCCATCGCAGGGAGGTAGCGGTCGTCTGCGGTTTCGATGATCCGCCCAGTGCTGTCGTACGCAATGCGGCGCACGCGCAAGAGCGGAGAGCCAGGATCGATGGAGAGTCGCTCACACTCGAGCGGCGGTGCAGCAATTGCGTCGATCGTGTGCCTGGCGCGGATCGGCACAACGCCCAAGCTCAGCAGGTGCTGGTAGATGGATCCGGCGTTGAGGTCGGCCGTGAGTAAGCTCTGGCCGATTTCGTATGGGTAGATGGAACGCTCGAGCATGGCTGGGCGGCCGTTGAGCAACCGCACGCGAATGATCTCGACGATGGTGTCGCCCGGCTCGATCTGTAGCTCGCGTGCGATTTCGTCTGGGGCGGGACGCGCCTCCTGGGTGACGACCTGCTGTCCGGGGGTGAGCCCGAGCTCGCGTGCCCACTCGGTAAACGACAAGAACGTATCGAACGATTGGGTGGGCGCCGTGCGCTGAACCCGGGGTGGAGCGCCACGGCGGCCGATGATCATGCCCTCCGACCGGAGCGCCGCGAGTGCCTGCCGCACCGGGCCGCGCGAGGTGCCGAATTCGGCGACGAGTGCTTTCTCGCTCGGCACGCGATCGCCAGGCTGCCAGAGGCCGGTGCGGATGCGCCGTGCCATCTCGTCATACAGCTGCGCATGCAGGGGGGAATGGTCAGTCATGGCAGCCAGCATACGAGTTGTATGTACTGCTTTTCGGGTCGTAACGGTGACGTGAAGGTGAACGAAAAGTGACGGAATTTCAGCCGAATATGGCCACAATGAACGCCTCGCAAACAGTGTTCCAAAAAGTTGTCATGACTACTTTTCGGGGCGCATGATCGAACCATGATCACCACGAACCAGCCGGAACACGTCGTCATTGTCGGCGCCGGCATCATCGGCCTCGGCCACGCAGTTGCTGCGCTTGATGCGGGCTACCGCGTCACCGTCCTTGAGCAGGATCACGCTGCGGTACTTGCGAGCGTGCGCAACTTCGGCCACGTCTGCGCTTCGGTGCAGGCGGGAGAGCTCGGCGAGCTCGCCCAGGAGAGCCTGCCGATTTGGCTCAGCCTCGCTGAGCGGGCTGGCGTTGAAGCACGCCGCTCGGGAACGCTCGCTGTTGCGCGCACCGAAGCCGAAGAAGCTGTGCTGCAGGAACTCATCACTGAGCGTGCACCAGCTGGGGCTCGCCTGCTCACGGGTGCAGAGGTCAGTGATCAACTTCACCTCGATCGTTCGGTGTTCAAGCCCGTGCACGTTGCTGGCGCGCTGTTGCCGAGTGACGTGACCGCTGATCCGCGCACTGCCGTCGCTCGCATTGCCGCGTGGGTGGCTGCTCACGAGCGCGGTGAGGTGCTGTTCGGTACGACGGTATTCGGTGCGGATCAGTCAGGAGCGCACGTCACGGTCGCCACGAATCGCGGTGACATCGTCGCGGATCGCGTGGTCATCGCAGCGGGCCACCTTGTGGGGCGCCTGTTCCCCGAACTTGCAGAGCAGCACGCGGTGCGCGAGTGCGTGCTCCAGATGACCCGCGTGCGCGCCCCGCACAGCATGGGGCTCGGCCCGGCAGTGCTCACCGGCACCTCGATGCTGCGGTACGGAGCTTTCGCGGGGCCAGCTGCAGATGCGCTGCGCGCTGAGATGCAGGCGAACCGCCGCGACCTCATTGAGATCGACGCGAACGCGATGTTCACGCAGCAGGCAGATGGCACGCTCCTCGTCGGTGATTCGCACGAGAGCTTCGCTTCTGCACCGCCGTTCCTGCGCGAGGCCTGGACCGAGCTGCTGCTCGCAGAGGCCGCGCACGTGCTCGGCGCTGAGCGCCTCGAAGTAGTCGAGCGCTGGCAGGGTATCTACGCGACGAGCGCGAAGCAAGACATCTTGCGCGCGACTCCCGCGCCCGGCATCGACGTTGTCTCGCTCACGACTGGCGTTGGCATGACCGTCGGCCTCGGCCTTGGCGCACGCACGATCGCGAGCTGGCAGTAGCCGGCCGCGCTCGCCTGCAGCGGCCAACACCCCACCCACAGACTTTCTGACTTTCCGTTTTTACTCACATTTCAATTACTCCCAAGGAGAATCGTGAAGAAATTTACCCTCGCTGCAACCGCGGCGATCACCCTGCTCGGTCTCGGCCTGACCGGCTGCTCGTCGGCTTCCGAAGACACCGCAAGCGCTGAGTCGGTGACCTGCCCCGGCGGCCAGATCCGCTTCGGCGTGCTGCCCTACGAGGATCCCGAAGCGCTCGAGCCCGCGTACCGTCTGCTCGCAGACGCGCTCTCGGAGAAGCTCGATTGCCCGGTCGAGGTGCAGATCACCGAGGACTACGCGGCAGAGGTTCTCGCAATGGAAAATGATCAGCTCGAGATTGCACAGTTCGGCCCCCTCGGCTTCGTCTTCGCAAACGAGCGTGCCGGCGCAACCGCACTCGCATCGTTCGGTGACGCAGAGGGCCAGCCCACCACCTACACCGGTGGCATCTGGGTTCCTAAGGATTCGCCGGTCAAGACCATCGAAGATCTCAAGGGCAAGACCCTCGCGCTCGGCAGCCCCGGTTCGACCTCGGGCGACGCACTGCCGATGTCGGCGCTCGTCGACGCGGGTATCGACGCTGACGTGCAGTGGGACTACGCTGGCGGCCACCCCGAGGCACTCCTTGCGCTCGTGAATGGCACCGTCGACGCGGCGCAGATCAACTCGCAGACCCTCGCCACCGCAACCGAGGCAGGCACCTTCGATCCCGCAGGCTACCGCCAGGTGTGGGAGTCGGAAGAGATCCCGAACGACCCGGTCACCGTGCGCAGCAACCTGCCGCAGGAATTCCAGGACGCCGTAAAGGACGCACTGCTCGGCCTCGACTCGGCAGATGTTGCCAAGGTGAGCAAGTTCCTCGGTGTTGATCCCGCTGGCCCCATGATCGAGGTCACTAACGACACCTACAAGCCCCTCTTCGATCTCGCTGAGACGATGAACCTCACTGAGAAGGACGTATAACCCGTGAGTCTCGCCGCACCCCACGCGACCGGTATCGCCGCACTGCCCGACACCGCATCGCACACGACCGCAGAAGCTGCAGGCGCACTGAGCGCAGGCGCACACGGCGCAGCCGAGGTGCTCCTCGACGTGCAGGCCATCTCGAAGAGCTTCGGTGACCGCGTCGTGCTCAAGGACATGAGCATGCGTGTGCACGCCGGTGAAGTGGTGGCCTTCCTCGGAGCCAACGGCTCTGGCAAGTCCACCACCCTCCGCGCGGTCAATGGCCTCATCGAGGCCGATTCCGGCGATATCGAAATCGCTGGGGTGCGGCTCAACGAGGCGAGCGCGCAGCGTCGTGCTGAAGCGCGTCGTACGGCCGCCACGGTCTTCCAGAAGATCCACCTCGTGCAGCGCCGAACGGTGCTGCAGAACGTCTGCGCTGGCGGCCTCTCGCGCATTCCGCAGTGGCGGTCCGTGCCAGCGCTGTTCCCAGAAGATCTCAAGCAAGAAGCCATGGTCTGCCTGGAGCGTGTGGGATTGGCGGATCGCGCCCACGACCGCGCAGGCAGCCTCTCCGGCGGCCAACAGCAGCGCGTGGCCATCGCCCGCGCCCTCTGCCAGCGTCCCCGCATGATTCTTGCTGATGAGCCGGTATCGGCGCTCGACCCCAAGGCGGCAGACGACGTCATGTCGCTCCTGCACGAACTCGCTGTCGAAGAGGGGCTCGGCGTTGCAGCGGTGCTGCACCAGCCGCAGCTGGCCCGCAAGTACGCGCACCGTGTTATCGGATTGCGCGACGGTGCCCTCGTCTTCGACAAGCCCACCGACACCATCGACGATGCCGAACTCGCATCGCTCTACATCTAAGGAGTCCCCGTGCTGACTACTGCACCTGAGCAGCCCGTACCCGCAGCCGCAATTGCTGGGGCTCCCGTCGCCGGTGCGCCCACAGGCACCACCGGTGGCAAGAACGGCGGCAACCGCGCTCGCCGCATGGATGTGCCTCGCGATCCGCGCGCCACCGGCCGCGCCACCTCGTGGGTGACGCTCGCGGTCGTGCTGCTCGCGCTGCACTGGTTTGCCTTCCAGGCAACCGACTTCCGTGTCGATGCGCTGGTCACCGGCGCAAACGGTATGGCCCGGTTTATCAGCGAGGCGTTCCCGCCTGACTTGTCCTCTGAAACGCTCGTCAAGGGCATCGAAGGTGCGCTCACGACGCTCTGGATCGGTCTGCTCGGCACGACACTGTCGGTTCCGTTCGCGCTGCTACTCGCGGTCTTCGCCGCCCGCACCACGACCCCCAACGCCTTCATGTACCAGGCTGCACGCGGTATTCTCTCGTTCTTCCGCGCAGTGCCCGACATCGTCTTCGCCCTCATCTTCGTGACCGCGGTGGGCCTTGGCCCCTTCGCAGGTGTTCTCGCGCTGATTTGCCACAACACCGGTGTCATGGGCAAGCTTTGGGCAGAAGCGATGGAAGACATTGATCCCGGCCCTGAGCAGGCGCTCCGTACCGCGGGTGCATCGCGTTGGCAGGTCGTGTCGAACGCGACCATCCCCAGCGTGCTACCGCAGCTCACCGGACTGCTGCTCTACCGCTTCGATGTGAACGTACGTTCGTCGCTCGTGCTCGGTCTCGTTGGCGCCGGCGGTATCGGCCTCCTCATTAACAAGGCGATCAAGACCTTCCAGTTCGACGAGATGCTCACCTACCTCATCATCATCCTTATTGTGATTGTGGCGGTTGACTTGCTCTCGGGGTGGATCCGAAAGCGTCTCCAGCAGTAGCCTGCTGGACATCGATTCCGAACAGAGTCGCGAGGGCCTGCGCCGCATCGTCGCCGCGGCCCTCGCGGCCGAGTGTGCGGATCCGCGTCATCGGCTCATGGAGCAGCTTCCCGGTGAAGCGCCGGAGCGCGGTGGCGACTTGATCTGATTCGCACAGCTCCTCTTCGAGAATCGCCGCGACGTGAGTGCGCAACGCTCGCAGGCTCGGGACGGCGTCTCGCTCGGCTTCAAGCGCGTGAAACTCTGCAGCTGCGGCGCGCACGATTTCGTGGGCCTCGGCCTCAGCGCTCAGTTCGGCGACGGGCGCGTGCTTCGCGATGGTTTCGAGGTCGAGGAGCGACACTCCAGGCACCTCGGCAACGGTTGGATCGATGTTGCGCGGGAGACCCAAATCAATCAGGAGGAGCCCTTGCTCGCTGACCTGGCTGAGAAGGTCGGGGGTGAGTAGAGGCTCCTCTGCGCGTGTGCAGGCAATGACGAGGTCTGCTGTCGCGAGTGCCTCGCCGAGCTGGTCACCAGCAACCGGCATGAGGTTGTGCTGAGCCGCGTAGTCGGCGGCTCGGCCGGACGGTGAGAAGACCTGAATGCTGGTGGCGCCGCGCGCTCTGAGTGCGGCGACTGACGCACCGGCATAGGCGCCGGTGCCGATGAGGAGCACCCTGGCCGAGGACCAGTCGGGGATGCGAGCTTCTGCGATCCGCAGCCCAAGTCGAACGAGGGATTTGCCACTTGACCTGATGTTGGTGCGGTGCCCAACCTCGCGGGAGGTGCGGGTTGCCGTTCGAAATAGGTGCTCCAGTTGATGTGTCAATGTGCCCTGTTCGCGGGCGGCATCGTGTGCTCTGCGAACCTGTCCGGCGATTTCTGTTTCGCCGATGACAGCGGAGCGGAGGCCGGAGGTGACTTCGCACAGGTGTACGACCGCCGCGTGCCCGGTCGCGGTGGTGGCGACAGTGTCGAGTTCGGTCTCGGGGAGGTTGGCCGCCATTGCGATGTTCGTGAGGAGTGACCCCGGTACCCAATCGTCTGGCTCTGCGTCGAAATCGGCGTACACCTCAAAGCGGTTGCACGTCGCAAGCACGACTGAGCCGCGGGTGAGTGGGGTTCTGGTGAGCGCCGTGGCAATCGCCTCTTGGTGGAGCGAAAGCCGCTCGAGCAGCCCAAACGGGGCGCGGTCGAGGGGGAATGACAAAGAAATAAGCATGTAAAGCAGGTTTTCAGGCTCGTGGTCAAGGATCAGAGATAAGCAAATCATCCATTTCTGAGTACATCAGATGTGATACATCAGATGTGGGTATTAGTATCTGGTGCGATGAATGCTTTACCTGCAACCCACCCGCTCATTTCGGGGCGCACGAGCGGTTCGCCGTTGATCCGCGCGCTCCGCGGCGATCGTCCTGACCGTGTCCCCGTATGGTTCATGCGACAGGCTGGCCGTTCCCTCCCGGAGTACCGTGCGCTGCGTGCTGAACACCGCATGCTCGATGCCTGCCTTGATCCGCAGCTTGCCTCAGAGATCACCCTGCAGCCTGTGCGCAGGCACGGCGTTGACGCCGCGGTGTTCTTCAGTGACATCGTGGTCCCGCTGCTACTTGCCGGAGTCGACGTCGATCTTGTCGCCGGGACCGGGCCGGTTTTTGCGCAGCCCGTGCGCACTGCTGCTGATGTGGCGCGCTGTCGTGCCGAGCATTCGCCTGAACGTCTCCGGGCCGCGCTCGACCCGATACGCGAGGCGGTCGCTTTGACAGTTGCTGAGCTCGGTGACGTGCCACTCATCGGCTTCGCCGGCGCGCCCTTCACGCTCGCCGCCTACCTCGTCGAGGGGCGGCCGTCGCGTGAACACCTCAAGGCGCGTGCACTCATGCACTCCGACCCCGGCGTGTGGGCTGCACTGCTGGACTGGGCTGCAGACCTCAGCGCGGTCTTCCTGGAAGCGCAGGTCGAAGCTGGCGCGAGTGCGGTGCAGTTGTTCGACTCATGGGCTGGCTCGCTGAGCGTCGCCGACTATCGCGCGGCCGTAGCGCCAGCGTCCCGGCGTGCACTGTCGCTTGTGCGCGAGACCGGCGTGCCGATCATTCACTTCGCGGTCGGATCGGGCCACCTGCTCGAAGCGCTTGCGGACGTGGAGCCGCACGCGCTCGGTGTGGACTGGCGGATCCCCCTTGATGAGGCGAGCGCCCGCCTCGGCGACGCGTTTCCGCTCCAGGGAAACCTCGACCCCGCGCTGCTGTTTGCGGGGCCGGTGGCACTCGAAGAACACCTCGCCGACGTGCTCACCCGCGGCGAGCGCGCCCCTGGCCACGTGCTGAACCTGGGGCACGGTGTGCCGCCTGAGACTGACCCTGAGGTACTCACCCGGATCGTGGAGTTTGCACATGCCTGGCGTGGCTAGCGCTGACTCGGCAGGGCCAGCTGGCTCTGCGGGCTCTGTTGGCTCTGCCTGCTCTGATCGCTCTGATCGTGCGACAGCCGCGGTCGTTGGCGGCGGTGTCGCGGGCATGGTGGCTGCGTGGGAGCTGGCGCGCGCTGGTGCGCAGGTGACGCTGTTCGAACGCGAGACCTCCCTCGGAGGTCGAATCGCGAGCACCATGCTTGCCGGGCATCGCGTCGACCTCGGGGCTGAGGCCTTTGCGACGCGAAACGGTGGTGTGCAGGCGTTGCTCGTCGATCTCGGGATTGCAGACGAGATCGTCTCACCTGCTGCGCTCGGTTCGTGGGTGTTTGCGGATGGTCAGGCCCTGCCGTTGCCTGCCGGTGGTGCGGTGGGGATTCCGGCGCGGCCGCTGTCACGGGCGTCGCGCAGTGTGCTCGGCTGGGGCGGGGCATTGCGTGCTTCAGCTGGTCAGGTGTGGCCGATCCGCGCCCGGGTCACGCGAGACACCTCGCTCGCCGAGCTCGTGCGCACGCGATTGGGGCAGCGGGTACTTGAGCGGCTCGTGCGACCGGTGTGCTTAGGGGTGTATTCGCGGGAGCCCGAGCTCATGTCGGTGGGTGCTATTCCTGGACTGTACGACGCCTACGTGCGAACTGGAGGGTTGGTGCGTGCGGCGCGTGAATTGCGTGCGTCTGCGCTGTCGGCTGGTGGTGCGGTGGCTGCGCTTCCCGGTGGGATGTTCCGACTCATCGACGTGCTGGAACATGAGCTGGAACGCCTCGGCGTACAGATCCGCACCGGCGTCACGATTGTCGCGATCGGGGGCGCGGATCGCGACCGCATCATCCTCCGAAACGAAACTGGCGCGTGTGTGGCTGAGGCTGATGGTCTCGTCGTCGCCACTCAGCAGTCTGCGGCGAGCGCATTGTTCGGGTGGGGTGAGGGTTCCTTGCCTGCAACTGAGCTGAGTGACGTGGTGGAGGTGGTGGCTCTCGCGCTGACTGACGCGCGATTGGACGCCGCGCCGCGTGGCACTGGCATGCTTGTCGCGCCGGCTGGTGAGCAAACGGTGCGAGCGAAGGCACTCACGCACGTCACAGCGAAGTGGCCTGACCGTGCGGCGCAGCGCGGGCCGAGCGAGCACGTACTGCGGCTGTCGTATGGTCGCGCGGGAACGGTACCCGAGACCGTCGGCTTGTCCGATGCTGTAGTGCGTGCACTCGCACTACAGGACGCATCGGAACTGCTGGGTGTGGAATTGGCTGACGCGTCAATCCAGGCGTGTGTGCGGCAGCAGTGGCATGCCGGCGGGCAACGCTGCGAGGTCGTGGCGACCCCGTCACGTATCGCGGTCGCTGGTGACTGGGTGCACGGCACGGGGCTCGCTTCGGTCATCCCTGGTGCGCGCACGGCAGCCCGCGACCTCATCAGCAATCTTCGTCAAGCATCAACAGAAAGTGTCACGTCGTGAACTTCATTCCTGTCACCCGCGCTGACGGCCCAGTCGCCGCAGCTCCGAACCGCATCAGGATCGGCACCCGCGGCAGTGCGCTCGCCGTCACTCAGACCACGACCGTGGCCGAGGCAATCGCGCGCGCGACCGGCTGCGAAGTGGTGCTCGTCATCATTCGTACCCACGGTGACATCTCTCGGGCACCGCTCGCGCAGCTCGGTGGCACCGGGGTGTTTGTGAGCGCCCTGCGTGATGCGCTGCTTGCGGGAGAATGTGACGTCGCGGTGCACTCGCTCAAGGACCTGCCGACCGGACCCTGCGAGGGGATCACACTCGGGGCGGTGCCTGAGCGTGCTGATCCGCGTGATGCGCTCTGTGCGAGAGACGGGCTCACCTTCGCAACGTTGCCCACAGGTGCGCTGATCGGTACCGGTTCTCCGCGCCGCACTGCTCAGCTACTCGCGCGCCGCCCGGATCTGCGCGTCACTGATCTGCGCGGCAACGTCGATACTCGGCTTGCACGCATCACCGCGGATCTTGACGCCGTCATCCTCGCCTGCGCCGGGCTCGACCGCCTGGGCCGCGCCGACGCAATCTCGGAGCGGTTCCCACTGACAGTCGCCCCCGCGGCTCCCGGCCAGGGCGCACTCGCGATTGAGGTGCGCGCGAGTGATGCGTCCGAGCCAGTGTTGCTCACAGCCCTCACCGCGCTCAATGACCCGGTGACTCGGGCCGAATCGCTCGCCGAACGCGCGCTGCTCGGCACACTCGAGGCAGGGTGTGCTGCGCCCGTTGGCGCCTCCGCGCACATCGTGGACGGCCGCATCGAGCTGACGGCGGCGGTATATACGGAGGACGGCAGCGGCCAGGTCACGGTCACCGCGAGTGATGAGTGGCAGGGATGGGGCGCGGATCGATCCGCCGCCTACCACCGCAGCCTGACTGATGCGGTGCCCGCAGAGCTCGGTGCCCGAGTCGCGCGGGAACTCATTGCGCGCGGTGCGCTCGACGTTGCACCCGCAGGGACGCTCGGGGTGACCGGACCGTATGACCCTGCGCTGCAGGTGGTCGCGTGAGTGAGCCGGTGCTGCCCGGGGCAGGGCCAGGAGCCGGGGCCCGGCCGCTCACTGGGATTCGCGTGCTCGTGCCGCGCGGACCAGAGGATGGCGCAACGATCGCGGCACACGTGCGGTCACTCGGTGGTGATCCCGTGCTTGTACCGTTGCTCACAACCGAGCCACTAGAAAAGGATCTGGCCGCTTCCTTCACTGCCGCGGTCGCGCGGTGGAATGCCGGCGCCTACGACTGGTGTGCTGTCACGAGCGCGCGGGGAGCCGAGGCGTTTGTTGCCGCCGGGGCGATGCCTGAGCGCGGTGGGCGGATCGCGGCCGTCGGCCCAGCCACCGCCGAGGTGTTGACTGCCGCGGGGTTCACGGTGGCGGTCATGCCCACCGAATACACGGGGGAGGCGCTCGGTGAAGCGCTCGTGCGTGCGCTTGATCGTCAGATTGGCGCCCGCGTGCTGCTGCCGCTTTCACACATCGCGGCACCCACGCTCGAGCAAGCGCTGCTCACAGCCGGTCACCTGCCAGACCGCGTGACCGCCTATGTGACGGTGGTTGTCCCCGCAGACCCAGCGCGAGATGCAGAGATCGCCACCGCGGTTGACGCTGCGCTGGTGCTCAGTGGATCCTGCGCGCGCGCACTCCACTCCCGATTCCCTGAACTCTTCGCGCACGTGCCCCTCGCAGCCATCGGCTCGCCGACCGCGGCTGAGATCTCGCGGCTGGGACGATCCGCGCCCATCATCGCCACTATCCACAGCGCGCGAGGCGCCGTTGACGCGCTCGCTGCCACCTACTTGACTCACTCTTCACACCCATCGCAAGGAGCACCCGAATGACACACTTCACCGTCCCCACTCAGCGCCCACAGCGCCTGCGGGCGAACCCTGCCATGCGGCAGCTTGCTGCTGAGACGCGGGTGGATCCGCGTGACCTGGTGCTGCCGGTCTTCGTGCGCGAGGGGATTACCGAGCCGCGACCGATCTCGTCGATGCCCGGGGTCGTGCAACACACGATGGACTCACTGCGTGCAGCCGTCTCAGAAGCCGCCGCTGCCGGTGTCGGGGGAGTGATGCTCTTCGGCATCCCCGAGCATCGCGATGCCATCGGAAGCGCTGCGACCGATCCTGCCGGTGTGCTCAACGAGGCGACCAGGGCGGTCGCTGCCGAGGTGGGTGATGCGCTCGTAGTGCAGACCGACCTCTGCCTCGACGAGTTCACCGACCACGGGCACTGCGGAGTACTTTCCCCAGGGGGTCAGAACGTCGACAACGATGCGACGCTTGCGCGGTATTGCGACATGGCACTTCGGCAAGCTGAAGCTGGATCACAGCTGCTTGGCCTCTCCGGCATGATGGACGGCCAGGTTGCCGCGGTGCGAGTGGAACTCGATCGTGAGGGGTTCATTAACACTGCGATCCTGGCCTACTCGGCGAAGTACGCATCTGCGTTCTACGGTCCGTTCCGTGAGGCCGTTGATTCGCAGCTGACCGGTGACCGTCGTACCTACCAGATGGATCCCGCGAACCGGCGTGAAGGGCTACGCGAAGCTACCCTTGACGCGGCAGAGGGCGCTGACATCGTGATGGTGAAGCCGGCGATGAGCTACCTCGACGTGCTCGCCGACGTTTCTGCCGTGAGCCAGGTGCCCGTGTGGGCGTACCAGGTGTCAGGCGAAGCCGCGATGATCGAGGCTGCTGCAGCCAACGGCTGGATCGACCGCCGAGCCGCGATCACCGAGTCTCTGGTTGGCATCCGTCGTGCCGGAGCTGATGCCATCCTCACCTACTTCGCTACCGAGGCTGCGGGGTGGCTGCGATGAACGGCGCGGATCAGACCCACCACGAGAGCAACGCTGTGAGCAACGCTGACCTCGCCGCGCGCGCTGCTCGCGCGATTCCAGGTGGGGTGAACTCGCCCGTACGCGGCTTCGGCTCCGTCGGTGGCACCCCACGATTCATGGTGAGCGGCCAAGGCTGGCGAGTTACTGACGCGGAGGGGACGGAATACGTCGACCTCATCGGTGCGTGGGGTCCCGCGCTGCTCGGCCACGCACTCCCTGAGGTCGTTGAAGCGGTACAGCGAACTGCAGCCCACGGTCTTGGCTTCGGTACGTCCGTTCCTGCCGAGGCAGACCTCGCCGAAGAGATCATGCGGCGCATGCCCGACGTCGAGCGCGTGCGTCTTGTCTCCACCGGCACCGAGGCGACGATGACGGCCATCCGCATTGCACGCGCGGCGACCAACCGACCGCTCATCATCAAGTTCGCTGGCCACTATCACGGTCACTCCGACGGGCTCCTCGCCGCGGCAGGCTCGGGCCTCGCCACCTTCGGGCTGCCAGGCTCAGCGGGCGTGACCGCTGAGAACGCAGCCCAGACGTTGGTGTTGCCGTACAACGATCTCACCGCACTCGAGACCGCGTTCGCTGCGCATCCCGGTGAGATCGCTGCGATCATCACCGAATCGGCCGCAGCCAACATGGGCATCGTGCCACCAGCGCCCGGGTTTACCGCCGGTCTCTTGCGCATCGCCCACGCGAACGGTGCGCTCGTCATCACCGATGAGGTACTCACCGGGTTCCGTGCGAGCGCATCGGGCTACTGGGGCATTGAGCGGCCAGACATTGTGCCAGGGCAGCGCCCAGACCTCTTCACCTTCGGCAAAGTCATCGGCGGTGGCCTCCCGCTCGCCGCACTCGGCGGTCGTGCCGAACTCATGGACCTCCTCGCGCCTCTCGGTCCCGTCTACCAGGGTGGCACCCTGTCAGGAAACCCGGTCGCCGTAGCTGCGGGCCTCGCCACGATGCGTGCAGCAGACTCGAGCGCGTACTCCCAGATCGAGTGGTTCGCAGACGCCCTCGCAGACGAAACCTCGACCGCGCTCGCCGCAGCTGGAGTTTCGCATCGCGTGCAGCGAGCCGGCACGCTGCTGAGCGTGCTGTTTGGTGATTTCCCCGCGGCACCGCACACCTACGACGAGGTGTTGCAGCAAGATACCGCTCAGTACCGCGCCTTCTTCCACGCGATGCTCGATGGCGGTGTGCACCTGCCGCCGAGTCCGTTCGAAACCTGGTTCGTCAGTGCCGCTCATGACGCCGTCGCGCTCGAACGAATTGCCGCTGTGCTGCCTGCAGCGGCACGTGCCGCTGCAGCCGCAGCGTAATTTCTTGAATCTCTGCGACGGTCTAAGCCCAGCCAATGAGAATCCCGCTACGATGCAGTTAACAGCCAGGAGAAAGGCACCACAAAGCTAATGTGCACACGAGTAGTTTGGCCCGACGCGAACGGCGCAGTTGTAGTCGGCCGAAACATGGATTTCAACATTGATCTCCTGACGAACCTGTGGAAGCTCCCTCGGGGCATCGAGCGCAACGACGGCGTGAACGGCAAGATTACGTGGACCGCCAAGTACGGCAGCATCATCGCCACCGCGTTCGACATGGTCGCGTGCGACGGCATGAACGAAGAAGGTCTCGCGGGCCACATCCTGTGGCTTGCAGAGTCGGACTACGGCACCCCTGCTGAGGGCGACCTGCAGCTCAGCCAGGCAGTGTGGCTGCAGTACTACCTCGACAATTTCAAGACCGTGGCTGAAGCAGTCGCGTGGACCGAAGAGTCGCAGGTACAGATCGCTGAGCTCATGGACCCGGTACGCCGTACTCCGCCGAGCCTGCACCTCGCGCTCAACGACGCAACCGGTGACTCGGCAATCATTGAGTACACCGATGGCAAGCCCAAGGTGTACCACAGCCGCGAGTACAAGGTCATGACGAACTCGCCGACCTACGATCAGCAGCTCGAGCTTGTGAAGCAGTACGAGGGTCTCGGCGGTGACAAGCCAATCGGCGGCACCACGCTTGCAACCGACCGTTTCGCACGTGCGTCGTACTACGTCGAACGTCAGAAGCAGCCGAAGACCCAGCTGGAGTCGATGGCAGCAATGTTCAGCATTATGCGTAACGTTGCGCAGCCCTTCCGCATCCCGGATCCCGGCAAGCCCGACGCGTCGCAGACCATCTGGCAGACTGTGCTCGACCTGACGAACAAGCGTTACTCGTTCGAATCGACTACCCGTCCGAACATTGTTTGGGTCGACTTCAAGTCGCTCGACTTCTCGGAGGGGCTCCCCGAAATGAAGCTCGACCTCGTCGGCAAGATGGCGCTCGAGGGTGGCATCGCCGGCGATGTGAGCGGTCTCTTCAAAGAGGTCAGCCCGCTGACTGACAAGGGGCTCAAGCTGGGTCTGCGCTTCCTCCAGGTCGCATCGCAGAAGCAGGACGAGTTCGCTGCAGTTATCAAGGAGCTTCAGGGGCTCATGAAGGCCTCCTAAGGACGAGCGAGCTGATCCGCCCCTGCACACTCAGGCGCAGATCAGCTCGGCCTTCCAGACAGCGCAAAAGCGCCAGTACTCATCATTGTGAATACTGGCGCTTTTGCGTGGTGCGGAGCTATTGCTTATCTGAAGCATCCGATGCTGGCCCGCGGCTGCACTCGTACTCGTTCGCCTCGTTGAACTTGTGCAGGAGCGTCCGAAGAGCTGTCAGTTCCTCTGGTGTCCAATCGGTGAGACGGTCGATGTAGTTCGCAGCCTGAATAGCGCGAAATTCCTCAATGAGTGCCTCAGCCTGCTCGGTGCGCGTGAGGAGCATGACGCGACGATCGTGCGGCGACTCAGACTCCGTAATGAGTTCTTGCTTGCGCAAAAACGCTACCTGACGGCTGACGGCGGCCTTGTCGATCCCCATTCGGGTCGAAATTTCTTTCGCACTGATGGGGCCAGAACGCAGGATGATCTGTAGCGTGATGAGACCAAGGCCACTCAAGCCAGGGCACATACCCTCAGAGACGTGTGCCCACCGTCGCCGAGTGAGCGCGACCGTCTGGCCGAGCTCCGAGAGGAGACCGGTGACAAGTGATGTTCGCTCGTCACCGTCAGAGATCATGCCTGGTCCTTCTGCTCTTCAGTTGCCGAAGCAGCCTCAGCTGCTCGAAGCTCTGCGATCCGCTCTGCATTGCTCTTGGTCTTGAGCGGCAGGTTCGGGAGGAACAGGATCGCAACGATCGCAACGATTGCAACCGGGCTTGCGTACAGGAAGATATTACCAATTGCGTGACCGTACGCCGATTCGACCACCTCGCGGATCGGAGCCGTAAGGTCAGCGATCTTCGGCAGCTGACCGCCAGCGAGCGCCTCTGCGCCCTTCATGTCTGCGGGCGACAGATGGGCGATGCCCTCGCCAACGAAGGTCGTGACCTTCTGCGCCAGGATCGCGCCCATTACCGAGATGCCAGCGGTGCCGCCGATGGTGCGGAAGAAGGTGACTGCCGAGCTCGATGCACCGAGCTGATGCGGATCAACAGTGTTCTGCACGACCAGGACGAGGTTCTGCATGGTCATGCCGACACCAGCGCCGAGGATCGCCATCGAGATGCCGACGTACCAGTAGTTCGTGTCGTAACGCAGCTGGCCCATGAGGAGGAGGCCCGCGAGCAGCAAGAACCCACCGGTGACGACGTAGCCCTTCCACTTACCGGTCTTGGTGATGAGCTGACCGACGATGGTCGACGAGATGAGCACGCCAGCCATCATCGGGAGCGTCAGCAGGCTCGACTCGATGACCGTGCGGCCACGCGCCAACTGCATGTACTGGCCGAGGAACACCGCGGTGCCCATCATTGCAAGGCCGACAGCGACTGAAGCGATCGAGGCCATCGTGAAGGTGCGGTTCTTGAACAGGTCAAGCGGAATGAGCGGCTCTTCAACCTTGAGCTCGACGAACACGGCGATGACCAAAAGGACGATGCCGCCGATGACCATGAGGGCCGACTGCCATGAGACCCAGTCGAAGTTTGAGCCAGCGAGGGTGATCCAGATGAGGAGGCTTGAGAAGCCGGTTGAAATAAGGGCTGCACCCCAGTAGTCGATTTTGATCTTCTGCTTGATGACCGGAAGATGCAGCGTCTTCTGCAGCATGATGATCGCGACGATTGCGATGGGGGCTGCAACGTAGAAGTTCCAGCGCCAGCCGACCGTGTCGGTCAGCAGGCCACCGAGGAGCGGGCCACCGACGGTCGCAACCGCCATGATTGCGCCGAGAATACCCATGTACTTGCCGCGCTCGAGCGGGCTGACGATCTCTGCGAGAACGATCTGGCCGAGGGCGCCGAGGCCGCCGACGCCGATGCCCTGCAGTACGCGGAACGTGATGAGCCACGTGGAATCATGCGCGAAGCCGGCCAATGCCGACGCGATGATGAAGACGATGAGCGCAACCTGCAGCAGTACCTTCTTGCTGGTGAGGTCAGCGAGCTTGCCCCAGATCGGGGTCGAAATTGCGCTCGCGAGCATGGTCGCAGTGACGACCCAGGTGAACGCTGCCTGGGTGCCGCCGATGTCAGCAATGATGATCGGCATCGAGGTGCCGACGACGTTCATTGCGAGCATGGAAACGAAGTTTGCGAGGAAGAGGCCTGCGAGGGCCATGTTCTTTGCGCGTCCAGTGAGGACGCCTTCGAGGTGTGTCTTCACCGACCCGGTTGTTAGGGTGCTACTCATTCGCGGATGAGATCCTCTCGATTAGTTGATAGTCGTCAACTATATATGAATTGGTTGCTATTTATCAACTAACTGTCTGAGAGTGGGCTGGGGTGTGATTTCGGTGCGATTGCGCCCGGTAGCGAAAGCTGCCTAAATGAGTGCAGTTTTGGGCAATTCCGCACGACCGAACTCGCTTTCTCTGACCGAGGCTCAGTGAAGATGGCGGATCCGCCAGCTCGCGCTCCGAGGCCCCATGCCCCTGAGCTGTTCGGCCCGCCCAGCCGGTCTGGCCCGTCCGCCCGACAGACCCGCCAAACACCTCATTTGCCGTAGATAGGTAATCGGCCGTCAATATGCTGTTTGGGCTGTTTTTCTGCAGATTTTTGGCCGATTACATATCTACGGAAACAGGCGGGCGCGGATCCGCCCACCACCGCCCCCAGAAACACAAGAGCGGTGCGGCGCAGAAAGAATCTGCACCACACCGCTCAAGCATGACCGGGTGAGACCGCCCCGGGCCAAGCGAAGCCGGTCTTACGTGGCATCTGCCTCGCGCTGTGCCCGCTGCGAGAAGTACACGGGGATGAGCGACAGCAGGATCATAAGCGTCGCAATGACGTTCACCTGGTTGACCTCGTTCGGGCGGCCCATCTGGTTGAGGATCCAGAGCGGCAGCGTCTCGACGCCAGGCGGTGCCGTGAAGATCGTGACGACGATCTCATCGAACGACAGCGCGAAGGCGAGCAGACCACCAGCGATGAACGAGCTACGGAACTGCGGGAACGTCACGAGCTTGAACGTCTGCATGATGCCGGCGCCGAGGTCCATCGAGGCCTCCTCGAGGTTCGGGTTCATGCGGCGCAAGCGTGCGATCACGTTGTTGAACACCATGACCACACAGAAGGTGGCGTGTGCGATGATCATGCCCCAGTAGCCGACGTGGATGCCCATGGGCTTGAGTACCTGGTGGAAGGTATTCGACAGCGCGACACCGGTGACAATACCGGGGAGTGTGATCGGCAAGATGATGAGCAGGTTCACGGTATTCTGGCCGAAGAACTTGAAGCGCTGCAGGGCAAACGCGGCAAGCGTACCCAGCAGGAGCGCGATCGCGGTTGCGATGACGGCCACGATGACCGAGTTGAGAATTGCAGCGTGCGCGGCCGGGTTAACGAGCGCCTTGTGCCACCATTCGAGCGAGAAGCCTGGGATAGGCCAACCCGAAACCCGGCCTGCGTTGAACGAGTTCATGATGATCACGAACATCGGGATGTACATGAAGCCCAGCACGATAGCGGTGATCGCGCCGAGGATGATCTTGGTAGTGCGGCTCAAGCGAAGCATGATGTTTCCTCCGACTTACAGGGGGCTTAGAGGTTGTTCAGCGCGCCGGTGCGACGAACTGCCCAAAGGTAAATGACGACGAGGACGATCGGGACGATCGCGAAAGCTGCCGCGAGCGGCGGGTTGAGGTTGATGTTCTGCGCGATGACGGTGCCGATCATTTGCGTGCTGCCGCCGACGTATTGCGCCGCGATGTAGTCGCCAAGGCTGAGCGAGAACGTGAAAATCGAGCCGGCGATGAGTGAGGGCATGAGCAGGGGAGTGACGACGGTGCGGATCGTCCGACCGCCGCGGGCGCCAAGGTCGGACGACGCGTCGAACAGGTTGGGCTGAATCTGCGAGACCGCGGTGAAGACCGGGATCGCCATGTACGGGAACCAGAGATAGACGAGCGTGAGCGTCACCGTGATGATGCCGAAGCCGGGACCCGAAATACCGAGCGGTTCGAGTGCCCAGTTGAAGAAGCCCTGCTCGGTCCAGACGAGGCGCATGCCGATGACCTTGACGAGGTAGCCGGCCCAGAGCGGGAGCGTGACGAGCACTGCGAGCACCGCGCGCAGCTTCGGGCCTGCAACCTGCGCCATGAAGACGGCGAGGGGAACCGCGAAGAGCGCACAGATGAGGGTCACCGCGAGAGCAATGCCGAGCGTGCGGCCTGCGGTCGCGAGGTACGCGGGGATCGTGAAGAGATCCTGGAAATTTTCAAGCGTGAAGCCCGGCTTGACGCGGGAAGTGAATGGATCCGTCGTCCAGAACGCTGTGATGAGCAGCATCGCGAGCGACAGGATGTAGACGCCCACAAGCCAGACCATAGGAAGTGTGAGCAGCGCTGCGAGGCGCGACTTGGGGCGCCGGTAGAGCGCGGTCGAGAGCGGCTTCGGGCGGCGTTCGAGAAGAGATGGAGTACTCACGGGGTGTCCTCGTTGACTGGCTGCGTGCGGGGGAGCGCGCGGTATTGCGTGCGGGGTGTGGCGCTGGCTCAGGAGAAGTCGCGCGCGATGAGAGGGGTGCCGTGGGGCGGATCACCAAAGCGGTCCGATCCGCCCCACGAATGAAGGGTGGTTAACCCTTCACGGTCTGCCAGGCCTTGGTCCAGTCCTGGTAGTTGGTGCACTGGACGTCGGTGCGGCCGTCGATGCACTGGTCGATCGGGGTGGTCCAGAACCACACCTGGTCGTAGTAGTTCTCGTCGGTTGCGTTGAACGCCTCGCAGTGTGCCTTTGCTTCATCGCTCGTGTCGCAGAACGCGGCGTTTGCGGGGGCCATGCCGAAGTTCATTGCGATTGCGCCGTTCACCTCGGGTGCCGAGGTGTAGTTCATCCACTCGTATGCACAGTTGGGGCTCTTTGCGTCAGCTGCGAGCATCCATGCGTCTGACCAGCCGGTCGCTCCCTCTTCAGGAAGAACGCTTGCGAACTTTGCGTCATCGCCGGTTGCCTTGCGGAGCACTTCCCACGAGGTGCCAACGACCGAGTTGCCGCCGGTGAACGAAGTGACGTTCGTTGCGGGGCTCCAGTACTCCGACACCATCGGGTTCTGCTGCTTGAGGAGCTCGGTTGCTGCTGCGAGCTGGTCTGCATCGAGCGCGTAGGGGTTCGTGATGCCCAGGTCAGGCTGGTGCTTCATGAGGTAGATCGCGGCGTCAGCGATGTAGATGGGGCTGTCGTATGCAGCGATCTTGCCTGCGTACGGGCTGTCCTTCTCCCAGACGACGTCCCAGCTCGTGGGAGCTTCCTTGACGACCTCAGTATTGTACTGGAGGATGTTTGCGCCGCGACCGATGGGTACGCCGTAAGCATTGCCGTTGAGGGTGTCATAGAGCTGGCCCTGCATGCCGGCAACGATGTCATCACCGAAGTTCGGAATGAGATCGGTGTTGATCGGCTGCACGTTGCCGTCGACGATGAGGCGGAGGCTCGCGTCGCCCGATGCCGACACGAGGTCGTACTCGCCGGTGCGCATGAGGGTCACCATTTCATCACTGGTTGCGGCAACCTTGCGGTTGACGACACAACCGGTGTCTGCGGTGAACTGATCCGACCATGCGGGCTCAACGAAGCCCGACCATGCGACGATGTTGACTTCCTTTTCGAGGTCGCCGAGTTCCGTCATCATGGGGATCTCGGGGACATCGATCTGCAGGCCGCCGGCTTCGCCGGATCCGCCAGCATCGCTGCTGGAGCAACCGGTCAGTACGAGACCCAGTGCGGCCGCGATTGCGAGCGGCGCAATGAGTGCCTTTTTCTTGTTCATCAGAACTCCTTTGTTGATGTGTCTTACGGGTGAGAAAGTTGGGGAGCGAGGTGCGCGGGGCCGCGATGCGGGGCGCGGATCGCCTTAGGCCGCAGCGGCCTGCGCGCCGGCGGTGCCGGGGATCGCAGTGGCGAACTCGCGGGGGAAATGCAGGCGGACGTTGTCGCCGCGGCGGATCGCGATGCTCGTGGTCGGGAGGTGTGCGTTCTGCGCTTCCGAGATATATCGCTCGCCATCTGCGCCGTCGATGAGGTAGCGAGTGTGCGCTCCTGCGTAGACGGTTTCGGCGATGGTGCCAGCAATCTCGACGGTGCCCTCGCCCGCAGTGGGAGCGCTCGCGTCGACGAGCGAGACGCGCTCGGGGCGGAGGCTGTGGAGATCTGCGTTGCCGAAGTAACGCTGCGACAGCTCCGAGGAAATGATGTTGGTGACACCAAGGAAGCGAGCAACGAACTCGGTCTCGGGGAATTCGTAGACCTCGCGCGGTGAGGCAACCTGCTCAATCTTGCCGTTGTTGAATACAGCGACGCGGTCGGAGAGGGTGAGCGCCTCCTCCTGGTCGTGTGTGACGAAGATGAAGGTGATGCCAACCTCACGCTGGATCTGCTTGAGCTCAACCTGCATCTGCTCGCGCAGCTGCTTGTCGAGCGCGCCGAGCGGCTCATCGAGCAGGAGCACCTTCGGGCGCAGGATGAGTGCTCGTGCGAGCGCGATGCGCTGACGCTGGCCACCCGAGAGCTGCGATGGCTTGCGGCCTGCGACCTGGCTCAGGCGAACCTGCTCGAGCGCTTCGCCGACGAGCTTCGTGCGCTCTGCCTTGGCAACGCCGCGCACCTTCAGGCCGTAGCCAACGTTCTCTGCGATCGAGAGGTGGGGGAACAGTGCGTAGTCCTGGAACACCGTGTTGACCTCGCGGTCAAAGGGTGCGGATCGCGTCACATCGGTGCCGTGCAGCAGAATCTGGCCCGCGGTCGGCTCCTCGAAGCCCGCAATCATGCGGAGAACCGTCGTCTTGCCGGAGCCCGAAGGGCCGAGCATCGAGAAGAATTCGCCGTTGCGAATCTCCATGTCGAGGTCCTTCACCGCGGTGAAATCACCGAACTGCTTCAGGATCCCGCGAAGGGAAACCGCGCTCTCATTGGAATTGAGCGTGGGGGCGGAGTTATTGGCCATGTCGCGGGCTCCTCAACAACGGTGTCGAAAACTTGAATGATATGAAAACTAACATATGGGATTAAATGTTTTAAACCGAAAAGGGAGATTTTCGATCACGGTTCGGTTACGTTGTCACTCAGGATGGTTCGGGCGTTGTGTGCCAGACTCGTCCTCGGAAGCAAAGAACAGCACCCCATAGGAGCCCGGAGGAACATGTGACCGAGACCACCGATCCGCCGACACTGCTGCGTGAGAATTGCGACAGCACGGCCCCCGGTACCTCTCGTCTGCGCACTGCGGCGTTCGCGCCTATCGGGGAAGAAGGGCGTGCTGAGCTGGTCATTTCGCGGATCGTGCAGGCGATTACCGTCGGTGCCTTTGTGGAGGGGGAGCGGCTCCCAAGCGAGACCGAGCTTTCGCACCTCTTTGGTGTTGCGGTCGTGACAGTGCGTGAGGCCCTCGGAGTGCTGCGCACTCGCGACCTCATCGAAACAAAGCGCGGCCGTAACGGTGGCAGCTTCGTTCGTACGAGCCACGGTGCGGTCGAAGAAGTGAACGCGCGGTCGCTCGTTGAATTGCCCAGACTCGCGCTTGCCGATCTTGGTGTGCACTACGAAACCATCGTGACTGCGTGCGCGGAATACGCGTGCATGCGCGCCACCGAAGGTGAGCTTGACGTAGTTCGCGAGATGCTTGACGGCGCGCGCGAGCTGCCAGCGGATCTTTGGCGGCGACGTATCACCGAGGTGCAGCTTGAACTCGCTGCCCTAAGTCAATCAGTGCGGCTGACGACAGAGCACGTCAGGGTACAGACAGAATTTACTCCGTTGCTCGCGTTGCAAGACGGGGATGAGGTGGCGCGCGCGCTCACTCACTCATTCTTGGATGCGCAGATTTCCGCGACAAATGGGGGTGATGTAGAGCAGGTACGCGCCATTGTGCGTGAGAGTGTGCGAGGATCGGTTCGCTGGCTTGTAGGATTCCGAGCAGAGTTGCTCGCCGGTAAAACAATCAGCGAAGTTCGCGCAGCTGCAGATCAGAGGCGCGTGGATCAACAGTCAATGGAGCAGGTGGATCTTGGGTGAAAGCGTGTCGGTAGACCACGCTGAGCGTGACGCAATTGCACGCGCAGCGATGGCACGCGTCGATAGCTTCTTCGATGGTGTGTTTGCGCCGCTTGATGCGTGGATACCAACCCTTATCGATGAGCTCCGGCTCCATGCCAAGACTGGCCTGACGGGTGCTCAGCTTGCGGCACTCGTGGAGCCCGCGGCGCATAAGATTCTCGACTTTGTCGACCGGCCGATTTACGGTGCCGGATTCTGCGCGAGCGATGCGCTCGTGACTGAAGGTAACCCGCTCGCGTGGTGGCAGGGGCCCGAAAAATCACTGCTCGCATCGTCGACCTTTGGTCCCGGTAAGGCGGCAATCGATCTCGAACGTCTTGAGTGGTACCGGGTGCCGCGCGAGACCGGTGAGCGTCACAGTGCCGGCCCGTTTGTTGACTACCTGTGCTCGAACGAGGTGACCATTACCTCGACTGTCCCGGTGAGCGTTGATGGCAACTTCTGGGGCGTGGTGTGCGCTGACGTGCTCGTTGGCGACATCGAGGAGCAACTGCTTGAGCGAGGGCTCGGGTTGACCGATGCCACGCTCGTGAATCTCAGCGGTCGCGTCGTTGTCTCGTCGTCGGATGAGTATGAAACTGGTGATCGGTATCGCGGGGCGCAGGCGCACGCGGTGCGGTCTGAGCGCTATCCGTTCGTGCTGTACAGCGACTAGACGCCTCGTTCTTGGCGTGGAAGGGATGTTCGGCGCACTCTCAGCTTTTATGTTTATCGTTATGGCATGCGTAACGATAAACATAATGATTCGCCAATTGTTCGGCGCTCACTTTCCACAATGACCATTGGCCGGGTAGGGATGATCTTTGCTTGCGGGGCCGCGGTATTCGCAGTCAGTGGTCTTGCCAGTACGCTGCAGCAGTTGGCGGGTGGTCGCGTCCACGCAAGTATTCCGCTTCCGTTTGATGAGATCGAACGGATGGGTGCCGGGTGGGGAAACCAAGTGGACTACTTGGCAAACGGGTATGCAGATGTGGGGGTGACGAACGTGTCAGCAGACTTGGTTGGGCTATTCCGCACCGCGGCGCTGCTCGAGAATTTGCTCACGATTCTGCTCGCGCTGCTCGCGATCGTCGCGATCATTCTCTTGTTCGTGGGCAAGCTGCGATGGAAGACGCTAGCGGGTCTCACCATCACGGCAGGCATGCTCTATGCCGCAGGTTCGTTGTTGGCAGGAAAGGCTCAGAAGTTCGCATCTGAATCGCTGTCGATTGATCTGTATGCGCGATCTGGTGACTGGCTGGAGCCAGGATTCCTGTCAGGCCTGAATGCTGTACCAGTGTTCGTCGGTATCGGCATCGCTGTGATTGGATGGTCGATGCGAACGAGCGGTCGATTCGCACGTGAAGCTGATGGGGTGGTCTAGGTGCCAGAGACACGCATTATTGTTTCCCTGGATGCACGCCTAGCCGAGCGCGGAATGACGCTGACAGAACTCTCGAAGCGAGTTGGGGTGTCTGTGGTGAATCTCTCGCTGCTGAAGAATAACCACGCCAAAGCAATACGGTTCTCGACGCTCGAAGCTATTTGCGAAGCTCTCGAGTGCCAACCCGGTGACCTCTTGTCCTTTCACCGCGAGGTGAGTGGTCACAGCGTAGGCGAATGATCGTGCGAGTACACGCCTACAGCAGGTGACCGCCGCCGGTGACGCGCATGCGTTCGACGAGCTTCTTCACGTCTTGCGCGCGTGCTTTCGTGGTGACGAGCAGTACGTCTTGCGTGTCGACGACCACGGCATCTTCGACGCCCACGAGAGCGACCAGGCGGTCGCTCTCTGAGACGACAATGCCACTCGATGCGTCAGACAGTACCTGGGCGCCATCGCCGAGCACGGCGAGATCGCTCCCACTGCCGCGGCCGCGGGTGAGAAGGTTTGCGACGGATGCGAAATCGCCGACGTCGTCCCAGTCGAAGTGTGCGGCGACGCAGACCATTTTGCCTGCAGCTGCTGCCGGCTCAGCGACTGTGTAGTCGATTGCGATCTTCTCAAGCGTCGGCCAGAGGCACTCGCGTACAGCGGCGCCCTTTTTCGTGTCCCATGACGCTGCCATCTCGCGAAGCGCTGCAACGAGTTCAGGGCGTGACTCTGCCATCTGGTCAAGCAGCACGGTTGCGCGGGCGATGAACATGCCTGCGTTCCAGAGGTAGTTACCGCGCTCGAGGTACTGTTCTGCACGGGCCTGGTCGGGTTTCTCAACGAACTCGGTCACGCTGTAGACGTCGAATGGCGCGATGTCGCTCCGAGCGGGGCCGCACGCGATGTACCCGAAGCCCGTCGAGGGGTGGCTTGGATGAATGCCGATGGTAACGATTGAGCCTTGATCTGCAGCGTGGGCCGCCGTCGCAACCGCGCGGCGGAAGAGCACGTCGCCGCGAATGACATGGTCGGCCGCAAACGAGCCGATGATCGCATCTGGATCACGCAGCTCAAGAATTGCAGCTGCGAGCCCGACGGCGGCAGAAGAGTCTTTGGGCTCTGACTCCGTAATGAGATTGGAAGAAAGGAGATCGGGAAGCTGCACCTGAACTGATTCACGGTGAGCATTTCCCGTTACGACCATGATGCGCTCCGCGGGTGCGATAGGGGTCAGTCTGTCCCATGTAGCGCGTAGGAGAGAATCGCCAGAACCAGTGAGATCAAGCAGAAACTTCGGTGCATTTGCGCGGGAGAGCGGCCACAGCCGAGAACCGACACCTCCCGCGGGAATCACGCACGTCAGGCGATCAAGAGCGGGGCTGGTGACAGTCGAATCGGTCATGGTTCATAAGCTTACGGGGAACGGTTTCAGGGCGCTGTAGGGAAAACCAGAAGTCTCTGCGACGCGGGCGACGCAAACATGGTGTCATAATGGAAGGTAGCGGAACTCTACTTCGATGCCCGCGACCCGTTCGTGTGCCCTGTTGGCGGCGAGCGGATTTCTTGCGTCGAAGCACCGTTCTCATCTTCAAACGCCGGCGACGTCGGCGCATGCGGAGCTAAGGAGGAAGCTCGTGACAGCCCAAACTGCACAGGCCGCGGCGGCGAAGCCGAAGACGAAAGTCGGCGGCACGCTCTATCGCGGTAACGAAGGAATGTGGTCGTGGGTGTTGCACCGTATCACCGGTGTTGCGATCTTCTTCTTCCTTCTCGTACACGTGCTTGACACTGCACTCATTCGTGTGAGCCCCGAGGGCTACAACGCGGTGATGAGCGTCTACAAGACCCCGATCATGGGACTTGGCGAGGCAGCTCTCGTTGCAGCGATCGTGTTCCACGCATACAACGGCATCCGAGTGATCCTCGTCGATTCCTGGAGCAAGGGTCCCAAGTACCAGAAGACTATGTTCTGGATCGTTATCGCCCTGTGGGCAGTGACGATGGCAGGCTTCCTGCCCCGTCACCTCATGAACGTGTTCGGTCACTAAGGCGAGGAGAAAACACCATGGCTATGACTATTGAAGCTCCCCGCTCGCAGAAGCCTGCGAAGAAGAACACGAACTGGGAGAAGTGGGGCTGGATCTACATGCGCGTTTCGGGCGTTCTGCTCGTCGTGCTCGTGTTCGGTCACCTCGCATCGAACCTCCTCCTCACTGAGGGCGGCGTTCACGCAATCAACTTCGGCTTTGTCGCTGGCAAGCTTGCAAGCCCGTTCTGGCAGGTCTGGGACACCCTCCTGCTGTGGCTCGCACTCATTCACGGTGGCAACGGCATGCGCACCATTGTGAACGATTACGTCACGCGCCCCGGTGTCGCAAAGATCCTCAAGGTTCTGCTCTTCATCTCGGTAGCTGTGCTGGTCCTTCTCGGCACGCTCGTGATCTACACGCTGAACCCCTGCCCGGCCGGCACCCCCGCCGACCTGCTTCCGTCGTTCTGCCCGGCTGTTTAAGCCTGACTCACGACACACAGACGTACTGAAACGAAGTTAGGACTAACGTGACCACCGATACCCACGTGGGCGAGGAAGTTACCGTCAAGGACGGCATCACTTATCACCAGTTCGACGTTGTCATCGTCGGCGCTGGTGGCGCAGGTATGCGCGCAGCAATCGAGGCTGGCCCCAAGGCTAAGACCGCGGTTATCACCAAGCTTTACCCGACCCGTTCGCACACCGGTGCGGCACAGGGCGGCATGGCAGCAGCTCTCGCAAACGTTGAGGACGACAACTGGGAGTGGCACACCTTTGACACGGTCAAGGGTGGCGACTACCTCGTCGACCAGGACGCGGCGGAGATCCTCGCCAAGGAAGCCATCGACGCGGTCATCGACCTCGAGAACATGGGCCTTCCCTTCAACCGTACGGCTGACGGCAAGATCGATCAGCGCCGTTTCGGTGGCCACACCCGTGATCACGGCAAGGCAGCAGTTCGTCGTGCATGCTACGCAGCAGACCGCACCGGCCACATGATCCTGCAGACGCTGTTCCAGAACTGCGTCAAGCTCGGCGTGAACTTCTTCAACGAGTTCTACGTTCTCGACCTGGTCATGACCGGTGAAGGCAAGGACCGCAAGCCCGCTGGCGTCGTGGCATACGAGCTCTCGACTGGTGCGATTCACGTCTTCCAGGCGAAGTCGATCGTCTTTGCGACCGGCGGTTTCGGCAAGATCTTCAAGACCACCTCGAACGCTCACACCCTCACCGGTGACGGCGTTGGCATCGTGTGGCGTAAGGGCCTGCCCCTTGAAGACATGGAGTTCTACCAGTTCCACCCGACCGGCCTCGCAGGCCTTGGCATCCTCCTCACGGAGGGTGCACGTGGTGAGGGCGCGATCCTCCGTAACGCGAGTGGTGAGCGCTTCATGGAGCGTTACGCACCGACCATTAAGGACCTCGCACCCCGTGACATCGTCGCTCGTTCGATGGTGCAGGAAGTCCTCGACGGCCGTGGCGCTGGCCCCCACGCTGACTACGTGTACCTCGACTGCACCCACCTCGGTGCAGAGGTTCTCGAGACCAAGCTCCCTGACATCACCGAGTTCGCTCGTACCTACCTGGGCGTTGACCCGGTAGTCGAGCCGGTTCCCGTGTTCCCGACCGCACACTACGCAATGGGTGGCATCCCCACCAACGTTGACGCAGAGGTGCTCATGGACAACGACACCGTTGTTCCTGGTCTCTTCGCGGCCGGCGAGTGCGCGTGCGTTTCGGTGCACGGTGCCAACCGTCTCGGCACCAACTCGCTCCTCGACATCAACGTCTTCGGCAAGCGTTCGGGTAACCGCGCAGCTGATTACGCAAACGAGGCAGAGTTCGTTGCGCTTCCTGAAGATCCGGCAAAGGAGGTGCGCGAGCTCGTCGAGAGCTTCCGCACCGGCACCGGCACCGAGCGCGTAGCGGATCTCCGCCGCGAGCTGCAGGAAGCAATGGACCGCGGCGCTCAGGTGTTCCGCACCGAGGAATCGCTGACCGAGGTTCTTGGAGTGATCCACGACCTGCGTCTGCGCTACAAGAACGTTGGCGTTCAGGACCGTGGCTACCGCTACAACACTGATCTCCTCGAAGCAATCGAGCTGGGCTTCCTGCTCGACCTTGCAGAGGTGCTCACGTACACCGCTCGTAACCGTAAGGAGAGCCGTGGCGGTCACATGCGCGACGACTACCCGAAGCGTGATGACGAGAACTACATGCAGCACACCATGGCGTACCTCTCGGGCGATCCGCACTCGGCTGATCCCGATGACCACATCCGCCTTGACTGGAAGCCAGTCACCTTCACTCGTTATGAGCCCATGGAGAGGAAGTACTAGGTCATGAGCACCGCTACCGCAGAGGCCGCAACGACGGCCGCTCCCGACGCGCCTAAGCCTTTCACCGTCACGCTCCTCATCCGCCGCTACCTTCCGGAGCAGCAGGAAGAGGCGTACTGGGAAGACTTCGATGTCGAGATGTACCCGACTGACCGTATCCTCGATGCGCTCCACAAGATCAAGTGGGACGTTGACGGCACGCTCAGCTACCGTCGCTCGTGTGCACACGGCATTTGTGGCTCGGACGCTATGCGTATCAACGGCCGCAACCGCCTCGCATGCAAGACCCTGATCAAGGATCTTGACATTACGAAGCCCATCTACGTTGAGGCAATCAAGGGTCTTCCCCTTGAGAAGGACCTCATCGTTGATATGGAGCCCTTCTTCGCTTCGTACCGTGAGGTGCAGCCGTTCCTCGTCGCGAACACGACCCCTCCCGAGGGCTCAGAGCGCATCCAGGACATCGCTTCGCGTGAGCGTTTCGACGACACCACCAAGTGCATCCTCTGCGCTGCGTGCACCTCGTCGTGCCCCGTCTTCTGGACCGATGGTCAGTACTTCGGCCCCGCAGCGATCGTGAACGCACACCGCTTCATCTTCGACTCGCGTGATGACAACGCTCAGGTTCGTCTTGACATCCTCAACGACAAGGAAGGCGTGTGGCGCTGCCGCACGACCTTCAACTGCTCGGAGGCATGCCCCCGTGGTATCCAGGTCACCAAGGCAATTGCTGAAGTGAAGTCTGCGATCCTCAGCGGCAAGACCAACTAATTCAGATAGGTTCGGGCTACGCGCACGAACTCTGAGTTCACTATGACGACAGACCCCACCAACCTCCGCCCAGTATTGGCCGAGATTGGTGGGGTCTCGTCGTCCCGTCAGGAGCGTGTGCAGGGCGTGCAAGCGCTGTGGGCCTGGGTGCAGCATACGCGTCCGTTCAGAGCCTGGTCGCACTTTGTCGACATCGGCGGCGTGGTCATGTCTTCCGGTATGAGTTACCAGGCGCTATTCGCGGTGTTCTCGGCACTTTGGGTGGGCTTTGGTATCTTCGGTATCTTCCTGCGTGGCCAGACCGAACTCATCGACACCATTGTCGACCAGATCAATACGTTCATTCCAGGCCTGGTGGGCGAGGATAACGCGGCGGTTTCACTCAAGAGCTTGACGACCACCCGCATCATCGACTGGACGAGCCTCGCGGCAGGCGCCTCGCTCCTCTGGATCTCGATCAATTGGTTCACCGGAACCAGACGCTCGGTCCGCATTATTTTTGGCCTCGAAGTGAAGCGCTACCGCAACGCTGCAATTCTCAAGCTTCGCGACTTCGGCCTCGCGTTCCTGCTTCTCCTCGCGGTGGTGCTTTCGGCGGCTCTCACGGTTCTGAGCAGCAACGTTATGCACTGGCTACTCGGCCTTTTCAGCGAACCACACTTTACCTGGTTGTTGACCTGGCTCGGTACGGTGATCCGCTACGCATTGCTGTTCCTGGTGGATGTACTCGTGCTTGTTGCCATTCACCGTATGTTGGCTGAGATTCGCGTGCCATGGCGACCGCTGTTGTTTGGCTGCGGACTTGGTGGCGCGGCATTGTTGGCGCTCAAGATCCTTGGCGGCTTGCTTCTCGGCGGTGCAACGAGCAATCCGCTGTTGGCATCGTTTGCGGTGTTCATCGGTTTGCTCCTGTGGTTCAACCTGATTTGTCGCGTGATTTTGCTCACGTCCTCCTGGATCGCCACAGGCATCCACCCGAGCTATGGCTTGCCGATGCAGTGGGTGCACACACCTACTGAGGAGCCATCGCGCATCACACATGTGAGCCCGGCAAGTCAGGTGCTTGCGGCCGAGAACCGGAACGCCGGCGGTTACCGGTTTGGTCAGGCTGCGGCGCTCGCCTTTGCAGCAGTGTCGGGTGATTCTGTCATCGACGACACGCTAGAGCCGACTGAGCACACACTCGAGATTCGCGCAGGGATCACCGGTCGTGTGAACGAATGGGCTGTGCCAGACCGGGCCTTTATCGGCTCAGGGGACTTGCTCGTCACGGTGTCAGGAAAAGCCAGTGAGCGGATCCCAGGTCTCGTCGACGAAGCAGCTCAAGATCCGTACGCCGGGTACGTCGCAGAGGAAGCGATCCGCGCATCTGGCACCGGGTATGTCAGCTTCGTGACCCGCGCTGGTGCGAAGGTTGAAGACGGCGATCTGCTCGCGCGGATCGAGCCCAAACGCCCCCAGCGCACCCTAAAACAGCGGCTTCGGCAAACCGAGCACAAGAGTACGGCAGAATAGTAGCTGTTGGCGCTTTGGGCGCCGCGTGCGACGTACCTAACCACTGAGAGGCAAATGTGGCGAACGACAGCATTAAGATTGGCGTGATTGGTGGGGGCCAGCTGGCTCGCATGATGGTTCCGCCCGCAATTCACCTCGGCCTACGTATCAGCGTCCTCGCTGAAGCTGAAGGCATGAGCGCGGCTCGCGCAGCAGACGCTGTCGGCGATTACCGTGACCCCGAGACGGTCTACGCGTTTGCGGAGACCGTAGACGTGATCACATTTGATCATGAGCATGTCCCGGGTGAGATCCTCCGTGAACTCGAGGCCCGCGGCAAGCAGGTACACCCGCGCCCTGACGCGCTGCAGTTTGCACAGGACAAGATTCTGATGCGCGAGAAGCTCGAAGAGCTTGGCGTCCCGGTTCCCTCGTGGGCAAAGGTCGCTGATGAGGCTGCACTGCAGGCCTTCATCGACGCGCACGGTGGTCGCGCGGTCGTGAAGACCGCTCGCGGCGGCTATGACGGCAAGGGTGTCCGCGTGGTGAGCGAGGCCGTCGAGGTCCGTGACTGGTTCACTGCGCTTGCAGAGGACGCTCGTGGCGGCTTCCTACTCGTTGAAGAGCTCGTAGATTTCGTACGCGAGCTGTCGCAGCTCGTGGCACGCCGCCCGAGCGGCGAGATCCGCACCTGGCCCGTCGTTGAGACGATCCAGCGTGACGGCGTATGTGCAGAGGTGCTTGCACCCGCGCCCGTGCAGCACGCCTCGACGCTCGAGGAAGCCGCTGAGATTGGCCTCAAGGTCGCAGCTGGCACCGGCGTGACTGGAGTGCTTGCGGTCGAGATGTTTGAGACTCGCGACGGCCGCGTGTTGGTGAACGAGCTCGCGATGCGCCCGCACAACTCAGGCCACTTCTCGATCGAGGGTTCGGTCACGAGCCAGTTCGAGAACCACATTCGTGCGGTTGCCGACCTGCCCCTCGGTGACACTTCGATGTCGCTGCCAGCTGCCGTGATGGTCAACTTACTCGGTGGGCCCGCTGAGGGCACCATGCTCGCGCGTTACCCGCAGGCGCTCGCAGAACATCCCGCGGCAAAGATCCACAGTTATGACAAGCAGTCGCGCCCGGGCCGTAAGGTCGGCCACGTGACGGTCACTGGCGCGGATCTCGAGACGGTTCGCGCTGCGGCTCTCGCTGCTGCCGACGTCTTCGCGTAGGCGACTCGGCTCCCCGCGAACGCTTCACACTAGCCAACCCCACGAGACAAGGGTTCTCTGCGAGATCAGGCCTTTCATGCGCAAGCAGCGCGGCCGTTCGCGGGAAACTCATTGTTTCGTGGGGTTGTGTGCTGACTGGGGCTACTTCATGGGGGTGCCAGCCACCAAGAACTGCACCGCTTCCTCAGCTTTGTCGCTGTAGGCGAGCGAGCCGTGCTGGTCATTCTGCACCACAGTAAAGCTGCCACCGAGTAGCTCGTGCGCGCGCTCACCCCAGACCGGTGGTGTGACCGTCTCGCCCGAGTGCACCACGATCTGCAAATTGTCGAACTTCTTACCGCTCAGCTGCAACGGCTGTGCCGCAAACGGCCAGCCAGCGCACGCAGAAGTGCCTGGCAGCTCTCCGCTGACGGGATGTGCCGTACGATCTTGCAGATCGGCGCCAAGGCGTTCTGTGCGCGCACCGTGGTCGTCCCACACCGCTTTCGCGTCGGTGGGTCCGTATGCGTTGCAGGTTATGGCAGTGCGGGTATCGAAGCTGCCAGGGGCAAAGGTTTCAGCTGCAGCGAGCGTATCGCCCGGTTCGGTGCCCTCAGCGCCCTCAGCGCCCTCTGTATCGTCTTCGGTGCCGGGCTCCGGGTCAGGTGCGGCGGCAACCGCCGCTGCGATATCGTCGAGGCTCTTCGTAATGTCTTGACGCACGTCCATCACGCTGTCGAGCAGCATGCGATCAACGCGGTCCGGGAACGCGTTGAGATACTCCATGCCGAGTTCAGTGCCCCAGGAGACACCAAAATAGCTCACCTTTTCGGCACCAAGCGCCTCACGCACCCGGTCAAGATCACGTGCGATGTTTTGCGTGGTGAGTTGCTCAACGTACTCGGGGTCGAGATCGACGCAGCCCTGATTGCGCTGTGCGGTGTGCTCTGCGTGTGCGAGGGCGAGCTGTTCAGTGACTGCGGCTTCGGGGTCGACATCGCTCTCTTCACCCTGGCAAGACACAGTTGTCGAGCCGCCAGTACCGCGGGAATCAATACCGATGAGCGTGAGATCTTCCGTGACCGCCCGCATGGGCGATGCAGCGAGCATGACCGGGAACGTGCGACCCTCGAGGCCGGGGCCGCCCGGGTTGGTCAGCACATACCCTGTGCTCTCGTTTTCTGGCGCGAGTTTCGTCACTGCAATGGTGAGCTGACGCCCCTTCGGATCGTCGTAGTTGAGAGGAACCGACACCTCACCGCACTGGAGCCGGTCTTCATATCCGTCAGTTGGTGATGGCATCTCCATCAGTTTGTAGAAGTCTGTGACTTGCGCGGTGAACGAGTCACACGATGCCCACTTGATCGATGCTTCTGGCTGGGTGGTGGTCACCTCAGCACAGCTCGTGAGGGTGAGTGCGAGTGCCGACGCCCCGGCTAGGGATCCAATGATGTAACGCATATCTCTATGAAACAGGAGCATCAAGACATTGTCATCAGACAAAAGTGCCAGTTCAGGCTGCCTGAATGGCACCCTCGGTGGAGAGCCGTAGACCCGTTTGGGGGACTACTGATCCGCACGACGCAGCGTGCACCTTGCGCCACCAAAATCGATTGCGAGGACCTCATCGAGCATGTACCGCACGTTGGGTTCGCAGTACGCGGTGCCCTGCGCGGTAATGAGCGCGGTGCCGTTCGTGGACCCGAGATCTGTCAGACAGATGCCGTCTTCGTTGTAGTCGATGACGGCGTGGACGCGCGAGAGGAGCTTGTCGGGATCCGCCAAACGAAGCAACGCAGCCCGCGGGTAGGCCGAGCGCGGGTTCGGCTTCCGACCAACGAGTGTGAGCGGCGCGAGGACGTAGGTTTCGTCGGTGTCGGTCGTGAGGAGCCACGGAATGAGCGGAGCCGGACGGTTCATGACCACCGTGGTCTCGTCAGCGTCATCGCAGTCGGTCGCTGTGATGAACGGCGAAGCTGGCGGCGGGCCGACAACCGAGCTGGTCACCGCCGGGGGAGTCTGAATCGCGGCGGGAACGGGTGCGGATCCTGTCCTGGTGCGATCCGCTGCGTGTGTCGGGTGCACCTGCGGGGCATCGGGCAGACGTGAGAGCTTCGCAAACCCAGGAACGATCTTCTCCGGGGGGAGGCCCGGCCCGACCGGGGTGGTCGGCGACTCGACTACGGCCGCACCAAAGGAAGTCTTTGGGGCAACGGGTACGAGGATCGAGTCCTGCGGGGGTGCACTCTCGCGCTCTGTCATCTGCTTCGTCTCCGGGTTACGCTCCGGTGCTGCGCGGGGATGAGTGCCATTCTCAGTCAGCGCTTCCGGGCAGTCAAGGTAAGCAATAAGCTTACTCGTTTTCTGAGAAATAGTGCACGCATGCTGAGCTTGGAACCGTCACCGGCCGAACTCGCATGAATCTCGCCCGCGAGGCCGCGAGGTTTGGCGTTTTTGACAATTTCATCAGACGTCACGGGTACTCTGGATACATGGCAGACAGCGCGGCAAAAAACAGCAATAAGAACAGTGAAAAATCGGGTCCACAGAACGAGCAGCACCGTCGACGTGCACGCCGTGAGCACAAGAGCTCAGCGGCACAGCAGGTTGCACCGCTCGTAGGCATCATCATGGGTTCAGACTCTGACTACAACGTCATGTCTGAGGCCGTTCAGGTGCTTCGCGACTTCGAGGTTCCCTTTGAGGTCGAGGTTGTTTCGGCTCACCGTACCCCCGAGAAGATGGGCACGTACGCACGCGAGGCTGTTGGCCGCGGCCTGAAGGTAATTGTTGCGGGCGCCGGTGGCGCGGCTCACCTCCCCGGCATGGTCGCCTCCATGACCACGCTCCCGGTCATTGGTGTGCCCGTTCCGCTCGCGCGCCTCGATGGCATGGATTCGCTCCTCTCGATCGTGCAGATGCCCGGTGGCATCCCTGTGGCAACCGTCTCAATCGGCGGTGCGAAGAACGCTGGCCTGCTCGCAGTTCGTATCCTCGGTGCAAGCGATCCTGAGCTTTCGGCAACGCTCGACGAGTACGCTCGCGGGCTGAGCGAAATGGTTGAAGAAAAGAACCTTGCGCTCCAGGAGCGCGTGGCATCTGAGGTCACCGAAAAGAAGTAACTGTCGCTGCGCCGCGTCAGCAGACAACAATGGGCCGGACTCCTCACTGAGGGGTCCGGCCCATTGCGTTGTTGAAAGACGCGTACGGTGATCCGCGCAGCAGCTACCTGTGCACTGTGCGCACGCGTACGGCGTGCGCAGGCGACTTAGATATCGGCGTGCGTCTGCCAGAGGTGCCAGGCCGTGTTCTGCCATGAGAACGTGCGACCGCGGTCGCTTGCGAGCACAGTGAGGTGCTCGAGCGCATCGTTCGTATTGGTGCAGAGACGAGCGAACTCGGCCGTGAATTCCTCTGCGGTGGGGGCCGCGGATCCGGCCTCGAGTACGAGCTCTTCCGTCGCCTCGTGTCCTGAATGAAGCACGGGAACGCCAGCGGTGAGCGCGGCGAGTACGGTGTAGCCGGAACCGAGGAAGGACTGCGGCTGCAGGAAGAGTGATGCGCCGCCGATAATTGCGCCGACGTAGGTAAGTTCGTCGTCGGTATCGACAGAGACGACGGTCACGCGGTGTGCGATGTCTTCGGGAATCGCGACGCTGCCCGGCCGTGGAGCTTCGGGCGTTGCCGCTGCGTCATCGCCCGCTGTCTTGGGCGCACGCGGCTTTTCGCCGGCAGACGACTTCGTGTACACCGCGGGGTCAAGGCCTTCGATGACGACCAGGTGTTCCGCCTCGGGGTGCGCACGGAGTGCGTCGAACGCCCAGGAGAGTCGGCCGCGCTCGTCGGCGCGTGCCGTGGTCACTGCGTACCGCTCGGGCAGGTTGAGCTGCGCGCGGAGCGTCGCAGCGTCAGCACCGGGTACGAACTCGCGGGGCGCTGCGAACGGAACGACCTGCACGTTGAGGTCCGATCCGCACACCTCTGCGAGGGTGTTCGCGGTGGCGTAGGTCGTCGTGAGGATCACATCGGCAAACTTGGCTGCGCGACGAACAAAGGCGCGCAGCAGGCGTGCCTGGTTCGGGCTCATGAGCTCGGGCGCCTCCCACTGCAGCAAGTGGGGGATCGTGATTGTCGACTGTGTGCCGAAGTCTTCCGCGCGCGCGCGCAGCGGCACCATCGGAGTCAGTGCGTGGAAGAGCTCGCCATCGAGTGGGCGAGCGGTCGCGCGCGACTGCCAGAGCATTGGGAGTAGGTTCTTGCGCAGGGGCAGCTGTTCGCTTGCGATGCGCGCAGACGGGAACTCAGGGAGCGGGCTATCGCTCGCAGACAGATAGCGAACGCTGCATGAACGCGGCGCGTGAGCCGAGAGGGCGATCGTGAGATCGCGGGCAGCAAGGCGCTGCACGGGAGCTTCCCAATCGGGGAACGGTTCTGCAACAACCGTAAGCCTCGCCATTTCGCCCCCTAATTGCTGAGTGTTCCTCTGGAATGCGCATGTTCAGCCTGAAGAACACGCGTATGCACATCCTATCTTTGAGCGAGGCGTAACTTGTGGTTTTCCAACAGCGAGTGCGGGAGTTCTCTGGAAATTTTGAGTGATCCGCATCGGGAAACCAGGGTTCCCGAAGTACGCTGGTCACCATGCGTGTGTTATTGACCGGAGGGGCGGGCTACATCGGCTCGCACACTGCCCTGGTATTGCTCGAGCGTGGCCATGAGGTTGTCGTCCTAGATGACTTCTCAAATAGCAGCCCTGAGGCTGTGCGTCGCGTCGAGGAATTGACCGGGAAGACCATCCCGGTGATCGAGGCCGATTTGGCGGATCGCGAGACCGCCACTGCAGCCCTTGCCGACGTGCAGTTTGACTCGGTCGTGCATTTCGCAGGTTTGAAAGCGGTCGGCGAGTCTGTTGCCCAGCCGACACGGTACTACCGCGTCAACCTCGACTCGACCCTCGTGCTGCTTGACCTCATGCGGGAGCGCGGCGTCGACAAGCTCGTCTTCAGCTCATCGGCGACCGTGTATGGCGACCCCGAGTATGTACCTCAGGATGAGGCGCACCCTGTGGGAGTCGGTCTCACCAATCCGTACGGCTGGTCGAAGTTCATGAACGAACAGATCATCCGCGATACTCAGGTCGCATGGCCTGAACTGGGTGCGGTGCTGCTGCGCTACTTCAATCCGGTTGGTGCACACCCCTCAGGGCGCATTGGCGAGGATCCGGCCGGCATCCCGAACAACCTCATGCCGTTTATCGCCCAGGTTGCCGTGGGCAAGCGTGAGCACCTCAGCGTCTTTGGTGACACCTACAACACCCCTGACGGCACCGGCGTCCGTGACTACATTCACGTGATGGACCTCGCTGAGGGCCACGCTGCGGCACTCGAACGGATCACCGCTGGCGTCGCAACCTACAACCTTGGTTCTGGCACCGGCTCGAGCGTGCTTGAGGTCGTGCGCGCATTCGGCGAAGCCGCAGGCCGCGAGATTCCCTATGTCATTGCACCGGCCCGCGAGGGTGACGTCGCGGAAACAGTCGCGAACCCGACTGCGGCGAACACTGAGCTCGAGTGGCAGACCACTCGCTCACTCGCTGAGGCATGCCGTGACTCGTGGGCGTGGCAGTCTGCCAACCCACAGGGATACTCCGCATGAGCGCAACTCAAGTAGATCTCGAGCGCCCGCTGCGCTATCCCGACACGTCATCAGCTCCCCTCATGACGAAGCGGGCATTCTGGCTCATCGTTCTCGGGTTCCTGCTTCCCGGCAGCGCGCAAATGCTTGCTGGCAACAAAAAGCTTGGCCGCTTCGGCATCACGGTGACGATCATCATGTGGCTCGCGGCTATTGGCGCTCTTGTCGGTGCACTGAATGCACGCGTCGCGACCCTGTCACTGTTCACCAACAGTTTCTTCCTGCTCGGTCTGCAGGTCGTCGTCGTTTTCGTGGCGATCATGTGGATCATCATTGGTTTTGACACGCTCCGCATGGTGAAGCTCGTGAAAGTGAAGCCCACCTGGCGAATCCCCATCGTTCTGCTCTCAGTCATCCTCACCATCGTGCCTTCGGTCGGCGCTGCCTGGGCGGCGAGCACCATTAACGCGGGGCGCGAAGCCATTTCTTCGCTGTTCCGATCCGCGCCCCCGATCGATCCGATCGACGGTCGCTACAACATCATGTTGCTCGGTACCGATGCGGGCGCGGATCGCGAAGGTCTGCGACCAGACAGCATCTCGCTTGTCAGCGTCGATGCGAAGACTGGCCAGTCGGTGATCGTGGGTATTCCGCGCGATATGTACAACGTGCCATTCCCCGAAACCTCACCGCTGTACCAGGACTTCCCCAACGGCTTTGGCGTCGACTGGGGCTGCGATGTTGGCGACTGCAAGATCAATGCCGTGTACGCAGAAGCTGAGTACTTCTACGATGAGTCGCCGTACCCCGACGCAGAAGCGAACGGCTCGACTCCCGGCATCGAAGCGACGCGCGACGCTGTTGAAGGTGTGACCGGTCTGAAGCCCCAGTTCTACGTGCTGCTCAACATGGATGCCTTCGAACACATGATTGATGCGCTCGGCGGCGTGACCATCAACGTTGAGGAAGACTTGCCCATCGGCGGCGACGCAGATGGCAATGGCATCACTGGTTGGGTTCAGGCAGGCGAGCGCAAGCTGAGTGGCTACGAAGCGCAGTGGTATGCGCGCTCGCGCTACGGCTCTGAGCGTGGCGACTGGGACCGCATGGACCGTCAGCGCAAGCTGCAGGCCGCGATCCTCGCCCAGATGAAGCCGCAAAACGTGTTGACTCGCTTCCAGGAAATCGCGGCGGCTGGCACCGAGCTTGTCGAGACCGACATTCCCGATTCGATGCTTGGCCCGTTCGTTGATCTCGCGGCGAAGGCGAGTGGCTTCCCGCCGGTCAACGTCGAACTCACACCCCCGGCAGTCGATCCTGAATACCCCGACTTCGACGAGATTCACGAACTTGTTCGACAGGGAGTCGCCGCGGCGACACCTGTCGAAGAAGAGTAAAACTCGGCGCGGCAATGACGCAGACCGGGCAGGAACTGACATCGTGCTATTCCTGCCCGGTTTTGCGTTTCCTCGCAATCTTCAGCATGAAGCGACGAGATTAGCGTATGCTGGGTTGGTTTGCCCACGCCGCTGAGAGCTGTGGGACCGTGGGCGGAAAGTTCGCGCACGAGAACAGACAGGAAGGACGCGCACGTGAAAGTAGCAGCCGTGCTGGTCGCCTACAATCGCCGCGATCTGCTGCGTGAGGCCCTCGAAGGCCTAGCCGCACAGGAACGCCCAGTTGATCGACTCATTGTTGTCGATAATGCATCCGACGACGGTTCACCCGACGTCGCAGAAGCCATGCTTGAAAGCTGGGGCGAACGCGCCCGGCTGATCCGCCTCGACGCGAATACCGGCGGCGCCGGTGGGTTCGCTGTCGGTATCGCAGCGGCAGTGCTCGATGCCGAGGTGGACTGGGTATGGGTCATGGACGATGACACCGTCCCCGGCCCGCAGGCGCTCTCTGGTGCGCTCCGCGCCCACGAGCGGTACCGCGCAACTGGCTCAGACAACCTCGCGGTTATGGGATCGCGCGTTGTCTGGACCGATGGCAACGACCACCCCATGAATACTCCGAAAGCCAAGATTGGCGCTGACCGCGAGGAGCGCCAACGTGCTGCAGCGGCTGGCGGCATGGAGATCCGCTCGATCTCCTTCGTGTCGGCCTTCCTGCGCGCGGAACGCGTGCGCGAACTCGGCCTGCCGATCGCCGACTACTTCCTGTGGAATGACGACTTCGAGTTCTCGGCACGGCTGCTGCGCGATGCGCGCGGCCTGTACGTTCCTGACTCCGTCGTCACGCACAAGACCGTCAAGCGCGGCTCGAGCGATCAAGATCCCGGCCCTCGCTTCTTCTTCGAGGTGCGAAACAAGCTCTGGGTATTCCGTTGCAGCCGTGCGCTCACCCCGTGGGAAAACCTCATGTACACGGCGGCGTCTGCGCGCCGCTGGTACCGCACCTTCAAGGCATCAGACGATCGCGCCCAGCTGCGCGATTGCCTGAAACGTGGCTGGAAGGACGGCTGGGGCACCAACCCCCGCGCCACCCGCCTCGTTCTACGCGATGTTGGCGTTCCCGTCGACGTGCAGATCGAAGTCGACCGCCTCTCGAAGGTGGAACGTCGCCGCGGTCTTTCCAGGCTCGGCCTCTTCAAGCGCGCGGATCGGTAGGCTAAACGGGTGACTGAAACCACCCCCACCGCCCCGTTCTCGCTGCTGCTGCCGGTGTACGTCGGTGACAACGCTGAGTTCTTGCGACTCGCATACGAGAGCTCCGTCGACGATCAGACCCTACGTCCGGCCGAGGCGGTCATCGTGCAGGACGGCCCCGTCGGCGCCGAGCTAGCAGGTGAGTTGGTGCGGATCGAGCGCGACAGCGTCATCCCCGTACGTATCGTGCGCCTCGCGACGAACCAGGGGCTCACCGCCGGCCTCAACGCGGGCCTCGCGGCGTGCGCGCACCCGATCGTCGCCCGTATGGACGCCGACGACGTGTCAGCACCCGAACGCTTCGCTCAGCAGTGGCAGTTGATGACGCAGGGCTTCGACCTTGTTGGTACAGGCATGATCGAGTTTGAAAACGACCCAAGTGTGGTGGCGGCCGTGCGAGTGCCACCGGTTGGGGCAGAGCGGATCCGCGCTCACGCAAAAACGCACAACCCGTTCAACCACCCGACCATGATGTACCGCCGAGAGGCACTTGCGGCGGTTGGCGACTATCAGCCGTTCGGGAAGATGGAAGACTACTGGCTTGGCGTGCGCCTGCTGCAAAACGGTGCGCGCTGCGAGAACATTGCAGAGCCGCTCCTGCGCTACCGCGTCGGTGCCGGCGCTTTCGCGCGCCGTGGCGGCTGGGCCGAAGCCCGCACCGAATGGGCGCTCCAGCGCGAGCTTCTTCGCATGGACTTCATCAGCCGCGGCGAATACGCGCGAAACGTCGTTGTGAAGGGTGTGTATCGCCTCATGCCGGCTTGGATGAAGCGCGTGCTTTTCCGACGCTTCGTTGGCAGCGGGCTGCCGGGTGATAGGGCCTCAGACAACTAGATTTACTCGCGGTAGGATTGCGAGATGAAGTTGTTGACTGTCGTTATCCCGGCGTACAACGCGGAACGTTATCTTGATGACTGCCTTGCATCGGTACTTGACCAAGGTATCCCAGAGGCTGACCTCGAAATCATTGTTATTAATGATGGGTCTACCGATAGTACGCTTATCACTGCCCAACGCTGGGCAGACGCGCATCCTTCGATTCATGTGCATGACCAGCCATCGCACGGGATCGCGTACAACCGAAACCTCGCATTGGAACTTGCCACAAGTGAGTACTTCGCCTTCCTTGATGCTGATGATATCGTGGCGCGTGGATCGTACCGAAGACTCGTTGATGCGCTGATCGAATCTGGGTCCGACTTCATTACAAGCCCGGTTTATCGTTTCACCGACTGGCAGAAACAAGCCTGGATCTTCACCCGTAACGCAGATCTCTTCGATGCACCTGCGACAGGACTGCGGTTTGCTGATGAGCCACAGTATGTTCGTGATTTCATGGTCTGGAATAAGGTCTTTCGTAAGAGCTTCCTAGATCAGTCAGAAGTTCGGTTCCCTGAAGGCATGATCTACGAGGACGTGGCTGTCATGCCTCGACTCTTCCTCGCGGCAGAACGGTTTGACGTATATAGCGATCCCGTTGTTTTCTGGCGTATCACTGATGGCAGCATCACCCAGACGCTTCGACCAGCCAAGGCGCTTGATCGGCTACAAGTGCTTGCGGAACTGCGTGAATTTTTCCTCTCAAATGATGCTGACGAAGCGCTCATTGATGAATTCGACTTTGCGGTTCTCGACTACAATCTTCGTTGGCTGTACCAAGAGTTCTGCCGATATGACGACGCGACGCAGCTCGAGATCTTGAGCCAGTCGGGTGAACTCGTCAAGCCGATTCGTGAAACGGTGGTGCAACGCGTTCCGGAGCCGCTTCGTACCTGGGTACACCTTTCCCGAGAGGGGCATAATCGGGAGCTCACTAAGATCCTAGAAAACGCGCCGAAGCTTGTGAATTTGCGTGTCGACGCCACTCCCGATGATGTTCGGAACGGTGAGGCCGATGAGCGGCGGAAAGCCCTAATGGTTCGCCGTGCAGAGATACGTCACAAGTGGCTTCGCCGCGTACGAAATGTCTGTATTTATCTGGTGTTTCGACCTATCGTTCTGCTCATTCCGATTGACCAACGTCGCGTATTCGTAGCGAACTACTGGGGAAACAAATTCTCTTTATCTGACGGGCCAGCAGCCCTTGCGGTTCGTATCGCGCAAGAACGCCCAGATATGAAAATCACAGTGCTCAGCACGAAGCATAATAAGCGTCAAATCCATAGTTCAGTGCAAGCACTGATGGGATCCGCCGCCCGAGTGAGTGTAGTCAAGAACCACTCATTCCGATACTTCTACCACCTGTGGCGTGCAAAATACTTGTTCAACGATGTGAACTTTTCGATTGGCTTCAACGTAGACCGATTCGTTGAAAAGCGCCCTGGGCAGATCGAGATTCAGACAACTCACGGCACTCCACTCAAGAAGATGGGTGTTGACTCTGAAGCTGCGATCAGTGTTGAAGAGATGCCAAAGTTCCTCGCGAAGAGCAAGAGGTATGACTACCTTGTAGCGCCCAGTCCGATGGTAGGAAAGATCTTCGCTGATTCGCATGCCGTATCACCGAAGCTGTTGCAAACTGGACTACCCCAGAACGATCGTTTGTTCGAGCCGATTACCAGTGATGAGGTCGCGGCGATTAAAGCGAAGTATGACATCGATCCGACTCGGAAACTGCTGGTCTACGCTCCGACGTACCGTTATCGGGGAGGTACGGCCTTTCCCTATGCAATTGACTTTGCACGTCTCAAGGCTGAATTCGGCGATGAATACCAGATCGTCATCAAGACGCATCCTTTTACGCATACTCGACTCGATGGGCTCTACTTCAGGGAGCTCACCGATCATGCCCTAACAATTAGCGGCAAGCCATTTATCAAACTCTTTGGCGAACTACGCGAAGAAAAGCCGCGCGTACCTGTGTACTTCAATTCAGACAAGCTCGACATCACGATGCTGAAGCACGAAACTCCAGCTGATATCAACGAACTCATGCGTGCAGCGGATGTGCTGGTCACCGACTACTCGTCAATTCTCTTCAATTTCCCGCATCTCGATAAGCCACTCATCGCATTTGCCCCAGACGCGGAACTGTACGAGTCAAGCCGTGGCATGTATTTCAGCCTCAAAGACATCGTTCCTGGAGCGTTCACTCAAACCACAGAAGAACTGATTGCTGCTGTGCAGAAGGCGGGATCCCCAGACGAATGGGATGCTGCCTATGGTGAGCGTGTGAGTGAGTTCACCAGACAATTCCACCACTGGGAAACTGGTGATGCGTCGGGAAAGATCCTGCGTGAGCTCGGAATTCTGTCTCGCTAACTGGTGATACAACTTAGGGCAGGGTCTCGGCCGTTATGAATGGCGCCGAGGCCCTGCCCTAAGTTGTATACGTCTGAGACGAATATGAGGAGCTAAGACTAGTTTGACGGAATGAATGCAATACCGCTTTTCACGGTGAACTCAACTTCACCGTGCTGGAACGGCATGCGGCGTACACCCTCATCCTGGAACGACCCCCGTGGTCCACTCACAATGAAACCCCAAGGGCCAGACGGTCCACCAGCCTGCCGGTAACCTTCGGAGAACAAACCAGTTCCGATGCCAGCGGTACCGACGGTATCGGAACTGGTGATTAGACCACGCTCGAAGTGCTGTACCCAACCGCCGCCATTCTTGGTGACCCGTTCCGCGGGCCCGCGCGGAATGCCCCACTGACCAGGGTTTTCCATATAGTAATCGTAGATGGCACCCTCAATAGGGTAGGGGCTCTTTAAATCATCGAGTGATTCCGCTCGTACATACTCAACGGCCTCGTCGATAGGGCCGTCAAACATCATCTGCCCATGATTTAATACAATGCCACGTTCGCAGAGTTCTTTAACCTGGCTAGCATTGTGGCTCACAACAAACATGGTCTTCCCATTTGCCTGAAACTCTTTCATTTTCGCGGTGCACTTCTTACGGAACTGTGCATCGCCGACAGAGAGAATCTCGTCGACCAACAGAACGTCCAGTTCTGTGTGTACGGCGACGGAGAAGCCGAGACGAGAATACATGCCAGAGGAATAGCGTTTCACTTCAGCATCAATGAACTCCCCGATCTCGGAAAACTCAAGAATTGACTCAAACCTTGCATCAGTTTCTTCCTTGGACATGCCAAGAATTGCTGCGTTCAGATAGACGTTTTCTCGCCCGGTGAGGTCAGGATGGAAACCGGCCCCGACCTCCAGCAAGCCAGCTACACGGCCACGTGTACGGATCCATCCCGAGTCAGGACGCATGACACCTGAGAGTAGTTTCAAGGTCGTGGATTTACCTGATCCGTTGCGCCCAAGAAGCGCAACCGACTGGCCCTCTGGCACCTCGAATGAGACATCGTCTACGGCGTTAAACGACGTCTTCAAATTCTTCCGCTGCATTGCAGCAATCACAGTCTCTTTGAACGAACTTGTGTGATTGATTTGGAAGGTCTTCATAACCTTGTTGAAAATGATCGCAGGCTTGGCCTGCGTTTGGTCGTTAGAGAGTTTGGGCAAACTTGCCCTCCAATCGGCGGAAGACCAGCTGCCCGACAAGCAGCGTGATTACAGAGAGAGCAAGCCCGATACCAATGTTGAGCAACATGTGGTCCGGCCGCGGGGTATTGCCAGCCATTGGCAGCCAGAACGCATCGTGGAAGAGCTCGACTGCGGTAGTCATCGGGTTTGCCATGTAGATGTTGTAGAGCCACTCTGGAGCGCGGTCGTGAACCATCGTCCAGGAGTAAAGTACGGGCGAGGTCCAGGTGGCAAACATCAAAATGAGATCCACGAAGTTGCGGGAGTCACGGTAGGCAACGTTCAGCGCGCCGAAGAAGAGGCCGAGTCCGAGGGCGAAGAGCAAGATGATGAAGACACCTAGTAGGAATGCTCCGATTGCAGCAAAACTAATAGCCCATCCCAGGAAAAGGGCTACAACGAGAAGCACGACAGCTTGCGGAAGGAAATGTACGAGCGCGACTCCGACCGCAGCAACCGGGAAAAGCTCGCGCGGCATGAAGATTTTCTTCACGAGTGCCTTGTTGTCGACAATCGCACTGGTGGTGTTGCGCAATGCTTCACTGAACAGGTTTACAGCGACGATTCCAGCGACAAGATACACGGGGAAAAGAGGCACACCCTTGTTTGCGTCTAGCACTACACCAAACACTAGGTAATACATCAAAAACTGCGCGAGCGGGCGAATGTATGACCAAATCCAGCCGAGCGCCGAACCGTAATAGCGAGTTGAAATACCCTTTTTCAGGAGCAGCTGCAAGAGATACCGGTGCTTAAACACATCGACAAGCCCTCGGCTAGCGCCAGGGGTAGAGAAATCTGGGTCGCTGATCGCCGCATTCTCAGTCATATGGATGATCCTATCGTGGGAAGTGCAGGTGAAAAGGGGGCGAGTCAGCCCTGAGATTAACGAGGCGTGACGGGCAGGGCATTCTCAATCGAACGCCAACTGAGAACCGCTGCTGTAAGTGAGTCGAGGCAATCAGGTAGGGCCCGTTCAGAAAGCAACAAGTCACCTTCGGCATAGCGTCGGGTGAGTTCAGCAATCGAACTTGCGCTATGGCCTGCGCGCTCGGCGCCAACAGCATTCACTCCCATAAGCCGAGGAGGCGTGCCATACACCTTGCCATAAGGAGGTATGTCACGAGTGACGGGAGTTCCCATACCGATCATCGCGCCTTCAGCGATAACGCGTCGCTGGTGCACAACAGCGTTCATGCCGATGTTTACACGATCGCCTATCTCGCAGTGGCCGCCAATTGAAACGCCCGCGGAGACAGTAACTCGCTCGCCTACAATTACATCGTGAGCAAGATACGCGCGATTCAGAATCCAGCTATCCGCTCCTACGGTGGTTTCACGGTAGCTACCTTGGTGGATTACGGCCTGCTCGCGAATGACCGCACCACGGCCGATGCGAACACCCGCATGCTGGAGGTCACCCGTCCAAGCTGGGTTCTGTGCCAGGTTTGACATTTCGGGAGGCGCACCAATTTGTGCACCTGGTCCGATCCACACCTCGTCTTCAATGACACATGGGCCGAGTATCACAGCACCCGGTCCGACGCATACGCCGGACCCGATCGTGACTCCTTCGCCGATGAAAGCTGCGGGGCTAATCAGAGTATTCATGCAATGCCGTACCCAGAAAGTCGCTCTGTTTGACCAGTTTTGCCTGACCTTATTGAAGCCTCGATGACGCGCAACGTTTCAAGACCCTCGCGCAACGTGACTGCGTCGTGTCGCACGCCAAGGATGGCATCACGGAACGCTTCGTGTTCGCTCTTGAGCGGCTCGCGCTTCTCGAGCGCAAAACGGGTGACGGTGCCTTCACTTACGCCCCGGAATGCGGAAACTGCATCCCATGACGTGCCAATGGTGCCGTTCTCGTAGTAGGTGAGGTCAGCAGTGAGAGTGTCTGCAACCATCGCACCACGCTCTCCCGTAACGATGGTGAGACGTTCTTTGAAAGGTGTGAGCCAGTTCACGACATGATTCACAATGATGCCGTTGGCGAGCATTCCTGAGACGAGAATCATGTCCTCGTGCTCGCGCCCACTCTGGTATGCGGTTTCTGCGGATACGCGCTCATACGATGATTGCGCTAGCCATGCTGTGAGGTCAACGTCATGACTGCCAAGGTCCTTCGCGACACCAACGTCAGCGATACGTGCTGGGAACGGCCCCTGCCGACGAGTCTGAATCTGGTAAACCTGTCCGAGGTCGCCGTTGGCGATACGCTCTCGCAGACTCAAGAGCGCCGGGTTAAATCGCTCAACATGGCCCACTGCAGCAATTAGGTCTTTTGCTTCGAAAGCTGTAACTAGGCGGTTTGCTGCAGCCAGGTCGTGCGCTACCGGCTTTTCAACGAGGGTGTGTACGCCTGCCGCTGCTAGCTTCAGGCCGACTTCTTCGTGAAACTTTGTTGGAACCGCAACGATGGCTGCATCGATTCCAGCACTGATGAGCCCCTCGACTGAGTCAAACATTGGGGTATCGCCCGCGACTCCGTGAGGGTCACCCATCGCATCAGCGACGGCGACCAGCTCGATGCCGTCGGTTTCGCGGATTACTCTTGCGTGATGACGCCCCATCATGCCGAGTCCGATGAGGCCGTAGCGAATACTCAAGGTGTTGCTCCTTACCAAATTGGTGTGTTTCCAGCGGCCCTGAGGTCGAGGTATGTGGGAAATTTTACCCAAAAACGCGTGTTACTGGCTGATATCGCAACCAGTAACCTCATAGACAACTGCGTCACCCTCACGGTCGATCTCCGTGAACATGTCTGATTCTCCTACATCTGTGATTCCAAGGAAGGGCTCTGCGCGCTTAGTGCCAGGGAAAACATACTTGGTTCCGAAATCAAGAATGTAGCGGGCACCTAGTTGCTCTACCAGCTCGCATGATCGCGGAGTGCCATATTTTAGTTCTGAGGTGAGCTCAGCAATTCTAGGATCGTAGTTTCCCCCGGTGTGGGGCGTAAGCACTGGAATGCCACTAATCGCATATGCTAGTGCGCCACCGTTCCAGGGATTGTCTATGATGACTGCATTCTCTGGCAGTGTTTCGGAAAGACGCTCAAGCACTGCACGCTCATCGACGTCAAGTAGGACAGCATTTGGCCCGGACTTCTCGTACTTCGAACTCACATATTGAATTCCGGCATGTGCGCCAGCGCCCTGAGTGGCAGCAAGCAAGAAAAGTACTGCGAGCGCGGACCCGCCAATACGAGCAAACTTTGGACGCTGTACGAGACGTGCCCATCGGACAAGCCCTCCGCGCAGTGCGCTCCAACCGAGGCTGGCGCCCAGGACGATGAATGGGAAGACCCCCATCCATACGAGGGCTGACAATCGCCAGGGGGTGTTGTACCACGGAGTGAGGAAGAAAGTTCGCCACTCCGAGGGTGGGAAGCCGTCAGAGATAATGTACAACGCTAGGAACAGCACACCTGGGACGAAGAGCCAACGCATCCGTGTCAGACGAATCACAACAACGAATCCAACAAGCATGAGCAGGCTGACCGGCCATACATGTCCCTCGAGATGGGGGCTCATGCCAATGGCGTCAAGAAGTGCGCCCTTGGGCCCCTTATCGCCTCCCCAAGGAGCATCGGATGTACGACCAACGTACCAAGCGACGATGATGAGAGCGAAAAGTCCTAAACAACCGAGTGCGGCCAGACTGATACGCGGACCTTTGGAGAGCAGTGCTGCTCCAAGCTCGCCGGTGCGCTGCGGCACATTTGCGCCGCGAATTGCTCGAATAAGCAGATACAAGCTCGGGCCGATAAGCCAGACGAGGATTGCATGCATGCCGTTGGGGTGTGCAAGCACCACAGCGCCAAAGCTGCCAAACAGCAGCAAGAGCGCTGAGCCCATGGAATTCATGTCACTTCTACGAGCCTTGGCAATACCGAAGAGCTGCATGAACGCGATGAGGAAATACGGAATCAACGCAAAGGCGAGCAGATTCGGATACAAAATACCGTAGCCGGTGAGGGAGAGGGGGAAGCTAGGAATGGCAACTGAGAGCACGCCAGAAATGAAGCTGACTCGAGCACTCGGACCAGCAATTGCGCGCCCGAAACCGACCATTCCGACAGTCCAAATGATGGCGATTGTGGCGAAGAGTGCCGCATTTGTTGCAAGCGGAATTGAAACGCTACTGAGCTGAACGATCAGGGCTACCAGACCGTGCCAGAGCGTCGGGTAGAAGACCTTCGCGCCCGGCGCTGAAAGGTCCATATCGTATGGGGCGGCACTGCCTTCGTCGAGAATCTTCTGCACCGCGTTGAGGTGGAAGTTCACATCGTAGGTCTGTGAAATTGCGTCGGGAGATTTGATTGCCAACACAACAGATGCTGTGATTGTGAGACCGCCGATTGCTGCGGCAACGGTTGGAATCCAGAAGCGCTTTGCACCCGAACTGTGTGCACTTGATCCCTTGCGTTGAATCGCCATGAACGGACGGAGGGCGAACAATACGACCGTCAATACCACAGTCAGCCCAATGGCCGGCAATACTGTCCAAAAGATACCTAAGAACGGTGCGATGAAGGAGCTTAACGCTAGAACCGCGAAGGCCGCAGGGATTGAGATGAGTAGGACAGAAAACCCACGTGCGCGCAATGCAAACGCGATAGGTAACCCGAGGACCGCGATGAGACCAAGCATGGTGACCACCGGGAGCACCAGCGCAAGCCATTGGAGCATTACTTATTGTCCCCGTCTGCCTGCGTTGCTGATTTTTGATCGCATGTGGTCAATTGCTCAGTGAGGCGTGCCTCCATGAGAGCGACCGCACGCGCAAGATCGGTGACGCGTGCATCTGAACGGGCTTTTGCCCTCACGGTCGCGACAGCAAACACCAGAACCATGACGATGAAGACATAGAGGAGTAAATCGGTGCCGCGTCCGATACCGAAGAAGTGAGCTACAGAGGTGAGCATCCCCGGGAAGATAATTGCAAATACTGCCGCGAGCACAAAGAGGAGCGCGAAGATTCGCTTCAGCGCAAGTGAACGTTCTCCTGGCAGTACTTTCACGGCATATGCGGCCGCTCCAATGATGCCTGCGATGAGCAGGAACTGAAAAATAGACATGTCGCCCTGCTATCGGATGATGAGGTCAATAAGAATGTTGACTGAATTGAGAAGCGATTGCCCCTTCGCTCGAGAGTAATCGGTGTAGATCACTTCGACTGGCTGCTCGGCATAGGGCAATCCGGTCTTACCTAGCTGCACGACAATCTCAGTGCCGTGGGCCATGCGATCCTGGCGGAGTTTAATCTGTCGAAGCGCATCCGCGCGAATCACACGAAGACCATTGTGCGCATCGGTCAAGCGTGTTCTGGTCGACCAATTTGTAACCGCGACAGCAGTTTTGAGTACGATCTTTTTCAGAATGCCGGGTTTTGTTCGGTCATCGAGGAATCGTGAACCGAAGACAATCGCTAAGTCTTCATCCCGCGCTCGATTAAGCATTGCCTGCGCGTCGACAACGCGATGCTGACCGTCCGCATCAAATGTGACGACAAACTGTGCGCCCTGCTCGAGCGCGTATTCAAAGCCTGTTTGCAGAGCAGCGCCCTGGCCAAGATTTATGGGATGAGTGACGACGTGCGCGCCAGCGATGTGGGCAATCTCTGCGCAACCATCTCGAGAGCCGTCGTCGATGCACACCACATTAGAAAAGGCGGGCATGAGTTCTCGAACGACGTCGCCGATCACCTGAGCTTCGTTGTACAGGGGAATAACAACCCAAGTATCCGCTTCACGGTGTGCGCGAGCGTGCGTCTCTCCAATGGCCATAAATACCATTCTGACAGATCAGACCCCAGAAACTGGTCAACGACGAAATAGCCTCGCGCTTGTTGAGCGGTCAGGCAGTAGCTATCGTGGCTTAGTAAGAGTCTCAACTACAGGTAGAAGGTTGGCTGGAATGCTTCAAAGCAGAAACTCTCGCGAGGCGATGTCTGTGCGAAAACCTTGGCATGTATGGCTCCTGGTGATTGCGCTGTTGGTCGCAGGAATTACACCTGCGCTTCAGGCCGCTCCTGCGGAAGCTGCGAGTATCAGCGATGGCTTCCAGCCAGGACGCATTATCAGTGATGAGCTGTTCTACCAAGGTTCTGCGATGACGACCGCTGAGGTTCAAGCGTTCCTAAACAAGCAGGTTTCCAACTGTAGAATTGGTGACCCCGGGTATAAACCTGGGGATTTGTCTCCAAGCGGGTCGGGCAATCGTATTGCCAGCGCGTGTTTGAAGAACTTTAAGATGACGACGCAGAGTCGGCCTGCGGATGCGTACTGCAAAGCCTATGCCGGGGCTGCTAATGAATCGGCTGCGCAGATCATCACAAAGGTCGGGCAAGCGTGTGGAATCAGCCAGCGCGTCATCCTGATCATGCTCGAGAAAGAGCAGAGCCTCGTGACCGATAGCTGGCCCGTGACTCGTCAGTACAGTTACGCCATGGGCATGGACTGCCCAGATAGTGGACCAGGTAATTCGGCAAACTGCGATGAATCGGGTGCGGGTTTCTTTCAGCAGGTGATCCGGGGCACTCGTCAGCTCCAGGTGTACCGCCTAAACCCATCTTCGTTCCGGTACAAGCCATTCCAGACAAATACGATTCAGTGGCATCCGAACACAGGCTGCGGCACGTCCCAGGTGTATATCGAGAATCGTGCGACGGCATCGCTCTACATCTATACCCCTTATCGCCCGAATCAGGCAGCTCTGAACGCTGGTTGGGGCACTGGCGACGGCTGTTCAACTTACGGTAATCGAAACTTTTACAACTTCTATAAGAGCTGGTTTGGCTCGCCGAGCGGTATTCCGGTGACTGGAAAGATTCAGACATTCTGGGAAAAGTATGGTGCGAGTGGTGGGGTCTACGGCACGCCAAAGGCTGCTGCCCAGAGCATCTCAGCGAATGGTGGCGGACTGGTCCAGGAGTTCACAGGTGGCGTGATCTTCATGGAGAACAAGACTGGCACTGTCACCGGCATGCAGAACGGTGTCTTCTTGACGAACTACCGAGGTGCGGGATTCGTTCAGGGTAGCTGGGGTTGGCCAGTTGAAATAGCAAAGTGTGGGCTTGCGAGTGGTGGCTGCACGATGAAGATGCAGAACGGTACGGTCGCGTATTCGAATACCTATGGCTCGCAGCTCATTGCCAAGCAACTCGAAGCCGAATGGGCTCGCGCTGGAGGTGCTGGGGGTGCATATGGATATCCTCGCTCGGCTGCAGAGTTCGCGCCGAAGAAATACAGTCTCGTGCAGCACTTTGCAAATGGGCATCTGGCTTGGAGCGAGCAGGGTGGGGCTCGTGTCTTCCATGCCCAGTTTGTCGAGCCTTGGAAAGCAATCGGTGGCATCAATGGTGCGCTAGGCGTTCCCGCTGCACCTGTGGATTCTGTCGTAGAGAACGGTGGCGGCAAGATTCAAGAATTCACGAACGGCACGATGTTCGGTTCTTCTCGCGGTTCGTTTGCGATGGAGAATGGTGCGTTCCGGTCGGGGTATTTGAATGCTGGTGGTCCTGCGGGTTCGTGGGGTTGGCCTGCTGGTAAGGCGTCGTGTGGGTTGCCTGGTGGTGGCTGTCAGATGCCGTTCCAGAACGGTATTGGGATGTGGTCTTCGGGTACCGGCATGGTGCTGGTGTCGCAGGATTCGTTCGATATGTGGAACATGGTGAAGGGTTCTATCGGGTATCCGTCGAAGGTGCCGTCGAAGCTCACTGTGAATGGCGGTGGTGAGGTGCAGGAGTTCACGAATGGGACTGTGTGGACGTCGCCGCTTGGTTCGTTTGCGATGGAGAATGGTGCGTTCCGGTCGGGGTATTTGAATGCTGGTGGTCCTGCGGGTTCGTGGGGTTGGCCTGCTGGTAAGGCGTCGTGTGGGTTGCCTGGTGGTGGCTGTCAGATGCCGTTCCAGAACGGCGAGGTGCGCTACGAGAACGGTGTCTTTAGCCTTCGGTAAGATAATCAGCGTGAAACGTCTCACCCCGGGGTGAGGTGTGCAATCAAAACCCGTGGATCGAATACACGGTGAAGGGTATCCAAATGTCATCTCTCGAAGCATTCATTCCTCCGGCAAAGCCGATCGTTGGCGATCTGGAACGTGAATATGTGGACCGTGTGCTCCGATCAGGAATGATTGCGCAGGGGCCCGAGGTTAAGACCTTCGAGGAAGAGTTCGCCGCGCACTTCGTGCAGGGCCGTGAGACCGTTGCCGTGAACTCAGGCACGTCCGGTCAGCATCTAGGGCTGCTCGCTGCGGGTGTTGGCCCCGGTGATGAGGTCATCGTTCCGTCGTTCACCTTCGCAGCGACAGGCAACTCGGTTGCTCTTACCGGCGCAACGCCCGTGTTTGCCGATATCGAGCTCGATACCTTCTCACTTGATCCCGAGTCTGTGCGAGCTGCAATCACCCCGCGCACGAAGGCAATCATGCCAGTGCACCTCTACGGTCACCCGTTCATGGTCGATGAGATCGAGGCAATTGCCAAGGAGCACGGCCTTGAGATTTATGAGGACGCAGCTCAGGCACACGGTGCTTCCTGGAACGGCCGTCCGGTTGGCACCATCGGCAAGTTCGCGATGTTCAGCCTGTACCCGACGAAGAACATGACCGCTGGCGAGGGTGGCATGGTCACTTGCGCTGACGCGGATACCGCGCGAAACGTTCGGTTGCTCCGCAACCAGGGCATGGAGACGCAGTACGCGAACGAGGTCGTCGGCTTCAACGCCCGCATGACTGACGTGCACGCTGCCATCGGCCGTGCTCAGCTGACGAAGGTTGATGGCTGGACCACACAGCGTCAGCAGAACGCTGCGTTCCTTGACGCCGGACTTGCTGCGATCGACGGCGTAACGACCCCGGTCGTTCGTGACGGTGCTGTCCACGTCTACCACCAGTACACCATCCGCGTGGATGCGGGTGAGCGTGACCGCATTCGGGAGGCTTTGCAGACCGAACACAACATCGGCACGGGTGTCTACTACCCGATCCCGAACCACCGCCTGCCCTCGCTCACGAAGTTCGCAGAAGGACTCGACCTGCCAGTAACTGAGACGGCTGCCCGTGAGGTGCTGTCACTTCCGGTGCACCCGTCACTGACCGCTGGTGATCTCGAGCGCATTGTCTCTGGCGTAACCGCGGTTGTTTCAGCGGGCGCGTAAGCCTTTCACCGGCACTGACTGAGGAGCATACGAACGAGTGCACATCGCAATCGCAAGCAGAATTTTCGAGCCCGAGCCGAGCGCCGCGTCATTCAGGCTCGATGCTCTCGCAACCGGTTTTACTGAGCAGGGTGATCGGGTTCGTGTACTCACGGTTCGCCCTGCACCAGCGAATGTGCGCTCCGGTGATGATCCATACAGGGACGCGGATCGGGCCTACACCGTCACCCGTTTCCCCGTGTTCCGTGATAACAGTGGCTACGTGCGCGGGTACTTCCAGTACTTGAGCTTTGATATTCCACTCTTTTTCCGGATCCTGTTTGGGGCAAAGCAGGACGCAATCGTTGTCGAGCCACCGCCCACGACTGTGTTTTTTGCCTCGATAGCGGCGAAGATCCGCCGTATTCCTGTTTTTGCATATGCGGCTGACGTGTGGTCTGACGCGAGCGAGAGCACGGGTGCGCCAGGCGCTGTCGTCAAGGTCGTTCGGTGGTTGGAGAAGTTCGCCTGGAATAACGCTCGCGGCGTATTCTCGGTGAACGATGGCGTGACCGATCGGGTGCGTGAGATTGCGCCAAAGGCAGCCGTGCGCACTGTCGGCAACGGCATTAATACCGAGGTGTTTATCGCTTCAGGGGAGATCCCGGCAGCAGCTCAAGAGCTCCGATCTGCGGCTCCGTATGTGATTTATACCGGGACGGCATCTGAGTGGCAGGGAGCAGAGGTTTTCGTTCAGGCGATCGCTGAACTGCACAAGCGCGGCGTAGATTTGCGCCTCGTGTTCCTGGGCCAGGGCACCGCCCTTCCTGAGCTGAAGAACACCGCGGCTGAACTGCAGGTTCCTGTCGAGTTTTATGACCCGGTACCGCCAGAGCAAGCTGCGGCATGGCTGCGCGGATCCGCCCTGAGCATTGCGAGCATTCGTCCCGGTGCAGGCTACGATTTCGCGTACCCCACCAAGATCTTTGCAGCGTGGGCCTGTGGCACGCCCGTCGTGTATGCCGGCCCGGGGCCCGCGCGCGAGGTGCTTTCTGAGAACCCTGTGCTGGGTCGCGGCGTTGATCACGAGGTCACCGCAGTCGCGGATGCGCTCCAAGCGATCATTAGCGAGAAGGCCGAGAGTGCGAGCGCTATCGAAGCCTGGGCTCAAGAGAACGTGTCGCTGAGCGGCGTTGCTCGTCGCGCAGTAGAGTTCGCCCACACGCGACTTTCGTAGAGCAAACGAGTGTGGGCCTGTTCTCTCCTTTGGAGAACAGGCCCACACTCGTTTCTAGGGTTCTGCGCTACTTCGTGAACAGGTTGGTGTGTGGGTTCCAGGTGTCTGCCAAGAGCTGCTCGGCATACATGCCCAAGGGTTGACCGCCCCTCATGATGTAGCGGTTGAGGTCTTTTGCCGATGCCGCGCCGAGGAACTCGTTTAGCGCCATCGGGTGGTGAGCGACTGCCTGCGCGCGAATCTTGCGTTCCACGAACTCAAGCGCGCCGACGGCGCGGAGTGCACCTTTGATCTTGTCTCGCTTCGACTGCGCGATATTTGCGGCTGCGAACCCCTCGAAGGTGTTGATCTCGGTGCGCGTGGTCGCGGCGTAGCGGCGGTTCACGTAGCGGCGGTACCAGTCGCGATCCTGTGTGTACTCGGCGCTCAGCGCGAACCATGCGGCGAGCAGCTCTTTGTCATACATGGGAAGCGCCCAGTCATACCCAAAGTGCTCGTAGGCGCGCATCGAATTGTTAATGTACTTGGTCTGACGCTCGATGGCGTTCCAGTATTCGAGTGCGAACAGCCGGTCGCCTGGGGTCCCGTCGTACCCAATTCGGGTGTAGAACGAGTCGAGCTTTGCCATGAACCGGTGGTTCTTGCGCAGCGCCTGGCCGTTCGGACGAATCGTGCCGTGGTGGTGCAAAATAAGCTCGGTCAGCTGCTCTGAGGAGACGTGGCCAGGAATATCCATGACCTCCTCATCGTGCATTGCGCCCACGACTGTGTGCCCGGGAAGGAAAATCGCATCATCGTCGACGAGGTTGAGGCGCTTCATCTCGCGAAGCGCGTACCAATCCTGAACGTGGGGGAGCGCGGATCCCTCGTAGGCATCTCGAATGAACGCACCGGCTTCGGGCGTTGCCCATGCCTCGCGGATCTCGGCCGGGGTGAACTGAATGAACTCCCAGCGGTAGCCAACGGCCTTAGCGACCTCGCGGCTGATGCGTACCTCGGCGGTCTCGGCCACGCCGTAAGTGAAAGCAACGACGTTTTCGTACCCGCGGTCTTTGAGTGCCACCGCGAGCAGGCGCGAGTCGAGCCCACCGCTGAGCGGAAGTACAATCTGCCGCTCGCCCAGGGCCGCGAACATGCGGTCAAGCACGATCTCGAAATCCTGTGAGAAGCGTGCGTCAGCTGCCTCGTCGGTGTTGATGCCGGGAACATCGTGCCGCACGAGCGGAATCATGTCGCCGCGCTGTTCACCGGTCTCGGAGAGCCAGCGCCACTCAAACGCTTGCAGTTGGGTAATTCCCTCAAAGAGCGTGTCTGCGCCGGTGACGTACCCCAGATGCAGGAATTCGTCTACAGAATCGGAGGAGAGGCCGCCGGGTGTTGCAGCGCGAGCGGTTTCAATGCTCTCGGTCACGACGAGCCGATCCTTACCAGTGTCAGCGATGAAGATGGGCCAGCTGCGCAGCACATCCTGCGCGATTGCGATGCCTGTTGAAGTCTCGAGAATTGCGCTCCAGTGCCCCGTGACATCGCGGAACGCAGGATCTTCGCCTCCCTCAGCGACGGTGACGAGTGCTGCAACGAGTGCATCTACTGAGGTGGGAAACCCGCGGTAGAACAGCCGTCCGTGAGGGGTGTCCTGCTGCTGCCAGTGTTCTGAATTCACCTGAACGTCGATTTGCATACTGACCATTCTGCCTGACCTAAGGAGATTAAACTTGATTGAGTGTGCCCGTGAATCGCTGCGTAAGCACCGTTAAGGAGTGAAATGCTAAGGCCGAAAGGGCGCCTGCTGACCTATCTGCAGGGCAACGAGTTCTTGAAGAATATCTTGGCGCTCATGTCAGGTACGGCGCTCGCGCAGGTCGTGGTGCTTGCAATGATGCCGTTTATTGCGCGGCTGTATACGCCTGAGCAATTCGGCATTCTTGCCTCGTTTGCTTCGGTCGTTGCGATCATTGCAGCGATCGCAACGCTCAAATATGACATGGCGATTATGCTGCCTGCTCAGGACGATTCCGCGGTTATTCTGGCGCGCACCGCCCGGTGGGTATCGTTTGGGATGTGCCTGGTCTCGACCGTGATTATTGTGATCATTTCTCCCTGGCTTGCAGACCTGATCAACTCACCCGAGGTTGCGCCGTGGCTTGCACTTACCGGCATCGCCGCATTTACGCTCACTGAGATCGCGATCCTTGGGTTCTGGCTCAACAGGAAGAGTCGGTACAAAGCGATCGCTGCGAACCGTGTGCTACAGAGCGGTACAACAGCCGGCGCGCAGCTGCTGCTTGGCTTTGTGAAGCCGCTCGGAGCGGGCGGCCTCATCATTGGCACGCTTGTGGGACAGGTCGTGTCTATCTTTGCGCTCCGACGTAAGACTCCCGAGCTGCGGGAGGGACCGAAGCCCACGTTGCAGCAGCGGAAGCGATTGCTGCGCCGCTACCGCAGCATGGCGATTTTTAACGCGCCAACAGCCCTCATAGATGCAGTGCGGATGAACGGTATTAACCTGCTTATCGCAGCGGTTTCGGTGAGCGCGCTCGGCCAGTTCTCGATGGCGTGGCGCATGGTTGAGGTTCCAGCGGCGCTGATCAGCGCGGCGCTCGCGCAGGTATTTTTCCAGCGTTTTTCCGTGGTGCAACGCGGCGACATGCTGTCTTCGGTGCTGTCGAGCATTAAGAAATCTGCGCTCTTCGGGATCGTGCCGTTTGCCCTTGTCTGGGTTCTCTCACCGTGGTTGTTCCCGTTTGTGTTCGGGCCGGAATGGGCTGATTCTGGGCGATACGCACAGGCGCTTGTCCCGTGGCTGTTTATGAATCTGATTACCTCACCGATTTCTACGATCTTTGTGGTGACCGAGCGACAGCACATCTCGTTGATTTTCTCGATCGTGTTTACTGCGGTTCCCTTCGCGGTAATCCTGCTGTTGAAGGACACGATCATGATGGCAATTTTCAGCATGGGCATCGCGATGGCGGTGATGCTCGCACTTTACGTTTTCTTAGCGATAGCAGTTGCGAAGCGTTTCGATCATGATGGACCAGGTCAATCGTAAGTGTTGGAGTAGCCAGATTTTTTAGACAAACTTCCGCTGTTTTGGGTTGTGCCGTCCTACGCCTTTAACGCTGATCTGGAACAGGAACCGGGTACACTGGTAAGGCTTACTGAATATACGTATTAGGGGTTGAAAGCCGTGCACGTTCTTATGATTCCTTCGTGGTATCCGGAGAAAGCGGATGGTTTTTCTGGGAGCTTCTTCCGAGAGCAGGCTGAAGCTTTTATTTCCGAGGGCCATGCCGTTGGTGTGCTGGTAGTACGTGGGATCCCGATTTATCAGTACGGGGACTATAAACAACGTGCTCAACGCGGTACTTACCAATCCGAGGGTGACGTTAATGTGTTTCGGGCGGATGCGCTGATGCCAGTCCCCAAACTGCACCCTATCAACCTCGCCTCTCTCGAGAAGCGATGGCTGCAGCTCTTCAAAACTTATGTTTCACGCTTTGGGCGTCCAGATGTGCTGAACGCCCATGCGATGTTTCCGGCGGGAATTGTTGCCTCGCGTATCTCGCGCAAAACTGGCATTCCTTTTGTGATTACGGAGCATCGACCAAGTTCGATTGACCTTCTGCGTTCTCCAGGTTATCGCGGCCCTGCATTGCGGGCGGCGAAAGAAGCCAAGGGGCTTGTTGCTGTGGCCAAAGGCTTCGCTCCTGAGCTGAATGAGGCTTACCGTACGGATAAGTGGGAATACCTTCCGGGGCTTCTATCACCTCAGTTTGAGGACCTGCCGGTACGCACGCCGCCAACAGGTCCGTTTGTCTTCGGGCATGTCTCACACCTTGATCCAGGTAAACGAGTTGACTTGCTCATTGATGCTTTTGGCGATGCGTTTGGCTCAGACAATACGGTGCGTCTTCGTATCGCAGGGGACTCTGCACATCGGGTTGGTCTTGAAAAACTCGTAAAAGAACGGGGGCTTTCAAATGTGGATTTTGTGGGAGCAGTCTCTCGTGAACATATTGCAAAAGAATTCTCTCGCTACCACTCTTTTGTGTTGACAAGTGAAAAGGAAGCATTTGGCACGGTGCTTTGGGAAGCTATGGCCTGCGGTTTACCCATCGTGTCGACAGACACTTGGGCGGGAAAAAATGCGGTGAGCCGGATCACTGGTCTGATGACGCCGATCGATGACCGGAAGGCTTTGGCCGCCACGCTGCAAGAGATGCAAACAAAATTCAGTGAATTTGATCCGTTGGCGATTCGTTATTTCTGCGTTGATCATTGCGGAAGAAAGTCCTTTGTTAACCATTACATGGGTCTCTACAACCGAGGAACAATCTAATGATGAAAGAGGGCGGCAAGACAGTGCCAGCTAGTAAGCAGTCCATGATCTTTCACGTGCCCTATAAGTTGAATCCAGGCGCCACATCGGGTAGCGCCATTAGGCCGGTGCGTATGCGACAGGCATTCGAAGACGCCGGATATGTGGTCGAAGAAATAGCCGGCGATGCGCTCACTCGCAAGCGGAAGATCCGTGCATTGAAAGCTAGGATCCGCAGAGGCGAGCGTTTCGAGTTTGTGTATTCTGAGGCATCGACGATGCCAACTGCACTCACTGAGGACCACCATTTGCCTCTGCGCCCGTTCTTTGACATCTCATTTCTTAAATTCTGTACGACTCATGGAATACCGGCAGGTGTCTTTTATAGGGACATATATTGGCAATATCCGGAGTACCTTAACAGCGTAAATCGAATCGTCGCTATGGGCACGAGAGCGCTCTATCGATGGGATTTGATTCGATATCAAAGTGCGGTTAGTAAGATTTTTGTTCCGTCAATGTTGATGGCAGAAAAGATGCCGCATACAAACATTTTGCAGTGTACGGCGCTGCCTCCTGGTGCGAGCTATGACGGGGACGTATCTGCGGTTGCAGATACGTCCGCACTACTGTTCGTCGGTGGAACTGGCCCTTACTATCGTATGGAAGAGTGTGTGCGGGCTGTAGAAGAGACTCCGGGGGCATCGCTTGTATTGTGTACTCCTGAGAACCTTTGGGTACAGGAGCGAGCGCGGTACAGCGATCTGATCGGTACGAGTACTGAGGTGATTCATGCTAGCGGAAACGGGCTTGACCAGTACTTTGCCCGAACAGCGATTGGAAGCCTATTTCTAGAGCCCATTGAATACCGAGCGTTTGCTGCTCCGCTCAAACTCTACGAGTACTTGAGCCGTGGAAAACCCGTAGTAGCAGTGCAAGGTTCACTTGCTGCCGAGTTTGTTGAAAAACACGGTGTTGGTTGGGCTATTCCGTATTCAGCAGCGGATCTCGCTGCTTTGCTGGAGCGTCTCAAAGCAGATCCTGCCGAATACGCGGCGGTTCATGCTCAGGTGCTTCGGGTTCGTGAGCAACATACATGGAAAGCTCGTGCTGAGCAGGCTGCGCACGCGTTGATTGGTTGAGTAGGCGTATCGGCCAAGGGCCGATACGCCTAGACTGGCCGAAACGTGCGCGGAATGTGTTCCGCGCTTCCCGGGGGAGGCCCAACATGTCACGAGAGAAAGGACGCTTGCGGGCCTATCTGCGGGGCAACGCGTTCTTACGAAACGTCCTGACGCTCATGTCAGGCACCGCGCTCGCACAATTACTCGTTCTAGCCGTGACGCCCGTCCTCACCCGCTTTTACACGAAGACAGAGTGGGGACTACTGGGCACTTTTGCTTCCGTGGTAGCAATCATCGTCGCGATTGCGACGTTGAAGTACGACATGGCAGTAATGCTGCCTGAGAGCGATGATGCCGCCAAGTCGTTGACCAGGGTTGCACGCTGGGTGTCTTTCACGCTTTGCGTGGTTGCCACGGTTGTGATCATCTTGATTGCGCCTTGGGTTGCGGATCTGATCAATGCGCCAGCGATTGCTCCGTGGCTGGCCTTGGCTGGAATCTCAGCCTTCACGCTGACAGAGATTGCCATCCTGGGTTATTGGCTCAACCGGAAGAGCAAGTACAAAGTGATCGCCACGAACCGAGTGCTTCAGAGCGGTACTACCGCGGCCTCGCAGCTCGCGCTCGGTTTCGTGAAGCCGCTCGGTGTTGGCGGCCTCATCGTCGGAACAATTCTGGGCCAGGTGGTCTCAGTATTTGCGCTGCGCAAAAAGACCCCCGAACTGCGCGAGGGGCCTAAACCGCCGCTCAGCGATCACATGCGACTGATGCGCCGATACCGGAACATGCCGCTATTCAACGCTCCTACTGCGCTCATTGACGCTGTGCGGATGAACGGTATCAACCTTTTGATCGCAGCGGTTTCCGTGTCCACATTTGGTCAGTTCTCGGTTGCCTGGAGGCTCGTAGAGGTCCCGGCTGCGCTGATCAGTGCAGCACTGGCGCAGGTGTTCTTCCAACACTTCTCTGTTGTGGAACGCGGGCACATGTTGAAATCGGTGGTCTCAAGCATTAAGAAGTCGGCGCTGGTCGGTGTCGTTCCGTTCGCGCTCGTCTGGGTGCTGTCCCCGTGGCTATTCCCTATTGTGCTTGGCCCTGGTTGGGACGACGCCGGGTACTTCGCGCAGGCACTCGTGCCGTGGCTCTTCATGAATCTCATCACTTCGCCGATTTCGACAATCTTTGTCGTTACTGAGCGCCAGCAAATCTCACTGATCTTCTCGATTCTCTACACGGCAGTGCCGTTCGCAATCATCCTGCTGCTGCGTGATTCGATTATGACCGCGGTGTTTGTCATGGGCGGTGCAATGGCCCTCATGCTGTGTGTTTACATTGTGGTCGCTATTGTTGTTGCTCGCCGTTTTGATCGGCAGCCCACCCCAGACGGAGCCTAGGGCATGGATTTTCACCCGCACGTGTTGATCGGTTGACGGGTGTACGCGGAACGGGTGGCCCTGCGGATCGCAATAATCCGCAGGGCCACCCGTTCCGTGTTGAGAGCCTTAGGCGCGCGCGCCGATCCGCTCGACGATCGCGGCTACGGCTGCGGTCGCAGCGTGACCATTACCGTAGGGAGCCGCGTCGGTTGCGGCAGGAGTCGGGCGGGTGACTGCCGCGGCGATCTCTTCTGGAGTGTTTGCGAGCACGTTCCAACCGAGTGCAACAGTTTCCACCCACTCCGTTTCGTGACGCACCGTGGTGCAGGGAACGCGCAGCAGGAACGCTTCCTTCTGGAGTCCGCCCGAGTCAGTGATGACGCCAGCGCTTGAGAGCACTGCGGCGATCAGCTCGGGGTATGCGAGGGGGTCGCGGGTCGTGAGAGAACCGCTTTCCAGGGAAATGCCGTGCTCTTCAGCCTTGGCGCGCACGCGCGGGTGAGCGAGCAGCACGACGGGCTTGTCTGCCTGCGAGAGCGCGCTGACGACCTCGCGCAGACGCTCGGGCTCGTTCGTGTTTTCTGCGCGGTGGATCGTCGCCACGTAGAACTCGCCCTTCGCGAATTCATCGGTGACAGCGTTTGGCTTCTGCTCTGCGAGTACCGCATCGCGCACCTGGTAAAGCACATCGGTCATGACGTCGCCAACCAGCACTGCGCGGTCAGTGACGCCCTCGTTCGCGAGGTGCTGCATCGCAACCTCGGTCGGGGCGAGGCACAGATCTGCTGCGTGGTCGGTGAGCACGCGGTTGTGCTCTTCTGGCATTGCGCGGTTGAACGAGCGGAGGCCGGCCTCGAGGTGAGCGACCGGGAAGTGGAGTTTCACGGCGCTGACCGCGGCGGCGAGGGTCGAATTGGTGTCGCCGTACACGAGCACGCAGTCGGGCTGGAAGCGCTCAAGCACCTCGTCCATCTGCGCGAGCATGCTGCCGGTCTGCACGCCGTGCGAGCCGGAGCCGACGCCCAGGTGCGCATCGGGCTCGGGGATGCCGAGATCACGGAAGAACACATCCGAGAGCATCGGGTCATAGTGCTGCCCGGTGTGCACGATGACATGCTCGTGACCCGCCGCCGTGATCGCGTGTGCGATGGGGGCGAGCTTGACAAACTGGGGCCTTGCGCCCACTACGCTCATGATTTTCACGGTTCCATCCTAATTCCCTAAGCTTGCAGGAGTGAGGCTTCGCTCCCAAGATTGGGAAACCGGATGTCTGAAAGATTGACTGCGAGCCTGCAGCATGAGGTAGGAGTAGACCATGGCTGGATTCATTGGCAAGCTGATTCAACGTAAGGACCGCATGCCAGCATTCTTGCGTAATACCATCTCTTACTTGGTCAGCAACCAGGATGGTGTTCTGTTTCGAACAGTGTTGCGACTGACCGGGCAGAACCGCAGGCCGATTCCTGTTCCAACGGAAGTTCCAGAGGCTAAGACACGGGTGCTGATCGGCCCAGCAAATTATGCGGGGCAAGGGCGTCAGTGGGCACGTTCCTTGGAGCTCTTTCATGGGGTTGGTGCGAAAAACCTTATGGTTTCTGTGCCCGGTGGGATCTTGTTTTCGGCGGATACGGTGGTTCCTTTTGGCGTGTATCACTTGTCGAAAGAATGGCAGCGCGCTGAACTGCAGTCGGTGGCTCAATTTACTCATGTGCTGGTTGAGGCGGAGAAGCCGCTCTTGGGTGGACTTTTCAAGAATGATTTATCGCGTGAATCAGAAGCGCTTCGGCAACGGGGTGTGCGGCTCGCCTATATTACACACGGTTCAGACACCCGGAACCCCGCGCAACATAGCAAGCTGACGCCGTGGTCGCCATTTATTGATCGCACTCCTGAAGTTGAAGCATTGCAACGCCTCTCAGATAAAAATCGCGCTCTCTTGCGCACCCTACCTGGGCCAAAGTTCGTACCAACCCCTGAGCTGCTCTCAGACCTCCCGGGTGCTGAGTGGTGCCCGATCGTAGTTGAGCAAGAACGGTGGCAGCGCGCGAGTAAGCCGTTGTTTAGACATGAGCTTCCACGGGTTGTGCATATCCCCAGTAAGGGGTGGATTAAGGGTACTGATCTTGTTGAACCGATCATGGATGAGCTTCATGACAAGGGTCTTGTTGAATATTCTCAGGTGACGGGGATCCCTCACTCGCAAATGCCGAATGAGATTGGGAACGCAGATATTGTTCTCGAACAATTCCGATTGGGCATCTATGCGACTACGGCAATCGAAGCAATGGCCGCCGGCCGTGTGGTGATCGGACATGTAATGTCCTCCGTGCGGGAACATGTCCGCAAGGTCTCAGGCATGGAACTCCCCATCGTGGAGGCGACGCCTGACACGCTGCGGGGCGTCATTATCGAGTTGATTGCGGATCCGCAAAAATGCCGCGAGATTGGCGAAGCCGGGGCGAGGTTTGCCGAGCTCGTGCACGACGGAAGGCTGAGCGCCGAGGTGCTCACAAAGCATTGGATTAATCTGCCAGATTCAGCCGACCGCGCGTGAAGCCTGGGGGGATAGACTAGGCCTGTGAAGATCGCTGTAATCGCCACCGGAAAGATCGGCCTCCCCCTTGCTACGCAGTTCGCGAGCATGGACCACGAGGTCGTTGGAATCGACGTCAACAAGGCACTTGTTGACTGCATCAACCGTGCTGAGGAGCCATTCCCCGGCGAGTTCGGTCTTGCAGAAAAGCTCGCTGAGCAGGTGCCAGCAGGCAAGCTGCGCGCGACGACGGACTACGCAGACGGTATTCCCGGCGCCGACGCAGTTGTGATCGTGGTGCCGCTCCTCGTTGACGAGGAAACCTGGCAGCCCGACTTCAAATGGATGGACGCGGCAACGCGTTCACTCGCTGAACACCTCACCCCGGGCACCCTGATCTCGTATGAGACCACGCTGCCCGTAGGCACGACGCGTAACCGCTGGAAGCCGCTCATCGAAGAGGTCTCTGGCCTCACCGAGGGCGAGGATTTCCACCTGGTGTTCTCACCTGAGCGTGTGCTCACCGGCCGCGTCTACGAAGACCTCAAGAAGTACCCGAAGCTCGTCGGTGGTCTCAACGAGGCAGGCACCAAGAAGGCGATCGAGTTCTACGAGCAGGTGCTCACGTTTAACGAGCGTGACGACCTGCCCCGCCCGAACGGCGTCTGGGACATGGGCACCGCTGAGGCTGCCGAGATGGCAAAGCTCGCAGAAACCACCTACCGTGATGTGAACATCGGTCTCGCGAACCAGTTCGCGCGCTACGCAGACACCATTGGCGTTGACGTGTACAAGGTCATTGAAGCGTGCAACTCGCAGCCCTTTAGCCACATCCACCGTCCCGGTATTGCTGTCGGCGGCCACTGCATCCCGGTGTACCCCCGTCTGTACCTTTCGACGGACCCCGCGGCAGACATCGTCCGCACCGCACGCAACTACAACGCGACCATGCCGACTTACGTCGTTGATCGCGTTGAGCAGACCATTGGCGACCTTTCGGGTCAGCGCGTCGTCGTGCTCGGCGCTTCGTACCGTGGTGGCGTGAAGGAGACCGCGGTCTCTGGCGTTTTCCCGACCGTTGAAGAACTCACCGCTCGTGGCGCAATCGTCACGGTGCACGACCCCGTCTTCTCAGACGAAGAGCTCGCAGGTTTCGGTTTCGTCGCGCACAAGATTGGTGACGCTGTCGACGTCGCGATCTTGCAGGCGGATCACGCGGAGTACCGCGAGATGGGCCCAGCTGAGTTCCCCGGCATCAAGCTTTTTGCTGATGGTCGTAACTACACCGACCCTGCGGCTTGGAAGGGCGTTCCCCGCATCGTTATCGGCGCTGGGAACTAAGCCCTGCGGGATGCTTCGGCATCTCGCGCGCGTGCTCCCTGAGCATACGAAAGCGGCCTGTAGCAAGGAATCAGAAGTGATTCAGCCTGCTACAGGCCGCTTTTGTGCGTGAGGCAAAGACTCCACTCGCCGCCTATCGGAGCCTACGCAGAGGGGCCGTTGTGTGAGTCGTTGTCAGAGGCTGGTCGATCCGCCCGGAAGCTCTGCTCAGCCAGATCCATGAGCTCGGCAACACGAAGGCTATTGCGGCGATACTCATCGAGCTCATCCTCTAGCTCCGTGATGCGGTTGGTGAGCGCGTCGAGCTGCGCGCGAGTTCCCGCGGGACGGGTGCGCATGAATAGACGCTTCAGACGCTGTCGCATGGAGACCTCCTGGGTCGGGAAAGGATGATCGGAAAGTACGAATCGCACGCCGTATGGACGACGATCCATCGTCGGGATCTGTGTTGCCGGAGTGAAATACTCAAACGACAGGCCAAATTTGTGGGCCGCATTGGCAAGCTCGAACTGGTTGAGGTGCCAGGTTGTTGGATCTGCAAACGTCACGTCCTCCGCTGGGGACGCATAAAGCGTTGCGCAGGCTGATCCGCCCGACCGCAGTGCCATACGAATCAGCCGGAGCAGATTCTCGCGCGCGAGGTGTCCGAGCTGTTCGAACACATGGTTTGCGACGACGTCGAATCGTCCGGTGATTCCCTGTTGCTTCGGCGCCGCAAGGGACAGTGTGCGGTACAGATTCACATGCGCGGTTTCGAACGGCGTTGCTGCGGCGGCGGATCGCTCCTGTGCAAGCTGCAGCGCAGCGTAAGAGTAATCGGTGGCGATCACCCGGCGGCCAGTATCAACTAGGGCGAGACGCTCGCTCAGCGCGCCGTTGCCTGCGCCAAACTCGAGGAGCACGGGGGACGTGAGCTCAGCTGACTGTTCGAGGATCCAGTCTGCTCCGTCTGCCCAGATGAGGTCGGCCTCGGCACCACGGTTGAGGAACCACGCGTTCCAGAAGTCGCGCCCGAAATGGAAGGAACCAAACCATGCATTGAATCGGCGCGAAGTCGACTCAGGAGTCTGGAGCCGATACCCGGGAATGGGGGTGCGCCAGTTCTCGTCATAGTTGATGACAAGCCAGGCCTCAGGATCCGCCGGCGCGGGAAACTCACGGCCAGCGATCGTGACGGTACCGAACGGCAGGATCTGGTCTTCGCGCAGATCGCCGCGCACGTGGAACGGCTGGTTCATCTTGCCATCGTCCGTGAAAAAGGCAGTGAAGACGTCAACATAGTGGTCGACAAGACCAGAGTCGGTGCGGAAGTACAACTGCATGTGTGTTGCACTGTGCCGCACCAGCTCGTACCCCAGATCAATGAGCGCGTGACCGACTTGGAAGCCTTCGCGAGCGACATCTGCGGGATTGGTGAACTCCGAAAGATAGGCAACGTCAGCGTCGTCGTCGTGGGGGAGGAGCTCGCCCTCGCGCACGCCACCGAGCAGGGTGCCGCCGACGACGAAAGGCCGGAGGCCCATGTCGCGCAGGTGACCGATGATCTCTGCGCTGCGGTCAAGGATGCGCTCCTGCACACCAGGATTGCCAGCCTCAAGCGTCTTCCCGAGCATGCCCCACTTGTTCACCGCGAGGGGGATATTGTCGGCATCACGCACCTGGGCGCGGATCGCGTCAGCAGTGAATTCCACCTCGCCCGCGGCGAGGGCTTCCCCCGTTGCGCTGTGCAAAACGGTGAGGTGCGTGCTGCCGCGGAGATATGGGCGGAGGGAAATTGGCCACGGGAACGAGTGCTCATCAGAACGCTCGTTTTCGACAAGGTCAATTGACCACACACGATCGCCATCGAAACAGACATCGACAGAACGCACTGCATCGGAGATCGGAGGCAGCGTGAGATCAAAAGAGTTTACAGAAAGTGCCATAAAGTATGCAGTTCTGGGCCAATTTGGCTTCCAGAACTACCTACCTACCTTAGCCGCTTTCGCCTGTGTGCAAACTTCAACGGGCGCCTCGGCAAGATGCCGAGGCGCCCGTTGAGCGTGTTGCTGGTTAGCGGCCTTCGAAGGTCGTCTGCCACTCTTCAGGAGTGGTCAGGCGCGGCATTGCGGTGCGGTACTCGGCCGCGAGGCGGTCCCAGTCCTTCACAATCTTGCGGTTGAGCTGGGTCGCTTCGCGCAGTAGGCGGCGGAACTTGGCCTGGTCATGGCGGTACCACATCTTGCCTGCGCCATCAGCGGAACCGACGATGACGCTTTCGTGCTGCGGGATGGTCCACCAGAACGCATCGCGTTTGGCGTACTCGAGCTCGGGCTCGCGTGCATCGGTCTCTGCCGACTTACGCAGCCATGCTTTGGGGAGGTTCTTTGCGGTGAACACGGCGAGCTTTGCGCCGCCGAAAGCCTCAGGACGTTCACTGACGTGGGGAAGTGCGCGGCCGTTGCGGGACGCAGGTGCATCTGCATCGCTCGTGCGATAGACGCGAGTCTCGGGGTAGTCTTTCGCCGCTGCTCGAGCTGCAGGCATGTCTTGCGCCATCGTGGCGTGGAGCTGATCAGGGCCTGCGAGGACGGAGCGCATGCCGTCAACAGCGAGCTGCACCGCGTAGTACTGCATGTTCAGCAGCTGCTTTACGTTGATGCGGTTCAGGTTCTTCAGCATGCCGCGACCGCACTGCGGGGTCGCGTGCAGCAGGCCTGCAACGATGCGGTTGCGGGTGTGGAAGAACGACTGCCAGTCTTGCGTGTCGTCCTTATCAAGCCAAGAGACATGCCAAAGCGCGACGCCCGGAAGAGAAACCGTGCGGTAGCCCGCAGCTTTTGCGCGCAGCCCGTATTCTGCGTCGTCCCACTTAATGAAAACAGGAATTGAGAGACCGATGTCTGCGATGACCTTCTTCGGAATCATGCACATCCACCAACCGTTGTAGTCGGCGTCAAGTCGCGAGTGCATCCAAGGAGTTTGGCGCAGGTTCTGCTTGCGGAAGTCATGGCGATGCTGCTCAGGGAACGACGGACCCCAGACGAAAGCGTCATCGCGCACAACCTCTGCCCACGCGTGCATGACGGGCTTGTCGAGGAGATCGAACATGTGACCGCCAACGATGACCGGATTACGGCTAAAACGGCCGAACTGAAGCGCGCGCAGCGCGCTCTCGGTCTCGAACTCGATGTCGTCATCGAGCAAGAGGAGGAAGTCGGTGTCTTCTCGCTTCAGCGTCTCAGCCATCGAGCGCGAGAAGCCACCTGAGCCGCCGATGTTCGGCTGCACGATGAGCTGCAGCTTGTCGCCGAGCTCAGCTGCAATTTCATCGAACCCAGGTTCGTCTGCGACCTGCTTCGAACCCTGATCGACAAGGAAGATACGGTCGAGGTTCTCGAGCAGCGTCGGGTTTGCTGCAATGTTGCGCAGCGTCACGACGCAGTAGTCGGCCTTGTTAAAGGTCGTCATACCGAGGCTGAGCTTCCCCTCGGTCGTGGGAGTCGCCTCCGTGGTCCAGCTGCCCTTCACGAGCTTGATGTCTGCATCGCCTGCGACAAGATCGAACCAGAGCCAACCACCGTCACCGAACATGGTGAGGGGAAGCATGAATTCGGTCTCGGCTTTGCCAGTCACCAGCGCGGAGTTGACTCGCTGCTGTGCACCGCTCGCGTTCGAACGGTACACAATGATCGTGCCGGTGCCCTCGGTCTGCAGGCGCAGGGTGACCTCAGTCACGGTTGTCCAGCGCTGCCAGTAGGAAGCGGGGAACGCGTTGAAGTACGAAGCGTATGAAACGCGCTCGCCAGAGCGGACGCGGGTGCTTTCACGTGACAGCACACTGTCAATGCTCGCAACCTCGCTCAGACGAACGGGGGTTTCGTCAACCTCGGTCCAAGTCTCAGGGTCTGCATACAGCGGCAGCACGTCTGGGTCTTTGGCCTGCGGGAACACAACATGCTGGAGCGTAGTGGTCATAACAGATGATTCTACCGAGGGGTGCTGGTGGAGCGCAGTGAATGTGCGGAACTTGCGGTCGATTTACCTAAAGTTCAACAAGATATTTCGGAAACCTGCTGTGAAGTGACCCACAGAGCGCTGCAACGCCGGTAGCCCCGCATAGACTGGTGGGCATGGATCTTCTTGTAGTTGGATCAGGTTTCTTTGGTCTCACCATCGCTGAGCGCGCGGCAAACGCGGGCAAGAAAGTGGTCGTGATCGATCGTCGTTCGCACATTGGCGGCAACGCCTACTCTGAGGCGGAGCCCGAGACGGGTATCGAGGTGCACCGCTACGGCGCACACCTTTTCCACACCTCGAATGAGCGTGTGTGGGAGTACGTGAATCGTTTCACGAGTTTCACGAACTACGAGCACAAGGTGTACTCGAACTTCAAGGGCGAAATCTACCCGCTGCCGATCAACCTCGGTACGATCAACCAGTTCTTCCGCGCGGCATACGGCCCTGAAGAGGCGCGTGCGCTCATCGCAGAGCAGGCAGGCGAGTACGACACTAAGACCGCGCAGAACCTTGAAGAAAAGGGCATTTCGCTGATCGGTCGTCCCCTGTACGAGGCGTTCATTCGTGATTACACCTCGAAGCAGTGGCAGACTCCGCTCACCGAGCTCCCCGCAGAGGTCATCTCGCGTCTCCCGGTGCGTTACAACTACGACAACCGTTACTTCAGCGACAAGTACGAGGGTCTGCCGGTAGACGGTTACACCGCGTGGCTTGAGAAGATGGCGGATCACCCCAACATCGAGGTGCGTCTCGACACCGATTTCTTCGACGAGTCGCAGCCGCTCAACAAGCGTGACGTCGTTGGCAAGGTTCCTGTTGTCTACACCGGTCCCGTTGACCGTTACTTCGATTACGCCGAGGGTGAGCTCAGCTGGCGCACGCTCGACTTCGAAGAAGAGGTCGTCGAGGTTGGCGATTACCAGGGCACCAGCGTGATGAACTACGCGGGTAGCGAGGTTCCCTACACCCGCATTCACGAGTTCCGTCACTTCCACCCCGAGCGTGACTACCCGACCGACAAGACCGTCATCATGCGCGAGTTCTCACGCTTCGCGACCCGCGAAGACGAGCCGTACTACCCGGTCAACACCCCTGAGGACCGCGAGCGCCTGCTCAAGTACCGCGAGCTCTCTGACGTTGAGCCTCAGGTGCTCTTTGGTGGTCGCCTTGGTACCTACCAGTACCTCGATATGCACATGGCTATCGGTTCGGCACTCTCGATGTTCGACAACAAGCTTGCAGAGGCACTCGGGGTCGAAGCGAGTAACTAAGCACCGCGGTCGGTCGCACACCGACCACTACCGACCACTGCGGATAACTAAGCACCGCGGCCGGTTGCACACCGACCATTGCGGGTAACTCCGCAACACACATCTCCCGCAGGCGAAAGGCCCAGTATGAACAAGCGAATTCTTAGCACTGTTTCCGCATTGGCTCTCGCAAGCATTCTGGGCCTTTCCGGCTGCTCGATGGTCAATGACGTGAAGGCAAGCGGCTGCAACGCGCTGTACGACCAGATCGACGGCGCGCTTGGGCAGCTCGATACCGGCGGCGTGCAGGTCTCGAGCGCAGACGTGCAGCAGTTCTTCACCGACCTCGAAGCGCAGGCACCTGACGCATACGCTGCGCTTCGCGACGGCACATTCAGTGACTACGTCTCGAGCCAGAACGTTGACCTGCAGGCGCTCACCGGTGCTGCATCGGATGTCAACGTTGGTGACTTCATTTCACCGGACAACCTTGCGCAGCTTGACCAGGTCATGCCCGCGGTTATCGGCACGATGGAGCGACTCGGCTCGGTCTGCGATCCGAAGTAGCGGCTAACCCGTCGAGAAAGGCCCGTTCTTCCGAGAGCGGGCCTTTCTTGCGTATGAAAGGCCCAATCTCGAGAGAAACGCCCTGTTTCGAGGGGTTGGCGCAGAGCGAAGGGGTGGCGCAGAGCGAGGGGTTGGCGCAGAGCGCGTGCGCTGAGCGGCGAAGCCTAAGAGACCGCAGTCTCAGAATCGGGGCCGTTGTATCGAATACCGACGCGATCTGCGACTCGCCAAACAGCGAGGATCAGCTCGGGGATCTCGTCTGCGATCTGCTGCAGAAGTTCGAACTCTACGCGATCCGCGTTGGCCTTGTGCTCGGCAGCCTCAGCGCCGTCACCGCGCCCTGCGACGCGAGCGAGGGCGAACTCGGCGAGCTGGCCGCGATCTTCAAGCATCTCGGTGACCAACTCGCGAACGACGAGGTCGTCCTCATCTGGCACGTCAATGACCGCCTCGGCTGGGTCCCAGCCCTCACGCATGCGGTTTTCGAGCATGGTCATTCGCTCAATGCGCGCGAACGTGCGCAACCGCTGCAGGCGGTCGGTGGTCATTCCAATGGTCACGACTGTACCTGCGAATCTGGGTCGACGACCGGGGGAGTGGCAGCTTTCGCTGCTGCAGCCTGGGCGGCCGAGATCGTGGGAATCGTGCCGGTCGCGGCATCGCGGGTGATCGGGACGTGGCGCCACGGCACCTTCACCGGCTCAGAATCGGGCGATGGCAGCTGGAAATCGAAGCGCGACTTCACCGCGAGTAGCACGAGCAGCACCCAGCCGCCCTCGATGATGAGGCGGCTCTCGGTGAGCGACTGTACGAGCAGGGCAGCGAGGATGAGCAGCGGCCACAGCGCACTCGTCGCATATGGCAGCGGGGCGCCATAGCCGCGGCGAGGCTGATCCACGGCACGGAACCAGACTCGCCACAGCGTAAGTGCGACGAGCGGGATGAACGCAAGCAAACCAATGATGCCGACCTGGAACCACACATCGAGCCATGCATTGTGTGCGTGGGGGACGGGAAGGCCGACTTTGGTATCGAGGCTCTTGAATGGCTCAACCCAGGTCGGCCAATAGCTGACCCAGCCCCAACCGAGCCACGGGCGCTGCTCTGCGAGCTCGATCACGCGCTCCCAGATCTCGGTACGACCGGTGAGCGTTGCCGACTTGCCGAGCAAGCCGAAGACCTGTTCGCGCCAGAAGAGGGAGACGGCGATCGAGCCAAATAGCAACAAGCTGCCGATCGCGTAGAGCGGAGTGCGCTTGCCGGGCTGCACGCGGCGTGCCCAGAGGGCAAATGCGAGCGTGATGGCGATAACGATGACGGCGACCATAACCGTTGCTGCCCGTGTCATGGCGATGGTGAGGACCGACATGGCGATCCAGAACCAGCCATTGAAGCGCCCGATGAGACCGGCACGCAACTGCACGCTGAAAATCACGAGACCGAGCACACCGAGGAAGCAGAACAGCGCTGAGTTGCCGAGGAGGCCCTGGATCGGACCACCCTCGAAGAGTAGGTTGCGGCTCCACCAGAGCAGCTTCGAGGGAGTTTCGCCCGCGGGAACCTCGACCCACCAGGCCACGATGTAGTGGCCGACAAAGAGGGACACCCAGAGCTCGAACAGGAACGAGAGCCCGATGAGGTAGCGCAGTGAGGTCGCGAGCGTCCGCAGTACCTCATGCCAGGTGAGTGTGTAGGCGAGCACGATGGCGACGATGGTCGTTGCGAACTGGGCGACGACGCCAAGCACCGACTCAAATCGGTACTGCGACCAGATGATCGATAGCAGCGCAATCGTCATAAACCAATACAGCGGCGCGGGCAATCGGTACCAGCGGAAGCGCGCGGGCTTCACCTTGATGAACAGCACAATGCCGATCACGGTGATGATGCCTGCGAGCGCAAAATAGATGGGCACACCGGTGATCCACCGCACCGCGTTGCCGCCGAGCGTGAAAATGAACACGCTGATTGCATACGCGCTTACGCCGAGTCTCGTTTTGCCGGAAGCCATAGTAGGTATTGTAGAGCGTGGTCCCTCGCAGAGCCTTATGCGAGGTGCGTTGGGTGCGGCAGAATGCCCGCCTCGACCAGGAAGCCCAAGGAGCCGTGTGCTGATCTTCATCGAGAACACTCCGCGCGCATATGCGTGGGGTTCCTCTGAAGCGCTCGCTGAAATGCTGGGGCGCGCGCCGAGCGGTGCGCCAGAGGCCGAGCTGTGGCTTGGCGACCATCCGGGCAGCCCGGCAAACGTTGCGAAAGCAGCTGGCACGTCACTGACCCTCATTGATCTCATTGCGAGCGACCCCGAACGCTACGGCGTACGCGGTGGCCCGCTGCCGTTTCTCACGAAGTTGCTTGCGATCGGGGCTCCGCTCTCACTGCAGGTACATCCGAACCGCGAGCAGGCTGAGGCCGGATTCGCCGCCGAGGAAGCCGCTGGCATTCCGCGCGATGCGGCCAACCGCAATTACCGCGACCCGAATCACAAGCCAGAACTTCTCGTGGCTCTGACAGAGGTGCGCGCGCTCAGTGGCTTCCGCCCGCTCACCGCAGTGGGCGCGGATCTTTCCACGCTCATCACCATTGCTACAGATCACGCCGCGCAACTGACCGCATCAGCCGCTTCCAGTACTTCGGCCGCCTCGGCAACGGAAACCGAATTGCGGGAGGGGATCGCGCTGCTCGAAGTGTTCCATGAGCACCTCACGCGCACAACTCGCTCAGACGCAGACTTCCGGGCAAAGCTGCTTGAAGATATGCAGCATGATCCGCGCGTCACGCTCGCGATTGCCGCGGTACGAGCGGCAACCGAGGCAGACGATGGAAACGCGCTCGAAGGAGCGCTCGAACCTGGCCGCGCACAGGTGCTCAGAGAACTGCTGCAGGCCTACCCGACTGATCCGGGCGTGCTCGTGTCGCTACTCTTGCATCTGCTCGTGCTTGAGCCTGGCCAGGCGATCTTCTTGCGCGCTGGTCAGCTCCACGCGTATCTGAGCGGTGTCGGCGTTGAAGTGATGGCGGCCTCGGACAACGTCTTGCGTGCGGGGCTCACTGCAAAGCACGTCGACATTGCGGAGCTGTGTCGGATTGTCGATACTGACGACCTCGCGGATCCGCACCTCCCCGGCATCGCCCTTGCTCCTGGCGTGACCGTGTGGCGGCCGGAAGTGGATGACTTCCAGCTGTTCCGCGCACGATTGTGCCCAGTCCCCGAAGCCTGGGATGACCCGCCGGCTGAGCCTGCGCCGCACGCAATTGAATGCCCGGCATCGGAGATTGAGATTTCGGCAGAGTATCCACTGGTGCTCGTCGTGACTGATGGTCGCGTACGTGTGGATCGGCCAGACGGTGAAATCTCTGAGGTTGCCAATGTGCGCCGGGGGCAGTCGCTGTATGTATCTGCAGGGGAACCTATACGGTTGACCGGTTCTGGCGAGGCGTTCCTCGCGACCGTGGGTGGGGCCTAGCAAGACTTCTGCGCGGTCGCGTCACCGCGCCGCGCCACAACGCCGAAACGGGGCCGTTCTCCCGAAACAAGCCCTTTCTTGCGTAAGAAAGTGGTCATCTCGGGGGAACAGCCCCGTTTCGCGGGGGTGGCCCAACTACTTATCGGCGGTTACCCTCAAGTGGGTATTCCTCGCCGAGTACGTCGATCTGCTCGGTTGTGGGGTCGCCCTCCGAGAAGTCCATCATTGGGACGGGCTTCTTGAAACCGCGAGTGACGAGCGCGATGATAACAACGCCGACTATGATCCAGATACCGCCGACGAGCCAGGTGAGTGCCTCGAGCGAGGTCCACAGCCAGATCGTGAGTGCGAAGCCGATGAGCGGGCAGACGATCTTCGTGATGATCGTGCCGAAGCTGAGCGGTTCGCGGCGGCCGTTCTTGGGGAAGATGTAGGTGCGGATCACCGACAGGTTCACCATCGCGAACGCTGCGAGTGCGCCGAACGAGATCATGAACGCCACGGTGTCGAGCGACAGGAAGAGTGCCGAGAGCGCGAAGACCGAAACGACGCACGCCGCGATGATCGGGGTGCCGAAGCGGTTGTGCAGCTTCGCGAGCGGCTTGGGAAGCATGCCATCGCGACCCATTGCGTAGAGGATGCGCGACACGGAAACTTGGCCAGTCATGCCCGAGCCGAACGCGCCGACGACGTAGATTGCGACGAAGAAGGCCGTGAACGCTTCACCACCGATGTTGTTCATGACGGTCACGCCAGCTGCATCGACCTCAGCAGCCGAGAGTGAAGCCCAGTCAGGCTGGTACGCAAGCGCACCTGCCCACGACACGAGGATGAAGAAAAGGCCGCCGAGCAGCGTCGAGAAGATGATTGCGCGGGGGATATCGCGGCGCGGGTTCTTTGCTTCCTCAGACAGGGTCGAAACGGCGTCGAAGCCGAGGAATGACAGTGCAAGGATTGCTGCGCCCGAGGCGATCGGGCCGATGCCGCCCTCACCGAAAGTGAACGGCTCAATGAGGCTGACCGACATGTCGCCGCCGAATGCGCTCTTGAACGCGAGCACCATGAAGATCACAACGAGCACAACCGAGAGGGCAATGATGACAAAGTTGACCTTGTTTACCAGGTTGATCCCGAGGATATTGAAGAGCAGCACGAGCAATAGCGCGACAAGAGTGAAGACCCAGACGGGAACTGCGGGGAATTGCGTGTTCAAGTAGATGCCGATGAGCATGAAGTTGATCATCGGGATGAACAGGTAGTCGAGCAGCATGACCCAGCCAGTCAAGAAGCCGGCGGCGCCGCCGAATGACTGCTGAGTGTAGGTGTACGCCGAACCCGCAACGGGGTAGCGCTTCACCATCGCTGCATAGCTGCCTGCGGTGAAGAGCATTGCGACCACAGCAATGACATACGAAGCGGGCAAGTGGCCATCGGTCACCTGGTTCACGATGCCGTAGGTGGTGAAGACCGTGATGACGGTCATGTAGGTCACGCCGAAGAGGGTGAGTCCAACTACGCCGAGTGAGCGGTGCAGTTTCGGGGCAGCCTGTGAGCCGGTGGATGTAGTAGCCACGAGTTCTCCTTTGAACGGTAGGTCGTCCCATACATTAGTGGAATTTTTCAGTGAAATTTGACACTTGTTTTGAAACTAAGTGAACACCGTACGTTTTCCACAGAATCGTTTCAAAATTTTGTGGGTCTGCGCAGTTTAGGGTCCCTGAAACGGTGGAAATGCCCCCTGGACGCCCGCAGAATTTTTGTGGACAGACCGTGTCGTATTCGGTGGGTCGCTACTCGAAATTGCCGGGCTGGGTGACCTCAGCCGCGAGCATTCCGACCGCTGCATCGGTGAGGAAGTGGCCAAACGAATGCCAAGTCCCTTCGGAGGTGCCCGCTGCAAGGCGGGCCTCGTGTTCAGCGGCGAGCCCAAGAATGAGCTGGGCGAGGATCCGCGAACGGGCCTCGATGATCGGCCGCGGAATGGCTGCCAGCTCAGGGATGTCGTTCCGGAGTAATCCGACAAAGTCATGGGCATCAAGGACGTAGTCGCGAATGATCTCGCCGAGCACCGGTGACGTTGACGCCTGCGCGAGAAAGCGTGCGCGCCAGCTCGGCACCGGCAGGCTGTCGAGATAGTCCACCCACGGCAGAATGCCGATGGTAATGATGGCCCGCAGATTGGGCTCCGGGCCGAGCTCGGCTTGGAGTGCCGCTCGCCGCTCGCTCACGTTTTCGCGCCCACGCGCGGTGATCGCGCGGAGGAGTTCCTCGCGGCCACCGAAGTGATACTTCACTGCCGAGTGATTTGCGTTGCCAGCGTGTTCCGCGATGCGTCTGTTCGACACGGCGTCGATGCCCTCCGAAGCAAAAAGTTCTTCGGCGGCGTCGAGCAGGTGCTCCCGCGCGCGTTCGCTGTGTTGGCCCATCACTCCTCCTGCGGATACATCCTGTTGCCGGCCGAGTGCCGGCCCTCTGCGAACAACGGTAGCTGGTGCTCTGCGAGAGAATCCTCAATTCGGTCAGTAAATTTTAAGACAAGCGGCGTAATTTAATCCAGTCGACTCAAATTCGAGACTCGGCAGTACCACAGGAGCAATACACAAGTGACAGAAACCACTGCAGAGAAGGCGGAGGTCACTCCCGCCGAGCTCGAGGCGCAACGCCACAAGAAAGAGATAATCGGGCGATACGTCGCCATGTTCCTGATGCCTATCCTCATGATCGGCATCATGATCACCGGTTACCTTTTCGCGATGCACAACCCAACGTCTCGAGACATGCCAATTGCTGTCACCGGTAGTTCCTCCCAGGAATTCATCTCGGGTCTCGAGCAGATCGACGCAGACGAAAACGGAAAGAAGCGCGCCGTCGATCTCATCAAGGTTGACAGTGCCACCGAGGCGCGAGAGCTCGTCATGAACCGTGAGGTCTCTGGCGCACTCGTGATCGAGGGCACTGATGCGACGCTCTACACAGCGACCGCAGCAGGCGCTTCGCAGGTGGCTGTTGTGCAGCAGCTCGTTGCGCCGCAGATTGCTGCGCAGAACTTGCATCTTGAAAACACAGATCTGCGCCCACTTCCCGAATCTGACCCGGCAGGCCTTGGCGCAATGTTCCTCGCCACCGCCCTCGTAATGGCGGGCTACTTGCCGCTGAGTATCACCCTGTCGAACGCACCGCAGCTTATGCGCTTCCGCCGCTTCGTTCCCCTCCTCGCAGGCTGGTCAGTCTTCTCGGCCCTGCTGGCTTGGGTCGTGACCGGTCCGATCCTCGGTATTGTCGACGGGAGTGACGCGTGGGCGGTGATGGGCGTCGCAGCGCTCGGCGTCTTTGCGATCGGGTCGGTGCAGCTATTCCTTACCCGCATCCTCGGCCCGATGGCCGTGCTCGCGGCAATGCTCCTCCTCATGGCGCTTGGTGTCCCCGCGTCAAACATGAGCATCTCGATCTATACAGCCCCGAAGTTCTACCTGTTCTTACACGACATCTTGCCGACCTCTGCGATCGGTGAGGCGCTGCGCTCAGTGCTGTACTTCGATGGTCGCGGCGCCTGGCCGTACCTGCTCGTGCTGATCATCGGTGCGGCTGCAGGTCTTGTCCTGACCCTCATCCTTGACTCCGTGAAGCGCGCAAAGGGCAAGATCCCTGAGCAGGTCATGGTGAACCTGCCCTCACTGCACGGTGGCCCCCGACCCAAGAGCAAGTTCTGGCAGTACTTCCAGCTCGCAGTGTTCCCCATCGCGATGGTCGGCCTCATGCTCACCGCAATGCTCGGCGCAATGCACTCACCGACGCCAAAGGACATGCCCGTCGTAGTCGTTGCTTCGAGTGAGGAGCAAGGCCGGCAGATGGCAGACGCGCTCGACGAGCAAATGGATGGCATGTTCGACTTCACGGTGATGACTTCAGCAGACCGTGCGCGCAGCCAGGTCGAGCATCGCGACGTCGTTGGTGCGTTCGTGCTGCCGAGCGCGGAACTCCCCGAAGCGACGGTCATTGTGAATCAGTCAGCCGGTAGCGCAGGAGCGCAGCTCGTCGAACGCGTCTTCACGGGCGTCGCTCAGGCGCAGCAGTTGCCCGTCGCGACTGATGATGTAGCCCCGCTACCCGAACGCGACAGTATGGGCACCGTCACCATGTACGTCGCGATGGGCTGGATGATGGCCGGTTTTATGATCATCGTCGTGGGCGCCAATGCAGCTCCCACAAGCCGACCACTGAACAAGCTGCTGCCGATCGTTGCAATGTACTCTGTCGCGATGTCAGCGTTCGTCTATCTCATCGCTGGTCCCATTACGGGCGCGGTCGAGGGCCATTTCTGGCAGCTCTTTGGTGCGGGTGCCGTGGCGATCATGGCCGTCGCGATGTTCGCCACGGTGTTCGAGCGACTCATGGGTCTGCTCGCGATCATTCCGATTGTTGGCGTGCTGATGTTCCTCGGCGTTCCCGCGTCGGGTGGCGCAATGTCGATCTTCATGGAGCCGGAGTTCTTCCGCGGACTCCACGAATGGCTGCCGATGTCTGCCGCGGTCGAGGGCGTGCGCTCGATTCTGTACTTCGGTTCTGACGTGCTCGGGGTCAATCTGCTCAAGCTCATCGGCTGGGGTGCGGGGTCATTGATTCTCGTGAGCATCATCGACAAGTTCAAACCGGTACGAACCAAGGGTGAGCAGATCATGGTGGACATGTAGGGTTCCCGCGGGGTCAACCCCGTGAGAGCGAGTTCTCGCGTGTCAACCCCGCGAGAATGACCTTTCTCAACGAAAAGGCCCGTTCCATGCCTATGAAACGGGCCTTTTCGAGAGAAACGCCTTGTTTCGAAGGGTCGAAGACTCGACCGGTAGAGGTAGTTGCTACGCCCCGCTGCCTACGAGCGAGCGCCCTCGAGGGGGTATTCGTCGCCGAGCGCGTCGATCTGCTCGGTGGTGGGGTCACCCTCTGAGAAGTCCATCATTGGGACGGGCTTCTTGAAGCCCTTGGTGACGAACGCAATGATGATGACGCCGATGACGAACCAGACGCCACCAACAAGCCAGGTGAGCGGCTGAAGCGAGGTCCACAGCCAGATGGTGAGGGCAAAGCCGATGGTCGGCACGACAAGCTTGGTAATGACGAGACCAGCAGTGAGCGGCTCGCGGCGACCGCCCTTGGGGAAGATGTAGGTGCGGATCACCGACAGGTTCACCATCGAGAACGCTGCAAGCGCACCGAACGAGATCATGAACGCTACGGTGTCGAGTGACAGGAAGAGCGATGCAAGCGCAAAGACCGAGACGACGCACGCTGCAACGATCGGGGTGCCGAAGCGGTTGTGCAGTGTTGCGAGCGGCTTGGGAAGCATGCCGTCGCGTCCCATTGCGTAGAGAATTCGCGAGACCGAGACCTGGCTGGTCATACCCGAACCGAAACAACCGATCACATAGATTGCGACGAAGAATGCGGTGAGGGCTGATCCGCCGATTGATTCCATCACGGTCACGCCTGCGGCATCGAGTTCGCCAGTCGACATGGCATTCCAGTCAGGCTGGTACGCAAGGGAGCCAGCCCACGCCACGAGGATGAAGAAGAGTCCGCCGAGCAGCGTCGAGAAAATGATCGCACGGGGGATGTCGCGGCGCGGGTTCTTTGCTTCCTCAGAGAGTGTCGAGACCGCGTCAAAACCGAGGAACGAAAGCGCGAGAATTGCTGCGCCAGCGGCCACGGGGCCGAGGCCACCGTCGCCGAAGGTGAAGGGCTCAAGCAGGCCGACGCTCATGTCGCCGCCAAGGGCGTGCTTGAACGAGAGCGCAACAAAGATGATGACGAGCACCGTCGAGAGAGCAACAATGACAAAGTTGACCTTGTTCACCAGGTTGATGCCGATGATGTTGAACGCGAGCACCAGCAGGAGCGCTGCGAGGGTGAACGCCCAGATCGGAATCGCGGGGAACTGGGTGTTCATGTAGATGCCGATGAGCATGAAGTTGATCATCGGGAGGAACAGGTAGTCGAGCAGCATGAGCCAGCCCGTCAAGAAGCCAGCCGCGCCGCCGAAGGACTGCTGCGTGTAGGTGTATGCCGAACCCGCGACCGGGTATCGCTTCACCATCGCGCCGTAGCTCGCGGCGGTGAAGAGCATCGTGATGACGGCGATCACGTACGACGCCGGCAGGTGACCGTCAGTGAGCTTGTTGACGATGCCGTAGGTCGTGAAGACGGTCACGACCGTCATGTAAGTCACTCCGAAGAGTGTGAGTCCAACAACGCCGAGCGAGCGACGCATATGCGGGCCCTCTGCGGTCTGTGCGCGGTTTGACAAGGCAGTTCTCCTATGAACGGGATGCGGATCGGGCAGAGCCAGACCAGCGGTTGATGGTGTGGGCGTGCGAACATTGCACGCCCACACCGGGTAGAGCGGGCCGGCCGTAAGGCCGGGGAAACACGGGGTTAGAAGGTGCGGTCGCCTGCGAGCCAGGTGCCCTGCACGCTGATCTCGGGGATCGCTTCGGGCTCGACTGCGAGCGGATCCGCGCTCAGCCATGCCGCATCCGCGACCTGGCCGACCGCGAGCGTGCCGCGGTCGGCAGCGAGTGCCTGTCGCGCGATGCCCGAGGTGTAGGCAGCGAGTGCCTCGGCAGCCGAGACGCGCTCCTCGGGGATCCACGAGTCACCCTGCAGGTCAGCCTTGCGGGTGACCGCGGTGGCGAACGCCGGGCGCCAGTCAACCGTGGTCACGGGCCAGTCGCTGCCGAAGGTGACGGTCGCGCCACTGCGCTGCAGCGAGCCGATGCTGTACTGCCAGCCTGCGCGGTCGTGGCCGATGTGGGGGATCGTGAGGTCGCGCATGATCGCGTCACACTGTGCCCAGTAAGGCTCGAAGTTGGCGACGACGCCCGCTGCTGCGAAGCGCGGGGTGTCTTCGGGGTTGAGGAGTGAGACGTGCGCGATGACGTGTGCGCGCTCGCGCTCAGGGTTCGTCGCGTTCACGTTCTCAAGGGCGGTGAGGGCGAGTCGGTTCGACTCGTCACCGATCGCGTGAATGTGCAGCTGGAAGTTCGCAGCGTCGAAGGCAACGGTCGCTGCTTCGAGCTCTGCGTAGGTCCAGTTGGGGAGTCCACGATCGTCGGGACGATCTGCGTACGGTTCCGAGAGCGCAGCGGTGTGGCTCTCAATGACGCCATCCATGAAGAACTTGATGGTGTTTGCCGACAGGCGATCCGCCCCCTCGTTCTGCACGCGCTCACGCAGCGCGATCACGATATCGAGCTGCTCACGCCAGTTGCTCGGCTCTGCGCGGAACGCGATGTTCACGCGGGTGTGGAGGCGGCCGGCGCGTACCGCAGCGAGGTAGATCTCAACGTCAGGGCAACCTGCAGCGCTTGCTTCGACCCAGGCATCCTGGATCCAGGTCATGCCCTGCTCCGCATAGTTGCGGGTAGCCGATTCGATCGCGCCAAGCTTCTGCTCGGTGGTGAATGCGGGAACGACGTCAGCGAGGAAGTTGTTTGCTGCGGCTTCCTGCAGAGTGCCGAGCGGGGCGCCGTCCTCGCGGCGCACGATGCGACCGAGATGCGGATCGGCAGACTCGGCAGTGATGCCGCCAGCGCGCAGTGCAGCGCTGTTTACCCACGCTGTGTGGTAGTCGAAGGAGCGAAGAATGGTGGGGGTGTCGCCGGTGACTTCGTCGAGGCGCTTGGCGTCGAAGAGTCCGCCGGGCTCAAGGGTGGCGTCGTAGCTGCCACCGACGATCCACTCAGCCTCGGGGTGTGCAGCCTTCCACTCGCCAACCGACGCGAGGATGCCGTCAACGCTGTCGTGATTGCGGATCTCGGGTCCAAGCTCCTCCAGGCCACCGAGCAGCGGGTGGCAGTGGCCATCGCCAAGCGCAGGAACGACGGTGCCGCCAGCGAGATCAATGACCTCGGTGCCTGCCTGGTCGATGAGCGCGATTGCCTCGTCACCGTGGGCAACAACGGTGCCGTCCGAGAATGCGATTGCAGAGGTTGTGGTTTCGTTCTCTGCCGAAATGATCACGGTGCCACCGTGGAACACGGTCGTGGGTGAAGTCATTGTGAGCTCCTTTGCTCGAATCGCGGTTGATTTTGGGAGTTCCTCGGAAGGACTCGCAGTGAAATTAAATGAACGTTGTTCGTTTAGGGATACTAGCCTAAGAGTTGTTCGATGACGAAACGGGGAACACTATGGCGGCTGCAAGGTCAACATCGCGACGTGTGGGGCGCCCGAAAACACCTGTTTTGTCGCGCGAGCTCATCTGTGAAACCGCACTGCACCTCCTTGATGCCCTGGGTGAAAACGGCGCCAGTATGCGAGATATCGCCACTGAACTCGGCGTGCGACCCTCGGCGCTCTATAACCACGTGCGCGGACGAGACGACATCTTTGACGGCGTCCGCGAGCTCGTGGTCGCGCGCATAGACGTTTCTTGCTTTGCTGATAGGCCATGGGAAGAAGCCCTGGTGATTTGGGCAGATTCGTACCGTGGTGCCTTTGTGGCGCATCCGCCAACCGTCACGCTATTTGCAACCAGGCCAATTGCGCCTGACGCTCAGACGAGTCACATGTATGAGGTCGTCGTGGGGGCGCTTGTTGACGCTGGATGGCCGCGTGAGCGCGTCCTATCGATCATCGTCGCGATTGAAAACTTCCTGATCGGATCGACACTCGACGCGCTGGCCGCGCCAGACATGATGGATCCGGGCGAGCGCGAAGACGTTCCGAAATTTAGTGCAGCGTATTCTGCGCGAGATGTGATGCTCGATGACATGCCGGGCGTGTCGCCCGCGGATGATGCCTACCGCCTTGGGCTCGATGCGCTCATCGCTGGGCTGCGACTCGAGTTCGACCGGATGTAGGGCCGCGCCCGCGACAGCCACGCCCGCGAAGCGAACGACAGAGGCGCGGAGGCGCGATCCGCACCCCCGCGCCTCTGCGCGTACAGCTTGCTCGAATTTACTCGAAGATGATCGTGCGATCTCCGTCGAGCAGAATGCGGTTCTCGGCGTACCAGTTCACGGCACGGCGCAGCACGCGGGACTCGACGTCCTGCCCCTGCTGCATGAGCTCCTGCGGGTTGAACGAGTGGTTCGCGCGCAGGACGTCCTGCTCAATGATCGGACCCTCATCGAGATCGGTCGTGACGAAGTGCGCCGTCGCGCCGATGAGCTTCACGCCACGCGAGTGCGCCTGCTTGTAAGGGTTCGCACCCTTGAAGCCGGGCAAGAACGAGTGGTGGATGTTGATCGCACGACCCTCGAGCGCAGCGCAGAGCTCGGGGGAGAGGATCTGCATGTAACGCGCCAGTACGACGAGCTCGATGTTCTTTTCTTCTACAACCTCGAGTACGCGCGCCTCAAAGGCTGCCTTCTCTTCGGGGCTCTTTACGGGCTTGTACTCGAAGGGCACGCTGTTGAACTCGGCAATGTCGCGCACGGTCTCGTGATTCGACAGTACGAGCGGTACGTCGATTGCGAGCTGGCCAGCGCGCTTGCGGTAGAGGAGGTCATTTACGCAGTGCGTTGCGGTCGACGCGAGGATGAGGGTGCGCACCGGGCGGCCGGCGCGATCGAGGCGCCAGGTCATGTGGTAGCGCTCGGTGACGGGCGCGAGAGCGTTCTCGAAGCGCGAGTCAAAGGTTTCGGGCTGGGCAACAGCCTCAACCTGCAGGCGCATGAAGAAGCGACCGGTATCGGTGCTCGCGAACTGCTGGCTTTCGAGGATGTTTCCTCCGGCTGCCACGATCGCTCCAGAAATCGAATGCACGATGCCGGGGCCGTCGATGCAGGAAAGAGTTAGCACCCACTGGGTGTCTTCAGGAGTCGTAGCAATGGTATTCACATGCCTCAGGGTAGTAGATCACGCGCGCGAACGCACTTGCTGAAGAACAGGTGTAACAAGTGGGCGGATCGACTCCGCAGTTGGTAGACTCAATTCGTCGTAACTGGCGTAGGTGGATTAACCATCGGGAAGCGACACATTAACCTCACAAGGCCGCTCGCCTGGGCTGCACGAGACACGGGTTCTCCCGCATCTCGTGAAACGACGCTGAGGCGTCGAATTCCATTTCGATTGATATTGGAGAGCACATGTCAACCCAGTCAGAATTCTTCAACGAGCCGCTCGCGGTAGTTGACCCTGAGATCGCAAAGGTTCTCGAGCAGGAGCTCGGTCGCCAGCGTTCAACCCTCGAGATGATCGCGAGTGAGAACTTTGTTCCTCGCGCAGTGCTCGAGTCGCAGGGCTCGGTTCTCACTAACAAGTACGCAGAGGGTTACCCCGGTCGCCGTTACTACGGTGGCTGCGAGTACGTCGACGTTGCAGAAGAGCTCGCACGCGAGCGCGCAAAGTCGCTCTTCGGCGCACAGTACGCGAACGTTCAGCCGCACTCGGGTGCTTCGGCAAACGCAGCAGTGCTCTCGGCTATCGCTGAGCCCGGCGACACCATCCTCGGCCTCGAGCTCTCGCATGGTGGTCACCTCACCCACGGCATGAAGCTCAACTTCTCGGGCAAGCTCTACAACGTTGTTCACTACGGTGTTGATCCCGAGACCATGCTTATCGACATGGACGTCGTCCGCGCGAAGGCACTCGAGCACAAGCCCAAGGTCATCATCGCTGGCTGGTCGGCGTACCCCCGTACCCTTGACTTCGCAGCATTCCGCGCGATCGCTGACGAGGTTGGCGCAACCCTCTGGGTTGACATGGCGCACTTCGCTGGTCTCGTGGCAGCTGGCCTGTACCCCAGCCCGGTTCCTCACGCGCACGTCGTTTCGTCGACCGTGCACAAGACCATCGGTGGCCCCCGCTCGGGCTTCATCCTCACGAACGATCTCGATCTCTTCAAGAAGATCAACTCGAACGTGTTCCCCGGTCACCAGGGCGGCCCGCTCATGCACGTGATCGCTGCAAAGGCGACCGCGTTCAAGCTCGCAGCAACCGACGAGTTCAAGGACCGCCAGGTTCGTACGCTCTCGGGTGCAAAGCTTCTCGCTGAGGCGCTCACCACCGACGCATCGAAGGCTGCAGGCGTTGACGTGCTCACCGGCGGCACCGACGTGCACCTCGTGCTCGCAGACCTCCGCAACTCGCCGCTCGATGGCCAGCAGGCAGAGGACGCACTGCACAACGTGGGCATCACCGTGAACCGTAACTCGGTTCCGTTTGACCCCCGCCCGCCGATGGTCACCTCGGGCCTGCGTATCGGTACCCCCGCGCTCGCAACCCGTGGCTTCGGCGACGCAGAGTTCGCAGAGGTTTCGGACATCATCGCCCTCACTCTCCAGCAGGCGGGCGACCTCGAGGCGCTCAAGGCACGCGTGACCGCGCTTGCTGAGGCGTTCCCGCTGTACCCCGGCCTCGAGCAGTGGTAATCAGTCCTCTTCGTAGGTAGTACGTCAATGTGAGACGAGTCGCAGCGCCGCACCCCGTGTGTGGCCTGCGGCTCGTTCGCGTTTCGCACTCGCGCCCTTACTTCGCCTCGGTCAGAAATCGAGCTTCGGTAAGACTGATTCGGGCTAAATCGCCTTACGGAAGCCACTTTTTCTTACCGAGGGTGAAGAACGCGGCGGCCGACGCCGCGGCGAGGGTGTGGGCTTGGAACGATCCGCGCCCTTGCCATCAATATGCGATCGGCCGTAAATATGTAATTTGCGGGCGAAAATGGCATATTGAAGGCCGATTACATATCTCTGGCAAATTGGCGGATCGCAACAGCACCGAACAGGCGCACCCCGAGCCCAGAAACACCGCGCAGGCACAGCCAGCGCAACACAGACTTTTGGAGAACACACCATGACCGCACAGAAGCTGGACGGCACCGCAGCAGCGGCAGCCATCAAGGCAGAACTCACCGAACGCGTAGCGAAGCTCGCAGAGCGTGGCATCGTGCCCGGTCTCGCGACCGTCCTCGTTGGCGCCGACCCCGGATCGCAGTGGTACGTCGCAGGCAAGCACCGCGACTGTGCAGAGGTCGGCATCTCGTCGATCAAGCGCGAGCTGCCAGAGACCGTCACCCAGGAAGAGCTCGAAGCCGTCCTCGACGAGCTCAACGCGAACGATGATTGCACCGGCTACATCGTGCAGCTCCCGCTGCCGAAGCACATCGACACCGATCGCATCCTCGAGAAGATCGACCCCTCGAAGGACGCAGACGGTCTGCACCCGACCAACCTCGGCAAGCTCGTCCTCAACGCAAACACCGAGATCACCTCGCCGCTGCCCTGCACCCCGCGCGGTGTCATCGAGCTCGTTGAGCGCAATGGCCAGTCCTGGGCTGGCAAGAATGTCGTCGTCATTGGTCGTGGCGTCACGGTCGGTCGCCCGATCGGCCCGCTGCTCACCCGCCGCGAGTACAACGCGACCGTCACCCTCACTCACACCGGCACGGCTGACCTGTCAGCTGAGCTGCGCCGCGCAGACGTCATCGTTGCTGCTGCAGGCGTCGAGGGCATCGTAAAGGCTGAGGATGTCAAGCCCGGCGCGATCGTTCTCGACGTAGGCGTTTCACGTAAAACCGATCCCGAGACCGGCAAGAGCCGCGTCGTGGGTGACGTTGATCCCGCAGTTGCTGAGGTTGCAGCGTGGATGTCGCCGAACCCCGGCGGCGTTGGCCCGATGACCCGCGCCCTGCTCCTGAAGAACGTCGTCGAGATGGCGGAGCGCGCACACGCGTAACCTCCGATCGCGCGAGCGTTCAGTTGGGCGCGGATCACCTCCGCCCACCCACCGAAAGCCCCGTTGTGCACTGCACCGCGGGGCTTTCGCGTCGGAAGGCCTCGCCGCATGCTGGCTGCGAGTTTCCCGCAGCGCAGGTTCTCGCCAGCCGCCGCTGATATTCTCAATCCGTGATGATCACTGAAGCAATGACCGCGCTGACCCAGGTCCCCGCGCTGCTTGGTATTAGCTGGCTTGATCCGGAGACCCTGCTTGAGGCAGGCGGCTGGATCGCTCTCGTGCTCGCGTGCGCGTTTGTATTCCTTGAGACAGGCGTGCTCGTCCTAGCGTTCCTGCCAGGAGATTCTCTGCTCTTCACGGTGGGCCTCTTCAGTGCCACCGGCATCATCGATGTTCCGATTTGGGTGACGTGCACCCTGCTCTTCGTCTTTGCCTTTGCAGGCGACCAGATGGGCTTCATGATCGGACGCAAACTCGGTCCCGCGGTCTTCAAGAAGGAGAAGAGCAAGCTCTTCAACCCCGAGAACGTCGAGCGAACGCACGAGTTCTTTGAAAAGCACGGCCCGAAGGCGATCATCATCGCGCGCTTCCTGCCGATCATTCGCGCGTTCGTGCCTGCTGCTGCGGGTGTTGGCAACATGCGTTACCGCCAGTTCATCATCTACAACGCGGTTGGCGCGCTGCTGTGGGGCGTTGGCGTCACGCTCATCGGCTACTTCCTTGGCCAGATTCCGTTTGTGCAGGAGTACAGCGAGATCTTCATCATCGTGCTGGTGCTGATCCCTGGCATTCCCATTCTCATTGAGGCGATCAAGGCTTTCTCGCAGTGGCGCAAGAACCGTCGCGCACGTCTCGACACTGCGACGCAGCTGGACGCTGAGTAACAGTCTGCGAACGCACACTGGTCTTCTGGCGGCGAAAGTGCTTACGATCACACCATGAACGGTAAGAGCACTACGCGAGTTGTTGCGGCTGCGGCCCTTGTTTTCACGGCAATGTTGGGCGCGACGGGCTGTTCGACGTCCCCGAGCGATCCCGACTCGAACACGGGAACGGAGATCACTGACCCCGTGATTTCGCCTGAGATCATTGCGATCCACGATCTCGAGGGACAGAACGTGCAACTGACTGTGGGGCAGACGCTCGTGGGGCTCCTCCCAGAGGACGACCTCGGCGGCTACCTCGCAGAGATGACCGACCCGTCCATTGTCGATTTCCAGGCTGACACGAAGTCGGGATCCGCCTCATTTAACCCGGGATTCACGGCGCTGCAGCCCGGTGTGACCGATGTGAAGCTCATCGCCGCGAATGACTTCGTGATCTCTTTCAAGATCACCGTCAAAGCGAAGTAGGTGCGGCGCGCGACCATAGTTCCAGTATTGGCTGTGAGCGCAAGTCTTGGTACCGCAAACTTTCAGGAATGCATTGAGCTGGACAGGGTAATGTGAACCACTGTGCTGAGCGATCTTGAGACTTATTCGACCCTCGCCTTGTATTCATCGATGATGGTGTACGCAATTGCGTTCGTCTTCTACGTCGTTGACCTGGCAAACCGGAGTGGTGACGCTTCTGTCGTTGGCACCAAGCGCTCGCGCTCGGTGCGAATTGGTTTCTCGCTTACCGTGCTCGGTTTTGTGTTGCACGCGGCCGCAACGGTCATGCGTGGCATTGGGGCGGGTCGAGTCCCATGGGCAAACATGTATGAGTTCGCCTTGACGGCGACCCTCGCGATTGTCGCGATCTACCTCATCACGCAATTCTTCGTTGACCTGCGCTTCCTCGGTGTACTCATTACGGGTATGTCCGTGCTCTTCCTGGGCATCTCCAAGGTGAACTACTACGTAGCGATTGTGCCGCTGCCGCCGGCACTTGATTCGTACTGGCTCGTGATCCACATTCTGGTTGCGGTGCTTTCGGTCGGCTTCTTCACGATGGCCTTTGGCCTTGCGATTATGCAGCTGCTGCAGACCCGTCGTGAGAACCAGATCAAGAACGATGTTGAGCCCAGCATGAAGTTCCTTGCGAGCTTCCCGACTGCTGTGCGCCTTGAGGACGTCGCGTACCGCCTCGCGATCATCGGTTTCGCATTCTGGACGTTCACGCTCATCGCTGGCTCAATTTGGGCTGAGGCCGCATGGAGTCGTTACTGGGGCTGGGACGTCAAGGAAGTCTGGACCTTCGTTATCTGGGTGCTTTACGCTGGCTTCATTCACGCCCGTGCGACGCGCGGTTGGCGCGGTACTCGTTCGGCTTGGCTGAACATCATCGCGTATGCTGCGGTCATCTTTAACTTCACGATCGTGAATGTTTTCTTCAAGGGCCTGCACGCTTATTCGGGTCTGTAATCCGAAAGGTCCCGCGCGATGACATGGGAAGTAGTTCCTGGCTCTGGTGAGTCTGCAAGTGCGAAGAGTCGCGGTCCCTGGTGGGGCCTGCTCATCGTTGGCGGCATCGCGGTCGTTGCTGGCCTTGGCCTGATGACCTGGCCTTGGGTCACTGCGAAGTGGCTGTTGTCGATCTTGCTCGGCGCAGCGTTGATCGCAAACGGTCTCGCGATGGTCCTGCGCCGCGGCACGCGTTCGTCTGGCGCGACCAACGCGATTGGCGTTCTATTGATGATCGCCGGCGTGGTTATGATCGTGTTTGCTGAAACGGCCGTTGCGCTCCTGGTCTCGTTCATGGGCGTGGCTTTCACTATGCTGGGCGTGCTGTGGCTGGCGATTGTGTGGGGATCTGCGATGCGCGAACGAGTTGCACTGTGGATTCCACCGATTCTCATCATCCTTGCTGGTCTCGCTGCCTGGATCTGGCCGCAGACTGCAACAAGTTTCCTCGCGGTGCTCATCGGGTTCTTCACGGTCGTACTCGGTGGCATTTTGGTCTGGTCAGCGTTCGCGCTGAAGAAGTTCGTAGCGTCAACGGGCGTCTAACATGCCGTTCGTCGAGCGGGCACGGGTGGTGATCGCCCCCGATTCCTTCAAGGGTTCATTGGGCGCGGATCGCGTTGCCACCGCAATCGCCCGCGGCTGGGCCGCTGTCAGACCCGAAGATGACCTCGTGCTCCGCCCGATGGCTGACGGCGGTGAGGGCACCCTCGCGGTTGTGCAGTCTGGGATTCCAGACGCAGAGTTGGTGCCGTTTACCGCGACCGGCCCGGTGCATGCCTCCGTGGCTGCGCACTGGCTGCGACTCCCAGACGGCTCGGCAGCGGTCGAGCTCGCTGAGACGAGCGGCATGCTGAGGCTTCCACGCGACGCGGCTGGTCAGCTCATCCTGCATCCCCTCGACGCCCACACACGTGGCGTCGGGGAGGCGATCCGCGCTGCCCTCGATGCTGGCGCGACGCACGTGCATGTCGCCCTCGGTGGCAGTTGTTCGACCGATGCTGGCGCCGGAATTCTTGTCGGACTCGGCGCTCGGCTGCTCGACAGCGCCGGTCACGAAGTGCCGCTCGGGAACCGTGGGCTCGCGCGCATCGCCACGATCGACACGAGCGTGATGCGCACGGTTCCGGCAGGCACGCTCACAGTGTGGAGCGATGTTGCTGCGCCCCTGCTCGGCCCCCGCGGAGCGGCCGCTCAGTTCGGCCAGCAGAAGGGCATCACCGAGGCGCTCCGGCCGGCTGCAGAAGCTGGCCTCGCGCACGTTGCTGAGTTCCTTGGCCTCGACCCCATGACGCCCGGATTCGGCGCAGCAGGCGGGACCACGTGCGTGCTCGCTTGGCTCGGCGCTGAGATCGTGCAGGGAGCGAGCGCGGTCGCTAACCTCATTGGACTTTCCGCTGCCATTGCCGCCGCTGATCTTGTGGTGACTGGCGAGGGCGCCTTCGACGCTCAGAGCGCCGAAGGCAAGGCCCCCGCGCGTGTGACAGAGCTCGCAGTTCGCTCCGGTGTACCCGTCGCCCTCATTGCGGGGCGGATCGAGCAAGACGCCACCGTGGCGCAGTTCGTGAAGGCGCAATCGCTTGTTGAGCTTGCTACCACAACTGAGCAGCACCTCGACTCCATGTTGGATGCCGAGGTGCTGCTCGAACGCGCGGGTGCGTTGCTTGCTGTCGCTAGTCGCGAGGAATGACCGGCATCGTGCCGGTCGGCGTCTCGCCGTCGTCGTAGACATCTGCGGGAGAGCCGATGATCTTCGAATCGGGAACGCCAACGACCTCGAAGTCTTTCGAGGGGTAATCGAACTGTGCGAGTACCCAGCGCATCGCCTCAAGGCGGGCGCGCTTCTTGTCGTTCGACTTCACGACCGTCCATGGTGCGTGCGGAGTATCGGTGTAGAAGAACATCGCGTCTTTCGCCGCAGTGTAGTCGTCCCATTTGTCGAGGCTCGCAAGGTCAGTTGGCGAGAGTTTCCACTGCTTCACGAGATCTTGTGAGCGTGACTGGAAACGGGCGCGCTGCTCTGCCTTGCCGACAGAGAACCAGAACTTGACGAGATGGATGCCAGATTGGGAGAGCAAACGCTCGAAGTCGGGCGCCGAGCGAGTGAACTCGAGGTACTGCTGCGGTGTGCAGTAGCCCATGACGCGTTCTACGCCTGCACGGTTGTACCAGGAGCGGTCGTATATGACGATCTCGCCAGCCGCTGGCAAATGTGAAATGTAGCGTTGGAAATACCAGGAGGTACGCTCACGCTCAGTGGGAACCTCGAGCGCGACAACGCGAGCGCCACGCGGGTTCAGATGCTCGGTAAACCGCTTGATCGCGCCACCCTTGCCTGCCGCATCGCGACCCTCAAAGATGATGACGATCTTTTCGCCGGACTCTTTCACCCACGCCTGAAGCTTCAGTAACTCAATCTGCAGCTTTCGCTTCTCTTTTTCGTACGCTTTGCGAGTGATTTTCTCGCTGTACGGATAGCCCTGGCGCCAGGGCGCATCGGGCCCGTCATCTACCGAAGATTCGCTTGCCAGGAGCTCGGCAAGTTCGTCAATCTCGGGTGAGAGGTCGATCTGGGGGTTCTTCGAGTCCGTGTTCATACGTGGTCCTTTTCCACTCTGGACGGGCTCTTATTATCTCAGTTAACCGACGAATCGTGCGATGGCTTGTGAGGCTTCGCGCAGCTTTTCGGCCGCAACCTCGCCACCTTCTGTAGCTGCTGTTGCAACGCAGTGGCTGAGGTGGTCTTCGAGGAGCGCGAGCGCGACCTTTTCGAGTGCCTTCGTCGCTGCAGAAACCTGAGTGAGGACGTCGATGCAATAGACGTCTTCCTCGATCATGCGATGGACACCGCGCACCTGGCCCTCGGCGCGACGGAGACGCTTGAGCAGATCACTCTTGTGATCGGAGTAGCCGTGATGTTCTTCCATGCCTGAATAGTAGCGTCAGAGCTTGATTGTTGGGGCGGATCCGCCATTCCGTCTGTGGCGAACAGCGAGCGCGAGTCCGCCGCCGATCAGCACAAACACGGCCACCCAAATCGCGATGTAGAGGGGGAACTCTGCGGCTGCGATCCGCTCACCAATCAGGATCGACGCCACCACGAGCAGTGCGGGCTCCAGGTAACTCAGCAGGCCGAAGAGGCTGATGGTGAGGAGGCGAGACGCGAGGATGTAACACATGAGCGCGATGCCGGTCCATACCGAGAAGAGCGGGGCTGCCCACAGGAGCGCCGGGTTCGCGTCAATCGCGCTGCCGTCAGCAACCGCGAGCGCAACAAAGGTCAGGGCGAACGGCGACATGGCGACGAACTCCCAGAACATGCCCCCGAGATCGTCAAGGCCGAGCGCGCGCCGGAGCACGAAGTAACAGGGGTAGCCAAGGCAGACGAGCAAGGTCTCCCACGAGATCGAGCCAACGCGCACAATCTCGAATATGACGCCAACCGCTGCAATGGCAGCTGCAAGCCACTGCCACCAGAGGAGCTTGTCTTTGTACAGGAACTTGCCAACGAGCACGAGCACGAGTGGCAACAGGAAGTAGCCAAGGGCGACCTGTAGCCCGCGGCCGTGCAACGGGGCCCAGGTGAAGATCCAGAGCTGCATCGCGACGAGCATGCCGCACACGATGATGCCGAGAATGAGGAGCGGCTTCTTGAGAATGCGCTGCCAGATTTCGGCAATTCGGTGACGCTGGCCGATGACCAGGAGACCGAGCGCAATGATCGGAATCGTGACGAGGTTACGGATGCCCCACAGCGACTCTGCAGACGCGGGGGACAACATGGGGGTGACGAAGTAGACGCCACCGAAGCAGACTGATGAGGCGACCGAGGCGATAATGCCGCGCTTCGCCTCGAGGTTAGAGCTCAATTGCTCCGATGACCTCGTCGTATGGAGTCTCGCCGACGGGCTTGAAGCCCATGTGGAGGAAGAACTCTTCTGGGCCGTCTTCGCCGCGCTCCCAGAGCACGGTCAGGCGGCCGACGCCGCGGCGTCGAGCCTCTTCGATGAGTGCCTGCACCGCGAAGGTGCCGACACCAGCTCCCTGCGCGTCAGCGTCAACATTGATGCGCCAGAGTGCAGCACGGAATTCTTCATGCGTGGAATTGGGGTCAAAGTTGCCGTGAATGAACGCAACAACGCGACCATCTTGCAAAATGACGCGCTGCCAGGCGCTGTCGGGTGGCGTGACCGCGGCAGCTGCGGCATAGGACACAGGTGTGATGAACTGCTCCTGGCCAGGCTTCAGACCGAGCCGGTTGACGGCGACGATCGTGGCTGCAGAGAGCTCTTCGATAGTGAGGTTGCTCATACTCACAGGGTATCGCTGTCTGAGGTGTTCGGGGTAGTAGACGAATGTCCATTTCGATAACGGTCTCGGAAAGTCCGTGGATTCTGCGGCGCATGCCTGGAATCTGTGAACCACCCCTGGAATCTTCGGCGCACTCACCCGAAATTTCTCTCGATGTCGAGATAACTCTCTGACTCCGATAGACTCAGGGTTATGGGCCACAAGCCCCGTTTTATTGCACAATCAACAGGCTGGAGCACCGTTGGAAAAGATCAAGGTTGCAGGTAAGGTCGTCGAGCTCGACGGCGACGAGATGACGCGAATCATCTGGCAGTTCATCAAGGACCGTCTGATTCACCCGTACATCGACGTTGACCTCGAGTACTACGACCTCGGCATCCAGCACCGCGATGAGACCAACGACCAGGTCACCATCGACGCAGCGCACGCTATCCAGAAGCACGGCGTTGGCGTGAAGTGTGCAACGATCACCCCTGACGAGGCACGCGTAGAAGAGTTCGGCCTCAAGAAGATGTGGAAGTCGCCGAACGGCACGATCCGCAACATTCTCGGTGGCGTGATCTTCCGTGAGCCGATCATCATCTCGAACATCCCCCGTCTGGTTCCTGGCTGGAACAAGCCGATCATCATCGGCCGTCACGCATTCGGTGACCAGTACCGCGCAACCGACTTCCGCTTCGAAGGCGAAGGCACTCTGACCGTCGAGTTCACCCCCAAGGACGGCGGTGAACCCCAGAAGTTCGAGGTTTACCAGTCGCCGAGCGACGGTGTTGCACAGGTGCAGTACAACCTCGACGCATCGATCCGCGACTTCGCTCGTGCATCGCTGAACTACGGCCTCTCGCGTAACTTCCCTGTCTACCTCTCGACGAAGAACACCATCCTCAAGGCGTACGACGGCCGCTTCAAGGATCTCTTCCAGGAGATCTACGACACCGAGTTCAAGGAGCGCTTCGAGACCGCAGGCCTTACCTACGAGCACCGCCTCATCGACGACATGGTCGCTTCGGCCATGAAGTGGGAGGGCGGCTACGTCTGGGCTTGCAAGAACTACGACGGTGACGTTCAGTCGGACACCGTTGCACAGGGCTTCGGCTCGCTCGGTCTCATGACCTCGGTGCTCTCGACTCCGGACGGAAAGGTTGTCGAGGCAGAGGCTGCACACGGCACCGTGACTCGTCACTACCGCCAGCACCAGCAGGGCAAGCCGACCTCGACCAACCCGATTGCGTCGATCTTCGCTTGGACCCGTGGCCTGCAGCACCGCGGCAAGCTCGACGGCAACCAGCCCCTCATCGACTTCGCAAAGGCACTTGAGGACGTCGTCATCAAGACCGTTGAGTCGGGCAAGATGACCAAGGACCTCGCAATGCTGGTCGGCCCCGAGCAGGGCTACCTCACTACCGAGGAGTTCCTCGCAGCGATCGACGAGAACCTGCAGGCACGCCTGGCGTAATTTGGGCTCTGCCTTTCGGCTCAACCCCGCGAAACTGGCAGTTTCTGCCGAGATCGATGGTTTCACCGCGTAGAAACCTTGTGTCTCGGCAGAAACGGTCAATCTCGCGGGGTTGACTCGTGTCTGGGCAAGGAAAACGGCCTGTCACCCCGTGGGTGGCAGGCCGTTTTCCTTTTGCCGTGGGGCAGTCGAGGGGAGCCTTGCTGGATGCAGGTGTCACCCATAGGGTCTCGTTGTCATTCGCCCTGGTGTGCGGGAAAAGGTCGCCCGGCCGCGAGGCCGGCCCGTTCTTGCCCCGGCGGCACGCGGTGGTGGTGGTGTGGGGTGGCGGCCGTTTCACGTCACACACTGCCCGGGCATGACTCAACCCCGCGAGAACGGCAGTTTCTGTCGAGAAGGGGAGTTTCTGCGGCCAGAAACTATCGATCTCGGCAGAAACGGCCAGTTTCGCGGGGTTGAGCATGCGGGGCGCGCGCGCCCGGGACCCGCCCTACCGAGCGACCGTCACAGGCTCACCGTCGACGTACGTTGCAATAACGGGAACCGCCGCAAACTCAGCGGCGCTGAGCGTAAACGGATCCACGCCGAACACCGTCAGCACCGCTCGTGCGCCCGGCTGCAGGTGTCCCTCGTCGAGTGAGCGGATCGCGCGAGCCGCGTGTGAGGTGTAACCCTCGAGCGCCTCGCGCATGGTGAGACCCTGCTCGGGCTGAACGGGGGCGCGGTGCGGATGAGTGAGCGGTACGCGCGTGATCGACTCGGTCATCATGACGCGCGGATCGTACGGGGTCACAGGCCAGTCGCTGCCAAGCGCGAGCGTTGCACCGGTCTCGCGAATGTCTTTGCAACGCCAACCGTGGCTCGCGCGCTCTTCGCCGAGGCGTACTGACCAGTTGTCGCTGCGATCCGCCAGTGTGTGACGCGTGCCGTGGATCGGCTGCATGCTTGCCGCGACGCCGAGAGCTGCGAAGCGCGGGACGGTCTCGTCGGGAATGGACTCGATGTGCTCGATGCGGTGCGCAGCATTCGCGCGCAGGTCGCCGAGCGATTCGAGTGCATCAAGGACGAAGTCGACTCCGCGCTCACCGATCGCGTGGGTTGCGGTCGCGACGCCGCGCTCAGCGAAGAAACGAAGCGCGCGGCGGTATGCCTCGGGGTCAGTCCAAATGGACTTCAAGCCCTCGCCATAGCAGTCGGGGGTCGCGAGCCAAGCGGAGCCATTGTCGACGGTGCCGTCGATCATGAACTTCACGCCTTCGACGCGCCAGCGGCGGCCGTGCAGGCCCTGCAGTTCGGCGATCTCTGCGAGTGCAGCTTCGTCAGATCCTGGCGGAACCATCGGCGAGAACCGCAGGCGAACGGGTAGTTCTCCGCGACTCTCCAGGAGCTCGAGTACCTCGCGGCTGCCGGGATGGAAATCCATGACGTGCGTGCCGGTGATACCGGTCGCAGCCATGCCATCGAGTACCTCGGTGAGTCGATCCGCGCGCACCTCAACGGTTTCCTGCGGGATGCGCTCGAGTGCAAGATCCATTGCGGCAAGCTCGAGGAGGTAGCCGGTCGGGTTGCCATCGGCGTCCACGCCAACCGCTGACTCATCGGCAAAGGTCTCCGTGCCGGTGATGCCGACGCGCTCGATGCCCACGCTGTTGATGACAGCTGAGTGCGCATCACGCATACGCAGGAACACCGGGTGGCCAGCTGCAGCCTCATCAAAGATGCGGCCATCGAAACCGGTCTCGGTGTAGATGTTCGGGTCTACGCCCCAACCGAAGAGCCACTCGCCATCGGCTGTCGTGGCTGCGGCGTCAGCGATCCGCCCCTTCGCCTCTGCGAGCGTGAGGTCGGTGAGCTGCACGCCGCGGGTGAGCTCGAGGCCGAACACGATGTGAGTGTGGCCGTCGGTGAGGCCAGGCGTGATTGTGGCGCCGGGGTACTCATCGATCTCGGTTGCGTCGGTGATGTATGCGCTGATGTCCTTGCGCGAACCAACGGCGATGACGCGGCCGGATGCGATTGCGAGGGCGGATCCGAGCACGATCTCAGGTGCGGTGAAGTCAACGACCTGCGCGGCGAATACGACCCGGTCTGCGGGCGTCGCAATGGTGTTCACGATGTGGCTCCTGTTCTCTGGGAGTGAGTGGGCTGTGGTTAGGCGCGGTCGGCGGTTGCCGAGTCCGAGAGCTCTGCCTCAGCTGCGACGATGCCAACCGCACTCGTGTTGCCGTCTTCGAGCTTGCGACCCTTGCGGCTGATGACGAAGAGGGCGGATCCGAAGAGGATGCTCGGAGCAGATACGAGCAGCGCGTACTGGATCGGCGAGAGGACGCCAACGAGCTGGCCGCCGATGAGCGGGCCGAAGGCAACGCCAGCGAGGTAGAAGCCTGAGACGAGCACGCCAACGCGGCCGGTGACATCCATGACGGCAGCGAGACCGGTGACGAGAACGAGGATTGCGCCGTACATTGCGCCCCAGATGAGGATCGAGACACTGTATGCCATCGCCGAGGTGGTGGTGATCATGATGAACTTCGTGATCGTGCTCATCGCGATGATGAGAACGAGCGACCAGCTGCGGCCGAGCCAGCGGAGTGCGAGGGGAGCGAGGAGGGCGCCGATGAGGCCGCCGAAGACCTTGCCAGCGAGCAGCGCACTCGATGCGTCAGCAGAGATGCCGGCCTGCGCCGAGAGCACGCTGGTCATCGAGTAGACCATGTCTTCGGTGAGCGACCACAGGCACATTGAGATCGCGAGTGCGAACGCGGCCAGGGTGTAGACCTTGCTTGCGGGTGCGTTCGAGGAAGCGTTGCGGTGTGCGCGAGCTGCTTCGCGAGCCTCGGGGGAGAGGTTCGGCAGGCCGCCGGCCATGATGAGGCCGAGCACGCCGAGGGCTGCGATGACGAGCAGCACCGAACGCAGGTCATTGTGGAACAGGGGTGCGATCGCGAGGAGCGCGGTGGCGCCGATGCGGTTGATGACCATGATCGTGGTGACCGAGCGGTCGGGGTTCACTGTGGTCGACGCAGCTGCGGTGCCGGTCGCGATCATGATGCCTGCGCCGATGCCGCCGACCATCAGGCCGATCATGACAGCGGGAATCGTGAGGATGAAACCTGCGGCAGCGTAGCCAAGCACCATCAAGACGAGGCCAATGCGGCCGAGGCGGGGGCGATCCGCCGTCGCGATGAAGCGGTTGGTGACGAACATCGCAAGCGCCGAGCCAGCGGTCATGCCGGTCGCGAGCGCGCCAGCGGTGGCGATGTCAACGCCGAGATCCTGCACCATGCCCGCGATGAGAACGGGAACGAGGTTCGCAGCCATGAGCGCGATGACCCAGGTGCCGACGAAACCGAGGACCACCTTGGTGGTGAGTGTCGCGAGACCGCTCTGTGGCGCGGCCGTAGTGGGTGCGGAAGACATGGTGACTCCTTTGTCGAGTTCAGATGATGTGAACGTTGCGGGAACGTTCCAGCAAGAGTAGAAACTACGTGGCAATTTCGAAAAACGCAAACTCGGAACGCGGATCGCCCCCGGCCCGCCAGGAGCCATAGACTGTGGATATGCCGAAGTCTGGGGTCACAATCGTTGATATTGCTCACGAGTTGGGCATTTCAAAAACCGCAGTTTCTTCTGCGTTGCACGGCAGTGGTCGAGTGTCGGAGACCCTACGGGAACGCGTTCTCTCGAAGGCAGAAGAGATGGGCTACGAGCGAAATCGCGCCGCACAGCGGTTGCGTGGTGGCCGTCACGGCGCGATCGGCATGCAGATTCCCGAAGACGTGCAGGAACTCGCGTTCTACATGGAGTTCGCGTTTGGCGTCGCGGCCCGCGCAGCAACGCTCGGACAAGATCTTGTACTCCTTGCAAACGGCGATGCGAAGCGTTCGTCGAGCCCGGCCATCGATGGTGTGCTGGCGCTCGACGCGACGGCTGAGACCTTTGCGGCAGCGCTTGCCGCGGCGGGGTCATCCCCGGTCGTATCAGTCGGCGAGTATCTCGGTCCAGGGCACGAACGCCAGGCTGCCTGGATCGCGGCGGATCACCGCAAGCTCATTGAAGACCTCCTCGAGGTGCTTGCGAGCGCTGGTTACACGGCACCGGCGCTGGTCGGATTCTTGCCCGACCGCGAGCCGCTCTGGGGTGCGCAGCTGCGCGCCGGATACGAAGAGTGGTGTGCGCACACTGGCCGCGATCCTCACCTGTACACCGCCCAAATTGCGCTCGCAGACGCCGATATGCTCAGCATTATGCAGCACGCGGCCGAGGACGGCGCAGATGCGGTGATCTGGGCTGCCCAGGGTCACGCACGCAGGGCAGAAGCGATGCGGGCGGCGCAGGGATCCGCGCCAATGCTCATGGCCTCAATGGCACTCGGGCCGAGCGACGACGGCATGGCCGGTGTCGATCTGCGCGCACGTGACTACGGTCAGGCCGCAACCGACCTGCTGTTCGCAGCCATTAGCGGCACGGTCGAGCAGGGTGCATCGGTGCTGCACGAGGCGCGGATCGTGGCGCCCCGGTAGTTCGACTGCTTGCGGAGCCGGTCAACCGCGCGAAAAGGCCCTGTTCTGTCGAGAAGGGGTGTTTCTGCACGGTGAAACTATTGATCTCGGCAGAAACGGACTGTTTCGCGGGGTTGGCGCAGGGGAGCGGAACGCTACTGCGCTGACAGGATCTCGCGCACGCGGGGGACGACCTGGGTGCCGAAGAGTTCGATGCTCTCCATGAGCTTGCCGTGAGACATGGTGCCGTTGGCGTACTTGAGGTCGAAGCGATCGGCGCCGAGGGAGGTGACGGTCTTGGCGATCTTCTCTGCGACTGTGTCGGGGGACCCGACGTGCAGTGCGCCGTTGTCGGCTTCTGCTTCGAACTCCTCACGCGTGGTCTCAGGCCAGCCGCGCTCACGGCCAATGCGATTGCGGTTCGCGGCGAAGTGCTCCCAGAGCTCGTCGCGGGCCTGGGCATCAGAAGCGCCAACGTGGCCGGGCGAATGTACGCCGAGCGGCATACGAGCTGGCCCGCCTGCCTGTCCGTAGCCTGCCTCGTCCTGGGCCTGGCGATAGAGATTGGCGAACGGAGCAAAGCGCACGGGGTCGCCGCCGATGATCGCGAGCATCATGGGGATGCCCATGCGCACGGTGCGAAGGACCGAGTGGGGGCTGCCGCCAACGCCGATCCAAGCTGGCAGCCCGTTCTCGTGTTCAGTCTTCGGGAAGACTTCTTGGCCAGTGAGCGAGCTGCGATGGCGGCCGGCCCAGTGGATCGGCCCCTCGCTCCGGAGCTGCGAGAACAGTTCGAGCTTTTCGGTGAAGAGCGAGTCGTAGTCGTTCATGTCGAAGCCGAAGAGCGGGAAAGATTCGGTGAAGGATCCGCGCCCGAGAATGATCTCAGCCCGCCCGTTACTCACTGCATCGAGCGTGGCGAATCGCTCGTAGACGCGCACGGGGTCGTCGCTCGAGAGTACGGTGACACCGGTGCCGAGAAGGATACGTTCTGTGCGCGAGGCGATGGCCGCGAGCACCATCTCCGGTGACGAGATCGCAAAGTCATCGCGGTGATGTTCGCCCACGGTAATGGCGTCGACGCCGACACGATCAGCAAGGGCAGCCTGCTCGACAACGTCACGTATGACCTGAGCGGCATGTAGCGGATTGCCTGCGTTGTCGTTGGTGATGTCGCCGAAGGTGTCGAGGCCGAGCACTACATCGGCGAGGTTCTTCTGGTGATCGCTCATGTCCAGTGCAACCACGACGAGTCTGCGGTTATTCCTGTGTGGCGCACTGGCGATCTGGAGTGGAAAAAGGGGAGAGGCCCGACCAGCGATGGCCGGGCCTCTCAGCGCGCTTGGACTCAAATAGGGGTGGGGTCCGATAAGCCGCGCCCCGGGAGATACTCACCGGAAAACATCACGCCGCAAAATTGGGGAACGGCGCGATGTTACTGCCGCGGGATATCCTTCGCGGCAGGCATATGAAGTTGTGGGGAGAGCAGCAAACGCCCGTTACACACCCGGTTCGTTTCAGTTGCAATGTTTGCAGCATACACACGGTACAACGGTCCGGCAATAGTTCTTCGCGATGTTTCGTTCATGTGTCATATTTGCGCCACTTTGGTAACGGCTATGCGCCTAGTTGCGGGTGCCTCTCAGTGCGATCAGCAACGTGACGCATGTGGTGCCAGGCGGCCCTGGTCTATACCCGTTCCCTGCTCGCGCTCAGCCGAGCCGGGGAGGCCGCATCAACGCGCACGGCACAACTGCGATGAATTTGGAAGCAGCCGGTGATCGTCGGGATGGGAAGCGAAGGGTTGCATCTCGTACCCGGTGCACTCTTCCTGGTGGCAGGTGCGTGCGTTTTCTACGCCGGACTTCTCTACAACGGCTTCGAACGGCACGCGCAGGAATTGCCTTCAGAACTCAAATAAAAGGTCCGATGCGCCAAAGCGCACCGGACCAAAAGCTAGAAGCGGCGAAATCTACCGCACGCGCATTGAGCCGATGTAGCCAATCACGGCGGCGATAACGCCGAAGGCGACGGGCAGCGCCCAGTGCACGCCGAGTCCGAGCATCGCGCCCACTGCGCCAGCGATGAGCACGAGCTCAACCAGTGCCTGCGCAAAGTGATCTGTGCGCAGCACGGGCTTGGGCGACAGGAACAGCGCCCACACCACGACGGAGACAACGAGGGCGATGAGGCCGCTCAGAATGCCAACGGGCATCGGCCATGCGAGGAAGCCCCACACGGTGATGGTGAGCACAGAGATCACCTGGAACAGGCCTCGAATGAGCTGCAGCACGGCAGTGGTGCGCGCGCGCTTCACGATCGTGGTTGCCTCAGCGGGGGTCATCGAGGGGGTCGTCTCGTTGCTCGTTGCGTCGTTCATCACCCCGTAATTGTAGCCAATCGCTTGATGGTCTACCCGTGAGGCGCCACATTGGTCCACTGAATCAGTGGGGCGTAGCTTGGAGCCATGTACCGTTCAAGCTTTACCCGCCGCACTGCGCGCCGTCTCGGCCTGGCCCTGCCCGCCGCAGCACTCGCCGCGGCGCTCACCCTGACCGGGTGTGCTGGATCCGCCGAGCCTGCCCCCACCGCCGGTGGCACACTTACCTATGGACGTCTCGCACCCGTGGACAATCTCGATCTCCACACGCAGATCACCGCAAACAATGCCTTCGCGATTGACAAGATCTTCGAACCGCTCGTGTCGTTCACCGAGACCGGCGAGATCGTCGATTGGCTCGCCGAGAGCCACGAGATCTCGGAAGACGGTAAGACCTACACGTTCACTCTGCGCGATGGCGTGCAGTTCTCGGATGGCACTGATGTCACTCCGGCTGATGTGGTCTTCTCGCTCAAGCGCCACATCGAGGTTCCTGGTCCGCTCGCGTTCACGGCCCCGGTCGCTGATGTCGTAGCCAAGGGTGACAACCAGGTCGCCATCACGCTCGATACGCCGTACACTCCGTTCCTTTCGGAGCTCGCAAACTTCGCGGCAGGCATCGCTCCCGCTGACTTCGGCGGCAAGACCGAGGAAGAGTTCTTCAAAGCTCCCGTCGGCACCGGACCGTTCGTTGTGAGTGAGTGGGATCCCGCTGGCGACCTTACTTTCGTGAAGAACGAGCACTACTGGCAGGACGGCAAGCCCGCCATTGACTCACTCGTCTACAAGTTCGTGGCAGACGACAACCAGCAGCTGCAGCAGCTGACCGCTGGCCAGCTTGACGCGATCGAGCAGATTCCAGCGGCCAACGCGGAGTCAGTGAAATCGAACGCGTCGACCGCGCTCTCGCAGAGCGACTCGTGGGCGATCGAGCAGATCTTCTTCAATACCAAGAAGTCTGAGTTTGCTGACCGCAATGTTCGCCGCGCAATCGCGCAGACCCTTGACCTCGAAGGCATCGCGAAGGCAACCACCTTCGGCACCTCGCACGCAGCGACCTCGCTGATCCCGCCGACCATTGAATATTCGGCCGCGGATCCCGGCGTCGCACTCGCGTATGACGTCGATGCGGCGAAGGCGGATCTCGCAGCCTCGGCATACCCTGACGGCTTCACTGCGAAGCTCCTCATCCCGAGCGGCAACGCGCAGCGCAGCCAGATCGCGCAGATTGTCCAGGAGTCGGCTGCCAAGATCGGCATCACGATCGAAATCGATCAGGTAGATATTGCGACCTTCCGTGAGCGTTTCAAGGCGTTCGACTACGACCTCATGATCAACTCGGGTCAGTCGGATGCACCCGACCCCAACGGTCTCGTGACCTTCCAGGCCGACCCCGAGGGCTTCAGCCAGTCGTTCTGGACGAGCTACACGAACGATGACGTGACGAAGCTCATGCATGAGGGTCGTACGACCGCTGACGGCCCCGAGCGCCAGAAGATCTATGAGGAGATTCAGCAGATCCTCGCAGATGATGCACCGTACATTCCGTTGTACTTCGCGTCGAACCTCAAGGGGACCACGAGTAAGGTCAATGACTTTGTCGTTCTGCCGAACGGCAGCGTCCGCTTCCAGGATGCGTGGCTCTCAGAGTAATCGCGCGCGGAGTGTGAGATGCGGCGGTGTTGCCGCGTGAAACCGAGCCCGTTCGTGTGCGGGCTCCCAGATCTGGGGTGGGTTGCGAGTGATCGCGATCCGCCCCTTTTCGCTGTTCTCCACAGGGCCCGGCCGCCCCGCTCACTTAGGTACGAAACAAAATAGGATTGAGGGCATGCAACAGGGACTTCGTTCAGTGGGTCGCACACTCGCGATCCTTGTCCCAGTCATGTTCGGAGTCGTGACGGCCGTCTTCTTGTTATTGCGGATCGTGCCAGGCGATCCCGCAGTGATGATCCTGGGGGAGCGCGCGACAGATGAACAACTTGCCGCACTCCGCACCGAGCTCGGCCTAAACCTGCCACTTTGGCAGCAGTACCTGTCATTCATTGGCCACCTGTTTACCCAGGGCGACACCGGCGCCTCGCTCGTAACTGGGGTGTCAACTCGTGAACTCGTGCTGAGCCGCGCTCCAGTGAGCTTTGGCATCGTTGGCCTTGCGGTGCTCTTTGCGCTGTTGATAGCGGTGCCCCTCGCGCTTGCCGCAGCAAAACGGCAAGGCAAGATGGTCGATCACGTGGTGCGTGTGCTTCCGACGATCACGATGGGCATGCCCCTCTTCTGGATCGGCCTCATTCTCATCCTGGTCTTCGCGGTGAACCTTGGCTGGTTCCCTGTCGGCGGCGTCGGTAACGGCCCCGGCGACCCGCTGCGGAGCCTCGTGCTCCCCGCGCTCGCCGTGGCGCTAGGGATGGCGCCGCCGCTGATCCGCTCCCTGCGCGCACAGTTACTCGAAGCCATGTCAATGGAGTTCGTCACGATGCTTCGTGTGGCTCGCGTTCCCGAACGCACCATCACCTGGAAGCACGTGCTGCGGAACGCCGCGGTCCCGACCCTGAACCTGCTGAGCGTGAACACCGCAGCGCTGGTCGGTGGGACCCTCGTAGTAGAGAAGGTCTTCGGCATCAATGGTCTCGGCACGCTGCTGTTCCAATCGATTAGTTCGCGCGACTTCCCGGTCGTGCAAGGCATCGCGCTGTACTGCGCCGTGTTTGTCGTATTCATCGGTCTCATCGCCGGCGTGCTGTCTGCACTCATTGATCCGCGCCTGCGGGGCTCTCAAGGAGGCCGGTGATGAGTAACGAAACACTGCCAGGCTCCGGTCTGCCGAGCTCCGCGCTGCCAAGCACCCCGAGCCCACATCGCGTGCGCCAGTCACGTCCCGCGCGGGCACTCGCGTCGCCCGCATTTGTTGCCGGTGCGTTGCTCACACTCTGCATCATTGCAATTGCAATTTTTGCTCCCGCGTTGGCGCCCTATGACCCCGTTACGCAAGACCTCAGTGCTGGGCTGCAACCACCGTCTGCCGCACACTGGTTCGGCACTGACCAGCTCGGCCGCGACATGCTCTCGCGTGTGCTGTACGCGGCCCGGGTAGACCTTGGCATTGCGGTGAGCGCTGCGATTGCACCCTTCATCATCGGAGTCACCGCTGGCTTGCTCGCCGGATATTTCGGTCACGCAACCGACTGGGTAATCTCGCGCGTCACCGACACCGTAATTGCATTCCCCTTTTACGTCATGGTCATTGCGCTCGTCTTCGCGGTCGGGGCAGGGCCAAAGGGCATCATCGTTGCCTTCGCTGTTGTGGGTTGGGTGGGGTATGCGCGCGTGATCCGCGCCATGACTGCGTCCCAGCGCCAACTTGGCTGGGTGCGGGCAGCCCGCGGGGCTGGGTTGAGCGATGTACGTGTGCTGACCCGCCATATCCTGCCCAACGTGCTCCCGCAGGCGATCGTGCTGCTGACGACCGAGATTATCCTCATCATGGTTGCGATCGTGACTCTTGGGTACCTCGGCCTTGGTATTCAGCCGCCGACGCCCGACTGGGGAACAATGATCGCTGACGGCCAGGCCTTCGTCACGACGCACTGGTGGTTGTCGACGCTGCCTGGTCTCGCAGTGGTGATTACCGGCATTTCACTGTCACTGCTTGGAGACGGTATCGGCGACGCAATGCGGATCAGGCAGGCCCCACCCCGCTCGGCGCACGCGCCCATTCGATGCGCAGGCGTGGTGTCCGAGCCGGTCGCGCGTGGTCACGTGCGCGTGCGCGATCTGCGGGTGGCATCGTCGGCGACGGGTGCCCCGATTATTGGTGGTGCGACGGGCATCAACATCGAGCTGCAGGCGGGCGAAGCGCTCGGCATCGTGGGGGAGTCCGGCTCAGGCAAGAGTCTGACGCTGCGGGCGATCCTCGGGCTCCTGCCGGTCGGTGTCGAATTTGGTGCGATGCACACGAAGCTGCCGACCGATCGTATTGAGGTGTCGGTGGGTGGGCCGATCGGCATGGTGTTCCAAGACCCGGCGACCGCGCTCGATCCGCTCGCGCGCGTTGGCTCGCAGGTGCTTGCCGCCTGCAAGGCGGCCGGGGCGGCGGATCCGGCAGCCCGCACCCGCGAACTCCTTGCGGCGGTGCAGCTCCCAGACGAAGACCGCATTGCGCGGTCGTTCCCGCACGAGCTTTCCGGCGGTCAGCGACAGCGCATCGTGATCGCAATTGCGCTCGCGGGCGATCCGGCGGTACTGCTGTGTGATGAGCCGACGACCGCGCTTGACGTCACCGTGCAGCGCGAAGTGCTTGCGTTGCTCACAGAACTCCGCCGTGAACGCGGCCTCACGCTCGTCTTCGTCTCGCACGACCTCGCAGTCGTCGCAGACGTCTGTGACCGGATCGCCGTCATGTACGGCGGTGACATTGTCGAAGAGGGTACGCTCGCCGAGGTCATCTCGCGACCACAGGCGGCCTACACACAAGAGCTGCTCGCGGCAGTTCCCGACGGCTCAGCATCGCCAGTGCCGATTGACCCGGCGGCCGAGACCGTGCTCACTGTCGCCGACCTCACCGTGAAGTACGGCGCCGAGATCGGCGCGGGCCACATCAACTTTGCACTCAAACGCGGCGAGGTCATTGGTCTCGTCGGCGAATCAGGCTCCGGAAAGACGACCGTCGCGCGTGCGCTCGTCGGGGAGCTGCCGCTGAGCGCTGGGCGCGTGACCTTCTGCGGCGCTGCCGGGGTGATCGATCCGGGTATGGCCGGTCGCGCACGCATCCGTGCTGCGAACCCGCACGTGCAGCTCGTCCCACAAGATCCCGCGGCCGCGCTCAACCCTCGGCTCACCGTTGGCTCAGTACTCATTGAGCTAGTGCAGCTCCGTGGCCGAGAGACCGGAGAGCGGCTCAACCGCGCGCAGGCACGGGCCCGTGCCATTTCGCTGCTCGCCGAAGTCGGACTCGACAGTGCCATCGCTGGCGCCTATCCGCATGAGATCTCCGGCGGTCAGCGGCAACGCGTCGCAATTGCTCGCGCGCTCGCCGTCGAACCAGAGGTGCTCGTCGCTGATGAGGCGACGAGTGCCCTTGACGTCTCGGTGCAGGCCGGCATTCTTGCGCTGCTCGAACGGTTGCGACTCGAGCGTGGCCTCACGATGGTCTTCGTCTCGCACGACCTTGCCGTTGTGCGAGAGATCTGCTCGCGGGTGCTCGTGATGCAGAACGGCGCGATTGTCGAGAGCGGCGGCGAAGAGTTCTTCGCTGGCCCGCGCACCGCGTACGGTCGAGAGCTGCTTGCAGCAGTGCCGGTGTTGCCGCGGGGCTAGGGCGCTGCGCCGGTACGCCGGTGCAGGCGGTTGGCTAAGGCTGGCGGTTGGCTGGTGGAAGCGGTTGGCTGAGACTGGCCCTCAAACCACCTCATCTTAAGGTCTGCCATGGATAGGAACGGGCCGGCCTGTGGCCGGGCGGCCATTTCTGATCACTCCAGGGCCCCGTCGAGCTGAACTGTGCCCAGCGGTCGCACACTTGAGCGTGTCGGCTCGGGGTAACCCGTCGAAACAGGCCCGTTCTTTCGAATCAGCCCCTTTCATACGTATGAAAGGCACCTTCTCGTGAGGAACTACCCATCTCGCGGGGTTGGGGCGTCGCCGAGACAGGGACTGGGGCAGACGCAGACGCAGAGGCCGAGGCTAGACCGAGGCCCACCAAAGGATCCGCCTACTCGCCAAGCCCTGGGTTCGCGGCAGCCAGGCTGTCGTAGGCAGCCTGAATCTGCTCCTCGAATTTCTGACTCGTGATGATCAGCACCCACGCGTTGTCGAGGAAAATGTGAGCGGTGAAGCGGTAAGGCATATGGCCCTCAGGCACATATTCCTCCCAAGTGAAGAGTTTCGCCTTGCCAATGGTGCCCTGCGTGATCTCCGAATCTGCCGCCATGACAGCGATGAGCTCATCGCGCGCATCGTCTGGCACTTCAGCCGCTATGAGACGCGTGCCAGACTCCAAATGGAACGCATACTGGCAGCCGCGAATTTGCGTAGCTTTTCCAAGCGCCGCTCGTGTTGAATCACCGATGAAGACATCAGTGTCGTGAGTGCCGAAGGCCGCTTCGCCGTTGTTGACTTCCCACCCCTTGCCGAGCATCTCATCGGTGCTCTTCTGCGCGAGGGGGTTCAACTGCGCACACTCAGGTAGTACGATCGCCGCTGGTGTGGTCTTCTCTGCGTCATCCGAATCTTTGTCGGTGCTGCTGTCTTTCTGTTTGCCGGCTGTGCCTTCACTCTTGGTGTCTTGCTCAGAGGTGGCCTCGCCGGCTGGAGCACCTGCGCGCGCACTCACTGCAATCGCGCCAGCACCAATGCCGAGCAACACCACAACAGCCGCGGCGATCCACACCCACGGAAGGCGCCGCTTTGGGGGAGCGGGTACCGCTGGCAGCAGACCAGCCGGAAGCAGCGGGCCCTTGCCGTCGTCATCGCCGCCTGCAGAAGTCACATGTGACGCTGCCGGATCCGCGCCCGTATTGACGCCATCGCCCCAGGCGGCCGCAGCTGCCTCCGGCATCGACTCAGCGGTCTCCGCGGCGGCATCGGCGAACAGATCCTCAAGCGAGGGAACCCCGGTCGCATAGAGATCGTCGGTCGAATACGGCCGATCAAACTGCGTTACATCTTCGCTCACATCTTCCGGCACGGTGAGTGACTCGCCCTCCGCAGGAGCATGCTGTGCAGGATCGAAGCGTGGCTCTTCGTTCCCTGAAACGTCGCCTGTTTTGGAAGCCATGCTGGTCGCCTTTCGCCGAGGATGTAAACGCAAGGTGCTTGTATCCCAGACTATCCGGCACAATGGGAACATGCGCCAGTCTTCTTCGCCCGATTACGCTGACCCGAACGCAGGCTCTCTTGCGCCGGGTGAGAGCGGGACGTCTGCGCACACCACGGTTCTCCCCGAAACGACCGTGATTCCTGGCGATCACGTCCCGGCAAAACGTCGGTTCGGTCGCGGTCGTCGGGGCGCGGATCCCGTCTTCGAGCAGTCCAGCAGCGAACAGCCGGCATCCCAGCCAGGTGCGGGGCAGACCTGGGAACAGCTGCAGCAGAATGGTGCTCCTGGACGCCCAGCTCCCGTCGGCGGTTCAGAACAGGTCATCATGCGCCTGCGCCGTCACGGTCGCCGCTTGCTGTTTCCGATTCTCGTGCTGATCGTGGTTGCAGCGCTCGCCGGCTTCTTCGTTGGCGGACTAGACGAGACCTGGCAGAACGTGCTGGCAGGTGTAGGAGCGATCGTTATCGCGGTGTTGTTTGGCCTGTTGCCGATCTTCGCGTGGCTGAATCGTCGCGTCACCGTAACGACAGAGCGTCTTATTGAAAGTCACGGCCTGTTCGTTCGTACACGGAGCGATGTTTCGCTTTCGCGAGTTCGTGATGTGCGAACGAAGCAGCATCTCGGCCAGCGAGTCTGGGGCTCTGGCGATCTCTTGCTTTCGGTGGGGGCTGAGACTCGAAAGTTCAGCGACTTGCCCGGGATTGAAGAAATCCGCCGTGCAGTGCAAATTCTTTCTGAAGAGAGTTTTGCAAATCTTGATCAGTCTTTGAGTGGAAATACCGCGAACGACACGCCCAAATCGTTCTTCCAATAAAAAACTTTTTGACTCGAAATGAGTCTCAATGATGCTGCTATGTGGTTCTTTGGATGAGGACATCAATTAGCTCACCAGCGAGTCCGACAAGCTTTTCGATTTCCGATTCGTCGCGATCGACCCATCGGATTTCGGGGTCGCCGACGGGGACAAAGTTCTCGTGCCGCTCCCACACCATGAGCGTGCGTTCGGCGCCGAGCACATACTGCTGCCACCAGATTTGGCGCATGTAGTTTCGCGGAATGGTTCTCCACAGCTTGTTCGTAGTTTTGATCTCAGCAAGCTCAAGACGGCCACTTTCCCGCTCAACTAGGCCATCCGGCGTCGCGAGGTGGCGTAAATCATACTCAGCATGGAAAAGTGCCTGGCTAGGCGCAATACCGTATTCACGAAGCACCCAGTCTGCGATGACCGGCTCTCGGAGGTTGCCATGTTCCGTGAATGCGTTGCCGCGGAAGCTGCTGCCGTAGAGCTTTTCCTGCGCCGCGTTTTGGATTGAACGCGGAGTAGAGAGCTTTGCGACATCGGTTGCGGTGACGCCACGGCTACGGGCTTGGAACCAGGCTGCACGATCCGTGCCGTCTGTCACGATTCGATTGGAGTACGGGAGACCAGACACGACGTCCATTGTGGCACGTCGTTCACTGTTAGTATTCAGAGTTGCTTTGTAGCGTTATTGGGTCTCAAGAGCCTCTTGTAGTACTCATTGTATATTCAGCGACTCTTCAGTGTGATGAGAGAGTATATTGACATGTCCACCGATAATTTGATAAGCGACCCTGATACACGGGTTCGCGCACTCGTAGTAGATGACGAAGCGTCGATCACGCAGCTCATTGCTATGGCGCTCCGTTACGAAGGCTGGGAAGTAGCAACGGCCTCGAACGCAGCGGAAGCACTTGAACTGGCGTCGACCTTCAAGCCTGATGTTGCAGTATTCGACATCATGCTCCCCGATATGGATGGCCTGCAGCTGCTGACCCGGGTTCGTGAATCCGGCGCGCTGTTCCCCGTGCTCTTCCTGACCGCGCTTGACGCAGTGGAAGATCGCGTAACTGGCCTGACCGCAGGTGGCGACGATTACGTCGTCAAGCCATTCAGCCTCGAAGAGCTGCTCGCTCGCCTCCGTGGCCTCGTGCGCCGTGCGCGCATGGGCGCTACCGGTGGCCCCGCTGCGCTCTTGCAGGTTGGTGACCTCACTTTGAATGAAGACAGCTACGAGGTGGAGCGTGGTGGCGAAATCATCACCCTCACGAGCACCGAGTATGAGCTGCTCCGTTACCTGATGCGCAATGTGGGACGCGTGCTGTCGAAGGCGCAGATCCTCGATCGTGTTTGGGCATACGACTTCAAGGGCAAGCCCACCGTTGTTGAGCTGTACATTTCGTACCTTCGCAAGAAGATCGACACCGGTCGCCCTACGATGATCCACACCGTTCGCGGTGCTGGCTACATGCTGAAGCCAGCTGCCTAATCGGCAAGCCCGACGCACAGAAAACACCCCCGCTTACCGGCGGGGGTGTTTTCTGTGTTAGGCTATTCCACGGCCCAAGACCGCCGGTAGAAATCTTCACTGATTTCCGTAATGTCTGCTTCTGCAGAAACCAGCGCAGGTACAGATATTCCTTGAGTAACTTCTCTCAGTGAAGCTCCGTGCATGCGCGCCGGAGCTTTTTCTTGTTTTTAGAGAAGTTTCGTGCGGCGCGGCCACCGACCAACGTCCGTTGGTTGGAGACAACAACTAAGGGAGCGCCATGGCTACAAAGGACGCTACGGTTGCCGATCTTCAGCGCAAGTTTGAAGAGTCGAGTGCCGTTCTGCTGACTGAGTACCGCGGTCTCTCGGTTGCTGAGATGGGTGAACTCCGTAACAGCATCCGCGAGCACGCGACGTACGCTGTGGCGAAGAACACGCTGACCAAGATTGCGGCTAACAACGCCGGAATCACTGCGTTCGATGACGAGCTTGCCGGTCCTTCGGCACTCGCTTTCGTTCACGGTGACACCGTCGCAGTCGCAAAGGCAATGCGTGACTTCGCCAAGGCACACCCTCTTTTGGTAGTAAAGGCCGGCTTCTTTGACGGAAACGCCCTTACTGCCGCTGAGGTAGGCAAGCTTGCCGATCTCGAGAGCCGCGAGGTTCTGCTGGCGAAGGCCGCAGGCGCTATGCAGGCTGCTCTGGTCGGTGCTGCACAGCTGTTCAACGCACTGCCCGCCAAGGTCGCTCGCGGCCTCGGTGCGCTGCAGGAGAAGCAGGACGCGTAAATTCGGCTCTCGCCGGATCCGCATTTAAAGAATCAGCCTCTTTCACTGAGTGGAGGGGGCAAACATCAAGGAGATACAAATGGCTAAGCTTTCGACTGAAGAGTTGCTCGCACAGTTCAAGGAGCTCACCCTCATCGAGCTCTCGGAGTTCGTAAAGGCTTTCGAGGAGACCTTCGACGTTTCGGCTGCTGCTCCCGTCGCAGTTGCTGCAGCACCCGCTGCAGCTGCTGAGGCTGTTGAGGAGAAGGACGAGTTCGACGTCATCCTCGACAACGTTGGCGACAAGAAGATCCAGGTCATCAAGGTTGTGCGCGAGCTCACCAGCCTGGGCCTCGGCGAGGCAAAGGCACTCGTTGAGGAAGCTCCCAAGGCTGTCCTCGAGGGCGCTAACAAGGAAGCTGCTGAAGACGCAAAGAAGAAGCTCGAAGAGGCTGGCGCTGGCGTAAAGCTCGTCTAAGTTTTTTCGCACTTTAGCGATACTTCGGAACGGGGTCACCTTCGGGTGGCCCCGTTCTTTTTTGTCTCCTTCCGTCCTGTTCGAATACAGCTTCAGAATGTTAGACTTGCCCACTCTGTTTCTTGCGTCTTGGCAAACGTGCGAAACCTCGTTTTGTGAGTTCTCGAAAGGTGCACGTTGGCTCTCCTCTCACTCACGCTGAAGCATGCAAAGCGCTATTGGTGGTTAATAGCGCTCGTTGTTGTGTTGCAGCTGGTGTCTACTATTTGCGGTCTCTGGCTTCCCAGCCTGAACGCAAAGATCATTGATGTCGGTATCGTCCAGGGTGACACCGACTACATCTGGAGTACCGGCGGGTTCATGCTCGTCATCGCTCTGGCTCAGGTTTTCGCCGCGGTTGCCGCGGTGGTGTTTGGCTCACTGACAGCGATGGGTGTTGGCCGCGATCTGCGCCGCGAGGTATATCGCAAGGTTGACTCGCTTTCAACACTCGAGACCACGTCTTTTGGTGCGGGCACGCTGATTACTCGCGGTACGAACGACGTCCAGCAGGTGCAGATGCTCGTGCTGATGACCCTGAACTTTATGGTGTCGGCACCGATCATGTGCATCGGTGGCATCATCATGGCGCTGCGTGAAGACGCAGGCATGTCGTGGCTGGTCTGGGTCTCTGTGAGCTTGCTCGCCCTCATCGTGAGTTTCCTGGTGTGGCTCCTGCTGCCTCTGTTCCGAACGATGCAGGACCGCGTCGACGACATTAACTCGGTTCTGCGTGAGCAGATCATGGGTATCCGCGTCGTGCGTGCGTTTGTCCGTGAAGACTTTGAAGCCGAGCGTTATCGCGGTGCGAATGACCGCATCACTCAGGTTTCGGTGAAGGTTGGCAACATCTTCGTCCTGATGTTCCCGATCATCATGATGGTCCTCCACCTCGCGACTGCTGCAGTGCTGTGGTTCGGCGGCCACCGAGTAGAAGCAGGCGACGTGCAGGTGGGATCGCTCACGGCATTCCTTCAGTACCTCCTCCAGATTCTTGCGGCAGTCATGATGGGTGTCTTCATGACCATGATGATTCCGCGTGCGGTGGTCTGCGCTGAGCGAATTCGCGAGCTGCTTGATACCAAGCCGTCGCTTGAGTTCCCCGAGACAGACCTGGTGGCAACGCCGACGAATGGTCGCATTGAGTTTGACGGCGTGACCTTCGGTTTCCCCGGAGCTGAGAAGCCGGTCATTAAAAACGTCAGCTTCGTCGCAGAGCCCGGGCAGACGACCGCCATCATCGGTTCGACCGGCTCTGGTAAGACGACCTTGCTCAATCTCGCGCTGCGACTGTTCGATCCGCAGCAGGGAGCGATCCGCGTCGATGGCCAACCCCTCAATCAGCTCACTCGCGCCCAGCTGGCACAGGCGATGAGCCTGGTGCCGCAGCGTCCCTACCTGTTTAAGGGAACGATTGCGTCGAATCTGCGGTTCGGTGATGCCGAAGCGACCGAAGAAGATCTGTGGGCGGCGCTCCGCGTCGCGCAGAGTGAAGACTTCGTGCGCGACAAAGAACTCGGCCTCGAAGAACCTGTATCGCAGGGCGGCACGAGCGTATCTGGCGGTCAGCGGCAGCGACTTTCGATTGCCCGTGCGCTTGTGGCAAAGCCCCGCGCGTACCTCTTCGACGATTCGTTCTCGGCGCTCGACGTCGCAACCGACGCGCGTTTGCGCGCAGCCTTGCCTGAGGCAACGAGTGGCGCAACCCGCATTATTGTGGCTCAGCGTGTGTCTTCGATCATGGATGCAGACCAGATCCTCGTCCTCGAAGACGGCGAACTCGTTGGCCGTGGCACCCACGACGAGCTGCTTGAATCTCACGAGATTTACCAGCAGATCGTCGCTTCTCAGATGGATACGGCAGGAGCAGAGTAATGGCAAAAAAGTCACGAACTCAGTCAGCCGTAGTTGAAACTGAGCAGACAGAAACTATCGAAGAAGAGTTCACCCCCGGTGAGCTTGATGGCGACATGTTCGGAAACGCATCGGCAAAGAAGGCAAAGCACTTCTGGCCGTCTGCGAAGCGACTCTTTGGCCTGCTCGGCCCAGAGAAGTTCACGTTCATGTTCGTGGTCTTGCTCGTGGTTGGGTCGGTTGCCCTCACGGTTATCGCGCCGAAGGTACTCGGCCAAGCAATGGACGTCATCTTTAACGGCGTCATGGGCGGCACTATCGACTTTGGGCACCTTTCGCGCCTGATTTTGTTGGTGCTCGCGCTGTATCTCGTCTCATCCTTCCTGATGTGGCTGCAAGGCTACATTCTGAACGGTCTGGTCATGCGGATCGTCTTCAAGCTGCGCCAAGACATCGAGGAAAAACTCAACCGCTTGCCGCTGAGCTACTTCGACAAGCAGCAGCGCGGTGACGTGTTGTCGCGCGTGACGAACGACGTCGATAACATTCAGCAGGCGCTGCAGCAGGGCTTCTCACAGCTGGTCAGCTCGTTCCTGACGGTGGTTGGCATCATCGCGATGATGTTCATCGTCTCGTGGCAGCTCGCACTGATCGCACTGATCGCCCTCCCGCTGTCAGGCATCATTGCTGGCATCGTTGGTGTGCGCGCCCAGAAGCTGTTCGCAACGCAGTGGAAGAGCACGGGCGAGCTCAACGGCCACATCGAAGAATCGTTCACGGGCCACGAACTCGTGCGTATCTTCAACCGTGACCGCGAGATGGTCGAGCTCTTCGACGAGCGCAATGAGCGTCTCTACACCTCGGCGTTCAAGGCGCAGGCTCTCTCTGGCTCGATCATGCCGTCGATGCAGTTCGTTTCTTACCTCTGCTACGTCCTCATCGCCGTGGTCGGTGCGCTGCGCGTGACCGCAGGTCAGCTCACCCTCGGTGATGTGACGGCGTTTATTCAGTACTCGCGTGAGTTCTCGCAGCCGCTCGGCGAGATGGCTGGTCTCGCAAACATGATGCAGTCTGGCATTGCCTCGGCAGAGCGCACGTTCGAGCTCATGGATGCAGAGGAAGAAGCTCCCGACAGCGAGGCATCGGCAAAGACCCATCTTCCCGATCGCACCAGCGGTCGCGTGGTCTTCGAAGGTGTCTCATTCGGCTACGCACCTGAGACCCCACTCATCCAGGATCTCTCGCTCGAAGCGGAGCCGGGCAACACCGTCGCGATCGTCGGCCCGACCGGCGCCGGCAAGACCACGCTCGTGAATCTCATCATGCGTTTTTACGAACTTGATGGTGGGCGGATCACCCTCGACGGCGTCGACATCACCGACCTGTCGCGTGCTGAGTTGCGCGGTCATGTCGGTATGGTGCTGCAGGATGCGTTCTTGTTCAAGGGCACCATTCGCGAGAACATTCGCTACGGTCGACTCGACGCCACCGATGACGAAGTCATTGAAGCGGCACAGGCGACCATGGTGGATCGCTTCGTGCGCCAGCTGCCAGAGGGCTATGACACGGTGATTGATGAGAATGGTTCGTCGCTCTCTGCTGGTGAGCGTCAGCTGCTGACGATCGCGCGTGCGTTCATCGCCCGCCCGTCGCTGCTCATCCTTGACGAGGCGACGTCGTCGGTTGATACTCGTACCGAGGTACTGGTGCAGAAGGCTATGCAGACGCTGCGCCAGGACCGCACCTCGTTCGTCATTGCACACCGTCTTTCGACGATTCGCGATGCGGATACGATCCTCATGATGGAATCTGGCCGCATCGTCGAGCAGGGCACCCACGAGGAGCTGCTCGCACGCGGTGGCGCATACGCTGCGCTGCACATGGCACAGTTCGCTGGCACGGATGAGGAAGAAGACGACGGCAATCACGAGGGCGAAGACGCTGTGGCGGGCTCGGCGACGAGTGCCGACACTGACAACTCACCCGAAGTTTCGCCCGGTTCCTGATTTCATGAAGTGATCCGCTAGAATACAAGAAGCCCCTCATGTGGTGGCATCTCGGTAAACTCCCCCAGGTCGGAAACGAAGCAAGGGTAGCCGGGCTCTGTCAGGTGCATGAGGGGTCTTTTGTGTCTCCGTGTGTTTACGAGGGCTTTCGGGCAGCGTCGCGCGCGAGGGCTAACCTGTCGAAACCGGACCTTTCTCCCGAGAAAGCCCGTTCTTTGCGCATGAAAGCCCTCTTTTGGGGAGAATGACCCATTTTCGTCGGGTTGGGTGCAGAAAAGAAGAATTTGATGCCCGCGCCAACGCGTTTCCCTCGAAAGCTGGCCTCGGCCGACGATCCACCTGATCGAAACGGGGGTCTGCGCCGTGAAAACCCCAGAAATCCGCGCGAAATCACGACCAAATGAACCGGCTTGCGTGTCCCTATGTGTACCCATGCATTTTTCTCAGAATAGTTTGACGTCGAATCAACGTTGTTTCGATGTCGAGAAATCGCGCCATGCCAGGCTTCTGAGCTAGCTAGAGTGGGGTCATGGCAGCAAGCATTTACCTGACTTCAGCCGAGGGCCACACTGGTAAGAGCGCAGTAGCGCTCGGTGTGTTGGAGACCCTCCTGTCGAAGGCCGCGCGCGTTGGAGTGTTCCGTCCCGTCATTCGTTCAGCCTCGATGCCCGATCGTGTGCTCGAGCTTCTCCGAGAACGCGCAACGGCAAACCTGCCCTATGAGGCCTGCGTAGGTGTGACTTACGAAGAGCTCAACTCGAAGCCAGAAGCATCGATGGCGCGCATCGTCGCCGCGTACCGTGCGATGCAGCGCGAGTGCGACGCAGTCATCGTTGTCGGCTCCGATTACAGTGACGTCGCTTCGCCGACCGAGCTCGCGGTGAACGCGCGTATCGCAGCGAACCTCGATACGCCCGTGCTGCTCGTCATCGGCGGACGTCAGCCGTCTTCGATTGCCGTGCTGGGCCAATCTGTCGCCCGTTCTGCGGCAGAACTTTCGCTCGTTGCTGAGTTGGGAATCCACGAGCTGCACGCCGAGCATGCGACCCTGCTTGCAACGATCGTGAATCGTGCGGATTCCGACAAACTTGACGAGATCCGCGATGAGGTCGCGCGCATCGTTCCCGAGGGTGCACCCGTATGGGTTCTGCCGGAGGAGATTCTGCTGGTTGCTCCGCAGGTTTCCGAAATCATGACCGCCGTTGGCGGCCGCCTTGAGCGCGGCAGCACTGATCTGCTCGCTCGCGAGGCCACGCATGCGGTTGTCGCTGGCATGTCGATGCCGAACACGCTTCCCCGTCTGATCGAGGGCTCGGTAGTGGTGCTTGCGGCAGACCGCTCGGAACTGTTGCTTGCTGTCACGATGGCGCATGAGAGCCCCACGTTCCCGACCATCGGCGCGGTCGTGCTGAACGGTGACTTTGAGCTGCCAGAGTCGGTCTCGCTTTTGCTCGATGGCATCAATTCAACGCTTCCCGTGATCCGCACCGATCTTGGTACTTTCGATACCGTGCAGCGGATCTCGAACACCCGCGGTGTGCTCACCGAAGACTCGCCCCGCAAGTTCGATACGGTGCTCGCAAACTTCCGCGCGCATGTTGACCGCAACCTGTTGCGTGAGCGCCTGAGCCTGCATCGCGGTGGCGTGCAGACCCCCGCGATGTTTACCTACGATCTCTTCAAACGAGCTGCCGAAGCGAACGCACACATCGTGCTTCCCGAGGGCAGCGATGACCGTATTTTGCGCGCCGCGAGCACGCTCCTGTCGCGCGGTACTGTGCGCCTCACCATCTTGGGCGATGAAGACGCCGTACGGAAGCGCGGTGCCGAGCTCGGCCTGGCGATCGAGGGCGCAGCCGTCGTGAATCCCAAGACGAGTCCGCGTCTTGACGCGTATGCAACGGAGTACGCGAAGCTCCGCGCACACAAGGGCATCGACCTTGAGCAGGCGTTCGAGCGCATGGCAGACCACAGTTACTTCGGAACCATGATGGTGCATCTGGGAGACGCAGACGGCATGGTGTCTGGTGCTGCGAACACGACGGCAAACACCATCCGCCCGAGCCTCGAGTTTGTGAAGACCAAGCCGGGCGTCTCGGTGGTCTCGAGCGTGTTCTTCATGCTGCTTGCCGACCGCGTGCTCGTCTACGGCGACTGTGCTGTGAACCCAGACCCCACCGCTGAGCAGCTAGCGAGCATCGCACTGTCGTCGGCAGAGACCGCTGCGGAGTTCGGTGTTGAACCGCGCGTAGCGATGCTGTCGTACTCGACCGGTGCCTCAGGCTCTGGCTCGGGCGTCGACAAGGTGCGCCAGGCAACCGAGATCGCGCAGGCAACGCGTCCCGATCTGCTGCTCGAAGGTCCGATTCAGTACGACGCTGCGGCAGATCCCGCGACAGGTGCGTCGAAGCTCCCCGGCTCTGAGGTTGCTGGCCGTGCGACGGTCTTTGTGTTCCCTGATTTGAACACCGGCAACAACACGTACAAGGCTGTGCAACGCTCGGCTGGCGCAGTAGCTGTCGGCCCCGTGCTGCAGGGCCTGAACAAGCCCGTAAATGACCTGTCGCGTGGTGCGACGGTCGAAGACATTCTCAATACCGTTGCGATTACTGCTGTGCAGGCCGGCATGGCCGCCAGCCCGGAGGCCGTGTGAACACGAACATGACCGATTCCGCCAAGATTCTGGTGCTCAACGCCGGGTCTTCGTCGATCAAGTACCAGCTTGTAGATCCAGCAACGGGCGCGCGCCTCGCGAACGGGCTCGTCGAACGTATCGGCGGCGATGCTGGGCAGATCCGCCACACTGCTGGCGAGACTACGATCGAGCGCGAATTTCCGATCAACGACCATACCGAGGGCTGCCGCGCTGTGGTTGAAGCGTTTGCCGAAGCTGGCACTCCGATCAAGGAGCTCGGCATTGTTGCTGTGGGGCACCGCGTGGTGCAGGGCGGCAACGAGTTCATCGAGCCGACCCTCATTGACGATCACGTTGCCGAGCGCATTCTCGCGCTTGCCGAGCTTGCGCCCCTGCACAACCCAGGTCACTATGCAGCAATCATGGCCGCACGCCATGTGCTGCCCGACCTGCCGCACGTTGCTGTGTTCGACACCGCGTTCCACCAGACGATGCCCGCGGCCTCGTACACGTACGCGATTGACCGCGAAGCTGCGCGCGAGCACGGTATTCGACGCTACGGATTCCACGGCATCTCGTACCAGGTCGTCTCACGCCGCACCGCCGAATTCATCGGCGAGCCCGTCGAATCGCTGAAGCAGATCATCCTGCACCTCGGCAACGGTGCGTCGGCGTGCGCGATCAACGCTGGCAAGTCAGTCGATACGAGCATGGGACTCACCCCGCTTGAAGGCCTCGTCATGGGCACTCGTTCGGGCAACATCGACCCGGGCGCGATGTTGCACATGCTGCGTCGCGGCATGAGTGTTGACGATCTCGATGAGCTGCTGAACAAGCGCTCTGGGTGGCTTGGGCTTGCAGGCTCGAACGACTTCCGCGACATTCGTGCTGGGGCTGCTGCCGGTGAGGCTGCGGCAGAGCTGGCGATTGAGGTCTACACGAAGCGAATCCGCGAATACCTCGGGGGCTTCCTCGTCGATCTCGGCGGCGCCGACACCATCGTGTTCACCGCCGGCGTCGGGGAAAACGCTCCTGACCTGCGCGAGCGTATCTGTGCAGGGCTCGAATGGTTCGGCATCGAACTCGACAACGAGCGTAACTGGGCAGACGTTAGCGGACCGCGCGTCATCAGCACGGACGCATCGCGCGTACGTGTGCTCGTCGTACCTACCGATGAGGAGACCGAGATCGCGCGGCAGACGCAGCAGCTTGTTGCACATCTGTAATCCGATTGACGTCATGACGGCGACTGGCGCGATGCACGCGCTCGCCGCCGTTGTGCATTCCGGCGCTCGCGCTTCCCACCCAATTACGGCAGAATCGCAGCCATGAGGATCGCCGCCATTCAGCTCACCCCGTCAACCGATCCTGCCGCGAACATCGCGCAGATGCGTGAGCGGGCAGCCGAGGCCGCTGCGCAGGGTGCGCAGGTCGTGCTGTTCCCTGAGCAGACGATGATGCTGCTGCAGTCCGTGACGGCTGAGTCGCTCGTTGCAGCCGCAGATGAATGGTGGGATGCGTTCGCGCGTGCGACTGCTGAGATCGCAGTCGCGCACGAGATCACGGTCGTGAGCGCTGGCTTCGAGCCCTCGGGCGCGGATCTTCCCTTCAACACCATGCTCGCCGTCGGCCCAGATGGTGGCGAGCTGGCCCGCTACCGCAAGCTGCACCTCTATGTCGCGTTCGCAGCGAGCGAGGCCGAGCACACGCGCGCTGGCGAGGAGCTGCCGCCGGTGTTTGAAATCGAACATGCGGGGGAGCGGTTGCGGGTCGGCCTCGCCAATTGCTACGACGTACGATTCCCCGAGCTATTCCGTAGCCTGAGCGAGCGCGGAGCACAGGTCACACTGCTCGCTGCCGCATGGGCCTCAGGCCCTGGCAAGGAAGACCATTGGGACATGCTCACTCGCACCCGCGCATTGGAGAACGTGCAGTGGGTCGTCGCCTGCGGTGCCGTTGGCGGCGGATCGCGAAACACTGCCACCACGGGACTCAGCCGAATCGTTGATCCGCTCGGCGGGGTCGTCGCCGGTCTAGGCCCGCGTGAACCGGGCATCGTTGTCGCAGATGTGACGGCTGGTGCTGTTGAACATGCGCGCTCGGCGCTCCCTGCTCTTGCGAACCGGCGCATCTCGCTTACCTATGACGTGCGCTAGTCGACGTTCCAATACTGTCATTCGATTCGACGACCAAGGCACCCATGCACTCTGGAGCATCACGTGACACCTCCCTCTCCGCCTTGCGTGCGACCTGGCCAGCACGCGTGCGGTGGCAGGAAGTGCGCGAAGCGGATCCTGGCGCTTTCCGCACAGCGCGGCTTGGGGCGCTCCTCCTAGTTGCTGCGCTCGCCGCAGCCTGTCTGACCGCGCTCGTCTACCAGGAGCCGGCCGCTATGCGTGATGTTCCTGGCTGGGAAAGCTTTGTGCTTCCGCTGCTGTGCATTGCATTGCCGTGGATCACCATTGCGTTGGTCATGTTCGGCTCAATTTGTGTGTCGAGGCCGAGTGATGTTCGTCGTGAAATCGCGATCCGCCGATTCGCCGAAGCTCACGGTCTGACCATGTCTCGCTTCGGATTCACCCCTCCAAGAGCTGGGGTGATGTTTGCCGAGTCGCCTACCGCTGTGCAGATGTCGCATCGTCGGCGCGCAACACAGATTCGCCAGCAAGACCCGTATGAGGAGCCGTCTCTGTTCCGATCTTCGTTCGTTGTTTGGCAAGGTGGACTAGCGTACGATCCAGACCTCCAGGTTGCGATCGCAAACTACAACGGGAAGAAGGGGGACCGGCAGGGGCCCCGTCAGAAATTTAGGTACTTGGCGCTGCGGCTGCCACGGGACCTACCGCACATCGTGGTGGATTCACGTCGGAACGGAAAGCTTCGTCAGTTTTCACCAGTTGTGAAGCCAATGAGTTTTGAGGGCGATTTCGACAAGCACTTCACGGTGTATGTCCCGGCAGGGTACGAGCGCGACGCGCTGGAGCTCTTCACACCTGACGTGATGGCCTGCCTCATTGATACTGGCAGTAGGTGGGACATCGAGATTGTCGAAGATCGAATGATCGTCGCGTCAGGAAAAGTCGGAAAACGTCATGACCAGGCTGAGATCACTGCCCTGCTGCGGTTCGCTGAGTTGTTCGGGGCAGAACTCGAACACCAGGCGCAGACGTATTCCGATCCGCGCGCTGCCTACCCGCGGACGCAGGTTGCTGCAGGCGGGCAACGACTTGCCCACCGTTCTGGCATCGTGTGGGTGTTCCTGTTCTTGCTGTTTGGAGCGGTACTTGTCGCGTTACCAAACATCATTTTCTGGTTTATTGATCGTTGGTAGCTGCCCGTGTTGAGGCTGTGACATCGCAGTTGTCCTGACAAGAATCGCGCAGTACACGTCTCAATGTCAGTGGCCCCAGGTAGCATGGACTTCGTGGTTGCAGCTCTTTATCGTCGGTACCGGCCCGAGAATTTCGCCGAGATGATCGGTCAGTCCCAGGTGACTGATCCGCTTATGACTGCGCTGCGCACTGGGCGCATCGGGCATGCGTACTTGTTCAGCGGTCCCCGCGGTTGCGGCAAGACGACGTCGGCGCGCATTCTCGCGCGCTGCCTGAACTGCGCGCAGGGCCCGACAGACACTCCGTGTGGCACCTGCCCAAGCTGTGTTGAGCTTAGCCGCGGCGGCGGTGGCTCGCTCGATGTTGTCGAGATCGATGCCGCGAGCCACGGTGGCGTCGATGACGCACGAGATCTGCGTGAGCGAGCAGTATTTGCTCCCGCGCGTGATCGCTACAAGATCTTCATCATTGATGAGGCCCACATGGTTACCGCTGGTGGTTTCAACGCCCTGCTCAAGATCGTTGAAGAGCCGCCGCCCCACGTGAAGTTCATCTTTGCGACCACTGAGCCTGAAAAGGTGATCGGGACGATCCGCTCCCGTACGCACCACTACCCGTTCCGCCTGATTGCACCCGGCACACTTGTTGATTACGTGCAGCAGCTGTGCGACAGCGAAGGCGTGCAGGTTGAGCCAGGCGTGCTGCCGCTCGTCGTTCGCTCTGGCGGCGGATCAGTGCGCGATACGCTCTCAATTCTTGACCAGCTCATTGCCGGTTCTGAGGGCAACCTCGTGCTTGCTGAACGTGCTGCCGGTTTGCTCGGCTTCACGAGCGCCGAGGTGCTCGACGACGTCGTTACTGCGCTCGGTCAGCGCGATGCTCGTGCTGCGTTTTACGCGGTCGACCGCGTGGTGCAGACGGGGCAAGATCCGCGTCGTTTTGTCGAAGATCTGCTTGAGCGTCTGCGTGACCTCATCGTCGTGAACGCGACCAATATTGATGGTGCGACGGCGGTGTTCCGCGGTGTTCCGCAAGATCAGCTCGCGCGCATGTTCGAGCAGGCTCGCGTCTTTGGCGCAGCTGAGCTTTCAGCGCTTGCAGACACGGTGGCAGCTGCCCTCGACCAGATGAGTGGCGTGACCACTCCGAAGTTGCAGCTTGAGCTCATGATCGCCCGCGCGCTTGTCGGCATGGGAACACATGACGGTGGTGCTGGGGTTTCGGCAGCGCCTGCTGCACCCGCAGCTGTTGCACCCGTGCAACAGCGCCAGGCTCCGGCAGCGCAGGCTCCTGCCGCTCAGCAGCGTCCGGTATCCCAGACGCCCGCGCCCGCTCAGCCGGTCGCGCAGCAGCAGCCGCCGCAGCAGTCGGCTCCCGCTCCTGCTCAGGTTCCGCAGCAGCCCGCCGCTGTTCCGAACGCCGCGCAGACGGCGGCCTCGATCCGCGAATTCCTGCGCGAAAGCGACAAGCCCGCCCAGGTTCCGGCCGCTCCGACGCAGCAGGTTCCGGTCGCTCCTTTGCAGCCTCAGGCACCGGCGCAGCCTCAGGCGGCTCCTGCTCCCCAGGAGCGCCAGCCGCAGACGCCTACTGCCCAGGTTCCCGCGGGCCAGCGCACTCAGCCGCATCCGAACGAGGGTGCTGCGAAGTTCGGTCGCCCGATCTCAGACGTGCTCAGTGCGGCACAGATCGAGAGCATCGGTACCGAGCCGATCAAGCCCTCACAGCCGAAGCCCGAGGCACAGCCACAGGCTGCAGCTCCTGTGCAGCAGCCCCAGGCTCCGCAGCAGCCCCAGGCTCCGCAGCAGCCCCAGGCTCCGCAGCAGCCGACACAGCACCAGGTGCCGCCCGCCGCTGCTCCCACCCCTGCAGCACCGATGGCAGACGCCGAAGGCGCAGAGCTTGAAGAGACCGGCGAGCCCGACATCTCTGATCTGCAGGAAGTCTGGAGTGATCTGCTCGAAGAAATTCTTGAGCAGAACCGTGACGCTTGGAATGCGGTTCGACCGGTCCAGCCGCTCTCCCTGACGGGCGATGTGCTTGAGCTCGGTGTCGCATCGCGCTCCGACCTCGCAGTGTTCAAGTCGGCAGGCGCGGGCCCGCTCCGCGAAGCAATCTTCGAGGCTGTTGGCATCCGCGTGAAGTACAAGCCGACTCAGCTGCAGCCGCAGGCTGCCGTACGGGAAGCGGCGGCTCCCGCATCTCCAGCAGAGCCCGCGGGCTCTGCTCCTGAGGAGCCTCACCGAGCTGGCTCAGCGCCGAAGCCTGACCCAACCGCCGACCGGATCTCCGCGCGCCTGAACGCGCTCGGCCCGGCGCTCGCTGCACCCGCGTGGGCGGATCCGCAGCCCCCGGCACCCAAGCCAGGAGCGATTGCTCCGCTGACCCCTGCGGCACCCGCAGTGCCAGCAGCGCCCGTCGCAGAGGCAGCGCCCATTGCTCCCGTGCAAGCGGAGCCTCCGGTCCCTGTCCAAGAGCGGCCCGTTGTTGCGCAGCAGGCTCCCATTGCGCCGCCGGCTCCGGTCGAGGTTCCCGCAATGGAGCCCCAGCCGGTCGTCGCTGAGCCTGCGGTTGCAGAAGCCCCGGCGCCAGTTGTGACGCCAGAACCCGTTGTTGAGTCCGAGCCCATTGTCGAGCCGGTCATGGCGCCTAAGCCTGAGCCCGAGTCGGCCGAGCCCGTCGTAGAGGAGAAGGCTGAGCCTGTCGCACCCGCGGCTCCCGCCGCACCGGGTGACCCGGCAGATGACTACGAGCCGTACTTCCCTGACGAAGATGAAGATCCGTACTCGGACCCCTACGCAGGCATGTCCTCGCAGGTTACCGAAAACGATCCCGAAGCGGATCGCCAGCAGCCAGCCGACTCGACCGAGTCAACCCCGGCATCGCAAGCGGCCGACACTGCAATCGCCGCCCGTCTCGCGGCATTCGCTGCCCACGCGAAGCCAAAGACCCCAGTGGCTGACGCGTCAACTACGGCAACTGCTTCTGCCACCCCCGCATCGGCCGCACCCGCCGAGCCAGTTGCATCGGCACCCGCGCAGGCGGATCCGCCAACTGTGAATACCGAGGCGGCAACGCCCGCACCAGCAGCAAACGCAGCAGCAGACGCGCCTGCCGAGGCGCCGCGCAGCAAGTCAGCGCCGTCATTCACCCGCTATGGCGAAGCCGTCGTACGCGAGGTGCTTGGCGCCATTTTCCTTGAGGAGCGCGAGCTTCCGAACCGAGCCGAAAGGTAACGCATGTACGACGCAATCGTGCAGGACCTCATTGATGAGTTCGGACGCCTCCCCGGCATCGGACCAAAGTCAGCGCAACGAATCGCCTTCCACATTCTGCAGACGCAGAGCTTTGACGTGACCCGTCTCGCAGAACTCCTCAGCACCGTGCGCGAGCGCGTACGCTTCTGCGAACTCTGCGGCAATATCACCGAGAGCGAGCGCTGCTCAATTTGCAGCGATCCCAAGCGTGACCAGACACTCATCTGCGTCGTTGAAGAACCCAAGGACGTCGTCGCGATCGAACGCACCCGCCAGTTCCGTGGGCTCTATCACGTGCTCGGCGGCGCGATCAGCCCGATCGATGGCATCGGGCCTGATGACCTCAGTATTCCCGCGCTGATGCGCCGACTCGGTGATACCCAGATCAAGGAAGTCATTCTCGCGACAGATCCGAACCTTGAGGGTGAAGCGACCGCGGCATATTTGTCTCGACTGCTGTCCAGCATGGAAGTTCCTGTGTCCCGCCTTGCGTCCGGCTTGCCGGTTGGTGGGGATCTGGAATTTGCTGATGAAGTGACGCTTGGCCGCGCATTTGAGGGCCGTCGCGTACTCGGAGACGCATAATTACGCCATTCTTACAGGTCGCAGACGAGAGAAGCATGCCGCTCGTTGTAGACTGTGAGGCGGTATAGACCCTAAGGAGAGGACCCCACGTGGCTTTGATCGTGCAGAAGTTCGGGGGTTCATCGGTTGCCGACGCAGAGAGCATTCAGCGAGTTGCGCGGCGCATTGTAGAAACTCACGAAGCAGGCAACGAAGTTGTTGTTGTTGTGAGCGCAATGGGAGATTCGACCGACGAGCTGCTCGACCTCGCATCTGAGTGCACCGCTAACCCAGCTCCCCGCGAGCTGGACATGCTGCTCACCGCAGGCGAGCGAATTTCGATGGCGTTGCTCGCTATGACCATTAAGGGCATGGACGTCGACGCCTTCTCGTTCACCGGCAGCCAGGCAGGCATGATCACGACCGCTGATCACGGCTCGGCAAAGATCGTTGATGTCACCCCGGGTCGCGTGCGTGAAGCACTCGACAAGGGCGCGGTCGCAATCGTCGCTGGTTTCCAGGGCTTCAACCGTGACTCGCGTGACATCACCACGCTCGGTCGCGGCGGATCCGACACCACCGCAGTCGCCCTCGCCGCAGCGCTGAACGCTGACGTGTGTGAAATCTACACCGACGTTGACGGTGTCTTCACGACCGATCCGCGCATGGTTCCTCTCGCGCGCAAGATCGACTCGATCACTGCGGAAGAGATGCTCGAACTCGCCGCATCTGGCGCAAAGGTCCTGCACCTCCGCGCTGTTGAATACGCACGCAGGCACGGCGTAGTCCTGCACGTCCGCTCGTCCTTCAGTGGCGAAGAGGGCACCATTGTTTACGACCCCGCAAAGGGTCACCCGAAGGGAGTCCAGGTGGAAGAGTCAGTCATCACAGGTATCGCAGCTGAGAAGAGCGAAGCGAAGATCACCGTTGGCGGCGTCCCCGATGTCCCTGGGAAAGCCGCTCAGATCTTCGAGGTCGTCGCAAAGACCGACGCGAACATCGACATCATCGTGCAGAACATCTCGGAAGAGGGTCGCACCGATATCTCCTTCACCATCCCCGTCGCTGACGGTGAGCGGGTGCTCGCAGCACTCGAGGCAGAGCGCGAAGAGCTCGGCTTCACCCGTCTCCTCATGGACGACCAGATCGCAAAGATCGCCGTTGTCGGTGCAGGTATGCGTACGAGCACCGGTGTTTCGGCACAGCTCTTCCGCGCACTGTTCGACGCAGGCATCAACATCGAGATGATTTCGACCTCTGAGATCCGCATCTCGGTGGTTACCCGCGCAGACCGTATGGAAGAGGCAGTCCGCGTACTGCACACCGCATTTGGTCTCGACGCAGAAGACGAAGCAACCGTGTACGCCGGTACTGGCCGATAAAGGAGCACAACGTGGCTGAAAACACTGTTTCCGTAGGCGTTGCTGGCGCAACCGGCCAGGTCGGCGCCGTCATTCGCACGCTCCTCGAGCAGCGCGAATTCCCCGTCGGCAAGATCCGCTTCTTTGCAAGCGCACGCTCGGCTGGCAAGACCCTCACGTTCCGTGGTGAAGAGATCGTCGTAGAAGACATCGACACCGCAGACAAGAGCGGCCTCGACATCGTACTGTTCTCGGCAGGCGGCGCAGCTTCGAAGAAGTACGCCCCCGACTTCGCAGCAGCAGGCGCGACCGTCATCGACAACTCGAGCGCATGGCGCCTCGACCCCGAGGTTCCTCTCGTGGTCAGCGAAGTCAATCCGCACGCAATCGACGAGGCAGTCCGCGGCATCATCGCGAACCCGAACTGCACCACTATGGCGGCAATGCCCGTCATGAAGGCACTCGACACCGCAGCTGGCCTTGAGCGTCTCATCGTGACTACCTTCCAGGCTGTATCGGGATCGGGTCTCGCAGGCGCAGCTGAGCTTGAGGGGCAGATCACCGCAGCAGTCGAGACGGGCAACCTCTCGAAGCTCGTCCACGACGGCTCGGCAATCGATTTCCCGGCACCCAACGTCTACACGAAGACCATCGCGTTCGACGTGCTGCCGCTCGCAGGCTCGATCGTCGACGACGGCGAAGGCGAGACCGACGAAGAGAAGAAGCTCCGCAACGAGAGCCGCAAGATCCTCGAGCTCCCCGAGCTCCTGGTAGCCGGCACCTGCGTGCGCGTTCCCGTCTTCACCGGTCACTCGCTGTCGATCCACGCAGAGTTCGCAAACACCATCACCCCCGACGAGGCGCGCGAGATTCTCGCATCGGCTCCCGGCGTTGAGCTCAGCGACGTCCCGACCCCGCTCGAGGCTGCAGGCAACGACCCCTCGTACGTCGGCCGCATTCGTCAGGACCAGTCGGCACCCGCTGGCAAGGGTCTCGTGCTCTTCATCTCGAACGACAACCTCCGCAAGGGCGCAGCACTCAACGCTGTGCAGATCGCAGAGCTCGTCGCGGCGAAGAAGCTGGCAGCGTAACGCTCGCAGCTAGCCAAAAGGCGCGGCTCCCGAAAGGGAGGCCGCGCCTTTTGTGTTTTCACAGAGCCGCACGCGGATGATGAGCCAAAATGAGTGCCCTTTCACATCACAAAACTCACGGGCTCACTCCTCAAATTTGGCCGCAGACCAGGGATGGGAGAATCCAGCCGTCCTTGTGACGCAGATGCAATGCTGAGCATGTCGATTGCTTGTTAGCCTGAACGCCCAGAATCCAGTCCCTCACGAGGAGCATAGGTATGAGCAAAGGCGTTCAGCAGGAAAACTCCGCACACTCTCGAATCACAAAATGGTGGATCATCTTGGCCTGCGCCATCGTAATGCTGGTACTTCTATTTCTGAGCGACACCCTGGGCCGTGCTGACAGAGCCGCCGTCGAGAAGGGCAGGCAAGAGATTACCCGTGCACAGTACGAGGCAGCATTTCAGAATTACCAATCCTGCATGATTAAGATCGGACACCCGATCCAGGGCGTCACTGAAGAAGGAATGGTCTACCAGTTCTTGATTCCGAAAGCGGCGGAGGACGAAGGCGGAGAAGCCTGTTACGAACAGGAATTCCAAGACGCAGATGTTGCGTGGCAGACGCAGGACTTCGTCGCTGAACAATCACAAGCGGCGTAGCTTTTGCGTGCCTGCCTCGAAAGGTATGAATTGCCGCCTGGTAAGAACCAAGAGGAACGCTCTGCCGCACTAGTGCAGGACGGGCACGAGCTCTCGGAGTGCCTGTCTGAACCTGCGCCTAAATGACAAAAGAGTGGGCGGATCAGCTGAGGCCGAGTCGCCCACTCTTGGTCGGCGACTACTTGTCCGAGTCGGTTGCCTCGAGCGTGATCATCGATGCCTCGGGGCGGCACGCGAAGCGCACGGGGGCGTAGATCGAGTTGCCGAGTCCGGCGCTGACGTTGAGGAACGCGGCGCGGTGTGCGTCGTACCAGACGCTGAGTCCGCGGGCCTGCGCGACGGGAAGATCGCAGTTCGATGCGAGCGCACCGAGGCCGGGCACGCGCACCTGGCCGCCGTGCGTGTGGCCGGCAAAGATCGCATCCACACCATCGTCCAGGAGGTCACCAAGCGCACGTTGGTACGGCGCATGCACCACACCAATGCGCACGGGACGCTCGCCAGCGCCAGCATCGCCAGCACCAAGCTCCGCCAGCGACTCCCGCATCACATCAACATCGTTGAGCTCAATGTGCGGATCATTCAGACCCAACAGATCCAGCGTCGTCCCGCGCAGCGTAACCCGCGTCGCCGCGTTGTTGAGGTTCGTGAACCCGAGCTCCTCGAACTCGCGCGTGAGCGCATCGGTGTCGAGATCATACGGGCGGTTGCTGTGTTGGCTCGGCGAGAAAATATACTTGAACGGGTTCTTCATGATCGGCTTGAAGTAGTCGTTCGAGCCGTGCACGAACACCGTTGGCACGCCAGCAAACGCACGCAGGGTCGAGATCAGCGATCCGCGCGCCTGTTCGTGACCCATCATGTCTCCCGTGAGAACGACAAGATCTGGCCGCAGTTCGGCGAGCGAGCGCACCCAGTTCATCTTGCGCGTCTGCCACGGAGCAAGATGCAGGTCAGAGAGGTGCAACACGCGCAGGGGAGCGGCACCCGCGGGCAGCACGGGCAGGGTCTCTCGGCGGATCGTGAAGAGCTGACGCTCCACAACAGTCGCGTACAGTCCAACTCCGAGGGCGAGCGCGCCCACCACCTTGCGCGTAGAAGTCATAGAATCAACTCTAGGCGACTTCACTGACCGCCAGTGAAGCATGAGCGCGTACACTCGCGCTCAGCATGATGATGAGAAGGAGCACCGTGACCGAGACGTCAACGCCCGTGCGATGGGAATACTTTGTAACGCCACTGCTGCTGCACAATGAGGCCCAGATTCTCAATAACTGGGGAGCCCAAGGTTGGGAACTCGTCCAGATCATCGATGGCCCCGCCGGCGGCAACGTCGCGTACATGAAGCGAAAGGTACAGAACGCATGAGCTCTGTCATTGAAGACCGCATCCGCGAACTTGGTTTCGAGGTCCCCGAGGTAGCTGCAGCTGTCGCAGCGTACGTTCCCGCACTGCGCGAGGGCGACTACGTCTATACCTCGGGTCAGCTCCCCTTCGTCGAGGGCAAGCTGCCCGCGACTGGCAAGGTCGGCACCGGCGAAGGCCAGGTTTCGGCTGAGCAGGCTGAAGAGCTTGCACAGCTCTGCGCGCTCAATGCGCTTGCAGCAGTTCGCGGCCTCGTCGGCTCGCTCGACAAGGTCACCCAGGTCGTCAAGGTCACCGCTTTCGTAGCTTCGGACCCTGAGTTCACCGGCCAGCCCGGTGTTGCAAACGGCGCATCGGTCTTCCTCGGCCGCGTCTTCGGCGACAGCGGCATCCACGCTCGCTCGGCTGTCGGCGTTGCCGTACTGCCGCTCGACGCTCCTGTTGAGGTTGAGTTCATCTTCCGCGTCGAAGGCTAAGACGCTACCGACGAACGGCCTTGAGTCGAACGTCTCCACACTCGATGGGGTGTGAACCGAAACTGATCGGTTCACACCCCATCGTCGTTATGCGGCAGCAACGGCTGGGCTTCTTTTCCCTCTTATGGAGAGGTGACATATCTTGTTACTCTCAGGCGAGACTGTGAGCTTTCAAAGGAGAAGGTGTGAAGAAGGTTTTTGTTTCAGGGGTTGCTGCTGCGCTTCTGTTGAGTGCTTTTGGAGTGGGGGTGTCTCCTGCGCATGCTGCTGAGTTGCGGGTGACGTCAGCGGAGGATTCTGGTCCTGGCACGCTGCGTGAGGCGCTGAGTGAGGCGGATGCGTCGCCGGGTGAAGACACGATTGTGATTTCTGAAGGACTGGAACTGCACCCGAAAGCGCCCATTCACGTGAGAGATGCGGTGCGGATCGTGGGCGAAGGCAGCGGAGCCAGTATGTCTACTGAAAAACAGGATTCGTTTAAGCACGAAAACGCCTATCCGGGCCTGCTTGAGTTTCAGGGTTCACTCGTGATCGAGAATTTAACGTTGAACCTGCAAAATCAGTTGATGGGTAGCACCGGGTTCATGTCACGTGCCCGGCCTGGCCCCGTTGGCATTTCGTTCCAGAATTGCCGATTCATCGGTGACAGCAGCACTACTGGGGTATACCTTCCAGCGGAAGTGAATTCGTTTCGTGTTATTGACAGCACGTTTGAAGGGGTTGGAATGCCCGTGTCTGAGTATTCAACCCTGCAAGGGAACGTGGAAATTGCACGGAACACGTTCACAGGCGTAGATAAGTTCGGCTCGTTCCAGCAGGGGGTAGAGGCTTCTCAGAAGTTTGAGTTCGTGGATAATGTCGTGGAGTTTACTGGTTCAAGTACTGGCTTTGGTGCTGAATTTCTGTCCGCGATGGTTCCTACCGGTCAGGCAGAATTCGATCCGATGGTGATTAGCGGGAATAGGTTCTTCAGCACTGCGCCAACAGGTGACCTGAATTCTGGTGCGACTCTCCACCTCGGGGCGTATTGGACTCCGGGAGAAGTGCGTCAAACCCCTGGGATCATGTTTGTGAATAACAGTGTCGAACGTCACCAGTCGTCCACGAACACCAACGCACTGCTTTTCATTGAGTCGGACTATACCGGTGGCATTCGTATGTCTGAGAGCACGTTTGAGGCGAATCCTGGTGCTTCCTCGATTTCGAACAATACCTATGGGGCTGATGCAAGCGTCCTCGCGATTGATCATGTCACGTCTCGTGGTTCGATCGTCGCGACCTTTGGCGTGAACGTCTCAATCAGTAATTCCGCGATTGATGGACTTGGGTCCCCTGCAGTGACATCGGGGAATGATGCTGTTGTCATTGGTGAGGGCAATGTGGTCGCTGGTGAGTCGTCTGTGCTTGCGGGTGCGAAGACGGTGGATGACCTGTTGCTGGGTGATCTGGCTGATATCGGTTTGGGTGCGAGTTTTGCTCGGGTGCCTTTGGCCGGTTCCCCGGTGCTTGATGCTGGTGTGGCTGCGCGTTCGGTTGAGGATCAGCGTGGTGTGCTGGGAGCTCGTGCCGGGCTGTCTGATGCTGGTTCGGTTGAGGTGCAGCGTGCGTTGGTCACGGTTGGTGATGCTGGTGAGGTTGCGGCTGGTTCTGATGCTCGGTTCCCGGTGACGGTGGTGGAGCCTGGTGATACGTCGTTTGATGTTGAGTTGACCACGGTTGATGGCACTGCTGTTGCTGGTTCGGGGTTCACGTCGACGACGCAGACGGTGTCGTT
>NZ_JACVMX010000007.1 GCF_014530035.1 Leucobacter sp. cx-328
TTTCAGCAATGATTGCTGGGGTTTTTCCCTTTCGCTATTTTGTAGGGGGGTTCGCTTCCTTTGGTTTCTTTCCTTTTTGGGGGAGGGGCTAGAGGGGCGGGCCCCCTTTTTTTGTACCCAAAACCGGTTCGGGTTGGCGGTCTGTACCGGCGACACCGGCCAAACCCCGATACGATTCAAGAGGTATTGACCGAAGGAGTCCGAGCGTGACAGTAGCTCTCCCAGACCTTGACCGCCGCATCGTCGCGGCGCTGCAGGCCGACGGACGTGCTTCGTGGAGCACCATTGCGCGAGTGCTCGACGAACCCCTGCGCACCGTCTCGCGGCGCGGCAAAGAGCTGCTTGAGTCTGGCGCCGTCGAAGTCATTGGCCTCCACAACCTGGGTCCCACGTGCGTCATCGAAATCACGTGTCGACCCTCCCGCACTGCTGAGCTCGCTGCAGAACTCTCGCAACATCCTGGCGTGGTGTATGCCATAGTTCTGGCCAACCCGTCGAGTTTACTCATCGAGGTGCACGAACAGGCGTTCGATCTCAGCACGATGACGCTCGAGGTTATCCCGAGCTACGAGGGCGTGCTCGAAGTGTCGGCGACACCGGTGCTTCATTACTTTAAGACGAACGCTGATTGGCGTCCTCCTATTTTGACGGGCACGGAAGCACAGCGGCTCGATGAGGTGCTCCAGGTGCATCATGTCGAGGAGTCCACAGGCGCTGTGGAGGCGCTCGATGGGCCTGACAGCGCGATCATCGCTGCGCTGGAGCTGGACGGTCGCACGGGCGTCGCTGAGCTTGCACAACTGGCTGGTGTGACTGAACCCACGGCGCGGAAGCGACTCGCTGACCTGCAAGAGCGGGGAGCTCTCGCCACTCGCGTGATCGTCGACCCGTTGAGCCTCGGATACGATGTCGAGACCTGTGTGCGCATCAGCTGCGCCCCGGAGCACATCGACCTCTTGGGTGAGATGCTCGCTACCGTCCCTGAGAGCCGCTACGTTGCCCAGCTGCTCGGCTCGCAGGCGCTCATTGCGCACTTCAATGCGCGGGATTTGCCGCACGTGCGGGAACTGCTCGGCGGCGAGTGGACCAAGTATGTGCGGGCGATCCACCCATCACTCACCACCCTTGTTGCGAAGCGAAGTGGTCGAATTCTTACTCAGACGGTGTCCAAAAAGTAAAAGCAGTTACCGCGAATTTGGCTAATTCCGAAACTCATGATTGACTTAGTGACCGTTACGGTAAGTCAATGATGATGGAGGTATGCCATGAGCGACGTAACTCAGCTCAGCGCGACCGCCCTGCGCGAGCAGCTTGCCTCGCGCAATGTAAGTGTTCGCGAGGTCGTTGAAGCACACCTCGCCCAGATCGATCGCGGCAGCGCGATCAACGCGATGGTGACCGTTGATGCAGCGGGCGCACTGCGCCGCGCAGATGAACTCGACGCCCAGGGGCCGACCCCAGGTGCCGCATTGTTTGGCCTTCCTGTCGGTATCAAGGACACCCACGATACGGCTGGCCTGCGCACGACCTATGGGTCGATCCGCCACGCAGATCACGTCCCGTTGCGCGATTCCCTGCACGTCCGCCGCATGCGCGAAGCGGGTGCGGTTGTGATCGGGAAGACGAACGTCCCTGAGTATGCGGCAGGATCGCACTCGGTGAATCGCGTGTTTGGCGCGACCTGCAATCCGTACGCACTTGATCGCTCGGCAGGTGGCAGTAGCGGTGGCGCCGCTGCCGCGCTCGCTGGTCGTCAGGTCGCGCTTGCTGACGGCAGTGACATGGGCGGATCGCTCCGCAACCCAGCTTCGTTCTGCAACATCGTTGGCCTGCGTCCGAGTCCGGGGCTGGTCCCGCTGGCTGAGGCCGCAAACGTCCTCACACCGCTCACCACCGCGGGTCCTATGGGCCGCACGGTTGATGATGTCGCGCTGTTGCTTGATGTGATTGGGCAGGCGGATCCGCGCACCCCAGTGTCGAGCGCAGCATTCGCGGCGAACGTCCCAGGCCCGATTTACAGCTCTCCCGACGCGCCCCTCCGCGGCGTGCGGGTCGCATGGGCGCCGACGCTTGGCGGATCGATCCCGGTTGAGGCCGAGGTCATCGCGGTGTTGGAACGCGCAGTGCGGGTCTTCGCCGACCTCGGAGCCACGATTGTCGAAGCATCGCCGAACCTCACTGGTGCAGCGGAGTCGTTCGTGACCCTGCGCGCTGCTGAGTTCGAGGCGGAGTGGGGCGATGAGCTTGACGTCTTCCCCGAGGACTTTAACGACCGTATTCGCTGGAACATCGAGCTCGGTCGCCCGCTGACTGGCCGCCAGATCATGCGCGCGCAGGAGCAGCAGACCACGCTCATGCGTGAGGGCGCTCGCTTCTTCGGTGAATACGACGTGCTGCTGGCTCCCGCGGTCACAGTGGCGCCGTTCCCGGTGGAGTGGGACTACCCGCACGAAGTCGCTGGTGAGGCGCAGGCGCACTACCTCGACTGGATGCGCGCGGCGACCGAGATTACGATGCTCGGCGTTCCTGCACTGTCGGTCCCGGCTGGCTTCACCGCCGGCGGCTTGCCCATCGGCCTCCAGATGATTTCGGCTTCGGGCAGCGATCGCCGCCTGCTCAGCCTGGCTCGCGTCTACGAATCGGTGACACGCTTCGCGAACGTCCTTCCCCCTCTCGTCTAACACGTGTCACCGCATTGCAAAGGAGCAACAACATGAAACCCCGCCTGTTCACGCCGGGAAGGCTCGCCATCGTGTGCGTTCCCGCCCTCGGATTCTTCGTGATCCCGTTCCTGCCGTTCGCGCAGGAACCGACCCTCTGGTTCGGACTTCCCGCTGTCCTCGTATGGGCCGCGCTCATGGTGATTCTGTCGGTCGTGGCACTACAGATCGTTGACGTCATGTACCTCCGTGCTGGCGGCAGGGAGGCGGATCAGCGCGAGGCTGAGCGCTTCGAGACCCGCCAGATCGAGCTCATTCGCATGGCGCGGATCGAAGCAGAAGAAGCTGAAGCGGCTGAAGCAGCTCAGGCAGAGGAGAACGCACGATGACCGTTTCAATCATGATTGTCGCCGGCATCATCCTCATCGGTGCCCTTGGCCTTGCGAGCCGCAAGCGCCAGTCGAACATGAGCAACTGGACCGTTGGCGAGCGCAACAACCCGAAGTGGACCTCGTGGTTCTTGCAAGCAGGCGAATCACTCACGACCTTCAGCTTCTTGGGCCTCGCCGGCATCGCATTCGGCGGCGGCGTGAGCGCAACCTTCGCGGTCGCGTACCTCACGATCTCATGGCTCGGTCTGTACTTTGTGGCCCCGCGCATCCGCGAGTTTGGTCAGCGCCGTGGCTACCTCACCATGGGTGACTTCTTCGAGGATCGCTTCAACAGCCGCTGGCTTGGCCGCGTCGTCGCGCTCATCGGTGCACTCGCGCTCATCCCGTACCTGCAGCTCCAGATCACCGGCCTCGGCATGATCGTTGAGCTCGCAACCGGCAGCGAGAGCGCACGCGGGCTCAGCATGGTGATCGCGAGTATCCTCGTGGCGATCTTCGTCGCTTGGTCTGGCCTGAAGGGCATCGCTCGCGTCGCGATCTTCAAAGACATCATGATGGTCCTCGCAATGGCGGTCATCGCTGCTGGCCTCATCATCTCGTTCAACGGCATCCCGGAAATCTTCGGCGATATCGCGCGCGAGGCGCCCGTCCTGCTCACCATGAACGTTGATGGCTATGACCCCGTCTTCTTCATCACCGCTACGCTCGTTACCGTCATCGGCTCGAGCTTCAACACCCTCCCGCATCTGTGGCCGCCGGTTCTCGCTGCGAAGAGCGGCGAGGTACTGCGCAGCAACGCAAAGTGGCTCCCGATTTACCAGCTCGTGCTGTTCTTGCCGATCACCGTTGGCCTTGCTGCCGTGCTCGTGCTTCCCGAAGATACGACCGGCAACGCCGTGCTGCTCACCATGTCGGGGCAGATTCTGCCTGACTGGCTGGTTGGTGTGGTCGCGATTGCGGGTGCGTCTGCTGCAATGGTCCCCGCGTCGGGCATCGTCATGGGCATCTCGACACTGGTGACCCGCAACGTGGTCGGTACCGTGAAGCCCAAGCATCAGATGGCCTTGAACTACATCGTCATCATCGTGGCGATCGGTCTTGCTCTCGCGTTCGGCCTCGTTCGCTCGGACATCGGTGCACTGCTGCTGCTCACCTACGGTTGCACCATGCAGTTCGCCCCCGCGATCTGCATCGCGCTCGCTGACCGCGTACGGGTCGGTGCATGGCCGATCGGCCTGAGCATCGTCGCGGGTTCGCTCACTGTGGCGATCATCACCTTCGCTGAGATCCCCATCGGCAGCTGGGATTCCGGTCTCATCGCCCTCGCGCCGAACCTTATCGTGCTCGTTGTTGCTGAGGCTGTGCGCCGTGCGCGCGGTGGCCGCGACGTCGAGCACGTCGAGATTGACCTCGAGGCGGCGCTGGTTTCGCGCTAAACCCGCGAAAACTGTAGTTCCCAACATAAAGACCCCTTTCATGCGCATGAAAGGGGTCTTTATGTATGAACGGGCCTGTTTCGCGGCGTTGACTCCGCCTGTGCGCGCGCTCAGCCCTCCCGGGTACAGTAGCGGCGTGAACTATCGAGAGCTGTACGCGCAGCGTCAGGAGGTCGTCGGCGAGGCACTCGCCGACGGTGACTAGCTGGACTGATCCGCCGCCGAAGTCAGTGGGAGGTGCTCCCGGGCCGAGATGGTGGCTTTGGTGTACCCAGACTCCGGGTCGCGGCTGACGTCGTGATTGAGACCCGGAGACAGACTCTCTCGCAAGGATTTTCCATGCAACAACTGACTGAAACGTTCATTCGTTCCTCCTTCATTAACGCGTCAAAGCGCGAGGCGAAAGAGATGACGATTCCCGACTCCGTTCTCGAGCTGCCAGTGGAAAGCTGGGACCGGCTCGACTTCCTTGGTTGGCGAGACCCGAAGTTTGCGCGGCGTGCGTACGTGGTGCTTCCGAGGCTTGACGGCGACCCCGTTTGCGTGACGCTGCAGCAGGCTGAGGCGTCGCCGCGGTCGCGCGCGATGTGTAACTGGTGCCGTGATGTTCGGCTGCCAAACGAGGTGGTGTTCTGGAGCGCGAAGCGAACCGGAGCAGCAGGTCGCCGTGGCGCAACCGTCGGGGTCCTCGTATGCCGGGATTTCGAGTGCTCGAAGAATGTGCGCAATGATCCGCCGCCCGCGTATGACGGATACGACGTGCACGCTGCTCGCGTGCGACGCATTGAAGACCTGCAGCTTAAGGCCGCTGGCTTTGCCGAGATGCTCATCGAAGGGCGTTAGTCGGATCGCTCGCGACGCACCTCGCGACGCACCTCGCCGCGTGGGTGAGGTGCGTTCGTGGCGCGGATCCGCCGCTCATATGTGCGCCTCTGGCATTGTGTACTTGGCAACGTGTGAGGCGTAACTCTGCGGTTTTCCGAGGGTTCGCACTGTCCGAAACGAAGAACACTGTTGAGTGCACACAGGAAGTGTTTCTCGGGTTGGGCTGAGGTTGGAAGCAACCGGGGAAATGCATAGACCTTTCGTGCCTGGGCACTGGTTATTGATTACTTGTTCTCAGGTAACTGACTTGTTGCTCCTTGAAAGGAATGTTTATGCGCCTGCGCGGTATCTCCTCTGCTTCTGTTCTCATCGGTGCTCTCGCACTGACCGGCGCGCTCGCCGGGTGCTCTGGTACGCCCGCAGCACGTGACTCAGAAACACGTGAGGTGACTGAAGCCGGACAGGACAGTGTGTTCTCGCTCCGCGTTGGTGACTGCACCATCGATGTCCCTGACGGTGACGCGAGCGAGATTCCCGTCGTGCCCTGTGCAGAGACGTACGATAACGAGGTGTACTACGCCTTCGATCTTGACGGCGACGCGTGGCCCGGTGAAGAGGCCGTCCAGACTGCTGCGGTCGAGACCTGCATCGCCGAGTTCGAGAAGTTCATCGGGATCTCATACGACGAGACCGCACTCGAGTGGTGGCCGATCACGCCGACTGAGGCGAGCTGGAACGGCCTCAACGACCGCGAGATCTACTGCCTCGCATACGACCCGGCAACTCCGATTGAGGGTTCGCTCTCAGGCGCTGCCCGCTAAGGCGTTCACGCGTTGACAACAACGGCCGCGAACTCAAGGGAAACCTGAGTTCGCGGCCGTTGTTGTTTCTGGACCGGTTAGCGCGGGACGACGATGATGCCGCGGTACTCCGGCTCACCCCAGCGGGTGATGAGGTCGATGCCAGCGAGGGGGATGGGCAGCGCGCTCGTGTCAACCCAGCTCTCGCCGTGCTCCTGCTCGACCCAGGGGTCGGAGATGATGATGCTGTCGCCGACGACATCGTGCGCGAGCACCCAGTGCGCGGCGGGGTCTTTGATGAGCGGTTCGAGCGCGATCAGCAGAAACACGTCGTTGCCCGCGGCCACCAGGTCGCGGATCTCCTCCGTCGACGCCCATCGGCGCTCGACCTCAAGGCCGAGCGACTCTGCCGTGCGCAACGACTCCTCCTGCAGCTGTACACGCAGCTTGCGCTCGTAGAAGTCGTCGTACCACTCGAGCAGTACGGGCCCTTCTGCGCTGAGGATGACGCGAGGCTTACGACCGGCGTCTCCGGTACGCGCAAGCAGCTCCTCAGCGGTCGTGACCGCGAGGCCAATCGGTTCGCACGCTGGCATGTTCGTCGCGCGGCGCCAGAAGTCGAGCTCGACCGTGTGGTTCTCAGTGCCATCGGTGCTGAACTGGCCGAGGTCATTCTCCTCAAACATCATGAGTGAGGTGACCGCGCCGCAGGTGACATCGGTGGTCTGGCCGTAGTACGGCACGGCACGGGTCGGCGCAGCGCTGAGCCACAGCGACCAGCTGCGCGTGAACGCTGCGTCTTCGGGGCGGGTGCTGGGAACCGAGGGGAGCGAGTCTGCGTCCTGCGCAAAGCCAACGGTCGCGAGGGCGGATCGGACCACCGCGGTGAGCGCCGCCTGCGCGGGATGCTCCTCGAAGCGGATCACGATCGGTGCGGGCTGCGAGCCGTCGTCGTTCGCGAGGCGGTCGTCGCGGGCGGCCTCGAGCGCGGCAATGGCCGCTGCCTCGGCGCTGTCGCCAGCGCCCTCAGCCACGACAAAGTCAACAACCTTGCGGTAGGCGGTGTGGGGGCGGCCAGCGGTGAGAGCGGTCGCGAGCACGGTACCAGCCGCGTCGGTCACGGTGATCGTGCGGGGCGACCAGTGGTCGCGCTCGATCGTCCACAACGCGAGGCGGTCTTCTGCGAGGCCTGCCGGGGCGTGTGCACCGTCAACGATGGCGGTGGTGAGGTCTGCTGCAGACATTCCCTAGTTCTCCTGTGAATCGGTGTTGGCGGCTGAGGCAACGCTTTCGCGCTCGGCCGCAGCAACAAGCATCTGTGTGTATGGGTGCGTCGGAGCCCGGAGTACCTGTTCGGTGGTTCCAGATTCCACAATGTGCCCCGCTTGGAGCACCACTGTACGTGCAGCCACCCGGGCAACGACCCCGAGGTCGTGAGTAATGAACAGAATTGCCAGGCCAAACGAATCGCGCAGGCGTGTGAGCAACTCTAGGATCTGTGCCTGCACCGAGACATCGAGCGCAGAGACGCTCTCATCACAGATAAGTAGCTCAGGGTTCGGTGCGAGCGCACGCGCGATTGCCACGCGCTGGCGCTGACCGCCAGACAGCTGCGACGGCCTGCGCGACGCGAACGACGGATCGAGTTCAACGAGCCGCATGAGCTCCTCGAGATCAGACGCGGGGCGACCGACAGCGGCAAGCGCCTCGGTGAGGGAGCGCCCGATGGTGAAGGCCGGGTTGAGGGTCGAGTACGGATCTTGAAAGACAATCTGCATCTGACCGGGCTTGCGGCCGCGGCGACCGGCGGGTAGCTGCTCGCCGCCGAGCGTGACCGTGCCAGCGTCGGGCACGTCGAGACCAGCGATGCACCGCGCGAACGTTGACTTGCCAGAGCCTGACTCGCCCACGAGCGCAACGATCTCACCGGCGGCAACGTCGACCGCCGCGTCTGACAAGACCGTACGCGCGCCGAAGCGCTTCGTGATGCCGCGCGCGCTGAGGACGGCGGGTGCGGTGGGGCTGATGGATCCGCGCGCATCGCCCGCGTCGGTGACCGAGGGGTTCGCCGCGAGCAGCGCTCGGGTGTACGTGTGCCGCGGATCGGCCAGTACCGAATCAGTTCGCCCGCGCTCGACGACCTCGCCGCCACGCATGACGATGAGCTCTTCTGCGCGACCCGACACGATGCCGAGGTCGTGGCTGATGAGCAGCACGCACATGTCGTGCTTGCGCTGTAGCTCACGCAGCAGGTCAAGCACCTCGCCCTGGTTGCTCGCGTCGAGCGCGGTCGTCGGCTCGTCTGCGATGAGCAGGCGCGGCTCTGCCGCAAGCGCCGCCGCGATCGCGACGCGCTGCCGCATGCCGCCCGAAAGTTCGCTCGGGTATCGCTTCGCGATCTCGGCCGGCAGGTGCACCTCGGCGAGACGCCTGGTGACCTCGGTCGCGAGATCGGTCTTGCTCAGCGGTGATCCTTCGTGGCGAGCACGGGCGCGGATCGTCGCAGCAATTTGCTCACCGCAGCGAATGACCGGACTCAGGCTCGTGAACGGGTCTTGCAACAGCAGCACCGCGCGGCGCCCGCGTACCTCTGCCCAGTCGGATTCTGACGTGCTGGCGAGGTTGAAGGGGGCGTCGTCGATCCGCATGTCACCCTCGGCCGAGGTGCCGCGGGGCAGCAGGCCGGTGATCGCGCGTGCGGTCATGGTCTTGCCAGAACCCGATTCGCCGATGATCGCGAGCGTGGTGCCAGGGGTGATGTTGAGGTCGAGCGGCTGCACGATTGGGCCGGCGGGGCCGTCGACCGCGAGGCCGCGGACGGATACGCCGCGGGCTGCCTGGGCGCCAGCTGCCTGGCTGCCCTGCGCTGAAACTGCGGGGGTCATTGGATTCCCTTCGCGCGGAGGCGCTCGCCGAGGTGATCGCCGAGCAGGTTGATCGCCATCGTCACCGCGATGATGAGGAGGGCGGGCACCAGGAGCATTGCGGGGTTGTCGAGCATGATGCTGCGGCCGTCAGCGATCTGGCGACCCCAGTCGGGGGTGCCCGGCGCGACGCCGATGCCGAGGAACGACAGCGATGACAGCGTCACGAGCGCGATGCCGAGGTTGAGCATGAAGTTCGTCACGATGAGCGGCCACACGTTGGGAACGATGTGGACGTACATAACGCGCGCGGGGGAGAGCGCGAGCATCTGGCCAGCCTCGACATAGGGTCGGGGCGCCTGCTCGATGACGCCCGCGCGCACGATGCGGATGTCTGAGGGCGCGAAGAGCACGATGAGCATGCCGACGGTGACCCAGTACCCCGCGCCGAAGATGCCCGCGACAACGATGGCGACGAGCATGACGGGAAGTGACAGGAGGATGTCGACGATCCGCCCAATAACGGTGTCGGTGAAGCCACCGAGGTAACCGGCGAGCGTGCCGAAGATGATCGCGAGGATCATGGAGCCCGCCGCGATCACGAGCGGGCCGGCGACGGCCGAGCCGGTGCCAGCGAGCGTGAGCATGAGGATGTCGCGGCCGAGCTCGTCAGTGCCGAGCGGGTGGCCGTCGAAGCCCATGGGCAGGAGCGAATCGAGGATGCTCTGCTTCGTCGCCGCGTCTTGCAAGAAGGGCGAGATGATCGCGAGCACCGCGACGAGCGCGAGGAACACGAGCGAGACAATCACGACGGTGTTGCCGCGCCTGCGGCCGAGACCACGGCCGGTCTTCGGTAGCTGCGTCGGTGAGAGCGAGGTAGTGGGGCGGATCATGCGCTGAGCTCCCGTCCACGTACGCGCGGATCAAGCAGCAGGTAGCTGAGATCCACGATGATGGTGATGATCGCGATCGTCGCCGCGATGAGTAGCGTGACTGCCTGCACGACAGGCAGATCCTTGAAGAGGACCGACTCCTGCAGCAGTGAGCCGATGCCGGGCAGCGAGAACACCGTCTCGACGATGATCGTGCCACCGACGATGAACGTGAGGATCAGGCCCGCGCCCGTGATGATGGGGATCGCAGCCGAGCGGAGCGCGATTGTGCGTACCTCGCGCTCGGACAGGCCGCGCGACCGCGCGAACGTGACCGAATCGCTGCCGAGCTCGCGGAGCACCGCGGCGCGGGTCATCCGCATGAGGATTGCGCCGATGCCGGATGCGAGCACGATCGCGGGCAGGGTGAGATGCCACAGCACATCGAGTGCACCCTTGCCGCCGCCGTACGCGGGGAACAGCGGGATGAGCATCGAGAACAGGTACAGCAGCAGAATCGCGAGCGCGAATGACGGCGCCGACAGCCCGAGCAGCGCGAGTGCGCTGGTCAGGCGGTCGGTTGCCTTGCCCTCGCGGGCAGCTGCGATGATGCCGAGCGGGATCGCGGTGACGACCGCGACCAAGAACGACAGGAGGACGAGCGCGACCGTGCTGCCGAGTCGCTCACCGATGACGGTCGTCACCGGCTGCTGCATGCGGATCGACTCACCGAAGTCGCCCTGCAGGGCGGCCCAGAGCCAATCGAAGTACCGCACGAGGAACGGCTCATCGAGGTGATACTGGGCGCGGATCGCGGCAACGGCCTCAGGCGAAGATGGCCGGTTGCCGAGCAGGTTTTTGACGATGTCGCCCGGCGCAAGGTAGACGAGCGAATACGTCAGGAACGAGATCAGCAGCAGGATCACGATCACGCCGAGAAGGCGGATCGCGATCGTGCGTGCGAGCCGGTTCATTCAGCCGCGTAGAGCTCTGCGCCCCACGGTCCGATGAAGGAGTACGGCGAGAAGTCGCTCAGGCCGACGTTACCCGAGAAGTAGGTGAGGCTCTGGCCCCACCACAGTGGTGAGGTCGCGGTCTCTGCGGCATTGAGCTCTTCGAGCTGCACGAGCAGGTCGATCTGCTTCTTCGGATCGGTCTCAGCCGATGCCTCGGCGATGAGCTTTACCGCCTCATCGCTTTCGAAGCTGTTCGAGTTGTCAACGCCGAGCAGGTAGCTGTTGATCTCAGCGGGGTTGCCGGTCGTCGGCAGGTACCACATGAAGCCGAGGCCGTGCTCGCCGTCACCGACGGTTGCGAGCCACTCTTCGATGGGTACCTCACGCACCTTCACGGTGATGCCGATGGTCTTGAGGTTCTCAGCGAGCGACTGGGCCGCGGTGCCGAGCTGCTGGCCCGTGTTCGGGTAGGTGAGTTCGGTCGTGAAGCCCTCGGGAACCGACGACTTCTTGAGGTACTCTGCTGCCTTCTTGAGGTCGAAGCTGTTCGCCTTGACCTTGCCCAGGATCTCGCGTGCTTCCTCAGGCGAGTACACCTGGCTGAGTGTCTCGGGCGACATGATGGTGTTCGCTGGTTCACCGTAGCCGCGCAGCAGCTTCTCGACGATCGCGTCACGGTCTGCCGCGCTAGCGATTGCCGCGCGTACGTTCGGGTCATCGAACGGCGCAACGCTCTGGTCGAACTGCAGGCCGACGTACGAGAAGTCGTTGAGCGCCTCTACGCGGCCGCCGTCGATCTTCTCCCACTGCGCCACCTGGGTGAGGGGCACGTTGAGTGCGATGTCGAGATCGCCCTTCTGTGCTGCGAGCAGGCGAGTGTTCTCGTCAGAGATGAAGTCGACGCGGATCTCCTTCGCCTTCACCGGCTCACCAGCCCAGTTTTCGTTGGGGGTGAGGAGGGCGTGCGAATCGGGGGAGAACTCGGTGACCTGGTACGGGCCTGTGCCGAGCAGCAGCGAGGTGCTCGTGCCGAGCTTGTTGCCGTGCTCCTGCGCGAACTTCTCCTGCGTGACGACGAGCGCGCCAGCGCTCGAGAGGTTCGCGAGGAAGGCCGCCTCGGGCGCCTTCGTCTTGATGGTGACCTCGTTGTCGCCGGTCACCTCTGCCGAAGCGAGGGCAGCCAGGTAGTAGTTGGTGCCGGGTGACGCTGCGGGATCCGCCGCATTGTTCAGGCTGAAGACCACGTCAGCCGGGGTGACGGGGTCGCCGTTCGCAAACTTTGCATCGGGACGCAGCGTGAACACGTAGGTGGTGTCATCGGGAGTCGTCCACTCTGATGCGAGCGCTGGCACGATCTCGCCCGAGGTCGAGATGCCGACGAGACCCTCCTGCACGGTCGCGTTGAGGTTGTAGTTGAGGATGCCGGCTTCCTGCGTGATCGACAGGTTCGACAGTGAACCAGGGAAGCCTACGGTCACACTGTCGAGCGTCTTGCCGCTGTCAGCCGGTGCAGCATCGTCGCTGCCTCCGGTGCTGCCGCATGCGGTGAGCGCGAGGGCGGCAACAATCGTGCCAGCAACCGCTGCTCCGCGAAGGGCGCGGCCACGACCGCGGTGTCGGTCGCGCGAAATCGAGGGGAGGGAACGCATGGGGCTCTCCAATCACTGAGTCTGTGCGGATGAGCCTACCCAGAGATGCGGCCAAATGCCCCATTAGATTTCGTACGGTTACTTATTGCCTGAAGTGATGTCTATTCTGTGGCTTACTCTGGCGCTATCAAACGGCTATGCGACAGAGGGCAGGCGTTCGCCCGCGCGCACCGAAATTGAGAGATCATTCTCCGGCGGCGTGAAGGGGCAGGTCGTGTTCGGGTTGTACGCAAACGGCGGGTTCGTCGCGCGGTTGAAGTCGAGCACGAGCGAGCCATCCGCCTGCTCCTCAACCGCGAGGAACCGCACGAACTCAAAAGTCTCGTCGCCACGGGTCGCGTCGGTGAAGTGGATGCGCAGATCACCTGGCGTACCGAATAGCGTGAGCGCCTGGCGCTCGCCGTCGACCTCGAAGACCGCCTGACCTGGGGAATTGAAGTACTGCTTCGCGCCGGGAACCGCGCAATTCACCTCGACGCGCTCGCGGGGGAGCGGCTCAAAGCGTGCGGTCACTCGCCAGGCAGGATCGGCGGCAAACGTCGCAGTTCCCTCATACGCGGCGCGGATCGCTGATGCCGGATCCTGCGGACGTACCGAGATCCGCCCACTGCGCTCAGCCACCAAAATATTTACGTCGCCCCATGTGAGCAACTCTGCGCCCTGCTCCTCGAAGGGTCCGAACTGAATCTCACCAATTACGGGTTCGCCATTGTGAGCAACGTTGTCAGCCGCGGTGAACTCGATCACGACCGTGTCAGCGGTCGGAGCGCTCCAGATGCCTGGCAGGCCAGCGAGGGCGGTCGGCTCAGCCGTCAGCCAGTGCAGCGCGTTCATGCTCAGCGGGCCGTGCGCGCTCGCACGACCGGCCTCAACCTTGTCGTGCCACGCGGCGTGCTCGGTGGCGAATGCGTGCTGATCCTGTGCTGACATGGGGAGTCCTCTCGCTGCTACTTCTGTATAAGTATTGTGATCCGCGCCCCTGAACGGAACCCTCAGCGTCACGCGGCGACATGCGCGCTCGCCGCCGCCGTCGGCAGGCCCGTGCACGCTTGCCGCGAATTCCACTCCCGAACGTCGGTGGTGCGGAGTACGCTCCAAACATATGAGTATGCACGGTGGTCCAGCAGCACGCGGCGCCCGAGGTGGGGGCCGCGTGGCGTCAGCTGATGCCGCGGCACAGCGTGAGCGCAACCGTGAGGCGCCGAAGATCGATCGCCTCGGTGCGCGGATCGCAGAGCTCTTCCGCCCCTACCGTGGCCCGCTCATCATCATCGTTGTGCTCGTCATCTTGGCCGCAGGTCTTGGCGTCTTGCCACCGTTGCTCACACAGCAGGTCTTCGATGTCGGGCTTTTCCCGCTCGACGGCGGTGGGCCGAACATGCCAGAGCTCACGCGCCTGCTCATCATCATGGTCACGCTCTTCATCGTGTCGGCCGGCATCGGAGTGCTGCAGACGTACATGACCGCGCGCGTGGGCAACCGAGTCATGGGTGACCTGCGTGAGCGGCTGTTCACGCACCTGCAGTCGATGGAGCTCGCGTTCTTCACCCGGACGAAGACGGGCGTGATTCAGTCGCGCATTCAGAACGACGTCGGCGGTGTCGCTGGCGTGCTGTCGAACACCGTCTCGAGCGTCATCGGCAATACCGTGACCGTCATCGCTGCCTTTGTCGCGATGCTGCTGCTCAGCTGGCAGCTCACGCTCATTGCGGTCATCATCATGCCCGTGCTCGTCATCGCGCAGCGTCGCGTTGGTCAGGTGCGTGCGCGCATCGCCGGTCGCACGCAGGAGTCGCTGTCTGAGATGACCGCGATCACGCAGGAGACGCTGTCGGTGTCTGGCGTGCTGCTCGCGAAGACCTATGCCCGCGAGGGCATGGAGAGCGAGCGCTACGCGGCAGAGAACAGCAACCAGATCGCGCTGCAGGTGAAGCAGACGATGAGTGGCCAGGTGTTCTTCGCGCTCGTGAACATCTTTATGTCTGCGGTGCCGGCGATTGTGTATCTCTTCGCGGGGCTGATCCTCGCACGCGGCGGCGACGGGGCCATCGACATTACCGCCGGTACGATCGTCGCGTTCACGACGGTGCAGGCGCGACTGCTCTTCCCCCTCACCAACCTCATGCGGGTGGCACTCGACCTGCAGACCTCGAAGGCGCTGTTCGCGCGCATCTTCGAGTACCTCGACTTGGATCCCGCGATCCGCGACACCGACGAAGCGCGCGAGCCTTCTGACGCGGCCGGGCGCGCTGGCTGCGTGGAGTTCACGAACGTCACCTTCCGATACGACGATGCTGCGCCAGGGGAGCGGCCAACGCTTGACGACGTGTCGTTCCGTGTCGGGGCTGGCGAGTTCGTGGCGTTCGTCGGCCCGTCTGGTTCAGGGAAGACGACGATTGGGTCGCTCATTCCGCGACTGTACGACGCGACCGATGGGGCAGTGAAGTACGCGGGTGACGACGTGCGTGAGCTGCGGCACGAGGCACTCGTCGACCGGGTTGGTGTCGTGACGCAGGAGCCCTATCTCTTCCATGCCTCCATCGCAGACAACCTGCGGTACGCGAAGCCAGACGCGAGCGATGCCGAGCTTGAGCGCGTGGCACGCATGGCGAACATCCACGACACCATCACCGGATTCGCCGACGGTTACGAGACGATTGTTGGCGAGCGCGGCTACCGGCTCTCAGGCGGCGAGAAACAGCGCATCGCGATTGCCCGCGTGCTCCTCAAAGACCCGCGCGTGCTCGTGCTCGACGAGGCTACGAGCGCACTCGACACCGTCAACGAGCGCGTCGTGCAGCGCGCGCTCGACTCTGCCCGCACAGGCCGCACGACGATTGCGATCGCGCACCGCCTCTCGACGATCGTTGGCGCCGACCGCATCTACGTGGTGTCTGCCGGCCGCATCGTCGAGTCTGGTACCCACGATGAGCTGCTCGCCCGCGGTGGCCACTACGCCGAGCTCTATGAACAGCAGCGGTAATCTTGTCGTGTGAGCGTAAAGGTCCTGGCCGTTGGCAAAAAGCACGAGAGTTGGGTCAGCGACGGCATTGCGCGCTACGAGAAGCGGCTGCGTAAGCCCTTCGACGTCTCGTGGCAGCTGCTGCCGCACTCGTCGCGCGAGGGCGAGCACGCCCGCGCTGAGGAGTCTGAGCGCATCCTCGCCAAGGTCGACCGCGACGCTTTCCTCGTGCTCCTCGATGAGCGCGGCAAGAACGTCGATTCGCCGAAGCTCGCGCGCACGCTGCAGGGCGCGTTCGACGCCGGTCGCTCGATCGTGATCGTCATCGGCGGAGCCTATGGCGTCGACGACTCCGTGCGCCAGCGCGCCGACTTCGTCTGGAGCCTCTCTGCGCTCGTCTTCCCGCACCAGCTCGTGCGCTTGATTCTCGCCGAGCAGCTCTACCGCGCGCAGGAGATCGCGGGCAATCGCCCGTACCATCACGTGTAATTCCCACATGTGGGGGCGCGGATCAGCCCCACCCTGAAATGTCAGTGGTCCCACCTACGCTACTGTCATGAACCCGATCCGCCTCGCCACGCGCCACCTCACCGCACACCAGTGCTCACGCGCAGCCTCGCGTGTGCCCGCGCACCAGCGCGTCCGCGCTCGCGCTCGTCTCCGTGAGCGAAGCCGCGTTGGCATTGCGAGACCCGTGCCCGTGCGCATCGTCTGCCGCAGTGCGCACGCGATCGAGATCGAAAACCGGAGCGACGAGCGCCTGCGCCTCGTGCGCTTCGCGCTCGCTGGTGGCGGCATGCTCGGGCTCTCGTTGCCGTGTTCCCTCGAGCCCGGTGAACGGCTGCGCGTGACCGTGCGCGGGGTGGGTGATCCTGACATCGCTTCTGCAGGTGACGCAATGCTCGTGCTGAGGTGGTTCCAAGCCGATGGTGAGGAGCTCCTATGGCCGATTGCGCTCTAGTGTCAAGAGCCATTTTTGCCACTAGAGGCGACACGCCGGAAGGGGGTGTGTGGGGAAATGTGCGGTGAGGCGATCTGCCTGTGGATAACTCCGAATTAGGGGCGAAACTATGCCGAACGTTCTCCCCAGTTTGAAAGTTCCACCGGTGGAAAATCGGTGGATAACTACATCCTTGTAACTACATCATGTTGTGGTTGGCGGTCATGTGGTTCACTAGATGTTGTGCCTCACCGAGGTCACCGAAGTTTTTGCGAGAAGGGAAGTTCATGGCTATCACGGTCTACACCAAGCCCTCGTGCGTGCAGTGCACCGCGACCTACCGGGCGCTCGACAGCAAGGGCATTGAGTACGACGTGCTCGATCTTTCTGAAGACGAAACTGCGCTGCAGACCGTCAAGGAGCTCGGCTATCTGCAGGCTCCCGTCGTCGTCACTGACGAAGGCCACTGGTCGGGCTTCCGCCCCGACAAGATCGCTGAGTTGGCAAGCCGCCTAGCCTAAGCCCGTGTCTCACGGGGCGTTCTACGGCAGAGGGCACCGCGAGTTCACATACTGACTCTGGGGTTCCCCGCGCAATGGCGCTCGGGGAACCCCAGAAAAGTATCGGCGCACGCTGCGCCGCCCTGAAGTTTTGAATTACCGCAAGAATTTTGACAGCGCTCCCGCGCAGATGGATGTGGAAAGTGGCAACCGACGTCGCGACCAATCACGAGTCGTCCAAGATCAGCGAGATGGATTACCACTCGCTGAACGCGATGCTGAACCTGTATGACGCAGACGGCAAGATTCAGTTCGATAAAGACCGTGAAGCTGCGCGTCAGTACTTCCTGCAGCACGTCAACCAGAACATGGTGTTCTTCCACAACTTCGAAGAGCGCATGCGCTACCTCGTCGACAACGATTACTACGAGAAGGCGCTTCTCGATCAGTACTCGCCCAACTTCGTCGAGAAGCTCACCAACGAGGCCTTCGCCCTGAAGTTCCGTTTCCCGGCATTCCTCGGTGCGTACAAGTTCTTCACCGCGTACGCGCTCAAGACCTTCGACGGCAAGCGTTACCTCGAGCGCTTCGAGGACCGCGTTGTTATGGTCTCGCTCGGCCTCGCGCAGGGTGACGAAGAGCTCGCTCGCGGCTACATGCGTGAGATGATCGCTGGCCGCTTCCAGCCCGCGACCCCGACCTTCCTCAACCTCGGCAAGGCGCAGCGCGGCGAGCTCGTCTCGTGCTTCCTCCTCCGCGTTGAAGACAACATGGAGTCGATCTCGCGCGGCATCAACTCGTCGCTGCAGCTCTCGAAGCGCGGCGGTGGCGTTGCGCTCTCGCTCTCGAACATTCGTGAGGCTGGCGCTCCGATCAAGAAGATCGAGAACCAGTCGTCGGGCATCATCCCCGTCATGAAGCTCCTCGAAGATAGCTTCAGCTACGCAAACCAGCTCGGCGCGCGTCAGGGTGCTGGCGCGGTGTACCTCTCGGCACACCACCCCGACATCATGAAGTTCCTCGACACCAAGCGTGAGAACGCTGACGAGAAGATTCGTATCAAGACGCTGTCGCTCGGCGTTGTCGTTCCCGACATCACCTTCGAACTCGCAAAGCGCAACGAAGACATGTACCTCTTCTCGCCGTACGATGTCGAGAAGGTCTACGGTGTGCCCTTCGGCGACATCTCAGTGACTGAGAAGTACTACGAGATGGTCAACGATGGCCGTATCTCGAAGACCAAGATCAGCGCACGCGTCTTCTTCCAGACCGTTGCTGAGCTGCAGTTCGAGTCGGGCTACCCGTACATCGTCTTCGAAGACACCGTGAACCGCGAGAACCCCATCAAGGGCCGCATCAACATGTCGAACCTCTGCTCGGAGATTCTGCAGGTCAACACCCCGACGACCTACAACGAAGACCTGAGCTACAACGAGATTGGCAAGGACATCTCGTGCAACCTCGGTTCGATGAACATCGCTACGGCGATGGACGGCGGCGATCTCGGCTCGACCGTTGATCTCGCGATCCGCTCACTCACCGCAGTGAGTGACATGAGCTCGATCTCGTCGGTTCGCTCGATCGAAGACGGCAACGCGAAGTCGCACGCCATCGGCCTCGGCCAGATGAACCTGCACGGCTACCTCGCACGTGAGCACGTGCACTACGGTTCGCCCGAGGGTATCGACTTCACGAACATCTACTTCTACACCGTGCTGTTCCACGCGATCACCGCGTCGAACAAGATCGCGATTGAGCGTCAGCAGGTCTTCGGTGGCTTCGAGGACTCGAAGTACGCATCGGGTGAGTTCTTCGACAAGTACACCGAACAGGCTTGGGTTCCCGAGACTGACCGCGTCGTCGAGCTGTTCGCTAACGCAGGCATTTCGATCCCGACCCAGGAAGACTGGCTCGCGCTCAAGGCAAGCGTCATGGAGCACGGCATCTACAACCAGAACCTCCAGGCCGTCCCGCCGACCGGCTCGATCTCGTACATCAACAACTCGACCTCGTCGATCCACCCGATCGCGTCGAAGGTTGAGATCCGTAAGGAAGGCAAGCTGGGTCGCGTCTACTACCCGGCTCCGTTCATGACGAACGAAAACCTTGCTTACTACGAGGACGCCTACGAGATCGGCCCCGAGAAGATCATCGACACCTACGCGGCGGCAACGCAGCACGTCGACCAGGGCCTGTCGCTCACGCTGTTCTTCAAGGACACCGCGACCACGCGCGACATCAACAAGGCGCAGATCTACGCATGGCGTAAGGGCATCAAGACCATCTACTACATCCGTCTGCGTCAGCTCGCCCTCGAGGGCACTGATATGACTGAGTGCGTCAGCTGCATGCTGTAAATAACTTGAGGGCCGAACGGTGCAACGTTCGGCCCTCACCAGTTCCCGGTGTCATCAGAGTTCTAGGAAGACAAGAGGAACACTCTCGAAATGATGTTTGAGATCACTGCGGTGCGATACGGCGGAGCCCGGAAGACCGAACAGACGATCACTCGGTACCAGCTGCGAAACCCTGAGACGGGTGTCGTGAGCGAAGCCGACAAGGAGACCCTGGTGGAGTGGGTCGACGCTGGCACCCGTGCCTACGTCGGTGACGGACCAGACCGGGCTTGGTTGCGTGTCGTGCGCTCCTTCCCGAACTACCTTCGCACTCAGGCCGACGCGGACGAGAAGAACAACCTCACGAGCCTCGCCGAGTTCTAACTCGCGCCGTTGCTCGGTAATGTGCCGGGATTCGCTGTTCACGCAGCGGGTCCCGGCATTTTTGTGCGCGGATCCGCCCCAGCCCCAGCCGCGGAGTGTTGTGCGGCGATCCACATCATGTAGTGGTTGGTGGCGGCAAGAAGCACAACATATTGAACTTGAATGGTGTGCGCGGCGTATGGCGTCACGGTGCTCTGCCGAGTAAGATCAGTAGACAGTGCACGCATCCGCGCCTCGCGCGCGCGTGCCCGATGTTTTTGCGACGTCACCCTCCGTGCTTTCTCTGGAAAGCGCGTTTTTCTGGGGTGCGTCGTGCGTCAGAGAAGCAGAGGGAGCCGATGAACTTCAAGCTGGGTCATGCAGTCCAGGCGATCAACTGGAACCGCATTGAGGACGAAAAGGACCTCGAGGTCTGGAACCGTCTGGTCAACAACTTCTGGCTACCCGAGAAGGTGCCGTTGTCGAACGACGTTCAGGCGTGGGCGACCTTCACCGACGAAGAGAAGCGCCTCACCGAGCGCGTCTTCGCCGGCCTGACGCTGCTTGACACCGTGCAGGGCACTGTTGGTGCGATCTCGCTGATTCCCGACGCGGTTACTCCTCACGAGGAGGCTGTCTACACGAACATCGCGTTCATGGAGTCGGTGCACGCGAAGAGCTACTCGTCGATCTTTTCGACGCTGTGCTCGACGCAGGAGATTGACGACGTCTTCCGCTGGTCTGAGGAGAACCCTTACCTGCAGAAGAAGGCTCAGATCATTGTCGACTACTACGAGGGTGATGACCCCCTGAAGCGCAAGGTCGCTTCGACGCTTCTCGAGTCGTTCCTCTTCTACTCGGGCTTCTACCTCCCGATCTACTGGTCGAGCCGCGCAAAGCTCACCAACACTGCAGACCTTATTCGCCTCATCATCCGCGACGAGGCTGTTCACGGCTACTACATCGGTTACAAGTACCAGGTGTCGCTCGCGAACGAGACCCCTGAGCGCCAGGAAGAGCTGAAGAACTACACCTTCTCGCTCCTCTACGATCTCTACGAGAACGAGGTGCTCTACACGCAGGACCTCTACGACGGTGTCGGCCTGACCGAAGACGTCAAGAAGTTCCTCCACTACAACGCGAACAAGGCGCTTATGAACCTCGGCTACGAGCCGATGTTCCCGAAGGAGATGACCGACGTTAACCCGGCCATCCTGTCGTCGCTGTCGCCCAACGCAGACGAGAACCACGACTTCTTCTCGGGCTCGGGCTCGTCGTACGTCATCGGCAAGGCTGTTGCTACCGAGGATGAGGACTGGGACTTCTAGAAGTTTTCTTCAGAAGCCCCGGCTGAAAAGCCTGGTCAGAGGCCCGGATCCGCGAAATCTCGCGGGTTCGGGCCTTATTCGTGCCCTCTGTCAAACGACAGAGGAGAACAGAAATGACCAGGAATATCCATTCAGTGGGGCACGCAGGGGGCACGCGTGCACCTTTGACGTGGGCAAGGAAGTGCGATCCGAACCGAATCGGGGTTCGGCCGACACCCAACGCCGTGCCCCATCGTGCCCCTCGACGTGAACGCAAGGGCTCAACTTCCGCGGAATGCTGCGGATCTCTGGGCCTGCGCAACGTGAGGGGCACGGAGGGGCACGACAGTCCACGAGCGGCTGTTCGAGTCCACGGGAGGCCATCATGAGCACGGTGAAACGCGAGGCCTGGGGTCGGTTGCGTAAGCTCCCGTCGGGTCGTTGGCAGGCCCGCTATCCCGCGCCAGATGGGGAGATGTACCCAGCGCGAACCGAGGACGATAAGGCGCTTACGTTCGTCACGAAGACTGATGCGCGAAAGTGGCTTGCGTCGATGCACTCGAAGATCTCGCTCGGCTTGTGGGAGCCGCCAGAAGTCATTGCGGAGCGACGCCGCGCCGAGACTGCCGCTGAGCAGTCGCGATCCATGGGCTTCGAGGAGTACTCCAAGCGATGGCTGCAGATGATCAAGACCGAGCCCAACCGAAGCGGCAAGATACGTGCCGTCGGCACCGTCCGCTCGTATCAGGGCAAGGTCTCGGGCTATCTCGTCCCAGAGTTCGGCGACACCCCGTTGAGGGACATCGACGTCAACCGAATCCGCGTGATGACGGATCGGCTCGACCAGATTCCGGCTCCACTGAATCCGAAGTCGAAGTTCAATGGGATCACACGGCCGGTGCTGATCGTGCTCATGATGATCCTGCGCCAAGCGGCTCGCGACGGCATCATTCCAGCAGCACCGAGCGTCTCGATTCCCCGCCAGGAATCGGTTCGTCATGATGCCGACCATGATGAGAGCGAGGACATCATCACACCGAAACAGGTGGAGGCCTTGTATCAAGCGGTTCCGGATCTGTGGGCGATCATGGTGCAGCTCGCGGCCTGGTGTCAGTTGCGCCGTGGCGAGTGCCTGGGATTGCAACGGCGTGATGTCGAGTGGCATGACGACGGCGGCGCGACGCTGCACGTGCGGCGTCAGTTGAACGCCAATACCGGCGACTACACCGACCTGAAGAGCGAAGCAGGCAAGCGGTCGCTGAGCATCCCGAAGCTCATGACCGATCGACTGAAGCAGCACCTCAAAGACCACGTCGCAACCGAAGACAAGGCCCCGCTTATCCCGGCAAGCATTGGCGGCAGCATGCCGCTCTCGAACACCCGCTGGGGCTACATCTGGGCCGACGTACGCGACAGCGTTGACGGGCTGCCGCACCGCTTCCGCTTCCACGACCTGCGTCACACGGGGCTGACGATCTTCGCTCAGGAAGGCGCGACGCTCGCTGAGCTGATGCGCCGGGGAGGGCACGCCGATATTCACATCGTGCTGCGATATCAGCACGCCACGATGAATCGCGATCGAGAGCTGGCGGACCGGATGAGCGCACGCGTCGCAGCGACCCTCGACCCGAGCCTTGACCGGAAGAAGAACACAGGGGAGGAGTCGTAAGCGGACAGCCGCGGACACCTGTGAGGTAACACCAATCCATTCACAGGAAGGCACTGCCATGAACTCTCGAACTCGCAGGGAAGAGCACGAACCCGCACTGGTCTCTCTTTCCGTCGCGGCCGAAAGCCTGGGTGTCTCAGTCAAGACGATCCGGCGTCGAATCTCCGACGGTACGGTTCGCGGATACCGAGTCGGGCGCCTCATCCGGGTTGACATGGAGGAACTGCGAAAGAGTCTCGTCGTGGAGATCCCAACGATGAGATAGCGGTTACAGCACGCGGTTGCTCGGCAGGACGGCACGCGACGCCCCCAGGTGGATGACACTCCGCCTGGGGGCGTTCGCACTGTCAAGCATCCGCGTGACGTCCGATGCGTTGGTGACAACGCGCGCGCTCCCGTCCTGAAGCAGATGATTCGTACCGGCGCTGGCGGCGGAGGTAACGGGCCCAGGCACAGCGCCAACAATGCGACCCAGTAGTTCGGCTTCCCGAGCAGTGTGCAGCGTTCCAGACCGAAACCCCGCTTCAACGACGACGGTGGCACCAGAGAGCGCGGCGAGGATGCGCGACCGATCTAGGAAGCGCTGCCGGGTTGGGCTGACCCCTGGCGGCAGCTCAGAGAGCACCAAGCCTTGGCGTGAAACGCTCCCAATGAGGTCTGCATGACCTGCGGGGTACGGGCGGTCGATGCCCGAGGCAAGCACCGCGATCGTGTTGCCGCTCTCGATGAGCGCGGACCTGTGCACGGAGCCTTCGACACCGTAAGCAGCGCCGGCGACTAGGGTCTTGCCGTTCCGGGCCAGCTCGCTGGAGATGTCCTCGGCAACGCGCACGCCGTAAGCGGTCGCCGCCCGGGCGCCAGTGATCGTGATCAGATGGGAAGGAGGTGCGGTGAGGAGTTCTGTGTGTCCCGCAGCCCAGAGCGCGTACGGGGCTCGCTCGCGGAGATCGTTGAGGGCGGCGGGCCACTCTGAGTCCTCGGGTACAAGCACCCGATAGTCGTTCTCAGCGAGCAACCGCGAGGCCACCTGATCGGGATTCGCTCGTGATTGCAATCGATCTCGCCAGACTGCTGCCTCGACTCGATCCATGCCGGGAATCGCGGTGTCGCGCTCGATCAGAGCGATCAGCTCGACCCCACCGACTCGTTCGAGGAGTGCGCCCGTTGCGGCGTCGTTCGGAGTGCCGATCAATGACAGCACTTGGCGGGCAGTTCGCTCATCTTTAGCGAGGTTCGAGAGCGTTGGCATGATGGCCTCCTTCGAGGTGAGATCTCACTGAGAAGGTGCGCGAATGCTGCCCCTTGTTGCCTCATGCGGAGCAGGCGTACCCTGGGACACGAAGCAGGTTCTCAACTCTGCGGGCCCTTCGGGGCGGCCCTCTCGGGCGCTCGATTCACATGCTGCTTCCTCGACGGAGATCGACGTGTGACGAGAGGCCCCATCATGATCCGTTTGATTTTGACGGTCAGCAGCTTCATCTACGCAGTCCTGCAGCGATACGCACCCACGAACATTGTGTTGGGCCGGATCCGGCGGCGCCGTGGCCTGAAATGGGGCATGCCCGCGATGCTCTTGGCCGCGCCGTACATCGTGCTGGCGCATTGGTGCTCATCTGCGATCGGCGACGGCGCGCCAGGATGGTTCAACCTCGTCGTCCTACTGTGCGTCTGGAACGCGTTGAAATTCATCGCGATCGGCCCGATCAGCGTGGCACTTCTGATCCGTGCTCGGTATCGGGAGAGGATTGAAGGGCGAGAGGCTGCGACCGAGTCTAAGTCGCTTCCGATAGGAAGTCGATCGCTTGTCAGGGGTTCATAGAACAGGTAAGTTCGCACAGCAGGGAGCGTTTCGCCACATGATGAGCGACTGGGCTTCTTTCGGTGAGCCTATGTTCTATGAGGTAGACTCGGTGCATGCATTTGTACTTCCTGTAATGACGGAGCAGGCCTACCGCGCTCGTTGAGAATATCCGAGCCAGCGGCGGTCGCTCGTTCTGACCCTTTTGAGGTCGCCGTCATTGACGTACTCGTTGCCTCACGGTTTTTCGTGGTGCGTCGTTCCGAAGGATTCGAATGCTTACCCCCACACGTCATATTCCGGCGCGCCATCGCGCGCAACTTACCGCCTCCGACGTTTCCGTCATGCGAGGCGCCACATCAGTTCTCAACCATGTCGATCTCGTCATCACTGCTTCGTCTCGCGTAGCGATCGTTGGAGAGAACGGTCGTGGGAAATCCACACTCCTGCACGTACTTGCGGGCACCCTGCCGCCGGACGGTGGCGAAGTCCAACGCATCGGCACGCTCGGTCTCGCTGAACAGGAGATGGAAGCCTCCGACCGCCGAACCGTCGGGCAGGCCGTCGCGGAGGCAATTGCCGAATCGCTCGCTGCCTTGGCAGCCCTCGACGATGCTGCCGCCGCGCTCGCAGAAGGCAGTACTGACGCCGCTGAGCGGTACGAAACGTCGCTAGGGCATGCCGAGGCGCTGGATGCATGGGATGCCGAGCGTCGCGTGCAGGTCGCGCTTGAAGCGCTCGAAGCTGAGACTGACACGGACAGATTGCTCACTGATCTTTCTGTGGGTCAACGGTACCGGGTGCGATTAGCGTGCCTCCTGGGTGCCGATGACGACTTTCTCCTGCTCGACGAGCCCACGAACCATCTCGACCGCAGTGGGCTCGAATTCTTGACCACACAGCTCAAAGCGCGCAGTGGCGGTATCGTCATCGTCAGTCATGATCGAGCGCTCTTGGCCGACGTCGCCGAGACGATCGTCGACCTCGATCCCACACCTGATAAGCGCCCGCGCGTGTACGGCCACGGGTATGACGGGTACCGAGAAGGGCGCGCCGCCGAACGGGAGCGTTGGGAGCAGGAGTACGAGCGCCAGCAATCCGAGCACGCGCGGCTGCAGGACAGCTTGAGTGCTGCACAGAACCGACTCGTGTCGGGGTGGCGACCCGAGAAGGGTACGAACAAACACGGTCGCGCGACTCGCGCGGGCGGGCTGGTGCAGAGCGTACACCGACGGCAGGAAGCACTCGAAGCGCATGCGGTGACCGTGCCGGAACCGCCGCAGCATTTCCGGTTCCCTGAGCTGCCCACGCGAACCGGCGCGGCACTCCTGAGTGTTGAGCAAGTCAGTGTCGACGGACGACTGGCAGAGCCGGTGTCGTTCACGCTGTCGCACCGCTCCAGACTCGCGGTGACCGGGCCGAACGGGGCAGGCAAATCAACACTCTTGAGCGTAACGGCGGGTGAACTCTCAGCGGACACTGGAACCGTTCGCGCGTCCCGCAGTACACGGGTAGGCTTCCTTCGGCAAGAGACGGCTCTACCGCGAGATCTCCGAGCGAGCGACGTCTACGCGAATCACGTCGACGGGCTGGTCTCTGCAGGAACGGTACGTGCGTCGGAGGCGGTCGGCCTGTCCGGCCTTGGCCTGCTCCGCTCGCGCGAGGCAGGTAAACGCGTCGGTGAACTGTCTATGGGGCAACAGCGTCGCCTCGACCTGGCTTTAGTTCTCGCGGCCCACCCGCACGTGTTGTTGCTCGACGAACCCACTAATCACCTCTCGATCGCGCTCGTCGATGAACTCACCGAGGCGCTCGGAGCAACCCAGGCGGCGGTGGTCGTGTCGACTCACGACCGTCAGCTTCTTCGCGACGTTGCCGCCTGGCCGCAGCTGCAACTCAGAGCGATGGCAGAAGGTGAGGTGCGGGTATGAAAAGCAAGAGTCTCCGCCGAGTGCGCGCACTTCGCCCCCTGACTTCACGGGACTACCGACTGTTGTTTGCCGCGGTCGGCATCGAGGTCTTCGGGACTGGCATGTGGACCATCGTCATGGTGTTCCAAGTGCTTGCGCTCGATGATAGTCCGCTTGCGCTCTCAGCTGTCGCGACCGGGATGAGCCTGGGCCTCTTCGCGTTCTCGATCGTTGGTGGTGTCGTCGCAGACCGGTTGTCCAAGCGCCGCATTATCATTACCGTTCAGGGAGTGATTGCGGCCGTCATATCGGCCGTCGCAGTCCTCTCGCTCACCGGCAACGTCGAACTCTGGCATGTCGGTGTCGCGTCCTTCGCAATGGGGGCAGGCAGCGCCTTCTTCTACCCGGCGTATAGTGCGTACCTGCCGCAGGTACTCCCACCCGATCAGCTGCTGGCCGCGAACGGGCTCGAAGGTGCGCTCAGGCCGACGATGGGGCAAGGGCTCGGACCAGCGCTTGGCGGCGTCATCGTCGGCATCTTCTTCCCGGCCATCGGCGTCGTCATCGTCGCAGCCTCATACATGATCGCTTTCGTCATCACCCTGTTCCTCAGCCGACGCGACGAGCACCCCTCGGTCACGCCGCTCGAAGAACGAGTGAGTGTCTGGCGCGATCTCCGAGCGGGCGTGGGATATGTCGTTCGCACGCGCTGGCTCCTGTGGACGCTCATCTTCGGTTCGGGGCTCGCGCTCATCATCCAAGGACCGATCGAGGTGCTTCTGCCGTTCCTTACTCGCGACCGATTCGTGGAAGCTGAAGCCACCTTCGGGTTCCTCCTGGCCGCGTATGGGATCGGGGGCGCCGTCGGCTCGCTGATCGTCTCATCCCTGAAGCTCCCACGCCGCTACCTGACATTCATGATTCTCTGCTGGGGTGTTGGCACCCTTCCCTTGGTGGTCATCGGCGTTGTCGACAACCTCCTCTTGATGCTCGCAGCGCTCTTCCTCGTCGGTGCGCTCACAGGCGCGGGCGTGGTCGTATGGGGCACGTTGCTGCAACGGTTGGTGCCGCTGGACATGATCGGGCGGGTCGCCAGCCTCGACTTCTTCGTCTCGATCGCGTTCATGCCCGTGTCGATCGCCGTTGCCGGACCGCTCTCGTTGCTGGTGCCGATCCCCGCAATTTTCGTGATCGCTGGGGCCGTTCCACCGATTCTCGCGGTGATCGCGCTCCTGGCAGGACGCATGCGGCAGACCGAAGAGGAGCACCCGTTGGACGCTGGCTGAAGGAAGCAAGTCGGGTGTCGAGCGGACCACCGCAAGCGTCGACGAGGATCAATCCATCCTGCTGGCGGCACTCTGCGAATGAAGTACGCATCCATCTCAACCGGGGGCTCGTCGATCAGACGACCTCAATTGGGCGTCTCATCCGTTCTCGCGCCGATGCTTGCGTAGAACGCATCCTCTGCGGCCCTGCGCGCCTCAACCTGTTCGAGCACGAACTGTACGAAGTCAGCATCCCGATCCATGATGGCCTCCTCCACGATGTGGACGGTGCGTTCCTCGCCTGGCCAGACGGTTTGCCGCGTCGGTCGATCTCGGTCAAGCCGCGTGCCGCTGGCCGTCACCCAGTCGCGCAGACGCTGACGAGCCTCTGCGAAGTCGCGGTGCCATCCGAACGGTGCTGAGCCGTCTTGGTTGGGGTCGTAGGCGCATAGCCAATGCAGGTGGAGGGCGGAAAGCTCCCAGAGCAGCTCGGGGTGACGATGCCATACCGGTGGAATCACTGCGGCGGGCAGGCCGTACTCGGTGCGGAGCCAGTTCACCCAGCGATTGAGTTCGAGGAGTTCTTCCTCAAGGTCTTGCGACGTGAGGAGATTCCAGTTGATCGGATGCGGCGGCTCTGCGACGAGATCCGGCTCAAACTGCTCAGCCTGGATGTTCTCGTTACCCTCGCCGGTGACGCTTTGCTCGTTCATGTGCTGCTCCGATCCGGCTCAGTGCCCGAGAGATGGGGCACCGTTTACGGTCCCAGAGGATCGAGGTGCGAATGCGCGGCGCTGTTCTTTGTCGGCGCTGCTCCGCGAAGCTGTCTTACGGGGTGAGCGGTCGACTTCGTAGCGGGTGCGTGCGGCATCGTGGCCGATGCGCTTCGCGACGAACTCCTCGCTCTCAACGCTTTGACCTTCGCGCTCGTAACTCACGGGCCGCTGGTATCCCTCGGCAATGAAGTTGTCGCCTTTGGAGAATCGCTCTGAAGCGCGTTCGGCGGAACGCCCGAACATGACGAGGTGGTGAAAGCTCGACTCCAGTTGTGTGAAGGTGCCGTCCTCCTCGCGGCGGAAGTGCTCCTGCCCGAAACGGAAGTAGAGGCGGGGGTTCCCGTTGGCCGAGACTGTCAGCTGCGGTTCTGAGGTGACGAATCCCGAGACGGACTCTTGTGTGTGGATCGACATGATGCTCTTCCTGTCTGGTCAGGCGGCCGCGTTTGTTCGGCCGTTGCGACAGGTAGGTGCACGGTCGTCACCCGTGCTTGTTAAAGCTTGGGGTGCTCCAGCAGAGCTTCTATCGCCGAGCGATCGAGAAGGAGCTTCTCTCCGTCAGCACGTTTCGGCCATGGATGCAGATCGGTGATGATGGGTACCGTCGATCGGAGCAGGATCACGCCGATACCGAAGGGGAGCGTCCGAATCCGATCCGGCGGCAAGATAGACAATCTGCGGACAGAGCGCTGATTGGAGCGTGAACCGTAGTCGCCAAGCGTGACGGAGTCAGTGAACTCGTCACGCTCACCGATGAGGGTGGAGAGGTCCTGGAGATCGCGAGAGTTTGATGCACCGCCGAGGATGATCTTCGCGATGCTTGCGTCCCAGATCGCAGCCGCCTGATTCTCTGACCACTTGTCGCGTGCTTGGGCGAGCGATTGGAGCACAGGCATCGTCGTGATGCCGGTGCCGCCGCCTTCGGCCATGAGTGTCGGCAGTGAGGGGAGTGGCGCGAGGTTCCCAATCTCATCGAGCGCGAGCAGGAGCGGGGGATCGAGTCGTGCACCGGGCGATCGTGCCGCCATGCGGCGAGCAGTCTCAACGAGGTCTTCGACGAAGGCGGCAACCAGCGCAGCGCTGTTTCCGGCGCCAGCTCCGGTCGCGAGCAGGTACAGCGTGCCGCGGCTGCGAATGAACTGCTCCGGATCGAAGTGCTCACCCTCGGTCGGGCTTACCGCGTCCAACACCCTGGGGTCGGCGAGCGAGGCCAGAGCGAGCGAGACGCCCTGCCAGATGCTGTCGCGAGTGCGCGGATCAGCATCGAGCATCGCTTCCAATGATTCTGCCCATCCCGTCGCGGCGAGAGGTGAGCCGGTGAGGATCGCAACGGCCTCGGCTGCCACCGCAGGGTCGAGTGTCCAGCGGAAGAGTTCCGCCGGAGTTCTGTTATCGAGCGCCGCAGCGTGGAGGAGCGCTTGCAGCGCGACTCGGGTCTTGCCCTCCCAGAAGCCGCCGCCTTCGACGCCACCGGACGAGAGTTCGGTGGCCGCTGCGAGACCAGTCGCCCGAATCATCGCGGTGAGCGGATCTTCGCAGCCTCGGATGGGAGACCATCGCAGACCGGCGGGAACGCCTTCGGCCAGGTGCTGTGGGTCGAAGACCGCGACAGGGCCAAGTCGCTCTCGTGCCTTGAGCGTCACCGTAAGGTTGTCGGGCCGAGTGGACGTTGTGACGACTGCGCCTGGCGCGTCAAGGATCGCCGGGATCACGATATGCAGCCCCTTACCTGAGCGCGGCGGACCGATCAACAGGATCGAATCTTCGACGCTCGCCCAGATCTGCTTGCCGTGCGAGCGACCAAGCAAGAAGCCCACATCCTCCGGCTTCGGGTGCTCAAGCGAAGGACGCAGCGTCGCAGCACGACGAAGAAGTGCCTTCGAGGAGGCGCTGGATGCGACGTCGTGCCCGCTCGCGGTCCCTTGAAGCTTGCGGGGGTCGGAAGTGACAGCCCGAGAATGGCGTCGTATCCGAGCCCAGACCCACACAATCGCGGTGGTGAGCAAACCGAGAAGAAGGGATGCTATGACCCAGTAGACAGCTGTATTGAGGCCGGGTGCCCCGAGAGCAGCGGCGGGATCAGCAGGGGCAAAGATCACGTTGACGCCACCGGTGAAACCGACCTCCGGTCGTTCAGCACCAGTCAGAAAGGCTGCGATCGAACCGGCCCCGCGGAGCACGGCAGCGATACCGAAAAGTGCGAAGAGGCCAATCATGAGGGCGTTGGTCAGCTCATCCCCAAGACCGCGGCTATGAGACTGGGCGCTGGTCATGCTGGCAACCGCTCAGCGACGATGACGCCAGATACGCGCCCGATCAGCAGGAACTCTGCGTTCTCATCCGCAACCTGACTGAGATCGATAGCTGCACGAGCTGTGCCGTCAGCGGCACCTTCCGCGCTGGAGACCGAGAGCGCGACCGTCACGTCTTCGCCGGGAATGAAACCGGCACCACGAACCTCGATCAGCTCATGTGTTGGCCGATGGCGCGCTCGCCGCGTGGCATCGGGTACCGGAGGCTCTGCTGCCATGCGCTCGCGCCGCGTGGCGTGGACAATGTCGGTGAACACGGAGCCGTCGTACTCCCGCACCTCGACACGAACTGTTCGCGTGCGGTGCGCGGAAAGTGCGTCGAGCAGTTCGCCGAAACGAGCCCTATCCCACTCGGACGCCGGACCCGTAGGCGGGAACTCTCTGCCATCGAGGGAGACGCGCATCGCACCGCGTTCATCGACGTGGATGCTGGCGATCGGAAGGTTGACGGAGGACTCTGGCGACGAATCTCTGGTGTTGCGTTTGCTCATACCGCGAAGGTGCGTCAGAGCCTCCGCGCGCACTCAGCCCACCATCCGACCTGTCGTGTCGAAGAGTGCCAGCTCGTCGGGGTGTAATTGGTGCTGGCAGACGAACGAGCGATCCTTGATGCGCCAGAGCCCCTGTCCCACGCCGAGGCCCGGCAGCAGCTTCTGCTCCGTACCGGTGAGTCCAAGCGCTCCGGCGGTGACGCCGAGCTGGTCGGATTCCTGCCGGTAGATGATTCTCGTCTCGGCATTGGCCAACAGACTGTTGGCGAGGGCACGCATGGCGGACCCCTGGTCACCGACGTTCTCCAGGTCAGTGAGCTTGTGGAAGATCAGCATGTTCGCGATCCCGTAGTGACGTGCGAGTCGCCAGTGAGCGTCCATCCGTCGCAGCAGTGCGGGGTGGGACATGAGCCGCCAGGCCTCGTCGTAGATGCACCAGCGTTGGCCGCCGTTGGGATCGAGCAGTGCAGACTCCATCCACGCAGAGGAGCAGGTCATGAGCACCGAGATCAGCGTGGAGTTCTCGGTCACCCGTGAAAGGTCGAGCGAGATCATCGGTAGCGTCGGATCGAAGGTCACGGTTGACGGGCCGTCGAATAGCCCGGCGAGATCTCCCGCAACAAGCCTTCGGAGTGCATGCCCGACAAGCCTCCCGTCTTCCGCGAGCCTCCCGTCGGGGTCTGCGTGCTGAGCGGGGGCGAGGATGTGCTCAACAACCATTGGAAGGATCGGTACATCGTTACTGCGCACGACCTCGGTAAGCGCGGTATCGATCGCCGTGTGCTCCAGCGGGGTGAGGGGTCGCGTAAGAACCGTCTCAGCGAGTGCGCCGATCAGGTCGCGGCGCCGAGACGCGACGGTGGACGCCCAGCTCTCGTCGCTCATGCCAGAGGGGCGGTAACCCTCGTCGAGAGGGTTGAGCCGTGCGGCAAGCCCGTGCCCGAGCACGATTGCACGCCCGCCGACGGCTTCGGCGACGGCCGTGTGTTCGCCCTTTGGATCACCTGGCACGTAGACGCGGCGCCCGAATGGGAGGGACCGTGTGTAGAGGCTCTTTGCCAAGCTGGACTTCCCGGAGCCGACGATGCCCGCGAGCACGAGGTTCGGAGCGGTGATGATGCCACGGGCGTACAGCACCCACGGGTCGTAGACGAAGGAACCACCGGAGTACAGATCCTGACCGACGAAGACGCCATCGGAACCGAGCCCTCCCTCTGCGAGGAATGGGTACGCACCTGCGAGAGTGGCTGAGGTGTCCTGATGCCGGGGCAGACGGAACCTGCCTGGTGAACGCAGCTGAGCCGGGCCAGGTTCCCCAGCGGTGGGAAGATACGATGTGCCCCGGCGCTCAGCCAGCTCGGCGAGATACTTCGCGCGGGTTTCTTCGCGTTCGGAGTGCTGCTGCTTGGCCTGTAGCTTCGCGGCCGCCCGTTGACGTTGCTTGCGCACTCGACGCTTCTCGGATGCTGGAGCAACGAGCACCGCCGTATGGAGCCGCTCTGCGTCATCCCGGTTCATAGCCCCAGCCCTCGCTGCTTTTTGAGTGCCGTGATGTTTACTGGTTCGAACCAGGATGCCCGCTGTTGGCGCGGCGCCACTGGGTGCGCATCGAGGCCGCGAGACTCGTTCGGAAGTCCGTCTTCGGCGTCGATGGTGTGGAGTCGATACAGGGCGACGTGGTCGAAGCTGTGACTGTAGGTGAGGTGGTAGTCACCGTCGCGCCGCTCGTGCTCCAACGGTCCGCTGGGCGGCACGTCGTAGACATACCCGTTCTCCATCGCCGCACTCGTGGTCTCGTCTCCGTAATCCCAGTTCTTGAGGTGGTCGAGTCCGGCGGCAGGGCCGTCGGCGTCGATCATGTCGAGCACTTCGTCGGCTTCTTCACCTTGTATGAAGACGACGTTGATCCACCGTGTTGCCGGGCCGTTTTCTGTCGCGGGCGCGTCGTGCCAGGAGACACGACTCGCGGCAGATGCTGCGGCGTTCAGTCGGTCCTCGGCTTGGTCGATGAATGTCGCCGCCTGATGCAGCTCATCGGCGGCAGCGAGCGCGTCCGTTGATCCAACGGCATGGTCGCCGTGATCGTCGAACGCGCGGGCACGATTGCTGATGTGGGCAGTAGCGAGCTGATCGAGCACTTGCTTCAGCGACCGGACTCCCGACAGCAGGTCGCCGAGCACGCCGTAGAGATCCTGGGGGTTCTCGAAGTTGCGCGATGCATGCGCGAGCCCGCGCAGCGCCTCGGATGCTTCACCGGCATCGGCGCCGGGATCGTAGAACGTTGGCATTGGGAATCCTTTTGACTTTCGATGGCGGCATTGATGACCATCAGGTGCGCATCCCAGGTACCGGTCACGATCACTTGAAACCGGCAGCGACCGTAAGGTCAGAGCGATCTCGCAAGCCGATTACCACTGAAGTGTGACGGCATCGGGCCCTCGGGATAACTGCGTGGGTCGTCCTGCTTTGAGTGCGGACCCAAAGCAGGCCGACCAGACGCCAGCCGGAGATGGAAGGGTCGAGTGCCTATTGGGAAATTGCCCGGTGCTCCCGCGTGCTCGGAAGCACGATGCGTGAAGCGAGCGCTCCTGCGGCGATAAGCCCGATCACGGCGAGGGCACTGCTGACCAGGTACGGCGCATCCCCGGTGAACGCGGGCGCAAAACCGATGCCCAAGTAGAGGGCGATGCCGGTTGATCCGCCTAATTGATCGGAGGCTCGCTGGACACCAGAAGCGATCCCGGCATCTTGGTCGGTGACACCGCTCACCGCCGCGTACTGGAGACCAACCAGACCGAAGCCCATGCCTGCGGCAATAAGAATCATCGCGGGAATCATCGCTGGTGCTGGTCCATGCATGTGCACGACGATCGCGATGGTGCCCATCGCCAGTGCCGTGAACACGAGGCCAGCGAGGATGCACGCACGCGCGCCCCAACGGTCGAGCAACCTGGGCACGAACGTCGCCGCGATCACGAGCGAGACGGCCAAGGGGATGAGCGTGAATCCTGTCGCCAGCGGGCTGAGCCCCAGACGTTCTTGCAGGTAGAAGGTGAAGAGCAGGAACGACGTTGACAATGCGGCACTCAAAAGCGCGGTGGCTCCGTTCGCGAGGACTCGCGTCTGGTTGCGGAAAAACGTCATCGGCACCAAAGGATTCGCTGCACGTCGCTCAACCACGACGAATAATGCGGCGCAGACAAACGAGCCAGCAAGCGCGGCGACCCAGGTCGCGGTATGCGCACCCGAGCCTGCTTCGATAATTCCGAACACGAACAGCAGCGGCGTCGCGGTGAGCAAGATGGCGCCAGGAAGGTCGAGCGGAGCGGACTTCGCCGCGTTTCCAGCGGGGAGGAGGATGCCCGCTGTGACGAGCACGAGCAAAACGAACGGAATCGCCACAAGGAAGATCCATCGCCAGCCATAGAACTCGGTGATGACCCCGGAGAGCACGAATCCGAGCACGAGGCCACAGCTGGCGACTGCTGCCCAGACACTCAGTGCCCGTGACCGTCCGCGCCCTTCGGGGAAGAGCATGACGATGGCCGCCATCGCTGCGGGGAGCGCAAGCGCTTCACCGGCCCCCTGCAGCAATCGAGCGGCGACGAGAATCGGGAATGACCATGCGATCCCAGCCAGCAAGGATGCCGCGCCGAAGATCGCGGTGCCGGTCAGGAGCACGCGTCTCCTGCCGAACACGTCGCCGAGGCGCCCACCCAGCATGAGTAGGCCACCTCCCGTGATCGTGTAGGCGACCACAACCCAGGTCAGTTGACTCTCTGATGCGCCGAACTCGGCGCCGATGGAAGGCAGTGCGACGTTCACGACGGTGACGTCGACGGCAATGAAGAACTGCAGGATGGATAGACAGACAAGGACAAGCCATGCACGCACCGATGATCTATCCCGGTGCCAGGAAATGCGAAAGGACACGAATGCTCCGTTGTTCGAAAGATGAACTCCGGGCAGCAAAAAACACCGCTCCGGACTAACTACGAAGCGACGGAAACGTCAGAGGGTAGATCGCCCCGCCGCTAGCGGAGCGTCCTCGTAACAGCGGCGGCGGCCGCGGCAGAAGCGCCAGACATGCACCCTAAGATATCAGGTGCTGATCCAGTACTCAGGCGAATACCATATGACCGCGGCTACATGACGCCGAGGTTGCCCGAAACGTGCGGCCAGGAGTAATCCTTCCGACTGGCGGTCATGACGATCAACTATCGAACCGCATCCATGAGCTGCGACTTCGAGGTCCTGCTCACACCACCCGGCACAGAGGCAGCGCGGCGGCGGTGAATGCCTGTGCCTGCTGGCCGACGAGGAGTCGCATCTCGCAGGAGGCTTGGATGGCGGCTTGCTCGATGGCGGCGACTTCGGCGTCGAGGTCGTCTGCGGTACGTGCTGAGACAGAGACGAGACCCGTGTAGCGGAGTACTCCGTGCCCGGCAGTGAGGTCGGCCTCTTGCTGGAGCACGTCGTGAAACTCTGCCGTCTGCGATGCATCCTCGATCTGGCCGATCCGCTGACGCTGGGCAGCGTCCGAGATGTACTCGGTCTTCTTCTTACGGATGTCGCGCGCCGCCTGATCGGAGCGCATTGGGGTGCACAGAAGCGAGAACGATCGCTGGATCCCGGTTGAGAGCAGCAGCGGCGCGAGAAACCCGGGGTACACCATCGACCTTGGCCATTCCGAGATCCACAGCACTGCGTGGAAGGCCGAGTCGGTGCGCAGCCTCGACCAGGACTCGTTAACGGCCACGGGTCCTGCAGTGGCGAGCGACTGACCAAGTTCACCGTGGCGTTCAAGCGTCGCCGCGACGGCCGGGTCGTACGCCGATCGGAGAATGACCGCGATCTCGCCACACGTCAACCAGGATGACGGCGAGAGATCGGCTGACCGCAACGCGGCAATCAGCGTCGACATTTCTTGACGCAGCACAGCTGCCGCGCCACGAATGCCACCACCGGCTGTGCGGATCTGGCGGGATGCCGCACGCATGTCGAGGGAGAGAGACAGCGTGGTCGCGTGACGTTCTCCGGCGGGCCCGGCGCGGTCGATCAGCTCGGCATACGTGGTCGAGGCCCAGGAGGCGTCGGCGTTGCCGTGTGATGCCCACCATTCGGCAAGCCCTGTCCCAGAGTCGGGCAGCGTGCGTTCCAGCACCTGGAGCATCGAGATGCGTCCTGAGCGGCAGACGGTTGCGAGCACCCGGCTCCACGAGCTGACTCGGCGTTCCTGTTCGCCGGGGTCGAGGAGCACGAATGCGGGATGCGAGACGGCAACGATCGCCGTGAGCGTTTCAGCGGTCGGATCATGCACCATTCCTGCGCCGGTGGCGGGGTCGTCGTACTCGCGGAGCCGCGCCATGTCGCCGGGAAGCGCGAGAGTCCCCGCGGGCCGAGGTTTCACAACTCGTCGACGGTAGAGAAGTTGCCCGCCAGTGGTCTTCCACATCCACCAGATAACTACGGGGATCCACTCGACGACCGCGCGCCCCGCGATCCGGATCCACACCACGGCCGCCGCGGCAAGCCACACGGGTGCGGAGAACGCGATGAGAATCCCGCCGCCAGCGTAGAACGCCCACACGAGCGTGCCGACCCCGAGGCCGAGAGCGACAAGTTGCGACAGCGACAGCCCGAGCAGGACCCCTCGGCGGGTCAGTCGCGAAAACTTCACCGGGACGAGGTCACCGGCGCGTGGAACGTCGTGATTCTTCGGCATGATCGGTCACTCCTTGCCGTTTGGCCGGGGCCGCGGGGTGCTGGGAGGTGCGGGGTCTGATCGTGGTGCTGGCGGTTGCGGCACAGAGGGAGCCGCTGTTGCAGTCGGCGTCGCAGACGGGGCAGCCCCGATTTCACCTGCGCCGGTCATCGCTGTTTCGGCGGTGCCGCCGATCGCCTGCCCGAGCTTCGGCCCGGCGGTCGCTGCGCCCTTGACAACTTCGGCTCCGATGATCACGGCTGCTGCAGGCCCGGCCGCCGCGGCAGCTCCAGCACCAGCGCCCGCTCCGGCTCCAGCGCTGGCTCCAGCACTTCCGCTCGCGCCGGTTCCCGCCTTGGCACCGGCGGCTGCCCTGCTGGTACTCGCTCCCGCTGGGGCCGTTGCGCCTCCCGCACCGCTCGATGCGGGAGTTGCGCCGGAACTACCGCCGGAACCGCCATCAAGGACCTTCTTCACGCCGTCGCCTTGCGGCTTCGACGGAACAGGAACGGGCCGGTTGACGGCGTTCTTCGCTTCCTGCTCGCTTCCCATCGCCTGGTAGAGATCGAAACCCAAGAACGAAATGAATCGGTAAACCATGTAGGGCGCGAACGCGGCGATGAACAGCAGCACAATGCCCGAGATCGGTTCGGTCACGGAGGCGAGGTCAGCTTCGATCGGTGTCGAGACCTGAGTGATGGCGACGAGGAACACGACGACCAGCACGAGCTTGGACACGATCAGGGCGACGACGAACGCCACCCATTTGCCGATCCATCCGCGAGTGACATCCCATGCAGCGCCCGCGAAGGCGATCGGCGCAAGCACAATTGCCACGAGCAGCAGAGCTTTGCGAATGAGGAGTGAGAACCAGACAATCGCGACCGCGCAGATCATGAGCCCAGCGAGGAAGATCGTGATGATCGCTCCGACGCCGGGCGCAGCGATATTGATCGTGGTGAGGCCTGCCGTGAGGAGCGCGATCTTATCGCCCATCGTTTCGGTTGTTTCTCCCGCGGCTTGGACGATGCCGATGGAGAGCTGGTCGACGATCTCCAGCGCCGTTGCCGTCAGCGTGATGACGACGAACGAACCAAGCACGGCCTTTGCTGCCCCGAGCGCCGCGCGTGAGAGCGCAGCAGGTTCGCGCCGGATCAGGCCCAGGATGAGTTGGAAGCAGAAAAAGAGCAGCACAATGAAGACACCGATACCGAAGAGCAGGTTGTAGACGTCGAGGTAGCCCTGCGACTGGACGTCGACGAGGGTGGTGCTGTCGAAGACGGTCCACATGGCTTCGATGAGCCATCCGGCGGCTTGCCCCATCGTCGCGGCCAGCCAGTCGAATGGGGCAGACACCAGCGTTGCGGCGCCTTCACCGACCGCGTCGCACACATTGGCGATGACGGGGATATCACAGACACTCATGGCATTGCTCTCGAAGTTGGGGGATTCAAGAAGCTCACACCTGCTGCCCGACGTTCCAGAAGAAGTTGATCAGCGTCACGGAGGCACCGCAGATGATGGCGGCGCCACAAGAGACGAGTACGCCGAGCTTGCCGCGGGAGGCGAGGTGGGGATTGGACGAGTTCGCCCCGAATCCCCACACGATCGCCGACACGATCAGGGCGAGCACGGACAGGATCAGCCCGATCGTCATGACGGCGCCGACGATGACGCGCAACTGTCCGATCCCGGGTAACCCCGAGTCGTTGGGCGTCACGTCGATGTTCATCGGCAGAACTGCGGTGAGGGTCGTGATGAGTTCGAACACGGTGGCTCCTTGGCGTGAGCACCGCCCGCGGCGGTGACGAAACAGGGTCGAGAGCCAGGTGCGCACTCCGTCACACGCAATAAAACGGGCCCTGGCGAGAGTTCCCGCCAGGGCCTGAGGCCAACAGCAGTACTACAGCTGTCCGCCGATGTTGATGAGCCAGTTCACCCACGTGACGCCGCCACCGGCGAGGATCGCTGCTCCGAGCGCGACAAAGGCCCCGGCGCGCGCCTTCGCGGCGACTCCCGGGTTGCCCGTCGACGTGGCGATCGCCCAGGTGATCGCGCTGATGATGATCATGAGTACTGCGACGATCAGGATGATGGTGAGCATCGCGCCGATCACGGCTCTGAGATCACCGATGCCGCTGAGGCTGCCGAAGTCAGGAAACACGTTCATCAGAGGCCGCCTCCGAGAGCGGAACATCCGGCTCCTGCCGTAGCTTCGGGAAGATCTGCGGCGTTGTGATCATTGAGCCACTTCGCGGCATCCACTGCTTCGCCGTTCGTTCCACCTGGTCGAACCTCGAAGTGCAAATGAGGGCCCGTTGAGCGCCCGGATGACCCCACATCGCCGATGTGTTGTCCCGCGATGACGCGCTCGCCGACGGTGACGTGGATGCCGTGCTGCCACATGTGCGCATAGGCGGTCGCGACCGTCACGCCGCCGAGGCGGTGCTCGATCACGATGAGGCCGCCGTAGCCTCCAGAGAACTCGGCAACCGTTACGACCCCGTCGGCCGCGGCGAGGATCGGTGTCCCATCCGGCGCTGCGAAGTCCGTGCCGCTGTGGAAGGCACTCTCGCCGGTGAGGGGATCGGTACGCGGGCCGAAATCACTGGTGTGTACCCAGGTCCCCTCCGGCAAGGGGAACACGACGCGCGAGGCCTCCGCCACGTCGACGACAGGCGACGAAGGGGCCGTTGGCGTCGTCGTCGCTGCCGATGTGCCACGCGTGAGTGTCGTGAGGATCGTCTCGGCGACGGGCTCGTAGTTGTTGTACCGGTCGGGGTACGCAGACACTTCGACGGCTTGCGCGACTTCGCCCTTGCCCATGCTCTGCCAGCCGGGGATGTCCAGAAGACCACGGGGCGAGGGGTAGTTGGGGCCGGTCGGGCCGCCGAAAAATGCTTTGGCTTGATACTCGGGATCCATCAGCTCCGCGACCGAGCCCCAGCCCGATTGCGGTCGCATCTGGAACAGGCCGAGTGAGTCGTGATCGGAGCCATTCCCATCGTTCGGATAGCTGCCGGACTCGGGGTAGGCGCCGGTGTTCGCAAGCTGTCGAAGCGTCGACTCAGTCAGCGCCGCCATCAGTGCAATCTGGATGGCATCCCTCGTGACACCGTCGATGCTCGATCCGACGGTGATGATCGTCGCAGCGTGCGTGAGCTGCTGCTTGTCCAGGGAGAACGTCTCGCCATTTGCGGTCGTGACCACGAGAGAGTCCGGCACGTTACCGACGGTGAGTCCCGACGAGGCAAGACATGAGATGACAGCAGGATTCGCCACCAGTCCGACGGTGACGAGCCCGAGGGTCGGTGCGAGCAACATCAAGGCGACCACTGCGATCGCGAGCTTCTTCATCATGAGCCAGTCGTCCTAACGCAGCGGAGTGTTCAATTGCGAGAGCCGTAGGACATAGCAAGGGTCGTCGGCCGGGCACGCCATGAAGATCGTGAACGCGACCGGTTGCTCCGCGCTGACCGGGTCGCCATTCCACACGCCGGATCGATGGCGGATGCCCTCGATCGTGTAAGCGGCGGCGCCGTCGGGCAGCTGCCCTGGGCGAGCCTGCGCGACCGCGTCAGCCCAGGCATCCGGCACGAACACTGAGGTGATCTCCAAACGCTGCGTCGTCGCGTACGGTCGCAGCTGCGCCCACGCGCTCTGCGTGGGCAGGTAGGTGGCGATGTCGGCGGCGAGTCCCGACTGTTCGAAGCCGGTCGGGTCGGCGACGTCGAGGATGACTGCGGTGTAGTCGAGAGGCAGGAACCCACTGCCGGTGTCCCAGGTGAACAGTGCGGCGGCGACGCTGCGCGCGAACGCCTCGGCGTCGGTGGTCTGTGGGATCGACGGGATCCGAGGTGGTGAGGTCGGCTCACGAGAAGGTTCTGCGCTCGGAGCAGCACTCGACAATGGAGGATCAGTTGACTCGGTGGGTTGCTCGGATCCGATGACGAGTCCGTAGATGCCGATGCCAGCGACAAGGATCGCCAGCGACAGCGTCGCGATGAGGGCGATCAGAGTGCGGCGTGCGCGGGGAGCGGTAGGAAGCTTCATGCGGAACAGGTGCGCCGCAGCAGTCACAGCTCAGAGGGCGCGAAGGTTCCCTGCCTGAGTCGCCGACTCGGCGTCCGCCCGATCAACGTCCCGCGCGGCACGGAGTTGCTCAGCGACCTGAACGGTGGCTTCAACAACGTGCAGGAACATCTCGATCTCGGCGTCACTCAGTTGACGAGCCAGTTGATCGACGTCGAAGTGCCGCCACCAGCCGTCGAGTTCCGTCCACGTGACGACGAATGCGCGAATCGGCCACGGCTCGTCACCGTCGACGCGCGAGGTCAGCGCGCTTGGCGAAGGTCGCCGTTTGGGCTTTGGAGCGGTTTTGATACGCGCAAGTGCTTTCTCAGCCAGTTTCGCCACATCCACAACGTCACCATCGGATTGGGCTGCGGTCACGAGCTGCCGAGCACGCTGGAAGCTCGGGTGTACGGGAGCGCCTGAGCCGATGAGTTCCAGCTCGGCCGCGATGCCTTCTCGCACGGAGTCGGGCTGACTTTCGTCGTCCGCCATCTGCTGCAGGTAGTTGATCTTCTCCAGCGTCGTGTGAGAGGCGCCCTCCGGGATCATGGCGGCGGCCTGCTCGCGCGCGTCTCCGACAGAGTCTGACGGTGCCGCAAATTTTGCGGCACCGTCATTTCCCGGCTGATTCTCGGTGCTGAATCGTGATGCTTCTTGGCGACGGGCGGCATCCTCAGCCATCAATGTCTTGATCTCCCGGTACAACGCTGCATTCTCCAGCTGGGTGAGCGACTTGTGCAGCGCGTTGTCATCCTGCTCAGCAAGGAGGTGCGCGAGTTCTCCCGAGATCCCTGAGCGCACCCAGACTTTGACGTGCATCCATCCCAGTTGCTTGATCGCGGCCAGCCGACGGGCCCCGCACACGAGATTGCCCTCCGGCGTCACAGTGATTGGTTGCAGCAATCCATCCCGTTCGATCGACGCGGCGAGGAGAGCGAGTTCCCCGAGATCCTTGCGGTGACGATGGCCAACGTGGATTGAGTCGACAGCTCGTTCCAGCTCGATGTGCCCGTCGTGGGTGCTCATCGTCCGCTCCCATGACTGGGTGCGCACGTCACGATGATCGACACGAGACCGTCATCGAGCAGCAGATCGGGAAGAGTTTCGCCGACAAGGATGCGAAGGAGGATGCCGCGGCCGGTGCTCGCCGCACGATACGCGGGGTTGGGGTGTCCGAGCAGTGCGTGCAGCAGGGCCGACCATGCATCGCCGGGAAGATCGAGGAGCGCGCGAGCATGCTTGTCGCGCCGCAGCACTTCGTAGGCGCTCTGCCGAGACCCTGCCCGAGCGATCGCGCCACACACGTGCTCGATCGCGGCGCGGGTCGTGCTTTCCGGCCAGCCCAACGTCGCGAACAACGCGATTGAGACCTCGATCGCCTGTCTGGCGGTGCCTACCTCGTCATTCTTGTCGACGTCGTCAACCTCAGTTTCGAGGTAGTTGTCGACCACATGGAACGCGGGATGGTAATCGGCCAGTGGATTCTCGCGGTCGGCGAATCGTTCTGGGTCATGGAATGCGGAGACGTGCGGGCGTCGAGCTTGGTGCGTGGCGCACAGCAGCCCCTGCCCACGTTCTTCAGCGATGCAGGTGATCTGGACGCCGCGAGTGACGACGGCCCAGGGGTCGTCAGCCTCGCGCGCGGAACGAGTTCGCATTACGTCGAAGGCGGCCGATGCAGCCTCCCACGGGTCGAGCCCGTGTTTGCGAGCGAGCGCCCCATACTTCTCGGCAGCAAACGCGGCGAGTTCAGCGGCTACGCGGTCGTGCTTCCATGCATGGGCACCCGACTGGTGTAACCGGTGCAGCAGGGCGCGCAATCCTTCGCTCGTGGTGAAGTCCTCGCGAGGGTGCGAGGGCGAATATTGAGTGGTCATGACAAGAGCACCTCCTGCTACGCAGGTGCGCACCCGCTCCCCATTGGGGAGGTTGGATGCTGATGAGGTGCCCATGACGATGTCCGCTCTTCACGATCAGGCGGTGCCGATCGGGCTGCGGCCCGCATCCGGTCGCGTGGCGCCGCGCCCAAACGCTGACAGGGGAGGGAGATGACGTGCACGCTCGGCGAGGCGCCGGGTGCTCTCCTGTGCCGCTGCGCGCGTGCGCCGATGCAGCTCGGACTGGAAGTTGATCCCCGCACCGGCCACTCGTGCGCTGCTGCGAGCCATCAGGTCGGTCGGGCGTACCCATTCGACACCGCGCCCTCTGTATGTCGCAGGATCACCCATCGAGCCTCTGCGCTGATTGCGGAGCCTCGTCAACTCGACCGCTTCGTGCCTCGTCGTGACGTCGATGGTTTGCGCATCGATGGGGTGGTTACTGACGTCGGCCGTTTTCTCGTTCATGTTGTGTCCTCAGTTTCGTCGGGTGCAGAACGCGCCCGTTCATGTGCGGTAGGTGCGCTCGCGAACCAGCGCCCGACGGTCGAAGGATGCACGTTCAGCTCGCTAGCTATGCGCTTGTTTGACCACCCTTCTTCATGCAAGACGGCCGCTTGTTCCTGGGGCGAGAGGGGCGCGTCATCGGCGTGCTCCTCGGTGGCCTCGGGCGTACGCATGAGCAGCACCGTCAAGTGTGTGATTGCCAACAGCACCACCGGCGGAACGGCAGCGACAGCCGCGGCAAGCACGCTTGGAACGTCGGCATCTGCGGCGACCACCGCATGGATTGAGTTTGCGGTCACCGAGACGGCTGCGGCTCCCGCAAGCAGAGTCCATGGATACCAGGCGGAGCGTGACCCGGCGAGGGCAACGACAGCAACGGTCGAGACAACGATGACGCCGTCGACGATGAGCGGCCATGCCCATGCCTGCCCGGCACCGATGCCCGAGCGGGCAGCGAGATCCGCCAGGGAGGTAAACGACAGCCAGAACGCGCCAGCAGCGATGAAGACCGTGCCCGCGACGGCCGTGATGATCGCCGATCGGCGCGCCCGAATGCTCCTCATGCCAAGGCCCGAGAATCTGGGACCGGTCGCGGTCGGTGGGGTCGGGTCATCGGTTCGCTCGCGGGTAATCGTTGAGATGACCGGCCCTGCACGGCTCGATAGGCGGAGCGGACGGTCGTCGTCACTTCGCGCTCGCTGAGCCCAGCAGACGCACCCGCGGCCGTCAGAGCGTCGAGCGCCGCGCCTGTGGGGATATCTTTCTCCGCCATTTTGCAGGCTGCCCAGAAGACGCCGTGATTCCGCTCGCCTTCTTGGAGACGGGATACCCAACATGCCAATCGCGTGAGATCAGCGGGCGCCATCTCAGAGACTGCATCGCCCGGGCCCGCGGCTCGCCGCGGAGGATCCAAGAAATCTCGAAGGCGCTGTGCGTCGAGCGGATGACCCGTTCTGTGAGCGAGTTGCAAAGTCGTGTAGCGGCGCGTTTCACCCTCGATGGCTCGTGCCGAGGGCGGCACAATGATGTAGCCGCCGTCGCCGCGGAAGTCGATTCCCGCTCGCGCCGACTGCCAAGACCTCTGGTCCGTATCGCCGCTCGCAGGGAAGTACAGGTGCAGGCCACCCGAGGGCGTTTCCACCGCTGCGACCCAGCCATCCACCAGCCCTTCGCGTCGCGCACGCTCCAGCGCCGAGTATCCGTCGACAGCGCCGTGCACGTCGACATCGACGACAACGAGGCCCGAGGCTGCGCCCGTCGGCATCCCAATGTTCCCGTTGGGCATCGCAGTCCACCAACGCCACACCAGGTCGGCTTCGGCGCTCGCTGCGTGAAATCCTCCCGCGACAGCGGGGCGCTTCCCGCCAGCGGCACATGGGAAGACCGGGATGCCTCTCGCTACCAACGCGAGTGCGCTTCGACCGAGTGCTTTCTCGTGGCCCGTTCGGTCGAGGACCTGAACGAACGAGTCTGCCGCGCTCATCACAGACCTCGCGATTCGGGCGCTGCAACGTGCCCTGGGCTGGCCGCGCTCGTTGGTGCGACGTTCGCGCGCCCGGCGGGGGCGGAGTTCGTGCGCCCGGCGGTGCGATCGAGCCCAGGGGGCGTGCCGTCGCCGATCATCTGCGTGTCCAGCTGGTCGAGGATTTTCATGGCGGTGGCGCGCACTCGTTCTCCGGTCGCACGCACGATCTCCGCGGGTTCCTGGCCGTCGACGTTTGCAGCCCACGAAGTGACATAGGGGATGGTGTAGTCGCCGGTGTCCATCCCGTGTGCAGCGCCAATCATGAGCGCGACGGACTCGGCCTCCACCTCGCCGACTCCCCGGTGTTGCCGCGCGGCATCTTGATCAGGACCGTGCATCAGCACATGGGCGAGTTCGTGCGCAAGCGTCTTCACGCGCGCCGCCGGATCCATGTTCTCGCGGACCTTGACCGTCTTCTCCATGTAGTCCGTGACACCGTTCGCCCCGTGGATCAGGCCCTCGCGCTCCACGTTGAGGAGCTGAAAACCTGCCGCCTCAATTCGCTCGGCCAACCCCGCCCAAAGGCCCTCCGGCGCTTCCCCCTTCAGTAACGTCGGCGCAGGTGGAGTCGGCAGGGTATCGCCGGAGGTCTGCGCCGCGTCCCACACGTAGGCGGGGCGAACGCCGATCATCTTCGAGCGGACTTCCTCGCTCGGTCGAGGCTTCTCGAATCGGTTGAGCCGCCGCCACGATGCTGGATCCGCAGGCGTCGGCGACGCGAACCGACCGGTCACCGGAGCGAGAATCTGATATCCAGGCTGCCCCCTCTCGACCTGACGGCCCAACTGCTGCCATTGCTTGTACCCGGCCACATATGACGGCATCGGCTCGGACACGAGTCCCGCTTCGAAAGCGGTGGTGTGCTGCATCCAGATGAGCAGTGTGTTGTTGAACGAGCGGCTGCGGAACCTGGCTGCGAACCGGAGCGCAGCTGCCCAGTCTTCGCCGGAAACTAGCTTTTCCACCGCTTCGGTAAGTTTCTCGTGCAGCTCGTCGAGCTTCGCTTCGCGGGTGGCACGGCGTTCCTCTGTCGACACCATCGGGTGCCCTCCTCTCCGGCGCGCCACGTCGCAGGAGTGCGTGGCGATACACCGGTGAGGTGGGCGAGCGACTCCACGAACTCTGCGGATGCCCCTGCGGGTTCCAACCGCACGACGTAGCGACTCGTTTCGGCGCGAGTGCGGTCGACAATGCGTGGGCAGCCAGAATCTGGGCATGGTTCACCTCCCTAAGAGTGATCGAAGGGTCCAGAGACTCCCGGGCGTTGAGCATGCTCAAAACATGCGGGGCTTCGTTTCTAACATCGACCGTTGAACATGCGCAACCCTTGATTTGTTCATGCTCAACGGCTATATTGAGCATGCGTAACGTGCCGGGATTACCCTGCCGAGGATGCTTCTCACCGCGAGCGAAGGAGGTCAGCGCGCATGACCGACGATGAGAGCACCGCTGCGGCCGCGGATCTTGCGAAGCGCCTGCGGCTGTTGCTCGATGTTGCAATCGCCGAGACCGGCTCCGAGCCGACCTACTCGCAGATTGCGGCGTTTCTCCGGGATCGCGGCACCAACCTGTCACGGTCGCGCTGGACGTACATGGTCAATGGGCACCGGTACGTTCAAGACCCCGCCGTCTTTGCCGGGCTTGCATCGTTCTTCGACGTCGACACCGACTTCTTGATCGGCGCGAACGACGCTGTAGTTCCCGAGAAGGTGAGCGCACAGCTCGATCTCGTGCGCTCGATGCGTGCGGCGAAGGTGAAGTCGTATGCGGCACGCACTCTTGGAGACATTTCACCGAAGGCGCTCCAAGCCATAAGCAAGTTCCTGGACGAGGAAATGACACACACAGATAAGCAATAACGGCGTCGCTCACGTAGCCGAGTCGATGCCGCGAAGTGCCCTCGAAGGAGGTGAGCGCAACGTGAATATCGAACAGGTCGTCTCCACGGCCGTCTCGGATCTTGCCCTCGGCAGTGCCTTCACCTTCGACGATCTCTACGGTGTGGTGCAGCAACGTAGGGGACGCCGCCTGCGTATCGTCGAGCTTGCCGAGATCGGCGATCATGACGGACTCTGCGCGGTCTGGCTCACGACCGACGAAGACGACATCATCATCCATGCGCGCACGGACTCCGCCCTACATCGCCAGCAGTTTGTTCTACATGAGCTGTCACACATGATCTTGGGTCACTGCGACGGCGACGAGTGCACAGAGGCGGACGTGCTCCTGCCTGACATCCCTCCGCACACTCGTGCCCGCCTGCTCAGGCGGCAGGATCTTGATTCCGACACCGAGATTGCTGCGGAGTCTCTGGCGGACCGGCTCGCGGCAGGGATCCGAGGGTCCGCTTTCGCGGAGTCTCGCTACTTCGAGGTCTTCGGATGATCCAGACGCTCGTTGCGGTCCTCATGTGGGTTCTCGTAGCGAGCCTGCTGATCCTGCGACGCGGGCGCCCTGATCGCAGTATTTCCTACGCATCCCTGACGATCGCGATCGCAATGACGCTTAACGTCGATGCGATCTACCTGTCCGTTGATCCGGTCTTCGGTGGAACAAACATTACGACTCTGCTTTCCGACGCGCTCTTGATGATTGGGCTCTTCTTCCTGGGGCGCGCAGCGATGAAGGCTGGTGAGTATCGTCCCCGACTGGTGCGAGCCGCCGTCGGGCGCCCCGCGCTGATCCTCGCCCTGGTCGCGACGACGGTGTTGTTCTTCTTCATTGACCGAGGCGAGTCGACCGCGAGATTCATGCTTGACCTCGGCGACCAACCGGTAACGGCCGCATACTCAATGATCGGCTTCACCTACTGCGGCATCGTCCTGGCGGCCATGCTCGCGTTGGCGGCACGTCAACTTCGCGTCGGCACCGGGATCCAGCGCATCCCCGCATTCCTCCTGCTCCTTGGCTCGGCGTGCGGCGTGGGTTTGGCCGTCGTGGTCCTCGTAATGGATGTCGCACACGTCGCGGGTCACCTGGAACTGATGCGCACGTTCGGCGATGCATACGGGCCACTCTCGCTGCTCACTTTCGTGTTCTTGTGCGCCGGGTTCGCGGGCCAACCAGTTGTCAGATCGTTGCGTGATCGCTCTCGACGCGCACAGATAGCGCAGATTGTGGAGGAGCTGGAGCCGCTCTGGCAGCGAGCCACGAGCGTTCGACCCGGGCTCAGCGGAACCCACGCTCTCGGCGCCAGCCTCGACAACCCCGAAGGTCGATTGCACCGCGAAGTGGTTGAGATTCGTGACGCCATGATCGATCCGCGCGTGACATTCGAAGTGACTTCTGCCGAAGAAGCTCTCCTGGAACGGGCCGAGGGGCAGCTCCTTGGGCTCGACACGTGCGTAGCGCGCACCGGTTGGCGCGCGGATCGCGGCGACAGCAGCAGGGAGCACGCATGAAGCGGCAGCTCGCGATCGGCGGTGCTATGTTCGGTGCTGCTGGTGCAGCCCTGGGATGGACGATCGCGCGGAAGCTGACGGCACCAGTCGGGCCACGCCGTTTCAACCTGACCTTGCGCGGGGTTGAGGTCAATGGTGATCGCCAACTTCTTCTGCTCGACCGCACTTGCGATACCGAAGCGCCCGGCACCTACAATCTCTGGTTTGAGCACGGCGGATGGGCGCAACTCGGCAGCGAGGTTGAGGATCGCGGCCAGAACCAAGTCGCCCGCGTCGTCGTGGGAGTGTCACCAGGGCTCACGCCGCGAGAAGGCGATCGAGTCTCGTGGAGCGGCATCTACTTCGCGACGCCCGCCGATGCCGGGCTCGATGCCAGCGACATCGTCATCAGTACCGCCGTCGGCCACGCGCACGCCTGGCGGATCAAGAGCAACATGTCGACTTGGGCGATTCACATCCATGGTCTGGGCAGCCCCCGAGCGGGCACGCTCCGCGGTGTGCAGGTCGCGACGGAACTTGGGCTCAATTCGCTCGTGACGAGTTACCGTAACGATGGTGAAGGGCCCGCTGTGGGGTCCGTCCGATCCGCGCTCGGCATAACCGAAACCGAAGATGTCGAGGCTGCCATCAGCTACGCGGTTCGGAGGGGGGCCGAACGGATCATCCTATTCGGCTGGTCCATGGGCGCCGCGATCGCGGTTCGACTTGCGCAGCGGTCAGACTACGCGCCGCTGATTGCAGGGCTCGTGCTGGATTCGCCGGTGCTCAACTGGCCTGAGGTCATCAAAGCCAACTGTCAGCGCGCCGGACTCCCGCGCAGTGCCGGGCTGCTTGCCGTTCCGTGGCTCGCAATCGGTCCGCTCGCCCGCCTGATGGGGCTCCCTGCCCGTGTCTCACTCCAAGAGTTCGATTGGGTGACACACGCCGAAGAACTTTCCGTGCCGACGCTGATTCTGCACGGGGCCAGTGATGATTCAGTTCCCATAAAGACTTCGTTGGCGCTCGCGAAGAAGCGTCCAGACCTCGTGCAATTGGAGTGCTTCGATGCAGGTCACACGTTGTCATGGAACTCTGACGCAGCGCGTTGGAGAGCGACCGTCTCAACTTGGCTCTCCGACGGTCTTGCCAGTTGAAACACTGTCTTGGCATCGCACACTGGATTACACCCGGGAAAACCCTACTCAGCTCGGTAGTACTTAGATAGCATCGGAGTGACTGCCTATTCGGGCTGAGAGGGAGGACCAACTTGACCGAGCCGTGGCTTTCTGCCGACGACATCGCCTCCCATCTTGGTGTCACTAAGGACACCGTCTACGCCTGGATCGCCGAGAAGCACATGCCCGCCCACAAGATTGGTCGCCTTTGGAAGTTCCAAGCGAGCGAGGTCGACGACTGGGTCCGCCGAGGCGGTGCAGCCGCACCAGAGGAGTCCAACCCGTCCTGACTACCCGCCCGGCACGCCGCTACGGGCATCAATGTCGGCGGTCCCTTGTACCCTGATCCACTGCCCAAAACAGGAAGGAGAAGCCCGTGAACGACACACCGTCCCTGCTCGCAACGCTGCGACCGGGCCAGCGCCTTCGTGGGCTCGTGGCAGGCGAGGCCGTGGCCCTCATCGCCATTGACTCGATCGACGCAGGGGTCTACGAAGTCTTCTACCGTGACGACGCGGGCAAGAGCGGCGCGCGCACCATCACCGACGCCGATGCGGAGCGATTCGAACTCGCGAGTGACACCGATTCAGCGCCACCTTTCGACGCAGACCCGGATGAGTTCCGTCTCGCGGCCGAGGCACTCCGCATCAAGTACGCGGCCCTCTACGACCCCATGGCTGCGGTCAACAGCTCGGACGTCGACCCACTGCCGCATCAAATCCGGGCAGTGTATGAGGAACTGCTGCCACGCATCCCGCTGCGATTCCTGCTCGCGGACGACCCCGGTGCAGGTAAGACGATCATGGCCGGTCTCTACCTCAAGGAACTCATCCTCCGGTCAGACTGCGATCGTGCGATCGTCATCGCGCCAGGTGGGCTTGTCGAGCAGTGGCGCGAAGAACTCTCGCAGAAGTTCGACCTGCGCTTCGAGGTGTTCAACAGGCAGATGGTGGACGATGCCGAAGGCCGAAACGTCTTTGAACTGCACAACTACCTCATCGTTCGAATGGATCAGCTGTCTCGAAGCGAAGACCTGCTGGAACAGCTCTCTGACGTTACGTGGGATGTCGCAATCGTCGACGAGGCACACCGGATGTCCGCTCACTACTGGGCGGGCGAGGTCACCGAGACGAAGCGCTTCAGGCTCGGGCGACTCCTGTCAGAGACCGCACACAACTTCCTGCTCATGACTGCGACGCCGCACGCGGGCAAGGAAGACGACTTCCAGTTGTTCATGTCGTTGCTTGACCGAGACCGCTTCGAAGGCCAGTTCCGTCAGGGTGTTCACCGCACCGACACCAACGGGCTGATGCGCCGCATGGTGAAGGAGGACCTCCTCACCTTCGAAGGCAAGCCGCTCTTCCCCGAGCGCCGCGCGTACACGGTCGAGTACGAGCTGAGTCCTGCCGAGCGCGATCTCTACGAGGACGTCACGACCTACGTCCGCACTGAAATGGGGCGTGCGGAACGGATCGCAGCCGACGGAGACAAAAAGCGCGGCAACAACGTGGGCTTCGCACTCACCATGCTCCAACGACGACTCGCGTCCAGCCCCGAAGCGATTCTGCGCTCACTGCAGCGACGCCAGCAACGGCTGGATGACAAGCTGCGCGAAATGCAGCGCGCCACCGACACCGCGCGCAACAGCACGAACATCTCAGCACACATCGACCAGCGGACCTCCGGGCGCATGGAACTAGACTTCTCCGAAGCGGCACTCCCGAGTCTTTCGATCGATGACTTCGAGGACTTGGACGAAGAGACCACCGAAGACGAGCGCGCACGGTTCGAGGAGCAAATCGACACAGTGGTCGACCTCGCGACCGCTGCGCAGACGATTCCTGAGCTTCGTGCCGAGATCCAGACTCTCGAAGGCTTGATCCGTTCGGCGCTTCGTGTGCGTCTGCAGGATGTCGACAAGAAGTGGGTGGAGCTTCGCACGATCCTCGACGAGCAGCTCCTCACGAATGCCGCCTCTGGTGAGGCTCGGAAGATCATCATCTTCACCGAACACCGAGACACGCTCGACTATCTCCAGACGAAGATCTCGGCGCTTCTTGGTCGCGCGAACTCCGTCATCACGATCCACGGTGGAACGCGGCGCGAAGACCGCAAAACCGCACGCGAGCAGTTCACACACGACCCTGACACGGTCGTCATGCTCGCCACGGATGCTGCTGGCGAAGGTCTCAATCTACAGCGCGCACACCTCATGGTGAACTACGATTTGCCCTGGAACCCGAACCGCATCGAACAGCGATTCGGCCGTATCCACCGCATCGGCCAGCGCGAGGTCTGCCACCTGTGGAACATGGTCGCGAAGGACACCCGTGAAGGCGACGTGTTCATCCGGCTGCTTGCGAAGATCGGCCAAATGTCCATCGCCTACAACGGCAACCTGTTCAACGTGCTCGGCGACGCCGACGCGTTCCAGGAGCGTTCACTGCGCGATCTCTTGATCGAGGCAATTCGCTACGGCGACCAGCCCGAAACGAAGGCGAAGCTCGACCAGATCATCGATGATGGTGTCGCCCACGGGCTCGACGACATGCTCGAAGAGCGTGCCCTTCACCCGGAGATGTTCAGCGCGCTGAATCTGGAAGAGGTTCGAGCGCGGATGGAGAAGGCTCGCGAGCGTCGACTCCAGCCCGGTTACATCGCAGCGTTCTTCTTGCCCGCTTTCGAGCGGCTCGGTGGACGCGTGCGCCGCCGCGAGCGCGGCAGGTACGAGATCGCGCGTGTTCCGAGACGGGTTGTGGATGCCGCGCGCCGCGCGAACCGGTGGGCACCGGTCGCTGACCAGTACGAGCGGATCACCTTCGAACTCGACAAGAAGCACGCCGACGGTCAGATCGAGGCCGCATTGATCGCCCCCGGACACGCACTGCTGCAAGCGGTGATCGACGTCACGATTGAGGATCTTGGGGAAGCGCTCAAGCGCGGCACCATTCTCGTCGACCGACGTGACAAGCAGATGGCCGAGCCTGCGCTGATGTACACGGTGGAGCAGAAGATTCAAACCGCCGCAGCGGATCCCGCTACCATCTCGCATCACTTCGACTACCCGCAATTCACCAGCGACGGCACCGTGACCGTCTCCCAAACGCCACCGTACCTCGACTACGACCGCCCGCGCCAGGACGAGGGGAGCCAGATCGATGCAATTGTTGCGAGCGACTGGGCGAAGAAGAACCATGAGAAGCTGATCCGCGCCCAGGCGTTCCGCTACGGCCTCCAACCTCGCATCGACGAAGTCAAAGCGCGGCTGGACATCGAGGCCGTCCGCACTCGCGCTCAGGTCCGGGAGCGACTGCTCGCAGAAATCAACCACTGGGACCGCGAACACAACCGACTCGATGCGCTCGAACGCAATGGAACCACTGGTCGCGTTCGTGCGGAGACTGCTCTCGCCCGCTCTCGGCAGCTCGAAGATCGCCTGGATCGTCGTATGAAGGAACTCGACTCTGCTGCGGAGGTCGCCGCCGCGCCAGCGATCATTCGCGGTATGGCTCTTGTCGTGCCAAGCTGCAACGTCGCCCCCTCGGGAGCCGAGCCGCGGACGTTCGCTCGAAACGTGGAAGAAGTGGAGCGACGGGCCGTCGAGCTGACCTTGGCCGCGGAGCGTGCACTGGGTCGCTCGCCGGAAGAGATGGCGCGGAACAACCCGGGCTTCGACATCCGCTCGACGGATGCTGAGGGGCGCGTCTTCTACATTGAGGTAAAGGGCCGCATCGAAGGATCGGACACGTTCACCATCACCACGAACGAGGTGAACTTCGCCCAGACGCAGGGCGAGAGACACCGGCTCTCACTCGTCAGCGTCTCAACGCAGGGGCCCGAGTGCGATCAGGTTCGCTACGTGACCGACGCGTTCACCCACATGGAGCCTTCGAACACTACGCGCTCACTCAACGAAGGGTGGCGCGACTACTGGGACCGCGGAGGAGAGCCGCGGTGACCCAGCCCACCAAAGACGCCAGCACAACGCCTGAAAGACGAGACATGACCGCCCCGCATAAGAAGAAGCTCATCGAAACATCACTGCCGCTGGAGGCGATCAACGCAGCGTCGCAGCACGAAAAGTCCGTGCCAAGAAAAGGCCACCCTGCGACGATGCACCTTTACTGGGCGCGTCGGCCGCTCGTAGCAGCGCGTGCGGTTCTATTCGCCCAGCTTGTCGATGACCCAGCTTCGCGCCCGGAGGAGTTCCCGACAGCTGAAGCGCAGGACGCTGAGCGCGCACGACTGCATGAACTGATGGAAAAGCTCGTCGTCTGGGAGAACAGCAATGACGAACGCCTCATGGAGCAGGCGCGGAACGAGATCCGCAAGTCGAACAATGGTCAGCTCCCTGCGATTGTAGACCCGTTCGCAGGTGGCGGCGCTATTCCTGTTGAGGCGCAGCGACTTGGCCTCGAAGCGCATGCGTCCGATCTGAATCCTCTAGCGGTACTAATCAACAAGGCTCTTATCGAAATCGCGCCGACCTTCTCCGGTAACTCCCCAATCTTTCCCGGCGCGGCTAAGACCCGCACGGGATGGGTACGCGCCGAGGGGCTTGGGGAAGATGTCCGTCGCTACGGAGAGTGGATGCGCGATGAGGCCAAGAAGCGAATCGGCCATCTATATCCCAAGGTGAAGGCTGACGGCGGCACCGAACACACAGTAATTGCATGGGTATGGGCACGCACTGTCAAGAGCCCAAATCCCGCAAACCCAATCGAGGTGCCTCTGGTTCGTTCATGGTGGCTCTGCAAAAAAAAGGGTAAGGAAGCGTGGGTTCACGCTGAAGTCGTTGACGGCCAAGTTCAATACGAAGTTCGTCATGACGCGAATGGGCCGAAAAGTGATGCCGATGGCACCATCAAACACGGGAAGGGTGCCTGGTCAGTCATCGATGGGACCCCATTCACCTATGACTACATTCGCGAGGCAGGTAAGCGAGGAGAAATTGGAGCGCATCTCATCGCGGTCGTCGCAGAAGGGAAACGCGGACGAGTATATGTTTCGCCGACTCCTGCGCACGTTGAAGCGGCAAACGTCGAAAGAGTTGATCCTGGGATCGAAGCGGAGATTCCGAACAATCCACGTTGGTTTTCGCCACCTGCCTACGGGCTGACGAAGTTCTCGGACCTGTTTACTAACCGACAACTTCGAACGCTGACGGTGCTGAGTGATCTAATCTCAGCGGTTCGAGCGAAGACTCTTCAAGACGCACTTGACGCTGGAATGTCCCGGGGTGCACGGCTCGAAGATGGAGGGGCGGGTGCCGAAGCTTACGCGGACGCTATCGCTACGTACTTGTCTTTTGCAATTAGCAAGCTTGCGGACTGGTCATCGTCAATCTGCAGTTGGATCCCTCAGATTGAGGGTGTTCGTGACACATTCGCGCGTCAGGCAATCCCGATGGTATGGGACTATGTCGAGATCAATCCGTTCTCGAATTCCGTTGGCCACTTCTTCACTCATGTCGATTGGGTCGCATCAGGAATTGACGGCTTGCCGAGCAATCTCCAAGTTGGTCAAGCTCGGCAACTGAACGCCGCAGTACGCGACTATTCGGGAATGGTCGTCTCGACGGACCCTCCTTACTATGACAACATCGGATATTCCGACCTGTCGGACTACTTCTATGTGTGGCTAAGGCGTTCACTTGGCTCGGTTCAATCCAAGACACTCGGCACCGTGCTAACGCCGAAATCTGAGGAACTAGTGGCTAACCCATATCGCCACAATGGTAAGGCCGGAGCTGCGAAATTCTTTGTCGACGGCTTCAACGATGTATTCAGAAGGATTCGCGAGTCCGCAAATCACGCGGTGCCACTTACCTTGTACTACGCATACAAGCAACAGGACACTCGCGACACCGGTACGACGTCGACCGGCTGGCATACGCTCCTGGACGGACTTATTGACACAGGCTGGGAGATCACGGCAACGTGGCCCATGCGTAGTGAGCGCGGAGGGCGCATGATCAGCGTTGGGACCAACGCGCTCGCCTCTTCGATTGTGCTTGCTTGCCGTCCACGACCGGTCGATGCCCCGACAACAACCCGACGCGCCTTTGTCGCAACCTTGAAGTCAGAACTGCCTGCCGCTTTGCATACCCTGATGCAAGGCACGGTAGCCCCCGTTGACCTGGCCCAAGCCGCCATCGGCCCCGGCATCGCTGTCTTCTCTCGATACTCACGTGTTCGCGAGGCCGACGGTTCCGACATGAGTGTCAAGGACGCACTGGTGCTCGTCAACGCGACACTCGATGAGGTCATCGGTGATCAGGAGTCAGACTTCGACGGAGATACGCGCTTCGCGATCAAGTGGTACCGCCAGTACGGCTGGGCGCAAGAGAACTCCGGCATTGCCGATCAGCTCGCACGCTCGTCCGACACTTCGATCGGAGCGCTGGAGCGCGGCGGCATCTTTGAGGCCAAGGGTGGCAAGGCCCGCCTGCTTGCACCGTCGGCGTTGGGGGGCATCTGGGACGTCGCCTCAGACGATCGTGTCAGCGTTTGGGAAGCCACCGTTCGACTCGCCGCTGTCATGGCAAAGGACGGCGTCGACAAGGTCGCCGTGTTGATCCCGGCAGTACAGTCGCGTGTGAACCTGGATGCGGTCAAGGAGCTTGGGTTTCTCCTCTTCCACGAGGCGGAGAAGAAGAAGGACTCGAAGGATGCGGGTCTCTTCAACGGGCTTGTCAGCGCCTGGGGCGAATTGAACGAGCAAGCCCGCAAGTTCGAGGCCACTGCGCCACAGCGGGACGCGCAGCTGACTTTTGACTTCGACGACGCGGAGGACTGATCGATGGCAATGAACAACCAGGAGCGACTCTTCAAAGCATTCGGTCTGCTCGCCGAAGGCCTTTACGACACGGTCGACGAAGTCATGACGGCATCCTTCGGCACCGCCGACTGGAACACGGAGTGGTCCCTAGAAGACGCAACCAAGCGCAGTCGCCCGGCGCAGCAGATGGACAAGACCGACGTCCAAGTGCAGCTGCGCGCCATCACCGAGAAGGGTTACGACTTCAAAGAGGTTCTTTCGCGCGCTCAGCAGGGCTACGGGTCGGAGCTGAAAGACTTCCGCAACGACGTCATGCACGGCAAGCCGGTGAGCTCTGACGACACTGCCCGGGCACTCGACACGATGGAACGTCTGCTCCAGGCCGTCGGGGCTGTCGATTCCGCCAAGGACGTTCACGGGCTCCGGCAGGACTTGCAGCGCACCGTGTACGAAGACCAGACTCGTAAGCAGGTCAAGCGCGTTGCGTCGGTCACCGCGTCTGACCAAGGCCAGGGGTTGCGCCCCTGGCGCGAGGTGATTCGTCCCCATGACGATGTCGCGCGCGGCGAGTTCACGGCATCCGAGTTCGCTGCCGATCTCCACTTCGTCCATACTGGCCAGGCCGTCGGCACCGAGTACAGCGACCCGATCGAGTTCTTTACCCGCACCTACCTGACCGAGGGTCTGCGCGACTTACTTTCGCGCGCACTGCGCAGGATGAACGGCTCGACCGATGCCAGCCCGGTCGTGAACCTGCAGACGAACTTCGGTGGCGGCAAGACGCACTCGATGCTCGCGCTGTACCACCTCTTCAGCGGCACGCCCGCCCACCGTTTCCCCGATGAGTTGCAGAAGCTCATCGCATCGACCGGGAGCGAAAATCTTGAGACGCTGCTGGTCAAGCGCGTCGCACTCGTCGGCACCTACTTGAAGGCCGGATCGCCGATTGTCAAGGACGACGGTACGGAAGTCCGAACCCTCTGGGGTGAGTTGGCGTGGCAGCTCGGCGGCCGTGAGGCCTTCGATCAGATCGCCGCCGACGATGCGGCGGGGACAAACCCCGGCGACGCGCTCCGAACTCTCTTCCAGACCTACGGACCCGCGCTGATCCTGATCGACGAATGGGTGGCCTATGCTCGTCAGCTGGTCACCGACAAGGAACTGCCCGCTGGTTCCTTCGAGACACAGTTCACGTTCGCGCAGTCGCTGACCGAGATTGTGAAGTCGGTGCCGGGCATCATGCTGGTGGTTTCGATCCCGGCATCCGATACCGGCTCGGCTGACATCGAGATTGGTGGTGCGAATGGTCAGCTCGCGCTGGAGCGTCTGCAGAACGTGATCCGGCGCGTTGCCGATCAGTGGCGACCGTCGAGTAAGGACGAGTCCTTCGAGATCGTGCGCCGTCGCCTCTTCCAGGCGCCCGATGCGGCGGGTCTGACCGCAGTCGCGACGACTGCGCGCAGCTTCGTCACGATGTACCGCAACAACCTCGACCTCTTCCCGCGCGATGCCACTGTTCCGGGGCTTGAGTATGAGGACCGGATCAAGTCGTCGTACCCGCTGCATCCTGAGCTGCTCGATCGGCTGTATGAGGACTGGTCGACGTTGGAGCGGTTCCAGCGCACGCGTGGCGTGCTCAAGCTGGTGTCGTCGATCGTGCACGAGTTGTGGGTGTCCGAGGATGCGGCACCGCTGATAATGCCCGGGTACGTGCCGCTCGATGCGAGCACGGTCAATACCGACTTGACCCAGTACCTCGAAGATCAGTGGAAGCCGATCATCGACTCTGACATCGACGGAGCGGCGTCGACGGCAGCGGCGATCGACAAGAGTCGACCGACACTGCAAGAGCGTCACGTTACTCAACGCATTGCGCGCACGATTTTCATGGGCGCGGCGCCTCGCAGCAAGTCGAGCCGGAAGGGTCTCGACAAGCAGTACGTGTGGCTTGGTACAGGCACGCCCGGCGACACGCTCGGCAACTTCGGAAGCGCGATTGATCTGCTCGGTCAGAAGTCGACCTACTTCTATGAGGAGCAGGGTCACTACTGGTTCGACACGCAGCCTTCCGTGACGAAGACGGCCAGCGACTACGCGGAACGGCTTCGTGAGGACGTCGAGACTGTCTGGAACGAGATCGTGAAGCGGCTTGACGTAGAACAGCGCACCCGTGGTCAGTTCGATCGTGTGCATGTCGCACCCGAGTCGAGCGCGGACATCCCCGACTTGGAAAACACCCGTCTCGTCATCGTCCACCCGCGCCACTCGCGGCTGAAGAACAGCGGTGACGATGCGGCAGCGCACCAGTGGGTGCGGGCTGCGATTGAGCAGAAGGGTGCGAGTCAGCGAATTCACCGCAACACGCTCGTGTTCCTCGTTGCCGACAAGAATGAACTGGAGCTGCTCGAAGGCGCTACGCGGACCTACCTGGGGTGGAAGCGAGTCCAAGCGACGAGCGACACCCTGAATCTCTCGGCACAGCAGCGCAAGCAGACCGACGACCAGGTGGCGCGGTTCAACCAGACCGTGACTGACCGCATCCGCGACACTTACGGCTGGGCCATGTACCCCGAGCAGTTCGACGCGACCAAGGCGTTCAGTCTCGGTGTGGACAAGGTGCCCGACAAGTCCGGTAACTCGCTCGCCCAGAAGGTGAGCGCGAAGCTCAGCCGGGACGACCTCATGATCACCGAACTCGGCGCGGCGATCCTCGGCGAGACGTTGCAGGACCAGCTCGGTGAGCTGTGGCGCGACAAGGGCGAGGTCACTGTCGGCGAGGTGTGGGGCTACTTCACGCGTTACCCGTACATGCTGCGTCTGGTGAACCGTGACGTGCTCGATCGTGCGATCGCCAATGCGGTCGACACGGTACTGGTCGACAGCGAGCGATTCGCGATTGCCCGTGGCAAGGATGAGTCGACCGGTCGCTACTTGGATCTCGTTCTGCCGCCTAAGTCTGGCGCCTCGATCCAGGTGACGGACGCGACCTTGCTGGTGGAGTCCTCGAAGGCTGAAGCCCAGATCACGGCCGATCGGGAGCAGCAGCGTCAGCGCGAAGTTGCCGCTGCGCAGACCTCGACCGATAGGGACTCCTCGTCGCAGTCATCGTCAGCGTCTCAGAGTGCAGATGGCGTCGGCGGCATCGGACCGGTCGACTTCACCTTCACTGATCATGGCCGAGACGGTAGCGGCAGTTCGGGCACCGAATCTGCGCTCGAAGCCCTGCTGGTTCGCTACTTCGGTTCAGTGACGGTGAGCGCCGACCGCTACTCGCGCGACATCGGAAACGTGACCCGCGAGGTCATCGACCGACTCGCGGGAACTGGCGCGGAGCTGGAGATCACGATCGACATCCAGGCTCGCAAGTCCTCAGGCTTCGACGAGTCCGAGCGTCGAATCATCTCCGAGAATGCTTCGACGCTGAAGTTCAAAGACTCCACCTTCGAGAACTGACCCAAAGGAATCGGCAAAGGAGCATGGATGACTCAATTTGACGCATCCGCGTCCGCGCTCGGCTTCGTGTATCAGGTCCGCTGGTCGATGTACGAGCTGCTATTGGCATCTCGGCGGGCGGACGATCAGAGCATTTGTATCACGCTCGAAGTGTTTGATGATGTCGCGTTGACCGATGAGAACCTGAACCCCCTGAGCGCAATCCAGCTCAAACACCACGAGGGGCAAGGATCACTGACGGACCGGAGCCCTGACCTTTGGAAGACGATTCGCGTTTGGCTCCAGACTCCGTCTCTGGCAAATGCTAACGGTCCCATGCTCTCACTGGTGACGACGTCACCAGTGCAGTCAGGCAGTGGAGTGTCCTTGCTTGGAGCCGACCCGAATCAACGCAATGTCGCTCGCGCACTGGAACTCCTCAACACTGTTGCGGAAAGTGGATCGAAAGCAACTGAGGCTGGACGTGCCGCTTGGAACGAAGCCAGCTCTTCGATACGCTCATCGCTGCTCTCCCGGATGTACGTAGTAGGCGGCAGTGTGAATGTGTCCAATCTCGATCAGTTGATTGATGCTGAGCTTGCCCCGTTTGTTCCGGCACGTCATATCGTCGAGTACCGAAATCGGCTTTGGGGATGGTGGGACAGTCGATGCGTGGCCCTGCTGCTACAAAACCGGAGTGGCTCAGCAGGTGTCGTGATCGCCAGCGAGCTATATGAACGTATGCAATGGCTTCGCGACGAACTTCGTTCTGACGCACTCGTCGTTGACGTGACGCTGGACTTCAACGATGAAGAGATTTCCGCGGGTCACGATGAGCGGTTTGTCGAACAGCTCAAGCTGATCAAGATAAGCCAGAGCACGCTCCGAAGCGCGGTTGTCGATTACTTGCGCGCGTACGCACACACGACCAAGTGGGTGCAAAACGGCGACCTATTCGACGATGAACTCCAGCGTTACGAGTGGGCACTCAAAGACGAGTGGTCCCGCAAGTTCGATGAGATGCTCGAAGACTTGGAGTCTGGAGGAGTGACCGATCCGAACGAGCGGGCAATTCGTGGGCGAGCCCTATTCCGCGCGCTCGGCGACTCAATGCAGGTGACTATTCGACCTGAGTTCGATGCACCATTCCATTCGCGTGGTACGAGATACAGCATCGCAAATCAAGGAAAGCTTGGCTGGCATCCTGACTTCAAGGCGATTCTCGGGAAAGTATTAGCCGAGGTAATCGCATGACGGTCGAGCTTCCTGCTTGGAGTCGGCGCCCACAGCCCGCATCCGACGTCTTGAACCCAGCGATTGGTGCTGTCTGCGTTGCTTGGTGCGCCTCACGATACGAGTCCGAAAGCGGCGGCGCGTTGCCTTTCCCGTTGGCTTTCCTCGTGGCCCCGTTGACCATGCATGGGCCAACCCGTGAGCGTTTCCCCAAAACCACGGCGACTCATTTTGCTCGCTGGGTCACCGAAAACACCGAAGTGTTGTCTGGGTATCCAAACAGGGCTCGCTCCTTCGTTCCATATGTTCGCGAGGGCCTTCGCGTTGGTTTACGGAGCGGATTACTCACGCTCGATTCCAACGGCAACCTAAGCGCTCAGATCTCGTCTCACGCAAAGCTCGCTAGTGGCACAGAACTGCGCTCTATCGCGGTGTCGTCGGCAATCTCGGGTACCTGGTTCGCAAGGGCAGGTTCTCTGGAGAGCGTCTTTACCCAACTTGGAGTTAGACCATAATGCAACTACTGAAAATTCGGATCTATAGCCACGGTGGCGAGTATCGCGATGTCGACTTTCGACCCGGCGAGCTGAACATCATCACAGGCCAGTCCAGCACCGGAAAGAGTGCACTTCTAACGATTGTCGACTACTGCCTCGGGCGCGATGAGGCAACCGTGCCTCGGACAGCGATGTTCAGCGCGATCTCCTGGTATGCCGTCATGTGGGAGTTTGAGGACCGAACCCGCGTTGTCGTGGGTCGTAAATCCTCACGAAAGAAGAGCAATTCTCGTGCCATGATTCAGTTTGGTACTTCAGATTTGGAGATGCCGCTCTACGAGGAACTCGTCGAGAACGTCGACTCCGACGCACTACGAGTGCAGATCGGGGCGCGCATCGGTCTAGACAACGTTCAACTGGAACCCCGCGAGTACGGGTCAGCTGCTCGCAGCGTTGGACTCGGGACTGCTGCGCTCTTCTGCCTCCAAGAGCAAGAGGAGATTGGAACGAAGTCCACACTCTTCCACCGGCAGGCCGAAGACGGGATCAAGATCTCTCTACGCGATACATTCCCGTTCTTCCTTGGTGCCGTTGATGGTGACCAGGCGCAGCAGCGCGAAGCGCTGAGAGAGGCAAAACGCGTGTTGCGTCGTGCGGACGCGGCGCTTGCTCGGGCTGAGAGCGAATCCGCAGAGCGTGAGACCGTTTTTCGGGACCTTCTACGCGAAGCAGCGGCAGTAGGCCTTACTCCGAGCGAAAGCTTGGTTGAGTCGGGCGATTTCCGGGCCGCGGCGATGTCGATTCTCTACGCAGCGGACCAAGATGCTCCAACTGATTTGCGAACTGATGTTCGGGTTCAGGACGAGCACCGGCGACTCGAGGAAGACGCAGCACGACTTCGTTCGGAACTTCATCAGGCCATCGCTATGCGAAGTATCGTGCTTGACCAACAAGGTGGAGAGGCCGAATACAGTGGCTCGCTCCAAGCGCAGGTTGGCAGGCTCGAAAGCGTTGGACTTATTCCTGAGCATGACGGTGACCTCGATGCTTGCCCCGTATGCGCGCAGCCACTCCCTGATCCCGATGCTTCTGTCGCTCAGCTGACTTCACGGCTCAACGATCTCCGAACTTCGCTTGCTTCCGTTCAGCAAGTGCGGCCACGGAGGGCGGAGGCGGTCACGGCAGTGACTGCACGTGTCGTCGAGTTGCGCGAAGCTCTTGCCGGGGCGACCCGTGCATTGGATACGGCGGCACGCGCAGAAGGTCAGGCTGACCCTACCGATGTCAGTGCTCAGCAAGCGTTTGTGCGCGGCAGGATCGATGCAATTCTTCGCAACTCTGAGGCTTCAGACGAGGACGAACTTAGTCGTCTGCGAGCCACACAGCGTGACGCGGAGCTGCGGGTCGAACAACTGGAGCTCGAACTCAGTAGCGATGATGTCCGCGAGCAAACACTGTCGCGGCTCAACGTCATCGGAAGCTATCTTGGCGAGTACAGCCGTCAGTTCGAAGCCGAGAGCGCTGATCGGCCCGTCCGCCTGGACATCAACGCGTTGACTGTCGTTGTGGACGAAGAGTTCGGCCCAGTCGAACTTACCGGGTTTGGTAGCGGGGCGAACTGGGTCGGTTACCACATCGCCACCCACCTGGCGCTGCATCGCTACTTCGTCGGCCAGCACCGCCCGGTACCTCGTTTCCTGATGCTCGATCAGCCCAGCCAGGCGCATTTTCAAGGTGACCTTGATGCTTCTGGAAGCGGAAAGCAGGACCGAGAAGGCGAACGGGTTCGCGCGATGCTCAAGACGATCGCTGATTTCAGTTTGGCTCATGCGGGCAAGATGCAGGTGATCGTGATTGATCATGCCCGATATAGCGACGATTGGTTCCGTGATCACGTCCGACATGACTGGCATGACGGAGAAAAGCTGATCCCCGAGCACTGGCTGCAGGACACGTCCAACTCCGCCGAGCCGGAGGAGGCGCAGTTGCCCACCGGACAGACAGAGCCCGATGGCTGAGCCGACTGAGTAGTTCGTTCGCGTCCTGAGCGGCACGACCGACACGCCGACCTCTAATAGCTGCCACGCGTCTGGCAGATCGAGGTCGCAACCCTCGCGATTGACCCTTGAAGTTGCATGTCCACCTCCTCCTTGATGGAGGGAAGGTGAGCGGCGATGACGGTTTCGATGCGCTTGATGTCGGCTGGCGACGGCTACAAGTACCTGCTGCGCACCGTCGCCGCGGGGGACGGAGACCGCAGCCTTTCGACTCCGCTGACGCGCTACTACGATGCTGACGGAGCTCCACCGGGACGGTGGATGGGTAGCGGAATCTCGGCGCTCGGAAGCGGTCAGCTTGAAGAAGGCGACGAAGTAGCCGAGGCGCAGCTTCAGTTGTTGATCGGCATGGGCCGAGATCCCGTGACCGGTGCACCGTTGGGCCGCGCCTACCCGCAGTACAAGGCGAAGGCCGAGCGCGTCGCCGATCGTGTGGCCGCGCTTGATCCTGGTCTGAGCGCGCGTGCTCGCGGTCGAGCAGTCGCAGCGATCGAGGTCGAGGAATCGGAACGCGGCACACGTCGAGCGGTCGCGGGGTATGACTACACCTTCTCGATCCCGAAGTCCGCATCGGTGTTGTGGGCCGTCGCCGACGCGGGAACGCAATCACTCATTATCGGTGCACATCACGCTGCGGTTGCAGAGGTGGTTGCATTCATGGAGCGCGAAGTTGCAGCCACGCGCGCCGGTGCAACCCCCGGGGACGGTGCAGTTGCGCAGGTCGAGGTGCGCGGGCTGATCGCGACAGCGTACGACCACTACGACTCACGCGCGGGCGACCCTCACCTCCACACGCACGTCGTCATCAGCAACAAAGTGCAGACCGTGCTCGACAACAAATGGCGGAGCCTGGATAGTCGCCCGATGCACGCCGCCACGGTTGCGCTCTCTGAGCTGCACGAAGCCGTGTTCGCGGATCACCTGACCCGGCTCTTCGGCGTCGAGTGGGAAGCACGCGACAGGGGACGTGACCGCAACCCGGCGTGGGCGATCGCGCAAGTCCCGCCAGAACTCGTCGCCGAGTTCTCATCGCGCTCACGGCACATCGACGAGGAGAAGGACCGTCTCATCGCTGCATACGTGGCGAAGCACGGCAGACAGCCATCAAGCACGACAATCATCAAGCTGCGTGCACAAGCAACGCTCGCCACCAGGCCGGAGAAGCAGATCCATTCGCTTGCCCAACTCACCGCTCAGTGGCGAGAACGAGCTGAAACGATACTTGGGGCGGATGCCACGAGCTGGGCGCTACGAGTCACCGCGAACGAAGATCCGCTGTTGTTGCGGGCCGATGACGTGCCGCTCGATGTCGTCCATCGGATCGGGCAGAGTGTTGTCGCCGCGGTTGGAGAGAAGCGGTCAACGTGGCGGCGCTGGAACCTCACCGCTGAGGCCGCGCGCCAGACGATGGGATATCGATTCGCGAGCACGCGAGAACGCGAGGCCATCGTCGGGCTGGTCGTGGATGCTGCCGAGGCCGTTTCGCTCAGGCTCACACCGCCCGAACTGGCATCGAGCCCCGCCGTCTTTCGTCGGAGTGACGAGTCTTCGGTGTTCCGACCGAAGAACTCCACCGTGTTCTCGTCGGGTGAGCTGCTCGAAGCCGAAGGCCGCCTGCTGCAACTCGCGCGCAGAACGGCGGGCCCGACCGTCTCGCTGGCGACGGTCGAACGCATCGTGCGGAAGCCTGACAGCGAGCGCCGGATGCTTGCCATGGACCAAGCATCCGCGCTGATGGCAATCGCCGTCTCAGGGAGGTCCATCGACCTGCTGGTCGGCCCGGCGGGAGCCGGAAAGACAACCGCGATGAGCGCGCTTCGCCAAGCGTGGGAGAAAGAGCACGGGCAGGGATCTGTCGTCGGGCTCGCGCCATCTTCAAGCGCAGCCCAGGTGCTCTCCGATGATCTCGGGATCGCGACGGAAAATACCGCGAAGTGGTGGCAAACCCATCTCCAAACGGGGGAGACGTTCCAGGCTGGGCAGCTCGTCATCGTTGATGAGGCCTCGCTTGCCGGAACGCTCTCGCTCGACCGGATCACCCACCTTGCCGCTGAGGCGGGCGCGAAGGTGCTCCTCGTCGGCGACTACGCACAGCTTCAGTCGGTCGACGCGGGCGGAGCGTTCGGGCTGCTCGCACACGACCGCGATGACGTCGCCGAACTCGTTGACGTTCATCGCTTCACCCACGAGTGGGAGAAACGCGCCTCCCTCGAACTCCGCCACGGCCACACCGAAATCATCGACACCTACGCCGACCACGACCGCATAGTTGAAGGTGACACCGATGCCATGATCGACGCCGCCTATGCAGCATGGCACGCCGACATGATCGCGGGGCGTGCGACGGTGCTCGTCGCTGACTCGAACGAATCCGTCATCGCGCTCAATAATCGTGCGCGAACCGACCTGATCCTCGACGGCAGAGTGCGAGGTGCGCGAGAGTCAGAGTTGCACGATGGCACCCACGCAGCGTCCGGCGACATCGTGATCACTCGACGTAACGACCGACGATTGTGGGCCGGGCAGAGTTGGGTGCGCAACGGTGACCGTTGGAAGGTCGCCGATGTTCGAAGCGACGGCTCAATGCTCGTTCGACGAGAAGGACGCTCCCGGGGATCCGCTGTCCTCTTACCAGCGGCCTACGTCGCCGAGCATGTCGAACTTGGCTATGCCGTCACTTCCTTCCGGGCGCAAGGTCTCACCACCGATACAGCGCACGTGCTCGTCGATTCGGCGATGACTCGTGAGACGTTCTACGTGGCCATGACAAGGGGCCGTACCGCCAACGTTGCTTATGTCTCAGTCGACAAACCCGACGCGTTTCACGTGGGACCGCATCCGGGTGACAACGGTGAAGCCACCAGCCGCAGCGTGCTCTACGGAGTGCTCCAGCGCGTGGGCGCCGAACTCTCCGTACACGAAACGATCACCGCCGAGCAAGAAGCCTGGGGAACCATCGCGCAGCTCGCTGCCGAGTACGAAACGATCGCCGCCGCCGCACAGCGCGACCGGTGGGCATCGCTCGTGCGGGTGTCAGGTCTCAGCCCTGAGCAAGCCGACGAAGTCATCGATTCGGATGCGTTCGGTCCGCTCACCGCCGAACTTCGTCGAGCCGAGGCAAACCATCACGACGTGGAGGCGCTGCTCCCTCGACTCGTCCGCGCTCGCGACTTCGGCGACGCCGACGACATTGCCGCCGTGCTCCGCCATCGAATTGCTGCGGTCACTACGAGGTCTGCCGGGTCGGGTCGTAGGCAGTCGAAGCCCAAGCTGGTTGCCGGGCTCATCCCCGCGGCGACGGGCGCCATGAGTGAGGACATGCAGCGGGCTCTCGCGGAGCGGCGTGGGTTGATCGAAGCACGAGCAGACGCAGTTCTCAATACCGCGGTCGCTGATTCGGCGCCGTGGGTTGCGGCTCTCGGTGCCGAGCCTGTGGATGCGCGGCACGCCATCGCCTGGCGTCGTGCAGCGCGCGTGGTTGCTGCCTACCGTGATCGCTATGGGGTCAAGGCGCGAAGTTCGCTCGGGACTCTGTCGGGCGGCGCAGCGCAGCGGGTTGACCGTGCGCGGGCGCAAGCCGCGCTCGGCCAAGTTCTCCGAACCAACAGGCAAGTTAGCGGCGACTTAGAGCAGCGTAGCGCACCACGACACAGCGCGAAGGGCCGCACAATGTAGCCGTCGTGGCGGTCATTAGACATGCTGGTTGGAGATTTGAACGCTGGAGAAACACTGATCAAGGCAGGGTTCTCTGCGGATGTCGGTGGTCACACGTACGCTCTAGGTAAGCCTCGACCGTGCTCTCGTTTGAGAGATTGTCCGAAAGAAGAAGGAATGCCAAAATACACAATCGGCCTTTTGGAACTGAAGGTAATCCATACCCTGACCGATGAGGAAGTGCATCCTTCCAATTTTGGACCCCAGGAGAAGGACGTTCTTGACGATTGGAGCGGGTACTTGAAGAAGATCGCTCAAGAAGGTGGCGTCTCCCGTCAGGAACGATTCTTGGCTGTAGAGAGTCGGGTCGACATCGTAACCTCCAGGGAGATCGTTTGTGAGATTGATTACGGGCACTTCGGTTCTCATCGAAGAGTTCGAAACGTCGATAACGGAGCACACATCTCAGACATTGACTTGAATGAAGTCCCGGGTGACCCTCTTCGCCTTCTTCTGCGTTCGCCAATTAACGGCACGTTCGCGTTCATGGCACACGAAATGGTGGGGAGAAGTAGCTGTGCGGGTCTCTTGATCCCGGAGTTCAAAAGCTGGTTCGCCAAAGCGAACAGCGGCTATCGTCTCGAAGTGAACTATGTCGAAGACTCTGACGCATGGAACGAGTTTCTCGACGGGGCAAGTCTTCGTGAACTAACCTTCACCGCGCGGCGTACGTCCGAGGCTAACCGTGCCGGGCGACCCACGAAGGAACGCTATGACATCCTGCCAGGTCGAAGAGGGGACGTGCTCCCGCAAAGTTGGTTGCAGCGCCTCCGGAGCGACGGTCTGCCCGCGAGCGAGGTGCTTAGTGTGCCCGTGGCGGATGAAGATATCGATGAAACAAAGGTTGTCGTCGAGAAGGAAGGGCGTCGTCGGACCATCCGGATTGGCGACGATTGGCCGCGATTCACGTGGGAAATCGACCCAAAAGCAAAATCCCGACCGGACGATGCACTTTACTTTGATGTTGCAAGGCAGATTATTGATGGGCAGCTTCGTCGGCTCCGTATCGATGGGTAGCACATGAGTTCAAAGATCAACCTTCTCGAGCTTGCCCGTGCGCAACTGGGAACGTTCAGGAGGTATAGCCGCAAGACGCAGGTGAAGGACCTAATTACCTTTGCGTTACTTCCCGTCGCGTTGGGTGTCCTTGCAGGATTCTTCGCGCCTCCTGTCTTCAACGTCTCTGGACTTCTAACGGGAGCATCTGTCTTCGCGGGTCTCCTAGTCGCGCTCCTCGTGAACGTGTTTGAGTTCAGCGTTAAGGTTCGTCGAGACGAAAAGATCAGGCCCGAGGAGCGTCTCGCCCAAACTGTTGACGAGCTGATGGCTAATGCCTCCTGGACCGTCGTCAGCTCTTTGGTGTTCTTGGTCATCGTTGCCGTCGCGACCGCAGCTCAGGCACCGGATGAGCCACTTCCATCAGCCATGGTTGGGCTAATCGCAGGGTTCGGATCCTACTTGATCCTCAACGTGATGATGGTGCTGAGCCGGATATGGACAGCTCATGGCGATATCAAAGATCTTCCGCCAAAGCGATAGGTTTGCTCCGCAGCTCATCACGAGCGCTAATGAGCCCCGTGGTTGGCCACGAATGAACGAATCAGTTCTCGCTGAGGCGCCGCGCGATCGCGAGAGGGGAGACCCAGATTTCAAGGCGTCCTGAAAAGCACAGGAGTACCCTTGAAGATGTGCCACGGCCTCGCAGCAGCACGCGAAGCACCCTCATTTCAGAGTGGCACGCAGAGGGCACGAACCCGCTGCAACCCCCGAAGATCCGCATGATTCCGCGGCCCATGACGAGTATTGGGACTTCTAAAACTCCTGGTCACGCGCATTCGGCAAAGAAATAGCCCCGGCGTGAACTTCTCTTGATTGAGTTGTTCACCCGGGGCTTCTCTTGTTTTTGCCCACATTTTGCCCACACCCAGGGAACAGTGCCGGTTGAGTTTGCAAAGGACGAAGTGGTGGGGTGTCGGGGTTCAGTGGGAGAAGTCTTGATGTTGCACTGAGACTCTTGGTCGGTATCTGCTGTGGCGTTGCAGGCCACAAAGCAGTCTTGTCGACTGTTTGGTTAGTTCTCCTTGAGGGTGCGAGTGGTCGACTTCTGGGTCGGATTGAACCTGAGGGCTCCGGAGTCCTAATGTTCGATACTGACGGAGTAGACGGAACAATTCCATCAAGAGAGCGGAAGGGTTTCGGGCGTATAGGTGTTGGATCCGACAAGCGCCGCGCGAGCTGAGATTTGTCTTGCGGACTTGGAATACCCGAGGAGCTAGCCGGTCGATTGTGCGGAGTAGAACTTCTATCACGTGTCGGGTGGTAGCAGACTGTCCGGCTCGCACGGTTGCGGTCCTGCGCGGTTATATCTCTTAGGCGGCCCGCTTGGCTCGTGCGTCAGCGAGGCTGATAACCCCGGGGTTCTCGTCTCGCTGTGGGCTGGGGGTGGAGGACTCCGGAAGGCCACTCCACTCGGAAATGAGGCGGGCAGGGATTCCTGTAGCAGTGGCAGCTGAAGGGACAGTATTTGTGGGCCAAGCGTGACGGAGGGCTTGGGGAACTAGGAGAGCAGTCTCGGGTTCCACGTTTCCTGGCTCGTTGTGTCTCCACCCGCGGGTGGAATGCTGAATCATGAGACTGCGGTACCTGTCGTGATCGATAAGGCCAAGGTCCTTGCCTCGTCTGATGGCCGCCGACACACTAATTCCATACTGGGCTTTGATGGCGAGATATCCGCTGAGGGGGAGATCGTGACTGATCCACTCGCGTGCGACTTCTTGGGGTAAGAGAAACGCTCCACCAAATCTGAAGGCGCGGGCCTCCTGCGCCCGGGTTTCAATGCGCTCGCCTTGAGCGTCAAAGATCAGGTGTCCGAGTTCATGAGCCGTGGTCAGCCGGTTTACGTCACCTCGTCCGCTGTCGAAGAGAGCAACGAGGGGGCGATCATCTTGAGCGGAGGGACGGGTGATGCCATGGTGGTTGAGGCTTACCTCCTCGATAGTGGCGGGTGACAGGTTGGTAATGACACCGGCGCCGTTCCGTTCGAGGAGTCGGGTTACGTTTCTTACTGCGTCAGTCGGACCTAATCCAAAGAACTCGCGAGCTTGTTTTGCAGCTTCTTCAGGGTCTGTGACGTTGTCAGCGACAGGGGAGGTCCACTTTGTGTAGTCGGTGTCAAGCGAAGCGATATGGAAGAGCCGCATTGCTAGTTTTTGGAGCACCTCGACATATCGGCTTTCTTTGACCGTGGAGCTGGCCTTCTTGCGAAAGGTTGGGGCGGCAAAATTATCGATCGGATCTGCGGTTAAGAAAAAGCTCGTTGGAATACGGTGTCTTAATGCGAGCTTCGTGACGATATCTTTAGTCAGAACGCGCTGGTCGTTCTCAATCTTGGACAGATATGACGCGTTCATCTCCACTGAAGCTGCGAGCTCGCCTTGGGTCATTCGGAGGAGGTGCCGCAGGTCTGCGACGCGTTCGTTTCGGTACTTCACGGGTGCCTAGCTGTTTGATTCGTTTTCCTCGCGCCGAAGGTTTGCGAAGAAGTCAGTGTCGTCTGCAGTGCTGAACGTTCTGTCTGCATAGAAGCCAGCTTGTGCTACGAGTGGGATGGAAAGATCGTATGGGACAGCGTTACCGTAAGTAGGGATGCCGATGGTGCGCACGAAGCGGAGAGGAATCTCCCAGCGCTCCTTGTCTTGGATGTTGGTGATGTCATACAGCCAGAGCAGTTCGTTTTTGGAAACGGTTTCAAAGAGCCCCGGGTTCCAGCTTCCTGAGCGCTGTGTGCCGGGTTTTGCTGTGGGAATCCCGCCAGGGTAGGAGTCGCGTTCCTTCATGAGACGGAATCTGGCGTTGAGTTCAGGGTGGGTGAGGGTGATGCTCATCATTTGGAGCGGGGCCCGATGGACGTGCCAACCTTCGGTATCGAGAGTCTGTCGCCCCTTGAGGGCTTCACTGAGCTTAGCGCGCAGCATGAGTGGTGCTATGACGCGTCGGGTCTCGTGATCTTTGAAGTCTTTAAGCGCGGGGAGCACGTGGGACTGGGCTGTGGCAAAGAGATCTGTGAGCTCCGGAGCGACGACTTCGGAGGCTGCAAGGAGAGACGTTTCAAAGCTTGCCATATTCGGACACCTTAACTTCATTTGTCATATTCTGACAGGAGATGTAACCATCCTAAACGATTTTCTCGGGGGATGGTTGGGCTTCGTGCAGCGGGTTCATCCTGAATCGTTGATATTTAAGGTGCCGTCGGTGGCACCTATGTTGCGAAGCTGCGTTTTTGGAGTAATGGCGGGGCCTGTAGCTGCGCGTTTCCGGGGCGGCAGGAGGGCCAGCAAGGGCGCTGTGAATGCTGCCGCGGCTACTCCTCAGGCATTGATTTGGCGTTGAAATCTCGTCATTTTTCTGGATTTCTTGTTCTACATGAATTTGTAAACGAGGGTTTTAAATGACCCCAAATTTGCACCGGCTCCGCATGGTGGAGCTGGCTCGCTTCTACTAATTCATGAGAGTGACCTCAACTATGAAGATTCGATCTGCAATGGCCGCAATTCTTACGATCGCTACAGGGTTTCTCGGTTCATTGCCAACCCCAGCAACAGCACCCCCGCCTGAACCGGGGACTGAGCGGGAGAACGTTCTCACGGCGGTGCCTGTGCAAGGCCGGGCTACCCGTACAGGTTGGAGGACGACCCCGATTACCTGTACTGCAGATTATGATTCTCTTCATCCCGGGTATAGCTCGAATAAGCGGAGAATCAACGCTCATCTGACCGTAGAGTGCAAGGGAACCGATGCGCACCTAACTTCTATCTCACTCAAATCGCAGATGAAGGAGGGCGGCCGTTGGGGGCTTCCAAGCTACAGAAAAGGTAGGAAATCGGTGCGAGTGGGAGGCGACCTTGCATGCATCTCCGCCCGACGCATGTATCAGGCGACTGGGAGCTTCGTGATCACTTTGCCCCCAGGCTACATACCAGTGAGCCATACGAACACCAAATACAGTGAACGTAAGATGTTCAAACGCGACAAGAGAGGCGTTTGTAGGTAACAAGCAACAGCCAAGACGATCGGTTAATCCATGGCAGTAGCATTCAACTCAATTCGAGAATCGTTCTTCTCGTCTCAGGCTTCTGAACGAGAGTTCTTTGCTGCTTGGATTGCTAGAGACGAGGGGTTCCTCCCTCAGGAATTCCCGTATGCGGTTGCTATCTTGCACCCCGGCACGGTCGAAGTGCCCGGCGGCGATATTCCGTATCTCGCCCCTAACCCACATGACGATGATCTCGACGATGAACAGGCCGCTGTGCTGGACCAGATTATTGGGAGTTCAGCGCCCGAGGAATCCACCTGCAACGTTGCTTTCTACGGTGGGTTCATGGAAGAGGAGGAAGAAGCAGGGCTGATCGACGCAGGCCTTGATCGCGTCTCCGGCAGGCTCAAGTACCTTCTTGGGGCGACATTGCTCGCAAAGGCCGGCGTCCTGGTGCTTCGGGAGAGCCTCGACCTATTGCTGGAGCCGTCGTATATCTGGCCTGACAGTAGAGAATGGTTCGTGGCGTCAGCCCCCGACTTGGCGTTCACCGTCGTGGGCTGCCAGCAAGAACTTGCGCAACGCCTTCTTGACGCCCCGGGCCTGGATTCCCGGCTGTGGCAAGGCCCAGTCACGTAAAGACCACGAGTCAATATGTGGTCAACGATGCCCCGGCCTATTCGGTTGCTGCGCCTACCTTTCGAGAAGTAAAGAAATGTGGACCTCTCCGCGTACATGCGGCCACTCAACGAAGAGTTGATAGGGCAGTTTCCGGGCATCAGCCCAAGCAATCACTTCCAAGACGTTTTCGACCTCGGTAAGGCGCCATTCATCGACGCCAGCGTCAGGCTCTGTGAAGTGAACGCGATAGTTCGGGTTCTGATCCTCTGCGGAGGCATTGCGTGGATCAATTGGGTTCTGCTTCATGCGAGTGCTCCTCTCAACCGTCTGTGAAGTATCGCAGTCATTTCTCTGCAGTGGAAGCAGAAAGGGGGCCTCACCCGCAACGTAAATTGCGAGCAAGACCCCCTCTAGGTTTAGACGACGAGCGGCCTACCGCTCCACGGACACAGGAGCAGGACCCTCGACCTCAGCCCCGCCGGGCTTCTCCGATCCGCGCCCCAGTTTCGAAGGCCACCAGACCTTGTTCCCGATGTCGTACGTGAGCGCGGGCACGAGCAGGGTGCGCACCACGAAGGTGTCGAGCAGGACGCCGAAGGCGACGATGAATGCGAGCTGCAGCAGGAAGAGAATCGGGATCACCGAGAGCGCCGCGAACGTTGCCGCGAGCACGATGCCGGCTGAGGTGATGACTCCGCCGGTGATCGTGAGTCCGCGCAGCACGCCTTCACGGGTGCCGTGCTTGATCGATTCCTCGCGCACGCGGGTCATGAGGAAGATGTTGTAGTCGATTCCGAGGGCAACGAGGAAGACGAAGCCGAAGAGCGGTACGGCCGGATCCGCGCCAGGGAAATCGAAGATGCCATTGAACACAAGCGCCGAAACACCCATCGCGGTACCGAACGAGATGACGGTCGTGATGATGAGGAGCACGGGCGCGAGGATCGAACGCAGCAACAGCATGAGGATCAGCAGGATCACGAGCAAGATGATCGGGATGATCAGCGTGCGGTCGTGAATCGATGCGTCGTTCGTGTCGATAGCGGTTGCGGTGACGCCGCCGACGAGGGTGTCGGGGGAGACGTCGGCGAACTCGGCGCGCAGCTCGCGCACGGTGTCGGCTGCCTCGTCAGAGTCGGCCGCCGCGGTGAGCGTGCCCTGCACGAGCACCTGGCCGTCGACCACGGTCGGGGCGGGCGCGGGCGTACCGGGAGGTCCGTACGCGGAGATGCCATCGGCAGTAATGGGGGCGGATCCGGTCGGCGAATCAGCCGAGGTCACGCTCACGCCCGCGATCCCGTCGTTGCTGAGCAGCACGTCAGCCACGGTGTCGAGTTCGGACTCGTCGGTGAGGACCTGGACGGGGCTGCCTGAACCGCCGGGGAAATGCTTGCCGAGTGCGACCTGGCCGTCGCGAGCCTCCGAGGTGCCAATCACGAGGTCAGAAGCGGGGACGCCATCTGCCTTGAGCTGCGTGATTCCGAGGCAGCCGATGAGGAGGACGACGGTCGTGGCGATCCAGATCGTGCGCGGGCGCTTCTGCACGAAGCGGGCGACCTTAGTCCAGACGCTTTTCGCGGGCATGCCGTTCTCGGCGGCAACCACCTCGGGTTCGAAGCGCGGGCGACGCGGCCAGAACACCGCGCGGCCGAACGAGAAGAGCAGCGCGGGGAGCAGCGTGAGCGCCGAGAGCATCGCGAAGGCGATGCCGATCGCGGCGACGGGGCCGAGGCCGCTGTTCGACTTCAGGTCGCTGAGGAGCAGGGTGAGGAGGCCTGCGATGACGGTTCCGCCGGATGCGAGGATCGGCTCGACCGATCCCTTGACGGCCTTGAGCGTCGCGGTCCACTTGTCTTCATTGATGCGCAGCTCCTCGCGATAGCGGGCGACGAGCAACAGCGAGTAGTCAGTGGCAGCGCCGATCACGAGGATGAACAGGATGCCCTGGGTCTGGCCGCTGAGCATGAGAATTTCCCACTTCGCGAGCCACCAGACGGTGAGCAACGCTGCGCAGAGTGCGAAGAGGCTCGTAGAGAGGACGGCGATCGGGAGGAGGAATGAGCGGTAGACCAGGATGAGGATGATGAACACCGCACCGAGTGCGACGCCGAGGAGGAGGCCGTCGATGCCGGCGAAGGCGGCGGAGAGATCCGCGCTCAGGCCAGCGGGGCCGGTGATGTAGACGGTGGTGCCGTCCGGGACGTTCGCCTGCAGCTCTGCGCTCGCCGCAGCGACCGTGTCACTGAGCTCGGCGTCTGACTGGATCGGGACGAACGCCTGGATGGCCAGGCCGTCTTCGGACGGCAGCGCGGGTGATACTTCGTCACCGATTCCGGGGAGTGAGGTGAGATCCGCCACGGCAGCACTGATCTGCTCGACCTGGGCAGTGGTCAGTTGCTGATCGCCCACGACGACGGCGATTGCGGGAATCGCGTCGGAGTCGGTGAACTCACCGAGCAGCTTCTGCACCTGGGTCGCGTCAGCCGACTCTGGCAGGAAGGTGGTCTGGTCATTGGACGAGACTTCACTGACTTTGCCGAAGTAGGGTCCGCCGACGCCAGCCGCGGCGAACCAGACGATGATCAACACCGCCGGCAAGAACACGCGTAGCCATTTTGGTGTGCGAGTCATGAGAGCTTCCATTCAGAGATCGGGTGGATGGTCTGGCGCCGCTCGTGCGTTGGCCGCTGGTGGGTTGCCCGCATCTGGTGTGCCTGCAGTGTCTCTAGTGTGAAACACCAACCTGTATTAACCTAAGCATATTATTAGCCAAGCTAGCAATATGCAAAGTTAGCGACCTGTCCGAAGTAGAATGAGGAGTATGACCGCAGCCGAGAAGCCCCGTGAAGCGGCTCCGGCGAGCCTGTATCACTTGGACAAGAGTGATCCGCGCTCTGAACTCATTGATCGCTCGGCGCTCCAGCCCGCTGAAATCGCTGAAATCAGTGAGCTCATGGGGGCGCTCGGGCGTCTGCGCGACGCTGAACAGCAGGTCTCTGAGGCCTCGATGAAGTACATGCAGCTCGGCCGCACCGACATGCAGGCGCTGCACTACCTCATTGTTGCTGGCAACCAGGGTGAGCTTGCGACGCCCAGCAGTATTGCGGCGCACCTGAACATTTCGACCGCGTCGACGACGAAGCTGCTCGATCGGCTCGAGCGGGCGGGGCATATTACGCGGGCTCCGCACCCGTCAGACCGCCGGGCTCTGACGATTTCTATTACGCCAGAGACGCGTGAGGCCGCGATGCAGTCGGTCGGACGCCAGCACGCGCGACGCTTTTTCGCTGCGGCGCGGCTGACTTCGGAGGAGCGTCAGGTTGTGACGCGGTTCCTCGATGACATGGCGAGCGAGATCTCACTTGGCGATGATGCGGAGTGGGCGCGGGGGTAGTGCCTGGCTTTCCATTTGGCTGGCAGGCCCGTTGTGTAAAAAAATAGCTACAGGTACCGTTGAGCTGTAGCTAAATTTTTTCACTCAGTTAGGAACCGTCTTGCTGCCGGAACTCATTGCTTCGAGGGACCTTGAACGGTTAGGTCTTTCACGACGCCAGCTCGAGCGCCGGCTTGCAACGGGTGAGTACGAGCGCATTGCTCCCGGCCAGTTCATGCAGGCGGGGTTCGCGGATGACACGACTGCGGCCTGGATCGCGGCCGCAGCGAGGCGGCCCGAAGCGACGCTGTGCCTACTCAGCGCTGCTTCGATTTATGACCTCACTGATGAAATTCCTGGCCGTACTCACCTTGCGATTCCACGCGGGGCAAAGCCGGTAGCGACGGAAACTGCACCGATCGAATGGCATGTTTTCGACGGCAAAACCTTCAGTATCGGTCAGTCTCAGCATGAACTGCCGGGCGCTCGAAGCATCGGAATATACTCGCCGGAACGAACCCTCATTGACCTGTTCCGGCTCCGTCACGTGTGGGGCGATGACCTGGCGATTCAGGCACTCAAGAGATGGCTCGCTCGATCAGAAAGCAGCCCCTGGGAGCTGCTCACGATGGCAGGTGATTTTCCACTCGCGAAGCCGGCGCTCCTAGCCGCTTTGGAGATCCTGTTGTGACTTCTGATCCACAGACAGAAAACGATTCTGACCGGGCCACATTAGCTATTCGAGCACTGGCGCGTGCTCAGAACGCCGACGTGCAGGAACTGCAGACGCTCTATGTGCTTGAAGCGTTTCTGGCACGTCTTGCTTTGTCTGAGTATCGGGATGACTTCGTGCTGAAGGGCGGAGTTTTGTTGGCCGCCTTCGCTGCCCGTCGTCCTACTAAAGACATAGACGTCAGGGCGAGCGGGGTGTCGAATGATGAGCGCGCAGTCCTTGAGCGGGTGAGAGCTATTGCAGATCTGACGGTGGAGGACGGTGTACGTTTCGACTCGGCTTCTCTCGCCGCGGTCACGATTCGTGACGGGGACGCAGAAGACTACTCTGGCGTGCGCGTGAAAATGGTTGGCTTTGTGGGGAAATCGCGCCTGACAATCGGCATTGATGTGAGCTTTGGGGATCCGATTTGGCCCGCGCCGCGGGACATCGACCTCCCTCGGCTCATCGATCTGGGCTTGCCTGCGGTGAGACTTAAGGGTTATCCGCTGGTAATGGTTATCGCGGAAAAGGTTGTCACCGCAATGCACCGAGGCGCGGGTAATACGAGGTGGCGAGACTTCGCGGATGTGTATTTGCTCATGCGAAGCCACGCATTTTCTGCTGAGCAGATTCGGGCAGCTGTCATCGTGGTGGCAGAGCATCGCGGAACGAAGGTGAGTGCTTTGCTGCCAACGTTGGAAGGCATGCCCCGTCGCGCTCAACCGAAATGGAAGGCCTGGCGTCGCCGCATCGGACGCGAGGCTGACTTGCCTGAACAGTTTGCGGAAGTGCTGTCTGGTGTCGCTAGCTTCATCGATCCGATAGCTCGCGGTGGTGCGAAGGGCGAGTGGGATCCGGCGCAACTTCGTTGGGTCTCACCTTGAGACGCTGAGTCGCGCGAGGCGAAGGGACGAGGGGGGTTTCGGTTGGCCTAAGAAAGTCGCACGTGCCTGTCATACTTGTGCTGAGAACGGGGCTATAGCGAGTCAGCCACCGGGAAGGGGCTAACCAAGCATGGAGGAGATTCCTGTGGATCCGCATGGCGTTAATGAGGACGAATCCGCAACGCAGAGCAACAGCGAGATTGTCGTGAGCGACGATGCTTCTCTCCTGGAGACGGTTTCGACGACGCTAGTTGAGGTCAGCCCTGGAATTGCCGTTGTGTTCGGCGAAGTGCCAGACGGTATGGAGCTTCTCGACATGGCCCTGATTCCTTCGTTTGACAGAACTGAGTTGAACACCGCACTGGGTTCTATTGGAAACATTGGAACTGTTGTTGGAAATGTTGCAGAATCCTCGGTAGCGGCACAAGGGCTGTTCCGGGCAAGCAGCGAGACAATGGCGCTCCTGAATAATGGCGCTCAAATGGCGGTGAAGGACGGCGCAAAGATCGGCGCAATCTTCAAAGACGGTCAGATTATTGCTCAGGCACGATTCGTGCCGGCGGGTTTGTCTACCGCTGCAGCTGTCGCAGCAATCGGCCCGGCAGTCGCGATGCTCGCGATGCAAATGCAGCTTGGTGAGATTTCCGGTCTCGTTAAAACCAACATTGCCGTCACTAGGCAGGCCATGAAAGCGATCCGGAATGAGCAATGGGCCGAGCTTGAAGCTGTAACCGGGATGATTGCAAAAAATACCGCCAGCGTGCGTGAGCTTGAAGCGGTTCCGGATACTCTCTGGGGATCGATCGAATCGAGCGATAAGGATCTGCGAAAGCAGATGAACCTTTACCAGCGCAACGTGAAAGGGCACGTCGAAGAGCTCGGAGCGCTCGCGGTGCGTGAGCGCCGACAGTACCTTGAGACCAACGCTGAAGCTATGGTCTTTGACGCTTACGCGTTACTTACCTCTTTGAAGGCCTATGCCGAGTATCAGTCTGTGAAGGCAATGCGCGCGCGGATTAAAGGTGCAGAAGACAAGAACGAAACGCAGCTGTTTGAGCTTCTTACGAGAGACGTGCCTGTCGAGATCCAGGCTTCGCGGGATGAAGTGACCCTGCTGGTAAAGTCACTCGTTCGCGAGCTGCGGGTAATTGCGGAGCTCCCGGGCCGGCTTAGAATGCCACTGTTCAAGAAGCGCAAGGACTCCAAAGCTACGCAGTTGACATGTGCTCAGCTGCTTGAAGCTATCGAGCCGCTCGCAAACATGTTACTTCCAGCCCCTCAAAACCTTGAGGCCCCTGAAACAGTTTGTGGCCCCGAGGAACTGGCGCTTGAGCCGTACCTCAAGGTGCTGCGCTGGTTCATTGAAGATGACGAGACGCTGCAGTGCATCGCGTTCCCGTACGAATCGACTGGAAAGTCTCTCATCCCGGGAGTGCTTGAGAAGCGAGTCGACGCTTCCTGGGATGCGCTGTTGCCGGGCAAGGCTGCGGCAGTGCTCGACAAGGTGGCATCGAGCACCCTTGTTGCTGTAACGAGTGACCGTGTGCTCAAAGCATCTCCTCGGACGTTCCTTCGCGAAGGAGAACTTGAGGGGAGCTTCTCTCTGAATGACGTTCGATATGTTCGTCCGCGTGGACTGGGTGAGAAAACCTCTCGTCCGACGCTCAGCATCACGACCGAGGAGAAAGACCTCTCGTGGATGTTCCCGGCGGACGCGAATGAGGAGCAAATTGACCTTCTTGCGGCAGCGCTTTCCGCCGGGCCGTTGGAAGGCGGGCAGACTGCTTCGCGGCTCGAACTCGACGCGGCTGAAGCGGCGGCGCTGACGAAGTAGACCAGCGAATGCACAAAGCGGCGAGCACCTGCACACGCAGGCACTCGCCGCTTTCGCATATGCGCTGAAGGCCTAAGGCGCAGGCACAACCTCAACATCACCGTTACGAGTAGTCACCGAGATGACGTGCGGGCTCGAATCGGCCTGCGGGACGGTGACCTCGGCGTCGCCCTTCTTCGTGGTGGTGTTCACGCGGTAGTCGCCGCCCGGAAGCGCGATGCGCACGTCGCCGTCGTGGCCGGTCACGGTCACGTTCGCGGGCGCCTCGGTGAAGGTGAGGTCGATGTCACCGTTGCGGGTGTCGGCGGTCACGGTCTGAGTGGCGAGGCCGGTGGCCTCAACTTCCATGTCTTTGCCGGTCAGGGTGAGGGTCGATCCGCGCACTTGTGAGAGGGTCGCTTCGCCGTTGACTGCGCTCACCGTCAGGTCGGCCGCGAAATTGATCACCGTGATGTCGCTGTTCTTGTTCTGTGCGACGACCGCGACGTCTTCGGGGACGGTCACAGTGAAGCTGCCCTTGCAGCCGAGCGAGAATCCGGTGCAATCGACCGCGAGGCTCAGCACGTCGCCGTCGAGTGACGTGCTGACCTTGGGTGCGGATCCGTTGCTTTCGCCCGCAACCTTGGTTTCGACCGCGATGGCACCGGCTGCACCGCCGGAGGTGAGGATGATGTCGGAGGTTCCGGCGTCGATGGTGAGGTTCTGGCCGGTGAACTCGAGGGTCTGGGACTCCGACGAGACCTCAGCGCTGGTTCCGGGGCCGGCTGCTCCGGATCCACTGTTGCTTGCGCAGCCCGTCATGAGCAGGGCAGCAGCGAGCAGGCTGCCTGCAGCGAGGACGGGGCGGGTGCGATTCTGCTGAAGCTTCATGTTTCAATTGCACCAGGTATTGCGCGCAAACGCAGTAACCGCGCTCCCAAACTTGTGAGCTACACCGCCCGCCCAATCACGCGCTCGAGCGTCTCGAGCAGCTGATCCGCGTTCGCGGCAGTGAACGGGAGCGGCGGGCGGATCTTGAGCGCGTTCGCTGCGGGTCCGGAAGCGCTAATGAGGATGCCTTCCTCTCGCATGCCGTTGACGACGCGAGCTGCGAGATCCGCGTCTGGGGTGCGCGCGGAATCAGCGGAGCCGAACTCCAACGCGAGGAAGAGGCCAGCCCCGCGCACGTCGATCACCTGCTCGTACGATGCGCCAATCTCGCGCAGCCCTGTGAGCAACTGTGCACCGACGGTCGCCGCGTGGGTCACGAGATCGTCCTGTTCGATGACGTCGAGCACGGCTGTCGCGGCAGCGATGCTCACAGGGTTGCCGCCGAACGTGTTGAAGTACCGCACGAGTGAGCCGAACTTTTCCTGCGCGGACGAGGTGCCAACGACCGCCGAAATCGGGATGCCGTTGCCCATCGGCTTGCCGAGCACGACGAGGTCGGGGGTGATGCCGTGCCGCTGGAAGCCCCACCACTCGCCCGTGCGGCCGAAGCCCGGCTGCACTTCGTCGGCGATGTAGAGTCCGCCAGCGTTGTGCACAGCCTCGACAACCGGCGCGAGGAAGCCAGAGGGATCCGTCTGCACCCCGTCGCTCGAGAAGATCGAATCGAGGATGATCGCGGCAACGCCCGATCCGCCCTCATCCAGTGCGCGGATCGCCGACTCCACCGACGCCAGCAACCGCGGCCCGACCTCCGCGGCCGGGGTGCGCGCCGTGTCGATCGACGGGATCGTGACCACGTGTTCGCCGAGTGGATTGTTCGGGCCGAGCGAGGGGGAGAGGCCGGCCGCGGCAACGGTCGTGCCGTGGTACGCGTGCTCGGTGATGATGATGCCCTGCTTGCCCGTGGCCGCGCGCGCGGTGCGGACGGCGAGGTCGATCGCCTCACTGCCGGTGCACGCGAAGGTGACCCGGTCGAGCTCTGCTGGGAACTTCGCGAGCAGACGCTCGGAGTACGCAATGATTGGCTCGGTGAGGTAGCGGGTGTGGGTATTGAGCTTCGATAGCTGGGCGGTGACGGCCGCGGTGACGGCCGGGTGACTGTGTCCGATCGCGGGGACGTTGTTGTAGGCGTCGAGGTAGGTACGGCCGTCGGTTCCGCGCAGCCAGACGCCCTTGGCGCTGTCGATCGCGACGGGTTCGCGGTAGAAGAGCCGATATGACGGGCCAAGCACGCGATCGCGGCGCTCGAGCAGCGCGGCGGCTGCCGGGTCGAGTGCAACTCCACTCGCAGGATCGAAACCGTTAGCCATGTGGACGCCTGCGTGCACTGGAGACTCATTCATTTGGCCGTACTCCCTCGTAGATTGATGACCAATATTTCGAGTTTGTCATACGAAATTCGGCTTCGCAAGGTTAGGGTGGTGAGCAATGCCGGTGAATATCGGCGCGCGAACCAGGGAGTGGATCAATGCAAGATGACCACAGCGGCGCCGGCCAGTCGGCTGCCGAGCGGCTCGCATGGGAGATTCGTGAGGCGATCTACGAGGGGAGTCTCGTGCCGGGGAGTCCGCTGCGCGAGGTCTCGCTTGCGGACGCCAAAGGCGTCTCGCGTCGAACCGTGCGCGAAGCGCTCCTGCTCCTCGCATCCCAGGGGCTCGTGGTGCATGAGCGGAACCGCGGGGCGACCGTGCGCGCACTTGGTGCCGACGATGTGATCGACATGTATCGCGTGCGTCGCACCTTTGAGTTGCAGGGTGCGCGCAATGCGCCGCTTGCATCTGACGAGGATCGTGCCCGGCTGCAGGCCGCCTACGAGCGTTTGCATGATGCGGTGCATGGCGAGGATTCGCGCGAGATCGTGAACGCTGACCTCTCGTTCCACGGCGCCGTGGTTGGCCTCGTGGGAAGCGCGCGGCTCGACGGGTTTTACGCGCAGATGAGCCCGGAGATGGAGATGGTGCTTGCGGTGATCCGCCGCGGAGAACGCATCGATGGGCTCACTCCCGAGCAAATCATTGCCGATCACCGCACGATTCACGCCGCGCTCATGGCGCGTGACGTGATCGAGGCGCAGCGTGCGATTCTCGAACACATTGATTTCAACGAGCGATACCTGCTCGGATTACTCGAGAGTACGCGCCTCTTGGATTGATGACCAATTTCGCGGTACGATCCTTTCGTCTCCACAACGAAGTAAGGACTCCGCATGGCCGTCGACACAATCGCCCCCAACTCGCTCGCGCTGACCCCCGCTGAGGTCGACGCTATCTTGGTGAGCCACTACGGCGTCGGATCGCTCGGCATGCAACCGCTCCCAAGCGAGCTCTCGGCCGTGTATCGGGTCGCACTCGCGGACGGCCGCGACGTCGCCTTCAAAGCGATCCACTTCACGGAAGATGACCACGCGCTCGCGCAGTGGCGGATCTCTGCGATGGACCACCTCCAGGATCTCGGCATCCCCGCCGGCCGCACGATCCCGTCGCTCGCAGGGGAGAGCACCGCGGTTGCCGACAGCCCGGCCGGACCGGTCATCGCCCACGTTGGTGAGTGGCTGAGCGGTGTACCGCTTGAGGCGATTCCGCTGACTCCTGAGCTGTTGCGGGTCGTTGGCGCGACCGGTGCCCGTGCGGCGCTCGCGCTTGCGGAGTGGCCCCAGCCGCCCGCTGCCGTCTCGCATCCGTGGGAGCTTGTGCGCACGCTTGATTCGCTCGATACCTCAATGGCTTCGGTGACTGACCCACACATTTCAGCGTTGCTCACACGTGCACGGGAGCTCTATGCGATTCGCGTGGCCCCCGTGATCGACGAGCTTCCGCGCGCGGTCGTGCACCACGACATGCATGACTCCAACCTGTTGATTGACGCGGATCGCGGCGTCGTCAGTGGCGTGCTCGACTTCGGCGACATGGTGTTTGGTCCGCGGATCGCAGACCTCGCAATCACCGCTGGCTATGCGTGCCGCCGCGCGGCAGACCCGGTTGTCGCGTTTATCGATGTTGCTTCCGGTTGGGGGAGCGTCTGGGCGTTGGGCGAGGGCGCTGAGGGTGGGGGTGCTGGTGCCTCTGAGGGTGCTGGCGCGGCGGCCGGCTCGGGAGCCGGTGCTGCCGATCCCTTCACGGAGACCGAGGTTGACGTGCTGTTTGCCTCATCGATTGGCCGCCTTGCCGTGAACCTCAGCATCTGGACTGCCCGCTCCGCGAGTGATCGTGGAGACTACGCCCGAGCGCGTTCGGCGTCGACCGCTCGCGCACTTGAGCTGCTGATCGCCGCGGATCTGGGCGAGGTCGATCGCGCGCTGCGCGAAGCGCTGGTCGCGGGGTAGCGCGGGCGGGCGGGCCGGCCGGGCTGGCCGGGCCCTGGTCCTGGTCCTGGTTTCGGGCTTGGTTCCGCGCCAACCCCGCGAAACAGGGTGTTTCTGTCGAGATTGGCCGCTTCTTGCGTATGAAAGGCAGCGTCTCGGCAGAAAGTGTCCGTTTCGCGGGGCCGAGGCGGGATGCGCCCGGCTGACACTCCCAATGTGCCTCGCCGACCGGCCAGCACCCCTCATTCGGGGGCTCATTGACGAGGAATGACGCCCGCCCATGGCCGAAGCCATGGGCGCCCCGATAAATTTCAGGCGCGCCTGAAGGCGCGGGCAAAACTCCTCCACAGGGCAGTCTGCGAGAGACGGGCCCCGGGCCCGGGCCCGCTAAAACAGCCGCCCGTCGACCTCCGGCGCGGGCTCCTCGAGCGTGAGCAGCGCGTGCTTGCGCTCGATGCCGCCCGCATAGCCCGTCAGTTTGCCGGTCGACCCGACCACCCGGTGACACGGAATGAACACGCACAGCGGGTTCGCCCCAACCGCCTGCCCGACCCGCTGCGCGAGGCCGGGGTTGCCAAGCGTCGCAGCGATCGCGCCGTAGGTGAGCGTCTCGCCGAACGGAATGCCAGCAACCAGCTCCCACACCGAGCGCTGAAAGTCGTCGCCCTCTGGCGTGAACGACAACACAAACTCTTTGCGATCACCCGCAAGGTACTCTCGCAGCTGCGTAGTCGCGGTCGCGATGGTCGGATCGTCCGCGAGGTCGACCCGGGGCCCGAACGTTGCTGCGTCCGGGCGCCGGGTGTGCTCGTCGAAGTAGAGGCCGCTGAGGGCATCGCCGGTCGCGACGATCGTCACGTTGCCGAGTGACGTGGCGACGAGTGCGTGACGGCGAGTGGGATGCATGCCTCTATCCTCTCTCGCTCTGCGGCTACAGCCGAGCGTCGCGCGGATAAATTTTCGCGCCGAGGGCGTCGCGATGTGCGCGGTATTCGCGCACGGTGAGCCCCCGGTCAGCGAGCTCGCGGGCACGTTTCGCGTAGCCGAACGCCTGCACGGGAATGCCAGTGTGCAACCGCTGAATCTCCTCGGCGCGCAGCTGCGAACCCGGGTGCGTAATGCCGCGCGGCTCGTACTGCAGCAGACTCCACGACCACGCGATTGCCTCACCCTGCGTGAAGCCGGCCCAGTCGCCAGTTTCAATCAGGGCGGCGGATCCCGGCGCCGCAAGAGCCTCCTCAACCGCTGCCTGACCCCGCACTCGCCGGGCATCCGCGTCGGCCGCGCGGGCCGCCTCCCGCTCATGCGCGGCCTGTGTGACAGCCAGGGTAATCAGCTCTGCGAGCTGTGCAGCGGTGATGGGGCTGGCTGATCCGCCCCCAGAAAACTCGACCGGGGGATGGTCGCGCAGTACCCGCTCTGCGGCGTGAGTCGCGACGAACGCGTGTTCGGTGGTGAGGGCCGATCCGGCGAAGCGCAGGCCGAGTGCCTCCCACCAGGTGGTGCCCGTGGAATCAAGTGACTGACGTGAAATGGACATGAAAAATGCCCCTCTCCGGGGCGATGCCCCATCGAAACTTGCAACGCGATGTTTCGCGAAGCCCGTTCTTCCCCTGGGACACCCGGGAATCGATGGATTCGGGTTGTCGCGTAACCGGCCAGGTACCTACGGTCACGACTCTTGAACGTTCGATGAGGTTAGCACGGATGCTCGCGCTGCTGTCAAGCCGTCGAGATGACCCCGTTCTCTCGAGATGGCCCGCTTCATGCGTAAGAAAGTCCCCATCTCGAGAGAAACACCTCATCTCGCCGGGCTGGGGGCCGGGGCCGCCAGGGCGAGGGGCCAGCCAGAGCCAGGGGCCAGCCAAGGCCAGAGCCGCCCGCCGGCCCGCTCTACTCCGACGCCCGCCGCAGCTTGGCCGCCCCGACGAATCCGAGCGCGAGGAACACGGCTGCGATGAGAATGGCCCACCGGGTCGCATCCGCGAAGCCGGTCGTGAGGGCGTCGACGGCGGTCGCCGTCTGGTCCCCGAGCGGGCTGTGCACGCCCTGCCCGCGGAGCTGCGCAATGGTCGTGCCGGCCGACTGCCTGGTGGCTTCGGCGATCTGATCCGCGCCCGTGCCAGTGAGGCCTACCGTGCTGAGAGCGGCTGGCAGCGTGAGGGCGAGCGAGACCGACAGGGCCGCTCCGGCGAACGCGGTACCGAGGGCAGAACCGACCTGGCGGACGGTGCTTTGGGTCGCGGATCCTTGCCCCGAAACATCCACCGGAATGTCCTTCAGCACGGTGCCCGCGAGCTGGGCGGAGGCGAGTCCGAGGCCCAGGCCGTAGACCGTGAGCGGAATCGCAATGAGCCAGCCCGAGGTCGCGGGCCCGATGATGAGCGCGAGCGCGACCGCGCCGAGCACTTCGAGCCCGAGGCCGATGAGCACGGTCCCGGGGGAGCCAAACTTCGCAGCAAGATGGCGTGCTGATGCGCCCGACAGGAATGCGCCAACTGCCATCGCGGCGAGAATAAGGCCGGCACCCATGACATCGAGGCCGAGGGCATTGATGAGGTACAGCGGCAACACAAAGATGATCGCGAATTCACCGACGGCAACCATGGCCGCCGTAAGGTTGCCCCACGAGAACGTTGAGTAGGAGAAGAGTCCGAGGTCAAGGAGCGCAGCGCGCTGCACCTTCTCGCGGTGCCGTTCCCAGATCACGAACAGCACGAGTGCGACCGCCGCGATTGCGAAGGCCACGGGGACGGCCGAGATCGCGGCGTTCTTCGACCAGGTCCAGCCGAAGAGTGCGAGGTCTGCCTTCGGGGCCCACCAGCCGAGGTTCGGTCCCTCGATCACGGCAAAGACGAGCGCGCCAAACCCAATTGCGCTGAGGAGGGCGCCATCGACGTCGATGCCGGGGCGATGTTGCACGCCACGGGTTTCTGGCACCGTGAAGAGCGCGGCGATGAAGACGAGTGCGCCGAGGGGAAGATTGACCAGGAAGATCCAGTGCCACGAGGTCCACTGTGTGAGCGCACCGCCCGCGAGCGGGCCAACCGCTGCTGCGCCGGAGATGACCGCACCCCAGACGCCGAATGCTGCCGCGCGATACCTCCCGCGGAACGTCGCGTTCACCGTCGAGAGCGTCGAGGGCATGATGCACGCGGCACCGACGGCTTGCACGGCACGGGCGCCGATGAGCAAGCCCGCTGATGACGCGAGCGCGGCGAGGAGGCTGCCACCGACGAACACGACCAGGCCGACGAGGAAGAGCCGCTTGCGGCCCCAGCGATCCGCGAGATTGCCGGTCGACAGCAGCAGCGCAGCGAGCAACACGGCGTAGAGGCTGTTCACCCACTGCGCATCGGTGATGTTGAGGCCCAGGTCGCCGATGATCGCGGGCAGCGCGACACCAACGATCGTGCCGTCGAGCACGATGAGCCCGAGCCCAATCGACAGGACGGCGAGGGCGAGCCAGTCGCGTCGCGTAGGGGCCGTCACCGCTTCGGCAGTGGGCGCGGATCCCTGCGCTGACTCAGCTGCAGCAGACACGGCAGGCTACGCTTCGACGTGCTTGGACGCCGTTGCGGGCTGTGCCAGCACCGCGCGGCGGAGGGCGATGAAGAACACGATCATGCCAGCGGCGAGGATCGTGTGGCCCAGGCCGGCAATGCCCGAGATCATCGCGTTGCCCTCCTTGCCGAGCACCGTGAGGGATCCGTGCCAGACCAGTACGCCAGCAGTGATGATGAGGCCGATGTTGTACAGCCAGAAGAACCAGGCGAACAGCTTCGGGCTCTTCGAAATGGTGAACACCTTCTCGATGACGAGCACGATGAGCAACACAATGAAGCCGAGCGTGAGCAGGTGCGTGTGCACGACGCCGAGCTGTGTGAACTGCCCCTCGGGGAAGTCGTTGAGCTTCGTGAATTCGCGGTAAAACACGCCAGACAGCACGCCGAGCAGCATGTAGATAAAGGCTGCGTTCAGGAGTTTCTTCATGATGACCTCTTCACCGAGATGGACTGCACAGTTGACCCTGTGTCTCCCATCTTCCTCCCGGTACAACGGTCGCGTCAACGGCCTCCGAAGAACGCGCCAATCACCTCGCCGGGGTGGCTGAGACGCCACAGCAGGTCGGGGCCGGGAATCGTCTTCGTGAGTTCGAGCGGTACTTCAACGGTGCCCTCGGGGCTCGTGACGGTCGCGGTGCCGACGGTTCCCTTGGTGCCGTCCTTCGGCTGCTGCCAGTCGACGCTGACGGTCGCGGCTTCGCCTGGCACGAGGGTTGCTTGCGCTGATCCGCCGACCTTCACGGAGGCCGATTCGCCGGTGACGCCGGTCATCGTGGCCACACTCGTGCCCTCGGTGAGGAGATCGACATGCTGGGGGAGCGCCTGCAGCGTTGCGGCGAGGTCGGTTGCCTGGTCGGCGCGCTCTTCTTCGCTGTCCCGGGCGAGCATAACGGTGAGCTGCGTGAGCGGTCGGCCGTTCACGTTGACGTGCTGGCCGACGACGAAGTTGTAGCCGACCTCCTCGATGAAGCCGGTCTTCAGGCCGAACGTGCCTGCGACGTCGCCGAGCAGCCAGTTCGTCGATTCGACGGTCTTGTCGCTCCACGGCATGGTCGCGGTCGGCATGCTCGTGATCTCGGTGATGGTCGGGTTCTGCGCTGCCAGCCAGCCGATCTTCATGATGTCGGTTGGCGCGGCCGCATTGCGCGCGTCCATGCCGGTCGGCTCGACGAAGGTGAGTGAATCGAGGCCGTGCTTTGTCTTCCACTCATTCACTGCCGCGAGGAATGCATCCTGGCTGCCAAACACTGACATTGCGTAGGCGTAGGCGTAGTCGTTGGCCGACATGATGAGCGAGAGCTCGAGCATCTGGCGGGTGGTGACCTCGGTGCCGATCGGGGTTTCGTAGAGGATGCCGTCGTCGAGACGGTAGAAGTCTTGCTGCGCTACGTCTGCCTCAGACCACACGTGGATGGGGCCGTCTTCGCCGCTCGCGAGCGGCTGCTTTTCGAGGCTCACGAGCACGGTGACGAGCTTGGACACGCTCGCGAGTGGGCGAACGGTGTCATCGTTGACCCAGGTGGTGCCATCAGACCAGCTCACCGCGGTCGGTGCGCTGTAGCTGTTTACGAGGTCTTGCGCCGTTTGCGAATCGACGGTGGTCTCCTGCTCAAGGTCCATTGAGACCTTGAGCGTGGGGGTGTCGAGCGGCGCGAGGGCGCACGTGGCGACGTAGGCGCCGGCGGCGAGTACGACGATGACGGGGATCCCGCGGGTGAGCAGCTTGCGTGTTCGAGAAGTGTTCTGAGGCACAGTTCCAGGTTACGGTCGAGTGGCTGGGCGGACGCGGTGATGACGGGCGACGTCGCCGGGCTTAGGGCACCCGGCGGATCCAGTCTTCGGTCAAGAACTTCTTCTCGACGAGCTGTTCTGCCGCGTCCCACTCGCCCTCGGTGACCTCGCTCTGCGTGCCACCGTGACGACGAATGAAGACCTCCACCAGCCGCTCGACAATCTCTTCGCGTGAGAGACCGGTCTGGCTGCGCAGCGGATCGACTCGCTTCTGCGCGCTCGCGGTGCCCTTGTCGGAGAGCTTCTCGCGGCCGATGCGCAGCACCTCGGTCATCGCGACCGGGTCCATGTCGTAGGCCATCGTCACGTGGTGCAGGACCGCGCCGGAAGCGATGCGCTTCTGCGCTGCGCCGCCGATCTTGCCCTGCGGGCTCGTGATGTCGTTGAGCGGCTTGTACACTGCGTCGATGCCGAGCGAGTGGAGCGCTTCGAGTACCCACTCGTCGAGGAACGCGTACGAGTCTGCGAAGCTCATGCCGCGCACGAGCTCGCCGGGAACGTACAGGGCATACGTGATGCACGCCTCTGGCTCCATGTACATCGCGCCGCCGCCGGAGATGCGGCGAACGAGCTGCGCGCCGCGGGCGTTCAACTGTTCTTCGTCGACCTCGTTCTGCACCGACTGGAAGCTGCCAATGAAGACTGCGGGGCGGTCCCACTCCCAAATGCGGAGCGTGGGGCCGCGGAGCCCCTCGCCGACAGCGGTGGTGAGTACCTCGTCGAGGGCTGCGTTGAGCACGGGCGCGACCGCGCGCTCGTGAATGATCTGCCAGTCGTAGTCGCGCCAGTGCGCTGCGCCGGTGATGGCGCGGCGGATCGCGACACCGACCGAGTCGGGGGTGAAACCGAGCAGGTGCACCTCAGAGGGGAGCGCTGCGCGAATCGCGTCACCGAACGCCTCGATCGTGCTGTTCGGGCTGAGCCCGTTGACTGCTGCGTTGATATCGAGGAGCGCGTCATCGGGCTCCAGGAAGAAGTCGCCAGACAGGCTGAAGTCTGCGATCTTCTCGTCGACGATCGTGAAATCGACGACGACTAGCTTGCCGCCAGGGACCTTGTATTCGCCGTGTACATTCATGACTTCAGGGTACGCCTTCTACTCGGCGACGCGCTCGAGAATCCAGGTAATGACCTCGGTCTCGACCTCGTCAGCGTTGGTTTCATTGAGGATCTCGTGTCGGGCACCCGGGTACTCTCGCAGCGTCACGTCGCGTACCCCGCGCTGGCGGTACAGGTCTGCAAGGCGGCGGAGCCCGTCACCGCGGCTGAGCGGGTCGTCATCGCCGGCAACGAGGAGCAGTGGAACGTCGGGAGCGAGGCCGTGGCCGGGCTTACCGAAGAGGCGTAGGCCGTCAGCAACGCCAAACAGTTTGATGATGTCGGCTGAGAAGCAGAGCTCGTCAGCGATGAACTTCGCTGCGGTCTCGGGGTTGCGGCTGAGCCACTCGAAGCCGTTCGCCCCCTCGCCAGCCCAGCGTGCGTTGAGGTCGCCCGACTCCATGTATCGGAGACTGCGTAGCGCAGAACCGCTCAGCACGACCGCGTCCCACAGTCGCGGATGCTCGTTCAAGATGCGCTGCGTCATCAGTGAGCCCCACGAGTGACCGAACATCACGACGGGCAGGCCTGTGTGCCGTTCGCGAATCATGCCGGTGAACTGCACGATCGCCGCCTCGGTCGCGCGCAGGCCACCGGGGCCGAGCTTGCCGAGGAGCGAGAGATCGCCATCGTGCTGCTTGCGACCGGTTTCTCCGTGACCGCGGTGGTCGTCGGCGTAGACCGCGAACCCTGCGAGGGCGAGGCGGCGCGCGAAGTGGTCGTAGCGAAGCGCGTGCTCGCCAATGCCGTGCGCGATTTGCACGGCACCAACCAGCTCGCCGTCGTTGACGGTGCTGTCTGGTAGCCAGGAGTATGCCGCGATCTCGATACCGAGCTCGTCGACGTAGTTCACGGACTGGAAACTCACGTGGTTCGTGCTTGCGGTCATTGCGGCCTCATTGTCTTTCGCTGGCTGGCGGTCGGTGCGCCGGGTAATTCGATGGTAGACGGGACCGCAGACATTGTGCACCCGTCGCTACACTCGGTGGCATGACAGAACCTCTTGTTGTTGCACTGCCGCAGGACCCGGGGCTGCGTGAGGCCATCGGTGATCCGCGCAACGTTCGGTTCGTAGATTGGGATCTCACCGGGCCCGCGCCCGAAGCCCACATCGATCTCGTCGTGGCGAGCAACTTTGGCTATCACGAGGGGCTCGCGCGGTTGGCTGAGGTGAATCCTCGGCTCGTGCAGTGGCAGTGGATTGGCTACGACGATGTCCCGCAGTATCTTCCCGAGGGCATCCCGCTAGCGAACGCATCTGGCGTTCACGACGGACCCACTGCAGAACTCGCGGTCGCCCTCACGCTCGCAGCGCAGCGCGGACTTCCCCGGTACATTCGGGCCGCGGATCGCCACGCATGGGAAACCGAATTCTTCCCGAGCCTGTGCGACAAGCGCGTGCTGATCGTCGGCTACGGCGGCGTCGGCAAGGCCATCGAGGCGCGACTGGCCGGCTTCGAGGCAGAGATCTCGCGCATGGCACGATCCGCGCGCACCGAGCGCAACCTCGCAGGAGAAGAGGTCGAGGTGCTCGGCTTCGCCGACCTGCACGCGCAGCTCGCCGTGAGCGACGTCGTGGTCCTTGCCGTCCCCCTCACCGCACAAACCCAGCACCTGATCGACGCAACCGCGCTCGCCGCACTGCCAGACGGGGCCCTCCTCGTGAACATCGCGCGTGGGGGCGTGGTCGACACTGACGCGCTTGTGGCCGAGCTGTCAGGGGCGCGGATCCGGGCAGCCCTCGACGTCACCGACCCCGAGCCGTTGCCCGCGGATCACCCGCTGTGGAGCGCCCCGAACGTGCTCATCACCCCGCACGCTGGCGCCGATTCAGACGCGCTGCTGCCGCGGATGGCGGCGCTGATCCGCCGTCAGATCACTGCATTGCAAGCTGGCGAGACGCCGGTAAACCTCGTGCTTGGGCCTGGCGCCTAGGCGGATCTTCCGCGGATTTCCGCGGTCAAACTTCGAATGTCGGTGGGTGCAAGGAGAATAACTTCATGAACACGAACGAGCGCAACATCGCAGTCTCCGTGCCGAGCGGGGAGCTGCACGAGGCCCTTGCGGGCACGCCCGGCATCGACCTGATCGCATGGGACTGCGACGGCCCCGCGCCGCGCGACCAGATCGACATCGTCGTGCCGCCGTACCGCGGCTCGAACCGTCGACTCGAGCGCCTCGCTGGGTGCGAGGTTGGGCTTGTGCAACTCCAAATGAATGGGTACGAAGGCGTCGGCCAGTACCTGACGCCGGGCCAGCTCGTTGCGAATGCGTCAGGGGTGCATGACACCTCGACTGCTGAGCTCGCGGTTGCGCTCATGCTCGCTTCTCAACGTGGTCTGCCCGACTTCATTAGTGCCGCCGACGAAGAGCGCTGGGAATACGCGCCCATGCCGAGCCTCGCTGACCGTCGCGTGCTCATCGTGGGGTACGGCGGCATCGGCAAGGCGATCGAATCTCGTCTCGCCGGCTTTGAAGTCGAGATTGCGCGTCTTGCGCGCACCGCTCGCACCGAGCAAAACCTCGCTGGGGGTGATGTACACGTCCACGGCTTCGATGAGCTCCACGCGCAGCTCGCGCTGGCCGACGTAGTCGTGCTCATCACGCCGCTCACCGAACAGACCAGGCACCTCCTCGACGCTGGTGCGCTCGCCGCATTGCCCGATGGCGCTCTTGTGGTGAACGTCGCACGTGGGGCGGTCATCGACACCGACGCGCTCGTTGCCGAGCTATCGACCGGTCGCATTCGTGCGGCGCTCGATGTGACCGACCCTGAGCCGTTGCCTGCCGGTCATCCGCTGTGGCGTACGCCCGGCACCATTGTGGTGCCGCACGTTGGCGGCGGAGCGAGCTCCATGCTGCCGCGCATGCGCGCGCTTGTGCTGCGCCAGGTCGAGCACCTGCGCGCGGATGAGCCGTACGAGAATCTCGTCACGGTGTAAATATTCGACGAATCAAGGGGTGCGATGATGCAGGCAATTGTTGTTGAACAGACCGGTGGTCCCGAGGTGCTCGTTGCGCAGGCAGCGCCAGCTCCCGTCCCGGGTCCAGGCGAGCTGCTTGTGGAGACGGCAGCGGTTGGCGTCAACTTCATCGAGATCTACCAGCGCGGTGGTGTCTACGCGATGGAGCTGCCGTACATTCCCGGCGCAGAGGCTGCTGGCACGGTGCTCGCCGTAGGTGATGGCGTCACTGACTTTGCGCCAGGCGATCGCATTGCGACGGCTGCCGCACGTGGCACCTATGCTGAGCAGTTTGTTGTCGCAGGGGCTCAGGCAGTTATTGTGCCAGCGGGCGTCGAGCTCGATGTTGCTGGCGCGCTGCCGTTGCAAGGCTGCACCGCGCACTATCTCGCATTCTCAGTCGCGACCCCCCAGCCGGGGGAGTGGGTGCTCCTGCATGCTGGAGCCGGCGGAGTCGGTCAGTTACTCACCCAGCTCCTCGTTGCCCACGGTGTGCGGGTCATCGCGACCGCGTCGACAGATGAGAAGCGGGCCCTGTGCCGTGAAGCTGGCGCAGAGCATGCGCTGCCTTACGAAGGCTTTGCTGAGCGCGTGCGCGAGATCACCAACGGTGCTGGCGTCGCCGTTGCGTACGACGGCGTTGGCCGAGACACGTTCGACGGTTCCCTCGCATCGCTACGTGTGCGCGGCGACCTTGTGTTGTTCGGTGGCGCGAGCGGTCAGGTGCCGCCGTTCGACTTACAACGGTTGAACGCTGGCGGTTCGCTTCGCGTCAGCCGGCCCACACTTGGGCACTTCATGCTGACCCCTGAAGAGCGCGCCTGGCGCTACCGCGAACTCTTCGACGCCGTCTCGGCTGGAACGCTACGCGTACGCATCGGGGAACGGTTTGCCCTGGCCGATGCGGCTGAAGCGCACCGCGCACTCGCAGGTCGCGGCACGACGGGCAAGGTCATTCTCGTGCCATAACGAGACACAACCGCCCCAAATTCCATAGCCCGGCCCGCTCGCAGAGGCAAGAGAGTAGGCTTGAGGATGTGCGTGCATAAGCACGCTGGACCAAGATCCCCGCTTGCCCCTTGGAGTGATATTCACATGGCTGAACAGTCCCGTCTCGACAAAGTCATCGCACTTGCCCGCCACCGCGGTTTTGTCTTCCAGGCAGGTGAAATCTACGGTGGTTCGCGCTCTGCATGGGACTACGGCCCCCTCGGCACCGCGCTGAAGGAAAACATCAAGCGCCAGTGGTGGAAGTCGATGGTGCAGAAGCGCGACGACGTCGTCGGCATTGATTCGAGCATCATTCTTCCCAAGCAGGTCTGGGAAGCATCGGGCCACGTTGAGGTCTTCAGTGACCCCCTCGTTGAGTGCCTGAGCTGCCACAAGCGTCAGCGCGAAGACCACCTCCTCGAGGCATTCGAAGAGAAGAAGGGTCGCGCACCCGAAAACGGCATGGCAGACATCGTCTGTGCAAACTGTGGCACCCGCGGTCAGTGGACCGAGCCCCGCGCATTCTCGGGTCTGCTCAAGACCTACCTCGGCCCCGTCGATGACGAGGCTGGAATGCATTACCTCCGCCCCGAGACCGCTCAGGGCATCTTCGTGAACTTCGCAAACGTGCTGCAGGCAGCACGCATGAAGCCGCCCTTCGGCATCGGCCAGATCGGTAAGAGCTTCCGCAACGAGATCACACCAGGTAACTTCATCTTCCGCACCCGTGAGTTCGAGCAGATGGAGATGGAATTCTTCGTCGAGCCCGGCACTGACGAAGAGTGGCAGGAATACTGGATGAACGAGCGTTGGAACTGGTACGTCGATCTCGGCATCGACGCAGACAACCTGCGCTTCTACGATCACCCCAAGGAAAAGCTGTCGCACTACTCGAAGCGCACCGCTGACATCGAGTACCGCTTCGGCTTCCAGGGCAGCGAGTGGGGCGAGCTCGAAGGCATCGCGAACCGCACCGACTTTGACCTCTCGACCCACTCGAAGCACTCGGGCAAGGAGCTCAGCTTCTTCGACCAGAACAAGGACGAGCGCTACACCCCGTACGTGATCGAGCCCGCGGCTGGCCTCACCCGCTCGCTCATGGCGTTCCTCGTTGACGCATACCGCGAAGAGGAGGTGCCGAACGCGAAGGGCGGCACCGACAAGCGCACCGTGCTTGGCCTTGACCCGCGCCTCGCGCCCATCAAGGTTGCTGTTCTTCCCCTCAGCCGCAACGAAAAGCTCTCGCCGCTCGCGCGCGAGATCGCTGCAGACCTGCGCCAGGACTGGAACATCGACTTCGACGATGCAGGCGCAATCGGCCGCCGCTACCGCCGCCAGGACGAGATCGGTACCCCGTTCTGTGTCACTGTCGACTTCGACTCGCTCGATGACGACGCAGTGACGATCCGCGAACGCGACACCATGGAGCAGACGCGCGTGCCGCGCGCTGAACTCTACGGCTTCCTCGCAGAGCGTCTCCGCGGCGCATAACGTTGAAACGGGGCGGGGCACAACTCAGGTTGTTCTCCGCCCCGCCCGTTTCGGGCTTCGGCCCGGGGCTCCGCACCACTCGCAGCTCAGATCCCTGCCGCGGTCACTGAGCGCATTGAAAGGCCAGTATGACCTCCTCAGCCCCTCAGAACGACCCTGACCCGGCCGCACAGCCCGCGCCCGGTCAGCCGGCACCCGGAGTGCCCGGTTCGACCGTGCCGCAGGCCTGGGCCTGGGCGAAGCCCGCACAGGTGGCGGTGCCACGTCTCGTCGAGACTGAGCCACTTGAGTACCACCGCCTGTATCGCGGTGCCGCAAAGTTCCAGTGGTGGAAGCCACTCGTGCTCGTGCTGCTCGCCGGCGTCTTCTACCTTGCCTTCAGCGTGGCCATCAGCTTCGCGCTCATGCCGCTGCTTATGTCGTTCGACCCCGACTTCCTCATGCAGTCCGCGAGTGGTGAGGTCGTACTCGACACCCAACGCCCGCTGAGCGTGTTGTACAGCCTGCTTGCGATCTCTTCGATGCTGCCCGCTGTCATCCTTGCAATGCTGTGCATGGGCATTCGCCCGACTGGCCGCGTTTGGTCGGTTGCTGGGCGGATCCGCTGGGGCCTGCTCGGCCGCACCACGCTCTTCGCGATTGCTGGCGTTGCGACGATGAACATCGTCGGCATCGCGGCATCGTATGCGCTTGACCCAGGCTCCTTCGTTGCAACCGGCGAAGACCTGCTCCCTAACTTCAGCCTCAACGCTGCGCTGCTTTCGGGCATCTTCATCCTGCTCCTGGTGCCCATTCAGGCGACAGCTGAAGAAGTGGTGTTCCGCGGTGTTGGCATGCAGGTGTTTGGCTCCTGGGTAAAGTCCCCGTGGCTTGCGGTGCTTGTGCCCTCGGTGCTGTTCGCAATGGCACACATCTACGACATCTGGGGCATGCTCGCGGTTGGCCTCATGGGCCTGGTTGCGGCATGGCTTGCCTGGCGAACCGGCGGCCTCGAAGCAGCCATCGCGATCCATGTTGTAAACAACCTCGTCGCCTTCGGCTTTATGACCAGCGGAACCACAGGCGAGACCGCACAGGTCGCCGAGGGTGGCAGCCTTGGCGCTGTCATCGGCGAGATCGCCGGTCTCGGTCTCTTTGCGTGGTTGGTCGTCCGGAGCTTCAACAAGCACGGCTACGGTCGCGAGCGCATTGACCTCGTCGTACGCGAGGTGCCGGTCGCCGCGTCGGCATACGAGCCTGCGCCTGCCGATGCACCGCTCTCACCCGGAGCTGCCCCTGCGCCTACGAATGCAGCGCCCCAAGACACCAACCCTGAAACTCTGAAGGACACCCCCAATGCGTGAAGTTATCGTGACCGGCACGAGTACCACGGTGCTCGCAGCAGCGCTTGAATGCGCGCAGGTCGGTATTCGCATGCGGATCGCGCCCGAAGCAGAAGGCGAGCAGCCCAACGCGCACGGTGCCCGCCAGGCGGGCATCCGCGATGCACAGGGTGAATTCACTGAATTCCTCGAGCATGTTTCAGCACCCATTGGCGAGGGTGGCCCGGCTGAGGCGCGCACGCGCCCGATCCGCACGGCGCCCGCGGCAATCGCACTCCGCGGCCGCACGGGTGCATGGGGCGAACAGCCTTGGCCATCGGTCGTCGGCATCCCGGCGGTGCCGCTCGCGACGAAGACCACCGCGCTCATCGGCGGCCGCGCCTCAGCTCGCGCCTACCTTGACCGGGTGAAGCCCGTCCTCACCATCGGTAAGGAGTCGCAGCTGAGCCACCTCGTTGATACGCGAGTTGGAGTCGTGACCCGTGAGCTGCTCGTCGAACCCTTTATCCAGGAGCGTTTTGGGCGCCCCTCAACCGATGTCGAAGTGGCAACCGTAGCTCCCGGACTCAACGAGGCACTCACCCGCGTCGGCTCACTCACCGGTGCCGTTCTTGCGACCGCGCCCGAAGCTGAGCAGCGCGACACACTTGTGAGCGCCGTCGCCGGCTGGGACGAACTACGCGCTGCGCTCCTCGAGCGCCTCGAACCGTACGGTGCCGAGCTGCTTCCCGAAGCCCTTGTCTCACTGCGTCGAGTCGGCGACGCATGGGTCGGACGCGACGCATCAGGTCACGAGTATCGTGCTGATGCGGTCATCGTTGACGCCGAGCACGCGCTCGCTGCTGCGGGTGAACTCGCAGAGGCTCTGAGTGCAGTCGTGGCCGACGACACTCAGCAGCGCGCATTTGCCGAGGTCGCAATCGTTGCCCCCGGTCGCGACATCGACTCGCTCGAACTCGCACAGGATGGCGCAGGAGCGACTTGGTCGATCCGCACCCGAAAGCTCGGCGATGGCACGTGGCTCGCAGAAATCGCGGGTGCGGCCTTCGCGGCCGGCCCCGAGGCGCTCACACGTGAGGCAGCGGCGACCCGTATGAGTGAGGCGTTGCAGAGCGTTGCGCTCGAGGCCTCAGCAGAGATTTTTGCGCGGATCGAAGCGGCACCCTTCACCAGCCACACGCTGCGTGACGCTGCTGAAGCCGCACGCGCTGAACTGGCAGAGACGGAACTCACGGTTCTCGCTTGTGGCCCCGCGCTGCACGGCGGCGATCTAGCTGCCGCTGTGGGCGACGCCAGGGCACAGGCGCAGGTCATGCGTCGCCGTCTCGCCGGCATCAGCAAGTAAGTAATCGCTCAACTTCACAAAAGACACCAGTGGTGAACCAGTGAGTCCGATGTAGGCTTGCGGATGCACACATTCACCCGCGATCGGGAGGCGCATACATGAAGGGCAAAGTTGCTTTCGTATTGGGAGCGGCCGTCGGCTACGTACTGGGTACGCGAGCTGGGCGTGAACGGTATGCGCAGATCAAGCGCGGAGCGACGCAGGTGTGGGAATCCGCGCCTGTGCAGAGCGGTGTTGACGCAGTCAACGGCGCCGTCGGCGCGCAGATCGACCGCGTAAAGGTCACACTCATCGATGCCGGCAAGCGCGCGTTTACCGCCGTGGTGAACGGCACGGATGCGAAGACCGCGGCACCCGCCGACGCGAAGGCGCCTGCAAAGGCGCAGTCCCAGGCTGCTGACGCAGACGCCGCCTCGGCGACCACTGACAAGCCTGCCGCTGAGCAGGAGGCAATGTAATGAGCCCCCGCAAAGACGGTAGCCCCGGCACCGTTGAACTGATTGCTCGCCTGCCGTACCAGATCGTTCGGCTCGCGAAGGCGGAAATTAATAACGCCAAGGTTGAGGTCATCGCCAAGGCGAAGAAGGCTGGCATTGGCGCTGGTGCGATTGTTATCGCATTGTTCTTCTTGTTCTTCATGCTGGAAGCGCTCGTGATTGCCGCCATCGCTGCGCTCGCGCTTGTGTGGCCGTGGTGGCTCGCAGCGCTCACCGTTGCCGGCGCGCTTCTGCTGCTTGCAGCCGGTGCGATTGCCGGTGGTGTGGCACTGATCCGCCGAGGAAACCCGGTGCCAGACGAAACCCTCGGTCGCTTGAACGGCGATCTTGAGGCGCTCAGCGAAGTACAGATCAACGCAAGTGCAAAGCCGCAGGCCGCGGCGCACCGTGTGCCGCAGGTTGGCGAACAGGGGAATTGGCGATGAACCAGCAGGAACGCGTAGCGGGAGTCGCTGAGGCGCAGACCGCACGAGCAGAGCTGTACGACACGCTCTCGCTCCTCACGGATCGTTTGAACTACGCGCAGCGCATCGATGATGCGGTGGATCGCACCAAGGTGCGTTTCTCCCGATTGCGCGAAGAAAAGCCCGTCGAAGCAATGGCGATCGTGGCCGGCGCAGCAGTCGCAGTTGGTGCCGTTGTTTGGGCAGTTGCAGCAGGGCTGACACGTAAGCGCTGATGCGCTAGTCGATCCGCCACAAAGTGCTCGATTCGTTTTTAGACGAATTCGCGGGTAGCGTGGTCGGGGAAGTATTGTTGATCCGTCGTTTGTGGGCGACTGGTTCATATACAGTGGTTCAGTCCGTTGATGTGTTGAAGTGGGGATTATGTCGAATGAGACGAAGCCGCTGAGCGGCCTTCGTGTGCTCGTTCCCCGTGGAGGTACGTGGGGCGAACTCGTCTCGCAGGCACTTCGCGAGCGTGGAGCACAGACGGTGATTTCACCACTTGTGGACTTTGCGCACACCAGTGAGGAAGAGACACTCGTCCAGAATCTCCAGCGACTTGAAGCTGGCGACTTTGACTGGATGACCGCAACGAGCGCGACTGTTGCAGACGTACTTAAGCACCACGGTGCTGTGATCCACGAGCACACCAAGGTGGCACTCGTGGGGGAGGCGACCGCAGTTGCGTTCCGCGACGCAGGTTACCCCGTAGATTTCACGCCTGATGAGTTCAATAACACGACTCACCAGCTGCTCAAGGAGTGGAAAGAGATCGACGAGGACAAAGTCCTCAAGGTACTCACCCTCCGTTCGGACGTTGCTCGTCCCGTACTGACCGAAGGCCTCATCGGCCGCGGCCATGATGTCTCACAGGTGCTCGCATTCCGCACCGTCGGGGTGCCCGCGGGTATCCAGATTCGTGAGGACATTGCCTCGGGTCACATCAACGCGATTCTGGTGGCCTCGCCCAAGATTGCGCTTGAGGTGGAGAAGCAGTTCCCTGAGCGCCCAGCAACAACGATCCTTGCGTGCGTCGGCCCCGACACCATTCGTGCGGCTGAAGAGCTTGGTCTCCGTTCACCGGACGTCGTGAACTCTGAGCAGCAGCAGGTCATCGCAGATGCCGTCGAGGCAACGATCGACCACAGCGACATGCTCGACTAGTTTTTGACCCGGTCCTGGCGTCAGCCAGAATCTGGTAGCAGCCAGAACCCTGCGTCAGCCAGCGCCTGGCAGCAGCAAACCCCTCGAGATCGACACTTTCTGTCGAAACGAGGGGTTTCTTGCGTATGAAGGGCCCATTCTCGGGAGAAACTGCCCTTTTCGCGAGGTTGAGTCAGACCAACACCGTGCAAGCCATCCGTAACCAACTGCAACAAGTCGTCACGCAACGACACCAGAGTTGGGCAGCGCACTGCGCGTCGATAGGTTCGAGACATGACGAAGATCGAGACCACCACCGCTGGTAGCCTGCCCCGCACGCAGGCGCTCATTGACGCCAACAAGGCCCGCACCTTCGAGGACGACGGCTTCACGCTCAAGTCCACTCCCGAGTTCGAAGAGCTCGTGACTGAGGCAGTGCGCGACGTTGTTGAGCGTCAGCGTGACCTCGGCATCACCCAGCCGGGCGATGGCGAATTCGGCAAGGCGATGTCGAACTCGGTGGATTACGGTGCATGGTGGGCATACTCGTTCCAGCGCACCTCTGGCCTCTCGCTCACCGGTGGCAATATCTTCACCGCTCCCGTGCAGCGTTCGGCTCCCGGCGACGTCAAGCTGACCTCGTTCCCTGACCGCCGCGACTGGACCATCTTCGCTGATGCGTACCAGGACCCCGAGTCAGGCATCGGCACCGGCAAGAACGCGACTGAGTTCCCCGCGACCACCGGCCCGCTGACCTTCATCGGCCAGGATGCTGTGGCCAGTGATGTGCGCAACCTCAAGGCTGCTCTGCAGCCCGGTGAGCAGGGCTTCATCACCTCGCTCGCTCCCGGCTGTGGTGCTCGTATCGAGAACGAGTACTACAAGACCGAGCAGGAGCACATCGACGCATGGGTCGAGGTCCAGCGCGAAGAGTTCAAGGCAATCACCGATGCGGGTCTGATCGTTCAGATTGATGATCCCTCGCTCGCTGAGAACTGGGACCAGATCAACCCCGAGCCCTCTATCGAGGACTACCTTGCGTTCACTCAGATCCGCATCGATGCGATCAACGAAGCAATCAAGGGTCTCCCCAAGGAGCTCGTCCGTCTGCACCTCTGCTGGGGTTCGTGGCACGGCCCGCACTCGACCGATATCGAGCTCAAGCACATCCTCAAGACCATCCTGGGCGCGAACGTCGGCCAGATCTCGTTCGAGGCCGCCAACGCACGTCACGAACATGAGTGGGCGGTCTGGGAAGAGAACAAGAACATCATCCCCGAGGACCTCATCCTGGTTCCCGGCGTGATCGGCCACTCGACCAACCTCATCGAGCACCCTGAGCTCGTCGCACAGCGCATCGAGCGTTTCGCGAAGGTCGTCGGCCCCGAGCGCGTCATCGCGGCAACCGACTGTGGCCTTGGCGGCCGCGTCCACCCGCAGATCGCTTGGGCAAAGCTCGAGGCTCTGGGCGAGGGCGCACGCATCGCGGGCGCTCGCATCTAACGACCAGCGCAGACGCACAGGGGCGGGGGGGGGGGGCCCCCAAGGCCAGGCGCCCCCCCCGGGCCAGCCCCGACAGGCGCGGGGCCG
>NZ_JACVMX010000008.1 GCF_014530035.1 Leucobacter sp. cx-328
CGCGGGGCGGGGGCCCCCCCACCCCCCCCCCCCCCCCCCCCCCCGCCCGCCCCCCCCCCCCCCCCCCCCCCCCCCCCCCGCCCCTGTGTCATGCCGTTACGGCCGCGGCGAAGCCTCCAGCGCAGGCTTGCTACCCAGCCTCCGCTAGCTGAACACGAAACAGACGTCCACCGCAATCAGCATGAGTAACGAAGAATGGGCCGCAATCCACATCAGGTTCGCGTTTGGAAGCAGTTTGGACGGGTCGAAGCCAGCTGGACCTTCCGCCGAATTCACGCTCGTGGCGTCAGCGATCCACCAAAGCACGAAGAAGGAAACTAGGACGACGTTCAGGGCTACGAGCAGTACCAGCGTCGTTGTTCGCAGTGCAGAGCCTGCTTCTTTCGTCATGTGCGTTCTCCTTGGCGCTGGGTCTTCGAGCCCGAGCGCCAGTTTTCCGCGCTGGGTTCCCGGAAGTGCCCCAAATCCTAATGGCAAGAGGACTTGCCTGCCAGGCCATCTTCGGGGCGCAAGCCTCCAGCACAGACACACAGGGGCGCGGATCGGACAACCACTGTCTGATCCGCGCCCCTGTGTCGTGCCGTTGCGGCCGCAGGAAATTACGCTGCGATGGTGACGATGTCCTCGAGGGGACGGCGCTCGCGGGGAGCGGTCTCGCGCTCCTGGAGCATCTCGGGGAGGTGATCCGCCGACTCAGCGATGGTGCCGAGGGTCGAAACAGTCACAGCAACCTGGTTCTCGCCGAGGTTGAACGCTGCCTTGAGTGCTGCGGGGTCGAAGCCACCCATCTGGTGCACGTAAATGCCCTCGCTCTGAGCCTGCACCGAGAGGTGAGCCATTGCCTGGCCGAGGTCGTAGTGTGCCCAGGGGCGTGCGTTGCCCTCTTCGTCAGCGGTCTCTGCGACTGCAACGAGGAGTGCCGAAGCCGAGCCAGCCCATGCCTGGTTGAAGCCTACGAGCGACTCTGCGATCTGTGCGAAGCCCTCGGTGCCACGGCGTGCAACGATGAAGTGCCAAGGCTGAACGTTGTTCGCGCTGGGTGCCCAGCGAGCTGCCTCGAAGATGCCGCGCAGCGCGCCCTCGGGGAACTCATGGTTTGCGTCGAATGCGCGGGGGCTCCAGCGGTTGCTGAGTGACTCAAGAATAGGAGCGCTGGTCTGCGCGGTGCGGGGGCTCATGTTGAGGCTTACTCCTTGAAATACGGTGATGTACGCAGGGTGCAACATCAGATCTGGCCAGAGTATTCCAGCGAGTTTTCTGTGCGTCAGTTTGTGACGGTGCCCCGTCGCTATCCCAGCAGCAATGCGATCGCGGCCAGCACCGGCAGCGAGGCAAACGTGGTGAGGAACACGGTGTCGCGCACAAGCACCTCACCGCGCTGATAGGTGACGGCGTAGGTGTAGACGTTCTGCGCGGTCGGGAGGGCTGCGATCGTCGTGGCCACGAACGTGGCGTGCGGATCGAGCCCAAACGCGAGTGACAGCCCAAACGCGATGAGGGGCATGCCCACGACCTTGAGGCCCGAGGCAGTGAGTGAGGCTGCGCGGCCGCTGCCTGCCGTGAGGGGACGCTGGCCGTGCAGCGAGATGCCAAAGCTCAAGAGCACCATCGGAATCGAGGCCGCACCGAGCATGTCGAGCGGTTCGACAATGAGCTGCGGCACGGGTACCGCGAAGAGTGCACAGAGATAGCCAGCTGCCGTGGCGATGATGATGGGGCTGCGGAGTGTGCGCCCGAGTGCTTGGGTGGCCGTTTTGAAGGCTGAGGATGATCCGCCAGACCGTGAGAAATCGAGAATCGACAGCGTTACCGGGGCAAACACAATGAGCTGCACGAGCAGCAACGGTGCAACGTACGCAGCGTCACCCAGAATGTACATGGCCACCGGCAGGCCCAGGTTGTTCGAATTCACATACCCCGAAGCGGTCGCGCCGAGCGTCGTCGCAGCGAAGTCACGTTTGAACCACAGGCGCGAGGCAACGACAAACAGCAATGCCGCGGCAATTGCCGAGAGCGTCGTGACGAGCATGACTGGCGAGATCAACACCTTCGGGTCGCTGCGCAGCAGCACGCCGAATAGCATCGCGGGCATCGCGACGTAGAACGCGACGTTGTTGAGGACGCGTCGTTGCTCGCCTTTGACGATGCCGAGGCGACCCGTGAGATATCCCGCTCCGATGATGACGAGGATGACGGTGAAGCCCTGCAATACGCCAAACACGGGTGAGGATCCTCTCGATCTGCTGCCGCGACGGGAAGCGCCGCTAGATCAATCGTATGGGGCGTGGATCTCGGGGCCACCGCAACCGTTGCAGAGATGCAACCTGCCCGAGCTGTTGGCATGCCATGCAGCACGTACGCTGTATCGGGTGATCATTCCATTTCTCGTCGGTATCGGTAGCGGCCTCTCTCTGATCGTTGCGATTGGTGCGCAGAATGCGTTTGTGCTGCGCCAGGGCATCCGACGAGAGCACGTGCTTCCGGTCGTGCTTATCTGCGGGCTGACGGACGCGCTTCTTGAAACGCTTGGCGTCGCTGGTATCGGATACGTCGTGGAGCGAGCGCCTATCGCGCTTGAGATCATTCGGTGGGGTGGCGTGCTCTTCCTGCTCTGGTACGCGTTCTCGGCCGCTCGCCGTGCGATGAAGCCGTCTGTGCTCGTCGCTGATGGTGCGGGGGAGTCATCGCTTAAGCGCACGGTCCTCGCCTGCCTCGCAATCACCTACCTCAACCCGCACGTGTACCTCGACACCATGGTGCTCATGGGGTCGATCGGTAACGCACAGGGCGACCCCGGCCGCTGGTGGTTTGCTGCTGGCGGAGCGATCGCGAGCATCGGGTGGTTCTTCCTGCTCGGGTACGGCGCACGCCTGCTCACGCGCTTCTTCGCGACGCCGCGTGCATGGCAGGTGCTCGACTGGATCGTCGCTGGCATGATGCTGGTCATCGCTGCGCGCCTGATCTTCGGTGGTGCGGTCGGCTAATTCGCGGCATGGGGCTGCTTGGAGCTGCTTGGAACGATCCGCGCCCTGCCCGCGGCACACGCGCCCGCGCGAGCCTGGAAGAATAGGGGTGTGACTGAAGAGAGCGCACCCATCCAAGATCGTCCCGGCGTCGGGCCGTGGCCTGGCGGCCGCGAGGAGTGGCCGACCGAGGATTACTACGACCCCGAGCTGCTCGAGAATGGCGATTCACGCAATGTGATCGACCGGTATCGGTACTGGACGATGGATGCCATCGTGGCGGATCTCGACGAGCACCGACACCCATTCCACGTCGCGATCGAGAACTGGCAGCACGACATGAACATCGGTTCGATCGTGCGCAGCGCCAACGCGTTCGCCGCAGACACCGTGCACATCGTCGGACGTCGCCGCTGGAACAAGCGTGGCGCAATGGTGACTGATCGCTACCAGCACGTCGAGCATCGGGAAACCGTGGCGGATCTCGTTGCTTGGGCACGGGCTGAGGGCATTCCGATCATTGCGATCGACAATGTGCCTGGGTGCGTTCCCCTGGAGACCTTTGAGTGGCCCGAGCGCTGCGTCATGCTCTTTGGCCAGGAAGGCCCTGGCTTGAGCGCCGAGGCCATTGAGGCGGCTGAGGCCGTGGTCGAGATCACGCAGTACGGGTCGACGCGGTCGATCAACGCTTCTGCTGCTGCCGCGGTGTCGATGCACAACTGGGTGATGCAGCACTCGACGCTGCGGCCCCGGTAGAGGTTGGTGCTGTTGGCTGCGCTGCGGCCGCGTTTGCCGTAGATATGCGATCGGCCGTCAATATGGTGTTTGGGCGTCCAAACACCAGTTTTTAGGCAGATTACAGATTTACGGTGACGTGCTGATCCTGGCTTTGCGTTGCGCACAGGGGCACATATCGCGAAGACCCGAGTGAGTTTTCCACATTTCCAGAATTCGCCGTGCGGTGGGATTCAAGCGTTGCAATTGTGGGTAAATGTATCGGCAGCGCTTGGAAGAAGCACATGGGGTGACCCGCACAAGTGAATTGCGTGAGGCGGGCCTGAGTAAGTATGCACTCGACCAAGCGGTCAAACGTGGATCGCTGCTTCGAATTGGCCGCGGTTGGGTGGCCGTGCCAAGCGCAGATCCAGCACGAGTGTACGCAGCCAAAGCGCGACTCACGCTGAGCTGCGTCACTCAGGCAGAGCGGCTGGGGCTGTGGGTGCGTGAGAGTGGTCAGCGCCACTTTGCTGTGCCCAGGCCTGGGAGCGAACTGCGCGAAGAGGGAATCTGCCTCCACTACTGGAAACCGGTTGAACCACGGATGCCGTATGCGCTCGAAGACTCGATCATTAATGTGTTGTCACATGTTGCTCGATGTCAGCCTCACGAGGACGCGGTTGCGACTTGGGACTCCGCATTGAACAAGCAGCTCGTTACCAAGGGACAGTTGGAAAGTGCCGCACTTGGTGGCCGAGCAAGACGCGTGCTCAGAGACACTGACCGCTTCGCGGACTCGGGGCTAGAGACATACGTACGACTCAGGCTGAGGTGGTTGCCGGTACGGCTCCGAACTCAGACCTGGATCGAGGGGCGACGAGTGGATTTCCTCTTAGGGGAGCGTCTGATCTTGCAGATCGACGGAGGTACGCATGTTGGCGTACAGCGAAACAAAGACAACACTCACGACGCAGTGCTGGCGACGTTGGGATTCACCGTGCTGAGGTTTGGCTATGCCCAGGTCATGCATGACTGGCCAGAAACCCAAGAAATCATCATGACGGCAATCAGGGCGGGACTGCATAACAGGCGTTGATGCAGACGTAGGGTGGTTGGTCCGAAAGCGATTCGGCTCAGGGCAAGGTCTGCCGGTGGCAGGCCGCGGCAGCGCCGTGTAGGGCCTCCATGTCGTGGCGGGGCTGTATGGTGCTGCCGCAGCCGGGCATGCGCCCGGCATTGCCCTGGGCTAGTGGCATGTTGCGGCTGTCGCTTGCCGCATTTGCCGTAGATATGCAATCGGCCGTCAATATGTTGTTTGGGCGTCCAAACACCAGATCTAGAGCGGAAAGCAGATCTACGGCAACAGCGGGCTGGAATGGGCCGGCGCTACGTGCGACGCCCGCGCACCACGACGGTGATGCCGACCAGCAGGAGCAACGTGCCAAGCCCAATCGTGGTGATGGTGATCCAGGTGATCGCGTCGAGGCTACCTGTGCCAAACGCCTTCTGGCCGACGTAGGCGCAGAACGCGAGAATCAGGGCACCCCAGATGATGGGACCGGTTCGTGGCCCCGTGCGATGGTCATCCTGCGCTGGCTGCGCTGGCTGCGCTGGCTGCGCTGGCTTCAGCGGCGGAACGGGCTGCGTCGGCGGAACGGGCTGCGTCGCCTCGATCGGAGTCGTCGGAAATAGTGGAGTAGTCGCAGGTTGCACTGACGGCTCCGCTCCGGTTTCGGGGCGAGTCTCTTCTGAACTGCTCATCGGATGACCTCCTGCTTCGCACGGGCGAGTTGGCTCTCGAGTTCAGTCTCGCGAGCTTCGAGCTCGGTACGGTCCTTGGCCGAGAGGCCTGGCTCGGTGAGCTGCCACTGTACATGGTCAAGCTGCTCCCCGATACGGGCGGCCTTTGCTTCCGCTTCTGCTTCCGCTTCGGCCGCGGCTTGTTCCTCAGCTAGCTCGGCCTGAGACTTTCCAGTATCGTCCGTCTTCGACCCGCTGGTCGAGGAACTGTCAGTGCTCTCCATTTGATGGAAAACACGGATGTTTCCTGCCAGCACGTAGACGGTGATGTGGGGGAGATCCGCGCTCCGGTGTGCCACGCTCCCGCTGCCGTGCCCTGAGTGGTCAGCGCCGTTGACTTCGATGGTTCGACTCAGCAGCGGGCCAGCGGTGCGAGCGCCAGCGGCCCCGGGCTCTTCGATGTTGCCAGCGAGTACACGCAGTGTGATTACCGCTGGTGTCTCGATCGGGAGAGACACATTCACGCGACCGGCCCCGAGCCATGCGGTGAGATCGCCATCATTGGGTTGCAGATTCGTGAGATCGAGATCCATGTCACCCGCGACGACCACGGCACCGGGCGCCTGGCCGGCCGGGACATACATGTTGCCGAATGGCTGGAAGCGTGAACCCCAGGGGAACACTGCGGTGACGAGGAGCGCAATGACGCCGACAGTAGAGAGGAAGCCGACAACGCCGGTGCTTCGACCGCGGATACCGGCCACAATCAGTGACACGGCCAGCACAACAAGCGCACCAGTGATGCCCGCAATGAGCGAAGCAGGGACACCAGATGCGAACGGCAGGCGGGCATCAAACGTGAGCGCCCAGATCGCGCAGGATCCAGCAGCGAGCAGCGCAAGCGCGAGGGTGATGATCACATGACCTGCACCCAGCTTGCGAGCGTCGTGGTGCGCGGCGTACTGCGCGCTCCATTCGTCAGCCTTGCGGCCTACGTCGTCGCCCCACTTTGAAGCCTTCTCGCTTGTGCGGTCGCCCCAGTCTGAGACGTTCTTCTCCCAGCCGTTGAGACGTTGCTCCCAGGTGGGGTCGGGAGTACCCGCGCTCGAGTCGGAGGCGTCTGACGTGGGGGCGGATCCGCCCGCGGTCGTAGCCGACTCAGCCGGTCCGGCGAAGGAAGCCGTCGAAGGTGCTGCGCCAGCTGTGGCCGGTGTAGCGGCTGCAGCGGCAGCCGGGTCAGTAGCTGGGGCCGCCGTCGGATCACTCGCGCCAGCAGCATTCTGCTTACGGCCGCGCTTCAGCGCGACACGGCTGACCCACCACACGGCACCGCCCACGATTGCGAGCCACAGGCCGATAGTGAAGAGTACTTGCAGCCAGTGCGGGAGCATCCATGTGCCCCAACCCCAGCCCCAATTCCAGACGCTGAGCGGGCTGGAAACGCCGGGCGCAATAATTCCGAAGATCGCCGGAATCACCACAACGACCGCAATAATTACTGCGGCGGTGACGACCCCGGCCGACGCTCGCCCCCGGAACAGTTCCTCCAGGTGAATGCGTCCGCTGGTATCGGGCAACAGGAGCCAGCCTGCGAGGTACAGCAGCAAGCCTGGCCCGCCAAGCACGGCGAGAACGATGAAGATGCCGCGCACGATGAGCGGATCAATGCCTGCTTTCGCCGCAAGGCCACCGGCAACGCCGGCGAACCAGCGATCGCTGCCGCGGGTGATTCCGAGTCCACGCAGCCACGTGAAGAACGGGGTGCCGAAGGGGGCATTGCCGTTCTGAGTCGGTTCGGGTGTGGTGTTCATACTTCGAGTTTGCTGGACACTGGCGAAGCTTGCCATCGGGGTTTCCCCTGAGCGACCCCTGATCCTTGCCCCTGAGGGTGCAGACTGCCCCCGTTGGCTGCTTTGATAGAACCATGAATCGACCCCCGCTCGTGCGCGCGACAGATGACCGCATTCTCGCGGGCGTCTGTGCGGGCCTTGCCGCGCACCTCGCGGTGCCGGTGGCATGGGTGCGGATCGCATTCGCCGTCCTCGCGCTCGCCGCAGGCGCTGGGCCGCTGCTGTACATCTGGCTGTGGGTGACGGTACCGCCGGCAGGAGCGCTTGAACCGATCGTCCCGTTGCGTCGGGCACTGACTCGGCCCGCTGCGACTGACGTTACGGGGCCGACCGCAGGAGCACCTGCGATTGCAGCCCCTGCCGCACCAACTGCGCCGTCTGGTATCCCAGATAGTCAGACGGACGAATCTGGCACCGCACCGGCTCCTGAGGCTGCGCCCCGTGCCACTCCAGACGCGGTTGCCTCTGCGCCAGCGCCAACACCAGCGCCAACACGCTTCACCCGCTGGCCGGTCGCCGAGCTCCTGCTTGGTGCCGGATTCCTCATCGCCGGTATCGCACTCGTGCTCGACCGCTCTGGCGTGCGCTTCGACCTGACGTTCATCCTGCCTGCGCTCGCAGTGCTTGTTGGCGTCGGGCTGACCTGGTGGCAGTTCGCCGATCGCCGCAACCCCGAGCGCAACATGGTTCCCCGCGTGCTCGGGGCATTGGCACTCGTCGCCGCAGGCGTCTTGATGTTCTTTGTCACCGCTCGAGAACCGAGCGCACTCACCGTCATTGGTGCCGCATTCGCGGTGCTTGCTGGCGTCGCGCTCGCGATTGCGCCGTGGCTGCTCCGTATGAACCGTGAGCTCGTGGCCGAGCGGTCGGCACGTGCCCGCGAGGAGGAACGCTCCGAAATCGCCGCCCACCTGCATGACTCGGTGCTGCAGACGCTCGCACTGATCCAGCAGCGATCCGCCCCCGGCAGCGAAGTCGCGCGGATCGCCCGCGGCCAGGAACGCGAACTCCGTGAGTGGCTGTTCCGCGCTGGGGACGGTGCTGCCGCGCGTGAGCGCGAGCTTGCCGGCGAGGAGCTGCGCGCCCACGCTGCCGCGCTCGAAGCGGAGCACGCGGTGCGATTCGAGGTCGTCGAAGTAGGTTCGGCAGGCATCGCCCCCGAACCGATCATCGCTGCCGCGCGCGAAGCCATGCTCAACGCAGCCCGCCACGCGGGCGGTGACGTCACGGTATACCTCGAAGCGACCGCTGACACGATCCGCATAGATATCGCCGATCGCGGTCCCGGTCTTGATCTCTCCAATCTGCCAGATGGCCGCATGGGAGTGCGCGAATCGATCCTCGGTCGCATGGAGCGCGCCGGTGGCGGGGCGCGGATCGTCCGAGGCCCCAGCGGCGGCACGTCAGTGCGACTGAACATCCCACGGGTGGCCCCTGCCGCCACAGCCCCAGACTCTCCGGAAGGAACCCCGAATGACTGAGGTGCAGAGTGCGCCAATCCGCGTCGTGATCGTGGATGACCACCAGATTTTCCGCACCGGGCTGCGCGCTGAGCTCGGCCCGGAGCTCGATGTCGTTGGCGAGGCGGCGACCGTCGACGAGGCTGTTGCGGTGATCGCCGAGACGTTGCCCGACGTCGTGTTGCTTGACGTGCACTTGCCCGGCGGTGCTGGCGGTGGCGGGGCTGAGGTGCTCCAGCGGATCGCAGGCACTCCGGCCGGCGCCACGGCTCGTGCACTCGCGCTCAGCGTCTCGGATGCTGCTGATGACGTGGTGACCGTGATCCGCGCGGGTGCTCGTGGGTACCTGACCAAGACGTCATCGGGTGCGGAAGTTACGGCGGCAGCGGTGCGTGTGCACGGTGGCGATGCGGTCTTCTCGCCGCGCCTGGCCGGGTTCGTGCTCGACGCCTTTGGCGCTGGTGGCGGCGAGACTGCAGCGGCTGATGATGAGCTCGACCGGCTGTCTGCCCGGGAGCAAGAGGTCATGCGCATGATTGCCCGAGGCTATGCGTACAAGGAGGTGGCGGCTGAGCTCTTCCTGTCGGTGAAGACGGTGGAAACTCACGTCTCCAATGTGCTGCGCAAGCTGCAGCTGTCGAATCGGCATGAGCTGACTGCCTGGGCGCTGTCGCGGCGGCTGCTGTAGGGGTTTTGGTCTGGCGTCGGTGCCGCGACCGCGACCGCGACCGCGATTTGCCGTAGATATGTAATCGGCCGCCAATATGTTGTTTGAGGCCGATTTCTGCATATTTACGGCAGAAAGCATATTGACGGCAAATTGGGGCGCTTCGTCGTTGCAACCAGGCATAGCCGCGGCGCTCGCACAAACAAAAGGTGGTGGGCCCCGCATAAGCGAGGGCCCACCACCTGGCAGAGGGACCGACGGGAATCGAACCCGCGTTCTCAGCTTGGGAAGCTGATGTCTTACCATTAGACGACGATCCCAGGCTGCGTTACCGCAACCCTACGAGCGTATCAGAATGGGAACCCGAAGGCGCCCATTCTGGCGCCGTAATTACGAAGCGCAGACTGCCTTCTCGGCGATGGCGTTTGCCTGTGCCTCAGCGGTCCAGCTCATTTCGGGTGCAGCGCCGTTTTCAGCGGCGATTGCTGCGAGCTCGAACGCGAGCGCACGCGCGAAGCTTGCGCCTGCGGTCGAGTTGTTCAGTGCGACTGCGACGGTGAACTTGGTCTCGGGATCCTGGTACGCAGCGCTGATGGTGCCAGAAAGCTTGCCTGCATGACCGAGCAGCGGGCCGACCTTCTCGACGCCGAAGCCCCACTCAGCGCCGCCTTCTTCGACTTCACCCGTGGGGTTGCCGTCCTTGTCGCGCTCGGGGTTCGACGCAGATTCGGTCGTGGTGGTGATGCTTGCCTGCTTCGGTCCGCCGAAGGTGCCCGCGAAGTATGCGTCGTAGAAGCGCTTCATGTCAGTGACGGTCGTGACAGCCGAGCCAGGGCCCGAAATCATCGTGGTGCTCACGCCTGAGAGCGTGATGTCTTCAGCATCACAGACGGCATTGCCGTCCTTCGTCGGGTACGCGAGCGGGGTGAGGCCGCCTTCGCCGAGGCTGGTCTCAGTTGTTTCAGGGATGTACGACGAGCGCATCTCGGCAACCTCGAAGAGCTCGTCCTGGTACAGGTTCTGCGGCGATACCGCTGCCTGAATGCGCAGTGCGCGATGCAGAAGGAGCGCGTTGCCGTCTGACTCGTGGAAGTCGAGACCGGGCCACGAGAGCGGTGAGCGTGCGAACGTGTTCGCAAGCAGCTCCTGCTCAGCAAAGACGCGCTCGGGCGTCTGCATGTTGGCGCTCTCGAAGCCCTTCTTGTAATCTGCAAGGCCAGAACGCTGGGTGCAGAGCTGCTCGAAGGTGATGTCGTCGAGGTGCGCTTGGCGCGTGAGTACGTCTGAGACCGGCTGGTTGAGCTTCAGCTCACCTGCCGTGACCTTCTCGAGCAGAATCGCGCACGCAAACGGAGTTGCGGTCTGAGCAGCGTTGAACTGCGAGCCTGCGTCGATGCCCTCGCCGAAGCCCTGGACGTACTCGCCCTCTGACGTCCAGACGCCGACGACGGCCTGCGTCGATCCGCTCTTCTCGAGCGCGTTCTGCACCGCGGTCTCGAAGCTCCCTGCGAGGCCTTCACTTACGGTGCTGGAGTTTGAATCGTTGCCGGCCTGGCCAGCACCGCTGCATGCGGTGAGGCTGAGGGCGACGACAGCGAGAGCACCCACTGTGGCGACGCGAGTGCGTCGGGCAAAGCTTGCGAACACGAAAACCGCCAATCCTGCTTACTGGTTGCGCGAGGCAAAGTCGAGGAAAGTCTACTCTGTGGTACCAGCGGTAACCCGTGAAAATGGCCTCTTTCACCAAGTCGTTAATAGAATGGTGTGGTGAAGAACTTTGATGCCGCCGTTATTGACGCAGTGCTCGCCCACATGAATGACGACCACAACGATGACAACTTGCTCATCGCACGCGCAAATGGTTATCCCGATGCGACTGCCAGCGTCATGGCAGACCTGAACCAGGATGCCGGTGTTTGGCGCGCCGAGGGCCCCGAGGGCACTCGTGAGATCACTGTTGCCTGGCCGAGTGCTCCGCTGACTGAGCGCCCGCAGATCCGCCGCGATGTTGTGCTGGTGTACCAGGCGGCATGCAAGACGCTCGGCGTTCCCGCTCGTGAAGAGCACAAGCCTGCAGCCGATGCCAACCCGCATGGCGAGCACGGCGGCCACGGCCACGGCGGCCATGGCGCAAGCCCCCACGGCCACGGCGGCAACCCGCACGCGCATGGCGGCAACCCGCACGCGGCTGCAGCTGAGCACACCGGCCCGAAGCCGTTCTCGCAGGTTATCCGCGAGAGCTCGTGGGGCGACCACTCAGACAGCGAGGGTGCGACCTTCATGGAAGACATCATGCGCGGTGTCGCCACGAAGCAGGACTACATTGACCTCGTCATCCAGCACTACTTCATGTATGTAGCGCTCGAGGCGGCTGCGACTCAGCTCGCAACCCGTGATGACGCAGAGCTGCTGCACCCCGCAGCGCTCGTTCGTCTTCCCGCTCTTGAGGAAGACCTTGAGTTCCTCGTTGGTGCTGACTGGCGTGAGCAGATCGCGGCAGTGCCTGCGACCGCTGCATATGCGGCTCGCATCACCGAAATCGGCGAAGAGGGCTGGGCTGCTGGCGTTATCGCGCACCACTACACGCGCTACCTCGGTGACCTGTCGGGTGGCCAGATGATCGCGAAGCGTGTCGCGAAGCAGCACGGCTTCGATGATGGACGTGGCATCTCGTTCTACAACTTTGCTGAGCTCGGCGATCTTGCTGAGTTCAAGACCAACTACCGCACGGTGCTTGATTCGCTGGGTGACACCCTCGATGAGGCCGAGCAGAAGCGCATGTGCGACGAGGTGCGCCAGGCGTACGCGTTCAACACACAGGTCTTCATCGATCTGGGCAAGCAGAAGGCTGCCCGCGCAGCAAACTGAGCAGGCTGAAGGGGATCGCGTGAGCCGCAAGGGAAGCCTAGGCCAAGCGTTCTCCGAAGCAATCCGGAGCCTGTGGGCGATGCCAGCTGGTCCCGGTCCGCGTCACTGGATCGCGCTGCGAGCGGCCGCTTCTATGGGCGTTCCGCTCGCGATCGGCACGCTGCTTGGCGAACCCGGAATCGGCCTGCAGGTTGGCACCGGCGCGTTCACCGCGCTGTTCTTCGCTGGCCTTCCCGCTGCGGAACGTGCGCGTGTGCTGCCGCTCGTTGGCGCGATGCTGTTTGGCTGCGCTGCCCTCGGTGGGTGGCTCGCGCACTGGCCACTGGCAGCCGCGATCGGCCTGGTTATCGCCGCGATTGTGTCGAGCGCGGTCACGTATGGCCTGCGCTTCGGCCCGCCTGGTCCGGTGTTCTTCGTGCTTATGTACGGGCTTGCCGGGACGATCGCTGGGCCGAAGAGTTCGGTGTCGCTTGGTTCATTCTTGCTGGCACTGGCTGTTGGCATCGTCTTTGCCTACCTGATCGCGCTGCTGCCGCTGTTGCGTCGTGCAGAACGTGAGCGCCCGGCACGACCGTTCCGCGAGATCATTCCGCGGATCTGGTTTGGTCGCGGCGAGCAGGAACTCCTATTGCGTGTGGCGATCGTGGCCGTTATCGGCACGATCGTGAGCGAGCTGTGGATCGAACCGTCGCGCGCGTACTGGACGGTCTCGTCTGGTGTCGCGGTCATTGGTTTGAGCACGGTGCGTAGGCACTCGCTCGGCCGCGGCCTGCATCGCTCACTCGGCACGATTCTCGGCGCCGCACTGTTCATACTCATCGCACCGCTCGGTGAAAACCCGTGGATGTTTGTGGCGATCATCGCGTTCTTCCAGTTCGCGATTGAGATTGTCGTCGTGCGAAACTACGCGTTTGCGCTTGTGTTCATCACGCCGCTCGTGCTGTTCATCTCGTCGGCTGCTTCTGGCGCCGGCATGGAGTTTACTGCGGAGGTGCGTGTGATCGACACCCTCGTGGGGGCGACGCTCGCGATCTTGACCTCGTTCATCCACGCGCCTGGACCGCGCACGGCCACTGGCACACTCAAGGTGGTTTCGTAGCCGCCGTCTGGGGCGTGGCCGGAGGCCACTGATCCGCCAAGAATATGGGCGCGCTCACTCAGGCCGACGAGGCCGAGTCCTGAGCCAGGCAGCCCGAGCCCTGGCATCTGCGGCGCGGAATTGCTCACGCGCACCTCAAGTACCCCCTCGACAACTTGCCCGCGTACGCTGACTGCGGTGCCGGGAGCATGCTTGCGCGCATTCGTGAGCGCCTCTTGAATGGTGCGGTAGATCGCGCGCTGCACCGGTGCACTGAGTGAATCTGGCAGATCGAGCTCCACCGTTACCTCGAGTCCGGAGGCCTCGGTGAGCGCGGCGACATCTGACAGGCAGGGCTGTGGCGCAGTTTGGGGCGCGGATCGATCGCCAGATCGCAGCACCGTGAGCATCGTCCTGAGCTCTTCGAGCGTGGTCACGCAGAGCTGGCGGATCGTGCGGGCACCCGTGCGTGACTCCTCGTCGCGGGCTCGCACCTGAAGCGCACCGGCTTGCACGGCCATGAGACTGACCTGGTGTGAGACGACGTCGTGCATTTCGCGGGCAAGGAGTTCGCGCTCGTGTCGCACCGCCTCGGCCGCAGCGCGTTCGCGCTGGGCAGCGTGCGCTTCGCCGAGTTCCGCGAGGCTGTCGACGAGCTGGCAGCGGGTGGCGACGAGCACGCCGACGGCTGCAGGAGCGAGGGCGAACATCGCTGCGGTCGTGAGCATACCTACGGGGTGTTGGGGAATCTCTGCACCGGCAGCTCCAGCGACGTGCGCCACGAACATGGTCGAGATGGCGCCACCGAGCACCATGCGGTGCGGCCGCTGTACGGCGAGCGAGTAGAGCGCGATGACGGCGGCGATCGAGGCGCAACCGAACACGAGGCCGGGAAGCGCGAGTAAGACGGCCGCCCATGGCGCGCACCGTCTGAGTATCAGCCCAGCCGCGGCAACGAACGAGAAGATGGTGCTCAGAAGCCCCGAATCAAACAGGGTAATCGCGGCCTCCGCCGAGGCGGCCACGAGCAGCGCGGCTTCGACCGTCCAGCGCGGGAGTGTCGCGGGAGCGAGCGTCTTCATCGTGTGACCTCCGTGCGGAGGAGCCCGGCACGCTCGGCCAGCAGCGCGGCGGGCACGCGGCCAGAAACAGATAACTTCGCGAGGATCGCGGAGACGTGGTCCTTCACCGTACCGACACTGAGCAAGAGTGCGCGGGAGATCTCGGTGTTTGAGTCGCCCTGTGCAACGCGGACAAGCACCTCGCGCTCTCGCTCGGTGAGCTGCGCGATCCGCGCCACTGCATCGTGATCGGTCCCGCCAGCGCGCACTGCCTCGCGCATGCGCTGCGCGGGGAGGGGAGCGAGCACAACACCACCGCTCGCGGCCGTCCGGACATACTGCGGCAACAGCTCGGGATCGGTGTCTTTCAGGAGGTATCCGGCCGCGCCAAGGTCGAGCGCGGTGCGGACGTAATCGTCCATGTCAAAGGTGGTGAGCATGACGATGTGGGGCGGATCGGGCAGCGCCGTCAGCTCCCGCAAGACAGTGAGCCCGTCGACCTGGGGCATGCGAATGTCGAGCAGCACAACCTGTGGGCAACGCTCCCGCACGAGGGCGAGGGCTTCTGTGCCGTCACCTGATCCGACAACGGTGAGGCCGGGTGCCGCCTCAAGAATGAGCGTGAGTCCCTGCCGCACGAGTGCCTCATCGTCGATGATGGCGACGGCGATGGCGATGGCAGCGGTGACGCTGGACGCGGGGAGCTGATCTGACATACGGCAATGCTAGGTTGCGCTGATCCGAACCTCGCTGGGTATGCGCCGGGTTCAGCCGGTTGACGTCGTGTTTCAGCCAGGTGGGGGATACCGGCTCGCCGGAACGAACGCCAACACTAGATTTGGGCGCGACATCCGCGCTCACAGTGAAGGAGATCTCATGACCCAGACGCCTGCCCCCACCGCCGCCCGCGCCGTGATGTCGGACGATATCGCCAAGCTCCTGCTGCGCATCGTGCTCGGCGGAGCGCTCTTCGCGCACGGCTGGCAGAAGTTCTTCAGCATGGGGGTTGACCAGGTGGGCCTCTTCTTCAGCTCGCTCGGTTTGCCGATGCCTGAGGTTGCTGCGATCATCGTGGCGGTGCTCGAGCTTGTCGGCGGCGCCCTCCTCGTACTTGGCGTCTTCGTGCGCCCGCTCGCGGTGCTTGCGGCGCTCGAACTGTTCGTCGCGATCGTGACCGCACACGCAGGTGCCGGCTTCTACGCTGACGGCGGTGGCTGGGAGCTGCCCGCGATCATTGCTGCGGCACTCGTCGCGCTCGCCCTGCTCGGCCCGGGCCGCTTCTCGGCGCTCGCAACGCTTCACGGCCGCATCCCGTCGTTCCTGCGCTAGTCGCACCCCTCCCACCGCCTCACCGCCCCACCCCAGCCGCCGCGGCCCACCGCCTCGGTAGCATTTCGTCGCTTCTGTAAGACATTTTTTGGCGGATCCGTCTGACCGAAGCCGTGTTTCGATACCGGGGCGAAGGGGGGCGCACAGAGATGGGGCGCGGATCAGCATCACCGATCCGCGCCCCATCTCTGTGCGCGTGCCCACCGGGCAGCGAGCTGCCCTACGCGCGGTAGGCGACCTCGCCGTCGACGAGCGTGAGCAGCACCTGCGCGGTGCGCAGGGTTTCGGGATCATCGGTGAACGGGTTCACACTGAGCACGGCGATGTTCGCGCGCTTGCCCGCAGCGATGGTGCCGTGATCCGCGTCTTGGCTTGCGGCGTACGCCGGCCCGTGCGTGAGTCCCTGCAGTGCGTCACCAGGGGTGAATGCGCGCTCGGGGTGGTAGCCAGGCAGCGATGCATCGAGCGCGGAGCGCGTCGTCAGCGCGATGAACAGGTTATCGAGCGCGTGGTGAGGCGCCGTGGGGGCGTCCGTGCCGAGGGCGAGGGTCACACCGTGCTCGCGGAACGTGTGCCACGGGAAGCCCTGCTCGCCACGCTCGTCACCGAGCATTTCGATCCAGTTGTCGAGGATTGCGGGATCACAGTGCACGGGCTGCATTGACGCAGTGATGCCGAGGGCAGCCATGCGCGCGATCGTGTCGGTACCGACTGATTCGAGGTGCTCGATGCGGGGGCGACGGTCTGCGCGGGGGCCGTTCACACGGATGCACTCCGCAACCAGATCAGCCGCCATCTCGCTCGCGGCGTCACCGATCGCGTGCAGCGCGAACTGCAGGCCGGCAGCATCAACGGCGAGCGCGACAGGGCGTGCAGCCTCGTAGCTCCAGATCGGAGCTGCGTTCTCGCCGTTCGCGTACGGTGCTCGCATCGCAGCGGTGCAGGCGTCGATCACACCGTCGAGAATGAACTTCACACCGTTGATGCGCAGCCAGTCATCGCCGAACTCCGCGTGGATCTCATCGCGCAGCCGAGCCGCGGTCGCGACCTGTGCAAGATCCTCAGCGGGATCGCCCGATGCGCGCAGCAACCAGTGCGCGGTGACGGGGAAGGGCAGCTTGCCATCGCGGCGCAGACGACGCACGAGGGGGCGGATCAGGCCCTCATCAAACGCCATATCTGTCGCGCCAGTGACGCCGGTCTCGAGGTACACATTGAACGCGTTGTCGAGGTAGCGGTCTTCGTCTTCCTCGGAGGTGACGCGTGCGAGGTAGCCCCACGCGTGCTGCATGGCTGCGGTCTCGAGCAGGAAGCCGGTTGCATCGCCGTTCTCGTCGCGCACAATCTCGCCGCCAACGGGGTTCGGAGTATTGCGGTCGATGCCCATCGCCTCGAGTGCTGCGGTGTTTACCCACACCGAGTGCAGGTCGTTCGCGTCGAGGAGCACCGGAACATCGGCAACTACCGCGTCGATCATCGCCGCGGTCGGGCGTTCGCCGCCGAGCGCGCCGAACTGCCAGCTCACACCGAGCACGTGCGGCGCATCGGACTGCTCCGCGCGGCGCTCAGCGAGCGCGCTCTGAATGTCAGCGAGCGTCGCGCACTCGCGCAGCTGCACCTTGTCGAGCGCCTCGCCGAGCATGCGCAGGTGCGAGTGGCCCTCAATCATGCCGGGCATGACGAACTTGCCGCCAAGGTCGACCTCGGTGATTTCGGCGGGAACTGCGCCAGGGCCGAATGCCGAGCGCACGGCATCGAGAGTACCCGCTGCAACGATGCGACCAGCCGAGACGACGAAGGCTTCGGCGAGGGGGCGATCCGCCAGCCCGGTGAAAACCGTGGCATTGCGGTAGAGGGTGGTGTTAGGCATTGTGTGCTCCTGCGGTTGCTCCATAGGTTGCTGCTGCCGCGTGGGTTGCGGCGGCGTGCTCGCGTTCGAGGGCGCGCTCTGCACCGACTGACACGCGAGCGATCATGACGGTCGGGATGATGACGATGAAGCTGACGATACCCATCAGGAGGCAGAAGGTCGAGATACCGACGGTTTCGATGAGCCACGCACCGATAAGCGGAGCGAAGCTCGAGCCGACGAGGTACGCGCCTGAGAGCGGTGCCGACCAGCGGCCGCGCGCATCCAGGCCAGCTGCGGTGGCGATGAACAGCGCGAACGCGAACGCGTACACCGTGTTGATGAGAATGATGAGCCACGCAAGCGTCGTGGGGTCGGCGGTGAAGCCGACCCAGATCTTCAGCACGCCACCGAGTGCGAGGGCAAGTGCGAGGGGGAGCGCGCGGCCGAGCTTCTTGCCCGCGATCAGCACGATAAGCATGGTGATGAGGCCGCCGCCAGCTGCTGCGCTGAGGGCTGTGCCAAGCGCTGCGGGTGAGAGGCCAACTGAGTCACCGAGCACGCCGGCCATGGTCCAGATTGCGTCCTCACTCGTGCCCCACAGTGGGAAGACGATGAGGATCCCGATCCCAGCCCAGGTGATGCGGCGGGGTTCTGCGATCTTCAGCGACTGAGTGACGTCGACGGGTTCTGCGTGCGCGGGCGCATCTGGTAGCCATGACGCTACCGCGAAGCTCAGCAGCGAGATGACGGCAAGGGCGCCGAACACGTTGACCTGGCTCAGGCCCATGATCGGGATGATGGCGAGCACGATCATCACGAGGATGCGGTTGATGATGCCGCTCGTCGCGCTCACACGGTTTGGGTTGCGGAGCGCGGCGATCGCGGCGCCCGAGGTGGAGATCGAGGCGCCAACGCCGGCGCCGCCAACGATAAACGCGGTGACCGCGAGCGACTGGGTCGAGGCGAATGCTGCGAGCGCGAACCCGACGGTGCCGACTGCGAGGCCGGCAAGCGCGAGCATGCGGCGGTGAACGCCAGCGGCGAGACGCGAGGTGCAGAGACCGACGACAGCAGAGGCGAGCAGACCCCAGGTCAGTACGGCGCCAGCGTCAAGGCTCGAGAGTCCGAGGCCTTCGAGAGCGGTAATAATGAGCGGCGCGAGGTTTGCCATCATGAGACCGGCAAGAGCGAGCAGGAAGGTGGCTGCGCCGTTCTTGATTCCCAGCGGGTGACGTGGATCGGACCCCTGGACTGCGTGTGTGTTCGAACTCATGATGAGAGCCCTTTCTCAGTGCGTCATTGCAATTCACAGCATTAACCGAATTGATTTCGGTTTCTGCAATATGATGCACTGCAGGAGGTCGCATTGTCAAAACCGGCGACCACGAAGACCGAGGAGGGTCAATGGCGCGACCAAAAGTGGCACTTTTGAGCCGTGACGTGATCGCACGCAAGGCGATCGAAATCGTGGAGTCCGGGCGTGACCTGCAGATTGTGACGCTCGCACGTGAGTTGGGGGTCAGCCCGTCGTCCCTGTACCACCACGTCGAGGGCCGCGACGGCATCATTCACGCAATGCGCGAATCGCTCTCGGCCGAATACGCGCCGCCGCCAGTCACTGATGCGCCCTGGCGCGAACAAGTGAGCGTGCTCATCAGCACACTCTGGCGGCTGTACTCCGACCACCCACGCACCCTCCAGCTGCTGCTCACCGTCATTATCGAGGAGCCCGACACCCTGGAGCTCTACGGCGACATGGCCGCGGCGCTCCGCCTCGGGGGAGTCCCAGACGACGAACTGCTCGTCACGATCGAGACGCTTGACGCGTTTGCGTTTGGATCCGCGCTCGACGCCCTCTCGCCCGAGAGTATCTTTGCGCGCAACAAACTCGACCCCTCGCTCGACGCGCTCATCGACAAGCACCCAACCGGCAAGGCGCGCAACGAGCAGCTCTTTGCGCACGGCGTCGACCTCATCCTTACGAGTGTGGAGCTTCGCGCAGAGCGGGCACGGAGCTAGGCTGCTGGCGCGCTTGCCCCGCGCTCACGCATGAAACGGACCACGTTCGGATCCACAATCACGTCGCTCGGGCGCAGATCGCGCGCGAGATACAGACCCTCGAGTGACCGCACGCGGCTGAGCGCGACGTAGGTTTGGCCTGCCGTGAAGGCGCGCGGGCCAAGGTCAACGCAGGCCGCGTCGTAGGTGTGACCCTGCGACTTGTGGATCGTCACCGCCCACGCCAGGCGCAGCGGGAACTGCTCGAACTCGGCGACGACCTCCTTCTCAAGCTTCTTGGTCTCGGCGTCGTAGCGGTAGCGGAAACGCTCCCACACCGCCGGTTCGACTTCGTACTCGTCATCGTCGGTTTCGACCCAGACCGTGCCCTCCACGCGCGACACCGTGCCGATCGTGCCGTTCACCCAGCGGCCGTCAGGGTCGTTGCGCAGGAACATCACCTGGGCGCCAGGCTTCAGCTCAAGCACCTCATCGGCGGGGAACAGGTTCTCCTTGAACTCGCCCGTGACCTCGGCCACGGCACGGAGCGCGGATCCGCCAATCTCTGCGAGGCGCTCGGCATTGATGCGGTTGACGGTCGCATTGGTCGACGCGAGCGTGATGACGTCGCGCGGTGCCGGGCGCGCGCCGGCCTTGTTCAGGGCGTTCGCCTGGTTCTCGTCGACGATGCCGTGGCGCACGGCGCCGAGGATCCGCTTGAACGAGTCATCGCGCTGGCGATGCACCTCGCTCAGCTCGATCACGCTGAGGGGGACTGCCTCCCAGACCTTGGCATCGAAGAACCACAGCGAGCGGTACGTGTCGTCAAAGTATGCGCGCTCGTGCGGATCCCGCGGCGGCACCGGGGGCAGCTGGAACGGGTCACCAAACATGATGATCTGCGCTCCGCCGAACGGATCGTGCTTCTTGCCGCGCGCGAGGCGCAGCGCGCGGTCAATCGCGTCCATGAGGTCGGCCGAGACCATCGAAATCTCGTCGATGACGAGGGTGTCGATCGACGCGAGCATCTTCTTCAGCTCGGACGGCTGATCGAGATCGTGATCGGCAATCACGCCGGTTGGCAGGCGCAGCAGTGAGTGAATCGTCTGGCCGCCGACATTCAGCGCAGCGACACCGGTCGGTGCGCACACCGCGATGATCTTCGAGGTGTTGTACGACAGGTGGTTCAGGATCGTCGACTTACCCGTGCCCGCACGGCCAGTGACGAAGATGTGTTCGCGGGTGTGCTCAATCTTCTCGTAGACCGAGAGTTGTTCAGAGCTGAGTTCGGGGCGCGACACCCATATAGGGTACCCGGTTTCGGTGAGGAGCTGCTGGCTGCACGGGGGATAATTGTGTGGTGAAACGTATCCTCGCCCTCTTCGCGCTCACGCTCGGTGGATTTGCCATTGGCATTACCGAGTTCGCCACGATGGGGGTGCTTCCCGATATTGCAAGCAACATGCTTCCGGGGTACGAAGCTGACCCGCAGCGCGTGATCGCGCAGGCAGGCACCATCATTTCCCTCTACGCACTCGGTGTCGTAATCGGCGCACCAGTCATCGCGATCTTGTGCGTGAGAATGTCGCTCACAACGCTCGCGTGCTGGTCGCTCGTCGTGCTCGGTGCCGCAAACCTCGCGTCGGCGCTCATGCCGTCGTTTGAACTTGTGTCGGCGTTCAGGTTTGTCTCCGGCCTGCCGCATGGCATCTACCTCGGTGTCGCAGCGCTGCTCTCTGCGAAGACGCTCGGCCCGGGCAACATGGGCAAGGGCATCGCGATCTCGATGATCGGCCTCACGACCGCCAACGTAGTGGGCGTGCCCTTCTCGACCATGCTCGGCCAGGCCTTCGGCTGGCGCTGGGTCTATGGTGTTGTCGCCGCGCTCTTTGCGCTTGCACTCCTGCTCGTGTTCCTCTTCGTCGAGAAGCTGCCGGGTAACCCGGAGCGGACGGCGCGTAGCGAGATCCGCGCCCTCGGGAACTACCGGGTCTGGCTCATGATTGGCACGCTCGCGGTAGGCAGCGGTGGTTTCTTCGCCGTCTACTCCTATATCGCAGACGTCACCACCCGCGAGGTCGGCCTCGGCCCCGAGGTCGTGCCGTGGGTGACCGCGACCCTCGGTGTCGGCATGGTGATCGGCAACTTCCTCGGTGGGGTGCTCGCCGACCGGCATCTCAACCGCGCGGCCATCTTTGGCCTCGTGCTCGCGGTGCTGGTCTTTATCGCGTACTCGCTGTTCGCTGGGGCGCCGATCCGCCTCTTTATCTTTGCCTTCCTCGTGAGCGCGTCGACCATGATGTTTGGGCCAGCTGTGCAGGCTCGCTTGATTCGCGTGGCAAATGGGGCGGATCTGCTCGGTGCGTCCATGAACCACGCTGCCTCAAACATGGCCAACAGTCTCGGCGCCTGGCTCGGCGGCCTCGTCATCGCGGCCGGTCTCGGGTACCTTGCGCCTGGCTGGATCGGCGCCGTGCTCGCCGCCCTCGGCCTTGTCATCATGCTCGTGAGCATTGCGGTTGAGCGCCGCGATAAGGCGCGCAGCCTCGACACCGGTGGCGTGCCCGTCATTGGGTAGGTGTTTCTGCCTTGCTGCTGCTCGCGTTTTGTCCTCGGCTGGAAATCGGCCGTCGTCAGCATGAAATTGGTGGAAAACACCCTGACGGCGGCCGATCTCAAGTCCTGGGTGAACCGCGGGACGTAGCCTCGCTTGATCGGCGCAGCAAAGCAACCAACCCAAAGGCAAGGTTTGGTCGAATGACCAACCGCGGCAGCCCGTTTCGCTCAGCCCCGCCCGGCAAGCAGCCACCTATGATGCTGCCGCGGGCGACCTTGCGGCCGCCCTTGCCCTGAGCTGGGCTGCGCACTGAGCTGGCTATCTTGCGGCGCATTGGCGCGCAGTTTGCGGCAAACGGCCCCGCGGTGCCGACCCCGCGCGAGAACCCGTTCGCCTCCGTCTGGAATCGAGCTTTGGTAAGACGAAAATAGCCAAATCAGTCTTACCGAAAGCTCGGTCCACTACCGAAGCGAAGAGCGCGCCCAACTCAAGCAAAGAGGGCCTGGAGCAGAAACCCCAGACCCTCTCGCTCACAGACAACAGCGAACTACACCCGCGCGGGCTTCTTCACGAGCGAGGCCATCAGCACGAGTCCGACGATGAGCACGATCGTGATACCGAGGATTCCATAGTGCGTTGCGCCAAACCACAGGATGAATGATGACCACAGCCACGGTGAGAGGAAGCTCATCACGCGGCCGGTAGTGGCATACATGCCAAAGACCTCGCCCTGCATGTGGCCGGGCGTGAGGTGCGTGAGCAACGAGCGGCTTGCTGCTTGCGCGGGGCCGACCGCGGCTGAGAGTACGAGGCCGCCGATCCAGAAGATGGCTTTACCTTCTTCACGGAAGATGAAGATGAAGAGCGCGCTCGCAATGAGGATCACGAGCGACCAGATGATGATTGCGCGCGGACCAAAGCGGTCGTCGAGACGGCCGGCAGCGATCGTTGCAATGCCAGCAACGAGGTTGAGGGCAACACCGAAGATCATGACCTCGGTCGCAGAGAAGCCAAAGGAAACGGCCGCGAGAATGCCACCGAACGCAAAGATGCCAGCGAGGCCATCGCGGTAGATTGCGCTCGCGATGAGGTACCAGAAGGTCTGGCGGTTGTTGCGGAACAGACCACGAAGATCGTGGGCAAGCACAGCGTAGCTCTTGAAGAATCCGACGCGGGGGCGCTCGTCACGTGCGGCTGTCTCGGGAACCCAGAGGAAGAAGGGAATCGAGAAGACCACTGTCCACACGGCTGCGCCAACCGCGATGAGGCGGTAAGCCATCCCGTTCGATGTGTCCATGCCGAACCACTCGAGCTCGGTAATGATGACAACGACGAGGAGCGCGATGATGCCGCCGATATAGCCGAGGCCCCAGCCGAGCCCGCTCACGCGGCCGACCGTCTTCTTGGTCGAGACGTCAAACAGCATGGCGTTGTAACTCACGCCTGCGATCTCATTGACTACCGAGCCGACCGCCACGGCAATTGCACCGAACCAGAAGTAGCGCGGATCCGCCTGCACGAAGAACATCACAAACTGGATGAGCGCGAGCACAGCGGTGCACCCAACGACCCAGCGCTTCTTGTTGCCGCGTGCGTCTGCCTGCTGGCCAAGTACCGGTGCAATGACGAGTACGACGAGTCCCGCGGCGAAGGTGATCCAGCCGTAGGTTGCTGACAGATCGGCGAGACCGGTGCAGTACGCGGTCGCTGCGTCCGCTGTTTGCGAACACGTGAGGTTGCCATCTGCGTTTTGGGCGGCAACTTCGGGCGCAAGGAAGGAATCTGAAACGAGGTAGAGCGACACCCATACGAAGGTCAGGATGACCGAGTTGAATGGCTGCGTCGCCCAGTCCCAGAAGGCCCACGAACGCACTGTTCGCGCGGGAATTGTGGCCTCAGTGACCGTATTCGTTTCACTCATAACTGCGAGCGTACCTGGTCTTCTGGCGCCCGCAGGGGCGCGGATCACACTGCATTCCGGGGGTTCACTTGTGCGTTACCTGAAAGTTGAGTGTGTTTGGCTCAAGTTTGCCTAAACCGGCTTGACTTGGCACTTGACTTGAGTAAACTTGAGTGCATCAGGCTCAGCTTTGAGTCGACAGGAATTCGGTCGTTCGATCCCCAGTGTGATCAGTTGGCCGACCAGCAGTTAGGTAAAGGAGAACACATATGTCACGTGCAGTAGGTATTGACCTCGGCACCACGAACTCGGTCGTTTCCGTTCTCGAGGGTGGCGAGCCCACGGTCATCGCAAACGCAGAGGGTTTCCGCACGACTCCCTCGATCGTTGCTTTCACGAAGGATGGCGAGGTTCTCGTAGGCGAGACCGCAAAGCGTCAGGCTGTCACGAACGTTGACCGCACCCTTGCTTCGGTCAAGCGCCACATGGGCACCGACTGGAAGACCGACGAGATCGACGGCAAGCGTTACACCGCTCAGGAGATCTCGGCTCGTACCCTTATGAAGCTGAAGCGCGACGCTGAGACCTACCTCGGTGACAAGGTCACCGATGCAGTCATTACCGTCCCCGCATACTTCAACGACGCTGAGCGTCAGGCAACAAAGGAAGCTGGCGAGATCGCTGGCCTCAACGTCCTCCGCATTATCAACGAGCCCACCGCAGCGGCACTCGCTTACGGCCTCGACAAGGGTAAGGAAGACGAGCTCATCCTCGTATTCGACCTCGGTGGCGGTACCTTCGACGTTTCGCTCCTCGAGGTAGGTAAGGACGACGACTTCTCGACCATTCAGGTTCGTGCAACCGCAGGCGACAACCGCCTCGGTGGCGACGACTGGGATCAGCGCGTTGTTGAGTGGCTCATCACCCAGTTCAAGCAGTCGACCGGTGTTGACGTTGCAGGCGACAAGATCGCTCTCCAGCGTCTGAAGGAAGCTGCGGAGCAGGCGAAGAAGGAGCTCTCGAACTCGATGAGCACCCAGATTCAGCTGCCGTACCTCTCGCTCACCGAGAACGGCCCGGCAAACCTCGACGAGACGCTGACCCGTGCAAAGTTCGAAGAGCTCACCAAGGACCTCCTCGAGCGCACCCGTAAGCCGTTCGAAGACGTCATCAAGGAAGCGGGCGAGAAGGTCAGCGACATCGACCACATCGTTCTCGTTGGTGGCTCGACCCGTATGCCCGCTGTCACCGAGCTCGTCAAGAAGCTCACCGGTGGTAAGGAGCCCAACAAGGGTGTCAACCCTGACGAGGTCGTCGCTATCGGCGCGGCTCTCCAGGCTGGCGTTCTGAAGGGTGAGCGTAAGGACGTTCTGCTCATCGACGTGACCCCCCTGAGCCTCGGTATCGAGACCAAGGGTGGCATCATGACGAAGCTCATCGAGCGCAACACCGCTATTCCGACCAAGCGTTCGGAGACCTTCACCACTGCTGATGACAACCAGCCTTCGGTTGCTATCCAGGTGTTCCAGGGCGAGCGTGAGTTCACCCGCGACAACAAGAACCTCGGTACGTTCGAGCTGACCGGTATCGCACCGGCTCCGCGCGGCGTTCCCCAGATTGAGGTCACCTTCGACATCGACGCGAACGGCATCGTTCAGGTTTCGGCGAAGGACAAGGGCACCGGCACCGAGCAGACCATCACCATTTCGGGTGGTTCGACCCTCTCCAAGGAGGACATCGAGCGCATGGTTCGCGAGGCTGAAGAGCACGCAGCAGAAGACAAGGCGCGCCGCGAGGCAGCTGAGCAGCGTAACAACGCTGAGCAGCTCGCGTACTCGGTCGAGAAGCTTATCTCGGAGAACGAGGACAAGCTGCCTGAGGACGTCAAGACTGAGGTCCAGGGCGACCTCGATGCGCTCAAGCAGGCACTCGCAGGCGACGACGACGCAGCAGTGAAGACCGCTGCCGACAAGCTCGGCGAGAGCCAGCAGAAGCTCGGCGAAGCGATCTACGCAGCAGCACAGGCAGAAGCACCGACCGCTGACGCGGCTGACGCTCCCGCTGATGAGGACGTCGTTGACGCAGAGGTCGTTGAAGACGACGAGGAGCAGAAGTAACCATGACGAATGAGGAGCAGCACAACAACGGTGAGGCTCCCCAGGCGGCGGGGCCGGAGGCGAATGCATCCGGCCCTCAGCCGCATCAGGGGGACGATCTGACCGTTGAGGACATCCTGAACGCAGAGCAGACCGAGGCAGCCGCTGGCGCCGAAGAGTCGGCACCCGCAGCGGAAGCTGCAGATGACGCAGAGGCTTCGTACCTTGAAGACCTGCGCCGTCTCACCGCGGAGTACGCGAACTACCGCAAGCGCACCGAGGCAAACGTGGAGATCGACAAGCAGCGCGCAACCGCAGCTGTCGTGAGCCAGCTCATCTCGGTGGTCGATGATCTCGATCGTGCCGAGCAGCACGGCGATCTCGTCGAGGGCAGCGCGTTCGCAGCAATCGCGCAGAAGCTCCGCTCGACGCTTGAGCGCGTTGGCCTGGTTAGCTTCGGCGAAAAGGGTGAAACCTTTGATCCGCAGATTCATGAAGCAATCGCGCAGGTGCCGGTTCCCGGCGCCGAGGGTGAGACCGTGCTTGACGTGATCGAGCGCGGCTACCGTATCGGTGACGTCGAACTGCGCCCCGCGAAGGTAGCGGTGGCGGTGGGAGCTGATGGCTAGTCAAGATTGGTTAGATAAAGACTTCTATAAGACGCTTGGCACCTCGAAGGATGTCAGCGACGCAGAGCTGAAGAAGGTCTACCGCAAGCTTGCGCGCAAGTATCACCCGGACTCCAACCCGGGCGATGCTGCCGCGGAAGCGAAGTTCAAAGAGATCAGCGAGGCTTACTCGGTGCTCTCTGACGCTGAGCAGCGCGCGGAATACGACCAGGTTCGCGCCATGGGCGCTGGCGGCGCACGATTCACGTCGGGCAGCCACGGCGGACAGGGCTTCGAAGACGTCTTCGGCGGCATGTTTGGTGGCGGCGGCGGTGGCCGGAGCGCAGGCTTCGGCGGCGGTCAGAACTTCGAGGACATCTTTGGGATGTTCGGCGGCGGCGCGCAGCGCGGTCCGCAGCGTGGTTCTGACATCACCGCGTCAACGACGCTCGACTTCGAAACCGCAGCGCAGGGTAAGACGGTCACGCTTGATACGCCGAACGGACCCGTGAAAATGCGGATCCCGGCTGGCGTGAGCGACGGCCAGAAGATCCGCGCTGCTGGCAAGGGTCAGAAGAGCCCGAACGGCGGCCCCGCAGGCGACCTCCTCCTGAAGGTAAGTGTTCGCCCGCACCCGGTGTTCGAGCGCGATGGCCTGAACTTGAAGCTCAAGCTGCCGGTCACCTTTACCGAGGCCGCGCTTGGCGCGACCGTCGAGGTTCCGACGCTTGGCGGTTCGTCCGTGAAGCTAAAGGTGCAGCCCGGCACCCCGAGTGGCCGAGTGCTGCGCGTGAAGGGCCGCGGCGTGAACAGCTCGAAGGGCACCGGCGACTTGCTCGCTGAGGTTCAGGTGGTTGTTCCTTCGCACATGAGTGACGAAGCGAAGGAAGCGCTTGCCGCTTTCCGTGACCTTGAACCAGATGACAATCCGCGTGAAGACCTCTTCTCGCGGGCACGCGGCTAAGGCTGGGCCGAACCATGGCAAATCCGCAGGTTGATCGCTTCACCCCGATGTTTCCCATCGCGGGTGCGGCTGAACTCGCCGAGATGCACCCGCAGACGCTGCGGCAGTACGACCGTATTGGGCTCGTAGTGCCGCAGCGTACCCGGGGCAACACTCGACGGTACTCGCTGCACGATGTCACTCAGTTGCAGACGATCGCTCGTCTCTCTGCTGAGGGGCTGAGTCTCGAGGGCATTCGCCGCGTTCTCCATTTGGAAGACCGTGTGCGTGACCTCGAGGGTCAGGTGCGTGAGCTCGAGCGCGCGCTCGCGCAAGAGCGCCTGCAGCGTCCCGAGCGACGTGTGTTTGCCGCTGGCTCTGCCGGCGCAGCCGTCACGCTGAAGCGTGGCACCCGTACGAAGCGCAACGCCGACGTCATGGTCTGGCAGCCAGGAGTGGTGTGGAAGAGCGAATGACGCTCGACGAGTGCTTTGCGATGCTCGGGCGCGATCCAGATGTGGATGCGCCCGAGCTCTTCGCGTATGACGCGGCAGACCAGCTACTGCTGGAAACCGCGGCGCCGCACTTCGCAGCGCTCAACCCGGGCGAACTCGTCGTGATCGGCGACCGCCACGGTGCGCTCACCCTCGGCGCGGCACAGGTGTATGGGCTGCGGGGGATCCGCACCCATCAAGACCCGGTACTTGGTGAGCGTGCGCTCGCGCGCAACGCAGAGCGCCTCGGTCTCGACACCGCCGACACCTACCGTTCGCTGCCCCTTGGGGCAGAGTTGCTCACAGGCGCGCGGCTGGTGCTGGTGCAACTGCCGCGCGCGCTCGACGCGCTCGATGAAATCGCTGCGTGGATCGCCAAGACGGCTGACCCAGGCGTGATCGTCCTCGCTGGCGGCCGTGACAAGCACATGTCACGGTCGATGAATGACATTCTTGCTCGCTATTTCGGCGAGGTTTCGGCAGGTCGCGGCGTGCGCAAGGCGCGCGTGTTGACCGCCACACAGCCGCTCGCCTCGGTCACCGGCGGTGACGAACTCGCGTTCCCGAAGTGGGGCAGTGACCGCGAACTCAGCTTTGAGCTCGCGGCATTTGGTGCAACATTCGGTGGGCCGACCTTCGACCACGGCAGTCGGCTCATGCTCGCTGGCTTGCGCGCTGAGTATGCAGGCCGAGCGGGTGACCGATCCGCGCCCTTGCGCATCGTCGACCTCGGCTGTGGAAATGGCGTGCTCGCGGTATCTGCGGCGCTGCTGTTCCCCGACGCCGAGATCATCGCGACCGATCAGTCGCACGCGGCCGTCGCCGCGACCAAGCTCACGGCCGAGCGTGCGGGGGTGGCGGATCGCATCACCGTGCACCGCGCTGACGGTATGGAAGCGGTCGCTGACGGGTGGGCGGATCTCGTGCTGCTGAATCCGCCGTTCCACACCGGCGCGATCGTGCACGCCGAAGTGGCACATCGCCTCATCAAGTCCTGTGCGCGGGTGCTGGCTCCCGGTGGCGAGCTGCGCATCGTGTTCAACTCGCACATGCGGTATCGCCCGCTCGTGGAACGTCACATCGGAACGACGCGACAGGTCGCCCGAGACAAGACGTTTACGGTGTTGTCGTCGATCCGCACCCAGTGAAACAGGCATGCTGCGGCGCACGCCGTGACGTGAACTGAACGGCCGAAACGCTCAGCGCCGGGACTACTGGCGCTCGTTCGCCTTGCGAGCGCGCTCGTCGATCAAATCACGTGCAGTGAGCTGGTGGGTGGTTGGGCCATACATGTCGGACGTCACGCCGGTGATGAACAGCGCGGGGTCAACCTCGAGTGCCGACGCGATACGCACAAGCGTTTCCGCAGTTGGGCTTGAAGCGCCACGTTCAATTTTGCCGATCGTGGTCCAGTTGATGTTTGCAAGCTCGCCGAGATCTTCCAACGAAATACCGAACGCTTGGCGTGCGGTGCGCATGCGGGTGCCGATCTGAACGGCAGCCTGGGAGTGAATCTTGGGCACGTACCCAAGATTGGCCTCATTGGACAAATAACACCAACGTCTTTACGCCTAAGGAAAAATAACCTAGTGAGAGTGTATGACGTTTTGTACATACACCGGTGGCAAGATGAAAGACATGAGCAACTCACAGCACCCGCAGCCGAGCGTCATGATCGTGTGCGACTACTCACTGAGCTATCTCGGTGGGGCGCAGATCGCGCTCGTGCGGCAAGCCAGGGCGCTCGCAGACGCCGGCTGGCGTGTGACAGTGGTTGCTCCTGATGCAACGCAGACGTTCCGCAATGACCGGCCAACACATCTCGCAACGCGCGACCCCAAGGTGCTCTTCACGCTGCCCGGCCTCGACCTACCCATGCTTCCGAGCCGCGGTCGCCTGAGCCGAGCGCTGACCAAGCTTGGCAAGCAGCAGCACATTGACGGAATTATCGTGCACTCGGAGTTCGCGCTTGCAGCCGCGGCGCTTGAGACTGCGCAAGAACTCGGGGTACCGCTCCTGCACACCGTGCACACCTACTTCTGGGATGCTCCGAAGGCGCTCGCGCCGGTCGCGCCCGTCGTAACGGCGTTCCACCGCACACTCACCGGCCTGCCCGGAAAGCAGAAGTTCCGCGGCAGCACGACGATCAACAACGCACTGCGCAGCATGACTCATCGCCTTGCAACCGAGGCAGACGCCGTCATCTCGCCGTCCCGCCACCAGGCTGATGCGCTGCGCATCGCTGGTGTCGAAAACGTACACGTGCTTTCAAACGTGGTGCAGCCACTCGTTGATGAGCCCAAGCCTGCCGACGGCGCCCCCGGCCACACCCACGCACCAGAGGAACCTCACCTGCGGCTCGTCTGGGCTGGCCGGATCGCGCCGGAAAAGCGGATTGAGGTCGTGCTTGAGGCGATCCGCCTCGCCCGTGCCGGCCTCGAAAGTGCGGGCGCCGGAAGCAACGCGATCCACCTTGATATTGCAGGTGGCCACGGTGAGATCGAACCGGGCGTGACCTACCACGGCCGCCTGGCGAGCGACGAGGTTGGTGAACTGATCACGCGCGCAGATGCGATCGTGCTCACTTCCCTCGGATTCGATAACCAGCCAATGGTCGCGCTCGAAGCGTGCGCGCGGAAGCGGCCGATCATCGTGAGTGATCCCGTGCTCGCGCGCGAGTTCGGTGACGCTGCAATTGGTGCAGCGGGCGACGGCACCGAAACGGGAGACGCGGCTGCGCTTGCCAACGTGCTTATTGGGCTCGCGATCGATCGCGGGGCACTCGACGCTGCTGGCGAAGCCGCCGAGGAGTACGCACGCGACCGCCAGGGCGCAGCGCACGCAGCAGGAATTGCAGCAATCTTGCAGGCAGGTTGCCGAGCGGCGTAAGGAAAATCCCTGCTAGCTTCGTAAGCTTGAAGTAGTGAGACCGTGAGCAACCGCTCATGTACTGAAAGTGGGAACCGTGGGAATTACACCGAACGACGCCGCAACTGCGCCTGAATCGGGGGCCGAGCGCCCACTGCGGATCCTGCAGGCCTGCGACACGTTTGCCCCCGACGTCAATGGCGCGGCACGGTTCACCGAGCGACTTTCTGCTGGCCTCGTGCGCCGCGGAAACGAACTGCATGTCATGGCACCATCGGCGTCGTACAAGCGCAAGGGGCGCTTCACGGAGACCATCGAGGGCGAGACGATGACGGTGCACCGCATCCCGAGCTACCGCTGGTACCCGCACGACTGGCTATGGTTCGTGCTGCCCTGGCGCGCGCGTCACTACGCGAAGGTCGTGCTCGATGAGGTGCAGCCCGATGTCATCCACATCCAGTCGCACATCGTGATCGGTAAGGGTGTTTCGATCGAAGCCGAGAAGCGCGGCATCCCCATCGTGGCGACAAACCACGTCATGCCTGAGAACGTCCTTGACTTCACGCTGTTGCCTCCCATCGCCAAGCGCTCGTTCGTGCGCTGGGGCTGGCGGGCCGCAGACAGGGTGCTGCGCCGTGCGCGTGCGGTCACGACTCCCACGCGCCGCGCCGCTGACTTCCTCGAACGCAGCACGGAGCGTCGCGGTGTGCTGCCTGTCAGCTGTGGCCTGCGTGCCGCTGACTACGAGGCTGTCGTCGCGCCGCGCGCCGAGAACAAGATCGTCTTCGTTGGTCGTGTGACGCAGGAGAAGGAGATCGACGTCATCATTCGCGCGCTCGGTCGCCTGGATGCGGGCCTGAACGCCTCCTTCACGGTCGTTGGTGACGGCGATCAGCGCAAGAACCTTGAAAAGCTCGTGGCGGATCTCGGCCTGCAGGACCGCGTGCACTTCACCGGCCGCGTTACCGACGAGGAGCTTCGCCGCAACCTCACCGAGGCAAGCGTCTTCGCGATCGCCTCGATTGCCGAGCTGCAGTCGATCGCGACCATGGAGGCAATGGCCTCGGGTCTCCCGATCCTCGCGGCAGACGCGATGGCGCTCCCTCATCTCGTTGACGAGGGAAAAAACGGATTCCTGTTCCAACCTGGTAACGATCGAGAACTTGCTGACTACCTCACGAAGGTATTCACAGCATCTCCCGCGGAGTACGAGCAGATGCAGCTCGCGTCGCTCGAGGCAGTCAAGGCACACGACATCGATCGCACCCTCGACACCTTCGAGGCCTTGTATCGCGGGGCAGATCCCGCAGATCTCGCATCTCCTTCGGCACACTAGCCGTCACTGTGCGGGGCGCGGATCGGCGCCTCGCACACCTTGGAAAGCCCCCAACGCACACGAACTTTCTCAGTCAGCCGAAGGTGATCGTCAGCTCCGTGGCCTAATCTGGAGGGTATGACTCAACCCAGGCCTACGAAGACGCGCGCAAAGAGTTCTCGCGCGCGCACCGTATCCGCGAGTGGCGGCCGCAAGATCAGCGGCCTTTTCGGCGCAATCGCAATGAGCGTTGTTGCTGGTGTACTCGTGGCTGCGGCAGTGACGCCAGTCGTGGCAGTGAGCGGATTTGCGGCGTCGTCCGCAGTCAGCCTGTTCGAAAACCTGCCCGAGCATATTGATCCCGGCACGCTGCCACAGCCGTCGACGATCTACGCAAAGAACCCGAACGTTGAAGGCGGCCTTGAGAAGGTCGCAGACTTCTACTCACAGGACCGTGAGGTCGTTGAGTGGGACGAGATTAGTCCGTACGTCAAGGACGCGGTTGTCTCTGAGGAGGATCCGCGCTTCTACACCCACGGCGGTGTTGACGTACTCGCTGCCAGCCGAGCGCTCTTGCAGAACGCAGCTGGTTCGGGCTTCTCTGGTGCTTCGACCGTAACGATGCAGTACGTGCGTAACGTGCTCATCCAGGAGTCGCTCGCACACGCTGACGAAGCTGACCGTGAGGCAGCCTACGAAGACGCGATGGAGCAGACCGTTGAGCGCAAGCTCAAGGAGATGCGTTACGCGATCTCGATTGAGAAGAAGAACTCGAAGGACCAGATCCTTCTTGGCTACCTGAACATTGCGCTGTTCGGCAACCGCGTGTACGGCATCGAGTCGGCCGCGCACTACTACTTCAACACGACTGCCAAAGATTTGACGCTGCCCCAGGCGGCTAGCCTTGCGGCAATCGTGAACGCCCCGAACGCTCTTGCGATCGACGACCCCGACAACATCGAGGCAAATAAGAAGCGTCGTGACCTGATGCTGCATTCGATGTACAAGCACGGTCGTATTTCCGAGAAGCAGTACGAGGAAGCAATCGCTACTCCGGTTGAGCCCCACATCACGCCTCGCGTGGCTGGCTGCTCGGCGGCAGAGTCGAAGGGCATGGGCAGCTTCTGCAACTATGTGCAGCGCTACATCCAGAATGACCCGAGCTTCGGCGCGACCCAGCAGGAGCGCGACTACAACTTCAACCGTGGTGGCTGGCAGATCATCTCGACTGTGAACCCCGAGCTTCAGGCTGCGGCGACCTCGGCAGTGCGCGACAACGTCCCCTCTACCGAAGAGGGCATCTCGCTCGGCGCAACCGCAGTCAGCGTCGAAGTGAAGACCGGCAAGGTCCTCGCTATGACGCAGAACCGACCGTTCAGTGAGGACCCAGACGTCCTGAACTCGAACCCTGGCTACACGAGTATTAACTACAACACGGACTATGACTATGGCGGATCCGGTGGCTTCCAGGTCGGCTCTACCTTCAAGCCGATCACGCTCGCAGAGTGGATCCGCACCGGCCACTCGGTACGTGACCGTGTAAACGTGGACGCGCGTACGGTTGAGTTCAGCTCCTTCCGTGCAAAGTGTATGCCTGACGGTATCTATGGCTATGGCTCATTCGGTTTCCAGAACGATGACAACCGATACAAGGGTGGCCAGCAGGTTTTGACGGCGACCCAGTGGTCTGTCAACGGTGGCTTCATCTCGATGCAGCAAGAGATGGACCTCTGTGACACGTTCGATCTCGCAGAGAAGCTAGGCGTGCATCGCGCGGCTCCCATGACGAATGAGGACCTCGAGAACTACGGCACGACCAACCTGACCCGCGTGCCCTCGGGCGTCTTCGCTGGTGTCGATGAGGTCGCTCCGGTGACCATGGCGAATGCCTACGCGGCGTTTGCTGGCGACGGCACCGTGTGTGACGCTGTCCCGATTGAGAAGATCACCGACTCCGAGGGGAAAGAGGTGAAGTTCACCGGTGGCAACTGCCGCGAGGCAATCTCGCCCGAGGTGGCTGCGGGCGTTGCTTACGCGCTGGAAGCGACCGTCAATGGCGGTCTGGCAAGCTCGGCGCGATCCTATATGGGTATCCCGCACCTCGGTAAGACCGGATCAACGGATGATTATGTTGACACCTGGCTCATCGCTGCAAGCTCGCGCGTATCGACCGCAGTGTGGGTCGGAAACGTTGAGGGCAAGGTTAGCCTGATTCCCTACGGCTACAACAACTCACGTCACTCGATCATGCCCCGCATCCTCGAGGTAGCCGACCGCGTGTACGGCGGCGAAGCGTTCCCCGAGCCGAGCGAATCTGCGATCCGCCAGACTGCGGTGAACGTGCCCGACGTGACCGGCAAGTCGGTTGAGGAAGCGACCAAGATTCTTGAGGCGCAGGGCTTCACCGTTGCTGACGGTGGCGATACCGACTCTGAGCTGGCACGTGGCCTCGTCGCTCGCACCGACCCTGGTGCAGGCGGCGAAGCATGGATGGGTGCGACCATCACGCTGTACAAGAGCTCGGGCAACATGACCAAGGTTCCGGACGGGCTGACCGGCGTGACCGGCTCAGTCGCTGCCGAACGTCTCGCGGCGGTCTCCCTGAATGCCGACTTCCAATGTGAAACTGGCAAGAAGGAAGACCCTGACAAGAACAAGGTCGTAAGCGCTGATCCAGTGAGTGGCACTGCCGTGAAGGGCGGAGCTACCGTCAAGCTCAAGCTTGCTTGCGGAGCTGACTGATACGTCGCGGTGACATAACGAAGACGGCCCCGGGGAGATTCCTCCCGGGGCCGTCTTCGTTGTATTGGGGTGAGGTCGGGTGCGGATCCGCCACCTACACCAGTGGTGCGGGCTCGCGTCGCATCGGAGTGTGTGGGATGCCGTCCTCGAGGTATTCTGCGCCGCACGCGACAAAACCGAAGCGGGCGTACCACTGCGTGAGGTGGGACTGCGCGTGCAAGATCGCAGGGGAGCCGGCGGTGAGTTCGAGCGCATGCATGATGAGCTCAGCCGCAACGCCTTGGCCGCGCCAGTCGGGTGCAGTGGCGACACGGCCGATAGCGATGAGACCGGGCTCATCTGCGGAGTCGTCGAGCACGCGCAGGGTGGCTGCGACTGCACCATCATCGGCGGCCGCCCAGATCTGCACGGTGTGCGGCTCGAGGTCGCGGCCGTCGGCATCAAGGTAGACGCACTCCTGTTCAACAACGAACACTTGCTGCCGAAGCTGCATGATGCCGTACAGGGCTGCGGGCGCGAGTTCGTCGATGTCTCGAGCGGTGTGCAGCGTGAGGCCAGACGGGAGCTGGTGTTGGCATGGAGTCATGAGCCGATTCTGTCACGGTGGCGAGAACGCGACATGCCGAGGGCGAGAATTCTGCACCTCGATTTCCTATTTCCGTCTCGAAGCCGCTAAAGTTAATGCTTGTTCGCGTTCGCGCGATCAAACCCTGGCGGATTGCCCGAGCGGCCAAAGGGAGCTGACTGTAAATCAGCCGCGCAAGCTACGTGAGTTCGAATCTCGCATCCGCCACAGGATAAAAGCCCCAGTTCTTCGGAACTGGGGCTTTCTTGTTTCTCGGTCGTCGGTTTTGAGAACACCTCTGCATGTATTTTGAATGCGATCGCTATCCTTCAGCGGCGGATCGCTGTGAAGTTGCGAAGCGCAGTCATCGTGAATTGCTACTATGGCCTGCTGTGACGGTAGAAGACCTTGGATTCACAGACGCCGCGTTCAGCGACGCTGAGTTGTGCCATGTGCTCCGCGAGGGCAATGCCTGGCCGCTTGCTGTGCTCTGGGAACGACATCACGAGATGGCATTGCGGTGGGCAAAAGGGAAAGACTCGCAAGCTGCCGAAGACGTTGTGGCAGATGCCTTCGACGCTGTATTCCGTGAGCTGCTGCGGGGTAAGGGACCAACGGATTCGTTCCGGAGCTACTTGTTCCGTACGATCAACACCGGCTTCTCTCGGCATTGGACGGTCGAAAAACGCACGGTAGGCGCCGATGAGCTCGACGTCGTGATCGATCCAACCGCACCAATGAACGAAGTGCTGTTGTCGGAACGTGAAGAGCAATTAGCTGCGGCTGCAGCGCTGCGAGATCTCCCCGAGCGCTGGAACTACGTCATCCTCGAAGTTGAGGTCGGCGGACGCTCAGTGCAGGACGTCGCGGCTGAGCTTGAGATGACGCCAAACTCTGCTTCGGTGCTGTTGAAGCGTGCGAAAGAGGGACTGCGTAAGTCTTGGTTGAAGCGCATGCACCCTCCCGCCCAGCTCGGCGGCGCCTGTGCGGCGTGCGTTGCCCAGTTTAGTGAGATCCGTTGGGGCAAGAAGAACGGTAAGCGGCGTGGTCAGGCAGAAGCCCACCTCGAGGGTTGCCCGGCGTGCCGTCAGCGTTGGAAGCGTTTCGTCGAGCAGGCCGCGGTGATCGGTATGGTCAGCGCGGGCGTGATCGCGGTAAACAAGAATTGGAAGCGAAGCGCACTTGTAGGAACGGGAGCTGCCGCAGCATCCATCGGAGTGCTAACCGTGGCAGCTGGACTTGCAATGCCAATGCTCTTTGAGCCACCGGCACCAGTGCCGATGCCTGTGCCTGAGCACGTTCAGTCTCCGGCTGCCAGCTCAGACTCATCGACCAATGCTGATGCCGACGCTGGGCTAGGCCGTTCTGAGGGCGAACAGCTGGATGCAGGTTCAGCGGGGAGTGCGTCTGATGGCGCGGCCGCAGCTGATCCGGTAGAGGGAGTGTCGCCACCGGTGGCTGGTGATGCCGGTGCAAGCTCTGGCGATGAACGGGCAACGCTGCCAGGACTGCCTCCGACCATGGAATTTGCAAACTCAGCTCACGTGAATGTCAACGATCTCGATCTCGACGGTGACGGCGAACCCGGCGCACCGACCAACGAGGTGTGGTCACGATGGGGCGGTGTGCAAGCCGTGAAAGTTGACGCCAGTGACCCGATCAGAGGCCTTGCAGGAGCAAAGTTTAAGCTCTGGGCAAGCTCGCAGACAGCTGGATGCCTGGTGAATAGTGACTTGGTGCCGGTCCTGGCAGCTGACGGGGACGAATTTGTCGTGGTCTCTGGAGCGCAAGGACTCATTGAGATCCCAGCCTTGTGGGTGGGGGATGACGAACGCGATGTCGGCACGATGGAGAATGGCCTGTCTCAACGCTGCTACGTGCTTGAAGAGATTGCTGCGCCACGAGGGTATGTGTTGCCCAGCGGACAGAAGGCACGTACAGAGGTAATCGCACGCTCGGTACTGACGAGTGAGCACCCCCAGCCAGTGATTATCGCCAATGACCGTAGCGCCTGGGCTGCGTTGGTGAATACGGGGGGACCGAGCCTTTACCTATTGGCGGGTGGTGGAGCCTCCATAGTGCTCTCTGGAGGTTTGCTGCTCATCGCACGTAGGCAAGCCACTGTCGCAAAATAGATTGTAAAAAATATTTTCTAAACCGCGTCACATTAAATTCATCTCATCCTCTCTTCCCTTGAACGGCAATTATCGGGAAAGATTGCCACGTTAGTTAAAACGTAGGGGCGGGGAAAAGATGGCTGCACAGCGACAGCGTTTACGACGCAGCAGAGTACTGAGCGCGGTGATTGCCGGGGTCATGAGTCTGTTGGTGCTGTGCACCGGGCTCGTTACCACGGCATTCGCGGCGGATGGTGACGTTTCCGTTTCGGTCCGCCCGATAGATACCGAGGTGCTCTCCGGGGAAACTATCACCTTTGAGGTGCTGTGGCAGTGCGGCAGTACGAACTCGCCGCAGTGTAACGGTGGGAAGATCGAGGTGCCTGTACCACTCGGCCAGCCCGATGGTCTTTCCCTCAAAGTCGAGGGTTTCACTGCCGTTACGGTGAATGGGCAAAGCTATCAGGTGCAAGTGATCGGCAGCGGCGCCGAGAGCAAGATCGTGTGGGAGATGCCGGCAACAATGACCGGTTCGAACGCGGGCACCGTCACGTTCATGCTGAAAACGCAGAATTGGGTGACCCCCGATGGTACGACCGTCACGCCGACTGCGACCTTTACCTCAAGCCTTGGCTCTGCCTCAGCCACTTCAGATCCAGCAGTGATCCGCTCCGATGTTGGACTCAAAGTTGACAAGGTGAAGTATTCCCCAACAAAAGATCCCTACGTTGATGCGGATGTGACGTACGAGGTGCGCGCGGGGTATCCCAAACAGTGGAGTGACGACGGCACCTTCACGTCCTACGGAAACATCTGCGAAACTCCAGGATTCTGGGCAATGAAAGATCTCGTTGTTGTTGACCAGCTTCCTCCCGGGACCGTATTCAAGTCGGCCTCATCCGGCGGCGAATATGACGCGCAAGCGCACACCGTTACTTGGCGCCTCGGAAGCTCCGCAACAGTAGATGCGATGGGCATTGCAAAGTGTGACAAATCGACTTTCAACAAGAGCATGTTTGTGACCGTGAACTTCCCGGCTTCGACGTTCACTGACGCTGCAAACAATCACATCAAGCAGACCAATAACGTGACCGCGAAGTCAACACCCTGGCTGCGTCCAGATAGCGAACTCGATGATGCTGCAGCAGCTTCGCATTATGTGCAAATCGGCGCTGACGGAAAGTTCACCGTGCAAAAGGGCATCTCGTATGCGGCCTCGAACGGGAACGCGCGCGAGTTCTCGCGAGGCGCGGAACACGAAAATGGAGATTGGGTGCGTGGTTACCTGCACCAGTTCAGCATCGAGGGCACAGGCAACGCGAACGGAACCTGGAACCTGACTGACATGCTGCCATGCGGTTGGTCATCACCAACCGACACGCAGTCGACAGGGTGCGCCAAGCCTGCCTACAAACAGATTTCTTTCGGTGCAAACGGCAGCATGTCGAAGCTTGAGGTGCACTGGCAGACGAATCAGGGACGCACCGGAATCTGCACGATCGCCGAGGGAAACCTTGTCGGCGATGCAACCGTGCGGTTCTGTGATGGGCTGGACGGTTCGCAAGCGATCCCTATGTCTGCTGGAGAATGGGTCACGAAGTTCTGGCTCGCAGACAATCCCGTGAAAGCTGGCACCAAAGGTAAATTGTTCCTCTTCGGTACAGTCAGCGATGACATTCCCCTGGACAATTCACAGGCCGTTGCAGATGGTGTCTATCAGCCGCATTTCTTGACCACGGGTACTGCAGCGCCCACGCCGGTTCGCGGCGTGACACCTGCTTCGGAGCATCCGTTGTGGGTCACCGTCGAGAACTGCACCGCAGACAATACGGTTCGCTGGAATGGCGGATCGATGACGCGGAACGATGCGCTCGTCGACTCCAATCATGAGGGTCGCTGCGGCTACAACCGAATCGTGCGTGACCCGGTGAATATCTACACCGTTAAGCGCATGTACAACCCGTTGACCGCCCAAACGATCGATGAAAAGGAAGCGCAGCCGCTTGCACAGCCAGGCGACGAGCTGCGAGTCGAGATTGTTACCCAACGCGACACCTGGTACTCCGAGTACGAGGCTGACTTGAAGCGAACTTTCACGCCGACGATCACCGAGATCCTGCCCGAGAACCTGTCTTACGATCCCGCGTCGAAGCTTCACCTTGCACTTGAAGGGGATCCCATGCGAGGTGAAGACGATGTCATCGCCAAGCTCGGTGAGCCGCGTCTCACAGTGACTGATGTTCAGATTGATGGGAAAACTCGCGTCAAGATCGTCGTCGATTTCCCGAATCTGCCCACCGGTGGGGGCTTGAAGATTTACGACGAGCAGGGCATACGCGATGTGCTGACTGTCGGATTCGACGTGCGTGTGAAGGACAGCGTCCCGGCAGCAACGTACAAGAACTACACCTTGGTACAGGCCGCTGAAGCTGCAACGGGATACCTCGTGTGTGCCTCGCCTGGCCGTTATGCCGATCCGAGCGTCTTGAACGGATCGACCACTTGGGCCGACCTCAGCTTTGCAAACAAGGTTCAAGGCCCTGACGCTGACACTGGCTGTCGTGCAGAGCGCCCGTACACGGTTGTCGAGGGCCCAGGTATGGGCTCGCATAAGGAAGTTCAGGGCGTTCACGATGCACAGTTCGTACCGTCGCCCGGTGTGGGCTCGACTGACCGTACTGGCGTCGCCACCTACCGTATTCCGGTCGTGAATACTGGCAACGTCGATATGCGCAATGTTGTGGTGTACGACTTGCTGCCACGCGTGGGTGACCATGGCGTTCGACCGGGTGCTGACGCTCGTGGCTCGCAGTTTGATGTCTTTATGACTGGGGCAGTGACCGGACTGCCAACAGATGCCGTGGTGCAGTACTCGAAGGCAACGAACCCGTGCCGTGGTGAACTCGCAGGCAATGGCGGGGGCAGCCGGACCAGCGCGCCAAGCGGATGCACTGATGACTGGACAACCGCAGCCCCGGGCAATTGGGCAGATGTCACTGGTGTTCGTATTGATTTCGGCGCACGCGTCTGGAAACCAGCAGATGAATTTGTTGGTACGTTCCCAGCAGTTGCCGGCGAAAACGGCGACCTGACTGGAATTGCCTGGAACAACGTTGCGATTGCTGCGAACCGCAACTCGAACGGCACTGCGATTCTCCCAAGCGAGGCGTCAAAGGTTGGCCTGCAGCTTGCCCCTAATCTGTCATGGCGCAAGGTAGATGGCGCGAGCGGTACGACATTGCTCGCTGGTTCTGAGTGGACGCTGACTCCGGTCATTGCTGAGGGCGGGCGCATGCCTGCTGGCGAGTGGCCACGCACGATCGTTGACTGTGAGGTCGCAAGCTCGTGCGGTGAAGACCGTGACGCCGCGCCTGGCCGGTTCACACTCTTGGGTATCCCCTGGGGAACTTACGATCTCGTCGAGACGAAAGCACCGTCGGGGTACGTCCTCGCAAAGCAGCCGATCCGCCTAGTGGTTGGACCAGGCAAGCTCAACGAAACGTCATGGACCTACGAGTTCGGAACAGTCTCGAACTTCAAGCCGGGCGTGAACGTGAGCTGGGAAAAGGTTGATCCGCAGCAGCTTCGACTCGCGGGTTCCGCGTGGGAACTGCAGCCAGTCGACGCCGCAGGCGAACCGATTGCCGGTGCTGAGGCCATTGCCGTAACTGACTGTGTGCGCGACGTCGCGGCTGACTGCACCGGACCTGACACTGATCCAGCGGCTGGCAAGTTCTTGCTCACCAATGTGCCGCCTGGCACCTACCACCTCGTTGAGACCAAGGCGCCACCGGGCTTCGTGCAGTTGCGTGATCCGATTGCGGTTGAAATCGCAGGTGACAACACTGTTGCAATCGGCAAGATCACGAACACCCAGATTGAGGTTCCTGGCCTTCCGCTTACGGGTGGCATCGGTTCGTTCCTCTTCTTCATCGGTGGCGGCCTGCTGATCGGAGTCACGGCGCTGCTCGTGACCCGTTCAGCACGAGCCAAGCGCACTGCCTAATCACACAATTTTCATATTCTTCCGCGCCTCGTAAATCAGTGGGTGCGCGGATCGCACCACTGCCGTTTCTCGGCAGCTCAGAAAGGAACTCCCATGTCTCAGAACACTGCACCGCGCGCAATGCGCCGTGGCCTCGCAGCATCGGCGGCGCTCGCTGTTGGTGCGCTGGGTCTGTTTGCTGGCGGTTCGGCAGCATATGCCGAGAACATTGACACCGCTGCAGACGGATCGCTGACGATCCATAAGTTTGAAAACCCGGGTGGGGGAGCAATGAACCCTGACGGTAGTGGCACGGTTCCCTCGTCACAACCGATCGACGGCGTTGTTTTCGAGTACTGCAAGGTCGACGGCATCAACCTGTTTGACGGCACGAACGCGGGTTGGAACACTCTGCGCGCGGTCACTGATGCGCAGCTCATCGGCGCGCGTACTGGTACTGCGCTCGGCGCACACACGCTCTCAGGCTGCACCGAGCTGCCAGCGACTGTCGATGGCATCGCAAAGAGTGAGCGTATGCCGCTTGGCGCCTATGTCGTGCGTGAAAAGTTTGCTCCAGCAAGCGTGACGAAGAAGGCAGAACCGTTCATCGTCACGCTTCCGACACCCGGTGTCAACCAGGGCGAGGGCGACGGTAGCTGGGTATACGACGTCAACCTGTACCCAAAGAACGACGTTGGTGATAAGCCACACAAGACCATCCAGGATCAGCCTGAGAACGGCTTCGTGCTTGGCTCTAAGGTGAGCTACTCGATCACGCAGAAAGCCCCGGCTGTTACTGGAGACAACTATGCAAAGTTTGTGGTCACCGATACCCTCGATGAGCGTCTGACCGGCACTGATGCGCCGGTGGTCTCGCTGAATGGTACTGCGCTCGTTGCTGGTACTGACTACACCGCTGCCTGGGCTCAGGCTGGCTCGCCAGAACGCTCTACGCTCTCGGTCCAGCTCACTGGTGCACTCGCAAAGCTCAAGCAGGGTGACCTGGTTCAGGTCGACTTCCAGGCAACCGTAAAGTCACTGGGAAACGGTGAAATCGCCAACCAGGCGCTGGTCAATGTGAATGACCTCGACCTGGATGGCGATGGCAACCCCGGTACCCCCACTGAAGAGGTTTGGACCCGTTGGGGCCAGGTCAAGATGCAGAAGATTGATGCCGACAAGGCCTCGAAGGGCCTGACCGGAGCTGAATTCCGTGTGTGGATGAGCGAAAAGGCAGCTGACTGCCGTCTTGACGATGCGTTGACTCCTGTAACCAACGCAGATGGCTCTGAGTACATTGCGACCTCGGGCGCAGATGGTGCAATCGAGATTCCTGGTTTGTGGATCGGTGACGACGAACTCAAGGGTGGAACCAAGACCAACGGCCTGACTGAGCGTTGCTACGTGCTTGAAGAGATCAAGGCACCTAACGGCTTCGTGCTTCCGACGGGTGACGATGCCAAGACCCAGGTTATTGTTCGCGCTGGTGCAGTGACTTCGGTTCCTGTCGAGAACCAGATCCCGAACCGCCAGCAGGAAGTACCGTCGCTGCCGCTCACCGGTGCGGCTGGCCAGGTGCTCATGGTTGTAGGCGGCCTCGCGCTCGTCTCGATCGCAGCAGGATCGGTGATGATCGCTCGTCGCCGACAGAACTCAGAGGCGTAAACCCTCTCCGCTGGGGGCGTTCGCGCCCCCAGCCCTGAACTCGTCGGTGTGGGAAGTACCTGTTTCCCCCAAATGAGTAATCCTCCCCATGCCGACGCCCCGTCGTTACCGTAGGAATCATTATGAATCGCCACGCAGCGCAGTCTCAGCAACTCCCCATCGCAGAGGTTTCGCAGCGCGATGCGCGAAAACGGCGGGATCAGCAGTCGGTCGCAGGCGTAACGAAGCGCAAGCGGCCGACTGCTTCTACCTGGATCACGGTGGCATGCTGGTTGCTCGGAGTGAGCGTCATGCTCTATCCGACTACTGCCGCGTGGTTCTCGCAGCTCAACCAGGCTTCGATCATTGGCCTGTACGACCGTGAGCTTGCGCAGACGACCCCTGACCCTGCAACACAGGTAAGTGACGCATACCGTTACAACGAGAGCTTGTCAGCGGGCGCCCTCCTTCCCGCAGGAGCGAATGTCGCGATTGGATCTGGCGAGCTTTCCCAGCAGGAAACTGCGTACCGTGAGCAGCTGAGCACTCCGAGCGGGGTGATGGCGAGGCTGCGGATTCCGTCGATCGATGTCGACCTTCCGATCTATCACGGTACGGACGAAGATACGCTGCTGCGTGGCCTTGGCCACCTTGAAGGTACGTCTCTCCCCGTCGGTGGCGAGAGTACGAGGTCAGTGATCACTGGTCACCGGGGACTAGCGAGCTCACGCATGTTTACAGACCTCGACAAGCTGAGTCCGGGAGACACGTTTACCGTTGAAACCTTTGGTGAGGTATTGACCTACCGGGTTCGCGAGACAGTGGTGGTTGAGCCCGATCAGACCGAGACGCTTCACCAGGAAGCAGGCGAAGATCTCGTGACACTTATCACTTGCACGCCGCTCGGTGTGAACTCCCATCGCATCCTCGTTACGGGGGAGCGGATCTCGCCAACACCGCAGAGCGATCTGGATGCTGCGGGACAGCCGTCTGGCGTTCCTGGGTTCCCGTGGTGGGCGGTTGGGGTCGGTGGCGCAGTGGTGCTTGCTGGCGGCTATGTGTTCTGGAGCACGAAACCACGTCGCAGCTCGTCTCGACGTGCGGTTGATCGAACGAGCGAGAAAGTGAAAGTGTCCGATCCTTCTGCTGAAGTAGCTAGCTCGAGGTTGGAAAGCGACGAACGGTAGACGCTGTCAACCGAGGAGCAAGGTTGAGATCACCTTCGTGCCGGAACACGCCCGTGAAACGGTCTCGGTTTGCGCTGGGGTGTGGATCGGCGTAATGTATTCCCTTGTCGCCGCAACGCAGCCGGGCAGCTCAGCTGCTTCGGTTTTTTGCCTTGTGGTCAATCAATTACTTAGGTTTTGGTTGTTGGACTGCTTTTCGGAGGGCCATTGGTTTGGTCGGTACGGGGAGTGTCTGGTCCTTGAGAACTCAATAGTGTGCACTTGATTGTCAAATGCCAATTTTTTATCCCTGGCATGAACCTTTGTGGTTTGTGTTGGAGATTCCTTTTTTGGATGAATAATTCAGTGACATTTTTTATGTCAGTGTTTCTATTTGTCAGGTCAAACTCGCATCTTGTCT
>NZ_JACVMX010000009.1 GCF_014530035.1 Leucobacter sp. cx-328
GAGATCTCCGTAGACTTCGGTCTGTGAGGCTCCCAGTAGATGACTGGGTTGATAGGCCAGATGTGGAAGCGCGGTAACGTGTGGAGCTGACTGGTACTAATAAGCCGATGACTTGATATTCTCCCTCCCTTGGATGGGTGGGGCATGAGTATGGAAAATCTTAAACGATATTGTTCGCGTTCACTTTGTGGTTCTTGATGTACGAGAAGCCACGCCAGACAGCATGTCTGATTCGCTCTTGAGTGGGTGGGTTGGGTATTCTGGTGTGGTTGATATGTTCATAGAGTTACGGTGGTTATAGCGTCAGGGAAACGCCCGGTTACATTCCGAACCCGGAAGCTAAGACTGACAGCGCCGATGGTACTGCACTCGGGAGGGTGTGGGAGAGTAGGTCACCGCCGGACACCTTTTGGTGGGTGAGAGGGGAACACTGTTTCAGCAATGAGTGCTGGGGCGGGGTTTCCCTTTCACTGTTTTGGGGGGTTCGCTTCCTTTGGTTTCTTTCCCTTTTTTGGGGGGAGGGGCTAGAGGGGCGGGCCCCTTTTTTGTACCCAAAACCGGGCACACGCCCACCGCACCGAGGCTTGGCGGGTTGCCGCACTGCGCCTAGTACGATTGCTATTTCGATGCCCCATGGCTCCGAAAAGGCGATAAGTGGTCGCGATGTAGCCGTCGCTCCCAGTAACACGGGTATCTGACAGGTTCGGGTTCGCTAGACTGGTAAAAATGATCTGACTTACGCCGTGGTAACGGCAGCAGGGGAGCCACGCCTATGGGTGTTATGACGTTCATGCTCTTGGGGCTGGCCCTGGTATCTACCGTCACTCACTTATTGGCTTCTCGTATTCGTTGCCGCGCGTTCTACGTGCTTGCTGCCATCATGGCGATCGTCTTCGCTGTGCTCGCGTCTTTCGGTCCCGCCGTGCTGAGTGGCGAGGTATTTGTTGAGTCCATTCCATGGGTTCCGCAGCTTGGCTTAGACATCGTATTGCGGCTTGATGCCCTCGGCTGGTTGTTCTCCTTGTTGGTGACCGGTGCGGGCGCTCTCGTGCTGTTCTACTGCGCTTCGTACTTCGACGACACAGATATTGGCCAACCTCGTTTCGCAGCTGTATTCATGGGTTTCGCCACCTCAATGCTCGGTCTGGTGCTTGCAGATAATCTGTATCTGCTCTTTATCTTCTGGGAAGGGACCACGGTCTTCTCCTTCCTGCTTATCGGCCATGTCTTCCGTCTGCGTACGGCTAATGTCGCGGCACTGCAAGCGCTCATGGTGACGACCTTCGGTGGTCTGGCAATGCTTGTTGGCTTCGTGTTGCTCGTCAATTCCACCGGTCTGACGCTGTTGAGTGAGCTCGTCGCAAACCCCCCTTCAGGGGTGCTCACGACAGTGGCTATCTACCTTGTGGTTGTCGGTGCGCTGACTAAGTCTGCTATTTTCCCAACGCACTTCTGGCTGCCCTCAGCAATGGCAGCCCCAACACCGGTAAGCGCGTATCTGCACGCCGCGGCGATGGTGAAGGCGGGCGTCTATCTGTTGATTCGTCTGAGTCCAGGTTTCAGTGATGTCCCAGGCCTTCGCTGGGCGCTCGTGATCCTCGGCGCTATTACGATGCTCAACGGTGGCATTCGTGCGCTTCGACAGAACGATATAAAGCTCATTGTCGCTCATGGCACCGTCAGCCAGCTCGGCTTGCTTGTCATGGTCGTCGGGGTTGGCGATCCCGTGACAACGTTTGCGGCCCTGGTCATGCTCTTTGCGCACGCCGCTGCGAAGGCCCCGCTCTTCTTGTCCGTTGGCATTATTGACTATGCGACCGGCGTACGTGATCTTCGCAGGCTTTCAGGCATTTCCAAACGGTTCCCGGTGCTCGCAGTAGTGAGCGCTGCCGCGGCTGCTTCAATGGCTGGGTTCCCGATCTTCTTTGGCTTCGTGGCAAAGGAGTCAGTCTTCACCGAGCTTCTCGAAGCAGCGCACCGCCAGCCAGTGGCATGGATCGCACTGAGTGTTGCCTTCGTTGGTAGCTTGCTCACGGTCGCCTACATGATTCGTTTCTTCTGGGGCGCATTCATGACGAAACCGGGCTGTGCGCCTACCCCGGTCACACACACTCCCAAGCGCTCGTTCTTCGTCGCACCGTCGGTGTTCGTAGCGATCGCTCTTGTGTTCGGCATCATTGCTCCGCTCTTGGATCCTGTGTTCCAGTTGGCAGCACCGAACACCCCAGGTGCTGACATGACTGCGGAACACCTCAGCCTGTGGCACGGATTTACGCCTGCACTGTGGATCTCGCTGGCAGTGATGATCTTTGGCACGTTGCTCTTCTTCCCCGCACGGAAATTGCAGGCGAAGTTGCCGCCTGCCTCTGAGCGCTGGTCTGCTTCGCACTTCTACTGGTTGATCACGCACTGGCTCGACGCGTTTGCTGTGCGGATGACCGCGATCACGCAGCGTGGCTCACTTCCGTTCTATCTCGCGGTAATTCTGCTTGTGCTGATCTTCGGCGTTGGTGGGACAGTTCTCACACTGCGGCCGTGGCCGCAGGAGTGGGAGCTAGTGTCATCACCAGTACAGATTCCCATCGCGATCATCGTGATTCTTGCGGCAATTTACTCGCTTCGAGCCCGTACTCGTTTTAAGGCTGCGCTACTTGTCGGTGTGACCGGCTATGGAATGGCCGTGATCTTTGCGCTGCACGGAGCTCCAGATCTTGCCCTGACGCAGCTGCTGGTTGAAACCGTCACCCTCATCGCGTTTGTGCTCGTCATTCGTCGGCTCGCCCCTCGCTTTGGGAATCGCGCGTCGGTCAAGGTGCGTTGGGCTCGCGCTGGCATCGGTATCGGAGTCGGCCTGGTACTCGGCGCGGTCGCACTCATCGCGCTTGGCTCGCGAGTCGCGGAACCGATTTCCCTGCAACTGCCAGACCTAGCCGTATATGGCGGTCACGGCCACAACGTCGTGAACGTCATGCTGGTTGATATCCGCGGCTGGGACACGCTCGGTGAGCTTTCTGTAGTGCTCGCAGCCGCCACTGGCGTTGCTTCTCTCGTCTTCTTGAGCACTCGCGTCGATACAAAGCCAAAGCTCAGCCGCCGTGAAGCGCGCAGCGCTGTGCAAGACCACATGATGCGCGTGATTGATCCGAAGGATCCCGAGCGTCGTCTGAGCTGGCTTCTTTCAGGTCGAATGCTTGATCCGGATCGCCGCTCGATCATTCTCGAGGTCGTGGTTCGCCTGATCTTCCACGCCCTCATCATCCTGTCGATCTATTTGCTCCTTGCAGGCCACAACTTGCCGGGTGGTGGGTTCGCAGGCGGTCTTGTCGCAGGTCTTGCTCTCGTCGCGCGGTACTTGGCCGGTGGCCGGTATGAGCTCAGGGCAACGGTCCCGCTTGATGCTGGTCGCATCCTCGGTACGGGGCTCGCGCTTGCCGTCACCATGGCGATCCTGCCGATGTTCTTCGGGCAGGCCGCGCTTGCTTCGGCTTGGGTAGATGTTGATCTTGGTCCATTCGGCACGCTGCCGTTCGTTACCTCAACCCTCTTCGACGTTGGCGTGTACCTCGTGGTCTTCGGGCTCGTTCTTGACGTGATTCGAAGCCTCGGCGCAGAGATCGACGAGCACGAAGAAGAAGACGAAGAGTTTGGCTTCGATTCCGGCCAAGACTTATCGGATGATGATGCCCCGACCGAAGAGACTCGAACAACTGACACGACCGCAACGGAGGTGAAGACACGATGACAATGCCACTCATTCTGGTACTTGTGATGGTGGTGCTGTACGCGTGCGGCATCTACCTCATGCTCGACCGTGCGCTCACTCGTCTGCTGCTTGGCTTCCTGATGGTGGGCAATGCGACGAACTTGCTCATCTTCCTGATGTCTGGGTCGTTTGGTGATGCTCCAATTGCCGACGGCACAGCTGCTGAAGATATGAGTGATCCGCTCCCGCAGGCTTTCATCTTGACAGCAATCGTGATCACGTTCGGAGTGAGTGCGTTCTTGCTTGCGTTGATCTACCGTTCCTGGCGTCTCGCGCAGGGCGCACATGACCGCCTGGAAGACGATGAAGCGGATCTCGGTCTTGCTGACGCAGAGATGCTTACAACTGAGGAGCTCACTGACGAAGACCTCGAGGACGCACCTGAGTTCGAAGATGAGACGCCAGAAGATTCTGACGGCCGGGATCGATTCGTGACGGGGGAGCGCAACGCATGATTCAGCTTGTCCCGCTCGTCGTCCTGATCCCGCTCGCTGGTGCTGCCCTCGCGTTGGCGTTGCCTGGCCGCCGCCGAATCCAGCAGGGCATTACCCTGCTGGTCCTGACCGCAGTCTTGGTCATTGGCATTGCATTCATGTTCTTGGTGCATGAGAACGGCACCCTCATCATGCAGGTCGGTGGCTGGGCCGCCCCGTTTGGCATCTCACTGGTCATTGACAGCGTGTCGGCGATCATGATTGCTGTGTCTGCGGTCGTATTGCTCGCGGTCTTCCTGTTTTCGATCGGCCAGGGTTTTGCCGATGGTGACGATGAGACACCGGTCTCGATTTACTACCCGACCTACATGGTCCTCGGCGCGGGCGTCTTCAACGCCTTCATCGCGGGCGACCTGTTCAACCTCTTTGTTGGCTTCGAGATCTTGCTCGTCGCCAGCTACGTGTTGATTACGCTCGGCGGTACCGCGCAGCGGATCCGCGCCGGCGTGACGTATGTGGTCGTGTCGCTCGTGTCCTCGACCCTGTTCCTTGCCGCAATCGGAGTCATTTATGGCGCGACCGGCACGGTGAACATGGCCCAGCTCACGGTGCGGATCGCAGAGCTCCCCGATGATGTCCAGCTCATATTGAACTTGCTGTTGCTCATTGCGTTCGGGATTAAGGCGGCAGTGTTCCCGCTCGCATTCTGGTTGCCTGACTCGTACCCGACGGCTCCGGCTCCCGTGACCGCGGTCTTCGCTGGCCTGCTCACCAAGGTGGGCGTCTACGCGATTCTGCGCACGCAGACGCAGCTGTTTCCTGAGTCGAGTATCGACCGCCTCCTCATGGTGATCGCGGGGCTGACCCTCCTCGTCGGAATTCTCGGCGCGATCTCGCAGCTCGATGTGAAGCGACTCCTCTCCTTTACGCTGATCAGCCACATCGGTTACCTCATCTTCGGCATCAGCATGGCGACTGGTCTCGGCTTCGGGGCCACGATTTACTACATGGTCCACCACATCATCGTGCAGACGACGTTGTTCCTTGCAGTGGGCCTGCTTGAACGGCACGGTGGCACGACTTCGCTGTCGGGGCTCGGTGGCGTGCTGCGATCCGCGCCCGTCATTGGTGTGCTCTTCTTTATTCCAATGTTGAACCTTGGCGGGATCCCGCCGTTCTCCGGCTTCATCGGCAAGATCGGTCTGTTCACCGCGGGTGCGCAGTTAGGCTCAGCCGGCGCATACTGGCTCATCGGTATCGGAACCCTCGTATCGCTCTTGACTTTGTACGCTCTCGCACGCACCTGGGTGCTTGCGTTCTGGCGCCCCAAGGCGCGTAAGGACGCGGATCGTGGCAGCGCCAAGCAGCCATCGACCGAGGCAATGATTCTGCGTCGTCGTGAAGAACAGATGTTCGAACAGCTGCAGGACGCTCCCGACGCACAGCCGACGCAGGAAGAAAAGGACATTCCGAAGCTCATGACCGGCGCGACAGCTGGCATGGTCGTCGTGAGTCTTCTGCTCACCGTGTTTGCCGGCCCGCTCATGGCGTACGCGGAACGCGGTGGCAACGACCTTATGGCGCCTAAATCGATCGTGCAGCAGGTGTTGAACGGCGACCCCGCATTGCCGGGTGGCTCAGGCGAGACTACATCGACCGATGAGGGAGGTGCCCATTGAATTCAGCGAAGCGTTCAGCAGAGCGAAACGCACGTCGCATTGAGTGGCGGATCCGCCTGCACGAGATTCCCCTCATTGTTGGCCTCGTCATTCTCTGGATGATGCTCTGGCGTGAAATTTCGCTGCTGTCAGCGGTGAGCGGTCTCGTCGTTGCTTTCGTCGCGATGCGAGTGTTTTATCTACCGCCGGTTGACCTCGCTGGTCGATTCAACCTGTGGTGGGCGATCCGATATCTGGCGCACTTTTTCTCACAGCTTGCCATCGCCTCTTGGAACGTGGCATGGCTCTCGGTGAAGCCTGGGCCCGCCCCGAAGACCTCAATCATTGAGGTACCTCTACGCACCAGGTCTGACTTCATCCTCACGATGGTGGGGCTGACGATTTCGCTCATTCCTGGCTCCCTCGTCGTTGAGGTTGATCGCTACCGATCCACGCTGTACCTCCACGCGATCGATACGCCGACCGGGGTAGAGGTTGCCGCAATGCGTGCAGAGGTTGCTCGAATTGAACGGTTGCTCATCCTGGCGGCAGGGTCGAAGGAAGAAATGGGGAAGGTGCGATGACCACATTCACGATGATCATGCTGATCGCAGTGTGCGCCGGCCTCTCGCTTACGGCCCTCGCCGCTATCATCCGAATCATGCGAGGTCCTTCAATCCTCGACCGTATGGTTGCGTCCGACGTGCTACTCACGACGGTCATGCTGGCTCTGGGCGTTGATATGGTGGTGCGCGGTCACACGCACACGGTCCCGCTTATGATCGTGATCGCAGCAACCGCAACGTTTGCCACAATCGTGGTGGCGAAGTTCGTGCGTCGTAAGGCAGAGCTCGAGACCTCGCAAGCAACCCCGATCGAACCATCGGTTCCCGAAGGAGAAGTCACTCATGATTGAAGATGTTCTCCACGTCATCTCGATGTGCTGCTTGCTGGTTGCCGCCATCCTTTCGGTGGCTGCAGGCATTGGCTTGTTGCGGTTCCCTGACGTATTGAGCCGGTTGCATGCTGCAACGAAACCGCAGATCTTTGGCCTGCTACTCGTGATTCTCGCGATCGCTCTCGAGCAGCAGTCATTTATGACTCTATTTGCATTGGTGCCGGTCTTTGTCTTCCAGTCGCTCACGGCGCCTGTTGCCGCGCACATGGTCGGTCGTGCGGCCTACCGCACCGGAGAGCTCGACGATGAGAGTCTCGTACTTGACGAGCTCGAACCAGCCATTGAACGCGCAAACGCCGAGGCATAACCAGCACCGGTTCTGCCTCGGCGTTTGCCGTGACGCGTATGGTTACGCGTCTACCAAATACCTGCTGTAAGCAGGAAGCGTGAGGAACGTCGGGAAATCGTCTCCGAGCGAGACTTCCGCGAAGAGTTCAGCTGCCGCGTCATAGCGGTCGCCATCGAAGCGCTCGAAGCCAGCGACGGCTTCGTCAAGCAGCTCTTGGACCCATGCGCGGGTGATGCGCGTGCCCTCTGCAGTGGTCTGGTCTTGGTGGATCCACTGCCAGATCTGCGAGCGGCTGATCTCGGCGGTTGCGGCGTCTTCCATGAGGTTGTCGATGGCGACGGCACCAAGGCCGCGCAACCACGCCTCGATGTAGCGGATGCCGATCGACACATTTTCGCGAACGCCAGCCTCAGTAATGTCGCGTCCGATGTGAACGTCAAGGAGCTGCGCAGCGGTAACCTCAACGTCATCGCGCTGACGATCCACCTGATTTGGGCGATCGCTGAGCACCGCATCGAATTCCGCACGTGCGACCGGAATGAGGTCGGGGTGCGCCACCCAGGTGCCATCGAAGCCGTCGGTGGCCTCGCGGCGCTTGTCAGCCGTGACCTTCTCCTCGGCACGTGCGGTGACCTCTGGGTCACGACGGTTCGGGATGAACGCGCTCATGCCGCCGATAGCGTGTGCGCCGCGCTTGTGGCACGTCTTCACGAGCAGCTCCGTGTAGGCCCGCATGAACGGCACGGTCATGGTGACTTCACTGCGGTCGGGGAGCACGAAGCGTGCGCCGCGGCCACGGTAGTTCTTGATGATCGAGAAGATGTAGTCCCAGCGACCTGCGTTGAGACCGGCGATGTGGTCGCGCATGACGTAGAGAACTTCTTCCATCTCAAACGCTGCGGGTAGCGTCTCAATCAGCACAGTTGCGCGGATCGTTCCATGCGCGAGACCGAGCTCTTGCTCCGTGTAGGTGAAGATGTCGTCCCACAGCTTTGCTTCTTCGCTCGATTCAAGCTTGGCAATGTAGAAGTACGGGCCGCGGCCGCGAGCGATGAGCTCGCGAGCGTTGTGGAAGGCGTAGAGGCCGAAGTCGACCAGGCTGCCAGAAGCCGCCCCGGCTTGACCCTGCGCGTCAACGAAGCGCATGTGCTTCTCGACCAGGTGCCAGCCGCGGGGGCGCATCACAATTGTCGGAGTTTGCTCGGCCGTCACACGGTACTGCTTGCCCTCGGGGCTTGTGTACTCGAGCTGTTCGCGGATCACGTCGTAGAGCGAAAGCTGTCCGCCGATGACGTTGTGCCAGGTGGGACTCGTGGCATCTTCCTGATCCGCGAGCCACACCTTGGCGCCGGAGTTCATCGCGTTGATCGTCATCTTGGGGTCGGTTGGCCCCGTGATCTCGACGCGGCGATCTTCCAAACCAGGACCAGCACCCGCGACCCGCCAGCTCGGATCCTCGCGGATGAGCTGGGTGTCCGCACGGAACTTCGGGTCGCGGCCGTTGCCGATTTCGTAGCGTCGACGCTGGCGGTCTGCAAGGCGTTCGTGGCGGGTGCTTGCGAACTTCTCGTGGAGGGCAGTGACGAACTCGAGTGCCTCTGGTGTGAGGATCTCATCGAATCGTGGCTGTGGCCGGCCGAGCACCTCGATGCGGGGGCCGGAGTTGGTGGCGGTGCGCTGCGGCGCGGCCGCCTGCATGGTGGTCATGATCTGTCCGTTTCTATGCGGTAAGTGTCTGCGTTGCTGAGCAAGCGGGGATTAGTGGAACTGGCCTTCCTCGGTCGAGCCCACGAGCGCGAGGGTCGATGCCGAGGGGTTGAGTGCGGTCGAGATCGCATCGAAGTATCCGGTGCCAACCTCACGCTGGTGCTTGGTCGCGGTGTAGCCGCGAGCCTCGTCAGCGAACTCACGCTCCTGGAGTTCGACGTACGCCGACATGCCGTTTCGGGCGTAGCCGTGAGCGAGGTCGAACATTGACGAGTTAAGTGAGTGGAAACCAGCCAGGGTAATGAACTGGAAGGTGTAGCCCATTGCGCCGAGCTCGCGCTGGAACTTTGCGATGGTGTCATCGTCGAGGTGCTGCTTCCAGTTGAACGAGGGCGAGCAGTTGTACGCGAGCATCTGGTCGGGGAAGTCTTTCTTGACTGCCTCAGCAAACTCGCGAGCGAGCTCGAGATCGGGGGTGCCGGTCTCCATCCAGATGAGGTCTGCGTAGGGTGCGTATGCCTTCGCGCGAGCGATCGAGGGCGCGAGACCATTCTCGACCTTGAAGAAGCCTTCCGCGGTGCGCTCACCGGTGATGAATGGGCGGTCGCGCTCATCGACGTCGGAGGTGATGAGGGTTGCTGCCTCCGCATCGGTACGAGCGATGATGAGGCTCGGTACATCTGCCACGTCGGCAGCGAGGCGGGCTGCGTTCAGGGTGCGGATGTGCTGCTGGGTCGGAATGAGGACCTTGCCACCGAGGTGGCCGCACTTCTTTTCACTCGCGAGCTGGTCCTCCCAGTGAACGCCCGCTGCGCCCGAAGCGATCATTGACTTCATGAGCTCGTATGCGTTGAGTGGGCCGCCGAAGCCTGCCTCCGCGTCCGCGACGATCGGTGCGAGCCAATCCTCAACCGTGTGGATGCCTTCCGAGAACTCGATCTGGTCGGCGCGCAGCAGCGCGTTGTTGATGCGGCGCACGACCTGGGGTACTGAGTTTGCGGGGTAGAGCGACTGATCTGGGTAGGTCTGGCCCGAAATGTTGGCGTCGGCCGCAACTTGCCAGCCCGAAAGATAGATGGCGCGGAGGCCGGCTTTGACCTGCTGAACTGCCTGGTTGCCGGTGAGGGCGCCGAGCGCGTTGGTGTAGTCTCCGGTGGCAGCCTCCTCAGCGAGCTGCTTCCAGAGCCTTTCTGCACCGCGGCGGGCGAGCGTGTGTTCTTCCTGTACGCGGCCGCTGAGCTTCACAACGTCTTCGCCTGTGTAGTCGCGGGTGATGCCCTGCCAACGTGCGTTCGTTGCCCAGTCCTGCTCGAGCTCTACTGCCCTTGCGATGTCGTTCGTCACGATGTGCTCCTTCGGTTAGCCCGCTGAAAGTGAGAGGGTTTTCTGTGCGGTACCCCCATCTTGCGTGCAATGTACGGGGGAAATATCGGTTTGGTTGGGTGAAGAATCGCAATATTTCTGCTTGCGCAAACTTTCGTGATGCTGTCACGATGAGGGGAAGCCTGAACGAAAGGACCTGACAATGCCGTCAGTAAGCCCAGACCCTTCAATAACTGAGATGAGTGACGCGCTCGTGCTTGGCCGACGCATTCGCGAACGTCGAATGGAACTCGGCATGACACTTGACCATCTTGCAAAGCGCGTGGATCGGGCCCCCTCGCAGCTTTCTGCTATTGAAAATGGCAAACGTGAGCCGCACCTGCCGCTCCTGCGCGCCATAGCGGCAGCGCTCGGCGCATCGCTCGATGAGCTACTCAGTGAGGAAGCGCCGAGCGAGCGCGCGGCGCTTGAGATCGCCGTAGAGCGAGCACAGCGCGGCCCGGTGTTTCAGGCGCTCGGGCTGCAGCCGATCCGCGTCTCAAAGACCGCGAGTGATGAGGTGTTGAAAGCGATTCTTGGCCTGCACCAGGAAGTTGAGCGGGTGCACCGTGAGCGGGCAGCGACGCCGGAGGAAGCGCGGCGTGCGAACACCGAGTTGCGTTCAGAGATGCGTGCGCTCAATAACTATTACCCAGACCTGGAACATATTGCCCGCGAGCTGTTGGAGCGGGAAGGATATACCGAGGGGCCCGTGTCTCAACGAACGGTTTCTGGAATCGCGGAACAGTTGGGATTCAGCCTGCACTATGTGGGCGGGATGCCGCACTCGACAAGATCCGTGATTGATCGCCGCAATGGCAGAATCTACTTGAGCAGCACGCTGCCTTCACGCGACGCACGCGCACCGATTCTGCGGGCGCTGGCAGGCATCGTGTGTGGCCATGAAGAGCCGAAGAGCTACGGTGACTTCCTCCGCCAGCGGGTCGAGTCAAACTATCTCGCTGGTGCGATCCTGCTGCCTGAACAGTCGACGCTGCGCACGCTGCAGGAAGCGAAGGCGGCGCGCGATATCTCCATGGAGGATCTTCGCGACGCCTACGCGGTGTCGTACGAAATGGCCGCGCACCGCTTTACAAACCTTGCTACGAGTCACCTGGACCTTGAAGTGCACTTCACCAAAGTGCATGAGTCGGGAACCTTGATCAAGGCGTATGAAAACGACGGCGTGCGATTCCCGTCAGACGCGCTCGGCAATCTCGAGGGTGCCATGATCTGCCGCAACTGGACCGCCCGCACGATCTTTGCGCAGCCAGATCGGTTCAATCCCTGGTACCAGTACACGGACATGGCGAGTGGCGGTACCTACTGGTGTACATCACGAGTTGAAAAAGCGAAGGAAGGGCTGTACTCGGTCAGTGCTGGCGTGCGATTCGAGGATGTGAAGTGGTTCCGGGGGAGAGACACCTCGCATCGGACCGCGTCCAACTGCCCAGACGATCGCTGCTGCAGGATGGCCTCGCCCGAGCTCACTGAGAAGTGGCGCGACCTTGCATGGCCGGAAGCCGCCACCCCGACAAGCCTGCTTGCTGCGCTGCCAACCGGGGCATTTCCTGGTGTTGATAACCACGAAGTATTTGCGTTCTTGGAGGCCCACGAGCGCGCGGCAACAAATATTCCGTAATATGTCCGTGATAAATGGTGTTGTGGGGTGCGCCCAGCTACTCGCCTGCGATAGCGTAGAGGGTGCAACGCATCGACGGAGTCCCGCGGTGCGAGTTCGAGCGACGAGATCGGAATGGTGAAGCCATGAGCAGCGAAAATCGCCAGCGCGCAGCAGACGACACTGAGGTGCGTGCAACGCAGCAATTCCGAGATGACCTTGGCGCGATGATTCGTGCCCGCGCTACCGACCTCACGGTCGATGAGCGTGAAGCGGTCGAAGCCCTGCCCTCGGGTGCGGCCCTTCTCGTGGTTCGCCGCGGCCCTGACCAGGGCGCTCGCTTCCTGCTTGATCAGGCAAGCACCGTCGCTGGACGTCACCCCGCGGTAGACATTTTCCTTGACGACGTGACCGTCTCGCGACGTCACGCGGAATTCACGCGCGAAGGCACTACGTTCTTCGTGGCCGACCTGGGCTCGCTGAACGGCACGTACTGTGACGGTACGCGCATCGTTGGGGCACGTGAACTCGCTGATGGTGATGAGGTACAGGTCGGTAAGTACCGCTTCACGTTCTTCGCCTCACGTTTCGACCTTTCGGACCTGATCTAGCGTGTCCGTCGCGGTTGCCCGCGAGCAGCCGGAGCGCCTGCTCAGTATTGGGCAGGTGCTTTCGGTACTTTCAGAGAGCTTTGCGGACCTCACTCCGTCAAAGCTGCGATTCTTGGAGGAGCAAGGCCTTGTCGCGCCCGAGCGCACCAAGTCGGGCTACCGCAAATTCTCTCAGGAGCACATCGAGCGGGTACGTCTCGTGCTGACTCTGCAGCGTGATCACTATCTTCCGCTCAAGGTCATTGCTGACATCCTTGAAGAGCTCGATGCTGGCGGAGACCCAGTCATCCCAGGCGCAACCGAGCGAAGCGTGTCGAGCATGCTCGCTCCAACACTCGTGCTCAGCAGTGATGAGCTCTGCCGCAAAGCTGGTACCGACATGCGATTCCTCGGTCAGGTGATCGCAGCTGGCCTGCTGCCAGCTGCAGAGGTGTTCCCCTTCGAATGCATCGCTCAGCTCACGGCACTCGTGCGTCTCGCGGAGCAGGGTCTTGGCCCGCGCCACCTTCGCGCAATGCGGATCGCGGCTGAACGTGATGCCGAGCTTATTGAGCGCGGCGTTGCGGCCCGACTCGGGAACGCGGGCGCGCATGCTGGGCATGAAGCTGCCCTCGCGCTTGCGGAAGATCTCGAAGCGGTTCGCTCTGGCGTGTTGCGACGAGCGTTGAGCGATATTTAACAGGGCAAAAATTCGCGGGAAATCGCGGGTGAAAACCCGTTGAACCGTGGGTGGGAAATATTGCCGCGTGGCGGTCGTTGCGCGGTGAGAAAAGCAGGGATACCTTTGACTGTGTCCACCCCACCCGAAAGGATCGTCATGGAGCAATCGGAGCCTTCAGTCGAAGGAATGCACTTCAGTTCGCTGGGTGCTGATCTCCTGTTCGATGACGGTCTACCCAAGCCGAACACCGACGGCGGGTTTAAGGGTGCCGTGGCGGCTCGTGCCGCTGGGATCACCTATCGCCAGCTCGACTACTGGGCTCGTACCGGTCTCGTTGAGCCGACTGTTCGTAGCGCGAAGGGTTCCGGCTCGCAGCGTCTCTACGGTTTCCGGGACATTCTCGTATTGAAGCTCGTGAAGCGACTGCTCGATACCGGCATTTCGCTGCAGCAGATTCGTACCGCCGTCGAGCAGCTGCACGAAGCGGGTGTACATGATCTCTCGCAGACGACGCTCATGAGTGATGGCGCTGGCGTATACCTCTGCACCTCGAGTGACGAGGTTATTGACCTGGTAAGCCAGGGGCAGGGCGTGTTCGGTATCGCTGTTGGCAAGGTGCTCCGTGAAGTTGAGACCACGCTCGTAGACATGGACGACCACCGTGAAAAGGGCGAGTCTGACCCCGTTGATGAACTTGCGGTGCGCCGCAAGTCACGCCGCAAGATCTCCTAGGTTTTCTGCAGCGCTGTGAGGCACCTCGCCGCACTGTGAACTGCAAGAGAAAGGCCCCGCGCTTCTGGTCGAAGTGCGGGGCCTTTCTGTGATGCCCAACGGGGCTAGAAAGCGTTTGGCTTCTAGCCCTCGGCGACAGCGGTCTCGGTAGCGCCGCGCTGCGGTGCAGCGGGTGCCTCGATCTCTGCGGCGCGCAGAACACGGTCAAGTACCTGGTCAAAGTTCGCAGCCATCTCCTGTGCAGCCTCGCCTGGCCACAGGTGAACGGGTTTTGCGGCACCCTGCGCTTGCTGGAGTGCAGGACGCTCTGGGAGCTGCGGGTTCAGTACGAGCGGGCCAAACATCTCGCGTAGCTCACGGATGCGGAACTGGTGCTCCTGCGACTGCGGCTGCGACCGGTTGATCAAAACGCCAAGCGGCTGGAGACGCGGGCTGACGCCACGGCGGATCTCTTCGATTGCGCGAAGTGCGCGGTCTGCAGCTGCGACAGCGAACAGGCTTGGCTCGGTCACGATGATGACACGGTCACTCGCGGCCCACGCAGTACGCGTCAGTGCGTTCAGCGAGGGAGCCGAGTCGATGAGGACGAGATCGTACTCGGACTCGAGCGAAGCGAGCGCTTCTTCAAGCTTCCAGATGTCGCGAGTCGAAGGATGGGGGCCGTCAAAGTTGATGGCTGAGGGGCTGCCGACGAGCAGGTCGACCTTGCCTCCCTCGTGCAAGCCATTCCAGCCACTCGGCGCGATCGCAGCGCGAACAGTTGCGGGCTTTGGGCTCTCGAGAACGTCAGCGACGTTGGAGAAACCTGCGGGATTTACTGCGAGGCCAGTCGATACGTCGGACTGGGGGTCGAAGTCGACAACCAGGGTACGTAGACCACGCGAGAACGCAGCAGAAGCCAGGCCAAGGGTCACCGTTGTCTTGCCTACGCCGCCCTTGAGGGAACTCACACTCAATACATGCACGTTGACAGTCTACTTGATCTCGGTGTGAGCGGGATGAAAACTGATTGGAATCGCTCTACGCGTAACTGATGGCTTAGCATCGTACGGTGGACTTTCCGTGGTTCACAGGAGGAGCTCAAAGGTATGGCGATCCGCGAAATTCGCGTGTTTGGTGATCCGGTGCTGCGTACGGTCTGCACTCCGATCGAGACGATCGACGAGGGCGTTCGCGCCATGGTGCAGGACCTCGTCGATACCGTTGCATTTGATGGTCGGGCAGGTTTGGCATCGACGCAGATCGGCTACACGCAGCGCGCGTTCAGCCTGCACATTGATGGCAAGGTGAGCTACGTGTTGAACCCTGAGCTTTTCGACCTTGAGGGTGAACCCGTGCCGACTGGTGAAGGCTGCCTGTCGGTTCCTGATCTCTGGTTTGACGTTTTGCGATACCCGCGTGCGTCGGTACGCGGTATCGACCTTGATGGGAACCCCGTGGTGATCCGCGGTGAGGGTCTCATGGCGCAAGCACTCCAGCACGAGTGCGATCACCTCGATGGCAAGCTCTACATTTCGCGTCTCGAGCGTGAGGCTCGTGGTGAGGCGATGCGCCAGATCCGCACATCAACCTGGTTCTAATTCTGGGTTGGCGATCCGCGCCAACACTGGTAAACGCACTGTGGGGCGGCACGAGTCATATCGTGCCGCCCCACAGTGCGTTTTGCCGGTGTCAGTGCCAGGCGGCCTTAGTGTTCGTAGATTGCGTTGATCTCGTCAGCGAAGTCGCGCAAAATCGCGTCGCGCTTGATGCTGAGCTTCGGCGTAATATGGCCGTTCTCTTCGGTGAAGGTCATCGGCAGTACCGTGAACTTGCGAATCGACTCAGCTCGCGAGACGTATAGGTTTGCGCGATCGACCGCGTTCTGAATCTCGGCCCGAACCTTTGGATTGCGTGACGCTTCGGCGAGTGACATATTTGCATCTTCGCCGTTGTTTGTGAGCCACGCAGGAAGCATCTCGGGGTCGAGCGTGACGAGGGCAGCGATAAATGGGCGCTGATCGCCAACGACGACGACCTCCCCGACAATCGTGTTGCTGCGAATCGGGTCCTCAAGCGCTGCAGGGGAGACATTCTTGCCGCCCGCGGTGACGATGATTTCTTTCTTGCGGCCGGTGATCGTGAGGTAGCCCTCGTCATCGAGTGAACCGAGGTCGCCTGTGCGGAAGAAGCCGTCGCTCGTGAATGCCTGTGCGGTCGCTTCAGGGTTCTTCCAGTACTCCTTGAATACATCGAAGCCCTTGACAAGGATCTCTCCGTCATCAGCAATGCGAATGGTGTGGCCAGGCAGGGCAGGTCCGACTGTGCCGATCTTGAAGTGATCTGGCAGGTTCACGCTCACTGGCGCCGTGGTCTCGGTGAGACCGTAGCCCTCGAGAATCTTGACGCCGAGGCTGCGGTAGAAGTGGCCAAGGTAGTTACTCAGGGGTGCAGAGCCTGAGATGGCGTAGGTGACGTGGCCGCCGAGCTTCTCACGGAGCTTCGCGTAGACGAGCTTGTCAAACAGCTTGAACTTGGCGTTCAAAACGAATGGAACCTTGCCCTCATCCAACGCCTTCGAGTGCGCCACTGCGACCTTTGCTGCCGCGCGGAAGATCTTGCCCTTGCCATCAGCCTCGGTCGACTGTTCTGCTGAGTTGTACACCTTCTCGAACACGCGGGGGACCGCGAGAATAAAGGTCGGGTGGAACGTGCCAAGCGCAGGGAGCAGCTTTGAGGTGTCAGCCTGGTGGCCGACGCGCACGCCCTCTGAAACTGCGAGCACCGAAATGAAGCGCGCGAATACGTGCGCGAGCGTCACAAACAGCAGGGTAGAAGCGCCGGGCTGCTGCACGACCTCGCTGAGGCCTGCCGAAGCGTTGTTCGAAAGGTCAACGAAGTTCGAGTGCGTGAGTACGCAACCTTTGGGCCGACCCGTCGACCCCGAGGTGTAGATAAGCGTAGCCATGTCGCCGCCGACGGCGATAGAACGGCGTCGGTCGATCTCGGCATCGGGTACCTCTGCGCCGGCGTTGAACAGTTCAGCAAGCGCGTCACGGTCGAGACGCCAGACGAGATCGAGGTTTGGGAGTTCAGATTGCACCTCGTGGAAGCGCGCAGCCTGATGCTCAGTTTCCGTCATCAGCCCTCGTGCGCCCGAATCTTGCAGAATCCAGTGCAGCTGCAGCGCGGAAGAAGTCTCGTACACGGGCACCATAATGACGCCGGCGTAGTGCAGAGCGAAGTCGACGAGTGTCCACTCGTAACTCGTCTTGGTCATGAACGCGACACGGTCGCCTGGCTGGAGGCCGCTCGCAACAAATCCCTTTGCGAGAGCGACAACCTGGCGGCGGAACGCCGAAGCCGTGATGTCATTCCAGCCCCCGACACCGTCTGGCGTTGCGAACAACACGCGGTCGGGGGTGAGCGCAACACGCTTCTCAAGAAGATCGGCAATGTTGGTCTCCGGTGAAGACGGGACCAGTGCTGGGGTTTCGGCTTGTTTCACGGCAACTCCTTGGGACGGCGTGTGTTCCGTAATGGGACGAATCTGCTAATACTCGCCCGCGTAATTGGATACAGCTTATATGTATGGCCGTATTCCGCCAGGGCTCTTGTATCCTTGGAAGCAGCGAGGAAGGGATGCCGTCGACTGTGCTCTATTGGATTTTTAAACACCTACTTATCGGCCCACTGCTGAAGACGATCTATCGTCCGTGGGTCGAGGGCTCAGAGAACATCCCTGAGAGCGGTCCGGTCATTCTGGTGGGTAACCATCTCTCGGTGATCGATTCCTTCGTGCTTCCCGTCATGGTTGACCGCCGTGTGTACTTCCTAGCGAAGAGTGACTACTTCACCGGCAAAGGTCTCAAGGGCTGGTTCGTGAAATCGTTCATGCTTGGCGTTGGCCAGCTGCCGATTGACCGCTCAGGCGGCAAAGCCTCAGAGGCCTCGCTCAACACTGGTCTTTCTGTACTGGAGCGCGGCGATGTGCTCGGCATCTATCCCGAAGGCACTCGTAGCCCTGACGCGAAGCTCTATCGCGGACGCACGGGCGTTGCACGTCTCGTGCTTGAGTCTGGCGCGACCGTCGTTCCCGCGGTCATGATCGATACCGAGAAGGCGATGCCGATCGGCGTGAAGATCCCTCGCATTCGGCGGATCGGCACGGTCATCGGTAAGCCTCTCGACTTCAGCCGTTTCGCTGGCATGTCTGCCGACCGCTTCGTATTGCGAAGTGTGACGGATGAAATCATGCTTGAGATTCAAAAGCTCAGCGGCCAGGAATATGAGGACGTCTACGCCTCGAGCGTACGCAACCGCGCCCCAGTGCGCTAAAACCTCAGCGCTCCCACTAGGCTGAGGGAAACGCATAGCTGACATCTGTGTCTGCGCGTTGATTTCAAATGTCTTTGAGCACCAAGGAGAGCAGAGAACGTGACTGGTCGACAGCAAAACGTTACCGATGAGCAAATCTTCGCGGAGCTCGATAACTATTTGAAGCTTGAGGCCAAGCAGCAGCCCAGCTGGCCGGATCTCGACGCTCTCGACGCCGCAAAGCGTGAACTCGGCACCCAGCCTCCGTTGGTCTTTGCCGGTGAGGTTGACGCGCTCCGTGCTCGCCTCGCCGAAGCAGCACAGGGCAAGGCATTCCTGCTGCAGGGTGGCGATTGCGCTGAGACCTTTGAAGCGGCTACTGCTGACAAGATTCGCGATCGCGTGAAGACGCTGCTGCAGATGGCCGTCGTGTTGACATACGGTGCGTCGCTTCCGGTGATCAAGGTCGGCCGCATGGCTGGTCAGTTCGCAAAGCCGCGCTCGAGTAACGAGGAGACCCGTGAGGGTGTCACGCTGCCGGCATACCGCGGTGATCTCGTCAACGGCTACGACTTCACTGAGCCATCGCGCACCGCTGATCCCTCGCGACTCGTGCAGGGCTACCATGTGTCGGCTTCGACCCTGAACCTCATCCGCGCGTTCACGCACGGTGGCTTCGCAGACCTGCGCCAGGTGCATGCGTGGAACCGCGGCTTTGTCGCGAACCCTGCAAACCAGCGCTACGAGTCTCTCGCGGCCGAGATTGATCGTGCGCTCCGGTTCATGGAAGCGTGCAAGGTTGATCACGCCGCACTCTCGCAGACTGAGTTCTACGTGAGCCATGAGGCGCTGCTGCTCGATTACGAGCGTCCGCTCGCGCGCATCGACTCACGTACCGGTGAGCTCTACGGCACCTCAGGACACATGCTCTGGATCGGTGAGCGTACGCGCGAGCTCGATGGTGCACACGTTGACTTCCTGTCGAAGGTGCGCAACCCGATCGGTGTGAAGCTCGGCCCGACCGCCACCGTTGAGGACGCAGTGCGCCTCATGGACAAGCTCGATCCCGAGCGCGAGCCCGGTCGCCTGACCTTCATCACTCGTATGGGTGCTGGCAAGATCCGCGACGTTCTGCCCAGCATCCTTGAGGGCGTTAAGCGTGAGGGTTCGACTCCGCTGTGGATCACCGACCCGATGCACGGCAACGGCATCACCTCGTCGACCGGATACAAGACTCGTCGGTTCGAAGACGTCATGGACGAAGTGCTTGGCTTCTTCGAAGCGCACCGCGAGGCAGGCACATTCCCGGGTGGCGTACACGTTGAGCTCACCGGTGATGACGTCACCGAGTGCCTCGGCGGTGCGGAGAACATTGACGAAGAGGGTCTCGCGACTCGCTACGAGTCGGTGTGCGATCCCCGCCTAAACCACCACCAGTCACTCGAACTGGCATTCCAGGTCGCAGAAGAACTCAAGCGCTCGGTCTAAGACCACACGCGTTTCGACGCTCGGCGCGTACCAATAGGGCGCGCGCCGAGATGGCGCTCAAGTACATGGCCTAAATGTACTTGAGCGCCACTTTCGTTCCAGCGGGATGCTTGCTGCCAGCCTTGGGTTTCGTGCCCTTGACCTCGACAAGATCGCCCGCGATGCCCTCGGGGATTACGCCCGTATCAACCTCGAAGCCGGCGCCGCGCAGCGTCTCGAGGGCCTCATTTACGCTTTCGCCCTGAACGTCGGGGATCTCGAAAAGCTCAGGACCGAGTGACAGCGTGATCGAGAAGGAGTCACCAGGGCGTACCGGATCCGCGCTCATTCGGACAGAAAGCACGCGGCCTTCCTTCATCGTGGGATCGTACGCCTCGTAGTCGTCAGAGTCGTCGTGGACGAGTCCTGCATCCTCAAGCGCTTTGACGGCTTCGTTTTCTTCCATGCCGACGATGTTTGGGAGCGGGCCAGCAGACACGACAAGGTTGATTACGCTCTGTTCAGGCAGGGTTTCGCCAACGACCTCTTTTGCCTCATTGAGGGCAGCGAGCACTGTGCCTGCCGCGGCCTCATCGAAGCGGGTATCGACGACCTCACCAAAGGTGAAACGCGCATCGGTGATCGCAGTCTTTGCCTTGTCAGTCGTGAGGCCAACGACCGAGGGGATCGGGAGTTGCTCAGGCCCAGTTGACAAGCACACTTCAACCGTAGAGTCGCGGTCTACGCGGGTCCCTGGTTCGGGAATGGAACTGACGACATTGCCAACGGGTATGTCAAGACTCGAGCACTCGGCCGTCTGCATGACAAGGTCGCGGCTTTCGAGCATCTGCTCTGCTGCCGCAGGCGTCTCGCCGACAAAGCTCGGAACAATGACGCGCGAACCAGGGCCCTGGCCGAACCAGAAGCCGAGACCGCCTGCAATCACGATGGTGGCGGCGCTGGCCAGGGCAACGGTACGGCCGCGGCGGCGGCGGCGTTCTGCGCTCTGCTGCGCTGCAGCGATCGGGGTCGCGGGAGATGTCGGGGAAGGCGTCTCGTTCGCGTGGTTCTCGACGAAAATCGGGGTGACTCCAGCGAGCGGCTCTGCGGCGACGGGATCGAGGACTGTTGTCGCAGGCGTCGGATTGTCTGCCTCAGGCAGTTCGTGGAGTACGAGGGTGTCGGGCGTGCGGTACGGATCCGCGCGCAGATCACGCAGCACCTCAAGCGCGACGCCGGCGTCAGCCGGTCGCTCTTCTGGAGTGCGACGAGTGAGCCAAACGACGAAGTCGTCAATTGCTGGCGTCGACGTTGCCGATGCCTCGGACGGGCGCGGCACGGTGGAGTGCGCGTGCTGATAGGCAATCTGCATCGGCTGGTCGCCGGTGAAGGGCTGCGCCCCGACGAGCATCTCGTAGAGCATGATGCCGAAGGCGTAGAGATCACTCCGGGCGTCGGCAATGCCGCGGGTCACGAGCTCGGGGGAGAGATACGCAATCGTGCCGAGCAGTGCCTGACCGGTCGTCGTGTTCGCGCTGACTTCGCGAGCGAGACCGAAATCACCGATCTTGATACGACCGTCATCGACGAGCATGACGTTTTCTGGTTTGACATCGCGATGCACGATGCTCGCATCGTGGGCCGCAGCGAGGCCGGCAAGCACTGCTTCAGAAATCTCGAGCGTTTCATCGAGCGTGAGACTCTTGCGGCTCTTTAGGAGATCGCGAAGCGTGATGCTCGGAAGATACTCCATGATGAGGTACGAGCGACCGAGATCTTGCCCCTGATCGAAAACATTGACCAAGTTTGGGTGTGACAGCTGGGCAGCGCTGCGCGCCTCGCGGTCGAACCGCTTGGTGAAGTTTTCGTCCTCAGAGAGGTGCTGATGCATTACTTTGACCGCAACTTTGCGATGCAGTCTGATGTCATCAGCGAGATAGACCATAGCCATGCCGCCGCGGGCGATCCTCGACAGGATCGTGTAGCGGTCCTCAAAGGTTTGCCCGATGAGCGGGTCCGTAGGGTGGGTGGTCACTGTCAAAGTCTATGGAACAATCGCACGTTCTTTGGCATGCGCGCCGCGGGTTCCGCGCGTTGCTCTAATTGCGTCATTGGGAGACGAGTGGCAAAGTTGTATCTGTGAGTGATCAACGTTATTTGGCAATTCCCGACCTTGTAGAGATGTTTGGCGTGACTCCGGGTCGTGTACGCCGGATGATTGAGGAGCGATACCTCCTCGCCGTGCGCGTTGACGGCGTGCTCAGCGTTCCAGAGGAATTCGTTCTCAACGACGAGCCCGTCGTTGGCTTGCGCGGCACCGCGCTTGTGCTGCTGGACGCTGGTTTCACGGAGACCGAAGCTGTTGAGTGGATGCTTACGCCGAACGAGGAACTTGACGCCCGTCCCATTGACGAGCTGCGACTCGGCCGTAAGGCCGGTGTGCGCCGCGCGACCCAGGGACTCGCGTTCTAATAACTTTCATATTGGCCCCGTCGCACGCTGTGCGACGGGGCTTTTGTTTTGGCGGATCGCCGACGCGCCGTCTGCCCCAACCCCGCGAGATCGGGTGTTTCTGCCGAAAAAGGTAGTTGCAGTCGGTTGAAAAGGTGGATCTCGGGAGAACGGGCCCGTTTCGAGGGGTTGACCGCTCGGCGCGGATGCGCTGGTCAGGGTTCCTCCTGACCGGCGCGAGTAGGCTTATTCGTGAGCCGAATCGGCACAGAAGTTTTGCCCATGCGGGCACCAAGAGAAGGGCAGTTCATGGCACCTGAGACTGGCACCCATCCGCGCGAGGCCGCGATCCGCGCCTACGTACGCGAGAACTTTGACGACACGATCGAAGATCTGAAGCGACTCGTGCGTATTCCTTCGGTGTCGTGGCCGGCATTCGACCATGAGCCGCTGCAGCGCACGTCGGCTGAGATCGCAGAGATGCTCCGCGAAACGGGCATCTTTGACATCGTTGACGTTCGCCGCGCGCCGGTCGATGTGCAGCCTGAGGGGGCGACCGAGCCTGAGCTCGGCCAGCCCGCAGTTGTTGCTCGCCGCGAGGCGAAGAACGGTCGTCCGACCGTGCTGCTCTACGCGCACCACGACGTCCAGCCTCCCGGAGACGAGAAGGAATGGGAGTCGCCCGCCTTCGAGCCGACCGAGCGTAACGGCCGCCTGTACGGCCGCGGCGCTGCAGACGACAAGGCCGGCGTCATGTCGCACGTTGGGGCGATCCGCGCCCTTGCCGAGACCATTGCGGCCGATGGCGGCGATCTCGATCTCGGTATTGCGCTCTTCATCGAGGGCGAAGAGGAGTGGGCTTCGCAGTCGTTCGGCACGTTCCTTCGCGAGAACCGCGACGTGCTTGCTGCTGACGCGATCATCGTCGCTGACTCGGGCAACTGGGACGAGAAGACCCCGGCGCTCACCGTCGCGCTGCGCGGTGCGGTTGCATTCAACCTGCGTGTGCGCACGCTCGGTCATGCATCGCACTCCGGCATGTTCGGTGGCGCGGTTCCCGACGCGATGCTCGCCGCAGTGAAGCTGCTCTCCACCATGTGGGACGAAGACGGCGCTGTCGCAGTCGAGGGGCTCACCTCGGCAGACATCGCATCGCCTGAGTACGACGAGGCACGCCTGCGCGAGGAGTCGGCGCTGCTTCCCGGCGTTTCGACCATCGGCCGCGGCGAAATCCTCTCGCGCATCTGGGCACAGCCCGCAATCTCGATCACCGGCATCGATGCACCGAGCATCGAGAATGCGTCGAACACGCTCATCCCCGCAACTCGCGTGCGCATCAGCGCTCGCGTCGCACCGGGTCAGGACCCGAACGAGGCGTACGCGGCTATCCGCAAGCACCTCGAGGAGCGCGCACCCTTCGGTGCAGAGCTCGAGTTCGAGGACGCGGGCCTTGGCCAGGCGTTCCTCGTCGACACGAGCGGCTGGGCCGTCTCGGAGGTACGCGGCGCGATGGCTGACGCGTGGGGCGTTGACCCCGTTGACATGGGCGCGGGCGGTTCAATTCCGTTCATCGCCGAGCTCGTCGATGAGTTCCCTGAGGCGCAGATTCTTGTCACGGGCGTTGAAGATCCCGACGGTCGCGCACACAGCCCCAATGAGTCGCTACACATCGAGGCATTCGAGAAGTCGGTCCTCACTGAGGCGCTGTTCCTCTCGCGCCTGAACGAGCGCGGCGCGTAACCCGCGCGCCCACACGACGAAGCCCCTGCTGCTCAGCTGAGCGACAGGGGCTTCGTCGTGTGGGCGCCTCGTGGGGCACGCGGATCGGCTACGCGGATCGCTTGCCAGCTTTATCTGCAAGCTGTGCGAGTCGTATCGAAGCTTCGGGGTCGATGGGGGCGGTGCGGATCGTCTTCAGCGCGCGCTCGAGGTTGCCAGCGATCATGTCTTCGACGTCTGCAACCGCGCCACTGTCGTGGATCGTACGCTGGAGCATCGAGACCTGCTCTGCGTCGAGCTCGGTGCCGAGGAGATCGTCAAAAATGCGCTGTTGCGTCGGGGCGAGCCCGCGGCGCGCAAACGCTACGAGAACCGTACGTTTGCCCTCGATCAGGTCGTCACCGCTCGGCTTGCCGGTGAGTTCCTCGTCGCCAAACACGCCAAGGATGTCGTCGCGCAGCTGGAATGCAATGCCGACGGGCAATCCGAACTCAGCGAGTGCCTGTTCTTGATCTGCTGAAGCGCCAGCAAGCGCTGCGCCAATCAGCAGGGGAGCCTCGACGCTGTATTTGGCGGACTTGTACACGAGCACGCGGGTGGAGCGAGCGATCTGTTCGTCGTGATCCGCGAACCCGGGGCGCTGTTCTTCGACGATGTCGAGGAACTGGCCAACTGCAACCTCAGACCGCATACGGTTGAAGTGGCGGCGCACGGCACGTGCAGCGCCAATGTCTTGGATGTCGTAGCACGCACGATCCATGAGCTCGTCAGACCACGACTGCAACAGATCGCCGAGCAAGAGTGCACCCGAAATGCCGAAGTGGTCGGCGGATCCGCGCCACGACTTCAACTGATGCTGCGCAGCGAACTGCTGGTGCGTCGATGGGCGGCCGCGACGGGTATCGGAGCGGTCGATGATGTCATCGTGAATAAGAGCAGCCGCGTGGAACAGCTCGAGGGAGCAGGCGAGGTCGAGCAGAGCACTGAACTCGCGGTCGATGTCCTTGTGCACCGAGAAGGGGCGTACCGCGCGGAATCCCTGCACAGCGAAGAGTGCTCGGAAGCGTTTTCCGCCGGTCAAAAAGCCGAGTGCCTCGTCGAGGAGGGGAGTCGCGTCCGGACCGAGCGCGCTAAGCGCTTCACGGTGGCCGGCGACCGTGTCATTCAGGCGCTCCTGGAGAAGGCCTGCGAGTCTCGTTGTTTCATCCACGGCAACTAGCCTAGCTGCACGTCCGCGGCGTAGACTGGTGATGCTGACATGAGTCAGCATTTACGCGGGAGGTACAGGGAGATGGCCCTTTCTGAGCACGAGCAGCGTCTGCTCGATGAGATGGAGCGTCGCTTCTATCAGAGTGAAGCAGATGTGCTTCCAACAACTGGCGCGAGCCGCCCTGCCTTGAGCTACCGGATGATTGTTCTCGGTACGCTCCTCACGCTCCTTGGCATTGGTGTCATGGTGGCTGGTGTTGCAGGGCAGATGCTCTGGCTCGGTCTCGTAGGTTTCGCCGCAATGGTTGGCGGCGTGGTGCTGTTCTTCACACGTCGCGAGAACGACCCTGAAGCGGTCGTGAGTGGCAAGGCTCGCGCAGGTGCTGCACCGAAGGCGGCCGCGGCGAAGGAAACGCTGAGCGACCGCATGGAGCGTCGCTGGAACGAACGTATGGAGGGGGAGCGCTAAGCCGCTGCCACCCTCTAGCCCGGGCAACTCGCAGGAGTTGCCCGGGCTTTTTGTTTGTCTGGAGCGCCGTAGCTGCCATAGGCGGTGCGGGCGCTGCAGTAGCCGCGAAGATACGGCTGGGCGACCTCCACTTTGCCCCACGGCCCTCCGTGAGTAGCTGGCGGAGGTGTCAACCCTTCGAAACGGTCCCCTTCTCTCGAGATCGATAGTTTCTGCACGCTGAAAGGGGTGCTTTCGAGAGAAAGGGGTGCTTTCGAGAGAAAGGGGTGCTTTCGCGTGGTTGGGGAGGGGCGGCGACAGCGCCGGCCACCGCGCCACGCGGAGGGGCGGCGTGTCGACACGGCGGCGTGTGGCGCGACCGTGTCGCGTTCCCCGAACGCCTCCACTTAGCTCCACACGTGCGCCATTGTCGAACCCGCAAAGAACCAAAACCGCGAAATTCTGCGGTTTTCATGTCACGAGATCACTGCCGAGTTGTCATGTCACGCAGCAAATTCGTGCGCCAGCACGCACTTAATTGCGCCTTGAAGCCGCACGAATTCAACCATGTTTCACTCATTTCAATTCTTATTCCCAAATGTTGGTGACTAGTGGAGTGAAGTGGAGTACTGTGGGGTCAACGCAACGGTGAGGAAGGGAGAAGGGACTATGTTCCTTGGTACTTTCACGCCGCGCTTAGATGAGAAAGGACGCCTCATTCTTCCGGCGAAATTCCGGGCTGAATTGGCTGACGGCCTCGTCATCACTCGCGGGCAGGAACACTGCCTGTACGTGTTTAGTGAGCGCGAATTTGCGGAGATGCACGACCGAATCCGGCAGGCGCCGGTGACGTCTAAGCAGGCCCGCGATTACCTGCGCGTGTTTCTGTCCGGAGCGCACCCTGACTCGCCTGATAAGCAGCACCGGGTGACGATCCCACAAAGCCTTCGTGATTATGCGGGGCTCGACCGCGAACTTGCCGTTATCGGCGCTGGTTCACGTGCCGAAATTTGGGACGCCGAAGCATGGACGCGCTACCTGTCAGCACAGGAAAGCGCCTTCTCTGAGATCGAGGAAGAGGTTATTCCCGGAATGTTTTAGCCGGGAGCTCAATCATGAACCACATCGAACAGGATCCGCGCGACCTTCATATCCCAGTCATGCTCGATCGGTGCATCGAGCTCTTGGCCCCCGCAATCGGCGCAGACGGCGCCGTCGTAGTGGATGCAACCCTCGGCATGGGTGGCCACAGCGAAGCGTTGCTGGAACGATTCCCGAACCTCATCGTCATCGGTCTTGACCGCGACACTCAGGCGCTTACGCTCGCTGGCCGTCGCTTGGAACGGTTCGGTGATCGCTCGATCCGCGTCCACGCCGTGTACAACGAGATCAGCGACGTTGTTCGCCGCCTTGGTTTCAAGCACATTGATGGCGCACTCTTCGACCTTGGCGTCTCCTCGCTGCAGCTCGACGCCGCAGAGCGTGGCTTCGCCTACGCGCAGGACGCGCCGCTCGACATGCGCATGGACCAGTCAACCGGCATGACGGCGGCAGACATTCTTGCGCAGGCCCCGGAAGGCCGCCTCCGCGAGATCTTTGAACGTTACGGCGAAGAGCCGCTCGCGGGTCGGTATGCTCGCGCAATCGTGGCGGCGCGCGAAGAGGAACCCATCGAGCGCAGCGGCCAGCTCGTCGACCTGCTCCAGGAGGCAACTCCCGCCGCAGTTCGCAGCCAGCGCCACCCGGCAAAGCGCGTCTTCCAGGCGCTGCGCGTTGAGGTGAACGCAGAGCTTCGTGTGCTGGCAGAGGCGATTCCGTCGGCAATTGACTCACTGCGCGTGGGCGGCCGCCTCGTCTCGATGGCATACCAGTCGCTTGAAGACCGCATCGTCAAGCGCGAGCTCGCACAGCGTGCGAAGTCGACCACTCCGGCGGGATTGCCCGTGGAACTGCCCGAACACAGCCCGGAGGTCAAGCTCTTGACCCGTGGTGCTGAAAAGGCAAGTGAAGAAGAACAGCAGCGAAATCCTCGTGCGATCCCCGCGCGTCTTCGTGCAGCTGAAAGACTGAGGGAGCGTTCATGAGTGCACAGCCCGCACGCCTGTCGGTAGCTTCGGTTGCCTCACTTCCGCAGCGTAGGAGCGAGGAAGCCCAGCAGCACCTCCGCTCGGTCTCGGCCGCGCCACGAAAGAAGCCATCACGCGTCGTCCTCGTGTCGGCCGTGCTTGTCGGCGTCTTTCTTGGACTGCTCGGCATTCAGCTCGCCCTGAGCATCGTTATCTCGAGCGGCGCATACGAAGCCCGTGCGCTCAAGACTGAGGAACGCGATCTCCTGCGCGTCGAGCGTGTGCTCTCGCAGAACATGGACAAGCTCTCCTCACCGCAGAACCTCGCAGCAAATGCTGCGCAGCTCGGCATGGTTGAGAACCTGCACCCTGCAACGCTTCGCTTGAGCGACGGCGCGATCCTCGGCTCGCTGGAAACAGCGACCTCTGAAGTACGTGCAAACAATGTGCCGAACGCAACGCTTTCGACGCTTACCCCCGTTGACGCCGCCGGTCTCTCTGCAGATCAGAAGCCTGCAAAGTCTCAGGCCGCAGTGACGTCAGCCCCAGTACGCTGGAAGGGCAAGCTTCCTGCGCCTGCAACTCACTAATGTGTGTCAACACACGCTGGTAACCCGCTTCAGGAGGGGAAGAGTATGAGTCGTACCTTTCGAGGTGTTCCTGCTCGGAGCGCGTCCGTGCTTGTCGTCATCGTGTTCATGGCCTTGCTGTTTGCGATCCAGCTCATCAACCTGCAGGTGGTATCAGCCGCTGCGATGAACGAGGAATCGGCTTCGAAGCGTGCGGTTCCCGATGTGATCAAGAGCGTGCGCGGCGACATTGTCGACCGCAATGGCGAAGTGCTTGCCACAACCGATGAACGTTACGACGTGCAGCTTTCCCCCAAGAACACGAAGGTGAATGGCGGGACCTTCTACCGCAAGGTAGAGGGCGGCGGCATTGGTACTGTGGAGGTCACCTCGGCGCAAGCGTTCGAGGAGATTGGGGCGATCACTGGTCAGTCGGGTGCTGAAATCCAGAAGATTGTCGACGATGCACTTGAGGAAGACCCGAAGTCAGACTTTGCCTATGTCAAGCGGGGTATCGACCTCTCGCAGCTCCAGCAGCTGAAGGCGCTCGACGTTGATTGGCTGACCTTCGCTTCGCACCACAAGCGGGTGTACCCGAACGGCGCAGTAGGCGGAAACCTCGTGGGCTTCTCTGGCGCCGATGAGGAAGCGCAGGCCGGTATTGAGCTTTCGCAGGACGAGTGCCTTGCCGGTGTTGACGGCGAGGAGCACTACGAGCGCAGCATGGACGGAGTCCCGCTGCCCGGCAGCGTCGTCACGACGCGCGAAGTGCAGAACGGTGGCACGGTCGAGCTCACGATTGACCGAGATCTGCAGTGGCAGGCGCAACAGATCATTAACACGCAGACCGAGAGCGTCGGTGCCGAGTGGGGCTATCTGACGATCATGGATGCGAAGACGGGCGAGCTTCTCGCGGTTGCAGAAGATGGCTCAGTCGATCCCAATGACGTTGACGCTTCAGAACCTGACAAGCGTGACGCACGCTCATTCATTCGTCCGTACGAGCCTGGTTCGACGTTCAAAGCGGTGACGGCCGCGGCGCTCGTTGATTCAGGCACGGCGACGCCGACTTCCCAGCACCTCACCCCGATGCGCTGGGTGCCAGAAGAGGGTGTGACGTTTGGCGACTCGACGATTCACGACGAGATGCCCTGGACGCTGACCGGAATTTTGACCGAGTCATCAAACGTCGGTACCGCGTACTTCGGCACGCAGATGTCGAATGAGGAGCGCTTCGAGTACTACCAAAAGTTCGGGTTTGGTATTTCGACGGAATCCGGTATGCCGATGGAAGATTCGGGCTTGCTGTACGAGCCAGCTGAGTGGGATCGCCAGAGCGTCTACAACATCACCTTCGGTCAGGCGATTTCGAGCACGATCATTCAGACCGCGGGTGCATACCAGGCACTTGCGAACAATGGTGTGCGGATCCCGCCGACGCTCGTCAAGAGCTGCACGTCTGGCGACGGCACGGTGACCACGTATGATCACGGCAAGCCGGTACGCGCCGTGTCCGAAGAATCTGCGGACACCGTGTTGCGGATGTTAGAAACCGTGGTGACACACGGTTGGTACAGCGACCTCGCGGTGATTCCTGGCTATCGAATCGCCGGAAAGACGGGTACGGCAGAGCAGTCTGACGGCGAGGGCGGCTACCGCCCCGACTACGTGAATTCGTTTGCGGGTATCTTCCCTGCTGACGATCCGCAGTATGTAGCGGTAGCATCTATTGCGTTCCCATCGTCGGGCGACGGCGGTACAGCGGCCATTGCTGCGTTCACTGAAAGTGCGGAGGCAACGATCCGCGCATTCCATGTACCGCCCTCGACAGGATCTCTCGATCCGTACCCCATTGAGTACTAGACCCGCGCTTCGCGCACCAGGAGATATTGATAGTGACCAGCGGACCCGCGGCAGCAGGCAATCAGACGAACGGCACGACGATCCGCCCCACGCGACAGCGTGAGACAGATCTGAAGCAGCTCGCCTCGCAATTTGAGCTTGCTATCAGTGGTGTTGAACCTACCGCCGATGCGGGGGTAGTGACCGGTATCACGCTGGACTCACGTGATGTCCGCCCCGGTGACCTGTACGCTGCGCTGCCTGGCGCGAAGCGTCACGGCGCAGAGTTCGCGGCGCAGGTGGCTGAGGCTGGCGCCGCGGCGATCCTCACCGACGCGGCAGGCCTCGCGCTCATCCAGGCAGCTGGCGTCACGCTGCCCGTGCTGGTGAGCGAAGAGAACCCGCGCGAAGTTATGGGCGATGTTTCGGCCGTGGTCTACGGCACTGCCGAGCTCAACAGCAAGTTCTTCGGTGTGACCGGCACTAACGGTAAGACAAGTGTGGTCTACCTCATCGCAGAACTACTGCGTGCGGCTGGCTATACGCCCGGCCTGAGCTCGACCGCTGAACGTCGCGCGGGCGACACCGTCATGCCCTCGGGCCTGACGAGCCCAGAGACCCCTGAACTGCACGGCCTGCTGGCTCGCATGCAGGAGGTAGGTGTCAACGCGGTAGCACTCGAGGTCTCAGCGCACGCCGTCTCACGACGCCGCATCGACGGTGTCCACTTCGACGTCGTCGCCTTCAACAACTTCTCGCAGGACCACCTCGACGACTACGGCGACATGGAGAGCTACTTCGCTGCGAAGCTCGCGCTCTTCTCGCCGAAGCACGCCGCGCACGGTGTGGTTGTCGTCGATTCCCCCTACGGTCAGCGCATCGCTCGCGAGTCGCAGATTCCTGTGACGACCCTCGCGACCGAGTTCGGCCAGACCGCTGATTGGCACCTGGCCATCACCTCGCAGACACTCGACGGTGTCGCGTTCGTGCTGCAGGGTCCCGAGGGCGCATACTTCCGCGGCCGCGTTCCGATGTTTGGCCGCTTCATGGCTGAAAACGCCGCGCTTGCGCTCATCATGTTGCACGAGGCAGGTATCTCCCTCGCAGATGTCGAGAACGGACTCGATAGCGGCCTGATTCCCGTGTATATTCCGGGCCGTCTCGAAGCGCTGAATCCCGAGCTACCAGCTGCACAGGGCCCGCGCTTCTACGTCGACTACGGACACACACCCGGCGCGTTCGAAGCAATGCTCGATGCCCTCGGTGATGTCGCACCCAGACGGATCATCTTTATGTTTGGTGCTGATGGCGACCGCGACACGACCAAGCGCGAAGAGATGGGGCGGATCGCCGCAGCCGGCTCCGATGAACTCGTGATTTGCGACTACAACCCGCGCACCGAAGACCCTGCCGCGATCCGCGCCCAGCTCATTGCTGGCGCGAAGGAGGGCAAGCGTGCAAACGTGCACGAAGTTGCCGATCCGCGTGCTGCGATTGACACGGCCATTTCGCTTGCGGGGCCGGGTGACGTTATTCTGTATGCCGGTCCCGGACACGAGGATTATCAAGAAGTTGCCGGACGGCGTGTGCCGTTCTCGGCGCGTGATGAGGTACGCGGTGCACTCCGCGAGGCAGGATTGCTTGCGTGATTGACCTGACGCTCACCGAAATTGCTGAGGCCGTCGACGGCCGACTGGTGCTTGGTGCCAGCGGAGCCGACGCGGCCACGGTGGTGACCGGAATTTCCCAGACAGACTCTCGCGAGGTTGGCCCCGGCCAGATCTTCTTCGCCCGTCGTGGCGAAGAGACTGACGGTCACCGCTTCGTTGGCTCAGCGATTGATCTGGGGGCTGCGCTCCTCGTCGTCGAACGCGAGATTGACGATCGCGTGCCGCAGATCGTCGTCGCAGACAGCACCGACGCTCTCGGTGCGCTTGCGACCGAGGTCATCCGCCGGGTTCGCGCGGCTGGTGCGCTCACGATCGTGGGCATTACCGGCTCGAACGGCAAGACCACTACAAAGAACCTTGTCGCAGCGATGGCTGAAAAGCTTGGCACCTCAGTGGCTTCCGAGAAGTCGTTTAACAACGAGGTTGGTGGCCCGCTCACCATGCTGCGGGTCGAGGCAGACACGCAGACGCTCGTCGCCGAGATGGGCGCCAGCGGCATTGGTGAGATCCGCCGTCTGACCACTATGGCCCCGCCCCACATTGGTGTCGTGCTCTCGGTCGGCCTGGCTCACGCAGGCGAGTTTGGCGGCATCGAGGGAACCTTCATCGCGAAGAGTGAAATGGTCGAAGACCTTCCCGAGACGGCAACGGCCGTGCTCAACCGTGATGATCCCCGTGTCGTGCTCATGGCAGACAAGACTGCAGCGCAGGTTCGCTGGTTTGGCTTGCATCCCGAGGCTCACGTTCGCGCGACCGATATTGAGTCGTCGGCAGCTGGCACCACGTTCACTATCCACGCTGACGGCGAATCGGCCGCTGTGACGTTCCGCGTCCTCGGTGAACATCACGTCATGAATGCACTTGCCGCGACCACGATCGGTCTGCAGCTCGGCCTCTCGCTCGAGAGCATCGTCGAGGTCCTCGAAGCGGCAACGCTCGCGGCACCCGGCCGTATGCAGGTACTCGGTGGTCGCGATGGCATCACGATCATCAATGACGCGTACAACGCGAGCCCTGACTCGATGAGTGCCGCGATCCGCACGCTCGCGCAGATTCGCAAGCCGGAGGGGCGTTCGGTCGCCGTGCTCGGCGCGATGAGTGAGCTCGGTGAATTCAGCATCCAGGAGCACCTGCGGATCGGTCTGCAGGCAGTGCGCCTCGGAATTTCAGAACTTGTTGCAGTGGGCAAGGAAGCTCGTAACCTGCACATCAGTGCCATCAATGAGGGTTCCTGGGATGGTGAGAGCGTGTACTTCGAGACGAAGGACGAAGCGTTCGACTATCTTGCCAAAACGCTCCGTCCGAACGACACCGTCCTGGTGAAGTCATCGAACGCGGCCGGGCTCCAGGCTCTCGGCGACAAGCTTGGGGAGGCTTACGCATGATCGCGCTGCTTATTGCGGGCGGTTTTTCACTGCTGTACACGCTCGTTCTTACGCCACTGTTTGTGCGTGGGTTTAAGAAGCTGCACTGGGGGCAGTTCATCCGTGAGGATGGGCCCGAGTCGCACTTCGCGAAGCGTGGTACGCCCACCATGGGCGGTCTAATTTTCATTTCCGGTGCCGTGATTGCCTACTTTGTTGGCAAGCTCGTCATGGGGGAGACGCCTTCAGCTTCCGCGCTGCTCGTGCTCCTCATGGCAGTGGGCGCCGGTGCTGTCGGCTTCATTGATGACTTCATGAAGACACGCAAGCAGCAGTCGCTCGGTCTTGGCGGCTGGGCGAAGATTGCAGGCCAGGTGCTCGTCGCCGTCGCCTTCGCTGCGCTCGCGCTGAACTTCCCGAACGAGCAAGGATTGACGCCAGCGTCGACGCACATCTCGTTCTTCCGTGATCTGCCCTTCGACTTCATGTCGCTCGGCACCGTCATCGGTATCAGCCTCTTCGTGCTGTGGGTCATCGTCATCGTGGTGTCGACCTCGAACTCGGTCAACGTGACCGACGGCCTTGACGGCCTCGCTGGCGGCGCATCAATCATGGTCTTTGGCGCGTATCTCGTTATCGGCTTCTGGCAGGCATCGCAGGCGTGTGTTGACACCGCGAATGAGGCCGGTTGCTATTTGGTCCGCGACCCCATGGACCTCGCAGTTGTTGCCGCGGCGTTCATCGGCGGCCTCGCTGGCTTCCTGTGGTGGAACACCAGTCCCGCGCACGTGTACATGGGCGACACTGGCTCGCTCGGTCTTGGCGGCGCAATCGCTGCCTTCGCGATTCTCTCGCGCACCGAGCTTCTGCTCGTGTTGCTCGGTGGTCTCTTCATCATCGAGTCGGGCTCGGTTATTATTCAGCGCGTCTACTTCAAGGCGACCAAGGGTAAGCGCATCTTCCGCATGAGCCCGATCCACCACCACTTCGAGCTGAAGGGGTGGCAGGAGGTCACCGTCGTGGTCCGCTTCTGGATCATCGCCGCGCTCTTCGTCATCGCCGGCATCGGCGGCTTCTACGCAGAATGGCTGTTGAACCAGTGACCGAACGTAACATGGCAGAGATTTCTGAGCGCGTACAGGCGCTCACGAGCTGGCACCACGACTGGACCGGCCTGCGTGTCGCTGTGCTCGGCCTCGGCGTGACCGGCTTCTCGGTTGCTGACACGCTCGTCGAGCTTGGCAGCCGTGTGCGTGTGATCTACGGCGCACCCGACAACGACCGTGAGCGCCTGCTCGACGTCATTGGTTCGGAGCGTTATCTCGCGGCAGATACCGACGAACAGCTCGTCGACCTGCGTGCCTTCGAGCCCGACCTCGTCATCGTTTCGCCAGGCTACGCACCCAACCACCCACTCACCAGTTGGGCGACGGAACAGGGCATCACTGTCTGGGGCGATATCGAGCTGGGCTGGCGCTTGCGCGATAAGACCGGTCGCATCGCCGACTGGATCTGCGTCACCGGCACCAATGGCAAGACGACGACGACGCGCCTCACCGCGCACATGCTCGTCGAGGGTGGCCTGCGCGCGACCCCCGCTGGCAATATCGGTGTACCCATTCTTGACGCGCTCCGTGACCCGCAGGGGTACGACGCGATCGTCGTTGAGCTGTCGAGTTTCCAGCTCGAGCGCATGGGCACGATCTCGCCCTACGCGAGTGTCTGCCTGAATTTCGCGGCGGATCACCTGGACTGGCACGGTAGTACCGAGGCCTACTGGGCGGCGAAGGCAAAGGTCTACGAGAACACGCAGATTGCCTGCGTCTTTAACCGCGCTGACGATGAGACCATTCGCATGGTGGAAGGCGCCGACGTCGTTGAGGGTGCTCGCGCTATCTCGTTCGGCCTCGACAGCCCGCCCCCGAGCGGATTTGGCGTCGTTGAGGGGCTGCTGGTCGACCGCGGCTTCCACGCTGAGCGTCACGGCCAGGCGTTCGAGCTTGTGACCGTTGAGGAGCTTGCCGAGCGCGGCCTCAACGCACCGCACCTCGTCCAGGACATCCTCGCAGCAAGCGCACTCGCGCGTTCGCGTGGCGTCGAGCCAGCCGACATTGCTCGCGCGGTACTGAGCTTCGTACCCGATCCGCACCGCCTGCAGCAGCTTGGCGAGACCACGCGCCGCCCAGGCGTGCGCTGGATCGACGATTCGAAGGCAACGAACGCACACGCGGCCGACGCGGCTCTGCGCGGTATGCATGATGTCGTCTGGATTGTCGGCGGATCGCTGAAGGGCGTCGACATCGCAGACCTCGTTGAGCAGCATGCTGCCCGTCTGCGTGGCGCGGTCGTCATTGGCGTAGATCGTGAGCCCGTGCTCCGCGCGTTTGTCGAACATGCTCCCAAAGTGCCCCTCGTCGAGATCGATGAGGCTGACGGTACCGCTACGATGCACGCGGCTGCGGCCGCTGCTGGCGAGATTGCGCAGATGGGTGACACCGTCTTGCTCGCGCCCGCTGCTGCATCGTGGGATCAGTTCCGTGACTACACTGAGCGCGGCCGTGCGTTCCAAGCTGGCATGATTGCCTGGGACGGCCAGGGTGGCGCCGGGGGCGAGTAGTCCCGAGCAGGGCTCGGGACGGCTGGCGCAATCACGCATCAGCCTCGGATCGTCGTTCAAACTGAGCGGCGATAAGACGACGACAGCGCTGTGGACTGCCACACTGCTGCTCGTCGGTTTCGGGCTCATCATGGTGCTCTCTGCATCATCGATCACCTCCTACCTGGACGACAAAGGCTTCCTCGGCGGTTTCAAGAGCCAGCTTCTGTACGCGGCCGTAGGCATCCCCATCATGGCGTTTGCGGCGTCGCGCTCACTCGACTTCTGGAAGAAGTGGGCCTGGGTGTTCTTCGGTGCGGGTCTTGTGCTGCAGGCACTCGTATTTACGCCTCTGGGCGTTGAAGTCTGGGGCAACCGTAACTGGATTCAGATTGGCCCCTTCAATGGCCAGCCGTCTGAGGCGCTCAAGTTGGCGTTGATCGTGTGGATCGGCGTGGTACTGCTCAAGAAAGAGCCGCTCCTCGGCCAGATGAAGCATGAGCTGATTCCAGTCATCTTCCCAGGCGCACTGCTCGCGCTCGGTCTCGTATTGCTCGGCAAAGACCTCGGAACTGCAATGATCATGGCCGCGGTGGTGTTTGGCGCGATGTACTTCGGTGGCGTCCGACTGAAGACGCTTGGTGCGTTGGTGGTAGGCGCTCTCGTGGCACTCACCCTTTTCGTGGTGACGAGTGAGAACCGCATGAATCGTCTGTTCAGTCACGCCTCAGGCAACGAAGACTACAGCGGCCTCGGATGGCAGACGAGGCACGGACTGTGGGCGATTGCCGATGGTGGCCTGTTCGGCGTCGGTCTCGGAAACTCGAAAGCCAAGTGGTCGTGGCTGCCCGCGGCAGACAATGACTTCATCTTTGCCATCATTGGCGAAGAACTCGGCTTTGTTGGTGCGTTCGGCGTCATTCTGCTCTATCTTGTCCTCGCTGTCGTCATGCTGCGTGTGATTGGTCGTGCGCGAGATCGCTTCGGTCGCGCGGTCGTCGGCGGTATCCTCGTATGGGTGGTCGGCCAGGCGTTCGTCAATATTGGGGTCGTTATTAACATCTTCCCCGTGCTGGGCGTGCCACTCCCGCTCGTCAGTTCTGGCGGTACAGCCCTCATCGTCGGTCTTGCCGCTATGGGCGTGGTGATATCGGTTGCAAAAGACAACGCGGCCTATGCCAAGGAGCTCGAGGAGGGGTCATTCGTGGGACGATAGTTCCATGACGACTTACCTGCTCGCAGGCGGTGGCACCGCCGGACACGTGAACCCGTTGCTCGCCCTCGCTGATCTCATCACGAAGCGCGACCCGAATGCGGAGATCGTGGTCCTCGGCACCCAAGAAGGCCTCGAGTCCCGTCTCGTACCTGAGCGCGGCTACGAGCTCACCACCATTGCCAAACTTCCTTTCCCGCGCCGCCCGAGTGGGTACGCACTCAAGTTCCCCGCACGCTATGCCAAGGCGGTTAAGCGCGTGCGTCAGGTGATCCGCGAGCGCAACGTTGACGTCGTTGTTGGTTTCGGCGGTTACGCCTCGGCGCCCGCCTACACGGCTGCCAAGCGTGAGGGCATCCCTACGGTCATTCACGAGGCCAACGCGAAGCCTGGCATGGCGAACAAGCTGGGTGCTCGCAGCGCGGCTCGCGTTGCCGTGACATTCGCTGGCACGCCGATTCAGGGTGCGATTGTCACCGGTATGCCGCTGCGTCCAGAGATTGAGTCACTCGACCTCGCGGCACTGCGCGCCGAGGCGCGTGCGCACTTCGGGCTCGATCCGCACCGCACGACCCTGCTCGCAACCGGTGGATCGCTCGGCGCGCGCGCAATCAACGAGGGACTGTCGGGATCGGCAGCCGAGATTGTCGCGTCTGGCGCTCAGGTGCTCCATGTTTGGGGTGGCCTGAACGAGCTCGTAGATCCCGGCGTTGAAAGCTACAACGTGATCGAGTATTGCGACCGCATGGATCTCGCGTTTGCGGCGGCGGATCTCGTAGTTTCGCGCGCGGGTTCCACTACGGTGAGTGAGATTGCTGGCCTCGGACTGCCCGCCGTGTTCGTGCCCTATGCCGTCGGCAACGGTGAGCAGCGATTCAACGCTGCCGGTGTTGTCGAAGCCGGGGGAGCACTGCTCGTTGAGGACGAAGAGATCACTGCAGCATGGGTGTCGTCTGAGCTCATCCCGTTGCTGCAGAACGAAGCCCGACTCACCGAGATGTCGAGGCGTGCGAGCGCCGCGGGCAGCCTTGACGGCACGGCACGACTTCTTTCGCTTGTAGATGAAGTCCTGCGCGAACGCGCAACCGGCAACGGTAGTCTGTAACGCGAACACCCACCGCTAAGGAGCGCAGATGATCTATCCCGATCTCGACCTGGAAATTCCTGAAGACCTCGGCCGCGTACATTTCGTTGGCATTGGCGGATCAGGAATGAGCGGCATCGCGCGCATGATGCACGAAGCCGGCGTCCAGGTGACGGGCTCTGACCGCAGTTCGACCTACTCGACCGCTGCGCTCGAAGCGATTGGTATCCCCGTGAAGATCGGCCACGACGCCGCACACGTCGGCGACGCAGATACACTCGTCGTGACTGGCGCACTGTGGCAGGACAACCCCGAGTACCAGCGCGCGCTCGCAGAGGGCAAGCCCGTACTCCACCGCTCACAGGCACTCGCGTGGCTCGCACGCGGTCGTCGCGTGGTCTCGGTTGCTGGTGCGCACGGGAAGACGACGTCGACAGGCATGGTCGTGACCGGTTTGCTCGGCACTGGCGCTGACCCCAACTTCGTCAACGGTGGCATCATCGAGTCGCTCGGCGTCAGCTCGAGCGCTGGTCAGGACGACCTGTTCGTCATCGAGGCCGACGAGTCGGATAAGTCGTTCTTGCTTTACGACACCTCGGTCGCGCTCATTACCAATGTCGATCCCGAACACCTTGACTTCTACGGTTCGCGTGAGGCGTTCATGCAGGCGTTCGTCGACTTCGCAAGCGCGGCTCGCGAGCTCGTCGTGATCTCGTCGGACGACCCTGGTGCGCTTGAGGTGCTCGCCACCCTGCGTGCGAACGGGGTTGAAGTGCCAATCCGCACCTTCGGCGAGGCGGTAGACGCTGACGTGCGGATCGTGTCCGTCGATGATTCTGGTCCCGTGAAGTTCACCGTTGAGGTTGCCGGGGAGCGCTACGACGCTCAGCTCTCGGTCTTTGGCAAGTACAACGCGATCAACGCGGCAGGCGCACTCGCCGTGCTCGTCGGCCTTGGTGTGGAGCCTGGCCCAGCCCTCGAGGCAATCGCAACGTTTGGTGGCACCAAGCGACGTTTTGAATTCCATGCAGAGGTTGCTGGCGTGCGCGTCTACGACGATTATGCACACCACCACACCGAAGTACAGGCGCTGCTCGAGGCGGCTCGCGCAGCAGCCGGTGCCGGACGCGTGATCGCGATCCACCAGCCGCACCTGTACAGTCGCACGTCACTCTTCCACAAAGAATTTGCGCAGGTGCTCGAAGCTGGTGCTGACCACACGGTTGTACTTGCGGTTGACGGGGCGCGTGAAGATCCCGTTGCAGGAGTCACCGGAGAGCTCGTTGCGAACGACTTCGTTGATCCTGCCAACGTCGCGTACCGCCCCGAATGGCAGGACGCTGCTGATTACCTCGCAGAAATCGCGCAGCCTGGTGACCTCATGGTCACGATGAGCTGCGGCACGGTCTACCAGATCATTCCGCAGGTGGTTGAAGCATTGACTCGTCGTTTCGAGACCGAACGCGCGTGAAGCGACCCGACGGCTTCGATGGGGGTTTCCATACGGAACCCGGAGACCAGCGGGCGCACGTAGCGCCGCCGGTCAGCGAAGCCGTGCCCGAAACACCTGTCGCGCCCCAGCGATCGGCTGACTCGGGGCCAGTTTCTGGTGTCGGTGAATCTTCGCCTGGCTGGGACGCTGAATCACCGGCACCCGCCACTGCGCCCACCGCGATCGCAAAAGCCTGGCTTGGAGATGTGGTGCAACGTGGGACGCAGGCGCTCGAGGCGCGTTCGGCGGATCCGCTGCGCGATGCCAAACGACGCGTGCGCGACGCCGAGCGGAGCGTAAAGCGCCGCGAGCGCCGGGAGCGAAAGCGGTTCTCAGCGGCCGGCCGCCGCAAGCGGATCAGGCTCATGATCGTTGGTGGGTCGGTCGTCGCGCTTGCGCTCTTCGTACTGATTGGGGTGTTTACGCCCATCATGTCGGTGCGCAATATTGAGGTGACCGGCACGACAACGCTTGATCCGGTCGCGGTCACTGAGCAGCTGTCGAAGCTGCAAGGGGAGCCGCTCGCGCTCGTCTCGAAGGGCGACGTGTTCGCTGTGCTCGAAGAGTTCCCGCTCATTGAGCGCTTCGGTATCGAGCTCATCCCGCCGAGCACGATGATCGTGCGCATTCAGGAACGTACGCCCGTGATCTCACTCAAGGGTGACGGTGGATTCACGCTGTACGACGCCGCTGGCGTCGAGGTCGGTACTGCTGCCGAACGCCCCACCGGCGTGCCGCTCGGCAGTGAGCAAGTAAGCGATGTCACCACGCCGGCGTTTTCTGAGGCCGCACGCATCGTTCGTGATCTGCCGGATGATCCGCGCAACCGCATTGTGTCGGTAGCGGCAAAGGGTGCACAAGACGTCAGGTTCACGCTTGATAGTGGTGTCGAAGTCTTCTGGGGCAATCGAGAGCGTTCGCAGGCGAAGGCAGCAGTGCTCGTGAAAATGCTCGCATCACTTCAGGATCGCGGCGTGTCTTACATTGATGTCTCATCTTCGGAGGCTCCGGTCTTCCGTTGATCCGGCAAATCGGCGTGTCGATAGAAGCAGAACGCAGTACCCGCATAACTTTGGTGAGAAGCGTATACGTCAATACTAACTTTAAGGTTCAGGTTGAACTTTAAGGTTTGAGCGGAGGAACTCAGGTGGCAACCAACCAGAACTACCTTGCGGTCATCAAGGTCGTAGGTGTCGGCGGCGGTGGCGTGAATGCCGTAAACCGCATGATTGAGCTGGGTCTTCGCGGTGTTGAGTTCATCGCCGTGAACACCGATGCGCAGGCGCTTCTGCTCAGTGACGCTGATGTAAAGCTTGACGTCGGTCGCGAGCTGACTCGTGGTCTTGGCGCAGGTGCCGACCCCGAGGTTGGCCGTCGCGCGGCAGAAGACCACGCTGAAGAGATCGAAGAGGCTCTCGCAGGCGCAGACATGGTCTTTGTTACCGCAGGTGAGGGTGGCGGCACCGGTACCGGCGCTGCTCCCGTCGTCGCGCGCATCGCAAAGTCGATCGGCGCGCTGACCATCGGCGTCGTCACTCGTCCCTTCAGCTTCGAAGGAAAGCGTCGTGCGGCTCAAGCGGACAACGGCGTGAACACGCTTCGCGAGGCAGTCGACACGCTTATCGTTGTGCCCAACGACCGACTGCTTGAGATCAGCGATCCCGGAATCAGCATGATCGAGGCATTTGCCGCAGCCGACCAGGTGCTTCTTGCCGGGGTTTCGGGCATTACTGACCTCATCACGACTCCCGGCCTCATCAACCTTGACTTCGCAGACGTCAAGTCTGTCATGCAGGGGGCTGGCGCAGCGCTCATGGGTATCGGTTCGGCGCGGGGTGCGGATCGCGCAATCAAGGCGGCAGAGCTCGCGGTTGCCTCGCCGCTTCTTGAGGCCTCGGTTGAGGGAGCGCACGGCGTGCTGCTCTCGATCCAGGGTTCCTCGAACCTTGCCCTGAGTGAGATCTACGAAGCGTCCACCCTTGTGCAGGACGTCGTCCACCCAGAGGCAAACATTATCTTCGGTACGGTCATTGATGACACCCTGGGTGATGAGGTCCGCGTGACGGTTATCGCTGCAGGATTCGATGCTGATAACGGTGTTTCGAAGCAGGTCAACGATCGCGGCCGCCGCGGCAGCCATCACGAGACACTCGATGAAGCAAAGAGCAACGGACGTTCGGCCGATGCCGGCGGTGAAGCGACTGGCCTTGGGTTCCCCGGCTTCTCTGCAGCACGCGAGCCTGCCGTTGCGGCAGAGCCCACGCTCTCGTCGCAGTTCGGCGAGGTGCTCTCGAGCCCGCCCGTTGAGGCGCAGCTCAACGACCCCGCGTTCGATGGCGATGATGACGATGATCTCGACATCCCGGAGTTCCTGAGGTAATCAGTGGAACAGCAGATCGATACCGTAGCTCTCGCGGAACGCCTGACGGGCGTTCAGTCTGATGTGGCTTCCGCTTGTGCGGCTGCTGGCCGAGTAGCAGAGGATGTCACGTTGATCGTCGTGACGAAGTTCCATCCGGCTGCTCTCGTAACTGCGCTCGCCGATCTTGGAGTACGTGATGTTGGTGAAAATCGCCATCAGGAGGCCCGCGATAAGGCGGCAGAGCTTGCCGCCCTTGATCTGAACTGGCACTTTATTGGTCAGTTGCAGACCAAGAAGGCGCGCCAGGCTGCGCAGTACGCAAGTGCGATCCATTCGATTGATAGCGAGCGCCTAGTAGAAGCACTTGCCCGGATTGAGCGCAAGGTCGATGCGTTTGTGCAGATCAACCTCACCGACGACCCTGGACGCGGTGGGGTGGCACCTGAGGGTATTGAGTCGCTTGCTGAGCGAATTCTCGAAACACCCTCATTGAACCTTCGTGGTGTGATGGCTGTTGCGCCGCTTGAAGAAGACCCCGCTCGTGCTTTTGAGCGTCTCGCCGGCTACTCCGAGCGTGTGCGCTCGCTTGACGCCGGTGCCACTGCGATTTCTGCGGGCATGACCCACGATTTCGCAGAAGCGATCGCCGCAGGGGCGACACACCTGAGAATTGGAAGCGCAATTACCGGGAATAGGCCGCCCCAGCGGTAACCTCGGAGCAAGCATTGTAGGGAGTAACAAATGGGTAACCCGCTGAAGAAGACGATGGTATTCCTGGGTCTCGCCGAAGAGGACCTTGCTGCAGAGGCAGCTGAGCAGGCTGCGCCTGTTCAGCGTCCCACCACTGCTGCGGAGACCACCCCGGCGAAGGCTGCACCGCGCCCGACTGTCGCGCCATTGCGTCGCGTGACGCCGGTCCGTCACCAGCCTGCTCAGCCGATGAGTGAAATCCTCACGGTGCATCCCACCGAGTACAAGGACGCTCGCGCAATCGCTGAGAGCTTCCGCGAAGGTGTTCCCGTGATTCTCAATCTCTCCCGCATGGGGGAGTCGGAGGCAAAGCGCTTGATCGACTTCGCGAGCGGTTTGACGCTCGGTTTGCACGGTCGTATCGAGCGTGTGACGAGCAAGGTCTTCCTGCTGACCCCAGAGCACATCGAGGTTGGTAGCGATGAGCCGGTCCGTGAAGAGACCGGTTCGTTCTTCGTGAGCCCCAGCGCTTAACCAAGTGGAGCTTTTTTACATTCTCACCACTGTGATTCGGGTATTCCTCCGAATCTATGTGCTGTTCCTCTGGGCTCGACTCATTATTGACTGGGTCGTCGTATTCAACCCACGATTCCGACCACGCGGCTTTGTCGCTGTGCTGGTTGAACTCGTGTTTAGTGTGACCGATCCTCCTCTGAAGGCGATTCGCAAGGTCCTCCCGCCGATCCGACTTGGCCAGGTGTCAATCGATATGGGCTGGATGATCGCAATGTTTGTTTGTTGGATTGCGCTCGGTCTAATTCCGGGTTACTTCTAATCAACTGAGCGGTATTGCCACTTTGTTTGCTAGCGTAAGTGTGACGATCATGCGAATGGTCCCCAATCGAAAGAGACGGTAACGATGGCTTTGACACCTGAAGACGTGGTGAATCAGAAGTTCACGATCACAAAGTTCCGTGATGGCTACGACCTTGATCAGGTCGATGATTTCCTCGACACGATTGTCGAAGAGTTCCGCCAGCACGAAGCTGAGAAGGCTGAACTGCAGGCCAAGATTGACGAGCTCACCGCGCAGCTCGAAGAGGCTCGTGCAAACGCCGGCCAGGCTGCTGCGGCTCCCGTAGCTGCTGCACCGCAGCCCGTTGCTGCTGCACCTGCTCCCGCAGCGACCGAGTCCTCGACATCGCTCGAGGCTGACGCGGTCAAGTCGAGCGCGATGTTGCAGATGGCTCTCGAGCTTCACGACAAGTACGTTCGTGAAGGCGAAGAGACCCGCGACCAGCTCGTTGGTGATGCAGAGAAGAAGAGCACTCAGCTCGTCACCGATGCTGAGCGCACCGCAAAGAAGCTCACGCAGGACGCACAGACTAAGCGCGAAGCAGAGATGCGCGTACACACCGACGAAGTTAAGGACATCAAGGGTCGCATCGTTGACCTGCGTCAGTTCGAAGCTGAGTACCGTACCACGCTCCGCTCGTACATTCAGTCGCAGCTTCGTGGCCTTGACACCACGAACGAGCCTGAGGGCATTCCCGAGGGCGTCGAGTAATACTTACGGTGGCTGAAGACATTACTCCCGCCACCGAACCTTCGCAGACCGCGGGGGCATCACGGCGATCCATTTGGATCCCTGTGTTGCTCATCGCGGTCGCGTTGGTTGTGGCCACAATTGACCAGGTTTCGAAGAACTGGGTCGTCGCAAATCTGCCTCCTGGTGAGCCGATTCCGGTTGTCGGCGAAGCTTTGCAATGGCTGTTTGTTCGTAATCCTGGTGCTGCGTTCTCCATGGCGAGCGGTGCGACCTGGGTCTTCACGATTCTCGCAGCGGTTGTCGCTGGCGTAATCGTATGGCAGATTCGACGGCTTCGCTCTGTGCCCTGGGCGCTCTTCCTCGGCTTGCTGCTCGGCGGCGTGCTTGGTAACCTCACGGATCGTCTGACGCGTGCGCCAGGGTTCCCAGAAGGTCACGTGATCGACTTCATCTACACGCCGTGGATGATGCCAGCGATCTATAACGTTGCTGACGTCGCAATCGTTTCCGCAATGTGCATCTTCGTGCTTGTGACGCTGCTCGGTCTCCCCATCACTGGCGGGCCGCGTGAGCGCACACGCAAAGAGCTTGAAACAGTAGAAGCTGACCAAGTAAACGATGCAACTGAGCCTGCTGCCGATGCGCAGCCGACGGCTCCTGGAGAAGAGAACGAGGTCCGAAATGGAACAGCGTAGTCTTCCGGTTCCACCGGGACTCGCAGGGGAGCGCGCTGACGCTGCGCTCGCCAAGTTGCTGGGGTTTTCGCGGACCTTTGCGCAGTCGGTACTTGCTGACGGCGGCGTGGAGCTCGACGGCGTAGCGCTCGGGAAGTCTGATCGCCTCGCTGAGGGCGGTTGGCTTTCGATCGAGTGGACGGAGCCGAAGGGCCCCGAGGTGATTCCCGTTGATGTTCCTGAACTCGGCATCATCTACGACGATGAAGATCTGGTCGTCATCGATAAGCCCGCAGGCGTTGCTGCGCACCCCTCTATTGGTTGGACCGGCCCCACGGTGCTCGGCGCACTCGCCGGTGCGGGTTACCGCATCGCTACCTCTGGTCCGCCTGAGCGTCAGGGCATCGTGCACCGCCTCGACGCTGGCACGAGTGGGCTTATGGTCGTTGCGAAGAGCGAGCGCGCGTACAGCCTGTTGAAGCGTGCATTCAAGGACCGTGAGGTGCACAAGATCTACCACGCTGTCGTCCAGGGGCATCCTGACCCTTCGGCTGGCACCGTCGAAGGTGCGATCGGCCGCGCCCCAGGCAACGAGTGGAAGTTCGCGGTGACGAGCGACGGCAAGCCGTCGATCACCCACTACGAGACCGTGGAGGCGTACCCGTACGCGACGCTGCTCGAGATTGAGTTGGAAACTGGTCGTACGCACCAGATCCGCGTACACATGTCTGCACAGCGCCATCCGTGCGTTGGCGACGCAATGTACGGGGCTGACCCTTCGCTCTCTGAGCGTCTCGGGCTTGACCGCCAGTGGCTCCATGCAAAGCGCCTCGGCTTCCGCCATCCTGGCACGGGACTTCCCGTTGAGTTCGAGTCTGAGTACCCGGCAGACCTCGCACACGCCCTCAAGGTGTTGGACGTCTAGTTCGCGCGATCCGCACACATTGCACTGATCCGCTCATTGAGTACGTGGGTTTCCGCTCGGAATCCATGCTCGATGGGCGGATCACGCATGTTCACCGCACGAGACCCACGCAGTGTTCAGCGCGTGGGGCGAACTCCGGGGCACAGCAGGGTACCCTGGAGAACGTCGAAAGGGGCCTGACCGGTGTCAGATAAAGACGGGTTTGTTCATCTCCACGTGCATAGCGAGTATTCGATGCTCGATGGTGCGGCGCGAGTCGGACAACTCATGGACGCGGTCGAGGCACAGGGTATGCCCGCCGTCGCGGTCACTGACCACGGCAACATGTTTGGTGCGTTCGACTTCTGGCGGCAGGCCAAGGATCACGGTCTCAACCCGATTATCGGTATTGAGGCATATCTCACGCCGGGTACGCATCGAACCGATCGCACCCGTGTGCGCTGGGGCAACGGTGGCGGCGACGATGTCTCTGGTGCTGGCGCGTATACCCACATGACGATGCTGTCGGAGACCACGCAGGGCATGCACAATTTGTTCCGGCTGTCATCGCGCGCGTCGATGGAGGGTTACTACTTCAAGCCTCGCATGGACCGTGAGCTGTTGCAGACGTACGGTAAGGGCCTCATCACGACCACCGGCTGCCCCTCCGGTGAGATTCAGACGCGACTGCGCCTCGGTCAGTACGACGAAGCGCGCAAGGCTGCTGGTGAGTTCCAGGACATCTTTGGCAAAGAGAACTTCTTCTGCGAGATCATGGATCACGGCCTCGATATCGAGCGCCGCGTGCAGAACGATCTCATGCGTCTCTCGAAGGACCTCGCCATCCCGCTCGTCGCGACGAACGACTTGCACTACGTGCACGAGGCCGACGCTGAGGCGCACTCGGCACTGCTCTGTGTGCAGTCAGGCTCGAGGCTGGACGATCCAAACCGTTTCAAGTTTGACGGCTCGGGCTACTACCTGAAGAGTGCCGCCGAGATGCGCCACATTTTCCGGGATCATCCTGAGGCCTGTGACAACACGCTGCTCATCGCCGAACGTTGCAACGTTGAATTCAACACCAAGGCCAACTACATGCCGGTCTACCCCGTTCCTGCGGGGGAGAGCGAGGACAGCTGGTTCGTGAAGGAAGTGGAAGACGGACTCCACTACCGCTACCCGGCCGGCATCCCCGATGATGTGCGTAAGCAGGCGGAGTACGAAATCGGCGTCATCACGCAGATGGGCTTCCCCGGCTACTTCCTCGTCGTCGCTGACTTCATCAACTGGTCGAAGAAAAACGGTATCCGCGTGGGTCCCGGACGCGGTTCGGGCGCAGGTTCGATGGTGGCGTATGCAATGCGTATTACCGACCTTGACCCGCTGCAGCACGGCCTGATCTTCGAGCGCTTCCTCAACCCCGATCGTGTGTCGATGCCTGACTTCGATGTCGACTTCGATGATCGCCGCCGTGGCGAGGTCATTAAGTATGTGACTGAAAAGTACGGCGACGAGCGCGTGGCACAGATTGTGACCTACGGCACCATTAAGTCGAAGCAGGCGCTGAAGGATGCGTCTCGCGTGCTCGGCTTCCCGTTCGGCATGGGTGAGAAGCTCACCAAGGCGATGCCGCCTGCCGTCATGGCGAAGGACATCCCGCTCTCTGGCATTACTGATCCGAAACACCCGCGGTACAAGGAAGCGTCTGAGTTCCGCGCGGTGATCGATGTCGATCCTGAGGCGAAGCAGGTCTACGAAACCGCGCTCGGCCTCGAAGGTCTGAAGCGCCAGTGGGGTGTGCACGCGGCAGGCGTGATCATGTCGAGCGATCCGCTCATCGACATCATCCCGCTGCAGAAGCGTGAGCAGGACGGTCAGATCGTCACGCAGTTCGACTACCCGACCTGCGAGGGCCTCGGCCTCATCAAGATGGACTTCTTGGGCCTGCGAAACTTGACGATCATCTCGGACGCGCTCGAGAACATTCGGCTGAACCGTGGCGAGGAGCTTGACCTCGAACACCTCGAGCTTGATGACCATGCGTCATATGAGTTGCTTGCCCGTGGCGATACGCTCGGTGTCTTCCAACTCGATGGCGGTCCGATGCGTGGCCTGCTGCGCCTCATGAAGCCGGATAACTTTGAAGATATTTCGGCAGTCCTCGCGCTATACCGTCCGGGCCCGATGGGTGCCGATTCGCACACCAACTACGCCCTGCGTAAGAACGGTCTGCAGCCGATCACTCCGATTCACCCGGAGCTAGAAGAGCCGCTCAAAGACATTCTCTCGACGACCTACGGCCTGATCATTTATCAGGAGCAGGTGATGTCAATCGCGCAGCGAGTGGCTGGCTTCTCGCTCGGCCAAGCAGATATCTTGCGTCGCGCGATGGGTAAAAAGAAGAAGTCAGAGCTGGATAAGCAGTACGCGGGCTTTGCCGGCGGCATGAAGGAACGTGGCTTCTCTGAGGCTGCCATCAAATCGTTGTGGGACATTCTGCTTCCATTCTCGGACTACGCGTTCAACAAGGCACACTCCGCAGCGTATGGCGTCGTGAGCTACTGGACGGCATACCTGAAAGCGCACTACCCGGCCGAGTACATGGCTGCGCTGCTGACCAGCGTCGGCGATTCCAAAGACAAGCTCGCGTTGTACCTCAACGAGTGCCGCCGTATGGGTATCAACGTGCTGCCGCCAGCGGTCAACGAGTCGTTCTCGAACTTCTCGGCAGTTGGCGATGACATTCGCTTCGGCCTTGGCGCGATTCGCAACGTGGGTACAAACGTCGTGGAGGCGATCCGCGAGGGGCGTGAAGCCAACGGACGCTTTGAATCGTTCCATGACTTCTTGAAGAAGGTGGCAGTCGCCGCGTTGAATAAGCGAACGGTGGAGTCGCTCATCAAGGCAGGTGCGCTCGACAACATGGGCGGCACGCGCCGCGCACTGCTTGAGATTCACGAGACTGCAGTTGAAAGCGCGGTCAAGGACAAGCGTGACGCCGAGATGGGCAACGTCGGCTTCGACTTCGACAGCCTGTTCGCTGAGGTTGCTGAAGACACGGGTGCTGCGCCAGTCTCCACGATCCCTGATCGCCCAGAGTGGACGAAAAAGGACAAGCTCGCATTTGAGCGCGAAATGCTCGGTCTGTACGTCTCGGACCACCCGCTGCGCGGCCTTGAGACGGCTCTCGCGAAGGAATCCTCGACCAACGTCGAGCACGCCACCAACCCCGATGCAAACATGGACGGCGAAACCGTCGTGCTTGCGGGGCTCCTGACGAGCGTGCAGCATCGCACCGCAAAGTCGGGCAACCTTTACGGCATGGTGACGCTCGAAGATTTTACCGGCGAGATTCAAGCGCTCTTCATGGGTAAGTCTTACCAGGAGTTCGGCCACATGCTCGTGCCAGACTCGATTGTTGCGTTGCGAGGAAAGCTCAATTCTCGCGATGATGGCATGTCCATGCATGCGTATGGCGTGCGTCCGGTTGATGCAGTTGTGCAGGACGACTCGCAAATGCTCACGATTTCAATGCTTGATACCCGTGCGACGGAGCGTGTCATGGACGAACTCCGCAACACGTTGAAGCGTCACTCCGGAGACAGCGAGGTGCGGATGCACCTCGCAACCTCGCACGCGATTCGTGTATTTGAGCTGCCAATGAAGGTGCGCGTGAGTACTGAGCTGTTTGGTGAGCTCAAGGGGATCCTTGGACCGCGCTGCTTGTCTCCTATTGAAGAGCTTGTGGGTGGCGGCGAGCGGAGTAGCCTGTAACCATGCGTGCGATGCAACAACCCATCATCACTGCCCTCGGTGTGCAAGCCGAGATTGATGCTTCGGCTGAGATTGAAGCGCGGATCGCGTTCCTCGCTGATTACCTCGGCTCAGTGCCCGGTATCGGTGGCTACGTCCTGGGAATTTCCGGTGGTCAAGACTCCTCTCTTGCTGGCAGGCTCGTGCAGCTGGCTGTCGAACGCGTGCGAGCAGCAGGTCAGGATGTGCAGTTCATCGCCGTGCGCTTGCCCTATGGCGTACAGCACGACGAAGCCGATGCTCAGCTCGCGCTCGAATTCGTCAGCGCAGATCGCGTACTGACGGTAAACGTCGCGCCCGCTGTGGACGCAATGGTGAATGAGCTTGTTGCTACCACGGGGGAGCCCGTGACTGACTTCAACAAGGGCAATATCAAGGCGCGAGCCAGGATGGTCGCACAGTATGGCATTGCTGGTGACCGTCGCATGCTCGTAGTCGGTACCGACCACGCCGCGGAGGCGGTGACCGGCTTCTATACGAAGTTCGGTGACGGTGCCGCCGACGTGACGCCGCTTGCTGGTCTGAATAAGCGGCAGGGTGCTGCCATGCTCGAAGTATTGGAAGCGCCGCATCGCCTATGGGAGAAGATTCCCACTGCGGATTTGCTCGACGGGAACCCCGGGCAGACCGACGAGGACAACCTGGGCGTCTCATACGCACATATTGATGACTACCTGGAGGGTCGTGAGATCCCTGACGCTGCTGCCGAACGGATCGAACACCTGTATCGCGTGAGTGAACACAAGCGTCGGATGCCAGTGGCCCCCATTGACACCTTCTGGAGGAACGCACGATGAGTAACGTACAAACCTGGGTGGTTGCGGGCGGCTGCTTCTGGTGCCTCGATGCTGCATACCGTGCGCTGCGTGGCGTGCAGGAAGTGGAATCGGGATACACAGGCGGTACAACGCCAAATCCCACGTACCCTGCCGTTTGCACGGGGCAAACCGGCCACGCAGAGGCGGTCCGTGTCACCTTTGATGCGGACGTGATCCCGGAAGATGTCATCCTCGATGCGTTCTTTACGATGCATGACCCGACACAGCTGAACCGCCAGGGCAACGATGTTGGCACGCAGTACCGTTCAGCGCTGTTCGTCGCAGACGAGCATCAGCGCGAGGCTGCACTCGCCGCCCTGAGCCGCGCAGACGAGATCTGGCCCGGAGACGTAGTCACCCAGCTCAATGAGCTCGGTGAGTGGCACCGCGCCGAGGAATCTCACCAGGACTTCTTCGCGAAGAACCCCACACAGGGATATTGCATGGCGGTCGCCGTGCCGAAGGTGAACAAAGTGCGCGCTCGATTTACTGAGTACCTGCGGGACTAACTCAGACGGATTCACTGTCTGGCTGTGCCCCGTGCTGCGTTCACTTGCACGGGGCACAGCCGTACCTGCCGCGGGGGAGCGGCATCTGCTCAGAACGGAGCCGTAGCCAGCTCCCTGGTCTCTGAAGGGCTGAGTTCAGACGAGCGAGCGGGGGCGTCCTTCACCGCTGGCGCCTGATTCGCAGTGACAGCTGCTTCGTGAGTTGGCGTGTCAGCTGCCCCGCCGTCGATGGCGTTAGTTTCAGCCTCGCCGTCGAGTGGGCGCCTGTTGAATCGTGACGTGCCCCACAGCAGGTCGTGCCCCGCAGAATCAGCGTCGATCTCCACCGAGGTGCCTGACTTCTCTTCGTTCTCCCACTGCCGAATGCGGAGTCGCCCTTTCACCATGACACGTTCCCCCTTTGCAAATGATTCCCGTGCGTGGGCGGCAAGACGACGGAACAAATGAATCGTGTACCAGTTCGTATCGGCATCCACCCACTTGTTCTCTTCACGGTCGAACCTGCGATCGGTGCTCGCCAATCGAAATGAACAGAACTCAGTTCCATTGGCAGAACGGTGAAAGCGCGGCACCGTTGCGATCTGGCCGACGACGGTGAGTGTTTGAGACAAGGGGGTTCCTCGTTTCAATTCGGGAGGTGCTGGGAAAGCCAGCATCGCGTCAACGTGCCACCGGTAGCAGGCAATCGGGGAGATTGTGGAGAGATCCGCGCCCCTGAGCGGAAATGACTTCTGTGAACAACACTGCATTCGCAGGGAAGCACCTCATATGATGGGTCGCGTGAAGACTTCAAACCGCGCGAAGATGATCCGCCGCACCGGAGCAGGCATAGTTGCCGCGCTCGCCGCAGTCACACTCAGCTCCTGTGCGTTGCTCGCCGGCCCGGTACCCAACACGCCTGAGCGTGAAACGGTGCCTGTGCCCGAGGTTGCCCCTGAACTGGTGCCCGATGGTACCGCGGAGGAGAATCTGCCGTACTTCACTGAAGTGCTGCGCGGCTTTTCCGAAGGCGCTGAGGAAGTTCGCGGTCAGCAGGTCTCCACAGCGGTCATTAACGCGGGATTCCCGCGCGAAAACATGCAGGTATCGTTCGACAAGACGAAGACCGACCTCGTAGCCGACGCGATCTACGTGTCGGTGAAGATCGATGACTCATGCCTCCTGGGGCAGGTCATGACCGAAGATCGCACGTTCGTTACGCGTGTTGACCCCGCACTCGGCCCGAACAATGACATTTGCCTAATTGGCCAGACTCGCGTAATCGATTGGTAGGCTTGTGAACCATGGCTGAGTACATTTACCAGATGGTCCGCGCGCGCAAAGCGGTCGGCGAAAAGCTCATTCTCGATGACGTGACGATGTCGTTCCTGCCCGGCGCGAAGATCGGTATGGTCGGCCCGAACGGTGCCGGTAAGTCGACGATTTTGAAAATCATGGCCGGGCTTGACACTCCCTCGAATGGTGAAGCAATGCTCACCCCGGGGTACACGGTCGGCATCCTCATGCAGGAGCCCGAGCTTGATGAGACGAAGACCGTTCTGGAGAACATCCAGGACGGCATCGCGATCAAGGCAAAGGTTGACCGTTTCAACGAGATCTCGGCGCTCATGGCTGAGCCTGACGCTGACTTCGATGCGCTCCTCGCTGAGATGGGCACGCTGCAGGAAGAGATCGACGCTGCTGACGGCTGGGATCTTGACAACCAGCTTGCACAGGCAATGGACGCACTGCGTACCCCGCCTGCTGAGGCGTCGGTTTCGAATCTCTCGGGCGGTGAGAAGCGTCGCGTCGCACTGACCAAGCTTCTCCTCCAGAAGCCCGACCTGCTCCTCCTCGATGAGCCTACGAACCACCTTGACGCTGAGAGTGTGCTCTGGCTTGAGCAGCACCTGCAGAAGTACCCCGGCGCAGTCATCGCGATTACGCACGACCGGTACTTCCTCGACAACGTTGCTGAGTGGATCGCAGAGGTCGACCGCGGTCGTCTCTACCCCTACGAGGGCAACTACTCGACTTACCTGGAGAAGAAGGCTGAGCGTCTTGATATCCAGGGTAAGAAGGACGCAAAGCTTGCAAAGCGCCTGAAGGAAGAGCTTGAGTGGGTTCGCTCGAGCGCAAAGGGTCGCCAGACCAAGTCGAAGGCACGTCTTGCTCGTTACGAGGAGATGGCGGCAGAGGCTGAGCGCACCAGGAAACTCGACTTCGAAGAGATCCAGATCCCCGTTGGCCCCCGCCTCGGCAACGTGGTCATTGAGGCAAAAGACCTCGTCAAGGGCTTCGACGGCCGCACCCTCATCGATGGACTGTCGTTCAGCCTGCCGCCGAACGGTATCGTCGGCGTCATCGGCCCGAACGGTGTGGGTAAGACCACGCTCTTCAAGACCATCGTCGGCCTTGAACCCCTCGACGGCGGCGAGCTGAAGATCGGCGAGACCGTTCAGATCAGCTACGTCGATCAGAACCGTGCAAACATCGACCCCGAGAAGAACCTCTGGGAAGTTGTGTCGGACGGACTCGACATCATCACTGTTGGCAAGACCGAGATCCCGTCGCGTGCATACGTGTCGAAGTTCGGCTTCAAGGGACCGGACCAGCAGAAGAAGGCTGGCGTGCTCTCGGGTGGTGAGCGCAACCGTCTGAACCTCGCGCTCACGCTGAAGCAGGGTGGCAACCTCCTGCTCCTCGATGAGCCGACGAACGACCTCGACGTTGAGACCCTGCAGTCGCTTGAGAACGCGCTGCTCGAGTTCCCCGGCTGTGCAGTAGTCATTACGCACGACCGTTGGTTCCTCGATCGCATCGCGACGCACATTCTCGCGTACGAAGGCACCGAAGAGAACCCGTCTGACTGGTACTGGTTCGAGGGTAACTTCGAGGCGTACGAGGCAAACAAGGTAGAGCGCCTCGGCGCAGACGCTGCAAAGCCCTCGCGCAGCCACTACCGCAAGCTGACCCGCGACTAATCAGCCGCACGGATTGAGCACAGAAGATGGCGCGCGCGCATATCGACCTTGAACTGAGGTGGGCAGACCAAGATGCCTACGGCCACGTGAATAACGTGACCTTTGCTCGGTACCTTGAGGAAGCGCGCGTGCGCCTCTTCTGGCTTGGCTCCGGTCGGGAACAGACCGGCATGGAAAAGCATTTCCGCGGGGATACCCCCGACGGCCCCAAGATGCTTGTAGCCGGCCAGCAGATCGAATTTCTGCGAGTGCTTGAGTACTCGGAGCACCCGGTCACCATTGAGATGTGGATCGGCAAGCTCGGGGGTTCAAGCCTCGAAGTGCACTATGAGGTGCTTGATGGTGCACAGCCAGAACGCACCGTTGTAGCCCGCGCGATCACCACCGTGGTGATCGTCGACGGGCTTACCCTGCGGCCCACCCGCCTGTCCGCTGAAGGGCGCGCATCGGTGGAGCCGTGGACAGATACGCCGCTCACGCTGCGCCGATAGGCGAGCGGAGCGGCGTTGCCGTTTCTCCGGGCAGTGAGCTGCGTGCGCGCGAGTGTCACCTCGCGCGCTCACGCCTAGCGCTGCGGGAGGCGGATCGTTGACTCCTGTGCGACCGTAGCCACAAGTTCACCGGCCGTGTTGTAGAAGCGGCCCTGCGTGAGGCCGCGGCCGCTGCTCGCGACGGGGGTGTCGAGCTCGTAGAGCAGCCACTCGTCGACACGGAACGGGCGGTGGAACCACACTGCGTGGTCGAGGCTTGCTGCTTTGAAACCTGGCGTCGCCCAGGGAATACCATGGCGACGCAGCACCGGCTCAATCAGCACGTAGTCACTCGCGAAGGTGAGAGCGGCAGCGTGCAACATGTCTCCGTCTGGCATCGTGTCGCGTGCGCGCATCCAGACGCGCTGGTATCCCGTCTTTTCTTCTACCTTCAACAGGGTGTCGCTCTCGACGTACCTGAAGTCGAAGGGGCGTGCGAGGATCCACGAAGCGCGACCGCTGTCAGCGAGGTGACCGTACTTCTCCCACACCGACGGCAGCTCCTCAGGGGGAGTGATGCCGGTCATGTCGTAGGGGGTCTGGTGTTCAAGGCCCTCAGATTCGATCTGAAATGATGCGATCATTGCCATGACCTCACGGCCGTCCTGATACGCCTGCACGCGACGGGTCGCAAACGAGCGGCCGTCATGCAGCGGCGTGACCTCGAAGGTCATGCGCTCATCGGCAACTCCCGGGCGCAGGAAATAGCCGTGCATGGAGTGCACGCGGTGATCCGCGCTCGTGGTCGTGCCTGCGGCCGCGATTGCCTGGCCCATGACCTGGCCGCCGAACGCGCGTCCGTGTGGTGTGGGGAACGGTGGGCCGGTGAGGATGTCTGAACTCGTGCGGGCTCCCGCATCGACGACACTGAGCATCTCGACGAGATCTGGAACAACGAATTGCGTCATGACGTTTCTCCTTGTTGCCGCGCGGTTGCTGGTGCGTGAAGCGCGAGATGTAGCCAGTTTATCGGCTGGTATGCGGGAAAGATGCGTGGCTGAAACGCAGAAGGCGAGGGTGGCGCGTCGACGTTTACGGTTTGACTCGGCTAGAATGTCAAGGTCTACCAGAGGAGAGTGTCCCCATGGCCAATGTGAACGGCATTATCGACCCACCCATCGACGACCTTCTCGAGAAGGTCGATTCGAAGTACGCACTGGTGATCTTCGCCGCACAGCGTGCGCGCCAGATCAACGATTACTACTCCGATCTCCACGACGGCAACCTGTTCGACAATGTCGGACCGCTCGTTGAGTCGGCAGTTGACGACAAGCCGCTCTCGATCGCGCTGCACGAGATCGTTGAGGACAAGCTCGAGATGAAGCGTCGTTCGGCGTAACATTTCTTCGTCTTGTGGCGCTCTGAGCGTCACTGTCAGTGGCGCCGGATACCCTTGAGGTACCGGCGCCACCGGCTTTTCAGCGGGCGGCGTCTCGCACCCACCACCTATCTAAGGAGCACCGTGCTGCGTCAGTTCACTTCGGAATCGGTTACCGAAGGACACCCCGACAAGATCTGCGATCGTATCTCTGACACGATCCTTGATGCCATGCTCGAGCAGGACTCCGGCGCGCGCGTCGCTGTTGAGACCCTCGTGACCACCGGCCTCGTGCACGTTGCGGGTGAAGTGAACACCACCGGGTACGTCGAGATTCCGCAGCTCGTGCGCGACGCTGTGCGTGAGATCGGTTACACCAGCTCCGACATGGGCTTTGACGGCTCGTCGTGTGGCGTTTCGGTTTCGATCGGCCAGCAGTCGCCTGACATTGCTGACGGTGTTGACACCTCGCTTGAAGCTCGTGAGGGTGCAGAGGTCGACGAGCTGAGCCGCCAAGGCGCTGGTGACCAGGGCATCATGTTCGGTTACGCGACCGACGAGACTCCTGAGCTGCAGCCCCTTCCGAGCTGGATCTCGCACCGTCTTGCAGAGCGCCTCGCGTTCGTGCGCAAGGAGGGCATCATTCCCGAGCTGCGTCCCGACGGTAAGACTCAGGTCACCATTGGCTACGACGGCGATCGCGCTGCGTCGATTGAGGCTATCGTTGTCTCGACCCAGCACGGCGCAGATATCTCGCAGCCAGCACTGCGCGATGCGGTGATCCGCGAGGTGATCCGCCCGGTGCTTGGCCGCGTGGAGCTGCCGAGCGAAGACGCAACTCTCTTCATTAACCCGGCTGGCCCCTTCGTTGTTGGTGGCCCCATGGGTGATGCCGGCCTCACCGGCCGCAAGATCATCATCGACACCTACGGTGGCGCGAGCCGTCACGGCGGTGGCGCGTTCAGCGGTAAGGACGCGTCGAAGGTTGACCGTTCGGCGGCGTACGCAATGCGCTGGGTAGCGAAGCACGTTGTGCGCGCTGGCCTCGCGAAGCGTGCAGAGCTGCAGGTTGCATACGCAATCGGCGTTGCTGAGCCCGTCGGCCTCTACGTCGAGACCTTCGGCACCGAGACTGTGCCACGCGAGCGCATCGAGGCGGCTGTGCGCCAGGTCTTCGATCTACGTCCGCTCGCAATTATTCGTGACCTCGACCTGCTCCGCCCGATCTTTGCACAGACGAGCGCCTACGGCCACTTCGGCCGCGAGCTGCCCGACTTCACGTGGGAAGCAACCCCGCGCGTTGACGAGCTGCGAGCAGCTGCGGGTCTCTAGTCAGCATGACCGGGTGTTCATGTCAGCTGGCAGAGGCGCCCGGCACGAGACGGGTTGCGCAGGTACTGCTGGATTCAGCGCTGCCGCAACTCGACCATCTCTTTGACTACGGCATCCCGGAGGAGTTAGTCGACACCATCAAGGTCGGCCAGCGAATCCGGGTGCCGTTCAGGTCAAGCAGTCGCAACACGTTTGGGTGGGTCATTGGGTTCGCTACAGCAAGCGAATTCAAAGGCCAGCTCTCACCCATCACCGATCTCGTCGGTGATGTCCCGTTGCTGACGCCCGAGGTGTGGCAACTTACACGTGCAGTAGCGGATCGCGCAGGCGGATCCGCTGGTGACATTCTGCGACTCGCGATTCCCGGGCGTCAGGTGCGCGTGGAGAAGAAGCACATCGCGGCAGGCATTGCGGCTGCTGAGGCCGCCGCCGCGAGCCCAGAGGGCGAGGCCGGTACCGCCGCCCAGGGCGCTCCCGCAGCTCCGACTGCTCCCGCGGAGCTGCCGCTCGGTGGTGACGTGACCGCCGAAGCCGAAGCCTCCACGGAGGCGCGGATCGCGACCCAACTGTGCTCTGGTGCTCGGCTCGCGATGACTGTTTCGCACGGCCCTGAACGCCTCGAAACTGGCGAGTGGGTTGGTGGTTGGGCGCTGCAGCTCGCCAAGCTCGCGGTAGAGGTCTACGCGCAGGGCAAGAGCATTATTCTGGTCGCTCCCGACTACCGTGATCAAGATCAGCTGCTCGATGCGCTCGCGGCGATCGGCCACGACGAGACCGTGCGCGTTGACTCCCGGCAGTCGAACGGTGAGCGATACGCGAGCTTCTTGCGCGCGCTCGACAAGACCCCTCGAATTATCGCGGGCAACCGATCCGCCGTGTATGCGCCGGCACATGATCTTGGTGCCGTGGTCTTCTGGGACGACGGCGACCCTCTGCTGGCCGAACCGCTATCGCCCTACGTGCACGCGCGTGACGCCGCACTCGTGCGTGCAGGTCAGAGCGGTGCAGGCCTGTTCTTTGCCTCGCACGCCCGTAGCACCGATGTGCAGCGACTCATCGAGATTGGCTACGTTGACGCGCAAGTTAATCCGCCGCGGCGTACGCGTGTTGTGCACGCCGACTCTGCGCTCGCGCCTGACGCATTTGCCGGTCGTGTGCCAGAGTTTGTCGCGCGCGAAATCCGTAAGGCCTTACGCACCGGTCCAGTGCTCGTGCAGGTGGCGACCGCGGGCTACGCGCCCGTCGCCGTGTGCGCCGACTGCAATGACCTTGCGCGCTGTGGGGCGTGTGCGGGGCCGATTGGCTTCCGCGCCGCCGGTCGTGCCGCGTGCCGCTGGTGCGGTGAGCCTCCGGTGAAGTGGCAGTGTCCGACCTGTGACGGTCGCCAGCTGCAGGAACGCGGCATGGGTTCAGGCCGCACGGTCGAGCAGTTTGAACAGCAGTTCAAGGGCTTCCGGGTGCTGCTGAGTGACGGTGAACACCCGCGCGAGAGCGTTGATGCGCGCCCGGCGCTTGTCGTTGCGACGCGCGGTGCTGAGCCGCTCGCTGCAGGCGGCTACCGTGCGGTAGTGCTGCTTGACGCTGAGCGCCTGCTCGGTCTCCCGCACCTGCGCGCGGGCGAAGACTGCCTGCGCTGGTGGGAGAACGCCGCTGCGCTCGCGAGCCCCGACGGGGTGTGCATCATGGCGTCAGGTGGTGGCGATGTCGTGCAGGCGTTCGTGTCTGGACGTACCGAGGAGTGGCTCCGGCACGAGCTGCGCGATCGCCAGCAGTTGCGGTATCCGCCAGCGGTGCGCGTCGTGAGCGTGTCTGGTGGCCGTGCCGAAATTGACCGCGCGCTCGACACCCTTGAGAAGAATCCCGCGGTCACCGGCTACGACGTGCTCGGCCCAACTGCGCTGCCGCCTGAGCCTGGCTCGCCGCAGCTCAGCCGCGCGATCGTGCGTTTCGATTACAACCGGGGCGGCGAGATCGCAAAGCGGTTGCGTGGTGCATTGGTCGCAGATGCGGCTGGTGGGTCGTCAAAGGCCCGCGGCAAAAGCGCTCCCGGTCGCGCTCGACCCGAGGCGCTGCGTCTGCGCTTTGATGATCGAGGCGTCTTCGATGGCTAACGTTGACGGTCGTCCCGTCTGCCGTGATAGTCTTCACGCATGCTTATGAATCGTCAGTGGTGGCACGCCTGAAGGCGTGCCCGTTCGTGAGCTAAAAAACAACGAAACCGACACCGCCTCGCCAGGGGCGGTGTTTTCTTTTTGTTACGCGACCCGGTGGCGGGTCCCAACAACAAGGAGTCATCGATCATGGTCGATACGACATCAACTTCCATCTACCGCGCAGACGCAAGTGGTTTCTTCGGCGACTTCGGCGGGGCAGAGCTGCCTCCCTTCCTCGTTGAGCCCATCGCTGAGGTCGCACGTGCATACGACGAGGCCAAGAATGACCCGGCCTTCATAGCGGAGTATCAGGCGCTTCTTTCAAAGTACGTCGGCCGCCCCTCACTGCTGTACTTCGCAGGTAACCTCACCGAAAAGCTCGGTGGTGCAAAGGTGTACCTCAAGCGTGAAGATCTGAACCACACCGGTGCACACAAGATCAACCACTGCCTCGGCGAAGCACTTCTCGCGAAGCGTATGGGTAAGGAGACCCTCATCGCTGAGACCGGTGCGGGGCAGCACGGCGTCGCGCTCGCGACCGCGGCTGCGCTCACCGGTCTGAAGTGCGAGATCCACATGGGTGCGGTCGATATTGCAAAGCAGCACCCGAACGTCGTGCGCATGGAGCTGCTCGGCGCAAAGGTTGTCTCGGTTGAAGCAGGCGGCAAGACCCTGAAGGAGGCCGTTGACTCGGCATTTGGCGTCTTCGCTGCAAACCCCGAAGAGTACTTCTTCGCAATCGGCTCGGTCGTTGGACCCCACCCGTACCCGTCGATGGTGCGCGACTTCCAGTCGGTGGTCGGCCGTGAGGCACGCGAGCAGATTCTCGCTGAAGAAGGCAAGCTTCCTGACTACCTCGTTGCTGCAGTCGGCGGCGGATCGAACGCTATGGGGCTCTTCGACGCCTTCCTGAATGACGAGTCGGTCAAGATCCAGGGCGTCGAGCCCGCAGGTGAGGGCCTCGACTCTGACCGCCACGCAGCAACCATGACGCTTGGCACTCCCGGTGTGCTGCACGGCATGCGCACGGTCGTGCTCCAGGATGCGGATGGTGAGCCCTCAGCCGTGCACTCGATCGCGTCGGGCATCGACTACCCGGGTGTCGGCCCGCAGCACGCGCACCTCGCAGAGCTCGGCCGCGTCGAGTACGTGTCGGTCACCGACGCTGAGGCGCTCGATGCGTTCCAACAGCTCACCCGCACGGAAGGCATCATCCCCGCGCTTGAGTCGTCGCACGCACTCGCACAGGTGATCAAACTCGCACCGACCCTCGGCAAGGACCAGGTCATCATCGCGAACCTCTCGGGTCGCGGCGACAAGGACGTTGACTTCGTTGCGGAGCGTCTGCGCCAGGCATAGTTCAGCGCCCTGGCGCTCGACCCTGCGAGATCGGCAGTTTCTGTCGAGACGGGCCGTTTCATGTGTATGAAACCCCCTGTTTCGGGAGAACGGCCATGTCTCGACGAGGTGACTCGTGCACGCGCACGTATGTGGGGCGCGGATCCGGAAACTCGGACCCGCGCCCCACGTGTATGTCCGGACTCCGCGTTGCGGGGTGGTACCCCACACCCCGCACATCCCGCCAACCCGCACATCCCGCCAACCCCGTGAGGCGGCTCCGTTCTGCCGAGATGGGCCCTTTCATGCGTCGGAAACCCTCGATCTCGACAAAACAAGGGTGTTTCGACGGTGCGGCCTCCTGCGGCGGCCGCCATCCCTATGGGGAAGCGGCGCTATCGCGCCACCAAACTCTCAACACGCAGTCGGTGCGACCTGTATCGATGACCCGAACACCGCCACAGGCCCTCGAATACACTCGAACAACGCCGAAAAGGGGCGTTTCTCTCGAGATGGGGTGTTTCTCGCGTATGAAACGGCCCGTCTCGACAGAAAGTGCCCATTTCGGCAGGTTGGCATGTGGCAGGTGCCTGTTTCGAGTGGTTTGCCCGTGGGAGCGGCCCTGTTTCGCGGGGTTTGGGCAGGTGGGCAGAGGCGACCGGGGAAGACCTGAGACAATAGAACAATGCGCATCATCTTTGCTGGAACCCCAGAGTTCGCAGTCCCGAGTCTCCGCGCCCTTGTGGCTGCGGGTCACGACGTTGCGGGTGTCATCACTCGTGAGGACGCCCCGCTCGGTCGCAAGCGCGTACTCACGCCGTCGCCCGTCGCAGCAGTGGCTGAGGAGCTCGGGCTCCCGGTGCTGAAAGCGAACCAGCTCGGTGATGCAGAGACCGAGTGGGCGAAGACCCTCGAAGCAGATCTCGGTGTCATCGTCGCGTATGGCGGACTTGTCCGTCAGGCGTTGCTCGATACGCCCACCAATGGGTGGATCAACCTGCACTTCTCTGACCTCCCGCGGTGGCGTGGAGCTGCACCCGTGCAGCGTGCGCTCATGGCAGGGGAGCAGGATCTCGGAGTGACCGTGTTCCGCCTCGTCCCAGCACTCGACGCGGGTGATGTCCTCACCCGTGACGCAAAGACTTTCCCGCAGGGCACCTCCGCTGGAGAAGCGCTGACCGAGCTCGCTGAGTTTGGCACTGCAGCGTTGATCCGCGCCGTACAGGTGTTGGCAGAGACCCCAGGGGCAGGTACACCGCAGGAGGGGGAGGCCAGCTACGCGCATAAGCTCACCCGTGAAGACGGCAAACTTGACCTGAGCCAGCCCACAGCCGCAGTACTGGCTAGGTGGGCGGGTGTCACCCCCGAGCCGGGTGCATATGCCCTCCTGGGGGAGCATGCAATCAAGCTGAAGGCGATCCAACCCACTACACTCACCGCACAGGGAGAGCCAGGCACCGTCACCCTCGTGAACGGCACTGCACTTCTCGCGCTCACCGATGGCGCACTCGAACTCGTAACCGTACAGCCAGCGGGTAAGCCCGCCATGGCAGCAGATGCTTGGCTCCGTGGCCGACAGGAAGCAACGATCCTCGCATGAACCAGCGAAACAACGACCGCAACGACCGCCCCGCACGCAACGATCGTCAGCGACGTGACGACCGAAACCAGCGCGACGACCGCCCGGCCCGCAAGCCCCGCATCTCGCCAGCACGACTCGTCGCATACGACGTACTCCGAGACGTCGAAGATCGCGAGGCATACGCCAACCTTGCGCTCCCAGCACGTATCCGCGAAGCAGAACTCGACGGCCGCGACGCAGCACTCGCAACCGAGCTCGTGTCAGGCACGCTCCGCTGGCGCGGCCGCTACGACGCAATCATCGCGCTCGCCGCAAAGCGCAAGATCGAAGACATCGACCCGCGCACCCGCAACGTCCTTCGTCTCGGCGCGCACCAAATGCTTGGCATGCGCACGGCGGCACACGCAGCCGTCAACGAAAGCGTCGAACTCCAGCGCCACGTCGCCAACCGCGGCGCAGACGGATTCGTTAACGGCGTCCTCCGCCAAATCGGCCGCGCAGACAACCCAGAGTGGGACGAACGCATTACCGCAGACGCCCCCAACGCAGACGAAGCACTCGCCGCACGCACCTCACACCCGGTATGGATCGTCCGCGCACTCCGCGACGCCCTCACCCTCGAGGGCCGCGCAGACGAAATCAACACCCTTCTCGAAGCAGACAACGCATCACCCCGCGTCAGCCTCGCCCTCCTGCCAGGCGCAGACGTCACGCCCGACGCGCTCGCCGCAGAGCGTGAGGATCTCGAGACCGTTGGCTTCGCGCCGACCGGGCTCGAACTCGCTGGTGGCGATCCCGGCCGCGTGATTGCGAAGGCTGGCGTTCGCGAGGGCTATCTCCGCGTACAGGATCAGGGCTCGCAGCTCGCTGCACTCGCGCTCACGCGTGTGCGTCCTATCGAGACGGGGGAGCGCTGGCTCGATCTGTGCGCCGGCCCCGGCGGCAAGACCGCACTTCTCGGCGCAGAGGCACTCACCGCTGAGAATGTCACCGTGCGCGCAAACGAGGTATCGCCCCACCGTGCCGATCTCGTGCGCCGCTCAATTGCAGGCGTTGAGGAAGCCGTCGAGGTTGTTTCGCACGACGGCCGCGACCATTCGGCATACGGCGGATCCGAAGCTCGTTTCGACCGTATCCTCGTCGACGCGCCGTGCTCTGGCCTGGGGGCGCTTCGCCGCCGCCCGGAGGCGCGCTGGCGCAAGGCGCCCTCAGATATTCCCGAGCTCGCAAACCTGCAGGGCGAACTGCTCGACGCGGCATTCGAGCACCTCGCTGTTGGCGGTGTACTCGCGTACGTGACCTGCTCACCGCACCTTGCGGAGACCCGCGTCGCGATCAAGCGCTGGAGCGGTCGCCACGAGAACATCTCGGAACTCGATGCGAAGGAAGTGATCCGCCGAGAGTCACGCGGTGAGATCGATCTCGCAGGTGCAACGAAGAGCGTGCAGCTGTGGCCGCACCGTCACGGCACCGATGCGATGTTTATCGCGCTGTTCGAGCGCACGGCGTAAGTCGGGAAGGCCTGCCGTGTGAGAAGTGCGGACGTGGGTGTACCCGCGTCCGCACTTTGCTATTCCACGGTAAGATTGATCCCGTGACTGAGCAGCGCATCAATCCCAGCATCCTTTCGGCCGACTTCGTGAACCTGCAGTCCGAGCTCGAGGCAATCCGTTCAGCGGATCTCGTGCACGTTGACGTCATGGACAACCATTTCGTTCCGAACCTCACGATGGGCCCGCCCATTGTTGAGCGCATTCAGGCGGTGTCGCCGATTCCGCTCGATGTGCATCTCATGATTTCCGATGCTGATAAGCACGCTCCTGCATACGCAGAGCTCGGTGCGTACTCAGTGACGTTCCACGCCGAAGCCGCGACTGATCCCGTTGCGCTCGCGCGCCGGATCCGCGACATCGGTGCTCGCGCAGGCATCGCCCTGAAGCCCGGCACTGACCCCGAGCCCTACCTTGAGCTCCTTCCCGAGTTCGATCAGGTGCTCGTTATGACCGTTGAGCCCGGTTTCGGTGGACAGTCATTCATGCCCGACATGATGCCCAAGCTGCGTCGCTTTGCAGAGGCAAAGAAAAAGCTTGGTCTTGATGTCTGGCTGCAGGTCGACGGTGGCATTTCGGTCGATACGATCGGCATTGCAGCAGAGGCTGGAGCAGACACCTTTGTGGCTGGCTCGGCAGTGTACGGTGGCGTTCCTGAGGCGCGGATCGCAGACCTCCGCGTCGCGGCTGCGGCACACCGCCACTAAGCTCGCGGTACCCACTGTCAAATTTCTGAATCCGACTGCGATACGCTGGTGACTGTGAAAACCTTCGAAACACTCTTTACCGAGCTCTCAGAAAAGGTTGCTGCCCGCCCAGAAGGCAGTGACACCGTCGCACGCATTGATGCGGGCGTCCATTCGATCGGTAAGAAGATCGTTGAAGAAGCGGCAGAGGTCTGGATGGCTGCTGAGTATGAGTCGGATGACGAGTGCGCGGAAGAAATTAGCCAGCTGCTCTACCATCTGCAGGTACTCATGCTCGCGAAGAACATCAGTCTTGAAGACGTCTACCGTCACCTCTAAACACACGAAAGAAGCGCTGTAACTCATGCTTCGCATTGCTATTCCCAATAAGGGTTCGTTGTCCGAAACCGCTTCTGCAATGCTCGCAGAAGCCGGCTACAACGGCCGCCGTGACAGCCGCACACTCGTGCAAGCTGATCCGAAAAACGACGTTGAGTTCTTCTACCTGCGTCCCCGCGACATCGCGACCTACGTCGGTTCAGGCGCACTCGATGTTGGAATCACCGGCCGCGACCTGCTCCTCGATTCGGCATCGGCCGCAACCGAGATCGCAGAGCTCAACTTTGCTGACTCGACCTTCCGCTTCGCGTCGCCCGTTGGCAGCGAGATCTCAGAGATTGAGCATCTCGAGGGCAAGCGCGTTGCGACGAGCTACCCGGTACTCGTAGGTAACTTCCTCGCAGAGCGTGGCATCAACGCCACCACTGTGAAGCTTGACGGTGCCGTTGAGTCGGCTGTGCAGCTCGGCGTTGCAGACGCTGTTGCAGACGTCGTGTCAACCGGTGCAACGCTGCGCGCTGCCGGTCTCTCGATCTTCGGTCCGGTTATTCTCGACTCGACCGCGCTAATTATCGGCGGCCCGACCGAGCACCCCGGCATTGAGCGCCTGCTGCGCCGCCTCCGCGGTGTGCTCGTCGCACGCAAGTACGTCATCATGGACTACGACCTCCCGGTTGCAAAGCTTGAGGCTGCAGTCGAGATCGCTGGCGGCATCGAGTCGCCGACCGTCTCGCCGCTGCGGAACGAAGGCTGGGTTGCTGTGCGAGTCATGGTGCCGTCTGCTGACGCAAACGAAATCATGGACAAGCTGTACGACCTTGGCGCACGCGCCATTCTCGTGACCGCAATCCACGCAGCACGTCTGTAAGAAGGGCACCTCGTATGGCTACGACTGTTCGCGTCATCCCGTGTCTCGACGTGGCTGCCGGCCGCGTCGTGAAGGGCGTCAACTTCCTCAACCTGCGCGATGCGGGTGACCCGGTCGAGCTTGCGGCAAAGTACGCGCTCGAGGGTGCTGACGAACTCACGTTCCTCGACGTGACGGCAACGGTCGATGACCGTTCGACCACGTACGATGTCGTGCGTCAGACCGCAGAACAGGTGTTCGTTCCCCTCACCGTAGGTGGCGGTGTGCGTTCAGCTGAAGACGTTGCTCGACTGCAAGACGTCGGTGCCGACAAGGTTGGCATCAACAGCGGCGCTATCGCCCGCCCAGATGTCATCGGCGAAATCGCCGACCGCTTCGGCTCACAGGTCATCGTGCTGTCGCTCGACGTGCGCCGCAGCGAGCGGATGCCCTCTGGCTTTGTGGTCACGACACACGGTGGCAAGCGAGAGACCGACCTCGACGCAATCGAGTGGTGCCGTAACGCCGTAGAGCGTGGCGCTGGCGAGCTGCTCGTTAATTCGATGGACGCCGACGGTACGGGTGACGGGTTCGATCTCGAGCTCATTCGCGCTGTGCGTGAGGTCGCGAGCGTTCCGCTCATCGCCTCGGGCGGCGCGGGCAAACTTGAGCACTTCGCACCCGCGGTTGACGCTGGTGCAGACGCAGTGCTTGCTGCGTCGGTCTTCCACTACGGCACGTTTACGATCGCTGAGGTCAAGCAGGCGCTTGCTGATGCAGGACACTTGGTGCGACTGTGAGCGCACAGATGACCGCGGCTGAACTGCTCGAGGTTACCGTCTTCAATACTGACGGCCTACTCCCGGCGATCATCCAGGACGACGAGTCGGGCGCCGTGCTCATGCTTGCGTGGATGGATGCTGAGGCGATCCGCCGCACTTGCGAGTCAGGCCGCGTGACGTTCTGGTCGCGGTCGCGCCAGGAATACTGGCGAAAAGGCGATACCTCCGGGCATCGTCAGTACGTGAAGAGCGTGGCGGCAGACTGCGATAACGACACCCTCCTCATTCGGGTTGAGCAGATTGGTGCTGCGTGCCATACAGGCAGTCGCACCTGTTTTGACGACCGCGACGTCGAAGTTGTCGTTGGTGACTCTTCTGTTGCGTAACTCTGCGATTTAAGAGCATGGTCCGCGCTAGGCTGGAGCCGTGAACTCGACGACCACCCGCGCAGCGTTTGATGTAGCGCGAGCTACCCAGTCCGTAATCCCCGTTCGCCGTGAGATCTTCGCAGACGCAGACACTCCCGTCAGCATCTACCGAAAGGTCGCGGCTTCGCGCCCCGGCACGTTCCTCCTGGAATCTGCCGAACAGGGTGGCGTATGGACTCGCTTTAGTTTCGTAGGAGCAGGCTCCTTCGGCGTGCTGAGCGAGCGCGACGGCAAGGCTGCCTGGCATCCGCGCGGGTCGGAGCTGACCGAGGAGCGTTTGCTTCCTGGCGGCGTATCGACGCTCGCCCCCGTTGCCGCGCTGAGCGCGGTCTACGATCGTTGGCGCGCGCCGCACGATCCCGACCTTCCCCCGCTCGCGAGCGGCTTCGTCGGATACCTCGGCTGGGAGACCGTTCGCCAGTTCGAGAATCTGCCAGAGAATACGAAGCCAGGATCGAACCTGCCCTCACAAGGGTTGAGTTTCGTTTCCGAACTCGTGGTGATTGATCACCGCGAAGGATCGGTCGTGTTGCTCGCCAACGTGCTGAACGATTCGGTGCTGGGGGAGTCGGGCGCTGGCATTGATGCTGATGCTGATGCGCAGTGGGCTGACGCGCAGGCACGACTCGACGCGTTGCAGGCTGCGCTCGCTGAGCCGCTCGCCTCGCCGCTCAATACGATTGACCGTGATGCAGTGGCGGATCCGGCACGCCTCACCACCAGCCCCGAGTTTGAGGCCGCGGTACTGCAAGCTAAAAAGCACATCGTTGACGGCGATATCTTCCAGGTCGTACCGTCGCAGCGTTTCGATCAGGAGTGCACTGCTGACCCGCTCGATGTCTATCGCGTGCTCCGCCATCTCAACCCGAGCCCGTACCTGTACCTACTGCAGCTCGAGGATTCCGACGGTGAACCCTTTGCCGTCGTTGGCTCGAGCCCGGAGGCGCTCGTGACCATTCAGGCCTCAGGCGATGTAATGACGCACCCGATTGCTGGTTCGCGACCGCGTGGTGCGACCGTTGACGAGGACCAGTTCTTTGAGCGCGATCTACTCGCCGATGAAAAGGAACGAGCGGAGCACCTCATGCTCGTCGATTTGGCGCGCAATGACCTGGCGCGAGTGTGTGATCCGGCATCGGTCGAGGTCACTGAGTTTATGCGTGTCGAACGATTCAGCCACATCATGCACATTGTGTCGAGCGTCGAGGGCAAGATCGCTGATGGCAACAGCCCGATTGATGTCTTCCGATCCACATTCCCCGCGGGAACCCTTTCTGGCGCACCCAAGCCGCGCGCGCTCGAGATCATCGATGAGCTCGAGCCGGTGCGACGCGGAGTGTACGGCGGTGTCGTTGGGTACTTCGGCTTCGGTGGGGCGGCGGATCTTGCTATCGCGATCCGCACTGCCACCATCAAGGACGGCGTCGCAATGATTCAAGCTGGCGCAGGTATCGTGGCAGACTCCGTTCCCGCAAGCGAGGACGAGGAATGCCGAAACAAGGCAGCTGCGCCTCTGCGCGCCGTTGCCATCGCGAACTCGCTGCGTGCAGCAGCGGAGGAGAAGGCGCAGCATGCGGAATAAGTGGACACTCATCCTGGCGATTGCCGTTCTCGGTGGCGGATCGCTCATCGTCGGTTCGCAGGGATGGGTCCAGTTCGACATCACCCAGCTCGGTGTCGATAGTGAGATCGGCATCGGAACTGTTTCTGGGCATAATGCCAACCCGGCGCTTTCGCCCGTAGGTGTTGCTGCGCTTGTCGCGGCATTGGTCTTGGCGATTGCTGGATCGGTGTTCAGACGCGTGCTTGCGGTACTCATCGCGCTGCTCGGGGCTGGAATTGCTTACGGTGGATTCAGTGTGCTGAATGATCCGATTGCCGCGGTGCGGGGTACCGCAACCGAGCTCACCGGTCTCTCTGGCGACGCTGTTGAGACCGTGATCGTCGCCTCGACAACGGTCTGGCCCATCGTGGTCATCGTCGCTGGCGTGCTTATTGCCATCCTCGGAATCGTGGCGTTGTTCGTCTCGGGGAACTGGGGCGCAGGGGACCGGAAGTACGCGAGTGGGGCAGAAAAATCGCGCAAGCCCGAGGTAAAGAAGTCAGCCGGCCCCGACCGCATCTCTGATTGGGACGCGTTGAGTGACGGCGAAGATCCCACGCTTTCCACGCCATAAGTGACCATAGATGTGGGGCGAAAATGACGCGCCGCCGCAACTTTGGGAGAAAGCTGGGAGTACCGATAGACTGACCCAGTACGTATCCGCCCGGGTACGAGCTTGTCTACAAGGAGATTCATGAGCACCCAGAACGGTGACCCTGGTCACGGAGATTCCCCCGCAGCATGGACTGCGGTAATTGTGATGCTGCTTGGCATTGCTGCCGGAACCGTGTTCTTCTTCCTGCACATGCCCACCATGGTGTGGGTCAGCGCAGGCGTTGTTGCCTTCGGCCTGATCCTCGGCTGGATCATCTCGAAGGCGGGCTACGGAGTGAACGGCCCTAAGTACGTTCCGAAGTCGCACGACTAACAGTGCTTGAGCAGCTTCTTGCGGGTTCCCTCGAGGACGCGGCTACGCGCCGCCTCACTCGACCGCTCTCGGTTGTTGAAGCCGAAGCACTCGCACGCGTGCCCGCGCTTGACGCGCTCGCAGCGCTCGCCCCTGCTGATCACATCAAGGTGATTGCAGAGGTGAAGCGCGCGAGCCCGTCGCGCGGGCCTCTTGCTGACATTCCCGAGCCGCATGCTCTTGCCGCACAGTATGAAACTGGTGGCGCGAGTGTAGTGAGCGTCCTCACTGAGGAGCGCAAGTTCAAGGGTTCGCTTGCCGACCTTGAGGCTGTGCGTAAGGCAGTAAGTATCCCGGTGCTCCGTAAGGAGTTCATCGGTGAGGAGTACCAGATCCTCGAAGCCCGCGCAGCGGGTGCCGACCTGGTGCTCTTGATTGTGGCTGCGCTTCCGCAGCCGCTTCTTGAACGACTGTATGCGTTCACCCTTCAGCTCGGCATGACGCCGCTTGTGGAGGCCCATTCGGCCGACGAGGTGGCACGTGCGGTTGATCTGGGCGCCCAGCTCATCGGCGTAAACGCGCGTGATCTGCGTACCTTCGAGCTGGACCGCGATCTTTTCGGTCGTGTTGCGGATCAGATTCCCGCTGGGGCAGTACGCCTCGCAGAATCTGCGGTTCTCAGCGTCGCTGACGTGGAGCACTACCGGCAGGCCGGAGCTGACGCAATCCTTGTTGGCGAGGCCCTCGTGACGAATGACCCAATCGCTACGCTGCAGTCATATTTGAACGTTTAAAGCTAGACCAATGGGGCAACTCTAGATGACAGACCAGGCACCTGGTAAGGCTCGCGAACCGCGTAGCCTTCGTGATGAACACGGACCATTCTTCGGCGAATACGGCGGGCGGTTCATGCCTGAGTCGCTCATCGCCGCGATTGACGAGCTGAGCGCAGCGTACGAGGAGGCGAAGGCTGATCCTGCCTTCCAGGAAGAGCTCCTTGAGCTTCTCCTCTCGTACGCTGGGCGCCCTTCGCCAATCACGGAGGTTCCCCGCTTTGCGGCGCTTGCGGGCGGCGCGCGTATCTTCCTCAAACGTGAAGATCTAAACCACACCGGATCGCACAAGATCAACAATGTTCTTGGCCAGGCGCTGCTGACTAAGCGGTTGGGCAAGACTCGTGTGATCGCTGAGACCGGGGCTGGCCAGCACGGCGTTGCAACGGCGACAGCCGCGGCACTCTTCGGCCTTGACTGCACCGTCTACATGGGCGAGGTCGATACCGAACGCCAGGCGCTCAACGTTGCACGTATGCGCCTTCTCGGTGCGGAGGTTGTCGCGGTGACTGCAGGTTCTCGCACCCTCAAGGACGCCATTAATGAGGCGTACCGAGATTGGGTTGCCACGGTTGAGCGTACGAACTACATCTTCGGCACTGCGGCTGGCCCACACCCGTTCCCTGGAATGGTTCGCGATTTCCAGAAGATTATTTCCGAGGAAGCTCGCGCTCAGTTGCAGGAGAAGACTGGCAAGCTGCCTGCTGCCGTTGTCGCCTGCGTCGGTGGTGGATCGAACGCAATTGGTATGTTCGACGCATTCCTCGATGATGCTGATGTGAAGCTCTACGGCGTCGAGGCTGCAGGCGAGGGAGTAGACACCGACCAGCACGCTGCCTCGATTGAGCGTGGGACGCCCGGTGTTCTGCACGGCGCACGTACCTATGTGCTCCAGGACGAGGATGGCCAGACCATCGAGTCCCATTCAATTTCCGCTGGTCTTGATTACCCCGGTGTTGGCCCCGCTCATGCGTGGCTTGCTGATATTGGTCGCGCAGAGTACATCCCCGCCACCGATGCCGAGGCAATGCATGCGCTTCGCGCCTTGAGCCAGACTGAAGGCATTATTCCTGCGATCGAGTCGTCGCACGCACTCGCGGGTGCGCTTCGCCTTGCTGCTGAACTGCCGGCTGATGAAATCGTGCTTGTGAGCCTTTCTGGCCGCGGCGACAAAGACATGGTTACTGCAGGCCGGTACTTTGACCTGCTCGACGCTTCTGATTCGGAGGTCATCGGTTGAGCACTTCGACTGATCTGAATGGCGGATCTCAGGTTTCTGAGGCAATTCGCCGTGCAAACGTTGAGCGACGTGGCGCCCTTATCGGTTACCTGCCCGCCGGCTTCCCTGATCTCGATACCAGTGTCGAGGCCGCAATTGCGCTCGCTCGTAATGGCGCAGACGTGCTTGAAATTGGCGTTCCATACTCGGACCCCGTCATGGATGGTGAAATCATCCAGGCAGCGACTCGTCAGTCGCTTGCAAACGGGTTTAAGCTACGCGACCTCTTCTCGGCCATTCGCCGAATCACCGATGCTGTCGATACGCCGGTACTGGTGATGACATATTGGAATCCCGTGATGCAGTACGGCGTCGAGCGCTTCGCAGAAGACCTGAAGGCTGCTGGTGGAGCCGGGCTGATTACGCCTGACATTACGCCTGATGCGGCAGCAGAGTGGATCGCTGTCAGTGAGCGGATCGGTCTTGATCGCGTGTTCCTTGCGGCACCGACCTCGACAGATGAGCGCATCGAACTTATTCGTGACAGTTCGACTGGCTTCGTGTACACCGTTTCGACGATGGGAATCACTGGTGAGCGCGCATCGCTCGATGCCGCGGCCCGTGTCCTCACCGGTCGTCTTCGTGCCGCTGGTGTTGAACTCCCGTGCGTTGGTATCGGCATCTCAAATGCTGACCAGGTGTCTGCTGCTCTCGACTACGCGAGTGGCGCAATCGTGGGCACCGCCCTTGTGCGCGCGCTGCGTGACGGGGGAGTCGAAGGGCTTTCTGAGGTAGCTCGCGAGATTTCGCAGGGCACGCTGCGATAAGCTGAAACTGTTCCGCTGCGGGAAAGCTCCTTGCAGCCCGACGTAAGATCCCGGCGAACCGTTCGTCGGTGAAAGAGGAGTCAATGATTCTCCCGCTGAGCATTCCCAGCCCCGATTTTCAGTTCATCGAACTCGGTGTCTTCCAGATTCGGATGTACGCGCTGTGCATTCTGATTGGCATCATTCTTGCGGCCATCTGGACCGGCCGTCGTTTGAAGGCTCGCGGCGGTGAAGGCGGTGCAGTGCTCGACTTCGTCGTTTGGGCGCTCGTGTTCGGCATTGTCGGAGCACGCGTCTATCACGTGCTTACGCACTTCGGTGACTACTTCGGCCCTGGCAGTAACCCGCTCGATGCGCTTGCCTTCTGGAAGGGTGGCATCGCTATCTTTGGCGCGCTGATTGGTGGCGCCTTCGGTGTGCTTATTGCGTCGCGACTTACTGGTATTCGCTTCCTGTCATTTGCAGACGCGCTGGTCCCTGGCTTGCTACTCGCGCAGGCAGTTGGGCGCCTGGGTAACTGGTTCAACCATGAGCTCTTTGGTGGCCCCACGACCCTGCCTTGGGGCCTTGAGATCAGCCCGCTGAATCCCGCATTCCCGATTGGACTGCCCGAGGGAACCTTGTTCCACCCGACCTTCTTGTACGAAGCGCTCTGGAACATCCTTGGCATCGTCGTCCTGTTGGCGATCGAGAAGCGTGCGCAGCTCCGTTGGGGCAGCTTCTTCGCGCTCTATCTCGTGTGGTACGGCCTTGGTCGCGTCATCGTCGAGAGTTTGCGCGTTGATCCGAGCATGCAGTTCCTGGGCATGCGTACCAACGTTCTTGCGGCTTGGGTAGCAGTTCTCGCCGGAGTGGTCCTCTTCTTCGTCATCCGTCGTCGTCACGTCGGCCTTGAGACCTCGGTATACCTGCCGGGTCGCATGAACCCGACCGACGCGGTGCTTGCCTCGACCAATGATGCTGAGGCATACCACCACATTCTTGACCATGGCTCCAACGAAGCCGTGGCCGCAAGTTCGCAGAACTAAGGGAGGCCCTCTCATGCGCCACGCCAAGATTGTTGCAACCTGGGGACCAGCTGTCTCCAACTATGACAACACCCTCGATCTCATTCGAGCTGGTGTGAATGTTGCTCGACTGAATATGTCTCACGGCACATACAATGTGCACGAGGGCGTGTATCGAAACATCCGTCGGGCCGAGATCGAGGTCGGACGCCCGATTGCGGTTCTCGCTGATCTCCAAGGACCGAAGATTCGCCTTGGCAAGTTCGAGGGCGGTCCGTACGAGCTCGAGGTTGGCGATGAGTTCGCGATTACGACCCGTGACATTATCGGCGACCGCACGATTTGCGGCACCACACACAAGGCGCTGCCTGGCGATGTGAGTGTCGGTGATCCGCTACTCGTTGACGATGGCAAGGTTCTGCTGCGTGCGACTCAGGTGACCGAGGACACCGTGCACACGGTAGTTGAGATCCCTGGCGCTGTCTCCAACAACAAGGGAATCAACCTTCCCGGTGTTGCTGTGAACGTTCCTGCACTCTCCGATAAGGATGAAGAAGATCTTCGTTGGGCTATGAAGCTCGGCGCCGACTACATCGCGCTCTCGTTCGTTCGTGACGCCGCAGATATCACCCGTGTTCACGAGATCATGGACGAAGAAGGCTACCGACTTCCCGTGATCGCGAAGATCGAAAAGCCGCAGGCCGTTGAAAACCTGCAGGAGATCGTTGACGCGTTTGACGGTGTCATGGTGGCTCGCGGCGACCTTGGCGTAGAGCTTCCGCTTGAACAGGTTCCGCTTGTGCAGACTGAGGCCATCGCGATGGCACGTCGTAGCGCGAAGCCGGTCATCGTGGCAACTCAGGTATTCGAGTCGATGATTGAGAACCCGCGTCCGACGCGTGCGGAAGCATCAGACTGCGCGAACGCGGTCCTTGATGGTGCCGACGCAGTCATGCTTTCGGGCGAGACGAGTGTTGGCGCGTACCCGGTCGAAGCAGTCGCGACGATGGACCGCATCATTAGTGCTACCGAGGACCATGCGCTTGATCGCATCGAGCCGCTCGGTACGCAGCCCCACACCCAGGGCGGTGTTCTCGCGAAGGCGGCAGGCGATGTCGCTCGCGGCATCGAGGCTCGCGCAATCTGCGTCTTTACGGAGTCTGGTGACACCGTACGGCGCATCTCGCGCCTGCGTCTTCCGGTGCCCATCTTCGGTTTCACACCCAGCCCAGATGTGCGTCGCCGCATGGAGCTGACCTGGGGTGCACGTAGCTACGAGGTACCCCGCGTTGACAGCACGGACCGCATGTTCGAGCAGGTTGACGAGGTGCTCCTAGAAGTTGAGCGCTTGAATGTCGGCGACAAGGTCGTCATTGTTGCTGGTTCCCCTCCTGGAATCATTGGCAGCACGAACACCCTTCGTATTCACCGGATGGGTGAGTCTACGGGTGCATTGCCCGAAGCGCGTCCGCGCAAGCATGTGATTGGTCGCGGGAAGTAATTAGGCAAGATTTCTTGCAGGGGTCGTACACAGAGTGTGCGGCCCCTTTTTCTTTTGCCCTGGGAATGCTGAGAACAAGGGTTGACGCAACGCGAGTCGAGGCGTGTAATAGTGAACACCCGAAAGGAGAAGGAAACATGGGATTTTTCGCATTTCTGATTCTGGGCTTGATCGCTGGTGCAATCGCCAAGGCGATCCTTCCTGGGGAGCAGGGCGGTGGGTGTTTTGCGACACTGCTACTCGGAGTAGTCGGGGCCATGCTCGGGGGCATGCTCGGCTCGTTCCTCTTTGGCGCGCCGCTCGAGGAGTTTTGGTCATTGCAGACCTGGGCACTGGCTATTGGCGGCGCTATCCTCGTGCTATTGATCTGGGGACTATTCTCTGGTCGCAAGAAAGCCGAGTGAACGCCACTTGGTGTGAATCGTAAATTTGTTCTCAACGAAAGCAGGCAACAATGGGGTTTCTAGAAGACGCAAAGGATGCCGTAGAAGGGGCAGCCGAAAAAGTCGGCAAGGCTGTTGAAGACGGCGTAGACCGCGCAAAAGACAAGATGGAAGAACTCAAGTCAGAAGCTGAAGTGAAAAAGGCTGAGGCTCATCGCGATGCGGTTCGAATGAAAAACGAGGTGAAAAAAGAAATTCGTGATTAGCGGCCATTCAGCGTGTCGCGTCGAACGGATGGTCGACACGACCCCTCAATGAGTGAAATTTTCGCAAGGTTTAGTAGCGCTTCACTCGCCTCATGGCCGGAGAAACGACTCAGGGCTCCTGTACGTAACTTCGTGTTACGCACAGGAGCCCTGAGTATTTTGTACCGGATAAGGGACTCGAACCCTTACACCTTTCGGCAACGCATTTTGAGTGCGTCGTGTCTACCAATTCCACCAATCCGGCCTATGGAAAATACTGTATCGCATTGGCGCACCGGTTTTGCGCAGACTGAGGGAGTAAGATTGTGCGCATGACTGAATTGAGCAGCACTCCGCGTCGCGTCGTCGTCGCGGAAGATGAATCACTGATTCGCTTGGACATCGTCGAGACGCTGCGCGACAACGGCTATGACGTTGTTGGCGAAGCTGGCGACGGTGAGACCGCGGTGCAACTCGTCAAGGAGCTTCGTCCCGACCTCGTGGTCATGGACGTGAAGATGCCTCAGCTTGATGGCATCTCGGCCGCTGAGCAGATCAACAAGGAGAACATTGCTCCTGTTGTGCTGCTCACCGCATTCAGCCAGCGCGAGCTGGTTGAGCGCGCAACGGAGGCAGGCGCGCTTGCTTACGTTGTGAAGCCCTTCACTCCTGCTGACCTGATTCCCGCGATTGAGATCGCACTTTCGCGCTTCCAGCAGATTGTCACCCTGGAGAACGAGGTTGCCGATCTTGCTGAGCGTTTCGAAACGCGTAAGCTCGTTGACCGCGCCAAGGGTATTCTGAACGACAAGATGGGCCTGTCGGAGCCCGAGGCATTCCGCTGGATCCAGAAGGCATCAATGGATCGCCGGCTGACCATGCAGGACGTCGCAAAGACCATTATCGATCAGCTTGGTGCCAAGAAGGACTAATCCTCGAAATGAAAAAGCCCCGCACATCAGCGGGGCTTTTTCATTTCTACAGTTCCTTGTAGACGTTTGTGATCCGCACGGTTGAACACCGGCGACCACGCTCATCAGTGACGACAATTTCGTGAACGGTCAGCGTTCGTCCGAGACGAATCGGCGTGCAAACGGCGGTTACCAATCCGCTCACCGCAGAACCTGTGTGGGTGGCGTTGATATCGACGCCAACTGCGACTTTGCCAGCAGGCGCTACGTAGTTCGCGTGCATGGATCCCAGAGTCTCGCCGATCACGACATACGCGCCACCGTGCATGAGATTGATTGGCTGTGTGTTGCCCTCGACCGGCATCGTTGCAACTGCACGGTCGCGGGTGAACTCGGTCACCTTGATGCCCATTTTGTCAGCGAGGGCGCCGAGGCCTCGCCAGGCGATAAAGTTTTCTCCTGCGCCCTCTGGTTCTGGAATGAGGTTGTTCTGCTCGCTCAAAGGCTTCCTCTCGGCGTTGCGTCGCGTCACCGTTTCGAATGTCGGCGGTGACTTGTAGGCTGTATTTGTGTCGAAAACTCAGCCTACCCTCATGGTCGTAGATGGTCACTCGCTGGCCTTCCGTGCGTTCTATGCGCTTCCCGTCGATCGTTTCCAGACTCAGACGGGTCAGCACACGAACGCAGTGCACGGCTTCATTGCGATGTTCATCAACCTGTTGACCAACGAGAAGCCTGACGCGGTCGCGGTCGCGTTTGACATCTCACGTCACTCCTTCCGCACGGAGGAGTACCCCGAGTACAAGGGCACGCGTGGTGAAACGCCGCCCGAGTTCAAAGGACAGATACCGCTGTTGCAGGAGGCCCTGCACTCGATGGGAATCGTGACCATTGAGAAAGAGGGTTACGAGGCCGACGATATTCTCGCGACGCTCTCGACGACGGCCTCCGCTGCTGGGTATCGTGTGCTTGTGGTGAGCGGCGACCGCGACACTATTCAGCTTGTCGATGACAATGTCACGTTGCTATACCCGTCGAAGCAGGGCGTGACCGAGCTCACGCGGTACGACGCAGAAAAGGTGATGGAGCGATACGGCGTCCGGCCAGAGCAATATCCCGAGATTGCGGCGCTCGTCGGTGAGACCAGCGACAACCTGCCGGGCATTCCTCGTGTTGGCGAAAAGACTGCAGTGAAGTGGATCAATCAGTTTGGTTCGCTTGAAGAGATCTTGCGTCGGCAAGACGAGGTCACTGGCAAGGTCGGAGAGAGCCTGCGTGAAAACGCGCACTTGGCTGAGCGTAATCGCCGACTGAACCGGCTCGTGCGTGACGTTGAGCTGCCGGTCACGCTTCCCGAGCTCGACCGCGGTGAACTCGACATTGCCCAGGTGCAGCCCGTATTTGCGAAGCTGGAATTCCGAACTTTGCTTCAGCGAGTTGCAAAGCTTGCCGGCACCGAGGTTCCAGTCGGGGCTGCCGCGACCACCATTGAACTTGCTCCTCAGCTGCCTGAGGCGAAACTGCTCATCGACGAAGAGCTGGGGGACTGGCTCGCGAAATCCGACTCTCCCGCAGTTGAGTTCGCTCCGCTTGATAGCGTGATTGAAGTGGGTCTGGCCACGACTGAAGCGACGGTGAAATTCACCTGGCAGCCTGGCGGTCGTGACTACTGCCAGTTTGAGGAGTGGCTGTCGTCTGACGCTCCCAAGGTCTTCTTTGACGCGAAGGCACACATGCGCATCGCAGCAGGCGTCGGCGTGGAGCTTTCGGGTATCTCTGGAGATGCGCTTCTTGCTGCGTGGCTTTTCCGGCCGTCAGCTGCTGAGAAGACCCTCGCTGAAGCGGTGTTCCGCTACCTCGGGGAAGAGATTCCTACACCTGATCCGAACCAGCTGGTGCCTAACGAAGACGAAAATGCCGGCGTCGACGCGCGTGCCTGGTATGTCGCTCGCGTGCATCAGGCAATTGTCGGTCGTTTCTCGGAGGGCACCGGTTCGGTCTACCGCGACATCGAGCTCCCGCTGCTGCCGATTCTTGTTGCGCTTGAGACTCGAGGTGTCGCAGTTGATCTGCCGCTGTTTGAAGCGCATGACACCGAACTCCGTGCTCGAGTTGCTGAACTTGAACAGCGCGCGTTCACTGCAATTGGGCATGAGGTGAATCTTTCTTCACCGAAGCAGCTGCAGCAGGTGCTTTTTGAAGAACTCGACATGCCAAAGACCCGAAAGACTCGCACGGGTTACACCACCGATGCGGCCGCACTGCAAGATCTGCAACAGCGACAGCCGCACCCGTTCCTTGACGCGCTCCTCGAGCATCGAGACGCGAACAAGCTTCGCCAAATCGTTGAGACCCTCATGAAGGCCGTTGACGACGACTCTCGTATCCACACCACCCTTGTTCAGGTGGGGGCGAGTACGGGCCGTCTGGCTTCGACGGATCCTAACCTCCAGAACATCCCGGTCCGCACTGCAGAGGGCCGTCGGATTCGTGAAGGCTTCATCCACGAGCCGCAGGACAGCACGCTCATGACTGCTGACTACTCGCAGATTGAAATGCGAATCATGGCTCACCTGTCGGGCGATGAAGGGCTCATCGAAGCCTTCAACGCAGGTGAAGATCTGCACCGCTTTGTTGGTTCACGCATCTTTGGCGTCGAACCAGCAGAGGTGACGAATGAAATGCGTTCAAAGGTGAAGGCTATGTCGTATGGCCTTGCCTACGGTCTCTCCGCGTTTGGGCTTTCGAAGCAGCTCGGTATTACTGCGGGCGAGGCGAAGCAGCTGATGACTGACTACTTCGAGCGATTTGGTGGAGTGCGAGACTACCTGCGTGCGGTTGTAGAACAAGCGAAGGCCGATACGTACACTGAGACGATCTTCGGTCGCCGACGTCCATTCCCGGATCTTGCGAGTCCGAATCGAATCCTCCGTGAGAATGCGGAACGGGCTGCCCTGAACGCACCAATTCAAGGTTCGGCCGCCGACATCATCAAAATCGCTATGATTCGCGTGGAGCAGGCAATCGCAGAGGCTGGACTGCAGTCGCGCATGCTCCTGCAGATTCATGATGAATTGATGTTTGAGGTCGCTCCTGGTGAAGAAGCACAGCTGGAAACGCTCGTTCGCGAGGCAATGGCAAATGCCGCAGATCTCTCGGTACCGCTCGAAGTGCAGGTCGGAACCGGCCCCAACTGGAATGCCGCAGCACACTAGAGATAGTCACATTTTCGTGTCGGCTGTGAGGGAAGAAATCTGTAGCCTCTCACAGCCCCTTTCTCGATAGACTGAAATGGACCGTGCGTTTGCGCGGAATTCTTTTCTCGGAAGGACCTTCAGGGTGGATCCCATTTCAATCGTGATGTTCGGCCTCATTGCCGTGCTCATCTTCTTCATGTTCCGTAACGGGAAGAAGCGTCAGGCAGCCGCAGCGCAGATGCAGAACGACATGCGCCCCGGCGCTGAGGTAATGCTTTCGAGCGGCATCTACGCAACCATCGATTCGATTGATGAAGAGAACAACCGGGTTACGGTAACGAGCGGTTCGACCACGCTCGTAGTTCACCGTCAGGCGGTAAGCCAGATCATTGCTCCCACTGAGGCAGCACCGGTTGACGCGGCAGAGAGCGAACTCGCTCCTGACGATGATCCTGCATTCGGTGAGCGTATCGAGAACTCTGAAGCAGCTCAGCCTGAGAACGGTGATACGACCTCAGGCAACGACGACAGCGCCGATCAGGCGAAGTAACTCTTGATGCCGGGCTTCGGCCCGGCATCTCCTATTGAAAGCGAAAGCGCACTCATGGCGTCATCCCCTGCCGTCAAGAAGGCGAGGCGTTCGCTCGTCTTCCTTCTCGTCCTCATTGTTGGTCTGTCTGGCCTGATCACGCTCGGAGTTTTCCGTAGTGACGCGACGTGGACCCCGAAGCTTGCCCTTGATCTCCAGGGCGGCACCCAGATTTTGCTCGCTGCAAATCAAACCGATGGCCAGGCGGTCAGCGGTGAGCAGCTGAGCCAGGCTGTCTCGATCATCCGCCAGCGCGTTGACGCCTCTGGCGTTTCCGAGGCTGAAATCACTACTCAGGGCAGCAACCACATTTCGGTTGCGATCCCCGGTAAAGCTGACGAAGCTACGCTGAAGCGTATTGAAGCATCGGCAAACCTTGAGTTCCGGCCGGTGCTTGCAATCGCCGCAGGCCTCACGGAAGATCAGCTTGCAGAGTTGCAGACTGATCAGACCGCTGAGGCTGCTGACACCGAGGTAAATGCTGCGGTAGATGGTGAAGAAGCAGACGCGCCGAAGCCGACGACTGAAGAGCAGATCGCTGCCCGAGACCCGGAGCAGATCCCTGAAAGCGCAGGCGACACTGCCTGGCTTACCGAGCAGCTACAGGCCGACTTCCTCGAGTTCACCTGTATGGATGACTCAGTTCTGAACGCGGCAGAGATGCCAAAGGATCGTCCGCTCATTACCTGTGATTCGAACGGTCTCCAGAAGTACATTCTTGGCCCTGTCGAGCTCAGCGGCGACGTCATCACTGATGCGACTTCGCAGATGGGCACTACGAACTCGGGCGCATCGAACGGCCAGTGGGTTGTTCAGATGACCATGAACAAGAAGGGGGCCAAAGTCTTTGGTGAGATCAGCACCCGCCTCTTTGGTCAGCCTGCTCCCATGAACCAGTTCGCATTTGTGCTTGATGGTCGTGTGCTTTCCGCGCCTGCAATGCAGGCACAGATTCTCGATGGCCGGCCTTCTATTTCGGGTGACTTCACCCAGGAAGACGCTGCAACGCTCGCAGATCAGCTGAAGTTTGGCGCGTTGCCGATTGGCTTCACCGTGCAGAGTCAGGAAGATATTTCTGCAACGCTCGGTGCGAACCAGCTCCAGGCAGGCCTGCTCGCAGGCCTCATCGGTTTGCTCCTTGTCGTCGTTTACTCGCTGTTCCAGTACCGTTTGCTCGGTACCGTGACGATTGCTTCTCTCGCGATCGCAGCCGTGCTTACGTACCTGCTTCTCACGTTCTTCTCGTGGCGTCAGGGGTACCGACTCTCGCTCGCGGGCGTCGTGGGTATCGTGGTCGCGGTCGGCTTTACTGCAGACTCGTTCATTGTCTACTTCGAACGCATCCGTGACGCGCTACGCGATGGTCACCCGATCGAGCGTGCGGTAGAGAACGGCTGGAAGCGCGCGATCCGGACGGTTCTTGCTTCTGACGGCATCAACTTGCTTGCCGCGCTTATTCTGTTCATTCTCGCTGTCGGCAACGTCAAGGGCTTCGCGTTCACGCTCGGTCTGACGACCATTGTCGACGTGCTCGTAATCGCATTGTTCACCCACCCGATGCTCGTGCTACTCTCGCGGACGAAGTTCTACCAGTCGGGTCATCCCGCATCTGGTTTGAACCCCCAGCAGCTTGGCGCGGTATACCGAGGGCGCGCGCAGTTCCGTGAGCCAGTGGTGGCAGCTAAGGGCGCAGGTAAAAAGGTTGCGAAGAGCCGTAACGAAGCAGAACGGCGTCAGACGATCGCAGAACGCAAGGCTGCTGATCTTGCAGCTGCTGGTAAGGAGGGCTAAACATGGCTCGTTCATTCTCTGAGTTTGGTAACGCGCTCTACACCGGTGAGAAGTCGATCAACTTCATCGGCAAGCGCAAGATTTGGTACACGCTTTCGATCATCCTGATTGCACTCGCAGTCATTGGCCCGATCGCGCGCGGTGGCTTTAGCTTTGGCATTGAGTTCACCGGTGGTAGCCAGTTCCAGGTGCACCTCGCCGAATCCGCAAAGCAGGACCCGAAGATTGCCGAACAGGCCGTCGCGGAGGTCCTTCCGAATGCTGTTCCGAAGATCACGAAGCTCGGTCCGACCGATATTCGTGTGCAGACGGAGGCACTCAAAGAGTCAGAAAACATCGCGGTAACTGATGCACTTGCTACCGCCTACGATGTGAAGTCTGAAAAGGTCACGTATTCGTACGTGGGTCCCGCATGGGGACAGGACATCACGAAACAGGCGATCATCGCGCTTATCGTGTTCATTCTGCTAGCCGCGCTCGTGATGGCGATCTACTTCCGTACTTGGAAGATGTCGCTAGCGGCGCTGACCGCCCTGCTGCACGACCTCATCATCACCGCAGGTATCTACGGCCTCGCTGGTTTCGAGATCACCCCAGCAGCAATGATCGGCTTCCTGACGATCCTTGGCTATTCGCTGTATGACACCGTTGTGGTCTTCGATAAGATTCGCGAGAACACGACGCCCGGCGAGCTCAACGAGTCGCGTACCTTTGGTGAGTCGGTCAACCTTGCAGTGAACCAAACGCTTGTCCGTTCGATCAACACCTCGGTGGTTGCGTTGCTCCCCGTTGGCTCGATCCTCTTCATCGGCGCGTTCGTGCTCGGTGCCGGTACGCTCCGCGACATTTCGCTCGCGTTGTTCATCGGTATTCTCGTTGGCGCGTACTCGACGATCTTCATCGCTGCTCCTGTCTATGCGCAGTTGCGTGAGAAAGACAAGATCATTGTTGAGCACGACAAGAAGGTGCTTCGTCAGCGTGCGCGCGAGGAAGAGGTCGTAGCTGCGGAGGCATCCGAATAGCGGCTAAATGAAACTCGCGCACCCGCGGGTTCGTTAATTCGATCCCCCGTGGTGTAGCGTTCAATCAGTTCGAGGGAGAGTGCCATGAACGCGACTGACGCTACACCCGGGGGATCGACTGCCCTCCGCCGCCTTGTTCCGCGGATTTTTTCCCGGGGCTCAGGACACGGAGCGGTAGATGATTTGATCCGCACGGTCAAGGCCAACCATCCACGCGGTGACGTTGGCCTCATCGAGCGGGCCTACGCAGTGGCTGAGAAGGCTCACCGCGGGCAAAAGCGTCGGAGCGGTGAGCCATACATCACCCATCCCATCGCCGTCGCCCAGATCTTGGCTGATCTTGGCGTCGCCCCGGTTGCAATTGCAGCGGCACTTCTGCACGACACGGTAGAGGACACCGATTACACACTCGAGCAACTCACCGCAGACTTTGGCTCTGAGATTGCCATGCTCGTTGACGGTGTGACGAAGCTTGACAAAGTCAAGTACGGCGATTCAGCGCAGGCAGAAACCGTTCGCAAGATGGTAGTAGCGATGTCGAAAGACATTCGGGTGCTCGTTATTAAATTGGCGGATCGCCTCCACAATGCGCGCACCTGGGGATTCGTGCCGAGCGAGTCTGCAAAGCGGAAAGCGCAGGAGACTCTCGAGATCTTTGCGCCGCTCGCACACAGGCTCGGAATTCAGTCGATGAAGACTGAACTCGAAGACCTGTCATTCGCGGTGCTCAAGCCAAAACTGTATGCCGAGATCGACAATCTCGTGCAGCAGCGCAACCCACAGCGTGATGAGGTTGTCGGGAATGTGATCGGCGCGATCGAGTCTGACCTCCGAGATTCGAAGATCCGCGGGGAGGTGACTGGTCGGCCGAAAGAGTTGTACTCGATCTATCAAAAGATGATCGTGCGTGGGCGTGACTTTGATGACATCTACGACCTCGTCGGTATTCGAGTGCTTGTGAACTCGATCCGCGACTGTTATGCGGTGCTTGGCGCTGTACATGCGCGTTGGACTCCGATTCCTGGCCGTTTTAAGGACTACATCGCGACGCCCAAGTTCAACCTGTATCAGTCGTTGCACACGACGGTAGTGGGTCCTGACGGGCGCGCGGTCGAGATTCAGATTCGTACGTACGAGATGCACCAGCGTGCAGAGTACGGTGTTGCAGCGCACTGGAAGTACAAGCAACGGCAGCAGCGCCCCGAAGAGACCAAGTCGAACGATATGGCCTGGCTGGCACACATCTCTGACTGGCAAGCCGAAACGGAAGATCCGAGTGAGTTCCTCGATGCGCTCCGCTTCGAGATCGGCGCGAAAGAGGTTTACGTCTTCACTCCCAAGGGGCGAGTTATCGGACTCCCCGAGGGTGGTACGACCGTGGACTTTGCGTACGCAGTCCACACCGAGGTCGGCCACCGTACGATGGGTGCGCGCGTGAACGGCCGCCTGGTCCCGCTTGAGACCACCCTGCAGAACGGTGATGTCGTAGAGGTCTTTACCTCAAAGGATCCGGATGCGGGCCCGAACCGCTCCTGGCTCACGTTTGTGAAGAGCAAGCGTGCGCAGAACAAGATCCGCCAGTGGTTCTCGAAAGAACGGCGAGATGAGGCAGCCGAGGCCGGCAAGCTCGAGCTCACCAAGGCCCTGCGGAAGCAGAGTCTCCCGCTGCATCGACTGCTGAACTCCGAGGTGCTCCTGCAGGTCGCTGCACAGAACAACTTCGCAGATGTGACGACGCTCTACGCTGCGATCGGTGAGGGTCGTATTTCGGCCGCCAACGTGATCGATCGTGCGACCGCTCTCACTGCGGCAGACCGCGGGACAGTTGATGCGGAGAGCATCGCCGTGCAGGGCATTGACGCGCCAAAGCCGCGCCGTCACACCACCTCAGCAAGCGGGGTAATTGTTAAGGGCGCGACTGACGTACTCGCCAAACTTGCAAAGTGCTGCACTCCGGTTCCTGGCGATGATGTACGAGGCTTCGTGACCAAGGGGCAGGGCGTCTCGGTACATCGAATTGACTGCCCGAACTTTATTTCTCTCTCCACCCAGGTTGAGCGTCTCGTTGATGTCGAGTGGGCGCCGAACTCGAAGAGTATGTTCCTCGTTCAGATCCAGGTGGAAGCGCTTGACCGTTCCGGTTTGCTCTCCGACGTCACCAAGGCGCTCTCTGAGCACCACGTCAACATCCTTTCTGCCTCTGTGAACACATCGAGTGCGCGTCTGGCGGTGAGTCGCTTCGTGTTTGAGATGGCAGGGACGAACCACCTCGACCACGTACTCAACGCTGTGCGTCGAATTGAGGGCGTCTACGACGTCTATCGCGTTACGAACTAGGGGAGAGGCCTGGCTGCCCCGTATAGGGCTTCGAGTCGTGTGCGGATCAGCTTGCCCTCACTCGGTGAGCAACGCGAGGCCCTAGCACGGAGCTCTTCCAAGCGGCCGAACGCAAGCAATCGAACGGCTGCGCGCTCACGGGTATCGAACCTGCCTTGAGTGCGTAAGAGATCGTACGCTGTGCGCAACGGTGTGCTTACTGAGAAGCCGGCAAGCGTGTGGATCTCTGACTCAGCTATTCGACCGATGCGGTATGTAGCGCCAGAACGCTCCCGACCGGAGCTGATCCGCCCGCCGCGAGTGAGGACGGTCGGTTCGCCCGGCTGATAGCAGGCACCCCAGATCCATGCTGCCGTCATGTGAACAGCGATATAGCGCGGCGAAATGAGCCATCTGGAGAGCGCTGTAATGCGGGTGGCCGGCACGTCTGGCCACGACGCGAGCCGGAACCCAGGGCCACAAGCCACGACGGTGCCGCGGAGCCGTTCTGCGTACTGCTGGGCGATCGGCCAGTCTGCGATACGCGGCGGAACGGACTTACGGGTTTTGAACGTTGGTGTGGGGTACATGCGCCCCATCATGCGGGAACACGAAGGGCGGACGCCACTCGGTGACGCCCGCCCTGTGTATAACTCAGTTGACCTTAGTCACCGATTGCATCAAGCCACGACTTCTGGGTCGCGAGCTTTGCCTCAGCGGCTTCAGCCTTCTTGGCGTTACCAGCAGCCTTCGCAGCGCTGATCTCGGCCTCGAGCTCAGCAATCGATGCCTCAAGCTGTGCGCGGAGGCCGGTTGTGCGGGCCTGGGTCTCAGGGTTTGTGCGCGACCAGTGATCCTCTTCGAGCTGCTTCACGTGATCTTCAATACGGCGCAGGCGACCCTCGATGTCACGGAGTGACTCGCGGGGCACGCGGCCGACCTCGTCCCAGCGAAGCTGGAGCGCGGTGACCTGCTTGCGTGCTGCAGCGTGGTCGGTGATTTCGAGGATCGAAACGCCGTCGGCAAGGATTGCTTCCTTTGCCTCGAGGTTTGCGGTGTACTCCTCGTTGGTCTGTGCAGCGGCCTCGGCCTTTGCCTGGTACAGCACATCGCCTGCCGCCTTGAAGCGGGCCCAGAGCTGATCGTCGAGCTTGCGGCTCGCGCGGCCGGACGCCTTCCACTCATCGAGGAGGTCGCGGTATGCGGGGATACCGTCGATGCCGCGGCTAGCGAGCGCCTCAGCCTGAGTGATGAGGCGTTCCTTGCGGTGCTTGACCTCTTTGTTGTTTGCGTCGAGCTGCGAGAAGTGTGCGCGGCGAGCCGTGTCAAACGACTGGCGTGCGTTGCGGAAGCGCTTCCACAGGCCGTCAGCAACGGGCTTCGCGATGTGCAGGCCAGTGCGCTGTGCGGTCTGCCAGTCGGTGAAGAGCTTCTCGAAAGCGAGGCTCGTGTCCTTCCAACGGATCGATGCCTCAGGCTGTGCAGCAAGGCGCTCAGCCTCAACCACGATTGCCTCGCGTTCAGCGAGTGCAGCCTTCTTCGCTTCTTCGCGCTCCTGCTGCTGCTTTTCGGTGAGCTCTGCGGCGCGACCGTCAAGCTTCTCAACACGTGCGCGAAGTGCTGCGATGTCGCCGACCGCTGCGGGCTCGACGAGCTGCTCGCGCAGCTTGGTTACTGCCTCTGCGGCTGAACCGTCAGTTGTGCCTCGCGCGACGCGGGCCTCGAGGAGCGTAATCTGCCCCGCGAGATCGTTGTACTTGCGCTCGAAGTAGGCCAGGGCCTCTTCAGGGGTGCCGTCAGGGAAAGAGCCTACGACGCGCTCGGCGTCACCCTCGCGCACGTAAACCGTGCGGTCCTCATCGACTCGTCCCCAAGGGGTTTCGTTCGTAGCTTCGCTCACCGTGTTGCTCACCTGCCGTGCGGGATCGACGTTGTCCGCCGACCGTGGAATAGACGGTATCCACTATAGCCATAGTGTGGCGATAAAAGCGGGGGAGTTCGACGCTTCATTGAATCCGAAGATACGATGGCAGCGTGTCAGGATCCGCGCCCTTCTCCGTAACCGCCCCGCTCGCGGTGCGAATGCGGCCGCGTTCACTCGATGAAGTCGTCGGCCAACGAAAGCTGCTGCGGCCCGGATCTCCCTTGCGTCAGCTTGCGAGCGATAGCACTGGCTCGGCCGTGTCTCTCATTCTCTGGGGGCCGCCCGGCACCGGCAAAACCACCATCGCGCAGGCAATCGCGCACTCGAGTGGGAGACGGTTCGTGGAGCTTTCCGCGGTCACGGCTGGGATCAAAGACGTTCGCACGGTCATGGAGCGTGCGCTCAATGACCGTGATTTGTATGACATTGCAACCGTGCTCTTTTTGGATGAGATTCACCGTTTCACGAAGGCGCAGCAGGATGCGTTACTTCCCGGCGTAGAAAACGGCTGGGTGACGCTCGTCGCCGCAACCACCGAGAATCCCTCTTTCTCGGTGATTAGTCCGTTGCTGTCTCGTTCACTGTTGCTCACACTCGAGCCACTCACTGACGATGATCTTCGGGAATTGTTGACGCGCGCTGTCGCGGATCCGCGTGGCCTTCGAGGTGCTGTGGAACTCGCACCCGAAGCGCTTGATGCGCTCGTGCAACTTGCTTCTGGCGACGCTAGACGCGCACTCACTGCGCTGGAGGCTGCTGCGGCGTCTGCGATGACCCCGGTCGATCTTCTTGCAACCGACGACGAAGACGATGATGACGATGATGACGATGATGAGGACGATGACCGGGGCCTCGATGAGGCGCCCGCCAGTGACGCAGAATCCGACGCGCCGGCGTCCCTTCCGCTCGTCACCTTCGAGATCGTCGAGGCGTCGGTTGATCGCGCACTTCTTCGGTACGACCGCAACGGCGATCAGCACTATGACGTGGTGAGCGCCTTCATTAAGTCGATGCGCGGCTCTGATCCCGATGCCGCCATTCACTACCTTGCACGAATGCTTGAGGCGGGGGAGGACCCGCGCTTTATCGCCAGGCGACTCATGGTCCATGCGGCAGAAGATGTTGGAATGGCGGATCCGCAGGCGCTCCCTATTGCAGTCGCAGCAGCCGAGGCAACTCAGATGATTGGCCTGCCAGAGGCGCGGATCCCGCTTGCAGAAGCGACGATCTACATTGCGACGGCGCCCAAGTCTGGTGCGGTCATCGCTGCCATTGACTCGGCAATCGCTGACGTGAAGGCTGGCCGCTTCGGACTTGTTCCGAAGCATTTGCGTGATGCGCACTATCCCGGCGCGAAACGCCTCGGTCACGGCAAGGGGTACCTGTACCCGCACAACGACCCGCGCGGAGTGTCGACGCAGCAGTACCTTCCCGATGAACTGAAAGATCGTGTCTATTACTCGCCAACGACGCACGGAAATGAGCGCGACGTGTCGGAGCGCCTGGAGAAGATTCGACGTATCACGCGGGGCTCGTGATACGATAGACGCTGGCCAACACCGCGCCAAAGATTTTATCTTGGGCTGAACGGTGGCAGTGGGCCCCTCGTTGGGTTTCTGCAATGGTCGTTCCCTCACCGAGAAATCGGTTCGCTGCGTCGCGTGCGTCACTTGTTGGCGCGGGCGCAGCATAGCCGGGAGAACGCGTGGCTTCACCGAAGCTGCGATGTAATCAGAAACCGAAAGGATCCACGTGTCAACCACGTCGCGTACCCGTTCACAGACTCGCCTGAGCCGCTCGCTCGGCATTGCTCTGACCCCCAAGGCTACTCGTTACCTCGAGAAGCGCCCCTACGGTCCCGGCCAGCACGGCCGCACCAAGCGTAAGAGCGACAGCGACTACGCGGTTCGCCTTCGCGAGAAGCAGCGTCTTCGCGCTCAGTACGGCATCCGTGAGAAGCAGCTCACCATTGCGTTCAAGGAAGCTCGTCGTCTTGACGGCCTGACCGGTGAGAACCTGGTCGAGCTCCTCGAGATGCGTCTCGACGCACTCGTGCTCCGCGCAGGCTTCGCACGCACCACCGCTCAGGCTCGTCAGATGGTTGTGCACCGCCACATCCTCGTTGACGGCAAGATCGTTGACCGCCCGTCGTTCCGCGTCAAGCCCGGTCAGCTCATCCACGTCAAGGAGCGCTCGGAAGCTACTGAGCCCTTCCAGATCGCTGCTGCAGGTGGCCACGCTGAGGTTCTTCCCGCAGTTCCGGGTTACCTCGAGGTTGAGCTCGAGAAGCTCCAGGCTCGCCTGGTTCGCCGCCCCAAGCGCGCTGAGGTCCCCGTGACCTGTGAAGTTCAGCTCGTCGTCGAGTACTACTCGGGTCGCTAAGCTTCCGCTTACATTCAGGCGGGTGTCGGTTTTTCCGGCACCCGCCTTTTTGCATCATCGCCCGAGAGGGTATGTGCGACCGGATAGACTGGGACGATGTGCAGGTGCCAAATGGCACCGTGCAAGATGCATACGCGACGAGAGGCGAATCGATGCGCAAACTGAACTGGCTGGTAAGTGGCGTTGTGATTGGCTTTGTTGCCGCCCACTTCGTGAACTCCACCGAGGGTGGTCGCCGTTTCTTCGGCCGCGTGAACCGCGGAATGGAAGAGTTTAGCCGCGCGTTCTCGACCGGCTACCACGACGCTGAAGCGGCAGGGCGTCCGGCTGATTCCGAGCAGGCGCTCGACAGCCAGACCGAACAGCACTAATTTTTAGATTTTAAGAGGAGCAGCACCCGCATGCAGACCGCAGAGATCCGACGCCGTTGGCTTGATTTTTTCGCACAGCGCGAGCACACGGTAGTCCCGTCGGCCTCACTGGTAACTGACGACCCGAGCCTGATGTTCACGGTTGCCGGCATGGTCCCGTTCGTGCCCTACCTCTCGGGCATGGTGCCTGCTCCTTACAACCGTGCGACGAGTGTGCAGAAGTGCATCCGCACGAACGACATCGAAGAGGTCGGCAAGACCCCTCGCCACGGCACCTTCTTCCAGATGTGTGGCAATTTCTCGTTCGGTGATTACTTCAAGGACGGCGCAATTCGTTACGCCTGGGAGTTCCTCACCACTTCCGAGACTGATGGCGGTCTCGGTTTCTCAGCAGACGACCTCTGGGTCACTGTCTACGAAGAGGACGATGAGGCATTCGACCTCTGGTCGCAGCACTCGACCCTGCCTGCAGAGCGCATTCAGCGCCTCGGCAAGGAAACCAACTACTGGTCGACCGGTCAGCCCGGTCCCGCTGGTCCCTGCTCCGAGATCTTCTTCGACATGGGTCCCGAGTATGGCATCGACGGCGGCCCCGCGACCGACGACGACCGCTACGTCGAAATTTGGAACCTCGTGTTCATGGAATACCAGGTCACCGATGTGAAGTCGAAGATTGACTTCACCATTGAGGGTGAGTTGCCCAAGAAGAACATCGATACCGGCATGGGTCTTGAGCGCGTTGCGTTTATCAAGCAGGGCGTCGAGAACATGTACGAAATCGACGAGGTACGCCCCGTTCTTGACCGTGCAGCAGCACTTGCTGGCAAGACCTATGGCGAAAATAAGGCTGATGACATCCGCCTGCGCATCATCGCCGATCACGTTCGTTCGTCACTCATGCTCATCGGTGATGGCGTTACGCCGTCGAACGAGGGCCGTGGTTACATTCTGCGTCGTCTGCTGCGCCGTGTGATCCTCTCGATGCGTTTGCTCGGCGTGAATGGCACCTGCTTCGCAGAGCTGTTCGAGGTATCGCGCAACGCAATGGCGAGTTCGTACCCCGAGATTGCAGAGAACTACGACTTCATCTCGCGTGCAGCGCTCGCAGAGGAGAAGACCTTCCTGCGTACCCTTGCCTCGGGTATCGAGGTACTTGACGACGCAATCTCATCGGCGAAGCAGTCAGGTGGCGTCGTTACCGGTGACGCTGCGTTCCTGCTGCACGACACCAAGGGTTTCCCCATCGAGCTCACACTCGAGCTGGCTGAAGAGGCTGGCGTCTCGGTCGACCGCGAGGTCTTCACCACGCTCATGACCGAGCAGCGCGAGCGCGCAAAGGCCGATGCGAAGGCGAAGAAGGGGCAGCGCGCAGACCTTTCTGTCTACAAGGAGCTGCGTGGCCTCGGCGAGACCAAGTTTGTCGGTTACGACGAGCTGCAGCACGAGAGTCGTGTGCTCGGCATCGTTGTTGACGGCGAATCGCGCCAGGAGGCTCTCGAGGGCGAGATCGCAGAGGTTGTCCTCGGTGAGACCGCGCTCTGGGCTGAGTCCGGTGGTCAGGATTCCGATCAGGGCCTCATCGTCGGAGACGGCTTCGAGGCAGAGGTACTCGACGTGCAGAAGCCGGTTCCCGGTCTCATCGTGCACACTGTTCGCGTGAAGCTCGGCGTACTCGGTCTCGATGCACGCGCTGAGAGCCGTGTCGATGCAAACTACCGCCGCGGTGCAACGCAGGCACACTCGGCAACGCACATCGTGCATGCCGCCCTGCGCGACGTACTTGGCCCCAACGCGCATCAGGCGGGTTCCTACAATAAGGCCGGCTACATGCGACTCGACTTCACCCAGTCGGAGGCGCTCTCGAACGAGACGAAGAGCGAGATCGAGGAGATCTCGAACCTGGCAATCCGTTCGAACTACGAGGTTGTTACCCGGGAGATGGGGCTCGATGAAGCCAAGTCGCTTGGCGCGATGGCACTCTTCGGTGAGAAGTATGGCGATCGCGTGCGCGTGGTCGACATCGGGGGCCCGTGGTCGCGCGAGCTCTGCGCAGGCACCCACGTGGGGAGCTCGGCGGAGGTCGGCATGATCAGCCTCGTGAGCGAGAGCTCGGTTGGCTCGACCAATCGCCGTATCGAGTCGCTCGTCGGCTTCGAAGCATTCCAGAACTTTGCGGCAGAGCGTGCAATTGTGCAGCAGCTCAGCAGTGGCCTCAAGGTTCCGCGTACCGAGCTCATCGCACGCGTGCAGGAGCTTGGCGCACAGCTGAAGACGGCAGAGAAGAAGATCGCGTCGATGGAAGCAGCACAGCTTCAGCAGCGCGTTCCCGAGCTCATTGCGGGCGCTGAAGACCTCAACGGTGTTCACGCGGTACTCGTTTCGCTCGGCTCGGCAGCTGGCGGCGATGACCTGCGTACCCTCGCAATCGATATCCGTGAGCGCCTTGGCAGCGATGCTGCAGTTGTGGTGCTCGCTGGTGAGGCAGGTGGCAAGCCCGTTCTCGTTGCGGCAACCAACGCGGCTGCGCGTGAACGCGGTGTGAAAGCAGGCGACCTCGTGAAGCGCGGTTCGCAGATCCTCGGCGGCGGCGGCGGCGGCAAGCCCGATATGGCGCAGGGCGGCGGAACTGACGTGGCGCAGGTTCCGGCGGCTCTCGCCGAGATCCGCGCACTGATTGGCGCGTAAGCGCGTGCGAACTGGAACGAGACTCGGCATCGACGTCGGCAAGGCGCGCATTGGTGTTGCGCGCTGCGATCCGCATGGCATGCTCGCGACCCCGGTCGAGACGGTGGCGCGTGATCACGACGGCACTGCCGATCTCGCGCGTATCGGTGCGATTGCCGATGAATACGACGTTATGGAGTTTGTGGTTGGTCTTCCCCTGAATATGCAGGGAAAGGCCACCCCCTCCACCGAGGACGCACGCGAGTTTGCGGAATCGCTTGCACGGTTGCATCCTGCGCGTAGTGTGCGCCTCGTAGACGAGCGTCTTTCGACGGTGACGGCGCAAGCCCAGCTGCATCAGACCGGTCGGAACACGAAGAAGAGCCGCTCGGTGATTGATCAGGCTGCTGCGGTAATTATTTTGCAACAGGCGCTCGACTCCGAGCGCGCACAGGGCCGTGGGCCTGGCACTCCTGTGACTGCGGAAGACTGAGAGTAGGGAGCCCGACGTGAATCGACGAGCACGGACTCAAGCGCGAAAGAAGCGGAAAACGATCGGATGGTCGATCGCTGCCGCAATCGTCGTGCTGCTCGGTATTGGTGGCGGCGTCGCGTGGAGCCAGTATGGCGATCGCATCTCGCTGGCACTTGGCTGGACCAGCAACGACTATGAGGGCGCTGGCACCGGCGAAGTGACCGTCATCATTCGCTCCGGCGATGATGGCACGGACCTCGCGCAACAGCTTGCAGAGCTTGACGTGGTAAAGACCCCGGAAGCGTTCATCTCGACGCTCGTGGCGCAAGATGAGGAACCCATGTTCCATCCTGGTGCGTTTTCCCTGCGTCTGCAGATGAGCGCGCAGGCCGCGCTCGACGCGCTGCTCGACCCTGAAAACGAACTTGACCTTCGCGTGACGATCCCAGAGGGCAAGACCGTCGAACAGACGATTCGCATCATTTCGGAGCAGTCAACCGTTCCGCTTGCAGACATGCAGGCAGCGGCTGCAGACCTCGAAGCATTTGCGCTTCCCGCGGGCGTCGACAGCCTCGAAGGCTGGCTTTTCCCGGCGACCTACGAGTTCGAAATTGATACGACGGGTAAGGAAGCAGTGCACTTGCTCTTCGATACTCAGCTCGACGTTCTTGACGAATTTGGCGTTGCCGAGGCAGATCGTGAGCGCGTACTCACCATCGCTTCGATCGTGCAGCGCGAGGCTGGCCAGGTTGAAGACTTTGGAAAAGTGTCTCGAGTCATCGCGAACCGTCTGGAAAAAGACATGAAGCTTGAGATGGACTCGACTGCTCACTATGGCTTCGGTGCGCATGAAGACGGCGACGTTTGGACCTCCGATGAGGCTCGCGCAGACGAAAACGCCTGGAACACTTACGCTCACACCGGTCTGCCAGTCGGTCCGATCGCGAACGCAGGTCGCGACGCAATCAATGCTGCGCTGAATCCGACACCGGGCGACTGGATCTACTTCGTGAACGCTCCCGGCAATGACGGTGCGTTGTCGTTCAACTCGACGCTTGAGGCGCATGAAAAGTCGGTCGATGAATTCCGTGAGTGGTGCAACACCACTCCAGATAGCGGGTGCTAAGTGAGCGACACAGACAAGATCACTGCTGCCGATGCGGCCACCGAATTTCTCGGCGTTGTTGGGTCGCCAATTTCGCACTCGAAGTCGCCCGATATTCACGCTGCAGCGTACGCCGAGCTTGGTCTTGCGTGGCGCTACGGCCGCGACGAATTGCAGTCGGCTGACCTCGCAGGTTACCTCGCTGAGCGATTGGCGAACTGGCGAGGGCTTTCCCTGACGATGCCACTGAAAGAAGAGGCATTTCGCCTCGCCTCGCTCCGTGACCCAGTCGCGGAGGAGAGTGGCGTCGTGAACACCCTGCTTCGTCTCGACAGCGAAAAGCAGCCGTGGGCGGGCTTTAACACCGACGTTCCCGGGCTTGCAGCAGCGATTGAACACGCCGGGCTTGATGCTTCAGACGTTCTCGTGCTTGGCTCGGGTGCTACGGCCGTTTCGGCGGTTCTTGCCGCACGAAAGCTTGGCGCAAAAACCGTGCGAGTGCTTGCTCGAAATGCGAGCGCTGTGGAGAAGCTCGTTGGGCGCTTTGACGGAACTGTGGAGCCTGGCTTTGCGGTGCCGGTTCGCGTGCTCGCAGCAGGTGCTGAGAGTTCTGTGTCTCGTGACCTGTCGCTGACCGCGGCATACTCGGCCGATGTTGGTATTGCTGACGCGACGCTTGTCATATCAACGCTTCCGGCGGACGCAGCTGCCAAGCTCGAGGTCCCCGCGGATCTCGCACAGGTGCCGCTGTTTGACGTCGCCTATGACCCATGGCCGTCAGGACTAGCGACAGCTTGGACTGCGGCCGGCGGCGTCGCCCACCCCGGTGTGGCAATGCTCGTAGAGCAGGCACTGTTGCAGGTGCGAATTTTCGTCAATGGTGATCCGAATTTCCCCGTCGATGGGGAAGATCGCGTGTATGCGGCAATGCGCCAGGCCGGTGGCCTGAACGCACCCGACGTACAGAATGTGGAAAGATAGGGCTTATGCTTCGCTGGCTTACTGCAGGGGAATCTCACGGCCCTGAACTCATCGCAATGATCGAAGGGATGCCCGCTGGCGTCCCTATCTCACTCGACGCGATTCGCGAGGATCTCGCGCGTCGCAAGCTCGGCTATGGCCGCGGCTCGCGCATGAAGTTCGAACAGGATGAGCTGAATATCTCGGGCGGCGTTGTACAGGGCGTCACCATTGGTGGGCCGATCGCGATCCGCGTCGGCAACACCGAGTGGCCCAAGTGGACCGAGGTGATGTCGGCCGAAAAGACCGAGCTCTCGGAGAAGTCACGTGGCCGTGGTGCGCCTCTCACGCGTCCCCGTCCGGGGCATGCTGACCTCGTAGGTATGCAGAAGTACGGTTTTGATGAGTCTCGTCCCGTGCTCGAGCGCGCGAGTGCTCGCGAGACTGCGGCTCGTGTCGCACTTGGTGCGGTCGCTCGTTCGTTCCTCGGCGAGCTCGGTATTACGCTCGTTAGCCACACCATTTCAATGGGTGACGTCGAGGTTCCCGCCGGTTCGCCGTTGCCGCGTCCGACCGATGTTGCTGCACTCGATGCTGATCCGCTGCGTTGCTTCCACGCGGAAACCAGCGCGCGCATGGTCGAAGAGGTAGACGACACGAAGAAGTCGGGCGATACGCTTGGCGGCATCGTTGAGGTGCTCGTGTACGGCCTCCCTGCCGGTCTTGGTTCATACGTGCACTGGGATCGTCGTCTCGATTCGCGTCTTGCCGGTGCGCTCATGGGCATCCAGGCGATCAAGGGTGTTGAGGTTGGCGACGGCTTCGAAACCACGCGTCGCCGTGGTTCGGTCGCGCATGATGAGCTGCACCTTGCAGACGGTCAGATCATTCGCCACACCGGCCGTGCAGGCGGTATCGAGGGCGGCATGACCACCGGACAGGTGCTCCGTGTGCGCGCTGGCATGAAGCCGATCGCTACGGTTCCGCACGCGCTTCCCACGATTGACACCGCGACTGGCGAAGAAGCGAAGGCTCATCACCAGCGCAGCGATGTGACCGCGGTTCCTGCGGCTGGTGTCGTGGCCGAGGCGATGACCGCGCTCGTGATCGCGGATGCGGTTGTCGAGAAGTTCGGTGGCGACAGCGTTGCTGAGACCAAGCGTAATTTGCAGGCGTACCTCGCGGCGATTCCCGAGCAGCTGAACACAGCGATCGAGTCGTGAGTAAGTCGCGGCGCGCTGCACGACCTGCCGGTCCGCCCAGCGCAGTTGCCGAAGAACGGCCGAAGCCGGCGCCGCCCGTACAGCGGGCGATGACGGCTCCGATCGTCGTGCCTACGCGAAAGGTAGTGCATTCGGCAACGGCCGCGTCTGACGCTCCCGGCCTTGCCAAGCATGACGCGGCCGCATCGAGCGGTGCGGCCGCGCAGCAGCAGGGAGGAAAGCCAAACCCTCGCCGTCGTCGGCGACGTGGCGGCGGAAAGCGGTTGCCAGATCGCGCCATCGTTTTCGTTGGTCCGATGGCCGCCGGAAAGACGAGCCTCGGAAAACGAGTTGCGCGTGATCTTGGCATTCCCTTTGTCGATAGCGATGCGGTCTTCGTTCGCCAGTATGGCGTCATTACCGAGTTCTTTGCTGAGCACGGTGAAGCGGAGTTCCGTCGTCTCGAGGCGGAAATTATTGCGGCCGAGCTCGCTGAACAGGGCACGAAGGTGCTCGCGCTTGGTGGCGGTGCGGTGCTTACCGACTCGACTCGTGCATTGCTCGCGGAACACCCCACGATTCTGCTCATGACGACGCAGGAAGCGGTGCTTCGTACCGCAAATCTTTCGCGCCGCCCCCTGCTGCGCGACGATCCCAACGCCTGGGGACGCATTCTTGAGTCGCGTAAGCCGCTGTACCTAGAGGTCGCCCAGGTGACATTCCGGACAGACCGCGCCACTAAGGAACAGCTTTCGCGCCGCGTCACTCAGTGGGTGCGCGGATACGCCCGTAAACAGCAGGCAGCAGCTGGTGACTCGGGGGAGAAGCCCCCTGTGAGCGCGTCAGAATCTCAGGCGCCCCTCACACACGCACAGCGTGCGGCAGCAAAGAATGCGAATGCCCGCAGTGGCGGATCGCGAGCAGCAGCACGACGTCGCGCGGCACGAAACAATGCCGCAAAGAATTCACAGCCAAGGAGTGAAGCATGACCGCCGAGCCAACCATTATCCAGGTCACGGGAGAAACCTCGTATGAGGTCACTGTCGGGCGTGGAGTGCTCGATCGTGTACCCGCCGCGCTTGGTGATCGCGTGGCCAAGGTCCTCATCGTGCACACCGCGACTGTTGGGCGTCTCGCCGAGAATCTCCGTAACGACCTCGCTGAGCAGTACGAACAGGTACTCCTGGCAGAGGTGCCTGACGCTGAATCGGCGAAGCGCGTAGAGGTTGCCGCGTTCATTTGGGGAATCCTCGGTCAGGCTGACTTCACTCGCACCGATGCCGTCATCGGCCTCGGCGGCGGTGCTGTGACTGACCTTGCTGGCTTTGTTGCTGCGACCTGGCTGCGCGGTGTGCCGCTCGTCCAGATCCCCACGACCGTGCTCGGCATGGTCGATGCTTCCGTCGGTGGTAAGACCGGTATCAACACGGCAGAGGGCAAGAACCTTGTGGGCGCATTCTACGCGCCCCAGGCTGTCATCTGCGACCTCGCACTGCTCGACACGCTGCCGCAGAACGAGATTCTCGCTGGCTTCGCAGAGGTCGCTAAGTGCGGTTTCATCGCTGAGCCGGAGATTCTTGACATCATTGAAGCCGACACTGCGAAAGCAACGACTCCGACGACGCCTGAGTTCCAGCGCGTTGTCGAGCTTGCGATCGGTGTGAAGGCCAACGTCGTCTCGCAAGACTTCAAGGAATCGGGCCTGCGCGAAATCTTGAACTACGGCCACACCCTCGGTCACGCGATCGAGCATGCTGAGCGCTACCAGTGGCGTCATGGCGTCGCGATCTCGATCGGCATGATGTATGCGGCAGAGCTTGGTCGAATGGCTGGCGCACTTTCGGACGCAGACGTTGAGCGCCACAAGCGAGTGCTTTCGCTGCTCTCGTTGCCGCTCTCTTACCCCGCCGGCCGTTGGCCAGGCCTGCTTGAAGCTATGCAGCGCGATAAGAAGGCGCGTGCTGGCATGCTCCGCTTCATCGTGCTCGACGAGATCGGGAAGCCGCGTGTGCTCGCTGGCACCGATGCGTCAATGCTGCAGTTCGCGTACCAGGAGATCGCTAACTAACTCGAGCGATACGAGCGGAGGCCCGCACCCTGACTTGGGGTGTGGGCCTCCGTGTTTCTCCGCAGTGTTGAGTCCGCGGCTATGGTCGTGTGAATCCCTGGCTCTGCAATATGAGCGTGAGCACTTGCCGGTCGCCGGTGTGCATGACGCCATCGACGAATCGGTAAAGCGCGTGGGGGAGTGACACTCGCCCGCCGCTACCGGCCGCCTTACGCAGAATCGCGACGAGCGTGCGGGGTGCGAGTACCGCCTCCTCGAGGCCGGGACGGCCGTCAATTTCGCGCTCAGTGGAAACGAAGTCGCTGAATCCATCGCCCGTGATACCCGCGAACACCTGCTGGCTGATGAAAGCGACACGACAGACCCGTTCGAGTTCATCAGCACTGAACGGAATGGTGCCGTAGCGATCGGCAGTTGCCGCGGCGGCAAGTAGCGCGTTTTCAATGGGCGGATCGACGAATCGGTTTCCCGCATCGGGATAGTGCACACGATATGTGTTGGCGCCAAACCTGTTCACGAGTTCGGCGCTCAAGCGATCAATGCCGCGGTAGCGGTGAGGGGTTTGTTCGTTTGCCGTCGCGAGGATTGCGAATCCAGGTGCGATCGTCACCGGACGGCCTCCGTCTTCCTGCACGGCAAATTGGTCACCGGGTCGCAGCTGCAGGATGCGGTTGAGGCGTTTGAGGAACTCGGGTGGCATCGCGTTGACCTCATCGAGGATCAGCGGGTGGCCGGTCTCCATCGCGCGTAAGAGCGGGCCAGGAACGAATCGGCTTACCGTCGCTCCCTGGTCTGCAAGTAGCTCGTGCGCGCCAATGAGCTGAGCACTGGTGATGTCACCGTAGCCGGAAATGAGTTCGGGTTCATTCCCGAGCTCGGTACGTGACAGGTATTCTGCGAGGGCCGTCTTTGCGCCGCCAGTTTCACCGATGAGGAGCAGCGGTTCGCCACGCAGGAGCGCTGGCGTCGACTCCTCAATGATGTTGCGCATCTGTGCCGTGAGCAGCAGCCCGGCGTCGAGCTCGCGTTTCGCCTTGCGCACACGGAGTGTTGCGAGTGCGACAGTGACGCGGTCGCGCGTGTCCGCATCGCGCACATCAGCGTGCCAGCTGGGGGTGCCTGTAGCCCCAGCTATGAGTTCGTCGCGGATCTCTTCCTCTGCGCGAATGAGCCCACGGTTGGCGCGGGCAGCCGCCGCCGAGATTTCGGTAGCTCGTGCGAGCTGCTGTTCGCGCGCGCGCTCCGCTTTGTGGGCATTGACCGCAACCCGGAGTGCCCGTGCGCGGGCATCGAACTCGGCATTGATACGATCCCGATCGTCTGGGGCAGCGTAGAGCTCTTCCCACCGTGCATCGAGCGCTGCGAGCGCCGTCTGTAGCAGCGATGCGAGGCCGACCGGCGTGTCAGATGCTGCGCGAAGTGCACGAAGCACCTCTCGCCGTTCGTCACGAATCTCGAAGGCCTCGAGTAGGACGGGATGGGCAGCAGGGGTGAGCATATCGTCACGCTATCACTCCGCTGCGGCTTGTAGCCAGGCTCGCTAGGGTGGAGCTATGTCGATGGCTGCGCATGAACCAGAAGCGCAGTTTCGCGCGCGTCTTACCGCTGCGGCGGCGCTCGCTGGAATAGCTGTTGACGTGACTGACGGTGAAACCTGGGAGGTCGTCGACGGCCGCGTGCTCGTGGGAACGGCCTGGTTTGCGTTGCGTGGGATTCCACAGGAGCAGGCCGTGCCACTCGCGCTGTTACTCATCTGGGAGTCGGTGCGCGAAGCCCGGGGCGCACGGTCGCGATGGCACCGCACACAGTCGATGGCTGCACGGAGAACAGAACTTGCACCACTGTTGGCTGGTCTGATCCGCGCACTTGCCATCGCGGAGTTGACCGCGGCCTTCCCTGCCTTCCGGAGCCAGATCGCGCGCGCCGTTACGATGCTCGCGCCGGCACACCCCCTCGAACTGCCACGTCATCTCCAATTTGTTGCAGCTTGCGTGCAAGAGATTGCTGGGGCTGCCCCGCTGTCGCTCGCGCCAGAGGTGTCTGAGGAGCTTGCAACGCTCACGACCTCACCGCAGCATGATCTGTTGCGCCTCGCGATGGACCCGACAGCGGGCGAGATTGAGCGGCTCGAACGAGCGCTTGCGGTCACTCTTCCGGTGTATGACCGGTTGCTCGCGCATGACGCAGCGGATCGCGGACTCGGTCAGCAGGGCGACGCTGCGTCCCCACCGCCAGCCGAGGACGGGGGAGAGTCGGGCCTGGAATCTGGTGCGAGCGATGGTCAGGGGGAGGCCGAGCGGGAAGCGGAAAGTGCAACCGGTACTGCGGGTGACAGTGAGCCTGCGCGCGCCGGGGATCGGCCCGAAGATGCAGAGGGGTCTGACCTGTTCGAGGCTGAACAGGCGGGCTTCGTGCGGACGGTGCTGGCCACCCCACTGCCTGCGAGTGGCGCCTGGATTGATGGTGTCGAAGTTCCTGAAATTGATCGCGCTCAGCACACGGAGCAATCGGCGAGCGAGGCTCCCGGCGGGGCAGGGCCGGCCGCTCGGCTCGAGATCTCGCGCGCGAACTATCGCGACAGGCTGAGCGCGCAGCGGGAGGCCGTGGAGCGGGTGCGGCTCGTGTGGGAGCGGATCATTGCCGAGCGAATTGGCGTACACCGTTCGCTTTCGCGTCGAGCGGAAGCTGAAGGCGACCTGCTCGACCAGAACTCGCTGGTGAGCGCAGTCACTGAAGCGCTGTCTGGTGTGCGTAGGCCGCGCGCGTTTCGCTCGCCAGAGAGGCGACCACGCACTGCTTCCCGAACGGGAAGCACCGACTACGTGCTTTTGATTGATCGGTCGGCATCGATGCAGGGAGCGACCGCGGAAGCTGCGGCCGACGCGGCGATCATCGTACTTGAAGCGCTCGCGGGCGTTGAACGCGACATCGCGCACAAGGAAGCACAGCTTGGCATTGATCTCGAATTGAGCATTCGTACGTCACTCTTGCTGTTCGACGCGGAACCCGTGGTTGTCAAGCCGCTGGCTGGTGCACTCGATGAGGGGATGCGGCAGCGCATGTTCGCTGAAATTCGCAGCCCGCGTGGTTCCACGAACGACGCTGCGGCCCTTCGCGCTGCGGCCGGTGAGCTACGCCTCGCTGAGTCATCAGCGGACGGTATCGCGCGCAAGCGAATCGTCATCGTAATCGGCGATGGCGGCACGAATGACGCTGGTGCTGCGGCTCATGAGATTCGTCGTCTCCGTTCACTCGGCGTCGCGGTGCTCGGCGTGGGAATCGGATCGGCAGATCTTGCGCTTCGGTACGCCCCCGACGGGCATACCGTGCGGAGGCTTGATGACCTCGCGCCCGCGCTCGAAGCACTGGTCGAAGCGGCGGGACTCACGCGATAGGGACGTATCGCGGTAGTGTCAAAGGAAACAAAGGGGGAGCGCCAATGGGTGCACGTGCGGGCGACGAGCTGAAGCTGGCGCAACTGCTGTTCCCTGATCTTGTGCGAAATGTGCAGGCCGCGCTCGATGCAAACGGTGACGGGGCGGGTCAGGCGACTGCGGCAGAGGCCACGCTCGCTCATGCTGTGCAACAACTGAAGTCTTCGTCACTTGGCCATGCCGGCTTTGACGCGTTCGAGGTCCCTGGCCACCATAGTGGTACCGGCGCCGCGGTCGCGGACGCATTTGATGAGGTCCGTCGCATTATGACGTGGATTGGTGGTTCGGTACCCGAACCGGAGGCCTTTCTTGCCGCGGGGGTTGATGCATCGAAGCTTGCCATTGCACTTTCCAGTGATGCTGACCTCGCGATCGTTCCCGCTCCCCATGGGATTGGTGCAAGCGGTTGGCGAAGTCTGTATCGCGGTGCAGCACGTCAACCGGGGAGCCCGCTGTCGCTTGCAGAACCGCTCGTACTCGCAGAAGAAATTGCGCAGTCGTTTGCGACGCTCGACGACGTCCCTGATGACGTCCCCACTGTCGCTTCAGGGGAAAGCTCAGGGGGGACCAGTGGCGAGGTTCGGTGGACGCTGCGGCTCATTCCTGCGGGCGCAACCCCAGCCGTGCTTGGGCTGAGTCACCTTCACGGACCGCACGTCACAATTGCAGAGATGCTCATGCTTCAGCTCATGCGCATGACACGGGGCGCTGATCCTCTCGACGCCCGCTCATTCACCTGGCTGAACGGCGTGTTGAGCGACGGTAGGTTCGCCGCGCGGCATGTGTTTGACGCTGGGGAGCGAAATGTCCGGGTGACCAGTCGTGAGGTTGGCAACCAAGGGCCACACCTTGGTGCCCGGCCACCGGTTGGCTAGAACACTCGCCGGAAGAAGTTTTCAGGCAAACACCTTGTTGCGCGTGTAGACTGAATCGTCGCAAATTTGCGCTCGTACTTTATAGAATCCGGAGAATAACTGGTATGGCAACCTCGAACGACATCAAGAACGGCACCGTCATCAAGGAGAACGGCCAGCTGTGGAGCGTGGTTGAGTTCCAGCACGTGAAGCCGGGCAAGGGTGGCGCATTCGTCCGCACCAAGCAGAAGAACGTTGTGTCGGGCAAGATCATCGACAAGACCTACAACGCTGGCGCGAAGATCGAAACCGCAAGTGTTGATCGCCGCGATTTCCAGTACCTCTACCAGGACGGCGCTGACTTCGTCTTCATGGACAAGAGTGATTACGATCAGATCACCGTTCCGGCAAACGTTGTCGGTGACGCTTCGAAGTACATGCTCGAGAACCAGGACGCGCAGATTGCGCTCCACGAGGGTGAGCCCCTCTACGTTGAGCTCCCCGCTTCGGTAGTTCTCGAGATCACCTACACCGAGCCTGGCCTGCAGGGCGACCGCTCGACCGGTGGCACCAAGCCTGCAACCGTTGAGACTGGCGCTGAGATTCAGGTTCCCCTGTTCCTCGAGACCGGCACCCGCGTCAAGGTTGATACCCGCACGGGTGACTACCTCGGTCGCGTCAACGACTAAGCGCCGTTGTCAGCCCGTACTAAGGCGCGCAAGCGCGCGCTTGACATGTTGTTCCAGGCCGACGTGCTTGGTGTTCCTCTCTCTGAGGTGCTCACTGCCGAGGCACGTCGTGCGGCAGGCGAGCCTGACCGTGCGGCTTCGTGGGTATACGCGAGAGAGATCATCGATGGCGTCACGGACCACCGTGACCAGATCGATGACCTGATCTCGACGTATGCGCAGGGGTGGACGATTGAACGCATGCCGAACGTAGACCGAGCAGTTCTGCGTCTCGCTGCATGGGAGATCCTGCACAACCCTGAGGTTCCGACCGCAGTGGCAATTGATGAAGCAATCGAGCTAGCGAAGAACTACTCGACTGATGATTCGAGCCGCTTCGTCAACGGTGTCCTTGGCAAGATCGCGGATCACGCCGACTCGTAGGCCGGCGCCAATGCAAGAACCCCGCATCTCTTTCTGAGAGGTGCGGGGTTCTTGCATTTCTACGGGGCTGGCGAAACACTCCACTCACAGCTTGAACGTGCATGGGGATTGAAAAATGCGGTAGGCTTACAGGCGTTTACAGCACTTCTTTAAACCCGTCCAGTGAGGCGGAGAAGGGGGGCGAAGCGTGGGAGCGATTACGGTACTGGAAAGTGCTGAGATTTCGCGGGCGCTCACCCGTATCTCGCACGAGATCATCGAAGCCAACCGTGGTGTCGATAACCTCGTCATTGTTGGAATCCCCACGCGTGGTTCAACCCTCGCCCACCGCATTGCTGATCGCATCGAACAGATCGAAGGCACCCCGATCGAGGTCGGCATCCTTGACGTGACGATGTACCGCGATGATCTCGCAAACCATCCGACGCGCACACCTCAGCCAACGATCATGCCCGCAGAAGGTATTGACGGCGTGACCGTGGTGCTCGTTGATGACGTGCTCTATTCAGGGCGCACGGTCCGTGCTGCCCTTGATGCGCTGAACGATCACGGCCGCCCGCGCGCTGTCCGCCTTGCGGCTCTTATTGACAGAGGCCACCGAGAGCTGCCGATCCGCGCCGACTATATTGGTAAGAATCTGCCGAGCGCGAAGCACGAACGAATTTCCGTACGACTCGAAGAGCTCGATGGCGTTGATGAAGTCACGATCTCTTCTGGCGAGACTGAAGGACCTCAGGAAGTAACCGCATGAGACACCTCCTCGATACGAAGACGCTGACCCGTGATGAGGTGCTCCTCATTCTCGATACGGCCGAAGATATGGCGGCGACGCAGCAGCGTGAGGTGAAGAAGCTCCCGACGTTGCGCGGCAAGACCGTGGTCAACCTCTTCTTCGAAGATTCGACCCGCACCCGCATTAGCTTTGAGGCTGCTGCCAAGCGGCTGAGTGCCGACGTCATCAACTTCAGCGCCAAGGGCTCCTCAGTCTCGAAAGGCGAGTCGCTCAAAGACACCGCACAGACGCTCCAAGCCATTGGTGCTGATGGTGTGGTGATCCGCCACCCGGCGTCTGGCGCGCCGAACAAGCTTGCGAACAGCGGGTGGATCAACGCAGGCGTCCTGAACGCCGGCGACGGTACTCACGCGCATCCCACTCAGGCGCTCCTGGACGCCTTCACGATGCGTCGCCGAATTCATGGTGATGCGAGCCGCGGTCGTGACCTCGACGGCGTCAACGTCGTTATCGTTGGTGACATCTCACACTCGCGCGTTGCCCGCTCAAACCTGTGGCTGCTGAACATTCTTGGTGCGAAGGTGAGCTTTGTTGCTCCCGAAACACTCATTCCATTCGGCGCACGCACCTGGCCCGTCAGCATCTATCACGATCTCGACGAAGCGCTTCGCATGGAGCGTCCGGACGTCGTCATGATGCTCCGCATTCAGACCGAGCGTATGCACGCAGCGTTCTTCCCGAACGAGCGTGAATACGCACGCAACTGGGGTCTCGACGACCGCCGGCTGCAGCTCCTCACCGATGAGGCAATCATCATGCACCCCGGCCCGATGAACCGTGGCCTGGAAATTTCTTCGGCAGCCGCCGACTCACCCCGCTCCACCGTGCTCGAACAGGTCGCCAACGGCGTATCGGTTCGCATGGCGGCGCTGTACCTGCTGCTTTCAGGCGAACGAGGAGATGCCTAATGACCGAGAACCCTGACATTCTGATCCGCGGTGCGCGTCTTGCGACCGAGCTCACTGAGCGCGGCGCAGACGTGAGCGCAGCCGCGCCCGTCGACCTTCGCGTCTCGGGTGGCCGCATTGTCGAGCGTGCCGCGCAGGCTGAGGGCGGCCTTGAAGCTCGCGCAGGGGAGCGCGTCATTGAGGCTGATGGCCTCGTTGCGTTCACCGGTTTCGTTGATCTGCACACGCACCTGCGCGAGCCTGGCTTCGAGCAGTCGGAGACGGTACTCACGGGCTCGCGTGCTGCCGCAGCTGGCGGCTTCACGAGCATCTTCGCGATGGCGAACACGATGCCGGTGCAGGACACCGCGGGCGTGGTCGAGCAGGTACAGGCGCTCGGCGACTCGGCCGGTTACGCAACCGTCCGTCCGATCGGTGCTGTGACGGAGGATCTCGCAGGCGAGCGCCTGAGCGAGATCGGAGCGATGGCCAAGTCTCGCGCTGAGGTTCGCGTTTTCTCGGACGACGGCAAGTGCGTCCACGATCCGCTGCTCATGCGCCGCGCCCTCGAATACGTGAAGACGTTCGACGGCGTGATTGCACAGCACGCTCAAGATCCGCGCCTGACCGAGGGTTCGCAGATGAACGAGGGCGTGCTTTCGAGCGAGCTCGGCCTCAAGGGCTGGCCCGCTGTCGCAGAAGAATCGATCATTGCGCGTGACGTGCTGCTTGCTGAGCACATCGGTGCCCGTCTGCACATCTGCCACCTCTCGACCGCTGGCTCGGTCGAGGTGATCCGGTGGGCTAAGGCTCGCGGCATTGCAGTGACCGCAGAGGTCACCCCGCACCACCTCATCCTCACGGAAGAGACCGCGCGCACCTTCGACGCGCGCTACAAGGTCAACCCGCCGCTCCGCCGTGACAGTGATGTTCTCGCTCTCCGTAAGGCAGTGGCCGAGGGGCTCATCGACATCGTCGCAACCGATCATGCTCCGCACCCGGTTGAGATGAAGGACTGCGAGTGGGACCAGGCCGCATTCGGCATGGTCGGTCTCGAGTCGGCATTCCCGATCGTGCTCCACACGCTCATCAACGATGGCAACGCGAGCTGGGCCGAGGTGCAGGAGCTGCTCTCGCAGCGTCCGGCACGCATCGGTCGCCTCGCTGGCCACCCTGAGTCGCTCGAGGCTGGCCAGCCGGCAGACATCACCCTGGTCGATCCGTCCGGTGTCAGCACCTTCGACACCGGACGCCTTGAGGGCTTGAGCGTGAACTCGCCCTTCTTGGGCATGGAGCTTCCCGGCCGAGTACACACCACCATTCGCCGCGGGTACGAAACGCTCGCAAACGGCGAGCTCGTTGACATCGAAACCGTCAACGCTGCGGCACGCAACGCGGAGGCACAGACCGCATGAGCCCGTTGCAGTATGTCCTGGTGATGGCAGCGATCGCGGTGGTCGCAGTCGGCGCGATGCTGCTTGGTTGGCGCGCCCGCTTCCGTCAGAACCGTGATCTCGTGACAGACGTTGAGGAGCTTACGGGTGAACTCATCGACCACCTCGAAGAGGTGAGCTACGTCTCCACCACCGCAGTGGGTGCACCGTTCGAGCGTATTGCGCTGAAGGGACTCACCTATCGCGGCAAGGCCGACCTGGAGATTCGCACCGATGGTGTGCGGATCACCGTCACTGGTGAACCGACCTTCACCATCCCGGGCGACCGCGTGCAGGGCTTCGCAGAGGCTGCAGCGCGTGCGGGAAAGGCTGTCGAATCTGGCGGCCTGTCGTTGCTGGTGTGGCGTTCACTGAACGCAGACGAACAGCTCCTTGAAACTACTTTCCGGTTTGCGGGCGTACACATCCGTGATCGATTCGAGTCAGCAATTACGCGCCTCGTTGACATGACTTCCGACGCCGCTGCAGACAACCACAGCATCTAATACACCCACGAAACAGGAGGACGCGTGACCGCGACAAATAACGAAGTATCGGTGCCGCCGGCATCAGCCCGCACCGAGGGTGCGGCGGTACTCGTACTTGAAGATGGCGCTCGTTTCGAGGGGCGCGCATACGGCGCGACCGGCCAGGCAATCGGCGCAATGGCATACACCTCGGCAATCGTCGGCTACCAGGAGGTCCTGACCGACTCGGCTAACGCTGGCAAGATCGTGCTCTTCGCAGCACCCCACGCAGGCATCACCGGCGCGAACTCGGAAGATGCTCAGGCAGAGTCAGTTCTCGCCTCAGGCCTCATCGTTCGTGACCCCTCGCGCCGCGCTTCGAACTACCGCGCAACCCGCACCCTCGACGAGGAGCTCGTGAACAACGGCACCGTCGGCATCGCTGGCGTTGACACCCGCGCACTCAGCCGCCTGGTTCAGGGCGGCAAAGAGATTCGATGCGGCATCTTCTCGGGCGCATCGCTCGAACTTTCGAATGACGAACAGCTGGCACTCGTGACCGGCGCAACCACTGGAGAGGCGAACTAATGCCCAAGCGCCAAGACATTAACTCAGTTCTCGTCATCGGCTCTGGCCCGATCGTTATCGGCCAGGCGTGCGAGTTTGATTACTCGGGCACCCAGGCCTGCCGCGTGCTTCGTGAAGAGGGCGTTCGCGTTATCCTCGTGAACTCGAACCCCGCGACGATCATGACCGACCCTGACTTCGCTGACGCGACCTACGTTGAGCCGATCACCTCCGAGGTCATCGAGTCGATCATTATCAAGGAAAAGCCTGACGCAATCCTCGCGACGCTCGGTGGCCAGACTGCACTGAACGCTGCGATGGAGCTCGACGCAAAGGGCATTCTGACGAAGCACAACGTTGAGCTCATCGGCGTGAATATTGACGCGATCGAGCGTGGTGAGGATCGTCAGATCTTCAAGGAGCTCGTGCTCGAGTGTGGTGCTGACGTTGCTCGTTCGCACATCGCGCACACCCTTGAAGAGGCGAAGGAATTCGCGAAGGATCTCGGCTACCCGCTCGTCGTTCGCCCCTCGTTCACCATGGGTGGCCTTGGCTCTGGCTTCGCGTACAACGAAGCAGACCTCGTCCGAATTGCTGGCGACGGTCTGCATTACAGCCCGACCAATGAGGTGCTCCTTGAAGAGTCGATCCTCGGCTGGAAGGAATTCGAGTTCGAGCTCGTTCGTGACCCCAGCGACAACATCGTTGTCGTCTGCTCGATCGAGAACTTCGATCCGGTTGGTGTGCACACTGGCGACGCGATCACGCTTGCTCCCGCTCTCACTCTGACCGCGCCTGAGTACGCGAAGATGGTTGACATCTCGAAGCAGATCATCCGCAAGGTTGGCGTCGAGACCGGTGGCTGCAACATTCAGCTTGCGCAGGACCCGAAGACGGGCCGCATCATCGTGATCGAGATGAACCCCCGCGTCTCGCGTTCGTCGGCACTCGCATCGAAGGCAACCGGTTACCCGATTGCAAAGATCACCGCGAAGCTCGCACTCGGCTACCACCTGCCCGAGATCGACAACGACATCACCGGCGTCACCAACGCAAACGTTGACCCCGCCGTTGACTACGTCGTCGTCAAGGTTCCCCGCTTCGCGTTCGAGAAGTTCCCTGCTGCTGATGACACCCTTACCACGACCATGAAGTCGGTCGGCGAGGCCATGGCGATCGGTCGTAACTTCTCGACTGCACTGCAGAAGGCGCTCCGTTCGCTTGAGAAGCGCGGCACCTCGTTCCACTGGGGCGAAGACACCCGTTCGCTCGAGTCGCTCCTCGAGGGCATGGCTCGTCCGACCGACGGTCGTATCGTCGATATCCAGCAGGCGCTCCGTAAGGGTGCAACGATCGAGCAGATCAACGCTGCGACCGACATCGACCCCTGGTTCGTTGACCAGATTGTCCTCATCAACGAGGTTGCTGACCGCGTCGCAGCCGCGTCGCAGCTCTCCGCTGACGTGCTCAGCGAGGCAAAGGATCACGGCTTCTCTGACGTGCAGATCGCTCAGCTGCGTGGCTCGAGCGAGTCTGAGGTTCGCGGCCTTCGCCACGGCCTTGGCTTGCGCCCCGTGTACAAGGCAGTCGACACCTGCTCAGCTGAGTACTCGACCACGGTGCCCTACCTCTACTCGTCGTATGACTTCGAGAATGAGGCTCAGCCCTCGGACCGTCAGAAGGTCATCATCCTCGGCTCTGGCCCGAACCGAATTGGTCAGGGCGTCGAGTTTGATTACTCGTGTGTGCACGCATCGTTCGCGCTGGCTGAGGCTGGCTACGAGACCGTCATGATCAACTGCAACCCTGAGACTGTTTCGACGGACTATGACACCTCTGACCGTCTGTACTTCGAGCCGCTGACGCTTGAGGACGTGCTCGAGGTCATCCACGCTGAGCAGGCTTCTGGCGAGCTCGTTGGCGTTGTCGTCCAGCTCGGCGGCCAGACCGCGCTCGGTCTCGCGCAGCCCCTGAAGGATGCTGGCATCCCGATCCTCGGTACCACCCCTGAGGCGATCGACCTCGCTGAAGAGCGTGGCGCATTCTCGAACATCCTCGACAAGGCAGGCCTGCTCGCACCGCGCAACGGCACTGCTATTGACAAGGAAGGCGCGATCCGCGTCGCAGAAGAGATCGGTTACCCGGTTCTCGTGCGTCCGTCGTTCGTGCTTGGTGGTCGTGGCATGGAGATCGTGTACGACACTGAGTCGCTGCACGGCTACTTCGAGCGTATTGAAGGCCACGCGCTGGTCGGCCCCGGCCACCCGCTCCTCGTCGACCGTTTCCTTGACGACGCAATTGAGATCGACGTTGACGCGATCTTCGATGGCGAGCAGCTCTACGTTGGCGGCATTATGGAGCACATCGAGGAAGCCGGAGTTCACTCGGGCGACTCGAGCTGCACCCTGCCCCCCATTACGCTCGGTCACGACCAGATCGCTCGCGTCCGTGAGGCAACTCGTGGCATCGCAGAGGGTATCGGCGTTCGTGGTCTGCTGAACGTGCAGTTCGCAATCGGCCAGGGCGTGCTCTACGTGCTCGAGGCAAACCCTCGCGCATCGCGCACGGTTCCCTTCGTGTCAAAGGCACTCGGTATTTCGCTCGCAAAGGCGGCTTCGCGCGTCATGGCTGGCGAATCGATCCAGTCGCTCATCGACTCGGGACTGCTGCCCGAGCGTGATGGCTCGCGCACCCCGATCGATGCGCCGATCGCCGTGAAGGAAGCCGTGCTTCCCTTCAAACGCTTCCGTACCAACGAGGGCCTGGTCGTTGACTCGCTCCTCGGCCCGGAGATGCGTTCGACCGGTGAGGTCATGGGTATGGACCGTGACTTCCCGACCGCGTTCGCAAAGAGCCAGTCGGCCGCGGGCAGCGAGCTCGCTACCTCGGGAACCGTCTTCCTTTCGGTGGCGGATCGCGACAAGCGCTCCATCGTCCTCCCCGCACTACGTCTGCAGGAGCTCGGCTACCGAATCCTCGCAACCCAGGGCACCTCGGTGGTCCTCGCGCGTAACGGCATCACCTCGGAGGTCGTACGGAAGAACTCGGCTTCGGCTGAGGGTGAGACCATTGTCGACCTCATCAACAACAACGCGGTCGACATGATCATCAACACGCCTTCGGGCAGCTCGGCGCGTGCAGACGGCTACGAGATTCGTGCGGCTGCTGTCGCTGCGGGCAAGCCCATCTTCACGACCGTGTCGGAGCTTTCGGCAGCGGTTGGTGCGATCTCGGCTCAGAAGACCGGCTTCGATGTGAAGTCGCTGCAGGAGTACGAACTCGATCGTGTTGCTGCACGCGAGGCATCGGCTTGAGCCAGGTGACCTTTGGTGATCGGCTCGCTGCGGAGTTCGCAGCGGGCCGTCACCTGTGCGCCGGCATTGATCCCCACGCGGGTCTGCTCGCAGACTGGGGTCTTGCCAATGACGCAGCGGGCGCTGAGCGGATGGGCCGCGACGTAGTCGCGGCCGCCGCTGGCGTTGCCGCATGCGTCAAGCCGCAGATCGCGTTCTTTGAACGCTTCGGATCAGCTGGCTTTGTCGCTCTTGAACGCGTGTACGCTGACGCTCGTGAGGCTGGCGTGCTCATCGTTACCGACGCGAAGCGTGGCGACATCGGATCGACGTTCGCGGCGTATGCCGATACGTGGCTCGCTGAGGGTTCACCTCTCGAGTCCGACGCGTTGACGGTGAGCCCGTACCTCGGGTTTGGGGCACTGTCTGGTGCGTTTGACTACGTCAACTCACACGGCAAGGGCCTGTTTGTGCTCGCAGCGACTTCGAACCCCGAGGCTCGGGAGTTGCAAACCGCGAAGCAGGCTGACGGTCGCACCCTTGCCAACGTCATGATCGATGAAGCGATTGCGCATGGTGCGCCCGCAGACACCGCCGTGAATTCGGTCGGTGTCGTCCTAGGAGCAACGCTCACGCTTGCCGACTTCGGGATCGACGTGCAGGCTGAACGTGGCGGCGCTGCACTTCCGGTGCTCGCACCTGGCTTCGGTCACCAAGGTGGTCGCATCGAAGATGCCGGTGAGATCTTCGGCAATCTCGGGAAGGCGCTCCTCGCAAACGAATCACGCAGTATCCTCGTAGGAGGAAGCGCCACACTCGCGACGCGTGTGCGGGATCGAGCGGATGCCATCGCGCATGCCCTCGCCTAAGACAAATAGCTGATTCAAGGAGATAAATGAACAGCAATGCCCAGCCCGCAGCGGGAGAAATGCCGGCGGTTGACCGTCGTGCGGCGACCGAAGCGGCAGTAGCAGCACGGCGTGCCCGTGCAGCCCTCAAGCAGCGACTTCGGAGCGGCGAGCTTTCGCCACTGAAGGCACTTGAGTTTGCTCGCGTGCCTGGGCACGCCGCATCCACTCTTCGTATTACGGACTACCTGCTCTCATTCCCGGGAATTGGTGCTGTGAAAGCAGAGCGGATCCGCGATGATCTGAAAATCTCCGAGCGGAAGCGTCTTGGTGGTCTTGGTGATCTGCAGCGTGCGCGCCTCGAGTCGTTCGTTCGCGAGCGCTCGGGCGCGCTCCCGACAGGGGAGAAACCTCCACTGACCGTGCTCGCTGGCCCGACCGCAGTTGGCAAGGGAACCGTCGTGCAGCATCTGCGCGAGCACTACCCGAACATCAAGTTGTCGGTGTCTGCGACGACTCGTGATCCGCGCCCCGGTGAGGTCGATGGCGAGCACTATTTCTTCGTCGATCAGGAAGGCTTCGACCGCATGCTTGCGGGCGATGAACTACTTGAATGGGCCATGGTGCACAACAAGCATCGGTATGGCACCCCCCGCGGCCCGATCGCTGAGGCGAGCGATCGCGGCGATCTCGTGCTCCTAGAGATTGATCTCCAGGGCGCACGCCAGGTGCGTAAGTCGATGCCCGATGCCAAGCTCGTGTTCCTGGCTCCGCCGAGCTGGGACGAACTCGTCAATCGCTTGGTTGGTCGTGGCACCGAAGACGAGGAAGAACGCGCGCGTCGTCTCGAGACAGCAAAGACTGAGCTCGCTGCGGCTGACGAGTTTGACGAGATCATTGTGAACGATGAAGTGCCCAAGGCTGCTGCTCGGCTCTACGAGCTGATGCGTGGCGAGGAATACACCGCATGATGCTTGCGGCAGGGGAGACTGTATCGCCACTACTCGGCGCGGTTTTCTCCGCTGCCGAACTCGCTGGTCACGATGGCGCATCAAAATTCCTGGGCATCCCGCTGGCGCTCGTTGGAGCAGTGCTCTTGGCCTTTGGGGCGCAGTACCAGTCGCGTGGCGTCACGAAGATTGAGAATACGCTCGGTAAGAGTGCTGGAGGCCTGTCCTTTAAGCACCTCGTGAGCATGCTTCGCCGCCCGTCATGGGTGGTAGGCACGCTGCTTCTCGGCCTGGCAGTTGTCTTTCAAATTGGGTCACTTTCGCTCTCACCAATCACCATCGTGCAACCGATCGGCGTGGTTGGCCTGGTAGTGACTTCCGTGTTGAATTCGCGGATCGCGAAAGTGCGCCTGGGTAAGCGCGTACGTGCGTCCATCGCATTGGCGGTCGTGGGGATTACTGCCTTTGTTACCATCGCGTCATTCACGACCTTTGATCGGGTAGTGACTGACAAGATGCTCGTTGTTATTCTCATCACCTTCGGTGTCATCTTGGTGGCGTCACTTGTAATGTATGCCGTGACACGGCACAGTGCGATTGCGCTGCTGCACATCGTGAGCGCAGGTATCCTTTACGGCTTCGTTGCTACGTTCGCCAAGGTGCTTATTAGTCGTTTCCAGCAGGAACAATTCGAGGCGTTGACCTGGATCTGCGTGGCGGCACTCGCCATCGGTGGTCTCGCAGGCATGCTGTTCGTACAGAACGCGTATTCATCAGGACCACCTGATTTGGTCGTTGCCGGACTCACCGTCATTGACCCGATGGTGGCTGTCATGATCGGTATCGTCATTTTGCATGAGGCTGCCGGAGCGTCCATTTGGGCTTACGTCGGTTTTGCCGTGACTGGCTTAGTCAGCATGCTGGGTGTGCTCGGGCTCGCGAAATACCATCCCCAGGCGAGTAGCCAATCGGCGTAGCTCACCGCTGTGAGCACGGGCCCATCGATTGTGCACGTGCTGTGTAACGTTTGGCTTGTCTACATGACAATAATGCCCCTTGGGTACTCGGTTTCAGTGCCGAGTACCCAAGGGGCATTATTCGTCAGTGCTAGTCCTCTGTTGACTGCGTTTTTTCTTGCGCATTCTTACGCTTGCGAAGGCCAGCGAATGCTAATCCACCGCCAACGAGTACGAGTGCACCAATGCCAATCCAGACGCCAACCGGAACACCTGCACCGCCGGTGTGCGTGAGTCCACCAGGTGTTGTGGGATGGGTGCCAGTCGTACCTCCGGTTGCTCCGGCATTGCCACCGTTCACGTCAACAGAAGGTTCGTTCGCTTTCCACCCTGCGTACAAAGTAAACGCTTGGGTTACGGACGAGGTGAAGTCATACTTCGTGCTTGCCTTCTCATCAGTGAACCAGCCCACGAATGAGTAACCATTGCGATGCGGCAGCATGGGAATGGGGAGACGGCCACCGTAGTCCACCGAAGCCGGCTCAACTGAAGAGCCTTCCCCTGTGTTAAAGGTGATCGTGAATGCGTCGATTTTCCACCCTGCGTAGAGGTGTATCGGCCCGGTAACAGGCTGGTCAAAGTCATAGAGAGCTGTAGCGTCCGAATCAGTGTGCCAACCTGTAAAGCTGTAGTGTTCGCGGATCGGTGGCTCTGGCGCCGGAATCAATTCTCCGTAAGTAACCGTCATCGGAGGCAGCGCTGAGCCGCCGTCAGTGGAGAAGGTCACCTCGTACGTTTCTGCCGTCCATCCGGCGTAGAGCGTGAGCGCGCTGGTGACTGGGGTGTCGAACTTGTACTTCGTTTTGGTGTCTTTGTCGGTGTACCAGCCGGTGAAGGTGTGGCCTTCGAGGGTCGGGGCAGCGGGTTCGGTGACGGGCTTGCCGTGGTCGATGGTTGCTGCTGCGACGGCTGATCCGCCTTGGCTGTCAAAGGTGACGGCGTACGCGTTCAGTGACCATCCGGCGTAGAGCGTGAGCGCGCTGGTGACTGGGGTGTCGAACTTGTACTTTGTCTTGGTGTCTTTGTCGGTGTACCAGCCGGTGAAGGTGTGGCCTTCGAGGGTTGGGGCAGCGGGTTCGGTGACGGGCTTGCCGTGGTCGATGGTTGCTGCTGCGACGGCTGATCCGCCTTGGCTGTCAAAGGTGACGGCGTACGCGTTCAGTGACCATCCGGCGTAGAGCGTGAGCGCGCTGGTGACTGGGGTGTCGAACTTGTACTTTGTCTTGGTGTCTTTGTCGGTGTACCAGCCGGTGAAGGTGTGGCCTTCGAGGGTTGGGGCAGCGGGTTCGGTGACGGGCTTGCCGTGGTCGATGGTTGCTGCTGCGACGGCTGATCCGCCTTGGCTGTCAAAGGTGACGGCGTACGCGTTCAGTGACCATCCGGCGTAGAGCGTGAGCGCGCTGGTGACTGGGGTGTCGAACTTGTACTTTGTCTTGGTGTCTTTGTCGGTGTACCAGCCGGTGAAGGTGTGGCCTTCGAGGGTTGGGGCAGCGGGTTCGGTGACGGGTTTGCCGTGGTCGATGGTTGCTGCTGCGACGGCTGATCCGCCTTGACTGTCAAAAGTGACGTTGTAGGTGTCGACCTTCCAACCTGCGTAGAGCGTGAGCGCGCTGGTGACGGGGGTGTCGAACTTGTACTTCGTTTTGGTGTCTGTGTCGGTGTACCAGCCGGTGAAGGTGTGGTTCGCACGCGTGGGCTGCGTCGGCTCCGAGGCTGTTTTGCCAAACTCGACGGATTGAGAAGTTACCGCCGAACCACCCTGGCTGTCGAAGTCAACGGCGTACTCCGCAATTTTCCAACCCGCGTACAACGTGAGGTTATCGACCACCGGTGTGCTGAAGACGTACGTTGTCTTCGCGTCTGCATCGGTGTACCAACCCGTAAATGAGTAGTGGTCTCGCGAAGGGTTGGGCGGAGCACTTGCCTGGGCGCCGTAATTTACAGTCTGCCGATCAACGCTACTGCCACCCTGGGAACTGAAACTCACGTAGTTCTCGAGGTATCGGGTGGTATATCCGTTCCACAGGGCGGGAGACTCAGGGTAGCCTCGCTCGCGATGAATATTTACAAGGACGCTCGCTGGTGGCCCGAACGTGGTGTTGGTGACGGCCGCAGGGGGAGCGCCCTCTAGCTGCACACGGGTGAGATATCGGTTGTCGTCAAAGGCACCAGCTTCGACCCGCTTGACGTTCTGAGGGAGGTCAACGCTGGCAATCCAGTTGCTGCCGAAGGCGCTTCGCTCAATGGTGTCGATGTTGTCTGGAAACTCCACTCCCTGCAAAGCATTTTTCTCGAAGGCCGAGACGCCAATGTTCCTGAGTGGCGCTGGAAGCTTGAGCGTTCCGGTCAGGTCATTGAAGTAAAAAGCGTTTCTTTCGATGGCCTTCAGACGAGAGAACTCTCCAAAATCAATCGACTTGATGGTGTTTTGGGCAAAGGCATATTCGGGAATCGTCTCGATCGACCTCGGTATTTCAACCGTTGTGATGGAGTTGTTTTCGAACGCGCGACTACCAAGAGATTGCAGACCCGACGGTAAGGTCAGGGCTGTGAGCCCACGACCTGAGCACGCAGAAGGGGCGATTGAGCGAATCGCATATACATTGCTGTCTGGGGTTTGAAAACCATAGGCGAAATGTAGTTCAGTACTCGGCATCTCGTTTCGAGGAAGACAGGACTTTACAACCGCACCTGCCGCAACATTGGTGGGGTCAACCTGATAGATGACGCCATCTATCGTGTGTTCTTCTACCGCAGCGTGTGCAGCGGGTGCCGTAAATTGGAGAGCCGTGAATGTGACAAGAATTGTCAGGCAGAATGCTAGTACGAGTCGGGCAGACGGCAGCGCACGTGTGTGTGTCTGACTGTCATGCTGGTGGTGGAACATATAACTCGTTGCTTCCTTCGCTAGCTGATGTTCGATCCCGCTTCACACAGAAGTGACCATTTATAGGCTATCCACAAATCGCGAAAGGCGCTGAGATTCCCAGGGAACAGAGATTAAAATCCTAAGTTGCGAAGTGCTTGAACCCGAAATTAATTACGCCAAATTTGCTCACGAAGACGTCAGTTCTCGTCAGGCATGAAATGCTGGAGGACACTGCGGTGGTGAGATCACCGATGTGTTCGGTACTGCGGTAGGGTAGACAGGTCACTTGGGGCTGTAGCTCAGTCGGTTAGAGCACACGACTCATAATCGTTCGGTCGCGGGTTCAAGCCCCGCCAGCCCTACAGATCAGTGAAACATGTCAGCGCCACTCGTGAAATGTACGAGTGGCGCTGACATGTTTCTGGCGTCTCTCGACGTGTGCTCGCTATGGTTTCCATTGCGCTGTACGAACTCGTAAGCGGGCAAACGAAGGAGGGGCTCGCACCATAATGGTGCGAGCCCCTCCTTCGTGCGCTGTCGTGAGACTAAGCGTCGTACGAGCGGATCGCGACAACGGCATTATGGCCACCGAAGCCGAACGAGTTCGAGATCGCGAGCTGGGGACCTTCGCCAAGGGCGACGGGCTCAGCTGAGATCGAGAGCGGGATCTCGGGATCCTGCTCGGTGACGTTGATCGTCGGGGGAGCGACGCGGTTCTGCACGGCGAGCACCGTGAACATCGCCTCAAGTGCGCCGGTGCCACCGAGGAGGTGGCCGGTTGCTGACTTGGTGGCCGAGACTGGGATTTCGTCGGTGCGATCACCAAACACTACGCGGAGTGCGTTGTACTCTGCGCCGTCGCCAGTCGGGGTCGATGTTGCGTGGGCGTTGACGTGGGTGACGTCTTCGGGCTTCGCGCCAGCAGCTTCGAGCGCGAGGTACACCGCACGACTCGCACCCTGGCCCTCGGGCTCGGGAGCGGTGATGTGGTACGAATCGCTTGTGACGCCGCCACCGGCGATCTCAGCGTAGATCTTTGCGCCACGAGCGAGTGCGCGCTCTTCGGTCTCGAGGACGAGCGCCGCAGCGCCTTCGCCCATGACAAAGCCGTCGCGGTCGGTCGAGTAAGGGCGCGACGCTGTTGCTGGATCGTCGTTGCGACGCGAAAGTGCCTGCATCGAAGCGAACGACGCGATGGTGATGGGGTGAATCGCTGCTTCGGATCCGCCAGCAATCACAACGTCCGCAAGGCCGGCCTGCAGGTGCTCGTACGCGTTAACGAGCGACTCGGTGCTCGATGCGCACGCCGATGCAACGGTGCGAGCGTACGCACGTGCGTTCAGGTGCATCGAAACAGCCGCTGCGGGCGCGTTCGGCATGAGCATGGGGACCGAGAGCGGCATGACGCGGCGCGGACCCTTTTCGCGGAGGGTGTCCCACGCGTTGAGCAGCGACCACACGCCACCAATGCCGGTTGCCCAATCAACGCCGAGACGATCGGGGTCGGTGCCTTCGAGGTTCGCGTCAGCAAACGCCTCAAGCGCCGCAACGAGCGCGAACTGGCTCGAAGGATCCAGGCGCTTAGCTACCGGACGGTCAAGTACCTCAGTGGGTTCGACCGCAGCCTGACCAGCAAACGTGACGGGGAGCTCATACTTCTCGACCCAGTCATGCTCGAGGGTACGTACTCCGGACTTGCCGGCGAGGAGTGCTTCCCAGCTTTCGCTGGCGGTGCCGCCGATGGGTGAGGAGGCGCCGATACCTGTGACGACGATCTTCTTGCTCATGTTGCGTGCTCCGCTACTCGTGAAGGGATGAATCGGGCGTGCGCCCGGAAGTCTAAATCGGTGTCGATCCGTGCGGAAAATGGCGCGGATCGACACCGGTGGGTCCGAAGACCGTGAGCCTTACGACTCGAAGGGGAAGACGATTACGCCTGTGCCTTCTCGATGAAGGTGACAGCGTCGCCGACGAGCTTGAGGTTCTTGACTTCCTCGTCAGGGATCTTGACGTCGAACTTCTCTTCTGCGTTGACGACAATGGTCATCATCGAGATCGAGTCGATGTCGAGGTCGTCGGTGAACGACTTGTCGAGTGCAACAACGTCAGCGGCGATGCCGGTCTCGTCGTTGATGAGCTCTGCGAGGCCTGCGAGGATCTCTTCGTTGCTGTAAGCCATGGGTTTCTCCTTGGTAATGGTGGGAATGAAAAAAGAAAGGGTAAGCCTTCACAGTCGCAGTTGGCTTGCGCCATGCGACCAATCGATCTTACGGCAGCTCGACGACCTGCGCACCAAACACGAGGCCAGCGCCGAAACCGATCTGCAGCGCAAGTCCGCCAGAAAGCTCTGGATGCTCCTCGAGGAGGGCGTGCATTGCAAGCGGAATCGATGCCGCAGAGGTGTTGCCCTGGGTCTCAATATCACGCGCGATGACGACGCTTTCTGGCAGCTTCAGCTGCTTCGCGAACTCATCGATGATGCGCATGTTCGCCTGATGAGGGATAAATGCTGCGAGCTCTTCGGGGGCAATGCCCGACTCTTCGAGCGTGCGACGCGCAACCTTTGCCATTTCCCAAACTGCCCAGCGGAAGACCGTCTGGCCGTCCTGGCGCAGCGTGGGCCATGCGAGTTCACCGGCTGCTTCGCGGTATTCGTTGAAGGTATTGGTGACGCGAATCGTCTCCCACTTCGAACCGTCTGAACCCCACACGGTGGGGCCGATGCCGGCGTGATCGCTCGGGCCGATGATGACGGCGCCCGCACCGTCGCCAAGCAGGAACGAGATCGAACGATCGGTCGGATCGATCATGTCGCTCATCTTTTCAGCGCCGATCACGAGTACGTTCTTGCATGCGCCCGAGCGAACGAGCGAGTCCGCCTGGCCGACACCGTAGACGTAGCCTGCGCACGCTGCCGAGATGTCGAATGCCGCTGCGGGGGTGAGGCCGAGGCGGTGTGCCGCAAGGGATGCCATCGAGGGAGTCACCGCAACGTTTGAGATGGTCGAGATGATGACGCCGTCGATGTCGGCGCGATCGAGACCTGAACGCTGGATTGCTTCTTCGCCAGCTGCCACTGCCATGTCGACCGCGAGTAGCTCTGCACTCGCGCGCTTGCGCGTCACGATGCCGGTACGCTGGCGGATCCACTCATCCGAAGAATCAATGGGGCCAACGATGTCGTCGTTCGGTACCACGAGGTCACCGCGTGATGCGCCAACCGCGAGAATCCGGGTGTGCGCTGGGCCTGTGGGCTGTACGAGAGGAGACATCGAAATCCTTCGGTCTATGGAATGTGTGGAGAGTTACGCCGCGGCGATGAGCTCGAGAGCTGCATCGAGGTCGGCGGGCGACTTAACTGCCACCGTCGGAATGCCCTTGAGGCCGCGCTTGGCGATGCCAGTAAGTGCTCCTGCGGGTGCAAGTTCAATAAGACCAGTAATACCGGACTCCGTAAACCCGTTCATGCATGCGTCCCAGCGAACTGGCTGCGCAATCTGGGAAACGAGCGAATCGAGATACGCGGATCCGCTCGTGACGATTCTGCCATCAGCGTTCGTCCAGAGGGGGCGGATCGGGTCAGCGGCCGAAACATCTGCGGTCTCTGCAGCGAGTGCGGGGATTGCGCTCTCCATGTAGGAAGTGTGGAACGCGCCGGCCACCTGCAGCGGAATCACTCGAGCGCCGCGGGGCGCATTCTCAACGAGCTTCGCGATGTTCTCCACCGCGCCAGCCGCTACAACCTGGCCGCCACCGTTTCGGTTCGCAGGGGTCAGACCTGCCGCAGAAATTGCGTCGAGCACAGTCTCCTCAACGCCGCCAACGACTGCCGCCATACCGGTCTCCACCGCAGCTGCAGCCGCTGCCATTGCGCGGCCTCGCACGCCGACCAGGCGCAGCGCGTCGGTGGGATCCAGAACGCCGGCAACTACTGCGGCTGCAAACTCGCCGACCGAGTGTCCTGCGACGCCGACCTTTGCGAGATCTGCCCGTTCCGAAAGTGCATTCCACGCGAGAACCGAAGCGCCGACGATGAGCGGCTGCGCGATGTTCGTATCGCGAATCGTGTCAGCGTCACTCGTGGTTCCGTGCGCAATGAGGTCAATCTTGGCTGCGTCTCCAGCAGCCTGCATGAACTCGCGAGCGCCTGGCAGTTCGAGCCATTCGTTCAGGAATCCGGGAGTCTGTGAGCCCTGTCCGGGGCAAGCGATAACAATCACGTGAATAAGTTTCTCAAATCAGCATGCGAACAGCCGCATGTATTCCATCACAGTTTAACGAAATGCTTGTAGGTATTCGCTAAACGCGCGCAGAAGTTTTCCTTTGGCCCTGGTTTGCAATGGAGCCAGCAATGAGTGCCGATTGTAGAATCAGTGCTTCACGGGCGCCAGTGGCGTTCCATCCGATGACCTCAGAAACCTTCTTCAGGCGGTAGCGTACGGTGTTCGGGTGCACGAACAGTTCACGCGCGGTCGCCTCGAGTGAGCGTCCATTGTCGAGATAACACCAGAGCGTCTCGAGGAGTTCGCCGGAGTGGTTCATGAGCGGATCGTAGATCTGCTCGATGAGTGTGCGCCGGGCGAGCCCATCTCCAGCGAGCGCGCGCTCCGGAAGGAGGTCGTCTGCAAGGACCGGGCGCGGTGCGTGACGCCAGGAACGAGCGACCGCAACGCCAGCGAGCGCAGCACGAGCGCTGCGTGATGCCTCGACCAGCGTATCCACAGAGGGGCCGAGCACAAGTGGGCCAGCACCGAAGCCTGCGCTGAGGAGCGTTGCGAGCTCCAGGAAAGGAATCGGTTCGAACGGTGTTGCATTGTCGAGCCGCGGGGCCGTGATGCGACCGATCACCAGCACGAGACGGTTTCCCTGGAGGCCGATGAGTACGTCGGCCCCGTGGTGTCGGGCAATGCGACGGAACTGGTCGATGTCGTAGTTATGATCCGCACTACCGACCAAAACCGCAGCCTCGCCGTCACCATGCCAACCGAGAGCAGCAATGCGGCTCGGCAACTCATCGTCAGACTCGCCCGTCAAGATTGAATCAACGACGAGCGCCTCAAGACGGGCGTCCCAGAGGCCACGAACCTCGGCTGCGCGTGCGTACACGTCGGCTGCCGCGAACGCGACATCGCGCGAGTAGTGCAGTACGGCTTCGCGCAGCTGCTCGCTGCGGGGTGCGACGCGCTCTTCAACGACGCCGACGACGACTCGAATGAGCTGCAGTGTTTCCTGCAGGCTGATCGAGCGGAGGAGCTCCCGCGGGGCCGCGCCGAATACATCGGACGCGACCCACGGGGTTGAGGATGGATCCTCGTACCACTGAATAAAGGAACTAATGCCGGTCTGGGCGACCAAGCCCACGGACGATCGGCGGCTCGGAGGCATGCCTCCGTACCAGGGGAGTGTTTCTTCAAGACGGGCGATGGTTTGCGTTGCAAGCTCGCCCGCTATGGTCCGTAGCCAGGAGAGTTCCTGGTCCTTGGTTCCTGTCATCAGTTACTCCTCGCTCTAGGCGTCTCCGCCCGCGCCGCCGGTGGTACCAGCGTTCACGTCGTCGAGCTTGTACTTGGCTGCTGCCTGTGCGGGAATGCTTGCGTCGATCTTGCCCTGCGCGGCGAGGCGCTGAAGCACCTTCACAACGATCGACTCACGGTCGATGTGGAAGAAGCGTCGAGCTGCTGCGCGGGTGTCCGAGAAGCCGAAGCCATCTGCGCCGAGCACCGAGTAATCGGCGGGGACGTAGGGGCGGATCTGCTCGGGGACCTGCGTTGACCAGTCGCTGACTGCAACGACGGGGCCGTTCGCGCCAGCAAGGCGCTCCGAGACGTACGACTGCTTGGGAGCTGCCGAGAGGTTCTCGAAGTTGTGCTTCTCTGCCGCTGCGCCGTCACGCTGAAGCTCGCCCCAGCTCGTGACGCTCCACACGTCTGCCGCAACGTTCCAGTCCCGGGCGAGGAGCTGCTGCGCCTCAATTGCCCATGGAACAGCAACACCCGATGCGAGGATCTGTGCGCCAAGTTCGCCAGCGGTAGCGGGTGCCACACGGTGCATGCCGCGGATGATGCCGTCAACGTCGACATCTGCGGGCTCTGCGGGATGAATGATCGGCTCGTTGTACACGGTGATGTAGTACATGACGTTGGGATCTTCGTGCTCGCCACCGTACATACGCTCGATGCCCGCGCGCATAATGTGACCGATCTCGTAACCGTATGCCGGGTCGTACGAGAGTACGGCCGGGTTGGTTGCAGCGAGGAGCAGCGAGTGACCGTCAGCGTGCTGCAGACCTTCACCGGTCAGCGTGGTGCGGCCGGCTGTCGCGCCAATCATGAAGCCACGGGTCATCTGGTCGCCTGCGGCCCAGATTGCATCACCGGTGCGCTGGAAGCCGAACATCGAGTAGAAGATGTAAATCGGGATCAGTGGCTCGCCGTGCGTCGAGTACGAGGTGCCGACGGCGGTCATTGCTGCCGCTGCGCCTGCCTCATTGATACCAACGTGCAGGAGGACGCCCTGCGGGCTCTCCTTGTATGCAAGAAGCAGATCACGGTCGACCGAAACATAGTTCTGGCCGTGCGGGTTGTAGATCTTCTTCGTGGGGAAGTACGAGTCCATGCCGAACGTACGCGCCTCATCGGGGATGATCGGCACGAAACGATCGCCCATGCCCTTGTCGCGCATGAGATCTTTGAGCAGTCGCACGAAGATCATGGTCGTCGCAGCTTCCTGCGTGCCCGAACCCTTCTTCGCGATTGCGTAGGTTTTCTCTTCCGGCACAGCGAGGTCCACGTGCGTGGAGCGACGTTCGGGCAGGTAGCCGCCGAGGTCACGACGACGCTCGTGCATGTACTGAATCGTCTCGTTGTTCTCGCCCGGGTGGTAGTACGGGGGGAGAGCAGGGTTCTCTTCGAGCTGCGCATCCGTGATGGGAATGTGCATGGTGTCGCGGAAGAGCTTCAGGTCTTGCAGCGTCATCTTCTTCATCTGGTGCGTAGCGTTACGCCCCTCGAAGTGTGGACCGAGGCCGTAGCCCTTAATGGTCTTCGCGAGGATGACGGTCGGGCGACCCTTGTGCTCCATCGCTGCCTTGTATGCGGCGTATACCTTGCGGTAGTCGTGGCCGCCACGGCGGAGGCCCCAGATCTGGTCGTCCGAGTAGTCCTTGACGAGGTCGAGCGCGCGCTCGTCCTTGCCGAAGAAGTGGTTGCGCACGAACGCGCCGTTCTCGGCCTTATACGTCTGGTAGTCGCCATCAGGGGTGGTGTTCATGATGTTGAGCAGAGCGCCGCTCCCATCGCGCTGCAAGAGGTCATCCCACTCGCGTCCCCAGATCACCTTGATGACGTTCCAGCCGGCACCACGGAAGTAGCTCTCAAGCTCCTGGATGATCTTGCCATTGCCGCGGACCGGGCCGTCGAGGCGCTGCAGGTTGCAGTTGACCACGAAGGTGAGGTTGTCGAGGCCTTCGTTTGCTGCGACCTGCAGCTGACCGCGGCTTTCAACCTCGTCCATCTCACCGTCACCGAGAAATGCCCAGACGTGCTGGTCGGAGGTGTCCTTGATGCCGCGGTTAGTCAGGTACTTGTTGACCTGCGCCTGGTAGATCGCGTTGATCGGACCGAGTCCCATCGACACGGTCGGGAACTGCCAGAACTCGGGCGCGAGGCGCGGGTGCGGGTAGCTGGGAAGGCTTCCTGCGGAGTGCGACTTCTCCTGACGGAAGCCATCGAGCTGGTCTGCACTGAGACGACCCTCAAGGAACGCACGTGCGTACATGCCAGGCGATGCGTGGCCCTGCACGAAGATCTGATCGCCGCCGCCGGGGTGGTCCTGGCCGCGGAAGAAGTGGTTGAAGCCAACCTCGTAGAGCGACGCGGCTGAGCCATACGTCGAGATGTGGCCGCCGACACCAATGCCGGGGCGCTGAGCGCGGTGCACGGTCATGGCAGCGTTCCAGCGGATCCATGAACGGTACTGGCGTTCTACGTCGTGGTTGCCGGGGAACTCGGGTTCATCGGCGCTCGCGATCGTATTGACGTAGTCCGTGGTCGGAACCATCGGAACATTGAGGTGGAGCTGGCGTGAACGGTCAAGTAGATCGGTCATGATCTCTCGACCGCGGGCCGCGCCACGTTCCTTTACTACAGCGTCAAGTGAGTCTCGCCATTCAGCGGTCTCGGCCGGATCGACGTCGTCGTGATCCGGTGCGTACGGGTCTTGGGTGTTAACCGCCACAGGAAGCTCCAATACTTTCCATGGCACGCAAACTGGACGACAAGGGTGATCATCGATTTGCGTGCACAACCGAGTCGGCGGATTCGCCAACACCACCCCAGACTATCGGGTTTGTACGAGAAAACGGGCGATTGTGCGAGAATTCCTGTGGAAACTGAACAATCTGCGGTGCACGCATGGGGGTATTGGGTGAAAATCTAGTTCACATCCCGCGAATCCTGAGGCGATTCCCATTGACTGGGCGTTCAAGCGCTCGGATATTCGGTGCTGGGTAAATCGTAACACGGGGTTATAGGACAAAACGTGTGTAACGAATCCTGATCTAGCCGCATAAACACGCCCCTAAACAAGGACCGTCTTACCCCGGCACCATTAACCGTGCCGGAAATCAGTAACACCACCCATTGCGTGAT
>NZ_JACVMX010000010.1 GCF_014530035.1 Leucobacter sp. cx-328
GAGATCTCCGTAGACTTCGGTCTGTGAGGCTCCCAGTAGATGACTGGGTTGATAGGCCAGATGTGGAAGCGCGGTAACGTGTGGAGCTGACTGGTACTAATAAGCCGATGACTTGATATTCTCCCTCATTGAGTTGAGGGGCATGGATTTCGGGATTCTTAAACGATATTGTTCGCGTTCACTTTGTGGTTCTTGATGTACGAGAAGCCACGCCGGTAAGCATTACCGATTCGCCTGTGACAGGGTTGAAACGGTATTCTGGTGTGGTTGATATGTGTATAGAGTTACGGTGGTTATAGCGTCAGGGAAACGCCCGGTTACATTCCGAACCCGGAAGCTAAGACTGACAGCGCCGATGGTACTGCACTCGGGAGGGTGTGGGAGAGTAGGTCACCGCCGGACACCTTTTGGTGGGTGAGAGGGGAACACTGTTTCAGCAATGAGTGCTGGGGCGGGGTTTCCCTTTCACTGTTTTTGGGGGGTTCGTTCCTCTGGTTTCTTCCTTTTTTGGGGGAGGGGCTAGAGGGGCGGGCCCCCCCCTTTTTTTGTACCCAAAACCGGGCAAGGCTCCTATCTCCAATAGTGGTGCTCGGGCAAAACGCCTGTTCGGGACATAGCGGTGATTGCGGGAGAGCATCTTCCGTGAAAGGTTTCCCTTTTGAGTTTTGATTGACACTTGTGCATTTTCTATGCGCGTGAAACAATTGAATGAACATTGTGCGCTCTGTGGGGACAGGCGCACGCTCTGGACGCAGACAACTCTGTGTCCTTCACGCGAGGCCGCGACATAGTTCGCGGTCTTTTTTCGTTTCTAGGGGGGAACGACGATGTCTGAGTACATCAAGCCGCGCCTTGGCGCGCGCTTTTTCGTGCCGCTGTTAGCAGGTTTGCTCACAGCACTACTCGCGTTTGCTGGCTTTGCTTCGCCCGCAAACGCTGCTGAGGATGCAGAAGGCCCAGCCGCTTCGAGTGGAACTGGTTCGCTGACGCTTATCGGCTTCGGCTCAACCGGCGGCTCGCATGATAACAAGCCCACCTTTGTTGAGGGATCTAGCTACAAGTTCAAGTTGGGCTACGACGACATCTCGGCTGGTGAAGTCATGACCTTTGCTCCGCCCGAGGGGATGGCTATCTCGCCGGACTCCTTGAAGGTGCCAGAGGGCAATGACGCAATCAAGGAGCTCGAGCTCCTCGCAGACGGTAGCGTGCGTATTACGTTCGCTGATGAGATTGATCCAGACTTCGCACAGGGCGTCCTTGAATTTGAGTTCATCGTCAGCGAGCGTATTGATTCCGAGGTGGCTGAGGTCAACTGGGTACTGAACGGTACACCCACTTCAAAGGTCACGATCGTCTTCCTGGAGCAGGATGATGAGCCCGGCTTCATTAAGGAGTCCCGCGCAAAGTCTGCAAACAGTGGCACGTGGAATCCCGGTGTTTCAGTGGAGTTCGATCCCTCGGATAAGGATCGCGAGCACGGCAAGGTTGTGCTCGGTAAGGGCGCTGCGACCAGTACCGTCACGTACACGTACACCGTGAAGACTGAAGCAGGCGGCGAGATCACTTTTGAAGACTCGCTTGGCGATGCTGATTTCGCTTTCGATGGTCAGCTCTCGATGTCAGGCACCACTCGTGACGAGGACGGCCTGAATATGAAGGACATTCCAGCGTCGGATGTCCTCGCTATTCAGGGGCAGAAGTTCACCCACACCTTCACCGCGGCTCCTAACTCGGTTTACGTCTTCACCTACACAGTAAAGATCGCCGATGCCGCGGCTCTCGCTCGTGTCCAGGAACGGCTGCAGAAGGCGTACGATGACAACATCGACGGCGTAGACGGCGGTACCTTTAAGTTCCCGTTGGCAAACACGGTGACCGAGGGTTCTAAGACGACCGGTAGCGCAACGGTTCAGGTGCAGGGTTCACTCGGTCGCATGCCCGGCCCCGGTTACGGCGAAGCGTTTACGAAGGCAGTCGATAAGACATCAGAAACGTTTAAGACTGTTGACGAATATCTGAAGTCCGGTGATCCGCTTCCCCAGTCGATTCCACTGAACTACACACTCACGGCAGACTTGACCAAGTTCAAGGATTTTGCAGATGGCGCACTCGCGCTGAAGCGCAACGTTGTCATGACCGATACGCTTCCTGCCTCGGCGGAATGGCTTGCGGCTGACGAGGACTTCCTGCAGCTCACCGACGGTACAAATACTGTCACACTGCAGCCTGCTGACCCCACAGAAGTCTCGAAGGCTGACTTTGCGAAGGACGAGTATGCCCTTCACTACCGTCTTGAGGGGCAGGTGCTGCAGGTCAACTTCGGCAAGGATGTGACCAAGAACTACACGCTCAAGGTCAAGGCACAGCTGAACAATGTGCCTGAAATTGCCAACAACCCGACCCACTACGATCAGACTTTCATTCTGAAGAACCGTGCGGTATTTGAGCACAGCACGCGCCCGACCATCGGCACGACCAACCCTGAAGCGAATACGAGCATCAAGGTAAACGTCGACACCACCGATGGCGTAAACGACGACAAGATGTTCTCGAAGACTGCGTCGGCAAATGAGATCAAGGCTAAGCCTGGTCAGTCGATCAAGGTGAACTACGGCTTTGAGATTGGTCGCGACTTTGCGTCCACCGGTCAGAACCTTCCTGACGCCTCACAGTCGCGAATCATCGATCATGTTGATCACAGCGTGTTCAACGTGTCGGACGTAACGATTCCTGCGATCAAGGATTCGATCAAGGGCACCTACGGCCCCAACGGCCAGGTTGCGCTGAACGGTTCGCACTTCGATCTTTCGCTTGACTCGGATGGCTACCTCGTCATCGCTCCGAACGCTGAGTTCGCGGCCGCGGTCAAGGCGAAGCTCCCCGCGGATACGTTCCAGTCAAAGTGGAAGATTAACTTCGACCTGGCAACGCACGCCTTTGACGGCAAGGAAACGAAGCAGCTGAGCAACTCTGCTGACTACCTTGGTGAGGGCCAGGAGATCACCTTCAAGTCGAACTGGCAGGTGAGCAGCAGCTCGTACGGTGACGAGCTCTCGCTTCGCAAGCAGGTAGCGCCGAAGAACTCGAATGATTACACGAACAACCTTCGTGTTCCGATCAATGCAGATGGCTCGCTTGCAAACAACGAGTTCGTCTACCGAATTAGCCTGACTGCACATGGCAAGTACGACGAGGTGTTTAAGGACATCGTCGATACGTTGCCGGCTGGAGTTAAGTTCAAGTCCTTCGTGAACACTGACCACAACCAGGTTTCTGGTGACGGTCAGAGCATGAAGCTGATCGACTCGGACCTGAACGCTACCTATGCCGACGGCAAGGTCACAATTCAGACTGGTCCGATCAGTCGTGCTCAGAACCCGATTCTGCTCTTCAGTGTTGAAATCACTGACTTCACGAGCGCTGTTGCAATTAAGAACAAGATGGCTGGTTCGATCGCGACGATCACGCCGACCAATGGCTACCCGCTGAGTCTCCTGAAGCAGGATAGCTCGGATCCTGAGAAGGTTTTGAACGATGAAGACGCTCGCTTTGAGCTGCTCGCCGCGGATCAGTCCACGGTTCTCTTCTCGGATCTTCGCCTTGAGGATGGAGACATTCTCACTGCTGACGGTACTGCGGTAGTCGTTGACGAAAAGGACTCGACGTACTGGCTGCGTGAGACTGTCGCTCCGAAGGGCTACGTTCTCGCGAAGGACGCAGTCAAGGTTGTTGTCGATGCGACTGGCGCCTCGGAGACCGTAACGCTGTGGAACAAGCCGCTGCTTGAGCTCGACCTCAAGAAGATCGATGCGACTGATGCTGGCAAGGTCATCTCGGATGAGAACGCACGCTTCTCGCTGCTGGGTCAGGATCCTGAAGATAACACCAAGCAGGTGGAACTCTTCACGGATCTGAAGCTTGATGCGAACGGCAACATTGTTCAGGCTGATGGCACCCCCGCAACGGTAGAAGCAGTTGGCACCTATTGGATTCGTGAAGATGTGGCCCCCGAGGGATACATCCTCGAGACGACTCCTCAGAAGTTCCTCATTGACGATATTTCTGCGGATGCACCCACCGTTAAGTTCAAGAACCAGCCCAAGCTCTCGCTGAACCTGAACAAGGTTGATGTTGAGACCGGTGCCGGCATTGCGACTGACAGCCAGGCAAAGTTCACCCTTATCGGCCAGGATCCAAAGGACCCTGCAAAGAAGGTAGTACTTGGCTCGGATCTCAAGCTCGAGAACGGAAAGATCGTTACCGAGGCAGGTGCGCCGGTTGCGATTGACGCAGTGGGTACCTACTGGCTGCGTGAGGATGCGGCGCCCAAGGGCTACATCCTTGATCGTAATCTGCTTGAGTTCGTTGTTGACGACATTTCGGCTTCGCCCGAGGTGAAGTTCCCCAACAAGGCAGGCAAGACCTACGCAATTGGTGACTTTGTGTGGATCGATGCAAACAAGGATGGCAAGCAGGACGGCCCCGAGTCTGAGAACCCTGAGGAAGTCCTTCCCGGCGTTCGCGTTGACCTGTTCCAGGACGGCGAGATCATCGCTTCGACTGTGACGAACGAGAACGGCCTGTACATCTTTGACCAGCTTCCCGCTGGTGAGTACGAGGTGAAGTTCACGCTCACCGAGGAACAGCAGAAGATCTACGGTTTCACGACCGAGCGTGCTGACGGCTCAACCCACGAGAACGATTCGAACGCAAACACCGAAACCGGCTTCACCGGCAAGATCGTGCTTGATGACTCGAACACGTACCTCACTAAGGACTACCCCTTCGGTAACGTACTTGCGAGCGAGGGCATCGATCCCACCTGGGACGCTGGCGTCATTGTCCTTGACTGGGACGACAACACGTCGGAGCCGATCGATCCCGATGGTGATGGCAACACGTCGACCCCGATTGACCCGGCTCACCCCGGCACCCCGATCGTGAACTCGCTCCCCAACACCGGTGGCACTTCGCCGCTGATCTACGTTGGCCTTGCTGGTCTGCTGATCGCTGCTGGTGGCGCGCTGGCGCTCTGGCGCCGTCGTTCTGCGAAGGCTGCGATCTAACACCTACTGAGATTGGTCGCTGGCTGATCTGAGTACACAACCGAGGGGCTCATGCACTGCATGGGTCCCTCGGTTTTTTCGCGCCAAGACGCTGTTGGTTGGGGGCCAGGGCGCGGATCCGCAGCAAAATGTCGGAGGCATATGAAACGATTGCAGGGATGAATATCGAGAAGACTTGGGCAAATCATCCCGAAGTACGAGCGCGGCGGCGACGCCGGCTCAAGCTTGGTCTGGGTATCGGCGGCGGCATTGTTGTGCTGCTGGTGGTCCTAGCTGTGGTCTTCTGGCCTGCGTTGCAGGCACGGTATGCGCCTGTCGCCCCTGCGGTGACAGCGCCCGCTCCGGCTCCGAAGCCCAAACCAGCACCGGAGCCCACTCCTGAGCCAGAACCTGAGCCGGCGCCGACGTACGATGTCGATTCACCAAGCTCAATCACGGTTGTCGTGAACAAGCAGCGACCCATGAGCCCGATTGACTGGGCTCCTGATGACCTGGTGGTACCTGAGGGGATTCCCTCGGTATGGGGGCATCCGATCCGCGCCGAGGCCGCAACCGCGCTCCGCAAGATGTATGACGCGTCGGTGGCCGCTGGTGTTCCAATCACGATTACCAGCGGATACCGTGATTACGAGCTGCAGAAGGAGATCTACGATGGTCTCGTGGCGCAGGGCGGCGTCGAATTTGCCGACCAAGATACGGCTCGGCCGGGTTTCTCGGAGCACCAGACGGGTCTTGTCGTAGACCTTGAGGGTGACGAGGGTTGTGCGCTCTCGGAGTGCTTCCGCGATACCGCGACGGGTGCTTGGCTGCGTGAGAACTCGTGGCAGTACGGTTTCATTCTGCGCTACAACGAGGGTGAGCAGCCGACGGTTGGCTACACGTTCGAGCCTTGGCACTTCCGCTATGTCGGTGTTGAAGTTGCTACCGCGATGCACGAGCAGGGCGTGAAGAACCTCGAAGACTTCCTGGGGTTGCCAGCAGCCCCCACCAATCTCGACTAGCGGCGTCGCTACCGCAACAGCATGCCCCGCCACTCACACTGTGAAGGGCGGGGCATGCTGCATGTGCAGGCGGGGCCTACGAGACCGCGACGCCGAAAAGTAGACCGATGAGGTACGTTGCGAGCATTGTGGCGGATCCCATAAGGACGTTGCGCAAGATCGCCGGCCCTCGTGGCGCCTCGCCGAGCTTGGCGCTGATCCACCCCGTCAGGAATAGGCCAACGACAACAGCGACCGCGGTCGTGATGACCGAGTTGCCGAAGGGGAGCAGCACCATGATGAGCGGAATGAGCCCGCCGACGGTGAACGCAATGAATGAAGAGAACGCCGCGGCCCAGGGGCTCGTGAGCTCTTTGGGGTCAATGCCGAGTTCGACCTCGGCGTGCGCTGCGAGCGCATCGTGCGCGGTGAGTTCTTCTGCGACCTGGCGTGCGAGCTTGGCGGAGAGTCCGCGGCGACGGTACAGGCCGGTGAGTTCTGCCAATTCGGCAGCGGGTTGCTCCTCGAGTTCCTGCTTCTCCCGCTCGATCAATGCCTTTTCGGTGTCTCGCTGCGTGCTCACAGAGACATATTCGCCACCGGCCATTGAGAACGCGCCAGCGACGAGGGCGGCGACGCCCGCGGTCATGATCGCTGCGGTGTTGCCAGGCGTTGCGGCTGCCACGCCGATAACGACACCGGCGACAGAAACGATGCCGTCGTTACCGCCGAGCACGCCCGCGCGCAGCCAGTTCAGACGCTGGCCGATGCCTTCTTCTTTGTGTCGCTCATGGAGATGGTTGATTGCAGATTCGATGCTCTGGTCGTCACTCATAGTGTCATCATCGTCCGAAAACGGGGAACGCACAAGCAAGGCAAGGCTGCCATTACCTCGATGTGATGGTCTCTCCTTCCCTTGCAATGTAAGGTCAAACGGCTCGGGAGGCAGCCCGCAATCTGGCAGAATTGATAGGTGGTAGTAAGCGCGATGTCGGTAACGGCGTGGGTAACCCTGTTGGTAACATTTGCGGCAGCGGTGATTGTGCCCGGACCCGATACCTTCCTTGTGTTGAAGCTTGGTCTCCGCAGCCGCAGCGCGGCGCTGTGGGGTGCGGTCGGCATCATGACGGGCAACGCGGTGTGGACGGCGGCCTCCGTCACGGGACTCGCGGCGCTCATGCTTGCGATGCCTGCGCTGTTGCCGATTCTGCAGGTCATCGGCGCTGCAGTGCTCGGTTGGATGGGCATTCAGGGTGGTCGGTCTGCGATCCGCGCCTTGCGTGACCGTGCGCGGGTGCGCGCGAGTGATCGTGCGCGTGAACTGGTGACGACCGGGTCGGTGACTATTCCTCTGGGTGAGGCCGCGGGCGCGGATCAGCCCAGCAGCAGCCCGTCGGTCGCCGGCGAGCCTGTGGCGCATCCCATGCGGATGGGCTTCCTCACGAACATGTCGAACCCGAAGGCGCTGCTGTTCTTCACGGCGCTGTTCTCGCAGATTCTTCCTGCGGAGGCGACAACGCTTGATCGAGCGCTGGTCTTGATTGCGCTGACGATTGTTGGTCTTGCGTGGTTCGTTTCATTTGCATTGCTCACATCTTCGCGTGGGTTCCAGCGGTGGTTTGGTCGTGCGACGCCCGTCATTGATCTGTGCGCGAGCGTGGTCTTCTTGCTCGTTGCGGTCGTGGTGGTTGTGGAGTTGGTGCTCGCTCTGCTGTAGGGGTTCATACTTCTTGACCTTGTATTACTGTCGTAGTACAGTGGTACGTGTGAGGGTTGAGTGACTCTGTCGAACGTGGACGGGGGAGCGCTCCGAACCGGTCGGCACTCTCGCGTGACTTTACTCAAGGAGAATTCCCTATGCAGATCGACGATTCGCGCCCGATTTGGGCACAGCTCGTCGACGAGTTCCGGCAGCGTATTGTTGCCGGAACTTGGCCTCCAGGCGGCAAACTTCCCTCGGTGCGTGAGCTTGCGCTCGACGTCGGGGTGAACCCGAATACGGTGCAGAAAGCGCTAGCCGAGGTTGATCGCCTCGGCTTAACGGTGACTGAGCGAACTGCGGGCCGGTTCGTGTCAACGGACGCTGCCGCCATCGCTGAGGCGCGCGCTGCGCTCGCCGCAACGAAGGTGACAGATTTTGCTGCCTCGATGGCTGCGATGGGAATGACGCTTGAGCAGGCTTCCGAGCTGCTCACGCAGCTCTGGAATGACAGAGAGGACGCGTCTTGACTGACCACTCGCTTATAGACCCGCCAGGGGGAGCCGCCGCTGCCCCGGTGATTGAGGTGAATCACCTCACCAAATCTTTCCGCGCCCGCAGGGTGTTGAATGACATCAATTTGCGCATCGCACCCGGCCGTATTGTCGGCCTCATGGGTGACAACGGTGCTGGCAAGACCACACTGCTGAAGATTCTTGCGGGCGTGCTTGCAAACTGGTCCGGCGACGCGCGGATCGCGGGCAGCGTGCCCGGCCCCGCATCGAAGGCGAAGGTGTCGTTTCTTCCAGACACCTCGTTCCTCGCCCCGCATTTGCGGGCGGCCGACACCATTGCGCAGTTCGAGCGCTTCTTTGATGATTTTGACGCGGTGAAGGCGCGGTCCATGGTCGACTTCTTCGGGCTGCCATGGGACGTGACGCTGAAGAACATGTCGAAGGGCATGCGCGAAAAGGTTCAGATCGCCCTCGCGATGTCGCGCAATGCTTCCGTGTACTTGCTCGATGAGCCGATCTCTGGCGTTGACCCCGCCTCACGTGATGTCATCCTCCGCGGCATCCTGTCGAACCTGAACGACGGTTCGACGCTCCTGCTGTCGACGCACTTGATTAGTGATGTTGAAGCAATCGTTGACGATGTCATCTTCCTGCGAGCGGGGCATGTGCTGCTCGAGGGGTCTGCTGACGACCTGCGTGAAGAACACGGTCTCGGCATAGATGCGCTCTTTAGGAAGGTGTACGCAGCATGATCGGCGCACTGCTTTCTCATCATTTCCGCGCCTCAGCGCGCACCGTGTGGGCTGGTCTCGCGGCGATTCCGGCCGTGATGATCCCTGCGTTCGCCCTGTTGGCCATCAATGTTCCGGTGCTTGGCGGCATTGGCTCGGTGCTTGGGGTCATCGCAGCGGTCGCTGCCGTGCCCGCAGCGTTGGTCATGCTGGCCATTGATTACTGGCGCACCATGTACGGCCGTGAAGGCTACTTCACGATGATCATCCCGGTGCGCGGTCGCGCTCTGTACTGGACGAAGCTGCTGCATGCGCTCATCGTGAGCCTTGCTGCGACGGCGCTCACGCTCGTCGGCTTGTTCTTGTGGGTGGTGGCGAATGGCATTGCGGCGCGCGCACCGCTGGGCGAACAGCTCGCCGGATTCCGTGAATTGATACTGAGCAGTGTTGGTAGCCCGATGCTGTGGTTCCTGGTGGGGGCGCTCGCTGCGCAGCTGCTCTTCGTGCTCGTTGCTGGCGCAACGGTGCTCTCGGTTGGGGCTGAGGAGAGATTCTCCAGTCTTGGCGGGGGAGCGCCCATCATCTTGGGAGTTGCGCTGTACTTCTTCATGCAGGTGCTCAGCGTGCTCGCGATGATGTTCGTGCCGCTCGGCCTGCAGGTCACTGGCGCTGACGCGGGCAGCATCGTTTGGAACGGTATGCTCTCCGAAATTGTGGAAGCCGTTCGTCTGGGACCTGAGGCTCCTGAGCAAACCATGATTGGCATTGGCTTCTTGCCGCTGCTCGTTGTGGTGGGCGCGCTACTTGCTTGGAAGGGCGTGCACTCGATCGAGCGACGCACCTCGCTCCGCTAACCGTGGAGATTGTCGCTCTGGGTGAGCGGCTGCCTTGAAGGCCCGCGTGGTTCTGACCGATTCCGGTTGGCGGCTACGCGGGCCTTTCTATGTTGGTGGGTCTTCGACGCGTCGGGGCTAGCGAGGTGTTTGTTCGTCGGCGCTCTGGCGAGCGCGCAGTGCTGCCAGCAGATCTTTTGCAAGCAAAGCGGTGGCGTAGGCAAACCCAAGGAAGGCGAAGAGATTGAGAATGACAAATATCTGATCGCTCGTGTGCGTCATCGACCACAGCGCAATTGCAGCCCAGATGGCAGCAAACGCTACTTGGAATGCGAGAAACAGCAGCGCAGCCCGCGGTGGAGTGTCAGCAGAGGAAGTTTCCATCGTTGTCCTTTGGCTCGTTGTTCAGTAACCCGGAATACGCGATCCATGCGCTGCCTGCTGCCCATGGCGAAATCGCGGTGGCTGCGAGCGCGCCCCAGAACCCGCCAACCACCCGGCCAGCTTGAGCCCAGCAGCGGCCACCGGAGTCGGAGTGGTTCGCGGGCGCTTCGGCCGCGACGAGAGTTTCAGGCTGTTGGCTTGGCATCGTCGCCAAACACAACAAACAGGCCAACGCGAGAATTGTGAGAACGGATCTTGCGGTTGAGGACATCAAGCGGCCTTTCTCTTGAGTGGCGCGTGCCTCGAGAGTATGACCGAGCTCGCCACGGTTACGAAACTGACGAGGAATGACAAGAATCTGCGGCAGTGTGGACCGATCCGCCCACTTTCCCTGGCCCAACGCGCGCTCGCGCGAGCCTAGGCCCAGACGCTCCGATGAGCCAAAGCGCACCCGCCACAGCCGGGAACTGGTCTACTTGGTTTTGCGAAACAAGGTCTATGTGGTGAACCAGTGTCACGCTGGGGACATGACTGAAAACAAGAATCTTTCCGCAAAGCTCGACGTCGCTACCTCGCTCAAGGGCGGCGTTATCATGGACGTCGTCGACGCAGAGCAGGCCCGCATCGCTGCGGCTGCAGGCGCCGTCGCTGTGATGGCGCTCGAGCGCGTTCCCGCAGACATTCGTGCCGAGGGCGGCGTTGCCCGCATGAGCGATCCCGATCTTATTGCAGGCATCCAGGCCGTCGTCGACATCCCCGTGATGGCAAAGGCTCGCATCGGTCACTTCGTCGAAGCGCAGGTGCTCGAGTCGCTCGGCATCGATTTCATCGACGAGTCCGAGGTCCTCTCGCCCGCCGATTACGTGAACCACATCGACAAGCGCGGATTCACTGCTCCCTTTGTTTGTGGCGCCACGAACCTGGGTGAGGCGCTCCGCCGCGTGACCGAGGGTGCGGCCATGATCCGCTCAAAGGGCGAGGCTGGCACCGGGGACGTGTCTGAAGCGACCAAGCACATCCGCACGATCAAGTCGGAGATCGCGGCCCTCACCCGCCTGCAGGAAGACGAGTTGTACGTTGCGGCTAAGGAGCTCCAGGCGCCTTACGAGCTCGTCGTCGAGGTCGCGCGTACCGGGAAGCTCCCCGTCACGCTCTTCACCGCTGGCGGCGTCGCAACCCCAGCTGACGCAGCGATGATGATGCAGCTCGGTGCTGACGGTGTCTTCGTCGGCTCGGGCATCTTCAAGTCGGGCAACCCCGAGAAGCGTGCCGCCGCGATCGTCCGCGCGGTGGCGAATTACAACAATCCCGACGTCATTGCTGAGGTCTCGCGCGGTTTGGGCGAGGCCATGGTGGGTATCAATGTGGCGGATCTTCCCGCGCCGCACCGCCTCGCCGAGCGTGGTTGGTAGGCGCTGAGCGATCCGCCCCCCCATATGTGCGCTGGCCACGAAAGTGAATCGTGGCCAGCGCACATTGTTTGGAGGATTCCGACGAGAGGTCGCGGCGTGGGGAAACAGAACGACAACAATTGCAGCTCAACTTCGTAGTGAGCACCCAAAACCTGGGTAGTGTTACTTTCCGATACAGGCGAACGGGCACTTCGACCAGTTCGAGCCCCGTCGCCGCACTTGAATACGTTTTGTCACAACGGAGAAATCAATGAAGATTCGTTATGTAATTCCTGCGCTCGCCGCAGCAGCAGCGCTCACCCTTACCGGCTGTGTGAATAACGCAGAGAAGGAATCCGAGGGCACGACCGAGAGCTCTGGCGTTGAGATCAAGGTTGACGAGGCAGCGGCTGCGCTGCTTCCCAAGGAGATCCGCGACTCGGGCGTCTTCCTCATCGGCACCGACGCCGAGTACCCGCCCAACGAGTACAAGGATCCGAACGGCAAGCCTATCGGCTGGGGCGTAGAGCTCGCAGAAGCCGTATCGGCCAAGCTCGGCCTAGAACCCGAGTGGGAGATTCTGCCCTTCGACAGCATCCTGCCCCGCATCGAGGAAGGCACCCTGAACATGGGTTCCTCATCGTTCACCGATAACGTCGAGCGCCAGAAGGTTGTTGACTTCGTCAACTTCCTCGACGCTGGTAGCCAGTGGGTTGCACAGCCCGGCAGCGATATCGATCCCGATAATGCGTGTGGCCTGACCGTCGCCGTGCAGACCGGTACCGTGCAGCACACCGACGAGCTCCCCGCTCGCAACGAGGAATGCAAGGCAGCTGGCAAGCCTGAGATTATCGTTCTCCCTGCTGCAGCGCAGTCTGAGGTGACCAACGCTGTGGTCAACGGCAAGGCAGACGCATTCTCGGCTGACTCGCCCGTTGCTGGCGCAGCTGTCGCAAAGCTCGGTGATGAGCTTGAGCTCGTTGGCGACATCTTCGACGGCGCTCCCTACGGCTTCGCCGTGCAGAAGGGCAGCGATACGACCAAGGCTGTGAACGCTGCGCTGCAGTCGCTCATGGACGATGGCTCGTACGAGAAGATCCTCAAGGCCGCTGGTGTTGACGCCGGCGCTCTCGACGCCGCGACCATTAACGCTGGCAAGGAGTAGTCGGACACCTTCGGCTCAAGGTAATCATGTCTGAGAATCAGACTCACGCGGTGTCGAAGCCGATCGAAGCGGTTCGGCTTCGACACCCCGGCCGAACGGTCCTCGCGGTCGTTCTGCTCGCCTGCGTGGCGTTGTTTGTGTACGACGCCGCCGTCAATCGTCCGGTCTATTCGTGGGACATCGTTGGTCAGTACCTCTTCGACCAGCGTGTGATTTCTGCGATCGGCTATACGATCCAGCTCACCGTCTACTCGATGATCATCGCGATCATTTTGGGTATTACCCTCGCGGTGATGCGCCTGTCAGACAACCCCATCGTGCGCGGCATTGCTTGGGTGTATCTGTGGATCTTCCGCGGTACACCGGTCTACGTTCAGCTCACGTTCTGGGGCCTTATCGCGACGATCTACAAGACGATCGACATTGGCATCCCGTTCACCGATCCGTGGCTGTCACTCAACACCAAGGATCTGCTGTCCTTCTTCGTGCTCGCAGTCATCGGCCTTGCACTCAACGAGGCGGCTTACATGGCGGAGATCGTTCGTTCTGGCCTCCTCGCCGTCGACAAGGGCCAGGAGGAAGCATCGGTCGCACTCGGCCTCGGTTGGTGGCACACGATGACCCGCGTGATCCTCCCACAGGCGATGCGCGTCATCATCCCGCCGACGGGCAATGAAGTCATCTCGATGCTGAAAACTACATCGCTCGTCACGGCTGTTCCGTTCACGCTTGAGCTCTACACGCGCACGCGTGACATCGCAGCGGTGACTTACAAGCCGGTGCCGATGCTGATCGTTGCATCGATCTGGTACCTCGTGATCACCTCGGTGCTCATGGTGGGCCAGTACTACCTGGAGCGCCACTTCGGGAAGGGCCTCGGCAAGCGACCAGACGTCATGAAGCCGTCGCTCGCTACCGGGGTGCTCGAGGTCATGGGCGATGTGCCTGAGGCTGCCGCGAAGCGGGATCCGCGCCCCGAACAACGGCCAACTGATGCAGGAAGCGGGGTGGCGCAGTGAGTGCCAACAACTCAATTCCCATGGTGCGTGCCGAGGCTGTATCAAAGTCGTACGGCTCGAACCTCGTGCTGAAGTCGATCTCACTCGAAGTGCAGCGCGGCGAGGTGCTCTGCCTCGTCGGCCCTTCTGGGTCGGGGAAGTCGACGTTCTTGCGCTGCATCAACCACCTCGAAACGGTGACCGCTGGTCGCCTCGAGGTGGAAGGCGAGGTCGTCGGCTACCGCGAGAAGGCGGGCAAGCTGTATGAGATGCATCCGCGGGAAGCCGCGAAGCAGCGCCGTGACATTGGCATGGTGTTTCAGCGGTTCAACCTGTTCCCGCACCTCACCGCGCTCGAGAACATCATGCTGGCGCCTGGCTTGCTCCGGAAGGGTGGCAGCAAGGCGCAGCTGAAGGCGCGGGCAATGGAGCTGCTCGCACGAGTAGGCCTGGCAGACCGCTACGACTACTACCCGGCGCACCTTTCAGGTGGTCAGCAGCAGCGCGTCGCCATCGCGCGTGCGCTCGCCATGGAACCGAAGCTCATGCTGTTTGATGAGCCGACGTCTGCGCTCGATCCCGAGCTCGTCGGCGAGGTACTCGACGTCATGAAGGGCCTTGCTGAGAGCGGCATGACGATGATCGTGGTCACCCACGAAATGGGATTCGCTCGCGAGGTCGCCGACAAGCTCGTCTTCATGGATGGCGGCGTCGTCGTTGAGGAAGGCGATCCGGTGCAGGTGCTCACGAACCCGCAGCGGGAGCGCACCAAGGCGTTCCTGTCGAAGGTGCTGTAGGTCGCTGGTCGCTGCTCGCTGCCCGCTGCCCGCTGCGCTCAACCCCGCGAGATAGACACTTTCTGCCGAAACTCCTAGTTTCATTCGCATGAAAGCCCTCGTTTCGAGAGAAACGGTCTATCTCGCGGGGTTGCGTGCGTTGTGGCACGGGAAGCGCCAAAGTGAGATCGTCGTAGAGCCGGCATAGCGACCGCAGGTACTGTTAAACACAAAGAAAACCCCGCGAGGAGAGTCACAGCTATGTTTGTTGTCACTACCAATGAAGTTCCCGGATACCGCGTCACCCAGGTCATGGGCGAAGTCATGGGTCTCACCGTGCGTTCGGCGAACTTCGGCCAGAACTTCACGGCAGGCTTCCGCTCGCTCGGCGGCGGCGAGATGCCCGAATACACCAAGGTGATCTACGAATCGCGTTGGGAAGTCATGAACCGCATGTGGGCTGAGGCCCAGGGCCGTGGCGCCAATGCCGTTATTGCGATGCGCTTCGACTCAGGCTCGATCGGTAACTTCACCGAGTTTTGCGCGTACGGCACCGCGGTTGTCATCGAGCCGATCCCCGGATACCACGGCGAAACCCAGCAGCCCCTACTGTTGCGTGAGGATTTAGGCGTTGACGCCGAGATCCTTCTTGATCTTGGTCGTCGAGACGCCCTCGGTGCGATCGAGGTAGATAACCTCGCAGTAGTCCTTGAGGATCTCGAAGCGGGGATCGCCTTCCCAGTCGCCACCCATGACGACGGTATCGATCTCATACTTCTTGACGTCGTTGATCTTCTGATCCCAGTCGGTCTCAGGAATGACGAGGTCGACGTAGCGAACAGCTTCGAGCATGTTCTTGCGGGTGTCGAAGTCGTGGTAGGTCTTCTTGCCCTTGCCGGCGTTGAACTCTTCGGTCGACGCGGCAACGACAAGGTAGTCGCCGAGCTGACGAGCGCGGCGGAGCAGGCGGATGTGACCCCAGTGCAGGAGGTCAAATGTGCCGTAGGTAAGAATTCGCTTCACGATATCTATCCTATGCGTGGCCGCTGAATGACGGCAGAGTAAGCGGTAGACGAATGAGCGGCAAAAGAATCTGGCTGTTAGCCGATGAAGAACATCAGCACGCCAGCGACAGCTGATACGGCCGCGATGACGAGCGCGATCGAGATGAGCACGCGGTGCACCGTGTAGAACTTCGTGGGGCGACCTGCTTCATCGCGGGCGCGCGGATCGGCAGCAACGCGCTTCCAGAACTGGGGCCATACAACGAAGTTGTAGACGGCGTTAACGAGTAGCAAGATACCAGCGAGAATCGACACGTTGCCAGGGTATCCGGTTGGGCTGGGTGAGTGCCGGTTTTGGCCGCCAACCCCGCCGCTGAGCTAGCCAACCCAGCGAGAAGGTGTGTTTCTCTCGAAATTGGGTGTTTCATGCGTATGAAAGGGCTGGTTTCGGGAGAAAGGGGGAGTTTCGCGGGGTTGGGTGGCGCGCAGCGGGTGAATGACGCGGGCTGGCGGGTAACGCGGCTCATCGCGGGTACTGCCGGGGAGAGAAACGGGCCGGCCTGCGGCCGGGCGGCCCTATTTCACTCAATCTGGGCGGCGGCGGGGTGGACGCTGTGTGCGACCGCGGCGTGAACGCAGCTTGGGCAGTGCCTGAGCTGAGCGTCAGACGGCATATAGCCAGCGGTACACTTGCGCCATGAGTGACGCGCGAATTCTTGTCCGTAAGTGGGTCAAGCCCGAAGACCTGAATCAGCACGGCAGCCTGTTCGGCGGGCGTCTGCTCCACTGGGTTGATGAAGAGGCTGCGATCATCGCGACCATGCAGCTCGGCACGATCAACGTCGTCACCCGCTATGTATCTGAGATTGCGTTCGTTTCGACCGCTGCCCGCGGTGACCTGCTCGTACTCGAGTACTCCGTGAAGGAGTTCGGTCGCACCTCGCTCACCATGAGCTGCCGCGTCGAGAACGCCGTCACCGGTCAGGAAGTGCTCACGCTCGACCGCATCGTATTCGTCGCGGTCGACGCCGAGGGCAAGAGCTGGCCGCACGGCCAGACGGAGCCAACGGTCGCGACGGAGCGCCTTCGCCAGGAGTAGGGCGGGACGGCGAAGGGGCCGGACGAGAGCGCGGATCCGCGCCCACCGACCGACCCCCCCCGGTATCAGCAGGAAGCGACCTACGCCGAAGCGCCGGGAAGCGCCGCCGGCTGCATGTCGTAGGTGTCGAAGGGCACGCGCGCCGCAAGGCTGTCGTAGAGACGCTTGGCGGTGGCGTTGTCTTCGGCGGTGATCCAGCGGACGAGGGCTGCGCCTTCGCGACGGGCGATCCGCGCCAATTCATCGAGGATCTGCGTTGCCGCACCCTTGCCGCGTGCGGCGGGCGAGGTGAACAGGTCGTCGAGGAACAGCGCAGTCACGCCATCGAGCGGGCGCGCGAAGGTGCGGAAGTGGCCGAGGCCGACGAGTTCGCCGTCGAGTTCGGCGACGAGTCCGCGGACTTCATGTGCGGGGTCTTCCAGCCAACCCCACACCGTCTCATAGACCTCTGGGTTGTGCTCCTTCTTGTAGAAGTCGCGGTAGCCGCGGTACAGCGCGGCCCAGCCAGCCTGATCGGCAGCAGTGACCGGGCGGATGATGAGGGTAGATGCGGTCGACTCGCTCATGCCAAGCGCTCAACTTCGACGAACACGACTGTGGTGTCGGTGCTGCGGTTCTCGATGCGGTGCTCGGCGCCAGCTGCGCGGGTGTAGCTCTGGCCCGAAACGAGATTCGCGACGATCTCGGTGCCGTCAGAGTTGAGCACGTGCATGGTGCCGGTCATCATCGGAACGACAACGTAGTCGTAGTGGTGCGGGTGCATGGGGATCGCGCCGCCGGGCTCGATAACCCACTCGGTCGCGCGCAGCACCTCGGTCTCGAGCTGAACGGTGCCGGTGGAGCCTGAATTTTGCGTCATTGAAATGTCCTTCTGCGTTGAAAGTTTTGGGCTGCCGCCAGCGTATCCCGCGGATCACGCGCGAGCGATAGGCGTTTTGGACGATTTTCACGATGATTTTGTCCATTCCGTCGCGTGTTTTGCGTAACGCCGTGTGCGTTACCAATTTGTTCGCGATGCTTCTGCCACAAATTGCCTGAACTGGTACAGAATGGGAACAACTGCGGGCCCCAACCGTGAGGCCTGCAAAGCATTCAAGAGGAGAAACCCTTGACTCAGAACCAGCTTCCGTTTGCTGCAAAGGCAACCGACGCGACCCGCATCATGTTTGGTGTTGGCGGTCTGGTTGCGGCTGTGCTCGGCCTGCTCATCCTGATCTTCCCGGGTAAGTCGGCAAGCTTCACCGTCAGCGTTGTCGCGGCAATCGTAGCCGCATACGCGTTCGTCGCTGGTGTTGTCTACCTCGGCGGTGCAATCTTCAGCCGCACCAAGGGTGGTTGGGCACGCACCGGGCACATTCTGCTCGGCCTGCTCTACATCATTGGCGGCATCGTCATGGCCGTGAACCTCAACACCACCGGCGCAGTGCTCGCACTCTTCCTGTCGATCACGATCGGTGTGCTGTGGCTCATGGAGGGCATCATCGCGCTCACCATGCTGAGCAAGATTGAGGGCAAGAAGCTCTGGACGATCATCTACTCGATCATCAGCATCCTCGCTGGCCTCACCCTGATCCTGTCGCCCCTCATGGGCGCAATCACCCTCTGGTGGCTCATCGGTATCTCGATGCTCGTGCTCGGCATCATGCAGATCATCCGCGCATTCACCATCAAGACTCCTGCCGACGCAGTCGAGCAGCTGATGCGCTAATACCGCTGAACAACGGCGAACGGGCCGGGCAAGGGAGCAATTCCTGCCCGGCCCGTTCGCGTTGGTGCGTGGGGCGCGGATCCGCCTACTTCATCGCCTCAAGCGATTCGGCCGTGATCTCCTCGTCGCTGTGCGCGAGGGTGATGTACTTGCGCAGCAGCACGAGCGACGCCGAGGACTTATCGAACTCGGCCGCAACGAAGCGGTCAGAGTGGATGAGACCGAGCGCATCGCGTGCGGGGAGCACGGCGCCCTTGACCTCGCTGCGCTTGTGCTCTGGCGTGAGCGCGCGGAGCTCGGCGAGCGACGTGAAGAGCGGGAGCACCAGCTGACCGCGAGTGGAGCGGATCGTGCGCACGCGAGGTCCGCGGCGCTTGCCGCCGGTGCCGCTCACGTCTGCGACAAGGTATCCCTCGCGGAACGAGTTCAGCAGCGCCGCAAGGTGCTCGTAGTCGGGGGTCGCGTGGAACGCCGTGAGCGCCTCGCGGGCCGCGGTGTTCTCGTAGTCTTTGTGGACCTCGGCCGGGATCTCCGGCTCTTCGGGGGCGCCGTCGGTTGCCTCGGTGTCGGCCTCAGCGTCAGCCTCGATGACGGTCGTCTCGACCGCGTCCGCCTGCTCCTCGACGGGTGTCTCAGCGGCTGCCGCGACGGGAGTCTCGTCCTGGGGCTGGTCCTGCGCCTGATCCTGTGATGCCATGCGTCTAGCCTACGCGCCCGCTGCTGCGATCACGCTCGATCCGCCTCATCGAGCCCGCGCGCAGCGAGCGCCTCGCCCGTGCGCTCCGCCTGTGCCACCGCGCGCAGTACGAACGGGACGAGCCTGGCCCGAGGGCTGCGCTCTAGGCCGCGTGCCCTGGCGGCATCGGCAGTCTCGCGACCAACCTCCAACATGGACGGAATGGCGCGGATCGCAAGCGAAAACGTGAGCGCCACCCGGTCCGGGCGCACGCCAAAGATCCGCAAAGGCCCGAGCGCCCAGGTGAGGGTCTCGAGCATGTCGGCCGCCGACGTGCTCGCCGTAAGCGCGCTCGCCGCAAGGATCAGCGCGAAGAGCCCGCCGACCACGTCGAAGGCGTGCTGCCAGTCGCTCTGCCAGAGCTGGAACGCGAACAGCAGCACCGCCACGATCGCGAAGCCGCGCGCGACGCGCAGCAGCCCGCGGCCACGCAGGCCAGCGAGCAGCGCGAGGGCGATGCCGAGCGCGAGGGCGATCGCGGTCGGGATGACCCCCGAAGTCGCGATGACCGCGACGGAGAAGCCGATGAGGCCGAGGAGTTTCGCGCCGGGGCGCAGGCGGTGCAGGGGCCCGCCACCGGGGATGTACGCCCCCAGAACCGCGGTGCTCACCCTGCCAGCTCCCGGTAGTGCGCGATCGCTTCGGTAGGGGGGCCGTCGAAGGCGATCCGCCCATCGTGCACGACCAGGGTGCGCTCGGCGCGGGCGGCGAGCTCGAGGTTGTGGGTGACGATGACGGTCTGCTGGGGGAGCGAGCAGAGTAGGTCACCGATCATGCGGGTGTTGCGCAGGTCGAGGAGGGTGGTTGGTTCATCCGCGACCAGTACCGCGGGGTCGGTCGCGAGGACCGATGCGAGGGCGACGAGCTGGCGCTGGCCGCCGGAAAGCTGGTGGACGCTGCGGTCTGCGAGATCCGCGAGCCCGAAACGGTCGAGAACGGTGCGGGCCGCAGCGAGCCGATCCGCCTTCTGCTTGTGCTCGCGGCGCAGCGACAGCGCGATGTCCTCGATGACCGTGGGCATGATGAGCTGGGCTGCGGGATCGGTGAACGAGAACCCGACCGTGCGACGGACGGCGGATCCCTTGCGAGCCGTATCCAGCCAAGCGTTGCTCACAGGATCGAGCACGAGGACACGGCCGGTATCAGGGACAACGAGGCCGTTCATCATGCGCGCGAGCGTCGATTTGCCCGAGCCATTCAGGCCAATGATCGAAATGAGCGACTCCGAAAGTCGCAGGCTGACGGGTTCGAGGATGATCCCCGACCCGTCAGGCCTGCGGACTTCAGCGTTCTCGAAAACAATCACCGAATTAGGCTACCGGCTGAGCCTTGCGGCGGACCGGCAGGATCTGCGGGAACGCGCGATGCACGGCGGTTGCCACAATCGCGACCAGGATGTTCTTAATCACATCGCCAGGCCAGAACACGAGGTCGGCCATGAACGCCTGCTGGAGCGTGAGATCGAGCACCTTCGACATGCCCAGAATGCCGAGCGGGTGAATGAACACGAAGCTGCTCGCAAGGCCGGCGACGAAGATGAGCGGCAGGCTCGCGGCGATCTTTGCGCGCGGCAGGCGCTCGACGATGAAGCCTGCGAGCAGGGCGGTGAAGGGGAAGGCGATGAGGTAGCCAACCGAGGGGCCGGCGAAGACTGCGGGGCCGGCTGATCCGCCGGAAAAGACCGGGATACCAATCGTGCCGAGCGCGAGGTAGAGGAGGACCGCGAGGAAGCCGCGGCGTGCGCCGAGCACGGCACCAGCGAGGATGACGCCGAACGTCTGCAGCGTGATCGGCACCGGGCCAACGTTGAGCGCGGGCAGCAGCGCGCATGCCGCGATCACGGCCGCGAACGTCGCAATCAGCGCGATGTCGGTGCCGGGCTTGCTCCGCTTGGTGGCCGAGCGCTTGGTGGCCTTGCAGGCTTCGTTATTGGCGGATCCCTGCTCCTGCTTCGGCAGTTCTGGGATCTGAGTGGCCTCTGCAGGCGTCATGGTATTTCCTTCGGTCTTGCATGGTGATCGTAGCTTGGCGAGCTGAGTGCGCTCGCCGCCGCGATGAACCTGAACAGTGTTCTGGTGAACAGTGTTCAGGTTAGTCATAAGATGGTGCCATGCGCAACAGCCGTGCCGACGTCGTAGCCGCTGCGCTGCGCGTACTCGACGAGCACGGCCTCGAAAACTGCTCGATGCGCCGGGTCGCATCTGAGATCGGGGTGCAGGTCAGCGCGCTCTACCATCACGTGCCGAACAAGCAGTCGCTGCTTGCCCTGATGGCTGACGAAATCGTCGCCGGAGTGCTCCACTCAGCAACCGTGCGTGCGGCGGCGGGAAGCGATCCGCTCCCCATGGCGCGTGCCATCTGCCTTGCCCTGCGCGATGCGCTGCTGGCTGTGCGCGACGGCGCTGATGTCGTCGCGACCGCTAGCGCGTTCCACACTGGGACCATCGCGATCGAGCAGCGCCTCACCGAGCTCGTCGGCCCCGACGGTGCCCGGACCCTGCTGCTGTTCTCGTTCGGTCATGCACAGTCGACCCAGACCTACCTGCAGGCGGCCGAGTTCGGCGCACTCATTGCGGGGGCTGGTGCCGCTGGCTCGCTCGAGGCCGACCCTGCCGGTCCCGCTAGCGGGCGCGGATCCGTCGCAGAGTCCTTCGCCCGTGGCATCGACATTATCCTCACGGGCATCGGCGCGGAGCGCTCCTAAGCTCTCGCCTCCCAGCCCTCGTCTTAAAAAACGACCGTCGTTAAGACGAATCTGCAGATTTTCATGCTGATGACGGTCGATTTGCAGACCCAGGCAAGACGCCCGCCGAGCCTCTCGCTCTGTGACGCCACAGCTCACTGAATCCCAGCCCAAACATGCCACAGGCAAGGGCGGACGCAAGGCCGCCCGCGGCAGCCCAACAGGCAGCACAGGGCCATTCCTCAGGCATGCCCCAAAGCAGCTCACTTGAGCCAAAACCACTGAGCCACGGTCAGAAATCGCAACCTCGGTAAGACCAAATCAGCGATTTTGGGCATACCGAAGCGCGATCCCATACCGAAGCGAAACAAAACTCTCAGCAGAGATAGAAAAGGAAGCCGCGCAGCGGCCGCCCCGCGCTTAGAACAGCGCGTTCACGTCTTCCTGCCCGCGCATCGCCTCGTAGTCGAGCACGACGCAGCGAATGCCGCGGTCCTCGGCGAGCGTGCGCGCCTGAGGCTTGATTTCCTGCGCCGCGAAGACGCCCTGCACGGGCCGCAGGTTCGGGTCGCGGTTCATGAGCTCGAGGTAGCGGGTGAGCTGTTCGACGCCGTCGATCTCGCCACGGCGCTTGATCTCGACAGCGACTGATGCGCCCTCGCCATCACGAGCGAGGATGTCGACGGGGCCGATCGCGGTCATGTACTCGCGGCGCACGAGGGTGTGGCCGTCGCCGAGCAGGTCGATCTGGCTCGCGAGGAGTTCCTGCAGGTGTGCCTCGACGCCGTTCTTGATGAGGCCGGGGTCGATACCGAGGTCATGCGACGAGTCGTGGATCATCTCGTAGATCGAGACGATGAGCTTGTCAGCGGTTTTCTTGTGGGTGACCTGCCACTGCTCGATCACGCCGACCTCGCGTACGCCTTCGTCGAGTTCGAGGGTCTGCATGGAGCAGGGAGGGCTCATCCAGTTGAGGGGTTTGTAGGATCCGCCGTCCGAGTGAACGAGGATACTTCCGTCACCCTTCAGCATGAGCACGCGCTTAGCGCGGGGGAGATGCGCGGACAGTCGTCCCGCATAATCAACAGAACAATCAGCTACCACGATTCGCACCGAGCCAGTGTAACTGGTTATGCGCCGAGAACCATCCACCGATCGCTGCGTGCGCGCAATCCGAGTGTGGTTGCGCGCGCGAGCATGAGTACGACCATGAACGCCGCGGTGATTCCGACAAGGGCGGCGGATCCCGCAGGCAAGAACACGGTAGCCGCCCAGAGAAAGGGCAGGTAGAAAGCGAGATTCGCGAGGCTGGTCCACGCGAGGTACCTCGCGTCGCCCGCGCCCATGAGTACGCCGTCGAGCACGAACACGAAGCCGCTGAGTGGCAGCGCGATCGCGAGCGTGATGAGGGACGGCGGCAACAGCTCGCGCACGGCGGGGTCGTTCGTGAAGAGTCCGCCGAGTACGGGGCTCACGGCAATGAGCAGCAGGCCAATAACCACGCCGCAGATGACACCCCAGAAGAGGGTGCGCTTGACGATGAGGCGGGCACGATCCGCGTTCCGTGAGCCGAGTGCGTCACCGACCATCGCTTGGGCTGCGATCGCGAGCGCGTCGAGCGCGAAGGCTGCCGTCGAGAAGATGGTGAACACGATTTGGTAGGCCGCGGTGGCCTCGGTGCCGTGCTGGGTCGCGGCGAAAACGGTTGCAAGGAGCGCAGCGCGCAGCCCGAGCGTGCGGATGAATAGCCAACCGCCACTGCGACCCGCGTGACTGAGCCCGTCGCGCTGTGGGAAGAAGCCAGCGCCGTGCTTCCGTGCGTGACGCGAAATGACCGCCAGATAGCAGATCACCATGCCCCACTGGGCGACGACGGTGCCCCACGCGCTGCCCGCGACACCGAGTCCGAGACCGTAGATGAACCACCAGTTGAGCAACGCGTTCACGGCGAAGCCGACGGTCGCGACGACGAGTGGGGTCTTGGTGTCTTGGAGCCCGCGCAGCAGACCAGACGCCGCAAACACGACGAGCATCGCGGGGATGCCGAAGCAGGAGACGGAGAGGTAGATCCGCGCATGTTCTGCTGTCTCACCTGAGACGCCGAAGAGCGACACGAGCTGGGGTGACAGGATCCACATCACGGCGCCAACGACCGCGCCGAGCGCGAAGGCGAGCCAGAGACCATCGATGCCAGCCTGGACCGCACCCTGCAGGTTACCTGCCCCACGGCGGCGCGCGACGATCGGGGTTGTCGAGTACGCGAGGAAGATCATGAGACCGACCGCGGTCTGCAGGATCGCGGCCGCAACCGCGAGGCCAGCGAGCGGCGATGCGCCGAGATGACCCACGAGCGCGGAATCCACAATCAGGAACAACGGTTCCGCAATGAGCGCGCCAAGCGCCGGAATCGCCAGGTGCGCAATGCCGCGATCAATCGTGCGGCGGGACGGCAGGGGCGGAGGCGGCGTCTGGGACACAGCAGATGCGGACATGCTTTCAGGGTAGTCGCGAAGCGTGATCCGCCGCCCGATTGCACCAGAGGGGGTGCGGATCGTGCCCAAACGCGCGAACATGGGTAGTAACCGAATCCAATCAGTGAAGATCTGGAGGAAACGCCATGAGTATGAATGAAAAGCGTGAGCATGAAGCGCACGTAGGGCATGGGGACGATCACGACTCCGATCCCGCGCACACCCCCGGCGCTGGTTGGGGCGAAGAGGGCGGGGCGTCCCACCTTGGGCCCGCGACGAATGTTCCGGCGCTCGACCCTGACGCGTTCACCAACGAAGACGAGACTGACAAGTAGTTCACCGTGCTGAGCCCACCTCGGCGCACTGCTGCGGGTGGGCTCAGTGCTGGGCGCGCGCTGTGACGCGCTTGCGCCCTCGGCGATCATCTACCGCAATGTCAGTGGTGCTCTGTAGTCTGAAACGCATGAGCAACGCAGCAAACGGCCCCTTCGTATCAGGCATCGACCTCGCTGAGCTCGATGCTGCCGTCCGCCCGCAGGACGACCTGTTCCGCCATGTCAATGGCAAGTGGATGAACCGCACCGAGATCCCAGCAGATAAGGCACGGTACGGCTCGTTTGCTGTACTCGCCGAGAACGCTGAAGAAGCAGTGCGTGAGATCATCACCGGCACGCCTGCACCCGCGCCAGGTACGCCAGCAGAGACCGAAGCTGACAAGGTCGCTGCGCTCTACGCAAGCTTCATGGACACCGAGCGCATTGATGCGCTTGGTGCAGAGCCGATTCGTGCAGACATTGAGCGTGCGCTCGCCGTCGTATCGGTCGACGAGCTCATCGAGGTCACCGCGCAGCTTGAGCGCGCTGGCGTCGGTGGCTTCTACGGCATGTTCATCGACAACGATCCGGGTGACCCCTCGCGCTACATCACCTTCGTGATGCAGGGCGGCATCGGTCTGCCTGATGAGTCGTACTTCCGCGAGGAGCAGTTCGCTGAGATTCGCGACCAGTACCGCGCGCATATCTCGCGCATGCTCGGCCTCGCTGGCGTTGCAGACGCTGACCGCCTGGGCGGTCTCGCGTACGAGCTCGAGGCACGCATCGCGGCTTCGCACTGGGACAAGGTCGCGAGCCGCGATATCCAGAAGATGTACAACCTGCGTGACTTCGCCGGCCTGCAGGAGCTGACCCCCGGTCTCGACTGGACCGCATACCTCGCAGCCATGGGCGCACCCGAGTCGGCATTTGCCGAGGTCGTCGCAGCACAGCCCGAGGCCCTCGCCGGTCTCGCCGAGCTGCTCGCTGGCGCACGCGACAACGCTGACGAGCTCGAAGCATGGCGTGCATGGCTCGTCTGGCAGATCGTGCGCGGATCGGCTGCCCTCCTCTCACAGGAGATCTCGCGCGCAAACTTCGACTTCTATGGCACCGCACTCACCGGTGCGCCCGAGCAGCGCGAGCGCTGGCGCCGCGGCGTCTCGTTCGTTGAGGGCGCGATGGGTGAGGCTGTCGGCCGCATCTACGTCGAGCGTCACTTCGACGAGCGCGCAAAGGCTGCAATGGACGAGCTCGTTGCGCACCTCATCGAGGCGTACCGCGACTCGATCACCGACCTTGAGTGGATGAGCCCCGCTACCCGCGAGCGCGCACTCGAGAAGCTCGACAAGTTCACTCCGAAGATCGGTTACCCCGTAAAGTGGCGTGACTACTCGGCGCTGGTCGTCGACTCGGGTGACCTCATCGGCAACTCGCGCCACGTCTCCGAGCAGGAGTTCGTGCGCGAGCTCGGCAAGATTGGCAAGCCCATTGACCGCGACGAGTGGTTCATGACCCCGCAGACGGTGAACGCGTACTACAACCCGGGCTTCAACGAGATCGTATTCCCCGCTGCAATCCTGCAACCCCCGTTCTTCGATGTCACGTGGGACGCTGCGACGAACTTTGGCGCGATCGGCGCGGTCATCGGTCACGAAATCGGCCACGGCTTCGACGACCAGGGCTCGCGCTACGACGGCGACGGCAAGCTCACCGACTGGTGGACCGAAGACGACCGCGCAGCATTCGAGAAGCTCACCGGCGCACTCATCGGCCAGTACAACGAGCTCTCGCCCGAGGGCGCTGACGGCCAGAAGGTCAACGGCGAGCTCACCATCGGCGAGAACATCGGCGACCTCTCGGGTCTCGAGATCGCGTGGAAGGCGTACGTTCGATCACTCGGCGGCGCAGCATCACCCGTCATCGACGGTCTCACCGGCGCAGAGCGCTTCTTCCTCTCGTGGTCGACCGCGTGGCAGCAGAAGTCACGCCCCGAAGAGACCGTGCGCCTGCTGACGATTGACCCGCACTCGCCGAATGAGTTCCGCTGCAACCAGATTGTCGCGAACCTCGAAGCATTCCACGAGGCGTACGCGACCAAGCCCGGCGACAAGCTCTGGCTTGACCCCGAAGAGCGCGTCAGCATCTGGTAATTCTTCGTCTGGTCTCGCTCGTGCGCATGCGCGCTAGTGGGTGAGGCCTAGACGCGGCAGTGGCCCGGACACTTGATTGTGCCCGGGCCACTGGTGTTTATAGGTCTCGATTTCGCCGGGCTGGAGTTAGTTGTCGAACTTCACCTGGTTGGTGTCCGCGGATTCATGGAGAAGACGGACTACACGTACTTTGGGTTTTGCGCATTGGTAAAAGGCGAGGTGCCTGGGGCGTCCAACTTTTCTCACGCCGCGTCGTACCCTAGAACGACAAGTTCGCAGATGTAGCGTCCGTGCTCCGACGGCCAGGTCACCCCGGTCACGGGTGCCCAGTGAAGTCGGGCCATGCTGAATCTGTTTGAGAGTGACGATGATGAGCGCTTCGTAGGCGACTCGAGCATCGGGGCCAAAGCTGTTATTGGACCACGCCAGGGTTTCAAGAATGTCACGGCTGGCTTCGCGCGTGATTGAGAAAGAGAAACTCACGCTATTCGCCGTGTGGCTCGTTCTGCCGCGATCTGTCCGAGTCCGTGAATGTAGGCATCGATATCCTCCGGCGCGATTTCGACTGTTTCCCCGCGATCCAGTTGTGCGATGCCCAGGTTGATTGCAGCCTTCAACGCCGCATATCGAGCTTCATCCGTTTCGACTTTTGTGAAAAGCGACGGAGTTACCTCAGGACGAGGCTCGCTTGGCAGCGCACGGGCGGCTTCAAGGGCTTCTGCGAGGGTCGTTTTCATGCCGCCAATTTTACGTTGGCGCCGTTCAAGAGGAAAGAATGATCCCGAAAATCCGCTCGTTGGTAGCCATCCTCAATCAGGACCGTCCCAAATCTGAGATTTAGCGCAGTCCTGCCTCAACGAAGGCGACCAGAGCGCTTCGCACGAACTCGGCGCCCTTCGTGCCACCGTAGTTCGCGGCAAAGCGATCATCGGCGACGTACATTTCGGCGAGGCCGAGCACATACCCGCGGAGGTCGCCCTCGGGATCTGCCGACGGTGTTCCGGGCACGCTGCGGAGCCACGCAACATGACGGGCCGCCAACGCTTGGCCGACCTGGCCTAGGGGGTCTTCGCCGCGTTCCGCGGCTGCCGTCCACTCGCGCGACAGCTCAGCTACCGCTGCCTGCCACTCGGTCTGGTCGCGCTTCGAGAGCGACCGCCACCACGCATCGCTCTGCTGATAGGCGGCAGCGCCCCAGCGCTGCTCCACTTCTTCCTTGTGGACCGCGGGGTCAAAGCCCTCGAACATGTTCTCTGCCATGAGGTTCATCTCCTGAATATCTGGCTGTGAAGAAGACGGCTGAGCCCGTGACGCCTTGCGGCTGAGCGCAGCAATCGTGCGCTGCACCGAGCCAATCTGTGCAGCCACCCGATCGCGCTCGCGTTCGAGCAGCACGAGGTGTGACTCGAGAATCTCAACCTCGGCCGGCTTCTTGTCTGGGCGCTGGCTTGTCTGCGCATCCTGCGCCGCAAGCACCTCGCCTATGGCTTCGAGGCCGAGTCCGAGCTCTTTGAGCAGCAGGATCCGCTGCAGCCGCAGCAGCGCCCGGTCGTCGTAGAAGCGGTACCCGTTCGTGCCGATGCGGCTCGGCTCGAGCAGGCCAATCGCGGCATAGTGTCGCAGCGCGCGCGACGTGGTGCCGGCCGCGCGTGCGGTCTGCTGGATCGAGTACTCCATGGTGCTGCCTGCTTCTGCCTGTGGCTATTACTGTCTTCTGGTGAACGGTTGCTCACCACAGTTCACGTTAAAACTTGACGCTACGTCAAGGTCAAGCGCGAATTGAAAGTGTTTTCGTCGCAGAACCAGCCAACTCTTTCTCCCCGGTAAGAAAAAGGGCCCTCGGTAAGACCTAAACGGACAAATGCGTCTTACCGACGCTCGATTGCATACTGAAGCTAAATAGCGAGAGGCAGAACCCAGTAAGGCAACTACTTCAATGGCAAGGTTGGCCAGCAATGCCAACCGCGGCAGCCTGAATTAAGGTGCCACCCGACTGGGATGACAAGAATTGGGGCTGCCGCGGGTGGCCGCTCGGCCACCCTTGCCTGAGGCCAGTTGCCTTTCGCCGGAGATATGCTTTCGGCCGTCAAAATGCAGAATTCGCCGCCAAACAACATATTGATGGCAGATCACATATCTACGGCAAATAGTGGGTCGGAGGGGAGAAGGGAGCGGAAGCCCGCACCATTGCACACCCGCGCACCCCCAACATGGGCAAACCGTGCGTGCGCGCACGCCCAGAACCCGGCAAGATGGTGGGGTCGCCGTGTGAGCGGATCCGCGGCAGTGAAGGAGACGATGATGTCGGCGCTGATCGTGGGCTACGCCCGCACCCCGTTTACGAAGTTCACCGGCCAGCTCGCGGCCCAGCCTGCGACGGCACTCGGTGCACACGCGACCGCGGCGGCGCTCGAGCGCGCTGGCATCGCACCCGACCAGGTCGATCAGCTCGTTGCTGGCCAGGTGCTCCAGGCAGGCGCAGGCCAGAACCCCGCTCGCCAGACCGCTATCGGCGCGGGCATTCCGCTGAGCGTTCCCGCGATCACGGTTAATGCGGTCTGCCTCTCGGGCACCGAGGCTGTCTCGCAGGCGGTCCGCCTCATCAAGGCTGGCGAGGCTGATGTCGTCGTGGCCGTCGGCCAGGAATCGATGTCGCTCGCACCCCACACCATCGCACTACGCGCTGGCGTGAAGTTCGGCCCCGGCACCCTCGTTGACACCGCCGAGCACGACGGGCTCACCGACGCATTCAGCAAGACCGCGATGGGCGCGCTGACCGAGTCGGGCAACGCCGATCGCGACCTCAAGCGTGACGAGCAGGACGCGATCGCAGCCCGCTCGCACCAGCTCGCAGCGGAGTCAGAAGACTTCCTCGCTGGTGAAATCGCGCCCTTCACCGTGAAGTCACGCCGCGGAGACCAGGTTGTCGCCACCGACGACGGCATTCGCGCCACCACCACGACCGAATCGCTCGCTGGTCTGCGCCCCGCGTTCGCGGCAGATGGCACGATCACCGCGGGCAACGCCTCGCAGATCACTGACGGCGCAGCTGCGCTCGTCATCGTGAGCGAGGCCGCAGCTGCGCGCCTCGCGCTGACCCCGCTTGCTCGCGTCGAGGCAACCGCGTTCGTCGCGGGCCCCGATACGCACTTGCATTCGCAGCCTGCACAGGCGATCCGCGCCGCGCTTGCGAAGACCGATGCGGCTGCAACCGATCTTGCGGCCGTGGAAATCAACGAGGCATTCGCGGCAGTTTCGGTGCAGTCGGTGCGTGACCTTGGCATCGATGCCGACATCGTGAACCGTCACGGTGGTGCGATCGCGCTCGGCCATCCGATCGGCGCATCTGGCGCGCGGATCGTAGGTACGCTCGCCCGTCAGCTCGCCGAGCTCGGCTCCGGCTCGCTCGGTGCGGCAGGCATCTGCGGCGGTGGCGGCCAGGGCAGCGCGGTCATTCTGCGCGCGGTCTAAACCTCAGCAAGCACAAAGGGGCGGGCGTCCGGTATTCCAGACGCCCGCCCCTTTGTCTACCCGAACTACGCCTGCACGTCGTGTGCGCGGCCGAAGACCATCCGCTCGCGCATGAGCGACAGGCCCGCCGCGGTCTGAGTGAGCGTCGCGAGGAGTACGACGATGAGGGGCAGCCACCAGTTGCCGCCCACCTGGAATAGCCAGCCGAACAGCACGGGCGCGACGCCCGCGATGAGGTAGCCGAGTGACTGTGACATGCCTGAGGTCGCGGCGGCGACGTTGGCATTGCCCGAGCGCTGCACGACGAGGGTGAGGGCGACGCTGAGTGATGAGCCGGTCATGAATCCGCTCACTGCGAGCAGCGGCACGAAGATGCCGGGCGCCCCGATGAAGCCGAGGGCGCAGAGTCCCATGATGAAGGGCAGCAGCGGCGGATAGATCTTCCGCAACTTCCCGCGCCAGATGAACGGCGTGACGAACGAGCCGATCATGCCGCTCACGTGGTAGACCATGATGTGGGCGCCGGCCGCGATCGCGGTCGTGCCGCGCGACATGTCGACCGACACGAGCCAGGTTGCCCACGTGTAGAACGTCGCTGACTGGCAGCCCATGTAGATCGCGATCGTCCACGCGACCCGGTCGGTCCAGACGCGCAGTCCAAGCTTTGACTGTGGAACGGCGGATCGAGCAGCACCGGCAGCGGCAGCGTCGCGATCCGCGCCCTCGCTCTTGGTCCGTACGCGCGACGCGATGACCCACAGAATGAGCGCGGGGAACGCGAGCAGGCCTGTCGCGAAGAGGCCGATGCGCCAGCCAAGCGGTTCGCCGCCGGCCGGGGTGAAGTGGGAGATGGGGGCGACGATTCCCGCGCCGATGGCCGCGGCACCGCTGAGGAGGGCGGAGTAGATGCCCATCATGAGCGGGACGCGGGGCCCGAAGTCGCGTTTGATCGTCGCGGGGAGGAGGACGTTGCCGACGGCGAGGGAGGCGCCGAGGAGGACGGTTCCGGCCCAGATATTGATGGGGGAGCCTGGCAGTACGCGCCACACATTTGCGAGCGTGAGGGCGAGCAGTGCCCAGCTCACCGCGCGGTCGATGCCAACCTTTGCGGCGAACGACTGTGCGAGTGGCGAGAACGCGGCCCAGCTAAACAGCGGGATAGACGCGAGCAGTCCCAGTACCGCGGGGCTGCCACCCTCGGTCGCGGCAATCTCGTCCAGCAGCGGGCCGACGCCCGTGATGGTCATGCGGAGATTCAGCGCAACGAGGCAGACTGCGGCGATGAGTAAGACCCAGGTTGCTCGGCTGTGAGTCGGGGTCGGAGTGGGGGCCGCGTTTGTCATAGACGGCCACTCTATCTCGAATGTGTGTTGTGAACAGGGAGTGTTGAGCGGCGCGGAACAGCGCCTCCAATTTGGGCTTGCGAACCCGGCCGTAAGGGAGTTAGCTCATAGTGAACAGGTGGCAAATGATGCCCTCCGACCTGGCATTTCTGCTCACGGTTCGCTAAACTTGAGTCAACTAAGCTCAACTTTGAGCACACGCGCTGTTTTGGCGCGATCCGCCCGCAGAAACACGACAGCAACGAAGGAGCGACATGCAGGCAAATTGGACCCCGGCCCAGGGCGAAGAGGGCCAGAGCGCACTCGAGCAGTTCGGCGTGAACCTGACGGAGGTTGCACGCTCGGGCAAGCTTGACCCGGTCATTGGTCGCGACGCCGAGATTCGCCGTGTGAGCCAGGTGCTGACCCGCCGCACGAAGAACAACCCGGTGCTGATCGGTGAACCCGGTGTCGGTAAGACCGCCGTGGTTGAGGGGCTTGCCCAGCGCATCGTTGCTGGTGACGTCGCCGAGTCTTTGAAGGACAAGGAGCTCATCAGCCTCGACATCTCCGCGCTCATCGCCGGCGCAAAGTACCGCGGTGAGTTCGAAGAGCGCATGAAGGCTGTGCTGCAGGAGATTAAAGAATCCGACGGCAAGATCATCACCTTCATTGATGAGCTGCACACGCTCATGGGTGCAGGCGGCGGGGAGTCCTCGGTCGCGGCATCGCAGATGCTCAAGCCCATGCTCGCCCGCGGAGAGCTGCGCCTCATCGGTGCGACGACCCTCGACGAGTACCGCGAGTACATCGAGAAGGACGCCGCCCTCGAGCGCCGCTTCCAGCAGGTGTACGTTGGCGAGCCAGCGGTCGAAGATACCATCGCGATCTTGCGTGGTCTGAAAGAACGGTACGAGGCACACCACAAGGTGACGATTGCCGACTCGGCGCTCGTCGCCGCCGCTTCGCTGTCTGACCGCTACATCACCTCGCGCCAGCTGCCTGACAAGGCGATTGACCTGATCGACGAGGCTGCGTCGCGCCTCCGCATGGAGATCGACTCGGCCCCGATGGAGATCGATGAGCTGCGTCGCGCGGTTGATCGCCTGAAGCTCGAAGAACTCGCGCTTAAGAAGGAGAAGGACGACGCCTCGAAGGAGCGTCTCGCGAAGCTGCGTGCTGACCTCGCAGTGAAGGAGACCGAGCTCAGTGGGCTCGAAGCTCGTTGGGAGCGTGAGCGCGCCTCGCTGAACCGCGTTGGTGAGCTGCGTGAGCAGCTCGACCGCATGCGCATGGACGCCGAGCGCGCCCAGCGCGAGGGCAACCTCGAGCGTGCGTCGAAGCTCCTGTACGGTGAGATCCCCGTCATTGAGAAGCAGCTGGCTGAGGCCGAGCAGGCAGAAGCCGCTGACGCCATCGATGGCGAACCGCGCATGGTGAACGACCAGGTCACTGACGAAGACATCGCCGGCGTTGTCGCTGCGTGGACGGGTATTCCCGTCGGCCGCCTCATGCAGGGTGAAACTGAGAAGCTGCTCGCGCTCGAGTCTGAGCTCGGCAAGCGTCTCATCGGCCAGACCGACGCGGTCACCGCGGTGGCTGACGCCGTGCGCCGTACCCGTGCTGGTATTGCTGACCCGAACCGGCCGACCGGATCGTTCCTGTTCCTCGGCCCCACCGGCGTCGGCAAGACCGAGCTGGCCAAGGCGCTCGCGGAGTTCCTCTTCGACGACGAGCACGCCATGGTGCGCATCGATATGAGCGAGTACGGCGAGAAGCACTCGGTCTCGCGACTCGTTGGTGCCCCTCCGGGGTACGTCGGGTACGAACAGGGCGGCCAGCTCACCGAGGCTGTGCGCCGCCGGCCGTACTCGGTCGTGCTGCTCGACGAGGTCGAGAAGGCACACCCCGAAGTCTTCGATGTGCTGCTGCAGGTGCTCGACGATGGGCGGCTCACCGATGGTCAGGGTCGCACGGTCGACTTCCGCAATGTGATCCTGATCCTCACGTCGAACCTGGGCAGCCAGTACCTGGTCGATCCCGATCTGCAGTGGGCTGAGAAGGAAAGCGCCGTTCGGGAGACCGTGCGCCGCGCTTTCAAGCCCGAGTTCATCAACCGTCTCGACGAGATGGTCATCTTCCACCCGCTGTCGCGCGAGAACCTCGCGCAGATTGTCGGGCTGTCGGTCGACCGTCTCCAGTCGCGACTGGCGGATCGTCGCCTCACCGTCGGCGTCACCCCGGCTGCGCGTCAGTGGTTGGCGGATCGCGGCTACGACCCCGTCTACGGCGCTCGTCCGCTGCGCCGCCTCATGCAGACCGAGATTGATGACCGCCTCGCGCGGGCTATCCTCTCGGGCACGGTGCACGATGGCGATGCGATCCGCATGGATGTCGCGGCCGACGGCAACAGCCTTGAGCTCCACAATGAGGGAGCTCCGGTCGTCGGTTCGAGCTTCGGCGAGGACTGCTAACCGCACGAAAGTAATGTAGGTAAGCGGAGCACAGTGGTGGGTCCGGTGATCGCACCGGACCCACCACTTTCTGTTTTCAAGTTAGGAGACCTCGTATGCCAAATACGCCGTATCTGAGTGGAACAGAACGCACTCGCATGCCGGCCAAGGTCGCTGCGGGCCAGATCGGCTGGGTGCTGGGGCAACGCGAGTGCTCAGCGTCCGAGGTTCAAGAACGTGACTTGATGGTTCGTGACGGAAATCTGAGAGTGTTGCGACTCTTGCCTGCACACGGCAATGACTGGCCACTATGGGAACGTGGTCTCGGCCCTGTGGAGCCCGCTGACGTCGGGCTGAGCGAATCGCTCGCGAGTGAGCTGAGGCACTGGGGGAGCCAATGGCAGCGAGCTGCAGATGCGGAGCTCGACGATGCTGACCAACTCAGCGAGGCACAGTTTCTTGATCGGGAGTGGTTTGTCCAGGGCGAAGACCTCTGCGAATTCCTTGCGGTAGAGGTTTGGGAACGCGCAGCTGTCGTGCCCGAGTTCCGGAGCTATTGGGGCGAGTTTTGAACGCCCCGGGGCCCAGCGCGGTGTAGCAAATGCTGCCCGGCTGAGCGCACAGCACGAAGCGGGACTCACCCTGAGACAATAGAGGGGTGAGTCCCGCTTCTGATGTGTACCGTGCCGAGCGACTGGTCGCCCGGTTTAACCGTTCAACGAACCGTTTGATCGCAGGCACCCGCATGGGTGTCATGCCTGATCCGGCAGCGCCCGAAATGACCGCGACGCTGCAGCAGATGCTCGCGGGCATGGGCGCGCGTGTGACAGTGCTTGAGCAGGGCGCTCCCGTGCCAGGCGACGTTGAGGTCGTGTTCGCGGCAGACGTTGCAGCGCTGCCCGCAGGCCAAGAAGCCGGCCCGATCCGCATCGCCGAGGGCGCAGCCCTGGTCGGCCCCGCGGCCACAGCAACCGAGGGTGACTCGCTCGCGAAGCGCGGTGCCGCACGGATTGAGTGGTCGCACCAGTACATGCCCATCACGCGTGAACTCGCAGAGGAGTTCGCGGTGAGCGGCGCCCTGCGCGGAGTACGTATCGGCGTCGTGCTCGTGCTCGAGCCCAAGACCGCGGTACTCGTACTTGAACTTGCTCGCGCCGGCGCAGATGTGCGCGTCTTCGCGCCAGCAAACGAGGTTGATCCCGAGGCGGCAGCAGCCCTGCGCGCCCGCGGCATCGTCGTGCTCGCGAGCGACGACGCCGACGCAGAACACGAGGCAGAGCAGGCGCGCGACCTCATCCGCTGGCAGCCACAGCTGCTCATCGACGACGGCGCTCACCTCATTCGCCTCGCGCACCTCATGCCCGAGGCGCGCGCCTCGCTCCGCGGTGCGGCAGAGGAGACCACGAGCGGTGTACGCCCGCTCCGCCACATGCACGCAGACGGCGAGCTCGAGATTCCCGTTGTTCCCGTGAACGACTCGGCAGTGAAGACCCTCTTCGATAACCTGCACGGCACGGGCCAGACCTGCGTCTTCGCAATCGTTGACGAGCTCGAAACCCTCCGCGCGATGCGTCCGGTACCCCAGACAGCAGACGCGACCTGGCTCGTGCTCGGCTACGGCCCGGTCGGTGCAGGCGTCGCCCGTCACGCCCGCGCCCTCGGTGCGAAGGTCATCGTCGCAGAACTCGATACCGTTCGTGCCCTCACCGCTGAAGCCGATGGCTACGACGTCGCGCTCGCCGCAGAGGCAGCCGCGATTGCCGACGTGATCGTCTCGGCGTCTGGCGTTCGCGGCACGGTCGACCTGCCCCTCGCACGTCACGCTCGCCCCGGCACGATCTTCGCGGTCGCTGGCGGCGTTGACGCCGAGATCGATTTCGAGGGCCGCGCCATGCACGACCTCACACCCCAGATCAGCACAGTTGACGTTGGTGCTGCGGGATCCGCGCACGAAGTCATCATCCTGGCCCACGGTTACGGGGTGAACTACACGGCGAGCGGCGGCAACCCCATCGAGATCATGGACCTCTCGTTCGCCGCCCAGCTTGCCGCGCTGCGCCAGCTCCTCGACATGGGGGCGCTCGGTGACGCGAAGCTCGCGCCGGGCATCTTCCCGCTCTCGAGTGATCAAGAGCAGCGCATCGCACGCCTCGCGCTCGCGACCCACGGCAGTACTGTCGACACGAAGAACGCCGCCCAGGCGCACGCCGCCGCTGATTGGCGCCGCCAGCGCTACCAGGCCCAGGCTGCCCCGAGCGAGACGGGCGCGGATCGCACCGCAGCACCAGAGCAGGCCGGCAAGCCCGCGAAGTTCATCGAAACCCCGACGGTCACGGTTTACAGCGCTGACCTGGTCATCCCGGTGACCGGCCCACGTATTGTGAACGGCGCCGTCGCCGTGCGCGGTGACCGCATCATGCACGTTGGCGACCGCGGCTGGGTCGTGCAGTCGCTGCGCGATAACGGCATCGACTTTGCGGAAGAGCACTGGGACGGCGTGCTCACGCCCGGTCTCGTGAACGGCCACACACACCTGCAGTACACGAGCATGGCTGAGGTTGCGAAGCGCACCTACAATGGCTTCGACGACTGGGCGCTCGCGTTTGACGCGATCTACGACCATCAGGTGCACGACTGGGCTGCCTCTGCAGCGCAGGGCGCGCGCCTCGCGCTCGCGAGCGGTACGACTGCCGCGGCAGACGTTGTGACGGATACCTCCGCGGCGACCGCCCTGCACGACGCCGGCATGCACGGCATCGCGTACTGGGAGGTCATGGGCTGGAGCAACGACGAGTGGCAGCAGACCGGCCGCGACCAGACAGCGCTGCAGCTCGACACTATGCCCGCGACCCCAGGCGTCGGCGTCTCGCCGCACGCGCCGTACTCGCTTGAGGTGCAGCCGCTGCTCGACGTCCCCGACCTCGTACGCGGCCGCGGAATGCGCCTGCACATCCACCTCGCTGAAGCGCACATGGAGCTCGAACACCACTCGAACCACGATGAGTGGGCAGAGCTGGGCGCTGAGAGCTTCCGCGCGCTGCGCAACCGCGGTGTCGGTGTGAGCTCGACCCAGTTCGTCGATCATCTCGGCGTGCTCGGCCCCGATTGTCACATCGCACACGGCGTCTACATGACTGACCGTGACCGTTCGCTCCTGCGTGCCCGCGGCACCTCGGTCGCGCTCTGCCCGCGCTCGAACGAGGTCATCGGCCTCGACATGCCTCCCGTCGCCGCCTACCTGCGCGAGGGGAACCTCATCTGCGTCGGCACTGACTCGCTGTCTTCCTCGCCGTCGCTTGATCCGCTCGCTGACGTCGAGCTGCTCTACAAGATTGCGCGCGAGCAGGGCTACGGCGATCACGATCTACACCAGCGCCTGTTCAACGCGGCGACCCTCGGCGGCGCGACAGCCCTCGGTCTCGGCGTTGGCCCACAGCGGATCGGGCAGCTCGCCGTCGGCGCCCTCGCCGACCTCGCGTTCTTCGACATCGACGCTTCTGACCCCGATGCGGCTCTCGCGGAGCTCGTCGAGGCAGGTGCTGGCACCTGCCGCCGCACGATCGTTGCCGGCGTTGAGCGGTTCCGCGCGTAGCGATCCGCACCCCACGACTGACTTCTCCACCAGAAAGAGTGCAGCAGATGACTGACGCAGCATACGATCCGATTACTGAGCTCGGCCTTGAACCGCATCCCGAAGGTGGCTACTACCGCCGCATGTACACGGCGACCGATGCGATTGAGACCGCCGGCGGTCTGCGTCCCGCAGTAACGCTCATTCACTTCTGGCTGCCCGCCGGTGACCGCTCTGAATGGCACGTCGTCTCGTCTGACGAGATGTGGCTGTGGCACGGCCCCGGCCCCCTTGAGCTGCAGCTCGGCGGTACCGGCGAGAATCCGGTCGACGGCGACAAGATCTTGCTCGGCGCCCCGGGAACCCCTGGCGCGAAGCAGCAGGTGCTCGTGCCCGCAGGGGTCTGGCAGCGCACCAACCCCGGCAGCGAAAATGTCCTCGTGAGCTGCATGGTTACGCCAGGTTTCGACTTTGCCGACTGGCGTCTCGAGACCGAGTAGAATTGACCATTAGCGCGCAAATCCGCAGCCGCGCGCCAGAACCTTTGGAGACAAACAGTGAACAGCAAGTTCCTTCGTCGTTCGTCCGCAGTAGCGGGCGCCCTCGCAGCATTGCTCGCGCTCTCGTCGTGTGCAGGCGCTGACACGGCAGCAGAGACCACTCACGGCCTCGAGACCGTTACCCCGGGCAAGATCACCATTGCTACCGGCAACCCGGCGTACTCGCCGTGGGTAGAGAATGATGACCCCGAGTCGGGCGAGGGCCTCGAAGCAGCAGTTGCGTACGCAATCGCTGACGAGCTTGGCTTCGCCAAGGACGAGGTTGTTTGGACCCGCACCCCCTTCGACGCGGCAATTGCGCCGGGTCCGAAGGACTTCGACTTCAACATCCAGCAGTACTCGGCTACGCCCGAGCGTGAGAACGCTGTCGACTTCTCGACGCCGTACTACGAGACCGGCCAGGCTGTTGTCACCACCGAAGATTCGAAGGCAGCAAGTGTTGCATCGATCGCTGACCTGAAGAACGTCAAGCTCGGCGTTGCAGCAGCTTCGACCTCGATCAAGGTAGTCAAGGAAGTTGTGGGCGTTGACCCCCAGATCTTCAACAGCACTGAGGACGCAGTCATGGCGCTCCAGGCTGGCACCATCGACGCGCTCGTCACCGACATCCCCACCGCGTTCTACAACGCGTACGGCGTGCTCGAGAACGGCAAGCTCGTTGGCCAGATCGAAAGCTCGCAGGCTGGCGACAAGCTTTCGGTGCTCCTTGCAAAGGATTCGTCGCTGACGAAGCCCGTGAGCGAGGCAATCGACACCCTTCGTGAGAACGGCACGCTCGATGAGCTCGCTGAGAAGTGGATCGCTGACAACAGCGGCGCTCCGGTTCTGAAGTAAGGCTTTTCACGAATTGTCTTCAGTGACTTCAAGTGACCACGGCGCCCGACCTGTACCCAGTGAGGTAGAGGTCGGGCGCCGTGCGTTCCGTCGCAAGCAGAGCGTTAAGTCGCTCGCCATCAGCATCCTCAGCACGATCGTCTTTGCGATAGTTGTGTGGATCGCGCTCGTCAACAGCCCAGGCTGGGAAGACGTCAAGCGCTCGTTCTTCGACTGGGAGATCGCAAAGGCTTCGGCCCCCGAAATTCTCAAGGGCCTCTGGCTCAACGTCCAGGTGCTGTTCTTCACCTCGATCCTCGTGGCGATCTTCGGCTCGCTGCTCGCGATCGCTCGTACGCTCAAGGGCGCGGTCTTCACCCCGATCCGCCTCGGCGCAGCTCTGTACACCGACTTCTTCCGTGGCATTCCCGTGCTGCTCGTCCTGTACTTGGTTGGCTTCGGTCTGCCCGGTCTCGGCTTCGTCGGACACCTGCCCATGCAGGTCTGGGGCGCAATCGCGCTGACCCTGACCTACTCCTCGTACATCGCAGAGGTGCTTCGCGCTGGTATCGAAGCCGTGCACCCCTCGCAGCGCATGGCAGCGCGCTCGCTTGGCCTGAGCCACGCGAAGACGCTCCGCCTCGTCGTCATGCCGCAGGCCGTCCGCAAGGTCACGCCCGCGCTCATGAACGACTTCGTGTCCATGCAGAAGGACGTCGGCCTGATCTCGGTGCTCGGTGCGGTTGACGCGATCCGCGCCGCCCAGATCGAGGTCGCCAGTGCCTACAACTTCACGCCGTACGTCGTCGCGGGTATCTTCTTCGTGCTGCTGTCGTGGCCGATGATCCGCCTGACCGACTGGTACACGGCTCGCGCCCAGCGCCGTGAGCAGATTGGTGGTCAGGTATGAGTTCAGAGAAGGCAACTACGCCCGTCCTGAGCGTCCGTGGTGTGCACAAGTGGTTCGGGGAGACTCCCGTCCTGCGCGGCATCGATCTCGAAGTCAACGCGCACGAGGTCGTCGTACTCATCGGCGCGAGTGGCTCGGGCAAGTCGACCCTGCTGAAGACCATCAACCTGCTTGAGCGGGTTGACGACGGACAGATCTTCCTCGGTGACGAAGACATCACCGACCCCCGCGCGAACGTCGATAGCGTGCGCGCCAGGGTTGGCGTCGTGTTCCAGCACTACAACCTCTTCCCGCACCTCACCGTGCTCGACAACGTCACCCTTGCAAGCCGCAAGGTGTTTGGCGTCTCGAAGCGCGAGGCAGAGAAGCGCGGCATGGAGCTCCTCGAACGCATCGGCCTCGGTGCGAAGTCGAAGGAATACCCCGACCGCCTCTCGGGCGGTCAGCAGCAGCGCGTGGCGATCGTGCGTGCGCTCGCGACTGATCCGCGCCTGCTTCTGCTTGATGAGATCACGAGCGCGCTCGATCCGCAGCTCGTCGGTGAGGTCCTTGATCTCGTAGGTGAACTCAAGCAGTCGGGCTCGACCATCGTCATGGCAACACACGAGATGTCGTTCGCACGCAAGGTCGCAGACCGCGTCGTGTTCCTCTCGAAGGGCCGCCTCATCGAGTCGGGTACCCCCGAGCAGATCTTCGAAAACCCGCAGCACCCCGAGACGAAGGAATTCCTCTCGCGCGTTGCCGGGCTGTAAAGCTCTCGCGTCTCGCGTCTTACGCTGAAGCCCCGTGCGCCGATTGGTGTGCGGGGCTTTTGCTTGATTTCTCACGAGGAATATGCCCAACGGTGAGGATCTAACAAGACTCAAGATACTTCTTTTAAATGAGGTGCTTGCAGACATTGCAAAGAGTGTGTAATGTTCCTTTCGTGCCCCTCACATCTTGGGCACACCGAAGTGCTGAGCGTTAATACTCGCCAGAGTGAAGCCGCTCGGACCTACAGTGAACGGAAATATTATGTGCGAACTTTCGCCGGAGCTGGCCGCCGTCCTTGGCCGCAGTATCTTGCAGGCAAAGAACCCAGAGGTTACAGTCACGAGGCGGTCGGTTATTGGACTGCTCGAAACGGGCGCTCTAAAGAGCCTCGAAGAGGATGAAGTCCGTCGCTTTTTTGAGGGAATTCATGTTCTCACGGGAAGCGGCATTGAAGTGGTTCGGGTTTCGCTCGCAGAGATGAGCGACTCCGAAGTAACTGATCCGCGCCCGTACGGTGCAACGCGCCAGTTCGCGGGCGTGGACTTTAGCAATCAGCGTGGCCTTTCGAAGCAGGAGCGTCGCGACGCTTGGACTGGAGTCTGGCCGGTGAGCGCACGCAATCTCGCTATTGCCGCGTTGGGAGAGAAGGCTCTGCTGGGCGTGATTCGCGGGTTTGTGTCGCCAAAGCTGGCACGAATTGTGACCGGCAGCACGCTGGACGTGACTACCGGACGCCATTGGATCCAGACCCGGAAGATGACCCCGGAAGAGCGTGAGGTATTCTTCCCCAACGGAACTACCGGCGCATGGGTCATGGTTCAACCTGGCCCCGTCGCCGCGATTGAGGAGCTGTAGGTCTTTCGCCTTATAGATAACTCCTTGCAAGAAGCCCCGTGCACCGATTGGTGTGCGGGGCTTTTGCGTGCTGGCACACCACTACGGACTCCGGCCGCAGGGGTGTGCATCTGCCTCGCGCAATGCGGGCACCCCTGCGATAGCCTGGAATGATGATCGGACGCAGCGTTGCACCTCAGTCGGGACGTATTACCCCGGGCCTGATGCTCGTCCTCGGATACATCTCGATGGCCGGCTCGCTCTCGACCGATCTGTATCTTCCAGCGTTCCCGAGCATTACTGCGGCGTTCGGAGTCGGCGCATCTGGTGCACAGCTCACACTGACGGCGTTCCTTATTGGCGGCGCGTGCGGTCAGCTCATCATCGGCTCAATCTCAGATGCGCTCGGTCGTCGCTTTACGCTGCTTATCGGCCTCGCGATCTTCGCGCTCTGCGGCGTCATTGTCGTATTCAGTCTGTCGATTGAGATGTTCATTGCGGTGCGGTTCTTGCAAGGTTTGGCTGGGGCTGCCGGAACGGTGCTCGCGCGTGCGGTGATCTCGGACATTTCAGATCCGCGCACGACCGCGAAATCTTACAGCGTGCTGTTTGTCATCATCTCGTTCGGTCCCGCCCTCGGCAACCCGCTTGGCGCCTGGCTCACGCAGCTCGGCGGATGGCGCGCCCCCATGGTCTGCCTCAGCCTGCTCTCGGTCGGCATGTTTATCGCTGCGGCATTGAAGATCCCTGAAAGCTTGCCGCTCGACAAACGACAGCCGTTCAAAGCTCGCGTCCTCGCAGGCAACATCGGCTCGCTCGTGCGCAAGCCACAGTTCATGGGCTTCGCGCTTGCGTTCGGCCTCGGATACGCCGCAATGATGGTCTACATCAGCGCCTCGTCGTTCATCGCGCAGGGCATCTACGAGCTCTCACCGGTTGAGTACTCGCTGATCTTCTCGTTCGGTTCGGTGACATTCATGGTCGGCGCCCTGTTCAACGCGCGGCTTGCTGGGCGGATCGGTCCCCACCGCTCACTCCGCGTCGGGCAGAGCATCCAGTTGCTGATGATCGTCACGGGCGCAGCGCTCGCGCTCATTGGCGTCTTCCCGTTGCCCGCGTACATCGCGATCATCGGAACCTTCACCTTCGCGACGGGCATGATCATGCCTGGTGCATCCTCGCTCGCGGTCGGTCAGGCCGCCGGCATGGTCGGTGCCGGATCGTCGATCGTCGGCTTCGGTCAGTTCCTCTTCGGTGCGCTGGGCACCCCGCTTGGCAGCGTCTTTGGCACAGATAGCGCGGCCCCGACCTTCCTCACGATGTTCGTCCTGTCGGGCGGCTCGTTCGTGATGGCCGGGGTCGCGATTCGCAAGCTCGCGCGCGATGGCGCGGAGCGCTAATTAGCCCCTGAGCGCTGTGAGCAACGCTTCGACATCGGCCTCAGCCGTGTCGAAGGCGCACATGAGGCGGTAAAGGTCGGCGTCGCCGCCGGGCCAGCCGCCAAACGCGAAGGCCGCCTGGCCGCGGGCAGCCATGTCGGCGGGAAGATGCGCGAAGACGGTGTTGGATTCGACTGCGTGCGCGATCCGCGCCCCCGGAATCGCCGCGATACCGTCAGCGAGGCGAACTGCCATCGCGTTGGCGTGGGATGCGGATCGGTTCCACAGATCGCCCTCGTACAGTGCAAGCAGCTGCGCCGAAACGAATCGCATCTTGGAGCCGAGCTGCAGGTTGATCTTGCGGAGGTGGGGGAGTCCAGGCGCGGATCCGGGACGCAACACCACTACAGCCTCGGCGCCGAGCAAGCCGTTCTTCGTGCCACCCAGACTCAGAATGTCGACGCCAGCGTCGGTCGTGAGCTCGGCGAAAGTCGCGCCAAGGAATGCGGCGGCGTTCCCGAGGCGCGAGCCATCGAGGTGCAGGAGCATGTTGTGCTCGTGCGCGAAATCAGCGAGTGCGCGGATCTCAGCCGCGGTGTAGACCGTGCCAAACTCGGTCGACTGCGAGATCGAGATGACCGACGGTTCAGCGCGGTGCGGGTTGCCGAAGCCCCACGCCTCGCGGGCCGCGAGCTCAGGGGTGAGCTTGCCGCCGGGGGTGTCGACGGTGAGGAGCTTGAGCCCGCCCGTCTTCTCAGGCGCGCCAGTCTCATCGGTCGCGATGTGTGCGGTGCGTGCACAGATGATCGCGCCCCACCGCGGCGAGGCAGCCTGCAGCGAGAGCACGTTCGCGCCCGTGCCGTTCAGCACGGGGAACGCCTCAGCCTCGGTGCCGAAGAGCTGCTTCGCGAGATCCTGGAAGCGGCCCGTCCACTCGTCGCCGCCATACGCCGGCTGGTGACCGACATTCGCCTCAGCGATTGCCGTAAGAACCTCGGGGTGAATGCCTGCCCAGTTATCGGACGCGAAGGATGTGGTGCTCATTGCTTCAGCGTACGCCTGTTGGGGCGGGTGGCGTGCGAGGTACTGGGGCTCGGCCGTGCGCGTTGGTGCGTCGGTGTGCTGGCTCGTTCGAGAGTTGACTAGGCGAGCGGGTGCTTGGGCATCTCGCCCTCGCCGGGGTAGTACTCTTCTTCTTCCTCGCGCTTGTCACGCGAGTCATTGATCGCGAAGGCAACCGCGATGCCGCCGATCGCGAAGGCAATGATGCCGAGCGGGTTGCAGAGGGCGATGGACATGCCGATCGAGAGGCCGCTGCCAGATGCGGGGCTCACGATCGAGACGAGCTCGCCCGCGACTTCGTTCGGCACGGTGAGGCCGAAGCCGACCGCGCACGCCCACGACAGGATGATTGCGACGACTGTGCTGCGGCTCGTGCGCTTGCCGTTCGCGACCGTCACACGCATGCGCTGCGCGAGCCAGAGCTGGAGTGCCGCGAACGTCAGGCCAATGCAGGGGAGATACCACCACGTCAGCGGGCCGCCAATGCCGAATGCCCAGTGGCTCAGCGACATCCAGGCTGCGAGAAGCAGTCCGATCGTGGTCACTACTGCGTTCTTCACGGTGTGGGCTCCTTTGTGAGGTGCTGGTGGGGTGTTGACGGTGTGCGCTTGCGTGCAATTGTGCGCATTTTGGTGTGCATTTCTGGCACCCGTATTGAGTGCCAGACACGCCCGCATTTCTCCATTGATCCTAATGCTAGAGCCAAAAATCCACCTAAATGGGGGCTGATTTGCGTGAGTCCAAAATCTATTGGTACTGTATAGCAGTTGTCATCGACAACGACGCCCCGATAGCTCAGTGGTAGAGCACTTCCATGGTAAGGAAGGGGTCGCCAGTTCAATCCTGGCTCGGGGCTCTGACTCTTTTGGTCTTCGGGCCAAGTATGGCTGAGTAGCTCAGCTGGTTAGAGCGCACGACTCATAATCGTGAGGTCGCGGGATCGAGTCCCGCCTCAGCTACGAAGAGTCGCGCAAAACCCCCGCTTATGGCGGGGGTTTTGTTGTTTGTGCTTGTTTTTCTGCGGGGCGGTTGCCTTGTGACACGCCGTGCATGCGGGATTTCGCACCGGTGATGGCGCTTGTTAAGATAGAACGGTTGTCGCAAGATAACTACGCCCCGATAGCTCAGTGGTAGAGCACTTCCATGGTAAGGAAGGGGTCGCCAGTTCAATCCTGGCTCGGGGCTCTGGCTTGTTTCTCTCTCGCAGAGAATATGGCTGAGTAGCTCAGCTGGTTAGAGCGCACGACTCATAATCGTGAGGTCGCGGGATCGAGTCCCGCCTCAGCTACGACAAGCCGATTAAAACCCCCTGGTTCGCCAGGGGGTTTTGTTTTTTCTCGGGTGAAGGTCATGTCGTTGAGCTTGGTTTGCCTTGCTCGATGAACGTGTCCATTGCTTGCCACATCACGTCAGAGTCGTCGAGTAGGGGCAACGCGATACTCACTGTGTGGCCGTAGAACCCTGTACCTTTAGGACATTTTGGTGACCTAAAGTGTCCGTCCAACGCTATGAGCGCGTTCGTTGCAGGCCATACCTAGCGCGCTGTTGCTCAGGGAGCACTGCGGTGTGTGCCGGTCGCTTGTGGGATGACCGGCACACACCGTTAGCTCACCGAAACAAGCCCGCAGGTCTCGATCGGGGGCGGCGTGACCGGAAGGGTGACGGGTTTCCACGGGGATTTGCGGCCGTCGAACGTGAGCAACTGCACCTCAACGAGTGAGTTGCGAATGTCTCCTGGCGCGAGCCCGTCCCACTTCTCGAGCGGGTTGAGGGGTTCCGTAAACCACCAGTTGCCATATCCGGTAACCGTGGTGACGCCATTGGCAACGATGAGCTCTACGGGGTGCTTGGCGGGTGGCTGAGTAATGCGCACCTTCACGTAACCGGGGTGTGAGGCTACACCGGCAAGATTGATCGAACCCGGCCCTTCGTTCTCGAAGAAGCACAGCTGATTTGGGAAGAGTGAATGATCATAGCCATCATTCGGCGTCTCGCCACCAGTGTCGCCATCACCGTCCGTGCCGCCGTCTTCATTTCCGTCGGTTCCGGGATCTGGCTTCTCACCGGTGCCGGTGCCATCGGAGTCGCCATCGCCAGATGAGTCTGGCCCGTGAGTATCGGTGCCTGTCGGTGGCGCAGTGTTGCCGTCGAGCACTTCCACGCCATCGTTCTGCGTCGGTGAGGGGTCAGCGCCTGGTTCGGGGTGTTCTTCCTTTGCGGCGAGTGCACTCGGATCTGTGATGGGGGCAGACAACTCTGAGGTGCTGTTGCCTGGAACTGAAACACTGGTGTCCGGAGTAGGGGCAGCAGTGGTTTCTTCGGCCGTTGGCGCGAACACGCCTGCCGCGATCGCAATGGCGCCTGCGGCGCCGAGAACAGTGGCGCTGCCTGCTGCGACCGCATTGACCGGAGAACGCAACATAGCCAGGAAGCTCTTCGCTCCAGCGGTGCCGGCACTCGCAAAGCTTCCACTCGCGCCGACCGCAGTGGCTCCCGCCGTTGCGGCAGCTACAGCATGCACACCCGCGTCGCCCGCGGTGAGAAACTCGGGCGGGACGAGCGTCCCGGCAGCACCGTCGGTAGGCGGAAAGAGCCCTGCGGCTGAAGCGGGGGTCGCCTGCGCGAAGGCATTGAGGAACAGCGTCGAAGACCCGCTGCCGACGATGAGCAGGAGGAGCGCGGGCACGATACGACGCTTGGCGGTGTCGAGCTCGTACGCAGCATTGCGGCAAAACGCACAGTCATCAAGGTGCGACTGGAGCTCATTGGAGAGCTTCGTCGAGAGACGCCCGCGCTGCAGCTTCAGGAGCAAGCGCAGCGGGCGTTCGCACTCTGGCGCGTGACGCTTGTTTGCGAGGTGGGCTTCGATCCACGCAAAGCGCAGCCCCTCGCGCGCTCGAGCGGCGAGCTTCGAGACACCGTTCGGGGAGATTCCCATGAGCTTGGCGACCTCGCGGGGAGGTAGCTGCTCCACTTCGGTGTACCACAGCACCGATTTCCACCGTTCGTCGAGCGCAAGGAATGCCTGTACGGCAATTTCGCCCTCGAGCACGCCGTCGTCCCAGGGCCAAGCTGTGTCTGTGTCTGGGATCGCATCGATCGGCTCGCGGGTCGAAGTTGCGATTGGGTCCCGTTCTTGGAGCCAATCGGCTGAGAGGGACCGGAGCACGCGGTACATGTAGGGGCGGAAGGAGTCAGTCGGGCCTTTGCCGGCCTTGAGCGCGCGAAAGATCTTGAGAAACGCCTCAGAAACGAGGTCTTGGGCGTCAAGGGACGGTGCAAAATTACGCGATGCGGTTTCAGCTGCCTGGGCATGCCTGTTCCACAGCTCGCCATACGCGTCTAAATTGCCTGAACGGGTCGCGTCAAGCAACTCCGAATCCGGTGCAGTGCGCACCTGAATATGGGCCATTGAGTCCTCCCCAAACTCGTACCCCAGTGCTAGCTCATGTACAGCTTGTACATGCCAAATGGCGTGAAACGCCATGAATCCCCAGCCTTAAGTATGCGTTGAATATGCGGCTAGTGCACACCTGTAGTGAATCTTCTGATGAGTTTTTGTGTTTCGCGTCACGATTCTTGTCTTACGCGGTGTCTATTAGTGGGCCCGGCTTCTGTCTCCAAGAATCCCCTTTCTCAGTGCGGGAGTCGGGCCTCTAAACGTGAATGCGTGAACTACACGCATCTATGGGGGGAAACATGGTGGAGAATTCGGCGCGCGCGAAAGCGCGGCGGAACGCTTCGGGAGTAGGACTTCCGGGGATCGCGAACACACAGGAGCAGCGTGGGGAACGCCGCAGCGTGTGGTCACGGATCGTTGCTGGAATTGCGGCAATCGCAGTTGGCATTGGTCTGGTGAGCGTTGCGGGTACCGCAGCGCAGGCTGCCGTACCCGGCATCAATATTTCGGTGTTGTACAAGGGGGCGGTCGTTGCAGATGACACGGTGATCCCCGAGGGCGAACAGATGATGCTGCGTGTGCAGTACGACGCTGCGCAGCAGATCGCAGGCAAGCAGATTAAGTTCACGCTGCCGAAACAGGTCACGGTGTCCGGCGGACTCCCGAAGAACGAAGCCGTTGAGTCTGCGGTGCAGAACGCAGATGGAACCTACACGGTGACCTTCAAAGATCCGCTTCCCGGAGACATCACTGAGGGCGCATTCGCTATTCAGCTCGTCGTGGGCAAGGTTGACGGAAACACTGAGTCGCCCATCAGCTGGGAGATCGGTGACGACTCTGGCGGCGTGAAGATCATTGTCGAGGAGACGGTGACCCCGCCTGAGAACATCACCGATAGCTACGCAAAGGCAGTGAACACAAACCTTCTCGACGAGTACGTCGTGATGGGCGATGCGCCAGAGTACGCGTTTGTGGGGCTCAAGCCAGAGCTGGCCGACAAGAAGCTGACCTACACGCTCACCATGCAGTCGGCTGACGCGCGTACTGGTTACGCCATTGCAGACGCCCTGCCCCAGGGGCTGAGCTATGTCGCAGACTCGTTTGCGGCAGAGCTCACCGCCGCAGGCGAGACGACCGCGATTGGGTTTGCGCCCACCGTTACCGGCAACAGCTTCGCAGGTGTCGTTGACGTGCCTGCGCAGTCGGTGCTGAAGATCACGTACGACGTTCAGGTCACCGACCTCGAGCAGCTTGAGTCGGCACTGCGCGAGCAGTTCCGAGATCGCAAGGGCGTTCCTGGTGTGTACCAACTCCAGCTGACGAACACCGCAACCTTCGGTGATGAACACGAGCGCAAGACTGACGTGTACCTGCGTGGAAGCATTCCTGGCGTGGGCGCCGGTCACTATTTCGGGAAGAGCGGCAACTGGAACCTGCGTGATGTCATCGCTGACGAGCAGGGCAAGCTCACGCCTGCCGCGCCAATGACCTACACCCTGAGTGCGAACCTCACCCCGTGGGACGAGCGCAATGCGAACTTCACCCTGCAGCAGAACGTCGTCATCAGTGACACGCTCATCGAGCAGGCATCGTGGAAGACCGGTGACGGGTTCATCACCATTGCCGGCGAGGGCCCGCTTACGGCGTTGAAGGAGGCGGCAGGCTTCAGCGGATCCGCCGCAGATTTTGCCGCAGAAAAGTACGTCGGCCAGTATGCCGTCGTGGGCCAGACGCTGTTCGTCAATGTCGGGAAGAGCAAGGCAACCAACGTTCAGATCAAGGCCAAGGCCCAGCTGAACACCGTTGCCGGGCTGCCTGGCAACGACCAGACCACGGTTGTCGGCGGCACTTCGTACCCCTGGAACAACACCGCTGAGTTCTACTACGGTGATGGTGATCCCGTGAAGAAGGAGCACAACGCTGAGGTCGTTGTGCTGCCGAAGGACATCGAAGGCGGCGTAAACGACACCGCTGCGTTCTCGAAGACTGCTGGCGCCGAAGAGGTGCGCGTGGTACCTGGCGAGAGCGCGAAGGTGCCGTACCAGTTCTCGATTGACACGGCAAAGCCGAAGGTCGATCCGCTGACGAGCCGCATTGTCGACCAGATCAACACCGATATCTTCGATGTTGCTGATCTTGACTCGATTCCGGTCTCGGGTACCTATGGTGGTGCGAACCTCACCCGCGAGCACTTTGCGTTGAGCACCGATAAGTCGGGCAACGTGGTCATCGAGCTGAGCGAAGCGGGCAAGAAGGTTGTCGCGGCTGAGCCTAAGCGCCAGCGGTGGACTATCGATGTGATCTTCACGACCGTTCCGTTGACCGGTAAGCAGACCCTGGAAATCTACAACCGTGCGACCTTGCACAGCGTCGATTCGGAATGGGACTACTGGAGCGAGGACGAATCGGAAGCTACCTCGTTTGGTGATGAGGCCGAGATGCGCAAGCGCGTCTTCGACCGTGAAACCGGCAAATGGACGGCAAACCTGAATGCGGCCATCGAAGATGGTGCGTTTGTTGATGATCGATTCGTCTATGCGATCGAATTGATCCCGCGCGGTAGCTATGGCGCTGCCTTCCCCGTGAGCATTTTCACGCGTGAAGATGTGCTTCCTGAGGCAGTCGAATTCCTCGGCTTTGTTGAGCTCGACGCCGACGGAGTACCGAACCTCGACAGCGCGACGGACGCAGAAACTGACATGCGCGGCAACGTGCGTTCGAGTTATGCCGACGGCGTTGTCACCATTCGCCAGGCTGACGATACGAATCTTGACCCCACTCAGGGGCGGATCGTCACGTACTTCGCGGTTCGCGCGACTAATGCGTCGAAGCCGATCGTGAACACGATTGCCGGCTCAGAGGCGGTCATTACTCCGGTGGGTGATCCGAGCATCGACATTGAGAAGTGGAACGACGAGGGCGAGACACCCGAGTACGACGCTTCTGGCGCACTCGCGAATGACGGATACGAGGGCGATCACGACGCGGCCCCGGGATTCCCGTTGGCTGAGGGTGAAGAGCTGCCGATCAACTTCACGATTTCGAACGACGGCCGTGAAGACCTCATTGATGTACGAGTGAGCGACAAGCTCATCGACGGCGTCGGTGAGATCACCAACCTCGACTGCACGTTCCCTGACGACTCGACCGGCACCGAATGGGCGGGCCCGTTCAAGGTTGGCACGCAGTTCTCCTGCACCGGAACCCTGCCGGGACTTGCACTCGATGAGTCGCACAGTGACCGCGCAACGGTGACGGCGGTTGGTGTCCACACAGGTAAGTCGGTTGAAGATTCAGACGACTGGCACGGTGCCACCCCGATGACGTCGACCCCGATCGATCCGGAACCGGGTGTTGATCCTGGTGTGAAGCCGGGTACCGGCCCGACCGGTGGCCTTGCGCTCACCGGTGGCCAGACGCCGTGGGTGGTTGCGGGCATCGCCGCGCTCATCCTTGCGGCCGGCGGAGCGCTGCTTGTGCGCCGCCGTCGCTCGGCCTAACGAAGAATGACAGAACTGCACTCGGGCGTGAGCCGTCCGGGTGCAGTTCTGTCGTTTTAGCGCTGAGTCGGAACTGATCCAAGGCAGCTTTGCCAGATAGGGCAGCTGTCCCGTCCTTGCAGGCACATCCCGGAAACTCAGCTGACCGCTGTCTGCGCACTGCTTTCTGAAAACCGTTTACAGTCTGTCATTCTCGCCGTTCTGGTGCTGGGGGTGCCGGCATGCCTGTTTGTGGGTTACAAAAGGCGATCAACCCAATAAGCTTTCACTTGCATTGGAGTTAATTTGCTCGCTCTAAGGTGGAGCCAGTGAAGTTCTTGAGGATGAGGGTTCATGAAGAAGCGATCGTTGCATCCATACCGGCTAGCCTTTGGCATCGCAGCCGTGGCGCTGGCGCTAAGTACCGTTGGGGTTTCCACTGCGCAGGCGGTGAACCCGCTCGTCAACATCCCGGAGTCGTCAGACGGGTTCGTCGAGCCGGCCGCGCCACCAGAGATTGATGATTCCGGCGACGATACCGATCGAGACAACGATGATGAGATCGTTGACGTGCCAGACCCGCTGCTGGCTGAGGCGATCCTCGCGAAAACCGGTAAAACGGAGATGACGCGCGCTACCTTGCGCAAGTTGGTGACCTTGAACATCGATGGGCTTGACGTGAAGGATCTCACGGGCCTGCAGTATGCGACGAGGCTCTCGAAGCTTGAAATGCGAGACACGCTGGTCACTACGCTAGCCCCGCTCGCCGGTGCTGAATCGTTGATGTACTTGTATGCGGGCTATCAAACTTCTGGTGCTGGCACGGTGCTCGAGAGCCCGTTGAGCAACATCTCCGCTCTGCGGGAGCTCCCGCTTCTGAATTACGTAGCGCTCAACGGCGCGGATATCACTGACATTGAGCCGCTGCGCGGTGCTGAAGGGCTTGTGCGTGTTGAGGTGGCGAACGTCACTAAACTGCGTGACCTCTCCCCATTGTCGAAGTCGCCAATTCTTCGGGAGGTCTACGCACAAGGGACCGCTGTCTCTGACCTCTCGCCTCTGAGTGACCTCCCCGAAATGCGGACAATCTCGGTGCCGAATGCGAATGTCAGTGACATTTCGGTCGTTGCGGGGTTGCCGCACCTCTCGATTCTGAATGTGAACGGCAACCATGTGACTGACATTTCCATGATTGATACCTGGCCTAGTCTCCAGCAGGTCGGCTTCAAGAATCAGACGCTGAGTCTGCCGCGTGTGTTCCCGTCGGCCACCGAGACCACGTATGTGAATCTCGACACTGCGGAGCCATTTAGTATGCCCGGTGGTGCCTCGGTCGTGGCCTCCACTGGAGCGGAAGCTGTCGAGAGTGGTGGCACTCTGTGGTCCGGGCTTGACAGAACTGAAGAGGAGATCGCTGCGGTCTTTGAGTACATTCCCGAGGGCGGCGGCGCTCCGCACTACTCGGCCACGGCCACGTACCCTGTGACTTTTGCAGACTTTGACCTTGCCCCCGCGCAGGGCGAGCATGTTGCGGCGACAGAAGGTCGTGCGCTTGCGTTTGACTTCTCAACTATCGAAGAGTTTGCAGGCGGTGACTACACTCTGCGCGGGGGAACGATCCCCGGCATGACTCTCAGCTCGGATGGGCAGTTGTCCGGTGTCCCATCTGCGGCAGGGCACTTTAGTCCCGTTGTTGAGCTCACTGATAAGCACGGCAATGCAATTGAGCGGTCATTTGAGTTGGAACTCTCGCAAGGCGATTCTGGTGGATCGGATGACCCTGTGGAGACACCCGATGGGGGCGATCAAACTGCGCCAGGCGGCGGCCAGACTCCCCAGGATCAGGGCAGCAAGGGGTCGCAGCTAGCGCACACGGGCATGACTGGCCTCGCTGGTACGTGGCTTGTGGGTGCGGCCCTGCTAGTCGCAGGAGCCGCGACGCTTGGTGCGCTCCGCAAGCGGCGAGCGGCTTAGGCTGCGAGTAACACGTAACGTCGGCGCATAGCGCGGCAGGCGGCACTGAAAGGGTGAGGCTCTCTGGGGTACCAGAGGGCCTCACCCTTTCAGTGTTCTGCGTGGGAGTCGAGTGGGCTGGTTTTAGCGCTCAGTAGCGCGAGATGGCCTATATCGATTCATTGCCGAGATGCCTGTCGGAATGCGTTGCGCAAGGCGAGAGCCAGTACCTCAGCCTCTATTTGGCATACCTGTTGGCCCGCAACGCGGCAGCCCGCAAAAGACCGATTCCGGTTAGGGCTTTGGTTGCGCCGCATCGATCACTCGCCAGAGCGTCTCGCGCAGGTGGGTAAGCTCGGCGATCTGCATATCGAGTTGCTTCGTGACGGCTACTGGCACGGGCGGGGCGAGTTCCCGAAGCTCCCAGCCCTTGTCGGTGAGCTCAACTTCGAGGCGTCGTTCGTCTGCTGCGCTGCGTCGACGTGTAAGAAGCCCCGCTGATTCGAGTCGTTTGAGGATGGGGGACATCGTGGGTGCATCCTGTAGCAGCAGCTCACACAGCTCGTTTACCGAGCAGGGGCTGTGTTCCCAAAGCGCAAGCATTGCGAGGTACTGCGGGTGGGTGAGTCCGAGTGGCTCGAGGAGTGGGCGGTAGATCCCGATGAGTGCGCGGTTCGCAACTGACATCGCGAAACACACCTGATTATCGAGCTTCAAAGCTTCGTTGTCGTCAAGCGAACTCATGGCTCTACCTCTCGGGCTCGGTTGCGTTTGTCTTGAGATAAAACTACCATCGACATGAATGCTTAACGCGTTAACTATTCATGCGTTAGGTGTTATTCGCAACGACGTGCATCAACCGGAAATTGGCGCACGAAAAAACGGCAGAGAAAACCCGGCAGGAAAGGCCCCAACGTGCGCACACACATCGTCATCTATTGGATTCTTGGCATCTTCCAGTTTTTCCTTGCGGCGCTGTACACCACTTGGAATCTCATCGATGTTGGACGCATTGAATGGTTTGGCACGATTGCATTCATCTTTGGTGGCGGCTTCATGGTTTGGCTTGCGTTCTACCTGGAGCTGCTTGTGAAGAAGCAGGGTCCGCTCATTGAAGACAATGATGATGCCGACATTGATGACGGCGACCCAGAGATTGGCCACTTTCACCCATATAGTTGGTGGCCCATCACCCTCGCCCTTGCGATCAGCATGATCGTGTTGGGTGTGGCCATTGGGTTCTGGTTCGCTTATGTGAGCGTCCCGCTCCTCATTATCTCCGTGACGGGTTGGGTATTTGAGGGCTACCGGGGCGCTTCTGCTCGTTAGCGAGGCTGGGGCTACGGCGCTACCCGGTGACTGAGCTGGCTTCCCCGTCGAACCGTGAGCGCGCGACCAAGACCTCGGGCATGTGTGTTCGCACCCACCCGTCCAGTGCAAGCAGCACGGGGCGCAACTCGCGCCCGCTCGCGCTGAGTTCGTAGGTCACGCGCGGTGGAACCTCTGCATACGCGCGCCGCACGATCAGCCCGTCGCGCTCGAGCGCCTTCAGCGTCTTGGACAGCATGCGCGGCGAGATGCCGCCGACTGTCTCTGCGAGCTCGCTGTAGCGCGCGGGCCTCTCAGCGAGGGCGCCGATAATGAGAACTGTCCAGCGATCACCAATCTGATCCAGCACTTGCCGACTCTGGCAGTTGGGATTGTAGGGATCGAACGGAAGTTCCTCGCTCATGGCGCCCTCTCTGGAGTGGTGGTTAGTATGCGACGCTGATACGCGAACGGTTGTGTGCGTTCTGCTCAAGTTCGTCTACGTAAGCAATAGCGTAGTCGGCGCCTGAGATTGCCGATTCGCCCGAAGCGTCTGACATGAGCACGTCGCCGCCAACGCGGAACGAGCCGGTGCGCTCGCCGGCGTTCCAGGCGCCGAAACTTGCTGCGGGGCTGACGTAGAACCAGTCGAGGGTGCCGTCAGTCGCGCGCAGCGCCTCGAGGATCTCGCCATGCGAGCGGGCCTCGGACAAGAACGCTTCGGGGAAGTTCGGGTCTTCGAAGACGCGAGGGCCGCCCTCGGTGACCTGCAGTGAGCCGGCGCCACCGACGAAGCTCAGGCGTGCGCCTGCTGCGATTGCTACATCGCTGAGGAGCGGGAGGGCGGTAATGAGCAGCGGATCGCTCGCCGCGCGAAGTGCTACCACGATGTGGTCTGCGCCCTTGGTGGCCTCGCGAACGAGTGCCTCGTCAAAGATCGAGCCAGCGTGCGCCTCGACCCCCTCGACCGGTGCTGCGTTGCGTGAGATGCCGGTGACCTTGTGGCCGCGCGAGATGAGTTCGGTAGTGATCGCTCCGCCTGCGTAACCAGTGAAACCGAAAACGACGACCTGTGCCATGAGATGCTCCTTGGGTTGAAAAGACTAATAAGTAACTAAAGAATAGTCGCTACCTAAAAGATAGTAAAGGGGTTATCTGTGAGCGAGCCGAGCGCCCAACGGCACGGTCAAGGCATAAGAATGGGGGCGCGGATCAGTCTCACCGATCCGCGCCCCCATTGCTGTCAGCCGCTACGCTGCCTCAATCACCCGTTTGATGGCAGCCAGGGTCTCGGGGATGCCAGTGCGCGCAGCAGCCTTGCGGCTCGCGATTTGCTCTTCGACATCGTCTGGGAAGCGGTTGACCACGTACTCCTGGCCAGCGGGCAACCATTCCCAGGTTTCGGTGAGCTCGGTGCCGCCATCAACTGCGCGCATGCTGTACCCCCAGTTGGTGCGGCCCGGGCCGACGTTCCATGCGAATGCGACGCCAGGCTCAGCGGTAATGACGGTGCTCTGGGTTTCCCACACTCGATTGCCATCGTCGTTGCGACCGGTGAATACCGCGCCAACCGCGGGAGCATCGCCCTGCTCCCACCAACATTCCTTGCAGACGGGAGACCATTCGCCCGTGCGAGTGATGTCGGAGACTGCGGCGTACACCTCCTCGGGGGTCGCGGCGACAAAGATCGAATCTGAGAAGGTGAGCGTCGTGTACATGGAGTCATTATGCACCCGGGCAAACGAATTGGGAACACTCACGAATCGCGTGGGAAAAATACTCAACTCAGGTAGGAAAGCGCTTACTGCAGCACCCAGGTGCGTCGTATGATCTCAGTCTGCTGCTTCACTGAGTGAAGCGTTCGGGAGTACATCGGTGGACACCGTGAACACCAGGGCTTCGTAACTGGCCAGCCAAGACCGATGAGCTTCGCAGGTGTGCAGCGCAGGTGAAGCTGCATCGCACCCGTGATGAAAAGTAGTGACCAGTTCTCGTTTCTGGCCTATTGTCGAGGAAATGGGCGCCTCGTGAGAATGGCGCGGATCGGGGTTGTGTCCCATCTCACGTGGCTCCGAACACTCACGAACCAGTCCTGGTTCCGAGGAAAGGTAGACGCATGAGTGCGAGACTTCGAGTGCTGTCGAGAGTGCTGACCGCACTGACGAACGGGCGGGACATTGAACTCGTTGGAGACGTTGGCAGCGGCAGAACAGAGATTCTGAACACGCTGAAAACAGTGCTCACAGAGCGGCGGTGGACGACGTACCTCGTCACGGGAAACGCTGCCCAGCGTTCGACCCCGTTTGGCGCTCTGACACTCGCCAACTTGCTCGGCGACATGCGCCCTGCGATGCCAGCAGCGCAGCTTGCCGAGGCAGTGACCCAGCTGGGAGAACGCCTCACCAGCTCATTGGCGGCAATTTTGGTTGACGACATCGATGACCTCGACAAAGCGTCATGGGCGGCGATTCTCGGACATATCGCTGAGCATCCGGAAACGCGAGTGGTTGTCGCACGCAGCTGCCGAGCCGCCCCCGTTGCCGGCGAGCACTGTCTGCAGGGGGCTCACTGTCGAGATTCCGCCCCTCACTTTCCGAGAGCTGCAGTCGCTCGCTGAGGCACGGCTCGGTGCGCCGCTTGATGAGGCAGTGCTGCGCAAAGTGTTTGCAGATACCGGGGGAGTTGCCGGTCTCGCGCGAGACTACATTGATGCCGCGGTCATCAACGGCCGGCTGCATCGTGATGGACGCGAATGGGTGGCCCACGCCAACCTCTGGTCAGGTGAGCTTGTCGGGCGCATCGAACTGATGCTTGCGCCGCTCACAGAATCCGCGTTGGAAGCGCTTGAGCTCCTCACCATCATCGGGGTTGCAAACGTTGGCGACGTGTTGAGTCTGGTCGACTGGGACACGCTCGAACACCTCGAACGTCACCGCCTGGTGCGGATCCGCGCCGTCAACGGCGCCCTGCGCATCGCGACCCATCCGCCGCTGCTGACTGACTACTTCCAAAGCCGATCGCTGGTTGCACGCCGGGCTCGCCTTGGCGAGCTTGCCGCGGCTGTGCAAGGGCAGCAAACGGACGTCTTTGAAGACGACAGTTTTGCGCTCGACGACTCGTCAGCGCAGGAGAATGCGCTCATTCTGCGCTTGTTCCAAGATCAAGCGCAGGGCCGAATGCGGGCCGCACTTGCTCAGTGGAACACCGACCCTGGTGTGCACACCGCCATTGCCGCTGCGAGGGCGATGATGGAAGTAGAAGAGGCGCTGCCAGGAATTGAGCGCATCCTTGAGTCTGATCTGGCGAAGAGCGATGACCGCGGCGAAATGCTGCAGCTCCGCTTGCTGCAGGCGGAGTGGTACGGCTGTACCCACTTGGACGTTGCGCGTGCCGTAGCTTTGCTGCGTCAAGACGGGCACAACGGTGTTGTTGGGACGCGTGTTGCTGACGCGTATTCAATCCTGCTCGAATCTACGCTCGACCACGTTCCTGCCGACTACGATGCGCGGCTGGCGCTCACCTCCGAGATGCCGCCAATGGCGCAGTTTCGTATGTTGCAGGTCAACATCTCGGCGCAGATTCTCTCGGGAGACTTTGCTGGCGCAGCACGCAACTTGGAAAAGCTTGAGTCCATTGGCATCGTGGGAGATGAATTTTCAATCGGGTATCTGCGCGCACTCGTGCAGATCGGTACGGGCGATCTCACGGAAGCTGTCACCTCCTCACGGCTGGCGTATTCGCGGGCACTGACCGCGCTTGACTCCCACGGACTCATTCAGCATGCGGCCGTTCTCGTCTACGCCCTCGAAGCACAGAGTCGCTATGCCGAAGCGGAAGACGTGCTTGCGACAGTGATTCCGATTGCCCATCCCCGTGGCATGTCGGCGATGATTTCATACCTCATCTTGCATGGCTGTGCGGCGCTCATCGCGGCACGTGCCGGTCGTCTTGAACAAGCACAGACGCACCTGAACGCATTGCGAGATTTGGAACAGAGCGGTGTATCCATCTTGCGGCAGCTGCCGATCGAGGCAGAAGCGCAACTGCTAATTGTGGGCAACCAACGGATGCAGGCGGCGGAATTGCTGTGGGACCGTGGCACGGAATTGGAAGCCAAAGGCTACCTCTTCCCGGGGCTCATGTTGCGGATCGGGGCGCTCGAGGTTGGCCAAGATCCCACGCGGCTTGCCCTGCTTGCACCGGATGTAGCAGCCATGGGCAGTGAGTTTGTGAGTTCGTATTTTGAAGTGGTGTCGTACTTCCACAACCCTGAAGGTTTCGATCCGCGTGCGGTGATTCGGCGCGCGGCTGACGCTGGGCGGATCGGCCTCGCACTCACCACCCTGGACTTTGCAGCCGCGCTCGTCGAAGCAGAGACCCGGGAGGAGCTACAGGTGATTCGTGAGGAGCTGCTGACACGGGAGCCGCGCGCTCATTATGAGACGCGACGGTTCCAGTCATCGGCCGCACGCCTCACCGAACGGGAATCGGAGATTGCCCACCTCGCTTCCGGAGGGCTCTCAAACGCACAAATCGCGACCCAGCTCACGCTCAGTGTGCGGACAGTTGAGAATCACATGCACCGCGTCATTCGGAAACTCGGAGTGAGCGGGCGACAGGGTGTGCGTGACTATTTGTTTAGCGAGCACGGGTTGTGAGCGGCCCCATGCGACAGCCATCGAATTACCTTTGAACTATGTCGAGTATCTTTACTGCCGCCGTGCTGCTGAACGTCTATGCTGCGCTACTGGTGCTGCTTCGTGCGCCGCTTTTCCGAACGCAGCTGTATCGACCAATGTTGTGGAACATTTGGCTGTCTGTGTTGCCGGTCATCGTGCTCGCAGTCGGCGGCCTTACCGGGCTTGTGTTGCTCCTGGCTTCCCGGCCGGCCGCAATCGTGGTGCTGGTGATAACGGCACTCGTTTGGCTCCTGTTGTTGCCCAACGCGAGCTATCTCATCACCGAGCTCAACTTCTCGCACCGACGCGATGACGATCGCACCGCGCTCTGGTACGACATCATTTTGGTGATCAGCCTCGCGATGTCAGGGGTTGCGAACGCGGTGGTCAACGTCTTCATCGCCCACATTGTGTTTGCCATCACAATGTTTGGCGACGCCGCGAAGTCATTGACTCGGGGGTCTTCACTGGCGTTCGTGGTCGTGATTATGGTGCTTATCTCGTTCGGCATGTATCTCGGGCGGTACCCCCGATTCAATAGTTGGGACCTCAAGCACCCCATCGGTTTTGCGCGCAAGCTCATCGGGCACTTCTCCGAGCGCAGCAACGTGATTACTGCGCTCGGGTTCACGCTCACGTACGCCACCTTCCTCGCACTGATCTATTACTTGATCGTCGGGCCAGCGGTTGAAGGACTCATGATGGTTGAGATGGTCCGCAACGGCGGGTAGCCGGCATGACTGAGCGCAAGTGGTTTTCGTTGTCCAGCCAGTTTGCGCCTGTGTTCTTGAGAAAGAAGATGTACACGAAGAGCGACATCGCAATGACCGTGGTGACGTATCCGATGAAGAGTGGAATCTGGCCGTTTTCCGAGCTCGCTTGATAGAGCAGCGGTGCTGTACCGCCAAAGGCTGAGTTGGAGAGCGCGTACCCAAACCCCACACCGAGCGCGCGAATGTGCGTCGGGAACAGTTCGGCCTTCACGACGGCGTTGATCGAGGTATAGCCGGTCAAGATGATGAAGCCAACCACAAGAATGCAGAATGCCGAGAACGGGTTGGTCTGCTGGGGGAGCGCGGTGAGGAAGTACCAGGTGTACAAGACTCCGCCGATGCCGAAGAAGACGAGCAGCGTCTTACGGCCTACTCTGTCTGAGATCCATCCTCCGAGAGGTTGCAGCAGCATGAGAATTGTCAGTGCCACCAGATTGATGACCGTGCTTGCGATGACGTCGCCAGCGGCAAAGCTCGCTTTGACGATGCTGGGGCCCGTAACGGAGTACGTGTAGAAAGCGAGTGTTCCGCCGGCTGTCACCAGGAAACACAGCAGCAACGGGCGCCATTGATGCACGAGGAGTTCACGCATTGAGCCGCTCTTTGCTGCCTGTCCCACCCGGGCCGCGTCAATCGTGGCTGTTGTGAGTGACTCGTCCATGGAACGGCGAAGCCACAGAACCACAAGAGCTCCAACACCGCCGATACCAAATGCGAGCCGCCATCCCCACGCCGAAATGGCCTCGGGAGTCATGGTGAGCACCATCATCATGAGCGTGGTTTGCGCCAGAACGTGCCCGCCGACGAGTGTGACGTAGTGGAAAGACGACAAGAATCCGCGATGGCCATCGATCGCAGTCTCAGACATATACGTGGCGCTTGTGCCGTACTCGCCTCCGGTGGCAAATCCTTGCAGCAGACGAGCCGCCACGAGAATTACCACTGCTCCTGCGCCGATGGTTACTGCGGTTGGTGTGAGAGCGATGAGCGCTGAGCATGAAGCCATGAGGGCGACCGAGGCGTTGAGGGCGCGGCGCCGGCCATGCCGATCAGCAAACCGGCCGAAGAACCACGAACCGACCGGGCGCATGAGGAAGGTCACCGCAAAGATCGCCCAAACATAGAGTCGTGAGTTTGCGTCACCCTCATCGAAGAACTGAGACTCGAAGTAGGTAGAGAAGACCGAGTACACGTACACGTCGTACCATTCGACCAAATTCCCAGCTGAGCCTTTGAGCGTGTTTGAAATGGAACGCCGAAGCGTTGGTGAGGGCTGTGTTGTCGACATTGACTGGGTCCACCTTTCGCGCTGCGACGCCCCTCGGAGCGGACGGCGCATTCGGAAAAGTATCGACGTGGATGCGCCTCCGAGCAATGCTTCTTGACGACACCGCTTCCGCATGCTGCGATGTGGCGCGGATCGCTGACAGTCTGCGTCACCGGCCGCCTTCGAGCCCGCCCAAGTTCGTTCAGGTCTGGCCCAGCCGACAACAGTGAAGGCCTGGGAGAGCGGTTGCTCTCCCAGGCCTTCTCAGACGTGCGACGACGTTATGCGCGGCGCTTCAAGCGCTTACTCGCCAGCTTCTTCTTCCTGGCGCGTGAACACGGCCATGGTCTCGAAGTGGTGGGTGTGCGGGAAGATGTCGAAGCCGCGCAGCTCGATCAGGTCGTAGCCCTGATCGGTGAGCGTGCGGGTATCGCGCGCAAGCGCGACGGGATCGCATGCGACATAGATGATGTTGCGGGGTGACAGCTTTACGAGCTGCTCCGAGACGTGTCCACCTGCGCCCGAGCGGGGCGGGTCGAGCACGACGGTGCCGCGGGTGATCCGCTCACGAACGGTCGGTGCAGCCTCGAGCAGCTCGGCGAGGTACTTGTCGACCTTTGCCGTGATTGCCATCGCGCCTACGAGCTCAGAGAGGTTCTCTGCTGCGTCGTCGGTTGCTGCGCTTTCAGCCTCAACGGTCGTGACCTTGATGTTCGGTCCGACTGCCTCTGCCATTGCGGCTGCGAGCAGGCCCGCGCCACCGTAGAGGTCGAGGTTGGTTGCGGTCGCGTCAACGAGACCGTCTTCTGCGAGCTCGGCGATCGAGTCGCGAACCGCGTTGAAGAGTACGACAGGTGCGAGGTCGTGGATCTGCCAGAAACCACCCGCGCGTACGGTGAAGCCGCGGTCTTCGACGAGCTCCTGCATTGCGTCGCTCTCGCCGTTGCGCTTGCCCTCAGCAGTGATGAGCATGCGCGAATCGTCGCCTGCCGGATCAACGAGGTCAATCGAGTCAACGCCGAGCATCGACTCCTCAAGCGGAGCGAGCTGGTTCAGCGAATCGGTTGCGAGGGGCAACGACTGCACGGGCACGATATTGCGGCTGCGTGCTGCGTAGGGGCCGACAGCGCCGGTCTCGGGATCAACGTGCAGGCGCACGCGAGTGCGGTAGCCGAGGCCGTTACGCTCGTCGTCGCCGGGCACTGCCTCGACGAGTTCGTCGAGCAGCGCCTCGAACTCTGCCTTGGTCTCTGCATCGTCGTCCTCGCCTGCTGCGAGCTCGATGCCGCCGAAGCGCTGCATCGAATCAACAAGCACCTCCGCCTTCAGGCGACGCTGGCGAGCGAGTGCGATGTGACCGAACTCTGCGCCGCCTGCGCGCTCCTCGGGGGCGCGCTCGACCGATGCTTCTGCCCACACGTGGGGGCGGCGGTCGGGCGAGGCCTCGAGTACCTCAAGCACGATTGCGCGTGCGAATGACTTTTTCTTGGCATCGGTGACGCGCGCAAGTACGCGCTCGCCGGGAATTGCATCAGCGACGAAGACCACGCGGCCTTCGTGGCGTGCAACGCAGACACCGCCGTGGGCGATGCCGGTGATTTCAAGTTCAATCTCATCGCCGACGGAGAGGGCTCCGGCCTGCGGGGAACTAGCTGTACGCTCAGACATCCTTCTATTGTCCCATGTTCTGAAGAGCGGTGCGGTACAGGATTCCTCCCTGGGACTGGGAATATTACCGAAACGGTACGTAAAATCATTACTATGCATCTGAATGAAACCCGAGCGTGGAACAAGTTCTACGCAAAAGGCACTCCGATTGACATTGAGCCAGTGACCGGCTCGCTCATCGATCTGCTCGATGAACGCTGCGCACAGTACGCAGATCGCCCGGCTGCCGCATTCTTCGGTGCCACCACCACGTATCGCGAGCTTGGTGAAAACGTTGCTCGCGTCGCTCAAGGTCTATACGACCTTGGCGTGCGCGCGGGTGACCGTGTTGCGCTCATTATGCCGAACGCCCCGCAGCACGTTGTAGCGTTCTACGCGGTGCTGCGCCTCGGCGCGGTCGTCGTCGAGCACAACCCGCTCTACACCCGAGACGAGTTGGAGACCCAGTTCCGAGATCACGGAGCGCGGATCGTCATCTCCTGGGACAAGAAGGTCGAAACCCTTCAGCAGCTCCCTCAAGACCTCGGCATCGAGACGATCATCGCGGTCGACGTGACCCGCGCGATGCCCCTCAAAATGCGCGCGCTCCTGCGCCTCCCGATCGCGAAGGCGCGTGAGTCGCGTGCGAACCTCACCGCGCCCACCTCGGGAACTGTGCCGTTCGCTCAGCTCATGAAGTCGTCTCCCATCGCGGCGGATCACCCCCGTCCGAAGAAGGACGACATCGCCTGCCTGCAGTACACCTCGGGCACCACCGGTGCGCCGAAGGGCGCGATGATCTCGCATGAGAATCTGTGGGCGAACGCGCGCATGGGCGCTGCGTGGATGCCTGACTTCGAGCACGGCACGGGCAACATCTACGGCTTGCTGCCGATGTTCCACTCGTTCGGTCTGCTGCTCTCGGTCATCTACGCCGTTGAGACGGGTTCGTGCGCGGTGCTGTTCCCGACCTTCGATCCCGCACTCGTCGCAGATGCTTCGAAGAAGTTCCCGCCGACCTTCATTCCCGCCGTGCCGCCGATGTTCGACCGTATGTCTCGCGTCGCGCGTGACGGTTCGCTCGACCTGAAGAACGTGGTCTACGCGATTTCTGGCGCTATGACGCTGACTCCCGCGATCGTCAACCGTTGGGAGGACCTCGCGGGCAGCATGCTCAACGAGGGCTACGGCCTCACTGAGACGAGCCCGATTGCACTCGCGAACCCGTTCAACGAGTCGCGCAAGATTGGCGCGATCGGCCTGCCGTTCCCGTCGACTGATATTCGTGTGGTGGATCCCGAAAACCCCGCGCGCGAGGTCGCGCAGGGTGAGACCGGCGAGCTGCTGATTGCCGGCCCGCAGGTGTTCCATGGGTACTGGAATCGACCAGAAGAGTCTGCAGCAGCTATTTTTGACGGCCGCTGGCTGCGCACGGGTGACCTCGTAGCGCAGGACGAGGACGGCTTCGTCACGGTTGTTGACCGCAAGAAGGAGCTCATCATTACGGGCGGCTTCAACGTCTCGCCGAGCGAGGTTGAAGCGGTCGTGAACGCGCTTCCGGGCGTCGCTGAGTGTGCGGTCGTTGGCGTACCCCGCGGCAGCGGCACCGAGGTGGTGACAGCTGCGATCATTTTGGAGCCCGGCGCTGAGTTCGACGAGGAGGCAGCTCGCGCTGCAGCCCGCGAGCATCTCGCTGAGTACAAGCGTCCGAGTAGCTACCTCATTTGGGAAGAACTCCCGAAGACCCTCATCGGCAAGGTTATTCGCCGCCACGTGCGCGATGCGCTGATCGCTGACCGCAAGGCAGTGCGCGCAAACCTCGACGACTAGGGGCCCGTAGCAAATTTCGGCTCAACCCCTCGAAAACACCCCTTTCTCCCGAAACACCCCCTTTCTGTCGCAAGAAAGGGTCACTCTCGGCAGAAACGGTCGATCTCGAGGGGTTGACCGCAGCCCTGAGCAACCCTGAGCTGATGTGGCACCCAACGCGCAGCATTCCTGGTCCTCGCCAGTGAATAAGGAACGGGCCGGCCATCGGCCGGGCTGCCTTTCCCAATGAGCCGAGGCGCTCACCCAGCTGCACAGCCGAGATTCACCTCACTCCAACGGGCCTGAGGCCGCGCACACGGAGAAAGCCCGGGCAATCACTCGATGAGTGACCGCCCGGGCTTTCGGGTACTTGCGGGGGCTACAGCTTCGCTGCATCTCCCGAACCGTCAGCTGCCTTCGCGGTCAAGATCGAAGTCCGAATCTGCTCGCCAATGAGGCCAACGCCGTCGGCACCGCCGGGCAGGAAGACCGTGGTCGTCTTGCCAGCACTCGCGACGCCAAGCATGGTGTCGAAGTACTGGTTGGCCAGCATGACCTCTTCTGCGTTGGCAACGCCCGCCTCCTGAAGCACGCGGCGCTGCTCTGCCAGACCCTCAGCGATTGCGCGGCGCTGCATCGCGATGCCCTCACCCGAGAGGCGCTTAGCCTCACTGTCGCCCTGCGCCTTACCGATGACGCCGATCTTGTACGCTTCAGCTTCTGCGGTCGCGGCGTCACGCATGCGCTCGGCGGCGTTGATGCGGTTCATCGCTGCCTCGACCTCTCCGTCGGGGCGGACACCCGTGACGAGGGTGCGCACGATCTCGTAGCCGTACTCCTGCATCGTGGTGCTGAGCTGCTCGTTGACCTCTGACGCGATGCGGTCCTTCTCGGCGAAGACATCATCGAGCGTCTTGCTCGGCACGGTTGAGCGCACGGCGTCGAAGATGTAGCTCGCGATCTGCTCGTCGACGTCGGTGAGCGCGTAGTTTGCGCGGTACAGGTTGCTGTCTTCGCGGGTGTCAGCGCTGCCGTCGGTGCGTGAGGGAGTGCGCTCCGAGTTTGCGACGCGGTACTGCACCGAGACGTCGAGATCGACGGTCACCTTGTCGTTCGTGATCGTTGAGATGACGCGGTCCATCTGCTGAATACGCAGGCTCATGCGGTTCGCAATCGTGTCAACGATGGGGATACGTGCGTTAATGCCAGCCTTTGCCATGCGGTGGAACTTGCCGAATCGCTCGATCACGGCCACCTGGTTGGTTTTCACGATGTAGAGAGATGCTGCCAAGAGAATGACAATAAGCACGATCGCCACTACCGCGATCACCACACCAAGAATTGCTGAGTCGGACATCTGAGTTCGCCTCCTTTGCGCGCGCTTTCGGTGCGCGTCGCGTTCAGTTCGACAATTCTCCCAGGAACCACCGACACTTGTCGATGCACCTTAGGCTTGTGGCATGCGCCTGTATCTCGCTTCCACGTCACCCGCTCGACTTTCGGTTCTCCGTGGAGCCGGCATTGAGCCAATCTGCTTCTCGCCCAACGTTGACGAGGACACAGAAGTGCAGAAGCGCGAAGCCGAGCTCGGCCGCAAGCTCACTACCCCCGAGTTCACCGAGTACCTCGGCCGGCTGAAGGCCGAGGACGTCGTACGCCGCTATGGCCCAGAGGGGACAAATGAGATTGACGGGCTCGTGCTCGGCGGTGACTCGATGTTCCTGCTCGACGGCGAGATCCTCGGCAAGCCGCACGTCCCCGACGTCGCGCTCGATCGCTCCAAGCAGCACCGTGGCAAGACCGGCGTCCTGCACTCGGGCCATTGGCTCGTTGATGTCACGGGCGGCAAGGTGCACGGTGGGCGCGGATCCGTCGACACCGCAACCGTCACCCTCGCAGCCGATGTCACCGACGAAGAGCTTGCCGCTTATGTCGCGACGGGGGAGCCGCTGCAGCTTGCTGGCGGATTCGCCATCGACGGCCTCGCAGGCGCCTTCATTGAAAAGATCGAGGGTGCTCCGAGCTGCGTCATCGGTCTCTCGCTGCCCGCACTGCGACTGCTGGTGCGTGATCTCGGCCACGACTACACGACCCTCTGGAACCTCCCCGCGGCCTAATACTCCACACCTCTTGCTTATTCGTGGCAAAAGCATAGATTTATATGTATGAACACAAAGCAAAGAGGCTTGGGCATCGCGCTGGCCGGAGCAACCGTATTGTCGCTGGGGCTGCTCACGGCGTCCCCTGCACTCGCGGAGGATGCCCCCGCGGACTCCACTGCGGCTAATGCTGCCGCGGTCGAAGATGTTCCTTCGAACTGCACGCTCAGCGAAACGCACTTCCTGTATGACACATATAAAGAACCTGCGTTGAACCTCTTTGTGAAGAGAACGATTACACCCGATCCGAATGTTCCGTTCGATCCAGACAATCCGCAGCAGTTTTTCCGAAGCGGGACCGGCACGTTCACAAACCAAACCCATCATGTGTTCTACGAGCCGGTGATGTTTATTCGAGACAAGGCTGTCATCCAAGATGTTGGTCCAGGCGCCGTCACCGTATGGTTGGTGTTTGATCCAGCGACCATGGCGTTCCGGAGCTCTACCAACGTAAAGTGGCTACCCACTTGGGAGCCGATCACAGGACGCATGGAAGTGAAGTATCGGGACACCGATACCCCAGTGATTCTTTTTGATGCCAGCGACCTCAACCTCACAAACGGTGGGTCGCGCCCCGGATATCCGCTGCCCAATATTGCACCTGGTGCAACACAGACAGTGAATTACAAAACCTCGACCACTGCTCCGACCAGGGGAGGGGGTGCCTACTATGGCTACAGCTGGCACGCAAACCTCGCAGGGCAGACCTGTCTTCCTGTTCCCACAGTTGCGCCGGTGACCGATTCGAGCACCCTCCTGCTCGAGGGCACCGGAACCACTCAGGGCGACGTGATCACGCTGAGTGACGATCTGGGAAATGACCTCGGTACGGCAACGGTGCAACCTGACCTGACCTGGAAGGTCGATTTGGCCGCACCCGTGGACCCCACTGCGCAGAAGGTGGTGGCTGTAGCAACCGACATCTTTGGCTTCACAGGTACGGCCGAGACCGCATTGCTCGGCTCAGTGTCTTGGACAAAAGCGAGTAGCGAGAACTCTGAGCTCTTGGACGGATCAGCCTGGAACATCTCCGGCCCCGATGGCTTCACACTCGATGTGACCGATGGTGGGCAGCGCGACACCAATGCGGAAGCGGGCCAGCTGGAAATTGAGAGCCTGAAACTTGGGAAGTATGTACTGACGGAAACGGTTGCGCCTCAGGGGTTTGTGCGGTCGGAGAAGCCGATTGAGTTCGAAATTGATACCAACAATTGGGTGATTGATCTCGGGCAGGTACTCAACGATCCGATTAAGGCCGTGGACCCGGTTGAGCCGGTGGATCCAGCCGACCCGAAGGATCCTGCAGACCCTGAGAAACCTGGCGACACCGCGAAGCCAACGGGGCAGACAAAAGCACCTGCCGGTGGCGGGCTCGCGCACACGGGCGCTGATTCCCTGTCGCTGCTCGGGTTCGGAGCAGCGGGTCTCGTGCTGGCAGGGCTTGGAGCCACGTACCTCGCGTCACGCAGAAAAGCGCGCAACGCGGCCTAACCTCCCGCTGCAGCAGCGCCGATCGTTGCCCTCACCCCCGCGCCAACAGCGCCACGGTGAGGGCAGCGATCGTTGCGCCCTCCGCAAGGTCGACGTCAAGCAGCTCCTCGATGAGTGCAATGCGCTGGTAGAACACTGATCGCGATAGGCGCGCCTCCTGGGCGGCGAGTGAGCGGTTCGTGGGGTGTGCAAGGTACGCCGCGAGCACCACGAGGAGATCGCCGCTGTGGCCAGCACCGCGCTCGCCGTCGTGGGTGACGAGCGGTTCAAGCATTGAGCGAGAGAAGTCCTGGACCTCGGGCGTGGACGACAGACCACGCACGAGGTAGGCGAGGGGTTGGCGTTCGGCGAGGAGGACGTCGACTCGGCCTGATCCGCGCACCGTGCGAGCGACAGAGCGCGCGGCAGGGCCGGGACCGACCGGGCCCGCACCGAGCGCCCCCGCGCCCGCAGGCACCTCGTGCGCGATGCGCTCCAGCGAGGAGATGAGTGCTTTGGGGCGCCGGGCGGCGACACCGAGGGACAGCCGCGCGCGCCAGGACGCTGGCAGCGTCGCGGGAAGCATCATCTCGAGCTCCTTCGCGAGCCGCGACGCGAGTGGATGCGGTGCGTCTGGCAGCAAATCCGCGCTCGTGAGCGCGCGCGTCTGACCGGTGCGCGGATCATCTTCAGGGAACGACAACAGCGCGACCAATCCGCGAGCTGACCGAGGGTTCGCCGCAAGCAACACCCTGCCGTCTGGGGCAACTGCACGGCGCAGCGCGGTGCGCAGGGTCGCAAGTTCGAGACCCTCGTGCCCACCAAAATCACCCGTGCCCGTGAGCGTCGCGCCGAACAGTTCGCGGCCGGCCATGGGAAGGCCAGCCGACTCCAGCTGCAGCGTGAGATCGCGCTCGCCGCGGTACCGGCCCTCGAGCACGGCATCGAAGAGTCGCTTCGAACCGAGTTCGAGCCACTGCTCGCCATCGGCATCTGCGAGGCGGCCGAGCGCGAGGGCGAATGCGCCGAGCTCCAGCACGGTTGCGCGGCCGGCTGGGTGCGGCGCCCCTGGTAGCGCCGTCAAGAATCCCCAGCGCTGCCCGCGAGCTTCCACCGCGACCCTGGTTGAGCCAGCTGGGGGGCGCGGATCCGCACCGCTGTGCTGCGCCGCAGCCCACACCGCGAGCAACTCGTCGTCTCCAGCAGGGACGGTGCCCGTCTGTGGGCCTGCCTGCGCCCACGCGATCACGCGATGGCCAGCGTCTTCGAGCACGACGGGGGAGCCGAGCACATCGGCGATCCGCGCCACGACATAGTCGACCGGGCTGCGGTTCAGGCCGAGCTCCGTGAGCATGCTGTGCACGGCCTCGCGGGCTTCGAGCGCTTCGTTCTGGGCGGCGAGCACGCGCTGGTGCACGCGCTGCGTAATCTGTACGAACCTGACCTCGTTGTGTAGAGCGATGAGCGGAATTCCGTGTTCGAGGCAACGCGCGACGAGCGCGGGTGGTGCGGTCTCGAAGCCGGCCCCGAGCTCGAAGACGACGGCAGCGGGATCCGCGCCCGTCAGCGTCTCGGCGAGCGCCGCAAGTGAGGCATCATCGCTCGGCCAGCCGGCGCCCGTGGTGAGCACCAGCTCGCCACCGTCCAGCAGCGCGGCAGCGCTCGCGCCCGCGACGACGTGCGCCCAGCGGACCGGACGCATGAGTCCCAGGTCGCCCGTGACAAGCTCGGGTGAACCAGCCGAAATCTCGGTGAGGCTCAGCACATCGCGCACGGTCGGAAGCGGGGCATTCTCCTGCTGCATTGCGGTCTCCATGACTCGATCATACAAAGTGTCCGAAAAATGCGAGCATTGGGGATGTTTTGCTGGTCGCGGGCGTCGATTCGTCCTGGCAAGCTAGATCTGCACGGGGAATCTTCCCCGAACACTCTGCCTGAAGTTCAATGTGGATCCCAGTGACGGCCCGCTTGAATACCCAGGTTTCACCAGTAATCACGAGAAAGGACGAGCACGCATGGCGCTCATTCCTCACGTTATCGGCGGCGAAAAGGTCGAAGCAGCAGCACGCAAGCAGGCTGTCTACAACCCCGCAACCGGTGAGCAGATCCACGAGGTCCCCATCGCAGGCGTAGAGACCGTCGAGCAGGCAATCGCTGCAGCACAGGCTGCACTGCCCGCATGGCGCAAGACCAGCCTGACCAAGCGCGCAGATGTGTTCTTCCGCCTCCGCCAGCTCCTCAAGGCACGCACCCCCGAGATCTCGGCACTCGTGACCGCAGAGCACGGCAAGGTCCTCGACGACGCAGCAGGTGAGGTCGCACGTGGCCTCGAGAACGTTGAGTTCGCAGCAGGCCTCATGAACCTCCTCAAGGGCGAGCGCGACGAGCAGGTCTCGACCGGCGTCGACGTCCACTCGGTGAAGCAGCCCGTCGGCGTTGTCGCGGCAATCACCCCCTTCAACTTCCCCATCATGGTTCCCCTCTGGATGATCGCTTCGGCAATCGCATGCGGCAACACCGTGGTTCTCAAGCCTTCGGAGCGCGACCCTTCGGCTTCGGTCTTCATCGCTGACCTCTTCCGCGAGGCTGGCCTGCCCGACGGCGTGCTCAACGTCGTTCACGGCGACAAGACCGCTGTCGACACCCTGCTCGACGCACCCGAGGTCAAGGCAATCTCGTTCGTCGGTTCGACCCCCATCGCGAAGTACATCTACTCGCGTGCGGCAGAGAACGGCAAGCGCGTGCAGGCACTCGGCGGCGCAAAGAACCACATGCTCGTCATGCCCGACGCTGATCTCAAGGTCACCGCTGACGCAGCTGTTTCGGCAGGCTACGGCGCAGCTGGCGAGCGTTGCATGGCCGTTTCGGTCGTCGTCGCTGTCGGTGACGAGGTCGCGGATCGCCTGATCCCCGAAATCGCAAAGCGCATCGCAGACCTCAAGATCGGTGACGGCGCTGCTCCCGGCACCGACATGGGCCCGCTCATCACCCCCGAGGCGAAGGCTCGCGTTGAGGGCTACGTTGCAGGCGCAGAGGCAGAGGGCGCAACCATCGTGGTTGACGGCCGCGACTTCAAGTTCGAGGGCAACGGCTTCTTCACCGGCGCAACCCTGCTCGATCACGTCAAGACTGACAGCGCGGTATATCGCGAAGAGATCTTCGGCCCGGTCCTCGCGGTTGTTCGCGTAGACAGCTACGAAGAGGGTCTCCGCATCATCAACGAGCACCAGTACGGCAACGGCACCGCGATCTTCACCCGTGACGGTGGCGTCGCACGCCAGTTCGAGTTCGAGGTTGAGGCTGGCATGGTCGGCATCAACGTGCCGATCCCCGTACCCGTTGGCTCGTTCTCGTTCGGTGGCTGGAAGAACTCGCTCTTCGGCGACACCCACATCTACGGCCCCGAGTCGATCAACTTCTACACCCGTTCGAAGGTCGTCACCACTCGCTGGCCGAACCCCGAGCAGTCGAAGATCGACCTCGGCTTCCCGAGCAACGGCTAACGAGCCCCACACTTCCATCGCCCCGAGGGCGGTTCGTGAACTGCTGTCTTCCCCAGCGCGGCAGCTCACGGACCGTCCCGGGGCTTTGGTCCTAGGTTTTAGTACTTTCACCGCAGAAGGAACTCTCACACAACATGTCTGATTATGTAGACCTCAACGGCACCGAGCAGGCGTTCGGTGATACCGACGCACAGCGCGAGGTTCGTTCGAACGATCGCGACTACGTCTTCCACTCGTGGTCGGCGCAGGGCAAGATTAACCCGCTCCCCATCGCCAAGGGCGAGGGCGTTCGTTTCTGGGACTACGACGGCAAGGAATACCTTGACTTCTCGTCGCAGCTCGTGAACCTGAACCTTGGTCATCAGCACCCCGGTCTGATCCGCGCCATCCAGGAGCAGGCAGGTCGCCTCGCGACCATCCAGCCCGCAATGGCAAACGACGTGCGCGGCGAGCTCGCAAAGCGCATCGTTGAGCACTCGTTCGAGGGCGCGCGCTCGGTCTTCTTCACCAACGGTGGCGCAGACGCCAACGAGTACGCAGTGCGTATGGCTCGTCAGTCGACTGGTCGTCAGAAGATCATGGCGCGCTACCGCTCGTACCACGGCTCGACCTCGACCGCGATCACCCTCACCGGTGAAGCACGTCGCTGGCCGAACGGCACCCCCGACGCAGGCGTTGTCCACTTCATGGGCCCGTACCAGTACCGCTCGGAGTTCCACGCTGAGTCCGAGGCGCAGGAGTCGGAGCGCGCGCTCCGTCACCTCGAGCACACGATTCAGCTCGAAGGCCCCGACACCATCGCGGCAATCATCCTCGAGACCGTGACCGGCACCAACGGCATCTTCGTCCCGCCCTCAGGCTACCTGCCCGGCGTGCGCGAGATCTGCGATCGCTACGGCATCCTCCTCATCTGCGATGAGGTTATGGCTGGCTTCGGCCGCACCGGTGAGTGGTTCGCGTTCCAGGGCTTCGACATCACCCCCGACCTCGTCACCTTCGCAAAGGGTGTCAACTCGGGCTACGTCCCCCTCGGTGGCGTTGTGATCAGCGAAAAGATCCACCAGGCGTTCGAGGAGACCTCGTTCCCCGGTGGCCTCACTTACTCGGGTCACCCGCTCGCCTGTGCAGCAGGCGTCGCAACCTACGACATCTTCAAGGAAGAGCAGATCCTTGAGCGCGTTCGCGATCTCGCTGCGCGCGTGATCGAGCCCCGCCTCACTGAGATGGCAGCGAAGCACAAGTCGATCGGCGAAGTGCGCGGCAAGGGCTTCTTCTGGGCGCTTGAGCTCGTCACCGATCGCGAAACCCGCGAGCCGCTCGGCGCAGAGGCGTACAACAACGTTGTCGCAGCCTGCAAGAGCGCGGGCCTCTGGCCCTTTGCAGCTGGCAACCGCCTGCAGATTGCGCCGCCGCTCATCACGAGCGAAGAGGACCTCGTGAAGGGCCTCGACATCATCGACGCAGCGCTCGACGCTGCAGATGCTGCTTACGTAGGTAAGTAACCCTTAGCCGGGGATTGGGTGTGAGCCTGATCCCCGGCTCTTGGTTTTCCCGATCCGCCACGACAGACTGGCTACGGGGCAACCCCAACCGCATCCATCCGCGCGCGACACGACTCGTTGCGCGACCGGAGCACCCAACCCAGGACAAAGGAGTTTCAATGTCCAAGTACCGCGTGCAGAACCCTGCAACCGGCGAAATCGTCGAGACGTTCGAAGCAGCGACCGACGCACAGATCGACGCTGCGATCACCGCAGCAGACGACGTCTACCGCGAGTGGCGCGAACGCAGCGTGCAGGAGCGCGCAGGCGTCATCAAGCGCGTCGCTGAGATCTTTGGTGAGCGCAAGGAAGAGCTTGCAAAGATCATCGCAGTCGAGATGGGCAAGACCTACGAGGAAAGCCTCGACGAGGTCCAGTTCGCAACCGACATCATCGAGTACTACGCGGTGTACGGCCCCGGCCTCATCACCGACTACGAGATCCCCAGCACCGTACCCGGCAAGGCGTACGTCGAGCACAAGTCGCTCGGTGTGCTGCTCGGCGTTATGCCCTGGAACTTCCCGTACTACCAGGTCGCGCGCTTCGCAGCTCCCAACCTGCTGCTCGGCAACACCATTCTGCTGAAGCACGCAGACATCTGCGCACGCTCGGCACTCACCATGCAGGAGATCTTCGAGCAGGCTGGCGTTCCCGTCGGTGGCTACCAGAACATCTTCGCGTCGCACTCACAGATCGCGACGATCATCGCGGACAAGCGCGTGCAGGGCGTCTCGCTCACCGGTTCGGAGCGCGCAGGCGCGATCATCGGTGCGCAGGCTGGCCAGAACCTCAAGAAGTGCGTGCTCGAGCTCGGCGGCATCGACCCCATGGTCGTGCTCGACTCGGACGACGTCGCTGCAGTTGCTGCTGAGGCGTGGAACTTCCGCGTCTACAACGGCGGCCAGGTGTGCAACTCGAACAAGCGCCTCATCGTCATGGACGACATCTACGACGAGTTCGTTGCAGAGCTCAAGAAGCTTGCCGCTGGCCTGAAGCCAGGCGACCAGCTCAACATGGGCGAGGGTGAGTACGCTCCGCTCTCGAGCCGTGCGGCTGCGGAGACCGTCAACGAGCAGGTGCAGCGCGCGGTTGCAGCAGGCGCGACCATCGAGGCTGGCGGCGTGCTTTCGGAAGGGCCCTCGGCGTACTACTCGCCGACCGTCCTCACCGGTGTGCCTCGCGACTCCGACTCGTACCGCGAAGAGATCTTCGGCCCGGTCGCTACCGTCTACCGCGTATCGAGCGACGAGGAAGCGCTCGAACTCGCAAACGACTGTGACCTCGGTCTTGGTGGATCGGTCTTCTCGACCGACGAAGCGCGCGCAGCTCGCGTCGCATCGCGCCTCGAGGTCGGCATGGCACACGTGAACACGATCGCTGCGGAAGCCGCAGAGATTCCGTTCGGTGGCGTCAAGAGCTCTGGCTACGGCCGCGAGATGGGCCCCCTCGGCATTGGCGAGTTCGCGAACAAGCGGTTGTACTTCGTCGCTGCGTAGTTCTCGCTGGGTCTGAGCGCTCACCCTGGGGTCAACCCCTCGAAACTGGCACTTTCTGCCGAGATCATCCCTTTCATACGTATGAAAGGCCCCTTCTCGAGAGAAACGGTCGGTTTCGAGGGGTTGACTCGTTGGCGGGCGCCGTTTGGGTGTCTGAACCGGTTCCGTTGAGGTGTTCTGTCGCCCTGGTGGGTGGGAATGGCCGCCCGGCCACTGGCCGGCCCGTTCTTCCTCCTTGGCGGTGCATGTGAGGTGCTGAGGTTTGGGTGCCGCACAGCCTGCGCCCACCGTGCGCCATTGGCGCGCACATCACGCGCTAGCCATCCTCATCCAGCGCGCAAAATGCACATGGGCTCCTCAACAGAGAAGCCCATGTGCGGGATACGAATGACAGCGCGCTCCCTCAGAAAGGGGACAGGGCCGTGAGGCCCAACGGGGGAGCGAGCCCGAAGCGTTACTTGCCGCCGGTTGCCATGCGCATGAGGTCGGAGTCGAAGTCGATGCCGAACTCGGATCCGCCAGCACTACCGAAGGTGTGCTGGTAGCTGTTCCACGAATCTCCGCGGACGGTCTCGCGGAAGCCCGCCTCGACCAACGCAAGCAGCTCGGTAGCGGCGCGATCCACGCGCTTGCCGAACTCGCCGGTGCTGTAGTCATCTGGCGAGCTCACGAGTGAGGTCGGAACGGTGATCGTGCGAAGGTAAGAGAAGAGCCCACGCAACTGGTCGTCAACGACGAGCGAGTGACGTGCGCTGCCGGCGGTCGCGCCGAGCACGACCGGGGTGCCGATGAGCAGGTCGTTGTCGAGCACCTGGAAGAATGCGGTGAAGAGCCCGCTCGCGCCTGCCTTGTAGACGGGGGTCGCCGCGATGATGCCGTCGGCATCGCGCATGAGATCGCTCGCCTTCTGCAGCTCGGGCGACACGTGCTGGGTCGTGATCGCGGTCATGATGTCGCTGGCGATGTTGCGCAGGTTAATGACGCGCGCTTCAATGGCCACGCCCCGCTTCTCAGCGAGTGCGAGCACGCGGGAGACCGTGCGATCGGCGAGCATGCCTGTCGACGAGGGTTCACCGGTGCCGGCGTTGACGACGACGATCTGCTTGACTGCCGAAGCGGTGATTTCGGTGTGTTCAGGGTCGGCGATGCCAACCCCATCGAACGGTGCGTTCATGAGGTGTTTCTCCAAAGAAAGTCTGTGTGGGTGCTACTTGTCGAGTAGCTTGCGGCAGAGCGCCTGGAGCTCTTCGAGCTCTTCGGAGGACAGTCTGCTGGTGAGTTCGCGATTCACGCTGCGGCCGTGCGCGCGACCGATCTCGCGCTGTACCTCGGTGCCGGTTTCGGTGAGGCGGATCCGCACTGCGCGACCATCCTCTGGGTCTGGTTCGCGCGCAACAAGACCGCGGTTTACGAGGCGATCGACGAGCCGTGAGAGGGCGGGCTGGCTGAGCAGCACGCCCTCGCACAGATCGTTCAAACGCAGTGGCGTCGAGGCCTTCGCGAGGGTGTAGAGCACGTCGTACTCGCGCATGCTCGCGTTCTTCCAGATCGGCTCGGCGCCAAACCCGCCCATGAAGCGTGAGTACACGGTGATGAACGACTCCCAAGTTTCATTGGCGAGACGAATATCGGCGCGTGAGCTGCCTGCTACTGAGTCGGGGGTCATGACACTAATTTTAGTTCAGGCCGAAAGCTGCGCCGCGCGCACCCGGTGAATCCTGGTAAGGGGAGCCGCCGGTGACGTTGTCGCCACGGTTTGCGTTGGGGCGCGGCTGGCGAGGTGCCTCGTCGCCGTACTTTGCCTTGACCAGCTGTGCGTGGGTCGGCGCGGTTGCGGGAACGCCTGCAACGCGCTTCGCCTCGAGCTCTGCCCGGACAACGGGGACGACGTGCTCGCCGAGCAGATCGATCTGCTCGAGCACCATCTTCTCAGGGAGGCCTGCGTGGTCAACGAGGAACAGCTGGCGCTGGTAGTCGCCGAACGTCTCGCGGAAGGTCAGGGTCTTGTCGATGACCTCCTGCGGGCTGCCGACCGAGAGCGGAGTCTGCTGCGCGAAGTCTTCCATGCGGGGGCCATTGCCGTAGACGGGAGCCGCGTTGAAGTACGGGCGGAAGCGCTCGTGCGCATCCTGCGAGTTCTTCGAGATGAAGGCCTGGCCGCCGAGGCCGACGATTGCCTGCTCTGCCTTGCCGTGGCCGTAGTGTTCGAAGCGCTGGCGGTAGAAGTTGATAAGGCGGAGCGAGTGCTCTGAGGGCCAGAAGATGTGGTTCGCGAAGAAGCCATCACCGTAGTACGCAGCCTGCTCTGCAATTTCAGGAGTGCGGATCGAGCCGTGCCAGACGAACGGGGGAACGTCATCGAGGGGACGAGGCGTCGAGGTAAAGCCCTGCAGTGAGGTGCGGAACTTGCCTTCGAAGTCGACGACGTCTTCTCGCCACAGGCGGTGGAGCAGGTTGTAGTGCTCGAGCGCGAGGGGGAGACCGCTGCGAATGTCCTGGCCGAACCAGGGGTACACGGGCGCAGTGTTGCCGCGGCCGAGCATGAGATCCATGCGGCCATCAACGAGGTGCTGGAGCATTGCGTACTCTTCGGCGAGACGAACGGGGTCGTTCGTGGTGATGAGCGTGGTACTCGTCGAAAGCTTGATCTTTTCGGTCAGTGCGCCGATGTGCGAGAGCAGCGTGGTCGGTGACGACGAGAAGAATGGCGGGTTGTGGTGCTCGCCGACTGCGAAGACGTCGAGGCCTGCATCTTCTGCGTGCTTTGCAATGCGAACGGTCGCCTTGATGCGCTCCGCCTCACTCGGGGTCTCGCCCGAAATCGGGTCGCGAGTGATGTCACTGACCGACATGATGCCGAATTCCATGATGTTCTCCGTTTCTGCTCGGATCCGCTGGGCTGACTCGAGCGAAACCGTGGAGCGGTGTTGTTCGAGAGTGTGCCCGAGGGGCTAATAACTAAAGTATATGCGCTTGCATGTAAATATAACGTGAAAGGTTGCTGGGTATTCCAACTTTGGGAAAAAGTTTTTCCGCGGGCCTGCCAAACCCCGCGAAAACGGGCCTTTCTCCCGAAACAGGTGCTTTCATGCGCAAGTAACACCCCTTTTCGAGAGAAACGGGTGATCTCGAGGGGGTGACTTCGAGCGAAGCCTGCCGATGAGGCGGGGCTGGGGTGCTCGAATGACAAAAGGTGCTGACCCAGTGACACACTGAGTCAGCACCTTTTGCCTTGCGCCGGGCGGCTACTGCCTAGTAGTAGTACATGTTCGACATGATCATGGCACCGATGATGGAGCTGATGAGCGAACAGAACAGGCCAATCGAGCCGGTCACGATGCCGGTAATCGCCTTCCCTCGTGCATTGCCGCGCTTGAGCGCGAGAATGCCCATGACGATGGCGGTAATACTTGCTGCCCAGCCAAGAATGGCGAGGAGCCAAGCGAGAACGATCGAGAGAATGCCAAGAATCATCGATGTGGTGGCACCTGCGGTAGATGAGTTGGCACCTGGAGGAATCGCGCCGGTGCCTGGCATGTACCCGGGAGCTGCGTACTGCGGCTGGAAGGGCTGACCCTGCTGAACCGGCTGGCCCTGCTGAGCCGGCTGGCCCTGCTGGAAGGGCTGACCCGGCTGAGGTGCATAGCCGGGGTGCGGTGCGTACTGGGTCGCAGCCGGCTGCGCCGGGGCTGCAGGAGGCTGCACCGGTGCCGCAGCAGCTGCCTGGCGCTGTGCTTCAGCTTCGGCGATCGCTGCTTCCTGAACCGCGTCTACCGGCTGCGCTGGGTGCTGCGAAGCCTTAACGGGAGGCTCCGGGGGCACTGCGGGTCCTGAGAATGGCGTGAGTTCTGACACGTCGGCTCCTTCGTGTGCGAAGCCTTCAGGGTGAAGAATCCGCGCTATAGGTCTGACCTGAAGCGTAACTCACATATGCCATTCATAGGGTGTTCCTGTGCAGGATTGTAGGGATGGTGAGTAGCCACTCAACGCCGAGCCTCAGAAACTGCGGTGCGGAACCAAATTTCGAGCGATTCTGAATTTTCTGTAACGACACGAAACCCCGGCTTCGCACGCATCAGCTCGAGAAACACCTGTGTGGCCTCAACGTACGGGAGCCAGTATTTGCCGGTTTCCATCGCATCGATCCGCCAAGTACTCACCTTGCCAGCGATGGTTTCGAGGCGCAGTTCGCCTGGGTCGTGCGGATCGAGGGGAGCGGCCTCGCCGCTCGACGCGGTGAGGAGTGCCGAAAGCGCATCAAATAGCCGCGAGCCGGCGCGTGAGCGAGTGGTGTCGCAGCTGAGATCGATGCTCGTCAGTGAGTCCCACGGGAGGAACTCGTCGAACTGGTGGGTCTGCACCCCGCAGATCCCGCTGGCGGAGACTACCGCGTGACTGCCCAGCGGATCGCCCAGCAGTACCTCACCCGCCGCGTGATGCAGTGGGCCAAAGCGCCAGTCAGCCGTGGGAGACATGAGTAGTTAGAACACCATCGGGCGGTCGTACTCGTCCTCGAATGTGCCGCCGAGGAGTGACGGGTCGATCTCGACAACCACCGGGACATGGTCGCTCGGGCCGTCGCCCTTACGCTCGTCGCGTGCAATGTGCGCGTCGACGACTGTGTCAGCGAAGGCTTCTGAGGCCATGATGAAGTCGATACGCATGCCTTCGTTCTTCTGGAAGCGGCCGGCCTTGTAATCCCAGAACGTGTATCCCTCAGGGACGATCGGGCGCACGACATCGCTCACAAGCGGCAGGAACGAGTTGAAGACCTCGCGCTCCTCTGCTGAAACATGCGTCGACTGGCCGACGGTGAAGCTCGGGTCGGCCATGTCGGCGTCGAGCGGTGCGATGTTCCAGTCGCCCATGAGCGCGAGCGGGAGATCAGGATCTTCACCCAGCCACGCCTCAGTGTTGGCGCGCAGCGCACGCAGCCAGTTGAGCTTGTACTCGAAGTGCGGATCATCGAGCCCACGGCCGTTCGGCACATACAGGCTCCAGAGACGCAGATCGCCAACGGTCACGCCGAGCGCACGCGCCTCGACGGGCAGGTCGTTTGCGCCGGTCGTCTGCACGCCTTCCTGGCCCTTGATCGGGTTGCCGAAACCCGGGATATTCGGGAATTCACGAGCAACATCAGTCATCTCGTGGCGGCTCGCGATCGCGACGCCGTTCCACTGGTTCAGACCAAAGATCTCAACCTGGTAGCCAGCCTGCTCAAACGCCTCGAGGGGAAACTGCTCAGGCTTGCACTTGATCTCTTGCATGGCGAGCACGTCAATGTCTTCCCGCACGAGCCAGTCGACGACGCGGCCGACGCGAGTGCGGATCGAGTTGACGTTCCAAGTAGCGATCTTCATACGTTCCACACTACCGGCGACCACTGACATCGGGTGGCGGTGAGGCGATGCGGTCGCGATCCGCGCCCCTGCGAGTTAGGCGCCAGCAACCGCGGCCGAGTCAGCAGCCGGAGCAGCTACCCGCGCCTCACGTAGCTTGCGCACTGCCGGTCGCACGAGCAGGGCGAGCATTGCCGCGAGCACCAGGGTCACGATGATGCTGCCCTCGATGCCGAAGGTGCCGCCGGTGAGGAGCGCATTGCCCGACTCCGAGGTCGTTGTGGTGAAGATGCTGCCGCCCTTACTGCTCTGGCCAGATACGGCCGCGCCAAAGAGCCACGACTGTGACCAGTTCCACGCGGCGTGGAACGCGCAAACGCCCCACAGTGCGCCGTCGCGAATTGCCCAGCAGCCGAGCACAAGGCCGACGAGCAGCAGGTTGATGATCGGGAGCACGTTCATACCGTCGTTCTGCCCGTGGAGCGCAGCGAACAGCACCGCCTGCAGAACGATCGCGACCGGGGCGCCGAAGCTGCGTGCGTACGACTGCATGGCAAAGCCGCGCATGGCGATTTCTTCCGCAGATGACTGCACGCCGAAGATTGCGATCCACGCCACGAGCATGAGCCACTGCGAGCCGGTCATGGCGCCGGCGGTCCAGCTGATGGAGCCCTGCCCGGTGAGCGCAAGCAAGACCATCGAGATCGCCACGAGGCCGACGCCGGTGCCGGCGCCGAGCAAGATCTGACGCGGCGCGCGGGTAGCGTTTGTGAAGCCGAGCGTTGAGAACTTGCGTCCCTCCTTGAACCGCACCCACAGGAAGATAATGAGCGCAATCGCGCCGAATGCCACGATTGTCATCCACGCGGGAGCGTCCATCGTGCCGGTAATCATGGAGTAGACCATCGAGGAACCGATGAGTCCGCCAAAGACCGCCACAACTGCGATGATCGTGCCCAGGATGAATCCGGTCGGGCGCTTCGCAGCGAAGGTGCCGCTCAGTGGTGCGGGGAGAGTGGTGGGACGAGGCACGATTGGCTCCTTGGGGCTTGTTGAGTGCTGTCTCTGACTGTAAGTGATGCGTTGCCTGCCGTGTGGAGTTTGGCGCATAGCTGCCATCGGCGCTCACAAGGCGCGGATCGGGAACTTCCGGCCAGTATTCGAGAGATTCTGTGGACAACGGGAAGCTCGGCATACGCCGCGTGGAAAAATGGTGCCAACGGGGCAGGAAGGCAGGCCATGCACATTCGCGACGCGGTACACGCTGACATTGAGCCGATCACCGAGATCTACAACGACGCGGTGATCAACTCGACGGCGATCTGGAATGACCAAACGGTCAGCACAGAGGACCGGCGTGCGTGGTGCGAAGCACGGCAGGCTGCGGGCTTCCCGGTGATCGTCGCGGTTGACGAAACCGCGGCTGCGGGGTCCGGCGTCATCGCCTATGCGACCTTTGGTGACTGGCGTGCGTGGGACGGCTACAAGCACACCGTTGAACACTCCATTTATGTGCGATCAGACCAACAGCGCGGGGGCCTCGGCATGCAGCTCATGACCGAACTGATTGCGCGGGCTCGAGCAGCAGAGAAGCACGCCATGATTGCGAGCATTGAGTCGGGTAATAAGGGGTCGATCCGCCTCCATGAAAAGCTCGGTTTCACGACCATAGGCATCTTCCCCGAGGTGGGTACGAAGTTCGGCCGCTGGCTCGATCTCACCTGCATGCAGCTGACGCTGCAGTCCGCAGCGAGCCCGGCAGAGATGACGCGTTCAACGGTGATGGCTGTGCCCGCTACCTGAGTCACAGCCGCGATTCCCTCCATACGGGGGTGACGCGGCGAAATGTTCGCAGATACGATGCACAGAGCGGGGTTGCTCCGCTGAACGCCTGAAAGGACCGTCGGTGCCGATGTTCACGAAGATTCTGGTTGCAAACCGTGGTGAGATTGCGATTCGTGCGTTCCGTGCGGCGCACGAGCTTGGTGCGAAGACCGTTGCGGTGTTCCCGTATGAAGACCGCAACTCGCTCCACCGGCTGAAGGCCGATGAGGCCTACCTCATTGGCGAGGTCGGGCACCCGGTACGTGCGTACCTCGATGTGTCTGAGATTGTGCGCGTTGCGGTCGAGTCAGGTGCTGACGCGATCTACCCAGGGTACGGTTTCCTGTCGGAAAACCCTGAGCTGGCTGCTGCCGCAGACGAAGCTGGGATTCGCTTCATCGGGCCTGGCAAGCTTGCGCTCGAAATGGCGGGCAACAAGGTTGCCGCGAAAGAGCATGCGATTGCGGCGGGTGTTCCCGTGCTGCGATCCACGCCCCCATCGACCGACGTCGAAGAACTGATCACGGGTGCCCGTGAAATCGGCTTCCCCGTATTCGCAAAGGCCGTTGCCGGTGGTGGCGGTCGCGGCATGCGCCGAGTTGAACGCGAAGCTGATCTGCGAGACGCCCTCAACTCCGCGATGCGGGAGGCGGGCTCTGCGTTCGGTGACTCGACAATGTTCATTGAACAGGCAGTGCTGCGCCCGCGCCACATCGAAGTGCAGGTGCTCGCTGACCACACGGGCGCGACCGTGCACCTGTTCGAGCGTGACTGCTCAGTGCAGCGTCGACATCAGAAGGTCGTTGAGATCGCTCCCGCTCCGAATCTCTCGCAAGAGAAGCGTGACGCACTCACCCGCGACGCGATCGCGTTTGCTGAGTCGATTGGATACGAGAATGCAGGAACCGTAGAGTTCTTGCTCGACACCGAGGGTGACCGCGCCGGCGAGCATGTGTTCATTGAGATGAACCCGCGCATTCAGGTCGAGCACACTGTCACCGAAGAGGTTACTGACGTTGACCTTGTACGTGCACAGATGCTCATCGCCTCTGGCTCGACGCTCGCTGAGCTCGGCCTTACCCAGGACAAGATCGAGCTCAAGGGTGCGGCGCTGCAGTGCCGCATCACGACGGAAGATCCGGCAAACGGGTTCCGCCCCGACCTCGGGCGCATCACGGCCTACCGTTCACCGGGTGGTGGCGGTGTGCGTCTCGACGGCGGCACGATCGACGCCGGCGCACAGATCAGCCCGCACTTCGATTCCATGCTGGCCAAGCTCACCTGCCGTGGCCGCTCGTTCGACGACGCGGTGGTGCGTGCTTTGCGTGCGCTGGCCGAGTTCCGTATTCGCGGTGTCGCGACAAACATCCCCTTCCTCCAAGCCGTGCTGGCAGATCCCGACTTCCAGGCAGGCAAGGTCGCAACCTCGTTCATCGAAGAGCGTCCGCATCTGCTCAATATGAACAAGCCAAAGGACCGCGCAACCCGCCTCCTGCAGTACGTCGCAAACGTAACGGTCAACCAGCCCAACGGTGACAAGCCAGCCGTCCTCGACCCGGCAGACAAGCTGCCCGCGCTCGACCTCTCGCAGGCCGCACCAGCCGGCGCACGCCAGCGCCTGCTCGAACTCGGCCCCGAACGCTACGCACAGGCGCTCCGCGAGCAGACCGCGCTCGCCGTCACTGACACCACGTTCCGTGACGCGCACCAGTCGCTGCTTGCTACCCGCGTACGCACGAAAGACCTCGCGCTGGTTGCGCCGCACGTCGCCCGTCTGACCCCTGAACTGTGGTCGGTTGAAGCCTGGGGCGGCGCAACGTATGACGTCGCGCTGCGCTTCCTCGGAGAAGACCCTTGGGAACGTCTCGCGGCACTGCGCGAAGCGTTGCCAAACGTGCCTATCCAGATGCTGCTCCGCGGCCAAAACACCGTCGGGTACACGCCCTACCCAGCTGAGGTTGCGCAGGCGTTCGTGCGTGAGGCTGCGGCGACTGGCGTTGACGTCTTCCGCATCTTCGACGCGCTCAACGACGTCAACCAGATGCGGGTAGCGATCGATGCGGTGCGTGAAACCGGGTCGGCAGTTGCAGAGGTGGCGATGGCCTACACGGGTAACCTGCTCTCGCCAGCGGAAGACAAGTACACGCTCGACTACTACCTGCACCTCGCGGAGTCGATCGTCGATGCCGGTGCCCATGTGCTCGCAATCAAGGACATGGCCGGCCTCCTGCGCCCCGCCGCAGCTGCGAAGCTCGTGCGCGCGTTGCGTGAGCGCTTCGACCTCCCGGTGCACCTGCACACGCACGACACCCCTGGCGGCCAGCTCGCGACCCTGCTCGCTGCGGCAGACGCCGGAGTTGACGCGGTCGATGCGGCCTCGGCACCCATGTCGGGCACGACCTCGCAGCCGTCGCTGTCGGCGCTCGTTGCGAGCCTTGCTGACACCGAACGTGACACTGGCATCAGTGAGCAGTCCGTGACCGCGCTCGAGCCGTACTGGGACGCAGTGCGCACGCTGTACCGTCCGTTCGAGTCCGGTCTTCCCGCGCCAACCGGCCGCGTGTACGCGCACGAGATTCCCGGTGGCCAGCTGTCGAACCTGCGTCAGCAGGCGATCGCACTCGGCCTCGCTGAGAACTTTGAGAAGATCGAAGACATGTATTCGGCAGCGGATCGCATCCTCGGCCGCATTCCCAAGGTCACGCCATCGTCAAAGGTCGTCGGTGACCTCGCGCTGCACCTCGCTGCCGTTGACGCTGACCCGGCAGACTTTGAGCAGCACCCCGCGAACTACGACATCCCTGACTCGGTCGTCGGCTTCCTTGCTGGCGAGCTGGGCGAGATTCCCGGTGGCTGGCCCGAACCGTTCCGCTCGAAGGTGCTCGCGGGCCGCCGCGTCGGTAGTGGCGCTGGTGCTGGGACGCTTGGCGCGCTGGAACCAGCTGACCAGGCATCCTTGGTCGAGGCGGGGGCGGATCGTCGCGCCACGCTCAATCGCCTCCTGTTCGCAGGCCCAACCAAGCAGTTCGAGGCAACCCGGGAGCAGTTCGGTGATCTTTCAGTGCTGAACACGGGAGATTACCTCTACGGGCTCGAACCGGGTGCTGAGCACGCGATCGACCTGGCGAAGGGCGTGCGACTTTACGTTGTGCTCGAAGCAATTGGCGAGCCAGATGACAAGGGCGTGCGCACCGTCATGCTGAAGGTCAACGGCCAGCTGCGCCAGGTCTTCGTGAAAGACGAGAACGTCGCCGTCACTGCTCCCGTCGCAGAGAAGGCAGACCGCACGGTCGCTGGCCAGGTCGCAGCGCCCTTCTCAGGCACCGTCACGTTGCACGTCGGTATTGGCGAAGAGATTGAGGCGGGTCAGCCTGTCGCAACCATCGAAGCAATGAAGATGGAAGCGGCGATCACCTCGCCCGTGGGTGGCCGAGTGGCGCGCGCAGTCTTCGCAGGTGCGCGTTCCGTCGAATCCGGTGACCTGCTGCTCGTCATCGAGTAGCCAAGGCGGTGTGGGTGCCTCGCGTCACCCTGCGCGTTCGGCCCAGCCAACCGGCTAACTGGCCAGCGCCCACACCCCGAATGCCAAGCTCGCCACGAGTGTGAGCACGCCGACACCGATCAGCGTCGAACCATTACGACTGACCCTCGCGGGGTGCGACTCTGCAGGGTTCTTCGGATCATAGGCGACTTCGAACGTGCCACCGAGAGACTTTCGAAATTCAAAGCGAATGTGCGAGGTTCCCGAGTACTGATCCTTGCCCACAGTGTAGGTGTAGGTGTCAGGGGAGTGGCGATAGTTATAGTTCGTCCACGTGCCTGTGCAGCGTTTCCAATGCGGCGGAATCATGTTGCGCACGCGCCACCCCGCAATCGTGACCATAGTTCCAACAAGGAGAAGCACAGCTGGTCCAGCTAATTGCAGAATGGTCATGCGGCATCGAGCTCCGGGTTGTCAGGCGATTCAGGGCTACGCACGTATTTCTGCGGAGGCAGCGGCGTTGTGTGCGGTCTAGTGCTCTGCCGAACGCTTCCGGAGGCGCAGCGTCGTCAGCGCGACGAGCCCAAGTGCGATGCTTGCGGCCGCGGCCCACAGCAGTGCGTCGTGCTGTGACGCACCGGTGTTTGCGAGGGCAGCGTGAGGCTTGGTGACAGCCGGGTCAACGGGCTTCACGGGCTTCACCGGGTCAGTGGGGTCGACCGGCTTCACGGGGTCATCCTCATAGATGTTGATGACGGTGAGAGTGGTGGGATCCGCCCCAATCGTGACAGGGTCCGAGATCTCCACGCGGGTTGCCCCGAGCGCATCAGGCTCGGTCGCGGTGCAGATTGCGCCGAGCGGTACGGCCTGCTTCTGCGGCACGAAGCTCGCGTCGTCGGTTGCTGCGGTGATCTCGTACTGCTTCGGGAAGCCCGTGACGATCTTGTCGTTCTTCGTGCACACGACTTCGATGGTGAAGCGCGTCGAAGGGGTGATCTCAGGATCGACGTTGCCCTCGGTGCGATCGTCGACCACGAACTTGATGATGCTGAGCTCACCGAGACCGGTGCCGGTGCCTGATCCACTGCCGCCACCCGAGCGCTCGAGCGTTGCGGTGGCGTCAGCAGTCGAGGTGCCGTTGTAGATCTTTGTCGTATTTGCGTACAGCGACGCGGTCGAGTCAGTAATTGTGGTGCGGTAATCGAGCAGAATGACTTCATTCACCTCGGTACCCTGCGGGAGCTGCAGTTCAAAGCCATCCTCAGTGCAGGACACCAGGTCGTAGCGGCTGCTGTCAATGAGTGCGAGATTGGAAAGATCGCCCGTGATCGGGTCGACGGTCGTCGTACCAAATACGCGCAGGGTGGAGCATTCCATCTGCTGGTGCTCCCCAACGACATCGGTGAAGACGAGCTCAGGGAACGGGCCGATTGCAGATGCCACGTTCCACGCGATCGCCTTATCGGGCGCGCTTACGCCCTGGTCATCGAGCTGTGTCCACGCACCTGATTTAGCAACGCTGTTCCGGTTGATGATCGTTTCATCGATGACAATGTCGTCGGTGAACGTCCCGCCGTTGCCCGTGCGGAACACCAGCGTGACGGTCGAACCGTTCCCGGCGTTGGAATTGAACTCCGTGTAAATCTTGCCCTCGCCAGTGATGTCGGTGTGGGTCAGCGCAAAATTAGTGAGGGTGAAGGTGACGATCTGACCGATCATTGTCGCCTCTGCGACGGCCTCACCAGCGGTGTTGCGCAGGGTGAACCCGCGAGACAAGGGCTTGAGCTGCTCAGGGAGCGTGATGCTGAAGATGTCTCCAGGGTGGCTTTGGCCAGGCAGGTTGAACGTGAAGTCAACCTGTACTCGCGACCAGTTCTTTGCCGCGTCTTCCTTCAGCGTGATTGAGGTGACCGCGCCATCAAGCGGGTGCGCAGATGCTGGCGTCGCGAACGGTCCAGACAAAACAGTCATCGCGAACACGAGGAGGGCAATGACGAGCGCACGAACTCCGGTGACCCGTTGCGTGGATGACTTCGCGAGCGGACGAGCGGAATCCATGCGTGTACCTCCGTGTAGCAGCTTGCCGATTCCAAACAACGAAATAACTATGTAAATCGCAAGACTCGGCGCTGTACTAAGTATGGCGGGACTTCTGGGGAAATCTCAACACGGTGGTGGGGCGGAGCACTAGTCCGCGTGAGTAGTCTGCCCAAACACCGCAGGATCAACCGGCCGTAGCCGCGCAGGCAACCCCTCGACGACGAGGAGGTACGACTCGGTCACCAGGTCCCGCACCATCTCGCGCTCGAGTTCCGGCCCGGGATCAAGCGTGATCCAGTGTCGCTTGTTCATGTGCCAGCCCGGAATGATCTGTGTGAACGCTTCGCGCAGCAACGCCGAATCTGCTGGTCGTGCCTTGAGTGTGACAATCGGGCGCCCTGGCTTGTCAGTGACCATCATGAAGATCTTGTCGGTCACGCGATAGACGTCGTGATCGTCTCCGAACGGCCGGGTGAGCATAGCGCCCGGAAGCTCGTCGATCCGCTCACGAGCCCACTGCTGAATTTGGGTGGGTTCCATGCGCGCTCCTGGGTTGCTAATGAGGTTACTCAAGTTTCACACTATTCCGCTCACGGGGGCGGATCGCAGCACGGATCCACCTCCGAGCTTTCTGTGTTTCATAGACACCTGTCCATGAACTTGATACGTTGAGGCCATGAACGTCATTGCAGACGGCATGCAGATTGTCGACGCAACCAAGATGGATCCGCGCTCTGAGCGAGTGCGGGCGCAACTGTTTGCTGCTGCGGCCGAGTTGGGCGCTGCGGGGGAGAGTTTCTCCGTGAGTAAGCTCGCCCGGCAGGCTGGGGTGAGCCGCTCGGTGTTCTACCTCCATTTCAATGACCTGTCTGACTTCGCGCTTCACCTGCAGCGGATCCACATCGATGAGATTGCGCGCGCGGCAGCCCTCGACCGTGAGGCGGACCCGCACGCCTCAATGCTCCAGTCGCAGCGGGCGCTCATCGCTCACATCGCCGCGAATCGCAGTCTCTACCGAGCGGCGTTCGCACTTGCAGACAGCCGGGCCACGGGAGAAGGAACCGCGGCGACAATCGCCGGCGTCCTCCTCGCCCACATCGAAGAGATCGGCACGATGCCTGCCGGGCTCCGCGCCGAAATTGTTGCGGTCTACTTCGCAGAGGCCGTGACCGGGCTCATCACCGCATGGCTGCTCGATGAGTTCGTCGCGACTGAGGAGGAACTTGCGCAGCACCTCTTCCAGCTCTTGCCGTCGTGGATGCACGACGAGTCACCAACCACCGCCGACACGCACGGCGGAACCCACAACAAGTAAGTACAGAAAGGCAACACCATGAAAGCATCAGTCGTACGCGAACTTGGCAAGGGCTTCGAGCTTGCCGATGTTGACATCGCCTCTCCCACCGGCCGTGAGGTGCTCATCGAGGTCAAAGCATCGGGGCTTTGCCACTCGGATGAGCTCGCCGCCAACCACGACCTTGGCTACGCGCCACCGATGGTCCTCGGACACGAGGTCGCTGGCATCGTCACCGAGATCGGTCCAGACGTCACCCAGTTCAAGGTCGGCGATCACGTCGTCGGCTGCCTCGTGCAGTTCTGCGGTGTGTGCGTTCGCTGTCGTGAGGGCAAGACATCGCTGTGCCTGAACCCTGACGCAACCACGCGTCGTGAGGGGGAGGAGCCGCGCCTCACTGAGAACGGCAAGCCGGTCGCACAGGGTATGGCGCTCGGCGGCTTTGCCCAGCAGGCGCTCATCCACGAGAACCAGCTCGCTGATGTCCCCAAAGAAATGCCGTGGGCCCAGGCAGCACTGCTTGGCTGTGGCGTCGTGACCGGTGCGGGCGCCGTGTTGAACACGGCCAATGTGCAGCCGTCAGACGCTGTGGTCGTGATTGGCCTCGGTGGCGTTGGTCTCAACGCCATTAACGGTGCAATCACCGCCGGCGCTGCGACGATCATCGCGATCGATATTGCTGACGACAAGCTCGAACGCGCCAAGGCCTTTGGCGCAACGCACGTCATCAATTCCAAGACGCAGGATCCGGTTGCCGAGGTCCTCGCCATCACCGGTATCGGCGCTGACGCGGTATTTGATTTCGTCGGCGTTGGCCCGGTCACCGAGCAGGGCTTCAAGATGGTCGCGCCCGGTGGCGGGCTGTACCTCATCGGCGTGCTTGACCCGACCGCGACGCTGAACATCTCGTCGATGGAGATGCTCATGACCCGTCGCCGTGTACAGGGCGTCTACATGGGGAACACCAACGCGAAGCGCGACATCCCGCTCTACGCGAAGCTCTACCTCGAGGGCCGCTTCGAGCTCGACTCACTCGTCTCAAAGGAGATCTCCCTCGGCGAGATCAACGAGGGCTACGCCTCGCTCAAGGATCCGACGATCGCGCGCGTCGTCATCACTGACCTGTCGTAGTCGCCGGGTAACGCACTGCGGAGGGGCGCGGATCGTGAGCAGCCAGCACGGGCTTCGCGATCCGCGCCCCTCTCGCGCGTAGCGATCGATCTGCGTGCAATAGTAAGGTCGCAGTGAAGACCAACACGCAACGGGAGGGTACGAGCGAACATGCAGCAGATCTCCCGCGTCTCATTCGCTGGCTCACTCGTGCTCGCGGGCATGGCGGGCTTCGTGGACGCGGTCGGCTTCATCTTGTCTGGCGGCCTCTTCGTCTCGTTCATGAGCGGCAACTCCACGCAGGCGGGCGTCGAAGTGAGCGCGGGAAGCAGCCAGACTGCGCTTGTCGCGATGTCACTGGTCGGCGGCTTCCTCGTCGGCGTCATCGCCGGCAGATTCGCAGGGCTGCGAACTCCGCACGTGACGACCGGCACCCGCATCATCGGCCTCGGCATCGCGCTCGCCGCAGCTGCCCTCATCGTCGCTGCGTGGCCAGCGCCCGGATACACGCTCGCTGCCCTCGCAGCGGTGATGGGCGCGATGAACACGCTCTTCATTTCCGACGGTCGCGCCCAGGTCGCCATCACTTATGCGACTGGCACCTTGGTGAGCGTGGGTATCGGGGTGGCGGATCAGGTCGCCGGGCTCAACCGTGGCGCATGGATCCGCCCATTTTTGCTCTGGGCATCGATCACGCTCGGCGCCGTCGTTGGAACGCTGTGCTGGCGGGTGCTCGACGTCTGGGCGCTCATGATTGCCGCCGCCGTGCTGTGTGCCTTGGGGGTTGTGCACGTTGTGCGGGTGCGGGCACAGGCTCACATTCAATCGAAGGGCTTATAGTCCGTCGCGGCGCGAAAAGCCACTCTGTTTTTCGACCACACCCAGGGGTAGCCTGACCCCATGGAAGCAGCGAGCGGACCGCAGGAATCAGCGAAGCATGCGAGTGGGCAGCCTGAGGACGCCTCGTCGGCTGGCCCCACACGGCGCTCAGTGTTGCGAAGCGGCGGGCTGCTTGCCGCCGGCGCCGCGGTCGGAGCTGCCGGGTTCGGTGCTTGGCGTTCGGCGGAATCACGTGCACACCCTGGTGACCCTTATATTCCGCATGAGTTCTCGGTTCCGAAGCCGCGGAAGAATCCCGGATTTGATCACCTGGTGGTGTTGATGGGGGAGAACCGTTCGTTCGACAACGTGCTTGGGTATTTGTACACCCCTGACGACCTCCCGCCAGACGGGAAGTTCGAGGGGCTGGCATTTGGAAACTACAAGAACACCGCCGAGGACGGCACTGAGGTTGCCGCGCATCGGTACTCAGGCCCAACTGACAAGATCATGCGACAGCCAGACCCAGACCCTGGTGAAGAGTACCCGCATGTGAACACGCAGATCTTTGGCGAGCAGAACTCTGGCAACCGTGGCCGTGACGTCGGTGAAATGCAGCCACCGTACAACGCGCCTGCTAAGGGGGCGCGCGGATCCATGAGCGGTTTCGTGCGTGACTACGAGTCTGAGTTTCTGCGTATCGCGGGCCGTGCGCCATCGGCATTGGAGCGCAACCAGATCATGGGCTCCTTCGACCCAGCAATGCTGCCCGTGGTGTCGACGCTCGCACGTGAGTTTGGGGTGTTTGACCACTGGTTCTGCGCGGTTCCCAGCCAGACGTTCTGCAATCGAAGCTTCTTCCACGCGTCGACTTCGCACGGCTATGTCACAAACCAGCACGGTGGTGGGTATGAGAAATGGCTGCAGGCCGCTGCGACTCCGACCGTGTTTAACCGGCTCGAAGAGGCGGGGGAGAGCTGGCGCATTTACTTTGACAAGCTGCAGCTTGTTTCGTTCACCGGTGTCATTCACGCCCCAGTGCTTGAGAAGTACTGGAAGACTGAGCGCTTCGCCACCATGGAGCAGTTCGAAGAGGACGCGAAGAATGGCACTCTCCCGGCGTACGCGTTTGTAGAACCGCGTATGACCTTCAACCACAACGATTTTCACCCGCCCGTTGGCGTGCTGCGCGAGAGCGAAGTGGACAAGATCGACGTCTACAACGGCGCCCTCTCCGACGTTCGCGCGGGTGACGCGCTCGTACATCGGGTGTACACCGCGATCCGCACAGCACTGTCAGAACGCGGCTCCAACTACCTCAACACGGCGATGCTGCTGACCTTTGACGAACACGGCGGCACGTACGATCACGTGGTGCCCCCGGCAGCAGAGAATCCAGATGCTGAGGCAGGCGAAATGGGATTCACCTTCGATCGACTCGGAGCGCGGGTGCCCTCGATCTTGGTGTCTGCCCACGTGGAACGCGGCAGCGTGTTCTCTGAGGTTATGCATCACGGTTCGCTGGCAGCAACGCTGAGCGAACGCTTCTCATTCGAACCGCTTACCGTGCGTGACAAGAATGCTCGTTCGTTGGCAGAGAGCTTTAACCGCAAGGTTCCGCGGCATGTGTCTGATTGGCCACAGCCAGTTCCCGCGTTCGTGCCGCCGAATCCAGAAGACTCTGGTCACCCTGCTGACGCCGACCCTGATCGACCGTTGAGTCCACCTGCGAAGGGGCTGCTGGGACTGTTGCTTGCCAAGTATGGCGACGCGGCCGAAAAGGCAAACCCGCCGCAGACATTTGCTGAGGCGTACGCGGTGCTCCAGAAGTACGGTCAGGGGCTGTTCGGGGTGTGATCCGCGCCCCGTTCGAATCGCACGATTGACGGGGCGCGGATCAATGATCGCCGCAACTAGCCCGCGGCGATCATCAGCTCCCGCACCTCGCGACGCAGTACCTTGCCAATGAGCGAGCGAGGGAGCTCGTCGACCACATCCACGCGCTTGGGAACCTTGTAGGCCGCAAGTCGGCTGCGGCAGAAGGTACGCACGGCATCGGTATCGACGTCAGCGCCTTCGCGCACGACGATCGCAGCAGCGACCATCTCCGAGCCGTCACCGCGGGGGAGTGCCACGACTGCGGCCTGGTCGATGTCGGGGTGCGAGACGAGCACCTCTTCGACTTCGCTTGGGGAGACGTTGAAGCCACCAGTGATGATGAGCTCCTTCTTGCGGTCAACCACCGTCACGAAGCCGTCCTCGGAGACTGTCACGATGTCACCGGTGCGGAGCCAGCCGCCCTGCAGCAGGGTCTCGGCGGTGTCGTCCGGACGGTTCCAGTAGCCCTTGAAGACCTGCGGGCCCCGCAGCAGGAGTTCGCCGGGCTGGCCGGGCTCGACCTCAATCGTTGGATCGTCAGGATCAATGACGCGGATCTCGGTGCTCGGGAACGGCACGCCAACCGAGCCGGGGCGACGGGCCGGGCCTGCCGGGTTGCCGAGTGCAACGGGCGAAGCCTCGGTCATGCCGTAGCCCTCGACGAGGAGCCCGCCGGTAACTTCCTCCCAGCGCTGCACGGTCGAGACCGGGAGCGGCATTGCGCCCGAGATGGCGAAGCGAATTGTTGAGAGGTCGATCTTGCCGTTGAGCGCTTCGCGGGCGAGACGGTCGTACATCGGGGGAACACCGGGTAGGAAGGTCGGCGGTGACTTTTTCGCCGCCTGCTTCACGAGGTCGACGTCGAAGGTTGGGAAGAGCACGAGGCGCGCACCAATGCTCATCGCAAAGGTGAGGCACAGTGTCAGACCGTACGCGTGGAACAGCGGGAGAACGCCGTAGAAGACCTCATTGCCTTCGTGGAGCCCGGGCAGCCACTCACGCCCTTGCATTGCATTCGCACGCAGGTTTGCATGGGTGAGGATCGCACCCTTGGGCCGGCCGGTCGTGCCACTCGTGTACTGCAGCACGGCGATGTCTTCGAGTTCAGGGCCAGCGACTCGCTTCGAGATGCGGTTGCCGAACAATGACTCCCACGGGCGCATGTCTTTCGATGCCGGCTTCGCGGTGAGCTTTTTGCGTGCGGTGCGGGCCTTTGAAATGGGGAGGCGCAGCGCGAACTGCTGCAAGCCTGGCATTGCCTTCGTCATGTTGACGGTGATGATGTGATGCGGGCGCACGTCGGCTGGGAGAGCGTCGATCTTCTCGCTCGCCACGTCCCAGACGATCGCGACGGTCGCCTCATGATCTTCAAACTGATGGCGCAGTTCGCGCTCGGTGTAGAGCGGGTTGTGCTCGACCACAACGGCGCCGAGTCGGAGCACCGCGTAGAACGCGATGACGTGCTGCGGGCAGCTCGGGAGCACCAGCGCTACGCGGTCGCCCTTACGCACGCCGAGCTTGCGGAGGCCGGCTGCGGCTCGCTCGACCTCGTCGTACAGTTCTTTATACGTGGTGGTGCGCCCGAAGAACTCGAGCGCGACGTTGTTGGCGAACCGCTTGGCGCTCACCTTGAGTGCGTCGGGGAGGGTCTGCGTGACCTCATCAATTTCGGGACGCACGCCCTCGGCGTAGGAAGCGAGCCACGGTCGCGTCTCATCTGGCTGAGCCTGGTTGTTTGCTGCAGTCATGTGCTGGCCTCCCTGCCATTCGGTATGAGGCGAGCCTAGTGTCTGTTACATCCCCAGTGGGGTATCTATTCCTGGGTGCGGAGTGTGGCTAGTTGGTGACTCTGCGCGGTTTGGGCAGATGCCATCCGCGCGCGTAGGACGTCAGGCGGAGGGCAGTGGCGACCACACCACCGGCTGCCGTCGCGATGAGGAGATGTCCGGTCATCTGAGTGATCAGCGTTGCGATGATTGCGCCGACTATTGCTGAGACGGCGTAGAGCTCACGCGTCAGAACGCCGGGCACGTCATTCACGAGTACGTCGCGAATCACGCCACCGCCAATCGCAACAACCGTGCCAACGAATACAGCGGTGACGAAGCCGAAGCCCTTCTCAGCCGAGATCGCGGCACCGTACGCGGCAAAGATACCGAGACCCAGCGCATCGAACACGATCTCAAACATGCGAATCTTCGAGAGGCTTGGATGGAAGAAGAACGTGGCAAGAGACGCAAGGAGGGCTGATGTCCAGTAGGGCCAGTGCGTGAATGAGACCGGCGGATGAACGCCGAGAATCATGTCGCGGATCACGCCGCCACCAATACCCGTAGCCAGGCCGACGACGAGCACTCCGAGAAGGTCAAGATTGTGGCGGACTCCAACAAGTGCGCCAGATACGGCAAACGCAACAATGCCAATAATCCACAGGGCCTCGATGACCCATCCAGCAATTTCAACCATGCCCATATTTTATATGGGTGGGCGGATCGACGACTCCTGCAGGTGGAACTGTGGCGGGGCCGGCGGGTGCCTGTTGTTTGTTGTTTGTGGTCTGTGGTCTGTGGTCTGTGGTCTGTGCATTATCCCGGTCAGGGGTTTCGGGACCCTTTGGCGCTTTGGCGTTGTCAGGCCCGCACCTGTGGGGCGCCGCTGTGGCCTATGCTCTTGCCGTGCAAATTAGGGAGAGGATTGGCACGCGCCCAGGGCGCGCCTGAAATCTATTGGGGCAGCCATGGCGTGAGCCATGGCTGGGCGTCATTCCTCGTCAGAGGAACCTGGGATGAGTGGTGCTGGCCCGTGAGCGGAGCTGCTTGAGCGTGTCGCCAGGCTTCACCCTGCCGAAACCGACCGTTTCTCCCGAAACATGGCCTTTCATGCGCATGAAAGGGGTGATCTCGGCAGAAACCCCTAGTTTCGAGGGGTTGGGGCTGAGCGGTGTGAGAAACCCTTGTTTTGCGGGGGTGGCCTCAAGGGAGAAGGGCGGCGCGGTGCGCCGGCTGCCTCGATCCGCCGGTCCGCCAACTCGGCACCACAACACCACAACACCACAACACCAAAAAGACCCGGTCACATTCCGTGACCGGGTCTTTACTCTGGTGCGCCCCAAGGGATTCGAACCCCTGACCTTCTGATCCGTAGTCAGATGCTCTATCCAGCTGAGCTAGGGGCGCATGCTGCCGAATTCTCGGCCGCTAGCTGTTGATTTCTCAACAAAATACCCGGCCACTTTCGTGACCGGGTATTTTTAGCGGTGCGCCCCAAGGGATTCGAACCCCTGACCTTCTGATCCGTAGTCAGATGCTCTATCCAGCTGAGCTAGGGGCGCATGCTACTGATTGCTCAGTCGCTATACCGTTGATCTCTCAACAAAAGAAAACTTTACACGGCCTCCCCGCGAAACAAAAATCAGGGCGCTAAGATTTCGCATCCCGCGAGTGTCGTTGGGGCAGAATTCCGCATAGATCTCCCGCTGAACGCCTATTTACCTCAGAAACTGCGGGTACTCTGGATGTTGTGCCTATGAACACTTCGAGCGAACATTCGTCCACGACTGAGCCCAATGCTGCACTGATCCGCGCAGAAGGCCTGATTGCCGAGCTGCCTGATTACCCGGCTCCGGGCATCCTCTTCCGCGACATCATGCCGCTGCTTGCCGACGGCGATGCGCTCCGCGCCACCGTCGAAGCGATGATTGCGCCTTTCGAAGGCAAGTATGACGTCATCGCGGGCTTGGAGGCGCGTGGCTTCCTGCTCGCTTCTGCTGCCGCATACGCTGCGGGTGTCGGCGTGATGCCGATCCGCAAGGCTGGCAAGCTCCCGCGCCCGGCCGCAAAGGCAGATTACGCGCTGGAGTACGGCACCGCGTCGATTGAGGCGCACAATGACTTCCCGCGCGGCACCCGTGTGCTGCTTCTTGATGACGTGCTTGCGACCGGCGGAACCCTCGCCGCAGCCCGCGAGCTCATGGCCGAGCTTGGCTACGTCGTCGCCGGCACCACCGTGCTGTTCGAGATTGACGGGCTTGGCGGACGTGACGTGATCGGTGATCCCGAGCTGCACACGGTCTTCCATAACGCGCACGAAGCGCAGTAACTAGATTTGAGCTCCATGTCACTTTCCTCTGCATCCGCTGCATTCTTCGCCGGACGCGACCAGCTGCTGTCCCTAGCGGGCGATCCCGCGCGCGCTCGCGAAGAGTTCGTCTGGCCCGACGTTGGGCCAGACTTCAACTGGGCACTTGACGTCTTTGACGTCATCGCGGCCGGCGATGACCCCGGGAGCGAGGGCGGCGACGCGATCGCACTCTGGATCGCAGAGCAGAACGGCAACGAGCAGAAGATCTCGTTCGCCGAGATGAAGCGTCGTTCTGACCAGGTCGCGAACTGGATGCGCAGCATCGGTGTGCGCAAGGGCGACGTCGCAATGCTTATGCTCGGCAACCGCCTCGAGCTGTGGGAAATCATGCTCGCGTCGATGAAGATCGGTGCAGTCATCCTGCCGACGTCGGTCGTGCTCGGCTCGCACGAGCTCGAAGATCGCGTCGCTCGCGGCCAGGTCAAGTGGGTCTTCGCTGCCCCCGAAGACGCAGTGAAGTTTACCGCAGTTCCCGGTAAGTACCGCGGCGTCTGCGTCGGCTTCGAAGCAGCTGACAAGAACCAACGCGCCGCGCTCTGGGACTGGTCGCCGTATGATGAGGCGCGATCCGCGTCCCAGGCACCGATCTCACGGGTGACCGTGAGCGAAGATCCCGCGCTGATCTACTTCACTTCGGGAACCACGAGCCTGCCCAAGATCGTCGTGCACTCGCACACGAGCTACCCGCTCGGCCATCTCACGACGATGTCGTGGATCGGCGTGCGCCCCGGCGACATTCACTCGGTCATCAGCGCGCCCGGTTGGGGCAAGCACGCATGGTCGAGTTTCTATGGACCGTGGCACGTTGGTGCGACGATCTTTGTTGCGAACTATGCAAAGTTCGACGCGGATCACCTGGCCGCCGAACTGGACCGCGTCGGCGTGAACACCTTCTGTGCGCCGCCCACCGTGTGGCGCATGCTCATTCAGAAGAAGCTCGAGCACAAGCCCGCCGCGCTGCGCGAGGTCGTGTCGGCTGGCGAACCGCTCAATCCCGAGGTCATCGCGCGAATCGAGGAGTGGTGGGGACTCACCATCCGCGACGGATACGGCCAGACCGAAACCACCGCACTCATCGCGACTATGCCAGGCGACAGCGTCGTGGCAGGCGCAATGGGCCGTCCGTTGCCCGGCGTCGATGTTGTACTCGTCGACCCGATGACCGGCGAGCCGGCTGCTGAGGGTGAAGTCTGCTTGCGCCTCGGCGCAGAAGAAGGCGGATCGGCCACTCGCAGACCCGTGAACCTCATGCCCGGCTACTTCGGCAATCCCGAGGCAACCGCGAAGGCCACCGCCGGCGGATACTTCCACACCGGCGACGTCGCGGAAGCAGACGAGTCTGGCGTGCTGACCTTTATCGGTCGCACCGATGACATCTTCAAGTCCAGCGACTTTAAGGTCTCGCCCTTCGAAGTTGAGAGCGCGCTCATCGAGCACGAGTTCGTTGCCGAGGCGGCCGTTGTTGGCGCACCCGATGACACTCGCCTCAACGTCACCAAGGCGTACGTCGGGCTGGCGCCCGGCGTCTCGGGGGATTCCGAAGCCGCGCGTGCGATCCTGGCGCACGCACGCGTGGCGTTGCCACCGTACATGCGCGTTCGCCGCGTGGAGTTCTTCGAGCTGCCGAAGACGATCTCGGGCAAGATCCGCCGCGTTGAACTGCGCAAGCGCGAGGTTGAGGCCTTCGAAGCTGGCACGCGCATCGAGAGCGAGTGGCGCGAGGAAGACTTCCCCGACTTGAAGCGGTAGTGGGCGCCCGCGTTGGCACCTCCCGCGCCGCTCAGCCGCGTCGCCCGCCAACCCCGGCGCCGCTGACCCCGCGAAAAGGGCCCGTTCTCTCGAAACCGGTAGTTTCATGCGCATGAAACCCCTGTTTTTGTGAGAACGGGCCCTTTTCGTTGCCTTGGCCCTCGCTGACCGGGGTTGGTGGACAATGCAGCCCGGCCGTTGGCCGGCCCGTTCTTATTGGCGCGCATTCGCGCGGGGGAGAGCTGGGCGTCGAACCTGCGCGCGAGTCATCCACAGTGAAAGCGGAATTATGGTCCAAACCAGGGCCGAAAAATAGGCCTTGCTACGAATTACACACATGTAATTATCCACATGTGGATAACTCCATGTGTGTAATTCCAATGGTGGCGTTAGGCCAGTTGTCACAATGATTTTGGACTCTGGCGGACGCGGGCGTTTCGTGGTACGTGTGAGAAACCTGGGAGCTTTTCGCCAAGTTATACACAGTTATGCACAGGTTGTGCACCGACGTCCCGGGCGTGTGGGGATAAGCTGCCGGGCGTGTTCGTCCAGGAGCGCCCGCGGAGGCCGTGGCTGCTCGTCGTGACGAGAAATGGTATGCGCTGAGGCGCTGGGGTGCCGGGCTACAGCGCCGCGAAGCAGCGCTGCACGCGTTCGAGCCACCAAGCTTCGCGGTCGGGCGCTGCTCGGAACTTCTCAAGCGCAGCAGGGGCAACCTCCGGGCGCCGAACAGGAAGTTCACCGCCTACAGGCAGCAGTGGATCCGCCGCCACATCACCATCAAGCAGCGCAACCGTGGCAAGCCCACAGGCGCCAGCGAGCATTCCCTCGGGAAGTGCAGCCGCTAGGTGCAGCCCCATGGAAATGCCAATTGACGTGTCAAGTGCGCTGGAGATCACCACCGGAAGCCCAGCCTCCGCAACGATGTCGAGGGCCGAGGCAATCCCGCCGAGCGGCTGCGCCTTCACAATGAGCAGGTCCGCTGCGCCGGCGCGGGCCACGGCCAGCGGGTCCTCTGCCTTGCGCACGCTTTCATCAGCGGCGATGCGCACCGATCCGCCCAACATCTCGCGCAGCTGTGCCAGCTCGGGCACGGTTGCGACTGGCTGTTCCGCGTATTCGAGCCCGAATGGTGCGAGCTTGGTGATGGCCTCGTGGGCTTCGCTCACGGACCAGCCGCAGTTTGAGTCGATGCGGATCCGCGCCCCATCGCCCATGATCTCCCGCACGGCGGCGACGCGAGCGATGTCGTCCGCGAGTGATTGGCCGCGTTCAGCCACCTTGACCTTGGCGGTTGTGCAACCGGGGAAGCGCTCCAAGATGTGAGCAACACTGTCGGCCGCGATCGCGGGAACGGTCGCGTTGACGGGAATTGTTGTGCGCAACGGTGCGGGCACCGCGCCCCATCCGTACTCGAGTGCGGCAGCCAGCCAGCGCGAGGCCTCGGCGTCGTCATACTCCGGGAACGGGGAAAACTCACTCGCGCCATTGGGTGCATCGAAGATGACGGCTTCGCGAACGGTGATTCCGCGGAACCGCGTGCGCGTGGGAATTGCAACCACGCTCGCAGATGTGAGTAACGCTTCGAGAGACGGAGTGGTCATACTGCGATCTTCCCACGTCAGGGTGCGAGCGTCGATGCAGGCTTCGATGCGGTCGCGGTGGTGGGTGGGCCGTTGGGCGGTGCATGTGCATATCTGTCTGATGCGGCCATGAGCGAAGTAGGCTGGGCACATGACGACGCAGGATTCACAGCCCAACCAGGCGCGCAAGGTTTCTGACATCTTCGATCCCGAGGTGTGGGAGGTGGCGCCCGGTTCCGAGCGCTACACCGACATCACCGCGCACCTGAGCCTCGACGGCCGCATCGCGCGCATCGCGTTCGACCGTCCCGAGGTGCGCAATGCGTTCCGTCCGCGCACGGTTGACGAGCTGTATGACGCGCTCGATCGCGTGCGCGTGAATCCCCGCGTCGGTGTTGTGTTGCTCACAGGCAACGGTCCGAGTGCGAAGGACGGCGGTTGGTCGTTCTGCTCGGGCGGCGATCAGCGCATCCGTGGCCGTGACGGCTACAAGTACTCGGAAGACGAGACCGCGGTCGGCCCCGAGGCGTCTGCGCGCGCTGGCCGCCTGCACATCCTTGAGGTGCAGCGTTTGATCCGCTTTATGCCGAAGGTCGTCATCGCGCTGGTGCCGGGCTGGGCAGCCGGTGGCGGCCACTCGCTCAACGTGGTCTGCGACCTCACGATTGCGAGCCGAGAGCACGCGAAGTTCAAGCAGACCGACGCCGACGTTGGCTCGTTTGACGCTGGGTACGGCAGTGCCTACTTTGCGCGACAGGTCGGCCAGAAGTTCGCGCGTGAGATCTTCTTCCTCGCTGAGACCTATGACGCGGATCGCGCCCGCGAAATCGGTGCCGTGAACGAGGTTGTGCCACACGCTGAGCTCGAGACCAGGGGCATCGAGTGGGCGCGCACGATTCTGGGCAAGTCGCCGACCGCGATCCGCATGCTCAAGTATGCGATGAACGCCGTCGACGATGGCATCGTCGGTCAGCAGCTCTTCGCTGGTGAGACCACGCGCCTCGCCTACGGTACTGACGAAGCTGTTGAGGGCCGCGACTCGTTCCTCGAGAAGCGCGACCCTGACTGGTCGGCGTTCCCGTACCACTACTAAGAGTTGAGTTCGCGCTAGCCTCGCAAGCGTCTCAACCCCTCGAAAGGGCCCCGTTCTCCCGAACGAGGCCCTTTCTTGCGCAAGAAAGCCCCAATCTCGACAGAAACCCCCGGTTTCGCAGGGTTCGCGCCGAAGCAAAGGCAGAATTCCCGGCTGGGAAAGGGCTAACCCCGAAATAAGCCACCCCGGGTACGATTAACGGGTGACTTCTTCGCAGACGCTTCGCGCGATTCCCGTAGATGACCGAGCTTGGCTAATCGCCGCGCTCGGCGATGCCCTGCAGGGCGGAGCCCCGGTACTGCCGGTCGGCCCGGGCATCGATGAGCAGGCTGTCGACAAGCTGCGCGCCGCCGAACTCCCCGCGGGCACCGCGGTCGTCGTGCGTACCTCGGGCTCAAGCGGTGTTCCGAAGGCAGTCGCGCTTTCTGCCGCGTCGCTCCTTGCAAGTGCAGAAGCGACCCACGCCGTGTTTGGTGGGCCCGGTCAGTGGCTTATTACCCTTCCCGGCCACCTTATTTCGGGACTGCAGATGCTCGTTCGAAGCGCGGCCGCCGGTATCGACCCGGTGTTCTGTGACGAAGCTGGCGACCCAGGAGCGCTGCTTGCTGCGGCAGAGACCATGGACCACGATCGCCGTTACGTTTCGGTCGTTCCCGTGCAGCTCGAACGCCTGCTCGACCTGGCTGAGACTGACGAAGACGCGGCAGACACCCTTCGCCGCTTCGATACCGTGCTCGTCGGCGGTCAGGCGCTGTCGCTCGACCTTCGCACGCGCGCGTACAACCTCGGCGTGAAGATCCGCCGCAGCTATGGCATGACCGAAACCAGCGGCGGATGCGTCTACGACGGCGTCGAGATCGGTGACACGGGGGTGCGGATCCGCCAAGGCGAAGTCCAGCTCTCCGGCTCGTGCCTGGCGCTCGGTTACATCGGCGACGCAGAGCTCACCGATGACCGCTTCATTGAAGAAGTGAACCGTTCCGGTGAGCTCGTCCGCTGGTACCGCACCGGCGACGCAGGTGAGCTGCTCGGCGGGATGCTGACCGTCACAGGTCGCATCGATCGCGTGCTCATCAGTGGTGGCATCAACGTGTCGCTCGACGAGGTCGAGCGCGTGGTCCGCGAGCACAGCGGCTGGGGGAGCGCAGTAGCGTTGTCCACAGGCGCAATCGGTGTTCCCGCGAACGAGTGGGGCGACCGTCCCGTGCTCGTCGTGGAGGCGCCCGCGGGCACTGACCGCGAAGACTTTGAGGCGATCCGCGCCTCAGTTCACAGCGCGCTCGGCCCGGCAGCGGTGCCCGAGTGGGCAGTGGGAATTGCAGCCATGCCGCGGCTCGCGGGTGGCAAGCCAAACCTGCGCGCGATCGCAGAATGGCTCGCGGATCAGGACCTCACCGCACTTGAAAACCTCGACTCGAACTCAGGAGACGCTCGATGAACCAGGCTCGCGAATCGCAGCACCAGGCGCAGAATAAGCTCAAGTCTGGCAATCCGGCAGCCCGTGCTGCGGCTGAGCGACAGGTTGCTGCGGGTGCTCCGCCCCGCATCACTTGGCGCAACTGGGTCGGGGGTGCGCGTCTGCGCACCTTGCCCCTCGCGGTCGCACCCGTCGTAGCCGGCGCAGGCATCGCGAACATGCTGCAGGCGTTCTCCTGGCCGCTTTCGATCCTTGCGCTCGTGGTCGCAGTGTTCCTGCAAATCGGTGTGAACTACTCGAACGATTACTCGGACGGCGTGCGCGGCACCGACGAGTATCGAGTCGGCCCGGCTCGCCTGACTGGATCTGGACTCGTCAATCCCAAGCACGTGCTCATCACGGCACTCGTGTTCTTCGGGCTGTCAGCGGTTGCTGGCCTCGCCGCGGTGGTCATCAGCGGCCGCTGGTGGTTCCTCGCAGTCGGCCTCATCGCGATCGTAGCCGCCTGGTTCTACACCGGCGGTAAGAAGCCGTACGGCTACATGGGTCTCGGCGAGATCATGGTCTTCATCTTCTTCGGCCTGGTAGCAACAGTGGGCACCGTGTGGCTGCAGAGCGACATCGTCCCGCAGGAAGCATGGTTCGCTGGCGCCGGTATCGGCTTCTTCGCGGTCGCCGTGCTGGTCGTGAACAACCTTCGCGATATCCCGACTGACCGACTTGCTGGCAAGAACACGCTCTCTGTGCGGATCGGCGCAGGCTGGTCAAAGGCACTCTTCATCGCGTGCGTAGTACTGCCATTGCTTGTTCCCGCGATCTTCCTGATCTTCTACCCGGGCATGCTGTTCGTGTTCTTCGTACTTGTACTGGTTGGTCCAGCGATTATCATCGTGCTGACCGCGAAGACTCCGAAAGAGCTCATTCTCGTGCTGCAGCTCACAAGCTTCGCAGCGCTGTTCTACGGCGTCGGGCTCGGCTACGCTTTCGGGTTCTAAACAGTGAGCTTCCCCGCCTCAGCGGCCTAGAACCGCCAACCCGCGAAAGCGCCCGCTTCTGCCGAGATCACTCGTTCCTGTGGTCGGAAAGTGTGCATCTCGGCAGAACGAGGTCATCTCGAGAGGTCGAGCGAAGCGAGCCCGCGTCGCGGCACGGCCGCGATAGCAAAGTAAAAGGCGCCCGGTAGTGAACCACTACCGGGCGCCTTCCGTTCTTTTGAAGCTTATGCGCGAGCTTCGGGCGTCTCAGGCGCATCGGTCTCAGTCGCGGGCTCTGCCTCAGCAGCCGCCGGTGAAGCCTCAGCCGCTGCCGCAGCTGCCGCTGCCGAACCCGGCTCGTCGAGAATGTCATCCTCAATGATGTCGTCAGCGGTGCGGTCGCGGTTGCGCCAGTCGTAGATGCTCTCGGATGCCTGCTCGCGCGGCTTCGACAAGAGAAGAATCGACAGTGCGACGCCAATCAGCGTCGCGAATCCGGCTGACCACCAGGGGCCAAGGCCAATGAGGTACAGCACTACTAGCGGGACGAAGAAGAACGCCAGACGCAGGAGAGTGTAGGTCAGCCATGCTTTGCGATTGCTACGGTTTTCGGTCACGAACGGCAAGTGTACCGGCGCACGCTGAAGACAACCCTCAGGCCAGCGGAAATCCCTATCCACAGGCACGAAGTGTGCTCGGACATCGCCCAGCACACCCGAGTAGCATGGGGTCATGGTTCGGTTCTTGATCGTAGGCGTCGTACTCGCCGTTGCATTCACACTCTTCGCATTGGTTGATGCGGCGATGACCGATGCCAAGCGTGCCCGCGGCGTCGCGAAGCCAGTTTGGATCATCCTGATCGTTCTCCTCCCCGTCATCGGTGCGGTGCTCTGGCTGATCGTCGGTAAGGGCAAAACTGCGCAGACAAAGGTCTTGGCCCCTGACGACGACCCACGCTTCACTGGACCAACACTCTCCGAACAGGAGAAGAGTGTGTTGAACGACCTTGAAGCGCAGCTCCGTGCTCTCGACAACGAGGTGTTCCCTGGTGAGGGTGCAACCGATCACACTGACCACTCGCACGATGCGCAGAAGAGCGCTACGCCTAGCAGTGAAGCGAAGCCCACATCAGACCCGCAGCCTCAGTCGGAAACTGGCGAAGACCCCAAGAACCCGGCTGATAACGCTGACCCTGAGAACGGTTCGCGTCGCTGATGAGCGCAAGTTCCGCGCCCGCTGCCCCCGCTCCATCTTCGATTTTTGCTGTTGAACTCCTCGCTGGTCTGATTCGCCGCGGAGTGCAAGACGTCGTCGTCTGCCCAGGTTCTCGTTCGCAGGCGCTCGCGCTTGCAGCGGCTGACGCAGAACAGGCTGGCGCGATCCGCCTCCATGTACGGCATGACGAACGGGCCGCAGCCTTTTTCGCGCTCGGTCTTTCTCGCGAGACGGGACTCCCTGCTCCCGTGGTTGTGACGAGCGGAACCGCGGTTGCGAACCTCCTCCCCGCCGCGCTCGAGGCGCATGAGGGGCGAGTCCCATTCATTGCGCTGAGTGCAGATCGCCCGGCTGACAAGCGTGGCGTTCGTGCAAGCCAGACCACGACCCAGCACGACATGTTTGGTCCGGCAGCGCGGCTTTCACGCGATGTCGCACCGCCAGAAGCGCAGCTCGCAGAAGACCCTGACGAGCTCGCACGCGACGCGTTCGCAGCAGCGCTTGGCCATGCCGGTGGCCAGCCCGCCGGCCCCGTGCAGTTGAACCTGCAGTTCCGGGAGCCACTCTCCGGCACGGCAGGCTTCGAATCGATGATCGCCGGTGGCTTCGCTGCTGCAGCTGAGGAAGGGGCGGAAGCCCGCACGATCCGCGCCCTCGACGCTCGCAACGTCGCGGCAGCAGCATTCGGAACCGCAACGATCAACACCTTTACGCTCGAGGCCGAGCATACTGCTGGCTCAGATGCGCGCACCGTGGTGATCGCCGGCGCCGCAGCAGGCACCGAGGCAACCGACTTTGCTCGTGCTGCTGGGCTCCCGCTCCTCGGTGAGGTTGTGAGTGGCTGCCGCGAAGGTGAAGAAGCGATCGTGGCCTACGCGGCGCTGATTGATCAGCATTCGCTCGGTGGTTCCGTGAATCGCGCAATCGTTTTCGGCCACCCCACTCTTACGCGCCAAATTGGCGCCCTCGTTGGTCGCGCTGACGTTGAGGCGATCGTGGTTGATCCGCACGTTGATACTGATCACTACGATCCAGTTCGGTCTGCGCGCATCGTTCGCCATGCTCGCGTTGCCCCCGGCTACGATCGGGCTGCCAACGCGACCTGGCTTGCCGCATGGCAGACGGCGGATCGCGCTCACGCCAACGCACTTCCCGCCATCGACGCAGGCGCTGCGCCGTCGCGCCGCTCGCTTGTCGCAGCGGTGTGGAACTCCACAGCACCGACAGATCGCCTCATGCTTGCGGCCTCGCGCCTCGTGCGTGTGCTCGACGGCGTCGCAGAACCACGCGCAGTTGACGTACGTTCGAATCGGGGTCTTGCAGGCATCGACGGAACGATCGCAACCACCGCGGGCATCGCCTTCGCGAGCCAGTCTGTAATTCCAGACAGCGTGACACGGTTGCTCATTGGCGATATCGCGCTGTTGCACGATGCCTCCTCGCTCTTCGCGCCAGCGGGGGAGCGGGTTCCTCGCATGCAGATCATCCTCGGCAATGACGGTGGTGGCACGATCTTTGACGGCCTCGAGGTTGCCAGTTCTGCTGAGCGGTCAGCGTACGAGCGCGTCATGTTCACGCCGCAGACGGTGAACATCGCCGCCCTCGCCACCGCTGCAGGTTGGCAGCATGTGCTCGTCGAGACGCAGCAGCAGCTTGAGACGGTGCTCGCCGAGCCAGTCACCGGCCGAGTATTCGTCGAGGTAGCGCTCTCGCGCTAACGGGCATCGGTGGCAGCTGCTGTCACTGAGGACGCAGCTTCGGCAATGCCTTACCTTGTGCCGCTAGGCATCGCTAGGCACCGAACGCGGTCGTAATTGGCCGGAACTTCGAGACGGTCTCAAGCAATTCGTGCTCAGGGTCTGAGCCTGCGACGAGTCCGCCGCCGGCACTCGCCACGATAGACCGGGTGCCGTCAACGGCTCCGCCCAATTGAGCACAACGGAGCGCGATGACCCATTCGCCATCGCCGTTACCGTCGATCCAACCGACCGCGCCAGAGTAACGACCTCGATCGAACTGTTCGAGCTCGTGAATGACCTCGACAGCCTCGGCAGTCGGGGTGCCGCCGATCGCTGCAGTCGGGTGCATCGCCGCGACCAGCTCCAGCGTCGTCACGTCTTCTGCGAGCTGCGCGCGCACGTCGGTCGCGAGGTGCCACACATTTGGCAGCTGCAGAGCGAAGGGTGCTTCGCTCGTGGTGAGTTCCGTGAGGTGCGGGCTCAACGTCGTCACCACACTCTGCGCGGCAAAGGCGTGCTCGTGTTGATCCTTGTCGCTCGCGAGGAGTTCTGCACGCACCGCCTGATCGGCAACCTCGGTGAGACCCGTGCGAGGCCTCGTCCCTGCGAGCACACGGGCTTCAAATTTGCCGTTGATGACGCGGGCGAGCGTCTCAGGGCTCGAGCCGACGAGACCGTCGATGGCGAAGGTCCAACAGTTGAGGTATTCGGCGCTCAGGCGTGCGAGGGGGGTCCGGATGTCGGCGTCTGCCGCGATCCGCCCTTCCAGCTGCCGTGAAAGTACGACCTTCTCCAAATCGCCAGCATCGATGCGACGCACGGATTCAACGACACCCGCGGTGTACCCGGCGACGGTGCAGGGTGACTTCGGGACACAACCGGTTGCGGCAGCGAATGCTTCGGGAGAGTCAAGTTCGATGGCTTCCCATGCGGCGAACGGCGTCGCCACTGGAGCTTCAGCGTTGCTCACAGGGGTGCCGGTGTCAGAGGCAGCACCAGTGCCAGCGTCAGCAACGCTCACCTCGGTGCGCCACATCTCGTTACCGGATCGACCAATGATCGAACGCGGCACAATCAGCACGCTGACGTGCTCGCTGCGCGCGTCGAACGCGAACGTGCCAAACGCGAGGAGCCCAGTGCCGGGCAGGCCAACATGGTTTTCAATGTTGGCGGCAGCTGCGATCCGCCGCCACATGCGCGAGGCTTCGGTGAACCTGTGAGCGCCGCTGAACTCGAGGCGGATCGCCTCACCAATTCCCACGGCTCCGCGGTCACCGCGGTTCCAGTACAGGGGCTGCTGCGGGTCAGCGAAAGCCAACAACTCAGGAAGTTCGCCGTCTGTGAGTAGTGGTCGCGTCACCGAGCGAAGCTGCGGGACAGACGACTCAGGCACACCACTAATCTATCGCGGTCGACTGGGAAAGATAGTGGCGCGCTGCAAGTGCGTCACTATATGAGAGTTCATGTCAGTGGAACGGGCTAGCATGGTGGGGTGACTCGCCCAGATACCGCGACTAAGGCCGCCGCAGACGTCTCCGCTATGTTCGATGACGTCTCCACGAAGTATGACCTCATTAACGATGTTTTGACGTTCGGCAGTGACCGCTATTGGCGCCACATGACGACGGAAGCGGTTGCGCCGCACACCGGCATGCGTCTGCTCGATCTTGCGGCAGGCACCGGTACCTCCTCTGCATCTTTCGCGGCGCGCGGTGCACACGTCGTCGCAGCTGATTTCTCTGAGGGCATGCTCGCGGAGGGCCGCCGCCGCCAGGCAGGCAATGAGCTCATCGAGTTCCAGTGGGCAGACGCGACGGACCTTCCGTTCGAAGATAACTCTTTCGACGCGGCGACCATTTCATACGGTCTCCGTAACGTACAAGATCCGAAGAAGGCCATCGCCGAGATGACCCGCGTGGTGAAGCCGGGCGGCCGCATCGTGATTGCTGAGTTCTCGCGCCCGACCAACGGCCTCATCCGCCTCGGCTATGGCATTTACGGTCGTCAGATTCTGCCCCGCGTTGCGGGTCTCATCAACCGCAGCGCTGCAGCTGCGTATGAGTACCTCAATGAGTCGATCGAGCAGTGGCCTACGCAGGAGGATCTCGCGAAGTGGCTCCGCGAGGCCGGCCTCGAGCGCGTCGGCTACCGCAACCTCACCTTCGGTATCGTCGCGCTCCACCGCGGCTTCGTGCCGTACGAGGCGCCCACCGAGAGCCCCGAGTCAGGAGATGCAGAGTGACCGATCCGATCGTCGCTGACACGACTACTCAGGCGCTGCCGATGCGCATGTTCCGGAGCGCGCACGAGCGCCGCTTCGAGAAGAAGATGCGCGAGCAGCTCGACCTCATCGAGGTCGGCCTGAACGAGCACCTCACGTTCGCGTCGCCCATTGCTGACGCGCCCGCACGCTACCTTTCTGAGGCTGGCGGCAAGCGGATCCGCCCCGTTCTTACGGTGCTCGCAAGCCAGCTGGGCGATGGCCCGAACGAACTCGTACGCCGCGCTGCGCAGGCCGTTGAAATGACGCACCTCGCATCGCTGTACCACGACGATGTCATGGACGATGCAAAGCTGCGCCGCGGTGTCCCCGCAGCACAGATCGTCTGGTCGAACTCGGTCGCGATCCTTGCGGGCGACTTGCTCTTCGCACGCGCTTCGACGCTCGTATCGGGCATGGGTGAAGACGCGATTCTGCTGCAGGCACGCACGTTTGAGCGCCTCTGCCTTGGCCAGCTGCACGAAACTGTCGGCCCGCAGCCGGAAGACGACGAGATCGCGCACTACATCCAGGTGCTTGCAGACAAGACCGGTGCCCTCATTTCGACCGCTGCGCGTATGGGCGCAATGTTCGGCGGCGCAAGCTCCGAGGTCATCGAGGCAGTTACTGAGTATGGTGAGCGGATCGGCGTTGCCTTCCAGCTCATCGACGACGTCATCGATCTCTCCCCGAAGAAGGAACAGACCGGCAAGCGCGCCGGTACCGACCTTCGCGCGGGCGTAGTCACCTTGCCCCTGTTGCTGCTGCGCGAGCGCGCGGCACAAGGCAATGAAGCTGACGCGGCTCTCTTGCAGCGCATCGACGCAGGTGTCGAAGCGATTGCAGGTGGCGCGGATCCCGCAGTTCTGGACCCCGAGGTTGAAGCACTCCGCAACCACGAGGTCACGCTGGAAACCGAAGCTACCGCCCGCAAGTGGGCAAACGATGCTGTCACCGCACTCGACGTGCTCCCGAAGTCTGCCGTCAAGCAGGCGCTCGTGGAGCTCGCCGATTCGATCGTGACCCGAGAGGGATAAGTACCTATGGAAAAGATGCGTGTTGCAATTGTCGGCGCGGGTCCCGCAGGCATTTACGCGGCAGACCTGCTGCTGAAGGCTGAGCGCGACTTCGATGTCGAGGTGGATCTGTTCGAACAGCTCCCCGCACCCTACGGCCTTGTCCGTTACGGTGTCTCGCCTGATCACCCCCGTATCAAGGGCATCATCACCGCGTTGCGAGACGTGCTCGATTCGGGTTCGATTCGCTACTTCGGCAATGTCCGCTACGGCGTTGACGTCACCCTTGACGACCTGAAGAAGCACTACAACGCGGTCATCTTCTCGACCGGCGCGATCCGCGATGCAAATCTCAACATCCCGGGTATCGATGCTGAAGGTTCTTACGGCGCAGCTGACTTCGTGAGCTGGTTCGACGGTCACCCCGATGTGCCCCGCACCTGGCCCCTCGAAGCACAGAGCGTTGGCGTCATCGGCAACGGCAACGTCGCGCTCGATGTCTCGCGCATGCTCATCAAGCACGCAGATGACCTGCTGCCGACCGAGATCCCCGAGAACGTGTACGAGGGGCTCAAGGCAAGCCCGATCCAGGAACTCCACCTGTTCGGTCGCCGCGGCCCCAAGTACGTCAAGTTCACGCCGCTCGAGCTCCGCGAGCTCGGCGAGGTTCGCGACGTCGACATGGTCATCAACGAGGCGGACTTCGATCGCGAAGATGCGTACGCTGACGAGACCCTCATGAAGAACAAGCAGGTCATCGTGATGACCCGCATCATGGACAAGTGGCGCGCTGAGCAGAAGGAACGCGAGGCTGGCGACATCGCTCCCGCATCGCGCCGTCTGCACATGCACTTCTGGTCGAAGCCCGTCGCGGTCGTCACCGAGGAAGGCCGCGTCACCGGCCTCAAGATCGAGCGCACCGCACCCGACGGCAACGGCGGAGTCATCGACACCGGCGAGTTCGAAACCATCCCGATGCAGTCGCTGTACCGCGCGATTGGTTACTTCGGTTCGCCGCTCGACGAGATCCCCTTCAGCGAAGAGCGCGGTGTTATTCCCAATGACAAGGGTCGTGTCCTCGACACCACCGGCGAGCAGATTCCCGGCGTCTACGCGACCGGCTGGATCAAGCGTGGTCCGATTGGTCTCATCGGCCATACGAAGTCCGACGCTATGGAGACCCTCGAATGCCTGATCGCGGATCAGGCAAACCTGTGGTCGCCCGAGGCGACCGACACTGACGCGATCCCTGCCCTGCTTGAGTCACGCAACGTCCCCTTCACCACCATCGACGGTTGGCACCGCCTCGACGCCCACGAGCTCGCGCTCGGTGAGGCTGCGGGCCGTACCCGTATCAAGGTGGTTCCTCGCGATGAGATGACCAACATTTCGCGCGGTGAGTAACGTGTTTGGCGCGTAGCGCTCGCTTACTGAGGTGCCCGGTTCCGTTTGGAGCCGGGCACTTTTGTCTGCACCGGATCAAAATATCGAGCACTCACCCAGTACAGAATTGGTCACCATCCACAGGAAACTGGACTATTTTTCCCTGGGGTTTTAGGGTTCATTGAGGGGGGCATTCTTACCAATTTTCAGAAATGGTGAACGCCTTGAACAATTCAGCCGTAAGGTTTTCTGTCAGGCCGCGCAAACGGTCGGCATCGCGGGCAGTCGCAGTCATTGCCAGTGCGGTAGTGCTTGGTGCATCAGCCAATTTGTATTCGAGTGGGCCCGCGCAAGCGTGGGAAGGCTACCTCTACACGACCATTGGTGAATGGGGAATGAGTGGTACAACGGCTACCGGGCTGATTGCAAACAGCAGTATGGGGAGTGACCGCGGGCTCTTCCGAATCCCCAACTTGGGAAACACCGCAGACATTCTCTACCAAACTGACACGGGTGAACAATGGTGCCTGGCAGCTGAACAACCAGATGCCGTAAATGGCTTGCGATGGATCCCGGTTGGCGAGGGCACCTGCCAACTCGTCACCACGGTGCGCGTTGGTGCCACTTGGACGCAGTTTGGCTTCGTCGCGAAAGACGGGAAATACCGCGGAAAGTATCTCGGCCCGAGGTCGGGTTCTCATGACATCGTGTGGGGTGGGAGGAGCTACCACTTCATCCAAACGCCATTCCCCATCAATTACGTCGAGATTCTGGGTCAGTCGACAGTGAGCGTGACCCAAACACCGCTCATTTACGGCAGGGCAATTGGGCGCAACGATCTGACTCTGAGAAACGGTGCTACCGATGAGCTGCTGGCGACAGTTTGGGTCGAGCGTGATGGGTACTGGTTCTACCGATTCAAGCATCCCTTGGCGTGGGGTGACGAGGTCGATGTTGTGGCGACACAAACCGTCAAAGGTAAGACCTCGACAGCCCGGCTGAAAGTCAAAGTAGCTGAACTTGCAACGATCAACCTCGACGCGCTGGACCCAACGGCCCGTACGGTGACCATGAGCGGGCGTGCGACACCGGGTTCCTTGATTGGTATTTACAACGCAGAACGCACGATCATCTGGCGGCGAATTGTCAATCCCGAAGGCGTGTGGGCCCCAGTTACCATCCCTAACCTGTCATACGGCAAGAACGAATTCTTCATTGAACAACACATTCTTGATCAAGAAGTGGTGAACCCAGCTGGTGTGTCGGTGGTCTCCTTTGACCTTGTGAAGCCAGCACCACCGAAAGACCCTGATCCGCCGAAGCCGCCTGAGCCTCCGGAGCCTCCGGAGCCTCCTGAGCCTCCTGAGCCTCCGGAGCCGCCTGAGCCGCCGGAGCCGCCTGAGCCGCCGGAGCCGCCTGAGCCGCCGGAGCCGCCGAAGCCGCCTGAGCCTCCGGAGCCGCCGGAGCCTCCTGGTCCTTCGGGGGATCCTGATCCGCCGGAGCCTCCTGGTCCTTCGGGGGATCCTGATCCGCCGGAGCCTCCTGGTCCTTCGGGGGATCCTGATCCGCCGGAGCCTCCTGGTCCTTCGGGGGATCCTGATCCGCCGGAGCCTCCTGGTCCTTCGGGGGATCCTGATCCGCCGGAGCCTCCTGGTCCTTCGGGGGATCCTGATCCGCCGGAGCCTCCTGGTCCTTCGGGGGATCCTGATCCGCCGGAGCCTCCTGGTCCTTCGGGGGATCCAGATCCTCCTGAGCCTCCTGGCCCTCCTGGCCCTCCTGGTCCTCCGACCGAGCCAGGACCTCCTGGAGATTCTGATCGACCCGAGCTGCCGGCAGACTCTGACGATCAGCCCGGTAGCCCTGAGAATGACATGAAAACAGAGACAGCGAAGGAACATGCTCAACGTAAGCCCATTCAGTCGCCTCTTGGCGAGATGAACGTTGTGCCGACACGCACTTGGTACATCGAAGCTCCAAAAGCGCCGGCTGCAAGGGTCGTGCCGGCAACAAGCCCAGTTGAAACCAAACAGCGAACGGTATCGCCAGAACCGACCCCAGGCTCAGCAGATCGGTCAACGGACTCGGAGAACAGGATGGTCGAGGAGGTAGAACTCAAAGACTCCGAGGTCGTCTCACTTGTGAACCCAGTAGCCGTGACTGTAGCGGCTGTGACACTAGCTGGCGGAATCGCTGCCGCAAATGCTGGTCAGGTCCGTCGCAAACTCTCAATCAAGAAAGGAAAACCACCAAAGATTAGCTAGGCGATTGCCCGTTCACTCGCCTACGAGGCTCGTGCAGTCGCAATCGCTTGGATGACGCGAACGCGTAATGCGTTACCTCGATCGGTGAAGGCTCTCTGGCGGTGAGCGTACTCGCGCTTACCGTCAGGGGTCTCGATTGGGATCGCGGGAAGATCGAAACCGCTCACGTCATAAGGTGACGCTTGCATGTCAACGGTCCGGATATCGCGGGCCAGCTCAAACGCATCGAGCAACAGTTCACCAGGCATGATCGGCCCGAGCTTTGTTACCCACTTGTACACGTCCATGCCAGCATGTAGGCAACCGGCCTGCTCGTCGTTGATTTGTTCAGCCCGAGTTGGCGTAAGTCGATTGAGAGGTCGTGCGTCTGGGGTAAAGAAACGGTAGGCGTCGAAATGGCTACAAGAAATGGGATTGCTTTCCACAACTGCATCTGTGGCCTCGTGGCCAATCCTCAGCGGAAGACCGGCGTGACGGATTTGCTCAGGAGTGAGTTTGTACACCATCGCCCATTCATGCAGTCCAAAGCAGGCGAAATGAGGAGGCCGTTCGATTGTCTTCTCGAGAAGATCCGCGATGAAATCCACCGAAGTTGCGCGCTTCGCAAAGAACGCGGGCAGATCAACCGTTAAATCCGAGCCGTTTGCCGTCCGGTAGTAACGCCACTCCGAGCGTGCCGGGACAGGGATCGTTGACCCGGGCCCTTCAAAGGCCTTGCTCGGTGCGACGTCAGCAGCTCCTTCGAGAACAACGCCAGCTCCGGGATGCCACCGACGTAGGTCTGCAGGTTTGTAGGAGTAGTACGTCCAAAGGAAGTCCTCGATGGGGTGCTTCTTGCCTGCGAGCCTGCGCGCACGATGGTCAGCGGAAAAGGCATCTGCGCGCGCTTCGTGTGCGGCTTCGCGAGCAGTCCACTCGGCGCGACTCAGCACAATCGAGGTTGCCGAAGCCTGCGCGCTGAGTGCCGAAATATCCACGCAGTAAGGGTACCCGGTCGGGCTGGGGTGATCCGCGCCCTGAGAATCAGAAGGTAAAGCCGCCGAATCGGGTGGCTAGAAGCCCAAGGGATCGAACGAGTCGCTATCGCGCCCACGCAGCCGATCAATGTCGCGGCGGTCCCGCTTCGTCGGGCGCCCGGCGCCGCGATCTCGTACCACGGCCGCGGGTCGTTCCTCGCGCGGGGGAGGGGGTGGCGAATGATCTTCGAAGAGGGTGGCAGCTTCTGTCGCGCTTCCACGGCGGATCCCCAGGCCCCGCACCACGTACACCTTTTCGAGGCCGTGCAGACGTACGCGAACAGTGTCGCCCACCTTGACGGCCTGCGCTGGCTTTGCTGACGAATCATTTACGCGAACGTGTCCAGCTTTGCACGCTGCAGTGGCCTGGCTACGGGTCTTCGCGAGACGAGCCGCCCAGATCCACGCATCAGCGCGCACCGAGGTTGGCCCTGAAGGGGCTCCGCGCGGGACGTCTTGACGCTGTGGTTCCATAGCTCTTGATCGTAGCGGGCAGAATAGAGGTATGGCCGAAGAATACGAGACGATCGCGGGACGCGTCGATACCGAGGTGGAAATCTCGCGGTCTCGGTTCTTAACCAGGCTTGAACGAGTCGATAGCGAAGCGGCCGCGCGCGAAGTGATCGCTGTGGTGCGGGCAGAGCATCCGCGGGCACGCCATCACTGCTCGGCGTTTGTGCTCGGACATGACGGTCGTGTGCAACGTTCCAACGATGATGGGGAGCCGAGTGGCACTGCAGGCGCGCCCATGCTCGATGCGCTCACGTCATCAGGTCTGAGTGACGTGGTGGCAGTTGTGACCCGATACTTTGGCGGCATTCTGCTCGGTGCAGGCGGACTTACCCGCGCGTATCGGGCTTCCGTAGCGGACGCCGTGCTCGTATCGAAGCGCGTGCAACGCGGACTGCGCCACGAAGTTTCAGTGATCACTGGCTACGACGTCGCAGCACAAATTGAGTCTGAAGCTCGCCGTCGCGGGTATGCAGTTGGCGAGGCAACCTATGGCGCCGATGTAACGCAGCGATTTGCAGTGGCCGCGCACGAAGTTGCCGCATTGGAGGCACTCGCTGCCGAGCTCAGTGCGGGCGCAGCACTGTGCGAACGAGGCGAATCCGGATACGTTGATCTGCACTAATTTTCAGCAAGAACCACACATTGTCAGTGGCCACCGGTAGCCTTGCGAGCATGGGATTCTGGTCTGAAATCGTCGGGCAGCCCGTGGCCGTTGAAATGCTTGATCGCGCTGCTTCATACGAGCCAGGGGCGGCTGCGCCTGCGCACGCGTGGCTGATTACTGGCCCTGCGGGCTCTGGCCGCTCGAATCTTGCGTACCGGTTTGCTGCTGCGTTGATCGCCCGTACCGAGGCTGATCGTGGCCGGGTGTACGCGCAGGTTCAGGCGCACACGCATCCTGATCTTGGGGTATTGACGACTCAGGCCGCGATCATCAAGATCGATGCCGCTCGCGAAATAGTCACGACCGCTCACTATGCACCGAGTGAGGGGCGCTATCGCGTCATTGTTATTGAAGACGCGGATCGCATGCCAGAGCACACCTCGAACGTGCTGCTGAAGGCTATCGAAGAACCACCCGAGCGAACGATCTGGGTGCTGTGCGCACCGAGTGAGGCAGACCTCCTCCCGACGATTCGCTCACGTACCCGTGCGCTCCGGCTTGTCACACCTGGTGTGGAGGATGTCGCGCAACTGTTGCAGTCCCGTGACGGCGTCTCGCCCGAACGCGCGGCACAAGCTGCCCGTTTAGCACAGAGCCACGTTGGTATGGCCAGGCGACTCGCCTCTGACGATGAAGCGCTCGCTCGTCGCCAAGATTCAATTCAGGCGGCACTTGGAGTGCGAACACTTGGCGACGCAATGGGAGTTGCCGCCTCGCTTGCAAAAATTGCGCAGGCTGACGCAGATGCGCTGATGGATCGGCTTGACGCGCGCGAACGTGAGGAAGCCATGCGTGGGCTTGGCCTCGCGCCCGGTGCGGCAATTCCGCCGCGTCTACGATCACAGATCAAGGCGCTCGAAGAAGAACAGGAGCGTCGTCGAAAGCGCAGCCTGCGTGACGGACTCGATCGCGTCCTTACTGACCTGTCCTCGCTCTACCGTGATGTGCTGATGACCGCGCTGGCTTCTGTCGATGAGCGAGACCTCATCAACCTTGAGTTCAGCCGAGCTATTTCCGACCTTGCTGATCGCTGGACCCCTGAGCAGACACTGCAAGCACTCGACGCTGTCAGTAACGCCCGTGAACGGCTCATGCGACAGATCACTCCGGGACTTGTCATGGAAGCCCTGTTCGCCCGGATCGTGATGATTCATAACTTCGTTAACGACGCCCGCTGAAAGGTACACAAGTGAGTGAGATCGATAACGCCGAAGACATCGTTCGGCAGAAGAGTAAGCGCTTCCGCCTGATCGTCACGGTGGTCGTTGGCCTGCTGATTGCGGGGCTTATTGCTTTGCTCATCAGCGGTGGATTTGGCCAGCCAGTTGTGCAGCAGAAGCCAGGCTCGAGTGATTTTGCTCCTCCGAAGGGTGACGTCGAGCAGACGCTTGCGGGGTATCAGTCGCAGGAGCCTGACTGGCGCAACTGCGGTGACGGTTTCCAGTGTGCGACCGTGTTGGCCCCATTGAACTGGAACGATCTGGAGAGTGAACCAATTGAGCTTGCGATGATCCGCAAGCCGGCTACGGGTTCCAATCCCCTCGGCAGCTTGTTCATTAACCCGGGCGGCCCTGGCGCATCAGGAGTCGAATACGCTCGATACGCAGGCACCAACGGGCTTGATGACGTTTTGCTCAAGAACTACGACATCATCGGATGGGATCCCCGCGGCGTCGGCAACTCCAGCGCGATCGATTGCTTCACTGATGCCGAACTTGACGAGCAATTGTTTGGCTTTGACGACTCCATTAATCTGAAGCGTGGCAGCGATGAATGGCTGCAGGCCTCCGAAGAGAGTGCGCGTACGATCGCTGAGGCCTGTGAGAAAAACTCGGGCGATCTCATCAAGTACGTGAGCACCGATGAGACTGTGCAAGATCTCGACATGATGCGTGCCATCGTGGGGGACGAGCAGCTGAACTATCTTGGTTACTCCTACGGCACCTACATCGGCGCTCGGTACGCAGATCGATTCCCTGAAAATGCTGGTCGTCTCGTGCTTGATGGCGCGATTGACCCACAGGTGACTGAGCGCGAGATGATCCGCGAACAGACGAAGGGCTTCGAACTTGCGTTGCGGGCATACGTCACGGACTGCCTTACCCGGAGTGACTGCCCTTTCACCGGAACCGTAGATGAAGCGATGAAGCAGATCGGTGACATGCTCGATCAGGTTGATGCGGAGCCGTTGCAAGCTTCAGATGGCCGGTACGTCGGATCAAGTACCTTGCTCACCGCGATCATCACGCCGCTCTACAACCAAGACAACTGGTCGTACCTTGACATGCTCTTCCAAGCTATTCCGCAGGGAGACCCAGACATCGCACTCGCCCTTGCCGATTCGTATTACAGCCGTGACGCTGATGGCTCATACCTGGACAATTCGACGGTCGCATCCTGGGCAATTAACTGCCTTGACTATCCGACTGACGCTGACGTGGAGTCCATGCGGGCAGAAGCTGCAGAACTCGAAAAGCTAGCGCCAACCATCGGTCGTTTCCAGACCTACGGTGGAACATTCTGTGCTGATTGGCCAGGCGACTCAACCGAAAACCGAGAACCGGTGAGTGCCAAGGGCGCGAACCCCATTTTGGTGATCGGCACGACAGGCGATCCTGCTACGCCCTACCTGTGGGCGGAAGCTCTGGCCGATCAGCTTGAGAGTGGAGTCCTGGTGACGTTCAAGGGTGAAGGGCACACCGCATACGGGACGAGTAGCTGCGCCTCTCGTGTGATTGATGAGTTCCTCGTCGAGGGCACGGTCCCCGCACAAGACCCACTCTGCACCGAATAGTTCATCTGCACACGCCACGAGTGTGACCCAACGTTGGGTTCGCCTCGTGGCGTGTCGCATATGCACGCCTTGTGCTGTGAATTTTCGGCATCACCGACGTGCGATCACGCACCCGGAACCTGCTATAGTTGTCGCTTGTGTACAGAGCAATCTGTGCCAAGCCGCCTTAGCTCAGTTGGTAGAGCGATTCCCTCGTAAAGAATAGGTCACCGGTTCGATTCCGGTAGGCGGCTCCGTAAGGCCTCGACAGTAATGTTGAGGCCTTTTCTGTATTTACGGCGCGGTGTTGCCTCTGGCTATCAGCTCATACTGTTGCTCGCATTGCTGCGGTTCAGGCGTCTTTGTGCGGATCCCCGGAGCTGAGTGCTGAAGACACGCCCGGGATGTGGTCTGGGTTTGCGCTGGGGTGTGGATCGGCGTAATGTATTCCCTTGTCGCCGCAACGCAGCCGGGCAGCATCGCTGGCCTGGTTGATTCGCTTGCGGTTAACTGGAATCGTTTGGTTTTGGTTGTTGGACTGCTTTTCGGAGGGCCATTGGTTTGGTCGGTACGGGGAGTGTCTGGTCCTTGAGAACTCAATAGTGTGCACTTGATTGTCAAATGCCAATTTTTTATCCCTGGCATGAAC